>CP058706.1:987500-2656706 GCA_013414725.1 Coxiellaceae bacterium | reverse complement strand
TCAACAACATATATTTTATTGTCTTTAATAAATTGGATAAGCTGCTCCAANTTGTTTCTGGGTACGTTTTCTGACCAGCTGCCGGAATACCTAATGACTACAAAGTTTTCTTTGTCCAGGCCAATGAGTTTTATATTTTCTGTTGTTGGTTTTGGCAAAGTATTTAATGAGTATTGCTTAGGCATTATAAATCTTACTTGCCAAGTTTGGTTGTTCGCCCTCTGATGCATCACTGGCGCGGTCATAGCGATTTTTTCGCTGCCAGCCCCATTTGAATTTGAACGAGTGTTTTCTCCAAAAATATAGGCGGCAAGTACTCTAAAACCACGATTTATAGTATCGTTACGCTCGCCAGTGAGGGTTACTTCGGCAATAATCATCGGGTCATATTGTCGAATCTCAATGTTACCTTGTTGATTCATCACTCGATATGTAGGTATTTTAACATTACGCATAACAAAAAATAATAAATAAAATAAGCCATCNGCAAGCACCACACACCCCGATAAAATGATTATGATAGTTTTGATGGTCAATCCTCCTGTTATTAATAGAACATTATAAATATAATGAAACCCTAATTATTCCATATGAATGATTTGATGCCGCCCCGAAAAACGGACACTCAACTAAGCAATTAGGCACGATTACATAAGCTGATATTCATAAATGTATCATTTTAAACGATTAATTTAAATACTTATATGAAAAATTGGGTACAATCCATCAGGCCCTTGCCTCTTCTTTTGTTGTCAAAATAGTGTGAACCAGCTATTTATTAAATGTTGCGACTTGTCTCTTTTAGTTTTTATGATAAAATGTCCCGCCAAAAATACTAATTTATAGAGGCCTATACAGAATGATGCCACATCATAAATCCTCAGCATTTTTAAAAATGAAAAAACTCAAAGCCAATTATTGGTAAACTTTAGTGCGGTATTTAAAGATTCCGGAATCATTATATCCCGCGCTAACATCGACGATAAAGAAGCGCTCTCCGAACTCTGTAAAGAAACATATAGGCAAACATATCCAAATCTATTCACAGAAACAGACCTTGATTCGATGTTTAATATCAAAGACTTATCATTAGAGCTTCTCAATGAAGCCAAATGTTATTTTATCGCTAAAGATCAGCATAGAATAATTGGGTATGCAAAAATCGAATTTGAAAATAATGTGGCCCACTTGAGTAAGCTATATTTATTGTCAGAAGCTCAAGGAAAAGGTGTCGGTAAAAGCTTATTAAAATCTTGTTGTGAAGAAATGATAACAGTTAAACGGGACTCATCTGTAATAAAACTGGATGTTTGGGAAAATAACAAAAGGNCCATTGAGTTTTATGAACGCTTGGTTTTCAAAAGGAGATAAAAATCCAATTAGTTTCAATGGACAGATATTTTATGATTATAGAATGGAACATACCCCGCAAAATTTATTAGCACAATTGAATAAATTTAATAGTGATGCTACAACCACTCCGCTGAAAAGTGTATTAGCCTAAACTTTTATTCTTACTATACCCATTACACCTCTGTCATGACTATGGCATGCCCATGTTACACCCAATGACTCTGCCAAGAATCATCATATAAAATAAATTTTGTCAATATGGTAAAAATACGGTATTGCTAGTATGGAAAATTTTATTTAATGTCGCCTTTTTTATAAGAAGATGGACGAGTTTTTGATAAAAATATAGATAGAAATTTGAGGAAAGCGATAGGGCCTAGGACGCCCACTTCTAACGGCAAGTAGTTGCTATTATTTTAAATAAATTTGGAGGATAGTATGAAAATAATTTATAAATATGTGGTTTTACTAATGTCTTTGATATTATTGAGTGGTTGCGCTGCCACCAGTTTGAAACCGCTATCTCAGCAAAATAAACAATCGATTAAAGCTATAGCAATTGATGATCATGTAAAAGTGCCTGTTGATATGTATTATGTAGGCCCAGGATTAGGTTATTTGATGTTGACTGGAATAGTGGGTGACGCCATAGCAGCAGGGCAAAATTCTCAAGAGTCAAAAAAATTAAAAGCCCTTGCTGAGAATAATAATATACATATTGATAAAATAGTAAAAGATAACATGATGAAAGAAATCAAAGAAAATACATCTTTAAAAATTGTTCCAATCGAATCAGCTGATGCCGTGATGAATATTGAAATTCAGAAATATGGTCTAAGTATTCCCACGGGATATGCCACTTCTGTGGAACCGATTCTGGTAGTAAATGCTAAATTAGTTAAAGATAATCAAGTAGTATGGAAGGATGGATATTATGTAAGTCCTAGCAATATGCCTAAGCATAAAATTGGTGAAATAGAGAATAACCCGGTATTGCTTGCTCAACTATGGAATATGGCTGCTGAGAAAGCAGTTCAACATATAATACGTACGCTAAATTAAAGCTATTTGAACGTAGGTTAAAAAATTTTCATGTATTGAGTTGTGAACAAGAACTTGAGCCAAAGCCGTCATAATGGCCCATTCAGAAAGCTATGGTGGGCAAGCCATTGCCTTAGATAAGGTTTGGTCTTTTCATTGTTGTTGGCTTTGGCTTGTTGTAAAAAATTGTTATAGAAGAAAAATTTCTATACCCATTACACCCTAAACTGCGAACTGTAACGTTCAGATTGCGATATGATACGCAGTTAATATATCCCAAATTCTTGGGTCTTCGTTGCCAAGGCTAAAAATGGAAGTGCCTCGTAGATGATATTTNTTAGCTAGATCATATTTTGCTTTAAAAGATTTGAAGTCCTCTGCAAAAATATATTCGTTTAGCCAAGCGTATTGGTAAATTGCATAGTTTACTCCGTGATCGGGGTCCCAATGTAGCTTGACATGATTTTTGTTTAATATTGGTTTCAAATCTTTATAGCTTAGTTCGACTAACCTAGTTGATATTCTGCCATGAGGATTGCTTGAATTTAAGCCGGTAAACCAATAATCAGAATAAACAGGAATGCCTAATGAAATTTTTTGAGGAGGGACATATTGTAAAGTGTAATTAATAACTGAATTTACCCAATCTATGCTCGCTGTGGGGCCAGGCATTGTGCCATGGGTATGCTGGTCATAGGCCATGACGCTAATGAAATCTCCAATTTTGCCTAGGATTTTTAAATCATAAGCGCCTCCTATATTTTCATATTGTCTTTTTAAAAANGCCGAATTATGTGGGCCTGCGGTTATCGGTATTACAGCGAAGCTGACGACAAGCCTATGTTTATGCAATACGTAGGCTGCGTTTCGATAAAAATGAGTTAAAGCATCTCTGTCTTTTAGTGAGACACTTTCAAAGTCAAACTGCACACCATAAAGATGTTGTTGCTTGCAGGCAATTAGAATAGATTGGATCGCATTTTTTTGTGCTTCAAAGTCAGCTAAAAATTGATGGACTGCGTGTTTATCAAAATTGGAATTCGTCACCAATGCCATGACCCTCATAGCGTGTTGATTAGCAAATTGCAAAGTATCATGATCAATAAATCCTGATACTTTACCTTTCGCGTTTACATGATATGCTTGAGAGATGAGAACATCAATCGATTGGAAATGGTTTAAAAGGCTAGAAGGCACATGTTTTTGCCCATGTAAGATATAGAAAGAATTTTCCATGCCAAAACATGTTTGTAGAAAGCTAACATATAACAATACAATAGTGATCAGTCTTATTCTCATATTCTGCCGCGTCTTGTGTATGGATAAAACGACAATTATAACAATTTTTGTGGCGTTGGTGAACCTTGGAAGATTTGCAGCTAACTTATTGATTTATGTTCAAGGCAAGCAATTACCTTGACCGTTTTGGGTGAAATAAGATCCATGATTATGTTCGTTTCTTTTAGGCCCGCTTTTGGCTTACTATTTCACCTTCTTGAAAACTTAGATGGATTAAGCAAAATAAAGCGCACAAATATTTTGTAAATCCCGCATATTTTCGCAAGTATTTATCGCTTTGCAAAATTCCGTCCGAGCGGCCAAGCCACGTCCATAATATTTTGCGAATTTACGTGCTTGTAAAATAGCGAATTTTTCGCTATTCAGCAAACTTGCAAGATGTTGTATATGTTCCAAAAATAGGGCGCTGATCTCTTGCAATGACGGCATAGCAAAATATTGCTGATTCATCTCTGCAATTAATTGACGAATCAACCAAGGTTGTCCTACTCCGGCTCTTGCAATCATGACCCCAGCGCACCCTGTTGCAAACATGCGTTTTAAGGAATTAATACAAGCAATATCACCATTACCAATAACGGGGATCGATAATTGCTCTACAAAGAATTGAATTTGATCATGTCGNGCAGGGGTTTCATAATGTTCTGTCCAATGCCGCCCATGTACCACCAAAAANTCAACACCGGCATCAGCTACCACCTTGGCAATTTCTGCATTAAATTTCTCGTTGCTTGCCCCTTCAACCCGGATTTTAATGGACACGGGCACATGAGTGTTTTGTTTCATTGCCGTGATTAATTGATAAAGTTTGCCAACATCAGTCAGTAGGCTCGAACCTGCACCTTTGCTGCGGATNTTNTTCACGGGACAACCGCAATTTAAATCAATTAAATCAGCGCCATAATCGGTTACAATTTGAGTCGCTTCTGCCAGTTCTCTGGGGTCAGTGGCTGATAATTGAAAACAAACCGGGCCTTCTTCGGGGCTTTTTCCNACAAAGCGTCGATGAGAATGTTTTGGTTGATGCACCAGTGTTTTGCAGGAAATCATTTCGGTGCAGGAAAATGCGGGTTGGCTATAGCGCCATGTTAATAGCCGAAAAGGTGCAGAACTGACGCCTGCCAATGGGCCTTGAATGATGTTGACTGGAAAGGACTTATTGCCTAATTGTAAGGACTTGATCAATCTGGATTACCTTATTTTTGCCTCTTTTTAGGAGGGGGAATTGATTCATAATTTAACCAGATGATATAACGGAAACAGTCAAATGGCAAAATCACTTCAATTGATCCTACAGAAATTCATTTGTCATTCCTTCCAGCCCCATGCCAGGTAGTCACAACTGTGCAATGGCGCTTTAATTTAGTTTATTCGCCTTCTCATCAGAGGTCATACAGGCACCTCTTGACCAAACCCACAAAACAATTTATTGACACTTTTGATAAGTTATCTGTGAACCGACTTGCAAGCCGAATTTGGCAAATTGCCCATGTGGTAATTCAAGTGCATAGGACACGGCCTCTTCTGAAAAGTGATAAGTGGATGTTTCTGGTTGCATCGCTTCAATTTTTAGCAAGATTCTATCTGCTGATATAAAACCAATATCCAGCGGTATTTTGGTATCTTTCATCAAAAAGCGACGATGCCTGGTTCAGGCAAGCTAAATAACATCCCGCTAGCGACGGTGTTATTTCCAGAGAGACCTTTTTGTCGTTGTATTTCTGTTTCAGCCAGTGGGACATCATAAAGAGTGACGCCATTGTCAAAAGTTAAGGTGCATTTTTGGTGGGCCCATATTTTAAAAGGGTTGTCGAAGTTACGGCCATGGTAATAAGTACCATTAAAAGACTAAAGAACAGTAAATAATGTAGTATTGGGTGTTTCATAAGTTTTAATTTTATGCATAAAAGAACCTACTATACTTATTATACCTCAAAATGCGAAGTGTAAGGTTCAGATTGCAAGCAGTTGTGGCGTTCTTATTGAGCAAAACACGAAGAATAGTCACTCTATTTTGAGTGTTTTGCAATTGAAGAACGCGGCGAATTCGCTGCAAGATGAGCCTTGCACTTCGCATTTTGAGATGTAATGAGTATATATCTATTTTCCTATGTCACAAGCAAGGTAAGTTTTATTTGAGATATCGGGTTCGGGAATCACCCCTCCTGAATTAGGAGGTATTTTCCAAGTCTGGATTGTCTTGTCCTGGTAAAGCATTTTTTAACTTCTTGTAACATTATTAATTGCAATAAATATTTTCAGATTATAAAATATCGTTTATGTGGTCACTAACAATAATAACAAATAATTATGATATTAGACAAGCTATTAAAGTCTTTTGAACATCATCTCGCTACAGTCGGGTCTAATAATATTGTTACGGCGGTATATTTAGAGCAATTAGGTGACGCATACACTAATAATCTAAATAATATTGAACATGTATTGCTTTATTATAATCAAGCTTTAAATATATATTGGCAGCATAACGCTGATGATTTCCTTAAAATGGGGCTATATAGAAAAATAGCGACTATTTGTCTTCAGGTAAATGATGTCAAATACCGTAAATACGCTATCAATCAATTAATTAATGCTTTATTTTTAGTCTTAAAAAGCATGATTAAATCAGTTATGAAAGAAAATATAGTGAGGTTCAATGAAAATATAGTGGCTGAGTTATTACTAAGTATAGCTTCTGCTGTTGATCTTCCAGAAGATGGTGAATGCAGTTCATTGTCTAAATTTTTTTATGGTCAAGCATCACTATGGTCACAAAATCCAAGCAAAAATAAATGGCATAGGCAGATTTAAGCCTAGTTTGTGGCAATCAAGTAATACTAATGATACGGCCAGTCTGACGGAATTTGATATGTTGCTTAGTTGCCAGAAAATCAATGGCATCATGGTTATTATCAATGAGTTTAGCAATTCTACTCATTGGCCAGATATTTTGAATAATTTAAGATACTTGCAGCAACTAATGCCATTAGCCTTCAATGTTTGGAAAAGACGAAATACATATGACGTTTCTTTATCCGAACAAAGAAGCCATGATGAAAATCTTATTCAAATGGGGATTAACTTTTTAAATTGTCAATCATTACCATGCAATGAGAATATTAGTGAGAGAAATGCTGATTTTTCAAAAAATGGCGGCTGGTTACTTGCATTTAGATAATAATCTGGCAATTAAAACCGCAATCAGGCTATATGAAACAGCTATAGTCATGTGGAAAACAAAAAATCAAGCTAATACTCACCCCGTTGACGCGCCAATAACTCAAAGTTATCCTAACATCATTGCAAGCTTAGGTGGTGAAACAAGGCCAGTGATTTTGGATGATGAAAATACGCTAAGTGAGGCTGGCATTCCCATGTCCTTTGATGAAAATCCTGTTGGAGAACAAAGCCTTGTGTCATTAATTGACTATGCTTCCCGCGTTCATGTCAACAGCGATATTGTTAAAATCGAGTTTGCCTCTCGTGATCATGCAGTTCAATTTGGAATGCTATTTCTAGTTGAAAATAAATGGTATCAAATAATCGATAACAATAATTCATCCACTGTTGTTATTAATAAGACTGATTATGATCAGATTATTTTATCGCAAGAGCAAGAAATGATTGATTTTGAAGTGTTTTCTCAGCAAAATCAAATTTAAATATTTTTGGCAAATCTAGTATGAGTTTGTTATACTTGGTCTACCTTGGATTATTTGGTCAATTTTAAAATAATAAATTAATTTTTTAGGGGTCTTCTTTGATGTTATATCACCACACGTCTTCCAATAAAAATGCCTTATGAAGAACCGGAATTATCTTTGACAACAGTTGACGATCCTAATAATGTTTATTCTAGCATTTTTAATGATGAGGCGAATTTTACCCGATTTTTGCCTCCTTTTTATGTATGGTCTCTTCTTTTTGATACTTTGACAGTTGGATCCATTCGTTTTTTCTCGGTTGGTTCTGTGCTTGCTACTCAGCAATTAATGGCTCGTGAAAATAAAGAATTAGGCTCTATTATGAGTTATTATAATAATATGCAAAATATCAATGCAGTATTCAGAGACTCAACACGATTTTACAGTAACTTTACTAAGCTGGCACTTGCTGATATAAAAGCAAATGAAACCATTGAAGCGAATGAAACAAGAGAGCAAAGGCAAGAAAAGATCGAATTATAAAGAGAAGAAAGCAAGGCTTAAACATCTTTTTATCAGCACTTATCTTACGGTTCCCGTCGTCACTTGTATGTCCTTACCACTTATTCAAGCTTATGCTTTATTGCTACCCGTTACTCAAGCGCCGCACATGGCTGTAACAGAATTGCGTTGGCCAGCTTTAAAATTTGCAGCCAACTATCTTTTAATTAATACATCAGTCATTAAGTCTTTTTATAACTATGGGCGTGGAAAATTGATACCTACCATGTTGACATTTGCTTTCGGAGGCGTGGTCATCATTGTGACTTCTAATTTGCTACCTGCAGAGTTGGGCTTTATGAGATTCATTATGGCCAATATGGCGCAAAATGTAGCTATCATATCGACTGATCTTGTTTTTACCCACATTTATTATAAAGAAGAAAAATTGCTCCATGCTTTTTGGAATGGAATAATTTTCCAACTTCTTGGAAAGCATTTAAAGATGCAGAATTCTTTAAAACTTTAAAAGATGTGTTAAAACAGGGAAGAAATATGGAGCTCAAACTGCTTTTGATACAATCATTAGTATATTAGTGACTCTTTCTCTGCGTGATTCAACAAACTTAGTGGCCTATCAATCAGTGCAAATTATACCTAGTAGTTTTTCCGCAATGGCCATTCCCAATGAATCCACTATTGCTAATTTGGCGATAGGATGCTGGAAAAATCCTGCTCCCGCAGCTCATGTTGAGCGGGAATTAATACGTCTCTTATTCCATGCAACTTGGGTCATGTGTGTGCCACCTAGCTTGTTTTTGATGATTAGTTTTTATATAAAAGATTATCTCATTGAATTTTTAATGAAGCATAAGGCAGAAAATAATGACGTTATAGAGATTATCCGGCAAGAACTTTTATTGATATTTTTGTTGACTATAGTGAGGAATGCACGTTCTGCCGCTTATGCAATAGTCACTAGCTTCGTTGGAACTAAAGACGCTTATCATGAAAGGCAAAATACGAGAGCATCTTTATTAAATTCAGCAGGGTCTGCAATAATGCTATGCCTTGGGTTTTTATTAGATATTACATTAGGAATGGGGGCTTATGGCTTTGTAATGGCAGCTTTCATTGCTTTTACTCTAACTTGGCTTGGCCAAGTTGTTTTAGCTTTGCAAAGTATTCACTATCAAGTTCATGAAGCGGGTCAAATTCCTATTGTTATTGAACCAGGCAACTCTAAAAGATGATCGATTCCGCTAAAAACTGCATTAAGCAATTTTCATGGTCAACATGCTTGAAGTCTAAGCCAGCCACAGAAATGACCAATTTATTGCAAGAACCTCCGGTAAAAAACCAAGAGGGTGTTGCTCATTCCGTCGTCCCGTAGCTTTGGTAAAATGTTCGAGACATTTTATTAATGAAGTATTTAAAAGAAGCATTAAAACTAGCTTCTCCAACGCGCCTTCTCATACAAAACAAATTTTGTCAATACCGTAAAAAACACGGTATTGCTCTCAAAAGAAATTTTATTTAATGTCACCGTTTTTGTAAAGCCCATGAGTAAAAATTTAACACCACAATTTTGTAAGATATTTCTTACGCAACTTGTGGCAATATTCGCCTACAAAGCTCAGAAAACTCGGTTTAATATCCTAGTTTGGATTGATCAACTTACAGGAGGTATTTTTACAATGTAAGGGGGCAGCAATACGTGCTAATTGAACAGCTAAAAACCAATACCAATCCCGATGATGAGCAGCGGATTATCAATAATAATTCAACCTCTTCTGATAGTAATAACAATAATTCTCAAATCCACAAAAATACAGATAAAAGAGGTTTGTCTAAAGAAAATTTAGCATCGCAACCCCTCGCGGAAGCACAAGAAACATCGACTAATTCTGATCAATTAAAGGTTCCTGAATATAATTGGCCATTACGCTGGTTAGTGCATGAACCTATTTATACACGACCATGGTTACGTTCTGGTCAATGGACAGAATTTTTTAAAGGTTTTGAATTCGTTACAAGAGGTCTATGGCCACTTAGCTTAACAGGATTATTAGCATACGATATTTATAAATTTTATTATTATCCGAACGAACGTTATGGCGATACACTTGAAAAAATCTTTTTAGGCATGTCGACTAATCACGATACATGGAGTTCAAATCTAGGCGGGGATTTGCCAACAGATTATAGAAATTGGCTAGGAATCAGCTTGATTTTACTTTCACCCTGGGTGGCCGGGGATTATGGTCACGTATATCCAATTATCACAATCGGTGGGACAAATCTTTTAATGTGCAAGATATTGAAAAACTGTATGATGAAAATGATGTTGAAGCGCCGTTATTGCTCAGTAGTAGTATTGTAGTTGCTTTTAAGAACAAGAGCACTGCTTATCTAGAGCACCTCATTTTATGGAACAATAAAATAGATTTAGAAATTAAAAAAATTGCATTGGAAGAAATTATTAATCGTGCAAACGGCCATATCTTAGTTCAGCCAGCAGCATTAAGTGCATTGGCCAATATCGTTTTATATGAAAATAGTTATCAATTAAATCAATACGCATTAAGTCAAAAAGCACTTAATACAATCCAAGAAATTGCCACAGACCAGGTTCGAATTAAAAAGTTGCTTGGTTCGACCTATGCCAACTATTTAGATTGGTCTTTAGGATATAAGAGTAAATGGCGCCATCTATTTTTCATGCCATTCCACTTAATTACTTCGAGCGCTGTTTGGTATACGACAGGACACTATTTGGAAGTTTTTGGAATAAAAGTGGTTAATGCTATTCAACTCTTAATTAATAAATATAATTGCGAAAATCAGGGTAAAAATTTTCGTTACATTGATCCATTTGCTGAATATGTATGCTCACTTTGTGGTGATTGGCCAGTTTATTTAGGCGGTATTGATACTAGCCAAGATTGTTTATATGGTTTGACCAATCAATCGGTACCCATTGAAACATTAACCTCGAGAATAACAGATCGTCTTACTGGTCAATATGCTGATTACTGTGAAGATTTTGCAGATAGTATTTGGGAAGTTGCATCCCAAAAATATGCTGCTTCAGCTAAGGGTGATGTATATGTGTTTTCTAATGGTGCGAATCCTGAGAGAATTTATACCAAAATTGAATTGCCAATATTAAAATCTAACCTAACGTTAGTAGCATTAATAATTTGGATCATCCCTATTTGGATAGTGAGTATGTTCCTCAAATGAGTATGAGTCGCTAATAGGAGAATTTTTATGGCCAGAGTAAATTTAGAAAAATATTACAAAGGGTTATTTAAAGATGAAATTTATCAGAAAGAAAAATTTATAGAAATTAACAGAGCTCACGTTATTAGTTCAAAATACTATGATGTTCAATTTGGTAGAGATTCTATCTTGTACAGAGATAAGTTTAATAACTTAAGAATACCAATAGAACATGATATAACTCATAAAGTTATTATTTGTTGGAGTTTCTTTATTGAAAATAATCCTGGCTATAATATTCCTTCCGATATATTAAAAACTAGAATAGCAGCGGCTTTTGATTTTTAAGCGTCAAATATAAATTTGAATAGCGAGTAGCCCGTATGAACCGTAGCCTTGAACGAGCGCAGCGAGATCAAGGTTACAAAAGTAATTGTAGCCTTAAACGCAAGTTTAAGGAAGTTAATGATGCGGTTGCAATTTTTCTATTTTTGTGCAGGATTTGAATTAAGGTTTTAAATGAAACTAAATAGTTAATATAATTTGATAGAATTAAAGAGGGTAACATGAAAATTATAATAGCACGAAATAAGGAATTTCCATTCGATTCTGTTGTTTCTACACATTCAAAAGCAGTGTTTCCAATGATAATGCCCAAAATTTCGGATCATTTCCTTTTTGAACATCTCTTCTGTTTCTGGAAATGCGCTCAAGTATGTTAAAGGAAGTGGAAATCAATTGGAATTCTTCAGAAGTGAGATAAAAGCATTTTTTGGAAATTTCTATTTATATTAATCAAATTAATTTGGTTGAAGATATTTCGCAGAATTGTGCTCTTGAAGTCGAAATTAATTCACATGGTAATTTGACTTATGATGACTTAGAGAAAATCATAAAAACTAATTTGAGTTTTTATCCGCAATTTAAATTGATTCGAATATTGTTGGATCAATCAGAGCAAGATTATATAAATAATATGATGGCATTGGGAACTTTAGCCTCTCCCGCAAAGGTGATGCACCTTGGCTCACATGACTTAGTTGCAAGTTTTCTTGAAAATAAAAAATTTGAAGAAATTCATGATGCATACATGAATTCTGAAATTGTTCGTATAGATATTGAGTGTTCCCATGAGATTACACGACAAGATGTGGTGGCGATATTGGGTAATGATTTTCCCTCAGAATGTTATGGATGGTATATTGATATATATAGGCAGAGAAATTTATTTTCTTTATATATCAACCTTAAAGATATTGGTAATATAAAAAATTTAAAAGGAAAAGAAAGGTTTAATAAGTTTTATGAGCTTGTTTCTGGTTCATCTTTGAGTTCAAAATTATTGCTTTTTAAGGAAAAAAGTAATCCCGGTTTCTGCAATACCATTTTTTATGGCGCTGAGAGATTTTTGTGATGAGCTTGTTAAGCGTATAGAGGTAAATATTAATTCAAGAATTAGCAAAATAAATATTTCAGTTTTAGTGAGGCTTAGATTTTTAGAGAAGTTATATCCTCAAAAAGAGCGATTCAATATTGAGTGCGAAAAGACTTTAAGAAAATACTATAGATTTTTAGAGGATGTTTTTGAGGGTAGATTATTTGTTGATGGGTATTTTTGTACAATGTTTATTGTAGCCTATATGCAAATTATACCCCATCTTTAGAGGGGCAATCTAATCAGTTTCTTATAAATGAGAATAATGATACTACAGAAGTTGTTTTTGTTCGAAAAATTAAGATCAATTTTAGTGATGCTGCTAATCACTTGAGGCGATCTTATGATATTTTAAAAGATAGAATTCAAGAGATTCCATATTTGTTTGAAGCTTTAGATGGGGTCTCCTATCCTGATAGTGGTGCTAATTATTTTAAGGTTGTTTTTAATATGAAAATTGGTGATCCAAATACATTGATGTGGAGAATGGCTGCTATTTTATATGAGATTGGTTTGGATGAATTTTTGCAATTGCCGGCATTAGATATGCAAAAGTTCAATCTTTGATCCAAGATGAATCGGAGGTCACAGATGATGAAGATGAAGCAAAATTAAATAACGAAACTAAGATTTTTATTCATAAAAATGCTTATAATAATGCGTCTGTTCAGTGGAAACGGTTTAAAGATAATGTAAACCTATCATCTACTGAGCATGGAAAAGAGAAATTAATTCAATTCAGTCTTCCGTAGCGATAGGCTTGTTTAGTCATCTACATGAAAATGGCTTTAATATTAAGAGAGATAAAATAAAAGATGATGAGGATAGATTAGAAGTAAAATTAAAGACCAAAACAGGTAAAGAAATTAATCAAGAAATAGAAAAATATACAAAAATACCGTCTACCAACAGAAAAACATCCTTATGGAATAGATTTGTTGATGAGATGTTCGATGGCTGATAATGTGAAAGATTTAAGGCTTTTACTTGCTTACGAATGCAAATTTGATGTCAATTTGACAGATGATGAAGGGCGAACAGCATTGCATTGGGCTGTGATAAAAGATTCTATTAGTTGTATTGAATTTTTGTTGCAGAATGGTGCGAGACAGGATATCCCTGATCGCTTTAAAAACAGCAAAGATTATGCTGCAAAGAGCACCAATAAAGATGTTCTAAAATTATTTAATATATCAGAAGAGGATCAAGTGCTGGTCTCATTAGCCTTCTCAGGCATGAAGTTGTAATAATGTTCCAATAATTAGGAATATAAAATATGGTTTTCATAGCAATTAACCTTGAACACAAGTTCAAGGAAACTAATGATGCGGTTGCAATTTTATCTATTTTTGCGTGGGATCTAGATTAAGGTTCAATGAATAAACTCTTGAACTAACTCTGTTCTACAGATTACATGTTCGATACGCAATACACGGCGTCGGTGTGGTACGACGCGGTCCATAATCGGATGCGTAATTTTGCGACGTTAACGATGGACGATGGAAATCCTCCACTCACAGTGGACCAATATTACAAATACGACGGAGCGGACAATGTACTGATAGATAATGGTGTCTGCATCAATGGAGAAATTACGATTGGGCAGAACAAAGGAACAGAATATCAATACAGCGGGGTTTGCGAACAAAAGAGATTAGCAGTAATAATACGGTGTCATTATATTATGACGATGACAATTTACTGATCCACTCGGGGTATAGTGACGGAAGGCAAGTGGGCAGGAAATACGATGCGAACCGCCAGATGATCATTTATGACGACGAAGAATACGCGATCCAAAATCAATTTAACGAAAACGGCTGGCAAATTCAGAGCAACCAACAAAACAAGCTGGATGCGAATCAAAATTCGAATACGACTTACAGCGGATTCAATGCGGCAGGATTAATGCATGAACAACAAGTTAACTACGTCAATGACAAGAACGGGACGTATGATCTATTAACGCAAAGTTACTATGCCTTAGAATCGTTTGAGAGAAACAAACTGGGAGGCTACCGCTACGATAAAGACGGGAACCAAAGTGATTATGCGGGGTGGGTTATTATAATGATGCCAACTTTAATATTAATGCGGTGGAAGGTGGTCAAGAACTGACGCACGACAATCCGTATCCGGTGACCGTGTTTGGAACGACGTATGACAATGTGATATTAACGAAGACGACATTACCGCTCTATGGTGGGACGTTGAGCAGCGGAGCGGTCGTGGATTCCAAGAACTTCTATACGGTGAATGGCCAATACCTATCGAACTATGAAGTAAAAAAGGCATGGCCTTCAACCTCAGCCTGCAAGGGGTGAAACAGACAACGACAGGTGATAGCCGAGGCCAAGAGAAAGGGTATGATACGAGCAAAAATGGGACGACAGTTGAATGGAGTGATCCGCAACAAACGATGAACCCGAACAACCCTGCTTTTGCGCACCCGACGTGGCAAAAGAGCCTGACCTTAGCTGATTACACGCGGCCGATTAGTAATGAATTTGATTCAGAGAATGAATTTCATACGATCAGTCATGGGAAAAAATCAAATCGCAACAAGACATGAGCTATCCGCCGACAGGGCCGAGCAAATACACTGTGATAGCAGGAGATAGCAGCTTCGATGATATTGCGGAGAAAGTGTTTGGCGATCGGACCTACGGCCAAATCATTGCAGACGCAAACAATCGGCAAGTGGACAGCGACCTGACGCCTGGTGACACGATAGACATCCCGGTGCTGCTAGCGACGCACAACAACGCACTGAATTTTGTGCCGAGACAAGATGTCTTGAGCAGCCAGATAGGGAACAGCTATCCGAACCTGAGGCTGATTATTCCCCCGCCGAGGGTAAAGGGTCAAGTCGCAACATTTGACAAATAACGGATTGATGATATTTTGAATCTGGGTCATCTGCATCCATCAAAACAAAAGGAGTTAATGATGTCGAGACCGTTGCGAATTGAATATGCGGGTGCGTGGTATCATGTAATGAATCGAGGATTGAATTATCAGGATATATTTCATAATAATAAAGAGAGAAATGTTTNNCTTGAATTATTAATTGAAATTCATAACCGTTATCGAATTGAGATACATGCTTATTGTTTAATGAGCAATCACTACCATTTGCTAGTGCGAACGCCGCTAGGAAATTTGAGTAGAGGAATGAGGCATCTGAATAGCATTTACACACAGCGTTATAATTCACTGACAAAAAGAGACGGTTCGTTATTTCGCGGACGCTATAAATCGATACTGATTGATGCAGACGAATATTTAGTTCAGGTTAGTCGTTACATACATCTTAATCCTGTGGTGGCAGGACTGGTAAAGCAAGCTGAGAAATATCGGTGGTCGAGCTATAAGATGTATTTATCAAAAAATACGCAATCTTTTTCTGATTGGTTGCAAACANAAAATACATTAGATTATTTTGGAAAATATCAGCAACGAGAGAAATACAAAGCATTTGTAGAAGAAGGCATTGATGAAGAGATTGATGGTTTTTATAAAAAGCTGAAGCAGTTACCGATATTGGCAGGAGACTCATTTATTAAGGCAACCACAGAAAAATATTTAGAAGAACGACATAAAGTCCGAGAAATACCGGATCATAAGTTATTAGAAACGAATCTAGCCATCGAAAGCATAATGACGTTAGTGGCGAATTATTATGAGATTCCGAATGCGAATTTGAGAGAAGTTAAANAAACGAGGGGTAATCAACCTCGTGCTGTTGGAATGTATTTGTCGCAACAAATAGGTCGGCATAAATTGAAGGAAATTGCTGAAGCATTTACTCAAATAGGTGCGGCCGGGGTATCACAAACATGTCGTCGTATGGAATTACAAATGGAACGAGATTTGCAGTTAAGAAAAGCAATTCAATATTTAAAAAACAAGTTGAAATAGTAATATAAAACGTTGACAGCGTATTACCAACATTACAAAGATTTTTTGAGAATTTTTTAAAAATGAATGGAAATGTCAATTTAAAGTAGCGTAAATCGGCTATTTGTTAAATGTTGCGACTTGACCCTTTTATCTTGACCCTTTTATCTCTTCTTGACAGGCAGGAGCTAATGGGTGATCCTTAACCTTAACGACCTTTCCTCATAATTTTGCTGTTGACAAGGGATTTAGGCTCTTCAATTCAGTTGTGCTAGTAATTAAACTATTATCGCATGTAACTAAGGTGGCTTCGTTGATGATGGCTGTAGCAGCAATGATGGCATCTGGTAATTTAAGTTTAGTGTTTCGGCGTAAATTGATGGCTTTATTTGCAATAAGGTCGTTAATTGGCAAAATTATGATAAAACTTAGAAACTCATGAATAACTTTTTCTTCTTCCTGAGTAATAGAGGANAACCCTAATAATTCCATATGAGTAATTTGGCTAACAGAAAGCGCTTTTCCTAATAAATGATTATTGAAATAATGTGTAATACCATTATGGGCTTTTAGGAAGCCTAAGACGATATTAGTATCCAGTAAAAAGTCAATCTTTCCATTCATCACGAAGTCTTTTTGGATGCTGAGAGGATCATCTTTGAAATGAGGCGATTCTTTTAAGGCACCTGCTAAGTTAAGCAACCCTTTATTGTTGGTTTTAGAACTTGTAGCAGAAAACACCAATAGGATTTCAGTCTCACCTATGGGAAAATTATCAGGTAATTTCAAATCAAATTTGAGGTGATGATTAGGGGGTATATAGACAGTTTTTAAAGGTTTCCATATAGATTTCTTTTAAAATGAATTGCTATTCATAGCATTATACTAATTATCATGAAAAAAGTAATAACTTCCTATGCATGCCTTAGGGATTGAGGTCAGGCTTGAGATACTTGCTATTGCGACGGCCGAGGCGAATATTTTCAATTGGCCTACGACCGCTTAAACCACGAAATCCAACGGACATCACCCTGGGTCAAAGTCTCCGCGACTGACGACAAGCAGTATCAACGGATCGATCGATACGCCTATAACGAAGCGGGATTGCGCAAATCGACGACGGACCCCAAGGATTTACCCGGCGTAATGTCTATGACAGCCGCTTGAATATCCAAATTGCCTATGAACCGAACCCGGATTTTCATACCAAGACCTACTACGACCGCAATCGTCAGACCAAACAACGGATTTACTCAAACCCTGCCAATGCGACAGTGAGCTGGAAGCGAGACTATTTTGGATTGGCCACCGACCCCGAAAACCATCGAGACCATGTGCAGTTGGATGGGGTGGTCATCCAATACACCTATGATTTCAAAAGACAGATCCTACGCCAACACGCCGTGGTGAGCGGTCGAGCGACGGCGTTAGAACTGCAAGAATGGAGCGACTTTAGCAACCAAGGCCCGTTGGGGACACCCCAAGCCCAAACCTACTACCAGACCATTGAACAGAAGCTCGAGCTGCAAGATTTGTATTTCACCTACCAAGTGGGCCGAGTGGTGGAAGTCTGGGACGCGGTGCGGCAACGCAAGACGGTGAATGGGTACAACCAAGAAGGCTACCACGTCATCCGAGAACTGCGCACGGTGACAGGCACCATCATTCGCCACTGGGAAAGTCAATTAAACGCCCTGAACTGGCCGACGTTATTGCGGGACACCCTCATGGTCATGCAGCGATATTACGATGGCGTGGGCAACCGGATCAGCGAACAAGTGATGCTCATGGGAGGAGAGAATTGGGAGGTTATCTATCAGCAATCGGTCTATTCGACGTACGATAAAGACAACAGCGTGCTAGTGGATGGAGGAATATTAAAAGATGGGGTGATCCAAATCAGCTCAGCTGGGGGACATTTATATACCCAATCGCAGGGATTTCGACAGAAAGAACAAGTCTATAACTTAAAAGGCGAACTGGTAACGAATGATCTTGGGTATGACGGCGAAGGGCTGTTGGTCAAGAATGGAGAAACCGAACTGGTGTATGATGGAAGCCGTCGCCGCAAGCTATTTAACCGACCGGGGAACATCATTCAAGATGAATATGATGAAAACAGCTGGCAAGTGAGCTCGAACCAAGAATCGGCGGGGAATGGTATGAACGAACCGCTATCAGACACCGTGACGTTATATTCGAACTACATCACGGAAGGGATCGCAACGGTGGAAAAGACGAACTACTACAGCGACCCGAACCAAACGGAGGACAATTTAAGCTGGTTGTTGTATGGCTTTGACAATTATGAACGACGTACCTTAAGCGGCACCCGGAAAGACAAAAACGGCGACCCGCATTACGTGAGCACGATGGAATACGAACGCGATGGGAACCAGGCCTACAGTGGGATCAAAGCGACGTCGCCGAATGTTCAAGACCCGACGAAGACCGATGAAAGCGAGATCGTGATCGATAGCACCTATGACAACTTGATGTTATTAAAGAAGACCGTTGGGACGGGGAAGACGTATCCGGTATCGCTATCGGTGACGTATGAAATGCCATTTTATGATCCCGAGGGGATGTATTTAGGGAGCTACCAACATACCTCTAGGGGTGTTGGAAGTGAGACACTGAATCCGTATGTGAGCCTGCAGGGCATCCGCCAAGCGAGCAGCCCCTTAGGCCCGGTGAGTCATGGCTATCGGCCGCAAGGATGGATGAACCACGGCTACGACCCGAGTGGTTATGGCGAAGTGACCTCGATCAACCGTCACAGCAGCTTGACGCTGGCCGACTATACGCAGCCGTTAACGAGCGTCATGCAAAGCGGTTATACCTATCAAGGCGTGAAGGGTTTTCAAGCCCACACGAGCCTGAGCACGAACTACCCGGCGCCGACCCCGAAAGTGTACCAAGTCCAATCGGGGGACACGTTCAAACAGATCTCGCAAAAGAACTACACAACGGACCAGTATGAGGACCAGATAAAACAAGCGTCTGGGTTAACGGACGACAGCCAATTACAACCGGGAATGTCGATAGAGCTGCCGATGTTGATCAGCTCGTTTAATAATGCGGACACGTATTTCCCGAAACAAGACGTATTAAATAATTTGGTAGGGAATTATTATCCGTATTTAATAGGCCCCTTACCGCCACCGCCGAAACACCAGCACAACTGGTGGAAAGTGATTGTAGCGTCGTTGATAGATGCGGCGATCATTGCGATCATGCCACACTTAATGCCGCTGGCGTTAGGAATCTCCGCGAGTGCGACCGGCTGGGCGGGATTTTTCTTAAACACGGCGATTGGAGCGGCGAGTGGGTTATCGACGCAGATGGCCAATGATGCGTTAGGCGTATCGCATGGGTTTTCGTGGAGGACGTTTGGTGCGTCCGTGGTAGGCCAACAACTCGCCTTTCTCAATCCGACGAACGCCACTATGAAATCCGGTCTTTGGATCCTTTTCGAAAATTAGACGGGATGCTGAGCAAGTTCAAGATGCTGGCAAACAACCATATTCTCCAAGCGATGGAACAAGCAGGCCGAGTGGCGTTAGAAGAACAAGCAGTGCAATTAGCGAGCGACGGAGGAAGGTTAGATTTAGGGGCGGTATTCACGCAAATGGTGACGGCAGGAATGCAAGCGAATGTATCCATGCAAAATCTAAAAATTTACCAACAAGCGGAGTTCAGCGGCGTGAGCACGTTTATAGGAGGAGAGTTAACGCAAGTAGTGCATGGTGACCGTTTAAACATTGCGCAAGTGGCGGCGCAATCGATTGGGAACAGTTTTGGTACGTATGAAGGCGGGAAGATGGACGAAGCGAGCCGAGCGTATCAGCAAGCGAAGATGGCACAACAGGGAAAGGCAACCCGACGCAAACGAGCCAAAGCCAAGGGAAACCGCATACGAAATCGCAGATGACGACGTCGGATGTGCATCAGGAAAAGCCGGTATCGAAAGCAGACACGTGGAATGGGAAGGTTGGGCCGAGCAAGAAGAATTGGGACTATCAATCCATGCAGGCTTTTACTGATCAACAATCATTAGTAGCGCAAGTGAGGAAAGCTGTAGGTTATGAAAGTGATCAAGCACTTGCCGAAAACATGGTCAGCATAGAAACGCATGGAGTGATTAGCAATAGTAAACTAGCGGATGAAGTATTAGCGATAGGTCAATGGGCTAATCAATCCAGCATCATTCGAGCTTTAAATGCTAATCAAGCAGGATTTATTGATGGAGTGAAAAACATCCATCCATTAGACATGATAGTGAATACTGCTGAATTTATGAAAGATGGAATGCTAGCGTATGGATTTTATAATCATGATGCACAGATGAGGATGAGGCAAAGGGAAGCGAATGTAATCAATGCAGTGAAGAACGAATGGAGTATTTTGAAAAATGGTAATGCGACGGAACGAGCCTATGAGATCGGAAAATTTATGCCGGGCATGTTTGCGGCAGGATTATCGGATGGGGCTGGATTTTTGGTAAAGTTCCAAAAGGAATGCCATCACTAGAAAGTAATATTTATAAGCTAAATCAAGGAGGTTTATCATCTGAGATGGTTAGTTCCATTCCTGAAGTCAAATTTAATCTTTGGTACAACTATCTTTCGAAGCGAGGGTTAACTTTGAAATTGGTACTCAGAAAGCATACCAAGTCTTGTCTGAAAATAATGCTTTGGGTCTTTTTGAGCAAAAACTTATTGATATAGAAACAAATACATTTAACAGAACTATTTATTTGCCAAGCAATCCAAATGCGTCTACTTTTTATGAAGAGGGGTTACATGCTCTTGATTCTTTGAAAGGAGAAGTAACACTATGACATATGAAGGGAAAAAGATCGATGCTTATGAATACAGGGCAAAACAAATTCTAATAAGTGCAGCTCCTAAGCGTTTTAAATATGAGGAGTTTAATTTATTAGAAAATCAACTTGAATTAGTTAAAAACAACCAGTACGGAATGAAATGATGAATACAACACTTGCGATAGAATTACTTGACAGTTACCATTACAAGTTTATTGTAACATTTAGAAATGACATGAATACTTCAACAAGTATTCCCATAGGCAAGCTAAAAATTCAGCTGAGCGGGTAGGTTTATCTATTGAATCAAATGGTGATATTCTAGAACCTGTGAGTTTTTCAATACCTAAAATAAATAATGATGCGATAATAGATTTAAAACCAGGTGAAACTGCTTCAATTGTATTGTCAGCTAATATAGAAAAGCTTGGTAAATCAGCATGGGGTTTGGTTTTTAATAGGGCAACATATGTTATTGAGTTACAAAAACAATATAAGATTTGGTTTTCACTTGAGGAATACAAAAGTAATGTAGTAACACTCTCTTTTTTAGCAAGTAGCCCGCATGAACCGTAGCAAGCAAGTAGCCCGTATGACCCGTAGCAAGTAGCCCGTATGAACCGTAGCCTTGAACGAGCGAAGCGAGATCAAGGAATGGGATCGTAGGAAGCTAAATTATTGAAGGGCGGTTTTGATTGAGTGTGTTATGAGATTTAATGCCTTATCATTAAAAGATAAGTGAAGAAATAAGGGTTATTTAGAAATATGGTTAATTACCGAAGAAATAGAGTAGAAGGAGGAAGTTATNTTTTTACTGTAACGCTGCGTGATCGTTGTTCGAAGATATTGAGTGATTATGTGTTAGTATTGCGAGAAGTGATGCAAAAGGTAGCGAAAGAAAATCCATGGGAAACAAAAGCGATTGTTATCTTGCCTGACCATATTCATGCATTGTGGGAGTTGCCGGAAGGTGATTCAAATTACGCAATACGTTGGCGGAAGATAAAAAGTTATTTTACAAAAAGTTTACTTAGAGGAGGTAAGAAGCTGAATAAAAATGAGCATGGAGAATATGATTTATGGCAACGTCGCTATTGGGAGCACACAATCAGAGATGAAAAGGATTACGAATCTCATGTAAACTACATTCACTATAATCCAGTGAAGCATGGATTAGTGGAAAGAGTAAAAGATTGGCCTTATTCGTCATTTCATCGATATGTGAAAGGAGGTTTTGTATCAGCGGATTGGGGAGGAGATCAAATGACAGATATGAAACAGGTTTATGGTGAATAAAATAATGTGATGTGAAATTTAGAATTTCATTCTAAATAAAGCCATGCTCTTGAAAAATTTATTCTTCTAAACTTTTATACCTTGATCTCGTATATGGATCCTGCCTAGAGTTGCAAGATAAATTTGATATTAAAATAAGATTGAGATGCAGACGTATATTCGGCTTCTGGTTAAGTGAAATACGTTCACTTGAGCCCTGATAGTATCTGCGCTCTTTCTCCTCATCGCTTCGATGGCCTTATCTGGCCGTGAGATCAAACAGGTTTTGAAAGAGCTGGTCTTACCTATTTCGCTATCAATTGATTTATCTTTTGCATCTCCTGAACTCTGTCTTAATACACTTTATATCTATTCTTTCTATTTTAATTAAATCTATATAACTTTTTTAAATACCGCGGTAACTCTCACCTGTGGTCAACAATGCCCAAATTATTCGCGCATTTTTATTGGCTAATGCAACCGACGCTTTGTTAACTCCACAACGCCGTTTNTTATCTGCTACCCACAAACTTCTATTATCCGTTTTTCTTTCGCATACCCTCACAACTGAACGCGCTCCATGGATCAGTAATTTTCTTAAATAACTATCACCTCGTTTACTGATACCCAGTAATCTTATCTTATTTCCACTGGAATGTTGTTTAGGTGTTAAACCTAGCCAAGCTGACACCTCTCGACCATTCTTAAACACCTTTGCATCTCCTAAAGTGGCAACCATGGCTGAAGCTGTAATGGGCCCTAATCCTTCTATTTTCATAATTTCCTGACATCTCACATCTTCTTTTGCAATTCGATCCAACTCTCTATCATAAAAATTTACTTGCGTAGCAAGTAGCCCGTATGACCCGTAGCCTTGAACGAGCGTAGCGAGATCAAGGAATGTAATCGTAGGAAGCTCAATTATTTGATTGAAGGGTGGTTTTTGATTGAGTGTGTTATGAGATTTAATGTCTTATCATTAAAAGATAAGTGAAAAATAAGGGTTATTTAGAAATATGGTTAATTACCGAAGAAATAGAGTAGAAGGAGGAAGTTATTTTTTTACCGTAACGCTGCGTGATCGTCGTTCGAAGATATTGAGTGATTATGTGTTAGTATTGCGAGAAGTGATGCAAAAGGTAGCGAAAGAAAATCCATGGGAAACAAAAGCGATTGTTATCTTGCCTGACCATATTCATGCATTGTGGGAGTTGCCGGAAGGTGATTCAAATTACGCAATACGTTGGCGGAAGATAAAAGTTATTTNNTACAAAAGTTTACTTAGAGGAGGTAAGAAGCTGAATAAAAATGAGCATGGAGAATATGATTTATGGCAACGTCGCTATTGGGAGCACACAATCAGAGATGAAAAGGATTACGAATCTCATGTAAACTACATTCACTATAATCCAGTGAAGCATGGATTAGTGGAAAGAGTAAAAGATTGGCCTTATTCGTCATTTCATCGATATGTGAAAGGAGGTTTTGTATCAGCGGATTGGGGAGGAGATCAAGTGACAGATATGAAACAGGTTTATGGCGAATAAAATAATGTGATGTGAAATTTAGAATTTCATTTTAAATAAAGCCATACTCTTGAAAAATTTATTCTTTTAAACTTTTATAACTTGATCTCGCTACGCTCGTTCAAGGCTACAAAAATAGATAGTCATGTAGGCCACTTGCTTTATCAATAACCTAAAGGATAAAGTAAAAGCGGCAAGTCTCAACATTTAACAAATAACTGATTGATGATATTTTGACTCTGAATCATTTTCATCGAACAAAAAAAGCAGTTAAAGATGCCGAGACCGTTGTGAATTGAATATGCAGATGCCTGGTATTATGTAATGAATCCTGATTTGGATTGCCAGGACATATTCCACATAATGAACAAAGAGAAAGGCCACGGTACTACATATAACTTAACCACTTATATGTATGCCGGCTCTTATAACGTCCATAAGCAGCACATAATGGATAGGCAATAAGAATTACTAGCAGTGATATCCAATAAACGCGGCTTAATTGAAATTCATAGTTAGCAGGTGTGGGAAAATGATTTTTAATCCATGGAGAAGTTCCCCACCACCACTCAGGATGTGCATGCAAAATAAAGTAGGAATAAGCATAAGCACATAAATGAATAATATATAAATGAATTATATAGAAAAATAATGATACTTTTCCATACGTTATAAAAAATCGACTGAAGGCATTGTTCCATTTATTAAGCAATGGCAAGATCAAAAAAACGATGCCTAACATGAGTAATAAAAATTGCAACGAAGCAGGATATTTATTTACATTAATAAATGACAGAAAAGTATAAAAAGTCCCGCGTGTAGATTCAGCCCAAGGAGTTGGATTACCAAACAAATTAAAATAACGTATGACAAGAAACGCTGCAAGGCAAATTACAGCTGTCCATATGAAGCGTTTTGTTTGTGCTGCAGCTGGTAATTTAAACCAAGGGCCTAAACAATATCCTAAACTCATTACTGCAAACCATGGCACTATAGAATAGAAAACTGAGATGCTCCATCGTCCCACTTCAAAACTTGAAGCCCCATAAAATAACACCCAAGCATGTGCAAGCAACGGTTGAGTCGGCGTCAATGCGGTTAATAACTGCTGGCCAATGATCACGCACAAAGACAACGCAATTAATATAGGCCTTGGCAACCAAACTAAACCAGCAAGCAACACCATTGAAATGCCTAAGGCATAAATTACTTGGATCACCACTGATGGATCCAATGTAAATTTCAANGCAAAAGTGACAACTGTCATCTCAAGGAAAATAAGCCATAAACCTCGCGTTAAAAGAAATTGACTTAATTCTTTACGGGTATGGCGCAAGCCGTATAAAAAAGCAGAAACGCCTGCTAAAAAAACAAAAGTAGGTGCACAAAAATGTGTTATCCAGCGACTCAAAAATAATCCTGGGGTTACCATCAATAAATCATTAGTGCTATATAATAANGGAGCCAAAAAGTCACGAGTATGATCAAGCACCATTAACAACAGCGCGATACCACGCAATAAGTCAATGGAAAGTTGACGATGTTGATAGGCCACATTAACTTCCGCTGCGGCTTTAGCTTGTTCAAAAGAGGTGGCTTGTGTAGATTGCATAATCTAAGTCCTTGCCGTTAACGGTGTTTTTGTTACCAAAATTTTATGCGAGAAATAAATTTAAACTACGAGATCAAGTAATGTCAAATGAAAATTTGATCCATCGCCCAGCTAGGTTTCTAAATGCCAAGCCTGGCGCTATTTCTCTTGTCAAGATTACGTTAGGCTACCCGCGATTGAAATTCTACGGTTTTTGGTTGGTAGGTTGGCTGACCACTTCATTAATAAAAATAATATTGAAAATGCTTTCGCCTATAGAATCTAATTGTTGATATAGATCTGCAAGTTCTGGTTTTTGAGCCAACAAATCGCCCGTTTTTGCCTTTAATTCTTCTATTAAATGAATAATTCCTATGGAAGTCAACTTTATATCTCCTTTGATAAGTGCGGTAAATTTGGTAATGCAATGCGAAAGTGCTTTTAAGGATTCAGCATCAGACTCAGTATTTTTTTCTTTATTTTCAATGTTCCAAAAACTTTTATATATTGATGTAGCCCAGGAATCGGGTGAAGTTTTGTTTATTATAATATTTATTAGAGCATGGTTGAGTTTATTTAAGGCCTCTGAACATGGCTTAAGTAAATCAATAAGATATCGGTCATATTCTGCAAAAGTATTTTGTAAATTATCACTATGGTGAAAAACCAGCTTTAACCCCTCATTGTCTAGAATAGAAACTGATTGTATATACAAAATAGGAAAATGGCGTTTGCATAGATATATGCTTTCAAAACCGTTGTGGCCAATAGTCCTATTTGGAATTTCCTTTAATTCTGCATCAGTTACAAATTCAACTAAAATTAATTGATCGCTTTTGAAATAAGCCAATCACGCTGGGTATTGTAAACACTAAAGGCTTTGTTAGGATCAATATAACAGCGGTGAGTATGCTCATTTGCATTCGTTTTTAACCATTTTCTAATAGAATTATTATCATTTAAATTAATATAGGATGGACATAACATCGCCGCATATAAAGAATTAATCCCATTGTTATTGTTGGTATGACCTAGAGGTTGTTTTAATAATGGCTTTGTAGGTACCTGGCTGAAAAAACCCAATCGTTTAGCTGCACTAATTGGCAGAGGCGCAACTTCATATTGATAATAATCATCATGGCTGTCCAAGCGTTGTTTTATTTCATATTTACGATAATCGGGCTGCGACAACGCCTGGACTAGTTTGGAAGACCAAGGTTCAATATTAGCTATATATACACTCTGCAAATTCGGTAGTTGCTTTATATATTCGATAACTTTCTCGATATCTTCTTCCTTAATTTGGCTCCAACTAACATCTAATATGCACATATTCTCCAGCAAAAGTGGCGCATGCTTTGTTAATAGAGCAAGGTCTCGTAGGACATCTGCGCTTAAAGACAGATCAATAACAGGTAAGCCATATATATCTGCATATTTGTTCGATTTGTTTTCTAAATATTGAATTCTTTGCTCATCGGATTGTTTAGTAAAAATTAATAAATTGTTGTGGCTTTTTGCGGGCGATAGTTATATTGATAGCCAATAGCTTTAGCAAGGCGAGGAGTAATAGTGAGTGGCTGATAACCATCCACTAGATAAAGATCTACTTCTTGCAGGAAGGCCTTTTGAAAGTGAGCAATGGTGGCATAGGTTCCATCATTAATATCACGCGTGGCTGTACCAGAAAAGACAAGGACAGTATTGCCTATGTCGCCAAACTTAGAAAAGTGGCTTTTAATATTAGCTATATGTTGATTTATATGCTTTAACTTACCTTGTAGAAAGTAACCATTAGGATTTTGTTCCTCGGCTTTTGCTCTATCGGTATCTCGGAGAGTAAAACCTCCCCTCAATATTTCGCAAGCAGGTAAGGTTAGCTTCAATTTATCAGCCATAGCTTTAATATCATTTCCAGAACCACAACCGGCAGAGATTACTAAAAGGTTATTGATATTCTTATTTTTATAATAATTTGCTATTACTTCCGCCATCGCATCATAAATAATTGCGTAAAAAGCAGTGATATCAGGCCTATAACGCTTCTCAGTATCATTTTTTTCCATTGCTCATGTTTGGCGCGCACTTCTTGATTTAGAAAAGCATTTTCTTTAAGAGAATGGTCTAGGATGAGATTGGATAGCCTATCTATATTTTTATATTCAGGGCCGCTATCCAATAAAAATATTTTTTGATGGTAAAGTCAATTCTACCACTGCTGTATGTGCTAGTTTGATCAGATTAATTTTCTTAACAGCTTCTCCTTGATATTTCAGGATTCCTTCTTGGAGAGATAATTTTATTCGTGCGATCCCATTAAGCTTCTCAATTTTTGGTATATTTAAGTGGGAAACAGGACTTTCATTTGCAGGCAATGGAGCCAATTGGCCAAGGATTTCGCTTAAAGTCTCGACAGTTTCTTGATCAAATTTATGCTCTTTCATACTACCCCCGCTGGTTTTCCAGCCTAGCATACTAAGCTTAAGAAAAACTTATAGGTGCCGGACATGACCAGAAATTCCCAGCAGATAGCCTATATACGATTTTTGTGGCTTATTTCTTCTTCCACGAATAGTATCAGTATATAATATTAGGACCATCGAACAGAGAGACCGATTGTGAAAGATTTATTTATAGGAACATGGCGATTACTTGAAGATACTTATGAAGCTGTTAATGACGGTGAATCATTCAGTTTATTAGGTAAAAATGCCTTTGGCTTGCTAATCTATACTGTTGAAGGATATATGTCCGTTTTTCTTTCTAAAGCAAATCGCCCTAATTTTATTACTGACGACCCAATGCAGGGAACGCCCGAGGAGCAAAGTAACGCATTTATGACTCATGCTGCTTATTGTGGGCATTTTACAATAGATGAAGTTAACAAAGCTGTCATTCATCACATAGAAGGGGCGTGGTTCCCCAACTGGGTAAATATTTCTAAGTTAAGATACTATAGCTTTCATGATGATAAACTCACGCTTTGCGCGCCGCCACAAAAGTTTGCAGGCAAAGAATATATCGCCAAACTAATCTGGCAGAAAGTTTAATCCTTACTATTTAAATGCATAGGAGAGATCTGGAATGTACGAACTAAAAATCAAAGTCAAAGATGAGCACATCGATTTTCAAGGTATTGTAGACGGCTTGTATTATCCATTCTATTTTGAAGAATGTCGGCACAAATATATCAATGATGTGCTTGGCATTAATATAGTAGAATATGCCAAGCGCGGTTTAAATTTAGTTTTGTCTGAATACACACTAAAATTCAAAAACTCTTTANAAAAAGGTGATGAACTAACTGTCACCTGTCAAATCGTTCCCTCCGAAAATAGTCGGCTAAAATTTGCTTTTGAACAAAAAATATTTTGTGAAGGAAAAGTCGCCGCCGAAGGANACTTTACTGGCACTTGTGTCCCTGCCTCTGGCGGAAGACCTTCTGTACCAGAAGAAATAAAGAATTACTTAGCGAGCAATCCGGTTGCTTCGTAAGGTTGTCACAGCAATGACGGTCGGTATTTGGTTAGTTAGTTTCACTATTAAATGCTTATCGAATCGCCGCAATTTCACTAATTCATTCGCTTAAAAGTTACATATACTCGCTTTCGTGTAGTAAGTTTATCACTAATATGACTTTTATTGCACACCATTCGTTGCCTATTTTTTAAACTTTTTGTATTATTTAATTGAACAAAGGGTCAAACCTTGACTTATGACAATTAATTAAAGAGAAAATACTCCTCTATTAGTTTGATCGTTAGATCAATAATTGTCATAAGTCAAGTTTTGACCTCTTTACTTCTATATATTTCTTAAATAAATTTTAAGTGAGGAAGGGGGCTTCGTTAAGCTAAGTTTTGAACGCTCGTGAGGGATCGTCAATGAAGCCTTGCCCCCTTCAGCCGTCCCTTAAAGGTGGTCGCTCTTCATTGTGAAATTAGAGGATCTATCTTTATTGTAATTGTTATCTAGACAGGATGAATGGTAAAATTGCTGAAAAATTGCAAACATTATTGCATAAGGAAGGAAATAATGAAACTTGCCGCGACCGTTTTAATCCCAACCCATGATCATTGCCAGCTATTAAATTATTCTATACCCAGTGTTTTATCACAGACCGTGCGCGATATTGAAATATTTATTATTGGCGATGGCGTACCAGAGGGCACGCGCAAGATTGTTGCAGATTTTATGAAGCAGGATGAGCGGATAAAATTCTTTGATTTTCCTAAAGGGGCACGTTTAGGCGAAGCTTATAGGCATGAAATTATTCTGCAACATGCGCAAGGGGAAATTATTTGCTATCATTCCGATGATGATTTGATGATGCCACATCATGTTGCAATTTTGCAACATGCTCTTAAGAATGCAGACTTTGCTCATACTTTACCTGTGTTGGTATTGGCTGATAATAGTTTGGAAATTTTACCCGTGGATTTGGGTATTGCTGATTTTCACAATATGGTTTTAACAGAAATTAATCGTATTCCTTTATCAAATGCAGCTCACACATTGCAATTTTATCGTTCATTGCCTTACGGTTGGAGAACTACGCCAGTAGGTGCTGCTACGGATCATTATATGTGGCAACAAATTTTGTCACAGCCCACTTGTCGTGCTGTAACTATTCCTCAGCCATCGGTCATTGGATTTCCATCTTCACATAGACGAGACTGGACCATTGCCGATCGTCTTAAAGAGTTAAATAATTGGCAAAAAGCCTGGCAGATAATCCTGTAAATTTGTTAATGAAAGTCCAAGAGGTCTGTCTTGCGAAAGCGTTAATTTATGAATCAATGTATCGTCATAAAGAAAAGAATTATTTCATGAAATAGAACGAATTAAAAAATTATCTGGTGAAATAGAACAAATTCAGGAGATTGTGCGATCCATGCAAAATACGATTACTTGGCGCTTGCGGGAAAAATTGTTACCCTTGCTAAAAATGATAAGGAGGAAAAAACATCATGGCTAATACAAAACATATTGGTTTGATTGGTTGTGGCAACTGGNGGAAGTATATTCTACGAGATTTAAAAAATNTGGGTTGCAAAGTTTCTGTTATTGCACCATCCGAAAAAACCNGTGAACAAGCATTGCAACTGGGCGCTGATGCGGCGTCAGCGGAATTATCTGTTTTGAAGACAGTGGATGGTGTGGTGATTGCTACGCCAACAGTAACGCATTTAACGGTTATAAGAGAGGTTGCAAAGTGGACGGATGTACCTATTTTTGTAGAGAAACCATTGAGTAATGATTTTAATGCGGCGAATGCGTTAGTTAAAGATATGGGCGAAAGAGTATTTGTCATGGATAAATGGCGTTATCATCCAGGAATATTGGCGCTTGCTAAAATCGCACGTGAAAAACACNTGGGCCCAGTATTAGGGTTGCGCACGTATAGATTAGGGTGGGGCAATCCTCATGAAGATGTAGATGGAATTTGGATATTAGCGCCACATGATTTGTCTATTATTTTAGAAATACTTGGCTTTATCCCATCACCTTGTGCAGCCACCGTTACTGCATGGCAAGATCAAGCTACCGGACTGACGGCGATATTAGGAAGTCAGCCATGGGCTACCCTGGAAGTTTCCGTAAGACATTATCCTACTCGTCGTGAAATACGGTTAGAATGCTTAGATGGTGTTGCTGTGCTTTCCGATGGTTATGCTGAACATATCACCATTTATCGAAAAGATGACAGTTGGCAAATCAACGTTGAGCCTAAAGTAGAGCATATAAAAATTGACGATGAATTGCCTTTATATTCTGAATTANAAAAGTTTTTAAGTTATTTAAATGGTGGGCCCGCACCANAAAGTCATGCTCAAGAAGCTTTAGCTATGGTACAAACTATCGCTATTCTCAGAGAGATGGCAGGATTGCCTCATTTAACAAGTTCAGGCGTATCAATGATGAAAGAAGATTGCCACGGGATAAGTTGATTTTTAATTCAGCAAGTGAATGTGCATATTTATCACGTTCAGAAACCAAGGTTGGTACTTCAGGCCATGGAATTTGTAATTCCGGATCATTCCAATGACAACCTAATTCATCCGTTGAGTCCCAATAGTGTGTTACGCCATACACAAACAAGCCAGTGGTGTGGGTATAAAAACCATGTGCTACACCATTTGGAATAAAAATAGCAGCTAATTTCTCTTCTGTTAATTCTACTAATGAGGCTTCACCGTAAGTGGAAGAATTTTTNCTTAAATCGTATAGGCCTATACTCATTTTGCCTTGCAAAACAGTTAAGTAATCACTGTGATTTATATGTACATGAACACCTCTTAATGTGCCTACTACTGAGCGTACGACATTCCATTGTATAAAGGAGTCATTTACCCAGCTTTGTCTAAACAATTCAGTGAAACAACCTCGTTCATCCATATGCATTTTAAGTGGATATAATCGTGCTCCTATGGGCAATCTGCCTTTTGACTTCCATGTGATTCTCCGAATGAATGTTTACTACTCTATATCACTTTTGTTAATTTGAATCAATTAACATAATAAAGTGGGGGCCTTTTCCTTTTCACTTAAGTCAAGGTTTGAGCCCTGACGGATCCCCACAAAATTTATAAAGCGTAGTGTACCATCTCCTTGATTTTTTACTCATTATTTGCTGAATGATCTCTTTTCGTATAGGTGATTTTTTTTTGCTATCAACAATACTAAAAAGAACCATGGAAGTACCGCACGAGATCTAAAGGAGTTTGTTTGATACTGATATTGGAATTTTAAAAATTGATAGGCATGACCATAGACACAAATAATAAAAGTGCCCAGTGATGCAATCAGCAATAAAATACTTAATCGTTGCTCTGTGGTACTTCATTTTTCTCTTAAAAAAACCATTACATTGATTTTTAGTATCAAGGAACTCTTTTTCTATTCACATGAGAAATTGATAAATACTTACGATCTTTTTGGAATAATCGAATTAATCAACGTTGCAATAGCTAACGTTCCTTACATCTTCTAGCATGTTTTAAGCTAGATGAACAGCGAACTTTATTCCATCTTAATTTTTCTTTTCTGATATTTCGGTTTTTGATGAATTAAATACATTTGACACAATAATGGATTTTGTTTCTCTAATAAAAAATTTCCCAGATATTGTGCTTTTAGTACGGCTTTAGCATAGATTTTCTTGTATATTTCCCAATTATTTTGTATATTTTCGGATACTTTCATTTTATTTATTACTCTACCTATAAAATTCCAACCTAAACTGATAATTGAAACCAAGGATTTATAAATCCAGCATCGGTAACTACAATCGGACAACGCCATTTAGGTAATATCTTTGCTAAATTTTGTAAAAATTTTCATTAGCTTCGGGACTATCTTTTTATTTTCGGGATAGAATTCTTCATAAAGTGTCAATGTCATTCCGTTCATAGAAATACTGGCGCGAATCATATGAAAAGCACCATAATGTGTCACGCCAGATCAATCTACCATAGTGATAGGACGACTATAGGGAGCGATTCCTTTTACATGGTTTTGAAAAATCAAATTTTGCCGTGCACTTCATTTAAAATCAAAAAAATTTGTTAATTTAATAAATTAACCAAGTTTTTGGGAATCTGTTAGGGTTTACCCCTTTTTTATTTTCGGGCATTGGCCAAGATTGTTTCAGAAATTATAAAATAAGTCATCCAATATATAGTGACATAAGGATACTGATACTTTTGCAACTACATTAACTCTTTATTGTTTGACTAAATTCAGCAGTATTCAGAGCATTTTTTCTGCAATATTTAAACAAAGTTTTCCGAACACAAGCATATATGGTCACGATTAACATGGCTATTGCTATTAATATAATCAAATTACTTGCTGAAGAAGTTCTAGTTAGCAATGGTGAGGTAAGCAATAAAGAAGCGCCAATTTGTTTGAAACCACCATTAGTACCCATGAATATCATAGAATTAAAAGCGCTATTTGTACCGATTAATTCAGGGCGCATATTTTTNGTGAGCCAGGTAAAACCTAGCGTCTGACAGCTACTAAACAGCCCAAGTCCAAANAATAATAATGCGACAATTGTAGCGTTGTTATAATGGTTCAAGAGCATTAATACAACTGTAAGAAAACTTGCACTGCTTCCAACGATAATAATCCAGGTCGGATAATTGTAGCGGTCTGCCAACGCTCCCCATAAAGGTAAACCCACCATTAAACCTGCAAATAACGACATGATAATCCAAGCGCTAGTACTATCAGTAAAGTGATAAAAATTCATGAGTACCACAACGCCCCAAAGCGTACCAATAATACTAATAGGTGTATCTAATAAAACCACCATCATACAATCAAACCAATTGCGGTAATTCTTTATAATCTCCAGGCACATTTTCCAAAAATTTCCCTGATAACCATTCTTTTTATTAATGAAAGTCTCTTGATGAGTAGGATGTAAATATAAAAAATTGATTGTAATAACAAATAAGCTAAATACTGCCATAATCAATATTGCACTTTCTGTTCCAAAATGATCAACGGCGATAAGTAATGGATATTGACATATTAATGCTCCAAACATGCCAGCTGATAAAAATAACCCCATAAAAATNGTAAAGCGGTTAGGAAAGAGATTTGCTAGTACTCTAATTCCACCCACGAAAGAAAAAGTGCCACCAAAAAANCCGCAAAGAAAACGTGCAAACCACTGTAAATGAAAATCTTGGCTNAAAAATAAGTAAAAAGCACCTATGACTGAACCAAAAATTGCACCTAATAATATTTTACGCAAAGGAAAACGATCTAGTGCGAAGCCTACAGGCAAAAGTCCAATCATATCACCGTAATAGTAAGCAGCAGATAATGAGGCAATCTGATCATGTTGATATATACCATTGCTTAANAAGCCTGGTGCTAATACATTAAAGTAACTCATTTGGGCAGTTTCAAAGAAATAGAATAGGGTAATAGAAAGAAATGTTAAAAATTTCTAGTATCTACGCCTATTAATTTTTACTATTCGTCATAAAGTTCTCCTGTGAGGAATTTATTGGCAGAAACATATGGTAAATGATCTAAGTCATGGAAAATATTCATTGTTAATTTATGCTTCTTTAACATTTTCTCTAAGAAGCCATTGATGAAATGGACATTAATTGAAATATTAATTGAGTGATCAAATAAAGTTATATCTGCAAGAAAATTGTTCTGTTCTTGGTAAAATAAAATATCTTTGATGGAAGAAAGGTATTTAAAATGAATTTTTGATAATCACAAGGTGGTAGTAATATAATATTTTTAGGAGGAGATTTTATAATCTGCAGATCCATTTTAAGGGCAAAAATTTAGGAATCATATAAATCTCTCTGGATTTACATAAATTTTGCACTTCCATTTCATTGGAACGACTAGTGACCAGAAAAACTCTATTATTAGGTATTCCTAAAGATTGAATAATATCAACTAATTCTAAACCAGTGTAACCGCTTCCAGAAAATTCATAATCTACTAAATAAGTGCATGGCTTTTCATTCCGTTTTTCAATTTCGTATAGTAATTCTTCTTTTGAGCTGCAATAGCGTAAATCAATATTGCCGTCAACTGTAGTAAATCTTTCTTGCCAAGCATGCCAAATAGAGATGCTATCGTCTACACAAATAACTGTGGAGTTATTAGCAAAAGATAGGCTACTGATAAACCAGGATGGTGGATTTTTTAAAGGCAATTTTATGTAAGCAGAAGTGCCGCCTGTTGTATGAGAAATCAGATCGATAGTACCATTCCAGTTAGCTAGACTTTCTCTGGCATAATAGAGTCCAAGTCCTGAACCTTTATTTTTGTCGTAACTCCGCGTGTAAAAAGCGAATCTTGAATTTCTTTTGAAATGCCAGGCCCATTGTCGTCAATTGTGATAATAATGTAACCATTTTCGCGTTTGATGCATACATTGACTATACCGTCTTTCGGCAAGACAGCTTCACAAGCATTATTGATAATGTTGGTAAGCACTCTTTTCATTTCTGATGGTGGCACATCAATAAAAGCTTATAGCAATCTGGCTCAAAATCGTGGATGATCTCAATGGACTGGCTCATAAAAGCAGCGCGACATTCTGATATCACATATTCAAGTAGAATAGCAATATTAATGATTGATGTATGCTCATGGTTATTATCTGAGGGATTGGTTTTTCTAAGTTATTGGTAATGTCACGAATATGATTAATAGCATCTCTTAATAAAATACGTTTAGATTCTTCAATTTCAGGTAAGCGTTTGATAACAACTTCTAAGGCGGTTAAAGGAGAACGAATATCATGCGCAACTTGAGCGGCTATTTTTATTTCTCTCTCAAGTTGGGTAGATAATTTTTGAATGAACTATTGATAAAATTACCTAATACTTTAAACTCATAGAGCATTGCAGCATTTGAGTTTTCTTCTTTAATTTTTTGTCCTAAATTGAAAGCCTCAATGCGTTGTAAGAAATGTGTAACAGGAAGAAGAATCATATTGGAAAACCAGTTACCTAATAGTACAGAAGTTATCATAGTAAAAACGAGTACAATAGGCACACACCATAGAATCGAGCCTATATTCAAATTGAGTTCTAGATTGAAAAATTCTAAGAAACAAAAACCTATTACGACAATAACCAAGGAAGTAATGGATAACCATGAGCAACATCTGGCCTGTATCGAATCAGAGGGGCAAAATTTGAATTCTTTATTCTTAAGGCAATAGAAAAACCCTATTGCCATTGCAATTACACCTAATACCCAAATAATGTGAATTGAGCGAGCAGTAGCTACTTTATCCATAGCAAACATGAATAAACAATCTGTTGTTAGAGCCGAAGATACTATTAATAAACATCCTAATGTTAACAAGATAATTGATAAAGAACGTGCTCTTGCAAGACAGATAATGGCAAAAAGCCAAACCGCCATATTTAAACTCGCATTAATACTTTGATACCAAGATGCGAGAGTTGAAGGGCTATATCCTGTCCAGAAATTATATACTAATACGCTGATTACTATTATAGAGAATAATAAATAAGCTAAATTATCTAATGAAACAATTACAGCTTTTTGTTGCTTAACAAGCAGGTACCAGTTATAAACTTGTGAAACTTGAAAAGTAAAAATAGTTAAGGATACAACGAGGTCAACACTCATTTTAATGTCGCGCTGTAAAATTCTAAATAAATAATTATAATAAACATCCCCAATAGCTATCACAAAAAAGCTATGCTATTAATGATGAAAAAGCTTTGTATCTCTGATTCTTAGAAAATGCGCAGGTAAGAGAGAGGAAACAACAAACTAAATCTCCTACAACTTGAATCAAGGTTGTCAGAACTACGATATTTAACAATTCATTACCTCTTTGAAAAGATGTTCTAATCTCAATTATCTTTTAGATTGAGTAAATTTCCATTATAACCCATTTCATTTAGCCTAATGCACAAATGTTCGGCTGCTGTTAAGCCTTTTTTAAGTAATGCTTGTCTTCGAGGATGAAATCCGATAGGAATAGAATAACGGCTTTCTGTATAACTATTTGGGTTTGTTTTTACACGATGGACGACCGCTTTTAGATAACCATTTGTTGCAAGCTCCAACATTTCCGAATTAAAAATAACAATGCTTGCATCATTTGCAATAGGTTCGTACCAAACATCATTATGATCCTTTAGCTCAAGTCCATTGACAGTGCCACCCAAAATCATTGTAAACAGACAAATATCTGTATGAGGTGCCGCTCTTAGGGCTTTGATTCCTCTCTCAATAGGTGGATAGTGGATGATTCTAATTAAGTGATTATTGTTTCCACGTACCATTTCGGGTAAAGTCATTGACATATTATTTTTTATTGAAGATGGTAAAGAAATATCTAATAAGTCAATCAATTTTTCTCCTAGCTTTACAAGCCCGTTAAATAATTGTTGAGTTGAGTGAATGTTAATACTATTTGGGTATTTGCCTTGATAATGAGTTTGATAAAGTTCTTTGAAATCAGCTACTTCGTCTTTTCTGGCTCTTTCTGCATTGATAGGTATAAAACCTTCATCTGTTAAATCTGTTCTTAGCCAGTTGTACTTTTCTTCGCAAGAAAAAAATTGCTTCCATTGGTCTATAACATCTTCAAACAAATATATAGGCACTTCGTGATTTTTTATCACAGCACAACCTGTTGTACTTAAATGCTGTAGCAGTTGCACTTCAGGTTGTTTTTCATTTAAATCAACATTGAGGTTAGAAGTATCAAATGAAAGTAATTCTTTTTCATGCGACATTGTTAAAATCTCCTGCCTGAGTGAAAAGTTATAAATTTATTTTGGTCCAAAAATATCTTTCTCTTCCATCTAAAACATTCGGAGTATATAGGTATTTTGGCCATTCCGATGGATCAATCTGCCAAGCTTCTTTTCCTTGGCCGAAAAACGGGATTTTTTTNCTCTCCCTTACCAAGTCCAATTTTTCTTTTGGTAATTCTTTATCAGCACTATGAGATGCTAACCATGTATCTATTCCNTGATCTGTTTGTAGCACAAAATAGGATCTATGCCCTTTGTTATCAAGGCATAAAAAGCTACCTTGTTTGTTAATTAAATAATATTCTCTTATGTTATGTTGTTCGCAATACTTTTCAAAAAAATCAATAAAAATTTTATCGGATAAGGGAAGTTTATTTTCTGTTTCTAAGTATGATAGCAAGGATGTAGTTTTTCTNCTAAAGAATTGTAGTGTTAGTTCTTTTAAGTTTGCTATCAGTTTTTCTTCCCACTCAATTTCATTTTTCTTGATAAAACGATGAATGAGATTGTTATTAAATCCTACTATTCCTTGTTCAGGTTTTGCTTTCCCAGTTAATAATAATTTTTGTATTGGTAAATGATTGCAATTTTGTGCTAATTCAAAACCATCCATCTCTGGCATATTATAGTCAATTATCATTGCGGTTACTTCATTATGGCGATGAGGGTCATTTGCGAGCTTTGCTATCATTGTGATATCAAAATTAATAGGCGTGTGTTGTAAAACACCATAGTTCTCGTCATCTGTTATGCTCTTCAAAAAATGNTGTTTTGATAAAGGAGATTGATAAGTGTTCAAAAAATCAACACAAGACAGTGGTGATTGAAATAGTTTTGTATAATTATGTTCTTGAAAAACGAACATCATGCTTTTTAAAAGTGTTTTATCATCATCTATATAAAGCCAAGTACTGGGATAATAGAATAATGGTAGAGTTTTCATCATGTAACCTCGATTAAAATTATGATAGAGATTTTCTTTCAATTAATTTTTAAAACTTAAATAAGCCTCGATAATAACGCCAATGATGTGGCAATCATTTTCATCAAACATTATAGTTTTTAGATCTTGGTTTAATGGATGAAGATATTTGTAAGGTCCTTCAGCTATATATTTTTTGATAGTAGCAGTCGAATCTCCAGTAAAACTTACCAAAATATATTCACCACTATTGGGATTAATAGTTGGATTAATGATAATAAAAGTTCCATTATTAAAAGTAGGGGTATAAAGATTATTTTTTATGTTGACAGCAAATATGTCTTTGTAATCATCGTATCCTGTATCTTTTGATTGTTTTTGCCAGCGTAACCAATCAGTGGATGTTTTACAATGCTTTTTATGCTCGGCAGCTTCTGTGAGAGTTAAAATGGGAATCGACATAGGTGGCCTGGTGATTAGAGACTGTGATTTTTCATCAGTAAATTTCTCATTTAAGGCTTCTTTTCCCAGTAGCTGATCGACTTTAATTCCAAAATAATCTGCAATTGCAATTAGAGTCGATGCACGGGGNTCTTTAACTTCGCCTGTTAAAAGACGATTAATTGTTGGAGCTGGAAGATTCAATTCTTTTGCTAAAGCATTAGCACTCAAATTCATATGTATTATCAATCGCTTGAGGACCGTCATTAAGGTGGCTTCTTGGCTACTATTGTTGTCTAGCTCATACATAACTTTGTCTCAGAAAACTGTAGGTTTAAGAGCAAGGGAAAAGCGCTTGACATCTTAACTTTAGTGATATACCTTAATTGAACATTAAAGTTAATAAGTGCGGTCTATAGCCTTGCTTCAAGTGCATATGTATCCATATGGCTGATGTTTTATAACTTAAATGTTTTGTATTGGATTGTCAAGATAGTTTTTCTATTTGCTCTTGGCATTGCATATTTTTGATTTAATGGAGAAAGATTGATGTACTGGAAAATAATTGTGCAAGAAGTGTTAAATAGGGGAAATCATAACTATAGGTTTATGTATACAATGAATGGCGGTAGCTTTTCAAGAAACCGAGAGTGTAATGATGGTGCAAATCAAGATGGAGGAGGAGCAAGTAATGATGATAATGGTCATAGAAGACAAAAAGATAATAAGCGTTTCAGTTTGGGAGATAAGTTTCCTGATGTGATATTTACTAGGCGCGAAGCAGAATGCATGATGGAATTTTTGAATGGTAAAACAATTCTTGCTGTTGCAAAAACATTATCTATTTCACATCGCACTGTAGAATTTTATCTTAAANAAATGAAAAACAAGTTGGATTGTAAAACAAAAAGTGAACTAATCAGTAAGATACTTATTAGTGATCTAATGGAGAATTATAAAATTGAATTAGCGAAAATACAGGATGAGAATCTATAAGAATAGAATAAGAAGAGATATAAATGAACGACCATTAGGACAAATTAGGTACTCAACCTTATTGGTCTACCAATCTGGTTGAGGTTTGTATGAAATTTATAAATATTATCGGAGAAATTAGTGAAGATTATTGTCTGGATAAAACAGCTATTGAGAAATATCATAAACAAAAAATTTCTATTGAAGAATTGAGCCTGTAATAAAGATTGTGTAACTGCTTATTCTAACCTGAGCTAATTGCCAAAAGGCGATAGCAAAAACAAAAGTAAGCAATGCAACAAGAGTTTAATATTGATCCTAAATTGATCGAAGAGTTAGCCAACAGGGCTCAAGTGAACATATTTCACTTAAGCAGAAGCCGAATATACGTCTGCATCTCAATCTTATTTTAATATCAAATTTATCTTGCCACTCCAGGCAGGATCCATATATGAGATCAAGGAAGCATAGATGAGTATGACAAATATAGATTAAATGGCTGCATTTTTACTGTGTCAAATACATAAAAATCATTGCGAATTGAAAAGTAATAACCTTGATCTCGCTGCGCTCGTTCAAGGCTACAAAAATAGAGGGTCATCCAGGCTGCTTGCTGATAAATAAGTAATTGTCATAGGTCAAGGTTTGACCATTTTGAAATGCATATGATTCCTCATGCGACAGTCTCCTTTTAAGTATCACAACCATTGAATATACAGCATTTTTGACTGTCGTACTTCTATTTAGAATTCATCAGAAACTACACGCTGTGTGAAAGCAATAAATATACATTAATTAGATAAATTTATTTACTACGATCTATATACAGATTTGAAGTCGGATGTTCTTTGCTTTCGAATATTTCATTATTACTCAGTTTACTTATCAACAGGATTTCTGACATAATTCTCTATTAATCAATAAATTATAGATGCCACCCAAGTTGAAGCAGCTATCATTACAATTTACTATACTAATTGGAGGATATGGATCAACACTTGCCATTACTTCTTTTAGCTTTTTATGGTACTGTTAGGTTTTGTATTAAAGATTCGGGAAATAATAAAATGGGAAAAAGCAGAGGAAAAATAGTAAANAGAATGGAGAAAAAGAAAAAATAATTTTCTATGCCATGTTTTCATATCTCCGTAGTCACGTAAAAGAAGACATATACATACTTGCAGTTGGTGCAATTGGGTTAATGGGGTCAATGCTGTTTCACGATATTCATAATAATCATGAAGACATCCAATCAAAATTCTCGCAAATGGTTTCTTATACTAAAAACATCTCATATGGTATTGAATTTTTGAATGAGGATTGTCAAAACAATATTGATAACGAACACATATTACAGCATATTAACGCACTTAGGATCAACTTAAAAATTNTGATTGATTTATACTTCTCGCTCGGAAAATTAGTATCTCTCAAAACGTATTGCGCAATGTTCAAAATAACTATGTTAGCTGATCAATTACAAAAAGCAGATGTCAAAGTATGCAATACACCTCAACTAAAATCCATTGATACATCTGAATTAGATTCGAATACAAACGAATTTATTACCCAAATTAAAATCAATCAAATTAAACGTGAAGGAATTATTAGTGCAATTTATGAATATTTTAGCCATGCTCAAGATGAATTTTACACACATAAAGACTGCATAAAATACGATTCAGAGAATGGTTCTTGAAATTATTCGCTGGATATTTGTTTTGGAAAAAAATCTCAGCAGAGTGACAAAAAATATAGAAAATAACCATGCTATAATACTGAATCCTACACTTTCACTTGCAGGCACATGAGAAAAACTATTGATCAGAATGAAAGTCAGCATAGCAACCACACCTAATATTAGGGCATTTGCCAAAAGACATATTATAAATTCTTTAAATTTACTTCGTGAATCAAGTATAGCCATATTTTAAAGTTGCCAACATAAAAGATTTGTACATTTAAATAAGCGGCCACTAAGGCCGCTTCACCACTAATTATATACACATTGCAGGCTTTGCCTTTTCCTTGACCGAAAAGAAAAACTTAAGAAATTTCATAATATTTCTCCTATGGGTTAGCTTCCCACCCTCGGATATAGCAGAAGCATTTTAACACATTGAAGAAAATGTTCAACTTTTATATGATCAAGCATATATATTTTTCTTTTCAAAAATATATCCAGCAATGCTTGATAAATTTTGACTATTTTGTGCCAAATAGATGAGACCCTAACAGTGTAAATATATTCACCAAATTCTTTAAGGTATAAAGATTGTGTATGATTTTCAAACATTTCCGCTAGCTTCTGACTAGAAACTTCGTTATTTTTCCCGTGATGGGGGTGATGATGTAAAAAATGACCAAAGACTTGTTTACAGAAAGCATAATAGTCTTCAGAATGTAAAATATGAGCATGCCAAACTTCATCAATATCTATAGATGGAGGAGTGTATAGTTACTGCCATATTTTTTTCAAAAAGAGGTAATTACGATATTGCTGGCATGCAGCAATTGCATGTTTTTTGACCATTTTTCTATATAAATCAGCCTATTGATAACTTGAGTTAAATCAAGAGTGTTTATAAGTTTTTAGCATGTAACAGATCTGAAGTCATATATTTTGCTCCAATTTATGTTCTGCTTAATAGAATGTTCACCAAAATACCCTGCGTATCATAATACTAAATTAAAAGCTATTTCAACTATTGTGAGCTGCCCCTACATTAATGGACACTAAATTTGATAAACTAATTAAAGAGGTGTTTCGATGAGTAAAAGATACGATGAGGCATTTAAAAGAAGCAGTTAAACTAGCTTTGAGTAGGGAAAAAGTCCACTGCCCAAATAGCAAGTAGCCCGGATAACTATCTGTTTTTGTAGCTTGAACGAGCGAGATCAAGGTTATTATCCTTTCAACGCAAAGTGAATTTTATGTATTTATCACAGTAAAAAATAACCCGTCAATCTCATTGATCAACCATCACCATTGATTCCTTGATCTCGCTATGCTCGTTCAAGGCTACGAATTATCAGTCATACAGGCTACCTGCCGGTGCATAGAATAAACAATTCAGGATGATTTATAGTTTCATATATTCTTATGAAAGGCAAGAACCATATACCTATGAAGGTAATTACGCCAGTGAATACATATAAGAATTTTTAAAAAAGATATGCTTTTTGTTTTGGTCATTGGTGTTGGTGCTCTTTTAATTAAATTAGAAGAGCAGCTATACTGCTCTTCATTATTTATTTATAGTGAAGGTATCCCACAATCAGCAGCTATTGCAAGATGTTTTCTCTTTTAAATAGTTGTATAATCATTTTCATCTAAAATTTCTCCAATGGTTATTAAGATTACTAAATTTCTATGAGAAAAGATTGCTTGCTATATAAGCTCATTTTCCATAGACCTATGTCTCCTCGGATTCAGTAGTGATTTAAGTTGTTGTTTTATTCTCTCTCGCTTTACTTTAAAAGATATAGGCCTTACCGCATACAAGGGACTTCCCGTTTCCTCTAAATAAAATTTTAAAGTCATTTTAAAGGCACTTTCAAGCGGCATTCTTGGGATTTTTCTTGGTCTTTTAATTTTACTATATGTGAAGGGCAATGATGTAAATAGAAACCGAATAATTTTTCACAAAATTCTGTATAATCTTGGGTATGTAAAATATGAGCATGCCATATTTCATCTATATCTCTTGAAGGTGCCAATTGATACTGTTTACCATATTTTTAACCAGAAACAAAAAGACTCTGTATTGTTCGCAGGCCTCAAGAACCTGTTTTTAGACCATTTTTGGAGCCTTTTAACTCTTTCGGCAACTCGAGTTAGATCAAGCGAATAAATTAACTTTTTAGCTATTTCTTCCTGAGTTAAATCTCTCATATATCTGTACTCGCATTTCTATCTAGATTACTAAAAAAATATCAGTCAATTTACTATATTCTAAAGTTAATTGCAAATTTTGAATTAGTATATTCAATAAAAATTATAATTTTTAAAAAGAACAAAGGTTTCCTAATGTGAATTATTAATTGCAAAATCTTGTTATGCTTGGAATTTATTTAACTTAATAGTGGATTAGCACCACTTCATTTTACCATTTGATCAAAAATTGAGCTCAGCTTAAAGTTTCAGAGTTTTGACTTTTTATGGCCATTGCAACCTTGCATCTGTTAGTTTTGGTTCTGTGGTAGGTGAAGAAAACTGAATTATCTCAATATAAGATTTTGTAAAGCCAAAACTTTTTAGCATTTATGATATTTTTTTATTTGAGTCAAAATTAGAATAAAACAAATTTAATTTCTATTCAAGTTTATATTTAAATGAAATTTAAAAATTTCTAAATATAATTATAACTATTTGATCCAAGCGGAATTATATAAGCATTTTCAAATTTTGTGATCACTTACCATTCTCCGATATCTTAAACGGATTAAGGTTCGGGACTCTGTTTTTTCATGTATGTTCTCTATTATTTTCAAAAACTTAACAATCTATGTGCTTGGGAAAGCCAACAGGGTGATTAAGATCATTCTAATTAAGAAAAACTGTATACAAATATGGACAAGTCCACTTAGTTGATGTGTATGAGCAGATAAACCTGGAAAATAGGCGAAAGTAAATTTCATAAAGGTATATATTGCAATACCTATAGTGGAAGAACCTACGCTTCTAAGCAATGATATTTTCCTCAAACAAATATTTTACATTTGGTCAAAAATATATATTTATACCATGCAATTACCGTGAACATAGTTCCTGTACAAATATCAAAAAGTAAACTCCCAAATACTAAGTCATAACTGGTTTGATAATGCCATGAGCTGGGGGAAGGTAAATTTAATAAAAGTGCAGCAAGTAGCCCGTATGACTATAATTCGTAGCCTACGAATTATAGTCATACGGGCTACTTGCTAAAAATCAACTAGACTGAGATCTATCAAGTACTTGATGGTTTTTTGTTTTATTAGAAAATTCCAACATAATTAGGGTTATCAATCCCATAAATGTCCAAAATAGGGGTGTCCCTGCAGATAAAAAATGTATAGTACAATGAAGTACTTAGTATAGCTGAGCAATCATCATTATTAAAAAGACAATTATGAGTTACGAATAATAATCCATAAATCATGTGAGTTAAAAGTGCTAGAAATAATATCCAGCTAGCGATAAGCAGTAATTTTAAAAAACTAGAGGACTTTTTGTAAAATTTGAACAATAAATAACAGGCAGTAATTAATATCGTATTCAGCGCAATTATTAGAAATATTTTTCCTTGTAAGTTCCAAGAGAAACCAGCAAATAACTCAAAAATGTTTTCAAGTGATAAATTTATTGCATAAAAATTTCATTTTTTTCATTAGTTAAGTTCACTATATGTTTGGTTTATTGGTTCAAATAATTTATTAAACTCATCATAGCCTTTAATTCTTATGCTTTGATAGAGTTCTTTCTGAGCTCCATCAGCAACTCTCACGAAACATACAGGCTACCCGCTGACTTGTTGAATGACCGAGTATTACCTTTATTTGAGAGCCACCAGATGGGCTTATTACGCATTTTAACGGACCGAGGTACAGAGTATTGCAGTAAGGTAGAACAGCATGATTATGAGCTTTATTTAGGGCTAAATGATATTGAGCATACAAAAACCAAAGCGTATTCGCCACAGACGAATGGGATCTGTGAACGGTTTCATAAAACGATTATAGAGGAATTTTATAAAATTGCATTTCGCNAAAAAATATATTTAACACTTGACGAATTACAAAAAGATCTAGATGACTGGGTGGAGTATTATAATCATCATCGAACTCATCAAGGAAAAATGTGTTGCAGTAGAACGCCAATGCAAACTTTACTTGAGGGTAAANAAATCTGGCAGGAAAAAGTAGACAGTTTAAACTTGGCCTGACAGCAAGTAGCTCGGGCAACTATCTGTTTTTGTAGGTTATTATCCTTTCAACTCAAAGTGAATTTTATGTATTTATTACAGCAAAAATAACCCGTCAATCTCATTGATCGACCATCACCATTGATTCCTTGATCTCGCTACGCTCGTTCAAGGCTACGAATTATCAATCATACAGGCTACTTGCTTATTTATTCCAATCAATACCTTCTATTTTTCCATTTCGCAAATCAACTTTATATATAAAACCAGAAAAGTTTTTGGCAATTAATTCATTATTGTCCAATTTGATATTGGTAAATGGATCTTCTTCAAAACCGGTTGGTTTATTTTCTATCTGCCACAATATTTGATAATTATCATCTATACAATAAACATTTCTATTGGCTTCGTCTTGGGATAAACTTTTATCTGACATTGTATCTAATCTTACTATCAGCAAATTTGGGGTTAAAATAATTTTTTGCTTGATAGCATTTATCTGTTTTTCAGTCAATTTTTCATATTATTCCTTCTTACATTAAAATATAAAATATTGTATTTTATGATATCGGCCTTGGATTTTTATAACTACTTTCAGGGATTTTATCAATCAGTTGGTATTGGAATCCACTTTCATTTATCAATCCAAAATTTGGTTGAGATCCAATTCGTCCAACTAACATATTTGTATTTTCTGGTACATAAACATCAACCATGGTTGTTGGAACTTCTTTAAGACCCAGATATATTTTCAATTTTTCTGGGTTATTAATAATAAACATGACTTCTTTTTTTCTTACAAGAAATCTACCAATAGGATCTTCACCCGAATAAAATCTTAAAAACTGCGTTTCATTTGCTGTAGTGATTTGCCTAATATTCACATTCGCAGGATAAGGCGGATGCCAACCTGCAGCTGTTGCTTCTTTTGTAATAAAAGGCTTATTGGCTACATTAGACGATACTCTGGTTATGCTAGCAATTTTTTGCTTTACTAGCGACTTTTTCTGCAGTTCCGATCACCCCAATTTTTTTGTTGCTATTGATGGTAATATTGTCCCTATAGCATACCAACGCGCATAATTATCGTCGCCAGTAATTGTATTAAAAGAGATTTTACACTGTCCCAACGCTCTTGCATTCGGGCAGCTGCTTCATGATTGTAATCGACCCTTCACTTAATGTGCCAGCATCCGTCATAAAATCCAGAGTGGGCTTAATTACTGTATCATAAGGATGTGCAATCGTTTGCAAGATTGAATCGTTGGACCCTGTTTGAGTTGCATTTAAGGCTTAAATGGTTTTTGATTGATCAGCCCACTGATTGACTGCTTGAACTCCTTCTGCCAATGCTGAAGAGACCGACTTCAAATTCACCTGCCTCCCCCAATGCTGTCCCTTGGCGGCCACGATAACGCGCTTGCCTTTCAGTTCTGCACTCCCATCGGGATGGATCGTCAAACTGGCTTTGCCATTGGTGATTGTCAGGGGGCTTTGCCGCTGCCTAATACATGGGCACCTTGTTGGCCTTGGACTAGGAGCTGTTGGGCCTGCAAGACCAAGGGCCCTTCGGTGCTCATAGCGCTGAGCGGGCCGGTTTGGGCGATGAAGTGTTGCCCGCTGTGCCAGCGTAAATCTTGGCCGGCACTGAAAAGGGCCTGTTGTGACTTGATTTGGGCGGTTTGTTGGATGTCGGTGCTCAGGCGGCTGCCGGTGGTGAGGGCATGGTCGTTTTGGACGACGATGCGGTGGTCACCGCCGATTTGTTGGGTATAGTCTTGGCCGACGGTGGTGACGGCGTCTTGCAGGGCATAGAAATCCATATCGCCCCGTTGGGTGGCGAGGGTGGTTTGGACTTGGCCTGCAGTGGCTTGCATTGACACGTGCTGTTCGGTTTGGGGAGTGGCCAGCAGGATGGTTGGTTGATGGGGATCATCGTTGAAGGCCAGGAGTTGTTGTTGCCGAGTTTGAATGCGAAGTTCGGTAGCGTTGTTGGCGGTGACGGGAGTGGGAGTGTTGTCGGTATGTAAAGTACCGAGCAATGAGGCCCGGTCGAGGTCGCCGTCTTCGCCTAAACAGACGACGTTAGTCCCTTGTGCCAGAGGGAAGTGAAAGCCGATGCCAGGGCCAGTGCCGGGTTGGTTTAATCGCAGTGGCGCACTGGCCTGGCCAGCCGCCGTATTGCCGTTATCAAAGCCAAACCTGACGTGGTACTGGCCTTGATCGGTGAGGCCTGGCTGACGGCTTGCGGTATCTTGTTGTTCGACGACTGCCGTGACTGCGCCTTGATAAGGTCTGGCGGGTCGGGGCACGGGTGGTCGATAGGCCTGGTTAGCGGGAATTAAGATGGCTTGGTTGACATAGGTGAGCCCTGGCAAGGTGTTGGGCTGATCAGGCGTTGTGTTGGGCGCATAAACCGTGGCATCCCGACAATCACCTTGATGGTTGACTTGAATCACATAGAAGTCATTGCCGATGGCGGTTTGTTGGGATGAAGCCAAGCCGGATAAGGTGATGCGCTGACCCGGAACCAGGCCGACGGCTTCGGTGCCTAAATTCACCACCAGCCGTTGTGCATCTAAAGCTGCTTGGCGGGCTTGGATTAGCCATTGTCCGGCTCCATTCGTGGGAACAGGCTCGATGGTATGCCATTGCGTGCCATGGCCGGGGACTGGGTTGCTAGGATTACCGCTAAACTCCCATCGTTCCTGGGGCGCTTCCGTGGGGGCCTCGACTAAGTGGGCTTGGGCAGGCAAGGTGTTCCATTGGGCATTGACTTGAAAAGCCCGTTCGGGGGCGGTGTGGCTGAATCACCTAGCGGTGCTACTGGCAAAGTAAGCCCATTAGCATTCATCAGCTGGCTGATGTCATCGGCGATGGTCCATTGTGGCCCGGCAGGCCCAGGCATAAAACCATCACAAAGCCCCCAATAAGCCAGTAAGCGTTGCACCAAAGCGGCATCGGATTCATTGACTTGGGTGATTTGAGGGCAAGGGGGAAAGTCTTGGCGCAAACGAAATTGAAAATGGACTTTCTCGACCCAATTGGCTTCAGTCAAGACTTGGCGGATGACGTCGATGACAGATTGGTTGACGAAAACGCGGTTGGTGTGTTGCAAAGACAGGAGTGCGCAAGGAGAAGCCAAGGTGGCTTGGTAAATAACATTCGCTTGGTCTGGAGTGATGCCAAGGGACTGGGCTTGGGTTAAATAACCAGCGATGCGGCGTTGTTTGCCCCAAGCGCCAGTGAGGACTAAGGTCGCAGGTTCACCCAACCACGATTCTAACGTTAACCGGTCGGTAGATTGGAATTGCAACGACCATTCAAACGGTTGGGCAATGCCTTCTTGCGCATGCAGAATTTGTAAGACATCAAAAGATTGATTAGCCAATTGAAGGGTGAACTGCGCTTCCATGAAAGACTCCATTCTGATCAAGAAAAACTCAATCAGAACCAAGCCAGGGAATATCTAATGGCAAAAATAAGATGAAGTCAATACAGTAACTGCTATTCGGTAATCTTTTTAGTAGATCTAGGCTATATCAATGTTTGAGGATTTTTTGATGATTTATCGTTTTCTGACATTTTAAATGGATTAAAGTGGGGTACGTCATCATCATTTGTGTTTTCTATTATTTTTAATAATTTAACGATAAAGACGCTTGGAAATGCTAATAAGGTGACTAAAGCTAATCTGATTAAAAAAACTTCACGCAAATATCAACTAGCCCGCTGAGTTGATAGGCATAGGTGGATAATCCGAGGAAATAGGAAGCGGTGCATTTCATAAAGGTGTAGATTGCAATGCCTATAGCAGAAGAGGTCACGCTTCTTAACCAGTAATATCTTCCCCGAACCAGAATTTTCCATTTCGTCAAAAAATATATATTTATATACCAAGCAATGACCGTAAATAGGGCCCCGGCACAAATGTCAAAAGGCAAGTCTCCAAATATTAAGTCATAGCTGGCTTGGTAATGCCATGAACTGGGTGATGGTAAATTTAATATGAAATGGAAATAAAATGCAAGGAGGGTGCAAGCTATTGAAGACGACCAAAATAGCGTGATTGAAATTTTCATGCCGTAGACTTCAGCGATAATGTCACACAGTGATAACCATAGGACTCCTACCAAGAACCCAGCTTGTACTGGGCCAACTGGATTAGGCACATTAATTAATTTTTGACCAATTAGGCTGTAAGAGATATTAAATAGCACATAGATCATTGATAAAAAAATGATACATCGGTATTTCATGATTGGGTCCGGTGGCCTTATATTGTCTAAGTGGTTTCTAGTCAAACTGTTCTTAGGCGTTAAGATTGTGATTTAGGGATTGCTAATTTAGGCTTAAAAACCTGAATTGCAAGTTAGTAGGTTGTATCTACTCGATAGAATTAGGTTTTATTGCGCATATCTTTGTGAGTATTTAAATTCTATTGTCAGGGGATAAAAGGGTATTAAATTCCACTTAACATATGGCAGATGATCTGTTTTAGTTTGCCAACTCTGAGTGGCATAGTTGTATCGGTACTTGGTTATGATGTGACGAAGGCTGGGAGATTTAGAAAGAAAATCTTATCGATGACTATTTTTCTGGATCCCGCGGTCTTCGCCGCGGGATGACGGACCGTCACTAGTTTTTCACTCGTGATTGCCTGGGAAAAGATAGCATTGAATACTGCTTAATAGCAGATGATCTGTTTTAGTTTGCCAACTCTGAGTGGCATAGTTGTATCGGTACTTGGTTATGGTGTGACGAAGGCTGGGAGATTTAGAAAGAAAATCTTATCGATGACTATTTTTCTGGATCCCGCGGTCTTCGCCGCGGATGACGGATCGTCAATGCTAGACTTTACTTATCATTGCTTGGGAAAAAGGAGCGTTGAGGATTGCTTAATAGTAGGTGATCTGTTTTAGTTTGCCAACTCTGAGTGGCATAGTTGTATCGGTACTTGGTTATGATGTGACGAAGGCTGGGAGATTTAGAAAGAAAATCTTATCGATGACTATTTTTCTGGATCCCGCGGTCTTCGCCGCGGGATGACGGAGTACCGATGCAATTATGAGTGAAATCTAGCATTGACGGTCCGTCATCCCGCGGCGAAGACCGCGGGATCCAGAAAGAATGCATCATCCCACAATATCACTATATAAATCTCGCCAACTTGGATTTTGTCGTTCGATCAATGCTAGTTTCCATGTACGTTTCCATTCCTTCAGTCGCTTTTCTCGATGAATTGCACTTTCTGCATGATTGTGCTGTTCGTAATAAACCAGCATTTTGGTATTGTATTTCTGCGTAAAACCAGGAATTACACCTGATTTATGTTGCCCAATCCGTTTCAATAAATCTGAAGTGACACCAATATACAACGTTCCATTGCGCTTGTTAGTCAGTATGTAAACATAAAAGGATTTTTCCATGACGGACTCTTTTGAATAGTACAATTACACCTTCACTCCGTCATCCCGTGGCGAAGAACGCGGGATCCAGAGAGAATGACTGCTGTGGGACATGCATAATACTAAAATCGTAGTCAGCATTAGCTATAAAGCCAATACCGTAGTTGCTAAAAGAAATATCCAAGAGACTTTACCAATTTTAGTTAACGATACCCCACATAGTTGATCAAGAGATTTACTAATTCTGTGTAATCACTCAATCTTGCAATATCTAAGGGAGTTTCATCGTAGTCATTTTTTACATTGACTTTTGCCCCTGCTGCAATTAAAACAGAGGCTATATTTACAGCATTATAAGCAGCTGCAAAATGTAATGGTGTCAGGCCGTCTTCAATAGTCAAATTTGGGTCGGCACCGTTGCGTAATAACGTTTTGACTCTATTTATATCTTTTAAAATTACTGCGTCGATTAAATCCATGGCAATATTTTTTCCTTTAATTCTAAATTAATTGATACTTTTTTTGTCTGTAGTCTCGATAATATGTAAACACTGCTTGTATAAATCATTCCGCAATTTATCGAGCGCATAGTTTTCTTTGAAAAGTGGTATGCCATCTTTGAATAAGAGTAAATCAAAAAATTTTCCTTGTCGTATGGTATTGATGATGCATTCTATGGATTCGATGCTTGGTTCTAAACGATGGCTTTCTAGCAATCTTTCTAGGCAGCTGATCCAGGTGGTTTCATTATTTTTCTTTAACAATTCGATCAGTTTTTGTAGATAATCGACTATTTGGGAGTCGGGATAAATTTTCATGCAAGCATCTCCTATATTAATTTTGATCAGAATTCTTTCTTAATAAAATCATGCTATAAATATCCTTAATTAGATATTTATAAATATATTATCTATTTTGAGTCTATCTTTCATTGGTGGAAAATTCAATACGAGTCATGTTTTAAAAATAAAGACAATTGTTTTTTGCTAAGATAAGGATCAATTCAGTATTAAAAATGAACATATGTGTAAGTAGCGGTTGTATTCTTGTATTTGACAGGTGATTGTTTTAGCAGCTTTGCATAAAAATTTGGCAAGTACTGATCATTCCCAAACATGAGAGATTTCGTGTATCATGGAAATTGTTGTACATCGATAAAAAATAGAAGTATCTACTCACCCCTAAAGTGATAGGGTGGCTACGACGTTCAATTTTGCGCGGACGTCCGCTTCTAGCGGCAAGTAGTTATAATAATATGACAAGTCCTAAGATGAATGATGAATATCTAATTTGGTCGTCTGAAGTAAGAAATTATGAAATAGATTATCAAGGTATAGTCAATAATGCTAATTACTTTCATTATTTAGACCAGGCAAGATCAAATTATTTAGAATCTATCGGAATTAATTTAAAAAATTTGCAGACAAAAATCTTAACATTTTGATGGAAACCAAACAGAAATGTAAAGAATTGTTGGCTTTGTCAGAGCCATCTTGAAATTGTGTTCGAGGCTACAAATCAATTTTATCTGGCTATTTTAATGGCTTTATGACTTTTACTCTGAACTTTCAAAATTTTATTTGGAGTAAAATGCAGGGCCTATTGGTCGGGGTGAGAGGATTTGAACCTCCGGCCCCTGCTTCCCGAAAGCAGTGCTCTACCAAACTGAGCCACACCCCGTTATAAGAGGGGTTATTATAGTGGTGATGATAGAAAATTGCACTACCTGGCTGGTGTGTTTTTCGCCAATTTAGGGGATGATCTTAGGCTGAGCTGGCGAGGCTCATGCGTAAAATAATTTCTTTTCAAACAATCTGTTCAAGACAGCGCTTTTATTCATCTTTTATTTTGGGAGATTTATCATGAAAAATCTCCATATTTAGAAATTTTTATAATGGCTCATTAAAACATGAAGTCATGTTGAAATCAGCAGCTGAAAAAGCATCAGAAAAACTAATTGGCGGAGTATTTTTCGAAATATTCTGTGAGGATAATTTAATCAGTATGACTTGGAAAATGAAAAGGGTCAGTTAGACAATTCCTATCTCTGCTTGGATTCCAAGCAAACGAAGATTCATCTTGTTTTATCAACCTCAATTTTTATGTGGAGGTTCATACCTCAGCGTCTTTCAAGATAATTGAACTATTCAGTGAAATTGCATGATGAATCTGAGCGATAAATCAAGGAATGCGACATTAATTTAACTATGGCGTTCTACAGCAAACTTCGCCAGATTGATGAGTCCGTCGCGATANGGCAGTGGGGGAAGGGTGGTCACAATGGCATTAATGGCCAATTGTGCTTGGTCTTCGGCCAATTGGCGAACATAGGTGAGCGCCTGCGTGTCAGCGATAATATCGGTAATAGCAGCTAAATTCTCGAGCCCTCCATTTTCAATCGCTTTGCGAATAATATCTGCTTGGGCCAAGCTGCCATAGCGCATGGCATAAATCAAAGGCAGTGTCGGTTTGCCTTCGGCCAAATCATCACCGATATTTTTACCAAGTTCGCTAACGTCAGCACTGTAGTCCAAAATGTCATCCACTAATTGAAAGGCCAAGCCTAAGTGCAAGCCATAACGTGCAATGGCCTCTGTCTGTGCGGCTGCGGCATCGGCGATGATCGCGCCGATATGGGCTGCTGCTTCAAATAATTTGGCAGTTTTGCAATGAATCACTCGGAAATAATCTTCTTGAGTGGCGTTTACGTTACGACAGTTCATCAGTTGTAGGACTTCCCCTTCCGCAATGGTATTGGTTGTTTCAGCCAATACAGCCATGATACGGGGTTGGTCCATATCAGTCAGTAATTGAAAGGCGCGGGAATAGAGAAAGTCTCCAACTAACACGCTGGCTTGGTTGCCCCAAATGGCGTTGGCGGTAAATTTGCCGCGACGCAGCTTGGAACTATCAACTACGTCATCATGCAATAAAGTGGCCGTATGGATAAACTCAATCACGGCTGCCAAGGTTAAATGGTCTTGGCCTTCATATTGAAACGCTTTGGCAGAAAGCAGAGCCAGTAGTGGTCGCAAGCGTTTACCGCCGCTATGGATGATATGACGCGCAATTTCATTAATCAGGGGAACATTCGAGACAAGCCGTGCCGTAATCAGCGCATTGACGGCCGTAAAATCGTTTGCCACCAGGTCGCGAATAGCCGATAAGCCATGAGTACTGAGGGTGGATTCGGCTTGAACTGTGGTGAGCATAGTAATGTTAGGTCCCTTAATCTAAATGTTTGCTCATGCTAGGGGCTAAGTGGGCGACAGTCAAGAGCGTCGTTGTGAATGTGCCAGCTTGCCGGACTATTTCTCTAAATAATCATGATTAAGTACCTATAATGACTTGCGCCAATGGCGAATTTCTCTTAAAATTGCGCCCTCTGATCATTCCTGTGGAGTTAAATGTTATGTATGCAGTGATTGCCAATGGTGGCAAGCAATATCGAGTTACCGAAGGCCAAGTAGTTGAATTGGAAAAGATGCCTACCGAAGTAGGCGGGACTGTTGAATTTGATCAGATACTCATGGTGTCTGATGGCGATAAATTCCATATTGGCGCACCTTTTTGAGTGGCGCAAAAGTTACTGGTGAAGTGTTGACCCATAGCCGTGCTGATAAGGTCAACATCATTAAATTCCGTCGCCGTAAACACCATATGAAACGCATGGGTCACCGTCAACATGTGACCAAAGTTAAAATCACCGGCATCACTGTCCGTTAATTTTTGAGGAAGTATAGCAATGGCACATAAGAAAGCAGGCGGTAGTACCCGTAACGGTCGCGATTCAAATCCTAAGATGCTTGGGGTCAAGGTATTTGGTGGTGAAGCAGTAGTTCCAGGCAACATTATCTTACGCCAACGCGGCACCCAATTTCACCCAGGTCAAAATGTTGGCATTGGCCGTGATCATACACTTTTCGCAAAAGTTGCTGGTCGCGTTGTTTTTGCTAAAAAGGCCGTCAAAACCGTCGTACGGTAAGCGTCGAAGAAACTGTTTCCGAATAAGCTTTTTCCTAGTGCAGAAGGTCATAGTCAACGCTGTGGCCTTAGTGCAAATCCCACTCTCATTTCCACATTGTAAGAATACCGATGAAATTTGTAGATGAAGTTGTAATCCGTGTAGCCGCTGGAAAAGGCGGTGATGGTTGTTTGAGTTTTCGCCGTGAGAAATTTATTCCGCAAGGTGGCCCTGATGGGNGTGATGGGGGTGATGGGGGCAGTGTGTTTTTATTGGCAGATGCTGGCATCAATACCTTGGTTGATTTTCGCTATCAACGATCATTTAAGGCGCAAAATGGCGTGCCTGGCATGGGTAACCAACGTACAGGTAAAAGTGGCGATGATTTAGTCATTAAAGTTCCGGTGGGTACTCTAGTTTACGACAGTGACACGGATGAATTATTGGCTGATTTAGTGTCTCATGACATGAAAATCTGTGTGGCCGAGGGTGGCCGCCATGGTTTAGGTAATATCCATTTTAAAAGCAGCGTCAACCGCGCTCCTCGAAAAACGACCAAAGGTAAACCCGGTGAAGACCGTAATTTAAGGCTAGAGTTAAAATTATTGGCCGACGTGGGTTTATTAGGCCTGCCGAACGCTGGTAAATCTTCATTGATTCGGGCTATTTCAGATGCTCGCCCTAAAGTTGCCGACTATCCTTTTACTACTTTGTATCCACAATTAGGCGTCGTACGGGTTGATGTGAATCGCAGTTTTGTGGTGGCTGATATCCCTGGATTAATTGAAGGAGCTGCTGCCGGCGCTGGGTTAGGTATTCAATTTNTAAAACACTTGGCCCGCACCCGTGTATTATTGCAATTAGTCGATATTTCACCTATGGCCGATGTTGATCCAGTGACCGCTTCCCATACTTTAGTCGCTGAGCTAGAGAAATTCGATCCCATGCTGGCCAAAATGCCACGTTGGTTAGTTTGCAATAAAATTGATATGTTGCTCCCAGAAGAAGTTGCGCCGCGGGTAGCGGAAGTTGTTAAGGCCCTTGATTGGAAAGGCCCAGTATTTGCGATTTCGGCATTACGTGGTGATGGTGAATTAAATCGTTTGTGTTATGAATTAATGGCTTATCTGGAAGAAACCAAATCGGGTGGTTTTTAGCAAGTCATGGTACTTGATGTATTCTACTTTTAATTAATGTAAGACAGGCCCAGAGTATTGCAACAGAAATAGCGTTTTGGCGTTTGTTGTTGCAAGCAGCAGGATGCGAAGCAATCCGTAAATAAATCCTCTCAATCCTGCAGGATCCCCCTAATGACTTGGCGTGCTTTGGGATAAAAATAAATCCCGTCATCCCGCGGCTTGACCGCGGGATCTCTCATGATGCACGTGATTGCGGTTTGGCTGCAAGATTGCTCATCCGATGCAGATACTCCCAGAATACCTATGGATCCTGTGGTCATGCTTCTAGATGATAAGGCGTCAAATGTGAATTTATTAGAGGACTATTCAGGCTAGGAATAAGGATTGGGGCAGGCCAATTGCCTGCCCACAGCGAGTGTTAATTAGGCAGTGGCTAACTGTTTGATTTGTTTGTTAATGTTGCTTTTATAGCGAGCAGCGGTGTTTTTATGGATGATGCCTTTATTGACCATACTGTCAATGACAGGAACGGCAGCTTGGAAGCTGGTTTTGGCCGATTCTAAGTCTTTGGCTGCAATAGCTGCACGGACTTTCTTAATGTAGGTACGCATTTTGGAGCGGACACCAAGATTACGTAAGCGCGCTTGTTCGGATTGGCGGGCGCGTTTTTTNGCAGAACGAATATTTGCCACGTAAGATACCTCTAAATTAATTAGAACTTGAGAGGCGACAATATGCCGTTTCAGGCACTATTTGTCAATCACTCTTGATAAGATTTTATGCTAAGCCCAGCAGTTTTTGGCCGTTATCATGTTGCATTGGCAATGAGATTGATGGATTCAGCAATGGACGGTACATTTTGCGTTTTTTGCAATTGAAGGGCTCGACAAGATGCTCCTCAGATGGGATGCTATAACACCAAAACCATCTATCTGCTTCGAGTATTATGAGCAAAGCTTTATTTAAAAAGACCTCGACAGTTTCATTGATGACCCTCACCTCGCGGGTGCTAGGGTTTGTGCGTGACGTATTAGCGGCGCAAATCTTTGGGGTCAATGCCAGCGTCGACGCCTTTTATGTCGCTTTTAAAATCCCAAATTTCATGCGTAACCTGTTTGCGGAGGGTTCATTTTCCCAAGCATTTGTGCCGGTACTCGCCGAATATCGGCAGCAGCGGTCAATTGGGGAAGTAAAAGAGTTTGTCAGCCACATGGCAGGGGTATTTGGTAGTCTCTTATTGCTTATTTCTGTCTTGGGAGTGGTTTTAGCGCCTTTGTTGATCCTGATTTTTGGTCCAGGCCTAGACCCTTATCGCTACGATCTGGCCACGACCATGCTGCGGATCACTNTTCCTTATATCATGCTAATTTCTCTGACGGCGTTTACCGGCGCCATATTAAATTGTTATGGCCGCATGGCCGTGCCGGCATTCACTCCGGCGTTGTTAAATATTGCCCTAATTGCCACAGCGTTTGGCATTACTCACTGGTTTAATGTGCCCATCATGGCCCAGGCATGGGGGATCATCNTTGGGGGAATATTACAATTGGGCTTCCAATTGCCTTTCTTAAAACGGCTAGGGTTATTGCCATGGCCACGTTTTGATTGGCATGACCCGGGCGTCCAGCGGGTATTAAAACTGATGTTACCGGCTTTATTTGGTGCATCAGTCGGGCAGTTAAGTTTGTTGTTAAACACGATATTTGCTTCGTTTTTAAAAGTAGGCAGCGTGACCTGGTTATATAATTCAGAGCGCTTAGCTTATTTTCCTTTAGGGGTTTTTGGTGTGGCACTTGCAACGGTAGTTTTGCCACAATTGTCGCGTCAACACGCTGCTGCTGAGACGGCTGAGAGTTTTGCCAGCACAGTGGATTGGGGCGTGCGTTGTAATTTAATCATTGGTATTCCGGCCTCATTGACTATGTTAATTTTGGCGGGCCCTTTAGTGACGACACTATTTCAATACGGTAAATTTACGCCCTTCGATGTCTTGATGACGCGTGAGAGTGTGATTGCTTATTCGGTCGGTTTACAGGCCTTTATGTTAGTGAAAGTATTGGCAACTGCATTTTATGCCAAACAAGATATCCGCACTCCGGTGAAAGTGGCCGTTACTACCATTGTTGTCAATACTATTTTAAATGCGACATTGATTTTTCCATTGGCCCACGCAGGCTTGGCTTTGGCAAGTTCTTTAGGTTCTTGGTTCAATACGCTGGTACTTTTCTGGTTGTTGCACCGCCGTGGAATTTATCGTTTTCAACCAGGAACAGGGACGTACTTGTTACGTTTGTTATTTGCGAATGGCGCATTGGCTGCATTCCTCTGGTGGGCAGGGGGCAATTTAACAACTTGGTTATCATGGCATTGGTATGAACGTTTCTTGCATATTTTCATCATTGGTTTTGCTGCAATCGCACTGTATNTTTTTAGTCTTTGGATTAGTGGCATGCGTTGGGAACATTTCAAGGTAAAAACGGTAATTTCATAATGGAATTCATTCGCGGTCTTATTAACATCAAGCCGCAACACAAAGGTTGTGTCGCGACGATTGGTAACTTTGATGGTGTTCACTTGGGCCATCAAACTTTACTTAAGGAATTAATCAGAGTTAGCAAACAACAAAACTTGCCAACCCTCGTTATTTTGTTTGAGCCGCAACCTAATGAATATTTTCTCCATGGGCACGTTCCGCCACGCCTAATGCGTTTACGCGAAAAATTACAAGCCTTACAAATCGCTGGCATTGATCGCGTGTTGTGTTTGCATTTCAATCAACATTTAGCTGCCATGACAGCCAATGAATTTGTCGAGCAATTATTAGTTGCAATGCTAGGCATAAAAGAATTAATTATTGGTGATGACTTTCGGTTTGGTGCACGTCGTGCGGGAGATGTTAAATTATTGCAGCAATACGGTGCAACGCTTGGATTTAACGTGATACAAATGTCTTCGTTTATGTCGGGAGAGGAACGAGTTAGCAGTACCCGCATTCGCCATGCCTTGCAAGAGGGTGATTTGATTGCTGCTCAATCATTATTGGGCCGTCCTTTTTCAATGTCAGGACGAGTAGCCCATGGTGACAAACGCGGTCGTCTGTTGGGTTTCCCTACGGCCAATATTTATTTGCACCGTAAAGTTGTGCCTTTGCGAGGTGTTTATGCCATCCGAGCTTATGGTATTACACCGCAGCCTATTGCAGGAGTAGCCAATGTAGGTAATCGTCCTACGATTGATGGGGTAAGTAGCTTATTGGAAGTCCATTTGTTTGAATTTAATGAAAACATTTACGGCAAACATATCACTATTGAATTTGAACAANAAATACGAGATGAACAACGTTATGCTTCATTGGATTTATTAAAGCAACAAATTATGCTGGATGTCGTACAAGCCAAACTGATTTTGGCATCTTAATTCATACTACATTTTTTGAGATAGAAAGTAGAAATTTATGTTAAAAATTGCCACCTGGAACGTCAATTCATTAAATGTCCGTTTGCCACAATTACTGACTTGGTTGGCGGAACAGCAGCCTGATATTGTTGCTTTGCAAGAAACAAAAGTCGTAGATGAAAAATTTCCCTACGCAGAAATTAATGCCGCTGGTTATCAAGTCGTTTTTAGTGGACAGAAAACTTACAATGGTGTGGCCATTTTAAGTCGAGTGCAACCGCAAGCCGTCGTCGCTGAGATACCAGATTATCCTGATCCACAGCGCCGAGTCATTGCCGCAACAATTGCTGATTTACGAGTTATTAATCTCTATGTGCCTAATGGAGGCATGGTTGCTTCTGATAAATATGAATATAAATTGGCATGGTTAGTTAAATTAACAGAATTTTTACGGCAACAATTAACACAGTTTCCGGCATTAGTAGTGTTGGGCGATTTTAATATTGCACCAGCAGACGAAGATGTTTACGATGCAGAAATTATGCATGACCAAGTCTTATTCAGTGAACCAGAAAAAGCAGCATTTCAGCAGTTATTGGCTTTGGGCTTGGTAGACAGTTTTCGTTTATTTTCACAACCACCAAAAAGTTTTACTTGGTGGGATTATCGTGCCGCTGCGTTTCGTCGTAATTTAGGCCTGCGCATTGATCATATTTTGTTGTCACACTCATTAGCAAAACGTTGCGTTGCCTGTGACATTGATAAAAATATGCGAAAACAGACCCAACCTTCCGATCATGCCCCTGTCATTGCGACGGTTGAACCTAAAAAATGCCTCGCTTGTGTCGCGAGGCATTTGATTAGGCTTTATTTTATCCAGTGGCATTTTTTTGAGCTTGTCCTACCGGATTACAATGCACCACATTATTGCCTACATTGCAGCTATACAATGTAGCTGCTGCAGCTTGAGCTGTACTGGCGGGAGCATTATAGAAATGATGCTAAATCCGCCTTTGGGTGATTGGACTGTCACGATATTGCCGGTGATTGATTTCAGTTTACTAGGGTCTTTAATGACGCTGTTGGCTGTTGCTGTACTGAATACACCGATTTTGAAATTAGATGATTTAATCGTAATACTACCATCTTTATTAAAAGTGGCGGTGGAGGCAGGTGCGCCTACCACAGTCGTATTAACAGATGGTGGTGTTTTACTGACTAGTGCTAATGCAGTGCCAGCGCTGAAGCCCATGGCAGCTCCTAAAATCAGCACTAAATGTTTGGCTTTAAACATGGTCTTATCTCCTCTGTATTAGAACTCAGGTCATAGCTTATCGGTTACTGGTTGGGGTAGATGTTGCCCCTTTGTAATGTGAGACAGTGCTGCATTGGACCCGTTCATTACTCAAAATTGAGCAGCGGAACAAGGTTGCAGCAGGTGCTGATACATTGCCATTAGAAACAATTAAAAAGAAATTATTGGCAGGTGCAGTCACAGCGTTGCTGCCATCACTAGCTAATTTCTTAGCATCATTGATGGTACTGTTGGCTTGTGCTTCTTTGTCAGCGGCAAAAACGATTAATTTGTTTGAGTTAGATGCAATGGTTGCAGCGCCCCTTTACTGAATGAAACAGTGACGCCAGCAATCACATTTGAAACAGCTTGAGCAAGCGCAGTGCCTGCGCTTATTGTCATCAGTCCACCCAGAGCAAGTGCGAAATATTTCGATTTTAACATGGCCCCCTCCTGCGCATGCGGTTAATAAATAACAGTCCTGTTCGAGTATGCTATTTCCTTCAGCGTTGGCATACCTACTAAAAGTGTAGGAGAGCATGGGGGTATTGCCAAATTTTTGTAAAAACTCTGTAATATGAAGTGGTTAGATCGCTACATGGTTTAGAAAAATCTGGGATAGAATGGCTTTTAAAATAGCTCAAAAAGGACATTAGCAAATATTATTACTGTATTCAAACGCACTTAAGTATAGAATCTAAGGCAAAACAGGTATTTGCAAGGAGAGATAGGCCATGTCATTACGACGACGTTTTACCCCCATGCACATGTTGTTATTAAGTATCAATGGCATGATTGGCTCGGCTTGGTTGTTTGCACCTTTATATGCCGCGCGTGTCGCTGGCCCAAGTGCGATAACAGCCTGGATTATTGGTGGTCTTATTACTATTTTGATTGCATTGACGTTTGCCGAACTCGCAACTTTGCTGCCAGTTGCTGGAGGAACAACACGATTTGCGCAATTAAGCCATGGTGCATTTACTGGTTTTGTCATTAGTTGGGTCAGTTGGTTGTCGTGTGTGACAATGCCACCGATCGAAGTGCAAGCCGTATTACAATATGCCTCAATTTATTTTCCCAGTTTAACACACTCTGTTAATGGCCTTCCTGTGCTCACTGCTGTTGGCCTTGGTTGGGCAACGATTATCATGTTGGGTTTAAGCGTCATTAATGTTGCTAGCTTTAAAGGCTTGGTGCAATTTAATTTTGTTTTGTTTACTTTCAAAATCCTCGTCATTCTTATGACAATTATTTGGCTAGTCAAGACCAAGTTTCATATGGAGAATTTTTCACGCCAACAACACAAACATNCGAGTAGTAACTGGCAAGCAATTTTGACAGCGGTGGCCACGTGTGGGATTGCTTTTGCTTTCACCGGTTTTAAACATGGCGTTGAATTGGCGGGTGAAACTAAGCGGGTACAAATTGCTGTGCCATTGGCCATTGTCGGTTCGGTGACAATTTGTTTATTGCTTTATTTAGGCCTACAGTTTGCTTTCATTGGTTCTTTATCGCCAGACGCGATTAAACAAGGTTGGCAGCATTTGTCTTATCCTGGTGATGTGGGACCATTCGTTGGTATTGCAGCTTTGTTAGGTTTGGCTTGGTTAGTCAAATTGCTTTATTTAGACGCGGCTGTTTCACCGTTAGGCGCGGGTTTAATTTACGTTACATCGACTGCACGTTTGTTATATGCCATGAGTAAAAACGGATATTTGCCACCATTTATTGCACGGGTCAATAAACAACATTTTCCCATTTGGGCGATTGCGATTAATTTTTGGNTTGGTATGATGTTATTTTTACCGCTGCCTGGTTGGCAAACGATGGTGAGTTTTTTAGTTTCTGCTGTGGTTATTTCTTATGCTATGGGCCCCATTTCATTAATTTGTTTGCGTCGTCAGCTTCCTGAAGAAGTGAGACCGTTTCGTTTGCCTGCTGCGAACGTTATTTGTTTAGTGGCATTTTACTGTTGCAATCTTATTAGCTATTGGACAGGGTGGGATACGATTGTGCGATTGGCAATTGCAATTTTAATTGGTATGGCATTGTTCTTGTTGACCTATTGGCGCCATGGTTTTGATAAAATTGAAATTGGATTTAAGGCTGCATGGTGGCTAGTGCCTTATTTAATAGGCTTAGTCATGATCAGTTATTTAGGGTCTTATGGTGGCAAACAAGTGATTACCTTTGGTTGGGATTTTCTCGTCATAGGTATTTTCACTGTGATTATTTTTTATTTGGCGCAATATGTCCGGCTTGGCCAAGTCAATGCTCAGTTCCAACAATATAAAGTCGGTGAAATTGTTGGAGCGGATTATGAACTTTAAGAACGTGTGACATTTTATTATGGCTTTCCAAGCGCGAATATTGGAACTGATTGCACAATATGGTGACATTGCCATTTTCATTTTATTTGCATTAGGCATCATTGCTTTGCCAATGTCGGATGATTTAATTTTAATGATTATTGGTATTTTAATTGCTAAACAACATTTAGCTTTAGTGCCAACACTCATTGCTTGCATTGGTGGTTCCGTTGTTGGTATGACAGTCAATTATATTTTGGGCCGTACTACGGGCTATTATCTGTTGCACCGTTTTGGGCCAAGTTTTGGCATTACAGTCAGTAAAATACAACGAGCTGAACAATGGTTTGTTCGCATTGGCAAATGGTCATTGTTGATTGGTTATTATCTTCCTGGCGTTCGTCACTTGACTGGATATATTGCTGGCACTGCGCGTTTACATTGGGCAACTTTTGCGAGTATTTCCTATGTGGGCGCAATTATCTGGGTCTGCCTCTTTGTGGCATTGGGATATTATTTTGGTCAACAATTAATTGTTGTATTGGCGCCTTTTTCCATGGCATCAAACTTGCTTTGCTGATTTTGTCAGTTATCGTGTTGATCATTGCTTGGATATGGCACCGCCGTCGCCGTTCGCGCCGTTAACGTTCCACATCTAATCGCATTGGTAGAATGACAAATTGCTTGCCCAATATATGTAAACGGCGTTGTAACGTCATGGGTGTTTCGTTGTGTAGTAAGCGAGTCACCCAATTATCATGTTCAAAAATCATCTTGCTAGCAAAGAACACGCAATTTGGAAAGCGGTCACTAATTTGTTCCGCAAGGTGAATTAATTCATCAACGATATCAGTGCCGTATGCACTGTGGGCTTCTGACGCCAAACCGTATTGTTGGCAGTAATTAACGAAATAGTCCAAGGTGTAATTGACTTTATTTTGCATAGTTTCTAAAGCTTCTTGTCCGCTGAAACTTTCAATGTCCACCACGCCGGCGCTTAAAAAGATAAAATTNTTAAAATGATCAGGGAACATCCGTAATACCCACAGCAATGTGTGCATACCAACTGCACGGTCCTTGCCGATGAAAAATACAGCGGTTGGTGCTTGCGGATCAAGATGAGGCGGAGTGACCGTGGCTGGTTTTAAAGGTGGCAATAATTGCCGGTCTATTTCACGGAGTTTATTTTCTACATCTTGATAATGACGTTTGATCACTAAGCACAGTATCACCACCGTGCTGGTAATCACCAAAGTGACCCAACCGCCTTCACGGAATTTAGCAAACGTAGTGATCATTAAAATGCTGGCAGTGATGCTCAGGCCAAAAGCAGAAAAGATCAAGCGTAAGCGCCAGCGNGGTGAGGCGGATGAGCGGCGGCGGGCCCAATAGACGCACAATCCCAGCAATGATAATGAAAAAGTCAAAAATACATTGATACTATATAAAACCACTAGTAAAGATACATGCCCACGGCTCCACCATAGAATCAAGAGCGCTGCGATGCCAAATACAATAATCCCGTTTTGGATCACCAATCGGCTGGATAAGTGACGAAAGCGGTTTGGCAACCAACCATCCATCGACATGTTGGCTAATACCACCGGGCCAGCCAAAAAGCCGGTGTTGGCACCCACCATCAGCAATCCTGCCTCTAAGCCCAAGGTCAATAATAGTAATAGATGTCCTATGTGTGAATCACCGAGAATAGAATGAAACACAACCGCGTTCATGGTTTTGCCATGCACCGGTTCAGCATTCCACAGCAGATACAACAATATAATCCCACCGGCAGTAAAGCTTAATGAAATTGCCATATAAAACATGGTCCATTTGCCTGTTCTGACGCGTGGCTCTGCCAAACGATTGACATTATTGGAAACAGCTTCTAACCCGGTATAAGTACCGCTACCTAAAGAGTAGGAATGTAACATTAAGGCCACAACACCCATCATCCCAATCGCTTGCGCCAATTCATGTGTTTGACGAGTGGTATCAGGTATAAGGCTGGGCAATGCACTGCTATGCGCAGCAATGCCATAAACAATCAAACAAAAATGCACTACGACAAAACCAAGAAAGATAGGCAGCAATACTTTGATGGATTCTTTCATGCCGCGCAGATTGAGATAGATCAACAACAAGACGAGAAANATTTCAGTGAGTAGCTTGAAAGGAAGAAAATCTTCTGGCAACAAACTGAACAATGCGTCGATTCCACTGGCAATCGAAATTGCAATGGTCAAAATATAGTCAACTATCAGTGCTGCACCTGAGATTAGTCCAGCATAAGAGCCTAATAACTGCGTCGCTACTTTATAACCGCCACCGCCACTGGGAAACAATTCGATGACTTGGTTATAGGCCAATGAAATGATAAACACAGTGGCTGCTGTTGCCATCGCAATATAAAGCGCCAGGTGTGTATGGGTGCCTAAGGCAATAAATGCTTCTTCCGGGCCGTAGCAAGAAGAGGACAGCCCGTCTGCGCCTAAGCCGATCCATGCTAGAAATGCCACCAAAGCAATGTGTCGGAACGTATCAGGGCTAAACGGATTGCGGGGAGTCCCGAGGATGAGGTTGCGCGCTTTGTTAATCAGGGTTGTCATGCTTGCAGCTTATGGTCGTTGATTCAGTCTAGGCACTCAGTATAAATGTAAGCTGCATTATAAAGTATCTGTGGAATCTGGCAATAGGCTTCGGTTCGACTTAAGATTTGAATCTTTTGTTAAATAATGTGTTTTCATTTTGTTTATTAAAAACTAATGTGAATTAATTTTTCTCAATTTGGAATTGGATTGTGAATTTGTATATCATTTTCTGTTGTAATGCAGGCTGCTAAATAGACCATATTTTAAGGCACTCATCCAGACCACTGCTGCGATAATATTAGCTAAGTTTCAATCGGGCTTGTCTTGCGGTTGCAAAAATNGTTTCGAGTATTTTCATGTCATCGTTTTGCAATGCAGTAGTCAATTGTTGCAAAGAGTGTTTGAAATCATTTAACGCACTTAAAATAGCAGAGCGGTTTTGTTGGCAAATATCGAGCCAAATATCGGGTTGACTGGCAGCAATGCGGGTGAAATCGCGTAAACCACTACCAGCAAAATCTAATAACTCAGGGTAGTTTTGTTGGCGTGCTAAAAATTCCATGTAAGTGTAAGCCAATAATTGCGGTAGGTGGCTGGTGAGTGCTAAGACTTCATCATGATAAGCGGCATCCACAATTTTTACTTTAGCACCGAGTTGCCGCCAGAGTGCGCTGACAGTGGCAATCGCTTGGCTGGCTGTGTGTGGATGAGGGGTGATAATGACACTACGCTGTTCAAATAACTGTGGATTGGCTGCTGCAATGCCAGATTTTTCCGAGCCTGCAATCGGATGGGTTGGCACATATTGGGAGAATTGTGTTGGTGATAAGAGTTGTTCTGCTTCAGCAACAATGCTTGCTTTAGTGCTGCCAACATCCATGATCAATGTCTGCTTAGTCGCATGTGTAGCAATAGCTTGAAAAATGGCTGCCGTTTGTCCTACCGGAACAGCAATAATAATTAATTCCGCATCGGCAATAGCAGTAATAATGTCTTCTTTTCCTGCTGTGATAAATCCTTTNTGGATTGCTTGTGTGACATTGTCAAGATGAATGTCATAACCTGCCAATTTTTCNACAAAAACCGCTATTTTTAGCGCAGCCGCAATCGAACCACCGATCAGACCAAGTCCAATGATCGTCACTTGTCGTATCATAAAATTGACCTTGGATAAGAGCCTAAAATGGTGTAACTCAACGGTTGAGTGGCTAATTCTTTAATGGCTTGTTGTACTGCATGTTCTTGCTGATGGCCCTCAAGATCAATAAAAATAAATAGCTCCATAATTGTTGTGCTGAAGGTCGGCTTGTAATAGCAGAAATATTGACACCATATTTGGCGAACGGCTGAAAAATTTTTGCGAGTGAACCCGGTTTGTTAGTAGTGGAAATGAGTAATGATGTTTTATCAACACCGCTGGGAGGAGGGCTTTGCAAACCTACAACAGCAAAACGGGTATTTGAATCATCTTTAGGGGTGGGCAAAATAATTTCAGCACAAATTTGTAAAGCTTGTTTGAGCAGACAGTCTAAGGTTTCATTTACAATGCCAGTTTTCGAATTTTCAATGGGAATGATTCCGTAATTCACTTGGCGATTAGCGACCAGACGAAAAATTTGTTCAATACTGCGTTGGTGGGTGATTTTGACATTTGGCCCAAATTGTTTGATCGCTGCTGTATGTGATAGTCCTGTTTTTGGCGCCAGACAAGCAATTTCTAGCGGTTGTTGCAATTGGCGCGATTTAGCGAGAATTAAATTAAAGATTGCCGCCACATCTTCGCTGGGCAATGGCCCTGGATTACGTTGAATAATATTACGCAGAATTTGCGCTTCCCGTTCAGGCCGATAAATGGCTTTATCAGTTGAATTTTGTTTTATTCTGGCCACTTCCAAGGCACAAGCGGCCCGTTGATTCAGCAAATCTTGTATTTGTTGATCGATAGCATCAATTTGCTCACGAATGTTGACGAGTCCTTGGTCACTTGCTGACATGTGATGGCCTTTTCGGTTGTTGACGACGCTGCTTTACTCCTTTAGCAAGCAGATGCAATAATTTAACGGTGTCTTCCCAGTCGATGCAAGCATCAGTCACACTTTGGCCGTANGATCAAGTTTTTCCAGCATCTAATGCTTGTTTGCCAGCGACTAAATTACTTTCCAACATGACCCCACTGATTGCTCGACTGCCTGCTGTGAGTTGTTCAGCCAGTGATGCTACCACAACCGCTTGGCGAGTATAATCTTTACGGCTATTGCCGTGGCTGCAGTCTACCATCACATGGGGTGGCAGATGAGCTGACTGTAATGCCTCCGCTGTGGTTTTAATACTATCCGCATCATAATTGGTGCCATGGTTACTGCCGCGTAAAATGATATGACAAGCTTCATTACCTAGGGTGCTGACAATGGCTGCAATGCCTTGTTTGGTAACACTGAGAAAATGATGAGGATGGCGGGCAGCGCGAATAGCATCAATGGCGATTTGAATATCACCACTGGTGCCATTTTTAAAACCGATAGGCATCGATAGACCGGAGGCCAGTTCACGGTGGACTTGGCTTTCAGTAGTGCGGGCACCGATTGCCCCNCAAGCAACTAAGTCGCTAATAAATTGAGGAATAATAGTGTCGAGAAATTCAGTGCCACTTGGCAGGCCGAGTTCGGTGACATCTAACAGTAAACGACGGGCAATGCGTAGACCGTGATTAATTTCAAAACTGCCGTCCAATTTAGGATCATTAATTAATCCTTTCCAACCGATAATAGTCCGTGGTTTTTCAAAATAGACACGCATCACGATGAGTAATTCATCAGCCATGTTTTTAGCAAGTTTGCTGAGCTTGTGCGCGTATTCCAACGCAGCGATAGGATCATGGATTGAACAAGGGCCAACGACAACCAGTAAGCGATCATCATTGCCGTGCATGATATGCGTCGCTTCTTCACGTGCAGTCGCAATTAATTGCGCAGCTTTGCTNGTGACAGGAGCTTCTTCGATTAAAATCGCGGGCGCAATTAGCGGGCGAAGCGCTTTAATGCGTAAATCATCGGTGGCTTGCAACATAATTTTGTCCTTTCGTTATCATAAAAGTCATCGCTTGAAATGAGACAATTTTAGAACAAAAAATGCTTGGCGGCTATAGTAGTGCAATCTCACCAACGATTTGTTGGTGAAATTGATTGAGGCCAAAATCTGTTATTTTAATCTAGGGTGGATCAAGCGAAACGGACCCACCCTACATGACTGCATTGCTTTAATTGAAAGTATTTTGTGTTGTATTGATGCTTTCAAATGCTTCTTGAAGGCAGGCAAAATATTTTATGATTTCTTTAAATCGACCTGCGTTATTTGCAGTTTTAGGATATTGCATGCTTGCAAACAATGCGATAAAGAAGCGGCTGGTGTTGTTTTTCAATTCTTCCAAAAATTTAACATCTAAACCCTTTAATGTTTCTTTAAATTCATCCGGTTTGTTGACAGCCACCACATTTAATGCCCTTAAAATGTCAATGTCATGGGTTTTTGCCGAATGTCAATTTTCCACTGCCATTGGCGTCAAAAAGTCCTGGGTTTCGGCAATAAATTTGTTTTCATCATACGCACTGAGCATGAGATTTAAATTCACAATCAGCTGGTTTAACTCTTCAAATAATTTGACAGGCAGTGCCTTATTGATTGTAAGCAAAGGGAGCTCATTAAATCATTGAGTTCTCCTACTGCCAATTCGGTCTTGGGCTGGCTAGGCTTAAAATGGGTGTAATGAGGGGCCGAGGTAATGAGAGGTTGAGCAGCATTATTATCGTTCAGATTGTCGCTGACAATTCTGCTGGTTAGCTCTGTTTCCAATGCTTGAGTGGCCGCTTCTCCTAGTTTTCGATGGCCCACGCTTTTCTCTGAAGGGTTCTCTCGTTGTAAGGTATGCGATCATAGGCGTCTATGTTTTTTTCAACTCATTGATTTTAAATGTTAATCCTTCCTTTTCCTGGCTTAGTTTTTCCTCTTCTTGACTTTTCTCTTTATGATTTTTTTGGGCTTCATCAAATCGTGGATTATCTGATGTACGTTTGTTTTTATAACACCAGCGAATAGTGTCTGATAAGTCCCTCAGTTCCTGGTAATAGGTTGAGATTTTTGTTCCAACTCTTTTATTCTTTGTTCATGGCCTTTTTTAGTTTTTCTGAATGTGCTCTAAAAATACTGTCCATTGAAAGTCCTAAATTCACCTTGTCCAGATTTGGATTTTCAAGTAATTCGCTTATTTTTGGCATAAACCCCTCGTTTTGATGAGTGTGTGATTAAATGATAGGAGGCAATGGGTAAAGTGTATTTACCAACCTTAAGCGTGCATTAAGAAATTCCTAGCCGTTGATCTTTAATTGTTGCCAATACTTGGCATAAATGTCTGTGACTGGGCCTAGATCAATTTGCGATTCACCGCGTTTTAAAATGCTAGCAGGTGGATTCAATGTGGGATTATTGCGGAATTCAGGTGGCAATAGTTTCATGGCATCTAAATTAGGTGAGGGGTAGTTTTGTTCAGCAGCGATTTCTTTGGCAATTTCTGGTTGGCTGATAAAATTAATAAATTGATAGGCGTTTTCCAAATGTGGTGCGCCTTTGGGAATGGCCAAGGAATCAATCCAAACGGGGAAGCCTTCAGCAGGGTAAATATATTCTAAATGTGGGTTTTCTTTGCTATCGCGAAATGTATCACCGCTGAAGTTAAAGCCAATCATGCCATCTTCATCGACAAAAATACTGTCAGCTGCATTCGAATTGAATAATTTAATATTAGGCATCAACGATATCAGCTCAAGATAAGCCTGTTTAATATGTTCAGGGTTGGTGTCATTAATCGAGTAGCCAAGTTTNTTAAGGGCAATAGCNAAAACCATTCGCATGTCATCTAACATGATTAATTGATTACGATATTGTGGTTGCCAAAAATCCGCCCAACGCGTGACTTTACGCGGATCGAGATATTTATTGTTGACGACGATGCCCGCAGAGCCCCACAGATAAGGTACGCTGAATTGATTATGTGGATCAAATGGACGGTCTAATAAACCAGGATTGAAATTTTTAAAGTGAGGAAGCTTAGTTTTGTCTAATGCTTGTAACATCCCTTGTTTACGCATGCGGTCAACGAAATAATCACTGGGAACAATCACATCATAACTGACGCGTGGTTGAGATTTGATTTTAGCATACATAGTCTCGTTACTATCGTATTCCGAGATATTGACTTTAATGCCAGTGGCTTGTTCAAATTTTTCAATCACGGTGTCTGGTAAATAGTCGGCCCAAATGTAGACATTCACGACTTTTTCCGCGCTCAAGGCAGGTATCGTCAATACACACAAACATAAACCGAGCAGCCANGCGCATCATTGTTTTTCCTCAAAGCTAATTGTGAGGCAATTACAACCAACAAAGTCAGCATTAAAATCACTGTGCACAGAGCAATAATTTCGGGTTTTACACCGACTCGAACCATGGAGAAAATTGTTAACGGCAAAATANCCAAAATCGGGGCCAGTGACAAAATAGCTAATGATGACGTCGTCTAAAGAAAGCGTAAAGCTGAGTAACCAGCCTGCCAAAATTGCTGGCCATAATAAAGGAATTAACACCCGACGGAAAATAACATAATCGCCGGCGCCTAAATCTTTGGCAGCTTCGAAGATATACTTATCGAGAGAGGTAATACGGCTGTAGACCACTACCGTAACAAAAGGAATACAAAAAGTGATATGTGAAAGCAACAAGCTCCAAAATCCTAACGGCATTTTGAAGAGGGTAAACAATAATAACAGGGCGATTGCCATGACGATGTCGGGCGAGATAATTAAAACAAAAATCAGGCCGTGTAATAAAGATTTGCCGAGAAAACGATAGCGAAATAAAGACACTGCCGCCAAGGTGCCAATCAAACTGGCTGCGGTGGCTGCCAAGACACCGACCGTTAAAGAATGTAACGCCACGATTTGTAAACTTTGGTCGTCCCATAATTCATGATACCAATGCGTCGTAAAGCCGTGCCATAGCAAAGAATAGCGGGAATCGTTAAATGAATAGGCGATGACGATCGCAATGGGCAAATACAGAAATAAGTATACAAAACTANNAGATAGAAGATACGGCCAAATTTGTTCATACCAGTTCCTGTCGGTTGCCGCTTTTTTGCTGAATATCCAATAAACTAACAACAGAATGCTCATAATGGCAATCAACATAATACTAATTGCTGAGCCGACGGGCCAATTCGTGACTAATAAAAATTGGTTTTCGATTAAGTTACCAAGCAACATGCTTTTTGAACCACCCAACAAATCGGGCACATAAAACATAGTCATTGCGGGTAAAAACACCAGTAGTAGTCCTGCCATGATGCCAGACATGGTCAACGGCAGAATGATTTTGAAAAAGTCCGCAAACGGNCCAGCGCCTAAATCACGAGCGGCTTCCAATAAGGTGTTGTCCAATTTTTCAATATTGGCGAACAGTGGCAGGATCATGAAAGGCAGTAAATCATAGGTCAGGCCGATGAACACAGCGACATTGCTATAAAGTAATTGCATTGGTTGGTCGATGATGCCTAATGCCATGAGCGTGCTGTTTAATATCCCTTGGCCTTTTAAAATGGCCATGATGGCATAAGTGCGGATCAATGAGCTGGTCCAAAANGGCACAATGACCAGCAATAGCAAAATGCCTTTATATTTATCAGGTGAACGCGCAATGATGTAGGCAAATGGATAACCGATCAGTAAACAAAGGAAAGCGGTGCCGCCTGCTAGAAAGAAAGATTTCAATAACACCTTGGGATAAGCAATATTGAATAATTCATGATAATTCGACAAAGTTAATGGCAAACGGAACAACGTGTCATTATCGTGGCTGAGCAGGCTGACGATGAATACCAGTAATGTAGGCAATAAGGCAAATATTCCCAACCAGACCCAGACAATGGCGAGTGAGAATTGTTTAAAATAGGCGTTATTTTTCATTGGGCAGCAAAACCTCCCACCCAGCGACCCATTCCACCCAGACTTTTTCGCCCATGGCGTATTCTAGTTTTTCATCATCTTCATCAAAAATTCAGTGGCAGCGACAATTTTATTGCTGGGAAGTTTGACCATGAGGTCAACAGTTGTGCCTTTATAAATGACTTGTTCAACCACTGCTGGTAGCATGTTGCTGCTGTCATCTACCTCGTTTTGGCCCCAGACACGAATATCTTCGGGCCTGACAACCACTACGATTTCATCGTTGGCATGGAAGTCTTTTTTATTTTTAAAAGTAAAACGTTTACCTTCAATCAAAACATCAAGGTTTTGGTCTTGGGTGCTCTCGACTTTCGTATTGAAAATGTTCGCTTCACCAATAAAGTCAGCAACAAAAAGATTNTTAGGCTCTTCATAGACGTCACGAGGTTTGCCAATTTGTTCGATTATGCCGTGGTTCATGACGACGACACGATCAGACATGGATAAGGCTTCTTCTTGATCGTGGGTCACAAAAATAAAGGTAATGCCAAGTTTGCGTTGTAACACTTTTAATTCAATTTGCATTTCTTTGCGCAGGTTATAATCCAATGCGCTTAATGGCTCGTCGAGCAGTAATACTACCGGACGGTTGGCCACTGCTCGAGCAATTGCTACCCGTTGTTGCTGGCCGCCACTGAGTTGCGATGGTTTACGCTGGGCATAGGCAGAAAGTTTTACCATGCTTAACGCCTCTACTACGCGGCTTTGAATTTCTGCTTTGGGCAAATGTTTGCAACGCAAACCAAATGCCACGTTTTCAAACACCGTCATGTGAGGAAAAAGGGCATAGCTTTGGAACACCATGTTCACTGGGCGTTGTTCAGGTGGTTGAGCGGTGATGTCTTGGCCATTTAATAGGATGGTTCCCGAATCGGGTGTGTCAAAGCCGGAGAGCATGCGCAACAAGGTAGTTTTACCGCAGCCTGAAGGGCCTAATAGTGTCAAGAATTCGCCGTTCCTGACTTCCAGATTAATGTCACGTAAGGCATCTTGGTCGTTGAACGACTTAGTGACACCTCTTAACTCGAAAATATTGTTGGCCATTCATATATCCCCCAGTGGGCACACCGAATTTAGGGACGCGATTATGAGGTTAATTTGTGCTGTTGTCTAGTGAGAATTTTCTCTTAAGTAGACAATTTTTCGAGTGGATAAAAGCAGTGGTAAAAATCTCAAATGGGTGCCTTATCTGTGGCGAGTGTGGGCGCTTGGCCCACACTCGGAGTTGACTATAATGATTTGCCGCTAGGCATGTTTTTATCATTTAAAGCGGGCTTGGTGGTGGGTGTTGAGCTAAGCACTTTAAATAGATTGTCGTAATGATTGCTTGCGCTCCATGCATACCAACCGTCAGCATTGGCATCCTCTGTTGCTTTTAATTGTGCCCGAATATACGACAGCCTTTGTTGCTTGTTAAGTGGGTAACGGTAATTGAATAATTCAATGTAAGGGTAAATTTTTACTTGATCTGATGTTTCCAGTTGCGATCGCAATGCGACGAGTGAAGAGTAAACGGTTTGATAAGGTTGTTTTGCATGGACACGGTAAGGTTCATAATGTGATGGATAGACCATTGGGCATATTGCATCAACATGATTAGCAAACATCGCTGGGTTTTGACCGATACGTTTTTCTTCACGAAAAGCGGTAATACCGAAAACATCAATTTCTAACGGTATTTTNTCAGCAGCCAATTTTTGTTTGTACCACTTAATCACATTATTCACATTCTCTGCATTTTTAGATGAAGGTGCTCGCTTGGTATTGTAACGAATGTAATCTAATTGAATTTTATCAGCTCCTAATGCGATTGCTTGTTTGATGAGTTGATATTTCTTTTCCCGGTAAGTTTCTGAGCTCATTTGTTGGTGATCAGCACCGCCAGGAAAAACAACAATGCGAGCGACATAATGAATATCATTGTTTTTAACTATTTCAATATTCTCTTTGTATTTTTTGTCATGCGTTGAAAGNTCAATGACAAAAGTATTAATTCCGGTGTTTTTGGCATTTTTAATTAAATACTCTAATTTTTTAGTGTTCTCCAGTGTGTCTTGCTGCAAATAAATGCCTTTGACTTTAGCTTGCGCTATGTTGGCGAGACAAAACACTAAAACTAAGAAAAATAAGTGGAAAAAATTAAGACGTTTGCTACGCATTTTCCTTCCCCCATGCGTGTAGAACTCCTTGATGTTAATTATAGTGTGTTATGGACAATATTGTTGACGCGATCTTGAGCAAAAATGTTTGCTATAATTAACAATTACATCAGTGGTGTGCTGCCATGCTTTTGTGTGTGAAGGATCTCTTCAAGCGCCACAGGATAAAGGTTGTACTGACTCTGCTAAAATGCTTGTTAGCCAGCCTGTCTTAGGTTAGAATTTAGTCACTCTCGTTTTCGGCTTTTTGGATAGATATGACATTTTTAAAACAGCTCGTAACCCGTACTTTGACACTACTCGTGGTGATTATTATTACCAGTGCCGGGTGCGGGTCGAGCGCTTGATTAAGCGAGCACAAACAAACCCCGCACTCACAAGGTAGCGGGGTTTTTTATAATGGAGTGATGTTTGATATGAAAGAAAACCTCACAGCAGTAAACACGGGTGAAAGCCTTAGCAAAACACGTCAATTTTATCCGTGGCTAGTTTGGTTAATTGCAGCCAGTTTCTTTNTTTATAAGTATCTGCTGCAAGTTTCGCCAAGTGTCATGAGTCATGATTTAATGCGGGCATTCTCAGTGACGGGGGCAGGGCTAGGCAATTTGGCGGCCTGTNTTTTTTATGCCTATTTGATCATGCAAATTCCAGTGGGCATTTTGCTTGATAAATTTAATCCACGTAATGTCACCACGATAGCTATCTTAATCTGTTCAGTAGGCACCTTGATGTTTTCTCAGGCTGATAGTCTCTGGATAGCAGGCCTAAGTCGGGCCTTGATTGGGCTAGGGGCAGCTTTTGCAGCAGTGGCATGCCTTAAATTGGCTACCATATGGTTTCCACCCGAACGTTTTGCTTTGGTTGGGGGCTTAAGCATGACGGCCGCAATGATGGGGGCGGTATTTGGTCAAGCGCCTTTGTCGTTAATGGTCAACCATTTTGGCTGGCGTGAAGCCATGGCTTATATGTCTATTGTTGGCTTTGTTTTAGCGGTATTAATGTTTACCTTGGTCAAATCACGGCGTGGGCTGTCAATTTCGGGGAGCATGACGGCAGCACATCTAATTCCACAGGGAGTAAAGGCCCAGCTACAGACCATTTTAAAAGACAAACAAACATGGCTGTTATCGCTTTATAGCGGATTGGCTTTTGCACCTGTCTCGGTGTTTGGGNGGTTATGGGGCGTACCATTTTTAGAAAAAGCATATCATTTATCACCTACTACAGCTGCTAGCGCAGTCTCATTGATTTTTATCGGTTTTGCTATCGGAGCGCCGTTGTTTGGTTGGCTATCTGATTTAATGGGGCGACGCAAAACGATCATGGCCATTGGGACGTGGGTCGCTTTAATCACCTTATCTATCGTGTTGTATTTGCCTTCTGCCAATGCCTTTATTTTGAATGCACTGTTATTAGCGTTTGGACTAGGGGCGAGTTGCTTTTTCTTGTGTTTTTCTATGATACGGGAAATCCACTATTTAATTTTTGCAGCTACAGTAATGGCATTCATGAATACTTTTGACTCACTCTGCGAGGCAATCTCAGAGCCATTAGTCGGAAAGTTGTTAGACATCAGCTGGGACGGTACGTTAACAGCAGATGGTATCCGCTCTTTTAGTGTTACCGACTATCATTTAGCACTATTAGCCTTGCCAATTTATTTACTCGTAGCGATTGGTGTTTTGCATTATATTAAAGAGACTTATTGTCGCCAGAAAATGTAAATACGGAAGATTCAGTATTAAGTTGGAACAACCAAAAGCTGAATAGTGCTTGGAAAAATAAAAAATAACAGGGAATGCTGTATGGCAGAGAGACAGCCGTTAGCTGAATTCGAGCGATTGACCCAAGATGAAAAAGAATTAGTGCAATCGCTTGAAAATATGCCAGAGAAACCATGTATCTATACAATGCAACGACTTGCACCACTTAAATTGATTCGATTGGCAAGAAATAGTGCTAAACTTGAAGCCTATTGTCGCTATCCAGAGATGGATGAAGTATGGCGCAAGCTGCATCAAGACCTACAACAGAATGATTTTATATTTGAATATACGCCGCTGACAGTGGTCCCGCCATTGACTTATTATGACTGGATGTGTGGTACGGTGTTGTTCATCCGAGCAAGCCAATTTCAGGAATATAGCCAAAGTTTTATCGAGTATTTGCAAGCAGCAGAAAAATACCACTATTTCCCCGCTTATGATCGTATCAATACCTGGGCCCGTCAGCAAATTGAAATGGCTAGTAAAGAGAAACCATTGGCCCCGCAGCAAATCCAACAAATTGTAGAGCATGCCAAAAGAGCAGTCACCATTCATGGTGCGGCTGGTTATATTTTATTGGCTAAGACTGCTTGGGACATTGCGCAATATTATGTGCGTTGTGGCATGGATAGCCAAGCAGTACAGGGATTGATCATGACTTTGGCCTACTGTGATGCGGCAAGGCAATTGGCCGTGAAGGATGAAGTCGCCTTGCGTAATGTGTATTCGATGCAGCCGCTCAATGAACGAGCTCAATACACTTTAGAGAATATTGAGCAATATTGGGAACGTTTGTTGCAAGTTTTGAAAGTGAATGAGGGGCATGACAAAGTGGTGCGTGCCAAAGAGGAGGCCATGAAATTAATACAGGCTTCACATCCTCATATCGATTTTTCTAATAAGGCCGGTCTTGGTTTTGGAAAAGGATAGGCCATTATGCTAATGGCCTTCCTGCTGGATATTTTTACGATGAACTACCTATCTTGTAAAACCCGTATTTCACCTGATCCCTTTCACTGGTCGAGTTATCTTGATTAAAGATGTCACCGGTCCTAGGGTCAGGTTCAGTCACATGGCTAGAATCGAAGTTAAAGGCAGAGGCGGCCGATGATAAGGTTGCTAAATCTGAGATGGTCGACTTTTTTCGCCTAACCATTGCGCGACAAAATCAACTTTTTCATCATGGGTGAATGCTGTCTTGTATTCTGGTCTTTTAGTAGGATGCTTGGTCTTTGTATTTCCGGTTTTACCTTTAAGCATTCCTCTAGGGTGCTATAAGTGGACCCTTGCAGTATTTTTTCTCTCGCTGCTTTGGTGATTATACTAACGGTATAACCATTTAAATTATAAAGATTATGGACGTTTTGTATTGGCACTTTATTTAGATAATTAACAAACTCAATTAGTGCTTTTTGCTGTGGTTTTCCTTCCAGTTTTTGGATTTTTTCAATGTGATCTCTTATTTTGCATAAAGCACGGTGAGTTGCGGTTTCTTTATAACGGCTTTTAGAAAACCGTGGGATTTTGTTCCGGGTTGTTTGATTGTATGCTGCTACCTCGGCATCGGCTTTTCCATTGAAAAAGTCGTTTAAAAATTTGGCATGTTCTGGCACAGAAAGTAACATTAAAAAATCTTTGGCGCGCTCATTCTTAACTAATTTTGCGGCTTCGATCAAATTGTGTTTAGTTAATGGCATATAAAATTCCCTCTCCTCAATAAAAAATACTCGCGTATTTTACGCATTTTTAGAACAAATCCTTAGCAAAAGCTTAAATCACGATTTTTAAGGAAAAAATTGCGCCATAGCAAAAATTAAACTTTCTATCCGTCATTAATATATCGGCTAAAATAGCAGCCTTAACTTATTGAATATTAAGATTATAAAAAGCTTCTCTTAACATTTCTTTAAGATTAAGTTGATAATATTACAGTAATTATCTAATTTTAGGCATCAAAGGTATAAAGATGGGTATTCGATTTATTTCCAAGCGATTAAGTTCAGAAATAGTAAAATTGTATGAGAGACTTGCCGAAGACTCTAAAAAACGGTGAATTGGAATATTTCTGAAAATCAGCTTCTTTTAGATAGCGCGGCGGGCGTTTCTTTGACCATCAATGGTCAGAAGTTAGTTGCTCTGGGTGAGAGAATCGAAGTCACTGATGAAAATGGAGTGATCAAAGATGAGCAAGTCGTTCACTATGATCAACAGTTTAAGCGGCTTTTGTTTGGTGACAGACAATTGACTGATAAACAAGCCAATGATCTTAATAAGTTATATGCACTGATTAACCAGGATTTTTACGCAGCCATCACTTTAGAGCTAAACAACTATATTTTAAAACTATTAGCGGACCTGCCTTCTGGGCCAATGCCTAAAACAAAAGTTGTATCTGTTGAAATTAATGCCAATGAGCAAGGGCAGCTTGCTATTAAAATAAAAGGAGACATTAATTTAAACTATTACGGTACAGATAGACAACCTGTCCAACAAACTATTTACAGTGTTGAAGCTTCCTATACCATAGGAGACAGCCATGATATCTCATTGCAGATTTCTGAGGCAAAAAACGACTCAAACTTGACTAGGTTGCTACAAAATTTTCAAGATGATTATACTTTAGCTCCGCTGATGTGGGACATACAAGAATCTTACGATAAGTTAATATCTAAGGAAATGCATTACTTAGAAAAACTTGGCTCAAATGAAAAGACAGATTAGATTTAGTAAGCCATGCTCGGCAATTAAGCCAAGAAATTCAGTTGCAGACAATGCAAATACCCTATGTTAAAGCAGAAACTCCTTTTCAGTCGATTCCTTTACAGCAAAAATTCCCACTTCTGATTCAACTCTAAAACAGCATATCACGACTTTATGTGAATCTGCTGAGAAAGAGAAAAATCAGTGTAAAAATGTCTCGAATAGATATTGCATGTAAGACCATTAGTGATACGTATAGCGGTCGAGATGTTAAGCAAAATTCTTATAGCGATATATTAAACAGTATTCGTATAAATCTTGATATTCAACCGCTGCGACGGGTTAAAGAAGTTTTCTCTGGACAATCTCCTAAAAGCAACGACAACCCCTAGCAAACCTGTTACCAGTGCAAAAAGACAAGTACAAGTTCCTATTCCATAGTGAGTTGGATCAAAAGTTTCATTTGGAAAGATGCTGATAAAACTCCGAAACCAAGCCAAAATACAACTGTGCGAGCAAAGGCGGGCGATTCAATTCCTAAAAGTAATTTTAGTGTTGTGTAAAGCCCTTTGGGTATAGTATTGCTGTTGGCCATCAGTTATGATGGCAGCAGTAATCGAATGGAAAGGACATCATGCGCATACCCGATTCAAAAATATCAATTTCTTAGGTTTTATCCTCAGCGTTATTTTATTGACCAGTGTCTACTATATGCAAATGATTAAAGGTTTAGAGCCTTGCATACTTTGCGTGTGGCAGCGTTGGCTGTTGTCATTAGCTGGGTTGCTGTTTNTAGGAGCAGCTTTTCAAAACCAACAATCCATTAGCGTGAAGATTTATGCTTTTTGTACCTTATTGATCTCGCTATTCGGTATTATTGTGGGCGGCCGGCAATTATGGCTAGACCATCAGGCTTATCCAGGTGAGCAGGTTTGTGCTGCAGCAGCGGTGCCCGTTTCAGGGTTTCGTGCCTTATTTCAAGAAGTCCCGCATTGCCAGCCAGTTGGTAACTGGGAAATTTTTGGACTGAGTATTCCTGGCTTGATGTTAGTGATATTCATCATATTGGGCATGCTGAGCCTGGTACAGTTGGCACGTTCAAAGTGAATATGTTGCTCCATATTAATCAACCGCCAATAAAAAGAGATTGAACTGAGTTTGCAAGCCGCAGTGATCGACATTGTTTTATAATTCATTAGTTATCCTATATGTTCTCTGCGTAATCAAATTAAGACCGGTCGATTGGCGCCATAAATTCTGGCCCGATAGGATCAGTAATGTTTTCCCGTAATATTTTATCAATTTGCTGCATTGCAGCAGCATCCAATTTCCATCCCATGATTTCATCGACAGGCTGTAGTTGTTGTGGATGCCGTGCTCCCCAAAGTGCAATAGTATGGCCTTTGTCTAACACCCAGCGAATGGCCAATGCTAACACACTTTTGTTATAATTTTTNGTAGCAAATTCTTGCAGCGCTTTAACAGCGTTTAAATATTGTTCCAGTCTGGGCATTTGAAATTTGGGGTCAATTTTGCGTAAGTCATCACCGTTGAATTGAGTATCAATCCGTATTTTTCCTGTGAGCAGTCCGCGGCACAAAGAACCATAGCATAAAGTGACGATATTATGCGCTTCGGTAAAAGGCAGGGTATCTTTTTCAATCTCTCGTTCAAAAAGATTGAAAGGCGGCTGTGAAGTATGAATAGGAGCTTTATGCAAAAAGCTNTCCATCTGTTTTGGNGAATAGTTACTCACTCCGATGGCACGAATTTTGCCTTCACTCATGAGGGTTGACATCACTTCTGCTGTTTTTTCAAAAGGGACTAAAGGGTCAGGCCAATGGATTTGATAAAGATCAATATACGAGGTTTTNAAACGTTTTAAAGATGCTTCTATTTCATTGCGAATTTGCTCAGGAGTAGAATTACGATAGACTTTGTTACCACGCCATTCTAAGCCTACTTTGGTTGCCAAAACGATTTGATCGCGTTTTCCATATTGTTGTAGCGCTTTACCAACAATCTCTTCAGCTGTCCCAAAACCATAAACAGGGGCAGTATCAATCATGTTAATGCCTGAGTCGAGTGCTGTGTGAATAGTTTTTATCGCGTCTTTTTCGTCAGTGCCGCCCCACATCCAACCACCAATGGCCCATGTTCCTAAACAGATACGAGATGCGGCAATTGGCAAGGAATTAATCTTTATGCTTTCCATGGTTCTCTCTCCTGGCGAGTTATTTGATCACATTATCATAGCAGATATGATATATATACCCATTACACCTCAAAATGCGAAGTGTAAGGCTCATCTTGCGGCGCATTTGCCGCGTTTTCAATCGCAAAACACTCAAAATAGGGTGACTATTCTTCGTGTTTTGCTCAATCAGAACGCGACAACTGCTTGCAATATGAACCTTACACTTCGCATTTTGAGGTGTAATGGGTATATTAAAAAGCTTTCCTGGCCATTACAACGGGTGGCTGCTGTTCAATCTCAAGGTGGTGACAATTTCATTTTGAAGAAGGTGTCATGGATATGTTAAGCTTGAGAAATATAGGGAGAAATAACCATGGATTGGTCATATATTCAAAAATTATTGTGATAGTACAACATGTCATTTCTTTTACTGGCATCATGATAATTCTGTCCGGTGTGTCATTAGCAGCTTATCAATATCTTTATAGCATTTTCGTGGGTAAAGTAGTCAGCGATGGCGCCGAGATTAACGCCATTCGCCTCAGTTTAGGGCGTATTTTAATCCTGGGGTTAGAATTCATCGTTGCTGCCGATCTTATCAGTACGACAACGGCACCCGATTATTACACTATTGGCATTGTCGCTATCGTGGTTGCAATCCGTACTTTGCTCAGTTTTTCTCTAAATCGTGAAATAATGGGGCTTTCAAAACAATCTTAGGTTTTAGTTCATTGATTTTATGGGTTTTTTTGCTGCCAATACCATGTGGTTGCTTGTGCTATGCTTATTGGGAGAGTGGCTATGGATTTCATAAGGGGCAGAGATGGCCAAGCGAGGAGTCAAATCGGTAAGCTCACAGCAGCAAAGTTTGCGAAAATGTACAACCGGAATCAGAGGATTGGATGAGATTACCGAAGGTGGTTTACCATTGCATCGGTCTACTCTGGTATGTGGTGGCCCAGGATGTGGCAAAACATTACTAGGAATGCAGTTTCTCATTAATGGAGCATTGCTTAATAATGAACCCGGTTTATTTATTTCATTTGAAGAGACCGAGAATGAGCTTGTCACCAATATTGTCTCTTTAGGCTATGACATTGAAAAATTAATTAAACAAAAGAAAATTGTTATTGACCATATTCATATTGGCCCTAGTGATTTTGAAGAAACAGGCTCCTACAATCTTGACGGTTTATTTATCCATTTTGCTGATGCATTGCAGCGTTATAAAGTAAAGCGGGTTGTACTTGATACCATTGACGTATTATTCAGCCACATTCCAAATCAAGTGATTTTACGCAGCGAATTAGAGCGTTTATTTCAGTGGTTAAAAGACCAAAATGTTACGGCCATTGTGACGGCAGAGCAAGGCAATAATACATTAACACGCTATGGCATAGAGGAATATGTCGCTGATTGTGTTATATTTCTTGATCATCGAATTACCGATCAAAGATCAGTTAGACGGTTACGCGTTGTAAAATATCGTGGTTCGTTGCATGGTTCAAATGAATATCCATTCCTTATCGATCAANAAGGCATTTTAATAATGCCAGTAACCTCAGTGCAATTAAATTATTCTGCGTCATTACAGTGTATTAGCACTGGGATTAAGCGACTTGATAATATGCTCGGAAAAGGAGGTTTCTATAAAGGCAGTAGCATATTGATCACAGGATTTCCTGGCACTGGAAAGACCAGTTTAGCGGCCATTTTTGCGCGTAATGTCTGCAATCTAGGAGGTAAATGCATTTATTTTGCATTTGAAGAATCGTATAAACAAATTGTTCGTAATATGAAGTCAATTAACGTCGATCTACAACCTTATATAGAAAATAAAAGCATGGTTTTTCATGCGATTAGGCCAACTAACTATGGTTTAGAACGTCATTTATTGTTGATGTTGAAAATCATTGAGGAAGTGAAGCCGGTTGCTGTCATTATTGATCCAATTTCTAGCCTCAAAAATATAGGTTCAAAATCAGAAATAAAAATAATGCTTTATCGTCTCATTGATGAGCTTAAATCGAGGCATATCACAAGCGTATTTACAAAATTAATTAATAAAAGCACGGGCTTATTTGCAGGAGGAGGTGTTTCATCATTGATGGATGTATGGATACATCTAAAATATTTTGAAGGTACAGATCAAGCTGAGACTGAANAAAATCGGGTATTATACGTATTGAAGTCACGAGGTATGCAACACTCTAATCAAATGCGCGAATTGATATTCAGCAGTGATGGAGTTGATTTACAAGATATTTATGTTGGCATGGGCAAGATATTAACTGGATCAGGTCGTGCATTGCAGCTAATGCAAGAAAAAGCTAAAGCAGCTGAGCGCAATGTTGCCGTANAAAATAAAAATCGTGAACTCATTAATATGAAANATCAAATGCTTAATCAAATCCGCCAATTAAAGCACAATATTAATGATCTTGATAGTCAAATAAAAGAGACACATGAGCAAGAAGCAGAGATAGATAAAATAATACGTCAAAACACCACTCAAATGTCTGCGATAAGAAGCGCTGATGATTTAACAGCTATCTCTGCAAGAAGTTCTGGTAAGCACAAAGGTAAGCATCGATGAAGCGTACCAATAAAGCTGTATCAAAATCAATGAAAAAGAAACGATTAAAAGCAACGTTTAAAAAGCCGACTGCTAAAAAAGTGGGTATTAGTATTATATATCGCAGGCCAGACACCACGTTGTATAGCTGCACTGGACAATTTAACAAAATTTTGTGATGAGAAAATACCTGGGCAATACAGTATAAAAGTTATTGATTTGGTCAAAACCCTCATTTAGCAAAAAGATCAAATTTTTGCCATACCAACAATCATTAGAAAACTTCCTAAGCCAATTCGTAAAGCAGTAGGGGACTTTTCTAATGCCACAAATGAAATTATAGGATTGAATTTTTACACCAGGAGTGAATAAAAACCAAGGTAGTGGATTAGATGAAGGATAATCAAGATAATCTTAAGCAGAAAATTAAGAAACTCGAATTCCGGCTAAAAGAGGCTGAAAATGTTTTACAAGCCATTAGGGAAGGGCATGTCGATGCATTTATTATTCAAGGCCAGGCCAGTAAAAAGAAGGTGATGACCTTAGAGGCTGCTGAGCATCCTTATAAAGTACTAGTTGAGACGATGCATGAGGGGGCCGTCACATTGGTACGTGAAGGCACGATTATCTATGCCAATGACNTTTTTAGCCAGCTGGTTGGCTTGAAAATCAATAAAATTATTGGGACATCGATTTATAATTATATAGACCCGCGACAAGTGGAAATTTTAAAGAAAAGCTTGGCAGTGGTCAATGAAGATGGCATTCAACAAGAATTCAATGTTGTCAGCAGCAAAAAGCGCCAGAAGAAGATCGTTTATTTTTCAATGCGTACATTGAAATTAGATTTTACTGAGGCAATATGCATCGTTGTTACCGATATTACTCAATTAAAGAAAGTTGAATCTGCATTGAGGCAGAACGAAGAAAAATATAGCCAACTGCTTGAGTTATCACCTTATGGTATTTTTGTGTTGTTTAGGAAGAAAATTGTGTATGCGAACACCGCTTTTACTGACATGTTGGCAATCGATAAAAAGAGATATTGAATAAGAGTGTGATGGCTTGTTTTGATAAAGCCAANNTATGGCAGAAATTAGTTCTTTTTGAAGCGACTTCTAAGCAGAAACCTCGTTTTAAAAATCAACAGGTTTTTGTTGGAAAAGGCTGGATGGAAAAAAATCCATTTGCAAATCATAGGAAAAGAATTTCCATATCATAATTCCAAGGCAATCCAATTCATAGTAAACGATATCACATCTCGTAAGAACATGGAACATGAGTTGCAATATCTTGCCACGCATGATCAATTAACAGGCCTAGCTAATCTCAATTCATTCAAAACACAACTCGATGTTGCTATTGAAAGAGCGAGATCCTATGATGAAAAATTGGCCTTAATCTTGTTTGACATCGACTCTTTCAAAATANTCAATGATGCTTTTGGTCATGAGGTAGGCGACAAAACGTTAAAAGTAATCACATCCCGTATAACAGAGCGAATGGGTAAAAATAGTGTGGTTGCCCGGATAGGTGGAGACGAATTTATGCTTATGATCACCCATATCCGAGATATACCATTGATCACATTAGCAGCAGAAAAAGTTCAATCAGTTTTCAAACAGCCTTTTATCATTAATGGGATTGATTTTGATATTAGCATCAGTATGGGCATAAGTGTTTATCCATATAATGGCGAGGATAGTGAGGCATTAATTAAAAACTGTGATTTTGCTTTAGTTTCCGCCAAAAAATCGNGACATGGAGCTTATAAGTTTGCTACAGCAGAGATTGAATTGGAATCTAAANAACGTATTTTATTGGAAAAAGATTTAAACAAAGCGTTATCAAAAAATCAGTTTGATCTTNTTTATCAACCAAAAGTTGACTTGAAGACCGGCAAAATTGTTAGTGTTGAAGCTTTATTGCGTTGGTTTCACTCCAGTGGAAAAATATTATGTCCTGGAGAATTTATCTCATTAGCTGAAGACTCTGGTCTGATTGTTACTTTGGGGCAATGGATATTGGAAAAAGCCTGCATGGATTATCTCAAATGGCAAAATGCTGGTTTGTCCTTGAATAGTGTGTCTGTTAATGTATCTCCAGTCCAACTGGCACGCTCTGATATTAAAAAGACGTTGACTCAAGTGATTGTAAAAACAGGCATTAATCCTCGCAATCTTGAGCTAGAAATAACTGAGAATTTGTTAATTCAAGATCCAATGACAACGGTTGTCATTTTGAATAAATTAAGAGATATGGGGGTTAAATTATCAATTGATGATTTTGGAACAGGATATTCGTCTTTAGGTTACATGAAAAATTTTAAGGTCGATTTTTTGAAAATTGATAAATCATTCACTTTTAATATTGACAAAAACAAACACAGTGAGGCAATCATACGTGCCGTTATTGCCTTAGGACATAAGCTTGGTTTCCAAATCATTGCTGAGGGTGTTGAGACAATAGAACAGTTGAAAATGTTANAAAATATGAATNGTGATCAAATACAAGGTTATTATGTCAGTAAGCCAATTCCTTATTCGAAAATGACGCAATTATTGGATTCTAATTGGAAATTGCCAAAAATAGATTAAAGGAAAATATTAGGTATCTACTCACCCCTAAAGTGATAGGGTAGCTAGGACGCTCAAAAGTGGATGTCCGCTTCTAGGGACAAGTAGTTACAATATGAGTATTGGGATTTTAAAACAAGGAGGCAACATGCTTATTACTAAAACCAGTCCATTGTCAGTTGCGCTTACCGTAAAAACGATAAGTGCCACATTGCAGCAGGCAGGAATCACAGTTTTTGCGACTATTGATCATGCTAAAAATGCACGTGATGTTGGGTTGGAATTGCGCGATGCTGTGTTATTGATTTTTGGTAACCCTAAAGTTGGTACATTATTAATGCAGGAACAACCCATCATGGGAATTGATTTGCCAATGAGAATGCTAATATGGCAAGATGAAAATCAAGAAACCAAGATCACTTATCTTGATCCAGTTAAATTGGCAGAACAATATAATCTCAAACAAAACCAGGAATTATTGCAAAAATACAAGGAATGATGGCATTATTAGCGGGCCAATTTCAATAATCATCATGGCTATGGATTACAGTCCTGATTTTTGTTGCTTGGCGTCCAATAATCACCTTACATCACAGGTAATAACGACTGGATCAAGCGAAGGGTTTTAATTTTAAATGTCGCCGCAGTAGCGCCTTGATGGTAGGGCAGTGTTGGGCAAAAGCCGTAGGCGACGGGAGTATCGGCGGCTTTCGCGATGCCTACCCGGACCCTGTCTCCTCCTTTGCAGCCGTGATCAAAGGCTTCCGAGTAAAGCATTTGCTTGCCAGTAGTCAATTCGCCAATAGGCATTTCAATATTGTCACACTTTAAATAAAGGTAGATTGAGCTCATGCCGCGGCCTTTATTGTCAGCAAAAATAAAGGCGAAATATTGGGCAAAAGCCATATTGGAGAGTAAAAGGCCACAGCTTAATAGTGTCAGATATTTGGCCAAGGGTTTCATGTTGCCTCTGTATAAAAAACGATCATTTGTTGTGATGCGATACCGTTTGTCTGCTGGTTTTGGCATTTTTGCGACCCATCTTCGGCGATCTGAAAATGTCTTTGACAATCGGCATATCCTGTTTAAATTATACAAGAAAATATCATTTTTATTCATCTTATAAAAATTGCGAAATTCAGGTTTTTCAACAAGCTGTAAATTTAGTCTGATTAACACTGCCAGAACATTTTTGTAGTCCTGCCGCATGTTATAGTGAACTAAGGGTTTTTGGCTGTTCAATTAATCGTAAGCAGGCTTTATATAAATCGTTTCGCAATTTTTCAAGCATATGGTTTTCTTTCAGCAAAGGCTGATTATTTTTGAAAAGCAACAATTCAAAAATGAATGCGATTCTCCGCGCATAGTTTCAATGACCGGCGCTACGGAGCTGAGGTCTGGAGTTAAACTAGGTAATTTCTCAATAGCCTTTCGAAATGCGTTGCCCAGGTAGGTTCATTATTTTCGTCTAATAATTTAACGAGTTTATTAAGCAAATCGGCTATTTTGTCGGTTGATTGCGGTTTCATAAGACATTCCTAGGTTGATTGTTAAATTGATATCAGTCAATGCAAGAGTGATGTGATTAATGCCTGTAATCATAGTTTGCCTCTAAAGTTATCATTTGGTATCAGTGAGATTAAAACGTAGTGTACAGTTGTTTCCGAGCTGTAATTCAGCTGGATAGCCCAATAATAGCGGGTAATTAATAAATTCATGGCCGATATTGGCGATTCGTAACACTGGAACCTTGCAGCTAGCGGCAAATTGCGCAAGCATAGGAGAAATAAATGAAGTGCCGTTGGGTTCAGCGCCTCCTGTGATATCGCCAATCAAGATAGCTTTCACATTCGACAGGATATTGGCTTGTTTTAATTGTTCTAAAGTTCTTTCTATTCGGTAGGCGCGTTCGTTGATCTCTTCNAAAAACAGAATTTTGTGGCTTGCATTAATTTGCCATGGGGTCGCCAAGCTGGCTTGGATTAAACTTAAGTTGCCACCAATGATTGGTGCCGAGATCAGCAAATTTTTNTCTGCTGCTATATTTAATGGCACAAGAGGATCATATTCAATGGCGTAAGCTTTGCCCATCAGTAAAGCATGGACTCGTTCGATGGANGTCAGGGAGACTTGGGCTAATGCTGCTTGCCGCGCAGAGGGGCCATGAACAGTGTTCCATCCCCACTGTGTTTGTAAGAAAATATGGAGTGCAGTGATATCACTGAAGCCCATAAAAATTTTCGTTCTCATCGGGGGCTTNATTGTTAATAGCGAAGGAATTAGCTGAGTTGAGCCATAGCCACCTAATAAAGACCAGACGGCCTTGGATTCAGTGTTCAATAGTGCTTGCTGCAGTTGTTGCGTTCGGACAGCAATGCTATTGGCGCACAGCAAATCCTCACCCAAAATATCATTAGGACAGTAACAATCTAGTTCCCAAGAGGCCAAGAGGCTTTTCACTTTTTCTAAAACGCTGGGGTGACAACGNGATGCTGGCGCGATAATATCGACTCGGTCGCCAGGTTGCAGGCCTTGCCATAAGATGCTGGATGATTTAGTTTTCATAGCTTTTGAGTATATCATCCCTGAGCATAGAATTATAATCCAAGCGTACCCAGTAGCAGGTTTGTCATGGTAACGCTAATAGAGGACATAAACCCATGGGACAATGGTTAAATCAATTAGTTGTATTGGCCGGATTAATTAAGCAAAATTTACCAACAGCAATAGCTATTATTGCCATCATTTGGGGCTGTTATTTTTTAAATTATTTGCTTGGTGGCCGTTTAAATATATTAGGAATTTATCCTCGCTCAATTGTTGGTTTGCCAGGGATTNTTTTTCATCCTTTTTTACATGCCGATTTCAATCATTTGTTTTTTAATTCAATACCGTTGTTTGTTTTANGTCAATTTTTGTTAGTGCAAGGGTTAGGCCCTTTTATCAAGCTAAGCTTAAACATAATTTTATTGAGTGGTGCGCTTACTTGGCTGTTTGGTCGGCGTGGCATTCACATTGGAGCAAGTGCATTGGTTATGGGATATTTGGGCTATTTGTTGGTAGACGCGGTATTGCATCCCTCAGTCGTTACCGTGATTTTGGCCTTAATCTGTTTCTACTATTTCGCCGGTCTATTGTTAAGTGTTTTTCCCGCGAGCGATCGCAGCTCGTGGGAAGGGCATGCATTTGGGCTTATTGCAGGTTTGGTGACAGCGCTGTATCTTGCCTGATTTTTTGTTATAAAACAAAACTTCCTACTATATGGCTCAGCGTTTTTCTTTCGTCTTCCGAAGATGTTTTCATATAATTAATGTTTCTTTCTAGCCGTTGTAGAATAAATAGTAAATTAAGCTCAGGCATTTCGGTAATTAGATCTCTGGACAATGAAGAAATTCCTAGTCTTACTTTGCCATTGTTATAGGGTGAGGGATAAACTCCTATTTTGATGGGATCTTCTTTTTCAAAAATGAAGTTGGTTAAGGTTTTCTGAAGATTAAATAATGTTTCTTTCTCATCTTGATTAAAGCTATTGCTGACTAAAATTTGAGTAGAGGTAAACGTACCGGCAGTTCTTTGAATACCAAATTCGGTAAGCCTAAGGAGAGAGTTAAACCTAAGTAATTCTAATAAACTTTTCATTGCATCAGAGATGGCTGTAAGACAATTAGCTTCAGTCATTAATTGGTATTCAATAGTTCTTGTTTCAGTTTTATTGGCTGGAGATTTTATAAAATCGAGAATTGCTGCCAATCGTTGTAAAATAAAAATGAGATGCGGTTCGTTTGGTTCTGATTGATTAGGTGCTTGTGGCCCAGAGGTGATAGTCAATCTTATTTTGTCTGGGAATTGCCTGGAAAAGAAATGCTAGTTAGAACCGGCCCACTTTTTTGAAAAACCCTCTCATTTATAAACTTAACCAATTTATTCAATGTAGGCTCTTCAGAGGAATTAAATGTATTGCTCACTAAAACATTCAGTTTTTCGGGTTCAGACAAACTAGGCCGCAACTCGAAATTGGTAAAACTAAGGTTTTGATTGGTGATAATATTTCCGTTAGTTCTTTAAAAGCAGCAGTAACATTTTGAATTAGCTCTTCTTCAGTCATCAATTGATATTCAATCATTTTTACGGCGGTTTTATCAGTAGTCGTGTTTATAAAGTTTAGTTTATCTACGAGTCTTTTCAAGATAAGCTCGAAGTGAGGCTCAGATGGTTCAATTGGTTGAGGTTGGTCTGATAGTGAAACAATTGATAATCTTACTTTATTTGGAACTTGCATTGATTGAGAAATTTTAATTTCAATAGGATCACTGTTTTTGAAAACTTCATTTTTAAAACCGTTACCAGATTATCAAGTATAGGTTGACCACTGTCGAATAAATTGCTTACTAGAATACTCGGTGTTGCTAATGTTGAGACTGTTGTTCTTAATTCAAAGCCAGTAAACGTGAGACAATTGGCCGGTTTTAGCTGCATTGATAAACGTTGGAATGCGTTGGTTATCGCTTTGATATATTGTTCATTTGTCATTTTAGGCATTTTATTGCTCCTCCAGGTTGTGCAAGCCAACAACAGGACCAGAACCGATGACCCTTATTATTTTGTGTTCGAAATGGTATGATACAACCTATTTTTGTCAATTGATTGGGTGAATTTTTATAATATTTTTGTTCTCGATATGGCGATTATCCTACAAATTTAACGCTATTTTCTTAATATTAATGTGAGCGAATAATGTCATTACAGGTTTCTTTTCCGGAAAAGCTACGAAAAATCATTCATATAGACATGGATTGTTTTTATGCGGCTATTGAAATTCGAGATAATCCTCAATTAGCTGATAAACCAGTTGCTGTGGGTGGCCCTGAAAATAAACGTGGGGTGATCTGTACGAGTAATTATATTGCTCGCCGTTATGGTGTGCGTTCAGCCATGGCCACGGTGACAGCTTACCGTCATTGTAAAGATTTGGTATTATTGCCTGTGAATATGGCAAAGTACAAACAAGTCGCGCAACAAATTCATGCAATTTTTCATGAGTTTACCGACCTAGTTGAGCCACTTGCCCTTGATGAAGCTTATCTGGATGTCACAGCTGCTGTGGGCCATCAAGGGAGTGCAACCTTAATGGCAAAAGCAATCCGTCAGCGTATTTGGGAGACACAGCAATTGACTGCCTCAGCTGGTGTTGCTCCCAATAAGTTTTTGGCAAAGATCGCCAGTGGCTGGAAANAACCTAATGGTCTTTTTGTAATTCGTCCTGGTGATGTTGAGGCGTTTATTCAAACATTGCCTATCGACAAACTTNTTGGTGTTGGAAAAGTCACGGCCACCAAGTTGCACGACCGAAACATCAAGACTTGTGCAGATTTACAANAAATATCACTCACTGAATTAACAGCTAATTTTGGCAAATTAGGCTTGCATCTTTATGAGCAATGTCGTGGTATCGATCACCGTCAAGTGCAGCCTAATAGAACAAGAAAATCACTGAGTGTGGAGCGGACATTTCCGCAAGATGTGAGCGATGTTGAGTATTGCTTGACTGCTATTAAAGAACTTTATGTGCAATTAAATAAGCGCATTCAGGAATCAGCTGTTAATCTGATGATTAAAAATCAGTATCTAAAAATAAAATTTAATGATTTTAAACTAACTTCTGTTGAAAGCGCTTGCCATCAACTTGATTTGATGCAATTCATTGCTTTGTTTCGACGGCATTATGCAGCAGAAAAGCCCATACGCTTATTAGGCATAGGGGTGCATTTTTGTCAGCAAAATGATGCTAATTTGCAACAAACTTTATTTTAATTAGAGACGGTCTAAATAAATTAGGTCATCCCGTGGCATCGACCCAGAGTTGTCCGAAAAATTTATCTGTGGTAAAAGAACAGCGTGTGTCATTGCGAGCTAATCTGTCCCCAGGAATTTTCATGTAAGACAAATCAGCGAGTTCGAAAGCAATGGCGTAAAAACTAGCAGCTTGTTATTGCTGTCAAGATTAAGTATTTCGCTGCAGGTGTAAAAATAAATGCCGTCATCCCGCGGTCTTCGCCGCGGGATGACGGAGGGCTAGTAAGCAATTAATTCAACTACTTACATAAAAATTCGTGAGGATACATCAGATTGCGAAGAACGTAGTGACGAAGCAATCTAACGACCGAGACGACATGGATTGCTTCGTCACTACGTTCCTCGCAATGACAAAGCATCATGGATAATTTTTTCGGACAGCACTCGGCATCGACTGCGGGATGACAACTATTCCTCGTATTTTGCCCAGTCAGGATGCGTCAACTCTTCTTACAATCTGAACGTTATGCCTGTGTTAATAAATTACTTTCGCATTGTTATTATTAGTATCGTAATTTTCCTCTGAATTATCATTAACTGTTGTTTGCCAGAAAAATGACGGCGATAATTACTTTTATGGTTTCTATAAATCCTATACCATTCCCGATTAATATCTCTTGTTTCATCGAGGCTTTTGTCGTCCACTAATGAGAGGACATGATTTATGATTGGATACGGAAGTTCAATAACTGTTTTCGGTTGCATTCTAGGTGGCAAAGTCTTTTCTAAATAAATTTGACAAGTTTCGGTAGAAAACAATTTGCCTAGTAATATTAAAATCGCAGCTTCATTTGCTGAATTAATTTTATTCTCAAGATGATAGATCAATTTCTGAGTGACTAATTCAGGAGATATAAGGAATAATTGTATTAAAGCTTCGTTGGTTGCTTTGATCATGCTGCTTTCCTTGTCTTGTAATGCTATTATTAGAGCATCAATGATGGTTGCATTGGCAACTCCTAGCTTTCCTAATGCTTTGGCAGCTGTTATCTTCGTTTTAAGCTCATAAGAAGTTAACATTTTAAGTAAGACATTAATGACATCTACCGTTTCTTTCCCAAGCTCTCCAAGAAGCCAAATACATAAATGAGATAATAGATGGTTTTCATCTTTAGCGATTGCTAATGTTGCTTTGACTACTTCCATCATAACGTGAGTTTTGAAATGTCTTTTTAATTCAGACAATTTTCTAATAGCAGCTTCTTTTACCTCCAGATGTTCTTCTTTATTATGCAGTACTTTTAACAGGTTTTTGTAATAAATATCATTTGACCATCTGGGATTGCCAAGTGCCATTATAGTCGCTGTTCTAACATTATTAGCTGGATCATCAAAAAATTTGAAAAGTTTTTCGACGGTTTCGCTAATATCATTATTTGCTGCCCATTTTAGCAAATTGGCAATAGCTGTGATCACAGTGGCACGTATCATGGGATCATTTTTGTTTAAATTAAACAGTATCCTAATTATTTCAATAGCTTTATCAGGGCTAAAGGGAGAAAAAACTGCAAGTACTTCAATAATGGCCAATATAATTGAACTGTTGTCAGTTTTTGTCATTTTCTCGATTAAAAATGAATGACTTTGGTATGCAGTCTTTCTGGAATTTTCATGTGCATGGTCTTGATGGCCCTTATTGCGGCCACTGAAAATGCAATGTTAGATTGATTTATTTGTTCTAACATCGTATGAACGACATCTTCCGTCATAGGGTTAGCTTCGCTAATTTTATTGATCATTAATAAACAGATGTTGTCGTTATATAATTTATTGTGTAATACTTTAAGTAAGATTTCAATTGATTGCGGGTTGTTGCACGGAAGTTTTTCAAGACGGCAATTGCGGTCTTTTCCATGTTTTGTGCTGGGCCCATAGCATCCATCAATGTAGTTATTATTTCTTTTCTTACTGGGCGCAATTGTCCCAATGTGATGAGCGCATTTTTACGTACATCTTTGTTCTTGCTGCCAAAAACTTTTTGCGTAAAAATTCAATAATTTCTGGTGATGTGATGGATATTTTTCTTAGAGAATTCTCAACTTCGCTGACATGAATATTTTTTCTAGTAGATTAAAAAATGTTTCTAAAGTGCCATAAGTAAGGCGAAAATTTCCAAGTGCACGAATTCCAGCTAGGCGCAGTTCATGATTTGATTTGTCGTTGGCAACGATTTTTCTAAGTCATCAATGACAGCGTGGGTATAACAATCAAATTGACTAGCGGAGTCAATGGCTGCAACTCGTATTGCGATGGAAAACTTATTATTGCGAAAGATGTTGCTGAGCTTTTTAGGACATCAATATGTATTTTCTTGGGAAAACTTGCTGCTAAGAGCCCGATTCCTTTGATAATATGCATACTATCATCAGGGTGGTCACTGTCTAAAGCATCTAAAAAATTGATCGCATGTTTAATAGGCAATTCTGGAAAGGCTTTTTAATTGCATCAGCCACCATTGGGTAAGTTGCTTGATTAGAAAAAGGAGGTTAGATAAAATAGCAAGAAAATAGCTTTTTTCATGGGCGTCATATGAGGAAATGCCCTGATTGCAGCCATTCTTCCTAAAGAAGCAGGATTTTCGGCTGCTTTTTTATTTTCTGATTTTATTTTTTGAAACGAAGTTTTTTTAGGGTCTATAGCAAAATTATTAAGCAATTCTACACTGCTTATTCTTTTGTCAGACTCAATAGAATTCTCTGTGTCTGATGAGCTTGATGCATCTTCTCTTGAGGTTTTATTAAGGTTTACAAATGGATTGTTAACTTGATAAAAAGTGGTCATTAAATCTTCGGAATTAAGGTTAGTGGCAGCTTCAAGTTTCTTTGAGTCATCCTCTTTAAATGAAGTAGTGGCATCGTCAAAAACTAGTTTATCAGTTGGGTCAAAGTGAGCATGAGTGGTCAGATCATCAGGAAAGGGTGTGCCTACCATAATCAGTTCATTTAATACTCTTTCTTTGAAAGAGGTTTTAATGAAGCTAAAACTTAGATTGTCAATTTGTCCAAAGCTAGTGATTATTTCCTCATAGTACTTTGGGAATATCTCCGATGATTGATCAATGATTTTCAGCCTTGCTTCAAAAAATGAATGGCTTTCCTAAGGTTGGCTAAATAGGTTTCTGTTAGATAACTCAACGAACGACGTTGTTCAGTATTAGCTGGCAATTCAAGTTTCACAGTCCGTTTGTTAATCGTCATGATTATTGTCTCTAATTCTGGGCACAACACATCAAAATAAGACGAATAACGTGATTGATTTAACCGGTGCGACAATATTTGAACTATTGTTAAAATATTAAATTGCGGGCACTCTTTAGAGTGAGTACTCGCAGTTTTGGTAGTTTTTCTAATAGATCAATCAGCATGCTTTCATTGATTACTTCACATCCTGATAAATCTAATTCAAAGAGTGTGTGATAATTTACATCTTTATGTTTATCAATATTATGTTGTTTAGTATTTTCAATAATAATATTTAATAGGTTAAACATGAAAAATTGTTCTTTTGTCGGTGCGGTTTTCTCTGCGCATGCGACGAAAATCAATTGCTTGTACATAACTTAGAGGTAATTTAAGGCTTTTGTCCAAGTGTTTTGGGCTTAAATTTTCCTCAATTAATGAAGTATCAGTCTTATCATTTAAGCAGTTTTGAAGCTCATTATAAGTCTTGATCTCATTTTTCAGGTGAGAATAAAATTCTGCCAAAAGTTTTCAAATTGGCTTAATGTGAGTGCGTAGCTGGGAGGAGTTTTTGTTGCCCTAGCCATCGGTGTAATAATATTAATTTTTCTTTCATTGAATAGTATATTTGCTTTGAAGTATCAACTAAATCATGGGTCTCTATTTGTGGTTGAGGTTGAGTACGATTATAAGAATAAAAAATCCAACTTTTCATCCAATTAGCATGGGTTTGTTGTTTATTTGATTGTTTTTCAAGACTTATTTTAAATAGACGGTTAAATTTTTCTAGGTGATGTTGCCAAAAGCGGAACAGTTTGTCAGGATGTATGATTTGTAGCCAAGTTAGAACATTTTCATCCCAATTGTCTTGATGTTGTGGCAAAAGATAAAGGGGTGTTTTTACAGTGACTAAATCACGGCTTTCAGAGTAAATCCAACCATTGGTGGTGACCGATTGAAATGGTGGTGCAAAACTGTATCGATTATTAATTAATTTTAATAATGTTTTTGGTTGCCAAATAAACGTTCCCCTTTAATGTGTTGCAAGTTGCATTTTTTGGTGAAGTCAGATAAGTTAATAACCATACTTGTCCATAGTTGATGGGATCAATTTCGTCAAGCCAGGTGGGTGTTTCAGCCACTATTTTTCTAGGTCGTCTCCAATTACCTCTTGGCTAACAGTGCAATAATAAGTTTTTCTTTGTTCATCTTGCTGATAAATTAATTTTAGTGGCCATGTTAGAGCAACATGAGAGCTGCCGCCGAGCAAACGATGTAAATATTCGATGGCTAGTTGTTGATCTAATCCGTCTAGTGTATCGGTTGGAAAGGTTTTTAAAAAGAATGTTTGTTGCTTCCATTGAAATTGAATAATAGTAGATTCGGTTGATTTCTGTTGAGGATTTATTTGTAGTTCATGGTCTTTAAACAAGATATCAATCAATGTCATTGGCAAATATTGCCGCTGTTTTGTTTCAGGTATTCCTTCAACGATGCAAGAGGTAGGTTCATCAGTTGATAAAGATTTGACTGAGTTCATCCAGCGCCTTTGTTCTCTCTCATATAAAGGTGACCATCCACAAGAGGAAGGATACTCAATCAACGTCGTATAGAAGAGGTGATTTATCACCATGGAATGCGAATCTTCATCAAATCTGCTAAATTGATCATAACGCATGTCCAAAAATGATTTTAGTAAATTTTGCAGTAAAAATTGATAATTAGGTGATGATTTTTCTAGGGCTTGTTGTAAAGGTAGGAAGATCCCATAGTGTAAAATATGAATTGTTAATGACCCTAGTTTCATTATCGGTGATTCGTTATCTTTATTGGAATGAAAAGTGTCATGTATCAGTTTAAGCAGGGCAATGATCGCTTTTTTTCCCCAAATCAAGTTTTTGCTTTGTGATTAAATCAATAATGTTGACTTGTGTAGGTAATTCTTGCTGTTTTATTTGCCACAATAAAGCAAGATAAAACCAGCTGGTTTCTATTCTCCACCATGATTGACCAGTATTGTTATTATCGCTGATTTGATAATTTTTGTGATCCAAGAGTTTCGTTTTTGCCACGCCATTACATTTGGCCAAATGTTGCTGCAGCAATTGTCTTAACCAAGCCTCTAATGTTTTCCACGAGCGAGTAATGGTAATGATATAATTTGCTGGAAGTGTCAATTGATTAAAGGCTTGTGTAGCTAGTCGGTCTGCTGTTGTTAAGTGCTCTTGTTCCAATAATAAAATACGCCAAAAACATTCATACAAGCATTTTGTTCAGCGTTATTGTCATTGATATTAATGCTTGTTAATGTTTGACTGGCATCTTGAAAAAATTAAAAATGCTTTGGTTTTTTCCAGGGCCGCCTGATTTTTAAGAAAACATCAATAAATTCAGTCGTGTCTGGCAGTTGTTGCTGTGTAATTTGAGTAACAATACATAAATAAAGTGGCAATGCTTTAATTCTATGGTGTAGATCAAGCAATTCAGTATTGCTATTAGTATTATTAGAATTGGTTGATATATTGTGCCATTGTGTTTTTAATGATTGGTGCTCTTGATCAAGCAAGTTTTGTGCCCATTCAGCAACGGCTTGCCAGGAAACTGTGATTGCATGGATGTTGGCTTGACTTATGGCTTTGGTGAAAAGCTGGTAGGTAGGCAATACTTTTTGTTGTTCTAGCCATAATGCATGACATAAAGCTTGCACATATACATTATTTTTAAGGATTAAATATCTGGGATCATAGAGTAAGCTTAAGAGAATGCTGATGAATTCTGGATTTAAATAACCAGAGCTATTTTTGAAATCAATTAATTGATTTGTGGTTTTTTTCCATTTTCTAATTCATAGGTAAAACGCTGTTGTTGTATTTGTTGTATCAAAGTTGTTAAGCATTGATTAAATAAATTTGTATCAGATGCATTATTATCATGGTGGTAGGAATATGGTTTAATTATTGAGTTGGAATTAAAAACCGATTCTGTAGTATAAAGCGCTTTGGCCACTGACCACAAGACGAGGCCATGTAATATTGATTTGGCTTTAAAATCTTTGGTATTCAGTTGTTTTTGGTATCGGTTGATAAAATTACAGGCTATTAGTTGGCGTACTTGAGGGACTAGTTTTTCGTTTAATCTAGTTTGGTACTCTTCAAATAGCGTTGCACTTTTATCGTCAATGGCCAATGGTACCGTTGTCAACAAACTATAGCCGACTACAAATTCAGCGTCTTCTTCTTGTTGGCATTTCTCAATGACCCACTGCGCCAAGCCCTCAGGTGTTTGTAATAATTTTGGTAAGACGGCCTTATTATTGTTGTCATTGCTGGTTTCATACTTGATTGTATGCGTAATACGAAGGAAATCACCTTCATCTAAGTGCAACCCTAATGATTGAGGTGAGTGAGAATTCCATTGCCATGGTTCACTTAAAGTAATCAAATGGCGGCGCAAAATCGTGATTAAAGATTGAAAATAAGCATTGACAATATACTTGCTGTCTTTGACTAAGATAAAAATGTCCAAATCTGAATAAGGCGTCATATAACCCAAGGCATATGATCCACAGACGCCAACGCACCAATCACAAGGCGCTTCGCCCAATCTGATTGCTAATGCACGTAATGAATTGGTCAAAAATTTAATATGGCAGATTGGAAATCTTGAGGCCTAATGCTATTTTGCTGTAGCTGAAACGCTTGTCGGATCATTTCGAGCTCTTGGCTTTGTTTGAACCAAAGCATCTCAGTTTTTGCTGGATCAATAAATTGGCCATTGAAGTATTGCCGTTGAGAAATATTGGCATAAAACTCAAATTCAGGAAATAAAGCAGTGAGAGGGCTTATTTGATGCTGATAGAGCCGGCTAAAAGCAGTTACAGTGAGATATTGACTGCGGGCTTTGAGCATTTTAATATGTTCGGCAATATTAGTTTTTAATTGTTGATTTTTTGATTCAATGTCAGTTACAAAGCCATTAAAATCTTTTGGCTTTTGCCAGAAGTTTGTAATAAGCGTTTATATTGTGATTGTAATTGAATTTTGTAATAGGCTTTAAGAAAACCATGTCTCTGATCTAACAAAGGCCATATTGCATTGTCAAATAAGATGTTCTCCAAATCAGAGATTAAAGTTTTTATCTCATGGTATAGTGGTTCCTCGGGTTGATTTTTTAGCATTCGCCATGCTGCTGTGGCATACCAAAGTGCAGTTTCATCGTCTTGTTGGCGCATGTAGATTTGCGCTAATTTTGAGTAATAAATGACTTGTTTTTCTGCTGGTAAGGTTGGGAACACTTTTTAGTTAAAGCAGTTAATTGGGTATGCCAGGTTTGTGTGACATTTCCTTTTGCCATGTTTTCGAGCGGAAGTTTGCTGCTGATAAGAACAAGATTGTTTGCTGTGGCAGATTTTGGAAAAGTTTTTTTAGTAAATTTTGTAAATTCTTGAGCCACTCTTCTTTTTATCATAATCAAAGTTTAAGCATAAATCGACAATGTCATCAGTAAATTTTTTATATTTTTCAATGTCAACTCCATCTTTTATTGTCCATTTTTGAAAGTCGCAGTCTAGTAGCTTCTCGAGTAATTGGGTGATTAAAGATAGATTGTCTTTATCTTGTATTAACCAAGATGCTTCATAAGTCAATAATGAGTTGAGTAAAATATCAATTTTTTCAAAGTTTGGATTGTTGTCTGTCAGTAGTTCATCAACTTGCTCTTTTGTGCTGTAATGCCCTGATTTTTCTAGTACCATAACTCCCCTTTTATGGATAATGTTGTCAATTTATAAATTATTTGCTTCTGATTGTAACAGAATCGATTGTAAAAACTATTAGTAGTTTTATTATTATCAATGTTGTGTATTAGCAATCGATTCCTACCGAAGAGCGTTGTAATGGAGAAGCCATAAATATTATTTAAAGTCTCAGTGTTGGTCATTACGAGCTTAGGTGTCTCCACGAATTTTTATGTAAGCAGTTAAATTAATTACTTACTAACCCTCCTCATCATCCCGCGGCGAAGACCGCGGGATCCATCAGGCAATACGTACTTCACACAATAGCCCTGGTTCCCGCGGTCTTCGCCGCGGGATGACGGGATTTATTTTTACACCTGCAGCGAAATACTTAATATTGACAGCAATAACAAGCTGCTAGTTTTTACGCCATTGCTTTCGAATTCACTGATTTGAAAAAATCGTGGCGATATCTCAGATTGTAATGACATGCATCCCCACTCACATTTTAAGCCATCATAGGTATAGTTTTTCTGAACATTTTTATGTAATAATAATTATTTAGGAGAAGCCCATGGGCCTGATAAAAGTCCCCCAATCCCAGTACAAGTATTTAACACTTTTGGCCATGATGTATGTGACATTCATGGTGGCGGGCACTACAGTGGCCTATAAAATGATACAATTAGGCCCATTTGTTGCTACCAGTGCTTCATTAATTTTTCCAGCTACGTTTACGTTAGGTGGGGTAATTTCTGAAGTCTATGGTTATGTATTGGCTAAACGTTTGGTATGGCAGGCTATGTTTTGTGGAATATTATTTGCTGCGTTGGTCAATTTGATTGTTTTATTGCCTGGTGCTGATGGTTGGACTGGAGAAGCCGCATTTCAACAAATTTTAGGTAATAGCTTGCGCTTTGCCTTGGCGGGCACTGTTGGCAGTTTATTAGGCAGTATGGTCAACGTCTACATCATTAGCCGTTGGAAGGTGCTGGTANAAGGCAAATATTTTGCTTTGCGCAGTTTAGGTGCCTCGACGATCGGTGAATTTATTTTAGTATTGATTACCACTTTTTTAGCATTTGTACATACTGTGCCAACACCCATGCTAATTAAAATATTTTTATTTGCCTATTTTTCCAAGGTAGTTTACTCGTTATTGTTAGTTTGGCCTGCCGCATTAATCACAGTCATTCTTAAANAATTGGAGCAAATTGATATTTACGATAATTACCATACGATCACACCGGAGCAACAATGAACCGCCGAATATTGATTCTTGGTAATGGGGGCGCGGGCAAAACTTCATTCGCATTGCGATTAGCAACGAAATGGCAATGTCCAGTATTTCATTTAGATACACTTTATTGGTGCAATGGTTGGCAGCATGTTCCCCAAACACAATGGCAACAAGAGTTGGCACAGATTTTAGCGATGCCTGCTTGGATTATTGAAGGCACGCCAATGCGAGATTTAGAATTGCGGTTGAAAGCTGCAGACACAATCATTTTTATCGACATTAATCGATGGACTTGTTTATGGCGTGTGATAAAAAAGGTCTATNTGAAATTTTGTAGCACTAGTACAGCTGATCCGACAGGATGTCCAGTCAGAGGGATTAGTTGGCATGCATTGCGTTGGGTCTGGCGTTTTCCCAAANAGACGCGATTACAGTTGACACAGATGTTACAAGCCTATGCTGATAAAACTATTTATCTAACTTCGGTAACGGCCGTTAATAATTATTTAAAAGCCCTGGGTTAGCGATCATCAGTCTTGGTTTTAATTAAATCGTGCAACAATTCTTGTTCGCGCTCGAGTTGATACTCTCCATATAACATGCCTAATTGAAAAGCCTCTTGCGGACTAAATTCTTTAATCATTCCCAGATTTTTGGCCAATTCATTTAATGATAAACGCAGCAATTTTTTGGTTTTTACTTTGATAGTCAGTAAATGGTCAGCCAGCTTAGTACGGAATTCCGTGACTAATAACTGATATTTAGGTGCAGCCTCAAGGCTTTTGACTAAGGTAAAAATCATTTTAATGTCGTGCGGCGCGAAACCGGCCAATAATGCATGATCGTTGTAAATACTCAGTGGTGTCATCGGAACATCAATACGTGTACCGGTTATTCGGACAATGAGTTGATCATCGGCAATGTCCTCACCTTTTTCCAGCTAACGATTTCATAGGCATAGCGGCGTATTTTTCGCGCTTCATCGATCAAATTTTGAACATTTTTGGCTAGCCAACTAAGGTAGCTTGAGAGACGGGCAGAATCTTGTTTCATCTTATTGCCTGCAGAAAGCACACAAATTTGAGGCAACAGTATATACCAGATATTATGAAAAAATAAACCAACGTATTTGTCATTCTTCATTGTGATCAAGATGATAGAAAATCCAGCGACTAGTTTGTATTTTTGATCAATCTTAAAGCAAAATTATCTGTAGTAATGCTAAAATGCAGCCGTCCTGATAAAAAGGAGTTAATCAAATTGGACAAACAACAAATCATTAAGCAGCTCGTTCCGACAAAAATGTCTCCTATTAGTGGTACCGCTACCGCCTTTGCTCCCGCTAATATCGCGCTTTGTAAATATTGGGGGAAACGCGACCCGATATTAAATTTGCCTCATAACTCAAGCTTGTCGATTTCATTGGGGCGAAAAGGGGTATTGACTCATATTAGCCAGCACAGTTCAGATGAGGTCATTTTAAACCAACAGCCTGTGCCACTTGACCACCCGTTTGCGCAACGATTGTTGGCATTCCTTCGGTTAATCCGTCCGGTGCCTGATTTAGGCTTGCGGATTGAAACCAGTGCGAATATCCCTATTGCTGCAGGTGTTGCCTCATCAGCCTGTGGTTTTGCCGCTTTAGTGAAGGCTTTAGACCAGTTTTTCCAGTGGCAGTTGGATGACAAGTCTTTGTCCATTTTAGCGCGTCTTGGCAGTGGCAGTGCGTGCCGTTCCTTGTGGCAGGGTTTTGTAGAATGGCATTGTGGCACGGCCAAGGACGGCATGGACAGTTATGCTCAGCCTCTATCAGCAATATGGNGGGACTTGCGGGTGGGTTTATTAATCATATCGACCCAACCTAAACCGATCAGTTCTAGTGTGGCCATGCAGCAGACGGTGAATAGCTCGCTGTTTTATCCATCGTGGTTGACGAAAGTGCAGCAAGATTTAATTAAAATTAAGCAGGCCATTCAGGCGCAGGATTTTCTACAATTGGGTGCTGCCGCAGAATCAAACGCTTTGGCAATGCATGCCTTGATGCAAACTACAGAGCCCNCGGTCTATTATTCCTTGCCAGCCACTGTTAACGCCATGCATACCGTTTGGCAGGCAAGGNCAAGAGGGNTTGCCGCTATTTTTACGCAAGATGCGGGGCCGAATATCAAATTATTATTTTTAGCAAAAGACCAGGCAAGTGTGTGTGAATTATTTCCAACTGTGGACGTGATTAATCCCTTTGAGGACATAAATTGACATTTTTGGTGAGTGGTCATCCTGAATGTGCCGAGTGTAAAGACTCGGTGTTGTTATTGCGAGAGCAGAGCGATGAGGTCGTAAACCAATTCATCGCTCTTCATCATACCGCGGGATTTCCCAGGCGATGCTCAGCAGCCTTAGAATTTGCGGTCAATAATAAATTCTCCTAATGCCAATAGTTTTTCACTCTTGATTCCGGATTTTTGTAAATAATCCAGCGCAAGATCGAAACATTCCTGTTCCTTTAGTTTGGCCTTNTTAATGCCAATCAGTTGCGGAAAGGTAGGTTTATGGTTGGTAACATCAGAGCCTTGGGGCTTTCCTAAGACTGTACTGTCAGATTCAACACCGATAATATCGTCGTGAATTTGAAAAGCCAGTCCCATGTAAAGGCCAAATTTCTCTAAATTTTTGATAATTGTAGCGTCATCGCAATTAGCACAGAGTGCGCCTAATAAAATACTGGCACAGATTAAATAACTGGTTTTCAGTTTATAAATAAATGCCAGTTTACGCAGACTGATTTGTTGGTCTTTTAATGCGGTGTCAAGTGCTTCACCTCCAGCCATCCCTAATGAACCGACATAATGGCTCAAGATTTTTATCATGTGCAAATTAATAGGTGGTGAGATATGTTGCTTATTTAAATTGGTCAATACTTCAAAGGCCAATACTAGTAATGCATCTCCTGCTAAAATTGCTGTCGCTTCATCAAATGCCACATGACAAGCAGGTTTCCCACGCCGCAAATCATCATTATCAATCGCTGGTAAATCATCATGCACTAATGAAAAAGCATGTACCAATTCAATAGCGGCGCTGCAATGATCGAGTGCGGAGGCATTTGCATTCAAGGCCTCTCCAGTTGCATAGATCAAAGCTGAACGCACTCGTTTGCCACCATTGAGCACAGCGTAACGCATGGCTTGATGTAATGCGTGTGGTTCACGCTTAACAGAGGGTAACACGGCATCAAGCGCCTGATTAGCGCGTTGTTGACAAGTTAGCAGATAGTTTTTAATTCCATTGTCAGGTCCTCCTTGGCAGCAGAATGGGCGTTAAAATAAGGCAATCATTTCAAATGGCAATCGGGCTTTGGGTGGTTTGTCCCACAAACTCAACACATAACCGCCAGCACCACTTCCTGTTGGCTTAATGGCTAACGCACCTGCACTTGCTAAAAGCTGAATATGATTTTTNAATTCTTTATTGATTAATCCCCATTGTTCAAAACAATCATTAGCTTGATTAATCGCTTCAATTAAGTGTGGCAGTCCCTCTGTTTGGTTCATGCCTAACGCTTGCTCGGCCAAAACAACACTTTGCCCCATTTTATTATCAAGCATTTCACCGAGTTTTTTATCATGGGCCCAGAGCCGTTCTACTTGTTGAATGCACATTTTGGTATAACTGCTGAAATCGGAAGGTGAAATATAAAGATGAGGCTGCCAGTTTAGTTTAATCTTTCTAAAACCAGCTTCTTTACTGAAGAAAACACCTTCATCGGTGAGTGCACCAATAATATCGATGCCACTGCTTTTGCCATGAAAATCATCTTCTAATGTTCTGGCAAAAGAGAATAATGTTTTNTCATCAATCCACCCTTTCCACAATGTCCAGCGGGAGACGGCAGCGCAAAGTGCAGCAGAAAAACCCATACCATAGCCCATTGGAATATCATTAGTAATGAAAAATTCTCCAGTCAATTCGCGGCTGGATTTATTGAGTAATTTTAAAGCTGTCTCAATGACTCCCCAAAATTGCACCAGTAAACTTTCTCCATAAAGTGAGTGATGGTCTGCTTTGACTGCCTTATTGCTGGCGTGATAATTCAAACATAGAGACTTGCTTTTGACCGGGAACACAATCCCGGGATAACCGCGTAGAACAGCATGCTCACCAGCCAGAATACATTTTCCATGTGTGATAGTTTGAAATTCGTAACCGTCCATTATTTTGGCCTCTTTCTAGTTGTAATAGTTATGATAAGTATAGCAATTTTGTTGGCTGGCGAGGCCATAGAGCGTCAACAATACTGTCCAAAATCTCTGCTATACTTAACGCTAAGGGATAATGATCCAAGGACAGTGATAATGAAAAACAACAACCCCAGTCCTTACGAAGGCTTCTCAAAGCTTAACCGTGAGCAACGGATTGAACATTTGATTAGGTTAGGTCACCTAGAACAAAGCGAAGCAGAACATTTTATCGCCCAAAAACTATTACCATTTGAATTGGCTGATAAAATGATTGAGAACACCATTGGCTATTATCATTTGCCGTTAGGAATTGCTGTTAATTTTGTCATCGACAATCATGAGTATGTGATTCCAATGTCAGTCGAAGAAACATCTATTGTGGCTGCTGCCAGTAAGACTGCAAAATGGATCCGCACCCATGGTAAGATCATCACAGAGACATTGGGCCATTTAGCCATTGGCCAAATACAGTTAGCAAAAGTTAAAAATTTTCCTGCGTTTGAAGCCATCATTAATCAAAATAAAAAAGTTNTAATTGAAGAAGCCAACCACAGAATTGCTGGTAGCATGACCAAACGAGGTGGTGGTGTAAAAGAGTTTGTTATACGCCGCATTTCGCGTAAAGACGGGCATGAGATGGCAGTGGTACATGTCATGGTAAAAACTTGTGATGCGATGGGGGCCAATTTAATTAATCAAATTTGTGAATATTTGAAAGCACCTATTCAAGCTTTGACCGGTGAAACAGTCAATCTTTGTATATTATCAAACCTGACCGATGAAAAATTAACACGGGCAACTATCATCATTGATGATATTGAATCTAACTTAGGCATGGCCATTCAAGAAGCATCTTTGTTTGCATATTTAGATCCTTATCGGGCTGCTACCAATAATAAAGGGGTATTGAATGGCATGGATGCGGTTGCTATTGCTACTGGCAATGATTGGCGTGCTTTAGAGGCAGGTATACATGCTTATGCGGCCAGAAAAGGCAATTACAGTTCTATTACCCGTTGGGAAATGCGTGACAAACAACTAATCGGTGTGCTTGAAGCTCCCATTAATATTGCCACAGTAGGGNGAGTTACTCGCATTCATCCTACAGCAGCGCTTTGCTTAAAATTATTACGAGTTCATTCAGCAGATAAATTGGCTCGTATTATTGCAGCTGTTGGGCTGGTACAAAATTTAGGTGCTTTGCGGGCATTAAGCACTGAGGGGATTGTACATGGTCATATGCGATTGCATATTACTAATTTATGCTTGGCTGCAGGTGCTTCTGCTGTGGAAATAGAACAGTTGAAACCAAGCCTAGTCCAACATCTACGTACACACAAACGTATTACTGTTAATGATGTCAATGATTATTTAATTCAACTACGACAAAGCAAGCAGCAATAATGCTGGAGTGACTAATATGAGATTAGAATTGACTGCGCCAAGTAAAACCTTTCTTCTAGGAGAATATTTAGCTTTATTAGGTGGTCCGACCTTGTTGTTAAACACGGAGCCACGGTTTAAATTGATAGTAAAAGACGCAGCAAGCTCAGCAGACCATCCGCGTTATCGTAATATTGATAAAAATTGCCCAGCAGCAAAATTTATTGCCGATAATCCTGAAGTTTTTAATCATCTGAATTTGATTTTTCATGATCCCTACAAAGGATTAGGAGGCTTTGGTGCCTCTGCAGCACAGTATTGTTTGGTCGCCGCGATAAAAAATTATTTGTTAAATCGAGAACTTCATATTAATGAGCTACTAGAAGAATATCAAAGTTATGCCTGGGATGGTATTCATTATAAACCCAGTGGTGCTGATGTGGTGGCTCAAATTCGAGGTGGAATTACATATTTTAATCGTAATGAGAATATTTTGAAAAATNTTGCTTGGCCGTTTCCACAGTTAGCATTTTGTTTGATTCATTCGGGCAACAAAATGCCAACCCACACTCATTTAAGCCGCCTAGGAAAAATTGATGCTTCCTGTTTAGAGCCAATTGTGATGTCTGGCGTGACCGCATTGGCAGAGCACAATGCTGATGAATTTTGTAAAGCGATTGATGCTTATGGTGAATGTTTANTTGAAAAAGAATTGGTGTGTGACACGACATTAAAATTGTTAAATTTATTGAAAGCAAATCAAAGTGTATTAGCCNGCAAAGGTTGTGGTGCATTAGGAGCAGACGTCATTTGTGTTTTATTGCCAAATGAGAAGAAGGCCGAGTTTCAAATTTGGGCAGAAAATTTAGGCTTGAATATAACTTTTTAGACAATCATACCAGTGATGGCATAGCGATTAAGCCTATTATTGCAGATAAAAGGACTAAGCAAGTTATTACTGTTGATGCGAATGATCAACAAATTGGGACATCTGAANAAATTTTAGCACATCAANAAGGATTGCTCCATCGGGCTTTTTCAGTATTTATTTTTCGAATTAGGAACAATAAACTTGAAGTTTTATTACAAAAACGTGCTAACAATAAATACCATTGTGCCGGCTTATGGACTAACACTTGCTGCAGCCATCCTGCCCCAGGTGAAGATACTTTGAAAGCAGCTAATCATCGTCTGCAACAAGAAATGGGACTTGATTGTCAATTATTTGAAGTAGGTGCGTTTCGTTATCGAGCTGATGTGGGCAATGGGTTAGTGGAACACGAAATCGATCATGTATTTATTGGACACTATAATGCAGAAGTAGTCCATCCTGATCCACAAGAAGTGGCAGATTATCGATGGGTAACAATAGAGGAATTATTGATTAGCATTGCGCAACAACCGATGCTTTATACTCCTTGGTTACAGCAAGCATTAACTTTAATTGTTGAGCAANGATGCAATACAGTCTTATCTTGGTTTGACCGCATCCAAATAAAGGAGGGAAGGGGAGACCGGCAAGCGCCAGCTCATAGGCGCAAAAAGGGAGTTGTTATTGCGAGGAGCTCTGTTCCGAAGCAATCCATATGGCCTTGGTCGTTGGATTGTTTCGGAGTGGGGCTCTTCGCAATTTGATGTATCTCCAAGAATTTTGATGCAAGATGAACAAGAGCATTACAACGGAAATAGCGTAAATCCCGTCATCCCGCGGGATCCATCAGGCAATATGCACTCTATATAGAGTAGCCCTGGTTCCCGCGGTCTTCGCTGCGGGATGAGGCATTTATTTTTACACCTGCAGCGAAATACTTAATCTTGACAGCAATTACAAGCTGCTAGTTTTTACGCCATGGCTCTCGAACTCGCTGATTTGTCTTACCTAAAAATTCGTGGCGATACCTCAGCTCGCAATGACCAAGATTAAATTTTCAATCAACTACAATACTCCTAAATCATTTCTGTCTTGGTACAAAACTTCCCATAGTAGGTAATTTAGGCTTTAATGAACCTTTATCCAATGATAATTGGAAATCATTGTGATCGGTTTTTATTTGAAAATTTAGCACTAAAGCGCTAATTAAAGCTTTCATCTCAAGCAAAGCCAAGTCACGGCCAATGCACGCATGATGGCCCTTGCTAAAGGGAACAAAAGCATCTGTTTTATTTTTGTCTTCCACCAAGAATCGCTCGGGATCAAATGTTTCAATGTCATTGCCCCAGACTTCAGGCAAGCGGTGAGTCACATAAGGTGAGAAAATCACTAAGTCGCCAGGCGAAACAGGGACGCCATCAATCGAGAATGATTTNTTAACAGTGCGTAGCACCGCTACGGCTGGTGTATAAATTCGCAGTGTTTCTTTGATGACTCCATCAAGATAAGGTAATTGATAAATTTCCATAATACTCAGTTCACCAGAAGGCGAGGATTGTACTTTCTCATGCAGTTCCGCATAAAGTTTGGCCTCAATATGGGGGAATTTGGCCAAAATCTTCATAATGAATTGCAACGTACTTGAGGCAGTTTCTACTCCCGCAATCAGCGCTGAATTGGAATCGCCATAGATATCATTGAATGATTTTTGCAGGGAGGTCAATTGATTATCGTTAAGTTCCCAAATGTCTCTGACGAAGTTATCAGTGGCCCTTATTTTTTCCTCATTATTTTCAAAGATCATTGCATTGAATTTATTGCGTAATTCAAGTTTTAGTTTTTCAGGATCAGAGTTTTTAGCAACTAAAAATCGTAATGTGGCTGGCAAGTTCCATTTAAAAAAGTTTTTAACGCTAAAAATATCTTCGTCAATTTTATTGAGGTAAGCACTGATGTTCTCTATAGCTTGTTCATTGACCGGNTAAAAATTGCATAGTGCTTTTAGGACAACATGCAAGGTGAATTTACGGGTCAATTCGTGCAGATTAAAAGATTGTCCAGGATTATTATTTAATTTATTAACGCAATGATTAACCGCCTGTTTAATACTGGATTCGTAATGTTCCATAATGGTCTTTTTATTTAACCATTTAGCATAAATAGCTTTTTTGCGTTCAAATTGTTCTTCTGGATCGACAAAAATACTGGAACCAAAGAAAATTTTAAAGAGTTTTAATGGTTCTTGACTGGAAATGTTCTGTTTATTTTCAATCAGCAGCTGCTTTATATGCTCTGGCTTGGTCAGAAACAAGACGGTTTGAAACCCTAGCCAAAAGTATGACATACCAAGCGGATGTGTTGCTGCGAGCTTCCCGGCGGCGATAAAATTATTGAGTGGGCCGTTAAATTTAAAAACTCGGAAGCCTGCCCAGTAAGGGGTTGCCTTTCAAACGCGGGATGCCCGGATAGCGCCAGCCAGTCAAGGTAGAGAGGTTGCAAGGAGAGTTTACATAGGCATACCAGGCTTTGTTAAATAAAGGATTTTTAGAAGGGAGGGGCAATGTTTGTTCGTTTTGATTGTTGTCTTCCATTGTTATACATCCTTGTTATGGTAGTTACATCAGTGTTTAACTATACATTAATTCTCCGGACATTTTAAGAGTTTCTTATAAGATGGCTTGGTGATTAAGCAATATCCTGGTTCTGATGACGAAGAATAAAGCAAAATAACCGAAAAACAAAAGCTTAACGGTTATTTTGCTTCAAGGCATCAATCAACCTATGCTCCACGCTTTACATTACAAGACCACTATTAGTAGAACTGTTAGAGCTAGTAGAGTTAGCAGTAGGTAAGTATTTTTGGTCAATTGGAATATTAAGTAATCCCAGTACTTCCTGCACCAATTGCGATTCTTTTTCTTCACCGTGTTTAATTAGTCTATAGAACTCAGTGAGGTTATTAATGATATTTTGCTTCACTGCATCAAAAGCAAAGTCAGGCATTTTAGCAAAATCGGTATTAGCTTTAAGTGCGACTAGCTCCTTTATTCTACTAATGATTATAGGTGGTTGATTTTCATTCGCAGGATGATTGGCTGCTTCTGAATTATTATTATCGGAAGCGCTGCTTTTCCTAGAGCTGAATCTTTGCAATTCTTTTCTGTAAATTTCATTGGCTTTGGTGGATTTCATCAACTCAATTTTTAATTTCTTTGGATTGGTCAATAGGGTCATTTGGTCAGCCAAGAGTTTTATGTCACCATTCAAACGTGTCTTGCAAAAGTCAAGATGTCAGCAATTGATTTTGACTCATCAGTAAGCATACTGCGAAGAGTGATCACAGGATTTTCCGTTAAATCAAAGTAAGTGGTCATCTCAAAACCCGAACTGATTTTGTTTTCGCAAACTTCCCATGTCGAAAGGACATTATTGAATAATTCATTATACATCGCCCTTGCAATACCAGAGGATATACTATCTGAGCCCCGGCCGATTTGTTTCAGGTCTTGTAATTTCTTAGTGATTGCCCTGGGAATTACTTTAGTTTCCGGATTTTGCAGCATCGCTAGAATTCTTGTCGTAAATGGCCCGTGGTCATTATTTAATCTATCGTGAATATAGTTAACCATTGCTTGACCATTTTGTTTTTCATGATTAAGTATCATTTCAATGTTTTTGGCATTTTGGGACTGAAATGCCCATATCTTTCTGTAAGTGGTGAGTAATTGCTACTAGTTAAATCAGAGCTTCCACTTTGAGTTGAAGTACTGGTAAACGCATGCCCGGAATCTTTAGACCCAAAGATACTGAATCCCAAAAATGTAGTGTATTTTTGCTGTCACTTTCATCACTGCCAGCAATTGAACCGCTGTGTTCTTTCTTTTTCTTGCCATTTTTGTCGTTTTTTCAGTGTCACTTTTTGCTCCAAGCGCTTCTAATGCCTTGCTTAGTGCATCTTGTATTTCCTTGCTTCGTATATCATTATTGTAAGCAATAAATTCAAGCAAAGGATAAAGTTGCTTTGTGTTCTTGCAGTGCTCAATTAAGGCCAATGCCATATCAGTTCTGGCATCAAGCAATATTTGATAATGGCTTTCTCCACAACCTTCAACAATTATTTTTTGAATTAAAGTTCCATCTAGATAAGTCGATTTGTCAAATTTATCGATGCCTTCAATTACTTTACCTGGATTTTTAAGGGTGATTGGCCTTCGGTTTTGTTCCTTATCTATCAAGTGAAATACACATGTATTTTCTTTAGGCGTTTCTTGGGTTTCTATCACGATCCAGTCCGTAATGAACTCAAAATCAATATTTCCTTCCAGATTCCCAAGAACTAACTGTTTAAAAGTTGGGCTGTCAAGCTTGACTACAGTATGCAGTTTTGAAATTTTTTCCTGAAAAACTTCTTTATTTTTTATTTGAGGCAGAAGAATTGCGTCACCATTATTTTTGAAGAAATAAAGTGCGCCAGAGGGCGTACATAAACATATTTGTTTCGATAGTGATCTTTGCTTTTGTTATCTGTAGATAATTCTGAAACTTGAATTAATTCCGCTGTTAGATGCTCGACAGTGAGAGGTGATTTGGTAAAAGGATTGCCGAAATTGGCCAGTACAAAGGACAAATCCAGGCCGTTGATTTTTGAAAGTGCTTTTTTGAATAGCTTAGCGTCTCCTAGTCTAACAGCATCAAATAGACCCTGATAATTATTGACATATTTGGCGCGTCGTTCCGCAAATACTTTCCGCACAACATCAATAACTTCTCTCAAGAAAGTTGCGATATCTTCCTTAGCAGGTTTTTTAATCGCTTTCATTTTTTCAAAATAATTGTGAATGAATTTGTTAATTAAGTTGGGTTGATTCAGAATAATTGCTGCAGAAAGCCCGAAATGCAGTCTTGCTTCGTGTGACAACGAATTATTATCATTTGAATCCGTGTCAGAGTCCTTCAATAAAAGTCTGACGATCCTCTCACAAATAAGTTTGTTCCTTAATTCAGGTTCACTGTCTTCATTTGAGGTATTATTAGTGTCAGTGATGTTCCCGTCTTGGTTCTGATTAGCATTTGACTCGGTATATTTGGCCATAATATCTGACACATCTGACGTTGCCATCATATTAACTAATGTTCGCACATGCTCATCAGTCAAATCTAACTCATCTTCAAGGCCACATAATTGTTGTAAGGTGCGTACTAGGACTTCATCATAAGTTTCTTCACCGTTAATCAATGCATGGCTGAGTTTTTCAATAGCGCGATCAAATTCTTTTGCATCAACAGTGTCGTCTTTAAATTGGAAATCTTTAGGTTTTTGGGGCGCTCAAAAGTTGTTTCCGCCGGTTTTTTAAGGACAGCATCAACGCAGTAATAAAATCGGTCGATTAATTTTTGAAATACGTTGTCGTCAATGTCATCCAGCCTAGGCCTTAAAATAATAAAATCGATGAAGGCCATATCTTCTTCTTGAATATTTAATTTGGCGCGTTTTTCGGGAGTCATTACTTGGGAAGATAAGCTTGCAAATAGCTTTCTAGCGGTGCTGTAAAATGCTTCAATTGCCTCTCTGCTATCATTAGAATGCATTACCGCCATAAGGCCCAATACCCATTGATTTAAGGATTTTTGATGATCATCCTTTGCATTTCTATTGACTAATTCTTCAATTTTTTGTAAAAACACTTTGTAATCCTACATAAAACTTGCTATTGGTGTTAGCGAATGCGTTTTCGAAAGAGTGAGCAACGTTAGCCGGTAGTTTTTGACGAAAACTACTGATTGTATTTTTAATCGAAAATATCATGTTGTCTTTTTCTTGTTCCGAGAATCCCCTTAAAGTATTGGCGAAGTCTCTCAACGTGAATTCTTCTTTTTCAAACATTTCTTTGCTTGCGTTGGCAACTTTACTGTCTGGAACAAACCATGTTATAACTGAACTGACAGCGCCCATGAGAAACTTTTGTAGGCCATTAAGATCAATTATTTCAGAAAATCCCATTTTTTCAACAACAGCATACAGTGCGTTGCCAAATCCTTTTTTGAAAGCTTTTAAGTCCTCAAAATTTCGAGTCACAAAGCAATTTTCAATAATTCTGATTTCTTTATCAGAAATGTCATGCAGATTGAGAATTTCTATTAATAGTGTTTGAAAGCTATCTAATTCAAAAGTTCTTTACATTTTTGATAAATCCGATCATCAGAAAAATTTTTCATTAAAACTTTTATTTCTTGAAGAGCTTCTTCGGGCTTGCTGTCCAATTTTGGAGGGCACCGGAGACTGATGTTTTCAATTCTAATTCATCTTGCGGCAAATCAGAAGGAAAGTGACCTAAAGCCTTTATAATGAGAGGTTTGATGGAAGTTGATACTAAGGTGGCCATAAGCGGATCATTAGGGTGCTTTGTCATCGAAGCTTTGATGCGTTGAAGCGGTTCTTCAAACGCTTCTTTCGCTTCTTTAGGAGCTTCTTTAACAGCTTCTTCAAGATCTTTTATAGCTTTTTCAGGGTCACGGTTCAATTTTTGAGGACATTAGAAAGCGATGTTTTCAATTCTAATTCATTTTGTGGTAAACCAAAAGGAAAGTCACCTAAAGTCTCTTTAATGCCAGTTTTGATGATATTTATATACTTTTCTTTAGTAGCTTGATGTTCATTTGAATTAATTAACGGTAATAAAACAAAACTGGGATTAAATATTAATGATTGTAAGCTGTCTAATAAACTTGCATGTGTATACAATTCGGGAGCCAAAGATGCAGCATCATGTTTTTTTAGGCTGCTAAGCGCTTTGTATTTTGCTTTGGTTGAACCACCCAAATGTAATTCATTAATGCCGGCATCATTAAAGAAATTGTTGGCAGTTTCTTTTGATATGGCAAGTTCAACTTGAGTGTTTTCACCAGCGATAGTGGGTGACCATTTTATTACAGGTGAATTATCATTTTTGTCGGCAAACTCAAGGCTGACTTCAAGATCAACTTGGGCAGTTGAACTGATAGAATTGGGAACCATATAGCGACAACCGTCACCCGTCCTTAGTTTCGCGAAGTATGCGTATAAATAAGCAAGGATTAAAAATGCTTCTGCCGTTGCTTTACTAATCTTAAGCGCATTGTCAGGATCAGCCCAATAGGCATCAATACGTTTTTTTAAAATTTTAGCAGCCTTTTGCTTTGGCTGAACAAGGCATCCAGGTTATTTTGGTATTTCTCAATTTCGCTTTGCAGGGTTTTATTTCTTTTTCTGTTAATAAGCTTTTCCAATTTTCTGGATTTAATAAAGTGGATTTTAATTTTTCTATAAATTCAAAATAGTCTCTAAAAGTGAGGCGTAACACATGTTGGACGGATGGTTGTATTAGAAAATCAATCAATCGATTGGCGGCCGCATTTCTTAGCATGAAGCTAGTGAATGCATTTTCAGCGAATTTTTGTATATGATCTTTTTGGCCGCCCGCTGATTTTTAACATTGCCTCTCAATTTGCGAAAGATACGGATCAGTGTGTCGTTGCTGATTTCCGTCTTTTGGTCAAATAATTTATTGACTTTATCAGTAAATTTTTCTGATTTATCTGTTGGATCAATATTAGACATCGCTGTAACTAGCATATCGGTGTACAATGGGTCGCCTGTATTGGCTATGGCGACTAAGCTTTTCCAGCTTTTTCAAATTCCGAGCTGCTTGCGCTTTTATCATTGATATCACTCATTTTGAGCATATCAAGTAAGATTTTTATGTCATTCTGAAATGATGATGATGGTTGTTGTGTAATTGTTTCAGTTTTTTTCTTACTTTTATTGGTAGTTTTTCTGCTTTTAAAGGTTGAGCCCTGAATTCATAAGTGTGGTTGCCGATTTTTTTGTCACTTTATTGTTGTTATCTGAGGGAGGATTGGTGATACCAGATTGAGTGGCTTGGCTATTTTCATTAGAAACAGTAGTCTTAGTCATTGTTATATTTCCTTTGCAGTTATTGTGATAGTGTTGTTTTGCCTGCTAACGCTTGGTAGCATAGTCACCCTGGCTATGTTCGAACTCCTTTGCGTAAAGTTTTTCATGAAATTTGACCATTTTTAAAATCAATTTGCTTGCTGTTGTGTCATTAAGCTGTTGAGTCATGTCCTCCAATAATGAAGCTAATTCATGATTTAATCGATGATAAAGGTTTGAGCAATATTCAATATCATCAAAAAANATCTGAATGGTGTTATCAATTTGAGTGTTTTGTCTAAGTCTATCAAGACAAATATTGAATTCATTATATTCAAGGTCTTTGCGAATACGAGCAAGCCATGGAGCGAATTCAGCATTGATAGCGATTTTTTTATAANNGATTAAACCCTGTCATATCAATTTTTGCTTGTTTATCACAGTAGCCTAGCATTTTTGCTTCAATAGATTGCGTGAGTTGCTATCAGATATGAGTAATGGAGTGCCGATATCATTCTGTAAACGAATTAAGCAGGAAGCTTTTCGNACCGCCATTAGCAAAGATCCATTATTTATTACATTCGGCAAATTTGGGTTAGGCTTTATCTTGTCTATAGCGCTTATGATATAAAGTAAGGTTGGAACAACCAAAATAGTTTTAGTGCCGCATTGTGTCAGCGTAGTGATAGTGATTGTTTTTTCCATGTCTAATAGAGTATTAACGGCTGAATAACGACTGATTAGGCTGTTCAAGATACTGGTGGCAATAGGATGGTCTGCCACAAGCTCGTATGCTTCAAGGCACGAAGCTATATTAAGAGCCAGATAAGACAAGGTAGCATGTTCTAATTCATTGATAGATATATCAGTTTGCTTGGTATATTCACTGGCTAGTTTTCGTGCTTCAGTCGCAGCCAAGCTTTGGTCGAAACATGAAATCGAATTCACTAAATGGCTGATAGAAGACAATAATTCAAGAATTGGTCTAGTATCGCCTTTTAATTTTTGTTGCATAACATCGTTAAATTTCTTTAGAGCGGTTCGTCTCTCATTTTGCTGTTGATTATCATTATTGTTTGGGCTTGCAAGGCCAATAGCCAGATTGTCTGAAATGACCTCAAAGAAAAAGTAAGCATTTAATGCGCCTAAGTAGTTTGCCAGTTCATGCTGGATTGCATCACTATAAATACCTTCCAACCAATAACCGCTTAACTCCGACATTTTGTAAATGCCTGTTAATTGAAGATAATCATCACGGTAAGGATTGGTATCATTTAGGAGCCACAGAATATAATTACGCAATGCATTAGACGGGGTCTTTTTGTGACCAAGGCCCTAATTTTTCAACAGTGGCAAGCAAAATTGGCTGACCAATTACTTGCGATTGATTTTGTGAGGAGGTTTGTTTTTGTTCTCGCATCTTTAAGAACCATATTTAATTATTGTCGATTTAATTTTAACCTCACCTGTAACTCAAAAATAGATTTAAAATTGGTCAATTTTTTCGATGGATTTTTTCATAGCATTTTTGTTTTGTCAATGCATTTTATTTAGCCAATTTTCCTAAAAAGCGAACAAATTTGCGGCTATATATGTCTATTTAATTTTTATTTTAGCTATTTAAGTATTAAAAACCACTCTAATATAAGCGGATAAAAAACCGCGGCGAATGGATAGTTGAAGCTTTTTTATCCTATTTTTAGGTTATTTTAAAAGCTTCTTTTATCACGGGTTTTGATAAGCGAATAAATAAGGCCACCTAGTAATAGCATAAAAGTAATGGCCAAAGAGACGCTGGCTGGAAATTTTCTAGCCCCAGCAAANTCAGCAATAAAGATTTTGCTACCAATGAATATTAGAATAAATGCTAATGCATGTTTGAGATACTTAAATCGATGAATGATTGCATTTAATGCAAAGAAAAGAGCGCGTAAACCTAAGATAGCAAAAATATTGCTCGTATAAACGATATAAGGGTCAGTGGTAATGGCGAAAATTGCAGGGACACTGTCAATTGCAAATACAAGATCAGTAATTTCAATGAAGATCAAAGTTAAAAATAATGGTGTTATCCAAAGTTTACGCTTTCCTNNTGACTGTTTTTGATACACAAAAAATTGATGTCCATGCAGCTCGCTTGTAACGCGCAAATGTTTTTGCGCAAATTTTAATAATTTACTATGTTCGATGTCATATTCTTTATTTCTATCTTTGAACATTTTGATGCCTGTAATGATGAGGAAGACAGCAAAGATGTAAAGTGCCCAGGCAAAATTTTGAATGATACTCGCACCTAAGGCAATCATAATGGCGCGCATTACAATTACGCCAATAATTCCCCAAAACAGGACGCGATGTTGATATATTTTTGGGATAGCAAAATATTTGAAAAACAACGATATAATGAAAATATTATCCAGCGCCAAACTTTTTTCAATGAAGTAACCGGTAAAATATTCTTCACCACGCTCAGCACCAAGGTGATACCAAACCCAAGCTCCAAATAAACTAGCTATAACTACATAAAATAAGCTTAACCATAAACTTTCACGTACACCTATTTCATGATCTTTGCGGTGCAAGACACCGAGGTCAAATACGAGCAGTGCGAGAATGATGCCAAGAAAAGCAAGCCATAGCCATATTGAGTTTTCCATATTAATAATGTCCTTATTATGATGGAAGATAATATAGCATATTAAGAATAGGATCAACAATGTATTGGCGGAAAGGCGATGCTTTCCGCCAAGGAATGGCTGCAATTAATTGGGTTGGCTTGTAATATTGGCATTAAATAATTCTAAACCCGATAAATCGTTATAAATGTTTGTGGCTCGAGTAGAAGTCAGGGTGAGTGTTTGTGCAAACATATCACCGCCGAATTCGTGGTGTGTCACAACATTTTGATAGAGTTTATTGATTAGTGCCATAAAGTCTTGTAGCCATTCTTTTGCTTCATCTTCAGAGAGGTTGTCGGTTTCTAATTCGACGGTCAATTTATTCTCTTTTATGCTGATTTTGGCGGCCACACTCCAATTTTTAGTTTTTCTAGGAGCGCCCCTGAATTATTTTGAAAATTTAATGTTCTTGAGTTTGGCTTTTTAGTGGTTGAAAGCGAGGAAAATTGGCTAATTAGTGTTGCTTGAGAAGGAGCTGTATTATTGTTATTACTTGGTGGATTTGTAACCGTATTTTGTGGTGCGGCCTTATTATCAAGGCTTGCAGAAAATTCCTTTATAAGTTCACGGATATGTTGGTTTAATTCATCTTTATGACGTTGCTTAATTTTTTTATATTCTGGGAGAAAGCCTTGTAAAAATAGAATATTTTCTTCGTTAGCAATAAAATCGGGTGATTTGACAAGGAATGCTTTTAAAATTTTCCTGGCAATCATTGATTATTTTATTTATTTGAGGAAAAATTTGTTTCAGTAGTTTAAAGATTTCATCATAATTAGGCCAATTAGTCCAAGTGTATCCAGCATATTCTTTTAAATGTCTATTCGAAAATATTTCTTCAAATTTCCCTTCTAAGCAAATAGGGACAAGAAATGTTTTAAAATTACCGTCTTCAGTGCGTTCTTTTTCTAAACGTTCACGAATCCGTGCCATTTCACGGCTGACCACGGGGAAATTTGTTTCTTTATATGTCGCGCCTAAAAATTCAGCGCTATAGGCACGTTTGTAATTTTATTGGCAGTCACTTTGGGCATTAAATTCTTTGTGCCAATTAAAATAACGTTATCAACGGTATCAATTTTACGGTAAAAGCCAAAGATGGTGGTTTTGGGCTGATTATCCCATTGATCAAAGAGTGTTTCAACGCCAGCTGCATATAGATATTCTGCCAGTGTTTCTACTTTGGATTCAAAGCCAGATCCCCAGGCATAGCTTAAAAAACAGCTGGGTCTTTTTATGTCGCTCGGAATATTTTGTTTAATTTCATCCAGCATTTTCGGAAATGATGGTCTAAAATTCTTCTACTAGTTGTTGAAATTCTGTTATTTGTTCTTGGGACAATGCTGGCATAAGGAGGCTCCTTTTTCATTTAACAGGATTAATTTTGGCTCGTAATGATAATAATCTTATTTTATTAAATCAATATTTTTCTTGAAGCTGTTTCAAAATACTAGCTCAATATTAAAATAAATTTAGCTGGCTTGAAGTTGCTGTCGATTTGAAGCTATTAACATCAAATTCAAATACTGGTTTGCAATTTAGCTTATGACGTTTACAGGCGAGTTTAAAGCGAGCATTAAGTAAATCTGCGAATTCTCCTTCACCACGCATACGCTTACCAAAAGTGGCATCATATTCTTTGCCGCCTCGCATTTGTTGGATAATGCTCATGACATGCTCGGCGCGATCAGGAAAATGTTTGGCCAACCATTCTTTAAATAAATCTTTAACTTCGTGCGGAAGCCTAATCACTGTATAGCTAGCCTGTAATGCGCCGGCTTCACTAGCAGCTTGTAGAATTTTNTCTAGTTCCATATCGTTAATTAAAGGAATCATAGGCGCAGCCATTACCAATACAGGGACTCCGGCAGCACTAAAATTTCGGATAACTTTTAATCTTGCCTGTGGAATGGCAGTTCTTGGTTCAAGAATGTGTTTTAATTGATTAGAAAGAGTAGTCAGGCTGACTGCTATTTTGGCTAATTTACGCTGGGCCATATCGCTAATAATGTCCGAGTCTCGTTCTATTAAAGCACCTTTGGTAATAATCGCAACAGGGTGGTTGAAACGATTTAGCATTTCCAGAATACTACGGGTAATTTTTAATTTAGCTTCCACAGGTTGATAAGGATCAGTATTGGCACCTAATACAATAGGTTTGCACACATATTTTGGCTTAGACAATTCTTTTTCTAAAATTGCGGCTGCATTTTCTTTGTAAAAAATCTTAGTTTCAAAGTCAATTCCAGAGGATAAATTCATATAACCATGACTGGGCCTGGCGTAACAATAAACACAACCATGTTCACAACCGCGATAAGGATTGATCGATTGTTCAAAACCAATATCAGGTGAGTCATTGCGTGTAATAATAGATTTTGCCGTATCGATGAGTAAGGTGGTTTCTAAGGGAGGCAAAGCTTGGTCTTCTAAATAGGAGTCCCAGCCATCATCGAAGTCTTCGCGTTGCACTGGTTCGAATCGTCCACTCGGATTACTAATGGCGCCCCGATTTTTAATATTCATATTATTCCCCCTCTTTTCAAGCAGACAAGATAGAATTTGCCTTAAAATGCCTGTTTTTGCAAGAAAGCTTTAATTATCAAAGAGGGAAGCTACGTGGTATTTGCTTAGCTTTGATGGAACGAAGGCCCCATCAAAGCCATTATTCGGATTAACTTGCGTGTTTTGCCAGTAAAGTCGTAGATTGACTGCTTTGGTTGCCTATGGCAAACATCGCACAAGGGTAGTTCGGCGTACATACACCGCTCATGCCAGCAACTTGGATGACAACTCTTGCGTTGTTGCCGTTAAGCACATTAGTAGTGATATGAGCAGGAGCATCACCTTGAGAGGTACCATAAAAACAGCAGGTTGAGAAGGGGTGATAGAAGTTGTCGTTCCCATAGGTGCATTTGCCGTTTGGCCTGGACTAATTTCGACGCCGCTGTATTTAAGTTGGCCTTCGTTGCCAGTAAAAATATAAATGGAAACAGGTTTAACATAAGTCATGGTATTGGTATCAGGATTGAAAAGGCAACCCGTTCCATTGCGTAAAGGAATTTCATCTGCAAGCGCAGCAAAAGAAATATTAAGTACAAAGAGCATAAAAATAATTTTTTAGCAATGGCGAGAGAGAAATAAAATAATCATCAATAAAACGAATCCTAGAGTTGATATCTATTTAAGTAAAAACCAAAAGTGACAAGAAGAATTAAAAGCTGAGACTGTTCAAGGAACCGTCAGTGTCACGTATCAATTTGTCACAACTATGTTATTTAAATTTAGGAAAGGATTTTTGAGAAAGAAAAATGAAAGTTTTTACAAATGAATACTTGCCACTTTGACTTCGAGTTTTCAACACCTCATTGGGATGAACATTGAACTGAAATAGGAGTGGTGCAACCGACGGTGGCTCCATAGGAGGTAAATCCCGTGGTTTCTATGCTGAAGGTAAGGCTTTGCAAGCTATTACTATTTTGTGCGTAGTTAGGTATATATATAGCGCAAACTTCACCCTGCGGACTTTGTGCTTTCACATAAATGGTATTATTACTGATGGGCACGTTGTGCAAAGACAATTGGGTATCGCCAAAAGGTAGCGTATACACCGTACTTGATGAGGTCATTGAAACTGTAACTATCACACCGCTGGCATTAGTTATTTCTACCAAGCTCACTACATTGTTTTCACAAGATTGCGCATATCCTGTGCTGGCCATACAAATAAGTAAAATAGTGAAATAAAGTTTTTTCATAACCCACCATATTTATCATTATTTTAAGTATAGTATAAAACGATGGGCATTAATTATATAAAAACCAATAGATTGGGTGCCCAAGATAAAGCCAAAGAATATCAGGCATTTCATAGCGAAGAGTAGCAAGCACCCATGGGAAAAACAGGAACAATGCTTCCGTTGCCACACCTGGGTAATAAGGAAACCCCGAAATTATTTGTTTCTGGGTACTTCTGGGTATATTTCGGGGTTCAATGCAACCAAGGCAGACACCAAACGAAATTTAGACGGTCTATCCACAATAGAGCAGGCGTTGAGATTTCCGTTTTCACAATTTTTGTGCTATCATTTGATGGCACAAACTAATAAGAGAAGACCTATGGATACTTTTTCTATACGTGATCTACGCGAGCATACAGGCTCCTTAATTCATGATGCTGAAGAGGGAAATTGGCCTTGGTAACCAAAAGAGGCCGGCCAGTTTTTAGCAGTTCCTTTTAATGAGGAGCTATTAGAGCTAGGTTTGCGACCAGCTTTGGCTGTGAAATTATACAAAGAGGGTGCTTTAACTCTTGGAAAAGCAGCTAAGCTAGCAGATCAATCTCTAGAAGGATTTATTGAGAGGCTGGGAAAATTGGGTGTATCTATCGTGGATTATACGGCTGATGAATTGAATAAGGAGTTGAAAGACTTTGAATGAAGTCATTGTAGCAGATGCAAGCCCTCTGATAGCATTTGGCCGTATTAATCAGATCGATCTACTAACTAAACTTNTTGGAACAATCATTATTCCACAAGCAGTGGCTGATGAGTGTCTAGTCGAAAAGATTCGCCCTGGAGCTGTGGCAATCCAGCAAGCAATCAACAATAAAAATCTGCAAATTTATCCTGACCCATCATTAGCTGAATTAACTGATTTAGCGGATATTTTGGATACAGGCGAAGCTATGGCAATCAAATTAGCAGTCACCCATAAATTTCCGCTTATTATTGACGAAAAATTAGGCCGTACTGTCGCTACAAAGCTACAAATAAAAATTATTGGTAGCGCAGGGATTTTATTGTTGGCTAAGCAGCGGAAAATAATCTCCGCTATTAAGCCGGTCCTCTCACAATTAAAGAGCGAAAATTATTATTTTGCAGATCATTTGGTAAATAAAATATTAACAATGGCGAAAGAGGAATAAATTAAAAAATGTTTGAGTGGCGAAGATAATTTATTTAAATTAAATGGAGCTGGAGGTTCTTGTTGGCTATCTTTTTCTATTTCTTCATAATCAACAGCAGCGAGCCATGCTAAATATAGCCATTGATAATCTCCTTGCAGTAAGTTATGTCGGAGTGGTACAAGTGTAGAAAGGATGCCTTCACCTTCTATCCAACCACCATCATTTTCGTTATCAAAACAAATATCAAGAATAAGTTTTTTCACTTTTGAAATAGTGACGATTTGGGGAGTACAATACAGCGAGATTTGCTTAGGATCAACTAGATCCCGAGGCAAACGAAAACAAAGTTGTCTGGTACCCCAGTTTGTTATATATAAGATAGCGTCGAAATGTTCTGCCAGAATTTTTTAGGATCTCCACGAAAATCGCCATAATTATAAGTAAATGTAGCTTGATTGGGTGTAATAATGGCTTGCTGGAAATTTTGCTGATTTTCTTGACCTCACTGTTAGTTAATGATCAATTGCTTGAAATTCATAATATTGATATTCGCTCATAATCGTTCCTTTTTATAAGTTGATTAGAGTTTAATTTTATTGGTTCTTTATTTTTCATGTTTTAGTCTATCTTTTAAAATTTGAATAGCCATATTACGTTCACGTGCACGGCCTGAGCGAATTACATCAATTAAAACGAGCAATTCGTAAAAACCTTGATCTGGATTTTCGCGCAATGCTTTTGATACTGCTGGATGAATAGGAAACAAAGCTGCCCCTCGTTTTTCACCCTGAGCATCTGGCCAAACTGGCATTGGATCATTTCCCAAGGCAATCTTACCTTAAAATAATGGGGCAGCAATACCGGTTGGAATACCTCGGGTAGGTTTTCCTAATTTGCCTGGAAATAAATACCTGAGGCCATGAATCAAAAGCTCTTCCGCAGCGCTGATAATAGGAACAAACTGTGATTGTTTATTCTTTCTTAACAAACCCGCGTTCTCAAGCCGTTTTAAGCCACCATTGACTTCAGCTAGACTGGTGCATAAGGCCTGTGCTAATTGTCGCTGTGACCATTCCACTCCGGGGTTGGCGAGTAATTTAAGCAAAATGATGTAATCTTGAGGTTTTAACATAGCTGACTAAGCCTTAATAGGTGATATAGGCTGTTATAGCACCTTTGTTCGCTGTTCGCGAACAAAGAACACACTTATAAAAGATGAGGAACAAACAGCCAGAGCCCAACGCGGAGGTTATGTGGTCTTGCCCCGAATTAATAGATACGCCTATGAGATTTTCTTGCAATGATTTTCAAAGATTACTGGAGCAATAGAACTGATAGCAGAATGCAAGAATATCTTATTGTATAAATTTTGACCATAACTTTCCATTTATAAACACACGACTTGTCTTGTCATTGATTATCTTTAATAATCACTCAAATCGTAACAAACTATAAAAGGCAGAGTATGGCCATGATTGAAAAGTGGATGTCGGTGAGTGAAATCGCTGAGTATTTGGGGGTGGCGGCAATAACCATTTACCGTTGGTTGGAGAAGAGTCAAATTCCAGCACATCGTGTGGGTAAACAATGGCGTTTTGATCTACAAGAAGTTGATGCATGGGTGAAATCGGGGAGCGCTGCATCTAGGGATTAATTTAAATCGATAGTGGGACCATATAATGATAGAAGACATTAAGAAAACACTTTGGGCAACGGCGGATAAGCTTCGTGCAAATATGGATGCAGCAGAATACAAACATATAGTGCTCGGTTTAATATTTNTGAAATATATTTCAGACACATTTCAAACAAGGCGTGATGAATTAACTCGCCGCTTTACTGATAAAAAAGATGAATATTTTATTGCTGAAGATGCGAGTGAATATATTATTTCGAAAGAATTAGAAGACCGTGATTATTATAGAGAGGTCAACGCATTTTGGGTGCCAGAAGAAGCTCGTTGGGAANAAATTCGTGCTCATGCAAAGCAACCAACCATTGGCAAAATTATTGATGATGCATTGTCAATAATTGAAACCGCAAATCCTAAACTTAAAGGAATTTTAGATAAACGATATGCACGTACTCAATTACCTGACGGTAAATTAGGTGAGCTGGTTGATTTAATTTCGACAATCGGCTTTGGTGCAGGTGTTAAAGATGCGAAGGATTTGCTTGGGCAAGTTTATGAGTATTTCTTGGGGCAATTTGCAAATGCCGAAGGTAAANAAGGCGGCCAGTTTTACACGCCAGCCAGTATTGTCCGAACGCTAGTAGCAGTACTAGCGCCACATCATGGCAAGGTTTACGATCCTTGTTGTGGTTCCGGCGGTATGTTTGTGCAGTCCGAAAAATTTATCGAAGCACACGGCGGTAAATTAGGTGATGTTTCTATTTATGGTCAAGAGTCCAATCCCACAACTTGGCGTTTAGCAGCAATGAATCTTGCTATTCGCGGCATTGATTTTAACCTTGGCAAAGAGCCTGCTGATACCTTCACTAAAAATCAACATCTTGATTTACGTGCTGACTTTATTATGGCAAATCCGCCCTTTAATGTGTCTGACTGGTGGCATGCCAGCTTGGAAGGTGATGTGCGGTGGGTATATGGTACGCCACCGCAAGGTAATGCCAATTATGCTTGGTTGCAGCATATGTTATATCACCTTAAACCAAACGGTCGTGCTGGCATTGTATTAGCAAATGGATCCATGAGCTCTAACCAAAATAGCGAAGGTGAAATACGTAAAAAAATGGTGGAAGCAGATGTGATTGAATGTATGGTGGCATTGCCAGGGCAACTATTTTTTAACACGCAAATACCGGCTTGTTTGTGGTTTCTCACTAAGCAAAAGAGCAAACGCAAGGGCGAGGTGCTGTTTATTGATGCGCGTAAACTAGGTAAACCAGTGAGCCGCGTGCAGATAGAATTTTCTGACACGGATATACAANAAATTGCTGATACCGTTCATGCTTGGCGTGAAGACGGCGAAACCAAAAATAAATACGAAGACATTGCTGGTNTTTGTCGATCTGTAACAATTAAAGAAATTGCAGATCATGGGTATGTGTTGACACCTGGAAGATATATTGGTGCGGAAGAGATCGAAGAGGATGATGAAGCTTTCGATGATAAGATGCGAAAGCTAACGAAGATGCTTGGTGAGCAGATGGCAAAAGGTGAAGAATTAGATGCGCTGATCCGGAAAAAATTGGGAGGATTGGGGTATGAGTTCTGAGATCTCGCTTGGAGAAATTGCTGATATTGTCATGGGGCAGTCANNCCAGCTGGTGAAACATGTAATATGAATGGACATGGCACCCCACTTTTAAATGGTCCTACTGAATTTNGGTCTCAACCATCCTCATCCAAATCAATTTACTATTGAGCCAAAGAAACTAGCGAAAAAAATGATTTATTGTTTTGTGTGCGCGGCTCAACAACTGGAAAAATGAACTGGTCTGACCAAACTTATGCAATCGGACGAGGTATCGCAGCAATTCGTGGAAAGAATGGTTATCCAAATTCATTTATTAGAGCAGTAATAGAGTTTAAGTTGGAAAATTTGCTTACACAAGCAACTGGTTCTACTTTTCCAAATGTAGGTCGAGATTTGCTTAATGAACTAAAGATCCCATTTATATCTGCAAAGAGTGCGCAGATGATTGCAGCAATACTTGAGCCTATTGATGATCGAATAAATCTATTGCGTGAAACTAACAACGTTCTTGAATCTATCCCCCAAGCCTTATTTAAATCATGGTTTATTGATTTTGATCCTGTGCATGCAAAAGCAGAAGGCTGTCAGCCCGAAGGAATGGATGCTGAAGTCGTCGCCCTTTTTCCGGATAGTTTTGAAGAGTCAGAACTAGGTTTGATTCCTAGGGGTTGGTTAGTTAGACAAGTTTCAGAGGTGGCAGATATTATAAAAGGTAAGTCATATTCGAGTAAGGATTTGGTAGATGTTTCCTCTACAGCATTAGTAACTTTAAAATCATTTGCACGAGGTGGAGGCTTCCGCCTGGATGGTTTTAAGCCATATGCTGGAGGTTTCAAATCAACACAGGTAGTAGTACCTGGTGATTTAATTGTTGCTTATACCGATGTTACCCAAGCAGCCGAATTAATTGGTAAGCCTGCAATAGTTATAGGTTTGCAAGAATTTAGTACGTTAGTTGCATCATTGGATATTGGTATCATTAAGCCGCGTTTAGAATTAATTTCCAGGCAATATTTATATGGTCTTTTTAAGACTGACTCGTTTCAATCTCATACGTTAGCTCATACTTCAGGAACAACAGTTCTACATTTATCTAAGGAGGCAGTAGGCTCTTATTTATTTGTATGTCCTGATCCAAAAATCATCGCAGCATTTACGACAATTGCTTCAGAAATTGCAAATCGAATCCAGGTGAGTATTGATGAAATACAAACGTTAACAGTTCTTCGCAATACACTCTTGCCCCGTTTAATTTCAGGTCAATTGCAAATTCCAATAGATGCCACAAATTCGGAGCTTGTTACATGATTACAATAGAAACGTTAGAGGGTTGGCTTTCTACTCCGCATGAAAATGAGCGCCTTGATTTTAAAGAAGCAAAGCAACAATACGACATAACCAAGCTATTGCGTTACTGCGTGGCTTTTGCCAACGAGCTTGGTGGTCACCTAGTTTTGGGGGTGAGTGATGAGCGGCCACGTAAAGTAGTTGGTACTCAAGCTTTTCTCAATGTTGGGAATGTCAAGTATCAAATATTAAATAAGCTGCATTTTAGGGTTGAGGTCTATGAATTGCAGCATCCTGATGGCAGGGTGCTCGTGTTTGAAATCCCGTCTAGACCCATAGGAAAACCACAGGAATTAGATGGTGCATATTGGATGCGATCCGGTGAATCATTGGTACCAATGACACAGGATCAATTAAAACGTATTTTTGCAGAGGGACAGCCTAATTTTTTAAATCATGATGCGACAAGTGCAATTAGCTCTGATGAAGTGGTTGCATTGTTAGATGTCCAGAAATTTTTTGATCTAATAAAGTTACCGCTACCTGCAACAAGAGATGCTATTTTAAATCGACTCATCAGTGAGAAATTTGTTCGTTCTAAAAATAATGAATTTTTCATTACTAATCTTGGTGCAATTTTATTAGCTAAGGATTTAAGAAATTTTGAATCAGTCAATCGCAAGACTGTACGCATTATCAAATACAAAGATAACAATAAGGTAAATACAGAACGTGAGCATACGATCGCTAAAGGGTATGCCGTAGGTTTTGAAGATTTAATTGATTATATCAATAACCAGCTCCCGGCGAATGAAATGATTGGAAAAGCACTTAGAGAAGAAGTCAGGATGTATCCTGAGTTGGTTATTCGAGAAGTTATGGCTAATGCGCTCGTGCATCAAGACTTAGATTTAACAGGCTCTTCAGTGATGGTCGAAATTTATTCTGATCGTATTGAATTCACAAATCCAGGACAGCCCTTAATAAAGGCCGAACGCTTTGTTGATGAATATCGTTCGCGGAATGAAAGTTTGGCTGATGTCATGAGACGTATGGGTATCTGTGAAGCAAAGGGGAGTGGAATAGATAAAGTTGTATTTAACACCGAGCTTTACCAGTTACCGGCGCATGATGTAAGAGTGACGACATCTCACACAACCGTTGTATTGTTTTCTTATAAAGAATTCAGGCTAATGGATAATGCTGATCGGCTTCGTGCCTGTTACCTGCATTGCTGTTTAAAATATGTGAGCAATGAAAGAATGACAAACCAGAGCTTGAGGGAGCGGTTTAAATTGGAAGACACTCGTGCTAAGTCAGCAATTGTATCGCAAATAATCGCTGCCTCCGTTGAGCAGGGTGAGATTAAGCCGGATGATCCAGGGAGTGCCTCCAAAAGATATGCAAAATATGTACCTTATTGGGCGTAGGCTTATTTAATTTCATGCGCACCAACGTGCATAATTATATTATAACTTATTGATATATAAAGAAATTCTTATTTAATCGCTATTGTCGATATTGTCAATAAGGAAGAAAAGGGCTCAGAGTGCTTTAATGCAAAGCACAATAGGGGCAATATTTTTAAATATGTATATCAATCAACAAATTAGGTGCGTTAATGCAAACCGAGAAACGGCAAATAAATGAGGGCCATATTGAGCAAGAGATGATCAGATGGCTAGCCGAGATGGGTTACTCCCATCTCTATGGGCCAGATATTGCTTGCGATGGTATTCAGCCAGAAAGGGCTGACTATCGTGAAGTGCTGCTATTAGCACGCTTACGTAAAGCGATTGACAAATTAAACCCGCATATTCCCNTGGTTGCTCGAGAGGATGCATTACAGCAAATAAAACAACTTAATACACCTGTATTGTTATCTGCAAATCGTCGAATGCATCAGTATCTGGTAAACGGCGTTCCGGTGGAATATCAGAAAGACGGGGAAACGCGCGGAGATCTCGTGCGTCTCATTGATTTTATAACACCGGCTAATAATGAGTGGCTAGCGGTTAATCAGTTTTCGATTGAAGGTGATAGGCACACGCGTCGGCTAGATGTTATTTTGTTCATTAATGGTCTTCCATTAGTCTTGGTTGAATTGAAAAATCCTGCCGATGAAATTGCTGATGTTTGGAAAGCATTTAATCAGATCCAAACTTATAAAGAACAAATACCAGATGTATTCCAATACAATGAAGTGCTAATCATATCAGACGGTAGTGAGGCTCGCATTGGCTCGCTCTCAGCAGATGCTGAGCGATTTATGTTGTGGCGAACGATTGATGGAATTGCATTAGACCCGCTTGGCGAATTTCGAGAGTTGGAAACACTTACCCGTGGCATCTTGTCACCAGAGCTGTTTTTGGATTACTTACGGTTTNTTATCTTATTTGAAGATGATGGCAAATTAATTAAANAGATCGCTGGTTATCATCAATTTCATGCTGTACGAGCAGCTATACAGCAAGTCATTATTGCATCACAGCCAAATGGTGATAAGAAAGGGNGCGTAGTATGGCATACGCAGGGTAGTGGAAAAAGTATTACGATGACATGCTTTGCCGCACACATTATGCGTGAAGCAGCGATGGAAAATCCCACTATAGTAGTTATCACTGATCGCAACGATTTGGACGGTCAATTATTTGGTGTATTTTCACTTTCGCAGGATTTGCTACGTGAGCAGCCAGTACAAGTTGAATCACGGCGAGATTTGCGGGAAAAGTTAAATAATCGGCCATCAGGCGGTATTGTCTTTACTACTATTCAAAAATTTATGTTAGGCGAAGATGAGGATATCTTCCCTGTATTATCAGATAGAAGCAATATCGTTGTCATTGCTGATGAAGCGCATCGAACACAATATGGATTTACCGCTGAGTTAAAAGGCAAATCAGGCAAAGAANAATATAGCGCTGGCTATGCGCAACATATGCGTAATGCTTTACCCAATGCAACATTTGTTGCTTTTACTGGCACACCTGTTTCAACTGAGGACCGTGACACGCGATCTGTGTTTGGCGACTATATCCATATTTATGATATGCAGCAGGCAAAAGAGGATGGCGCTACGGTTGCAATTTATTATGAATCGCGCCTTGCCAAGCTATCACTTAATGAAAGTGAAATCCAAGCATTAGATGAAGATGTTGATGAGCTTGCAGAAGATGAAGAAGATAGTGAGCAAGCAAAACTTAAATCTCGCTGGGCTGCTTTAGAANAAATTGTAGGTGCGGAACCACGTATAAAACAAGTGGCTGCCGATCTAGTGGCGCATTATGAAGAGCGCTGTAATGCTCAATTAGGCAAGGCTATGATTGTGGCAATGAGCCGAGATATTTGCGTTCATCTTTATAATGAAATCATTAAATTACGGCCTCATTGGCATAGTGAAGATTCCGGAAAAGGAGTCATTAAGGTTGTAATGACGGGCACACCGAGCGATAAGGCATTGCTTCGTCCTCATATATATTCTAAACAAACAAGAAAAGAGTTGGAAAAGCGATTTAAGAAGCCTGACGATGAGTTACGTTTAGTTATTGTGAGAGATATGTGGCTCACGGGTTTTGATGTGCCCTGTGCGCACACTCTTTATATTGATAAACCGATGAAGAGTCACAATCTCATGCAGGCGATTGCACGAGTAAATCGTGTTTTCAAGGATAAGCAAGGTGGATTGGTTGTTGATTATATTGGTATAGCTAATGACTTGAAGAAGGCATTAAAGGATTACACCGCGAGTCATGGACGAGGCAGGCCTACGGTTGACGCTCACGAAGCATATGCTATTTTAGAAGAAAAGTTAGACATGTTACGTGGCATGTTGCATGGATTTGATTACAGTAATTTTTTGACAAGTGGCCATGTTTTGCTAGCTAAAGCAGCGAATTATATTTTAGGTTTAGAAGATGGGAAAAAGCGCTTTGCAGATACTGCACTTGCCATGTCAAAAGCATTTACTTTATGCTGTACGTTAGATGAAGCAAAGGTATTACGTGAAGAAGTCGCATTTATGCAGGCAGTGAAGGTCATATTGACCAAACGTGATATCAGTGCANAAAAGAGAACAGATGAAGAACGCGAACTTGCTATTCGACAAATTATCAGTTCGGCTGTTGTGTCAGATCAGGTAGTTGATATCTTTGATGCCGTCGGCTTGGAANAACCAAACATCGGTATTCTAGATGAAGAGTTTATGGCTGAAGTAAGGGATTTGCCTGAAANNAATCTTGCAGTTGAGCTACTTGAACGATTGTTAGATGGCGAAATCAAAACTCGCTTTGCCAACAATGTGGTACAAGAAAGGAAATTTTCAGAGTTATTGACCAATACTATCAAGCGTTATCAAAATCGTGCCATTGAAACTGCTCAAGTGATGGAAGAACTGTGTGAAATGGCTAAGAAGTTCAAGGAGGCAGTGCAGCGCGGTGAATCAGTAGGACTTAATGAGGATGAATTAGCCTTTTATGATGCGTTGGCAAATAACGAAGCATCTGTTAAAGAGTTGGGAGATGATACTCTCAAAAAAATAGCGCATGAACTCACTGAAAACCTTCGCAGAAACGTAAGTGTAGACTGGTCAATTCGTGAGAGTGTTCGCGCTAAATTACGATTGATGGTAAAACGTATTTTGCGAAAATATAAATATCCACCAGATAAGCAAGAAGAAGCGATTGAGTTGGTTTTAAGGCAGGCTGAGACATTAAGTGCGACTTGGGCATAGATTTTTGATTGAAATCTAGATAATGGCCAGTTGGTAAATAGTGACAATATTGCAAATTGATATGAGTCTGTTAAGCAGGTTTAATTTATTAATTTTTTATTACAAAGCATCAGGAAGGAGAGATGGTTGAATAGGGTATTAATTTTGATTAGGCGCACATATGGGTTGGTTTTATTTAAATTAAGAAATATTTTTCTCGACTCTTCTCGCAGGTAGTTTCGTTTCTGACATCGTCAAAGGACATTCACACTCTACGCTGCAAACTTATTTACAACAATTACCGAATAAAGAGCGCGTAAAAATCATTTGCATTGACTTATCGAATCGATACCGAAAAATCATTCGACACTATTTTCCAAACGCTAAAATCGTCGCTGATCGCTTCCATGTTATCCGTTTGTTATATCATCAGTATTTACAAACCTATCATAGCATCGATCCCAAGTTAAAATACTAACGCGGTATCTTAGCCGCTTTGCGCACCAAGGCAGCGCACTTGGACAGCAAACGCCTACAAAAAAGAAATGCGTATTTTCAGCAACAACCTGCCGTTGAAGCGCTCTATCGTTTTAAACAACAACTCTATGGATTACTCATGTTGAAAACTCAGAAAGCAAAACAGTGTAAACACTTTATTCCTATCTTCTTAGATTTAATCAAGCAACTTAAACAGAGCCCTTTTAAANCCCCGTTACAAACGTTAGGAAAAACATTGACCGCTTGGCAAGAAGAAATCGTCAGAATGTGGCGGTTTAGTAAAAACAATGGCATTACCGAAGGCTTTCATCGCAAGATGAAATTAATACAACGACGGGCTTATGGTTTTAGAAATTTTGAAAATTATCGATTACGAGTTAAAGTGTTATGTAGTTAATAAGTGCCCCCGTTTTCGGGATAGAGCCCAATTCTATCTAATGTATTGATTCTATTAATGGGCCCACTAGGACTTGAACCTAGGACCAAAGGATTATGAGTCCTCTGCTCTGACCAACTGAGCTATGGGCCCGTGCGGGGTCGCAATGGCTTGTACTAGGGCAGGGTGCTGCTGGTACAAGCCGATTGGTTTTATTCTTCAGTTTCTAAGAAACTATGCAGTCTTTCGGCGCGGCTCGGGTGGCGTAGTTTTCGAAGGGCTTTGGCTTCGATTTGTCGGATACGTTCGCGAGTGACGTCGAATTGTTTGCCTACTTCTTCTAACGTATGATCGGTGTTCATGTCAATACCAAATCGCATACGCAGTACTTTGGCTTCGCGTTGTGTCAGGCTGTTCAAGACAGTACGGACTGATTCACGTAGGCCTTCGCGAGTGGCTGCATCTATCGGTGATTCCATTAACACGTCTTCGATGAAGTCACCTAAGTGGGAGTCTTCTTCATCGCCAATCGGTGTTTCCATCGAGATGGGTTCTTTGGCCACTTTGAGCACTTTGCGGATTTTNTCTTCGCTCATGTCCATCCGTTTGCTCAATTCTTCTGGGCTTGGTTCGATACCGGTCTCTTGTAGGATTTGGCGCGAAATTCGGTTCAGTTTGTTGATGGTTTCAATCATGTGGACTGGAATTCGAATGGTACGCGCTTGGTCGGCAATCGAACGGGTGATGGCTTGACGGATCCACCAGGTTGCATAAGTCGAGAATTTATAGCCACGACGGTATTCAAATTTATCAACCGCTTTCATAAGGCCGATGTTGCCCTCTTGAATGAGGTCTAAAAATTGTAGGCCGCGATTAGTGTATTTNTTCGCGATGGAAATCACTAAACGCAAGTTGGCTTCAATCATTTCTTTNTTAGCACGGCGTGCTTTGGCTTCGCCAATCGACATGCGGCGATTAATTTCTTTGATTTCTGCGATGCTGAGGTTGGTCTCTTTTTCAAACGCCATGAGTTTNTTCTGGATGCGTTGTACTTCTTCGGCTACAGCTTGCAGTTTGGTTTTATATTTAGCGTTTTCAGCGGCATATTCCTCTAACCAATCTAAATTGGTTTCGTTATTAGGAAATGAATTAATAAAATTTTTACGTGGTGAGCCTGCTTGGGTGACGCATAAATCCATCAGAATACGTTCTTGGCCGCGTACTTTATCAAGCATATCACGTAATTTGTTGGCTTGTTTGTTAAGTTGTTTGGCCGTCAGTTTGAATTTGGTGAACAACTCTGTCAGTTTCTTTTGATGATTGACGGTCGTTTTGTTTTTGCCATATTTGCTGATGGCATTTAAATGTTTACGGTGTAAATCACCTAATTCGTCGAAATATCGTTTTGCTAGGGCAGGATCAGGGCCTGCTTCCATTAAATCACCGGCTTCACCTTCGCCACCTTCACCGGTCTCTTCTTCCTCTTCGTCGGTGATTTTAGGTTCGACTTCTGACATTAATAATTCTTGTGGCACGGCTTCTGGGGGCAATTCGCCAAATTCTTCATAATCAAGAAAGCCAGTGACAATGTCACTGAGCCGTTTTTCGCCAGTTAGCGTCTTTTGGTATTCATCTAACACAGAGGTGATGACTTCAGGATATTGTGCCAACGCGGACAATAGGTGTTTGGTGCCTTCTTCAATGCGCTGGGCAATGGCGATTTCACCTTGGCGGGTCAAGAGTTCCACGCTGCCCATTTCTCGCATATACATGCGCACAGGGTCAGTGGTACGTCCTAATTCACCTTCTAGGCCGAGGATTGCAGCGCCAGCACTGCCCTCTTCTTCCTCCTCCTCTTCGGTTGCGGGAGTGCCGCCACCTGTGGATTCACTCAGATAGAGCTCATCACCGCCTTCCGGAGCATTATCACGCACAGTGATACCCATATCATTGATCATGCGGAATAGTTCTTCAATCCGCTCGGGGTCAATGATCTCGTCGGGTAGGTTATCATTCACTTCCGTGAAGGTGAGGTAGCCTTGGTTTTTNCCTTTGGCAATTAATTGTTTTAACTCAGATTGTTCCTGGTCGAAGCTCATGGTTGCCTAGCTCTCTGTCATGGGGTTAGGACAAATTTTAAAAGACATATTTTCTCTTAAAATTATATACTTTGTTAATACAGCGTGCCAGGAGAAAACCAGTTTCTTCCTTGCGGAGGCTGCGTCGGTTTAGGTCCGCCTATTTAACGTATATCGTTATTGGTCGTGCCACAGCACGAGTAGTGTGGGGGTTTATGATAATGGAAAAATTAATAAATGCAAGTTGTATAGCTAGCAGATTTGGAGGTAAAGAATGGCGAAGACGCTAATCATTGGGGCTGGGATGGCCGGTTTAGCCGCAGCAAATCACTTACGGGCGCATGGCTATGCAGCGACCTTGATTGAGGCACGTGACCGGGCAGGCGGGCGCACAGCCACCGATCAAAGTTTAGGAGCCCCTATCGATTTAGGGGCAGCTTGGCTGCATGGGGTCAAGGACAATCCCTTGGCCGTTTTAGCGCAACAACTGCAATTGCCTGCCAAAACAACCGATATTTATAACGGCTATATAATAGACCGCCAAGGCCGGCGAGTGCCCAGAGACGTATTGGCTATTGGCAATACTTCATATGAGCGGTTATTGCATCTTGCGTCAATGTGGGCCAAGGATCAACCGCATGATGTCTCAGTGGCAGAAGCATTGGCACAGTTATTGGGCCAGCATGGATTGCCGCCCGATTTAGAGTTAGACAGTTATCGTTGGCGTTTAATGTTTCAAAGTTCTTACTATTCTGATAGTGCTCAGTATCTATCCGCTCGGCATTGGGAAGAAGAGGGGGAAATTGATGAATTTCCACTTTTAATGTCAGGTTATGGCCCACTGGTCACGCATTTAGCGCAAGGACTCGATATTCGCNTTCAATACAGTGGTAAAAAAATTATCTGGCAGCAAAGCCAAGTCCATGTCATTACTAATCAAGGTGAATTGACGGCTGATAAAGTGATTGTGACATTGCCTTTAGGTGTATTGAAAAGTCAGCGATTGCTGTTTGAACCATTATTACCTNTTAGAAAAAGACTAGCGATTTCTCGTTTAAAAATGGGTGTATTAAATAAAGTGGGTTTGCGTTTTCCATACGCATTTTGGCCGGATGATTGTCCAAATGTCGGTTATTTTGCTGACCGTTATGAGCATGTCCCCATTTTTGTGAATTATTTACATTTTTTTGCACAACCTATTTTATTAGGTTATGTTTCGGGTGATTTAGCCCGTAGTTTAGAGCAGCGCACTGATGCTGAGATTGTTGCTGATACGATGCAACAATTGCGGAGCTTATTTGGCGATAAGATTCCTGCTCCTGTTGGCACGGTAATTACCCGCTGGTGGGCAGACCCATTTAGTTTTGGTGCTTATTCCTATATACCTGTGGGTGCAAGCGGTGAAGACTATGACTGTTTAGCACAACCAGTGGGCCAACAATTAATTTTTGCAGGCGAGGCGACTTATCGTGAATTTCCAGCGACTGCGCGTGGTGCCTATTTATCTGGGCTGCGTGCAGCAGAAGAGGTGATGGCAGGTTAATGTCAAAAGGGAGTCACTTTGCTTGATCCAACTGCCTGAAAAATCATTTTTTGAGCTAACGGTGATATAACATTCGTATTTTGAGATAGCTTCTAGTGTTTTTGTTCTTCTTATTTATGATAGCCCTGTTTTATTAAAGGAGAAATTAATATGATCACTTTACAAACTAATCACGGCCCTATCGTTATTGAATTAGATTTTACCCATACTCCCAAAACAGCAGAAAATTTTTTGCAATATGCCAAGGATGGTTTTTATGATGGCACCATTTTTCACCGTGTCATTAATGGCTTTATGATTCAAGGTGGTGGTTTTACCAAAGAGATGCAACAGAAANAANCCAATAAACCGATTGAAAACGAAGCAGACAAAGCGCAATCGAATAAGCGTGGTACTATTGCCATGGCGCGTACGAGTGATCCCCATTCAGCCACGGCGCAATTTTTTATTAATGTAGTGGACAATAATTTTCTTGATCATAAAAGCAAATCGCTTGATGGCTGGGGTTATTGTGTGTTTGGCAAAGTCATTGAAGGTATGGACGTGGTTGATAAAATTAAAGCAGTGGCCACTACTTCGCGTGCGGGCCATCAAGACGTGCCCCGTGACGAAGTGATTATCGAAAAAGTCATCGTCAAAGAAACCACCGCATAACGGTCTTATCAATGCCCGCCCAAGTGATGGACGGGCATTTTCTTCAAAACTCTAACGTGGGCGTTAGCGCACTTGCTAGCTTGACCTGTAAAACTTCATACACACGTTGTATTTGTGCCGTGAATTTTGTTTTTGCAATAATTCATCGGTTTGGTCAGCAAGTTCTAGCAATAATAAGCGCTGAAAAGTTTTTAAGTCACTGGAAGGTTTGTTGGTTTCAATCTTCTTAAGCATAGTTTCAATGGCCAATGTCTCTTCACTGAGTGGGTAAAAGATGTCGTTTTCTTTTTTAGACATAATGCTATTCATAAGATTTTCAGCAACAGTAATCTTTTCATTCCAGGGCTGTGCAGAGTCAGCTGAGGTGCTTGAATTAGTTAAGCTGACTATCAGTTCAACATAAGGTGCCAGTTTAGAAGGTTCTTGTGGTTGTTGACATCCTTGGGACAGATCCACTTGGTGTGCTATCAAGCAACGCAAAACGGTTGGATTATTTTGATTAATGGCCAATTGAAATGGTTTGTTGCCTCTGTTATCAGGAGATTCTGTATTTGCACCTTTAACAGTAAATCTTCCATCACGTCAACAAACCCACTATTGATTGCCCAATGCAGTAAATAAGGATCTTTTGGGCCATCTGCTAATCTCTGAGTCATTTCTTGTAACGGAACAAATAAATCTCTCATTTCTGAGGTCATATCGAAGCCGTAGAACAACGATTCATTTTGGTCAATGGTCTTGGCAAATTGCATGAATGAACCGGTCAAAGATTGTTTTAAACCGGCCAGGCTGGTTGCTGCTTCAATTTGCTTATAAATCGCTGTCAGTAGTTCTTTTTCTTTGTCGTCGATTTTTTTAATTTTATCCGTCAGTCTTTTTAAGGCAAATGTTTTATAAGAATTGGGGTAATGAAATTTACCATAGAAATCATGTTTATTATTGCCACACAAAAAACGTCGCGAATAATTTTTAAGCCATTGCTAATGTAGAAATCATTTTCGCTTAATAAATAGGTCAATGGAAGGTGTGCATCATTTTCATTATATTTTTAAAGAAGAGCAGTCTCTCTAACGGCTCTACTAGGCCAAAATTATAAGCCAGATAAACTAAGTCAAGCATGTTTTTAGTTATTGGCTTAGTGAGGCCCCAATGGGCAACTAATAACTTGGCAATAGTGCGGTCGCGGAAAGATTGTTTGAAAATAAGGTTTAAAAATTCTATGCCTTCAGCATGAGTGAAAGTTGCCCCATTTCGCAACAAAATTTCAACCATGTCGGTTTGATTCATGCCTACAGCTAAGCGCAAGGGTGTCATACCAAAATAGTCAGCTTGGTTGGGATCAGCGCCTGCATTTAAAAAGCCCTTGCTGCCTTTATGTTTCTTTTCTTAGTAGCAGTTAAGCAAGGAGAGGCACCATTATAGTCTCTTTGATTAACATCAGCACCCTGACCAATAAAGCTTTGGATGGCTTCACCGATTTGTGTGGCATAGCTTTTGGCTGCATGATGCAGTAAAGTTTCACCGTTTTTATCAAGGTATTTGGCATCAAATTTCAATGGTAAAAGTAATTGAATCGCTTCATTTTGTGCATTGGGTTTGAGAAAACTAAAAATAGAGTCCCATAAACTGGGTTTTATCACAAAATTGAAGCCAATTAATTTTTTAGCTTCCGTAAAGTCGCCGTTTTTAGGGTGTAAAATATTGCAGGTTGATTTACCTTAAAACCTTTGCCGGCCAGTGACAATGCTAAAGCATAATTTTTTCTTAAGCAGGCAATACTTAGGACTGTATTTTTGAAAAATCTTTTTGCTCTAATAGTTCGGGAAATTTTTCTAGTCTCTGAAGTAAAACGCTATTGCCATAAAATCCCATCAAATGGACGAGGCATTGTTTGGTTGCCTCAAATACTTTTATTTCAGCGAAACGTTTGATGTCCTCTTCCTTGAGTGCAGCAGAATCTTTGCCACAGATTAAGTAGTTATATATGAAATGGTTGATTTCCAGTTGATTTTCTAAGTGGCCAGGAATTTGAAAATTTTCCGCTCCTTTGGCACCGTAGCAGGCCAATAAGGTTTTTATTTTTCATCATCACCGGCATATTCCCACGCGGTTTTGCCTTGTTTATCAGGTAAGTTAGGATTGGCATTAAATTGCAGCAAAAGTTCTACGATTTGGTATTTTTAGCCTCATCATATTTTGCAGTCAGGGCATGATGCAATGGTGTCATGCCTTGGCCATCCATTAAATTAGGATCAGCTCCATAAAAGAGCAGAAACCAAACATTGCCATAGGTTTGTTTTTTGGCTGCGTAATGCAATGCAGCCGAGGAATCACTGTCGAATTTGTCTAGGTCTAAATCATAATTTACCAACAAAGCAGTGGGCTGGGTATAGCCTTTTTGGCTGGAAAAATCAGTCGTTCTTCTTGTGGGTAACAATCATCAAAATCATCTAACATTTTATCAATTTCTAAATGCCCAAGGTCTCGATAATTTGATAATGGGACAACTTGGATTCCTTCATAACCTGTCATATTCGGACTCATGCCCTGTGACAAAAAATGATAGATAAGCGCGACTTGTAATTTCACCCTTGCTATCAATAACATAGGCTCGGATAAATCGTCAAACTCGTATGACTTTTCTTTGATCCACATGAATTTTGCGTCTGAAGGCAACAAGTTTTTAATTTTTTGTAAAAGAATCTATTACAACTTTGACTGCTTGGTTTTGGATTGGTTGGCTCATGAACGTTATGTTTTCTATTAATGTGTCACGGCTAATTTTACCATCTTTGTACTGAGCTATTTGTTGATAAAAAAACTTTATTTTTGTTTTTAAGCCACGGTCTTGGCTATTATTATGTTGTTCTAATGCTTGTGATAATTCAGCAAGGACTTGGTCAAATTGATCGTCAAAACTGGGTTTGCGGACCATATCCAGTGAAAAATAAAAGGCCGCTGCGGATATTGAACTAAGATAGCTGAGGAAACTTCCTCCCATTTTTTGACAGGTTCTAAAGGAATTTCTTTATTAGGTTCGAACCATAGGTGCGCTTGTCTATGGCCAATTAAAGCAAAAGCATGATCAAGGACAGTGGTGATCATGCTGGTTTTAAAAAATAGTCGCATTGTTGGAGAATATTTGCTAATTCTTCAGTTGTGCGAATACGGCATGTATATGTCGCAAAAGAAACCCATTTCCGTTTATTGGAAAGATTGTTTTGTTCATTATTAATTTTTTTAATGATATTAATGATCTTTTTGAAAGGAATATTTTTGCTGATGGTTTTATTTTCAAAAAGTAGTGGTATGTCTACGGTCATCTCTGGATTCCGATTAAATTCATCCACATATTGGTTTAGGATTTCTGGCGCCAATTCTGAGATATAATTAATGATTTCTAAATAATCGCGCTCCCGATTTTTAGTAAATTGTTCTATTAAATTGATGCTAAGCCCCAGCACATTCCGCCACGGCTTACCTCACCAAGGCCAAGCTTATCTTCGACTAAAGCCAGATTTTGAATAAATTGCGTGTGATTAAATGGCATATTGTTCCCCCTTTTTTATTTTTAAAATTAATTACGTTCAGCAATCAGTTTTTGTAATTGTTGTTTCTCGGTCAACGACAATGCATTTTGACTGGCTTTTTCCAGTAATTGGCTGATTAATTGCTCACGGGCAAATTCATTGATGCGCAAAATAGCACCGCGTAATTCCTCGCCCAAGCCTTCAATAGGAATCAAATGTTCTTTGGCTGCTAATTTGGCGAGTTGCGTTGCATATGGCTGGTTGCGCCAATGTTCTAAAATTCCACCAGTAGTCAATTTAGGTTGCTGTTGCAGCAATTGGATAAGTTGGTGCAGGAGGTCAAGTCCTGGCAGTGGAATTTGTGTGAGAGGAGGTGCAGTGGTCAATTCACGGATTAGTTCGGGATGTTGTAATAATAAAACAATGGCAAGACGGACTGGTGAAGCAGTGCGGCCAGGTTTGTCTATTTTTACTGACTTGTTATTCAGAGGGGTGTTTATTGGTGATGTAACAGGTGCAGTTAAATAGTGTTGTAATGTGTCAATATCCACCCCAATTAATTGAGCTAAACGTTCATACATCAGTTCACGGAAAATACCAGCGGGTAGCTTTTCTAAAAATTCATTGGCCAGTTTGGCCAATTTTGCTTTACCGTCCATTTGTTGTAGATTAACATTTTGACTTAATTTATCGAAAAAGAAGTCAGCTAAGGAAGATGCTTGATTTACTCGCGTTAAAAATGCTTGTTTACCTTCTTTGCGGACTAAGCTATCGGGGTCTTCATCTTGTGGTAATAGCATGAATGCAACGCGAATGCCATCGCGCATAAAAGGTAATGCCATTGTCAGTGCACGCCATGCGGCTTGTAAGCCGGCCTGGTCGCCATCGAAACAAAANATCAATTCAGAAGTGTAACGCAGTAAGCGTTGGATGTGTTTACTTGAAGTAGCAGTGCCTAATGTGGCAACGACATGAGTGATTTCATGTTGTACCAGCGCTACAACATCCATATAGCCTTCTACAATAATAATTTTATCTAATTCTTTGTTGGCTTGGCGCGCTTCATAAAGACCGTATAATTCTTCGTTTTTGTGAAAAATGGAAGTTTCTGGTGAGTTTAAATATTTAGGCATCTCGTTTCCGATGGTGCGACCACCAAAGCCAATTACGTGACCACGCAGATTGCGAATAGGAAACATAATCCGGTTACGAAATCGGTCATAAATTTTACCGCGGGCGTTTTTGATTAACATGCCGGTGGTTTGCAAATCAGCATGATCTTGTTTATTTTTGGCAATGTGATTAGTCAATTGCTCCCAAGCATCAGCAGCAAACCCAATGCCAAATTTTTTGGCAATCGCCCCTGTGATTCCACGTGATTTTAAATAATCAATAGCGATAGGAGACAAACGCAATTGTTCTTGGTAATACTGTGTGGCCCGTTCCAATAATGTGTATAGGCCTAAATAGGAATCANNGTTTGGGTTTTTTCCAATATCACCCTCGCGTGGTACAGTCAGGCCTAATTTAGCCGCCAAGGTTTCAACGGCATCGACAAATTCCATCCGGTCATATTGCATTAAAAAACTGATGGCATTCCCATGAGCACCACAGCCGAAGCAATAATAAAATTGCTTGCTGGGGCTGACGGAAAAAGAGGGNGTTTTTTCATTATGGAAAGGGCAGAGGGCAGAAAAGTTCATGCCAGCTTTGCGTAACTTGACTCGTGAATCGATAATTTCAACGAGATCAGTTCGCGCTAGCAATTCATCAAGAAAGGACTGTGGTATATTGCCGCTCATTCATATAAGAGTGGGGGATTAACCGCCCAATGCTGCTTTAATTTTTGTGCTCACTGCACCCATATCAGCGCGGCCTTGCATCTGAGGTTTCAAGATGGCCATGACCTTGCCCATGTCTTTAATGGAGGTCGCACCGCTTTCTTTGACAGCCGCAGCAACGAGTTGCTGGATTTCGGCTTCGGTCAGAGGGGTTGGCAGGTAATTTTGCAATACGGTAATTTCAAAATTTTCTTGATCAACTAGGTCTTGGCGGTTGGCATTTTGATATTGTGCCACGGATTCACGGCGTTGTTTGATCATTTTGTCGATGACGGCCATCACTTGGGTGTCATCGAGGGCGATGCGTTCATCGACTTCCCGCTGTTTGATGGCGGCCAGTAATAAACGAATCGCGCCAAGTTTTGTTTGGTCCTTGGCGCGCATGGCCTCTTTCATATCTTCAGTAATGCGGGCTTTTAGATTACTCATTGCCGGCTTTCCGACGTTTGCCGTGATCCCGAACCATGGATTCTTGTTCTTTTGCAGTTTTTCTGATAACGCTTTACAGCCGCTGCTTTTTGCGTTTACGCTTGGATGTCGGTTTTTCATAGAATTCAATCTGGCGTAATTTGGAAGGAATGCCTGCTTTTTCACAGGATCTTTTAAAGCGTCGTAACGCGACATCAAAGGATTCGGTTTCCCGGACATGAATACTTGGCATTGAGATCGTCACCTCGAGGTTTTAAGTTATTTAACGGTAAATTGCTGCGCGGACGCAGCGCTGGGTGACTATCTTAATGATTCTGCCGACCAATTGCAAAGGTTTTGAGGCAGATACGGCCTGGAATATTCTAGCGGGCCGTCTTTAAGTGGCACTGGAAGAAAATCTTTCGCCTCGCTCAGGATGAGAAGAGAGGCTATTTCATTTATCGAACAATGCCAAATTTTTACTTCAGCCAATATTCGGTGTTTTAGTAACCTGGGTTATGCTAACGTAACCCAACAAAATCCTATGGCTGTTGTCTTATTGAGTTCTAACGTTATGACGATTAATTGTGTACTCGGAATTGAAACTTCTTGTGATGAAACTGCCGTCGCTGTTTACCATGCTGAGCGCGGTATTTTGGCGCATTGCTTGCATAGTCAGGTAGCTATGCATGCAAAATATGGTGGGGTCGTGCCAGAGTTGGCCTCGCGTGATCATATTCGTCATCTTGTGCCGTTAGTACGACAAACGATGACAGAGGCCAATGTGACTCCGGGCGATTTAGAGGGCATTGCTTATACAAAAGGCCCTGGTTTGGCGNGGGCTTTATTGGTAGGGGCTTGTTTGGCACGTACGTTAGCATGGACATGGCAAATACCGAGCATTGGTGTGCATCATTTGGAAGCACATCTGTTAGCAGCCATGTTAGAAGGTGAACAGCCAGAATATCCGTTTATTGCTTTGCTTGTGTCTGGTGGCCACACTTTATTAATTGAGGTCAGTGAGTTTGGATGTTACCGTCTTTTAGGGNAAACTTTGGACGATGCTGTTGGGGAGGCATTCGATAAAACTGCCAAGTTAATGGGGCTACCTTATCCGGGTGGGGCGCCCTTAGAACAATTGGCGATGCAGGGCAAACCAGGAAAATATACTTTTCCGCGGCCAATGACAGACCGTCCTGGATTGGATTTTAGTTTTAGTGGTTTANAAACGCATGCGTTGAATACGTTAGAACGGGTTAATTACGATGAAGCCACGTATCCCGACATCGCCTGTGCTTTTCAAGCAGCCATTATCGATACATTAGTGATTAAATGCCGGCGGGCACTTGAANAAACTCATTGTCGTCAACTTGTGGTGGCTGGAGGGGTGGGGGCTAACAAAACATTGCGTCAAGCCATGCAACAGATGGTGCAAGAGCGAGGGNGGAAAGTGTTTTATCCGCGGCCAGCTTATTGCACCGATAATGGTGCGATGGTGGCCTATGCAGGTTATCAACGCTTATCCCGTGGTTTTCACGACGATTTAACAATTGATGTTTGGCCACGTTGGAAGTTATAAATTAATCTTGTTTTCAGTGCCGGTTTTTAGCCGCTGAATATTGTCCCAGTGACGCCAGATCATAATGCCGCTCATTATGATGACTGGAAAGAAGTAAGCGAAATCAGCAAATAAAATAGTATAAACGGGTGCCAATACAGCTGTCACGAGAGCAGCCAATGAAGAATAACGGGAAAATACAATGACTAAAGTCCACGTAATAGCAGCGACTAAAGCGACAGGCAAGCTCATGCCCAACAAGGCACCAAACGCAGTTGCCACTCCTTTACCTCCTTTAAATTGGAAGAAAATAGGATAAATATGTCCTAACAGGGCGGCGACACCCACAATCCCCAATAAAAACCCCTCCACTCCAAAGAGCCGTCCGATTAATACGGCAAGTAGCCCTTTGAGCGCATCTCCTATCAAGGTAATGATGGCTGCATTTTTGCCCCCAATACGCATCACATTGGTGGCGCCGGGATTGCCTGAGCCTTGAGTGCGCGGATCCGGCAGGCCGAGGAATTTGCAAACGATAATAGCGCTGGAAACGGAGCCGAGAAGATAAGCAATAATAGCAGTGAATATAAATGAGATCATGACAGCCTTCCCTGTGTTGATTGGCTATAATTAACAATGGACAGCATTATTACAATAATTTGCAGTGAAGGCAACAATAACCCCGTAGGGAACCACGATGCTTACAACCAGCTTAGTCATGACTCCTAGCATTGAAGAAATTGCTGCCAATCATGAACGTTTAAAACGCTGGATTGCTGTGACGCCTGTTTGGCAGTGCCGGACAGATCGGTTTAAACAGCAAGTAGGCAATATAGATGTGCTATTAAAGCTGGAACTCTGGCAAGTATGTGGCAGTTTTAAAGCTCGCGGTGCATTGACTTGGTTATCCAGTCTATCTACAGAGGAACGCCAGCATGGCGTGATTGCAGCCAGTGCAGGCAATCATGCGGTGGCAGTTTCTTTTGCTGCTAAGACCTTAGGCATTAGTGCCAAAGTCATCATGCCCAAGACGGCCAGTCCAGTACGCATGGAGCGTTGTCGCAGTTATGGCGCAGAAGTTTTGCTAGTGGACACTTTGGCAGATGCATTTCCAAAGATGGAGGCAATTGCAGCAGCGGAGAAACGTAGTCCCATTCATCCGTTTGAAGGGCGCAATATCGTTTTAGGTACAGCGACTATCGGATTGGAAATTAGTCAGCAGATCGCTGATCTTGATGCTATTGTGGTGCCGATTGGTGGAGGCGGATTGTGTGCTGGTATTGCGGCATTTATTAAACAAGTTTGGCCGCATTGTGCTATTTATGGTGTTGAACCGGAAGGCGCAGATAGTATGTATCGCAGCTTGCAANGCGGGAAAATAGTTCCCGTACCACAAGTCAATACCATTGCCGACAGTTTAGCGCTGACGCAGACCCAGCCCTATATATTCTCTTTATGCCAACAATGGGTAGATGAAGTAGTCACGGTGTCAGATGCCGCAATCAAAGATGCGATGCGGCTTATGTTTCAAGAGATGAAATTAGCCTTAGAACCCGCCGCTGCGGTGTCAATGGCAGCGATTTGTGGTCCATTACAAGCACGTTTGACTGGCAAGCGGGTGGCCGCAGTGTTAAGTGGAACGAATATTGATATTGAACGTTTTTATCAGTTGACCAAAGTAGAATGATGTTAATTTGAAAAATGACCAAATTTCGCTTCTGAATTTATAGGACATGTAGGGTGGATCAAGCGAAGCGGATCCACCATTCCTTGTTAGCAGTATGATTTGGTGGATCCGCTTCGCTTGATCCACCCTACATATTGCTATACCATAATTTTGTTTTAACTTCTCTAAGCTGTTCACAAAAGGTGGCAATTATGGAACCTCGTGCTGATCGTTTAATTTGGATTGATTTGGAAATGACGGGCTTAAATCCCGAACAACATCGTATTGTTGAAATTGCAACAGTTGTGACCGATGCTAATTTAAAAATCATTGCTGATGGCCCAGTATTTGCTATTCATCAACCTGACAGTGTTTTGGCTGGTATGGATGATTGGGTCACGAATCAACATACGATGTCTGGATTGGTAGACCGAATTAAAGCTAGCAATATTACAGAAGAAGCTGCCCAAGCTGCGACAATTGAATTTTTAATTCGTTATGTGNATTCCTAAAAATCGCCGATGTGCGGCAATTCCATTTGCATGGATCGACGTNTTTTAGCACGTTGGATGCCAAAGCTTGAACAGTTTTTTCATTACCGCAATTTAGATGTCAGCTCGATTAAAATCCTGGCCCAGCATTGGGCGCCAGAAATTTATGCCGGTCTTAAAAAGGAATCGCGTCATTTGGCCAGGGACGATATTTACGATTCGATTGAAGAATTACGTTATTATCGCGAAACATTTTTTAAACTAGCGTGATTTTTGCAGTAACTTATCTCGTACAGCTTGTAGCTTAGTTTCCAAACTAACAGAGTAGTGTGTTGTTTGTTGTTGCATGAATTGTTTCAATTGCTCGATGCACCCGGCACGTACCGTAGCAATAGGGGGCAAGTCATAAATTAATTTACCTTGACGAAAAATGGGCATTAATAAATCTTGCTGCCGGTCGCTTTCGGCTGGCAATTTCGCATCAATGCCTAATTCGACATCATAAATCACATCATTCAACAACCGGTCTTGTTGATAATAGCGTCGTATTTGTTGCAGTCCCGGAAAAGTGCTTTTTTCTGGTTGATCTGAAATTTTTATTTTGTATTGCCATTCATTATTAGTATTACGAATAGCTGACAATTTATAGGTAATGTCTAATGCAGGTTGAGTATAAGCCGTCGTTAATCGAGTGCCCACACCCCAAATATCGATGGGTGCGCACAATTTTTTTAAATGCGTGATTTTCTCGATGTCTAAATCACCACTGGCAATGATTTTAGTTTGGGCAAAGCCGGCCGCATCTAACATGGCACGTGCTTGTTGACTGAGTGCCGTCAAGTCACCGGAATCTAGGCGAATGGCTTGCAAATCCCGGCCTTGTTGGCGCAATTGCTTGCCAACGGCGATGGCATTTTCGACGCCAGTTTGAGTATGGTAGGTATCTACTAGTAATACAGTGGTATCAATTACTTTCACAAATTCACTGAATGCCGTGTACTCATCGGGATAAGACATGATCCAGCTGTGGGCTTGAGTGCCTTTGACTGGAATGTCATACAACTTACCGGCCAATACATTAGAAGTTGATTCACAGCCACCGATAAATGCTGCCCGGCTTGCGGTCACGCCGCCATCTGGCCCTTGAGCGCGGCGCAGGCCAAATTCCATGACTGGTGCCCAATCGGCAGCAGCGCAAACCAGGCTGGACTGGGTCGCAATTAAACTGGGAAAACCGATCAGATTAAGTAGTGGTGTTTCAAGTAATTGGCATTGAAGCAACGGCCCTTTGATGCGTAACAAGGGTTCTCGTGGAAACACCAGTGTTCCCTCAGGAACAGCATCGATATCACAGCTAAAGCGCAGATCTTTTAAATAGGCCAAGAATTCATTGGAAAAACTTGGTTGATTATGGGAATTGGTCAGAGAGGCCAAATAATCTAGATCATCTGCAGTGAAACGGTAATTTTGCAAGAATTCGATGGCTGCTGCCAAACCGGCACTGACTGTATAACTGCTTTGAAAAGGGTTNTTGCGAAAAGACAGTATAAAGACGGCTTCTTGCTCTGCGCGTTGTAACTGCCAATAGCCATAGGCCATAGTCAGCTGATAATAGTCAGTGAGTAAAGGTGAGATTGTCATGTACAGTCTGCCAATTCGGTAAGTGAGAGCGATTATCTATCAAATAATGGTCAGTGTTAAGTAAAAATGATATGATTTCACCACAATGATAATGCCATGGAGGAGCAAATAATGCTAAAAACAAATCCTAGCCGATCAAAGAAAAACCAAACTTCAGGTGAAAATACTGAGTCTTTTCTGCATGATGTCACTGCCACATTAACATGCATTTCACAAGTCAAGTCATCGTTGCCAAAACGCCTGCCTGTCCAACAAAGTCGTGGGTACCATCAGATAACAACGGCTCCTGATGAGGAACAGGCGTTTGCGGCAAAACCATCTTGTTAACCGCTAAATGATGGCAGCGGTACATTGTAATCGTTTTGGTTTCCTGTTGTTGGTTGAGGAGCAGTTAAAAATGTTTGATGGCTTTTTCAAGCTGGGTAATTTTCACTAATAGTCCATCCATGGCTTTTAAAACTTTTGTGTAACAAGAGAATTCAAAATTTTCTCCTGTGCCAACAGGGAAATTTCGCTGAATATAAGCGAATATGATAGCTTGGCAGTTAGGGTCAGTGATGGAAGTTAAATGTTTACTGACCTCTTCTTCGGAAGCAAATAAATGGCTTTTATCTAGCAGTGGTTCCCAATCCTGCTTGATTCCATCTTTAAACGACAACAGTTTTACTTTAATTTGTTGTATGGAATGTGATGGAAAGAAGCAATAATGATTCATGTTGGAAAAATTATTGTTTTTTCGCAAACCATAAAGTGAAATTTGTTTTTCTAAATCTTGTTCTATTTGGCTTAATTCTTGCCATAATTGGTCTGATTTTTCTAATAGCGTCTCATGCTTAATCAATAGATCAATAATTTCATTCGTTTGTTCGATTGATTTGGGCGCAATAAGGGATTGTGCAAGCGTGCTTAGCATGAATTGATAGTATTTCAAGGCTTTTATTTTCTCATTAATTTCATCCCTATTTTTTCTGCAGCTGAAAGCCAAGTTTCCTCTGTGGCTGGGTTGTTCAAGAGATTTTCATTGACTGTTGAGAGTTTTGTTAACAAGAGATAATAATTTTGTAACTCGTCTGCAATTGTTTTAATGAAGCCACTTGCTGAAGTGAGTGTTGCCGAATCAAGATTGTAAATGTTCTTTAAAATTTCTTTGTATATACTGTCGATTTTTTCAAAGAGCACATCTACCTCCGAGAAAACTGTATCAATTAAGGTGTGGCTGGTTTTAGGGTCACTTAATCCTTGATATAATAAATGGGAATCATCAAAAATATGGGGCTGGTTTTAGATGAGATTGACCAGGCCAATATGGCATGCCGGATAGCGATAAAATCATCGACTTCACTGATCTCGTTCCTTAGGGTTGCTTTGTCTAAAGCAGTATCAGCTATCTGATCGAAAATATATTTTATTTTCTTTATGGATGCGCTTTGTTCATAGCTATAAAATTTATTCAAAATTATTGCAAGAGCATAGACTTGATCGACATATTTTTTTGCTGCTGGATTATTTTTCAATAACCGATTAGCCATATCGGCTTCTTCGTCAATCTTGGCCGACGTTATTTGATTCAATGATCTTAACCAAATTATTTCACAACATACACTTATCTTATTTGTAGATTTTTTATGAAAATCAATAACTTGAGATGCTACTGCGAGTTGCTGCAAACGGTGCTTTAAATGATGGATTGTATTTACAGTCCAGTCTCTTTTATTACGAAGTCAGCTTTATAGCGGGTCAGTTGTCCCAGGCTTCTAATTTCACTCATGACAGTTTTTGAAAAGGCATAAGATTGTTTTTCATCAGCAAGTATTGCTTTAAAGTTGGGATCTTGCATATTTTTAGCCAGCATTACCCATAGGATTGCAATTTTCTCGCAGACCAACTGAGCATTAGCGACAGTTTCGTCACCCTGAGAATTTCGTTGAGTCAAAACTAAATGTAATCTTAATAAGCTTTCTTTAATTCTAGTATTCCCAATAAGTCGCTATTGGATTCTATCTCGTCCAATAACGCTTTTAATAGTTGTTGGTATATAGCCATAATTTTCCTCCCTCTCCAGAGGTCGCATTATACTGAAATTAATAAAAATTTATACTCATAAGCCAATGCAAATTAATGTGCCTTGAGTTTTAAGCTTCTGTTAAGAAAATTTTAATATTTGCTTAACAAAGTGGGTTTTGTTAGAGTCCACATCATTCCTATATTTTTTTGAAGGGTTTCTAATGCCATTTGAAGTTACCATTCAACCTAAAGATGATATTGCTCAATTAGCAGCCAGCTTTAGCGCTTTTCTGCAACAAGCATCGCATTCTGTTGCCGCGATGTCCTATGAATCCAAGCGTCCTTTCATGGGCTCTCTTGACCAGAAAAAGCAACCAATCTCTGATGAGCCTGGCAGCGAAATGCTGAGTTTATAAATGCATTTACTTTAAACGATAGATCAGTTCGGCGATGTATTATTGTTAGTTGATGCCTCGACGTCAGCGGTTGTTTTGTCACGAGCCTGGTTCTGGCTTATTTTCAATTTAATTAACGCCTCAATTGTTTTAGCATCTCGATTTTCGGACGCAGGCTGCAACTGTCTCAATTGAAATTCATACCATTTTAAAATGTTTAGGTGTTCTTGGCAGGTCTGAATATTTTGGGTGAAACTATTTATATCTTGACTAAGGTTCTGTTCATAGTGGTTCGTGATGCACCCAATGGGAGCATAAGCATTGACAGGCATAAGCGCTTGCAATGATGTTTGTAAGTCACGCAACTCTGATTGATGATTGATAGCTTTTTGCTTTAACTGCTCGAATCCGATCTTGAGGTCAATGAATTTTGTTGTAAGTTCAGTTGAGCCAGTATATAAAGCCTGATATGAGTCTATCGACATGGGGGCATTTTTTTGTTTGGGATCAGTAAAGCTTGCTATTTTGGCTGCCAACACGTTGCTTTTTCTTGGTATTGTTTTTGGAGGCTGCTGACAATAGCAGCATTCTCTTTAAAATAGTCCTCTATTTTTTCAATTTTTTCACATAATAATTTTGCTGCTCCTGTCACTTCAGAGTGATTAATTGCTTGAGTTTTATTCATGTGCTCGAAATAGTGCTCACAAGCGGGAATATTATCAGGGGCTTCTGCCATTCTTTGGTCGATTTCTTTCACCATGGCTTCAGCTTTTTCTAGCAATTTTATGACTAGTTTTGTGGTTTCGGGCATATTAGCATTACTTATATTAAAATGCAGTGATCTTAAGATATGAATCTGTTGATGTATGCTATTTGATTTTTGCACCAAATAGTGCTGTTTTGTCATGATCCTTGCTTTTAATTTCGTGTCAAAATCTGAGATAAAATCTGTTAGTGCTTCCCAAGACTGATTGCTGAGAGCACGTAAATAGGAGGTACAGCTTTTAAATAGAAAATCAGGAACTAAGTTGATTTGAAGGTTTAGATATTCCCCTAGCACTTTAAAGATGAGGTCACCACTTTTCATTACGCTCGTATAAACGTCCATGATAGCTTGGTAATATGTTATTCGCTTCGAATTACTCAATAACGCATCATATTCCTCTTTTGATAATTTAAAATGATAAGGCCCAGGCTTGTTTTCTGACTCTAGTTCTTTTTCTAATTCAACTAATGTAGGGCCCTGGATTTCAAAACCATGTTTTATTGTTGCTTTTTTAAAACCTATGGCCAGTTTAAGCGTATCAATGGTGACAAAAACAACGTCTTGCTGCAACTTTTCTGTGAATGTTGTCAGTAATTGTTTGAGTATTGTCGCCGTCTCATTATCATCAGGTAAGGTAATATAGCAATAATGTTTTTGAGTGCTCTCGATAAAAGATGGTTTTTTAATAATTCTGCCATTTTGAAATTAGGGTCGGCAGCTTGATACATTTTTAGAAGTTCGCTTGCAGGAACTTTCTCGGTAATATAGTTATTATTATAATACCCGTCTAAAGCTGTTAATATTCTTTGAGTCCTTGAATAGGTCGTTTGGTCTACATTGCTTTTTTCGTCGTGTTGCCCTGGCATATCATTTCCCAAAACTGTCTCCCTACAGTAATTATGATTATTTTAATTCGTGTGGCTTAAAAGTATCTTAATTTGTTGAAAATATTTAAAAATTTAATGTAAATTATTCTTTTTTTAGTTTGGATTTAGCAGAAAAGACTTAATATTTGCTTAATAAAACGAGATTTGTTAAAGTCATGGACTGTCTTTTTTATTCTGAGAGAGTTTTTTTATGCCGTTTGAAATTACCCCCACAAGATGATTTGACCTTATTAGCAATCAGCTTTAGCCGTTTTCTGCAGCAAGCTTCTGATTCTGTTCAGGCCATGACCAGGGAACAAACTCGCCGTTTTACACTGCCGGCTAGGCAACTAGGCCAATTGCCTCCAGATGTGTCTGACAGTAAATCATCCAGTTATAAACCATGATCCAACGGGTTTTCTAACGTAGGTGTGGTCTCAGCATTCTTGCTCTGACTTGTTTGTTTATCAATTAAAGCCTTAACAACTGTTGCAGAGTTTTGGTTGTTTTTATTAGACTTTAAATTTTCTAATTGCTTTTGATATTGCTCTGTAGTCGTTATATATTCTTGGGATGTTCTAATATTATCAGAATAGCTCTTCATTTCTTGGTCAAGTTGCGTTTCATATAAATCAATTAGATATTCCAAGGGAGCATAGGCATCGTCATCTAAGCGCTCTTTTAACTGTGTTTGAAGATCACACAACTCTATTTTAAGATTCACCAATTTTTCCCGATGTTTTCAAAGATAGTTTTGATGTTTGAAAATTCTGCAGCTGCTTTGGAAAAGGCATCATGCAATATTTGGTGACGATCTGTTGTCATGGATGTTTGGGTTCTTTGATGGCTAGTAAGGCTTTGTATAGATCTATTCAGTAAGTCAACTTTTCTTCGAATTCTTTTTGTATGTCATTCAGCTTAGTATCATTTAAAGTAAATTGTTGGTTTATTTCCTCAGTTTTTACCCATAAAAACCTTGCTAACTGGCTTATTTTAGGATCATCTGCAGGCATTTTTCTCATGCCTTCAATGTAGTATTCACAATAATTTATGTTTTGATTATCATGTTTCATTGCCATCTTAATTTCGCTTTTAATTACCTCAGCTTTTTCAGCAATATTTTGACTAAGTCAGTTGTTTCTTTAGGGAAATCATCTTCTATGCTGCTATAAAATGAGCTTAAAATGTGTGTTTCTCGGTCAATTCTTACTAATTCATGGATTAAATTAGTTTTTAGTGAAGAGTAGCGTCTTCCGATCTTAATGTCATAGTCCATGAGAAAACTGTTAAATTCATCTCTGAAAGAACCACTGAGGGCGCGTAAATAGAGATGACAGCCGGTGAGCAATTCGTCGTTAAAAAGCAGAGGCTGTTTTAATTTTAATTTTTGGTATTTCTTTATTACATTAGTAACACTAATTTTTTTATTACGCTGGTGTGTAAGTCCACGATGGCTTGATAATAAGTAATACGTCTCTCATTGCGTAATAGGGCCTGATAGTCTTCTGCTGATACTTCAAAAATGAATTGAGAATTTTCGTTGGATTGCTCTGGTTTTTGGTTTTCTAAATCATCCAGTGAGGGGCCATCTACCTCAAAGCCACGTTTTATCATGATTTTTAAATTTTATGGCGAGTGTGAGCGTAGGAAGTGGAATAACAACAGGACTGTTTTCTTCACATGGTTTGGCAAATTCTCGCAATAACTTTTGTAAGGCAGAAGAGGTCTTATCTATGGGCAATTCGACGTAACAATGATAGCCGCTGGTGGCTTCAATGAAAGAGGGATTTTTAGCAAAGCGGTCTGTGCAATATTGGACTTGGCGCTATCATAAATTCGTTGGTAATAAGCTTTTTCCGCTTCTTTATCTGCCGTATTATTGTATTTTGTAGGCATTTTTGAAAGACTGTTAAGCCTTTTAATACAGCGTGAGTGATTCCATAAGAAGTTTGGTTAGAATTGCTATTTGGGCCATATTTATTTTCAGGCATGTCAGTTTCCCCCTCAGAGTTCCTATTGCTAGCAATAGTTATCTTTATTGAGGTTTATTTTAATCAATTTACCTTAAAATCATCTTAACTTTTGTCTTTTAAAAGGTAAAAAATGTGGCTAGGAGGGAGCAAGGGTGGGTTTATGGCTTTTTAGCGGTTTGTTGCTGAATTGCCCAATCAATATGTTCCAATAACAAAGAGGAAGCCAATGGTCGACGGCTTTTCAAGGCAGCAACAATCTCTGCAGAATAAGGCGCATTGCCTAAAGCCACTGCAATATTACGCAGCCATCCTTCATAGCCAGCGCGGCGGATAGCTGAACCAGCGGTTTTNTCCAAAAATTCAGTTTCAGTCCAAGCGAACAGTGTTAATAAATCGGGGCTAGTCAGACCATGGCGTGGTTGAAAATCAGGTTCAGCCGTGGGTTTAGCAAAACGGTTCCAAGGACAGACCAGTTGGCAGTCATCACAACCGAAAATGCGGTTACCCATCAAAGGCCTTAATTCAAGCGGAATACTCCCGCGATATTCAATCGTTAAATAAGAAATACAGCGGCGGGCATCNAATTCATAGGGAGCAATAATCGCTTTTGTTGGACAAAGATCAACGCAAGCGCTGCAGCTGCCACAATGGGCGCTGGTTGCTGAATCGATTGGCAAAGGTAAATCAGTGTAGATGACGCCTAGGAAAAANTAAGAGCCTGCTTCACGGTTTAAAATCACCGTATGCTTTCCCATCCAACCAAGACCCGCTTTGGCTGCTAATGGTTTTTCCAAGACTGGGGCGCTATCAACGAAAACACGGTAAGTGTAGTGCCCAATTGTTGAGGTAATTTTNTCTGCTAGTTTATGCAAGCGTTGACGTAAAACTTTATGGTAATCACGCCCCAAGGCATAGCGTGAAATATACGCTTTTGTNGGATTATTGAGGGTGTGTAATGTCTCTGTGTTGGGTGGTAGGTAATCCATTCTGGCGACAATAATACGCAAAGTATTAGCGACCAATTCAGCAGGTCGTGAACGTTTACGGCCATGTTTGCCCATATAGGCCATTTCACCGTGATGGCCNTTTTTTAGCCATTCTTCCAGTTTGGCCTCTGCTGCTTGCAAGTCAGTGTCAGTAATGCTGACTTGATTAAAACCGAATTCACTGCCCCAACGTTTAATATCCGACGCAAGTTGAGTAAAATCAACAGAGTTTTGCAAGGAAGTAAGTTTGTTCATTATTTGAAGGATTGACCATGATTAATTACGCCACCGCATTATATCAAACAGCAGCGATAAGACAGTTAGAAAATTTGGCCATGACGACCGCCAACATCAGTGCTGATGAATTGATGCATCGGGCTGCCCATGCTGCTTTGCAATTGTTACGGGAACGTTGGCCCAATGCGNAAAAAATTGCTGTGATTTGTGGTAAAGGTAACAATGGCGGCGATGGTATGGTGTTGGCACAATTGGCCAAAAGCTNNGATCTACGAGTTAGTATTTATTCAGTGACGCCGGCTACGGAATTGTCTGGCTTACCGGCACAACAAGCACAAGCTTGCCGGGATGCAGGAATGGAGTTGCTGCCTATACCGAGCACAGGATTCCAGCATTATGATGTATTAGTGGATGCTTTGTTGGGCATTGGCCTAGTAGGTGAGGTCAGTGGTGTTTATCAATCAGTAATTCAATTAATCAATAGCAGTCATTTACCAGTCTTGGCATTAGACGTCCCTTCGGGGCTAGATGCTGATACGGGGCGCNTGCATGGTTGTGTTGTCAAAGCCAATGTGACGGCGACTTTCATTGGTTTGAAATTAGGATTGATGACAGGCGCTGGGCCTGAATACAGCGGTGATGTTTACTGCGATGAACTAGGCATTCCACAGCAATACAGGGAGCAGGCTCCCATCACAGCAAGGTTATTAGGCAATGGAGAGAGCAAAGCTTGGTTGCCAAAGCGGCCTCGCGATGCGCACAAGGGTTTATTTGGACACGTGTTGGTCATTGGTGGTGATTATGGCATGCCTGGTGCAGTACGCATGGCTGCTGAGGCAGCCGCACGTGTTGGTGCTGGGTTGACTACTGTGGCCACCCATCCAGAACATATTGCGGTGGTCAGTAGTATGCGGCCGGAGTTAATGTGTCATGGCATAGTTGAGGCAACACAATTACAACCCTTAATTGCAAAAGCCACGGTGATTGTGCTTGGTCCGGGGTTAGGGCAAAGCGAATGGTCAAAATCGCTGTGGCAGGTAGCAATGGCCTCTGCCTTGCCTAAAGTGGTGGATGCTGATGGGCTTAATCTTCTGGCAAAGATGCCACAACGTTTTGATAACTGGGTATTGACCNCCCATCCTGGTGAGGCAGGACGTTTATTACAAACAGAACATTCTAGTATCCAAGCTGATCGTTTGGCTGCAGCGCAGGCATTGCAACAGCGTTACGGCGGTGTTTGCGTGTTAAAAGGAGTGGGCACCTTGATTGTTGCTGCCGAACAGCTTCCCGCCGTATGCACTGCCGGCAATCCTGGTATGTCGAGTGGTGGTATGGGGGATGTATTGAGTGGGGTTATTGCTGGCTTAATGGCACAAGGTTTGTTGCCATGGCAAGCGGCACAATTAGGAGCTTATATTCATGGCCAAGCGGCTGATAGAGCAGCGCTGGAAGGTGGCGAACGTGGATTATTGGCGCTGGATTTGATGAGCTATTTACAGCGTCTGGTCAATCCTAATTAAAGAGGAAACTAATGGGTGAGTAAGACAATGCATTTTGAATTGCCTAGTGAAACAGCGACATTAGCTTTAGGCGCTGAATTAGCACAGTTGGTATTACCGCCTTGTGTTGTTTATTTGCAAGGTAATCTAGGAGCGGGCAAAACTACCTTAGTCCGTGGTTTTATGCGGGCACTTGGCATCGATAACAGTGTTAAGAGCCCCACTTATACTCTAATAGAAACTTATCCTCTCGCTGATCGCAATATTATTCATTTAGATTTGTATCGGTTAAAACAGGCGGCAGAACTGATTCATTTGGGGTTAGAAGATTATTATAGCGAAACGAGTATTTTTCTGATTGAATGGCCCGAACAGGGGTTTGGTTATTTGCCTCCGGCAGACCTGGTTTGCGAATTAGCGATAATGAGAATCCAGCGTCATGTTACCCTGCGTGGCATGACCGATGTTGGCAATGATGTTTTGACTTTGATGATGGCGCATGGTGTAGCAGAGAGAATAGCGAATGTTAAAAAACGAATTAGGATGGGACTGGCCGCAAGCTGGCGGTTATTGGTCATTATGGTCTTATGCGGTTATACCATGTTGGCATTTGCCGCAGCAGATATGTTGCAAATTACTAACGTGAGAGTGTCTGTTTTATCTAATCAGTCACGATTGGTATTTGATTTGAGTGGTCAACCTAATTATGTATTGTTTACATTGGCCAATCCCAATCGTTTAGTGCTTGATATTAAAAATGCTAAGCTATTGGCGCATCTTAATAAAAATACCTTAAAAGACACACCTATTAAACATTTTCGAGCAGGGCGACATCAACAAGACGGTGGTTATTTTCGCATTGTAATGGATTTGACCAAGCCTGTGAGTGCTAAGAGTTTTGTATTGGCACCTGCAGAGAGCAACGGTTATCGTTTAGTGATTGATCTGGATACGCATGTAAAAACTTCAGCAGCAAAAATTGTTGCTGCGCCTAAAATGTCAGAAAAAATGATAGAGATTTCAACGTCGGAAGCGGGAAAGACTGACAACAGTAAAGCAGTAGTTATAAACAATCCGGTGCAAAATGCAGTGGACAATTCCCCAGCAAAAGTAGCAACGAAAACTATGACACCTGCTGCTATAACTCCAGTGCCTGCCATGCCCTCTGCATCCGCACCAAAACCTATTGTGACTTTGCCAACCAATGGCCGCTTGAAACCACGTGATATTATCATTGTCATTGACCCTGGTCATGGTGGCAAAGATCCTGGTACGACTGGCCCAGGCGGCACTCATGAANAAAATGTTGTCTTGGCTATTGCACGTAATTTGCAGCGCATGCTTAATGCTGAACCTGGGTTTCATGCTGTGCTGACGCGCGATAGTGATTATTATATTCCGTTGCGTGGCCGCTTAGATATTGCGCGACATGATAAAGCAGATATGTTTATTTCCATTCATGCAGATGCATTTAAAGATGGTGACGCAATGGGGGCATCGGTTTATGCTTTATCAGAACGTGGCGCAACCAGTGAAGCTGCGCGTTGGTTAGCAGAAAAAGAAAATACATCCGAATTAATGGGCGGCGTAAATTTGCCAGGACAAGACAATATTTTGCGTTCTGTGCTGATCGATCTTTCGCAGACACACACGATCAGCGTAAGTTTACAAATTGGTAATGCTGTGTTGCGACAGCTCAGTTATATCACACAATTGCATCACAATCGCGTGGAACAAGCCGCATTTGTGGTATTAAAATCACCTGATATTCCCTCCCTATTAATTGAAACTGGCTTTTTGTCATCGCCGCGCCAAGAAAGGCAATTACGCAATCCACGTTATCAAGAACAATTGGCCAATTCTATTTTACAAGGTATCAAAAGTTATTTTGTGCGTAATCCGCCGCAAGGCACTTTATTATCTTAATCAAGGGGCCCGCTATGAGAATCACTGTATTGCCACCGTTATTGGCCAATCAAATTGCTGCAGGTGAAGTGGTTGAGCGGCCGGCGGCAGTAGTCAAAGAATTAATTGAAAATAGTATTGATGCCGGCGCANAAAATATATTGATTAAATTAATGAAAGGTGGCATTGAATTAATTGCAGTGCAAGATGATGGTGGAGGCATTGTTAAAGAAGATTTGGCCTTGGCATTGAGTCGGCATGCAACCAGTAAAATTCATACCTTAGATGATTTAGAACAAGTGGCCACTTTAGGGTTTCGTGGTGAAGCCTTAGCAAGTATTAGTGCGGTGTCACGTTTAACATTGAGTTCACGCACACCTAGCCAAGATTCTGGATGGAAAATCCAAACCGAAGGCCAAGTTGAACCAGCGATATTGGAACCTGCAGCACATCCGGTGGGCACGACGGTAGAAGTGCGTGATTTATTTNTTAATACACCAGCTCGTCGAAAATTTTTGCGCACAGAAGNNACCGAATATTTGCAAATTGAAGAAGTGGTGCGGCGTATTGCGTTGAGCCGTTTTGAAATAGGTTTTACCCTAGTACATAATCAACGCCAAATTTATCAATTACCGCCTGCTGTGACTTTAGCTGACCGTGAACGGCGTGTCAGTATTGTTTGTGGAGAAGCATTTTTAGAAAATGCGATTGCTATTGAATTAAACAGTCATGGATTACGTTTATGGGGATGGTTGGCATTACCGAGTTTTAATCGCAGCCAAGCCGACATGCAATATTTTTATGTCAATGGCCGCATTATACGTGACAAGTTATTATTGCACGCTGTCCGTCAGGCTTATCATGAAGTTATGTTCCATGAGCGTCATCCGGCAGTATTGCTGTATTTGGAGCTAGATCCGGCCACAGTCGATGTGAACGTGCATCCAACAAAGCATGAAGTACGGTTTCGCGATGGAAGACTGGTGCATGATTTTGTTGTTCATAGTATCCAAAATGCATTGCGCCAAGTTCGACCTAATCCAGTAACACCGATAACAACAATCCATCATAAAGTCGAACAAACTGTCCCTTCAGACAAGGTTCAAATCAATCAATATCGGCCAACGCAACAAGCAATGCCGTTGCCTGTGAAAGAACAAATGGCGGTTTATCAAACTATGCATGAAAGTGCCAAAAGTCTGTTAGTAAGTATGACAGAAATGGCACAACCAGAACCTGTTAATACAACCGTGCTACCGTTGGGTTACGCAATTGCTCAACTGCACGGAATTTATATTTTAGCTGAGAATGCTACAGGTTTAATTATGGTAGACATGCATGCCGCTCATGAACGAATTTTATATCAGCAAATGCATGCGAGTTTTATTGCCCAAGGTTTGCAAATGCAGCCGTTATTATTGCCAGTGACGGTGGTGTTGAATTTGGCGCAAGCTGAATTTGCTGAACAGCAACAAAACGTGTTTGCTGAACTGGGTTTCGAGATGGCACGTTTGGGTGAAACCAGTATTGTCGTGCGCCAAATTCCGGCGCTATTACAAAAAAATGATATTGGCCAATTTATTCAAGATGTCTTGTCTGATTTAATGTCGCAGCCTACCAGCACTCAATTAGATGAGCAAATACATCGAATATTAGGCACGGTTGCTTGTCATGCTGCAGTACGGGCCAAGCGTAAATTGACGGTGCCAGAAATGAATGCAATCTTGCGTGAGATGGAAAATACTGAGAATAGCAGTCAATGTAATCATGGCAGGCCGACTTGGGTACAATTGACTATGGCAGAATTGGACAAGTTATTTCTGCGCGGCCGTTGAGAATGTGAGAATCATTTTCAGTTACTGCCGTCATTGCGAGCGCAGTGACAGCAGTTGATGATACCCAAAGTAGATAAAAGATGTATCTACTCACCTCTAAAGTGATAGGGTAGCCAGGGCGTCCGCTTCTAGGGGCAAGTAGTTACTAAAAGATTTAATTAAGGACAGCCTTATGCCATTAATTTTCCTCAATTATGGATTAGCTTTTATTGAAGGATTAGCGTTAATCGTCTCTCCTTGTATTCTACCGATATTACCGATTTTATTATCAGGTACCATTACAGGCGGCAAACGCCGGCCTTTAGGTGTTGTTTGTGGCTTTGTGATTGTGTTTGCATTATTCACACTTNTTTCTCGTAGTTTAGTGCAACATCTCAATTTTAATTTAGATGTGATCAGGCAAGTTGCTTACGGCTTGATTGTGGTATTTGGGATTGTTCTTNTTTCTGATTATCTCTCAGAAAAATTTAATNACTGGACGCAACGTATTGCCACCATTGGAGCGAGTTACACGCCTAACGCTGATAAAAATGGTTTTGTAAGTGGTTTGATATTGGGCGCATTGATTAGTTTGGTGTGGGTGCCTTGTGGTGGTCCTATTTTAGCTGCAGCAATTGTTCAAACTGCAGTGCAACAAACAACGTGGCAAGGATTTTTGACTNTTTTCTGTTTTGCTTTGGGCAGTGCTGTGCCTATGCTGCTTATTGCGCTTNTTGGGAAGAAAATTAGCTTCCAGCTTGAATTTTTAAAATCACGCACACGTTTGTTACGAAAAATTTTTGCTGTCATAATGGTGCTGGCGGCTATGATTGCCGCATTGGCTGACCGCTTTGCTTTATATTCTACTATGCCAGAGGCACCAAACGTGCTGCCACCGGAAGTTGCTACGAGCAATAAACTGGTGAAGGGTTTAAGCCGGCCATATCCTGCCCCAAGTTTACAGAATGTGACGGCATGGATTAATTCAGCCCCATTAAATTTAACTGAACTAAAAGGCAAAGTAGTATTAGTCGATTTTTGGACTTATTCTTGCATTAATTGTGTAAGGACCTTGCCCTATTTAAAAGATTGGTATGACAAATATCAGCGTTACGGATTGGTCATCATAGGCGTGCATACCCCAGAATTTGAATTTGAANAAAATNTAGCGAATGTGACAGCGGCGGTGGAAAAAGATGGAATTCGTTATCCGGTGGCGTTGGACAATGATTATGGAACTTGGTTGAATTATCACAATAGTTACTGGCCAGCTGATTATTTGATTGATAAAAATGGTATGGTGGTTTATCAGCATAACGGCGAAGGAGATTATGCTGAAGCTGAACATAATATTCGCGTGTTATTAGGCCTACAACCCATGCAAAGCAGTGAGGTGAAGCCAGAAACAGCAGCTTTTGCCTATGGGCAAACACCAGAAACTTACTTTGGCTATGCACGTGCTGAAAATTTTAATGGCCCACAACCGTTGTTGCATGATCAAATTGCCAATTATATTTTTCCAGCGACTTTGCCTAAAGATGGCTGGGCATTGCAAGGCCAATGGAATGTGCAAGCTGAAAAAATTACAGCTGTGGCTGAAGGTGCCAGTATCAAATTACATTTTTATGCGAAAAAAGTATTTGTCGTGGCTGGTAGTGAGGACAATAAACCCATCATGATCAAGGTATTGCTCAATGGTAATCCAATTCAACAAGGTGCCGGCAAAGATGTTGATAAAAGTATTTTGCACCTGGCTGGGCAAACGATCTATGAAGTTGTAGCATTGCCCGATGCGCAAGCCGCCACATTAGAATTAAAAGTAATGGCGCCTGGTGCTCAGTTTTATACATTTACTTTTGGTGGTTAATTTTTATACACAAATAATAGTAGTTAACAAATATGCTGCAAAGTTTATTGCAATTACAATCCTCTGAAAGAAAAGTCATTCTGCTCTCTGCCTTAGGCGGCGCGTTAGAATTCTATGATTTTATCATCTATGTTNTTTTTGCCAGTTATCTCAGTCAATTATTTNTTCCTGCCAAAAATCATTTGGCTTCATTAATGGGAGCTTTTGCTGTTTTTGCTATCGGTTATTTAATCCGTCCATTGGGAGGTCTCATTTTTAGCCATTTCGGTGATAAATATGGTCGGAAGAAAACTTTTGTTGTTTCGCTATTATTGATGGCATTGCCTACTTTTGCGATTGGCTTGCTGCCGACACATGATATGTTGGGCATTGTGGCTACTTTATTGTTAATTGCGCTCCGAATTTTACAAGGACTGTCCATTGGAGGAANNATCCCTGGCGCTATTACCTTTGCTGGCGAACATGTCAATCCGCAGTATCGCGGCTTGACTTGTGCCATTATTTTTGGTATCAATATTGGCATTACATTAGGATCGGCAGTCAGTGTGTTGTTGGTGTCATTGTTTTCAGAGCAACAATTGTTGGCCTGGGGTTGGCGGGTTCCATTTATTTTAGGTGGCCTACTTGGGATTGTGAGTTTTTATTTACGTAAACAGATGACAGAAACGCCGATCTTTAGTGCTTATCAATATGAAATAAAACAACGTTCAACAGTACCAATTCTTTATGTCTTACGGCATTATCCTTTGTTAGTCTTGCAAGGAATTGGGATTTCTTGTTTAGGCGCAGTGGTCATCTCGGTATTGTTTTTATATTTGCCGGTTTATTTGGCCGATATTTTGCATTATCCGCGGGATAGGATGGATCAATTGAACACGATTAATGTGTTAGTATTTTCTTGTTTACTCGTGGTTACTGGTTGGTTATCTGATAAGGTGGGCAGAAGTAAAATATTGCTGTTCGGTTCTTTAGGATTGGGTGTTTTAAGTTACGGATTGTTTTACTTATTCGCCCAACAACATATTGGCTATGTGATTTTGGTCATGTTGGCTTTTTCGTTATTGAGTGCCTGTATCACGGGTGTTTTTCCCTGTGCTCTCATTGAATTGTTTCCTACGTCTGTGCGTTATACCGGAATGGCGGTGTCATATAATATGAGTTTTGCTATTTTTGGTGGTATGGCGCCTTTAGTGGCGACTTATCTGATTAAAACAACAGGCAATGTGTTGGCACCCAGCTTTTGTCTTATTGTCGGCGCATTATTATGTTTTATTGCAACACTTAAATTACAAAGCCGGCATAAAATATCACTATCAATGATTGGTCAATGAGAGCTGATGTATCACTACAAAATTTTATGTATGACAAATCAGCGAGTTCGAAAGAAATTGGGTGTAAAAATAAATCCCGTCATCCCGCGGCGAAGAACGCAGGAACCAGGGCTATTCTGTATTCCGATCGATCCCGCGGTCTTCGCCGCGGGATGACGAGGAGGGCTAGTAAGCAATTAATTACATAAAAATTCGTGGGATGCATCAGAATGAAGGAGCTGTCATTAGAAGAAGTGCGAGCATTTAACACTTATTTATTTTGAGTGTTTAAATAAGGGTCTTCTTCATTCTCAATGATAATGTCGACTGCTACCATGTCTTTAAAGGCTTGTTGCTCGCTATCTTGTGCAATGGCACGACAAGCGGGCAAGATCACGTGTACTTCAAGGCCTAGTTTTTTGGCATCTAATGCACTGAAGTGAACGCAATAGTCCAGCGCCAAACCAGCAACCCAAAGACGTTGGATGGCCAATTGTTGCAATTTCTCCGGCAATGTTAAGCCATCGCTATCAGTCACGCCTTGTAATGCGGAATAAGCTTCATGATTAGCATCAATGGCTTTATTGACGATGATGGCATTGGTTGGCACATGTAGATTGGTATGAAAAGCAGCCCCATGCGTGTTACGGACGCAATGGGTAGGCCAGCGGCCGCCTCGTGATTGGAAACTGATATGGTCTTGTGGGTGCCAGTCTCGGGAAATAATTACAGGGATGTTTTCGGTCACTGCGGCAGCAATCCATTGATTGACGATTGGCAGAATGCGGTCGCCTTCAGGGACGGCCAGTGCGCCATTGGGCATAAAATCATTTTGTGGATCAACGATTAGTAAGGCATCACCTGGTTTAAATTTGCTTTTCATCATGGGTTTTGATATTTGAAGAGGGTGAAAGTTGAGATATTATAAGCGATTCCAGCGAGGGATATCCACCATTAAAAAGGAGCTTAAATAATGAACCAAAATCCTGAATTAGTAAAAGCACTAAACCATATGTTGGAACAAGAACACGCTTGTTCAATTCGTTATGCGACCCATGCAGTTACTGTGACTGGCCCTTATGCAGATTCAGTAGCGGCCAGATTAAAAGAAATTGCAGGTGACGAATTGAGGCATGCCGCAGAATTAAGGCAGCGGATTGCAGAATTGGGTGGTACACCGAGCATGCAAGTCAATGTGGCTGATTTAAAACAGGCCAAGGATTTGAAAGAAATTTTAGCTATCAATATTGAAGAAGAAAAACAAGCAATAGACAGTTATTTAAAAATTTTTAGGACTATTAAGCCGGAAGATGCTTTATTGTATGAAACTATTCAAGACATCATCAAAGATGAACAAGAGCATCTGCAAGAATTAGAAACATTACAAGGCCGCTAACTTATGCTCAGCCATTATTCGTATGCTTTATTTGCTGCCCGGATATTATTACCGTTGGTGTTTATTGTTGCGGCAATTACCAATATGTTTCGTTGGCAAAATACTTTGCAATTTATGAAAAGTAAAAAATCCCGTTTACCGGATTTTTCTCGCCGCAGCAACCGCATTAAAAATAGTGGCAAGTGTAGCTGTCATGTGTAATTTTTATTTGCCGCTGGGCGCATTGGCTCTGATATTGTTTGTATTAGTTTGCAATCTTGTTTTCAATAATTTTTGGGCGGTGCCCAGCCCACAAAAATTCAATGTGCTAATTAATTTCTTTGTTAATTTGAGCATTATTGGCGGTTTTATTTTATTAATTGCAGTGTATAGTCAATAATGTCAGCTTCATCATTACCGGTGATCTGCTTAATGGGGCCAACGGCCGCCGGTAAGACCCGTTTAGCCTTGGAATTAGTGCAACGTTTGCCTTGCGATATTATCAGTGTCGACTCTGCCATGGTTTATCGCGGCATGGACATTGGTACGGCTAAACCATCACTTGAAGAGCAGGCCATTGCCCCACACCGTTTGATCGATATATGTGATCCTTCACAAGCTTATTCTGCAGGCCAGTTTCGCACTGATGCCATGCGGGAAATAACATCGATATTACAGCAGCAACGCATACCGCTGTTAGTCGGTGGGACTATGTTATATTACAATGTATTGCAACAAGGGTTAGCAAACTTGCCCACAGCTGATGCAACTGTACGAGCATCGCTTGAACAACAAGCCCAGCATGTCGGATGGGAAAAATTACACCAGCAATTGGCTGAAGTTGATCCCATTGCTGCTGCCCGTATTCATCCCAATGATGCCCAACGGATCCAACGCGCTTTAGAAGTTTATCGGGTGAGTGGTAAAACTCTCACTGAACTTACCCAAGAGTCGCAACAATCTCAGCCATCTTATCAGTGGTGCAATATTATTGTGATGCCAAGCGACCGAAGTTTATTGCAACAACGCATCACTCAGCGATTTAAAACGATGTTGTCATTAGGATTAATTGATGAAGTGGCCGGCCTTAAAGCACGGGGTGATTTATCAGCTGATTTGCCCGCCATGCGCGCGGTGGGGTATCGGCAAGTGTGGGAATATTTAGTCGGCAACATCGATTATCCAACAATGGAAGAGCAAGGTATTATTGCTACCCGTCAATTAGCAAAACGCCAATTGACTTGGTTACGGCGGTGGTCACCGGCGACCTGGTTTGACAGTGAAACAGCAACAATCATTAATAAGATTTTATCGTTAATAGACAGCTAATTTTTGTTCTTTGATATTATTTCAATTCTGGTGTTGGATCATCATTTGCATTTTCATCATAAAATTGCTTCATCATCTCTGGTGTTGGATCATCATTTGCATTTTCATCATAAAATTGCTTCATCATCGCGTCGAATTTATCAGGATCAGTAGGCATTTCGCCCAGCATTTGTTGGATTGCTTTCTTGGACTCTATAACTCTTAGTTGATAACAAGCATCTAATATTTCCATAGCTAAATCTCTGATGAGTGTATGCAGGAAGGTTTTGACATAAATGATATTGATCAAACAAGGAATCATTTGATTAGTGAAACTGTCTGGATCGAAAGTATAATCATGTAATGCGTCTGCTATCTTTTCAATCTCTTTCTTTTTTCATGAGTTGTTTTTTAAGCTGTTGGCTTAACTTCTCAACTTGGCTAATAATTCTTATTTTTAGGTCAATAGGGTTTACTTTATTGTTGACCAAATCCTGCATTGTCTTAATGACTAAAACAGCACTTTTTTGATGTTCGGGGTGACAATCGGTTCTTTTAAGAGCATTGCTGTCATATTTAATATACGGATGGGATCGTAACTATAGGCATAGGCTTGATAATAAGGCTGTATGGTTGTTTGATCGATTTGGTCATTATCTAGTAAGAAGTTTTTAAGTTGATTAGTGATTTCTTGACATAATTTTTTCATGGCATCTCCGCTTCTAATTATTTTTTAAAAAACAGTGAGAAATTGCTAATTCAAAGTAACTCCTAGTAGATGGCCAATAAAGTAGGTCACAGCGCCGGCCATGCCACCGATTAACAGCATGCGCAATCCGCTTAACCAGGCATTGCGTCCAGTAAATAATGTAATAGTGGCGCCAACGATAAATAAAGCCAAGGCAGTGATGATGATTGCAAGCGTCAAGCTGGTTTTGTGCTGGCCAAATAAAAATGGTAGCAATGGAATTAATGCGCCTGTCGTAAAAGACGAGAAAGAAGAAATGGCGGCGCCTAGGGGTGAGCCTAATTCATTCGGGTTTAGGCCTAATTCTTCGCGTGCTAAAGTGTCCAGTGCGCTGTCGGGATTTTCCATGACTTTTCCGGCCAATAATTGTGCTTCAGAAGGCGATAGTCCGCGGGCCTGATAAATCAGTGCCAGCTCGGCTTTNTCCTCTTCTGGGTAAAGTGCCAGCTCTTTTCTTTCAAGGTCAATCTGATATTCATACATTTCACGTTGAGAGCGCACCGAAACATATTCACCAGCGGCCATTGAAAATGCACCAGCCAATAATCCAGCTACGCCTGCAATGATAATAATCATATTATTTTGTGTGGCCCCAGCCATCCCAAGAATTAAACTTGCATTTGAAATTAAACCATCGTTAATGCCAAAAACAGCAGCGCGCAAATTGCCACCACTTTTGATAGTGCCATGGCCCTGTCCAACATCACTCAGTGCCAACGGCATAGGGTGTGAAGGTGGTGTAGTGATATAAACGGATAATCCACGGACTTTCATAGCGGCCAGCACGGGTTGCAGTTTACGTGCCCCCAGNCGTTGAATTAATTTAGCAATAATGCGGGTACGTAAATCAGGACGATAAGTTGGCAATATTTGTCCAGTTGTGAGGATATTTTTNTCCCAAATACTGGCCTGTTCTTCAGCTGCGTCACCTAGTTCTTTAAACATTTTGCTGTAATTTGGGTCAGGTTCGCGTTGCGCAATAATTTTATATAAATATGCTGAACGTTTTTCTTCCTGCCAACTGGCGACTGCATCCATAGAGAACTCTCCATTTTCTTTTATAGTCAGAAAACAATACCATTTTGAGGAATGCTCTTATGGAGAAAAACGGTATTGTGTCATTATATCTTATTAGATTACCATATTTCGCTAAAAATTTCGCAAAATTTAACCAATTGTATTAATTTTTGCGCAAATTGTATTGATCGATAGGGTATAAAAATAGATATTTTTATTGAATTACTGACAATTATGCTACACTTGCGTCGGTAATAAAATGACAAGGAGAGTAATATGGCAGAAGATCAAACTTTACAGGAATCATTTTTAGACGCATTATGCGCACAACAAGTACAAGTTTCTGTATATTTGGTAAACGGTATTAAATTGCAAGGCAAAATAGAAGGCTTTGATCAGTTTGTGGTATTGCTAAAAAGCACATTGACGCAGATGGTTTATAAACATGCAATTTCCACTATTGTTCCAGCATCAAAAATTACCTTGCCTGAGGCCGAGGTGAATACGTCTGAAACATTCGATCAATGATTTATTTTCTCGCCCAGCAAAGGGTGAGCGAGCAATATTGGTATATTTACAGCTAGGAGGGCATGTCGATCCAGTAGATAGCGGTGAATTTGAGGAATTGGCGCGATCAGCCGGTGCATTGCCGGTCGCTTTTATCAGCGGCTCGCGTGCGGTCCCTGATGCTAAATACTTTATCGGGAGCGGAAAAGCTGAAGAGATACGCGCCAAGGTTCAAGAAGCCCAAGCCGAAGTTGTTCTATTTAATCATTCTCTCACTCCTTCCCAACAACGTAATCTTGAGAAGCTTTTGAATTCTCGAGTAGTCGATCGCACTGGATTAATTTTGGACATCTTTGCTCAGCGTGCCCGCACTTTCGAGGGCAAATTGCAAGTTGAGCTTGCTCAGTTACAGCATTTATCGACTCGTTTGGTACGAGGTTGGACCCACTTGGAACGTCAGAAAGGAGGCATTGGTTTACGTGGCCCAGGTGAGACCCAGCTTGAGACTGACCGCCGTCTAATCAGAGACCGTATTAAAGCCATTGAAAAACGGTTGGACAAAGTACGGGCGCAGCGGGCACAAAGTCGCCGTGCTAGACAGCGAGCTGAGCTACCAATGATTTCATTGGTCGGGTATACCAATGCGGGCAAATCCACTTTGTTTAATCGTATGGCAAGCGACACTGTCCTAGTGGCCAATATGNCCTTTGCGACATTAGACCCTACTTTACGCCGTATTAAATTGCCGCAGTTAGGCTTGAGTATTGTGGCAGATACTGTTGGCTTCATTCGTGATTTGCCACACGATTTAGTGGAATCGTTCCGAGCGACTCTCGAGGAGACACGGGAAGCAGATTTGTTATTACATGTGGTTGATGCCCATCATCCCCACCGTACCGAATATATTCATGCAGTCAATTCCGTATTGGAGCAAATTGGTGCCCAGCATATTCCTGGTTTATTGGTTTATAACAAACTCGATTTACTGCCAAACTATGAACCTCGTATTGACCGTGATGCTGATGGACATCCCTGGCGGGTGTGGATTTCAGCAGCCTCAGGCTTAGGCATGGAGTTATTGCAGCAGGCTATTGTCGAGTTGCTTTATAAAGACATGGTGTATTGTGAAATAAAGTTAGCTCCTGCTGAAGGTAAATTGCGTGCCAACCTTTATCAANAAAGAGGGGTGCTAAATGAAGAGGAATTGCCAGAGGGGGATNGGTTATTGACTGTCCGCCTACCGCGTTATGCTTATGAACGTTTGCTTGGCCAGTTTGAGCATCAATAACTGTTTTTATGTACCGTCTTTGGAAAATTGTTTTTGAATAAAAATAGGGTTATTACGGCGGTGTTTATTTGTCATCCCGCCGTATCCAGAAAATACCTCATCTATACCCATTACACCTCAAAATGCGAAGTGTAAGGCTCATTTTGCGGCGCATTTGCCGCGTTTTTCAATCGCAAAACACTCAAAATAGGGTGACTATTCTCCGTGTTTTGCTCAATCAGAACGCGACAACTGCTTGCAATCTGAACCTTACACTTCGCATTTTGAGGTGTAATGGGTATATGTGTTGTCATTACTGTAAAGGGCCACCGTTGTTTTTGACCCATTCGTCATTTTGCGGCCTCACCAGGGCTGTCCGGGAAAAGTTTCTATTATGCGTTGTCATATTGTGAGCTGATGTATCCTCACGAATTTTTAGGTAGGATAAATCAGCGGAGTGCGACAGAAATGGCGTAAAAATTTGCTAATAAATCGCGTCATCCCGTGGCTTGACCACGGGATCCAGGGGTATTCTATAGAGTACGTGCATCGCATGATGGATCCCGCGGTCAAGCCGCCGGATGACAGAAAGTAAATTAGGATGCTAAACACGAAAGTCAGATTTACCCTATGGCAATTCTGTATCGCAGCTTCCTGATGCTAAATTGCAAAAAATGGTTTAATACGCCCGTTTGACCTGAATGTGAGCTGCTGGTGCGGAGGCTTTCGCAGGGATTTCTGTCAATAAACAGCTGCGCCGAGTTTTGTAATGTGATTAGCCTAGTTAGCATGGATGCTGATGTGAGAGCAATCAATGTTCTAGGGGTAATTTTTATGTGGGGTTATTTTCTTACTGGATTAGCATTGGTATTGGTTTTTGAGGGCATTTTGCCGTTTCTTTCTCCGGTTGCCTGGCGTGTTATGATGTTTCGTTTGATCCAACGACGTAACCACACTATCCGCAGCATAGGGTTATTTTCTATGTTGGCTGGTGCTATCTTAATGTGTTTAATCCACTCCGGAATTTTTATCAACTAACGAGCAAATTATGGCTAAAAATGTCATTGTGATAGGCACCCAATGGGGTGATGAGGGCAAAGGAAAAATTGTTGATCTATTGACTGACCGGGTACAAGCCGTGGTTCGTTTTCAAGGTGGCCATAATGCAGGACATACCCTAGTTATCGACGGTGATAAGACTGTATTACATCTGATCCCATCGGGCATTTTGCATGACAATGTCCAATGTCTCATTGGCAATGGCGTAGTGTTGTCGCCTGCTGCGTTGATTCACGAAATTGAACGTTTAGTGGCAAAAGGTGTACCTGTTAAAGAGCGCCTTCGGATTAGTGGCGCTTGTACTTTGTTATTGCCTTATCATGAAGCTTTAGACAAAGCTCGTGAGCGGGCGAAAGGCAATGCAGCTATTGGTACTACTTGCCGTGGCATTGGGCCTGCTTATGAAGATAAAGTCGCACGCCGTAGTATCCGTTTGATCGAGTTAAACCACCCGCAACGATTAGCGGAAAAATTAGCTGAGGTCTCAGACTATCATAATTTCGTGTTANAAAATTACTATCAAGCGGATCCTATTCCCTGGCAACAAGTGCATGAGCAATTGTTATCAGCGGCCTCAACTATCGTGCCATTAATTGCTGACGTAACTGACTTATTAAACGCCTATCGGCAGAGTGGTGACAATTTATTGTTTGAGGGTGCGCAAGGAGCGGGGCTTGATGTGGATCACGGTACTTATCCTTTTGTGACTTCTTCTAATACCACTGCTGGCGCTGCCGCCACTGGCACGGGTTTCGGCCCTTGTTATTTTGATTATGTCTTAGGAATTACTAAAGCATATAGCACTCGCGTCGGTGCAGGGCCTTATCCTACTGAGTTACAAGATGATATTGGTGCTGAATTGGCCAAGCGAGGCCATGAATTTGGCAGTACTACAGGTCGGCCACGCCGTTGTGGTTGGTTAGATGCTGTTGCATTGCAACGATCATTAGAGATCAATAGCGTCACTGGTTTATGCATTACTAAATTAGATGTGCTTGATACTTTAGAAACAGTAAAAATTGCTGTGGGCTATCGGAATGATGGGCATGAGTTTGCANACACCCCGTTAGACGCAATGTTGCTTAATCAATGTGAGCCGATTTATGAAGAGCTCCCGGGTTGGCAAACTTCAACTGTCGGTGTCCAACAGATGGATAAGCTGCCTAAAAATGCATTGCGTTATATTCAGCGGATCGAGGAATTAACCGGTGTCCCGATTGATATGATTTCGACTGGGCCTGACCGTAACCAAACGATTGTCTTAAAACATCCGTTCGATTAGCGTGGATTATTGGTGCCGAGAAGAGGACTTGAACCTCCACGGGGTCGCCCCCACAAGTACCTGAAACTTGCGTGTCTACCAATTTCACCATCTCGGCAAGAGGCCGTTAGCATAGCATTTTTTGGTAAATGTCTAAACTATTTTACAATTTTGTCAGTCGCATTTTTATAAGGCCAATTTCTATCTGACATGAGCCGTCTGTTGCCTGTGGTATTTTATTAAAGAAAATTTCGATTATGTCGTCGATAAAATTAGCTTGTAATGCAGGGGTCATTAAACGGGATAGGTGAGGTGTAATAGCGCTAATAAAACCTGCTAGTTGTGCTTTACTGGCAAAATATACTCGAGTTGCTTCCGTAATAGAATGATCAATGGTCAATCCAGCGGCTTTGGCACAGTCGATGTAGGTCTGTTCATCGACATGATGCGATGGATCAGTATAACCCGCAAAATAAGACTGCCATTTGTCCATTTTTGCCACTTGTTGACGGGCTTTCGCAATATAGCCATTGGGCATAATCAATAATGCATGGCCCCCTGGTTTTAAACTGTTGGCCAAACTTTTAAAAGCGGCCAGCTTGTTTGCAGGCCATTGCAAACAAAACATACTAGTGACTACATCGAATTGTTCAGTCAAACGCAGTGACTGAGCATCTTCTAATTGAAAAGATAAGTTAGGTTGGGCAGAAAATGTTTTTGAGCGAAATGAATCATGTCCTCTGAATTATCTACACCAAGGACTTTGCCTTTAGGCACGCGTAATGCAATTTGATAGGTAATTTTTCCATCGCCACAGCCAATGTCTAAAATAGCTTCATCGCCCTGGAATGGATATTGTTCAATCATTGCCATGGATTGGGCGTATTGCATCGTGGAATTTTCGCTGTATTTCTGACTGTCCCAGTGCGATGTCTTGTCTTGCATTGTTGCGATCCTTGATGTTAAGGAAATGGGGCGTTTATGGTATGATTTTTTACCGGAGGAACCACCATGAAACGTGTTTTAGCAGTGAGTATGATATTAGCGGTCAGCTCGACATTTGCCAAGCCAGTAAATTTACCCACTTATTGTAAGCCTGACAATTATCGATTTTATGATAAGCAAGTAGTACTAAAAATGCCTAAGTATCATGCCAATGATGCTGCAATTTGGTTAGTTTATAATCAATCCACCCAGCCAATTTGGCTAGTCCATCCTACCGCGCATCATGGAGCCAGTGCTGGTTGGTCATCTTATTTAACAGCTGGGCATTGGACCGCAGTCATGGTCGGTCATCCACAATTTACATTAGCATGTCACTTGAAAGATCAACCATTGCAGCCTCAGGATTGCCAGTCCTTGTTGACCATATGTCAGTTGACTACCGTTGCCATTCCTACCCAAGCCAAAGGCACTTATTGGTTGGCAGAGGACTTGTCATTGCCAGCATTGCAGCGGCAATTGCAGCAACGCGGCATTCAACTGCCAACCCCTTGACCCACCAACTTACTGAACGCTCGGGTTCTTTTCCAACGTGTTGCATTGATAACGGTAATAATCTTTCATTGCCTGGGCATTTTGTGTGGGTGGTGCAGATAAATTATTTGGGCTATAAGGATCAGGTTGGAAAATTAATTGCTGGCGCAAGTCGCCGCACATTTTTCTTGATTAGGGAATTGTGAAACCCTGTCATGACTAAAATATGCACAGCCTGTAGTCAACAAGGCAATAAAAAGTGTAGTAATACGTAAAGAGAGTTTAGACATGATGGCCTCGATTAATAAATAGGGTTATCATACTCGATTTGTTCCAAGTATATAAAAAGCATAGTACTAAACAGATAACTTTGACAACACAAGGACCCATCCAGTGAAGGAACCAAAAGTGATAAAAGATTACCATAAAGCGGATCCATTTTATCAGCGTGAAGCTGAAAAGTATGAAAATCCTGTGCCCAGTCGTGAATTTATTATGCAATATTTGGAGGCAAAAGGCCGCCCTGTTACGCGGGAACATCTGCTCAATGCATTTAATTTAGAATCAGAAGAGCAACGGGAGGCATTGCGGCGCCGTTTGATTGCAATGGAGCGTGATGGCCAGATTTTAAGTAATCGCCGTGGCAGCTATGGTTTAGTGGATAAATTAGAATTAATCAAAGGCCGGGTAGTCGGCCACAAAGATGGTTTTGGTNTTTTAGTGCCTGATGATGGTAGCCAAGATATTNTTCTAACGCCGCAGCAAATGCGCAATGTATTTCCGCGTGACCGAGTATTAGTACGAGTGGCCCATGTGGACCGGCGTGGTAGGCGTGAAGGAATTATTGTTGAAGTGTTGGAACGCAACACACAGCGAATTGTTGGCCGTTATTTTGTCAGTGACGGCGTTGCTTTTGTGACGCCTAGTAATAAAGATGTGACCCAGGACATTATTATTCCACCAGGCCAAGAGATGCAGGCCAAACATGGCCAAATGGTCGTTGCTGAGGTGGTGGCGCAACCGAGTTTGCGGCGACAACCTTTGGGCAAAGTGATTGAAATTCTTGGTGAGCAAACTGCGCCAGGCATGGAAATTGAAATTGCGATGCGGGCCTATGGCATCCCTTATGATTGGCCAGAGCTGGTTTTAGAAGAAGCTAAAACAATCGAAGCCATACTTTCGTCCAAAGATTATCACGGACGTGAAGATATTCGTCATCTACCTTTAGTCACCATCGATGGTGAAGACGCCAAAGACTTTGATGACGCAGTCTTTTGTGAAGCGCGTTCACAAGGAGGTTGGCGTTTATTTGTTGCTATTGCTGATGTGGGACATTACGTTAAGCATAATACTGAAATCGATAAAGAAGCACAAAAACGCGGCAATTCTGTCTATTTTCCCGGTCGGGTCGTGCCCATGTTGCCGGAAAAACTATCGAACGAGCTATGTTCTCTGCAACCTCAAGTGGATCGTTTGTGCATGGTGTGTGAAATGACGATTAGCGCGCAAGGCAAAATGACACGTTACCGATTTTATGATGCAGTCATGAAGTCACATGCAAGACTGACTTACACCGAAGTGGCAGCCATATTACAGGGTGAAAAAACTCAACATACCCATTTAGTTCCACATTTAAAACAGTTACATCGGCTTTATCAATTATTGCGTAAACAACGTNTGGGCAAGGGTGCTATTGAATTTGATACATTAGAAACACGAATTGTTTTTGATAAAAATGGTAAGATTTCTCATGTAGTGCCTGTCGTACGGAATGATGCGCATCGTATTATTGAAGAGTGTATGTTATCCGCCAATGTCGCTGCTGCGAAATTATTGTTACAACACCGTTTGCCTGCTTTATATCGGGTACATGAAGGCCCTGATCCAGAAAAATTAGACAATTTGCGTGATTTTCTGCGTGGTTTTGGTTTGCGTTTATCAGGAGGTGATGCACCAGAACCATTAGACTATAAAAAATTATTAGACCGCATTGACGGACGTCCAGATCAACAATTAATTCAAACAGTGCTGTTACGCTCACTAAGTCAAGCCGTTTATACACCAATAAACAGAGGTCATTTTGGTTTAGCGTATGAAGCTTATGCGCATTTTACTTCACCAATTCGACGCTATCCTGATTTAGTAGTTCATCGTGCGATTCGTCACGTTACTTCGAAAAAAGCTAAAGTGAAACATAAATACGCTTATGACAAAACCGTCATGATGAATTTAGGCGACCATTGTTCAATGACTGAACGCCGTGCTGATGAGGCGACCCGTGATGCTGTCGGACGATTAAAATGTGAATACATGTTGGACAAAGTAGGCCATGAATTTGATGGCATCATCAGTGGGGTGACTGCATTTGGCATCTTTGTTGAATTANAAAATATTATGGTTGAGGGTTTAGTACATATTACTGCATTAAAAAATGATTATTATCATTTTGATGCCATTAAACATCAACTGAAAGGCAGACGATCCGGGGCGATTTATCGATTGGGGGACCCTATTTCAATTAGAGTAGTGCGGGTCAATTTGGATGAGCGTGAAATTGATTTTGAGCCGGCAAAAATCAGTTCCAAGGAGTAGTTATAATGTCACAGGAACAGATCAAACAGTTTTTGCTTCAAAGCATACGGCGTGGTCGGTGCTTCAACTCATCGTGAAAAATATGGCAATAAAGTATTACGCTGTTATTTACAACATCACAAAATTGTTTATCCGGTAAATCCCAATGAAACTCAGATTGAAAATGTTGACTGTGTTAAAACAGTGGCCGATTTACCAAAAGAGGTCAATAGCATTTCAATTATTACACCTCCGCCTATCACAGAANAAATCGTAGAACAAGTGATCAAAAAAGGCATTCAAAATGTTTGGATGCAACCCGGCGCTGAAAGTGCATTAGCAATTAAAAAATGCCAAGAAAACCGGATTAATGTGATTGCAGGCGGGCCATGTATATTAGTTGAGCTTGGTTTTAAAGAATAAAGTTTTTAAGTAGTAATAAAGATCATGTTAAAAACTCGGTGTCATGCTAGCGAAGGTTGGCATTAATCCTGATTTCAGTGTCACACTACATCATCCCGCGGGACCCAGAAAAAAAGCCAGCTTGGCAAAATCGTTTCCTTTAACAAGCTTATCCAGTACCCAAGACTCATAGCCAAGCATCATCGAATGCCCCTTCCTGGATCCCGCGGTCTTCGCCGCGGGATGACGGTCAAGTAAACCCACGGTAATCAATGATCCTGTTTTTGCACAAAAACAATTTTCTCGGATAATGAAGACCTTCTAGCGAACTGCATCTCCGTCATCCCGCCGAAGACTGGGGATGATGGTCAGTAAACGCCCTGGTAATCAATGATCCTGTTTTTTGCACAAAACAATTTTCTCGGATAATGAAGACCTTCTAGCGAACTGCATCTCCGTCATCCCTGTATGTGTCAGGTAATTCGTTGACAAGAATAGTTACCCCTTTTCACCGGAGGTTTCAGAAACACCTTTGGAGATATTCCATTGAGTGCTTGATGGCATCGAACATTATTGTAATACAACAGATATTGGATTAACTCGTCTTTAAAATGCTCAATCGAGTCAAACGTAGTTCCCTCAATCAGGTCTTCGTTTAACGTTCGCCAAAAACGCTCCACTTTCCCATTCGTTTGCGGTCGGTAAGGCTGCGTATAACGGTGTTTGATTCCCAGCTCTTGCAGCATTCGCTCAAAAGGATGATGAGCAGGGCTGTGCTTGCTACAAAACTCCGAACCATTATCTGTGATCACTTCTTCAAATTGGATACGATATTCGCTATTCAATAAATTAAGCGATTTCAAGGTGGCAAACATCACCGTGAGACTCTTGATGTCCTCGACCACTTCAGCCCAACTAATTCGGCTGTAATCATCTAACACACAAACTAAATAATAGCGTCTCGTGCTGTTGATCAGCAGATCCTTACTCAAGTGATGACAATCTACATGGCCTAATTGGCCGGCTCTCTCTTTAATAATTTGGCGTTTATTGGCTCGCATCTTGGGTTTCAACCGATTCAGATCTTGACGTCTTAGAATAGCATAAATACCCGAGGGCGTTGGAGTATGGGATTTTAATGTCGGCTTCAAGATCGCATGAATTTCATAGCGATTGTTTCCTTTGATCCGTTCTTCTATCACTTTTTGCTCGATCAAAGGCAGTGGTCTTCGCGTCTTCCATTTCGGCCCTCTTTTTGAGGCAAGAGTTGACAGTCTGCTCGACTCACTTTAAATCGGTTGTAATACTTCAGAAAAACTTGTCTCGAGGTGTTATGATGCTTATAAAAATCCGTTACAAACCGAAAATGCGGGTGGCGTTTGGCTTTCGTCAGCTCATATTCTTGGATTAAAAACCGCCATTTCTGGATATAGTTCCTTTCCAGCGTCTTATCTTCTGTATTCCTTCTCATCTCCATTCCCTCAACAAAATCGTTCAATTATCAATTTTGTCAACGAAATATCTAACTTTTACAATCCCGCCGAAGACTGGGGATGACGGTCAAGTAAACCCACGATAATCAATGATCCTGTTTTTGCACAAAAACAATTTTCTCGGATAATGAAGACCTTCTAGCGAACTGCATCTTCGTCATTCCGCCGAAGACTGGGGATGATGGTCAGTAAACGCCCTGGTAATCAATGATCCTGTTTTTGCACAAAACAATTTTCTCGGATAATGAAGACCTTCTAGCGAACTGCATCTCCGTCATCCCGCCGAAGACTGGGGATGACGGTCAAGTAAACCCACGGTAATCAATGATCCTGTTTTTGCACAAAAACAATTTTCTCGGATAATGAAGACCTTCTAGCGAACTGCATCTCCGTCATCCCGCCGAAGACTGGGGATGATGGTCAGTAAACGCCCTGGTAATCAATGATCCTGTTTTTGCACAAAACAATTTTCTCGGATAATGAAGACCTTCTAGCGAACTGCATCTCCGTCATCCCGCCGAAGACTGGGGATGACGGTCAAGTAAACCCACGGTAACCAATGATCCTGTTTTTGCACAAAAACAATTTTCTCGGATAATGAAGACCTTCTAGCGAACTGCATCTTCGTCATTCCGCCGAAGACTGGGGATGATGGTCAGTAAACGCCCTGGTAATCAATGATCCTGTTTTTGCACAAAACAATTTTCTCGGATAATGAAGACCTTCTAGCGAACTGCATCTTTGTCATTCCGCCGAAGACTGGGGATGACGGTCAAGTAAACCCACGGTAATCAATGATCCTGTTTTTGCACAAAACAATTTTCTCGGATAATGAAGACCTTCTAGCGAACTGCATCTCCGTCATCCCGCGGCGAAGACCGCGGGATCCAGGACAAAGAGACATATTGGCAAAGTCGTTTCCTCTTTCCATGGCATAAAAAACTTGTTTGAATACTTTATGTTTAGTTTAGAGTGTCAACTACGTCTTCGAACACTGTAAACTATGTATCCGGTCTATACACATGCCGCGGGATGACGTAGTATGACACTGCAGTCAGGTAATTTCCATTACGCAAACTGCATAACAGAAGTTTCTTGATACCGTGTTGGATCAGGTAAATTGGCCTCTTTGAAACCTTTTTGNCGTAGGGTGCAGCTATCACATTTTCCACAAGCATGGCCTTCGGAATCTGCTTGATAGCAAGAAACAGTTAGCCTGTAATCCAGGCCCAAACGTGTACCTAGTTTAATAATCGCAGCCTTGGTCAAATCTATCAGCGGGGTTTGAATGCGAAAACCACGGCCTTCAATGCCAGCTTTGGTGGCCAGGTTGGCCATTTGTTGAAAGGCACGGATATATTCAGGTCGGCAGTCGGGATAGCCGGAGTAGTCCAAAGCATTGACGCCAATAAAGATATCTTTTGCATCCACAATTTCTGCCCATCCCAAAGCAATCGCAAGCATAATCGTATTGCGTGCAGGAACATAAGTGACAGGGATATTTTTATCACCCGTGTAGTTGGGCACAGGGATTTTGGCATCAGTTAAAGCGGAACCGCCCAAAGCGCCCATAGGAATAGTCATAATCCGATGTTCAATGGCATGAAATTTTGGGCCAACTCACTTGCCGCATTGATTTCGGCTTGGCTTTTGGTCATAATCAATTGTTAAGGCATAACAATCATAGCCTTGGCTGTTAGCAACTGCCAGACAAGTACTGGAATCGAGTCCNCCGGACAATAAAACAATCGCTCTGCGTCGCATAATTAATGGGCCCTTGGTTTACTGAGTAAGATAACGTATCCCTCCACGGGTAGATTTTGCTGGATCCGTAATTGTGCTAATTCTATCGATTCTATCTTAAATCCAGTTTGCTCGGCAAGTTGGCTAATATAGTCTTGATGGTGGGCGTAGCGGGCTGAATTTTGTAATTCATACGGGAATTGGGAGCCTTTTTCGACGGTAAAGATAAACCAGCCATCCTCAGTCAATGCTTGATAAGCAGCCTTAAAAATATCGGTCAAATTACCAATGTAATTAAATACATCGGCAGCGATGATTAAATTTAAATGACTTTGTTGCGGTAATGCTGTCAACAAATCGCCCACGATTAATTCATCATAAATGTTTTTTGTTTAGCAATCGCAACCATGCGCGAAGAGGTCGACCCCAATAAGTGTTTGGGCCAATGGCCGAAATTTAGCACCTGCTAAACCTGTACCACAACCTAAATCCATTATTCGCCAGGTTGCCATTGTGTTGCCAAGTTTGGTAATTACGGTTTGATAGAGTAATTCGGGCACTTGATAGTGTAATTGTTGTTGCAAATGAGAATCGAAGTATGGCGCGTATTCATCAAATAAATGCTCAAGATAAATCGCAGGTGCTGATTCAGGCGCTTTTGCCGCGTCAAAGCAGCTAATAAATAATTAATTTCGGGATCATTGGGCTTTAACTTAGCGGCTGCTTGATAACTTTGGATAGCATTAGGATAATCTAGTTTTTTCAGGTAAGCGGCGGCCAAATTTAAATAGGCATCTAAATAATCTGCTTGGTGTTGTAAAGTCTCATTGAAATATTGAATTGCATCATCGAGACGGTCTTGGTGCAGTAAAATAACACCGATGTTGTAATAAACTTCAGCTTCTGGTTTCAAAGGCAATAGACGCATGAAATAACGTAATGCTTCGTTAGGTTGGCTCAGCAATAAATAGGTCACGGCAATATTGTAAAGTGCTTCACGATGATTGGGCATGAGCATTAATGTCTTGGCAAATCGTTCAGCGGCTGTTTTGAATTCCCCTTGTTTAAATAGTAAAGTCCCAAAACGGTAATTTGCTTCAGGATGGTTTGGCTCCAATTCTAAATGTTTCTCATAATGTTCTTGCGCTAAAGATAATTCACCTTGTTCTTGAAATAATTGCCCCAGTTGACCATGTGCTGCTGCGTAATCGGGTTGCAGATTTAATACTTTTTCGAAGGCATTTTGCGCTTGCTTAAAGTCATTGCGTTGTAAATAAACATTGCCAAGATTGAACCAAGCATCTGCATAGTCTGGTTTTAATTGCAGTGCTTTTTGAAAATGTTTTTCTGCTGCTATTAGGTCTTGTTGGCGATAGTAAAGCGTGCCTAAATTATTTTGCACTGATGGATAGTTGGGTTGTAATTTTAACGCTTGTTGATAAGCATTGATCGCCTGAGGATAATCTCCTAGATTTTTATAAATATTGCCCAGACTGTTATAAAACGTTGGTTGGCTTGCATCATAAGTAATGGCTTGTTGTACATAGCGCAAAGCGTTTTCATATTGGCCGCGTTGTCCATATAACACACCTAGTAAATGTAATACATCAGCTTGTTGCGGGTTTTGTGCCAGAAGAGCTTGATACAAGCGTTCTGCTTGCTCAAGCTCACCGGCTTGGTGATATTGAATGGCAATTTGTAACGGAGTTGCTGCCATTAATTCTTTGCCACAGCGGCATGTTTTTGAGCCTTAATATGCGACACGGTGGTTTTATTAGCATGAGAATTCTTTTGATGTAACACACCTTGCCCCAACTGATGCACTGCCATAGCGTAAAGCGGACTATGATTATAAGCCATAATGGTATAAAAATTATTGAATACAATCCAATATTCAAAACTATTAGGAATGCGTAAGCGCAATAAATTGGCGGGTTGATTCAGCGCAACTTTTTGGTCTGGTATTACTCCAGCCGCCATCAGATTGGCAACGGTATATTGGGAATGGTGTTTGCCATTAAGTAATTTCATATGATCGTTACCGTCCACTTTTGCTTGTACAGTGACAGTTTGTCCTGGTTTCCAACCATGTTTATTAAAATAATTGGCCACACTCATAATGGCATCATCAGGATTGTTTAATAAATCNTGGTGGATTTTTCCATCAGCACTGACGGCCAACGAACGGTAAACACTAGGCATGAATTGAGGAATGCCCATGGCGCCTGCATAAGAACCTTTTAATGCTAATGGGTCCATTTTATATTGACGAGTCAATAATAAGTATTGGGCCAGTTCTGATTGAAAGAATTTTTGGCGTGGATTTTTCATAAAAGCTAATGTGGCTAACGCATCAATAATTCGATAGCCGCCTTTATGCTTGCCGAATTGGGTCTCAACGCCCAATATCCCGATAATGATTTCAGGAGGGACCCCATATTCTTTNTGTGCTTTGGCCAAGGTTTTTGCATGTTGGTCCCAAAATGCTACACCTTCGTCGATGCGTTTAGGTGTGATGAATAAATTACGATAATCGTACCAGGTCCCACTTTCTTTGGGACGTTTTGCTTTGGGCAAGATTTCATTGCGGATTTTGACTTGGTTGAGTAATTTAGCTAATTGGTCAGGATCAAAATCATATTGATCTGCCATTTTATTAATGAATTGACCAACTTCGTAACGATTACTAAAAGTTGCCATGCCAGCTAATGCGAATTGTGGCAACAAAAACAGAAAAATAATCAAACAACGGAATAAATTTTTAAAATAAACTTTTTGCATCATGATATTAACTCGCTAACAATTTACGATGAGTGTGGATAGACATAATAACCCCAAAGCCTGCCAAGATAGTGACCATCGATGTACCACCATAACTGACGAGTGGTAACGGTACCCCGACCACTGGCAGTATTCCTGACACCATGCCTATGTTGACGAAGAACGAGAAGAAAAACGTCAAACTTAAGCTTCCAGTCAAAAGACGTGTGAATGTATCTTGCGCTTGGCTACTGATATAGAGACAACGAATAACGATAATCAAAAATACGGCAAGAATAGCAATTGCACCAACGAAACCAAATTCTTCGCCTAAAACAGCGAAGATAAAGTCGGTGGCATGTTCTGGCAAAAATTGCAGGTGTGATTGAGTGCCATGCAAATAGCCTTTGCCAAATATGCCACCGGAACCAATAGCAATTTTGGATTGAATAATATGATAACCCGTGCCCATTGGGTCGCGTTCAGGATCAAAGAAAGTCAGTACGCGTTGTTTTTGATAGTCATGCAAGAATCGCCAGACAATAGGTGTGCAAACGACCCCAACTAAAAACAAACTCAATACTAAGCGCCAGCTAATTCCAGCCAACAATAGTACGCTCAATCCTGCTACCGCAATCATGATTGCAGTGCCTAAGTCAGGTTGTTTTGCAATTAATCCAACGGGAACCAGCAAGCAAAGAAAACATATGGCCAATGAACGCAAACTGGGTGGCAATAATCGTTCGCTTAAATACCATGACAACATCATTGGCATAGCCAATTTCATGATTTCTGATGGCTGAAAACGAAACAGGCCGAGATTGAGCCAACGCTCAGCGCCTTTACCAATGTGTCCAGTGAGCAGTGTTGCTATCAATAAAATAATACCAACTCCAAATAACCACGGCGCAATAGCATAGTAATAACGCGGTGGTATTTGAGCCAATACCAACATGATCCCTAAGCCTAATGCGAACCGCAGCGCTTGTTGACCGATTAAACCTGCATCGCGGTTATCAGCGCTGTAAAGCACAATGAGCCCCATGGTGATTAGTGTCATAATGGCAATAAACAAGGGAAGATCGATATGTAAACGTTCCCACCATGGCGGCCGCAAGCGGACGACTTGTTGCGGTTGATAAGATTCCCGCAAAAAATTATGTTTATTTAGGTTGCTCATTAGGTTGCTGAAGCTCCGTCAATAAATAATAGTCGATCACTTTGCGGGCTATTGCAGAGGCAGGAATTAGGCTGTGCTCTGCAATAATGCCTAAAGCGATTTTAGGATTGTCTGCTGGGGCAAACACAATAAAATAAGAGTGGTTGCGCAGGTTTTCTGGCAATGTGGACTGGTCAATTTTTCCTGCTTTGACCTGACGATATAACTGCGCTGTACCGGTTTTACCGGCAGCCGGATAAGTGGCATCGTTCCAATAACGATAGGCAGTGCCTTCCGGGCTATGAGTGACGGCGGCCATTGCATTAAGCACGTAATCCCAAATGCTAGGGTCATGTAATACGACAGGATCAAGGGCAACAGGTTGTTGTTTGACGATATTACCATCGGGTTTTTGGATTTTGTTGATTAGCATGGGTTTATAGCTTTGGCCGCGGTTTGCTAGGATTGAAACCCCATGCGCTAATTGCAGCGGGGTTGTCAGCATATAGCCTTGACCGATACTTGCTACCACGGTATCACCCATAAACCATTGTGCCCCCTGGGTACGTTCTTTCCATTCTGGGCTTGGGAGCAGTCCTGGCAGCTCATCATCTAAATCAATGCCCGTTTTATGGCCAAATCCAAAGCGGGCAAGGTTTTTATCAATTCGATCAATACCAAGTTTCACCCCAATGCCATAGGTAAAAGTGTCACATGACACAGTAATGGCCTTACTACCATTGACTCTACCGTGTCCCTCTAATTTCCAGTCGTGATAAACGTGGCTGGCTCCGGGTAAACGGAATGAGCCTGGATCAAAGATGGTATAACTGGGAGTAATGACTCCATAATCGAGAGCACCGATGACCATATAAGGCTTGATGGTAGAGGCGATAGGGAATTGGCCTCGGAGAGCACGATTAAATAAGGGGCGTTTAGGTTCATTTTGGAGTTCTTGGTATTCAGCTGCACTGACCCCTCGAACAAATTTATTGGGATCGTAACTGGGGTTACTGACGAAAGCCAATACCTGACCAGTGCGTGGTTCAATTGCAACAATAGAACCACTGATATCACCTAGCGCCTGTTGTGCTGCCATTTGTAATTTGGCGTCGATAGAGAGGTAAAGGTTTTCGCCAGGAATAGTAGGAATGTGTTTCATCGTGCGAACAATTTGCCCATTGGCATTCATTTCCACTTGTTGATAGCCGACAGTGCCGTGTAACTGATTCTCATAGTATTTTTCAATACCGGCTTTACCAATGTAATCGGAGGCACTGTAATTNATCGGTTTCAATTTTTGTAGGTCTTGTTCGTTGATACGGCCCACAAAGCCGATGACGCTAGCGAACGCTGGGCCATAAGGGTAATAACGTAACAAACGCGCATGAACTGAAACACCTGGAAAACGATATTGGTTCACATAAAAACGGGCAACTTCTTCGTCAGATAATTTGACTTTAATCGGGATCGAATCAAAGGCCCGTCTTTGTCTAATTGCTTTACGGAACTGTTCCATATCATCTGGAGTGATATCAATAATGGTCTTAAGCGCTTCAATCGTGGCATTCAAATTTTTGTTTTTACGTAAGCTATCTGGACTGATTTCTAAGTTAAAAACGGGCAAGTTTTGTGCCAACAAAATACCATTGCGGTCATAAATCAAACCGCGGCTTGGTTCAATCGGGATCAGGTTAAATTGGTTTTCTTTGGAGAGTGTTGTATAAACGTCTTGCTGAAAGTATTGCAGATAGAAAAGACGGAAGATCAACAGCAGCGCCAAGATGCCCATAGCAATTGCAGCGACCCACATCCGCCGCATGTAGAGTTGGGTCTCCTGATAAAAGTTTTTGATCGTTTGTCGTCGTTTTCGTTTCATGCTCAACTCATTGGTTTGGCAGAGAGGGCAATATTATGACTTATTTTAGGTTATTATGCTAACTCTATGATTTTAACGATGATAAGGATGTTTTGCCAGTATGCTCCAGGCCCGATAAATTTGTTCGGCGACAATGATTCGGACTAGGGGATGGGGCAGGGTCAATGGTGACAATGACCATGCCTGTTGTGCCCGTTGTAAACAAGCAGGTGCCAACCCATCAGGGCCGCCTACTAATAAACTCACATCGGAACCATTTTGTTGCCAGGTTTGTAATTGTTGCGCTAATTTGGGCGTGTCCCAAGCTTGGCCACGGACTTCGAGGGCGATAACTAGGTCTCTTGGGGCAACCTGAGCAAGCAGTTGCTCCCCTTCTTTGGCAATTAACCGCGACAAATCACTGTGTTTTGTCCGTTCTGCCAGCGGTACTTCAATTAAACGCAGTGAGCAGTGGGGCGGCAAGCGTTTCGCATATTCCGTGAAGCCTGCATTGACCCAATCGGGCATGCGTTTGCCAACGGCTAATAGTTTAATCTCCATGNNAGATTTACGTAATGCTTTGGCCGTGCTCCATAATTTTTCCAGACTATAAAATTCACGGGCTTGAGGCAGCATCACATGCACAATCACGTCACCTAAATCCACCAACACCCATTCGCCTTCTTTGGCACCTTCCACTCCAATTGGTTGCACTCCAGCAGCTTTGGCTTTTTGGACAACGTGTTCGGCCATTGATTGCACATGACGTTTGGATGTACCACTGCAAATCACCATCTTGTCAGCAATAGATGTCATCGATTTAATGTCCAGGCTTACAATATCAATGGCTTTATAGTCTTCTAACGCAGTCATTACTAATTTTTGTAGTTGAGAAGCACGCATATTTTTACCTTGTTACATTTCATGGTCTGTATTATGACAAACTATGCTAAAAATTTCACGTTTTCTGTGTTGAATTCAATCACTTAGCATGGCAATAACGCTTGCAGTGAATCTTTAATCTTGTCTTAAGGTGGCATTTGAAGTTTGAGCTACAATGGGTGCTTTCTAAAATTGCTAATTTGTGGAGAAACCTATGCCGGGCGAAAATTTAACGCGTAATGATTTACTGTCACGAATGTATTTTTCCGATACAGTGGTGATGCTTCCCGATGGTAGTTTGAAAGCTATTGATAGTGTGGTCGGGTTAAATCGATTTCAGACCGTTTATCAGTTTTTTCGTAAATCGGACCTGAAGCAAATAACAACTAAAACGCTGCATAGTAATCTTCTTGCGAGTCGATATCGTCTTAATGAGACGATAGTTTATCTCATTAGCCAGTTCATTGGTTACCTGCAATTTTATGACAAAGATATTTTTGAAACTGAACGTGAAAATAAGGAAACTATTCAAGTTAAATATCAAGAATCAATTAAAGAATACCTGCAAGAAATTGTTGGACTACCTGAAACCAGTGCTGAGTTTCAAGAATATTATCAAGCATTTCTCACCGGACGGCCTGATTACCTCAAATTAAATCAATTATTAACTAAAAATTTGTCAACACTTTATCAGCAAAGATTGGAAGCAAGGATTAAAAATCTCAATGGTATGCTTAAAGAAGTAAAAACGATAGCATCGCAATTGGCATCGACAACAACAATTCAACAAAACTTGATGCCGCAATTAGATCGTCTAGTAGAGAGCCAGTGGACAAAACCTGTAGTGAAAGCATGTATTGCTGATCCAAAATTAAAAATCTTTTTGCTTTCTAATTTCCCTTCACTCAATAAGCCTTTTGGCAATGGTATTGGCACAGTCGTCAATATATTTATGGGGCAAGCCGAGCTTGACGGGTCAGCTGATACGGACAGTCATGCGATTATGGTCTATGTTGATGACAAATCCAGTTATTGGCCCACTCATGCGACTCTGCTGGGTGAATATTTGATTGATTTACCACCGGAGGTGCAAGCATTGCCCCAATTGGTGGAATACAGAACCCACTCCTTTCATAGCACGATCGCTGTTCTAACTGAGGAATTATCAGATTATTCAGCCAGCAAATTGCGGCAAGATCCCCAATATGCAGCAGAATATGGGCAGATGCTTAATGATTTTCATGATATCTTGAATAATTTTGATCAAACGAATGCTAGGCGTGATATTCAAGTTGCGATGGAAATTATAAAAAATGAAGGTGACGTCAATGTTTTAAAAACAAAAGAGAAGAAAGATATTTGGAAAGAAATCAAGAAATTTGTAATGGGTATTATTAAAAACAGTCATCCTCTACCAAGAACAAGAATTCGCATGATTGAAGATAATGCAATTCGAGAGGGACAATCTTATACGATAAAAAACTGGACAGAATATAAAGCAACCTATGTCATTGAAAAAATACTCGCTACAGTGAATATTGCCGGCAAGAATTGGTCGGTAGCATTGATGGTCGCTCCAGCGATGTCCACTGATTCCAGTGAATGGACTGACTTAGATATTGCAGAGCTCTGTGTAACATTGCTTAACATTTATGGTCAGTCATATGGAGCTAAGAAAGCAGGTTATTCTCCAGAGATTTATGTACCTGAGATGCGGGGAGCATTATTAAAAATAATCAGTGAATATCCAGGTTTCGCAAGATCAGTCACAAGTAAACATTGGTCATCGGAACTTGGAAAATTTTATCGTGATTTTCATGAGCTGGTTGAAAAGGCAGCGGTTTATCCCGAAGAAAATCGAATCAAATTTGCATCAATGACGTTTGCTTTTCTGCCAGTATAGTAACGGCAGATCAATTATTTATCCTGAATCGAGAAACCAGTTTTTTTGCTAAACAACGGTTGGCCATCGAAAATGGAGGTAATGCATCAGTCTCTTATCATCAAATTTTATCTGCTCAATTGAATAGGCATGAAGCAACGGGTTCGATGCAGACTGTTTATCAATTAACAGACGGTCGCCATAATGTGACTGTTGAACCATCACAAGTTGCCATGTCTCTTACTATTTTAGAGAGTTCATTTGATACAGGGCTGCCGGTAGAAAATGATGTGCTCAATTATAACTGGCAAAGTTGGGGAATATGGACAATGGGGATGATACAAAACCCTTATGTTTACGTTCCAGTTGCGATAGCAGTGGCTCTATTTAGCGATAAAATCAAAGAACATGGGACCAATTTAACTCAATGGATCCAATCAACTACTGGCATTGATCTGAGTTTGCCACAAAACTCAGTCGTGCATTTGGCATTAGAAATGTCAGTACGCGCTTTTTGGGAGGCCCAATCAATCTCACGCATGATTTAATTGCTACTTTTGTGCAGCAAATAAAACAGATGCCCGCACCCAGTGGTTTTACTGATCATTTAAAAGCAGGTTTTTGGGGAATGACAGCTGTATTGAAACGAGTTGCTAGGGCCAAAACGGGCGCAGATTTCATTAATCTCTGGGACTGGGCAATGAACATTAATCCGGCTTCTGCTGTACATTGGACACATGAGGTTTCAGGAACAATGCTGTGGGACTTTGTTGAGGGCTTTCTAAAAGGGCAACCTGGCTTATCTGCAAGATTTACTAGTGCTATTGAACAAATTGCTAATACTATTCCTGGTCGTCAGTGTCTTACGCATTATGACGCTAAAAATACCGACGAAAATAGTAATCAAAACAATAGCGGCCAAAGTAATGAGAATAAAAATAATTATGCTGAAGATTATAGCCAGTTAATAAGAAATTTCTAAATGCTTCCTCTTCCTCATCTTGAGTGAGGAAGAGGATCATCGATATAGTTGATGCAAACAAATATATTCCCACACACCGGCGGGCAACATATCTTTAGCAGATTTTCCTTTGGCGATTCGTTGGCGAATGTCAGTAGCTGAAATGGCCAGCGGGGAAATGTGGCTACAAATAATTTTGCCAGCAGGCGCAGTTTGCAAATCTTCGTTATTAGTGACTTGTCGTTGTCGTAATAACGTTTGTAAATTTGGGTCGCTTGTCAGTATTTCTTGTTCCCGGTTAGTGATGATTAAATGGGCTAGTTCAGGAATTTCTTGCCAACGATGCCAACGGGAAAAACTTTCAAATGCATCGGCAGCCATGATTAACGCTAATGGTTGGTTGCCTAGCTCATGACGCAGTGATTGTAATGTATCAAACATATAAGACGGGCCTTGACGACGAATTTCACGATCATCGACAGACAAACCAGGTTGATTTTGTACAGCGATTTGCACCATGGCTAATCGATCTTGGGCGCTGGCACTTGGTATAGCGCGATGGACGGGAGCATAACAGGGCAATAAACGCACTTCAGCCAATAAGAGTTGTGTATACACTGTTTTTGCTAGCTGTAAATGTCCTAAATGGATTGGATCAAAAGTTCCACCTAAAATACCGATAATTTTTCGATTTAAAGTGGCCATTGGTTTTTACCTGCAATCGATAAGTACCAATGCAATAGCTCATGTTGTGGGTTGCCACGGCCGCCTTTTATCATTTGGTCAAGCAACGAGGCTTTTGCTAGTAATGTTTGTAAATTCGACAAGGAGTGACGTTTTAAGGCAGCGGCAACGATAGGTTTGCGTTTTTCCCATACTTTATGCTGTATCAATGCTTGTGCAATACTCGTTCCTTTGGCAGTATCTTCTGCGATGGCAAGTAAAGTCCGTAGCTCTCGAGTCATGGCCCATAATAACAAAACCATTTCTGTGCCTTCTGCTTGTAGTCCTTGATAAATACGCATGACACGCTCGATTTCACCCAATAAAGCACTATCAACGATATCAAAAATACTAAAGCGTGCTTGGTCGCTGATGGCATTGGCAATTTGTTCAGCAGTGAGAGTGCTGTTCGGATGAAGTAATTCTAATTTGGCAACAGTTTGTTCGGCAGCTAATAAATTGCCTTCGCTGGCCTGTGCCAATAACTCTAATGCAGTGGCATCAGCGTTCAAACCTCGCATTTGCAATCGTTTCTTTAACCATATGGGTAATTGGCTACGTTCAAGCGGCCATATTGGGATGAATACGGCTGAATTTGCCAATGTTTTAAACCAGGCTGTGTTTAGCATAGCGCTGTCTAATTTTGGCATAGTCATTAATAATATCTTGTCTTCAGCAGGATGAGTGCCGTAGTTTGATAATGTTTTTCTGCCAGTTTCATTGAATTTCAAATCATTTACGCGTAATTCAATTAAATTTTTCTGGCTGAATAAACCTAGCGATTGAGTTGCTAGAGTAAAATTATCCCAATTAAAGCCAGTTTCAAGCACGAAGCGTTCTGCTGCTTGATAACCTGCAGCCAAAACGGCTGCACGGATTTGGGCGGCCGCTTCTGAGACTAATAAGGGTTCTTCGCCACTGACAATATAAATCGGTTTTAGACGTTGTAAATGTTGTGGCAATTGTTCAGCAGTGATTTTAATCATGGCCGTGGGTTTGCGCCAACGCTTCTTTCACGCGCGGCGCGCTCAATAAATTTAAAATTTTAAACACCAAATCTTGTTGTAATTGTTTGCTCAATAAATCTAATTGGTTATTTGACCCAATCACGGTATTCGCATTGACCATTAAGGTTTCACTGGAACTGATAGTTTCTGGTGCTAAAATAGTTTTGCCTTTATTGTCTTTGGCAGCAATGCGGGCAGAATAAGTCACTTGGTAGGTCGATGCTTGGTTGCTGGCGCTGATACTCGTAATAAAATAATTTAAATCAGTTTTTAGAATTTCTAAGGTAATGGCTGCTTCAGTTGGATTGTCTACTAAACGGATCCCCATAGGTGGCAGAGTGCTGCGTAAAGTCGATTCAAATTCACCGTAAGGATTATTGGATTTAATATACAAAACTCGCACTGCTGGTGGAATGTCGGCATCACCGCGTAATTTAAAACCGCAAGCGCTTAGCAAGCAACAGCAAATAAACATTAATCCAAACAGTAATGGCCGCATAATCACACAACAATATTAATAAGTTTATTAGGGACAATAATTAATTTNTTACAACTTTTGCCAAGCATGGCGCGTTTGACATTATCATCTGCCAAGACGACGTTTTCCAATACTGTTTCGTCAGCGTCGCGTGGTACATTGACGCGCGAGCGCAATTTCCCATTGACTTGGACTACTAATTCAATGGTGGCTGTGGTGAGTGCACGCTTATCTGTTTTTGGCCAGGGTGCATCCAAGATGTCTTCACCTAATTCAAGTTGCAGCCAAAGATGGTGCGTAATATGTGGTGTAATTGGCGCCAATAAACGCAGTAAAATACTCATGCTTTCATGCAGCAATCGCGCATCTTCTGGAATAATGTCATTGCTAGCTGGTAATAAATTAAAGATTTTCATGGCTGCAGAGACAACGGTATTAAATTGCATTCGTTCCATATCAAAATTTGCTTGTTGCAAAATTTCATGTATTTGACTGCGTAACAATTGTTGTGCTGGAGTCAATTGCGCCATGTCGATGTGCTCTTCAAATTCCTCTTCGCGATGGAATTGATGCATCATTGGTTTAATAAATTGCGCATAAGCCCACAGTCGTTTTAGGAAACGATGTGCACCTTCGACGCCCGAATCTGACCATTCCAATGACAATTCTGGCGGTGCTGCAAAAATAGAAAATAATCGCGCAGTGTCGGCACCGTATTTAGCAATCAATTCGGTAGGAGCAACGGTATTGCCTTTTGATTTTGACATTTTTGCACCGTCTTTTAACACCATGCCTTGTGTCAGCAGATTGGCAAAAGGTTCATTACAATTGACCAGGCCCTCATCTCGCATGACTTTATGAATAAAACGGGCGTAAAGTAAATGCATGACAGCATGTTCAATCCCACCAATATATTGGTCTACTGGCGTCCAGTATTTGGCGCGGTCATCTAACATGGCATTGTGTTGATCGAAAGAGCAGTAACGCGCGTAATACCAAGAGGATTCCATAAAAGTATCAAACGTATCTGTCTCGCGGGTGGCGGCTTGTCCGCAACTTGGGCAAGTGGTGTTGTAAAAGCTAGGCATAGAGGCGAGCGGGGAGCCCGGCTTATCTAAGGTGACATCTTCCGGCAAAATTACTGGCAAATGTTGTTCGGGTACAGGTATTGCACCACATTTGGCGCAATTAATAATCGGAATAGGGGCGCCCCAATAACGTTGTCGTGATATGCCCCAGTCTCGCAAGCGATAATGGGTCTTGCGTTGGCCTTTTGGTTTTGCACTNAGATAATCAGCAATCGCTTCAATCGCTTCGCTAGAAGCAAGGCCATTAATTCGCCGNGAATCGATTAACTTGCCTGCATTGATCATGGCGCCTTGATGATAGTTCCAAACACTACCATCTTCTGGCTCAAGGACTATTTTCATAGGCAATTGATATTGTTGGGCAAATTCAAAATCGCGCACATCGTGGGCAGGAACGGCCATTACCGCACCTGAGCCATAATCCATTAAAACATAATTAGCAATCCATATTGGCAAGTGTTCGCCGGTGATTGGGTGAATGGCATGAAATGGGGTGGCGATGCCTTCTTTCTGTAAAGTGGCCATTTCTGCTTCAGCCACTTTGGTATGGCGATATTTTTCAATAAAAGCAGCAATTTTAGGATTTTGAGCGCTTGCTGCAATTGCCAGCGGATGTTCAGGGGCAATAGCTAAATAGGTGACGCCCAATAAAGTATCAGCGCGGGTGGTGAAAATGGTCAGTTTGCTGTCTGAGCTGGCAACGGCAAAATCAACTTCAACACCGGTTGAGCGTCCGATCCAATTGCGTTGCATAGTGCGCACTTGCTCGGGCCAGCCGGTCAATTCATCCAGACCTGCCAAGAGTTCATCGGCATAATCGGTGATTTTGAGAAACCATTGTGAAATTTCGCGCCGTTCAATTAATGCATTCGAGCGCCAACCCCGGCCATTAATGACTTGCTCATTCGCCAAAACGGTTTGATCGACGGGGTCCCAGTTAACTACCGCTTTNTTCTTATAAGCTAGGCCTTTTTGNAACATACGAACAAATAGCCATTGTTCCCAGCGATAATATTCTGGCTTACAAGTCGCGAACTCCCGTCGCCAGTCAATGCCGAACCCTAACTGTTGCAATTGCTGCCGCATTTGGGCAATGTTCTGATAAGTCCAGGTGGCTGGTGCTGTTTTATGCTTCAAAGCGGCATTTTCCGCTGGCAAGCCAAAAGCATCCCACCCCATCGGTTGTAGCACGTTTTTGCCTCGCATCCGCTGGTAGCGGGCAATCACATCACCAATGGTATAGTTACGGACATGGCCCATGTGCAGCTCACCGCTGGGGTAGGGCAGCATGGAAAGACAGTAAAATTTCTCACGGCTGAGGTCTTCTTTGGCAGCAAAACTTTGGTTTTCGACCCAATAGGCTTGGGCTTCTTGTTCTACGATGGCTGGATTGTATACTTCGGTCATAATTATGTCGTCCAAAATCAAGATATGACGTAGCATACCGCAGCCCTGAAAAACTGCAACTGGGCTGGTAAACTATTCAGTCGGTAAGTGGATGGATAATTTTCATCCAGGTAATGGTTGATTTTCATAATATCGATGCCAGACATAATACTATGTTTAAACGCAATCTTATCATCCCCCTGACAGATGTTTTGAATGATGCCCCCAATGGGGCTGGCCAAACTGGAAAAAACCATGACTGAACAGATTCCGGAACACCCATGCTGCTTACTCAGACTCGGCTAGTTTTCTTAAACGGCTTCCTGAGTCAGCAAGTCATCTTGGTAATTGTGAAGTTATTATTCCTGACATGGATGACACAAGTTACCAGGAATTGTGTGCGAGATTACAACTTTATTGCGGTTCTACTGAGGGCAAATTAATCAAGAGAATGAGAAAGAAATGGCTCGTTGGATGTTAAGATATGCTAAAAATGGGCAGCCAGTTACTTTGCCAGAATTACAAGGCATGTTTCCGAAACCCACAAAACGATCATTGCGACGTTTACATGCTATTTTATCTTGTTTGAGTGAAAGAATTATCTCGTCGTGCTGCCTCAGATCAAGACAAGTATGATTTTCCTGCGGCTGTTATCCAGGCGTGAGCCGTGAAATTAATTCGTGACGGCTATTTATCTATTGCAGATGTATTTGAGCATTATGCTCCTTACGGAATTGTGACATTCATAGATAGTGAGAATAGCCATGATCAAATTATTAAGGTCATACAACGAGTCAATCGGCTTTATAATGCAGTTTATTATCAAGACCAAGATAGCGCGGTGCAATTTCTTAAAGACCATGTTGGTGGATATGTTATTGCCTCTCGTCGGCAAATGCATACAGAATTGAAAGAAACTTATGGTGCAGAGAGTGACACCGATAGTGAAGGCTATAGTTCCAGTGAGGACAATACGCCAATGATAGAATTTTAATCGATCCCGCATCTGAAAAACTGTTCACCTATTAGAAATTTATTTGCCACACCTATTAATAAATTGTAGGGGCAATTTAACTAAGTAATAGTAGAAGAAACAATAGATCAATCGACATTTATTGCCGTATTTAGTATATTATATTGGAATTTATAATAATTAATTTGGGAGGCCAAATGCCAATCGGTTCATTTTCTGGAAGTTATTCTTGGGGTTCTCATTCAAAAACCCGAGGGTTTGCTTCAGTACTAGTAGCTTTAGCTATGTTAAACCTCCTGCACCTCCCACCGCTGAGCAAAAATATAATAAAGTTTATAGAACGATAAAAGAAGGAAGTAGGCATTATGGTACTATCGATTTCACCGAATTTCCGAACATCGATTACAGTAATCTATTGAAATTATTAGCTTCCTATAAGTATCCAATTTCCATGAAAATATCTATCAAAGTCATGAATGTTCATGATGTGTTTGAATTGCTTAATAACCCATCTTGTCATATTAGCGAATTAATCCTCGGTGATTCTGATGTCAATCAGACTGGCTTGATAGAAAAGCTTGGACAATACATAAAAAGCACAGCTTGTAAACTGGACAGCCTAGATTGTTTAGGGCTCGGATACGTTTCCTCCAAGGGAAATAAAATTCTTTTAAAAGCATTAGAAAATAATAAAACCATAAATAAGTTGCATTTAAAAAATGCGCCTTCATCAGCACTTGTTTCACTATTGGAGGTTAATATTTCATTGAGAGAAATTTCTGGTTCTGTGCTTCCAGAGGCAGTGAAAATCGCATTGGCGAGAAACAGAAAAATCAAAGAATCAGGAGTGCTGAAGTCTTTGTCAAAATTGGCTGTTGATAAAAGGAATAAAAATGATGGAATGGCTAATGTTGTGAGAGCGATTGATGCTCTCTGGAGAGAAACTGGTTTTAACATTTATAGCGTATTGAACTGTAATTATCCATTTTTGGCGGATGCTTTCTTTGAAACGGATAACATGTTAGGTCTATGGTTTATTTTAATTAGTGATGATGGTGATAAAGACCCATACATCATCTGGAATTTTTAAGAAAGTTATCTGAATCAAGTATCAAATATTTCCACGAAAGCAATCAAAAGAGGAGGCGATCTTTAAGTTTTTGCTGGCTTTTAAGGGTTATCATTTGTTATTAGATGATCCAGAAAAATGGAGGATTAATGAAATTGAAAATATCCCTATTAAAACATTTTTGAGGCATTCTTTGCTGAAGGGGCCAAAAATTGCACTTAATTGACCATGATATGAACTCATTAGGTATTCAACTTACTGTTGAAGAGCATATAAAACTTCGTGATTTATTACGCTCTCTCGGGCATGTCCCAAACGACCCTGCTGCTGATTCTAACAACAATAATAATGATAGTGCAGGTGCACCCATTGTGGTTAATGCTAATAATGAGGCCATTAAAAAAGATAAAACATTTATTTCTCAGATAAATGATATGATCGGTTCTTGTAGTACGATATTTCAAAATGCATTATTACTTTTAGAGGTTTATTCAATCCTTACCGATGACAAGATGACATTATCATCTGGGTTTTTACAAAGAATACTGCCCCTTTTTGGCAATGAAACTTCGCAGTTAGATGCTTTAGAGAGTCTCTATCGATGGTTAGAAGAGGAGGTTGCTAATAAAAAGTTTTCCAGCCTAAAAAGATATTTCAGACTTTTTAGGGCATTTTGCTTTTTGTTCTGCTAAAAAATAGCGTTCCCTATAGAAAATAAGATTAGTTTATTGCAATCGTTTTTGAGAGGATAGCCTGTAAAGAGGGCAAATCATCAGATTTGGAGAGCCATGTAAGAGAAAGCAGATTGCTTGATTTTATTCCTAGCGATAAAAAGGGTTTTTTAATGCAGTCAGTGAAAGCCGTAAACGTGTTAATAATGCTCTGGAAATAGAACAAAGTTCAAGCTTTTCTTCATGGTTATGCTGTTAATTAATCGATTAAAATATGACTATTTGCTATAGCGATATATTGTCTATTAGAAGATTGCTTGCAACTGACGTGCGGTCTTTGTCAGAGGCGGATTATTCGTGGGATTTTATAACACGCATAGTGAATTATTTTGTCCAGCTTGAGCATTACCTATTATCTATTAGTGGTTCATTCATTTTCTTGAATAGAGGGAGGGAGCTTTTTGCCTCCCCCAACGTACAGCAATTATTAGCAGAACAACTATCGTCTCTGCCATTAAATATGTATCCATCACCTCTTCCAGACCAGGAGTTATATGATTTGCTCATGGCTTGGTTATTCAAAAAGGGTGTATTACCGACCAGTCCTACAAAAAGTGATGCTAATTTGTTTCATCTATTAATAACCGCCGGTGGAACTACTCAGTTGTTACAAGTTATTTTGCAGCAATGTTGTCGATCCCAAGACATTATTTTATTGCCTGTGCCTTCTTATGGTTTATTCTTTACTGCTATATCCAATCTGCGATTACAAGTTAAACTCATACGTTTATCAAAGGAAGATGACTGGCTTTTAACGCCAGAATTATTGTCTTTAGCTATTGAAGACGTTTTGCATGAGATTTATATCAAACATGGTCTATTTTTACAGGGCCTACAAGAAAAGCTATTGGAATATTTAAAAGGCAGGCCAGATATTCCCCCTCTGGAGAAGGAGCCATTTTTGCAAAAATTAGTGCGGAAACATTGCCGATTTTTGTTGATGATCTTCATTTTTTCCAAAAAAACATTCTCTACCACAGGAATTTATTATCACAGTCCCAAGAATTAAAGTTTTGCTTTTTATTAATCCTAGTAATCCTTGTGGAAAAATTTATGACCAAGCTATGATTGATAAATTGGCTGTGATCTTGAAAAATTTCGCATATTGGTGATAGATGATATTTTGCATACTGACATCGAGTTAAAAAACGCGCATCCAAAAAAGCAAGGTTATTTTAACGCAGTTTCCGATGCGCCGGTATGTATCACATTGTTTGGCCCATCAAAGACCTTTTCTGCTGCTGGATATCGCACAGGAGCCGCTTATATCAATAATCATTTGTTGGCAGAAGATTTAACATGGCAGCTTTATTCTGCGCAAGCGGGCACCTCTTATATTAATAGGTTGGTATTACAAAGCTGTTATGCTAACAATCGCGATATTGAGGAATATTTGCAATGCAGTAGAAAAGAATACAGTTATCGTCACGCATTACTGCGTGTTTTGATTAATGGCGCTGACCAAGTTTTGAAAGATTATTTCGCTATAGAGGTCATAAAAAATTGCCCCAATTGTTAGATATAAAATTAGAAATGTATTGGCAGGGTGTTCCTGGCGTAGGTTTATTGACAACACCTGATGCAGGATTATTCCAATTAGTGCATTTTGCAGGCTGGTATGGAAAATATTTTGGCGCCCTAAAAATCGACTCAGGCGTGGTGGTGGCAGAGATTCTGGCCCATCATGGGATTATGACTATACCTGATGTAGCACTGGGTCATATTGAACCTGGATATCCTTACGTACGTATCAATATAGCTGCTTTTGCCTCCCCAGACATTTTAGAGAAATTATTTTCTAAATACACAGATCCTAATATCGTGGCCTATGCAATTTTGTGTCGATTTATTGATACGATTAAGTTAGTGGGTGGCAGTCTTCGTGAAATGCCAGATATTTCTCCCTCCCATACCTTGTCTTCGAGTATACAAAAACTGTGTTATAATGTCAGTTTTGACCCGAGGAGGAAAGTAAAGGAAGCCATTAGAAGGATTTTATGTTCACTACACGAGAATTAGCTGTGAAACCTAAGCCATCAATCAGTCCAACTTATTATGAAGCCAGTTTATTTCCCATTCTGCCATGGCAGCAGCTTTTAACAGGCCCCCGTCAGGCTTTGAGTCAACAAATCAGTAGCTTGGCTTCAGTGCCCCCAGAACATCAGCAAGAGCTTTATGGCAATTTATTAGCTAATTTTGCTGAGTTTGTGCAATTGATCCCCTCAGTCAATGGCGGCCCCATTGGCGAAATGTTGCAAACGGGTTGCAACGCGGCGTGGCAGCATTGCAGCAATATCAGAGTGAAATCGGGGAACAGTCACCTGATCCCAAATTTACCTATGCTTTATTTAGTGCCGCTTTATTGTTGGATGTGCGTCAGATTCTGGTTGATAAGCAAATTATGATTTCAGATGCTCAGGGCCGGTTTATCAAAGAGTGGTCACCTTTTGATGGGGCCATGCTAAGCATGGGTAATCATTATAAAATCCGTCGATATGATAGGCCTGTGGCTTATGTGAGCCGGCAATTGAATGTATTATTTGCAACCAAGCTAATGCCTAAATTAGGCTTGAGTTGGCTGGCTGCTAACCTCGATTTATTAAATATGTGGCTTGCTGTATTGGTGGGGGATGAGGCAGGTGCTGGTTCATTAGGGCGCATTTTGGCCTTGACCAAACTTAAAATAAATGCCCGCCCAGGTAGCGGAGGGTTTACTGTTTGCCTGCTGGTATCCGCATCGATGAACCTGCAGAGACTGCAGCAGGCGAGGCCTTTGTGAATTGGTTAAGAAAACATGCTAATTACATTATGCCAGATGGGAATGTACCACCCGAAGTATTTGAGAAATTCAGCCAACAAAATCCAAAATTCTCCGATTGGAAACAAGTAGTTGAGCAATTTAAATTATTGGGATTAACGTCCACCGATGCCAATTTACCGCCCAAGAAAACAGAAAAGATTTTAAGCAAAAAGCAGAGGCCAAGGAATTATTGAAACAGACATTACTTGGACGTGAACAACGGCAAGGTGAAATCAAGACGTCTAAAGCCCTGACCAATATTTTCGCTAATGAACGCAGTTCTGCTACAACGCCGCAAGATGCAGCTTATCGTGATTATCTATTTTTAGTCGTACAAAAAGCATTTTTCTGCTGAATCACCGCGGGCGACGACTAGCTCAGTTGAGGCACCGGTGACATCGGATCCTGGCAAGCAATTTGCTGAATTGGGCCGGATGAAACAAGACAAAGTGCGGCGGTTGAACAAATTAAAAGCACATTTCGTAGTAAATGACTTTATTGTGCTGACTGATAATATAAATTTGTCGCCCAATACTTGTTGTGGCTTAAGGGAACTGCCGTCCTGCGGCCATATCATTACCCACCAGTCTATTTTGTAGCAATCACTGATTTGTCCCAGCTCACGCCCCGAGAAGCGCTCCCTAGCTACAAAACACGCCGTGAATACATCCTAGCTTAGGTCAGCGAGATTGATATCTAGCATCATTGGGTGAGTTATTTACCTGGATCCCGCGGTCTTCGCCGCGGGATGACGGAGAAATTTATTTTCCTAAATTGGCTTTTCAGCAGTCAAAATGAATCCCTAGGCTGCCTTTATTCCGTCATCCCGCGGCGAAGACCGCGGGATCCAGGAGGAAGAGGTGTGTATAGGTAAAAACGGTTTCAGACTGTAGCTCTAGGCTTTCATCCCTGAAAGCCAAGGTTTTGTAGCTAGGGGGAACGCTCCTCGGGGCTTTATCTTTGTCAAATCAGGCTGATCGGTGGGTATAATAATACGGCCGCGGGATGACGAGGGGCTAAAAGCTTTCAATAAAACAAACCGTGTCAGTATGGATTAGGCATACTTGAGCGCTTTGCTTAATCCGTTCTTTATCTAAAACTCATTTGCTTCAAGTATATTTTTCTTTACTCCGCGTCGCGCTTGCCAAAAAGCAATCATTAGACAGGCAAAAAGGCCAAATAAAATAGGATAATTTCGATAATAAACCAATGGTGTGCTGCCATTCATAGGTTGTACTAGCGCAGACAATACCGCTTGTTGCCGCTCTGGCAATACGCCTGTTAAATTACCATAAGCATCAATAATAGCAGTAATCCCATTATTAGTAGCAAACAACACAGAGCGCCCTGTTTCAAGCGCACGTAACTGTGCCATTTGTAAATGTTGTGCGGCAGCAAAAGATTTTCCAAACCAACTATCATCGGTCACTACGACAATTAATTGTGCTGCAGGAAAAGCCGGCAAAACTTCATTTTGATAAAGAATTTCATAACAAATGAAAGGCGCAATAGTGATCCCATTGGCGATAGGGGCTGTTTGTTGTTGTGGGCCTGAAGAAAAATCAGACATTGGAATAAGAATATATTGGCTCAAGAAATTTAGCACAGAGCGCAGAGGCATAAATTCACCAAAAGGGACTAGATGGCGTTTTAAATACATGCCACTGCCATTACCAATGGTGATCATACCGTTGTAATAACGCTCATTCATCGCAATTGGAATTCCCATAATAATGCTGGTATTGTTTTGTTTAGCTTGTGCGGCGAGTTGCTGCAAATAATTGGCGGCAGCATCGTTGGTGATGGTCACTGCTGCTTCAGGCCAAACGATGATTTGACTGTTCCAGTGTTGCTGAGTAAGCCGATAATAATCAGCCAAAATAGTGTCAATTTGTGAAGGTTGCCATTTAAGTTCTTGTGGCACATTGCCTTGAATTAAGCTCACTCTGAGAGTTTTNCCAGCAGGGGCAGTCCATTGATGCTCAGTTAATAATGCGCCACTGCCCCAGAACAGTAGAACTAGCAATAATGCTAGGATGTTAATACGAAAATTACGCAGCGTGAAACAACTGATGATGACGCTACTAGTAAAAACTAGCACAAAGACAAGCCATAGACACCAATCAGCGGTGNNCCAGNNTCCTTTTAAAGGGGTGGATGCTTGGGTATAACCCAATAAAAGCCAAGGAAAGCCTGTCATAATCCAACCACGTACCCATTCTAATAGTACCCAGCCGCTGGGATAGGCCATGAGAATGAGTCCTGCACTACCTGGGGTAAAAAAGCGTTGTAAGCCATAGCCAAATGCAGCAAAAAAACTGCTTAAAAAAGCAATAAACAGTATGGTAATGATAATGGCCAGCCACAAAGGAGAGTTGCCATAGATATGGATGCTGATATAAATCCAAGAAACGCCTACGCTGAATAATCCGATGCCAAANCAAAATCCTCGCCAGGCTGCGCGTCGAGGTGTGGTGGTCAACCAAGTGGCTAGTAATAGTGCTGGTGCGGCAATGGCTAAATAGGAAAATTCAAAGGGTGCAAATGCCAGTGCTAAAGCTGCGCCGCTTAAAAGCGCAATCAAGTCACCAACAGGCTTTTGAGGCGATGAGAACGAACAATCATGCNNAGTAATCGCTGCTTTGTTAGGCAAGATAACACGGAGTAGTAAAATCCGGCGATGGTCAGCGTGTAACACTTTAAATTGCATATCTTCAATTTTGACAGTTTCACCGCGTTTGGGTAGATGGCCAAATTTGTTCAATACAAAGCCGCCAATGGTATCGAATTCTTCATCAGAGAAAGCCACATTAAAATAGTCGTTGAAATCAGCAATAGGGGTCAATGCTTTCACGTTATATTGCCATTGATTTAGCTTGCGAATATTGTCGCCTTCTTCATCAATATCGTATTCATCAGCAATTTCACCGACAATTTGTTCTAACACGTCTTCAATCGTGACTAATCCTGCCACACCACCGTATTCATCCACCACAATAGCAATATGATTGCGGTTTAAGCGAAATTCCCGCAGTAACACATTGAGTCGTTTGCTTTCAGGAATAAATACGACGGGGCGCAAAATGTCGCGCATATTAAAATGGATTTCATTGCCGAAACCATAGCGCAATAAATCTTTGGCCAATAACACGCCGACCACTTCGTCGCGGTTTTCACCGATGACTGGATAACGTGAATGTTGTGATTGGATAATAGTAGGCAGTAATTCTTGAATAGAAGCATCCTGATTCACGGTGACCATTTGGGCGCGTGGTATCATGACATCTCGGACTTGAAGTTCTGATACTTGTAATACGCCTTCAATCATGCCTAGTGCATCTAAGTCGAGTAATTTGTTACGTACTGCTTCGCGTAGTACTTCGACTAATTCGTCACGGTTGTTGGGTTCGCGCACTAATAATTGAGAAAGGCGTTCGAGCCAGGAACGTGAAGAGTTTGTGGGTTCGTCATTCATAAGTATTTGAGTTCAGGGGTTATTGATACATGTAAGTTCCATTATCTCTATTTTTACCAATGCTTTCAATGGCTCTATTCATAGGGATTGGGGTATCCTAGGTCTTTTAAGATGGCAATTTCGATGCCTTCCATGATGCGGGCATCGTTNTCACTTATATGATCATGTCCAAGCAAATGTAAGATGCCATGGACAATTAAATGAGCAAAATGAGCCATCAATGGCTTGCCTTGTTGTTCTGCCTCCTGTTTCACTAGGGGNGCACAGATGACTATATCGCCCAGATAATTATTATTATCGATGGGAAATGATAAAACATTGGTTGGCCCCGATTTATTGCGAAAACGCCGGTTAAGTTTGGCACTCTCTGCCGCATCAACAAAACGCAGTAAAATTTCTGTATCATGCGGCCGCTTAATATGATTCAACAAGGTATTCGCCCACAGCTGGCATTGGTCGCTCGTGGGCAGCGGTTTAAACTCAGAGGCGATTTGGATATTAATTGTGGCAGGTATCATTAATTTTGTNTCGTGTTTATCATAGGCTTGGACAATTTTTTGGACAAGTGGGTGCCGTACCACATCATTGGCCAAGAAAAAGGTGAAGCTAATTTCTTCAATGTCCTTTAATACTTCAATCACATGCCTTAGTCCTGAAGGTGTTTGTTTTGGCAGGTCAGTCTGAGTAATGTCACCTGTAATGACTGCTTTAGAACCAAAACCAATCCGGGTCAGGAACATTTTCATTTGCTCTTTAGTAGTATTTTGGCTTTCGTCTAAAATAATAAAGGCATCATTTAAAGTCCGGCCACGCATATAAGCAAGTGGGGCAATTTCAATGACATTGGTTTCAGTCAGTTTAGTTACGTGCTCCACGCCGATCATTTCAAATAAGGCATCATATAAGGGTTGTAAATAGGGGTGGACTTTTTCAGCCAATGTACCGGGTAAAAATCCAAGTTTNTCACCGGCTTCGACGGCAGGGCGCACTAATACAATCCGTTTGACCTGTTCTTTNTGAAGTGCGGCAACTGCACAAGCAACAGCCAAATAGGTCTTGCCTGTCCCCGATGGGCCGATACCGAAATTAATATCACGATTGAGAATATTTTCGACATAATAATATTGGTTAGGATTGCGGGGACGAATTAGCATTTCAGGAGTGCGAATGACTAACTCTTTAAACTCTGCTTTTAATGCAGGAAACTCACTAGTCGCCTCTTGCAATAGGTGNCAGAATTTTTCGCGACTAATATTGTTGGGCACCAATGTCTCTTCATACAGCTTGTGTAATATTTCAGCTGCTTTATCAATACTCATTTCAGGACCAATAATACGAAACGTATTGCCGCGGTTATTGATTTCAACACCGAGAAAACGTTCAATTTGATGCAAATATTCATCAAATGGCCCGCTTAGATCGGCCAAGCGACGATTATCAACTGGAGTTAAATTAATCCGTTTTAATTGCTGACGTCCTTTGTTCAATGTGGTTTGACCTCTTGTTGATATTTTTTAACGGGAAAGTGTTGTGTTATCAATTTCACCGCGCAAGGTATTGCCTAGCACAGCGGTAATGCGAACATTGATCATTTGACCAATGAGCTCTGGTTGGCCAGCAAAATTGACTACTCGATTATTTTCAGTGCGGCCAGTCAATTCCTCGGAGTTCTTTCTTGATAAACCGCCGACTAAAACAGATTGCACAGTGCCAATCATGCGTTCGCTAATGGCATTGCCTTGTAACATTAAACGTTGTTGTAAAATATTCAGGCGTTCTTTNTTGGTTTCTGGCGGTACATCATCAGGCAGCTGGGCTGCTGGTGTGCCAGGGCGTTTACTGTAGATAAAACTGAAGGAGTGGTCGAAACCAATTTCATGAATCAGGTTCATCGTTGCTTGAAAATCAGCTTCCGTTTCACCTGGAAAACCAACAATAAAATCGGATGTTAGGCTAATATCTGGTCGGACTTGACGCAGTTTACGAATTTTGGCTTTGAATTCTAGGACAGTATAGTTGCGTTTCATCGCCGCCAAGACACGGTCAGAGCCGGATTGTACAGGCAAATGCAGATGGTTGGCGAGCTTGGGCTCAGTGGCATAGGCAGCAATCAGTCGGTCTGAAAAAGCAGCCGGATGTGAGGTCGTGAAACGGATGCGCTTAATTTCGTCGATGGCTGCGATGTAATGCACCAACAGGGCTAAATCAGCAATTTCACCATTGTGCATTAAACCACGGTAGTCATTTACATTTTGTCCCAACAAGGTGATTTCTTTTACACCTTGGGCGACCAGGCTGGTAATCTCAGCAATCACATCATCAAAAGGACGGCTGACCTCTTCTCCTCGAGTATAAGGCACTACACAAAAGGTACAATATTTACTGCAGCCTTCCATAATAGAAACAAATGCGACCGGGCCTTCGGCTTTAGGCTCAGGCAGTTGGTCAAATTTTTCAATTTCAGGGAAGGAAATATCGACCATCGGTTTGCCGTTTTCCAACACTCCATTGACTAAGGCTGGTAAACGATGCAATGTCTGCGGCCCAAACACCAAGTCCACATAAGGGGCACGTTTGATAATGGTCTGGCCTTCTTGGCTGGCTACACAACCACCGACCCCAATTAATAGGTGAGGTTTATTGAGTTTTAATTCACGCCAGCGGCCGAGGTCAGAAAAAACTTTCTCTTGGGCTTTTTCTCTGACAGAACAAGTATTTAGTAGCAGCAAGTCGGCCTCTTCAGGAGACTCTGCTGGTTCCATTTGTAGACCGTTACGCAGCACGTCTGCCATTTTCGATGAATCATATTCATTCATCTGACAGCCATAGGTTTTGATATAGAATTTTTTTGTATTAAGTGCTTCTGTTGTCATGGCGGGTATTGTAAAGACTCAAGGCGGTTTTGGCTAGTTCTTTGCCAAATATGGACACCGTTGAATTTATAAAATTGAATTTACTTATTAAGCATTTCAAGCTATAACAAATTCATCATAATGTTATAAAGGAGATGAAATCATGAGTATCAATATTGGTATTAATGAACAAGGCCGACAAGAAGTAGCGAAACAATTAGCCAAATTATTAGCTAATACTTATGCCCTCTATTTAAAGACTCAAAATTTTCATTGGAACGTGACAGGCGAACATTTCTATTCATTGCATAAATTGTTTGAAGAACAATATACAGCATTGGCTGAAGCCATTGATGAAATCGCTGAACGTATCCGTGCTTTAGGCCATCCAGCACCAGCTTCCTTTACTGAATTTCTTAAGTTAATGACTATCAAAGAAGCGGCAGGCAAACTGACTGCAAAAGCAATGATAGAGCAGCTTGTTGCTGATAATGAAACTTTATCACGCGAGGCCCGCGGCGTATTTCCTGCCGCAGAAGCAGCCAATGATGAAGCAACGGCAGATTTAGTCACCATTCGTATGGCCGAGCATGAAAAAGCAGCTTGGATGTTGCGTAGTTTGGTTGAATAGTTGGTACAGGGACAGATAAAAGTGTAGGGTGGATCAAGCGAAACAGATTACCCTACATTACGCTTGATCCATATTTGTTATTCATCAACCGTTTGGTTTTTAGCACATCGGAAGCAGTAGCTGGTTTTGCTAAACGCATGGTATTGATCAATGTTTGTAGTGTAGTGATTGCCGATAACATGACCAATACTACTAAGAAGTACCCAGACCAACGTTGGCTGAAAATACTCAAGATTGGAATTAACAACATTAATACGTACATTTCGCCTCGATTTAAAATCCGCCAAATAATTTTTTCATCGGGGTCATGTACTGCACGGCGATGGTTGGCGTAGGCGACTTCAAATGAGGGCATAATGGCAAAGAAAATCGCTAATGCAATCCACTGGCCGAGTGTTAGCCAAGGAGTTGCGATTGGTAACCAGAAATAGCCAAAAATTAAGAAGAAATCAATAAAGCGGTCTAAGCTGCCATCTAAAAATGCACCTGCATGTGAGGTTTGGCGGCGGTGGCGCGCTACGGCACCATCCACCACATCGAACAATCCGGCAACCAAAAACAGACTAAACCTAAGATGACCTGATTTTTAGTAAAGTTCATCAAACCGAGTAGGGCAGCAGGGACTGTCAATAATGTATAAAAATTAGGCGGAAAAGGCAGTTTGGAAAACAACCCCTAATTGGATTGAGATACGTGCCCAGGTTTGCGATTTCTCTTTATCACAATAAGTTCCTCATTGCAGTTTCTGTTTCAGGAGCTCATTCACTTGCTGTGGATTGGCCTTGCCTCGGGTTGCTTTCATGACCTCACCAACAAAAAAGCCAAACAATTTTTCTTTACCAGATCGGTAATCGGCCACCTGCGTAGGATTTTTGCTAATAATTTCTTCAATAATCCGGTTGATTTCACCACTATCGGTGATTTGTTTTAAGCCGCGTTTTGCAATAATCTGATCAGCATCACCTTCACCGTTCCAAATTGCTTCAAAAACTTCTTTGGCAATTTTACCAGAAATGGTTTCATCGCTGATGCGTTGTAGTAATGTGGCCAATAATTTGGGGCTGACAGGGCTTTGAGTAATGTTTAAATTGGATTTGTTCAGGGCAGCTGCTAATTCGCCTGTGATCCAGTTAGCCGCTAATTTGGGGGAAACTTTGGCGATGGCCACGGTAGTTTCAAAATATTCAGCTAAATCACGGTCGCTTACTAATACGTTCGCATCATAACTGCTGAGCTGATGTTCTGTTTGGAACCGTTGGCGTTTTTCCCAAGGCAGCTCTGGCAGAGTCTGGCTGACTTCTGCAATAAGTGCCTCTTCTACTATCAAGGGTAATAAATCGGGATCAGGGAAATAGCGATAATCGTTGGCTTCTTCTTTGCTACGCATAGAGCGGGTTTCGTTGCGTTCAGCATCGTATAAACGGGTCTCTTGTTTAATGGTTCCACCATTTTCTAACACTTCAATTTGACGCTCGATTTCGTAATTAATGGCACGTTCGACGAAACGGAAGGAGTTAACATTTTTGATTTCAGCCCGTGTGCCCAATTTGTCGCTGCCTTTGCGGCGTACGGAAACATTGGCGTCGCAGCGAAAAGAACCCTCTTGCATGTTGCCATCACAAATCTCTAAATAACACACTAAAGCATGCAAGGTTTTTAAATAAGCAACGGCTTCTTTTGCGGAAAACAATTCAGGAGCTGATACTATCTCGAGTAAGGGTGTTCCGGCACGGTTTAAATCGATGCCAGACATTCCATTAAAATCTTCGTGCAATGATTTGCCTGCATCTTCTTCAAGATGGGCGCGAATAATATTAATGTTTTTGATGGTGCCATCATCGAGCTGTACTGGCAAAACACCTGCGCCAACCACGGGCAATTCGTATTGGCTGATTTGATAGCCTTTCGGTAAATCAGGATAAAAATAATTTTTACGGGCAAAAATAGAGCGTTTGGCAATATGGGCTTTTGTGCTCAAGCCAAATTTAACGGCCATGCGCACGGCTTCGGCATTTAATACCGGCAACACCCCTGGCAACCCAATATCAATTCCGCAGGCTTGAGCATTGGGTTCAGCGCCATAAGCAGTAGCAGCGCCAGAAAANATCTTCGATTTGGTCAATAGCTGGACGTGTACTTCCAACCCAATAACAGCTTCCCAATTCATTCTATGCCTCTTTAGTAAANNGTAATGGCCTACGGTTTGTCGTTAGGCGTTTTATGCAAAATCTTTTGGCATACGTGAATGCCAATCAGTGACTGTTTGATATTGATGCGCCACGTTTAATAACTTACTTTCAGCAAAATAATTACCGATGCATTGGATGCCGACAGGTAAATTATCGATAAAACCTGCTGGAAAAGAAATGGCAGGCAAACCAGCTAAATTAACACCAATAGTGTAAATATCTGACAAATACATGCTTACTGGGTCAGCCACCTTTTCACCTATTTTGAAAGCAAGTGTGGGTGAAGTAGGGCTGGCGATCACATCGACTTCGGTAAACGCTTGACGGAAATCATTGCTGATCAATTGGCGGATTTGCTGGGCTTTTAAATAGTAAGCATCATAATAGCCAGCTGACAGCACATAAGTACCAATCATAATACGGCGTTTTACTTCACTACCAAAGCCTTCACCACGTGAACGTTTATATAAATCAGTCAAATCCACGGGGTTTTCACAGCGATAACCAAAACGCACACCATCATACCGCGCTAAATTAGCAGAGGCTTCAGCGGGCGCAATGACGTAATAGGCGGGGATTGCCAACTCAGTGTGGGGCAAACTGATTTCTTTAATTTCTGCACCTAACTTGGTGAGTTCTTGTAATGCTGTTTCTAATACTTTAGCAATGCGGCTATCGAGGTCTTTGTTGAAATACTGTTTAGGTAAACCAATTTTTAACCCTGCTAATGAATCGCGTAAGTGCTGGGTGTAATCCATGCTGGGTTGGTTGATACTGGTAGAGTCTTTAGGGTCATGGCCAGCCATGACATTTAATACCAGTGCCGCATCTTCAGCGGTGCGGGTCATAGGGCCGCCTTGGTCGAGGCTGGATGCAAATGCCACCATGCCATAGCGTGAGACCCGGCCATAGGTTGGTTTTATGCCAGTAAGGTTTGTGAGCGCAGCAGGTTGACGAATTGAACCACCGGTGTCTGTGCCAGTAGCAAAAGGTGCCAATCGGGCGGCAACGGCTGCGGCAGAGCCACCAGAGGAACCACCGGGCACCCGGGCAGTGTCCCAAGGATTTTTAACGGGGCCATAATAGCTGTTTTCGTTGGATGAACCCATAGCAAATTCATCCATATTGGTTTTACCTAATAACACCATGCCGGCATCAGTCAATTTTTCTACAACAGTGGCGTTGTAAGGGGCAACAAAATTGTCGAGCATTTTTGAACCGCAACTGGTTTTGATGCCTTTNGATACAAAAATATCTTTGTGTGCCATTGGAACACCTGTTAAAGCGGCTGCATTGCCTAGTTTTAAGCGCTCATCAGCTGCGCGGGCCTGAGCTTCGGCTTGCTCCGCAGTCACAGTAATAAAGGCATTGAGTTGTGCATTATATTTTTGGATACGGTCGAGAAAAAACGGNGTGAGCTCTAAGCTAGAATATTCACCTTTTGCGAGGCCTTCGGCCAGTTGTGCTAGGGTTTTTGTAACATAAATAGACCTATTTATTCGATGACTTGAGGGACGAGATAGAGACCTGATTCAGTGAGTGGTGCAATTCTCAGTAATAATTCACGTTGGTCATGTTCGGTAACGACATCAGGCCGTAATGGTTGGCTGAGGTCAAGTGGATGTGCCATAGGCACTACATGCTTGGTATCGACTTGTTGCATTTGAGCAATTAAATCTAAGATGTTGGATAATTCATGGGTATATTGCGTTAGCTCTTGTTCAGGTAGTGCTAGCCGAGCTAAATGGGCCACTTTTTCAATTTCGGAACGATTGATACTCACTTTTAAGGGACTCCCTCTGAAAATTGACTACAAATACAACGACAGCCGATTATAACCACTATCATCAATAAAAATCTATCAGAGGCAACTTATTAAAATTAATGTAGAATTGTGCTGTATTTTATATCTAAAATGCCAGCCATTCTGAGTTATCTGGCCAATGGATCCACCTAATCATCTTGTCGATTGGAATGGTACATTCGCTTCACTTAAGTCACCCTAAATTAAAAGTAGGATGAAGATAGATGAATATAGGACTTTTATTTCATGAGGTGGGGCTGAAAAATCTATTGGTTGATCTCGACGGCACCGATAATTTAAGTTAAAGTTGGCGTTTATTGCCATAATTTTGAGGAAGTATCAATCCAATGTTAGTTAAACGATTTCGCGGCATGTTTTCCAATGATTTGTCCATTGACTTGGGTACCGCCAATACCCTGATTTATGTTCGTGGTAAAGGGATTGTATTAAATGAGCCATCTGTAGTTGCTGTGCGCCAAGATTTCCAGAGCGGACAAAACCAAGTTGTTGCCGTAGGTTTAGAGGCGCGTCGGATGTTGGGCCGAACTCCTGGCAATATTGTGGCAACCCGCCCCTTGAAGGATGGGGTTATTGCTGATTTTTATATCACTGAAAAGATGCTGCAGTACTTTATTCATAAAGTGCATGAGAATAAATGGTTTCGGCCAAGCCCGAGAGTCTTGGTTTCAGTGCCTTGTGGTTCAACGCAAGTAGAACGTCGTGCCATTCGGGAGTCAGCATTAGGCGCTGGTGCACGCTCAGTCTACTTGATTGAAGAACCAATGGCGGCGGCCATTGGTGCTGGTTTGCCAGTAGAAGAAGCCAGTGGTTCAATGGTAGTGGATATTGGTGGTGGTACAGCTGAGGTCGCGATCATTTCTTTGGGTGGTATTGTTTATGCAGCTTCAGTGCGCATAGGTGGTGACCGCTTTGACGAATCTATTATCAATTACGTGCGCCGTAATTATGGCAGCCTCATTGGTGAAGTTACCGCTGAACGCATTAAACAACAAATCGGTACAGCTTATCCCAGCAGTGAAATTCGCGAGATGGAAGTGCGCGGACGTAATTTGGCAGAGGGTATACCGAGAACATTTACTATCACTAGCAATGAAGTATTGGAAGCATTACAAGAACCATTATCAGGTATTGTAGGTGCTGTTCGTACTGCCTTGGAGCAAGCTCCGCCCGAATTAGCAGCCGATATTGCTGAACGTGGTATGGTATTGACTGGTGGTGGTGCGTTATTGAAAGATTTCGATCGACTACTTATGGAAGAGACAGGTTTACCCGTAATTGTGGCAGAAGACCCATTAACTTGCGTTGCCCGTGGTGGTGGACGTGCGTTAGAGTTGATGGACACTGTTGGCAAAGACTTCTTGACCAAGGAATAATTATTCAGCTACTAGATGGAAACATGCATTTTTGTTCAACCTCGCTCAAAATTGCATGTTTGTGCAATATCTAGACTTTTGTGGATAATTTCAAGGATCATTGTGTTTTTGCTGGAGACAGCAATCACGGGTGGATGATAAACGCTAGCTCTAGGATGCAAGTGTTGCATTCATTGTGGCTGGCTGTTGCAATATCTCGTTGTGAGATATTAAGACTTAAACCAGGGAGAGAAGGCCATCAAACTGTTATTCAAACGCGGCCCTTTGCTAGGCTTACGTATTAGTATTTTAGTGTTACTAGCGGTGATCCTAATGATTTTGGATCAGCGCTTGATATATTTTCAAAAAGTCCAAGCTAACCTTTCCGTGATTGCGGTGCCTTTTCAGTATGTTGTTAATGCTCCCATCCAAATGGTAAGCCGAATCAGCCAGAGTATTACTACCCAACAGCGGTTGCTTGAAGAAAATGCTCGGCTCCGTGCTCAGCATCTTATGTTGCAAGCCAAATTGCAGCGAGTATTAGCTTTAGAGAGTGAAAATGCGCAATTGCGAGCCTTGCTACAATCATCGCCTCATGTGGGTGGTAAATATACTATTGCCCAATTGTTAGCAGTTAGCATGGACCCGACAGTGCAGAAAGTGGTGTTGGACAAAGGCACTCATGATCGGGTGTATGTGGGACAACCCGTATTGGATGCTTACGGTGTGATTGGACAGGTGGTCAGTGTAGGCCCAGCGACGAGCCAAGTGATGTTAATTACCGATACAAAAAGTGCTATTCCCGTACAAAATAGCCGCAATGGGGTGCGTGCTATTGCGGGAGGGACCGGCACTGGAACTTTGCAATTGTTGAATGCTCCCGACAATACGGATATACAACGGNGAGATATTTTGATTACTTCAGGCCTTGATCAACGCTTTCCGCCAGGATATCCAGTAGGGGTAGTGAAATCGGTAATGCATGATCAGGAAATGCGTTTTGCCACGATTACAGTATTGCCCAGCGCACATTTAGACAGAAGTCGTCAAGTCCTGCTAGTCTGGCCAGAAGCTACTGCTTCACTGACGCCACCACCGTTAGCTGATACTACTACAGAGCCTGCTCCCAAACCATTAGTTCCACCAGGCACGACCAGCCAGCAAACTGCAGCACCTACATCAGGAGAGGTGGAACAATGATCAGAGATCAGTTACGCAATATCCTAGTGATTGCTATTACGCTGTTAATTGCTATCTTGCTTAGTATTGTCCCATTACCTATGTGGTTGAACTGGTTTCGTCCAGCCTGGGTGATAATGACAATTATTTTTGGGCTTATGCCTTGCCTTATCGCTTTGGTATTTTTGTTCCGTGGATGCTTGGATTGTTAGTTGATATTATTTACGGTACTTATCTAGGTGAGCATGCGTTAGCATTTTCTTTGATTGCCTATATCACTATTAAATTGCAGCAACGGATGCAAATATTTTCTGATTGGCAGCGTTGGTTTACTGTCATGGCTCTACTGGCGTTTTATCAGTTAATTATTTTTATCACTCAATCAGTATTTGGGCACACTCCAATGACATGGTATTACTGGGCCAGTCCAATCACTAGCGCCATTCTCTGGCCAGCCTGGTCTGGATTACTGAGTTTATGTCAGAGACGTTTTCGTGTAGTTGACCAATTACCTATGCGGCGTTTTACTTATGGCCGCGAGCTTTGATTAGCTAATTAGCGGTTTTAATGACTAGCGGTTCCTGCTATACCTTACGCGATGGGGACTTCTAAATAGGAAGTTGTTCTCGCTTTAGTTAGCGGGAACAGCTGTTAAATCACATGAAAAAATTATTCTGAAAATTATTGAATGGTCAGCTATCGTTGCCGCCAGCTTTGTTCTGTTGCTGGCTATTTTGTTTACTTTGGCCCGTGCAATTCTGCCGCATTTGCCCGATTATCATGATCGAGTTGAACAATGGGCCACAGCAGCTATCCACCTTCCTATTCATATCGGTGAAGTCACTGCGAAATGGTCAGGCATCCATCCTGAAATCAGTTTTAGTAATGTTGAAATTCTAGACAAAGAAAATCGTGTTTTACTCAAAGTGAATGAGCTATCTATTGATATTGATGTCATTGATACTTTAATGAAGAAACGAGTAGAGCCTAATGCATTGATGATCAATGGGGTTAATTTAGTTGTTCGTCAGGATACTAATGGCAAGATCACTGTAAATGGAATTAGCACTAGCACAGAATCCGACAGTGAAAAAGCTGAGCAGCGTTTTCATGATACCGTCGTCTGGTTATTGTCCCAAGGACGCGTCAATTTGAATCGTGTCAATTTGCATTGGTATGGAAAAGATGGCAAAGAATTAGCTGCTAAAGATATTCGCTTACGCTTAAACAATCGAGTTTTAAATCACGTTTTAACGGGTTCTGCCATCTTATTAGATAGGACCACATCACCTGTTAGATTTACTATTAATTTAACAGGTGATGTCAATAAGTTTGAGACCATTAAGGCTAATAGCCATATTAAAGTACAAAATTTTTTATTGCCGCCCTGGTTAAAAGACAAAGTGCTTGCTGGATTGAAAATTGTTGATGGTCAGACCGATGCTGATATATGGTTAGTTTGGAGCGAAAATCGGCTGCAATCATTGGAAACGCGATTTAACGTTGAAGACTTATCTGTGTTGTCTGTTGCTTCTCAGCGTGCAGAGGATATTCAACAATTGACTGGGCAGATTACTTGGTTGCGACAAACCCATGGTTGGACATTGTCGGGTGAAAACTTACGTTTACAACAACAAGAAACAGAATTGCCAGCTATTAAGTTTTCTTATGAACACACTGCAGCAACACCTGGCCAAAATGGCAGTGAGGTGTTTACAACGAATTATCTTGCATTAGATATAGTAAAAAAATGGTTATTAGCCACCAACTTATTAAAGGAACCACAACGGCAACAACTCATCGCTTTAGATCCAAGTGGTAGTTTGGCTAATCTTAAATTTAACTATGTCTCCTTTTATACGCCACCGCCATCAACGCTGGTAATAAAACCAGCGAATCAAACATCAATTAAAAAGCAGCCAGCTCAAATGGCTAGAGTTGAAGCGGTTGCTACTGATAAAACATTGCAATTTAATTTTACTAGTGAGTTTGCTGATTTATCTTGGCGCCATTGGCAGAAAATACCAGGTGCCAAAAATTTAAGTGGCACTATTACAGCTGATGCGAAGCAAGGAACTTTGGTATTAAATTCGAAACAGGCGCAATTTGATTTTGGCAATTTATTTTTAAAACCATTGCCGTTGGATCAATTAACTGCCAAATTGAATTGGCAACGTCTTCCAGAAGGACTGACTATTCGCAGTGCCGAATTCACCGCTAAAAATTCAATGGCCAGCGCGAAAGGAAATTTCGATTTACAAGTCCCTAATGAACAAGCAAATAGTAAACCGAACATAGGCCCAATCATCAATTTAAGTGCAGATTTTAATGTGACTGATTTTGTTAAAGGAAAACAGTTTTTGCCAGTTGGCATTATGGCAAAACCTTTAATTGCCTGGTTAGATCAAGCTATTGTGGATGGCAAATCCGGCTCAGGCAATTTAATTTTGCGCGGTCCTCTAAAGAAATTTCCTTTCGATCACAACGAAGGACAATTTCTAATTAATAGCCATTTACAAGATGTTACTTTCAGTTATCAACCCGGTTGGCCAGTCATGGAACATTATTATGGCGACTTGATTTTTAACAATGCTAGTATGCAAGTAACGCCAAAATCATGCAGTATTTTTGGGGTCCCTATCACAAATGCCCAAGCTAGCATTACTGATTTGCGTCACGCAGTATTACAGGCGGGTGGTGCAGCGCAAGCAGATATGGGGCAAGGCATCNCTTTTTTACAACATACTCCATTACGTGCTGGACTTGGCCAACAATTGTCACCATTGAATTTGCATGGGCCTATGCAGTTGAATTTGCAATTAGTGATTCCAATTAATGCTGACTCAGTCCCATTAAAAGTACTGGGTGATGTCACTATGCATGATGCACAATTAGTGCTGCCCGCTTGGAACAATTTAACTGTCAAACAGTTGCAAGGCGGTTTTCAATTTACTCAAAATAGTATTACTGCTAATAACATTCAAGGGNTTGTTTTTGATAAACCGATCACTGTGACTATGAATACGTCTGATCCAGGCAAACCTAGTTCTTATGCCAAAGTAGCGATTAAAGGTGTACAAGCAACGGTGGCACAATTACAACAGCAATTTTCATTGCCTGAGCAAAAATATATTACGGGCATGGCGAATTACGATGTGTCATTAAGTTTGCCGATGGGCAGTGGTAACAAGAGCACATTAACAGCGACTTCGGATTTACGTGGCATCACTATTGATTTGCCGAAGCCATATGCTAAAACAGCAGACCAGACTGTGCCATTTTCGTTTGCGATTCAATTTGGCGTAGAACCGATGCATTTACTGTTTGATTACAATCAGCAAATTAGTGCTGATTTAAGTTTTAATACTCAAGGTGAAACGGCAAAATTTATTGGTGGGAATATTCATTTGGGAGCAGGCAAAGCTGTTGCACAATCTGAACGGGGATTATTAATTGATGGGACGATACAGCAATTTGTCTTATCAGATTGGCAACCTTACTTTTCGCAACCGCAAGTGGCTGTGACAAAAACGGCAGCCCAACCTAATACATCAGCAGTTGATATGTTGCGTAAGATAGATCTAGCTTTTGGTAGTTTTAATGGCTTTGGTTTTAACTTGACTTCAAGCCGGATACAAGCAGAACCCATCCTACCTGATTGGAAAATCACAATTGATAGCGCTGATTTAGCAGGAGAGCTTATTGTGCCAACTAATTTTTCAAAGGGAACCTTGCAGGCCCACATGCAGCGTTGTGTCATTGGCAAAGGACAAAGCGAAACTACCATGAATCTTCTACCACGAGATGTTCCAGCACTCGATATTTCCTGCGCTGATTTTCGTTATCTTAATAAAGATTTGGGTGCTATTGATATTTCGACTATATCTGATCAGAACAGTATGCGAATTAATCGTTTTAATATTAAAGGAACAGGTTTTAATTTGACTTCCAGTGGTCAATGGCAAGTTAATGGAGGCAAACAACGAACCACTATTAGTGGAGAACTGAATACGCAAGATTTGGGTGCCATGTTGAAGAAATGGGACGTGACTGACAGTTTAGTAGGTGGCAAGGGCAATGCAGGTTTTACATTAAGTTGGCCAAAAGCGCCTTATGACGCCAGTTTAAAAATATTAAATGGCGATCTCAATATGAGCTTTGCTGATGGTCGTATTATTAACTTATCCAAAAGCACTGAAGCAGAATTGGGCCTAGGCAGGGTATTAAATTTATTTAGCTTACAGACATTACCACGACGGTTGCATTTGGATTTCAGTGATTTGACTTCGGAAGGTTTTAGTTTTGATGAATTGAAAGGCACTTTCATTTTGACTAATGGTAATGCTAACACAGACAATGCCAGCCTTAATGGGCCAGTTGCTAAAATAGTGATGAAAGGCCGTATTGGTTTAGCGGCGCAAGATTATAACGTGACGTTGTGGGTAACACCGCATGTGACATCGAGCATTCCATTGGCTGCTACTGTGGCGNGGNGGCCTATTGTTGGAGCAATTACCTGGGTAGCTAGCAAAGTGTTAAGCCCAGCGGTCAGCCATTTGACAACCTATGAATATAAAGTAACAGGTTCTTGGCAGGAACCTAATTTGGTAAACTTACCAGAACCTACCTTACGTAAACGACCCGCGGCAGAATGAGGATAAATATTAATGAGTGATTATAACGATCCATTGGCATTGGCTAAACAGACGTTACTAGCACCATCAGGCGTGACTGAATTGCAATTAGAACGCATTTTGGACAAAGCGCTTGGAAAATCAATTGATGCAGCTGATTTATATTTACAATCAGTGTTGCAGGAAGGTTGGNTTTTGGAGGATGGTATTGTAAAACGTGGCAGTTTTGATATTGCACGTGGTGTTGGAATCAGAGCGATTAGTGGAGAAAAGACAGGTTTTGCCTATTCAGATGACATTATTTTACCAGCACTAGAACAAGCCGCTATGGCGGCACGTAGTATCGCCCATGAGGGAGGCACTGGCCATGTTAAATCCAACCATTTGGCGCAAGGACATCAACTCTATCCTGCAGTTAATCCACTGGGTAGCTTATCAGAGGCAGCCAAAATTGATTTATTAAAACAAGTCGATGCTGAGGCACGCCGGATCGATCCACGGATTACTCAAGTCATGGTCAATCTTGCTGGTGAATACGATGTTGTCATGATTATGCATAGCGATGGCACAGTAGCTGCTGATGTGCGTCCATTGGTTAGGTTCAACGTGACTGTGATTGCTGAGCAAAACGGCCGGCGTGAGCGTGGATATGCTGGTGGTGGCGGTCGGCTCGATTATCAGATGTTCTTGCAAAATAATCTTGCTTTCAGCTATGCCCATGAAGCAGTACGTCAGGCATTGGTGAATCTCGAAGCAGTACCTGCACCGGCAGGTACAATGACAGTAGTGCTTGGCCCTGGATGGCCTGGGGTGTTGTTGCATGAGGCAATAGGGCATGGCTTAGAAGGGGATTTTAACCGCAAAGGCAGTTCTGCGTTTTCTGGTCGTATTGGTGAACGGGTTGCAACTCCGGCATGTACTATTGTGGATGACGGTACTTTACCCAATCGTCGTGGTTCATTGAATGTGGATGATGAAGGAATACCAACGCAGTGCACAGTGTTAATTGAAAATGGTATCTTGCGGGGTTATATGCAAGACCGCCTAAATGCCCGTTTGATGAAAATGCAACCGACTGGCAATGGCCGGCGAGAGTCTTATGCGCATTTGCCTATGCCAAGAATGACGAATACTTATATGCTGCCAGGCAAATATGATCCTGGTGAAATTATTGCTTCGGTTGATAAAGGGCTTTATGCCAGTAATTTTGGTGGTGGCCAAGTGGATATTACTTCAGGCAAGTTTGTATTCTCCGCGAGCGAGGCTTATTTAATCGAAAATGGAAAATTAACTAAGCCTGTGAAAGGTGCAACCCTGATTGGTAATGGGCCTGATGTATTGACTCGTGTCAAAATGGTAGGCAATGATTTGAAACTCGATGAAGGAGTGGGTACTTGCGGCAAAGATGGACAAAGTGTTCCGGTAGGTGTTGGGCAGCCAACGTTGCGGGTTGATAGCTTAACAGTGGGCGGCACTGCGGTTGTCGAGTAACTTAGACAATTATTACGATTGTGCTTGACACGAGATTTACGCAGTTGGTATAAAGCCGGATCTAAAGTATGGGCATTATGACGACTGCTAAACTTTTTACATAATTCTTTGCCGGGGCAATGTTTTAAAGTAAAGTTGAATGGAATATAAAGCTTAGCCAGATAAGCAGTTTAATAGGAATGTCCAATAAACAATATGGAGAGAGACAGATTATGAATAAACAAGATTTAATTGATGTGATTGCCTCTTCAGCCGATATATCCAAGGCTGCTGCAAGTCGTGCACTTGATGCAATGACTGATGCGATCACACAATCTTTGCAACGCGGTGAACCAGTCATGTTAATTGGGTTTGGTACCTTTGATGTTGCATCGCGGGCTGCTCGTACAGGCCGTAATCCTTTGACAGGTGTGCCAATTCAAATACCTGCAAGCAAAGTAGTTAGATTTAAGCAAGGTAAAGCGCTTAAAGATATTGTGAATGGATAATACGTCACTGTAAAAAGTGATCGGGTGCTTAGCTCAGTTGGTAGAGCGTCGCCCTTACAAGGCGAGGGTCGGGGGTTCGAGCCCCTCAGCACCCACCAAGATTTAAGGAGTGGTAGTTCAGTCGGTTAGAATACCGGCCTGTCACGCCGGGGTCGCGGGTTCGAGTCCCGTCCACTCCGCCATATCGATGTGAATTGGGCTTTATAACAAAGCCCAATGACACTTAAAATGGTAATTCACTTTGTGAATTTTAAAACTTGGCATCACAAACTAAATTTCTCATCTTTGACCTAGTGCTGTCCGCCAAAATTTATCCATTATACGTTGTTATTGCGAGGAGCAAGAGCGACGAGGACGGTAGCGACGAAGCAATCTGATGTATCCCCCTAATTTTAATGTAAGCAGTTGAGTTGCTTACTAGCTCTCCTGTCATCCCGCGGCGAAGACCGCGGAACCCATCAGGCAATACGCACTAGAATAGCCCTGGTTCCCGCGGTCTTCGCCGCGGGATGACGGGATTTATTTTTACACCTGCAGCGAAATACTTAATCTTGACAGCAATAACAAGCTGCTAGTTTTTACGCCATTGCTGTCGAACTTGCTGATTTGTCTTACCTAAAAATTTGGGGGATACCGCAGTTCGCAATGACGCATGCTGTTTTACCGAAGATAAATTTTCCGAACAGCACTGATCTTTGACACTGTTTCATTCACAGAGTTAATTCCATTTGTTCAACATTGCCACATAGAAAAGGCTAATGTACACTAGCGACCGACTATGTTATGTCTGCCGTGAATGGTGGAGTGTGTGTTTCAATACTTAGAGGGATGCTAAATGCTTCAAACCCTGCGGGATAAATTACAAGGTTGGATTGCCGGAGTGATTGTCGGTTTACTCATTATCGCTTTTGGCTTATGGGGCATTGAAAGTTATCTTGGCAGTGGTGGGCAATCTAACGTTGTTGCCAAAGTAAATGGTGTTGCGATCACTCAAGCGCAATGGGACAGCGCTTATGAACGATTACGTAATGTATTACAAGCACAGCGCCAGTCACCATTAGTGCTTAACCAAACAGCACAAGCAGAGTTGCGACAGGAAGCATTGCAACAATTAATCACCTCACAAGTATTGACCCAAGCCGCTTTGAAAGCTGGCTATCGTGTCACCCAATCCCAGATCGATGACATCGTCACTCAGATGTCAGAATTCAAAGTCAATGGTTATTTTTCTCCAGAACGGTTTCAACAAATTTTGTCAGCGATGGGGTATACCCAGGAACAGTTTTTAACTGATTTGAGTAATTCAATGTTAGTTGACCAAGTCAAACTAGGTATTGTCTCGACTGCATTTGCTTTGCCAAATGAAGTCCAATTTATGCAGCAATTGTTAGATCAAAAACGGGACATTGGCTATTTTGTTGTGCCAGCTAAGNAATTTTTGAATAAAGCCAATCCGACGGAAGCAGACATAAACGCTTATTATCAGTCCCATCAAGAACAATTTAGAACGCCAGAACGCGTTAGTATCGAATATTTAATGCTGGATGCCCAGCAGATTCAACAAAAGTTGCAGCCTACTGCAGAGGAGTTGTCGCAATATTATGCTGGCAATCAACAGGCTTTTACTAAAAATGGTAAAGTATTGCCATTTGCATCGGTCAAACCTCAAGTACTTCGTGCAGTTTTACAACAAAAAACGCAACAAGCATTTTCTGATCAAAGCCAACAGCTTTCAGATATGACCTTTACTAATCCAAATTCATTACAACCGGCGGCTAAAGCACTCGGCTTGACTATTCAATCAACCGACTTTTTCACCCGTGACGGCACTAAGACAGGTTTGACAGCTAATCCAAAGATCATCAATACTGCTTACAGTGATGATGTTTTAAAACAAAACAATAACAGCAATTTGATTACGCTTGATGAGGGCAAGTTGGTTGTGTTGAGAATANAAAATCATCAGCCCATGGCAGTATTGCCATTAGCAAATGTTAAATCGACTATTGTTGCCGAACTACAACAGCAGCAAGCCCAGCATAGTGCCGTTGAATTAGGGAATAAAATCATAGCTCAGTTGAAACAAGGGCAAGCACCTGAAAAATTAGCAAGCCAGTATGGATTAAAATGGAATCTTGTTAAGGCAGCCGATCGGCACGCCTCAGGTGTTGAAATGCCGGTATTAATAGCTGCTTTTAGTTTGCCCCAACCTGTAGTAAGCAAACAGCTAAATGCAGGTGGCGCTGAACTTGCTAATGGCGATTATGCAGTAGTTGCCCTCTATTCAGTTAAGTCGGCTGTAGCCAAGCCAATCTCGCAACAAGCCGTTTTGCAGCAGGAATTAACAGCTGCAAGCGGACAAACAGAATATGATCTTTACACCTCACAATTGACTCGTAAAGCGAGCATTAAATTAACAGGACAGTAAATCGCTCTGCTTTGTTGACATTCTTTTAGCCGCTTTGGATTAAAGCTTCCTGGTTCTGAGCGTAGCTAAACTACTTTTTTGGTGTTAGTATCTTGATGCTTGCCTCCTATTGTAATTTTTTACCCAACTCCATGTGAGACATTACTGATTTTTAAGTGCGCTAACTCCCATTTCTTTGTTAAATTTTTGCTTAGATTTGTATCATAATACATTAATTTATATGGGAAATTTTTAATTAGTTAATTTCTATCACTAATAAAACCAATTAATTATTTGTAAATATAAGTTGTTGATCTTTAAATGTCTGCTAATCTTATAAGTACAAGTTCAAGGAAGGACTTGTATCAGATCAGTGAATTTCACAAGGATGCAGTAGGGAAAGTGAAGTGAGCAAGGATTGCTCAGCTGATCTGAAAAGCTCTAGATGAATGGGTAAAGTCTAGAGTTTGGGAGCGAGGTAGTAGGGTCTGTTTAGCATGGATGTTACTCGCAGGGCATGGACGCCCAGAACAGACCTTACTGATTTTTAAGCACTGCAACCAATGTTGCCTCTCTATGCAAATCAATGAAATATTTCGTTTATCGCCGGTAGTGCCGGCAGTTTCTATTCAAGATGTCAAACATGCTTTGCCACTATCACACGCCTTAGCAAGCGGAGGTGTGCGTGCAATTCAAGTCATGTTGCATACACCAGTCGCGTTAGATGCTATCAAAATCATTAGCCGTGCTATTCCTACTTTAAATGTAGGTGCTGGTAATGTGATCTTACCGGAACAGTTTGCTGCGGCAAAATTAGCAGGTGCCCAATTTGCAGTGAGTTTAGGTTTAACGCCCCACNTACTGACAGCAGCTAAAGCATCAGGATTACCGTTTTTACCGGGCGCAATGACTCCTTGTGAAATTATGGCCGCACGCCAAATGGGATTTAATGCGATTAAATACTTTCCGGCAGAATCTAATGGCGGTATTGAAACGTTGAAAGCAATTGCAGCGATGTTTCCTGATATGCAATTTTGTCCAATGGGTGGTATTAGTCGGGTCAATATGCGTGATTATCTGGGCCTGAAATGTGTCATGGCAGTAAGTGGCACTTGGCTGACTCCCAATAATTTAGTGGAAGAAGGCAATTGGGACGCTATTACTTTATTAGCCAAACAAGCCACGCAGTTTGAATAGTATTTTTTTCTTTTGTCTAATCGTGGATAGTAATTTGCCAGTCATTGGTGTTTTCGTTTTTGCGGAAACAGACAGTTTGTTGTGAATAGAAGTACAGAATTTTCGTTTTGGCAATGATAAGACAGTATTAGTACTGCAATCCACATCCATTTCTAACAGGCATGATTCAACAGCGCTACCTGCATTCGATAATACATCGAAATTAATGGCTATTTGACCGGTTGTATTGTTTTGTGAATCACAACAGATAGCAACGGTGGCTGTCTGTGATTGTCCTGCTGCAAATGCAGTGGTAGGTTGACTAGTCCAAATGATTGGCCCAGCGTCTCTGGGAGGATAATAACTCACTGCTGAGAGCGTAAAATGATTGTGAAGCATTTGATTATTAGTAGTAATATTGAAATTATGGGTCGTATTTGGACTTTGACAATTCGCTGCTTGTAGGCCACTTGTAAACCCAGCCAAGCTTAGAATAATAACCATATTTCGCAATCGCACGTGCTTGTCCTCCAGCTGCGTATATCATAACTATAGCACTTACTGGGGAGATTTTTGGCCCTAGCATCGTCATCCCGCGTGATGGCGAAAGTATTCTGACAGTGTTAGTGACCATAAGTTTAAATTTTTATACTGTAAGTTAAATCACTGTTCTGCAATTGTTTTCCATGTAGTAGCACCACGTAGATAAACAGGCAATGCATCTTCAGCACATATCATTTTGCCTTGTAAAAAATCTTGTTGTGCAATAGCAAGCAAATCACGAGCATGACTTGTCAGATCCGTGACAGTTCCATTTATTACAGCATTTAAGCGCTCTGTTAAAATATTTTGATATACATTCCAGCCATCGCCAACACCTAACCAATCTTTAGTATCGGGAATGCTGACTTTTTGTGGAGCAATCACTTGTTCAGCAATGACAGGTTGCATCAAGCCTTGATTGTCTAATTCATATCCTGCCCAATAAATTTCTTGCATACGTGCATCAACGCTAATTAATACTCGTTTAGCTCTTTTTAAGTAGTATGCTGCTTGCGCTAACGCTTGTAATGAAGAAATAGGAATCACCGGCAGTTCTAAGCCAAAACTGATGGCTTGCACAACAGCGGCGCCAATTCGTGTGCCTGTGAAACTACCAGGGCCACGAGCGAAGACAATAGCATTTAAATCATTAAGGGCAATGTGACTGCTAGCGCAAACTTCATCAATCAGCGATAAGATAATTTGGGCATGCTGTTGGGGCTTATGTGTGCTGCGTTCAGTGACAGTTCCGTCATTTAAAAGAGCAACAGAACAATAAGCTGTGGCAGTATCAATTGCTAAAAGTCGTAGTGTCATCCTGTTTCTCTCGTAAGCTAACTAGAAATTTTAAAGCATCAGTTTGGTGACGTGTGATAGTCATGGGTGGCAAACCTGCTAAAAATACTTCACCATAAGATTCGTTAGTAATTCTAGGATCACAAAGCATTAATACACCACGATCTTTATAATCCCGAATTAACCGTCCAACTCCTTGTTTTAATAAAATCACCGCTTGTGGCAATTGATAACTGAGAAAAGGGTCAAGACCTTGTTGCTTTAACAAATTCATGCGTCCTTTTAATAAAGGATCATCTGGCCTGGCAAATGGTAGTTTGTCAATAATGACTAATGATAAGGCATTCCCACGAACATCAACGCCTTCCCAAAAGCTATGGGTGCCTAATAATACAGCATTACCTAGAGTTAAATATTGTTTCAACAATTGCCGTTTTGGCAAGCTGCCTTGCACGAGTAGGGGCAATTTCGTCATAGAGCGCAACAACTCAGCCGCACGTTGCAGTGCTTGGTGGCTTGTAAAAAGAAAANNAGTGCGGCCTTGATTAGTCTCAATAAGAGGTAATGCAGTGGCAACGATAGTTTCAGTGTAATCAGTTGCTTGTGGATTTGGTAAACCTGACGGTAAATATAATAACGCTTGCTGTGTAAAATTAAATGGGCTTTCAATTTGTAATAGCTGGCTTAAATTAGAAAGCCCTAAGCTTTGGGCGAAATGCTGAAAATTATTTTTCCCCGTTGTTAAAGTAGCGGAAGTAAAAATCCAGGTAGGAGTTTCACCTTGTAAAATCCGTTGGAAATTTTCAGCAATCGTTGTCGGGGTGAGATGGAGTAAAAAATGATGACGTGTAGTTTCAAACCAATGAATATGTCCGCTGGGTGTTTCTCCCAANAGGTTTGCTAGTTGTGTCATCACGTTGCAACCGCGTTCCCAGCAGCGTTCAATTTCTTTGCCGCGGGTAGCGATGCTTTCTAAATGTTTTACCAACTGAGTAAGCTGCTGTTGCAGTTGTCCTAGCTCAGATTGTAATTGGGGTTTAAAGCGGATATTGGCCCATGCATTTTTNTGTTCAACGTGACCAAATGCTTCGCGCGCCTTGATGAGTTGTGTATCTACTTGCTTGGTAAGTTCTATTAGAGGCAAATCATCTTTAGCTTCTTTCTGCTGTGATTGTAGAATATCTTGCAGCAAGAGACGGATTTGCCGGCTGGACAAAGTTGAAGTAAANAATTGGCTGGCAATTTCCGGCAATTGATGAGCTTCGTCAAAGATGACCGCATTTACTCCCGGCAATAGCTCACCAAAACCAATGTCTCTTAATACTAAATCAGCAAAAAACAGGTGATGGTTGATCACTAACACATCTGCTTCTTGTGCCGCACGGCGGGCTTTTACTAAAAANCAAGACTGATAAAATTCGCAGTCTTGGCCCAAACAATTATCTACAGTACTGGTGACATAAGGCCAGATAGTTGCAGCTTCGCTTAATTCAGTCAGTTCAGCAATATCACCACTCTCAGTAGTGATGCTCCAAGCTTTGACTTGTTGAATCTCTGCTAACAAGCTGCGTGAATTAAAATAATCTTGTTCATAATAGTTGGTCAAACGTTGGAGACAAAGATAGTTTGCTCGACCTTTCAGTAAGGCTAATGTGGGTGAGATGTGGAGGGCACGACAAATATTCGGTAAGTCACGATGAAATAATTGGTCTTGCAGATGTTTAGTGCCAGTAGAAACAATGATTTTTTGTTTAGCTAATAATGCAGGGACTAAATAAGCGAATGTTTTACCAATCCCTGTGCCTGCTTCAACAGTCAGAATACCTTGATGGCTTAGTATATCTGCGACTGCAGTTGCCATTTGCTGCTGGCCTGCCCGTGGTTGATAATGCGGTAGAGCAGCAGCAAGAGGCCCATGCAAACTAAAAACTTCAGCGACTTGTTGATGTAGTGTTGGCATTGGTGTTTTCAAGTCGGAGAGAAACACTACTGTTGTTTAATTTGGCAACACCATTGGTGTGGATATTCGTGTAAGTGAAGCCACGTTGCCAGATAGGCGTATATTGGAAACGAATAGCATCTTTGGTAGATTTTTCTCGGCATTATCAGGATCAAGGTAAAGTGTGTTGCCAAGATAACAAACTTGTAAGCCAACATTGCCACTGCCATCAGTAAAGTTAAGTTGAGTAATACTACAAGTATTATTGGCTACTTTAAAAACAGTGGGTTTATAATTTTTTGGTTAACGCCGGCAGTCCCATTTTGGAGATGAACTGTTAAATAAGTATTACGCAAATCAACACCCGCGGCAGATGGGGAATTCATGGTGCTGCAACTTGTGGCCAATAAGCCCAGGCTGATGATGAAAAGATAAGGAATAGGTTTGTGCATAAAATTATCTCCTTAAAAAAATAGGACGCTTGTGTTAACCAGCGTCCTATTTCCACATCATCTCAGTATTCAGCAGATTGAGCTGAACTGAAGATTATGCAAAATTAGTCTTCAGAACCTGCACCTTGGTCTGCATCACTGGGTGCAGCAGCTGTGTTCGCATTGAGATCAGCAGCAGCAGTAGCACCAGCAGAAGGATCAGCTGGGGTTGCGTCACTGGCTTGAGCAGTTTGTGCTTGTTGAGCAGCTGGTTGTTGTTGCAAATCAGCTTGTGCCTGTGTTTGTGCTTGGTCTTGTGGTTGTGCAGCAGCAGGATCAGCAGCAGACATTGGGCTTTGTTGTGCAGCAGCGTCACTATTGGTTGCAGGAGCAGCCAAGGATGATTGGTTGGCGCTTGGTGCAGCTTGTTGTGTTTGGTTCATTTGCATATTGTTGCTTTGTTGCATGCTATTTTGGCTCGGTGCTGCCATGGAAGATTGATCAGAGCTAGCTGGAGCAGTAGTAGTTGCAGGAGTAGAGGGTTGTTGCACTTGTGTTTGTTGCTGTTGTTGCTGTTGCTGCTGGTCTGATGGCATTGTTGGTTGTGTTTGAGCAGTTGCTGATTGTGCGCTTGAATCAGTGCTGCTAGCAGCTGTATTCATGTCTTGACCTGCGGCAGCAGATTGATCGGTAGTGCTGTCGCTTTTTTACAGCCAGCTAAACCGATAGCTGCTACGGCTAATACGATAAGTAACTTTTTACCCATGACTGAAACTCCCTATTGATTAATATGATTCACGAAAGAGGTATTCTTCCAATAAATAATGCAAAAGTCTAGTACTTTGCAGAGTGTATACTAGTCACTTTATTAATAAAATCAATAGTAAGCAAAGGAAAAGATGTTGTTGGAGTTTTAAGTTATTCACAACAGTTGTGGATAACTTTGTGAATTATTTCTGAAAAATGGCTTGCGAGCGCTGTAACATCGATAGCCACCTCAGATTGGCCATGAAATAAGCAGTAGCTATATTTTTTAAAATTCAATAGGTTACGAAACAACTTTAAGTTGGGTGTGGATTATGTGACTAACTTATTCATTATTAAAGAAATCTGTGTTTCAATGTGAATAAAGTCTACTTTTGACTACGGAATCAATTGATTTTTATAAATGTTAATTTTTACCTTACACAATTTTACTTGGATTACTCACTTTATCTGACTATATTATTTGCCTCTGGTTGCACATGACATTGGGAGTATTGAATGAGCAAATATTTATTAGCGATTGATCAGGGTACTACCAGCACACGAGCAGTGCTTTTTAATTTACAAGGGCAGCCAGTCGATTTTTCGCAACTGCCGTTACAACAATATTTTCCACATGATGGTTGGGTAGAACATGATCCAGCAGAGATATGGCAAGCTACATTAAGTTGTTGTCGTGATGTATTGAAAAAGTGGGAANCAACAGCCAAAGAAATAGTTGGGATTGGTATTACCAATCAACGTGAAACAACTATTATTTGGGACCGCAAAACAGGAAAAGCAATCCATAATGCCATTGTATGGCAAGATCGCCGTACTTCCAATGTTTGTCAGGAATTAGCTGCTAAACCTGGCGTTAGTCAAATGGTGCAAAATAAAACGGGATTGTTATTAGATCCTTATTTTTCGGCAACTAAAATTAACTGGCTGCTTGATCATGTGCCTAATGCACGTCAACGTGCGCTGAAAGGAGAGTTAGCATTCGGTACGGTGGACAGCTTTNTATTGTGGCAATTGACTAAAGGGAAAGTCCATGCCACTGATGCCACCAATGCAGCCCGTACTATGATATTTAATATTCGTACCCAACAATGGGACTCAGAATTACTGCAACTATTTAATGTGCCAACAACGCTATTGCCAGAAGTCAAAGATAATTGCGCTGACTTTGGTGATACAGATGCAGAATGGTTTGGCGCGCCAATTGCCATTGCTGGAATGGCAGGTGACCAGCAAGCGGCCTTAGTAGGTCAAGCCTGTTTTGAGCCAGGCACAGTTAAAAGCACTTATGGAACAGGTTGTTTTTTGTTATTTAATACGGGGACACAAATTGTAGAATCTCAGAATCAATTGTTGACTACCATTGGTTATCGGCTGAATGGGGAAGTGACTTACGCCACTGAGGGCAGTATTTTTGCAGCGGGTAGTACAGTGCAATGGTTGCGTGATCAAATGCATTTTGTAAAAGATTCAGCAGACAGCGAACATTTTGCTTCCACTGTGGCTGATAACGGTGGTGTTTATTTAGTACCAGCTTTTACTGGATTAGGTGCACCGTATTGGGACCCGCTGGTGCGTGGTGCAATTCTTGGTTTAACTCGAGATACACAAATTGCACATATCGTTCGAGCTGGCTTGGAATCGATTGCTTATCAGACCTGTGATTTATTAGAAGCTATTATCAACGATGGCGCAACACATCCCATTGCCTTACGGGTTGATGGTGGCATGGTAAGAAATAATTGGGTAATGCAGTTTTTGGCTGACATGCTTAAAATTCCAGTAGACCGTGCCGCAGTAGTAGAAACTACGGCGTTGGGTGTGGCTTATTTAGCTGGATTACAAACCGGATGTTATCAATCCTTGAATGAGATTGCTTCGTTGTGGCAGAGCCAACGCCGTTTTGAACCAGTATTATCAGATGAATTGCGGACAGCGTGGTATCAGGGTTGGAAAAAGCAGTCATTAAAGTTTGCCAAAAGTTTAGAGCGTAGGGTGGATCCGCCTCGCTTGATCCACTCTACATTAGAATTTAACGTAACTACGCTAGTTTAACTACGCTTTTCCACATTGCGCTTCGGTGAGCCCGTATAAAGTTGCCGTGGTCTGCCGATACGGTAATCACCACTGATCATTTCCATCCAGTGTGCAATCCAACCAGTTGTCCGTGCCAAAGCAAAGACTACAGTGAACATATTAGTTGGAATGCCAAGGGCACTCAATGTGATGCCTGAGTAAAAATCAACATTGGGATACAATTTNTTCTCTACAAAATACTCGTCTTCTAAGGCAATTTTTTCTAATTTCATTGCCAATTTAAACAATGGATCGTCACTTAAACCTTTTTCTTTTAACACTTCATAACAAGTTTCACGCATTAATTTAGCGCGAGGGTCATAGTTTTTATAAACACGGTGACCGAATCCCATCAGGCGGAAAGAGTCATTCGGATCTTTGGCACGTTTGATATATTCGCCAATGCGCGATTCATCGCCAATTTTTTCNAGCATGTTCAGTGCAGCTTCATTTGCGCCGCCGTGGGCTGGCCCCCAAAGTGCGGCAATTCCAGCAGAAATGCAGGCAAATGGATTGGCGCCTGTAGAACCTGCAAGACGCACGGTTGAAGTGGAGGCATTTTGTTCATGATCTGCATGCAAAATTAAAATGCGGTCCATGGCTTTTGAAAANATGGGATTCGATTGGTATTGGCCTGTTGGGGTGGCAAATAACATATAAAGAAAGTTTTCTGCATAGTCCATGTGGTTTTGTGGATACATAAAAGGCTGGCCAATGGAGTATTTGTAACACATGGCAGCAATAGTTGGCATTTTGGCAATTAAACGGAATGCCGCCAACTCGCGGTGTTGTGGATTTTTAATGTCTAATGAATCGTAATAAAAAGCGGAGAGCGCGCCGACCACACCGACCATGACGGCCATTGGGTGGGCGTCACGTCGAAAACCATTAAAGAAGTTACGCATTTGTTCATGCACCATAGTATGGTTTTTGATGGTGCTGACGAATAGGGATTTTTGTTCTTTGTTTGGCAGTTCACCATATACCAGAAGATAGCAAACATCCATGTAGTCGCATTTTTCAGCCAATTGTTCGATAGGATAACCACGGTAAAGCAGCACACCGGCATCACCATCAATGTAGGTGATTTTGGATTCACAGGACGCGGTTGACATAAAACCGGGATCAAAAGTGAAGTAACCAGTTTTACCCAGTTTAGTGACATCAATTACAGCAGGCCCAAGCGTTCCTTCTAATATTGGTAATTCGGCTGTTTTTCCATCTAATGCAAGTTTGGCCAACTTGTCCGTCATGTTCGTTCCCCGTCAGAATAGTTAGTGCCGCTACTATATCTGATGTACTTGCAGTAATAAAGAGTAGGGTCACGAATTAGAGACGTCTTAAAACACAGCAACCATTCTAGCCAAGGACGCAAACAGCCTATTGGTTCAGGCTCGATTAAAAGTACCTTACTGCAGTTCACTTTATTACCAAAGCGTTTGTGTTCTGGAGGGAGAATCGCTATAATTTTCCCGCCTTTGCGCACGACTTATTGAACATTTCTTACCAAATAGCCGTTCCACTTTTAGCAGGAATGGCTGGGCAACCATTTAAAGGACGGTACCAGTGAAAACACAGCAACGACCTGTTTTTATGGCAGTGACCAAATATCGGTTTCCAGTCACCGCTATTGTCTCCATTTTACACCGTATTTCAGGGGTCATTTTATTTTTGCTCATTCCTTTACTGTTATGGGCATTGAGTAAGTCACTGACCTCAGCTGAAGACTTTCAAGCAATGCAGGAGACCTTATCACGTCCGCTTCCCATGATCATTCTATGGCTCATTTTGGCAGCCCTGTTTTATCATTTGATTGCGGGCATTCGTCATCTCATCATGGATTTGGGCTATGGTGAAACCATGAAAGCAGCGCGCCGTAGTGCTTATATCATCATGGTAATCACAGTCATTTTACTCATATTAGCAGGAATTTGGTTATGATCGATAACGTCACAAGTCTGAGCCGTACCGGTGTTAGAGATTGGTTAATTCAGCGAGTTTCAGCAGTAGTGCTGGGCTTGTTCTTGATTTTCTTATTGGCCTATTTTGCCGCTAATCCCCAGTTGGACTATGACAGCTGGAAGGCGTTGTTTGCTCATACCTGGATGCGAGTATTTGCTGTATTAGCCTTGCTTAGTTTATTGCTGCATTCATGGGTAGGGATTTGGACAGTTTTACTGACTATATCAAATGTGTCTATGCGCGTATCTTTTGCAAGTCATTGTGATTCTGGGATTATTTGCCTATTTAATTTGGGGCATTGCCATCCTTTGGAGAAGTTAGTTTCATGGCGATAACACACAAAACTTTTGATGCCGTTATTGTGGGTGCCGGCGGTGCCGGCTTGCGCGCTGCATTACAATTGGCGCAAACAGGCNAAAAAGTGGCTGTGATCTCCAAAGTTTTTCCAACTCGTTCTCATACAGTCTCTGCTCAGNGGNGGATTAACGCCGCTCTTGGGAATAATATGGGTTACGATGATTGGCGTTGGCACATGTATGACACCATCATGGGGTCTGATTTTTTAGGTGACCAAAACGCGATTGAATACATGTGCAAACATGCGCCGGCTACCATTTACGAATTAGAACACATGGGGCTGCCTNTTTCGCGTAACACTGATGGGACCATCTATCAGCGTGCTTTTGGCGGCCAGACAAAAGATTATGGTGGCGAATTGGCCCACCGCACTTGTTGTGCAGCTGACCGGACTGGTCATGCTATGTTACATACTTTATATCAGCGAAACGTAGCGGCCGACACCCAATTTTTTAGTGAATGGTTTGCAATTGACTTAGTAAAAGCAGCTAATGGCGGCATTGCCGGCGTTGTTGCCATGTCGATTGAAACGGGTGAAGTGGTATTTTTANAATCACGCGCTACAGTATTAGCCACTGGGNGTGCTGGGCGTATTTTCCAAACGACTACCAATGCTCATATCAATACCGGTGATGGTTTAGGCATGGTATTGCGGGCGGGTTTACCATTACAAGATATGGAAATGTGGCAGTTTCATCCAACTGGAATCGCAGGAGTGGGTGTATTAGTGACCGAAGGCGCACGGGGTGAAGGGNGTTATCTAGTTAATAAAAATGGCGAACGCTTTATGGAGCGTTATGCCNCTCATTTAAAAGATTTATCATGTCGTGATGTAGTGGCCCGTTGTTCCATTATTGAAATTCGCGAAGGCCGAGGCTGTGGCCCGCGCGGTGATCATGTGTTGCTTAAATTAGATCATTTAGGCGAACAAGTATTAAAGTCCCGGCTGCCAGGTATTACTGACCTAGCTAAAACTTTTGCTGGTGTTAATTTATTGAAAGAGCCTATTCCTGTTGTACCGACTTGTCATTATATGATGNGGGGTATTCCAACCAATATTTATGGTCAAGTTTTGACAGTGGATAAGGCAGGAAATGACCTATTGGTCGATGGCTTATATGCAGCGGGTGAGTGCGCCTGTGTCTCTGTCCATGGTGCTAATCGTCTCGGTGCGAATTCATTATTAGATATCGTGGTGTTTGGCCGTGCAGTTGGCATTCATCTAGGTGATTTATTAACAGAGGGCATAGAAATGCCGAATGTGGCCCAAGATGACATTGATCGTGCTATGTTGCGTTTAGAACGATGGAACAGTAGCCAAGATGGCGAGGATTTTGTGCAAGTTCGTGCTGATATGCAANAAGTCATGCAAGAAGACTTCGGTGTTTTTCGTACAGAAGAGGCCATGCTCGAAGGGCTGAGAAAGTTGATACGAATTCGCGAACGATTACCGCAGGCAGTGGTGCGGGACAAGAGCAAAGTATTTAATACGGCACGCATTGAAGCGCTCGAATTAGACAATCTCATGGCAGTAGCCATGGCTTCGGCCAAGCTGGCGGAATTCCGTAAAGAGAGCCGCGGTGCTCATTCACGTTTGGATTATCCAGAACGTGATGATACTAATTGGTTAAAACATCTGATCTATTTTGAAGATGGTAGAATTGGTTCCCGAGCAGTAAATTTCACCCCTAATGAAGTTCCCGTGATTCAATTAAAAGAGAGAGAACACTAATGGCTGACTACATTATTAGCGTATCCCGTTTCGACCCTGATAAGGATAAAGAGCCTTATTTGCAGGATTATGAGGTCAATATGTCTGAGCTTCATGGTGTGATGTTACTTGACGCCTTAGAAGCCATCAAGACCAAGGATCCCTCATTGACTTTCCGCCGCTCTTGCGGTGAAGGTGTTTGTGGCTCTGATGGAGTCAATATAAATGGCAAAAATGGCTTAGCTTGTATTACCCAGCTGAATTCTTTGCCCAAACATATCGTTGTGCGTCCGTTGCCAAGTTTCCCTATTATCCGTGACTTGGTTGTGGACATGACACAATTTTATAACCAATACTATCGTGCTGAACCTTATTTGCAGAACAATCAGCCTATTCCTGAGAAAGAACGGTTGCAGTCACCCGAAGAACGTGACAAGTTGGATGGTTTGTATGAATGCATTTTATGTGCTTGTTGCTCCAGTTCTTGCCCCTCGTATTGGTGGAACCCAGATAAATTTATGGGGCCAGCCGCTTTATTGTGGGCCTGTCGTTTTATTTTAGACAGTCGCGATACCAGTACTGAACAACGGTTAGCACGTTTACAAGATGCGTTCAGTTTGTTCCGTTGCCGTACCATTATGAATTGTGTGGATGCTTGCCCCAAAGGCCTGAATCCTACTAAAGCGATCGGCAAAATTCGCGGAAAATTATTTGAAAAAGCAGGTTAGGAAATAGCAAAACTATTTTAAAAAAACAGTGTCATTGTGAGAGCAAGGCGACGAAGCAATCCAACGGTCGAGACTACATGGATTGCTTCGTCGCCTTGCTCCTCACAATGACACTGTTCCAACAGCGATTGAAATTTTTTATTGCGTCAGTGTAGAAATCGGAGTTGTTATGCAAAAACATGATTATCAAGCTTTACAGGCAGATTCCTATTTATTTGGCGGTAACGCTGCTTACCTTGAAGAATTATACGAATTGTATTTGAAAAATCCCGATGCAGTAGAGCCGCATTGGCGCAATTATTTTCAGTCATTGCCAAAAGTTAATGGCACCGCAGCCACTGATATTTCTCATGATGATGTCCGCAATTATTTCCTCGAATTAGTGAAACAACCGAAAACAGCTGTTGTCAGCGGAGATGCTTTAATTGAGCACAAGCAAGCAGCAGTGACGGCATTAATCGAAGCTTATCGTACTTTTGGCCATTTGGCTGCAAAACTAGATCCCTTGGGTTCTAGTCGTCCAGAAGTGCCAGAATTGAGCTTAAGTTATCATGATTTGAGTCGAGATGATTATGAATTGTCATTTGCTGCACCTGATTTGATGGGCGTGCCTAGGGCGAAATTAGCAGACATTATCGCATTTTTACAAAATACCTATTGCAACACGGTGGGTTATGAATACCAATATATTCGTAATCAGCAAGAAGTAAAATGGCTACAAGAACGCATTGAAAAAGTATTAACAAAAGCCCAGCTTTCTGCTCAAGAAAAGCGCGAAATTCTACAGCAATTAACGGCAGCGGACGGTTTAGAAAAATATTTACATACCAAATATGTCGGACAAAAACGCTTCTCTTTGGAAGGTGGTGATGCACTGATTCCATTGTTGCAANAAATAGTGAACCAAAGCACAGCCGCAGGTGCCAAAGAAGTTATTTTTGGTATGGCACACCGTGGCCGTTTGAATGTATTAGTGAATATCATTGGACAAGCACCGCAAGAACTGTTTCAAGAATTTGAAGGCAAANAAAGCTATGGCATGACCTCCGGCGATGTGAAATATCACTTGGGATTGTCTTCTGATGTAAAAACACCGGCAGGCCCAGTGCATTTATCGTTGGCTTTTAATCCATCGCATTTAGCTATCATTACGCCTGTGGTAACGGGTTCCGTGCGTGCCCGACAAGACCGCAATGCCGATAATCAACGGCGTGAAGTTATGTCAGTGGTTGTACATGGTGATGCTGCTTTTGCAGGTCAGGGCGTCATCATGGAAACTTTAGCAATGTCACAAACCTACGCCTATGGTGTGGGTGGCACTATGCACGTTATCGTAAATAATCAAGTTGGTTTTACTACTAGTGATCCANAAAGTGCCCGCTCAAGCCTCTATTGCACTGATATTGCTAAGATGATTGATGCGCCTGTATTTCATGTAAACGCAGATGATGTCGATTCAGTGATAAAAGTTGCGCAATTAGCTGTAGAATATCATTGGCAATTTCATAAAGATGTGGTGATTGATTTAGTCTGCTTCCGACGTCACGGTCACAATGAGGCGGATGAACCTTCTGCAACCCAACCTTTAATGTATCAAAAAATTCGTCAACACTTAACCACGCGAGAAATTTACGCTAAACAATTAATTGCAGAAAACATTTGCACTCAACAAGAAGCAGAGNCAATTTTTGCCGATTATCAAGCGAAATTAGATAAAGGACATCGAATTGTTGATGTGATTACTCCAGATGGACATGCCTCAAATTGGGCACGTTTTATCGATCAGGAGTGGAACACCATTGTTGATACCAGTATTACACCAGAGCGTATCAAACAATTAGCCCAACAACTAGACCGTTTGCCGCCGAAATTTGAATTACAACGACAGGTAGCTGCATTAATAGCCAATCGCGCCAAAATGTATCAAGGTGAATTACCGTTAGACTGGGGCACTGCAGAAACTTTGGCTTATGCTAGTTTATTGACCGAAGGGTACTCAGTGCGAATTACAGGCCAAGATTGTCAGCGCGGCACGTTTGCCCATAGGCATGCTGTCTTGCATGATCAAAACAATGATGCATTTTATACGCCATTACAAAATCTTGACTCTAAACAGGCAAGATTTGAGGTTTATGACTCGCTATTATCTGAAGAAGCTGTATTAGGTTTTGAATACGGTTATGCCACAGCAGCATCGAACACGTTGGTAATTTGGGAAGCCCAATTTGGTGATTTCGCTAATGGTGCCCAAGTAGTGATTGACCAATTCCTAAGTTCAGGTGAACAAAAATGGAAACGTTTAGCTGGATTGGCCTTATTTTTACCGCATGGTTATGAAGGCCAAGGACCAGAGCATTCTTCTGCACGTTTAGAACGTTATTTACAATTATGTGCACAAAACAACATGCAAGTATGTGTGCCCAGCACGCCAGCACAAGTGTTTCATATGATCCGTCGGCAAATGCTGCGACCATATCGCAAACCATTAATTGTAATGACACCCAAAAGTTTATTGCGCCACAAATTAGCCGTGTCTTCTTTAACAGAGTTAACACAAGGCAAGTTTCAATTAGTGATTCCTGAAGTGGCAAAATTAAAACCAGAAAAAGTCACTAAAGTTGTGCTTTGCAGCGGTAAAGTTTATTACGATTTGTTGGCAAAGCGCGACGAATTAAAACGTGATGATATTGCTATCATTCGAATCGAACAGTTATATCCGTTCCCCTACGATGAATTAAAAGCAGAATTGCAACGTTATTCCAAAGCAAAAGAAGTTGTTTGGTGTCAGGAAGAACCANAAAACCAAGGTGCTTGGTATCAAACGCAGCATTGCTTTATGGAATGTTTAGCAAAAGGACAGAGTTTGTCTTATGCAGGTCGGCCAGCATCGGCTGCACCTGCTGCAGGTTATCCGGCATTGCATCAAAAGCAGCAAACTGAACTAGTCAATGAGGCATTGAAATAATAAGAATATTGCTAAATTGAGATGTTGGATGTGTCTTCTGGATACATAAAAAATGTAGGGTGGATCAAGCGAAGCGGATCCACCATTCCGGTTGCCAATAAGATTTGGTGGATCCACTTCGCTTGATCCGCCCTACATGATAAGTCAATTTTTTTATAGATGATTATTTTAGACTACTGGAGAAATGAAAATGACGACTGAAGTGAAGGTGCCTATGCTACCAGAATCGGTTGCTGACGCCACCGTTTCAAAATGGCACAAACAACCAGGTGAAGCAGTAAAACGCGGTGAAAACTTGGTTGATTTGGAAACTGACAAAGTAATGTTAGAAGTGCCGGCGCCTGAAGATGGTGTGTTGCAATCCATTGCAAAACCAGAGGGAACAACAGTCAAAGCGAATGAAATCATTGCGATTTTGCAAGCAGGTGCCGCTGCTCCTGCCGAACCTAAAGCTGCAGAACCTGCTGCCAAACCAGCAACTGCTACTGCAACAACCGCAACTGCCACTGAAGCATTAAGCCCAGCGGTTCGAAGAATGGTGGCAGAGCACGAATTAAATGCTGAACAAATTGCCGGTTCAGGTAAAGGAGGCCGTGTGACTAAAGAAGATGTGGTGAACTATATGAAAAGTGGCGATAAATCTGCTACGGCACTCAAAGCAACACAACCAGCCATTGCAGTTGCGGCGGGTGCTAGACCTGAAAAACGTGTTGCAATGACGCGATTACGCGCAAAAATTGCTGAGCGTTTAGTTGAAGCGCAACATACGGCTGCCATGTTGACTACATTCAATGAAGTCAATATGCAACCTGTCATGGATTTACGTAATAAGTACAAAGATAATTTCGAAAAGGCACACGGTGTTAAATTAGGCTTTATGTCATTTNTTGTAAAAGCGGCAATTGAAGCATTAAAACGTTTTCCAGCAGTGAATGCATCGATTGATGGTAATGATGTGGTTTATCATGGTTATTTTGATATTGGTATTGCTGTTTCCACACCGCGTGGTTTGGTAGTACCAGTATTACGCGATGCGGATCAAATGAGTATGGCTGACATCGAAAAAGCGATTGCTGATTATGCTAATCGTGCACGCGATGGTAAATTGACGATGGAAGAAATGACAGGCGGTACTTTCACTATCACCAATGGTGGAATTNTTGGCTCAATGTTATCAACGCCTATTCTCAATCCACCACAAAGCGCAATTTTAGGAATGCACAATATTGTTAAACGGCCGGTAGTCGAAAATGACGAAGTAGTGGTGCGTCCTGTGATGTATTTAGCCCTTTCTTATGATCATCGCATTATTGATGGTCGTGAGTCAGTCAGTNTTCTTAGTAACAATTAAGCAAATGTTAGAGGATCCAGCGCGTTTATTGTTGGAAGTGTAGTTAATGTAGGGTGGATCAAGCGAAGCGGATCCACCAAATAGTTCATGAAAAAGTTATTTAACAGTCAATAGGAAAACATTATGAATTTACATGAATATCAAGCGAAACATTTATTTGCCAGCTATGGTTTACCAGTGCCGGCAAGCGAAGTAGTGTGGAATGCTGATGAAGCACGTGATGCTGCTGGTAAACTCGGTGGTAAACGTTGGGTAGTGAAAGCCCAAGTCCATGCTGGTGGCCGTGGTAAGGCTGGTGGTGTTCGATTGGTGGACAGCGAAGAAGAATTAATCCGTGCCGTTAAAGATTTGATTGGCACCCGTTTGGTCACATATCAAACTGACAGTCGTGGCCAGCCAGTGAATCAATTGTTAATTGAAGAACCTTGCAATATTGATCGTGAACTTTATTTAGGCGCAGTGATTGATCGTGCAACACGCCGTGTCGTTATTATGGCATCGACAGAAGGTGGTGTTGAAATTGAAAAAGTGGCAGAANAAACTCCTGAGAAAATTCTGCAATTAGTAGTAGATCCGTTGATTGGCATTCAACCTTTCCAATGCCGTAATTTAGGCTTTGCATTAAATTTAAACTTAGAACAACTCAAACAATTCACTACTTTGTTGACTGGTTTATATAAAATGTTCATGGAACGTGACTTGAGTTTAGTTGAAATCAATCCATTAGTGGTCACCAAAGAAGGCAATCTTTTGTGTCTCGATGGTAAAGTCAATGTTGATGATAATGCTTTATATCGTCAATCCAAGTTACGTGAAATGCGCGATACTTCACAAGAAGATGAACGTGAAACCNGTGCTCAAAAAGCTGAAATTAATTACATTGCATTAGATGGTGACATTGGTTGTATGGTCAATGGTGCTGGTTTGGCAATGGCCACCATGGACTTGATTAAACTCAATGGTGGTAATCCAGCCAACTTCCTTGACGTAGGTGGTGGTGCGACTAAAGAACGTGTGACAGAAGCTTTCAAAATTATTCTGTCCGATCCTAATGTGAAAGGTGTATTGGTCAATATTTTCGGTGGTATCGTTCGTTGTGATTTAATCGCCGACGGTATTATTAGTGCAGTAGCTGAAGTAGGCATTGAAATCCCTGTCGTTGTCCGTTTGGAAGGTAACAATGCAGAACTGNGTGCACGTAAACTCGATGAAAGTGGCTTAAATATTATTGCCGCTAAAAGCTTTGCTGATGCAGCAAAGACCATCGTCAAAGTTGTTAAACAAGGGGTAGCGGTATGAGTATTTTAATTAACAAAAACACCAAAGNTTATTTGCCAAGGTTTCACGGGCAAACAAGGCACGTTTCACTCAGAACAAGCCATTGAATACGGTACTAAAATGGTCGGTGGTGTTACACCGGGTAAAGGACGTCAGACCCATTTAGGTTTGCCGGTATTTGATACGGTCAAAGATGCGTTCGAAGCGACCCAGGCAGATGCCAGTGTTATTTACGTACCTGCACCTTACTGCAAAGATTCCATTCTCGAGGCCGTGGATGCTGGCATTAAATTGATTATTTGTATTACCGAAGGTGTGCCGGTGCTCGACATGCTTTATGTTAAAGCTTATATCGATGAACGTCCCGATGTGCGTTTGATTGGCCCGAACTGCCCAGGTGTGATCACTCCTGGTGCTTGCAAAATTGGTATTATGCCTGGCTATATTCACAAACCAGGTAAAGTTGGCATTGTCTCCCGTTCTGGCACATTGACCTATGAAGCAGTCAAACAAACGACTGACTTAGGCTTTGGTCAGCNNACTTGCGTGGGCATTGGCGGTGACCCCATTCCTGGTACCAACTTTATTGATGTCTTGGGTATGTTCCAAAATGACCCACAAACTGAGGCTATCGTGATGGTAGGTGAAATTGGCGGTAGTGCAGAAGAAGAAGCGGCTGAATTCATTAAGAAAAATGTGACCAAGCCGGTTGTTTCTTATATTGCTGGTGTTACCGCACCATCAGGCAAGCGTATGGGCCATGCTGGTGCAATTATTGCAGGTGGTAAAGGCACAGCAGCTGAAAAATTCAAGGCCTTAGAAGCCGCTGGAGTTTATACTGTCCGTTCCCCTGCCGAAATTGGCCAAGCAGTTGCTAAAGCAACCGGTTGGTAGATGTTCATTCCTCCTGCCCTGATAAAGGGCAGGAGTCCTAAATTTCATAAATGTAGATCAAGAGCCAAGTTCTGCCGTCCCGAAACCCCTTTATACCATCCTGAGCTCGCTACGCTCCTCGCAATCTGATGTACCCCCACGAATTTTTATAAGTAGTTGAATTAATTGCTTACTAGCCCTCCCGTCATCCCGCAGTCTTCGCCGCGGGATGACGGGAGCGAAATACTTAATCTTGACAGCAATAGCAAGTTGCTAGTTTTTACGCCATTGCTTTCGAACTCGCTGATTTGTCTTACCTAAAAATTCGGGGATACCTCAGCTCGCAATGACGGATTTATTACCAACTAGTAGATATCAATATCTCTTTATCGCCAAAAGTTATTTTCAATAACATAGAAAAACTCAGAGTAATTTAATCCTCCCTTAATAATTCCTTAATCAGGCAACAGTAAAATTATCACAACCTAACTACTCTTTGCTTTACCCGAGCTTCGATGTGGCCCCATCAAAAACATGAGGATTTATTCATGAAAGTTTATCTAATACATAGAAGAAAAATTAATGATATTAATATTCGTATGATTAGATTGAAAATTGAAAAAGCAATAAAAGAAGGAAACTTAGTAGGAATATATGGTGAAGGCATTGAAAATTTTCGAAAAGCAAAATTCGCAAAAATAATGATATTTTCTTTTTTGAGGTTGCTGCTAATTATGGCCTAGAAGTTGGCACATCAAAATTTTACTACAAAGGTGATGCTGAAAATCCTCAAAATAATTTCATTGCAAAGTTTAAGCAAAAAACCCCACAGCTACTGTACAAGAGAATGTCGATACAGATGGATCTATTATGAGTGTCAGAATTAATGCTTCCGAAGTTAAATTTAAAACAATAGATGATTTAAACAAAGATTATGCTTTGTGTTTGAAAAACTTAGCAAATATGTGCCTGCTCACCATTTAACAGTCATGGATGCTGTATTAGCTGGCGTATTTCTTGGATTAGCAATTCCCTCTGTCACACCTAATTTTGTATTAGGAAGTACTTTTGCTGTCGATTTAGTCGACTCGATTAAAAAAATCCCAATAAAGAGCTTTTAGATATTTTTGAATATGCTTGCTCTCTGTCCAGCACTGTCATAAACCTTGTTATTAATACCAACTCGGCTGTAATTGCCAAAGATTTTTATGAGGCCCAGATCAATAAACTAAGAAGTTCTAATGTTAGACAAGTAGAAAAGTTTGTTATTGTTACATCGGCTATTGCCGCCATTGCATCAGCCATCCTCGCAACAATACCCTCATATAATTTGATGAAGACTAAAGTGACTAATTTAGCGATTAAATTCACTGAAGAGGGCATTAATATCCTAAAATCGAAAGGGGCAAAGCAATCTTTTATATGGGACGGTACCGGATTTAATTTTGTACTAGCCATGCGCGGCTCTAATAATTTTTTTAATAAAGTCATATTGCCTCGAACTCCTTATGGCAGAAAAATAACCGGTGCTGCGCGACTGGTTCGTGAACAAATTTTGGCTGCATTAAATGAAAAGTTAACTGAGAACAAAATTAATACCAAAGACTTATATCAGTTAAGCCAAAGCAATTTATCTCGTGTGACGGATGCCTCGTTATATGCGCAACGTGCGGTTATGGCGTTGTTCAGTACTATTACTGCTGTTTACTGTATTGCTTATTATTTTAATGCAATGGGGGCGATGGAAGAGTTTACTGATAACTCTGGTTTTAATAGTGTGACTTCTGTTTTTTCTGCTTTGGTTCGAGTTTTTCTATTAGTTTTCATGACATATAATTTAGTAAACCTTATTTTTAACACGCTCCGGGAAAAATCATTAAGTCTGGAGTTGAAAATAAAAACAGTGTTCTTAATCTATTGAGCAATATTGCATTAGTGACTATTGCTACCTTGTCTTTAAGTGGCCCCTCACAGTTGGTCAAAGAATATTTCTTAAGTTATTTTATGGAAGGTGGACTGGGGATTAACTTGACTGCTTTATCAATCTCATTTTTGCCGCTTTTGGTGGTAATCTCTCAGACTTTAATACCGTGACTAAAAAGTCATTAATAAATTCAAGCACCACGAGTGTCCAAAAGACCGCAATGAATTTATCTTGTTGTTAATGTCCAGGGTTTCTGAAATGGATGATCAAGCAGTTGTGAATCGATTTACTTTACCACAAATACAGAGAGATATAGAGGCTGTGACGCCAATCGTTGCTGTGAATACTGGTGTCGTAGATTTGTCAGGATTGAAAAATAATTTATCCACCAAGTATCAACGTGTTCCATCAAAAGAGTTGCATGATCTTATTGATACAGTTTCTCAAATAGATGAATTTACTGCAGGGAGAGAACTGCAAGTTTATGCAGCTTTCTAAACAAAGAAAAGAACCTCAATCGGTTGCTAATAATTCCGCTAGGATACCGTTGCTGGCCAGCAAATCTCGAAGTACAGATACAGGGTATGAAAGCTATGGAGCAACCGACCATCATCACGATGGTGGCTCAAATGTTTATTTGAGTTCTTTAGATTAGGCCACTAATTCATACTCAGGATGTGCAAGATAAAAGTCTAACGTATTGCGCAGCGCAGTGATTAAGTTCACTTTAGGTTCCCAGCCTAAATATTGCTGCGCATTCTTAATCGAGGGCACCCGCGCTGAAACGTCTTGGTAGCCCTTGCCGTAATAATTAGCACCGGACACATCAATAATTTGACATTGATTGACGATTTCTTGGTAGCGTGGATAATTTTTTGCCAAGCTTAATAAAGTTTCGGCCAGTTCTTTAATCGATACATCATTCTTAGGATTGCCAATGTTAAAAATTCTGCCATTAGCGCAATCATCTTTGTTTTCAATAATTTTCATTAAGGCATCAATGCCATCATCAATGTAAGTAAAACTACGCCGTTGCTTGCCACCATCAACTAATTGAATATTTTGGCCATGAATAATGTTGCTAATAAATTGGCTAACAACACGTGAGCTGCCTTCTTTGGGATCAAATACGCGGTCTTGATTAGGGCCAATCCAATTGAAGGGGCGGAACAAAGTAAATTCTAGGCCTTGATGTTTGCCATAGGCATAAATGACACGGTCCATTAATTGCTTGCTGCAAGAATAAATCCATCGTTCTTTTTCAATTGGCCCTAAGACTAGTTTAGAGGTTTCTTCGTTGAATTCAGATTCATCGCACATGCCGTATACTTCGGAGGTGGAAGGGAAGAGTACGCGAGTATTATATTTAAGACATTTGCGAACAATTTCTAAATTGGCTTCGAAGTCTAATTCAAATACTCGTAATGGATCTTTGACATAGGTTGCCGGTGTGGCGATAGCGACCAAAGGCAATACCACATCACATTTTTTAATATGATATTCGATCCATTCTTTGCTGATCGTGATGTCACCTTCAATGAAATGAAATCGTGGATGTCCCATGCTGTGCGTCAATTTATCTTGCGCCATGTCCATGCCATAAATTTCCCATTCGGTACGTTTCAGAATGGCCTGGGTCAAGCTGTTGCCGATAAACCCATTAACGCCGAGAATTAATATTTTATAACTCATGGTGACTCCTAAAAATATTGGGTGATGTTTCTATATAATGTTTTAATGTAGGGTGGATCAAGCGAAGCGGATCCACTAAATATTATTCAACTTTTTCTAACACATTCTTAATCACAAATCGTGGTCGGCGTAGTACTTCTTGATAAATACGGCCGATATATTCGCCTAAAATACCTAGGCCAAATAAACAAACTCCTAGTAAGAAAAATGCAATGCCCAACAGCGTAAACACACCGGCTGCTTCGGGCCCGATTACTAAACGGCGGACGATCATTACGCCAACCAAAATAGCACTGAAAAACGATACGATAATGCCGATCATAGTGAACATTTGTAATGGCACTAGTGAAAATCCGGTGACTAAGTCAAAATTGTAACGAATTAATTTATAAAAATTATAACTGGAAGTGCCGGCTGCCCTGGGTTCATGCGACACGCCCACTTCAGTTGGATTGGCTGCATAAGATAAAGCCAATGCTGGAATAAACGTGGAAGCTTCACCACTCGATACCATTAAATCAACAATATCACGCCGAAATGCGCGCAACATACAGCCTTCATCTTTCATCACCAATTTCGGTGCTAATTTGGCGCGGATTTTATTATGTAAGCGCGATACATTGACTCGCCACCAGCTGTCTTTGCGGTCTTGACGATAACCACCCACCACATCATGGCCTTTTTCAATTTCAGCCAATAATTTTGGAATATCTTCAGGTGGGTTTTGTAAATCGGCATCTAAAGTGACAACGACGTCGCCACGGACACGTTCAAACCCTGCCATAATCGCCATGTGTTGGCCGAAATTGCTGTTAAAATTAATAACGCGAATTTGTTCTGGGCGGCGCAAANNTGCAATTCGCGTAACATTATTTCGGAGCGGTCTTTACTGCCATCGTTGACAAATATTATTTCATACGGCTTTTCTAAATTATCTAACACTTTAGTCAATCGGTCGTAGAGTATTTCTAAAACTTCTTGTTCATTATGAATAGGAATAACGACACTTAAATAAGGTTTGACCATGATTATAAGGACTCCTTTTTGCCAAAAATGGTNNTGCCATCGCTTTAATAACGCGAGACTGTTGTATTTCAGTCATGTCTGGAAACAATGGCAAACTCACAATGTGTTCACCAATATATTCCGCATGCGGAAAATCACCACGTCGATAACCGAATTGTTCTTGGTAATAGCGGAACAAATGTACGGCTTGATAATGCAATCCGGTGCCAATATTTAATTCTTTCATGCGTTGCATAAACGTATTGCGGTCAATGCCAGCCACTTCGGTATTGATTAAGGGGGTAAATAAGTGCCATGCATGTAAATGTGGATATGCTGGTTGTTGCGGTAATTTAAATTCAGGCCAATCAGCTAGTAACGTTAGATAGCGTTCTGCAATTTGTTTACGTTTAGCAATAAAACCTGCCAGACTAGGCAATTGGTGAATGCCCAATGCTGCTTGAATATCAAGCATATTGTATTTAAATCCTGGCGCAATCACATCGTATTCTTGGCTGCCTTGTTTACTAAATCGGTTCCAGGCTTCGCGGTCAATGCCATGAAAACGGATGATGCTAATGCGTTTAGCTAATTCTGCATCGCGAGTGGTCAGGCAACCTCCTTCACCCGTTGTCATGTTTTTGTTTGGATGAAAACTGAATATTTGAATATCACCAAAACTACCAATGATTTTGTTGTCGTAATAGCTACCGACCGCATGTGCTGCATCTTCAATCACTCGCAAACCATGTTGTTCAGCTAATTCATAAAGCGGTTTTAAATCAACAGGCAGGCCAGCAAAATGCACTGGCAAGATTACTTTTGTGCGTGGCGTGATGGCTGCAGCAACTTGGGCTACATCAATATTTAATGTGTCAGGATCAACATCAACAAACACGGGTTTGGCGCCTGCAAGTACAATATTATTAGCAGTCGCAACAAACGTCAGCGGGGTAGTGATCACTTCATCACCGGGTTGTAGGCCTAAAGCTTGCAGTGCTAAATGCAAACCAGCCGTAGCCGAGGTCAATGCCATGGCATGAGGCGCCTGCAGATAATCGGCCAGCATGGCTTCAAAACGTTGCGTACGCGGGCCGGTAGTTAACCACCCTGATTCTAGGCAAGCCACTACTTCGGCAATGGCTTCTTGGCTCAAGGAAGGCTTGGCAAAAGGCAAGAAAGCTTCTTCACTCATGATTGTTTAATGTCCTAATTTAGCTGCGGGCGACCAGGAAGACCCCGGCCAAAATGACGAAAATGCCGACTATGCGAGTAAGGTTAAAACTTTCATTTAATAAGTAATAAGCGGCAACGGCATTGACAATATAGGCCACACTTAACAAGGGATAGGCAATGCTGACTTCAACTCGTGATAATGCCAGCAACCAGGCGGCCACACTGAATACATAAAACGTCAGACCAAGAATAATATAGGGATTAACAGCAACTTGTAAGGCGATAGGGAAGACATTATTTAAACTAAAGCTGAAATAACCAATACGTTCCATGCCGGCTTTTAATAATAACTGGGCAGCGGCATTTAAGAAAATACCAAGGAACAATGGAATATACGCTACATTCATTAATCGCTACTCTGATTAGTTACCAACACATCGCGCGGTGATTGTGCCAGAATATACAAGGGCCCTTGGCCACTGGCCAAGGCTTTCTGGTAATCACGCCAACGCATTATCATAAACATTCTTTTCCCGCTATGCCAGCGTTGCCATAAAATTTGGTTGTTAATGATCCAATCATGGGTATCTTGGTTGGCGATGCCAAACTCCAATTCCCCTTTCCATGAGACGATGGTAACGCGGCGCTGAATATAGACGGGCAAATCCTGGTAATAAAGGTGGAAACTGGCCACTTCGGTATCCGGTTTAAGTAATGGTAAAAGGGTTGGCATGAGTGATTTGATCGATTTAGGATCAAGTGGGGTATAAGCGGCTTGCAATGAAATGAGGAGGACGCTAATGCTAATAAATTGGGTCACCAAGGCTGCACGGAAACCACTGCGCCAATAAGCAATGCTGATAGCGAGTCCAGATAGAGGTGCTATGATTGCCACTAAAGCCATGAAATACATTTTCTGGGGTAAAAAAATCGGAATAGGTGGATGAATAAGCATCACAATAGCGGCAATGCTTAAGCCAAAGCAGATTAATATAGAGAGACCAAAGCCCAAGGTATGCATGAGCTGCCGTTGGTTTTTGTCCCAAGCGGAGGCCAGCAATCTTCCCGCCAATACGGCTAGGGGAAANAAGACTGGTAATATATAAGGTGGCAATTGTGATTTCGATAATTGAAAAAAGGCATAAATCAACCCAGCCCATAACAATAAAAACCACTCAATCGGTTGGCTTTGGCGTAGACGCCAGCTTGGCCAATATTCGCGCACGGCTTGCCAGATATAAGTTGTCCAAGGCAACAGTCCACCTAGCAAGAAAAAGGGCAAATACCAAATAGGTTTGGCGCGGTCAGCATAGTCGGTTAAATAACGGGCAAACTGTTGTTTAAGAACGTAGAAATCGAAAAACTCGGGATTATGTAGTTGCACTAAAATATGCCAGGGTAAGGTAATAACGAGCCACAATAAAATCCCTGTAGGTAAGCAATAAGTTTTTAAGTCTCGCCAGTGATTGCCAAGTAAAATCCAAGTAAAAATAACAGCGCCTGGCAGAATAGTGCCAATCAAGCCCTTGGTCAGCGTTGCTAATGCCGCTAAAGCATACATGGCCCACATAAAATAATTTCGTCGCTGTCCGGGAGAGGCCCGTGTCCCCAATAANAAGCTAAATAAACTGGCAGCTAAAAGCACAGATAGGGTAATGTCGATAGTAATGAAATGAGACATTGCAAAATAAAGGAAAGAAGTCGCCAGTATCAACGCCGCCATCCAACCTGCACGGCGACCATAGAGATTACGCGCAGCAGCATAAGTGATTAAACAACCTAATACCCCNATTAAGGCTGTCACTAGCCGCAATGCCCACTCGTTTAGACCAAACATTTTAATGGAAGCTGCCTGTAGCCAGTAAAATAGGGCTGGTTTNTCGAAGTATTTAACGTAATTCAAATGCGGAGTGATGTAATCGCCGGTTTCGACCATTTCACGTGGAATTTCGGCATAACGCCCCTCATCAGGGCTAGTCAAAGGCCTTGCTCCTAAGAAGGCCCCGTATAAAAGGCCTAGTAACAATGCCAGTAAGGTGAGATCGCGCAGCCAAGATGTCATGATGATACTAATTTATTAAAAAATAATGGAATTGGCATCCTACCAGGATGATCAGTGATTTACCAGTCAGAAACGTAGGGTGGATCAAGTGAGGCGGATCCACCAAATTATAGGAAGTGGTGGGTCCGCTTCGCTTGCCCCAAACTACGACAAATAAAAAACCAAAATTTAAGCCTCTGTTAAGGCTTAAATTTTGTAAAACCTAAAATTTACTTAACAATTTGATAAGAAAAAGTGTAGTCTTTGCTGCACATAGGGAGATCATTCATAAACAAGGAGAATGTAAACTCATTTGAATAGGGAGAAACACTATGCCGTCCCAAGTCCAACGTAAATCTTTTTCGCCCGTTGTTGCTGTTATTGTTACTTTACTGTTAGTTTGTGCTGTCGCTGCAGGATTAATTGATTGGAGGCTTGCAGCAGAAATCGCTAATAAACTTGTTGTGTCAAGTAATGTAATTGAAATTGCAGGCATTGCGATTGCTAGTACATTCGTATTATGCGGTATAGGAGTGGCTTCTATTGAAGTCAGGCGGACACGGAGAGCTTCCGTACCTAATATAGAGGAAGCAAAACCATTATTGACGGTAACCAACGCAGATCATCATCCTAAATCACCAATAAATACTACAGATATGCAAAAAAATTGGGTGGTTCCAGATTAAGTGTTAGTCCTGCCAATGCTGAGGGGTTGGAAGAAATACCCGTTGTTAGATACAAGGCTATCTTTGATGCAAAGTATCGTAGTTTAAGCGGTCTATTGAATCAATTTAGTAACGTGCAAAATAAACTCGAATTGCTCCAACAGTTAAAACAAGAGTTAGTGCAAGAGTTAGACAAATTTTGCCGTCAATATCAGGACAATCAATCACTGAAAGCATTGGCACCTACTTATCCTCATCCATTGAATTCATCTCAACAAATAAGTTTAGCGGACTTAATCGAATTTTATATTAAGGAAACAGAGGCGACATTGGAAAATCATGCCGATAATGACAATAATGCAGGCAGTTCCAGGAGTTTAGGCCAAAGAAGTGATGTCGAAGAGGAGGATCCTGATGTTTATAGCCCAAAAGGTACTTTTGATTAACTATGCGCTTGACAACATTTTTAGATAATTTTTCGCTGAACTGATATGGTTTGATCGGCAACACAGCAACCAAAAAAAGAGGTGAAAACCACTGTTGAAAAACAATTCGACGCAGTGGTCGAATGTTGGTTAGCAGAAAACACCAAAGCATTGCCCAGAAAAAATATCGCTGATGTCGATAGGGCTTATTTGTATGAATTTCATGCTTCTCTCTCGGCTAGTTTAGGGTTGCTGAATTCACAGCAATTGTTTGCATTGGCTGTGACAGATGTTCGTTATTTCCAAACCATTTTTATGAGTGAGGCTTTGCGAAGAAAACTTTCTGTAGCTGCTTTACAACGTTTGTTTGCTTATTATGGAGTTGATGCAGGCTTTTTAAACCGAGCTCTTTTTGACGATCAAGCCATTAAAGAAATATTGGTAAATGACCAGCTTACTGATATTTTACGTCAATCCGTGTTGTTTATAAAAATAATGATGTTAGAGAATAATGCGGAATCATGGTTGGAACAAGTGCTACAAGATCCCATGTTATTTTGTGGTGTAGTCTCTTTGTTGAGGCAACCTTCGGCGAGTAATAGCCATGCCCGATGGATAGCAATAAAACTGTCAACAGTATTATTATCTGTATTGATTAAATCAGAAGCATTCATTGTTAAATTATTAGAACAGCAGCCATTAACTGAGAGTATAAGCTCAGTATTACAAACACTGGCAACAAATGCTTTTATGAATTCAAGCTTAGTGGCGATAAAATATTATGAATCATTAAAAATAAATTATCGGTGCGTGCATTATGTGATTGGGCATTGGCTAATCAAGAGGTGGATATCAGCATCGCGGCTGACAGTGAAGTGCTCAAAAATATTTTCTGACGCCGAAAGGGCTTGGCAAATGATGTCTGCAAAAGCAGGGTCGATTTATGGATGGTATAGATCATGGCAACCGCAGGATAAAGCCACTTTACAGAACATTGTTGCCATTTTTGAGTCGATGGACATCAAAGAAGATGATATTTACGATCAGATAATTATTGCTTGGTTCAGCAATGATCTGCACATCCGGAATTTTCCTTTGCAGCAAATTGAGCAAGGTTTGAAACAATTAGATCAAGCCGATAATGATTTATTGTTGATGCTTTGGATATTTGGTTTCATGGAGTTATTGCACCAAGACAATCAACTAAAATTTATAATGAGGCATCGTTGGTTATTTATGACAGAGGAGAACATCAGGACCAATGTATATGCTACATCATTTTGTCATTTAGCTATTTTTATTCATGCGGTCGAAGTCAAACAAAACTTAAATGAGCTGTTCCGGCAATTGCGCGAAGAGCCAAAAGCTTGGGAATATGCGTTAAACAGTGATAAGTTGACTTTTATAATTGAAAAGTTCACTCAAAAATACACATAGAAAAACTGCGATTATCGGCGTCAGCTGCTAAAATGAATGTCGAATTTTTAATGAAAAATTCTCCGCAAGACATATTTATGCCAGTCAGTATTATGGCTGCTTGTTATGTAGCCACAGTAACGGCAATTGAGTGCGGGCTTGATAATCAAACAATTCTAACGATGAATCAGAAATTGCTTGATATTTTAGATAAATTTCAAGATCGTTCTTTGGAAGACTTAAGCGAAATTGGGTCAATCAAGGCCAGTGCGAATTTACTCATGAATAAATTATTAGTCAGCGCTGATAAGCAGTTTTTGATACGGAGTTGCCTTTTTATATTGGTAATAACAGTGCTCGTAACTTATTTCAGCTGGGAATGTTATTGTTTTGTGCCGATAAAAATGAACTGGCAATAGAATCAGCTGATTATGATCAGTTGGCGATGCGTTATTTATCTGCATTGTCCTTGACGGATCAAGCAAACTTCAAACCGTTGTTAAATTCAAAAGTGAATGATAAGAGTTCCGTAAAAGCATGATTTCCAGGAAATCATGCTTGCGCGCTCCTGGGGCTAGCTCCAATCAAAAACAGGTGCAATTTGCGGAACTTAATAATAATGTAGCTGATTTGAATTAGAGGGCAAAGCCATGCAAGTATCTGTTTTTTTCAAAGAGTATTGAGCTATCAAACAATAGTCAAAGGACGTTGGTTTACTTGGTTCTCACATAAGCGAGCATTGTTGAAGTTATTGGCTTTATATGACACGATGAGTCAGGGTCAAACCGCACCAATAAATTCAAATAATATTGATACTGATGCTAATGCAAAACAAATACAAAAGTTGTGTGTTCAGTTTTTCCTTGAAGATAAAATTGTATTAATGAACGCTGATGGTGAATATGAAAAGCATCCTGGAAGTGAGCATTTTTCACAAATTATTGCTGATTGGCTGAATGAATATAACAAACAAGCCGCTGTTCCAAGGGTTCTGGTCGGTCCAGTATTAGCTGTATCAAATCAAGATAATAACAATAATGCCAATCCTCAGCCTCAAGTGATGCCTCCAAATCAGGGATCGCAAGATTTACGGCAGTTAAATGAAAGCTTTAAAAATCAAATTTTAGTGTTGAAGCAACAATTGCATCAGAGAGAAGAAGAATATCAGAAGTTATTAAGCAATTATCGAGCAGCCACCTTAGCAATTGGTGAAAATGCATTGCTTTCGACGGTGGTGTGCGATCAACTACGATTGATTTTTTCCTCAGAAAAACCAGAGTAATGCTGAGCAGGTTATCAATATTGATAACGTGATTATTAAATCAGCTACCACTTATCCATTGCCTGTGATTGCTCAAGTGGCAGAGGAATTAAATGAGAACAGTGATTTGTGGAGGCTGAATGAAGTTAATTTTTATATAAAGATTTTGGAGGCTAGTATGAAGGGGCAGATAGGGGCCTCTGATGAAGAGAAAACTGCATTAAATGAGAATATTAATTTGATCATGCAGGGGTACGCTAATCAGTTTATTAAGATATTGGATCAATTTAATGAAAATAATTTTATGTTGGCGCAACAGCATTATCTTAATTTAAAGCATATTGCAAAATACAGCAAAAACAATGACCAGTTACTGGTAAGAGTAGAAGGGGCTTTTCAGTCGTTTTTCTGGAAAATGTCAGCATGTTTTTAAGGCTTGTTGTGAAGTTATCGAGTCTGCTACCGATATTTTGCTTTCTACTAATCCCAAAAGAAAACAATGTATTGATACAATGAATCTTTGGGGAAAATTATTTTCCTATGAGCTACTCAAAGAGGACAGTCCTACAGCATCGATCTTTAAGGTTTTCATGCTGGTGGATGCTGTTTTTAAAGGTTTGTTGGAGGTCAAATCTATTAGTTTTGGGGGCGTTGAAGATTACATTGAAAGAGTATATCGCCGTTATACTACGTTAATTCAGCAATGGGCTGCACTCATCGAAGAATTGGACTGTTCAAAGTGGCAAACCCTCTTGTCTCAATGTGAGGGATTTTCCTCTCAAGTGGATAATATTTTTACTGTTTTCGCTGAGTTGCCTAGGAATGGTGCTTCGAGAAATTTGATTGTTAATTATGAAGAAAGTATTCAAAAATTTAACAGTGCGATGTCTTTGATATTGAAACACTATAATCATAAAATTTTGAGCACACCTAATAATAGTTTCAATAAAGGCAACTTGATATATGTTTTTAAAAACCACAAGTATCTTTTTCACGAAAGAGAGCATTCAAAAACTGGCCGCTTCTTTGTGTGAAGTTTGGGTCGGTAGATTAAATACATTATGCGATAACATAAATCAATGCTTACAAGATGTCGAAGGCAGCAATAAGTTGAAAGTGCAAGACAAGTATTATCGCAGCTTTAGTAAGGGGGCAGAAAATGGCCAGTGGTATGAGGCGATTATGTTGTTGAAAAAGAGGGACTTAATATTGCTTTTGAGAAATTTTTCACTGATTTAACAATTGCCAAAAGAAGCTTAATCAAGCAGGTGATCAAGCTCATAAGAAGTTGTGTGATATATGGAGGCAATATAATTCTATTCAATTGACTTCAGATCATACTTATTTGCTTACTAGAATTATTAGGCTGCAAAATTTAATCAGGATTTTTGCAAGTAGAGAAACCTATGATAAATATAAAAGCCTACAAATTGATTACAGTCAAATGGTTGAAAGACTAAAAAGTCTAAGTACGCAGGGGTCAAGACTGAATTCTCCGGTGGGTTCTATGAATAATTTTACTGGGCAATCTTCCTGGGGTTATCAGGCCAACCTGGTAATGATGAAACTCAGCCGTTATTACCACCAAATCAATCTAGCGATGAAGAGCCAGACCATCTAACCATGTCCCTTGGCGGAAGCAATGCAACAAACCAGAATTAATCCACTTCAATCATATTTCTGGCCATCAGTGCTCGTGCTAATGTGTTGCCGTCTAGATATTCCAACTCACCACCCATTGGCACTCCATGTGCCAACCGGGTGCGGCGAAGGGGATAGGGTTTGCTTAAATTGGCAATATAGTGGGCGGTCGCTTCGCCTTCAACGGTGCAATTAGTCGCAAGGATCAGTTCCCGCAAGGCCGGATCTTGTAATCGTACCAGCAATTGTTCCATCCCTAAATTTTGTGGCCCGATACCATCAAGTGGCGACAAATGTCCCAGCAATACAAAATAATAACCACGATAGCTGCCCGTTTGTTCAATCGCAATGACATCGGCAGGGGTTTCCACAATGCATAATTGGCTTGGGTCACGTTGTGGATCAGCGCAAATTAGGCATTGAGTGGTTTCACTCAATGTACGACAGTCTTCGCAATGCCCAATTTGTTGGATAGCTTGTTGCAAAATGTCTGCCAGTTTAAGGCCTTCATCGCGTTTGCGTTCAAGCAGTTGGAATGCCATGCGTTGGGCGGATTTTGGCCCGACGCCGGGAAGGCAACGTAGTGCTTGGATCAGTTGTTCNAATCAATGGGGTAAACATGCGGTAAGTATCTACAAAAACTGTGTTGTTGAAAGAGAATTTTTAGTGGTATTTAGAATGTTGTCATCCTGAGCGTAGCGAAGGATCTCCATCAAGCAGCTCAGGATGACAAGGAAAATTAAAAATTACGCTGGCATATCAGGCAAGCCTAATTCTTTAGTAATTTTCATCATTTCTTCTTGCGCTGCTTTTTCTACTCTTGCAAGTGCGTCATTGCAAGCCGCTTTGCATAAATCTTCCAGTACTTCAGTGCCTTCATCGAGCGCTTCTTGTGAGATATGGAATTGTTTGACTTTATGGTCGCCTGTCATGGTCACGCTCACTAAACCGCCGCCGGCAACGCCTTTGAGTTCTAGTTTGGCAATTCGTTGTTGCGCTTTTTGCATGCTGTCTTGCATTTTTTTAGCGCTTTCCATTAATTCAGTCAGGCTTGGTTTTGGAGTTTCAGCCATTTTACTACCTCTTTATAGACAGGTTTAAAAATGCGGACGGTCAAGTCCACGCTAATCCGATGAAATCGGTTTAATTGAATCAGCCACGATTATACCATTAAAAGTTTTCATTAGCGCTGAAACTTGTGGATCTTGGGTCAGTGCTTGTTCAGCGGCTGCTTGTTGTACTACTTGCTGCTGTTTTTGTAAGGCGGCCGGGGTTGTGGCAGAACTACTGTTGCCGATTTGAATAATGACCTGCATTGGCCGTTGAAAATAGTCAGATAACGCAGCCGTCAATCGCTGTTTATGTGCTTCATTTAACATTGGGGCTTGGTTAGGATCTAGTATCAATGTGATGCTTGTGTCCGTGGTGCTGCCCAGGGTGCAATGTGAAGCTAGTGCTTTTGTGAAACCGGTCAAAGATAATTTGACCAATATATTTTCCCAGTTCTCATTACCTGCAGCGGCGGCTGGTACCGGTGCTGAATGAGTGACTGTAGCCTTGGGTGCTTGAGTGGGGGCATTGGCCGTTTTATTGACACTAGCGCTGGCCATTGGCAATGGCAATTCAGCAGGGCGGAAAGCCACCATGCGTAATAATGTCATGCTAAAACCAATTTGTGGTGTTGGTGCATAAGGCAAGTCACGTCGGCCTGTTAAAGCGATTTGATAATAAAGTTGCAATTGTTCCGCTGTGAATCGTTTTGCCAACGTGGTGAGTGGTTCGGCATAAGCAGCAGGTATTACTTGAACTATTGCCAATTGATGTAACAAAGCCAATAGTTCTTCTAACACTTGAGCAAAATCTGCCGCTTGTTCGCTGAGCTGATCGACAATAGCAAGCAGGCCAGCAGCTGCCTGGTCGGCCAAGTGATTGACCAAGTCGAATAATTGCGTTTGCGGGATACTGCCCAGCATCGCTTGTACTTCTGACAATAATAATTGTCCATTGCCGTAAGCAATCGCTTGATCGAGCAAACTCAAGGCATCACGCATACTACCATTGGCTGCTCTAGCCAGAGCAGCCGCCGCTTCGGTCTCAAAACTAATTTTNTCTTGCGTTAATACCGTCGCTAAATGTTGGCTAATTTGCTCTGGCGGCATGTTCTTTAGGTGGAATTGCAAACAACGCGACAACACAGTGATCGGTAATTTTTGTGGATCAGTGGTTGCCAATAAAAATTTCACATGAGGCGGAGGCTCTTCTAAAGTCTTCAACAATGCGTTGAAACTGTGGCCTGATAACATATGGACTTCGTCGATTAAATATACTTTGTAGCGGCCTTGGGTAGGCGCATATTGCACATTTTCCAGTAATTCACGCGTGTCTTCCACTTTGGTGCGCGAAGCCGCATCGACTTCTAATAAATCAATAAAACGGCCTGCATCAATGGATTGGCAAGCAGAGCAAGTGCCACAAGGAGAGGCAGTGATGCCCGTTTCACAGTTCAAGCATTTGGCAAGAATTCTCGCTAGGGTGGTTTTGCCGACGCCGCGTGTGCCAGTAAATAAATAGGCATGATGCAGTCTTTGCTGGGTCAACGCATTGGATAGTGCCCGCACGACATGTTCTTGGCCAACAAAGCTGGCAAAGTCGCGTGGACGCCATTTACGAGCAAGTACTTGATAGGTCATTGGCTTTAATCGGATTAGGTGGCAGCCACACCAGCCGCATTCGACACCCGTCTCGCCCACTACCGTTGCTCCCTTCCGGGCCTGGCGGGGTTTGTAGGTTAACGTTGTAAAAGGACCGGCTAGGCCGCCATGACATTGTTGTAACCATTTAAGCCGAGTGAGTTTACCTTGGGCTTATACAGAAGGCAATGTTACTTCAGTAATTTATCTGCGTATTGTGATAACATGGGCTGACATTTAAACTCTTAAAATGTAGGGTGGATCAAGCGAAGCGGATCCACCATTCCAGAACCAGCAATATGATTTTGGTGGGTCCGCTTTGCTTGATCCACCTTACAGTAAATAAAATGAGGTCATTCTGCTCCATGCATACTATTCCGCTCATTGATTTAAGAGAAAAACCTTAGTTGATTTATGTACGCTAGAACAAGCCAGGGCACGTCGATTAATTGCTGATAGCCGCACTATTTATGGTGTTGTTTCCCGCGCATTAAGCCATCTTGCTTTACCACTTGGCGATCATTTGGCCAAGCGGTGGTTAGAANAAACTGACAATCCTTATCGCCAAGAAATTGCAGAATATGCCAATGTTCTCAAAGTCAAAGGGGTATATGCACTTAATTTAAGCTATGAATGGGGCTGTACTTCTGGGGTTTTTAATACCAGCACGGGCCCGCAATTATTACGTGTTTTAGATTGGCCATTTCCTGGATTAGGCGAAGCTACTTTAGTGGCATTGCAACAAAGTCCAGCAGGCGAATATTATAATATCACGTGGCCTGGAATTAGTGGCATCATTCAAGCCATGGCACCAGGTCGTTTTGCCGTAGCCATTAATCAGGCTCCGATGCGACGCCACAAAACAGGGATTGTGTTGGATTGGCTACGTAATCGTCGCCATGCTTTCCGACAACAAGGCTTGCCACCAGCGCATTTATTACGTAAAACTTTTGAAACTTGCCAATCTTATCAAGCCGCCAAACAAATGCTGACCAATACACCGGTTGCGTTGCCTGTGATTTATGTTGTGAGTGGCGCTGAACCTGGAGAAGGTTGTGTGATTGAGCGTTTGGAAAATGACGCTATTGTGCATGAANTTGGTGCCCGCACAAATGTGGTCGCTACTAATCATTTTGTTAGCCATTTAAATGCAACTGCTAAAGGCTGGTTGCCGCGTGCAATCGATAGTCGTGGTAGGGCAGAATTAATGTCAGGATTGACCGCTGCTGATATTGAACAGCCCGGTTGTCAGTGGTTTAAACCACCCATTGCAAATCCATTGAGCCGAATGGTATTACAAACTAATGCAAAAACAGGGGCGATGCAATTGACGGGCACGGCAGGCATGCAAGCAGTCACGCAGCAATTTGTACGTTAATTTCACCATTGATCCATGACATGCTTGATGAAATGTTTGTCGGTAAATGATCAAAGTTAAACTAGGGTTGTATTGCAATTTCAGGTGAATCTATTTTTTTGCATTTAATGTTTGAGTTTTCTCAATACAAACAATTCTAGTGTGTTAATAACGGAATTGTCTGCTTTATGTTTAAGCAATGAAACGTGAGTATCGGGGAGATTTGGAAGAACTCTTGGTTCTACTGGCTGCAATTCATTAGGGATCATGGTGTGTGGCATTACGGTAATTCCCATGCCAGCTTTGACGGCAGCAACAGCGCTTGTATAACTTGTACTTGAAAACACCAAGCGCCAGGAGCGACCTGCTTGTTCCAGGGTTTTAATTGCCGAGGCTCGATACACACAAGGTTGTGGTGATAATACTAATGGCACAGGTTTATTGTTGCATATTAAGCTAGAGTCTCCCACCCATTTTAATGGCTCAGACCATACATCTACGCCATTGGGAAAATCCTCTGGACGATTCATTTTAACTAAAACTATATCAAACTCCTTTTTNTTGAACCTTTCAAAAAGGTTGAGCGTTAAATCACATTCAATATTAAGTAAAATGCGGGGNTGGATACGTGAGAAGTCAGCTAGTACTTCTGAGAGATAGACGCTGGCAAAATTCTCTGGCAATCCAAACCGCACTTCACCCTCCAGTTCAGGCTCCTTAAATCTGTCCATCGCTTCTCGGTGTAAGGCAAAAATCTGACGCGCGTAACTAAGGAAAATGTCTCCNTCAGGAGTAAGGGCAAAAGTTTTGCCGCGAATCAAAAGGCGCTTATTCAGCATCTTCTCTAATTTGTCAATTTGCTGACTGATAGCCGATTGGGTACGCCCAACGCGATCAGCTGCTTTGGTAAAACTTGCTGTCTCCGCCACGGCGATAAAGCATTGTAGGGTAATGGTATCAAGGCTCATTAGAATCTCTTATATTAAAAATAAGAATATTTACTTTTGCTTATATTAGAAAAGCTGATAACATAAATCAAGTAAAAAATAATTGCTTATGGGAAGGATTATATATGATAAACCGCGTTTTCAGCCCGCTCTTTAGCCTAGATGGATTTGCCATCCTTATGATTGCATTGGTCATTTTTATTGGGGCATGCGTATGCAGTTTTGCGTCTCGTTATATGAAAGGGGATATTAAGTACNCATTCTTTTTCACTCAACTTATTCTACTGATACTCTCTGTTTCGTTGATGGTAAGTGTTAATAATCTAATAATTGTTTTCATTGCATGGTGCCTAAGCAACGTGTTGCTAGTCCGTTTAATGATTCATAAATCAAGCTGGAAGGCGGCCAAGGCTGCGGGAATATTGGCTGCAAAGAACTATCTGATTGGTGCATTTTGTATAGGATCTGCATTTGTAATATTTTATTACATAACAGGCACAACCAATATAAGTGCAATAGTACATCAAGACGTTAAATCTGTTTCCATCTTATTAGCTTTAGCACTCCTGTTGATAGGAGCTATGACTCAATCGGCTATATGGCCGTTTCATCGTTGGTTAACTAGTTCCCTGAATTCACCTACGCCAGTTTCAGCGATCATGCATGCTGGTTTGGTTAATGGGNGAGGTTTTCTACTAGTGCGTTTTGCGCCTCTTTATTTACACCATTCCATCTTGCTTACCGTGATATTCATCATGGGTCTTATGACCGCTCTACTAGGCACATTGTGGAAGCTAATGCAAAATGATGTAAAACGGATGCTTGCCTGTTCTACCGTAGGGCAGATGGGGTTTATGTTGGTGCAATGCGGGCTTGGATTATTTCCCGCAGCAGTAGCTCATTTAGTTTGGCATGGCATGTTCAAAGCCTATCTATTCCTTGCCAGCGGTAGTGCAGCGCAGGAAAAACGCTTCGATCTTGGCTATCCTCCAAAGCCATTTAACTTTATTTGTGCTTTGCTCTGTGGTTTGGTTGGAAGCCTTAGTTTTGCCTATGCCAGTGGAAAGTCATGGTTTACGGGTGATACCACTTTGGTACTGATGGTGGTGGCCTTCCTTACTGCCAGCCAGCTGGCACTCCCAATTTTACGTGTTAAAACTCTGCAAAGGCTCCCGTTAGCCTTGATCTTGACAGCAATAGCTGGATTTGCCTACGGCATTAGCGTACACCTGATTGCACGGATTATGGAGCCCATGCAACTGATGCAACCACAGCCGCTCAATGTCTTTCATATTCTGGGAATTGCAGTTTTAACATTGGCGTGGCTATCAATTTTGTTCCTCAGAAACGAGGCAAAGATGGGTAATCTTCCATCATGGATGCTGAAAGGTTACGTAGCTGCGCTCAATGCTAGTCAGCCCCATACGGCTACAGTCACTGCGCATCGCAACCAATACGACTATCAATGAGGAAATGATGAAACTATCACAGCTACAAAAAACGGAGCCCTAATAGAAGATTATGATTCAAATTACATATCGACTATTACTACTGAAAGTTTCACAAAGATTGCTCCTTTCTGGCCGCTTAAAAATCTAATTGCAGTAAATCCTCTGCAAGGACTGGAGGATTTGCCGATTGAGGAGGCGCTCAAAGCTGGTGTGGCCTATTTCGAGNCAAAAATGCTGCCAGAGCCGATGCAAGTAGTAAATCGCGAAACTATCAAATGGCTGCAGGCTTATTTCGATGATGGTCAAGCGACTATACCGATGCCTCTCAGAAGACAGGGCTTATACTCAGCATGGCGTCAATTGGCTTTGTACGATGCTAAGCTACACCATAATGATAAACAAAAACAGCGATGGATCAGGGGCTTACCAAAAACAGCAGAACAAGCAATGGCTGAATGTCTATTACGCCTAAGTGTCNGTAAAGAGGAACATTCTCAATTTTTAACACTTTTGCTTACTACTCTTCCGGGTTGGGCAGCCTATGTCAAATACCGCACTGAATGGGCGGGATTGGATGCCGCTCATCCACATCCTGTTTCACAGGTGGATTATTTGGCCATGCGACTTATCATGACCTGTTTGCTCTGGCCAGAAGCTAGGATATTGACGGATTGGCATAAAAGCAATAAAACAGTCTGGCNNAATAGTACTAATCCGTTGGAGCAGATACAANAAGCAGAAAGCTCTTATAGGCTTCCATTGCTTAAAAAATTAGCTGCCCAGCCCATGCAACAATCTCTCACACCAGAAGCACAAATCGTGTTTTGTATTGACACTCGTTCTGAGCCATTTCGCAGGGCTCTAGAATCGACCGGTAATTATCAGACTTTCGGTTTTGCCGGCTTCTTTGGTATACCTGTCCAAGTCACTAACTCGGTTACGAGCAGATCATATGCGTCCTGTCCAGTACTGCTCTCACCCAAGCATGAAGTCAGAGAGTCGTCATGCTCATCTCACGGTTGCGATGAAGAAAATCGCAAAGGCTATGAGAGGCTCACTGGATTGAAGCGGCTCTATCAGTCGGTTAAATACACCTTTACTACACCGTTTGCTCTGGTGGAAGGTCTTGGCATTTTAAGTGGTATCTGGATGGCGCTTCGTAGTTTGGCTCCAGAGATTGCTTCTAAACTAAAAACCACAGTGATCCAAACTATCAGCAAGCCGCAAGAAGTTCAGCCTTTACTTGATACATTCACTCTCACAGAGCAATGTGCCTATGCCGAAAGCGCACTTCAGACAATGGGTTTGACCCGTCATTTTGCTCCGTTAGTGGTGTTATGTGGTCACGGGAGCGCAACTCAGAATAATGCTTATGCTACAGCATTGGATTGTGGAGCCTGCGGTGGGCGACATGGTGGCAGCAATGCCCGTATATTAGCAGCCATTTTGAATCGATCAGAGGTAAGAGATCAACTATACAAGAATGGTATTAGAATCCCTGAAACAACGCGTTTTATCGCTGCGCAGCATAATACGACTACCGATGAAATTACAATCTATGGTCATCACGATACTGAAGAAATAAAAAAACTGAAGAAGAATTTTGAAAAAGCGCGGGATGCTAATAGTTTGGTACGGTTTCATCGGATGGAGAGAAAGTCACAAATATCGAACGCTGTATCTCATACATGGCGGCGTTCTCAGGATTGGGCGCAGGTACGTCCTGAATGGGGCTTAGCACGCAATGCTGCGTTTATAGTGGCACCCCGTGATATTACGAGCTCACTCAATCTTGAAGGCCGTTGTTTCCTACATTCTTATGACTATACACAAGACGCAGAGGGCAGTTCCCTGGCTGTCATTCTCACAGCACCCATGGTGGTTGCTCAGTGGATCAATATGCAATATCTGTTCTCAACGGTTAATAATGTGGCATATGGTGGTGGTAGCAAGATCACCAAAAACATCACTGGAAAAATCGGGATTATGCAGGGGAATGCTAGTGATTTGATGACTGGCCTTCCACTGCAATCGGTCTATATTAGCGATACAGAGCCATATCACGAGCCACAGCGGTTGATGACGGTAGTATTTGCGCCGCGTCAAATGCTGGATAATCTGATGAGTGCGCAGCCAATACTTNCAAAATTATTCGGAAATGGTTGGGTACAACTGGCGTGTATTGAGCCAGATAAACGTGAAATTTATTTACTCAATAGAGATTTTACATGGCAAAAAATGAATTGAAACCGCGTTCTGTTTATGCCGGTAGCTGTATCATATTGGTTACTAAGCATGCTAAGTCTATCTCAATAGCCCCACCTTTCTGGGATAAGCTAGAAGCCAGTGTATTAGAGTATGTCGTAGATACTGATAAGCTTGGTACGTTTTCGGGTGAGATAGAGCGTGAAGGAAGTGCGCTTGAATGTGCCCGCAGGAAATGTGAATGGTCGTTAGAGCAACTTGGCGATAGTGTTGAATTTGCCCTTGCAAGCGAGGGCAGTTTCGGCCCTCATCCATTTATTCCCTTTTTACCTTGTGATTATGAAATTCTTTATTTTATTGATCGTAAGCGGGGTTTTCACATGCATCTGTCACATTTAAGCGAANAAACAAATTATCGCATGGAGGCGTTAGACTCGCTGGAGGCATTACAAAAATTCGCTAAAGATGCCAAATTTCCATCACATGCGCTCATCTTACGGCCCAATGGCAGTAAGACTAACACTCCTCTTTTCAAGGGCATTGATTCTCTAGAGACACTTGAAAAAGCCTTTCAGGAATGCCTAAAACATGCATCAGATGGCAAAGTCTGGGTAGAAACCGATATGCGCGCGCAATTTAATCCATCAAGGATGGCTGTAATCGGAGAATTAGCAGAAAAGTTTGTTGCAAGACTTGCCACACACTGTCCTAAGTGTGATACCNCCGGTTGGGGCAAAGTCGGTGTTGAAACTGGGTTACCTTGTAGTCAGTGTGGCTCAGAAACTGAAATGATAAAACATGAAATTTTTGGTTGTTGTAAATGTAGTTATAAAGAAATCAAAGAACCACCGAATAGATTGAAACAGGCAGACCCAGGACATTGTCAATATTGTAACCCTTAATTTAGTGATATGATGAAAACGGTAATATTAGAATCAAATCAGATAGACGACGCTGTTACTTTGCTTAGAAATGCTGAAGTTGTTGCAATTCCGACTGAAACAGTTTACGGCCTTGCTGCTGATGCTACGAATGATCGCGCAATCAGTAAGATTNTTGTTGCTAAAGGAAGGCCGCTGGATCATCCACTCATTGTTCATATTGACTCTTTTGATAAGTTAATAAATTGGGTCGAACAAATTCCTGATAATGCCAGGAAGATAGCTTCCCACTTTTGGCCTGGGCCTCTAACAATGATATTCAAANAACAAAAAACGGTTAGCGACCTTATAACGGCTGGTTTAGATACAGTTGCATTACGTATTCCAAGGCATGATTTAACGCTCGAAATAATANAAAGGCTTGGTACCGCAGTTGCAGCTCCATCAGCGAACTTACATAAAAGAACTAGTCCAACAAAACCAGAGCATGTTCTAAAAACACTTTCTGGAAAAATAGCTGCTGTAATAAAAGGGNGTAATTGTGGTATTGGTATTGAGTCTACAATTATTGATATGACTACAGCGGTGCCTGTTATTTTAAGGCCAGGCGCTATTACTGCATCGATGATTGAGAATGTTCTTGGCACCAAAATTCAAGAGAAATATCATCATCAAGAAAAAGTGCCAGGAAACATGACGGTTCATTATCAAACTGAAAAACCTTTATTTCTCGTTTCTATTGATGATATAAAGCGGCTTTTACAGAAAGAGAATAATGTTGCGATTATGCATTATTCACCCATACCTGACAGTAAAAATGCCATTTTCTATAAAATGCCCACAGAAAAGAGTAAATACGCAAAGGCTTTATATGACACTCTGTACAATATTGATAGCACTGACGTAGAANAAATATTTGTTGAAAATCCACCTTGTTCCAGCGAATGGTTTGATATTCATGATCGTTTAACGAAAGCATCTTCGAAATAATAGCGTTTATCAGTTCATTGATTAAAAAATACAATTACATTTGGTCAAACCCTACAGATGCTTCTATCTGTAGGATTTTTATTGTACTGGCGGAGAGGGAGGGATTCGAACCCTCGATACGTTTTAGCGTATACACGATTTCCAGTCGTGCTCCTTCGACCGCTCGGACACCTCTCCAGTAAACGGTCTAGATTACAGGGGCGCTAGGATAACATGCGGGATGCAAGAAAGAAATATGTAAAAATCAGGTGCTTTGTTTATTACTATCTGCGTCTATGCGCCCTCCGTCATCTCGTGGGATCTAGAGAAATACTGCGACCATGATGGCGTAATATCAATCTTGTTAGCCTCGTTAATCTGTAAATATGAAGCCATGCTGTCATATTTGCCTTTATTTCCTGGATCCCGCGGTCTTCGCCGCGGGATGACGGAGTGGATACAGGGGGAGCGTTCTCGGCGGATGCCGAGGCTTTCTATTCCTTCGGCCTTCTAAGGCGCTAACGGAAATAAGCAGCCCTGTCCTCTTCGTCATCCCGCGGCGAAGACCGCGGGATCCAGAAATGCGGCAGTCAGCGATGGGTCTAATATTGATCTTGTTCACTGGTTCAACCTGCAAATAGGAAGCTATTTTGTCATATTTGCCTTGATTTCCTGGATCCCACGGGATGACGGAGTGGATACAGGGGGCGTTCTCGGCGGATGCCGAGGCTTTCTATTCCTTCGGCCTTCTAAGGCGCTAACGGAAATAAGCAGCCCTGTCCTCTTCGTCATCCCGCGGCGAAGACCGCGGGATCCAGAGAAATGCGGCAGTCAGCGATGGGTCTAATATTGATCTTGTTCACTGGTTCAACCTGCAAATAGGAAGCTATTTTGTCATATTTGCCTTTATTTCCTGGATCCGCGGTCTTCGCCGCGGGATGACGGAGTGGATACAGGGGGCGTTCTCGGCGGATGCCGAGGCTTTCTATTCCTTCGGCCTTCTAAGGCGCTAACGGAAATAAGCAGTCCTGTCCTCTTCGTCATCCCGCGGCGAAGACCGCGGGATCCAGAGAAATGCGGCAGTCAGCGATGGGTCTAATATTGATCTTGTTCACTGGTTCAACCTGCAAATAGGAAGCTATTTTGTCATATTTGCCTTGATTTCCTAGATCCCACGGGATGACGGAGTGGATACAGGGGGCGTTCTCGGCGGATGCCAAGGCTTTCTATTCCTTCGGCCTTCTAAGGCGCTAACGGAAATAAGCAGTCCTGTCCTCTTCGTCATCCCGCGGCGAAGACCGCGGGATCAGAGAAATGCGGCAGTCAACGATGGGTCTAATATTGATCTTGTTCACTGGTTCAACCTGCAAATAGGAGGCTATTTTGTCATATTTGCCTTGATTTCCTAGATCCCACGGGATGACGGAGTGGATACAGGGGGCGTTCTCGGCGGATGCCAAGGCTTTCTATTCCTTCGGCCTTCTAAGGCGCTAACGGAAATAAGCAGTACTGTCTGGCCGCGTTTTATGTTATAATATTGTTTTAGCCTTTTAATGTAACCTATTGTTTTTTAAGGAATGTATCGAGTTATGGCCGAGCTTGCTAGAGAAATTATCCCGGTAACGATAGAACACGAACTGAAACAATCCTATCTTGATTATGCGATGAGCGTTATTGTCGGTCGCGCCTTGCCAGACGTGCGTGATGGCCTAAAGCCAGTGCATCGACGGGTTTTATATGCAATGCATCAGCTTGGCAATGATTGGAACAAGCCTTACAAAAAATCAGCCCGTATCGTCGGTGACGTGATTGGTAAATATCATCCCCATGGTGAAGCTGCTGTTTATGACACTATTGTGCGTTTAGCGCAGTCCTTTACCATGCGTTATATGTTGGTCGATGGCCAAGGAAACTTTGGTTCGGTCGATGGTGATTCACCTGCGGCGATGCGATATACCGAAATTCGTATGTCGCAATTGACTCACCAATTATTGGCCGATTTAGAAAAAGAGACAGTCGATTTTGTTCCCAATTATGATGAAACTGAATTAGCGCCCACTGTTTTACCAACCCGAATTCCCAATTTATTAGTCAACGGTACTTCAGGTATCGCTGTTGGTATGGCCACTAACGTGCCGCCACATAATTTGACAGAAGTGCTTAATGCATGTATCGCATTAGTCGATAATCCAAACTTGAACCTTAATGAATTAATGGCATTAGTGCCAGGGCCAGATTTTCCAACGGCCGGTATTATCAATGGTCGTGCGGGTATTGTTGAGGCTTATCGTACGGGACGTGGTCGTATTTTATTACGAGCGCGTGTCAATGTAGAACATGATGATGCCAAGGGTAAGCAAGCCATTATTGTGACTGAATTACCTTATCAAGTGAACAAAGCGAAATTGTTAGAACGTATTGGTGAATTAGTTAAAGAAAAGAAAATCGAAGGTATCACTGCATTACGTGACGAATCTGACAAAGAAGGCATGCGCATTGTGATTGAATTGCGTCGTGGTGAAAATGCAGAAGTCATGATTAATAATTTATTTACCCACACACAAATGCAGGTTGTGTTTGCCATCAATATGGTTGCCTTAGATCAAGGCCAGCCACGATTATTGAATCTCAAAGAATTATTAGATGCGTTTTTACGTCACCGTCGTGAAGTAGTGACACGCCGTACTATTNTTGAATTACGCAAAGCCCGTGAACGGGCGCATTTGTTAGAGGGCCTCGGTATTGCATTGGCCAATATTGATGAAGTGATTGCTTTAATTAAAGCTTCTTCCAGTCCAGCCATTGCTAAAGAAGGCTTATTAGCAAGGGTCTGGCCAGCAGGCGCGGTGTCACAAATGCTAGAGCGTGCAGGTACGAGTAATTCACGGCCTGATGATTTATCACAGGAATACGGTTTAACTGCAGCGGGTTATCGTTTATCGCCTGTGCAAGCACAAGCTATTTTGGATTTGCGTTTACATCGTTTAACTGGTTTAGAACAAGATAAAATTTTTGCTGAATACGAAGAATTGATGCAAAGCATTATCGGCTATTTAGCGATTTTACAAGACCCTGATCGTTTAATGTCAGTTATTCGACAAGAATTGTTAGAAGTCAAAGAGCAATTTGGTGATACACGTCGTACTGAAATCATTGATGACCAATTGGATTTAACCCATGAAGATTTAATTACGGAAGAAGATGTTGTAGTGACATTATCACACGAAGGCTATGCTAAATCGCAATCATTGACCGATTATCAAGCCCAACGCCGCGGTGGCAGAGGTAAAACGGCGACTACAGTCAAAGAAGAAGATTTTGTCGAGCAATTATTAATTGCCAATACTCATGACACTATTTTATGTTTTTCCAGTAAAGGTAAAGTGTATTGGTTGAAAGTATATCAAATTCCACAAGGCAGTCGTACAGCGCGGGGACGCCCCATTGTGAATTTATTGCCGTTAGATGCGGATGAAAAAATCAATGCAATTTTACCTGTGCGCGAATATCGCGACGATTTATATGTTTTTATGGCGACAACGCAAGGGACCGTGAAANAAGTTGCTTTATCGCAGTTTGCTAATCAACGCAACAGCGGCATTATCGCCGTTGATTTAGCGTCTGGTGACCAATTAGTTGGTGTAGCAATTACTGATGGTAAAAGTGAAGTCTTATTATTTTCTGATGCAGGTAAAGTGATTCGTTTTGCTGAAGATGAAGTACGGCCAATGGGACGCACTGCACGTGGTGTACGTGGAATCCGTTTGACAGATGAACAACGTTTAATTGGCTTGATTATTGCGAAACCCGAAGGGTCTATTTTAACGGCAACGGAAAATGGTTACGGTAAACGTACCCCATTGGATGATCACAGAATGACAGGTCGTGGTGGACAAGGTGTCATTGCCATACAAGTGAATGAACGCAACGGTAAAGTAGTCAGTGCCATTCAGGTATTGGATAGCGATGAGATGATGCTGATTACCAATCGCGGCACATTAGTGCGGACACGAGTTGCTGAGGTATCTGTCATCGGCCGTAATACCCAAGGCGTGCGTTTAATTAACCTTAATACAGATGAAAAGCTTGTGGGTGTGCAACGTATTGCGGAATTGCAAGAAGAAATCGAAACAAATGATAATTAAATGTAGGGTAGGCCGGCTTCGCTTAATCCACCCTACATTTTAANNAAGCATTTTAAATTATTTAATCCCTCGAAAAATTTTAGAGGGATTTTTTTGTGACCAAAGTAATAAAAATAATTTAATAGGGAAACCCATACCATGAAACGAGTATTTAATTTTAATGCCGGCCCCTCAGCATTGCCTGAAGCCGTACTGATTCAAGCACGTGATGAATTATTGGATTGGCATAGTACGGGCATGTCAGTGATGGAAATGAGCCATCGCGGCAAATCATTTGTGGCAATTGCGGCGGAAGCTGAAGCAGATTTGCGTGAACTTATGCAAATTCCAACCAATTATAAAGTGTTATTTATGCAGGGTGGGGCGCGCAGTCAATTTTCAATGGTGCCAATGAATTTATTAGGCAATAAANAAACAGCGGATTATTTGCATAACGGGATATGGTCAAAAGCGGCGGTTGCCGAGGCAAAACGTTATTGTGAAGTTAATGAGGTGGCTAATACAGCGGCAGAAGGCTACAAAACAATTCCGCCAATTAATACTTGGAAATTAAATCCTGAAGCAGCTTATTTGCATATTACGAGCAATGAAACAGTCAATGGTGTGGAGTTTCCGAATGATCCGATGATTAATGATGTGCCGTTGGTTGCCGATATGTCTTCCAATATTTTGTCACGCCCTATGGATATCAGCAAATATGCCCTTATTTACGCTGGCGCACAANAAAATATAGGGCCAGCAGGTTTGACAGTGGTCATTATACGTGAAGATTTACTTGGTTCACCGTTACCATTCACGCCCACGATGTTTAATTATAAAGTGCAGGCTGAAAACGACTCCATGTATAACACACCGCCTACCTATGCATGGTATATCGCAGGTCTTGTGTTTAAATGGATCAAACAACAAGGTGGATTGGCTGTTATGGCAGAGCGAAATCAACGTAAAGCAAAAGCATTGTATGATTTCATCGATCGTACTCCGTTTTATAAAAATCCAATTGATCCTACTTACCGTTCTAAAATGAATGTTGTGTTTACCTTGGCAGATGAAGCGCTGAATGAGCAGTTTTTACAAGAAGCAAACAAAGCCAATCTTACCGGCTTAAAAGGACATAAGTTAGTCGGTGGAATGCGAGCTAGTATTTATAACGCGGTGCCGGAACAAGCAGTGATGGCGTTGATTGATTTTATGGGTGATTTTGCACGTCGCTACGGATAAAAAATTATGCACGCACATAAAAATATTTTTCATGTAAAACCAGGTGGTAGTTTGCAAGGGAGATTACGTGTTCCTGGTGATAAATCGATTTCACATCGTGCTTTAATGTTAGGTGCGTTGGCAGAGGGCACTACCCATATTGGTGGTTTTTGCCAGGCGAAGATTGTCTAGCCACATTAAATGCGTTGCGTAATTTAGGGGTTGAAATTCATGGCCCTGAAGAAGATGAAGTGGTTGTGAGGGAAAAGGCTTACACGGATTGACTGCGCCTAAATTACCATTAGATATGGGCAATTCAGGCACAGCCATGCGATTAATGGCAGGCATTTTGGCAGGCCAATCTTTTAATTCTGAACTAAGCGGCGATGAGTCGTTATGTCGCCGCCCAATGGGACGGATAGTAACACCATTGCGTCAAATGGGTGCAGTGATCAATACCATGCCTGGTGAATTGCCACCACTGACAATCATTGGGCAGCATTCATTGCATGGCATTCAATATCAACTCCCTGTTGCCAGCGCACAAGTGAAATCTTGTTTATTATTAGCGGGATTATACGCAAGTGATGAGACTTCCGTGACCGAGCCTGTGCCTACCCGCGATCATACAGAACGGATGTTAGAAACGTTTGGTTATAAAATTAATCGTCGCGGCGCCAAAATTAGCATAAAAAGTGGGGGACATTTAGTGGGCACGCAACTGGTGGTCCCAGCTGATATTTCTTCGGCAGCTTTTTTTCATGGTAGGCGCTGCAATTGCCCCGGGTTCTGATATTTTGCTCCAACAAGTGGGGTCAATCCTTATCGAATTGGCATTATTAATATCTTGCGTTTGATGGGTGCCGATTTGGAATTAAGTAACGAGCAGATGATTGGTAATGAACCTGTGGCTGATATTCGTATCAGAGCGTCGCGTTTGCACGGTATTGATATTCCTATGGATCAAGTGCCTTTGGCTATTGATGAATTTCCTGCGCTTTTCGTAGCAGCTGCATGTGCTAAAGGCGTTACAACATTGCACCATGCTAGTGAATTACGTGTCAAAGAAAGTGATCGCATCCAAGTGATGGCAGAGGCGCTGCAAACATTAGGCATTATGGCTGAACCATTACCTGATGGCATTCGCATTGAAGGCGGCCAATTACAAGGAGGTACGATAGATAGCGTCGGTGATCATCGGATTGCAATGGCAATGGCGATTGCTGGATTGCGAGCAGAAGGTGATATTTTTATTCATAACTGCCGTCAAGTGGCTACCTCTTTTCCTAATTTCGTTGGCATCGCCGGTCAAATGGGGTTAGCAATTACAGACCATTAACAATAGAGTTTTTATGCAACCATTACAGGCACCTATTATTACCATCGATGGCCCCGGTGGAACCGGTAAAGGCACTATCAGTCATATTCTAGCTAAAAAACTAGGTTGGCATTTTCTTGATAGTGGAGTGCTTTATCGTATTTTAGCATTAGCAGCCAAACAAGCGCATATAGCATGGGATGATGCGGCAAAATTAGCTGTTTTAGCGAACCAATTGCAGGTGACATTTGTGCCTGCGGGTATTGGTGATTCACCTATTGTGTTGCTGAATCATAAAGACGTGACGAATTTAATTCGGACTGAAGAATGTGGTCAAGGTGCTTCACAAGTAGGGGTTTTCCCTGAAGTCAGGACCGCATTATTAGCGCGACAACGTGCTTTTTGCCAACCACCAGGTTTAGTGACCGATGGCCGGGATATGGGCACGGTCGTGTTTCCTAATGCTGAATTAAAGTTTTTTGCAGGCAACCCCGAAGAACGGGCTAAAAGGCGTTATAATCAGTTGCATCGTCAAGGTATAAATGTTAGCCTGCAGCAGGTTTTGCAAGAGTTGAATAGCCGTGATCAACGTGATTCATCTCGCGCAATTGCACCACTCCAGCCAGCCGCTGATGCCGTTATCATTGATACGACCCATTTAACGGTCGATCAGGTATTGGAAAAAGTTTTGGCTGAGGTGTCCCGCCGATTTGGTTCAGAAGTGTTTTTACCCATGAATTAGCGGCGAAAATGAGGTGTTCCATTGAATAAGTGGGGCGTTTTAAATTTTAACCCGGTGTTATAGTACTTATGTAATGTAACAACGGCATTTAATTTGATTTAGGGTATTTAAATTATGGCAACACGCGAAAGTTTTGCGCAATTATTTCAAGAGAGTTTGACCCAGGCTGATTTACGTCCAGGCGCGGTAGTAAAAGCGACTATTGTGGCGGTTACACCTGACTATGTGATTGTGAATGCAGGTTTAAAGTCAGAAGCAAGCATTTCGGCATCGGAATTCCGTAATGAGCGCGGTCAATTAGAAGCTAAAGTAGGTGATCAAGTCGATGTAATGGTCGAAACCCTTGAAGATGGTTTTGGCGAAACTCGTCTTTCGCGTGACAAAGCTAAACGTTCAGAAGCTTGGACAGCATTAGAGAAAGCTTATAAAGCCAGCGAGACAGTTATTGGTATTATTACTGAACGAGTAAAAGGCGGCTTTACCGTCGATTTACATTCAGTCCGTGCCTTCTTACCAGGTTCTTTAGTGGATGTGCGTCCAGTACGTGATCCATCTTATCTGGAAGGCAAAGAATTAGAGTTCAAAGTTATTAAAATGGACCGCAAACGTAACAATATTGTTGTGTCCCGTCGTGCGGTAGTACAAGAAGAAGCGGGTGCAGGCACTGCTGGATTATTAGAAAATCTGCAGGAAGGCCAAGAAGTGACCGGTATCGTTAAAAATATCACCGATTACGGTGCATTCATTGATTTAGGCGGTATTGATGGCTTGCTTCATATCACCGACATGTCTNTGAAACGCATCAAACATCCAAACGAAATGTTGAATGTCGGCGATGAAATTAAAGTGAAAGTGTTGAAATATGACCGTGATAAAAAACGGGTTTCTTTAGGGTTAAAACAGTTAGGTGCTGATCCATGGTCAGATTTGACTCGCCGTTATCCAGTGGGTGCTCGTTTGACTGGTAAGGTCACCAACATCACCGATTATGGTTGTTTCGTTGAAATTGAAGACGGTATTGAAGGCTTGGTACACATGTCAGAAATGGATTGGACCAATAAAAACATCCATCCTGCTAAAGTGGTACAAGTGGGGCAAGAAGTCGAAGTCATGGTATTGGACATCGATGAAGAACGCCGTCGTATTTCCTTGGGCATTAAACAATGCTTAGCTAATCCTTGGAAAGAATTCGAAAACACCCATGATAAAAACCAGAAGATCAAGGGCAAAATCCGTTCTATTACTGACTTTGGTATCTTCGTTGGCTTAGAAGGAGGTATCGATGGTTTGGTACACCTGTCTGATATTTCTTGGAAAGAAGCGGGTGAACAAGCTGTTCGTCGTTACAAGAAAGGTGAAGAAATTGAGGCCATTATCTTAGCAATTGATGCAGAACGTGAACGAATTTCCCTCGGCATCAAGCAGCTAGAGAGCGATCCATTCAACGAATACGCTGAACAACATCCAAAAGGCAGCTTAGTGACAGGTAAGGTCACCGAAGTTGATGCTAAATCAGCTACAGTTGTCCTGGCTGAAAATGTTGAAGGCCAAATTCGTGCTAGTGAAGTCAGCATTGAGAACGTGAAAGATGTGCGTGATTATCTCAAAGTTGATGAAACCATCGAAGCCAGAGTGGTGGCCATAGACCGTAAAAACCGCTTGATGAGCTTGTCCTTGAAAGCTATTCAAGAAGAAGCTAAAGAAAGCCGCCAACAAGCACCTGTATCAACTACATTAGGCGACTTGTTGAAGGAACAGATGGGGCAAAAATCTGGCGATGATGAGTAAATAGTCATCGTTTAATGCAAAAAGCCCATAGATTTTATGGGCTTTTTGTTTGTAATAAACATGCGCCTCATGTAAGGCGGCCCCACTTTGCTTGATTCACCCTACAAATTGCATTTCAACCGCAAACACGAGTATTATTACGGTTATTTTTTATCTAAAAGGATGGCCAATCGATGCGGGTTTTTTCCTATTTTATGTTTTTGTTGCTGGTCATACTTGGACTTAGCTTCGCTATGCTAAATGCAGAAACCGTCAAACTTAATTACTATTTTGGCACTCATAGTATTTCCTTGTCTTTATTACTAGTTTTATGTGTTGGAATTGGGGTGATATTAGGTNTTTTGGTGGCATTAATTNCCTGTGTTCAAATTGAAGAAAAAACCATGGTTNTGAAGCAACAACTAAAACAAATAGAAAAAGAATTGGCCAATCTACGCCAACAGTCCGTTATGAAGTTGAATGCACATTAATATTTTGCCATTCGTGGAGAGAGTCCCATGGTAACTAGCTATCTACTGTTATTATTGCCAGTTGCAGCAGTATGTGGTTGGTACTACGGCAGCAGAAAAAGTACCACTACAGCAAAACGCCCTAATTCTAGCTTGCCACGCGATTATTTTGTTGGTTTGAATTATTTGATTAATGAACAACCTGACAAAGCGGTGGATGTTTTTATTAAATTGTTGGAAGTAGACAGCGATACCGTTGAGACCCATTTAGCATTAGGCAGCTTATTTCGTCGACGCGGTGAGGTCGACCGTGCTATTCGCATTCACCAAAATATCATTGCAAGGCCGCAATTGGCAAAACAACAACGTATCTATGCATTGGCCGAATTGGCGCAAGATTATTTAAGCGCAGGGGTGCTTGATCGCGCCGAGAGATTATTATTAGAGTTGATTGATTTGGGTGAAAATACCGCTTCTAGTTTACAGAATTTATTGCACATCTATCAGCAACAAAAAGATTGGGAACAAGCCATTGTCATAGCCCAGAAATTAGAGATGGTCAGTCGGCGTTCCATGCGTACGATGATTGCACATNTTTATTGTGAATTGGCTGAACAATTGCGTGATAAAAACCAATGGCAGCGGGCCGATTATTATTTAAAACGAGCAACGGTGACTGATTCGCGTTGTGCTCGGGCCAGCATCATTAAGGCAGACATGTATTTAAAACAATCTGAATTCAAATCTGCCATCCAACATTTACAACAAGTTAAACAACAAGATCCTGATTACATTTCGGAAGTAATTGGTCCTTTGTGCCATTGTTATGAACAGTTAAAGAAAGAAGAAGAGTTAATGACTTATTTGGAAGAATGCTTGGCTGATTATCCACGGGTGTCAGTCGTGTTGGCATTGGCGGATTTATACCGCAAGTGGCAAGGAGACCGTAGTGCGATTGAGTTCATTGCAAGTCAAATCCAGGAACATCCTTCCTTGCGTGGTTTGGCGCATTTAATAGAGTTGTATTTAGACAATTCTTATGGTGATGCTCGTAGTAAATTATTAATCTTGCGAGAGTTAGTTGCTGATTTGTTAGCAGCAAAACCGATTTATCGATGTACACATTGTGGTTTTCCCGCCAAACATCTTNTTTGGCAGTGCCCAAAATGCCGCTCATGGAGCACTGTAAAGCCAATACACGGTGTTGAAGGCGATTAGTTTTGAACATTTTTTGATCAAAAAATATGCGCTCGCATTTTCATTGTATTTGCAAGTAAAAATCAAATATTAGTATTGCGTTTTCTATTGTTAAAAAATACACTTGCCTAGTTAAGAATTTTCTCTGCTGATTAACCAAGCAGATAACAGTTCTTAAGGTGGATGCACAAAAGCAACAGTATAATTTAATGGGAGATTTACCATGTCATTGCGTCGTATTATTTTAGGTGCTGCATTAGCTGGTTTCAGTGCAATTGCATTGAATGCTATGGCAGATGCTGCTAACACTCAAGATGCAGCTGCTAACGCTACTGCAACAAGCCAACAAACAGCTCAAGCAACAGACCAAGCTGCTGCTCCAGCTAAAAAGCTAAACACCACAGAAACCTTGCTAAGCTCGACCTCAACTCTGCTGATGCCGCTGCTTTAGCAAAAGTTCATGGTATCGGTGAAAAGAAAGCACAAGCAATCGTTAGCTACCGTGATCAAAATGGTGCATACAAATCTGTTGATGATTTGAAAAACTTGAAAGCTGAAAATGGCAAACCATTGTTCACAGAAAAACAATTGGCCCATTTGCAAAACCGTTTAATGGTTAGCAACGCTACCGCAGCTGCTGATTCTAACATGACCGGTAATGCTAAAGACCAAGCTAAATCTGCGTCATAAGACCTGATTTTTCCGAAAAAGGCGCCTTTGGGCGCCTTTTATTTCAAGTATTTGCACTCAATCATCTCATCACTACTGGCCGCTATAAAACCTAATGTGCATCTGCCAGTATGCTTCCATAAATAACTAGCTTGGCATTCCTAAGATGGGCAATTATAATGCCACCAATTGATCATGGTTTAGGAAACAGAAGTGGCGACAATTAGAAAAGCAGTATTTCCAGTTGCAGGCATGGGTACCCGGTTTTTGCCGGCAACCAAAGCCAACCCAAAAGAAATGTTGCCTATTGTTGATAAGCCATTGATTCAATATGCTGTAGAAGAGGCCCTCGACATAGGGGTCGACCAATTGATTTTTGTCACCAGCTCCAGCAAACGCGCCATTGAAGACCATTTTGATTCCAATTATGAGCTAGAGTCCCGGCTAGAGGCCAGAGGCGCTTATCGTTTATTGGCTTTGGTTCGAGAAATTTTGCCAAAAGGGGTCTCATGCGTTTATCTGCGCCAAGCTAATCCCATGGGGCTAGGCCATGCAGTATTGTGCGCTAAGCAAGTTATCGGTAACGAGCCATTTGCAGTATTGTTAGCCGATGATTTGATCGATGGTGGTGAAAACCAAAGCTGTTTGGCACAGATGCTGCCGGTATTTAACCAAACAGGTGGTAGTGTGATCGCTGTTCAGCCAGTGCCAGCCGATGATGTGTCTAAGTATGGCGTGGTGTCATTGGCACCTGGTACCCAACATGGCCAGATAGATGGCATTATTGAAAAGCCCCGTCCAGAAGATGCCCCCTCTAACTTAGCGGCAGTGGGACGTTATATTCTTACCCCTGGCATTNTTTCATTTTTAGAGCAGCTTAATACCGGGTCTGGCGGTGAAATCCAGTTGACGGATGCTATCGCTCGATTATTAAAAGTTGAACCAGTATCGGCCCATGCGCTTGCTGGCGTGCGTTTTGACTGTGGTTCAAAGCTTGGTTATCTCCAAGCTACCATTGCCTATGCCCTCAAACACCCCGAAGTTGCTGATGATTTTATGCAATATTTAGCAACTTTGAACGCTGAAATTTTGTGAAAAATTAAGCTTCGGTGGCCGCCATGGAAATCACGGCACCTTCACTTCAAGTACATCAACTAAGCTATCAACGTGCTCAACGCCGTCTTTTTCATAATCTTAACTTCCAGTTAGTAGCAGGGGAGTTGCTCTTAGTCACCGGTCCAAACGGTAGTGGTAAAACCAGCTTATTACGTTTATTGGCAGGACTGTCCTTGCCGACAGCGGGAGCGATTTATTGGGGCGGTCAATCGATTCATGCCCATACTCGATATTATGCTGACATGGCTTATCTTGGCCACAAAACTGGGCTCAAACGTTGGCTGACGGTGGAAGAAAATCTAACATTAGCCGCGACACTGTCCGGTGCCAATCTTTCTGTTTTACAGCAACCTGATATTTGGCACCAATTTGGTTTAATCGCATACCGCCATTGTTTTAGTGATCAACTATCCGCTGGCTTAAAACAGCGGGCTGCATTAGCAAGATTAGTGATAGTGCCCGCAAAATTGTGGTTAATTGACGAACCTNTTACGGCTATCGACCAGGCTGGCATGGCATTGTTTCAAACCTGTTTGATTGCACATTGCCAACGAGGTGGGTTGGTTGTCATGACAAGCCATCAACCAATTACATTAGATAATATCACTATCAAACAATTTACTTTATCAAGTTAATACCAACGTGACATCGCCAATGGAACAAGTATGCAAGCATTCTGTCTAATTTTAAAACGGGATTTATTATTAATGCTGCGGCAACGCAGTGAAATACTACTGCCTCTTGGTTTTTTTCTCATTATTGTGACGTTGTTTGCCATCGTGCTTAGTGATGATTTGTCTACATTGGAGCGGATAGCGCCAGGCATTATTTGGATTGCAGCGTTGCTTGCCAATTTGATGGCACTGGATGGAATTTACCGCAATGATTTTGAGGATGGAAGCTTGGAGCAATTGTTAATTAATCCATATTCTTTAAGTGGATTAATGCTAGCCAAAATCATGGCTCATTGGTTACTGACAGGATTGCCTTTGCTATTGTTGTTGCCATTGGCCTCGGCATTATTCCATTTGTCAGCCTATGTATTATGGATATTATTCTGCAGTTTATTATTGGGAACACTGATCTTCAGTTTGCTGGGCGCAATCATTGCCGCACTTATTATTGGTTTACGTCGTAGCAGTGTGTTGTTGGCCATTTTGCTGTTACCATTATATCTTCCAGTATTGGTATTTGGGCTAGGGGCAGTGATGCAAGCAATTCAAGGTTTGCCGATACAAGGCGCTTTGGCCATGTTGGCAGGCCTATTTTGTTTAGCCTTGACTTTTGCACCATGGGCGGCGGCTGCAGCATTACGTATTAGTTTGTCGGAGTAAACTTGCATGAATTGGCACCGATTAGTATCGACCCAATATTTTTATACGTTAGCCGGCAAGTTGCTGCCGATTTCAGCTAGCGTTACTTTTCTCTGTTTTGGTTTAGGATTATGGGGTGGTCTATGGCTAGCGCCAGCTGATTATCAACAAGGAGATGCTTTTCGTATTATTTATTTACATGTGCCGTGTGCAGCATTTTCTTTACTGGTCTATGCAATCATGGCTTTTCTATCATTGATTTATTTAATTTGGAAAATTAAATTGGCCGATATTCTTGCTAAAGTGAGTGCGCCCATCGGTGCTAGTTTTACTTTGCTAGCTTTAATCACCGGCTCATTATGGGGCAAACCAATGTGGGGAACTTGGTGGATATGGGATGCCCGCTTGACCTCTGAATTGATTTTATTATTTTTATATTTAGGCATCATTGCATTACGGTCGGCTATGGAAGACTTTTCCATTGCAGCGAAAACGGTCGCTATGTTAACACTGATTGGTGCAATCGATGTGCCAATCATTCATTACTCTGTCAATTGGTGGAACACTTTACATCAACCTGCGAGTCTGTTGCAGTTGGCAAAACCGACTATTGCAATGAATATGTTGTGGCCTTTATTAATTATGTTAGTTGCGTTGGGTGGTTATTATCTCACGGTTCTATTGCTTTCTGCGCGTAATGAAATTCTACGACGTGAAATAGCAACACGGTGGGTGAGTGAATTATAAATTGGGAAAATAAAATGAGTTGGCAGCATTTTTAGCGATGGGTAGTTATGGAAATTATGTTTGGACGGCTTATGCTTTAGCTGCTGCGATGCTGATAGGTCAGGCTTTGCATGCCTTTTGGGAGCATAAAAATTAGTCCGGCAAAAAGCTTTGTAGCCGAGGAGCTTGATGAAACCACAGCGTAGACGTCGCTTATTGATTATCATGGGAATGATGACCGGTATAAGTTGTGCCGCTGGTTTTATTTTATATGCTTTGCGTCAAAATATTGATTTGTATTACACACCGTCACAATTGCATATTGCTCAGCTTACACCACAACAAACGCTTCGTTTAGGTGGCATGGTAGTCAAAGGCAGTGTGCATTATGCGACAGAAGGTTTGACTGTCCAATTCGTATTAAGTGATTATCAACAACAAGTATCGGTGCAATATACAGGTGTGTTGCCTGCCTTGTTTCGTGAAGGTCAAGGTGTTGTCGTGCATGGAAAATTAGTCAATGGGGGCATATTTTTAGCGGACCAAGTGTTAGCAAAGCATGATGAAAAGTATATGCCACCTTCATTGCCCGCTAAGCAGGAATATTAAACGATGGTACCAGAACTCGGACATTATGCTTTAATTTTGGCGTTGTGTTTGGCATTGTTGCAAGCGGTTGTGCCATTACTAGGAGTTGCACGCCATCAATTAACATGGATGATGTTGGCCAAGTTTACCGTTTGGGGACAATTTATTTTTATTGGGATGGCTTTTTTGNCATTAGCTTATGCATTTCTAAGCAATGATTTTTCAGTTGCCTATGTGGCCAATAATTCCAACCGTGATTTGCCAGCGATTTATCGTTTTTGTGCGATTTGGNGGGCCCATGAAGGATCGATGTTGTTGTGGGTTTTTATACTCAGTATTTGGATGTTAGCAATCAATTTTTTTAGCCGTAGTTTGCCGCTTGAAATTTTAGCCCGAGTATTGGCGGTCTTGGCAATGATCAGTGTTGGATTTTTATTATTTATATTAATCACTTCAAATCCGTTTATTCGTTTACTCCCTAATGTTCCTGATAATGGCTATGATTTAAATCCATTATTACAAGACCCAGGATTAGTCAGTCATCCTCCCATGTTGTATTTAGGTTATGTCGGGTTTTCAGTAGCGTTTGCATTTGCAATGGCTGCATTAATGGCTGGTCGTGTTGATCCAATTTGGGCGCGTTGGTCACGGCCATGGACATTGTTGGCTTGGTGTTCTCTAACCGTGGGCATCACTTTAGGCAGTTGGTGGGCATATCGTGAGTTAGGTTGGGGTGGTTGGTGGTTTTGGGACCCGGTAGAAAATGCTTCTTTGATGCCTTGGTTAGCAGGTACCGCCTTATTACATTCACTCATGGTGACTGAACAACGTCACGCATTCAAAGCTTGGACTGTATTGTTGGCGATTGTCACATTTGCATTGAGTTTATTAGGCACTTTTCTTGTGCGTTCCGGTGTGTTGGTGTCTGTGCATAGCTTTGTAGCGGACCCATCTCGTGGTTATTTTATGTTGGCATTATTGGCCTTGACGGTAGGCGGTTCATTGTCATTGTACGCCNTGGCGGGTGCCCAAATTGCAGCAAAAATAGGGTTTTCTGCATGGTCGCGCGAAACTNTTTTATTAATGAATAATATTTTTCTCACCACGGCTATGGCCACAGTATTATTAGGCACACTTTATCCTTTAATCATAAGCGCTTTAGGTTTAGCCAAAATTTCAGTGGGAGAACCTTATTTTAACAGCGTTNTTGTGCCGCTCATGTTGCCAGTATTATTGATCATGGGAATTGCGCCGTTGTTACGCTGGCGGCTGCAAGCTTGGCAATCGCTGAAGTGGCAATGGGGATTGGTGCTAGTCATTTTAGTATCGCTTGCCTTCTTATTGCCTTGGTTGATGGTACAACGCATTGACATAAAAGCTGTAGTTGCGATTGCTTTGGCCGGTTGGTTAATTTATTTAACTGGCCAATATTGTTGGCGGCAATATTCACGGCGGGCAATTTGGTCAAGCCGTCAAATTGGTATGGTCCTTGCTCATTTGGGTGTGGCAGTTTGTATGTTGGGGATTGTATTGACAAGCACCTATAGCCAAGAGAGAGATGTGCGTATGGCGCCGGGGCAAGTCGCTGATCTTGGTTCTTATCAGTTTGAATTAAAAAAATTGACGCAGCAAGAGGGCCCTAATTATCAGGCAATTGTGGCTGATGTTCAGGTCAGCCGGTACGGTTTGCCTATCAAGTTATTACAGCCTGAACAACGGACTTATGCTGCCTCGCAAACGGAATTACCGAAGACTGCTATTGCTGACCATCATTGGCAAGACTTGTATGTTGCTTTGGGCGAACCTATTCCCAATGATCCTCAAGGAGCATGGTCACTTCGGCTTTATGTGAAACCGTTTGTGCGTTGGATTTGGTATGGCGGTTTATTGATGGCACTGGGAGGCCTATTGGCCGCAGTGGATAAGCGTTATCGCCTGATTAAAAGAGAAAAACGATGAAACGATGGATGTATTATTGGTTGCCGGTATTGCTATTTGCCGGTTTGGTCATCGTGTTATTTTATGGATTAAATCACGATCCATCATTAGTTCCATCTCCTTTAGTCAACAAACCCGTGCCTGCCTTTAAAGCGGTTGATTTGCAACATCCCAATATAATTCTTACCCAGCAACAATTTCAGGGCCATGTTTCGTTATTAAATGTCTGGGCCACTTGGTGCATGGCATGTGAGAGTGAACAAGAGGTATTAATGGCAATTGCTAATTCGCAACAAGTTAGAATTTATGGCTTCAATTATAAAGACCAACGGCAAAATGCTCTAAAATGGTTGGCGCAAAGAGGCAATCCTTATACTGCCATTATTGATGATCCCACAGGCCAATTGGCGATTGATTTTGGTGTTTATGGCACTCCTGAAACGTTTTTAATTGATCAANAAGGCATTATTCGTTATAAATATATAGGCGCAATCACACCTGATAGTTGGCGAAAAGAATTGTTGCCTCGGATCAAACAATTGCAATAAAATGAATGGTAAAAATGATGTGGTATGTGGCCTTCATTATTTTGCAAGGAGGCGAAATATGATAAAGAAAAATGTAATTATTTTACTGTTATTGAATTGGTGCTTGTTCACGGCAGTAGCTGTTGCTGCCAACCATGTAGCGACCGATATTTACCAATTTTCCTCCAAAAACAAGAACATCAATTTCAACAGCTTAGCAAAGAATTACGCTGTTTAGTCTGCCAAAACCAGACTTTGGCAGAATCAATGCTCCTTTGGCCAAAGACCTCCGGTTTCAGGTCTATAAAATGGTTAAAAAGGCAAATCCAAGCAAGAAATCATCGATTACTTAGTCGAGCGTTACGGGATTTTATTCTTTTTAAGCCTCCCATGAGTAAGTTGACCTATGTGCTTTGGTTTGCGCCATTCATTATTTTGCTTGCTGCATTGGTGCGTTTGGTCATGGCCATGCGTCGGCGCCGCCGACAGCAATTAGCTGAACCAAAGCATTTTAGTGCTGAAGATCGACGCCGTATTAAGCATTTACTCAGCCAGTACTAGCTGCTGACATGATTCTTTATGGGTTTTGTTGGGCGCAATGACATTACTGGCGATTCTATTGGTGATATGGCCATTATGGCGTTTATCAAAATTACCATCCCATCCTAGCGCAACGGCTTCACAAGTAGACTTCTTTCGTTCCCAACAACAGCAATTAATTGAAGAGCACCGGCAAGATGGCTTAAATATAAAAGACTATCAATTGGCGCGTGCCGAATTGGTGTCCTCATTACTAGATACAGTACCTACGCCGGAAATTTCCCACTCATTTCGGCCAAGTTATAAATTGACCCTATTGGTAGTGATTGTTTTACCATTGATGGCTATTAGTTGGTATTTACAAATGGGCGCCAGTGATGCCCTGAGACAACAATGGTCAGCGACTCAACAGGCGAATTTAGCGCAGGAGGCAATGGCGCAATATGGTTCAATGGCCAATTTAACAGCGGCCTTGCTGGCAAAAGTGAAACAACAACCCAATGATGCGCGCGGTTGGTATTTATTAGCAAAACTTTATGTTTCGCAAGAACAATATTCTCAAGCCTTAACAGCTTATCAACGTGCCAATCAATTACAACCGGGACAAAAGACATCATCATAGGTTATGTGACAACGAGTTATTCATTGCATCACCAATTAACCTCGACGGCCAATAAAATGTTACAACAGATTTTGGTAAAAATCCTGCTGATCCAGAGGCCAATCATTTGTTGGCAGTAGCTGCCTATGATCGTGGTGACTATCCGACAGCGAGCCAAATTTGGCAACGTATGTTAAAACAGTTTCCACCTGAGAGTAATGAAGCAAAAGCACTGCAAATCATGTTGGCCACAGTTCAACAAAAGGAATGATTATTTTTAAGGGAAACATTATGCAAGATTTATTATTTTTCGAACAAGAGCTCAATCCTGAAGAAGTATTAGTACGCGATACAGTACACCGGTTTGTCCAGCAAGATGTATTACCGTTATTACCCGATGCTTATGAGAAAGGCTATTTTCCCCATGAATTTATTACAGCTGTAGCCGGTTTAGGTTTGTTAGGAATGACCTTGCCGGAAAAATATGGTGGCGCGAATGCCAATTATGTGAGCTATGGTTTGGTGTGCCAGGAGTTGGAACGGGGCGATAGCGGGCTGCGAAGTTTTGTTTCCGTACAAAGTTCATTATGCATGTATCCTATTTTTCATTATGGCACTGAAGCACAAAAACAATTTTATTTGCCAGCAATGGCGCAAGGAAAAATAATCGGTTGTTTTGGTTTGACTGAACCTGATGCTGGATCTGATCCAGCAAGCATGCAAACGCATGCAAAAAAGTCANCTGGTGGTTGGCAAATAACCGGCAGCAAAATGTGGATTACCAATGCACCGATTGCTGATATCGCTATTGTTTGGGCAAAAACACCTGACGGCATTCGCGGTTTTATTGTTGATAAAACCACACCTGGACTGCNNAACGCATACCGATTGAAAAAATTATCACTGCGGGCCTCTACTACCGGTGAATTGGTGCTGCAAGATTGCTTTGTGCCTGACGATCATCTATTGCCTGGTACAGAACAAGGATTGGTGGCTGCATTACGTTGTTTAGTCCAAGCGCGATATGGGATTGCCTGGGGAACTATGGGAGCAGCCATGGCTTGTTACGATGCGGCCTTAAATTACACCCAAGAGCGTCACCAATTTGGCAAACCTATTGCTAGTTTTCAATTGGTGCAACAACAGTTAGTCGACATGTTTACTGAAATTGTCAAAGCACAATGGATGAATTTACAGATTGGTCGGCTTTTTGACCGCGGCCAAAGCAATTATGTGATGTCTTCGCTGGCCAAAATGAATGCTTGCCGGGAAGCCCTGCAGATTGCCCGTATGGCGCGTAATTTACTCGGTGCCAATGGGATTAGCTTAGAGTATCCAGTCATTAGACATATGACCAATTTAGAATCAGTATTCACCTATGAAGGCACCGACAATATCCATCATCTGATTTTAGGAAAATATTTGACTGGTATCGATGCATTCAGTTAAGTCATTAAAAGATATGAAGAAATGGCCTTGTTTTGCAAACATAGCCATTTCTGGTCTTTTAAAAAAACGCCGATCGTTGAAAATGCTGTCAAGTAATTTATTTTGAAGCCAAAATCCTCACTCCTATAGCCTCAATACTATACTTATTAAAGCAAACCAAGCAAATTGGCTTGACAGAATTTTCATGAAGCTGGTATTAAAGGAGGATTTAGCCATGCTAAAGAGAATCATGACAACATTATTATTACTGCTTACTTGTTACAGTGGTGTTAGTTTCGCTGCGACAGGGACAATTAAATTTTATAATGGTAACAATACAAGCACGGGCGGTACCAATCATAAGCTGCAATTCCAAGCTTATATTAATGGTGATGCTACCGCACCTACGCGCATGATCCAACAAGGCTCTAATGATACAATTACGTATAACTATATGGGAAATGGCCCAGTCAGTATGACAATCTATGTGCGTGATGCCAGTGCAAATGCAAACTGGATTAGATGTCCGATAGCTGTTACAGTAGCAGGTGATCAAGGACCAATTGGAATTACTGGCGCAGTTACTGGCAACCAAGCTACCTGTCAACAGATGTAAGCAAGCAACAATAAGGACAATATGCACTCGAAACAGCCAAAAGGCTTATCAGTTTTATTCTTAACTGAGATGTGGGAGCGATTTGGTTTCTACATTGTACAAAGCCTTTTGGTTTTGTATTTGACGCAGCAATTAAATTTTAGTGATGCACGTAGTTACGAAATCTTAGGTGCTTTCACTGCACTTGCTTACATTATGCCCGTTATTGGTGGTTATATTGCCGACACTATCTTAGGCTTTCGCAAAGCCATTATAGTTGGCAACATTTTACTCATTGTGGGTTATGCCATGATGATGTTCAATTTCTCAGCGGCACTTTATTTGTCATTGGCCATTATCGTGATGGGCACTGGCNTTTTTAAACCTAATGTTTCCAGCATGGTAGGCACTTTGTATGAGCCAAATGATAATCGGCGTGAAACAGGGTTTACCATTTTTTATATTGGTATCAATTTAGGTGTATTTATCTCCACCACTAGCATTGGTTTTGTCCAACAACATTATGGCTGGAAAATTTGTTTTTTAATCGCTGCAATAGGCTTAGTGTTGGCATTAACAATCTTTAATTACGGCCGGCGTNTTTTCAATGGTCAGTCGGCGACGCCAGTAAATCAAAATCACAATAAATTTTTCCACTGGCTAAGGCAGCCTATTGGTATGTTGGTGTTGATACTGGTATTGATCGCTATCGCTTCTTTATTAATTTTCCACTCTGGCACGGCTGATATTGTATTGAGTATTGCCAGCCTATTATTGTTAGTCATGTTATATCGGCGGACGCGAAAATATCCACGGCATGTTCGATACCGTTTATATGCTCTACTCATTTTGATTGCCTCTTCCATTATATTTTGGGCGATTTATTTTCAGATATTCTTTTCGTTAAACTTGTTTGTTGAACGTGTAGTCAATCGGGTCGTATTGGGTGTTGAATTGCCGCCAATCCTATTTATTTCCGTTCAGTCTGTCGCCTTAATGATATTGGGTTTTTTGTTGNCCAAATTGTGGCACGTACTGGCTAAACGCGGTAAAAATCCTTCAACACCATTAAAATTTTCTCTGGCTAAAATTTTATTGGGAGTCGCATTTGCTTTAATTTGGTTAGGCACCGAATTGGCGCATGGCCAACAAGTCAATCCTGCATGGATTGTTTTGGCTTATGTTATTGTTGCCCTTGCCGAACTTNTTTTATCAGCCATTGGGCTATCAGCAGTGACCGTATTGGCCCCGGCCGATTTTGTCGGATTTTTAATGGGCATTTGGTTTTTGGCGCTAGGGTGGGGCGGAAAGATTGCAGGCATGTTTGCGAAAATATCAGCTATTCCTGCCGACATTACTCAAGTCAACATGATGTCAATCTATTATGGCAGGGCGTTTTTAATCTATGCTATTATTGCCTTTGCCGCCGGTTTATTCAGCTTGCTTTGGGTCCCCTTAATTAGAAAAATGATTGCAACAGAGTCTCCTACTAGCGTTCCATTTGATGAACGATAAATATTAGAAAATGCGAAAACATTGATTGTCATAATTAGCATAGTTTATTGCATTAATTCTTTTCAGATAAATAGTGCTTGTCATTGCAAAGAGCGCAGCGATGAAGCAATTCATGTGATTTGGATTGCGGGATTGCTTCATCGCTCTGCTCTTCGCAATGACCAATCACCTAAGTTTTTAAGTAACCAATAGTCTGGCTAATTTTTTAGCAAAATCATGAAATCGTCTCAAAAATACTACAGTACGTCATCTTGACCGTAGCGAAGGATCTCCATCCAATGGCACTTGAAGGAGATCCTTCGCTACGGTCAGGATTGTATGTGTCAGGTAATTCGTTGACAAGAATAGTTACCCCTTTTCACCGGAGGTTTCAGAAACACCTTTGGAGATATTCCATTAAGTGCTTGATGGCATCGAACATTATTGTAATACAACAGATATTGGATTAACTCGTCTTTAAAATGCTCAATCGAGTCAAACGTAGTTCCCTCAATCAGGTCTTCGTTTAACGTTCGCCAAAAACGCTCCACTTTCCCATTCGTTTGCGGTCGGTAAGGCTGCGTATAACGGTGTTTGATTCCCAGCTCTTGCAGCATTCGCTCAAAAGGATGATGAGCAGGGCTGTGCTTGCTACAAAACTCCGAACCATTATCTGTGATCACTTCTTCAAATTGGATACGATATTCGCTATTCAATAAATTAAGCGATTTCAAGGTGGCAAACATCACCGTGAGACTCTTGATGTCCTCGACCACTTCAGCCCAACTAATTCGGCTGTAATCATCTAACACACAAACTAAATAATAGCGTCTCGTGCTGTTGATCAGCAGATCCTTACTCAAGTGATGACAATCTACATGGCCTAATTGGCCGGCTCTCTCTTTAATAATTTGGCGTTTATTGGCTCGCATCTTGGGTTTCAACCGATTCAGATCTTGACGTCTTAGAATAGCATAAATACCCGAGGGCGTTGGAGTATGGGATTTTAATGTCGGCTTCAAGATCGCATGAATTTCATAGCGATTGTTTCCTTTGATCCGTTCTTCTATCACTTTTTGCTCGATCAAAGGCAGTGGTCTTCGCGTCTTCCATTTCGGCCCTCTTTTTTGAGGCAAGAGTTGACAGTCTGCTCGACTCACTTTAAATCGGTTGTAATACTTCAGAAAAACTTGTCTCGAGGTGTTATGATGCTTATAAAAATCCGTTACAAACCGAAAATGCGGGTGGCGTTTGGCTTTCGTCAGCTCATATTCTTGGATTAAAAACCGCCATTTCTGGATATAGTTCCTTTCCAGCGTCTTATCTTCTGTATTCCTTCTCATCTCCATTCCCTCAACAAAATCGTTCAATTATCAATTTTGTCAACGAAATATCTAACTTTTACAAGGATGACGCTGGTATAACAAATTCGTAGGCACCCATCAGCCTCAAGAACATTCCTATTTTGAAAGGGTTATCGAGCAAATTACAAAAACAATTTATGCATTATTGGCCATCTAAACACCATATCTTTGCAACAATGTATCAAGTATAATTTGCCATCTTTTCTTAATTATTAAGATTCACAATATGACAATAAAACGCATTTGGCCTAGCTTTAAAACTTATTTTGCACAATTTTTTGCCGCTATTTTTGGTAAAATTTCTTGGTCGCGTCCAGCATGGATCACATCGTTTGGCCAAAAAGTCACGATAGCTTCACCTAAAGCCTTGATTGGAATAGGGCTAAGCCTTCTCATTATCTTGGGCTTGGTGTTGGGTACAATTTATTGGCGCCAACATTTGCCCGCTCCGCTAACAGCCCAAGTAACAGTACCGCCTATTACCCCGAATGAGAAGGAACTGCAGCCACAACCACTGATTATTAAATTTGGTAAATTAGAGAATGGCTATTTTCGTGAAAAACCGGTCGCACCGATTGGACAAGTAGGATATACCGTCAATAAAGGCATCAGTTTACGGCCAACTGTAAATGGGACATGGGAGTGGACTAATGATCATCAACTGACTTTCACACCAGACGATGATTGGCCAGCGCAAAAGACTTATCAAATTAATTTTGCTAAAGGCCTTTTCACCCCCAGCGCCAAATTAGACAGCTACCAATATAAATTCACGACTCAGCCATTTAAATTAGAAGTTGCTGAGCTTAAATTTTATCAAGATCCTGTGAGTGCTAATATCAAGCAAGTTGTTGGTACTATTAAAGCGAATTTTCCATTAGACCCTGCAAGTCTGGAAGCGCACACCCAATTGAATATGAAGGCAATTAGCGCCGAGAAATTACAACTGCCATCGCAACGATTATCACTAGTGTTCTCTTATGATGAAAATTATCGCACAGCTTATTTTCATTCTAATACTTTGACTTTGGCTTCAGTTCCACGTTATGCCCGTTTAACTATCGATAGCGGGGTGAGTTCAGCCAGTAAAACGGCGAAGACTACTGGTAAAATTGAACAACAGGCATTAGTGCCTGATAGTGCTTCGTTGCTAAAAGTTGCAGCGGCCAATGCCACAATTGTGCGTGATGGCAATGATAACCCAACTCAAGTCCTCACAATTGAAACCACAGTGGGTGTTGCGACTGAAGAATTGAAGCAAAAATTACATGTTTATTTATTGCCGGCCATTAATCCGAACAAACCGCAACCTCCTGCAGGACAAATCTATGCTTGGGAAAATCCTGGCGAAGTTACACCCCAGATTTTGCAAAATGCCCAATCAGTGAAACTGCAGTCGGTGCCAAGCGCACAACCTTATGTCACTTTAAATAGTTTTAAAATAAAAGTACCGACGCCCAGCTATTTATATTTAGTTGTTGATGGTGGGTTAAATGCTTGGGGCAATTACACTTTAGCACGTGATTATAAGACAATTATAAAAACACCGGATTATCCGCAAGAAATACGTTTTTTACATAAGGGTGCCTTATTATCATTAGGTAGTGAANAAAAATTGACGGTGTTGGTGAGAGGCCTGCCCACTGTGCAATTTTCGATTGGGCGGGTATTGCCCGATGATCTTAATCATTTAGTTACTCAGACTTATGGTGAATTTCAAAATCCTAAATTTATTAACGATAGTTTTGGACGTGATAATATTAGCCAAATTTTTAGCGAACTGCGGCATTTCAATATTGATGATCCTGGCCAGTTACAATATACCACTTTAGACTTGGCTAAATACTTAACAGCCGGGGCCAAATCGACGCAACCATTAGGCTTGTTTTTATTAAAGGCCCAGGCTTGGGATGAAGACAATGATCAACCATTACAACCTATCACGGAACGGTTGGTTTTGATCACTGATTTAGGTNTTTTAGTAAAGAATAATGCTGATCATAGTCACGATGTTTTTGTGCAATCCATTAGTCAAGGAACACCAGTGGCCAATGCCGAAGTACAAGTACTAGGCCGCAATGGATTGCCAATTATTTCACGCCAAACAAACTCTGAAGGCCGTGCTAATCTGCCTGATTTAAGTGATTTTACTGCTGAGCAACAACCTGTTGTTTATTTAGTCCGTTTAAAAGACGATGTCGCATTTATGCCTTACGATCGTGCTGACCGCCAATTGAATTACTCACAATTTCCAATCGAAGGTGTTGACGATACGCAAGAAAGCGTGAACACCGCTTATGTGTTCTCTGATCGGGGCATTTATCGTCCCGGAGATACCATGCATTTAGGTTTTATAGTAAAAACCTNNTATGCGCAACCACAAACATCGGGCTTGCCATTGGAAGCAGTCATTACTGATTCACGTGGGCAAACAGTATTTGATCAGAAAACCACATTGCCCACGAGTGGATTTNTTACTTTTGATTATACGCCAGCGGATTCAGCACCCACTGGGACTTATAATATCGAGCTTTATATTATTAAAGATGAAAATAAAAATGCATTACTCGGTTCAACCACCGTGCGGGTTGAAGAATTTTTGCCTGACCGCTTGCGTGTCCGCACTCAATTGGCAACCGCAGGGACCGCAACCACCAATAATAATGCCCATTGGCTATCACCCATCCAATTGCAAGCCAGTTTGCAGGTTGACAATTTATTTGGTACGCCCGCTCCAAACCGTCGTGTGCAAGCGCATATTGAATTGTCGCCGCAACCACTTAGTTTTCCAGAGTTCCCAGGTTATGTCTTTGTAGATCCGTTATCTGATCCAAAGCAGCCACTCAAAACATTCACGCAAGATTTAACCGAAGCTCGCACCAATAACAAAGGCGAAGCGCAATTCTCATTGGATTTAAATCATTTTGCCCAGTCGGCTTATCGGTTAACATTTTCTGCCGATGTCTTTGAGCCTGATGGCGGGCGAGGAGTGGGGACGCAAGTATCGAGTTTAGTCACACCATTGCCTCAGTTAGTAGGTTATAAAGCTGATGCTGATTTGAATTATCTACAATTAAAGAGCCAACATAGTGTTAAATTAATAGCAATTGACTCCAAGTTAAAGCCGGTGGCATTGTCACCATTACACGCGCAATTTGCTGCAGTGCTATCAGTAGTTACTTTAGTANAAAATCCTGATGGCACGTATCAATACCAAACGGTCAAAAAAGAAAAACCACTTCATACTCAAGATTTTACAATTACACCGCAAACTAATGAGTTAGCTTTATCTACAGATACCGTTGGCGATTATGCGCTGACGGTGACTGATGCGGATGGTCGATTATTGACGAAATTATATTATTCAGTCATTGGTCCTGGTAGTCAGGCTGTGGTAAAAAATACAGAATTAGGCATAAAATTAAATAAACCTATTTATAGTGCTGGTGATACTGTTGAAATGCAGATTACTGCGCCTTATAGTGGTAGCGGTTTGATTACTATTGAGCGCGATAAGGTTTATGCTTATAAATGGTTCAAAGCAGAAACGAGTAATAGCGTACAGACTATTCAAATTCCTACTGATCTAAAAGGGGATGCGTATATTAATGTCGCCTTTGTCCGAGGTTGGAATTCGGATGAGATTTTCTTAAATCCGTTAAGCTATCGTGTGACACCCTTACGTTTAGAACACGATAAAAATATATTACCAATAAAATTGACTGCTCCTGAGCTGATAAAGCCAGGGAAACCTNTGACTATTCAATATAGCACTGATAAACCGAGCAAAATTGTAGTTTATGCAGTTGATGAGGGCATTTTACAAGTAGCTAATTATAGTTTGCCTGATCCAGTCGGTTATTTCTTCCGTAAACACGCATTAAGCGTCACTACAGCACAAATTGTTGATCAAATTTTGCCAAAATATTTAGCGAGTAGAGAATTATCGGCAGTAGGTGGGGATGGTTCGAATGAAATGTTAATTAAAAATTTGAACCCATTTAAGCGCAAAACTCAACCGCCTGTGGTTTATTGGTCTGGTATTCTCGACAGTGACTCACAACCACGAACCTTGTCATATCAGGTCCCTAATTATTTTAATGGCAATGTCCGTATCATGGCGGTTGCGGTAGCTGAGGATGCTGTTGGCAGTGCACAGAAAAATACTTTGGTACGTGGTGATTTTGTTATCAGTCCCAATGTGCCTAGCTTTGTTGCTCCGAGTGATACGTTTACAGTCAGTGCAACGATTGCTAAGAACATAGCAATTACTCAATCGACTCCTATTCAATTGGCAGTAACTCCGCAGTTATCTATCATGGGCGTATCGTCCCAGAATTTAGAGATAGCCGAAGGAAAGGAAGCAACGGCGCTCTTTAATTTACGTGCCAATTCAAATTTGGGCAATGCTGAGTTAACGTTTACAGTTGGCCCAGCAGGACATCAAGCACAAATTACTGAAACATTAAGCGTGCGTCCCGCTGCTGCATTTCAAACCATATTACAAAGTGGTTATACCAATGCTACCAGTAAANAACTAACAATTGATGGTCAGTGGTATCCGCAATATCGCTTATCACAAATCTTAGCGAGCAACAATCCATTGATTCTTGCAAATGGCTTGCAAACCTATTTAACTAATTATCCGTACGACTGCACAGAACAATTAGTCAGCAAGGCTTTTGCAGAATTATCATTGGGGCAACAGCCTTTGATTAAACCAGACAATAAAACATTACAGTCTTATTTTAATAATACTATCCAAATGTTACGCGAACGCCAAAACAGTAATGGTAGTATCAACTATTGGCCCAATAGCAGTAATGATTTTAATGACCATTTTGCCTCGGTTTATGCAATGGCTTATTTGACTGATGCAAAACAAAACGGTTATCCAGTGCCGGATGATTTATTTAAAGGTGGTTTGGCATATTTACAGCAGATGGTAACAGAACAGCCGCATGACTTATCAAATGCTAGATTACAAGCACAGGCAATCTACATTTTGACGCGAAATGAAATAATCACATCTGATTATTTGACTAATTTATTGGCTTATTTAAAGCAATTAAACCCGGAATGGCAACAAGATATTACCAGCGCTTATATTGCAGCTGCCTTTAAACTCTTACAAGACAATACCGATGCCGACCGTTTTATAAAACTTTATGCATGGGGCAAAACTGCCGAGCCCATGGATGATTTTAATAATGGCTTGGCCACTGATGCCCAATATCTCGGATTATTAGCACGACATTTTCCTGAGCAACTAAAACAATTAGGTGAACAACCCATCATTCAATTAGCTGAGAGAGTCAGTGGTGATCAGCTGAACACAGTAGCCGCGGCTTATAGCGTCAATGCTTTGAGTGCTTATGCAACAACGGTGGCTGAGCAAGCACCATTCAATCTACAGATCAGCGCAATCTTACAGAATGGTGAGAAAAAACTATTGAATTCACTGACTTCTCAATTTTTTATAGCTGACCTGACTGCAGATACAAAACAAGTAATGATTGATAATCCAAAGCGCATCACTGTTTTCTATCAACTCAAGCAAGCAGGTTTTAATCAAGAACAACCGACCAATGCAAGCCAACATGGTTTAGAAATTTCACGAGATTACCGAGATGAGAAGAGACAACCTATCACTAATATAAAGCTGGGCAGTGAAATCACTGTGCGTCTCCAGCTACGCAGCGCTCCTGGCCAAGGTGCCAATAATGTGGCCGTCGTTGATTTATTGCCAGGTGGTTTCGGTGTTGTGCCCAATTCAATAAATGCCAGCGGTTGTGATTATTATGACTTACGTGAAGATAGAATTCTTTTCTATTGCACCGCAACTCCCGCAACAACTGAAATAATCTACCGTCTCCGTGCAGAAAACAAAGGCATTTATATTGTACCTNCTATACTTGCCAAAGCCATGTACAACCAAAATCTTTGGGGCCGTGGGGCGGGAGGGAAGTTGAGTGTGGTGGACTAGTTGCATACTAGTAAAATTCAGAGTTATATTTGTGAAGACATGCTCTGAGCTATGTAATTCTAAAAGAGCATTGAGCCAATTTGGAAAAATCTCCCTTTTAGCATATATCAGGAATTATCACGCTTAATGAGATATATAAATAATATCGGATATTAGTGAAACTAAAATTAATCAGCTTATGAAACACATTTTTTACAACGATATTTTTAATCGGTTTTATAAGTTTAATTTTTCTGATAGTGGGTTGGATTGTGTTTAAAAATACAGCCCATCATCTCACTCTTTATTAGCTAACATAAGCTTTTCCCAAACAGTCTACGATCAACAAGGTCGATTATTGCGTTTGACATTGAGCAAGGATCAAAAATACAGGGTCTATACTCCGATTGAACAAATTTCACCTTTATTGATTGAGGCAACATTACTACAAGAAGACCGCTATTTTTATTGGCACCCGGGCATTAATCCGATTGCATTAATAAAAGCAGGGTGGAGCACCTATGTTCAACAATCACGAATGATAGGAGCTTCTACTATTACTATGCAAGTGGCTCGGTTGCGTTATCATCTCAATTCAAGAACATTATTGGGTAAGTTAACACAGATTTTGTACGCTTTGCGGTTAGAGTTGTTTTATTCTAAAGCGGAAATTTTGGAGGCTTATTTAAATTTGGCTTCTTATGGCGGCAATATTGAAGGTGTGGCGCTGCCAGTTTGATTTATTTTTCTAAACCTGCTAAGCAATTAACATTGCCAGAAGCACTGACGCTCAGTGTAATTCCACAAAATCCTTTGCGACGGAAACCAGATAAAACCAATGTATTAGCATTAACTACTGCACGAGCACGTTTGTTTCAAACTTGGCTGCAAATCCACCCACAAGATATTACTGAAAAAAACTTATTGAGTCTCCCATGGTCTTTACACAAAACATTGCCATTTACCGCTCCTCATTTTGTGAATTATCTGCTGCGCCAGCATCCAACAGAACCTAGCATTCATTCGACATTAGATTATCAGTTGCAAAAGTTGGTTGAGCAAATCAGTCAGCATTATCTTATCAATCAAAATCAATATGGCATTCATAATATAGCTATTATGTTAGTTGATGCCCGCGATATGCAGGTCAAAGCCTTGTTAGGTTCTGGCAATTTTTTTGCAACAGATATTGATGGTCAAGTTGATGGTGCGCATGCTAAACGTTCACCTGGATCAACCTTAAAGCCTTTTATTTATGCGTTAGCTTTAGATCAAGGTTTGATTCATCCTTATACCATTTTAAAAGATGCACCTACACGTTTTGCAACTTACACGCCTGATAATTTTGATAAAGATTTTTAGGCCCTATTCGTGCCAAAGATGCGTTAGCGCTGAGCCGTAATGTTCCTGCGATCATATTAGCTGATCAATTGCAGCATCCCAATTTATATCAACTACTGCAACAAGCAAAAATTACTCGATTAAAACCAGAGAGCAACTATGGTTTGTCATTGGTATTGGGTGGGGCAGAAGTTACGATGGCAGAATTAGTGAGTCTTTATGCGATGTTAGCCAACGGAGGGATTTGGCAGCCATTACGTTATGAACAAAATTTACCTATTAGTTTGCCAATACGTTTATTAAGTCCAGAAGCCAGTTTTTTGACTTTAGATATGCTACATGACACACCGCGGCCTTTTCCTATGAACTCAGCTATTCATCAAGCGATCAATGTTGCCTGGAAAACAGGCACCTCTTCAGGGTATCGTGATGCTTGGTCAGTAGGAGTGGTTGGGCCTTATGTATTGGCTGTTTGGATTGGTAATTTTAATGGTAAAGCAAATCCGGCTTTTGTAGGAGCTAAAAGTGCAGCTCCTTTATTTTTTGCAATAGTTGATGCATTAGCACAACAAATTCCTTTGCCTGACAAACAGCCGCCATTAAATCAATTGCATCTTGTCCGTGTGAAAGTATGTGCTGGTTCTGGCATGTTGCCCACCCGTTGGTGTCCACAATTAGTCAGTACTTGGTTTATTCCAGGAAAATCACCAATTAAAAAAGATACCATTTATCGTGAAATTGCGATTGATAATAAAACCGGATTAAGAGCTTGTCAGTTTGATCAAAATGTACATTTTGCTGTTTATGAATTTTGGCCATCCGATTTATTGAAGATTTTTGCACAAGCAGGTATTGCCAGACAAACCCCACCACCATTTGCAAAAGCTTGCTCAGCATTAGATAATGTTTCAACTTTTCCGCCGCAAATTGTTTCTCCACAAAGTGATGTAGTTTATTCTATTCGCGATAGCCAAACCGAAGAAGCTAGTATTGTATTACAAGCTACTACGGCAGCTGATGTTAAAAAATTGTACTGGTTTGTAAACAATAGTTTATTGGGGCAAGTGGAACCGGACAAAACACTCTCATGGCAGGCGAAGCCTGGGCGTTATCAAGTGCGAGTGGTTGATGATCATGGGCAGTCGGATGTGGTTGGGGTCATGGTGCAATTATTGAAATAATGCGTTAATCAACGTGCTTTTATATAGGAGATAGAAATGCCAAATTTTGATATTGAATCTCAAGATAATCATAGACCAGGTCGGTTTGCAAGATTTAAAGCAGCATTCAATGCAAAAACTTTATTGATGTGGCGTTGATTTTGGTGACAGCTACTTCTAATGTTTTTATGGAGACAGAATGGAAGTGGCTTACGGGTGTTATTACATTATTTTCAATGTGGATAATTTTTTACAATGAGTATATTCAATATAGTGATCGTATAGATAAAATTGATCTTGGCGTGAGGAATAAGTATGTGAAGGCTAATTATGGAATTATTGTTTTATATGTTGCTGCAACATGCACAATTTTTGCTTTTTTGTGTCCCTTGCTATTCCTAAAGAAAATTCCGTGATGCATTTTAACGATTTTGTTAAGACAATTCAAAATCCATGGTCAATAGCACTTGCATTTGCTTCGATTGTTCCAGCATCTGCTAAAAATTATGGTGTCTTGTATTAAGGCAAGAGAACTAAAGGATGTTGGGTATCACCTGCCTGAGGTTATGCCTAATGAGCCAAATAATAGTTATGCATCTATGTCATCGACTATGAATAATGTTAGCATATCTCCACAACCGGTTCCGCCATCCGCAGAATCTAATAATGTCAACAATCAGCGATCTACATTAATAAATGATAATCAAAATGAAATAGAAACTCTTAGGTCAAGAAAAAAGCGATAAAAGCTATTAAAAGAAGAAATTAGTGAAAGAGAACGATTAGAAGAAAGTTATAAAAAGAGCATAGCAAAGTTAATGAATTGCAAGATGAATTGCAAAAACAATTATTAAGGATTGAAAAAATAGCAACGGATTTATTTAAGATTAATAAGAGGATGGATTCAATGGATTTATTTAATAAGACGCTGAATTCAACAGAAGAATCTCCTTCTTGGATGAAGCTTGAACAGTAAGAACTAAAGGTGAATTATGACAAAACTGCATACGGCTGCATATAATAATGAAGTAAATAATCTTGAGAAATCATTGGCTGATTTTTCCATTAATGAATTAGAAAGTGTGACAGGAGAGACAGCTTTGCATTGGGCAATTAGTGGGGTGCTGTGGATGCAGTTAAATTTTTACTGGCTAAAGAGGCTGACATTTATCAAGTCTCAACTTTATCCGGATATACCGTTTTTCTTCAAGCAATTAAAGCAATGCTTAAATCAGAGGATAAAGAGAAATTTTTACAAATCATACGTCTTCTGTTAGAACGGGAGGTTTTTTAAGGAAAAAACAGCCACACGTTTATTCTGGAAAACCTTGGTTGAAAGAGATGGGTGATAAGTATAAAATTACTTACAATAAGATATTGAAAAAAACACTGAATTGTTGGCGAAAGTCAATGAGATTGTACAGTCATTTTCTGAAGTTAATGTTTCGTTATCTGATCAATGGCAAGTGGTTAAGGTATTGAGCCATGCTTATGTTACGGATGACCTTTTTGATGAAATGTTGGGGCAGCAAGACAATAATAAAATAGCTCAGAAAAATTCTTTGTCTGCAACGTCTTCTAAAAAGAATTTAGTACGGCAGATTTGGTGTCTGCGTTTAACAATTTAAACCTCTCAGATTATGAAAAACAACCATTACTGACTGATAATAATAATGTCATGCCTAATAGGCTTACTTTATTATGGCATGTTCCTGCCAAACAATCTTCTTATATTCCACGTCCTGGATTAGAATATGAGCTCGAGTCAGTGCTAAAAATAACTAATAATTCCCAAAAAGAGTGAATGTATACGGTGAAAGAGGTATTGGAAAAACCAGTTTTGTTGCGAACTGGGTCTGTAAGCAAAATCTGGATTTTGATGATTGTATATGGTTTAGTTTTAATAATATAGAGGCTGATTATTTTCAATTTGCTCGTGATAAAAAAATAATTGATGATGATGTGCTTGATGTTTCAAATGTTATTAAGCAAGTAAAAGATTGGTTTTTTCGGTAAGTTTGTCAAGAAAAATGCTAGTGGTTTATGATGATGTTGAGAGTTTGGAAAAAGTAAACCATATCTTCCTTCAGCAGATATTTCAATTATCTTAATTAGTCGAAGTAGGCTTGATTATGGATTTAATTTGGAAATTTCTGCTGATTTTTCATTATATAAAAGTGACCGTTCATTAAATGCATTGTTTAAGAAAATTTCAGCAAAACCTGGGGTGATGCATTTAGCTATGTTATCAATGCGGTTAAAACAACAGTCTTCTTCGAATTATAATAGAGAGTTTTCAAGAAAAATAATGTAGAGTCTTTTGGCCCCATGGATTTTCCTGTTTTAATTGATGATTTTGTGGTGGCGCTTAAGATATTGTTAGACTCTCTTCAGAAAAAAATCAGAACGCCAGAGAATGTTTGAATTATTTGACCTGGCTTGCTGAGGCAAAAATTCCAGTCGAATTGATTGATAAAATATCTAAAGCTAATGCTGGTAGTGTGAGTCAATTGTCTTATTTAATTGAGTCAGGTTTTCTTCGCTATGTTGATCTTGATAAACAATATGTTGTGCTGGAATTTAGTATTCATCTTGTTAAAAACTATATTAAATCAAGCGAAATAAATATTTATATTGGTCGAATTTTAATTGCTATGCATGAGCTGTTATTGAGGCAGCCAGCTACTTTGCCAGAGGGCTACAATTTAAGGCTAACTTTAATCCCACATTTTGCTGAGATCTTGCAGTATGTAAAAAGTATATCATTGAAGATAACTATGATGATAATAATAATGATAATAATCGGTATGGGGCTGCTGGTATTTTTGATGCCTGCATTGATATCGCCCATGTTTGTTTATATCAAGGGCAACAATTTTCGCTAGCTAAGTCTTATTATGAAATTGTTGAAAATTCATTGCGGCGCTTGCCTATTGACAAATATGCGGAGACAAAGGTGAAGCTATTAATAGGTTTGTCTGATGTTTATAAATTTCAGGGCAATTATAAAAATGCATTACAACTATTATTAGAAGCCAATAAATTAAGTAAATTTGAAGGGCAAGTTGTTGATGATAAGGTGGTTTTGGTGTTGAAAATGGTTGAGTTACAGGTCAAATTATTTAATTATAGTGAGGTAGGTAGGCAACTTCAGTGGTTGTTGAAACGGATTGACAATCAGCAATCATATGTTCGAGCTGTAGTTCTGTATAATTGGGGTGTTGTTGATTTGTTAAGCAATAAAATCGATGATGGCAAGATAAAGTTATTGAGATCAAAAGAAATAATATCTAATCTGTTTGCTTTTAAACCTAAACAACTGGCTTTGATTGATTATGCTATTGGAGTATCTGGACTCATCAAGAACGATTTTGAAAATGCTCAAGCATATTTCTTGTCGGCCTTGGATTTGTTTCGGCAACATAAAAATTGGGCTTTGCGATTTGATGTTTTGATAAAGGCGATGGAAACTGATTTGGCTGTACTCAAGCAACAGTTGGCTTCAAAGCCAGTTATGCAATGGAGTTTGTCTGATAATAATAACAATAACTCGATTAGTATACAGTCTGTATCCAATTTTCATGCTTTTAATGGGTAGGGATTATTCGTTAAAGTTTAATTGGGCTTTGTGACTTGTAATTATGACGGTTAAGTTGTCATAGCTCCTCGCAATGACCAGCTCCAAGTTTTTTCTTAGTATAGGCAATTAATCAATGACGATGCATGATAAATGATTCCATTGACAGCTGCGAGATGATGAGAGGTTCAACGAAATGGATGGCTTTTGCAGCAATAACAAGCATTCTTTTTCAACAGACTGTGCCGATTATTGTAAATTCATCATCTTCGCTTTAATGATTTTTTGATCATAGTTAGAAACTTTGGGTGCATTTAATGCTTGTTGTAATTGACGTTTTGCCATGCCGGTTTCACCGTTTAGCATATATAAAGTTGCTTGTGCCTGATGTGCAGTGGCGGCGTCGCCACTATTGCCAGCCGCTTGGACTTGTAATGCCAACAAATTCATATCTGTTGGATCTTTCCGTAGTGCCTGGGTAAGTAGTTGCTTGGCTGTTTGATAATGACCGGTTTGCACCAATGCGGTCGTGTATTGATACAGTGAAGTGTAATCTTCGGGGTAAAGCTCAGAATTTTGTTTTAACAAATCTAACGCAGCCTGACTTTTGTTTTGTGCCATCCAAGTTTCAGCTAGTGCTAGTTTAAAAATAATTTTATCGGGATAGTTTTTTACCAGTTGACTAAATTCGGTTTCAGCGGCTGTTAGTTGAAAATTTTGTAATAGGGCGAGGCCTAGTCCGTATTGCCGTACCATTCGTTGTTGGGTTGTTTCCGTTTCTGGTTCAGTCTGGTAATAGCCAATTAATTCTTGAATATTATCACTGGTCAATACGCGTAAGCGTTCGCGCATGAGGTAATATTGTTGGCTGCTGGAATATTGTCGCGTAGATTTGCTCGTGCGATTACTGACATCAGCCATTCGGTCAATAGTTAACGGGTGAGTGCTAGTCCATTCTGCATAAGAGTTAGAACTGTATAAATTATTTTGCTGCATGTGTTGAAAAATTGTTGCNATGCCTTGTGGATCAAAGTTAGCACGCTTTAATATTTGTAGCCCAATGCGATCAGCTTCAGCTTCATTACTACGGCTAAAACTCAAGTTATTTTCTTGATTGTGGCTCAATACGGCTTGTGCAGCACCAATTCCCACTTGAGTGCTGGTTTGGGTGCCAATTAAAATGGCAGCAATCACGCCACCGATATTAGCTAGATTTTGAATACGGCTATGCTCTAATTTGCGTGCTAAATGGCGTTGGCTGACGTGTGCGATTTCGTGGGCCATGACAGCTGCCAATTCACTCTCAGATTCAGTGACTAGTAGTAGACCGCTATAAACCCCAATATATCCACCAGGCCCCGCCACCGCATTAATGCGGGGATTTTTAAGNATAAAAAAGTAAAAATCACGGTCTTTGGCTTGGCTATTGGCAACTAAGCGGTCGCCTAATTGATTCAGATATTCGTCTAGTAATGGATCGGCGAGTACGAGTTGGCTGCGGTAAACGGCTTGCATAAATGCATTGCCCAGTTCTTGTTCTTTGGCAAGGGAGAGCAGATGTTCATCATAACTGCCCCAATCGGGCAATTCTTCGGTAGCAAAAGCGGGAAGTGAAACGGAAATTGCTAAAAAAGTGTTAATATCCAATGTCGTAGCTTCATCACCATTTACCATTCATTCATACATAACAACATGGTATACTAACACTTTTATTATGTTAAGTAACGTGACAATCGAACATACCCAATTTCTTTCCCAAGCGCTTTCCCTGGCCAAATTGCGTCGTGGCTTTTGTGCGCCTAATCCTGCTGTTGGGGCAATTGCGGTCAAAGATGGGCGCGTATTGGCTGAGGGCTATCATTGGGCGGCTGGTTATCCCCATGCAGAGGCTGAGGTATTAAATCAGTTGGGAGAAGCGGCAAGAGGGGCCACGCTTTATGTGACTTTGGAGCCCTGTTGTCATTATGATANNAAAACTCCACCTTGTACTGACGCGATTATTGCTCATGGCATTAAAGAAGTCATTATTGGCCATGTTGACCCTAATCCTGCAGTGTCGGGCCAAGGAATAGCAAGGTTGCAGGCGGCAGGCATTGGTTGTCAATTGGTGGCGCTGCCTGAAATTGAGGCCTTTTATCAAAGTTACAGTCATTGGTTACAAACGGGGTTGCCTTGGGTGACTGCCAAAATAGCCTTATCGCTGGATGGGAAAATTGCAGGCAAGAACGGTGAGCCAATTGCCATCACGGGGCCCGAACTTAAGCGCTACACTCATGAGCACCGAAAACAGACAGATGCTATCCTGACGACAGTAAAAACAGTCATTTGTGATGATCCCCAATTAAATGTTCGTTTAGGGGATGAACGTTATACCAAACCAGTTTATGTGTTGGATCGACAGTTAAAATTGCCATTGACAGCGCAGCTATTGACGACTGCCAGCCAATTGACATTGTTTCATGCCGCTGATGTGCCAGAAAAACGCGAGAAGNCTTATCTGGCAAAAGGAATTAAATGTATTGCTGTCCCAATAGATCCACAACAAAGGCTGAGTTTGAGAGCAATATTCGCTATAATTGGCCAGCACGGCCGGCATGATTTATGGGTTGAAGCCGGAGGCCAGTGTTTTGCGGCCTTATTACAACAACAATTATTACAGCGAGCGCTCGTATATGTTGCCCCGAAATGGTTGGGAGAGCACGCTCAGCTAGCATTCCGCACGGAAGACAATCTGTTCCATTCTGCCCGCACATTGCATTGGCAGGTGTTCGGCAATGACGTTATCTGCGAATTTAGGTGGTGAAACTATGTTTACAGGCATCATTCAACAGCTCGGTGAAGTGTTAAAAATTCAAGACAGCCTTGTAGGTCGTTCCATTTGGTTTAAGAGTGATTTTACTGATTTAACTTTAGGTGAAAGTATTGCTATTGATGGTTGTTGTTTGACAGTCACAGAGTTTCATCAGGGTCAATTTCGCAGTGAAATGTCTCCTGAAACTTTAGAGTTGACGACAGCGAGTGCCTGGGGCCCAGGCAGAGTTGTTAATTTAGAACGTGCTTTACGGCCTATTGATTTTGTAGGTGGACATTTTGTTACAGGCCATATCGATGGAATTGCTCGTATTGCCAATATTAATCTGCAACAAGATTATTGCGAAATGACCATTGCTTTGCCAAGCCGAGATGCACAAGCCTATGTGATTCCTAAGGGCAGTATCGCTATCAATGGTGTGAGTTTGACTATTAATCAAGTTGCGGCAGACAGCATTTTGGTCATGTTAATTCCACACACATTGGCAGCAACCAATTTATCAAAATTACAATGCAATGACACTGTAAATATCGAATATGACATGTTGACCAAAGTCGTTGCCAAACAGTTTCAGTTAATGAGGGAGATTGTATGAACAAGTCATTTGTAAGCATTCCAGAAGCGTTAGAGGCATTGCGACAAGGCCGCATGATTATCTTAGTCGATGATGAGAAACGTGAAAATGAAGGCGATTTAGTAATCGCTGCAGAAAAAGTAACTGCCGAGAGCATTAATTTTATGATCAAACACGGGNGTGGTTTGATTTGTATGCCGATGACAGGTGCAGGGCTTGATCGTTTAGGTTTGCCTTTAATGGTCAATAACAATACTTCAAAATATAAAACGGCTTTCACAGTTTCAATTGGGGCAGCTACAGGCATTAGCACAGGCATTTCAGCACCTGATCGTGCTCGCACTGTCCAGGTTGCCGTCTCAGAGCAAAGCTCAGCAAAAGATATCTCTACCCCAGGCCATATTTTTCCTTTGCGCGCTCAAGAGGGCGGTGTGTTGACGCGAGCAGGCCACACTGAAGGCAGTGTTGATTTGGCTCGTCTAGCAGGATTGAAGCCAGCGGCAGTATTATGCGAAGTATTGAAAGCAGATGGAACTATGGCGCGTTTAGATGATTTAGTTGAATTTGCAAAAATCCATCAACTGCCAATTGTATCGATTAACGATTTAATTACTTATCGTATTAATCATGAAACGTTGATTACGGAATTATCGAGTTCTAATTTGCCATTACAACCTTATGGTGAATTTACCATTAAANATTTTGAAAGCCATATCGATCATGCGCAACACGTTGCTTTAATTAGCAAAGCCGCTAAAACCACCAAGAACACGTTAGTACGTTTACATTCTGAATGTTTGACGGGTGATATTTTTGGTTCTTCCCGTTGCGATTGTGGATGGCAATTACGGGCTTCATTGCAAAAATTGGCAANNGGAAGGGGTGTGTTGCTTTACATGCGGCAAGAGGGGCGTGGTATTGGTTTGGCCAATAAAATTAAAGCGTATGCGTTGCAAGAGCAGGGTTATGACACAGTTGAAGCCAATGAGCAATTGGGTTTTGCAGCAGACCAACGTGATTATGGTATGGGCGCACAAATTTTACGTCAATTAGGCATTAAACAAATTAGCTTATTGACAAATAATCCGGCTAAAATTGCTGGCATGGAACGTTACGGCATTGAGGTGGTTTCCCGTGAACCTCTAGAAAGTGTGCCGAACAAAGACAATGTGAGTTATTTACGGGCCAAACAAAGTAAATTAGGCCATTTGCTTGCCATCAAACCTTCGGAGGAATAATCCAATGACCTATTTTCCCAATGATGCCCGCCTAGCCATTGTAGTGAGTCGTTTTAATGAAGAGGTCACCGATGCTTTATTACAGGGTGCATTGGCACGGCTGAAGCAACACGCTATTGCTGCAGAGAAAGTCAAAGTTGTCTCAGTTGCAGGTGCAGTAGAAATTCCTATTATTGCGCAAACATTAATTAAAACTGGACATTATGAAGCCGTTATTGCTTTAGGTGCGGTGATTCGTGGCGATACCAGCCATTATGATTATGTTTGTCAGCAAGTCAGTTATGGGTGTCAGCAAGTGGCGTTGTCTACCAATGTTCCTGTGATCTTTGGAGTATTGACCACGGACAATACGGAACAAGCGTTGGCACGGGCTGGTGGCGATCATGGCAATAAAGGCAGCGATGCTGTCGATACCGCACTAGAAATGGTCGCAACGATGCGGCAATTAAAACAATCGACGTTTGCAACAGTCAATTCATAAAGAGGTTCAAGTAATGCGCAATATGTTTCGTGTGATCATTGATTGGTTTAGACAGTATTTTTCTGATCCCGAAGCGATGGTGTTGTTGCTTACTTTGGTCGCAATCTGTGCCATTGTTTGGATCTTTGGCGGCATGTTGTTTCCTATTTTCGTGAGTATTGTCATTGCTTATTTTCTTGATGGTATGGTCAATCGGCTACAGCGTTGGAAAATACCGCATATTCTCGCTGTCAGCATTGTGTGTTTGTTGTTTGTCAGTGCTTTATTAATTGGTTTATTATGGTTAATGCCACTTTTATGGGAACAAGCCATCAGTTTCTTTAATCAATTGCCAACTACAGTGGGGCGAGCACAATCGTTTTTAATGCTATTGCCAAATCGCTATCCGGCTTTTGTTTCTGCTGATCAGGTGCAACATTTTATTGAAGCTATGAAGGTAGAGTTAGGCAGTTATGGTAAGACTGTATTGGCGCATTCCTTAAGTTGGTTGCCTAACGTAATTGAATTGATTGTGTATTTAGTCTTAGTGCCTTTGTTGGTGTTTTTCTTTCTCAAAGACCGTGATCAAATTTTAGCATGGGTCATGAAATTTTTGCCCAAAAGACGTACTGTCATTACTAGAGTATGGAACGAGGTCAATACCCAAATCGGTAATTATGTCCGTGCCCGCATTTTGGAAATGATCATTGTCGGTTTCGTTAGCTCGGTGACATTTGCGGTAATGGGGCTAGAGTATGCTGTGCTATTGGGGGTATTAGTCGGTGTCGCCACTGTTGTGCCTTATATTGGGGCAATTGTTTCTACGATTCCGATCGTTGTCATTGCGTTTTTACAATGGGGCTGGAGTGCTCATTTTCTTTATTTAATTATCGCTTACACAGTGATTTCTATCGTTGATTCTAACGTGTTAGTGCCTTTGTTGTTCTCAGAAACCATGGACTTACATCCCGTTGCGATTATTGTCGCGGTGGTAATTTTTGGTGGGTTATGGNGGTTTTGGGGAATTTTCTTTGCAATTCCCTTGGCGACCGTGGTCAAGGCCGTGATTCGGGAATGGCCAACACGACCGTTGCCAGAAGAGAAAAAGCAAGTTCTTGACTCTGACAGGTCCTCACCAATTTTTCTGCAAGATAAACCAGATAGTCACAAAAATGTGTCTATTAGACAAAATTGTGCGTTCTTTTATTTTTCATCATGAGCGTTATACTCTCTTTACTTTATAAAATAAATGATGGAGGGTTCTTATGAGTAAATTACAAGCTTATTTTGATCGAAGAGTAAAAGAATTAAATGCGGAAATTTTGCATAAAGATGCAGCAGCATTAGAAATGTTATTAAAAAATAAAGAAGAAACAAAAGAAAAATTGTCTAATGAAATTGCTGAAGCAATAAACTTGCCTGAATTGCAAGCAGAATTGAAGGGTATTTTGGCGTCAGCCTCGGCGAAGGATAAAATAAAAATGCCGGCAAAAGAGGGGTTTTTGCGACATTGAGAGTGACGGATATTTTATATTTTCATAGCCTCACAGTGAACCCTGATAAGTCTCCCAAAAAGACAATGGACACAATGAAGCAAGCACTGTTTGCGCGTTTACGACAAGATCTATTAGAGCCATTGGTTGAAATGGCTGCCTTGACAAGAGTCATTGCAGACATTGGTTATCTACAGAGAAAAACAATTCTCTATTGTTGAACCAGTGAATTACGGCATTAATTTGACAGTTGTTGCAGAATATTCAGCTATAGTTCAACGATTTGAAGTTGAATATAACAAAGGATTGCGTCAACAAAAAGCCAATGAAATGAATGCACCTTGGAGTTTTAGTGCTTTGGCTCAAGCCTTTGGTTATAGAAAATCTGAGGGCGGCAATGCTAAAAGTGACAGCAATGATCAGATCATTGATAATCAATCAGTGTTTCAATTATAAGATTGAAAAGCTTGGAGCTGGTCATTGCGAGCTGAGGTATTCCCACGAATTTTTATGCAAGACAAATCAGCGAGTTCGAAAGCAATGGCGTAAAAACTAGCAGCTTGTTATTGCTGTCAAGATTAAATATTTCGCTGAAGGTGTAAAAATAAATCCCGTCATCCCGCGGTCTTCGCCGCGGGATGACGAGGAGTACTAGTAAGCAATTAATTCAACTACCTACATAAAAATTCGTGGCAGTCCGTCAGTTCACGCAAATTATTTTTGTAGCTCACGAACTGCTTTTAATACTTTTTCCACATGGCCCAATACTTTCACATTGCGCCATTCTTGTCGTAAAGTTCCGTTTGAATCAATAAGGAAAGTACTGCGTATTAAGCGTTGGATTTTTTTGCCAAAAAACAAGGTTGGTTTAATGACGTCAAAATATTCACAGACTTTTCCATCAGTATCTGCAACTAACTCAAATGGGAAACAATGTTTTGTTTTGAATTTTTCATGGGATGCTAACGAGTCACGTGATATGCCTAAAATGACGGTATTTAAGCGTTCAAAGTCAGCGTGATGGTCACGAAACCCTTTTGATTCCATGGTACAACCCGGAGTGTTGTCTTTAGGATAGAAATATAATACGACGTTTTTTCCTTTAAAGTCTGCTAGGTGTAAAGTTTTTGTNGTCGTCACCAGGGCCAAGTTGGCAACAGGCTTGTCTATGGTCGCAGTTGGCATAGATTATCTCCTTGAAAAAGCTAGTATTTTTCTNGGTTCCATTAATCCATCTAAATTTAATTCATCACACAATACGGCGAAATGTTCACGAAAATCAGCGATATTCAGCGAAGGCGGAACACCAATACGCATCGACAAACTAAACATCCGGGTCGAAGTCAAATTAGCTGAGAATGTATTATTTTGTAAATCTAAAATGACAACGTCTAAATTGTTAAAAAAGTTACTGATTTCATAAATGATGCCCAATTGCTCAATTCCAATAATTTGCACTGCGTAGGGGATCAATTCGAGTGCAGAAGGCTGCAATTTAGTCCGTTTGACTTGGCTGACCATATTGAGTTCTTTTTCAAGCATAGGAATGCCTGCTTCAACTTTGGTGATGGTGCTCCAATTGCCGGAGATCATCATCATAATGGCAACCTCATTGCCCATAATCATCAGGCGGCTATTTTCGATATTACATTGGTGCTTGTGAGCCAGCGATGCAAGCTCACGCACAACGGCAGTGGGCTTATTGGTGCTAGTAGCAGAAATGACTAAGTATTCCATCGAACGTGTTTTTCCTCATATAAGTTTGTTTAGGATCGGATACAATCGTATAATATTCCGACTGTTGCATATCTTGCAGCCTAGCGGCGCTATTGTAAACAGCAAATGTTTTGCCTCAATAAGGAAAGGACTTATGTTTCACGGTAGTATTGTAGCCATAGTTACGCCTATGAAGACGGACACTTCCATCGATTATGATGCATTCCGGCGTCTCATCGAGCGACAAATTGAACACGATACTGATGCCATTGTTGTCCTGGGGACAACGGGTGAATCACCCACTATTAATCTTCAAGAACGAACTGCTCTTATTAAACATGCCCTGGATCAAGTCGGTGGGCGTGTGCCAGTGATTGCGGGCACTGGTGTTAATTGTACCCGAGAAACTATTGAATTGACGCAACATGCGATGGAATTGGGCGTGGATGCTTGTCTAGTAGTGGTACCATACTACAATAAGCCAACCCAAGAAGGGCTTTACTTGCATTTTAAAACCGTTGCTGAAGCAGTAGCTATTCCACAAATTTTATATAACCATCCAGGCCGTACCGGTTGTGATATGTTGCCGCAAACGGTGGCAAGATTAGCGGCGATTCCCAATATTGTGGGGATTAAAGAATCCAGCGGTGATTTAAAGCGAGTGCCGCAATTACTCGATTTGTGTGGTGACAGTTTAGATTTGTTGACTGGCAATGATGACAATGCTGCTGATTTTATCCTGGCCGGTGGGAAGGGGGCATCAGTGTTACTGCCAATGTCGCCCCTAAATTGGTCCATGATTTATGCAAGGCAGCCTTGTCTGGCAACCGTGATCTGGCCATGCAAATTAACGAACGTCTTTTGCCACTCAACAATACGTTGTTTTTAGAATCCAATCCTATTCCAGTGAAATGGGCATTGCATGAAATGGGATTAATTCCGGCAGGGATCCGATTGCCAATGACTACATTGGCGGAGCAATATCGACCGGCTTTGCATGCCGCTTTAAGGGAAACAGGTGTTGCCTAACACCTAATAACAATTTTTTAAGGAGTATTGTTATGAAACATTATTTGATCAAATCTGCTGTTCCTGCCATTTTAGGATTGGCGTTGATAGGATGTAGTACTACCGGAAAACAAGCCAATAGCTATGAATCCCAAGCCAAAAGCGTGCCTCCAACCAAAGTTCCGGCGGGCATGAACACTAAAAGTATGCAAAATTATTATCCAATCCCATCGACGGCATCCCAAGCCACAGGGACTAATCCATCGATAGTGCCTCCTGGTAGTCAGGCGGTACAACAATCACCGGCATCTCAAGCTCCTGCCCAATCTAAAGCCGCTACTATGAGCGGAAACTCTTTGGTCATCAATAATAGTTATGATCAAGCTTGGGGCAAAGTAGGCTCAGCGCTACAATCGTCTGGCTATAAAATATTGCAACAAGACAAGGGCTTAGGTGCGTATTATGTATTAGATACTGCAGGTTCGGGTGGTACCTTAAAAGTGAATACCCCGATATACCAAGTCCACTTGAAATCAGCGGGCAATGTGACAGAGGTTAACGTTTATAATGACCAAAATCAGGCTGCACCTGGCGCTGTCAGCGGTCGTATTTTAAGCGCGATCAAACAAAACGCAGGCAATTAAGCGGCTTGCGTTCCTTGAGCACAATCATCAGTAACTATTCAGCCACGCAATTGCTGGCTGAATAGTTACGCCAACTTTGCTTTTCTGTGGTATTATATTCGCCGAATTGTTTATGTCCTGTTATCAGATACGAACCAAGATCAAGCAGGCTGATGAGATCGCGATTTGGAGAAGTGAGTGAAAAAACTAGCGCAACTCTATGCTGGAAAAGCAAAAACATTGTATGCAACTGACGATGACCGTTATTTGATAGTTGATTTTCGAGATGATGCAACAGCTTTCAATGGCCTAAAAAAGCAGAGTTGAAAGACAAAGGAGTCATCAATAATCACTTTAATGCTTTTATTATGGAGACTCTGACTAAAGCAGGAGTCCCTTGTCATTTTGTGCGTTTGTGGTCTAGCCATGAATCTGTGGTGAAACGCCTTGAAATGATTAAAGTGGAATGTGTCATTCGTAATATTGCGGCAGGCAATTTGTGTAAACGTTTGGGCATCAAAGAAGGCCTGGAATTAAACCCGCCTTTATTTGAGTATTTTTGAAAGATGATGCGTTGAATGATCCTATTATTACTGAAGACCACATCCTCCATTTTGGTTGGGCGACGGCCGCTGAATTGGCGGTTATGAAGCAATTGACTTTCAAGGTCAATGAAATATTGCAGCCCTTATTTTTAAAAGCCGGTTTGTTATTGGTAGATTACAAATTAGAGTTTGGCCGTTACCAAAACGAAATTGTTTTAGGTGACGAATTTTCTCCTGATGGTTGTCGCATTTGGGATGCAAAAACCCGTGCCATTTTGGACAAAGACCGTTTTCGCAAAGACCTGGGTGATGTAGTTGCGGGTTACAGCGAAGTAGCGCACCGCTTAGGTGTTCCATTGCCCACCGAACTCGCTTAAAAAAGAAAACCGGAGAGGTACCGAAGCGGTCATAACGGCGCCGACTCGAAATCGGATGGGGCGAAAGCCCACGAGGGTTCGAATCCTCCTCTCCGCCAATTCAATATAGAACTCTTAACAGATCGATGTATCTGTTGAGAGTTCTATATTGAACTAGCTGCAAGGAACAGGAACATTAGGGTTCGACAAACGGCCAAAGGCCATTTCGGATGCATCCAGCGTGTCATTCCTCGTATACAAAGTCATCCGTCATCCTGCGGCGAAGACCGCGGGACCCAGACACCTTGCTGTTCTCTCTGGATCCCGCGCTCTTCGCCGCGGGATGACGAGGTTATGTTCCTGTGGAGATAAGACGTGGTGTTGACGTTCCCATGGAGATGAGACGTGGGTTATGACATTCCCATCGAGATAAAAGGAGATAAGCTATGTTTGCCGTCATTTACCGAGGCTATGTTAAAGCTGGACAGGAAGCAGAATATAAGAAATTATGGAATAAAATTGCTAATTATTTTGTAGCACATCGTGGTGCTTTAGGTTCTTGTCTGCATCAAACCGAAGAAGGCATGTGGTTGGCATATTCCCGTTGGCCAGATAAAGCGACACGCGATGCTTCTTGGCCGGGTGAAAATGCTCCAAATAGTGTACTGCCAGAAGACATTCGACAAGCCATTAATGCAATCAGAGATTGTCTTGATCAAGACCGAAAATTACCAGAAATTTGTATGCAAGTAGTCGATGATTTATTGTAAAACGACTATGTCAAAAATTATGTAATAATCTTCAACTTTAAAGCGTGAATATCAGTTTGCATTAAACTTCCGAGCGCATCATACACCAGGCGATGACACTCCAATAAATTATGGTCTTTAAATAAAGGTGATGCAATTGTTACAGCAAAATGCCCCATACCAGTGCTGGCTCCAGGATGACCATGATGTTTAGCACTTTCATCTTCGACAATCAGGACTGTAGGTTGTAATGCAGTTGTAAGACGTTGTTTAATAAGTTCCAGGCGAGTTTCTTGCATATATCAGCTCATCAGTTAATCACGTTTTCTGGTTTAACAGACATTTGTTTACTCATATACAGCGCCAAACCAAGGAAGAAAAGGAAACTAATACCAATCGTAGCCAGTTTGAAATCAACCCAAATATTAGTGCTGAATTGATAAGCAACATATAAATTGGCAATCCCCATTAGCACAAANAATATCGTACAACTACTGTTAAGCCGTCGCCATAAATTGGAAGTTAATTCTATTTTTCTNTCCAACATTTTTTGCAACAGTGGTTTAGATGTAAAGAAATGGGTTGATAAGAAAACAGCGGCGAACAGCCAATAAATAATCGTTGGTTTCCATTTAATAAATAAATCATTATGTAATAACAAAGTGGCGCTACCCAAGATAAGCACACAGACTAAAGTAATTAATTGCCAGGTTTCAAGTCGGCGATATTTTAGCCAAATACCAGCGACTTGTATGGTATAGGTCACCATCATGACAGCAGTGGCATAATAAATACCATAAAGCTTATAGATGATTACAAATAGAATGACGGGCAAGAGATCAAAAAATAATTTCATTGTTCTGGACATCTCATTGGATAGATGCCGCATTATACCATATTATTTGAATGTATAGGACTTTGAATAAACGCTGTTCAATAATTTTCGTGTTATTTTAACGTAGGGTGGATCAAGCGAAGCGCATCCACCATTTCAGTTGGCAATAAGATTGGGTGGGTTGGTCCGCTTCGCTTGATCCACTCCACATAACCTAAAGAGAATTATTCATGACGCAATTACTAGCAATCCACCCAGAGACGCCACAAAAACGTTTAGTGCATCAAGTCATTACAGTGCTTGATCAGCCAGGCAGCGTTATTGCTTATCCAACCGATTCCGCTTATGCCTTGGGTTGTCGCATTGGTGACAAAGATGGCATGGAAAAGATAAGGAAAATTAGACAGTTAGATGAAAAACATAACTTTACTTTAACGTGTCGGGATTTGTCAGAATTGGCTATCTATGCACGAGTCGATAATTCAATTTTTCGTTTGCTAAAGGCCTACACTCCAGGCCCCTATACTTTTATTTTACCAGCGACCAAAGAAGTTCCACGCCGCTTGCAACATTNNCCAAAAAAGACCATTGGCATTCGTGTTCCTGAAAATCCTATTGCTTTAGCGATTTTGGAAGAAATGCAGGAGCCTCTGATGACGGTTACCTTGATATTGCCCGGAGATGAATTGCCACTGTCTGACCCAGCTGAAATCTATGATCGTCTCCGTGGCCAGATCGAATTAGTCGTTGATGGAGGGGCTTGTGGTATTGAACCAACAACCGTGGTTGATTTGGTCTCAGGGGAACCTCAGGTAGTTCGCAAAGGGCGGGGCGATCCAAAGCCTTTTTATATTAGCTTTACTCCTTTAGTAGCCATTTTGTTATGCAATCTAAAAGTCGAGTATGTTATGATTTGCGCCATGATGGAGACTACTCATACAGCGACAGAGAATGAATTTATTGCGGTTGTTAAAGGCAAACAACTAACCGAATTGCCCCGCGACCTCTATATTCCGCCAGATGCTTTGGAAGTTNTTNTGGATGCATTTGAGGGGCCATTAGATTTATTACTGTATCTCATTAAAAAACAGAATCTTGATGTTCTCGATATTCCGATTGCACAAATTACCCAACAGTATGTTCAATACGTAGAGCTTATGCAGGAAATGCGGCTTGAATTGGCGGCAGAGTATCTAGTCATGGCCGCTGTCTTGGCTGAAATTAAGTCGCGTATGCTGTTGCCACGGCCACCGGTCACTGAAGAAGGTCAAACGGAGGAAGATCCACGTGCCGAATTAGTACGCCGGTTGCAAGAATATGAACGCTTTAAACAAGCAGCTGAAGAATTGGATACTTTGCCTCGACTGGAACGTGATATCTTTACCGTGAGTGCAGAAGTGCCTGATATGAAACAAGTCCGTCCACCCGCAGTGGTGGATTTGCGTGAGTTGGTATTGGCATTCCATGCCGTCTTAGAGCGCGCAAAATTAATGGCCAGTCACCAAGTACAACGTGAGACCTTGTCAATTCGCGAACGGATGTCAGAGGTATTAACTAAGTTAAAAAACACCCAATTTGCCGACTTCAGTAGTTTATTCACAGTGGAAGAGGGCCGGATTGGCGTGGTCGTGACATTTATTGCTATCTTAGAACTGGTCAGACAAATGTTAATTGAATTGGTGCAAGCAGAANCCTTTGCGCCCATTCATGTTAAAGCGGTAGGTTAGTATGAATATTATGCAATTGAAACGTATTATCGAAGGCGCACTTCTTGCAGCAGGGGAGCCATTAACTTTAGACCGAATAGCTAAATTATTTGCAGAAGATGAGCGCCCAAGTGAGAAAGATTTACAGGTATTGTTAGAAGATTTGGCCAGTGACTATAAAGACCGTGCCTATGAATTGAGTCGGGTCTCCAGTGGTTATCGGTTGCAAGTGCGCGCTGATNTTAGCCCTTGGATCAGTAAATTATGGGAAGAGCGTCCACCCCGTTATTCCCGCGCTTTACTAGAAACGCTAGCATTGATTGCTTATCGTCAACCCATAACCCGAGCAGAGATTGAAGAAATTCGAGGAGTAGTTGTCAGCACAAGTATTATGAAAACCTTATTAGAGCGAGAATGGGTCAAAGTAGTAGGCCAGCGTGATGTGCCTGGCAAGCCTGCCTTATATGCGACAACCAAACAATTCTTAGATTATTTTAATTTGCAAAGCTTGTCGCAATTGCCTATTTTGACGGATATTCACGAATTAGAAACGATGGCTGCTAATCTGACCTTGCCTTTATCAAATCCTGACATCGATAAAGTGGCGGAAGAAGCTGCAGTGGAAGCAGAGCCAGCGTCAGAGCAAATCATTGCAGAAAATGTTGAGTCAATGGTGGCAGAAAAGATTGATGAACCAATCAGTGAGCAAATCGCTGCGCCTATGGTAGAACAACTCATAGAACAAACCTCAGAGTCTTCATCAGAATTAATAGCAGATACCGCTAATGACGAACTGACGGCGACTGTTACTGCTGAAGAAGAAAATTAGTTTGGTCCCTATGTTAGAAAAATTCAAAAAGTGCTTGCCCGGGTAGGACTCGGTTCACGTCGAATGGTGGAAACCTGGATCTCTCAGGGCCGTATTCGTGTCAATGGCGAAGTCGCTCATCTAGGCCAACGTATCTCTATGCAAGCGCAAGTAACCCTCGATGGTAAACGGGTTGAACTTGTCTCTGATCAAGAAGAAGCACGCAAAGTGCTGCTTTATTACAAGCCGGAAGGTGAGGTGTGTACCCGTCGCGATCCTGAAGGCCGTCCTACTGTTTATGAACGCTTGCCAAAATTAAAATCGGGACGTTGGATTAATATTGGACGTCTTGATGTCAATACTGCTGGATTATTATTGTTTACTAACGATGGTGAGTTGGCCTATCGCTTAATGCACCCACGTTTTGTGATTGAACGAGAATATGCGGTCCGCGTTTTTGGCAATGTCACCCCACTTATGCTGCAAAAATTGAGCACAGGAATTGCATTAGAAGATGGTGTAGCCAAATTTACTCAAATTAAAACAGGTGGTGGTGAGGGCCGTAATCAGTGGTACAACGTAGTGGTCACCGAAGGAAAATATCGGATGGTGCGTCGGTTGTGGGAATCACAAGGAGTGCAAGTGAGCCGTTTGTTGCGTTTCCGTTATGGTCCGATTGAATTACCACGCCATTTACGTCCAAGCCAAGTGCTTTATTTATCGCCGGCTTTGATTGATCAATTATTGGCGGCAGTGGGAATGGCCAATATCAGTGAGCAAAACTCCCCAAAGGCCAGCGACCAAACCGAAACCCGCGGTAATAAACAGTATTGCTCCTGTGAGCAGTGCGTAAGCTCCTTTGAGTCTGTGTGTTTCTGGCAATGTCCGTCGTGCGAGCAGGAATAAGAACCCAAGTACTATTGGCAATAAACAGGCATTCATTACCTCGACTGCAACATTCAGGTTTACCAAATTGACCTGTGATCCCACCAGAATTGCGCCTAAAATGAGTGCGACAGTGTAAATGCCATAAAACCAGGGGGCATCTTTCGGATGGTCTTGTAATGAGTGCCGAAAACCAGTGATTTCACCAAAGCCCCAAGCAGCAGCCAGTGAAACGACCATAGTAGCGACTAATGCGGCCCCCAGCATTCCTAATGAGAATAAAATTTTACCGACGTTTTCACCCAAATAAGGAGTCAACGCCTCACTGATTTGATGCACATTGTTTAATGGCGCTCCTGGATTAGATTTACCAATAGTTGCAGCGGTGGCGATCAAGACTGCCGCCATAATAAGTTGGGTTATGACTGCACCAATCAAAGTGTCCCAACGGGCGATCTTGAGATGTTCCACAGTAAGTCCTTTATCAACCACGGCTGACTGTTGATAAAATACCATCCATGGCATGATGACAGCGCCAATGTTAGCGGCGGCCAAATACAAATAATTGGGATTGTGCACCGGAAAGGTGATTAGGCCTTGCCACAGTTCATTCAAAGAAGGNTGTGCACGCCAAGCGACATAGAGAAAGACTAATTCAAAGGCGCCGATGGCAAGAGCGACTCGTTCTACGGAGTAATAGGAGCCAGTCCAGGCAATTAATATTAAAAAACTGACAATTAATGTGAGAGTCATTTTGCTGGAGACGCCAAACAGGAGGCCAATGCTTACCATCCCACTAAATTCGGTAATGACTGCGCCCATGCAGCCAATGGCTAATGTTCCCACCGACACCCATGCCCAAAAGCTGCCGAAATGGTCTCGAATTAATTCAGCATGGCCACGGCCAGTGACGATGCCTAAACGGACAGTCAGTTCTTGGGCAATATAAAGAATAGGCATTAAAATGATTTGTAGTGAGAGTAATTTGTAGCCCCAAACAGCGCCACTTTGAGCGGCAACGGTGATACTGCCTGCGTCAGTGTCTGCCAACATAACGACGAGACCAGGGCCAATAATCGTCAAGAACAACCACCAACCTTTTCTTGTTTTGGGTGATTTTGGTTGGGAACTCATAGTGATATCCTTGTCACAGTATTTCAATCCATCTTAACCCCTGGTCGTAACGTGTCAAGGTCAATCCCTATCGTTAAGCCTGATTTTTAAGAATAAAGTGCTGAGAAGAGGAAAACTTAATGGCAATAGGACAATTTTTATCAGAATAAACTATGGTCATGCTGGTAATAATTACCGATCCTGGTATAATAAAATCCCGTTTTTATTAAAAAATTAAAACGGGACGAGCAATGACAAAATACATTTTTATTACAGGCGGTGTAGTTTCATCTTTAGGCAAGGGCATTACTTCCGCTTCTCTTGGCGCGCTATTAGAAGCGTGCGGCATTAAAGTCACTCTTATCAAGCTTGATCCCTATATTAATGTTGATCCTGGCACAATGAGCCCATTTCAACATGGTGAAGTTTTTGTCACTGAGGATGGTGCGGAGACCGATTTGGATTTAGGCCATTATGAGCGCTTTGTCCGCACTAAAATGACCCGCCGCAATAACTTTACCACGGGTCGAGTGTACGCTGATGTAATTTATAAAGAACGCCGCGGCGATTATTTAGGCGCCACTGTCCAGGTCATTCCACACATTACTGATGAAATTAAACTTAAAATTGAAGAGGGTGCTGCCGGTGCTGATGTCGCTTTGGTTGAAGTCGGAGGCACAGTCGGTGATATTGAATCATTGCCTNTTNTAGAGGCCATCCGCCAAATGCGGATGAGTATGGGTAGTCAACGTACTTTATTTATTCATTTAACATTGGTTCCTTATATTGCCACAGCCGGTGAGATTAAAACCAAGCCTACTCAACATTCAGTCAAAGAATTGCGTTCTATCGGAATTCAACCGGATATTTTAATTTGCCGTTCTGAGCGGCCATTGCCAGAAAATACCCGTGGGAAAATTGCCATGTTTACCAACGTGGAAGAGCAAGGCGTATTTTCTTTAGTTGATGTGCCATCGATTTATCAAATACCTCAATTATTGTCCGAACAAGGGTTGGGTGAATTAGTCGTTTCCCGCCTCGGATTGAATGCAAAAGTAGCAGACCTGAGCGAGTGGCAGCGTGTGGCTGCAGCCCATTTACATCCACTCGATTCAGTAGAGATTGGTATCATCGGCAAATATACGAATTTTACCGATTCTTACAAATCATTGACTGAAGCATTGATCCATGCCGGTATACATACTCATACCCGTGTCAACATCCACTATATTGATGCAGAGGCTATGTTAGAAGGCACGACTGCATTGGCACATTTAGATGCCATTTTAGTGCCAGGTGGTTTTGGTAAACGCGGCATTGAAGGCAAGATCATGACTGTCAAATATGCACGGGAACAGCAAGTGCCATTCTTAGGCATTTGTTTAGGCATGCAAACTGCAGTCATAGAATATGCACGGCATTGTGCCAATATGCCAAATGCGAACAGTACAGAATTTGATCCAGCCAATCCTTATCCTGTTGTTGCTATGGTGACAGAGTGGATTTCAATGACGGGCAATAAAGAAAAACGTAACGCTGATAGTCACTTGGGTGGCACTATGCGCTTAGGTGCACAAGCTTGTCTGTTAGAACCCGGATCTTTGGCTGCAAAGATTTATGGTCGTACTGAAATTAGTGAGCGGCACCGGCACCGTTATGAAGTCAATAATGATTTATTGCCGCAATTAACAGCGGCAGGTTTGAAAGTATCTGGACTTTCAACCACCAGTCGATTAGTTGAAATTATTGAATTGTCTAACCATCCTTGGTTTATTGGTTGCCAATTCCATCCTGAATTTACTTCAACTCCTCGTGATGGTCATCCGTTATTTATTAGTTTTGTTAAAGCAGCAAAACAATTTCGTCAGCAAAAAGTTGCAACAGGGTCTATAGTAGATAAGACGGTATGACAATCGTTGTTTGATAAAACGTGATCAATTTGCAATTAATGTGAATTGATCATTTTGTTAACTGAATAGAGAGGAGTGGCGCTTATGAAATTATGTGGTTTTGACATTGGTCTTGATAAACCGTTTNTTTTAATTGCAGGCCCATGTGTCATTGAAAGCGAACAATTGGCTATTGATGTCGCAGGTCAATTAAAAGAGATGACTCAGCGTTTACACATTCCTTTTATCTACAAATCCTCTTTCGATAAAGCAAACCGCTCAGCACATACCAGTTTTCGTGGCCCTGGACTTGAAAAAGGGCTGGCTATTTTGGCCAAAGTCAAAGCAACGGTCGGTGTACCTATCTTAACTGACGTTCATGAGGACACTCCATTGGAGGAAGTTGCCAGTGTGGTTGATGTTTTGCAAACGCCTGCTNTTNTATGTCGCCAAACAAATTTTATTCAAAATGTGGCATCGTGCGGTTTGCCAGTCAACATTAAANAAGGCCAATTTTTAGCGCCATGGGACATGCAACAAGTAGTCNAAAAAGCTCGGGCGACCGGCAATCAACAGATTATGGTTTGTGAACGTGGTGTTTCATTTGGTTATAACAATCTATTGGCTGATATGCGTTCGCTAGTTGTGATGCGCAAGACCGGTGCTCCTGTTGTATTTGATGCGACCCATTCAGTGCAATTGCCTGGTGGTCTTGGTACATCTTCAGGCGGTCAACGTGAATTTGTCCCCGCTTTGGCCCGTGCTGCAATGGCAGTAGGTATTAGTGGCGTGTTCATGGAAACACATCCTGATCCAGACCGTGCCCTGAGCGACGGCCCTAATGCATGGCCCTTGGGTAAAATGGCAAGCTTATTATCGATGCTAAAGACTATTGATGAAATGGTCAAACACAGCGGTTTTGTGGAAGAATTATTGACACACACAGCACCTGTCGATGCGGTAGCGTAGTCAAGCAGCATCGATCATGTCATAATAAACCACGGCGAACCTGACTTAGTTTGGTTCGCCGTTGTTTATTGATGGGTTTAAAGTCGACCAACAATGCCCGTTTCTGTCGATTGGCTGAATACTTATCTAAAAATCATTTTCACAGGAGCCTATATGAGCAAGATATCACACATCGTCGGACGAGAAATTTTAGATTCACGTGGCAATCCTACAGTTGAAGCGGATGTTGTTTTATCGTCGGGCGCCATGGGCCGGGCTGCGGTGCCATCCGGTGCTTCAACAGGTTCCTATGAGGCTTTAGAGTTACGCGATGGTGATATTCAGCGCTATCAGGGCAAAGGTGTATTAAAGGCTATTAATAACATTAATACCTTAATTCGTGATGCTTTATTGGGCAAAGATGCGCACCAACAAAAAGGCATTGATACAGCCATGATCGATTTAGACGGTACCNCCAACAAAAGCCGTCTTGGCGCCAACGCCATGTTGGCCGTTTCACTGGCAACGGCAAAAGCAGCCGCAGCCGATGCAGGTGTGCCGTTATATCGTTATCTAAACCATAGCGGCGATTTTATTATGCCAGTTCCTATGATGAATATTATTAATGGCGGTGCCCATGCTGATAATAATATTGATTTGCAAGAATTCATGATTATGCCGGTAGGTTTTGATAGTTTTTCTGAATGTTTACGTTGTGGCGTGGAAATTTTTCATGCATTGAAANAAATCTTATTGCACTATGAATTATCAACATCGGTCGGTGATGAAGGTGGTTTTGCGCCGAATTTGTCTTCGAACCAAGCAGCGCTCGATATTTTAATGGAAGCAATTACGAAAGCAGGCTATGAACCTGGACGCGATGTATTTTTAGCGTTGGATGTGGCCAGCACTGAATTTTATCGTGATGGTCATTATTATTTAGAATCAGAAAAAACTGNNCTCAAACCTGAAGAATTTTGTGAGTATCTGGTACGTTGGGTAGACCAATATCCTATCATTAGCATTGAAGATGGAATGAGTGAAAATGATTGGAGAGGTTGGCAATTTTTGACACAACGTTTGGGCAATCGAATTCAATTAGTGGGTGATGATTTGTTTGTAACAAACACAACTTTGTTGCAGAAAGGTATTAATGAACAGATTGCTAATGCCATTTTAATTAAACTTAATCAAATTGGTACATTAACGGAGACATTGGCGGCAATCGACATGGCACATCGCGCCAATTATAACACCATTATTTCACACCGTTCAGGTGAGACTGAAGACGCAACTATCGCTGATTTAGCCGTTGCAACTAGGGCATTACAAATTAAGACAGGTTCTGCTTGCCGCTCTGACCGTGTGGCCAAATACAATCAATTGTTACGTATTGAAGCAGAGCTCGGTAAATCAGCCAAGTTTGCCGGAAAACAAGCTTTTGCTAATTTAAAAGCAGCAACAATCAAAGCAACTGCTTAATAAGCAGGTAGTTCCATGCGGATTTTAGTGTTTTTATTAGTGGCTTTGTTAATTGGCTTGCAGTATTTGTTGTGGTTTGGTGATGGCGGTTTAGTGCAAGTGTGGCGGCAACAGCGGGCCATTGCAGCAATCACTACTGACAATGAGCAGTTGTTGCAACGCAATAACATTTTGCAGGCTGACGTCCAAGATTTAAAGCAAGGTCAAGAAGCAATCGAAGAACGGGCACGCAATGATTTAGGCATGATTAAGCAAAATGAAACCTTCTACCAATTCAACAAATAAATATTGGGCTGTCATTTGTGCGGCTGGGATTGGTAGTCGTATGGCCAGTGATGTGCCTAAACAATATTTACAACTGCATGGTAGAACTATTTTAGAACATAGTTTANACTTGTTTTGTTACCCATCCAAAATCGAACAAATCATTGTCACATTACATCCTGCTGACCGTTGGTGGTCAAACTTAAAATTGCCAGAACAAAAACTATATNTGACTAGTCAAGGTGGTGCCGAGCGTTGTTTATCTGTTTTAAATGCGTTAAATGCAATAAAGCACNAAGCAAAACCGCAAGATTGGGTTTTGGTGCATGATGCAGTCCGCCCTTGTGTGACGCAACAAGAAATAGACCGATTAATAGATACATTGCAACACGATGCAGTAGGCGGGATATTAGCTGTACCAGTGCGTGATACATTGAAACAAGTGAATGCTGATGCGCAGATTATAAAAACTTTACCGCGTGCGCAAATTTGGCAAGCATTAACGCCGCAAATGTTTCGGTTTGCTAAACTTTATCACGCGTTGGAACGAGTCATTGCGCAGGGTGAGATGGTTACTGACGATGCCAATGCATTAGAAATTTGTGGTGAACCCGTTAAAGTAGTCATTGGATCTACCAATAATATTAAAATCACTTATCCTGAAGATTTAATCATTGCAGAACATTTATTATTAAGGACATAGAATATGTTGCGAATAGGTCATGGTTTTGATGCACACCGTTTTGAAGCAGGACGGCCCTTAATGTTGGGAGGGGTCCATGTGCCTTATTCAATGGGAATGGCTGGTCATTCTGATGGTGATGTAGTCATTCATGCGATTTGTGATGCANTTTTGGGAGCAGCAGCGTTAGGCGAAATTGGCAAATTGTTTCCCGATACGGACCCTGCCTATAAAAACATCGACAGTCGTTTATTGCTTAAACATGTTATCGGTTTAATTCATCAGCAAGGATTTTGGATCGCTAATATTGATGCCACGATTATCGCAGAACAGCCGCGTCTATCCGGCTATTTAATGCCAATGCGTGAAACATTAGCTGCTGACATGCAGATTGCAGTTTCACAACTGAGCATTAAAGTGAAGAGCGCCGAANAAATGGGTGCTATTGGTCGTGGTGAAGGAATTGCAGCACATGTGGTAGTGTTGATTCAATCGATGTAAAGAATATTGTTTGAAATATCATAAAATCATATAGGTTGAATCAAGCGAAACGGACCCATACACTTTTTATATGATCTAACTGGTTGGCATTACGCTAATCAGGTATAGTAATTTAACTTTATTTGAAATGAGATTTATTATGCGGATTTTATTGACTAATGATGACGGCGTCTATGCTAAAGGCTTAGCAGTATTGGGCCAGTCATTAAAGGGAGTCGCTGAACTCGACATAGTTGCTCCTGATCGTAATCGCAGCGGTGCGAGTAATTCACTGACATTGGATGTACCTATTCATGTGAAGCGCATTGAAAATGGCGTCATCAGTGTGGAGGGCACGCCTACAGATTGTGTTCACCTGGCTATCACTGGTTTATTACCGAATGAGCCTGATATGGTGGTATCAGGCATTAATCAAGGTGCTAACTTGGCCGATGATGTGATTTATTCGGGCACTGTTGCTGCGGCGATGGAAGGGCGGTTTCTAGGTAAACCGGCTATTGCTATCTCCTTGACAGGTGAACAGTATTTACACTACGAAACGGCTGGTGCGGTTGCTAGAATTTTGGTAGAACAATTAATTATTGACCCATTACCCTCAGGGACTATTTTGAATGTGAACGTGCCTGATGTGCATTATTCAGAATTGCGTGGTTTTGAGGTCACTCGTTTGGGCTCACGCCACCGCGCGCAACCAGTTATTACGCAGCAAGACCCGCGTGGTCGCACAGTCTATTGGGTTGGATTGGCGGGCAATGAACAAGATGTTGGTCCAGGTTCTGATTTTTATGCGATTAAGCGTAATAAAGTGGCAATTACTCCATTACAAGTGGATTTAACAAATTATCGTGCTTTTGATCAATTAAGTCATTGGATAACGGGGTTAAATAAATAATGCGTATTTTTCGTCGATTTATAACAAAATGATGCAATGGGCAGCCCATCCACACGCGCAATATTACCTAGGCGTGTTGAGTTTTCTAGAATCATCCGTATTTCCTATTCCACCCGATGTAATGTTAGCACCGATGTCCTTGGCAAAGCCTAAAAGTGCATGGTGGTATGCTTTTTTGACCACGATTACATCTGTGTTAGGTGGCTTGTTTGGTTATGTGATTGGTATGTTCTTTNTTGCCATCATCCATCCTTGGCTAATTAAATTTGGTTATTGGGACACGTATTTGCAAGTAAAAGAATGGTTCAATACCTGGGGATTTTGGATCATTTTCATTGCTGGTTTTTCGCCATTGCCTTACAAATTATTTACAATTGCTGCTGGCACGGTTGAAATTGCACTGTTGCCGTTTACTATTGCTTCTTTTATTGGTCGTGGTTCACGGTTTTTCTTGGTTGCCGCATTAATGTATTGGGGTGGTGAACCTATGGAGCGTATGTTGCGGCGTCATGTTGATCGAATTGGCTGGATTACCGTTTTAGTATTGTTATTTGCCTATTTGTGTTGGTATTTCTTCTCTCATTAAAAAAGCTTGCATGGGCATTTTGGATATAGAACATGATGTTCACGACGCGATTACTAGTTGTTGTTCTTTTAACACTATTGGCTTTAGCAGGGTGCTCTGCAAAGCACAACGCACCTATTGTTGAAGGTTGGCATCAACCTGCAGCGAAAACAAGTGCTTATGTTGTGCAANAAGGTGATACGCTCTATTCTGTCGCTTGGGCATTTGATATGGATTTCCGTGATTTGGCTCGCATTAATCAGTTAAGCNCCCCTTATGCTTTACGTACTGGTCAACGCTTACAAATGTCGCCTAATTCCTATGTAAACGTCACTAAATTAACGACAACAAAATATGGTGCTAAGACCATTCCACAACCACCCGCATTAAAGTTTTATTCAGCCCCCAAGACTAAAACAAAAATAGCAGCAACAAAAACGGTACCGCCGCAGCCGATCATTACGCCTAATGTACGGGTGGGCCAATGGTTGTGGCCTAGTAAGGGCAAAATTCTTCGAGGATATGCGCCTGCTCGCACAGGCAACCGCGGGATTGATATTGGTGGAAATTATGGTGATCCTATCATGGCAACAGCGTCGGGTAGAGTAGTTTATGCGGGATCAGGGCTTAAAGGCTATGGGAATTTGATTATTGTTAAACATAATGATACCTTTCTAAGTGCTTATGCGTATAATAAAACCCTACTCGTTAGAGAGGGCATGGCTGTTAAGGCGGGGCAAAAGATCGCATTAATGNGGAAAAATAATGCTGGTTTGCCAGCGATGCATTTTGAAATTCGCCGCAATGGAAAACCAGTCAATCCATTGACGCTCTTAAAAGGGTAAGTATCAGAGCATGATCCCGTGATTAAATGGACTTAATCATGATTCTAAATCGAAGGAGTAACCGTGGCTAAACGCAAAACGTCTAAAACAACTGATTCCATTCCTGAAGAACTCGATACTATTAATTTTTCACCCAGTGAAGAATTATTGTTTTCTGAACCGGATGATTCCAGTAACGATGACATTTCAATCGAGGAAGAAGCCGATGATGAATTGTCATTTGCCGCTGAAACTGAGGCAGAGTCAGCATCAGAACCAGAGTCTACTGAAAAACCCAAGCATGCGAGTCATGCGGTGGCTGGTAGCTCTATCTTTGACCCAACTCAAATGTATCTGAGCGAGATTGGTTTTACTCCGCTATTATCAGCTCAAGAAGAACTCGATTTAGCAAGACGTGCCCATAAAGGTGATGAAATGGCGCGTAAACGCATGATTGAAAGCAATCTGCGGCTTGTAGTGAAAATTGCACGTCGTTATAACCGTCGTGGCTTACCATTTTTAGATTTGATTGAAGAAGGCAATTTAGGCCTGATGCATGCTATTGAGAAATTCGATCCAGAGCGTGGGTTTCGTTTTTCAACTTATGCTACTTGGTGGATCCGTCAGACCATTGAACGGGCAATTATGAATCAAAGCCGTACTATTCGTTTGCCGATCCATGTGCTAAAAGAATTAAATACTTACTTACGGGCTGCACGTCAATTAACGCAAACACTAGACCATGAACCGACTTGTGAAGAAATTGCGACAATGGTTGACAAACCGATTGATGAAATTAAACGTATTTTAGATTTAAATAAAGATGCGACATCAATTGACAATCCAATGGCGCAAGACACTGACAAACCTCTAGTGGACATTATTGCAGATGATAATAATCTTGATCCAGTTGATTTATTGCAAGATGCCGATTTGCAAGAGCATTTGGAAACATGGTTGTCACAATTAAATGACAAACAACAAGAAATCATTGCACGCCGCTTTGGTTTGCATGGTTATGATAAGGCCACTTTAGAAGAAGTTGGTGAGGCAGTGGGTTTGACGCGAGAGCGTGTGCGGCAAATTCAGTTAGAGGCATTACATAAACTACGGAAAATTATTGAGCAGGAAGGCTTTCGAGACGAAGACTAAGCGCTGATGTTTAATAAAAACGTATTTCTTATTATTTTTGTCATATTATTGTTGCTTATTGTGATTATTTGGGGGCTGGTAAAGTTCGCTCTTCGTGATCCCAAAGTGGCCATTAAAAATGTTACTCAAAATGCCCTCGCTTTTGTAGATCCGCATTCTGCCAATCAAGCGTTGCTTTCGCCTGAAAAACAGCAAGCCTTAGCAAAGGATTATCTGGCACATTATTTTTCTCCGTGGACTGGGAAANAAATAATGTATTCTGATGCTGAAATTAAACAATATCAACAAAGTATCTTATCCATTTATCAACATTATTCAGGCTGGGGATTTAATCAACACCGTTATGCGCCATTATGGATTAAAAATATTGTCCATAATATTCAGCTCAGCAGTTTTCCGAATTATCATCAACGCGGAATTGTCGTCCATGCGACCCATTTGCGAGTTTTGCCGACCCAAGATGCAGTATTTGAAAATTTATGGCGTCCTGGTAAAGGTTACCCATTTGATGAATTACAACAGGCTTGGCTAGTGCCGAATACACCGGTCTTAATGTTGCAGCTTACACAAGATGGGGAGTGGGTATTAGTGTTGACGCATAATCAGGTGGGTTGGGTTGAAAGAAGTAGTATTGGTAATGTATCGCAGAGTTTTATGCGCCAGTGGCAAGCAGCACAGCAATATGTGACAGCAGTCAAAGACAATGCACCTTTAGTAGATGGCCATGAAGTTAAATTTGTCACTCGGATTGGTGCAATTTACCCATTAATTAAGAATGCCAATGGCCATTATCAAGTGATGGTAGCTGTGGACAATGATCAAACTGCAGTGATTAAGCTAGTCACCTTGACTGATGACGCTGCCACGCCTTGGCCTNTTTTAATGACGCCTAATCATGTGGCCACTCTGGCGAACCAGATGATGGGAGACCCATATGGCTGGGGTGAGCTTTATGGGCATCGGGACTGTTCTGCCACAATGATTGATCTATTTGCCGGTTTTGGCATTTGGTTGCCACGCAGTTCAGCTGACCAGGCGGTGGCATGGCATAAAGTCAGTTTCAAGGGTTTGTCCACCTCTGCCAAAGAGCAGACTATTATCCATCAAGGCATCCCTTTTATGACCTTATTGGATTTGCATGGCCATGTAATGCTGTACATTGGCAGCAAAGGTGGCAAGGCCTATGCATTTCACGATGTTTGGGGGATACACACCATAACCAACGGTCGTTTAGTAATTGGAAGAACAATCATTTCCCCCGTGTCACTGGGTAGTCAATATTGGAACACTCGTAATCTTTTGACCTCAATGCATGGTATGACTTTACTCGGCAACCCAGGGGTGGTATTGACCCACTAGAAATAGCGTAAAAATTATTTAAAAGCTTGGAGCTGGTCATTGCGAGCTGAAGTATCCCCACGAATTTTTAGGTAAGACAAATCAGCGAGTTCGAAAGAAAGGGCGTAAAAACTAGAAGCTTGTTATTGTTGTCAAGATTAAGCATTTCGCTGAAGGTATAAAAATAAATCCCGTCATCCCGCGGCGAAGACGGCGGGAACCAGGGCTACTCTATAGAGTGCATATTGCCTGATGGATCCCGCGGTCTTCGCCGCGGGATGACGAGGAGTAATAGTAAGCAATTAATTCAACTGCTTACATAAAAATTCGTGGGGATACACCAGATTGCGAGGAGCGTAGTGACGAAGCAATCCATGTGGTCTCGGTCACTGAATTGCTTCGTCGCTATGCTCCTCACAATAAAGCTTTCTGAAAAGTTGCCTTCTTACAGAGCTTTGCTTGGCCCACCCTAGTTTTATTAAGTTTTCCTTAAGTTCCTTGGTGTATAGTAAGGATATTGTACCATACGCCTATTTCAGGCCGGCTGTCTATTTACCCATTGAAAAACTTAGAGGTCAAAAATGCCTAGAGTTAAACCAACTGCTGCTCAAACCGATAGTATAAAAATATTAAAAATGGCTCATCTGCAGAACAAATTGAAAAACAAATCGAAGCATTGATCAAGCAAGCCGATCAAGAAAGTGAAAAGAGCAGTAGTGCTTTTGAGGCTCTAGTAAGATCTTTGATGTATTTGCATACCGACAAAGAATATCAGCAAAAGTTTCCAGGATTGTTGGTGAGGATCTTGTTTAATTCTGCATATGATAGAGTGGTAGAGCACGCCATTATAGAAATAGTGCAGAGAACCTTGAAGCTAGAGCAATTTGATGCTTTTTCTCAGCTTTTTATCCAGATGGCTAATTTGTCGCATCAAAATATGTACTCGCCTGATTTACTGCAAAAGATTCTCATTTATTTTTGAAGGATTATTGGCGTCATTAGAAAAAGAACCGGACAAAATAGAACAATTATTAGTTAAAACAGGCGCCATGGCATTGGCAAAATTATTGCTAGTTTATAATCATGATCGTTTATATGCAATGCTAAGTTTCTTATTAACAAATCCCACGGCTGTATTGTTTCCTACATTCCGTGAAGCATTTAGACTATTGAATTTGACTAAAAATGATCCATTTTGCGAATACCGTAAGACAGTAATTGTTGGTTTAATTATAAAAATAATGCAAGGTTTGCGTTAGAGGATGATCTAATCAAATCAATGGCAAATTCCATTAATTACAGTTTGCTTATTAATATAACTGATCCGAGTTTGCGCCAAAAGCATTTAGTGTATTCTATATTATTAAGGATTTTTATGAAACTCTGGCATTTCATACTGAAATTAATTATGCCAGATTTCCTTTGTTTCAGAAAAAGATGAGACCCATGAAATCGTAAAAACTTCCGACAATCAATCACCAATTACTTTTTGCAAATACTGATCCAAGTTCTGTCAAATTTGATTTGTCACAAGCAGAACTTATAGGCAAGCTTGCAGCTTTACAAGGACTAATTTACCAATTTAGTCGTGCAGAGACAGTCTTTAAAAAATTTGATTTTGCACAATTAATACAGCAAACCTGTGAAAATTTAATCATGTCTGGTTGTGACAATAATGAAACAGTCAAAGTTCAAAAGATATTACAGGGTGTTTCTCGGTTTATTGAATTAGCTAAGAGAACGATGCCAGATTCGTTCAATAAGAGGATGAATTTCACTAAAGAAGTTAAATCTGCTCCTCAACTCAGAATGACCAATGATGAGGTCCATAGTCGAGTCAAAAGCGGTGAATTGTTGATTATGGAAACAGGTCGATGTGCGAAAGAATTATTGACCCAATTTATACTGACTTATCTCGAAAATTTGCACGCTATGGCCAGGCAATGCGAGAAAATGATTTGGATGCAACAATTGTTTATCAAATAAAGCAGTTTTATGAAAGATTTTTAATGACAGAAGAAAAAGGAGGTAATTTATATACAAGTAGTGAAAAGATGGAAGAATATAAAGCTGCATATAATCCGTTAGAAAGTGATCCTGAAGACAATCTATTGATGGCTAATTTAAGCCTAGCCAATAATCCTGTGTTAAATTTTTTGCGCATGTTTTATCAAGATGGTGTTATTAATTATCATTCGGCATTTGTAGAAAATTTGATTGATAGTATGGTTTGTATTTCTATAGTTAATTTCGAACATGTAGAAGCATGTTTATTATCATTAGCCGATAAACCCTTAAATCAAAAATTAGACATAATGAAAGCTGTTTTTGGGCGCACCGCCATATGCAATTGGATCATATAAAAGAGTTAAGTATTTATCTGAAAGTGAACAATTTGATAAGCAGATTTTTATTGATAACAATGGAACTTTTGTAAAATTCGAAAATGAAGTTGATCCTACTACAGCAAGAGTTTCTTTGGTAACTAAAATTGTGAGCACAATGCAAGAGGTAGGTGGAAGGGCTGTATATGTATCTCATCATAAGCCAAAATGGGCTTCATTTGTGTGGACACATGATAAACGATTGTTAATAGATACAGTACAGAAACAGCCTTATGCCATTCACTATCACTCTTCTTTAGCGAGAGGACAGGCATTACGTTGTTCAGGGAAATGCAGATTGTTGATGGTAAAATCAAAGGTATTACCATTTATAGTGGCCATTACTTGCCAGGTTATCTGCATCTCAGAGAAATGGTCAATTATTTGTTAAAATCTGGCGCCGATTTATCAGAATGTAAATTCTACATATCTAACGCAAAATTAATCTTTAACCATATAGATCCACCTACTGATGAACCAATACCAGGGGACTTTAACGAACGGTTGGAGAGTTGTCATGTGTTAAATTTAAACCAATTGCAAGCATTGCCCAATAATCCATTTCAATTCCTAGAGCTCGAATGTGTTCGGTTATGTGATGTATTAGTGTCAATAAGTTGGGATGAATATTTTGAGCACCCATCGGAAACAGATGTTGCTAGCATTAATCAACTGGTCTCAAGTATCAATAAACTTATTGCTAATTCAAATCAAAACATAGGGTATACGGTGGACACCTTGCAGAGACTCATCATGTTGACCAGAGGCAAAATCAGTACTAATCATGGTATTGAAGTCACTCCTATGCAACAAAAACTCGAAAGTTTTTTAAAGAATTGTTAAAAGATATTCAACTTTTTGATTTTGTAGCAACCTTCCCAGATTTTGCTCCTGCATATAGCATATTGGAAAATATGGAGCCATTGCGGATGGTGCCGACACATTCTTAAACCTGCCCTTGAAAACCCATATTTCATCCCCATCATTAGCTAATCAACTAATGATGGAGGTGAAATATGGCAACCAAAGCCCAAGCTGAGACCCTGAATTTTCAGGCGGAAGTCAAACAGTTACTACATTTAGTAACTCATGCCCTTTATAGCAACAAAGAAATTTTCCTGCGCGAACTGATTTCTAACGCATCGGATGCCAACGATAAACTCCGGTTTGAAGCCTTAAACGACGCCGCCCTTTATGAGGGGGACTCCGAGCTCAAGATTTGGCTCGATTTTGATCCCAAAGAACGTACTATCACCCTTCGTGATAACGGCATTGGTATGAGCCGTGATGAGGCAATCAATAACTTAGGTACTATTGCCAAGTCAGGTACCCGTGAATTTTTATCGGCATTGACGGGTGATAAATCCAAAGATGTCAGTTTAATTGGCCAATTTGGGGTCGGTTTTTATTCGGCTTTAGTGGTTGCGGATAAAGTCACGGTGAAGACCCGCCGTGCTGGCATGCGGCCTGATCAAGGCGTGCAATGGGAAACCAATGGGGAAGGCGAGTACACTGTCCAAAATATTGATTTACCCAAGCGTGGTACTGAAATTATTTTACACTTGCGGGAAGATGAAGACGAATTTTTAGACGCATGGCGTTTGCGTAATATTATCACAAAATATTCTGACCATATTTTATGGCCTATCGTGATGCAAAAACCCACTNACGATGGTGGGGACGAAGAAAAAGAGCCCAAACCAGCCGTGCCTGAAGAGGAAATCGTTAACCGCGCTAAAGCACTTTGGACTTTGCCAAAGAGTCAGATTAGCGATGATGAATACAAAGAACTTTATAAACATGTTAGCCATGATTTTGAAGACCCCTTATTATGGAGCCATAATCAGGTAGAAGGGAAACTAGAATATACCTCACTATTATATATTCCGGCACGGGCGCCTTTTGATCTATGGAATCGTGAAAGCCAACATGGCTTAAAATTATATGTCAAACGCGTATTTATCATGGATGATGCTAAACAATTATTACCATCTTATTTACGCTTTGTGCGCGGTATTGTCGATTCCAATGACTTGCCATTAAATGTCTCGCGTGAAATTCTGCAGAGCAATAAAACCATTGATGCAATTCGTGCAGGCATTGTGAAACGAGTGTTATCGATGTTGGAAACTTTGGCAAAAGACGATACTGAAAAGTATCAGAAATTCTGGAACGCATTTGGACAAGTTTTGAAAGAAGGCCCGTCAGAGGATTTTGCTAATAAAGAAAGTATTGCCAAATTGCTACGATTTGCAACGACGCATACCGATAACCAAGCACAGACGGTGTCATTAGATGATTACATCAGCCGCATGCAGCCTGGCCAAGAANAAATTTATTTTATTACGGCAGACTCATTCTTAGCTGCCAAAAACAGTCCGCACTTAGAAATTTTCCGCAAAAAAGGCATTGAAGTATTGTTACTGTCTGATCGGATTGATGAATGGCTGACTGCGCATTTAACAGAGTATGCTGGCAAANAACTGCATTCTGTAGCCAAAGGCGATTTAGATGTCGCTAAAGCCACAGAGGAAGAAACCAAGCAAACCCAGGCACAACAAGATGAATTTGCCAGTGTGATTAAACAACTGCAAGAAATCTTGGCAGACCAAGTCAAAACAGTGCGTATTACCCAACGTTTGACGGATTCACCAGCGTGTCTTGTGGTGGATGAAGAGGAAATGAGTGCGCATTTACAGCGTTTATTGCGTGCTTCTGGTCACGAAATGCCTGCTAGTAAGCGCATTTTAGAACTTAATCCAACGCATCCATTAATTACTAAACTCAAACAAGAGACAGACGAAGACCGCTTTAAAACTTGGGCAACAATTTTATACGATCAAGCTTTATTAGCGGAAGGTGGACAATTGGAAGACCCAGCCGGTTTTGTTAAGAAACTGAACCAGTTGATTATTCAGTTATCAGATTAGCCCCTTTAGGTTTCTTTTCTCTTTTATTTTATGTAGGGTGGATCCGCTTGATCTACCCTACGTGAAATAAAAACATTCTTTAGATATCTTGAGCACAGCCAATAATAGTAGGTGGATTGCTGCCAACAAAGTTGTGACAATACCACGGACATTGATTATCAGGACAGTTACTGGGTGGAATAGTGAATACAAACGAAAACAAGGTTTCTCCATTATTTTTATCACCATAACCGGTGATGATTTGGTCGCCACTGTAGTTCCCAGTAGCATGATAATTTAAGTAAGATAGCCCCATTTTTGGCAATGGTTGACAATGATCATTCCCATTATAGACCCAATACCAACGTTGATTTTGGGGAATGTAATAATTGTTAATTTCTACCCGTGTTCCTGTGGGAATATAACCGTAACCAGCAGGGCATCCATTCTGTTTAATTAAACCGGTAATTTGTTCAGGGTTTGTACATAAAATGTTACATCCGCTTGGCATATCAAGGGCATGCTGCTGCTTAAAAAGAGCAGTGCTGATATTAAAATTTTCTTTGCTTCATATAGTCCTCTTTTTAGTTTAAAAACACCATTCTCGCTTAAAAAATTCAACATCAATACGGTAATTTACGCGGTTTAATTAATATTTTGGATTGTTAAACTAATTCGTCATAAGGTGAACTTTACCATTCGCATTGGTCTATTTGGATTTAACACATATGAAAAATCGAGGCTTTAGTTTGTTAGAAATATTGATCAGCTTGCTGATCTTATCATTTGGCATCATGGGGATGATGGCAATGCAAGTAAATAGCATTCAATTGACCAAAACTGCATTGTGGCAAAGTATTGCCTTAACCCAGGCATTTTCTATGCTAGAAAGGTTGCGTGCCAATCATGCTAGCGAAATTCGAACGAGAGAATTTTTCCAGTGGGAAGAGGGCAATCAACATTGGTTGCCACAAGGTCATGGTGATTATCAATGCAATGCTGATGGGTGCACAGTAACAGTCATATGGGCAGTGGGTTCTTCTAAAGAAAAATCACGCTAAGCAGTGAGCTATGAATCATATCAATAAATTTCGTGGTCATACTTTGGTGGAATTATTGATCGCCAGTGCATTGAGCCTATTAATTTTATCTTATATTTGGCAAGTTTACAGCCATAATCGTGCAAGTGTGCGTTGGCAACAAGCATTGGCTCGCTTACAAGAGAATGGTCGGATGGCAGAGCATTTTTTGCGACAATCAGTCCGCATGGCTGGTTATGCCAGTTGTGGCGGTGTGATATGGAATACCGATCAAACTAATGCAATACGTGGTTATATTGCCACTGATGTGCCGTCAGAATTATCACCACGAATTTCATCTTCAGCCGATGCGGTAGCGATTACTAATTGTCGTTATATGGTGCAACAATGGCAGAATACAACAGTATATTATTTTATTGCGGACACTGGGCGTAAAAATAAACAAGGACGCTCAGTGTATGCTTTATATGAAAAATTGGGCACTCAAGGCAGTGAAGAACTAGTCGACAATATAACAGATATGCGTATTTTTTATGGAGTGTCTGATTCAAATTCAGTCGATATTGCCGCTTATTTGACAGCTGATCAAGTCGCTGATTGGTCGCAGGTGCGGGCAGTGGTGATTAATTTATTATTGAATACCGAGGAGGAAATTCTTCCTGCATCAGCACAATATTGGTATTTGAGCCAATATCAACAAGCAACAGACAAAAGGTTTTATCAACCATGGCAAATTTACATCATGTTACGAGAACGAGAGTTTACTTCTTAAAGAAAAATCGTGGTGCAGTCCTTGTGACCAGTTTAATCATTTTATCGGTGTTGACCTTATTAATTTTAGGTAGTTTTCAAATCAGTATTTTGCAGACGAAAATGGCTGGACAATGGCTTGCTAAGGCGGAAGCGTTTAATGCCGCAGAGACAGCATTGCTACAAGCAGAGTCACAATTGGATGGTGAATTGGCAGAAGCAGAAGGCGGCAATGAAAATAGCCATTATTCTTATCAGCGGTTGTTGAGTACGGACTGTCCAGATGATTGTTACCAAGTCACTGCCATTGGCCAAAGCGGCATGGCGCGTAGTGTCTTATCGGCAATTTACTCTGTGGTGCGGCAAACTGGCATGCCTGGCAATACCATTATTCAACGAATTCGTTTAACATGGCAGGAAGTGGAATAAATAGGGAGTGATTACTAATGGACAGTTTACAAAATAAAATCATCTTAATTACTGGAGCTAGCCGCGGAATTGGTCGTGAAATTGCATTACGTGCTGCAAAAGATGGTGCCAAAATTGCTATTGTGGCCAAGACCACTGAACCTCATCCAAAACTCCAGGGCACAATTTATACAGTTGCTGATGAAATTGTTGCGGCAGGTGGCCATGCTTTGCCATTGGCAGTGGATGTGCGTGATGAGGCAATGGTTGAGGAAGCAGTGAATAAGACAGTGGCTGAGTTGGGAGGGATCGATATTTTAATTAATAATGCCAGTGCAATTAGTTTAACGCCTACATTGGATACCACCACAAAACGTTATGACTTGATGCAATCAGTTAATGCCAGGGCCACATTTATTTGTTCACGTGCCTGCATTCCTCATTTGAAGCAAGCTAACAATCCGCATATTCTTACTTTATCACCGCCATTAAATTTAAATCCAAAATGGTTTAAAAATAATTTAGCTTATACAATTTCTAAATATGGAATGAGTATGTGTACTTTAGGCATGGCGGCAGAATTTGCAGAAGACGGTATTGCTGTGAATTCACTTTGGCCTAAGACTGTCATCGCCACTGCAGCCATTGAAAATTTATTTCCTAAACAAATCTTTGCGGCCAGTCGCAAACCTAGTATTGTGGCAGAGGCGGCTCATTATATTTTAACGCGCAATAGCCGGCAGACGACAGGGAATTTTTTTATTGATGAGGATGTGTTACGTAAAGCAGGTGTAACTGATTTTGGTCGTTACGCTACTAATCCAGGTGTGCCTTTGTATCCGGATTTCTTTTTGGATTGATGGTGAGAAATCGCAGAAAAATACTGTCCTGGCAGAGTTCGTATATCACAAACGTTGGGCTTTTAAATAGTTTTCACTCTTTGAATCAACCGCGTGAAAATTTGAGAAATTATTTGGTGTCTCGTATTTAGCAGGTCATTTAGTAATGACATTTTTCGATAAGAAACCCAGGTTGGGGTTCTTAACAGCGTCGGTTCCTCAATGTAATCAATACGGCATTGATATGATAAATGAATTGCGTAGCGAAGTTCTTGTAACCGTAATTGCGTGTCTAATAAAAAATGTTGCTCGTAAGATGACAACTCATCAGTCATTTTAAATATTCCAAGGCCATTTGCAGTACCTGAAAATCCCTAATGCCACCACGCATATTTTTAATATGGAGGCTATTCTCCGTCATCCAATATTTCGCATGACGTTGCTGCACTGTGTTTAACCGCTGCTCTAGATAATCGATAGCAGGCCACGAATAATTCAATAATTCTGGCACATGATGAGCGGTAATATTTCTGCAGTGGCGTGTGGCATTAAAAAAATAAAATCTTGCTGTAATTTAGAGGACAATGCGGCAATGTCGAGCACATATTGGCTTAATTGCAAATGGCAGTCCCATAAATGACTGACCCATTGCTCAAGCAGTTCCCGTAATCCAGATGTCATGTTTGAATAAATAATCAATACATCAATGTCTGAGAAGGGAAATAAAGTTTGTTGACCATAGCCACCAATAGCGATTAGTTGTAGTCCTGGTTCTTGGTCTAATCCACACTGTTGCCAGATGGCCCTTAATAATTGATCGGTGAATTGACTATGGTCTAGTAATAAGGTGTTGAGAGGAACACCGGTTGTGAAATGTTGTGACAATGTTGCTTGTTGCTGTTGGCACAATTGTCGCCATGAGGTAAAACTTGCATTAAGTTCAAGCAAAGATGTCTTTTTCCTCTTCGCGGAGTGTCAATACCTCAAAACCTGTCTCTGTAACTAAGATAGTATGTTCCCATTGCGCTGAAAGTTTGCGGTCTTTGGTAATGACAGTCCAGCCATCAGGCAATAGAGTCACTTCAGGGCGCCCAGCATTAATCATGGGTTCGATAGTAAAAGTCATGCCCGGTTTGAGTATGATGCCGGTACCGGGTTTGCCCCAGTGCAACACTTGTGGGTCTTCATGCATTTTNTGCCCGATCCCATGGCCACAATATTCCCTCACTACAGAATAATGGTGGTTTTCAGCGTGGCGTTGAATGGCTGCCCCAATATCTCCTAGGTGAATGCCAGGCTTGACTAACTTGATTGCCAGGTACATACATTCTTGTGCTGTTTTGACTAGGCGTTGTGCCAATAAAGAGGGTTTACCCACTAAATAAGTTTTACTGCTATCCCCATAAAAGCCGTCTTTAAGCACGGTCACATCAATGTTAACAATATCACCGTCTTTCAGCTTTTTATCGCCAGGTATCCCGTGGCAAACCACGTGATTGATCGAAGTGCAGACCGATTTAGGGAAGCCGAGATAATTGAGAGAACCAGGGACGGCACGTTCTTCTTTAACGATAAATTCATGGCAAATAGCGTCTAACTCATTGGTAGTGATCCCCGGTTTGACATAAGGTTGGATCATTTCCAAAACTTGGGCGGTCAGCTTGCCAGCGACCCGCATCTTTGCAATTTCTTCAGGTGTTTTGATATGAATATTCATCAGCATAAGAATTGTTGTTAACGGCTTTCTATGGTATAAAGCACAACGCGATTAAGCAAATGAAAAATGTAACTAGGCAGATTATTAGTGTGGCGTACAGTCCCTGATCATCCGACATAGATGCTTAACGTATTGATTCTATAAGGCATTTTTCTTCAGTGAAGGAAGTGCTAAAAATTCACACACATATGAAAGTCATTTCCTGGGGTGCCCTTAACGGGGTTAGGAAATGCAATATGTGGAGGCTAAACCCTGAGGAGTTTTTATGGCTAATGTTACTATGCGTCAAATGCTGGAGGCCGGCGTTCACTTCGGTCACCAAACCCGTTATTGGAACCCTAAAATGGGTCCATATATCTTTGGCACCCGTCATGGCGTGCACATTATTAACTTAGAACATACCCTACCAATGTATGAAGCCGCTGTCGATTTTATCGGTAAATTGGCAAGCAGAAAGGGCAAAATATTGTTCGTTGGCACCAAACATGCCGCACGAGATATTATTAAAGAAGAAGCCACACGCTGTGGTATGCCTTATGTTAACCACCGCTGGTTGGGTGGTATGCTCACTAACTATAAGACCATTCGTCAATCGATCAAGCGATTGAAAGATTTAGAAAGCTTGTTGTCAGGTGGAGTAGTGGAAGGATTTACTAAGAAAGAAATCCTCAATCTTTCACGCGAAAAAGACAAATTAGAGCGCAGCTTAGGTGGCATTAAAGATATGGGTGGTTTGCCTGATGTCTTGTTTGTCATTGATGTTGGTCATGAAAAAATTGCAATTGAAGAGGCCAATAAATTAGGTATCCCTGTCATTGCCATAGTCGATACTAATTATAGTCCAGACCAAATTGATTATGTGATTCCTGGCAATGACGACTCATTGCGCGCCATTCGTCTCTATACTCATGGCATAGCAGAAGTTATTTTGGCTGCTCGTGCTGCAATTGCTGAAAGTGAAATGGCAGCAGTTGAAGCAGAGATAGAAGCGGCTGCTAGTAAAAAATCCACCCGAAAAGTGGTCACTCGTGCTGTAGAAATTGAATCTAAGTCTGAAGTCGTTAAGAAAAAGCGCTACAATTAGCGGCCGGACTAGGTGAAATAGCTGGAGTGGAGGAATTGGAAGAAGAGATCATCGAAGTAGATAGCTCTGAAACTGCAGAGACCAAGAAAGCAGCAAAGCCAACTGCCTCAAAAACAACAGGCGCAGAAGCTGACAAGAAACCAGCTAAAAAGCAGCAACCAAGCCTGCACCTGCAGCGAAGACAGCAGCAAAACCTAAAACGAAAACCTCAGCTAAGAATGATAAGGAATAGCTGATTTTTATAAGTTATTTTGACTGGGTCAGCTAAGTAGTTTTGCTCAGTCATCAAATTACAGAAATAAGTGAAATCGAAAAGGGGCATTGCCCCCTTTTCAACAGATTAAAAGAGGATCTAGGCATGGCAATTACCGCAAATCAAGTCAAAGAATTACGTGAACGTACGGGTGCTGGCATGATGGAATGCAAANAAGCATTAGAATCAGCTAATGGCGATATTGAAGCTGCCATTGAACTGATGCGTAAATCAGGTATGGCAAAAGCGGCANAAAAAGCTGATCGAACTGCAGCTGAAGGCACTATCGTAATTAAACTGTCGGCCGATAAACACGCAGCCCTCATGTTAGAAGTTAACTGCGAAACAGATTTTGTGGCGCGTGATGAAAACTTTNTGGCTTTTGCTAATCATGTTGCAGAGCGGGCATTGGCACTGAAAGAGACTGACATCACCAAGTTAATGTCTGCTCATTATCACACTAATGCAACGGAAACTATCGAACATGTACGTCAAACATTAGTGGCCAAGCTGNGGGAAAACATCCAGTTGCGTCGTCTAGTATTGTTACAAGCCGAAGGCATTATTGGTGCCTATAAACATGGTGAACGTATTGGAGTATTAGTGCAACTTGATAAGGCCAATGAACAATTAGGCAAAGATTTGGCAATGCATATCGCTGCAAGTAACCCATTGGCACTCAACACCACCGATGTGGCTGCTGATTTAGTTGCTAAAGAACGTGAAATTGCATCAGCACAGGCACTGTCAAGTGGTAAACCCGCTGCGATTATTGAAAAAATGATTGAGGGTCGTATCAATAAATTCCTCAATGAAGTGAGTTTATTAGGACAGCCATTTGTAAAAAATCCAGATCAAACGATTGCGCAATTATTGCAAGCTAATCAGGTTAAAGTTACTGGTTTTAAACGTTTTGAAGTAGGTGAGGGGATTGAAAAAGTAACCAGTAATTTTGCAGAAGAGGTGATGGCGCAAGTGCAAGGGAGTCGTTAATGAACCCAGAAAATCATCAGCCAATCTATCGGCGCATTTTGCNTAAAGCTAAGTGGTGAAGCGCTGATGGGCCAAAATGATTTTGGCATAGATCCAGCTGTCATCGATCGATTGGCGCGAGAAATTTCAGAGGTAGTTGAACTAGGGGTGCAAGTTGCTCTCGTGATTGGTGCAGGAAATCTGTTCCGTGGTGCGGCCTTATCAAAGGTCGGGCTGAACCGCATCACGGGAGATTATATGGGAATGCTGGCCACCATCATGAATGCATTGGCATTACGTGATGCATTAGAACGAATTAGTTTATCTACTCGTATCTTATCTGCTATCCCAATGAGCGGTGTAGTAGACCATTATGATCGGCGCGAAGCGATTCATCATNTGCAACAAGGTCGCGTAGTTATTNTTGCGGCAGGCACGGGCAACCCATTGGTAACCACTGACTCAGCCGCCAGTTTACGAGGCATTGAAATTGATGCTGATGCTATTTTGAAAGCAACCAATGTAGATGGTATTTATACTGCAGATCCACGTAAAGACCCTAAAGCCACCCGTTATACCCATTTGACTTACCGTGAAGTGTTAGAGAAAGAATTGGCTGTAATGGATTTGTCTGCATTTTGTCAATGTCGTGACCATGATATGATTTTACGAGTGTTCAACATCCATAAACCCGGAGCGTTATTGCGTGTCATTTCGGGAGAGGATGAAGGAACGATTGTTGAGCGAGGAGATCACCATGATAAATAATATTGCCAAAGACGCTGAGCAGCGTATGTTAAAAAGTATTGATGCCTTGCGGCAAGAGTTAGGTAAACTTCGTGCTGGAAGAGCCCACCTAATTTATTAGACCATATTAAAGTCCCTTACTATGGCACTGATACACCATTAAGCCAAGTTGCCACTATTGTCGCCGAGGGAGCAAGAACGTTATTAGTCACTCCTTGGAAAAAAACTTACTGCCAGCCATTGAAAAAGCTATTCGCACTTCCGATTTAGGGTTGAACCCGGCCTCGCAAGGCAATAGCGTCCGTGTGCCTCTGCCTTCGTTGACCGAAGAACGTCGTAGAGAATTGACTAAAGTGGTACGTGATGAGGTTGAAAAAGCCCGCGTTTCAGTGCGCAATATTCGTCGTGATGCCAATGCTGATCTCAGTAAATTGCTCAAAGAAAAGCAAATTAGTGAAGATGACGAACGTCGTGCTCAAACTAATATTCAAAAGCTCACCGATAAATATATTGCCGAAATTGACAAAATAATGGCGAGCAAAGAACAAGAATTAATGGAAGTTTAATGGTAAGCTGCCAATGAACAAATTGCCGAAACATGTGGCAATCGTGATGGACGGTAATGGTCGTTGGGCAGCCCGACGTAATCTGCCGAGAGTTGCCGGACATCAAGCTGGTGCTAAAACCATTAAAGAAATCATTAAAATGGCGGTTGAGAAACACATCGAGGTGTTGACGCTATTTGCTTTTAGCAGTGAAAATTGGGGACGCCCCAAAGATGAAGTCAATTTTTTAATGGAATTATTTGCCAAAACTTTGCAACGTCAGACCCGCACACTGCATAAAAACAACATTCAATTACACTTCATTGGCGATTGCACTGCGTTTAATCCAGAATTGCAACGGCGCATGCGGGCTGCAGAAGTGCTCACAGCCAATAATAATGGCCTAAAACTAGTAATTGCCATCAACTACAGTGGCCGTTGGGATATAATCCGTGCTGCCCAGCAATTGGCAGAACAAGCAGCAGCTGGTGTTTTAGCGCCCCATCAAATTACTGCCCATGAATTTCAGCAGCAGCTTTGTTTAGCCAATTTGCCCGAACCTGACTTACTTATTCGTACCAGCGGTGAATTGCGCATAAGCAATTTTATGCTGTGGCAATTTGCCTATACCGAATTGTATTTTACCGATATACTTTGGCCTGATTTTGATAGCAATGCTTTTGAAGCTGCATTGCATGCTTATGCTAATCGCCAAAGACGTTTTGGCCTAACAGGCCAACAAATTCTGGCTGAAACTATCACTGAAAGCGCATAAGGGAATATTGTCATGTTTAAACACCGACTCATTACTGCGCTTGTGCTCATTCCTTGTGTATTGCTCGCTTTGTTCTATGTTCCAAGAAACCTATTTGCCATTGTTGTTGCCGGTATTCTATTAATTGGTGGCTATGAATGGGCGCGGCTGTGTGGATGGCATCGATTATTGCCACAAGCCCTCTATCTGGCTGTTTTATCGGGATTGTTCTTATTTATTTATGCGACTTCTTCTGGCTTGACCGTGTTATTACTTAGTTTGGCATGGTGGTTGTTAGTAATTGCTTTATTAGTCCGCTATTCAAATGATCCAAGTGCAATTCAATCGCGCCGTTGGTCGAGAGCTGTAATGGGTTGTTTAGTGATTGTACCTTGCTGGGCAGGACTAGTTATGCTGCGTTTCCATCCAATGGGGGCAGTGTATGTCTTATTGCTATTACTGATTGTCTGGAGCATGGATACAGGTGCTTATTTGATAGGTAAACGGTGGGGACGGCATTTATTAGCGCCGCATATCAGTCCTAAAAAGACTTGGGAAGGGCTTGCTGGGGGATTGATGTTGACTGCATTAGTAGCAGCGGTTGCTGGCATTTTATTACATATTCCGGCAAAAGGATGGTGGATATGGCTGAGTTTAACTCTCATGACGGCCATTGTCTCTGTGATTGGTGATTTATATGAAAGCATGATTAAACGTCAGGTTGGAGTCAAAGACAGTGGCTCTCTCNTGCCAGGCCATGGGGGCATGTTGGATCGGATTGATAGCTTATTGGCAGCAGCACCCATTTTTCACTGGGTGTGCTATGGGCAGGATTTTAATTATGCCAGCCTTTCCTGTGTATTATTATTCCGTTGTCCCGCGACGAAGACCTAGTGCGGTCGGAAAAAGTTATCTTTAGTAGAAAAACCGCATGTCTCATTGCGAACTGAGGTATCCCCACGAATTTTTAGGTAAGACAAATCAGCGAGTTCGAAAGCAATGGCGTAAAAACTAGAAGTTTGTTATTGCTGTCAAGATTAAGTATTTCGCTGCAGGTGTAAAAATAAATCCCGTCATCCCGTGGCGAAGACCGCGGGAACCAGGGCTATGCGATGGAGTGCGTATTGCCTGATGGATCCGCGGTCTTCGCCGCGGGATGACGAAAGTAATAGTAAGCAATTAATTCAGTTACTTACATATAAAAATTCATGGGGATACATCAGATTGCGAGAAGCTATGCTCCGAGGCAATTGTGGTTCAGTTTGATTGCCTCGGAGCATAGCTCTTCGCAATAACAACCCATAATGGATAGCTTTTTACCGACAACGGGTTGAAGACCGCTTGACCTAGAAAAAATAGGCAAAAGCCTCGCTGACCTAACAGCTATCTTTTTATTAAAGTTTTTCATGAGATTCGTGCTAAAATGGCTTCCAAATCAAATGCTAACCTAAAAAATTAAAGTGAATCAACGATGCAACATGTCACAATTTTAGGCTCGACCGGTTCAATTGGCCAAAATACGCTGGCTGTTATTGCTGAGCATCCTGATCGTTATCAAGTTGTGGCGCTTAGTGCACAGCGGAATGTGGCTAAAATGGTGTCACAATGCCTTCAATACCAACCTAATTATGCAGTGATGCTTGAGCCTGATGCAGCTGAACAATTGGCATTAGAACTAAAGCAAAATGGCAGTCATACTAAAGTCCTCACGGGTGCTAAAGGCTTAGAAACTATTGCAAGTCTTCCTGAAGTCGATACCGTTATGGCAGCCATTGTTGGCGCTGCAGGATTGATGCCCACTTTAGCGGCAGTGAGAGGCGGCAAGAGGATTTTGTTGGCCAATAAAGAAGCCTTAGTGATGGCAGGTGCTCTGTTTATGGCTGAGGTGAAACGTTATGGCGCAACTTTATTGCCCATCGACAGTGAGCATAATGCTCTCTTTCAGTGTATGCCTACTACATTCAAACCGGGCCTTGCGCCAGTCAGTTTAAAACGTATTATTTTAACAGCATCGGGTGGCCCATTTCGTGAACTTGCTTTGACAGCAATGAGAGATGTAACGCCTGATCAAGCTTGTGCTCATCCCAATTGGGTCATGGGACGAAAAATTTCGGTTGATTCGGCCACGATGATGAATAAAGCATTGGAAGTGATCGAAGCGCATTGGTTATTTGGTGTTTCTCCATCTCAAATTGACGTCATCATTCATCCTCAAAGTATTATTCATTCCTTAGTCGAATACGAGGATGGATCTATGTTGGCCCAGCTTGGTAATCCTGACATGCGAATTCCTATTTCGTATGCTTTGGCATGGCCAGAACGTATTGCAATTGGCGTTAAGCCACTCAATTTATTGGATGTACAACAGTTACAATTTTACCCTCTGAATAAAGAACGCTATCCTGCGCTTGAGTTAGCTTATGAGGCGCTGGCCATGGGCGGCACTGCCACAGCTATTTTAAATGCTGCTAATGAGGTGAGTGTGGCTGCATTTCTAGATGGCCAAATTTCTTTCACTCAGATTGCGGAAATCAATGCGCAAGTATTAAAAGACGCACCTATCGAAACAGCTGACACACTAGATCAAGTTATTGCTGCTGATACCATAGCTAGGGAAATGGCAGCGGAAATGTTGGTTACCATTAACTTTTGACGAAGAAGATGTTAAACAATTGTCCTATTTCTTTGATGATTCTGAAGACACAGATAATAATGATAATAAAAATAAACCTTTTGGTTTAAATAGCGCGAGTGCACTTGTCATCATGAGCGTAGCAAAGGATCTCCCTCGTTTCCCTCCAGTGTCTGTCCCCAGCCTTGGCTCATCGGCGTCAATTTAAGAACAATTGATTACAATCTAGGGTGGATCAAGCGAAGCGGATCCACCAACTCATACCGCAAAAGAACGGTGGATCCGCTTCGCTTGTCCCACCTTATGTTTGTTTTAATTTTAGACAAAAATGTTCACCATAGTTGGCTTGCGTGAGGTCGAGTTCCAGGGGTATACTTGCGAACCGCTGACCTTAGTGTGGTCAGGCGCGTAGGCAATCCATGAAGGCATTGCTCGCAATTAGCTAGGAAAGCAGGAAAATAATAATCAGCGTGCAAAATGCAGGCGATGACATGTTCAAGGAATATCGATAAATGAGAATTATCAAACGCGTGATGGTTTTCCTGCTGGTGGTGCTCATACCGCTTGTAAATATACAAGCAGCTACCAGTTTTGTGGTCAGAAAAATTCGTATCGAAGGTCTGCAACGGATCACGGAAGGGACGGTGCTCAGTTATCTTCCTATCAGACCCGGCGAAACATTGAATGCGGCCGAAACCAACAAAATTATCACGTCTCTCTATGACACTGGGTTTNTTAGTGATGTCAATCTTGCTAGGCAAGGTGATGTGCTTATTATTCGGGTAGCGGAACGGCCCACCATCGGTACCATCAAAATCACCGGCAATAAANAAATCCAGACTAAACAATTACAAGAAGCTTTAAAAAATGTTGGGCTATCTGAAGGCAATGTATATGATGGCTCCATGCTGAGTGGAGTACAAAAATCGTTAGAGCATGAATATTCAAATTTAGGCTATTACAATGCCACAGTAAATACCGATGTGACTCAACAGGGAAATAATCGAGTAGCCATTACAATTCGTATCCACGAGGGTTCACCGGCCAAAATTAAAGAAATTAATATTATTGGTAATGAAGCCTTCAGTGATCGTAAACTATTAAAAAACTTTAAATCTTCTACTGGAAATTTATTTTCTTTCTTCACTCACGATAATCAATACTCACAAGAAAAATTAAATGCTGACTTAGAAAGCTTACGTTCTTTTTATATGGACCGTGGTTATTTGCGTTTTAAAGTGGATTCTACTCAAGTTTCTATGAGTCCTGATAAAAAATCAGTTTATATTGTGATTCATGTGACGGAAGGTGCTATTTATCGCATCAAAGGTTATGAGTTGTCAGGAAACATGTTGGGCGAAGAAGCGACTTTGCGTAAAATGACTTTGCTAAAACCAGGTGAAGTTTTCTCTCGGCAAAAAATTCTTAATATCAACAATGCTATTACTCGTTACTATGGCGATCGTGGTTATGCCTTCGCACAAGTGGATCCTATCCCTACTATTGATGATTTAAATCATCAAGTTTTCGTGAACTTTCGAATCAATCCTGGACAGCGGGTTTATGTTCGACGTATCAGTTTTGCTGGCAATGAAAAGACCCAAGATAAAGTATTGCGGCGAGAAATGCGGCAAACAGAAGGCGGCTTGTATTCCGCTTCTAATATCGAAGAGTCTAAGCGCCGTTTATCGAACTTGGGTTATTTAGAAGATGTCACCCCAAAAACCGTGCCTGTTCCTGGCCATCCAAACCAAGTTGACCTTGTTTATGATGTGAAGGAGGTCAGTTCAGCAACCGCAAGGTTACAAGTGGGCTATTCTGATGTGCAAGGGATCGTCTATGGTGCCAATTTAAATGAAAACAACTTAATGGGTACCGGAAAACGTGCTTCAGTAGGTTTTTCACGTAGTGGCTACGCTACCGTCTATAGCTTGAGTTATCTGAATCCTTATTACACACAATCAGGTATTAGTCGTGGTTTCAACTTGTTCTCCTCCGAAGTTACCCCAGGTGATGTTAACGTGACACCTTATACTTCGCGCAATATTGGTGGTAATGTCGTCTATGGATTGCCTATTTCTGAATATAGCTCCCTGAATTTCGGCTATGGCTATCAACACATCAAGATCAGCGAAGGCACTGATCCTTCCACCCAAGTGGCGGACTTCATCAATAGCCATGGTGACAGCTTCAATCAAGTGACATTGACTGGCGGTTGGTCACGCAGTACTTACGACAGAGCAATATTGCCGACCCGTGGTTCGAAACAAATGTTTAATGTGGAAGTGGGTATACCGGTCTTGAATGACAGTCTTGAGTACTATCGTTTGAATTATCAATTAGGTTGGTATTTACCATTACCGAAGAGTTTCATCCTGCATCCAAATGCCAGCCTGGGTTATGCTAATGGTTATGGCGAATTTAATAATGACTTGCCATTCTTCAAAAACTATTTTGCAGGTGGTATCGGTTCTGTGCGGGGTTATAAAGGTAATACCCTAGGCCCACAGGATTCGCAGGGTAACCCAATTGGTGGCAATGTGTTGACTACTGGCAGCCTTAACTTGATTGTACCTAATCCGATTAGTAAACGTTTGCGTACATCGCTTTTCTTTGACGCAGGTACAGTTTATGATAACTCCTTTAACCTAACTGACATGCGTTACTCAGTGGGTGTAGGGGCAGAGATATGGATACCAATGGTCGGTCCATTACAAGTTAGCTTGGCACAGCCGCTTAGTAATGGCAAAGATGTTGACCGGCGCGTATTCGATTTTTCAGTGGGAACCAGTTTTTAATCAGTGGCCTGCTGCAGCGTATGTGGTATGATTGGCCCAGTGGTTACCTGGCGCCGCTGCTGCTGGCGCTAGGAACAAAGCGATGGGTATAGTCAAAGGGAAGATGCCTTGCCCGACTCTTTGGCTGAACCGAGATTGGTTTCTCGGGTAAGGTCTAAATACAATTTTAAGGAGATTTGATTATGAAAAGAATGTTCAGCGTGATTTTGGCAGCTATGGTTTCATTGGGAGTCAATCTGGCTTATGCCGATACTACTCCTAGCGTTCCTGCTCAGTCGATGCAAGTAGGTGTAGTTGATATCAGTTTAGTATTGCAAAAAGCCCCACAGTTGAATGCATTACGTCAAAAATTAAAAGAAAAATATGCACCTGAAGAAAAACAATTGATTGATTTGCAAAAACAAATGCAAGCTGACGCTGAAAAAATGCGTCGTGATGGTAGTGTGATGAGTGCTGCTGACCGCACTGCGTTACAAAAGAAATTGGNNATGATCAACAGATCAAGATGCGTGACATGCAAGTTAAGTTCCAACAAGAGATTTATGCAGAACAAACCAAGCAAATGCAAGATGTTATGAAACGCATTCAAGATGTTGTCTCCAAAGNTGGCAAAAGACCAAAAGCTTAATATTGTGTTCTTGAAAGCCGCAGTTGCTTATGCAGCTAATGAATACGACATTACTGATTTAGTCATTAAAGAAATGAAATAATTTATTGGCATTAAAGCCAATAGATTAGGGCTGCAATACACAATAGTTGCAGCACCAATAAGTTCGCTACTTAAGATACGTCGGTATAGGGGTTTTTAAGAAGATATTACGCTTCTTTGCAAGAAGAAAACCCCACTGGAGGGTAGCACCGGGGTATCAAACTCCTGGACGTGATAATAACAATAATGAGATGGTAAACATCTCAACGTTCAGGAGTTTGTCTTTTGAACAGACATTGTTTTTAGAGATTTTAACTAATGGCAACGACCTATACACTAAATCATCTGGCTGCAACTTTAAATGCAAAGTTGCAAGGAGATGGAAATTGCCAAATTTCTAGCATTGCCCCGCTTGATAAAGCGCAGACAGGACAAATTAGTNTTTTACACAGTTCACAGTATCGTCGTCATTTAGCGACAACACAGGCTTCGGCAGTTATTTTAGCGGCCAAAGATGCCGCTGATTGCCGTGTCAATGCATTAATTGTTGATGATCCTTATGTGGCTTATGCCAAAATTGCTGCTTTATTTTTGCAATTGCCAGCAATTAATTCCGGAATTCATCCTACTGCTGTGATTGGTAAGGATTGCAAAATAGGCAATCAAGTCAGTATTGGTGCCAATTGTGTGATTGGTGATCATGTGCAAATAGGTGATCATGTAACAATTCATCCTGGTTGTGTCATTGGTAATCACGTCAAGATAGATGAAAACAGCTTATTGTGGGCCAATGTAACAGTTTATTATGGTGTGCAGATTGGTAAACGCGCCATTATTCATAGTGGTGTTGTGATTGGCAGTGATGGTTTTGGTTTTGCGAACGAACGTGGTCAATGGGTAAAAATTCCTCAATTAGGTGGGGTTATCATTGGTAACGATGTTGAAGTTGGGGCAAATACTGCTATAGATCGAGGCGCAATTGAGGATACAGTTATCGGTAACGGCGTGAAAATTGATAATCTTGTGCAGGTTGCTCATAACGTTCATATCGGCGATCATACGGCGATTGCTGGTTGTGTTGCGATTGCTGGCAGTGCTCATATTGGTAAGCATTGCATGATTGGCGGTGGATCTAGCATTGTTGGTCATAGCGAAATAACGGATGGTGTTATTTTGGTTGGCACATCAGTAGTCGAAAAATCACTGACGGAACCCGGTGTGTATGCTTCAGGCACTGGTATCATGCCATTTAAAGAGTTGAAAAGATCGATTATCCGGTTTCGTCAATTAGAACAAATTGTGCAACGAATTAATAAACTAGAAAAAGCCATGGTATTGGAGAGAGAACAAGATGAGCGTAATGGAAGCGAATGAAATCCGCAAATATTTACCGCACCGTTATCCTNTTTTATTAGTCGACCGCATTTTAGAAGTGGTCCCTGGTAAATCGCTGGTAGCCATCAAAAATGTTACACAAAATGAACCATTTTTTAATGGTCACTTTCCTGAGTCGCCTGTGATGCCTGGTGTGCTTATCATTGAAAGCATGGCGCAAGCATCGGGTTTATTAATATTTAAAACAGAAGGCTTATTGCCTGATAAGGACAATTGGTTTTTCTTAGGAGGTGTTGATAATGTGCGATTCAAACGCATTGTTCGTCCTGGAGACCAACTACGATTAGATGTGGAAATAATACGCGCAAGACGTGATTTATGGAAATTCAAAGGAACAGCAACTGTTGATGGTCAGCTGGCTTGTGCTGCAGAAATTTTAACTGCACNNGAGGTGTCCTGAGTGATTGATAATCAAGCGATTATAGATCCAAGCGCAAAAATTGCTGATGGTGTAGTAATTGGCCCTTGGAGTATTATTGGTCCCAATGTGGAGATTGGTGCTGGCACTTGGATTGGCCCACACGTTGTTATCAAAAGCAACACTCGTATTGGAAATAATAATAAAATTTACCAGTTCGCTTCTGTGGGAGAAGATCCACAGCACCTGGGTTACAAAGGTGAGCCAACTCGATTAGAAATTGGTAATAACAATTTAATCCGTGAATTTACCACAATTAACCGTGGTACAGTCCAGGGGCATGGAGTCACCCGTATTGGCAATAACAACTTATTCATGTCTTATGTGCATGTTGCGCATGATTGCAACATCGGTAATAACACTATTTTTGTCAACAATGCTTCCTTAGCAGGCCACGTCACTGTCGATGATTATGCCTATATCGGCGGTTTTGTTGGTGTACATCAATTTTGCAGCATTGGGGCTTACAGTTTTCTTTCGAAAGCAGCGTTAGTGGGTAAAGATGTTTTGCCATACGTGATTGTCTCTGACAATTTGGCAACCGTGCATGGCCTTAATTTAGTTGGTTTAAAACGTAATGGTTTTAGCATTGAAGCCATTCGAAAACTGCGCAATGCATACAACATCATTTACCGTCGCGGTTTAACAGTGCCCGAAGCAATCGGTGAACTTGAAAAAATGGTATTGGATTGTCCAGAAATTCAACGTTTAATTGATGCTTTGCGAAGGGCCACTCGCGGGATTATTCGGTAATTTTATTTTTCTGTAGGGTGAGTTGTTTCCTCCCTAACTTGAACATGTATCTTTCTCATCCCGCTGGAACCCAGAAAAATCCCTCGTCTGCTGGTGCGGTAATACCAATCTTGCTCACTGAGTAATTCTGTAGAGCGTAAAACGAATTTGCCAGACTGGTTTTTTCTGGATCCCGCGGTCTTCGCCGCGGGATGACGGTCAGTAAACACCTCGGAATAAATGATGCTGTTTTTTGTGAAAAATAATTTCTTTGGATAATGATGTCCTTCTAGCAAACTGCATACTCCGTCATTCCGCTGCGAAGACCGCGGGATCCAGAAGCATGCTTCATCTGCTGATGCGGTAATATCAAACATACTCACTGAGTAAACTTATGAAGATGAAACGTTGTCAGGCTTGGTTTTTAGGAGTCTCGCGTTTTTGCTGCGGGATGGCGAGGTGGCAGTATATAATGTGTTGTAATCCCGTCAATTATTTACCGGTTCTAACATCGTATTCTTTGAATCACTTTGCAGTAATTGAAGCGCCAATTCAATCGGGTCGTCAGCTGGCATTTTGGTCAACTGATCTTTAAGCATCGCCAATGCTTGTTTCACACTCAGATAATATTGTTCATCGGTTAATAGCTGAGCAATTTCACCGGCGATGGCAGTAGGTTTGGCATCATTTTGCAAAAATTCACGGACAATTTCTTTACCAGCGAGAATATTACAAATGCATAAATAGGGCACTTTCATCAACATTTTGCCAATCTTGCTGGTCAACCATGACAATTTATAAATAACGGCCATTGGAACATTTAACAAAGCGGTTTCTAATGTGGCAGTACCTGAGGCCACAATAGCCACATTACAGACATTAATCACATCATAAGTGTGGCCAAAAATCACTTTGATATAAGTGTCTTCGGTCAAATAAGGTGAAATATCATTAATATTAAGAGTCGGTGCAACTGGCAAGATAAACTGAATACTAGGAATTAATTGTCTTAGGATTCGTGCGGTTTCCACCATAATTGGTAGTAATCTGGCAATTTCACTATGACGGCTACCTGGAAGTAAACCAACAGTAGGGGCGTTTGCATCAATGCCAAATTTTTGTTGCGCTTCTTCGATAGATAAAGAAGTTTTTACTTTATTGAGCAATGGGTGGCCAATAAAATGCGCCGTGACATTAAAGCCTGCATAAAAATCAACTTCAAATGGAAAGATAACCGCAATGGCATCCACGTATTTTTTAATGATTTTTACACGTTCTTGTCGCCAACCCCAAAGTTGTGGGCTAATGTAATAATAAACTTTACAGCCAGCTTTNTTGGCAATTTTTGCGAAATGTAAATTAAAACCCGGGCTATCGATCAATATCACTAAATTAGGTTTTTCTTTACGGACNAAATTTTTAAGTTTGCGAAATACAGAAAAAACCGTGGGAAGGTGTCGCAGAATTTCAGTAAAACCAACTAACGCGAGTTTATCGCAATTTTCCACTAAATTAACACCGGCTACCTGCAATTGCGGGCCGCCCATGGCAGAAAAACGAATGCTGGGATTACGTTCACGCAAAGCATTCACTAAAATGGCTCCGTGCATATCACCCGAAGCCTCACCAGCAACAATAAAAATATGTGGAGTATCATCCATGATTATATTTAAGCAGCATCAGTGGCTGCTAATTCCTCGCTATCGTTAAAGGTCTGTTCGTTTACAATTCGGGTAATCTCAATGGCAGTTGCGAGAGCTGCTTTGCCGTCTTCACCGGAGACAACAGGTGGTTTGTTATAAATAATCGATTCTAAGAAGGCCATGACCTCGTCACGTAAAGCATCGCCTGGTTCAAAAGACTGTTCTTCCCTTATAATTTCTGGAATACCAGGAAACATTTCACTCACGCCTTTACGATGAACATCGAGGCTTTTGTTATGCAAATCTAATGAAATAAAGGCATCATGTTGGAAAATGCGTAGCTTACGTTCGATTTTAGCGCTAACACGGCTGGCAGTCACATTAGCAACGCAACCGTTAGCAAATTCTATGCGTGCATTGGCAATATCAGTATGGTTCGATAATACAGTAGCACCATTAGCGGCAATGCGTGAAATAGGNGCGCCAACAATATCTTGAATGATATCAATATCATGAATCATTAAATCTAACACGACATTAACATCCGTACCACGTGGGCGAAATGGTGCTAAACGATAAGATTCGATAAAGCGCGGACGGTCTAAAATCGTATGCAAAGCTTGTAGCGCACAATTGAACCGTTCCAAATGGCCTACTTGCAAAACCACCTGGTTGGCATTGGCCAATGCGATTAATTCCTCAGCTTCTGCCACTGTGCTGGCAATAGGTTTCTCTACTAGCACATGCACTTTATTGGCAAGAAATACCTTGGCAACTTGGTGATGCAATAGGGTAGGAACAGCAATGGTGACAGCTTCCACTTGACCAATTAAGTCCCTGTAATCGGTGACAGCGGCAACTCCGTGACTGGTGGCCACTTCTTGACATTGTTGCAGGTTGGTATCACAAACCGCGACCAGTTCAGAGTTTGGCAAGAATGAATACTTTTCAGCATGATACTTGCCTAGGTAGCCCACCCCAATGACTGCAGTTTTAACTTTTCTCATGTTGGGACGCGCCTCTTTATTACAGAATGACAGATATTGGCATGATTTTAATCAAAATGGCCCAAAACGCCACCTTTTTTCCATTAGGCTTTCGATTATAGTCCATTTTGGGAAATGACAAAGTACTATAAGGAACTAGGCATGGTAGCAAAATCACCTTCAGCATTAGTGGCAGGCGTAGATGAGGCCGGGCGGGGCCCATTGGCTGGCCCAGTCGTTGCAGCGGCCGTCATTTTAGACCCAGAGCGGCCAATCAAAGGCCTTGCTGATTCTAAGGCATTAACTCCCTTGCGACGCGAAAGCCTCTACGAACAAATATTACAATATGCCTATGCATATGCCATCGGCAGAGCAGAAGTTTGGGAGATTGATACCCTCAATATATTTCAAGCAACGTTATTGGCTATGCAGCGGGCAGTCAATGCCTTAGCTGTAGTTCCTGCCAGGGTATTGATTGATGGCACGCATTGTCCTGTATTGCCTATTCCCGCCAAAGCCATTATTAAAGGTGATGTCCAGATTCCCGCTATTAGTGCAGCTTCTATTTTAGCCAAGGTCACCCGCGACCAGGAAATGGTAGCGATGGACCAGATTTATCCGGGCTATGGTTTTGTTAATCACAAAGGCTATGGCACCCCTGAACACATTGCTGCATTGTCCCAATTAGGCCCTTGCGATATTCATCGGCGGACTTTTAAGTGGGAAAAGGAAGTGATAGATTGATGCCTTCACTATTATTGGCAGTACTGCCGTGAAACCACGTTTTATCCACTTGCATTTACATACTGAATATTCCATCACCGATGGCTTGGTCTGTATTGAGCCATTGATTGAAGCGGCAGTTGCTGCCAATATGCCGGCGGTGGCTGTGACTGACCAGAGCAATTTATTCGGTATGGTCAAGTTTTACAAAGCCGCTTTGGCAGCCGGAATCAAGCCAATCATCGGCGCGGATATTTGGCTAGAGAATCTGCAAAATCCGAAACAGCCCTTTCGCTTAGTTTTATTGTGTCAAAATCAACAAGGTTATCGCAATTTGACACAGTTATTGTCTCGCGCTTACTTAGAGGGTCAGCACCAAGGTGTGCCTATTGTGCAGCGTGCCTGGTTGCCTACATTAACACCAGGTTTAATTGCCTTATCAGGTGGCCGTGAGGGAGATATTGGGCAAGCGCTTTTAGCCAATCATATAGAAGTTGCAGAACAATTATTACAGCAATGGTCGGCATTATTTCCTAACCGATTTTATATTGAATTACAACGTACCGGGCGTTTAAATGAAGTAGAGTATATCAATGCTGCTGTGCAATTGGCTGTTCGCCAACAAGTGCCTGTAGTTGCTACCAATGATGTAAGATTTTTAGCGGCTGATGATTTTGATGCGCATGAAGCGCGTGTTTGCATCCATGAAGGCTGGGTGCTCGAAGATCAACGTCGTCCGAAACATTATAGTCAGCAACAATATCTGCGCTCCGAACAAGAGATGGTGGAATTATTTGCTGATCTACCAGAAGCTATTACTAATACCATCGAAATTGCCAAACGTTGTAATCTAGAGCTGACTCTGGGGAAAGTATGTCTACCGGATTTTCCCGTGCCAGCAGGCATGACTGCAGAAGAATATTTTGAAAAACAAGCAAAACAAGGATTAGAACAACGGTTGTCATTACTATTAGATGTAAATAGTTCCTCTTTCAATGAACAACGTTGTATTTATGATGATCGTTTGCAGACCGAGCTCAACATCATTANNAAAATGGGATTCACTGGTTATTTTTTAATTGTGGCAGATTTTATTCGTTGGGCAAAAATGCAANAAATTCCAGTAGGGCCAGGCCGTGGTTCAGGTGCTGGTTCCTTAGTGGCTTACGCACTAGGCATTACTGATCTTGATCCAATCACGCATGAATTATTATTCGAGAGATTCTTAAACCCAGAGCGGGTTTCTATGCCAGATTTCGATATCGACTTTTGCATGGAAGGACGAGATCGTGTGATCGATTATGTTGCTGACACATATGGCCGTAATAGTGTGTCACAAATTATTACTTATGGCACCATGGCTGCACGAGCAGTAGTACGGGATGTTGGCAGAGTATTAGGTTATCCCTATGGTTTCGTCGATAAAATTGCAAAATTAATCCCATTCGAATTGGGAATGACGTTGAAACGTGCTTTGCAACAAGAAGAGCAATTATTAAAACGTTATCAAGAAGAAGGTGAAATTAAAGCATTAATTGATTTAGCGTTGAAATTAGAAGGTATTACCCGTAATGCAGGCAAACATGCGGGCGGTGTAGTGATTGCTCCTTCCGTATTGACCGATTTTACGCCGCTTTATTGTGAAGAAGGTGGCACTAACTTAGTGACTCAATTTGATAAAGATGATATCGAAGCGATCGGCCTGGTTAAATTTGATTTTTTAGGTCTAAGGACACTGACTATCATTGATTGGGCGGTGAAAACGATCAATCAACAACGGTTAGCTAATAATGAAACGGAATTAGACATTAGTCTATTACCGTTGACTGATGAANAAACTTTTGTGCTATTAAAAGCGTGCACAACGACTGCAGTTTTCCAACTTGAATCACGTGGGATGAAAGATTTAATCAAACGTCTGCAACCTGATTGTTTCGAAGACATTGTTGCTTTGGTCGCTTTGTTTCGTCCTGGCCCGTTACAATCAGGCATGGTGGATGATTTTATCAACCGTAAACATGGCCGAGCAAAAGTAGAATATCCACATCCTTTGCTTGAGCCAATTTTACGGCCAACTTATGGTGTTATTTTATATCAAGAGCAAGTCATGCAAATTGCGCAAACTTTAGCTGGATATAGTTTGGGTAATGCCGATTTGTTACGTCGTGCAATGGGCAAGAAANAACCAGAAGAAATGGCACAACATCGTGCTTTATTTGTTGATGGCGCTACTGCACGCGGTGTTGATGGGCATTTAGCTAATTTCATTTTCGATTTAATGGAAAAATTTGCTGGCTATGGTTTTAATAAATCACATTCAGCTGCTTATGCTTTGTTGACGTATCAAACTGCATGGTTAAAGTCACATTATCCAGCAGAATTTATGGCAGCGGTATTATCATCCGATATGGATAATACTGATAAAGTCGTTATTTTTATCGAAGACTGCAAAAACTTAAAATTGACTATTTCACCGCCTGATATTAATAAAAGTAATTATCGTTTTGTTGCTACACCAGAAGGCACAATAATTTACGGTTTGGGTGCAATCAAAGGAATGGGCCAGGCCGCAGTCGAAAATATCGTGAACCAGCGTGAAACAGATGGCCCATTTAAAGATTTATTTAGTTTTTGCCAACGGGTAGATTTACGTAAAGTCAATCGTCGTGTATTAGAGTCATTGATACGTGCGGGTGCGATGGATAGTTTTGGCATTGATCGTGCTATTTTGATGGCTTCTTTAGAAATGGCGATGCATGCAGCTGAGCAACAAGCACGTACTGCCTTGTTGGGACAAAATGATTTATTTGGCGGTGGTCTGCAAACAAGCCCAGAACATGAGCATGTAGAATATGTAAAAGCTAAACCTTGGAGTGATGAGGAGCGTTTACTGGGAGAAAAAGAAACATTAGGGTTATATCTGAGTGGTCATCCTATTACGCCGTTTGAACAAGAATTAAATGAAGTCATCACTGCCCGCATTGCGGATTTAAAACCGAATGAACAAACAGTCACCATTGCTGGGCTAGTGGTGGCATTAAAAGTCATGTTTACCAAAAGTGGTCAACGTATTGCATTTATGACATTAGATGATAGAACTGCCCGCATCGAAGTGGCAGTTNTTTCTGAAGCATTTGGTAAATATGGGACTTTATTGGCAAAAGACCAATTGTTGGTTATTGAAGGTGAAGTCAGTATCGACGATTTTACCGGTGGTTGTCGGCTAAGTGCCCAANAAATATTGACTATTGAACAAACGCGTGAAACTTTTGCTAAACGTATTCATCTACAATTAACACAACAACAATTAGCGGGTAATTTTGTGACTCAATTAGCAGGTATCTTATCACCATTTCGTGGTGGCAAATGTGCCATTCATGTCTCATATCGTAATACCACAGCAGAAGGGCGAATTGCATTAGGAAAAGATTGGTCAGTACGGCCTGCAGAAGAGTTAATACAAAAATTAAATCAATTATGTGGTGAAGATCAAATTTTTATTGAATATTAATAATTTGTAAAACCCTGATCGTTAGATCAGGGTTGCCTATCGCGATGGGGAGTTGTCAGAGGGGAGAATCGCGATTCTCCCTCTGACTGCGAGCGCGAATTTAATTCGCGCGAAGCATTAAAACAGGATAAAAATACCCTGGGCGTAAGCCCAGGGATTTTTATTTTTTAATTCCTCAATGCAGGATGGATCTGTTTCGCTTGATCCATCCTGCCTAACTACAATCTGATTTCGGCTGCCTAGTGGCTAGTTAATAATGGTTTCAAATGTAGGTGTTGAGCCTGTTGCATTTAAATTAAAAGCATTTGTGCCTGAAAGATTAAGCGTTGCACTATTGCTGATACCTGTTGATGCGCTAAGACCGCTGCTTGTGCCTGAAGTATGAGAGCTAATATTTAAAGTAGAATCTGACAGATTTACCACACTGCTTCCGACTAGAATTATTCCCACGGATTGTGTGTTAGCAGCTACTGAAGAAAACGAATTACTATTGGCGTTAATTTGATCATTAATTAAATTAGTAGTTCCACTGGAAGCTTGTACAGTAAAACTATTAGCAAAAGTAGGGAAGGTGTTACTACTGGTGTTGCTTTCCGCGCTCAGTATGCTGTTTTTAATGGTCATAGTGCCGCCAGTATTGACGACTCCGTCAGCAATTGGATTGAATACATTGACGTTGACATTGACCTGTGAATTATCCATGGTCAATTGATCATCTGTAACTATGAAAACGCCGAATTCCTGTGCAGTGACAAAGCCAGTTCCTGTTTGATTTACATTGGCCAGGATTTGGGTATTGTCAATGTTGGCCGTATCTTTCCCCCTAAATTAATAACACCATTAAATGCAATAGTAGCTGCCGTGTTAATGTTTTGACTTAGAATACTATCACTGACATTAAATTGGCTATTTACCGCTGATAAGTTGTAAACCAACACTGAGAGTCCAGAGGCGATGTTAGTATTAGAAAGGATTTCAGAATTAGTAATATTGACATTTTTTGCTGCACTTAAATTGAGTCCAACGATATTAATATCAGTGCTGGGGTCGTCTCACTATCAATTAATACATTGTTGATGTTGATATCATTAACTCCGCTTATATTGACTGCAATTGGTTGAGTAGACGAACGATTAATGATGGCAATTGAATCGAGTAAATTATTTCCACCTAAAGAGATACCACCATTAAATTGAGCGCGTTGATTGCCGCTAGCCGCTTGAGTGTAATCTTCTGTTCTGCCATACAATGATTGTCCATTAGGCAGGCCTAATTGAGAACCTAAGGAATAAACGCCGGGATTAAAATAGAGGTTGGCATTAGGAGTAAAAGAAGCGATGTCATTGACAGTCGTTTGGCTGAAAGAAGGCGATGAGCAAGGATGTTCATAGGTACAATTATTGGTGCCTTGAGCTGGGTCAAAGGCCATTCCGCCATTACTGGTAAAGAAATAGATGCCATTTAAAGTAGGAGTAGAGGAACCGACTTTTTGACTAACGATGACAGGAACATCGCTACCGGTGTATTGAGTTGCTAAATTACGGTTGATTGGATCGACGATACGGCGTTCAATGGTTTGACCGCTGACATCATCTTTTCTGCCGCCCAAGGTCAAGCGGAGGCCGACTTGGAAAGTATTGTGTTGTTCATTGTCATAAGTATCGACGGCGGTCAAAGCGACATAATGAGTAAGTGGATATTCAACGCGGCCAGAGATGCCGGTGATATTATCTTGGTCTTTAGGTTGAAAATGATAGCCACCGACATAAGCGCGGAGATGTTTAAGATAAGGGATTTTAACAGCACCGACTTCGCCATCGACGCCTGGGCCAGTGCTATTGATAGTATCAAACACGGTATTGAATTGAGAGTGACCGGAAAAAGTAATGCCGGTGGTTGAGCCGACAGTTTCTTGTTGTGAACTGACGGGGATATAACCGTTGAGTCGCAAGTCGAATAAATTACCTAACGATTCGACACCGGGATTCAGGAACCAAAACGTTTCATTGTCTAAATCGCCGTCATTAGTAAACCTACTGCCATCGGCAAATAAATAAGCGCCTAAGATGCGTGCATCATGATAGATGTGTCGAAACCGAGACCAGCAGCACCGCCCCAATTGCTGTCGTTGCCGTATTTTGCTTGGGCGTTAAAGAAGAACGAGTTGTTGTTGTCACCATAGAGAGGCACCATGCCATCGCCTTTGGCCATACCGATAGTTCCGCCGGAGGCTTCCGCGGAGATGCGCGATGGCCAATAGAAGGCGCCGGAGTCGCTGGTTTGGGTAGTAGCAAAATGTTTGTAGTTGCACCCGAGAGAGCGAGTAGGATAAGAAAACGATTATTAAATAGGCGACAATTGATCATATAGAAATCCTTTTATTTAGTGGCTCCAATGCCTGGAGAATAAGTGTGGTGCAAATGTTACCGTTCTGTTTACGCCAATGCAATAAATAATCCTGTCTATTAGCGTCTCATTTGAACATTTCAAGATTTCGTTGGGGTGCATTAATACAAATTTGTTTGTTACGGCTTTGATGGCCTTTGATGACCTGGATTTGTTGTTTAGCGACGCCAAAGAATTCTGCNAAAAATCGNATCAATGCCACATTAGCTTTGCCATCTTCTGCTGAAGCAGCAATGCGAACCTTAAGGTAGTCACCGTGCAAACCAACAATTTGGCTGTTTTTGGCATTAGGTTGCACATAAACTTGCAAGATTAAACGTTGCTCTTGCCAGCGCCAAGCTGATTTCATAAATTCCAATCGATAGGAGTTTTGCCCATTTTTTCNAGTAACTCATTCGTTTTCGAAAAATGTCGGCAGCCTAAAAATCCGCGGTGTGCTGACAGTGGTGAAGGGTGGGGCGCTTTTAAAATATAATGACGAGTCGGATCAATAATTGCGCCTTTGCGTTGTGCTGGACTGCCCCATAAAATAAAAATAAGGCCATCACGTTGTTCATTTAATACTTGAATCACTTTGTCAGTGAANTTTTCCCAGCCCATATTGGCATGCGATTGTGGTTTTCCTGCTTCTACTGTCAACACAGCATTCAACAATAAAACCCCTTGTTTTGCCCATTTTTCAAGGCAACCATGAGAAGGCATAGGGATGCCTAAATCGTCGTGCAATTCTTTTAAAATATTTTGCAGTGAAGGTGGGATTGCCACGCCGGGACGAACTGAAAAACATAGGCCGTGGGCTTGATTAGGGCCATGGTAGGGATCTTGACCAATAATCACCACTTTCACTTGGTCAAATGGAGTATATTTCAGCGCATTAAAAATATCACTTTGTGGCGGATAGATGGTTTTGCCTGACTGGCGTTCTTGTTTCACAAAATTAAGTATTGTTTGAAAATAAGGTTGTTCTTTTTCGCCCGCTAAAGCTGATTCCCAAGTCTTGCAGCTAGCATTTGCTTCAACCATGACGGCTTCCCTTTGATTAATAGAATTTGTGAGTCGGTTTAGTGTAATCGCTTGTGTAATGAGAATCTATACCCATTGCCCCTCGAAATGCGAAGTTTAAGGTTCAGATTGCAAGCAGTTGTCGCGCTCTGATTGAGCAAAACGCGAGGAATAGTCAACGCTATTTTGAGTGTTTTGCGGGTGAAGAACACGGCAAATTCGCCGCAAGATAGGCCTTAAACTTCGCATTTTGAGGGGCAATGGGCATACTCAAACCGAATGAGTTTAGGTATTATGGCAGTTAATCCTGAGTTTCGTTACAATAGCGCCATTCATTCTAACTGTTTGAGGGAATAATCCATGACCACTGTAGGAAAAGACAGCTTAAAAACACGGCGGCAATTAGAGGTTGCCGGTAAAACTTATCATTATTTCAGTTTAAATGCACTTAAAGACCAGGGAATAGGGGACGCAGCGCGTTTACCTTGTTCTTTAAAAGTCTTGCTAGAAAATTTATTGCGTCACGAAGATGGTCTTACTGTCACTGTCGATGATGTAAGAGCAATGCTGCAGTGGGCCAAAGACAAAAAGTCAGAGCGTGAAATTGCTTTCCGTCCTGCCAGAGTATTGATGCAAGACTTTACAGGAGTTCCAGCCATTGTTGATCTAGCAGCTATGCGAGAGGCAATGCAANAAATGAAGGGTAATACGGACCGAATTAATCCATTGTCTCCGGTTGATTTAATTATTGACCATTCCGTGCAGGTGGATGAGTTTGGTCATGCTAATGCATTTGATGTCAATGTTCGTATTGAAATGGAACGTAACCGTGAACGTTACGAATTTTTACGTTGGGGCCAAATGGCATTCCAAAATTTTCGAGTAGTGCCTCCAGGTACTGGCATCTGCCATCAAGTCAATCTGGAATATTTAGCAAAAACTATTTGGCACAGCGAAACGGCAGAAGGTGAATTTGCTTATCCTGATACCTTGGTTGGCACCGATAGTCATACCACCATGATTAATGGTTTAGGGGTATTGGGTTGGGGTGTAGGTGGTATCGAAGCAGAGGCTGCCATGTTAGGCCAGCCTATTTCTATGCTGATTCCTGAAGTAATTGGGTTCAAATTAAGCGGTAAATTGCGCGAAGGCGTAACTGCTACTGATTTAGTGCTAACAGTGACACAGATGTTGCGTCAANAAGGGGTAGTAGGCAAATTTGTGGAATTTTATGGGCCTGGTTTACATGACCTGCCATTGCCTGATCGTGCCACGATTGCCAATATGGCACCTGAATATGGTGCTACCTGCGGATTCTTCCCTGTTGACCAAGAAACGTTAAATTATTTGCGGCTGACTGGGCGAGATGAGCAACTTATTAAGATGGTTGAGGCTTATGCCAAAGCTCAAGGTTTATGGCATGAGGCCAATGCTGAGGATGCCATCTTTACCGATACCATGCATCTGGATTTAACCACAGTAGAGCCAAGCCTTGCTGGGCCGAAACGGCCACAAGACCGGGTCGCGCTCAATCAAATGCCTGCGGCATTCGGTAAAGCACTGGAAGGCGTAGCTGATCCGGCGCGGTCAGTGGCAGCTGCCGATGCTGATTTTAGCGTGCGCCATGGTGATGTGGTGATCGCTGCAATCACCAGTTGTACCAATACTTCAAATCCAAGTGTGTTAATGGCGGCTGGTTTACTCGCCAAANAAGCGGTTGCAAGAGGTTTACAAGTTAAGCCATGGGTCAAAACTTCCTTGGCGCCTGGCTCCAAAGTGGTCACAAGCTATTTGATTAATGCCGGCCTGCAATCTTATTTAGACCAATTAGGTTTTGAACTAGTAGGGTATGGTTGTACCACCTGCATTGGTAATTCTGGCCCATTGCCTGATCCAGTCGCAAAAGCTGTCAAAGACGGTAATTTAGTAGTTTCAGCTGTGCTTTCAGGCAATCGCAATTTCGAAGGTCGGATCCATCCACAAGTGAAAGCCAATTGGCTGGCATCACCACCGTTAGTAGTAGCTTTTGCTTTAGCAGGCACTACTCGAATTGATTTGACCACAGAGCCTTTAGGCAAAGACCGAGATGGCAGGGAAGTTTATTTAAAAGATATTTGGCCAACAGCAAAAGAAGTGGCAGCAGCCGTCGCTGCAGTGAATGGCAGTATGTTTCGTGAGCAATACTCTGATGTGTTTACTGGTGATGAAACGTGGCGTTCAATGGAAGTTAAACCAAGCAAAACCTACCATTGGCAGCCAGATTCTACCTATGTACGTGAAGCACCATTTTTTGCGGATTTACCAGCAACACCAGCGGCAGTGCGTGACATAGAAGGAGCACGCATATTAGCTTTGTTAGGGNACAGCATCACTACTGACCATATTTCACCCGCTGGTAATATTCAAGCCGACAGCCCTGCAGGTAAATATCTACAATCTAAAGGTGTGAAAGTAGCTGACTTTAATTCTTACGGTGCACGGCGTGGTAATCATGAAGTCATGATGCGTGGTACGTTCGCTAATATTCGCATTCGCAATGAAATGGTGCCGGGAGTTGAAGGTGGTTTTACCAAGCATNTTCCCAGCAATGATGTGCTGAGTATTTATGATGCAGCGATGCGCTATCAGTCTGAAAGCGTACCGTTACTAGTAGTGGCTGGCAAGGAATATGGTTCAGGCTCTTCGCGTGACTGGGCTGCCAAAGGGGTCAAATTATTGGGTGTGCATGCGGTCATTGCTGAGAGTTTTGAGCGAATTCACCGTTCTAATTTAATTGGCATGGGTGTATTACCATTAGAGTTTCAGCATGGTCATACCCGCAAATCATTAGAATTGACTGGTGAAGAAATCATTGATATCACTGGCCAAGCCAAGGCATTAAAGCCAAGAATGGAGTTGAGCGCCGTGATTCATTATCCTAACGGTAAANAAGCCACCATTAAATTGAATTGTCGCATTGATACGCATAATGAAATGGAATACTACCGGCACGGTGGTATTTTGCAGTATGTGTTGCGAAATATGTTGGCGCATCAAAAATAATTTTATGATCTAAAACTATTCATCTCGCGTGAACAGCATTCACGCGAGAGATTGGTTTTTATGCAGACAAGAAACCATCAAACGATGTTTTGTTATAAGCATCATTCCAAAANTGCCATTCCAGNCACTGTACTTTATAAAATGCATCAAGCATCCGTGATTGAATTGCAATTGTTGTCTTTGATCCTACCGTATCAAAAATATCAATGGCTTCCTTAACACTTTTTCCAAAATCTTCTCCAGCATAAGTNTCAATCCAACGGGCAAAGGGATTATTGATAGAAGCGTGGGTCACAATAGATAATCCTACTTCACGATAGACCCAAAAACACGGCAAAATCGCAGCAATCGCAATTTCTACCGGTTCAGCAAAACATACTTTTAATAAAAANCTAGTATAACAAAGTGTTGCAGGAGTTATTAATCCAGTTTCTTTAAANTTGAAAAGTTTTGCGAAAAAATGATGCACGACTTCTTGTTCTGCAATAAATGTGTAATCAGAATAACGCAAAAANCTGCGTACATGTTCAAGAGGGGATTTGGCAGCTATCATAGCGTGACAGCGGGCAAAATCTTGCAAATATAAAGTATCTTGTTCGATGTAATAAGCAAACTTATCAAGTGCAAGATTGCCATTAGCTAGCGCTTGATTAAAGGGATGACTTTTAATCGCATCGACCACTGGCCGTGATCTATTCCAAGCTTTTTCGGACAATAGCATTATTGATACCTCTTATTTAATAGAATTATATTGCTTCTTTTCAGGGCTTATTTTTGTGAAATCAGACTGATTACTCCACCAGTGATAAAAATGATGTACTGGACCATTGCCTTTTCCTATATTCTGGTCTTTAGCAGCGGCTATGGCTGCGGAGAGATAGCTCTTGGCCAATTTGCATGCCTCTACTAATGAAGCGCCTTGTGCTAAGTAACTGCAAATAGCCGCTGATAATGTACATCCTGTGCCATGAGTATTTTTAGAATCGATACGTTTGGCAGATAAAACGTGCAAATGACCTTTTGANTCGAGAAATATATCATCAGCCGTTATTTTATTTTCATGGCCACCTTTCAGTAAGACAGCATTGCATCCAAGATCTAATAATCGCATGGCTGTTAATTGAGGATCCATTTTTTTNCCTATTAAGGTATATGCTTCAGGCAAATTAGGCGTAATAATGCTAGCTAATGGAATGGCTTTTCTTTTNAAAGCATCGATTGCATTTGGTTCCAATAATGGATCACCACTTTTGGCAATCATCACCGGATCTAAAACGATAGGAATATTTTTTGCATATTGCGTTAAAAATCCNGCCACTAGTTCAATGATATCTACCGAAAANAGCATCCCAATTTTAATGCTGTCTGGAATAATGTCATCAAAGATGGTATCAAGTTGCTGTTTTATGCAGTCCAGTGGAATATTGTAACAATTTCTTACACCACAAGTATTTTGTATAGGCAATGCCGTCAAAACTGTCATACCATAAGACCCGGTGGCAGAAAAAGTTTTGAGATCAGCTTGGACCCCTGCACCGCCTGATGGGTCAAATCCTGCAATCGATAGACAAGTATATTGCATTATTAATTCCTCAATTTTTAATTTGAAGTTATCTCAAAATACGAGTGCATATCATCCTTTGCAACGCTCGGCATGACATGCACTAGCATTTTTCAGGTTGCTTCATAAAGCATTTTTATTTTATCAAAGTCAGCAGCGTGTAAATGATCAATAAAATGAGCTTGAAAAGAGGCGGGATGACGATCATTTAATGCTGTTAATTCGCCACATAAGTTGAAATAGTGAGTGGCAAGATTACTGGCTTCAAAAGAATCGTTAACTACTGCTCTAAACGCACTGATGATGGCCGTCATGGCGCAGCCCATGCCTGTAACAAGTGGCATAAGTTCAGAACCGTAAGCAACTTCAGTTGTGCTTGTTTTGTCTGTGATAAAATCAATAGCACCACTAACAACAATTGTGCATTGATGGAAATTGGCCAGAGCGATTGCTGCATTTTTAGCATCATCTGTGGTATTCACCGATTCAACGCCTTTAGTGTTGCTGCTTATTCCTGAAAGCGCAATGATTTCACTGGCATTGCCTCTGACAATGGTAGCAAATGGAATCAAATCACGTGCTGTTTTTGTCCTAATGCGAGTTGCACCGGCACCAACAGGATCCAGTATTAGCGGTTTTTGATATTTTTGAGCCAATTCAGCAGCCATTAANACTTTTTCTATGAAAGCATTATCCAATGTGCCAATGTTAATATTGATGGCCATAGCCATGGCCACTAATTCTTCCAGTTCTTCCTGGCAAGTGCTCATGATAGGTGCGGCCCCAATTGCAAGCAATGCGTTTGCCATAAAATCCATAGTGACATAATTTGTAAGATTCAGTATTAATGGTTTATTTTTTCGTAAATTGATAATGTTTTCTTCGATACCTTCAATCATGTTGCCTATCTCCATTCACAATTTGACGTAAAGTTCGGGTTGTTAACGCGGGATTTTTACTTTGGTGAAAAGCATCAATGGCGGCGATACCTGTAACTTTTGTTTTCATGACTAGCGCTGCATTACTTGTATTGATTCCTCCAATAGCAACAATCGGATGTGAAGCGATGGAAGCAGCTTGTTTTAAACTATCACATCCCCAAATAGTTTGAGCATCGGGTTTATTATTGCTGGGAAATACGGCGCCAACACCGATGTAATCGATTGGTAAATTATTTGCTAATTCCACTTGTGCTAGTGTATTGACAGTCAAACCTATTGTTTTTCGTGANCCAAGATATTTTCTTGCAGTGATAACAGATCCGTCAGTTTGTCCCAAATGCAGACCATCGGCATTTAATTCCAAGCAAAGCGCCAAGTCATCATTCACGATCAAAGGAATATTGAAAGGGTGCAGCAATGTTTTTAACCGTTTTCCAAATGCAATCAAATCGTTTGCATTAAGATTTTTNTCTCTGAGTTGTACTGCAGTCAAACCAGATTTTGCGCACACTGCAATAAAATCAAGATATTTTTGTAAATCTGATTGAGATTTATTAGTGACTAGTATTAGCTTAAAATTATCGGCTTTCATTCTTTTCCTCACATAAGTCTGGAGGCAGTGATGAAAGCAAAAAGGCCAGGTCATAAGGCGAGTATTTTGCTTCACACTCCCTTCGCAGGCATTAACCTGAGCAGGTCATAAGGGTATTTTCTCAGCCATCACTTCGATATAAAAGCAATAGCACCCTGGTGAATTAGAACTACAAATGATAATACTTGAAATTTTATTGGTGTCAACATGAATGATCTTGTGCTTATTATAATTGACTGTAGTAGTAAAACTATTGGTGACTGCCTCTATGTGCCAGTCGTCATTGCGAAGAACTATGTTCCGAATCAATCCATATGGTTTTGGTCGCTGGATTGTTTCGTTGCTACGCTCCTCGTAATGATGAAATTATTTTTAGTATTTAAAGTTTGCTGGTAAGTGTTTGCAACAAAAGGGCTTCCTGTTAATATATCATCCATAATTTTTTATATGGAAACCTTTATGTCATCATTCAATTTTTTTGCCACTTGTCCTAAAGGCATTGAGGAAATTTTGGCCCAAGAACTGGAATCTTTGGGCGCAGAAAAGACCCGGTTGACAGTGGCTGGTGTATATNTTACGGGTAGTTTGGCTACCGCTTATAAAACCTGTTTGTGGTCGCGTTTAGCAAATCGTATTTTATTAAAACTTAGTACAGTATCAGTTATCAGCGTCAAAGATTTATATGACGCAGTTTATACGATTGATTGGCGGCAACATGTGTCACCTACAGGAACTTTGATTGTTGATTTTGTTGGTGAATCTGCAGCGATCAAGAATACTCAATTTGGGGCCCAGAAAGTCAAAGATGCGATTGTTGATCAATTGCGGGCACATACAGGACAACGTCCTAGTGTAGAAAAACACCAACCTCACATTCGCGTGCACGCGCATTTACACAAAGAAAAATTGACGCTTAGTTTAGATCTTGCTGGCGCAAGTTTACATCAACGCGGTTATCGAACGGTAGGTGGGGCAGCACCATTGAAAGAAAATCTAGCCGCAGCTATTTTATACCGTGCCAAATGGCCGGAGTTAAAACAACAGTGTAATTTATTTGTTGATCCATTGTGTGGCTCAGGGACGTTTTTAATTGAAGCGGCCATGATGGCAACAGACACTGCACCTGGTTTGTCACGTGATTATTTTGGTTTTACTCGTTGGTTAGGCCATCAACCAACAATCTGGAAACAATTATTAGATGAAGCACGCGAACGTCATCAGCTTGGTATGCAAGCAAAATCCCCGATTTATGGATATGATGCTAGTGAAAGAAGTATTGAGATTGCTGCAGAGAATATCGCCAACGCCGGACTCNACCGAAAAATTCAATTAACTGTAAAGCGGCTTGATCAAATTCAATGGCCTGAGAGCTCTTCCTTCGGGTTGTTAGTCACCAACCCACCTTATGGTGAGCGCATGGGCGATGTCCAGCAATTACAAAAATTATATGCGCAATTAGGGCAACAATTAAAAGAGCACTGTGTAGGCTGGGAAGCAGCTGTTTTCACCGGTAATCCAGATTTAGGCAAACATATGGGATTGCGTTCACGTAAACAATATGCGCTATTTAATGGTGCTTTGCCGTGTAAATTACTATTATTTACGGTGGCGATGGAATGGTTTGTAAATAAACCGCCGCCCGTTCTATGAAAATGTGATTTATTAGAAAGCTGCTAATTAAGAAAGTCGATAGATCACAAATTGGATTTTAATAATAGGCATGTTTAGTTTCCTTGTTCTGATACATAAAAATATATAATGGATCCGCTTCGCTTGGTCTAGCTTACATGAGCCATAATGTTTTCTTAAGGTTTTTCTGTTATTCTTAAATAAAGAGTGTAAATACACATAGACTACCTGGTCTTTTATGACAAAACATTGCCAAAAAATTGACTTTTTAAATTTCGAATCTTCAGCAAGGTGGTCTTGCAACTATAATTTTGCTATCAAAATAATCTCCTCCATTATTATCGTGCCGTTGGCACGATAATATCACCCTGGCGAGGGTCGTACGCAAAAACAATATATATCTTTTGAACAACACAATCACACTGTGTTTTTCTATTGATTTTTAAATATTTCTGGAGGTTTTATGAAAAAGCATAATCAGACTAATGTTTTTGAAAATTTTGGCAACGCATTGAAACAACATCAAGCAAAATTAAAGCCGCTATTAGAGAATTCAAAGCCAGAGAAAAATGGTATGCGACCGCGTTAAGTATACTCGAATATACTTCTTTAGAAACGATGAATAAGACACAGCTAGAGAACGAAGATGAGTTGGTGACAGGTATGCTGAATTCTCTTGAAGAAAAGACTATCAAAAATTACATACACTGATGGGTCTTAAATTGTTTACTACTTATAGCGGTGAGTTTATGTCTTTAATGACTCAACATCGCCCGCAAGTTGATCGGTTATTAAAAGACCTCATGCTGTTAGTCAACCAGAGCAGTCGTGAAATGAGTGAGCTGTCATAATTACATGTCAAAATAATTGGGGCCGCTGCCTCCTTCGGGCGGCACCCAATTAATATTTTGGCAGGGGTCTTTAATATCACAAGCTTTGCAATGTAAACAATTAGCAGCATTGATTTGCAGTTTAGGTTGGTTTTCTGTAGCCACTATTTCGTATACATTAGCTGGGCAATAGCGGCTCTCTGGTGAGGCATAGAGTTGATAATTGACTTCGATGGCTAACGCAGGATCTTTTAATTGCAAATGACAGGGTTGGTTTTCTCCATGGCTGATGTTGGCTAGATGCAGTGAAGATAATTTATCAAAACTGACTTGATTGTCGGGTTTGGGGTAATTAATTTTTTTACTTTGTGTTGCTTTTTTAAGACAAGAGAAATCTGCGTGGTTTTTCAATGTCCACGGTGCATGTCCACGTAATATATAATTATCAAAAGCGGCATAACTCAATCCGGCCCACAGTCCCCAGCGAAAAGCCGGGCGAATATTGCGGGCGCGATATAATTCTTGCCAAATCCATGAGCTTTGAATATTCATCGAATACTCAGTAAGTTCGCGATTAATGCCACTGGTCAATGCATTAACAATAGTTTCGGCAGCAATCATGCCTGATTTCATGGCAGTGTGCGAGCCTTTAATTTGTGGCACATTTAAAAATCCTGCAGAGCAACCAATTAATAATCCGCCAGGGAAAGTCAATTTTGGCAAACCTTGTAAGCCACCTTCATTCAAGGCACGGGCACCATAAACTAAGCGCTTACCATTTATAAAGGTAGGCCGAATCGATGGATGTGTTTTAAAACGCTGTAATTCTTGAAATGGATCGAGATAAGGATTTGCATAATCGAGTCCTGTTACAAAACCTACAGCGACACGTTGATTTTCTAAATGATAAATAAATGAACCGCCATAGGTTTTTCTATCGAGTGGCCATCCAATAGTATGGATTACTTTGCCTGGATGATGCTGTTCCGGCGTGACTTCCCATAATTCTTTAATACCGAGCGCATAAGTTTGTGGTTTATCAGTGGCACGTAATTGAAAATGTTCAATTGCTTGTTTACTGAGAGAACCACGGCAACCTTCAGCTAATATAGTTTGTTTGGCAATTAATTCTATGCCTGCTTGAAAACGCTGACTCGGTTGTCCTTGTTTATCGATGCCGAAATCACCAGTAATGATACCGTTTACATGGCCTTGTTCATTAAAACGTAATTTTACGCCACTGAAACCGGTAAAAATTTCTACGCCTAATTGCTGCGCTTGTACTGCCAGCCATTGACACAGTTTTTCAAGACTAATGATGTAATTACCGTGATTACGCATGGGTGAGGGCACAGGTAAACGCCAACTGCGCTTGGTGGTCAATAAAATAAATTCATCATGCGTTGCTGGCGTTAATAAAGGCGCATTAAGCTTTTGCCAGTCTGGCAGTAACTCATTCAATGCACGTGGATCAAACACAGCACCAGACAGAATTTGCGCCCCAACATTAGCGGCTTTTTCTAACACACAGATAGAAAGNTTTTTTTCCAAATATTGATTAAGTTGGCCCAATCGAACAGCTGTGGCCAATCCAGCTGGACCAGCGCCCACAATAATAATGTCAAACTCCATTGACTCTTGTGACATGTGAATTCCTATTTAGATTAATTTCTTTAAAGCGCTCAATTGTTGTTGGAATGAAGTTATATCATTACTTAGTAAAGTTGCATGCCCTAATTTACGATTAGCACGGGGTTCTTTGCCGTAGGTATGAAAATGCACTTGCGGTAATGTAAGAGTTGCAGCGAGTGTTGGCTCTGTACTAATAAAATTAATCATGGCAACGTGACCACGTGCTTTTGTGCTACCTAATGGTAAACTCAGAATGGCGCGAAGATGATTTTCAAATTGACTGGTATCGGCACCTTCAATGGTCCAATGTCCTGAATTATGCACGCGTGGCGCCATTTCATTAGCAAGTAGTTGTTCACCGAGCACAAANAATTCAATAGCTAAGGTACCTACATAATTTAAATGAGTTAAGATTTTATTAGCATAAATTTGTGCTTTAGTAGTTAAGCCTTCATCTAAATAAGGTGCAGTAGAACAACGTAAAATGCCTGCTTGGTGAAGATTTTCTGTCAGTGGATAATATTGAATGTTTCCTTTTAAGTCCCGTGTTGCAATCATGGAAGCTTCTCTGTCAAATTTGATAAAGCCTTCCAATAGTAATTGTTCTTTGCCGAGTTGCTCCCAGGCCTCTGATAATTGTGTTTTATTACGAATAACATACTGACCTTTGCCATCATAACCAAAACGACGTGTTTTCAATACAGCCGGCATACCAATGGCAGTAATTGCTTTTTCTAATTCTGCCAAAGAATCAATAGTTGCATAAGCAGGTGTCGCAATACCTAATTCTTTAAANTAAGTTTTTTCAAATAAACGATCTTGAGCAACGGTCAATGCTTTTACATCAGGATAAATCGGCCGCCATTGTTTGACAAAATTTGCAGTTGTGACGGGAATATTTTCTGTCTCGTAAGTAATGACGTCGACTTTCTCGGCAAATAATTGCAATGCTGCTTCATTATCATAGCTGCCAGTCATGAGTTCGGTGACTTGGCCAGCACATGCATCTGCCTGGGCATCATAGGCAATTACTGTAATACCAAGAGGGTAACCTGCTAGCGCCAACATTCGGGCCAATTGGCCGCCGCCTAAAACTCCAACTTTCATAGGGCCTCACGTGGGTCGGGATTGTCTAATACTGCCTGTGTTTGTTGTAGCCGATATTGGTGTAATGCTTGACGGAATTCAGGATATTTATTGGCGAGTATGGCAGTGGCCAGCAACGCGGCATTGATTGCACCGGCCTTGCCGATGGCCAAAGTGCCAACCGGAATTCCAGCAGGCATTTGGACAATCGATAATAGGGAATCGACTCCATTTAAGGTATGAGAGAGCACCGGTACTCCCAAGACCGGCAAGGCAGTTTTCGCTGCTAACATGCCTGGCAGATGGGCAGCACCTCCAGCACCAGCAATAATCACTTCAAGGCCGCGGGTTTCTGCAGTGGCGCCATAGTCAAATAGTTTATCGGGAGTCCGATGGGCAGATATGATATTGACTTCATAGGGTACGCCTAATGAAGCTAAGGTATCGACAGTGTGGTGCATGATTTGCCAATCACTTTTTGATCCCATGGCAATGCCAACGAGAATTTTTGTCGTGGTCATCTAGTTACCTCATTCAGCCAGTGTGTTAAAATTAAAACTATTATCAGGGTCAAGGAGCACCGTCAATGAAAATTTTGGTGGCCGTAAAACGGGTCATTGATTATCACGTCAAAATACGAGTTAAAGCCGATGGTTCAGGCGTTGAGACCCAAAATGTAAAAATGTCATTAAATCCTTTCGATGAAATTGCTTTAGAAGAAGCAATCCGTTTAAAAGAAGCAGGCCATGCACAATCAGTGGTCGCCGTTAGCATTGGTCCTACCGCCTGTCAAGAAAGCCTGCGAACGGCATTAGCAATGGGTGCTGATGAGGCGATTTTAGTCCAGACAGAATCCGATTTAGGATTAGAAGCCGAGCCTTTGCTGATTGCTAAAGTTTTACAAGCAATTACTCAGCAACAACAGCCACAATTAATTTTATTGGGCAAACAAGCCATTGATGATGATTGCAATCAAACCGGCCAAATGTTGGCTGCCTTACTAGATTGGCCTCAAGCCACATATGCAGCAAAATTGACGGTAAAAACACCACAACAAATCGAAGTGGTGCGTGAAATCGATGGTGGTCTAGAGACTTTGCTGTTGCAATTGCCAGCTGTAGTGACAACCGATTTACGGTTAAATCAACCACGTTATGTTACCTTGCCCAATATCATGAGGGCGAAACAANAACCACTCACAACAGTTGCTTTGAGTGATTTAGCCGTGACATTTACGCCCACCTGGAAAATTTTATCGGTGCAAACACCCACGGTGCGCAAGGCCGGCATTAAAACGGCGAATGTGATGGAATTACTGNCAAAAACTAACGGAAGAAGCGAAGGTGTTATAATGTCAGTACTTGTTATTGCCGAACATGATAATAAAAACNTATTGCCAGTCACATTATCAGTAATCACAGCAGCCAAGTCATTAGCAGCGGAAATTACAGTGATTGTTATTGGTCATCAATGCCAGTCAGTTGCTGCTGAAGTAGCACGATTAAACGGTGTAACAATGGTATTGTTAGCAGACCATGAAATTTATGCTCATCCTTTAGCAGAAAATATAACGCCGTTAATACTGTCAATTGCTAAAGATTTTTCGCATATTATCGCACCAGCTACTAGTCTTGGANAAAATGTATTACCGCGTTTGGCTGCACTACTGGATGTATCTGTGGTAAGTGATGTAATACAAATTATTGATGATACGCATTTCATCAGACCAATCTATGCCGGCAATGCATTGTTGCAATTAGCCGTCATCAAGAAACCAGTCGTTATGACCGTGCGTCACACTGCATTTTCTGCCACAGAAACTCAAGCGACAGCTACTACAATTAAAATGATCGATGCAGTAATGCCAACGGAGAAAGTTCAATTCGTGCAACAACAATTGACGCCTGCTGAGCGGCCTGAATTGACAAGTGCCCGTGTTATTATTGCCGGCGGCCGCGGCCTGCAAACTGCAGAAAATTTTGCGCTTTTAATGCGAATTGCCGATTTGCTGGGAGCTGCAGTGGGAGCATCACGGGCAGCAGTGGATGCAGGTTTGATGCCAAATGATTTTCAAGTAGGGCAAACAGGTAAAATTGTGGCGCCTGAATTATACGTGGCCGTTGGCATTTCCGGTGCTATTCAACATTTAGCAGGCATGAAGGACAGTAAAGTGATTGTTGCCATTAATAAAGATCCAGAAGCACCTATTTTTCAAATTGCCGATTATGGTTTAGTGGGCGATTTGAATGAAATTTTGCCGGAATTAGAACGTGTGTTAACAGCGCGTAAATCAACTTAATAAAATAAGGATATTTTGTTATGCGAATTGGTGTGCCAAAAGAAATTAAACAAGGAGAAAATCGCGTTGGTTTAGTGCCTACCAGTGTACGTGAATTAGTGAAGCATGGACATGTTGTCATCGTTGAACACAAGGCTGGCGAGGGCATTGGTTTTAATGATCAAGTTTATCAATCAGCAGGAGCAACGATTTTGCCTGATGCTGCTGCAGTTTACGCGCAAGCGNAAATGATTATTAAAGTANAAGAGCCGCAACCTGCGGAGTATGATTATTTACGTTCAGGCCAAATTATTTTTACTTATTTGCATTTGGCGCCCGATCCGAAGCAAGCAAAGGCCCTGTTAGCATCAGGCTGTATTGCCATTGCCTACGAGACAGTGACGGATTATCGCGGAGGTTTGCCTTTACTGTCACCTATGAGTGAGGTGGCAGGGCGGTTTTCAATTCAGGCAGGGGCCCATTGCTTGGAAAAAGCCCAAGGTGGTAGTGGTATTTTGCTAGGCGGGGTGCCAGGGGTTGCCGCTGGGAAAGTGGTTGTCATTGGGGGCGGAGTATTGGGCACTAATGCGGCGCGGGTCGCAATGGGGATGGAAGCCCAAGTGACTGTGCTGGATAAATCTTTGCAGCGCTTACAAGAACTGGATCTGCAATTTGGCAGTAAACTCAGTACTATTTTTGCAACCACAGCCGCTATTGAGGCGGCAGTTTTAGATGCAGATTTAGTCATTGGAGCAGTGCTAGTGCCTGGACATTCAACACCTAAATTGGTGACCCGTGACATGTTACGTAAAATGCGGCCTGGTTCCGTGATTGTTGATGCGTCCATTGATCAGGGCGGATGTTTTGAAACCAGTCATGCCACTACGCATGATAATCCAACTTATGTGGTGGATGGTGTGGTGCATTATTGTGTTTCTAATATGCCGGGTGCAGTGCCGCGGACGGCGAGTTTTGCTTTGAATAATGCAACCTTGCCATTTATTGTGGCATTGGCTGACAAAGGTTATCATCAAGCTTTATTAGATGATCCTCATCTGCGTAATGGGTTGAATATTTATAAAAATCATGTAACACATGCCGCTGTGGCAGAAGATTTAGGCAAGGCATATTTAGCTCCATTAGATGCATTAAAAATTGGCCACTAGGCTGAATAGTTGTCATTATAGTTGATTTATTGATTAAGGTATTCATCATGACGAAAACATTTATTGCTGTTTCTGAAAATATAAAAACTATCCCGATCATTCCAATCACCTCGGGTAATTATGAAAAATGGTTAGCAAACCAAACATCTGCTGTAAAGAATTGGCTGACAGCAGTAAAATTTAAAGCAGACTCAGGTTGTTTCTGCTTGTTTCCGGATGCAAACGGTAATCTCGCACAAGTATTCGTTGGTATGAATGGTGATCATGATTTTTGGGCCATTGGTAATTTGCCGCGTAATTTACCTGCTGGAAATTATGAAATTCAAGGACAATGGGACGCAGCATTGCTTGAACGAATGGTCTTGGCATGGGGGTTGGGTTGTTATCAATTTACACCTTATAAAAAACCATTGCCTATCGATGTGAAATTATATGTTCCAGCCTCACTTCCTTTAAATACAATTCAACATTGGATTGATACCATATTCATGATACGCAATTGGATCAACACTGGGCCAGATGATATGGGGCCGGCTGAATTAGCAGAAGAAGCGGTCAAAATCGCGGAAATCCACGGCGCCGATATCACGCAAATTGTGGGCGATGAATTATTGGTAGCAGGTTATCCTTTAATTCATGCTGTTGGCCGTGCCAGTGTGCATGCACCACGTTTAATTGATTTACGTTGGGGCAGCCCTTCGCATCCTAAAATTACTCTAGTTGGCAAAGGGGTTTGTTTTGATTCGGGTGGTTTAGACCTTAAGCCAGCTGATGGCATGTTGTTAATGAAGAAAGACATGGCAGGTGCGGCACATGCATTAGGGCTGGCCCATATGATCATGTCGAGCCGCTTAAAAGTGCAATTACGTGTGTTAATTCCTGCAGTTGAAAATGTCGTTTCGGGCGACGCTTTTCATCCAGGTGATGTGATTCCATCACGCAAAGGTTTGCGGGTTGAAATTACCAATACCGATGCCGAAGGTCGGTTGGTGTTGGCTGATGCATTGGCTGAAGCAGCCAGTGAAAATCCCCAGCTCATCGTTGATTTTGCCACATTGACTGGTGCAGCCTCAATTGCATTAGGCCCAGAAATTCCTTCATTATTTACTTCGCATGAAGAGTTGGCACAACAAATCTTATCATGTAGCCAACAGCAACAAGACCCCATGTGGCGTATGCCTTTGTACAAACCTTATCGCAGTTATCTTGATAGTCAGATTGCGGATATTATGAATAGTTCTTTAGGCCGTTTTGCGGGCTCAATCACGGCAGCATTATTTTTGCAAGAATTTGTCGGTACCAGCATTCCGTGGCTCCATTTTGATTTTATGGCATGGAACCCCAAAACCAAGCCAGGCCGTTTTGAAGGTGGTGAAGCTATGGCAATTCGTGCGATTTATGCTTACTTGCAGCAGCATTATCGATGACCAAGCGAAATAGCTTTGCCTGATGAGTGTAGAGAGGGTTTGATTTAGCATTTTAACCTAGTTAATATTTGAGAAACCAAATATTAACTGGGTTAAAATATGAAAGACCCGCTAACACTACTTATCCATCAAGCCAATCCTTGGTTATCTAATCCCCTTTTCAGGAGGAAACATTATGCCTAGCGTCAAGGAAGAGATGGCAGCGAAAGTCCATAAAATTGTATTAACTACATTCTATTATCAACATCTGCAAGTTTTAAATCAGGTATTGTCTTCCAGTTTTTCAACACAGAATTATATCACTGGTGTTGATTTTGCAATCTGTCAAGTGAATGATTTTGAGGACATCTCTTATAAATTGCAGATATGGGCATTGGCCGAGCATGAGAGCTTTCGATCGATAGCAAGGTCTTATTACAACGGCAGTCGTTTAATGCTGGGAGTATTTGCGGCGCATAACAGCTTTGAGAGTTCGTTCAAAGTGATTGAAGATCATATTAATGATTTTCAGCAACAAAAATCTGATGTTCCTGCTGTCTTATTAGTCAGTGATCATTTGCCAACGCAATTGTTAGATCATTTTTCGCTGGATAAAATTCGTCAGTTCAAAATAAAATATAAGATAGATTATTTGCATGTAATCGATCCAGATGACATTGAATTTGAGTCCATTTGGGTGAAACAATGGTTATTGATGATTGTCTTACGTGAGGAGGCCCATGGTGGTTTAGAATTATTACAGTCGCGCTTGATGCATCGTTTTGCTGAAAAATACCCAGATGCATGGAAGGTTTGCTTGCAGTTTATGACAGTCTCATTTGACCAAGACCAGATAATACAAGCGTTGCAGCCATTGAATTTTGTGCAATTAGACCGGTTTTTCAATCTATTGGTCAAATTCCACCCTCAACAAAAATTGTGGGTGAAAGCAGCTTATCTGCAAAATGCTCGACGTTTGTTGTATGTGGCACTTTCCCGACATAATCTTTCTGTGGCGCAACGTGCTTATCATTTGCTGACACAACATGAATTAATTTCTTATAATGAAGTGACTACAGTTGATCCTTTGATGTGGCGTATCATGGCCGATGAATTCTCCTTTGCCTTGCAACAGCATTATGTGGCCACTGAATATAATTTTTCTGGGCATTATTTCAATGATGATGATTTGGAAAAATCGCCCCAGGCTTTGCTAAAAACCCGAGCATTAAAAAAATTGATTTTAGTAAAAATCGGTTTACTAGTCGTGGTGCTAGGCATTTAATTTCAATGTTATGCCGTCAATCAGTCACAACATTGGATTTTTCCAAGAATCAAGTAGGAGACGATTGTGCCGATGTAATCAGCGACTACCTATCGCAATCAACAGCCATTGTTGACTTGTCTTTGGCAAGTAATCAATTAATGGATCAGACGGCGATATTAATTGGAAAAGCATTGACCGTAAATCAAACTTTAGTCCGCCTAAATTTGATTGATAATTCTTTGAGCTATCCAGGATTGATAGCTTTATTAGAAGGGTTTACTGCTTCTGTTTCAATGCTGGAGTTGCTGCTTCAAAGGACTGTTATTATGCTAATAACAGGGAGGGTAATTATAATTATTTAGTGAGCAGGCTCATCAAGCAAAACTATCGGCCAAGAAAAATGGATCTTTCATTGATGAAAATGTCAGAAGATTATTTAATGGCAATGATATATCTCTTGCAAAAATATAATTGTCCTATTAATGAATTGTTTTTGCCCAGCAATCCAATTGGTCACAATGGTGCTGCTTATTTAGCTAAATATTTTTCCAGTAATCCTGCAATAAAAACTCTCAGTCTTGCTGGTGGGGGTTTGTCTTGTGACCATTTTGCAGTTATTTGTTCAGGCTTGGCATTGAATGTTAGTTTAGAGAATTTATTTTTATCAAATAACAGCATAGGGATGAATGGTATCATCGCTTTGATAGATGCTATGAGCAATAATACTAGGATGGCTGTCTTGGACATCTCCAGCAATCGATTGAATGCAGAAGCTGCCGTATGTGTGGCTAATTTTGTGTGTGCTAAAAATTCATTGCAAAAATTAGTCCTAAGCAATAATCCGTTGACTGATATGGGAGCTAATCAAGTATTATTAGCATTGTTAAATAGTAACAACAGTCTAAGGGATTTATATTTGAGCCAGGTAGGAATGGGCGACGAATCCTGTGATACTTTGGGGAGGTTGATTAGTAAGACTGCTACGTTGTCATGGCTTGATGTTTCCAAAAATGATATAGGTGCTGTAGAAAAATATTGCAAATCGTCAATTCAGGTAATTTCCCTAATAAATTACGTCATATTAATTTATCCGATTGCAATATGACTGATGCTAGTTTAGCAATGTTTATTAATCATCTTGATAAAAGAAATCAATTGACCGCAATCAACCTTTCCTATAATTCTTTTAGTGGTGATGTATTTGCATTACTTTGTGAATTAATTAATCATTGCCCACAACTTACGTCGATACAGGTTCATGGAATTCCATTGGACAAAAATTATTATAACGAGCGATTTGTTAAATTGCTTAGTTGGTCTAAAGTCATTCAAGTGGGGTTTGACACTCCTCCTGGAAGCCATTTTGCTGCTGCAATTAAAACAATATTACAAGAAAATAAAACCAAAGCCACGACTGCTCATTTTAATAATGTGCAAACAAATGCAAATGTAGGGCCTGTTGATATCGGTAATGCAAATGATGCCTCGGCAACATTAAGCTAGTTAAAAACTAGTAAACTGTTTCCACCTTGCTTACGGCGCTAGCTGCTATAATAAAAACCAGGGGAAGGGAAACATGTTTACATATCGTCATACATGCGTTCTGCTGTTGAGTTTGTTTTCAAGTGTTTGTTTTGCCGCGAAAAGTTGTATTCCCGGGGTAGTAAGCCTGACACTCAATAATGTGAGTAAGACAGCCAATGTTACCTTTAAAGCTTGGGACGGGTTCAGCCGAATCCCATTGGCTGGACATTGGGGGCCAGCACCTAATGGCCCATTGCCGCCAGGAGCACAGGGCAAGGCAATTTATCAATGGACAGTATACGATTGTGGCAAGTATCCAGGCGCGGGTTTTGGCAGAGGATTTACGACACGTGAAAATAGCGGTCATGTGCTAGTGAAGGTCACACCAGGCAAAGCAGAAACTCCGGTCATCCTAGATTATACCAATGCAAAATGTCAAACGAGTATAGGAAGCAATAATACTCAGATTACTAATTTGTATGGCCAACCTCAAATTCAGGGCTCGATTATTGTCAATATTGATTGTGATCGCGGATAAATTGAAATGTTGTCATCCTTTAGGTCGAGTTTTGTGATGATTTTATTAAAACATGTGCATAAACAGGATGATCTAGGCATCACTTTCATACCGGGTTGCGAAGCTTAATGTATTGATGTATAAGTTAGTTTTTAAGCAAATGGCATAGCTTTAAGGCCATTTTCCATCAATGCAAAGGAGCATCGCTATGCTGGCCATTTTAGGATTGGTCATTTTATTATCAGCTATCTTGATTGTTGGATTTTTCAACATTGCCTTACTCATCTCCACACTAATTATTGGTGCTGCATTACTAGTCATCGGTTTTTGCATTTGTGGTCATGGTGGTTATTAGTTCCGTTATGGTTAATTTACGGCCTAGGCAGCATTCTNNTTTAATGTGGTTCCCTTGCGCCGTGCAATTATTAGCAAAATCATACTGGGAAAATTCCGCAATATGCTGCCAACAATGAGTGAAACAGAACAAATCGCAGCAGAAGCAGGAGATGCCTGGTGGGAAGCAGAATTATTTCGTGGCAAACCCGATTGGCAACAACTATTGTCTATGCCAAAACCACAACTCCAACCTGAAGAACAAGCTTTTCTTGAACAGCAGGTGGAAACTTTATGTGAAATGTTAAATGACTGGGAAATTGTTTATGAAAACAAAGATTTGCCACCTAAAGTTTGGGAGTATTTAAAGGAGCAAGGTTTCTTCGGATTGGTGATCGGTAAAGAATATGGTGGGAAAGGTTTTTCAGCAGTGGCGCATTCGGCAATTGTAACCAAAGTGGCATCCCGTAGCGTGAGTGCAGCAATTACTATTATGGTACCGAATTCACTAGGGGCTGCTGAATTATTGCAACACTATGGAACTTATGAACAGAAACAGCATTATTTACCGTTATTGGCCAAAGGCGCGGAAATGCCTTGTTTTGCTTTGACTGCAACTGAAGCGGGTAGCGATGCAACGTCAATGCCCGATACGGGAGTCGTCTGTCGTGGCGAATTTAATGGGCAAGAGGTAGTAGGGATCCGTTTAAACTTTGATAAACGCTATATCACACTAGCGCCTGTTGCTACACTCATTGGTTTAGCATTTAAACTATATGACCCTGAGCATTTGTTGGGTGATCAAGAGGACATTGGTATTACATTATGTTTAGTGCCTACTAGCCATCCTGGTGTTGAGATAGGTGGCCGTCATTTGCCACTGCACTTAGCTTTTATGAATGGGACAGTACGTGGAAAAGATGTTTTCATTCCATTGGACTGGATAATTGGCGGCCCTAATATGCGTGGTAAAGGTTGGCAAATATTGGTCGAACGGCTGGCCATTGGCCGTGGTATTTCATTGCCTGCATTGGGCACCTCTGCAACCAAACTGTGCTACCGTATGACAGGTGCATATGCACGTGTCAGAAAACAATTTAAAACTTCGATTGGCAAATTTGAAGGCGTCCAGGAAGCATTGGCAAAGATTGCAGGTTTTGCTTACATCTGTGAAGCTGCGCGTCTTATGATAGCTAGTGCCATCGACCAAGGTGTCAAACCTTCTTTAGCCTCAGCAATTAGTAAATATCATATGACTGAATTAGCGCGTGAAGCAGTCAATGCCGCGATGGATATTCACGCCGGTAAGGCCATTCAACTAGGTCCGAATAATTATCTCGGATTATTATATGACGCAGCGCCTATCAGTATCACTGTGGAAGGCGCTAATATTCTGACTCGAAATTTAATTATTTTTGGCCAAGGTGCCATGCGCTGCCATCCTTATATTCGTCAAGAAATGGCTGCTTCCGCACTGAACAATCAAGCTGGTTTGGTGGAATTTGATAAATTGTTTTTTGGCCATGTGGGTTATACCTTGCATCATAAAGTACGCAGTTTTATTTATGGCATTACTGGCGGAAAATTTATTCCTGCACCAAAAACATCAGGAATAGTTTATTACTACCGACAATTGACTCGTATGAGCACAGCCTTGTCTTTAGTTTCTGATATTGCCATGGTGAGTTTAGGTGGGGAATTAAAACGCAAAGAACGGCTATCAGCACGTTTAGGAGATGTATTAAGTTATCTCTATTTAGGTTCTGCTGTATTGCGTTATTTCAATGACCAAGGCCAACCTAGTAGTGATCTCAATTTAGTGCGTTGGTCATTACAATGGTGTTTAAGCAATGTTCAANAAGCATTTGATGAATTTTTGCAANATTTCCCGCACCGTTGGTTGGCTAGGTGTTTACGTTTTATCATTTTTCCATTTGGACGGGCTTATTATCCACCGCTTGATAGTGTGAGCAACAAAATTGCTGATGATATGTTGCAGCCATCTGCATTACGTGATCGCTTGACTGGACTTTGTTATATTGGCAATGAGCAAGATGCTACTGGTTGTATGGAGAGAGCCATGCAAGCCATGGTGATGGCAGAGCCTGTCCGTATTAAATTACAAAATGCTATCCGTGCTGGTCGTGTGCCGCGACAAGGCAGTTTTGCTGAGCAAGCAGAGGCCGCACTTAAAGCTGGGATTTTGACTGCCGAGGAAATACAATTATTGACTGATTATCAAAGGTTACAGTCACTCGCGATTCAAGTGGACGAATTTAAACCTAACTTAGCAAGGAAACGCAGTAATGGCAGAACTAAAACCAAAAACGGAACGTGAAGTTTTTATTGTCGATGGTGTTCGCACCNCTNTTCTAAAAGCATTGGGCCGTCCTGGTCCTTTTACTGCTTCTGATCTTGCAGTATCTGCGNGGAAAACTTTGTTACAACGGCAACCTTTTGCACCAACTGATTTAGATGAAGTAGTAATAGGCTGTGTTAGTCCGCGTGAGTACGAGGCAAACATTGCCCGTGTTGTTTCTTTGCGCTTAGGCTGTGGCAAANAAGTACCGGCTTGGACGGTCGGTCGAAATTGTGGCTCCGGTATGCAGGCGATTGATGAAGCTTATAAAGATATTTTATTGGGGCGACATGACTTAATGTTAGCTGGTGGCACAGAGGCGATGAGTTATTCGCCATTAATTTTTAATAATAAAATGGTCAATTGGCTGGCAGATTGGAATGGTGCCAAAGACGTTTTGACTAAATTAAAAGTCCTAGCACGTTTTAGGCCCGATTATTTGGCCCCAATTATTTCGCTTATTTTTGGTCTGACTGATCCACTGATTGGCATGATCATGGGACAAACCGCTGAAAATTTAGCGTATCAGTTTGGAATTACACGGCAAGAAATGGATGAATTTTCTTTGGCAAGTCACCAACGCGCAGCTTACGGTTATGATCACGGCCATTTCAAATCAGAATTAGCACAGTTATATGCTCCTAATGGGAAATTATATGAAGAAGATACGGGCATTCGACGTGATACGTCTATGGAAAAACTCGCCAAATTGAGTCCTATTTTTGATAAANAATTTGGTATGGTAACGGCAGGCAATAGTGCTCAAGTGACTGATGGTGCAGCTTTATTGATTATTGCCAGCCGCGAAGCAGTAGAACGTTATCATTTACCCGTGTTGGGTCGTATTGTTGATGTGCAATGGGCTGGCTTAGCGCCTGAAGTCATGGGACTTGGCCCAGTTTATGCGGCAACTTCCATTCTGAAGCGACAACAGCTCTCATTGGCAGATATTGATTATTGGGAAATTAACGAAGCATTTGCAACACAAGTCTTAGCTTGTTTGAAAGCATGGGAAAGTGAGCAATTTTGCAAAGAAAATTTAGGCCTAGACCATGCAATGGGCAGCATTGATCGTTCTCGCTTAAATGTTGATGGTGGCGGTGTGGCCATGGGACATCCAGTGGGTGCCAGTGGTGCAAGAATTGTGTTGCATTTGCTAAACGTCCTGCAGCGCAATCATGCTAAACGTGGTATGGCTGCCATTTGTATTGGCGGTGGCCAAGGTGGGGCCATGTTATTAGAGCGAGTTTGATTAGAAGAGATGGGATTACGCCAATAAATTTGAGGGAACTAATATGCTAGAAAATAAGCAATATGCAAATTGGCAAGTACATAAAGACCAACAAAATATTTTATGGTTGATGATGGATCGTCAAGGTGCGTCGGTCAATACAATCAATGCCGGTGTTGTTTTAGAATTAGATGAGATTATTAATCAAGTCGCGAATGATAAATCAATTATTGGCGTTATCATTGGTTCTGCTAAAAAACAAGGTTTCATCGCGGGTGCTGACATTCAGCAATTCACCCAATTTAAGGATGCTGAAGAAGCATTTAATCTAGTACGGCAAGCACAACTGGTTTATGACAAGTTAGAGCAATTGTCTATTCCAACAGTAGCAATGATTGATGGCTTTTGTTTGGGTGGTGGTACTGAATTGGTGTTAGCTTGTCGCTATCGAGTGGCAGAAGATGGANGAAAAACACGGATCGGCTTGCCTGAAATTAAATTAGGCATTCATCCAGGGTGGGGCGGCACCATCCGCTTGCCAAAATTAATTGGCGCACCTAATGCGTTGGAATTAATTTTGACTGGTCGTGCAGTCAGTGCCAAAGCAGCGGCAAAAATGGGTTTTGTTGATGTGGCTGTGCCAAGACGGCAATTAAAACGGGCTGCAGTGGCTTATGTCCTAGAAAAGCCACCGCAACATCGGGCGACCCGGTTACAAGCATTGACTAATCAGCGTTTTGTTCGTCCTTTAATTGCCNAAAAACTGAATCAATCATTANAAGCAAAAGTAAATCGAGAACATTATCCAGCACCTTATATCGTGGTGGAAAATTGGTTGAAGTATGGTGTTGATGGCAATGCTGGCATGATTAATGAAGCTAAATCTATTGCTAACTTGTTTCTTAGCAATACCGGAAAAAATTTAGTGCGTGTCTTTTTCTTGCAGGACCGATTAAAAGGACTGGCCAAAGGAATTGAATTTAATCCGCGTCACGTGCATGTTATAGGCGCAGGTACAATGGGTGGTGATATTGCAGCATGGTGTGCTGCCAACGGCTTGCAAGTCACTTTGCAAGACCGCGAACCAAAATATATTGAACCAGCAATTAAACGTGCTTATGAATTATTTAATTATAAATTCAAATTGCCACGAGAAGCTCAAGCAGCCATGGATCGTCTGACTCCTGATCCGCAAGGTTTGGGTGTTAGCAGAGCGGATGTTGTGATTGAGGCAATTTATGAAAACTTACAAGCAAAACAAGCAATTTTCAAAGAGATAGAACCTAAACTAAAACCAAATGCTATTTTAGCAACAAATACTTCAAGTATTCCATTAGATGAACTCAATCAAGTGTTAGCTAATCCTGGCCGTTTGGTTGGCATCCATTTCTTTAATCCTGTTGCCAAAATGATGTTGGTGGAAGTGGTGCAAGGCAAGAGGACTGATCCGCAAGTCGTCAAAGAAGCGATGGCATTTGTCCGTAAAATTGATCGTTTGCCATTACCTGTTAGCAGCCAACCAGGATTTTTAGTCAATCGCATTTTAATGCCTTACTTAATGGAAGGCATGGCTTTGTTGAATGAGGGATATAGTAAAGAAACAATTGACCATGCTGCTGTTGATTTTGGCATGCCAATGGGGCCGATTGAATTAGCTGATACTGTTGGATTGGATGTTTGCTTATCGGTGGCAGAAAATTTGGTTGGACATTATGGCGGGGAAGTGCCAGAAAAATTACGTACTATGGTGAAAAACGGTGAATTAGGCCGAAAGTCAGGCAAAGGTTTTTATATTTATCATCAAGGCAAACCCGTCCGTGATAAAAGTAATCCAAAAGAAACACCTTCATCTGATGTGACAGATCGTTTAATTGGACGCATGCTTAACGAAGCTGTCGCTTGTTTACGAGAGAAAGTAGTCGGTGATGCTGATTTGTTAGATGCAGGCATGATTTTTGGTACGGGTTTTGCCCCATTTTTAGGCGGCCCGATGCATTATATCAAGTCTCGTGGTGCAAAATCGGTGGAGCAAATGCTGAATGCTTTAGCACAACGTTACGGCGACCGTTTTAAACCTGATCCAGGCTGGCAGGATTTAACATGATAACAACCACTATTGAAACTTTACCACAAGATCGGCAACCCACGTTGCGCTTAAAAACATTGCCCAATGATGCTAATTATACGGGTGATATTTTTGGTGGTTGGTTAATGTCGCAAATTGATATTGCAGGTGCTATTGCAGCCGCAGAGCGTGCTAAAGGGCCTGTAGTCACTGTGGCAGTGAAACAACTCACTTTTCTGAAACCTATTTATGTTTATGACTTAGTCAGTNTTTATGCCACGGTCAAGCAGGTTGGGCATACTTCATTAACTGTGGATGTAGAAGCTTATGCACAAAGGTTTCGTGAAAATGAAGCCGTAGTGAAAGTGTCTAATGCGACGTTAGTGTATGTTGCTATTAGCCGGCCCGGTGAAAAGCGTGAAGTGCCAAAGTAAACTGGAAAGCAAACTAATGTCATAAAAAATGTAGGGTGGATTTGGTTTGCTTGATCGATCTTACAAAATAAGTCAGTTTTATAATCAGAGAAATGCAGCATGGAATTTAAAGATTATTACAAAATTATGGGTGTTCCTGAAACAGCGACTGCTGATGAAATAAAACATGCCTATCGCCGTTTAGCACGTAAATACCATCCTGATGTAAGCAAAGAACCTAATGCAGAAGAGCGTTTTAAAGAAGTGGCAGAGGCTTATGAAGTATTAAAAGATACTGAGAAACGTAAAGCCTATGACGAATNNTACGGCAAGGNNGGGTGGCAGGCCGGGCAACAATTTAGGCGGCCATCGGATTGGCAATATGCAGGCCGTGCAGGCCAGGGTCAGAGTGCTGGTGGTTTTGAATTTACTGAATCAGAAGTGCCTTTTAGTGATTTTTTTGAATCATTATTTGGTGGTGCACGTGGTTTTCGTGGTGCGCACCATGCACGTGGTCAATATCAAATGCGGGGTGAAGATTTACATTATCCATTGGAAGTAAGCTTAGAGGAAGCTTTTCATGGTGGTGTTCGCACTATTCAATTGAAAATGCCAGAAGTAACAGAAAGCGGCACAGTCCATGAAAGAACTAAAACTTTAAATGTAAAAATCCCCAAAGGAGTGACTCAAGGACAACAGATTCGCTTGCAAGGCCAAGGTGGCAAGGGCATTGGTGGTGGCCCGGCAGGGGATTTGTATTTAGAGATTCAAATTGCTCCCCATCGTTGGTACCACATTGAAGGCCGTGATTTGACTTTGAAACTACCAGTGACACCGTGGGAAGCCGCTTTAGGAGCAACCGTTGAAGTACCAACTATCGATGGCAAAATTGCTTTAAAAATCCCGGCTGATTCACAGGCTGGCAATAAATTACGTTTGCGCGGAAGGGGATTGCCCGGCGATCCACCTGGTGATTTATTTGTTATTTTGCAAGTTTTAGTACCTTTGGCAAAGACAGCAGAAGCAAAATCAATTTATGAACAAATGGCAAAAGCGATGCCATTTAATCCGCGTGAATATCTAGGAGCATGAAACCATGACAGTAAATAAGGAAATTCATACGGGCACTGTTGTCGATGATCAAATTACTTATACTATTGTGGAAGTTTGTGATATTTGTCATATACCCGTCAATGAGGTCCGCTTATTAATTGAATACGGTATCGTTCAGCCGGAAGGGAAAATGCAACAAGATTGGCAGTTTACCTTACGTGAATTACAGCGCATCCAACGCGCCTTACGTTTACAACGGGACTTAGAAATAGACCTTGCAGGAATCGCATTAGCAATTGAGTTGTTAGATGAAATAGATGATATGCGAAATAAAGTTTCGTTGCTGGAGCAACAGTTACGAATTTTATTGAATCATCATTAACACAAGTGATAGCTTTTAATAGAGATAGTGTAAAAATAAAAAATTTTCATTCGCAAGATCCATGAATATTCTACAGAGTAAAACAAAATTTTTATGCAAAAATTAATATCAAACGATTGCCTCACTGTAACGATATTTTGAAAAAGCAAACAAACAACCAAGTCCTAATAAAATTAGTATCAATGCTAGCGAGATTGGCGATTGATAACTGCAATGAGCAACAATAAAACTAATGAATGCTGTGCCAAGCATTTGAATTCCGCCAATTAAGCTTGATGTAGTGCCACCTAAGTGCCTTAGATCTGTAAATGCCCCTGATAAAGCATTGGGAATTACAATGCGTGCGCCAACTACATATAGAGCAATCGGTATTAAAGTGCTGACAAGATTTGGGATAAAATAATAATTCCACACTAGCATAATAGCGCTACTTACAATAAGAATTAAAATGCCCACTAACAATAATTTATAGGTGCCAATGCAATGTGCCAGTCGTTTTACGATTTGGCCTCCGAGCAAATAGCAAGCCGCGATTAATAATGAGGTTTCTCCATATTGTATTGGTGATAGCTTAAANATCTGCATAAATAACAATGGGCTTACTTGAAAATAAGATATTAGCCCCGCAAATGAAAGAGTATAGCAAAGAGTACAAGCAACAAATGAATGGGTGCTTAGAATTTTTATATAATTATCCCACAATGTATAGAGCTCTATTTTTTGACGATAATATGGGNNGTTGGTTTCAGGCAATTTCCACATAATAATAATAAGCACGATGCTAGCATAAAACATTGCTATCAATAAATTGGCCCGCCAATCGAACCATTGCTGTACAATACTGCCTATTATTGGCGCTAAAATCAAAACAAATACCAGAGTTGTAGTCGTATAAGCCCAAGCCCGACTAAAAGCTGCCCCGGTAAAACAGTCATTAGCAATAGCTCGATTTAGTACACCGCAAGCACCCATGCCGAAACCAGCAATAAATCGAGCGATGAGCATAATTGTTAATGAGTGAGTAAAGACGCAAAAAATATTAGCTGCGATAAAGAGTATTAATCCGGCAATCAAAATCGGCTTTCGACCCCAACGATCTGATAAAGGGCCATAAATTAGTTGTGAAATTCCAAAACCTAGCATGTAGAGTGTCAATGTAAACTGGATGTAATTTCCGGAAACATTAAGTGCATTGCTAATAGCAGGTATCGACGGAAGATAGCTATCTATGACAAAACGTACTGATGAGCTGATTAAGCATAATAAAGTAATAATTACAGTTGTGTTAAATCTGCTGGTTGATGTTTGAGTGTACATAGTATGGCTTTCCTTCCACGATAAAGGATAAAGCATACTCGACGGACTGGGTCAAAATGCTGACAGAAAGATGACAGTTTTGTCATTTTTTGGGAAAATCATGGTCACTTGCGTGCCTTTATCAATGTGGCTATTAATATGAACAGAACCTCCATGCAAATCCACAATCGATTTTACAATAGCTAAACCTAAGCCAGTGTTGCTGGGCGAGTTGTTCACACGATAGAAGCGATTAAAGATGTAAGGAATATGCTCTGGTGAAATTCCAGAGCCAGTATCTACCACTCGAATAAGAGTTTTATTGAATAGGGATTCAATTTCAATATTAACTTGTCCTCCTGCAGGCGTGTGACGAATCGCATTGGAACAAAGATTATGTAAAGCGCGCTGCAATAAAACTTCATCAATATATAGTTGACCTTCGCCTAGGCAATTTAACGTGATACTTTGTTCTTCCGCAATAGGAGCATAAAATTCTAAAATTTTATTTGCCAGTGGTAATAAATCCACATATTCAAGGTTCAGCTGTTTCTGAGGAATTTCAGCTTTAGCTAGGAACAAAAGGCCATCAATAATACGTGCCAATCGATTGTATTCTTCTAAACTTGATATCAATACCTGGCGATATTCATCACTAGTTCGTAATTTAAGCAAAGCAATCTCTGCTTCTCCTTTAAGATTATTGAGCGGTGTACGTAATTCATGTGCCAAGTCGGCTGAAAATTGTGTCAAACGTTTAAGTGAACCATCTAATTTTAGAAATAGTGTATTCAAAGTTTCAGCAAGAACCGAGAATTCACTTGGCCAATCGTTGGCGATAGTTATATTGGGCAATTTTTGAGTGGAGGCTGCAGTAATTATGTTGATAATTCTGTGCAAAGGACGAATGTTACGATGCGCCAACCACCAACCTAGTAATGCAGCAATTAATGTGCCTAAAATGGAAATGATGGCCAGCATTTGCCAATAGTCTTGCAACATTTCAGCTTGTTTATAGGTGTATAGTCCTATTTGTATTGACCAAGGCAATTGTTCATTCTTGTTTTTTATCGATCCNTGATAATAAGAGCATTTGCTTTTTGCAATGATGGCAGGCTTTGATAACGAAAAATTATCCATATTTGATTTTAATTTGGGAAAATCATTTTCTTTGATAATTTTGTTAATGCCTGGGGTTTCAATAAGAACGTTTTGATTTGGATTATAAATTCGTAAATAATAAGCATTTTTATGTTCAAATATGGCAGGTTCAGAGATTATTTCTTGTTCTAATGCAGTCTTAGGTTTTGGCATTGCAATCAAATGACGTATTAATTGATATTCATTGATAAGAAATCCCGCTTCATTTTTATGAAAAGTATGTTTTAGAGTTAAATAAACAATGCTTACAATTACGAGCATAATAATTACTATTGAGGTGGTATAAACTGCGGTTAATTGTAGTATTAAAGAACGCCATTTTAATTTTTGATAAAAATATTTTAATAATGATNNATTTTAACGTTCTTCCAAAACATAGCCTATGCCTCGCACAGTGTGGATTAGCTTTTTCNNAAATGGGTCATCTAATTTTCGGCGTAAACGGCGTATGGCTACATCCACAGTGTTAATATCACTATCAAAATTCATGTCCCAAATTTTNTCAGCAATGAGTGTTCTGGAAATGACTTCTGTATGATGTCTTGCTAATAATAATAACAAAGAGAATTCTTTTGTNGTCAAATTCAAACGTTGGTTGCCTCGGGTTACGCGATAACGTAGCGGATCNAATTTTAAATCAGCAATACTGATAGTTTGAGGTACACATATTTCCCCGCGGCGTAAAAGCGTCCGTATTCGTGCTAACAGTTCGGCAAAAGCAAANGGTTTAATCAAATAATCATCAGCACCTAAGTTGAGTCCTTTGACGCGATCTTCTACGCTGTCACATGCTGTGAGAAATAATATCGGTAAGTTTGCAAACCGCTGGCGTATGGTTGTTATGATGGTCCAGCCATCTAATTGTGGCAACATTACATCCATAATAATCATGTCATAATGTTCACTGAAGGCACAAGATAGGCCTTCTGGGCCGGTTTTAGCGCAATCAACTATAAAACCTTGTTCATGCAATCCTTGCTTTAAAAAGGACGCTGTTTTTGCTTCATCTTCAATGATTAAAATACGCATGATTCGTAGAGAGTTAAAGTTTTCATAAAAATCAGTATGTTATATGGGCAACGCTAGGCAAAAATTGGTTTATTATAGCGAAAATATACTCTTGTATGCAACCATGTAATTTTAAGAATATTGTCATTTAAATATTAGTATTACTAATGTTCTCATCTAAAGGCAAACTTAAACGTTTATAGTTGATGTAGGTATAGTAAATTTTTCTTATTCTTATATGTTTACTCTGTAAGGATGGCAGGGTTATTTGAATTTTATTGTTTGGTTCTGGCTCGCAGTAACAACATATTATAGAGTTGTGTAATGAATTCTGCTGTTGTCATATTAATACAAGTTGAGTTTTATCAATTAATTTTTGAAATTTTTATTTCATGCTTGTAGTTTTTTTGTGCTATCAATGCAAACTTAACCTTATAGGCAGCGCAATGTTTCACTGCTGTGTCACATGCCAGCGAATTGCTTGGATCAATAATGGCTAATGTTAATTCATTGTCTTCTAATTTTATCGGTAATATGTGATGTTTAATCAGCCAATGATAGTCTTTTTTGGTGATTTCTGGCAATAAAGCATGATCGAGCACAGTCATTTTTTCAGGATCGACAATTTCTAAATGATATTGTTCTGATAATAATTGGGTCAATTGGTGATGATCTATATAGTGATCTTTTATGAAAATATGGCCTAATTGTTCCCCAGTGCGCATTTGTTTGGTCAGCGCTTCAGTTAGCTGCACTGGTGTAATTATATTNTTCTCAAGCATTAAATCCCCTAGTTTTTTATTATATGGCCTTAATTGCGATGCTCCAGGAAAAGTATGATGAGTTTTGTCCCATTTGCTCTTCCCAGCTTTGCTTTTGGATTTGAATTTGAAAAAATAAAGGCGATAAGCACGTAGTAAAGCGTGCATATTCATAAAATTACCATATACTGCGCGTGGGATACTAAGCAGGGCTGGGACTATTCCATAAATGCGGTAAGTAGCAATAGCACGTTGTAATAACCGTTCTAACATGATAATCGTACATGCAATAATTAATTTCCATACCCAAGGATATTGCATGAAAAATTCTTGCAGTGTTGGATATTGCGGATGTGACATTACCCATATCGAGTAAAATAACCAATAACCAAATAGAATATAACTAATAACATTAGTGACGTGAGTCACCATGCTTTTACGATCATGCAGTAAAGTGTAACGTGTTGTGAAGTTGCCTTTCCAGCCGGAAATTTCCCACTCTTGGAGTGCGATGCCAATGATCCAGCGTGCTTTTTGTTTGACAGCATTGTAATACTGTGTTGGAAAAAGGGCGCGTGTGGCCACATATTCTTTCACTCTTTTGGANACTAGTTTGCCCCAATAATGCCAGCGTTTTTTATATTCTGTTCGCCAGACATATTGAGTTAAAAAGATTGCTTTTAGGTTTGAAAGCCGTAGCAATAAAGCAGTGTGATAATCTTCGGTCAATGTTTCTGTTGTAAAAGGTGCACCGTTGTTTTTTGTGGCCAGCATATCTATTGCGGAACGGGCAAATGCAGTGCCTACGCCTGCTGAAGGCACTAAGCTTTTAATAGCTTCGCGTACAATAATATCTTTGGTATGGTTTTCACTAAATTCATCGTTGTAGACCCAATGCGTAAAGTTTCTCAAACTGACTTCTAATGGAAATACGGGNACTTGGATCATATCTTTACGGGGAATAAGATAGTTATAAAGTTTGAGTGAAAGCGGGTGAATAATATCTTCAGAGTCATGAAACACGATAATTTCATAATGCACGTGATTTTTTTGTTCAATTTCCTCTAAGTGTTTATATAAAGCGTTTAAATTATCTGCTTTAGTTGTGGGCCCTGGCCTTGGGCCTATGACGCATTGAACGTGNCGGATTTTTTCTGCGATCTGTTGTACTGCTGCTATCGTTTCTGGATCGTTAGGATAAACTCCAACAAAGATATTGTAATTATCATAATCAATTGCATAAGTGTTGTGATTAAGCATATCACCAATCACATTCGCTTCATGCCAACAGGGAACGAAGATGGCAATTTTTNNTTCAGGAACCGTTTGTAATTGTTCATAAGTCAAGCGGGGATATTTACGTGTTTTCCATAATCTTATCCAGTAACGGACCCAGAAAAAGAAGTCAAAGAATACGTCATCAAGGCCAGAAATGAAAAATAAAATAGCTATCGCGGTAAGCAAGTAGCACATTATGTAATAACTGGTCAACATAACAAATCCTGATGATTAAAAACGCATGTAGATTTCAAGCATTACGACAGTATTATGGTAATGGCTGCCGTAAGGGTTAACGCTGGGACTGTTTACAGGCAAGTAATACCCGGCCGATTTTTCATAGCGAAATGCAATGTTATAACGGTTAGTTGGTACAAAGACAATACCAGGGCCAATTTCTAGCGTATTATTATAATATTGTTGTTCAGTATCGGCCAATCCCTGTACTCTAAGGTATGCGTCCAAGTATGAACTATGGTGTGTGACCAAACGGAAACCTTGTCGAATGCGGGCCGTACCAATAATGTCCCCGTATAACGGCTATAATAAGTAATATCTGAATAAAAATCTCCCACTGGTTTAAAGGGAAAACTGAAACCATCGGAATAGGTTTTTGCCCCAGATAGCGCCTGAGAGTAATCCTCCTCTAATGTCACTGCGCCAACGGTCACGGAAACGATAAATAAGATCATAGCCCCGGCCTATTTCGCCATAAAATGAAACAGGTATTCTTCTAAAAGGTTGGTAGCGTGAGCCGATGCTAAAGACGGCAACGTTGTCTTCATAAATTTGGGGTGAAATAGCAGAACCACTTGTACGATCATCACGGGTAGCACGCATTCCTCCATAGAGTTCAACTTGATGATGCTGATCCAGGTAAACACCAATACGTGCATTTAAAGGAAAAATTCCTAAATCAAAACGACTGAAATACAACGGTGAAAAATAGTAGTCAATAAAGTATGGATCAGGCAAGAAACGAGTGTTCCAACCAGCTAAATTAGTCATTGCATTGTTACTGATCAACTTCAGTTTTGGGTCGCTGGTATGTGATGCGGTAGCGAAATATTTGTAAGCTTGATGTTGATAATTTAATTTATCGGCAATGTAACCTAATTGTGCTGCAATAGGATAATCGTGTGTGATTGCGTACACCTGTTTGAAAACGGCATAGGCATTTTCATTATCATTTTCTTGAAGATAGAGATATCCTAATTCTTTTAGTGCTGTGACATTATCGGGTTCACGCGTCAATATTTTAAGTAGAATTAATTTGGCTTTTTCAGGATTGATGTCTTTAATTTGGTAAAATTGATTGAGCTCACTGTCAGTTAAATTAGCGGGTATTGTTTTAGTTGCAATAGTCACTTTGGCTACTGGCTTTTGCAACTCTTTTAATGCGAGCAGGCTTTTGTTCCTAATTTTGAGGTCATTGGATTTTGCGGCAGCCGTGAAATAGATGATCGCCATTTTTTGTCATTTAAATCCACGTAAAGATAACCAATTTGTGCTGCTAATTCTGGGTCTTCCTCTAAAGAGTAAGCTTTTAAAAAAGCATCTAAGGCCGTTTTTATCACCTTTGTTTAAATTTAGGTAACCCCATTGTTTCAATGCCTGTACATTCTCAGGATTGTTTTTGACAATTTCACGCAACAATTCAGCGGCTTTTTTGGCTGAGAATGTTGTAATTGGTAAAATTCATCCAAGACATTGGTTGTTTTGTTTTGTGGGCTGGTTTGGAGAAAACTTATTTGGTTTGCAATTTTTGCATCTTTTTTAAGCGCATATGATTTTAAAAATGCGTCCAAGGCCAGCTTTAAATCATTTTTTCAAATTTAAATAACCCCATTCTGCCCATGCTTGTGCATTATCGGGTTCGTCCTTGACAATTTGTGCCAGTAATTTTTCTGCTTTAGCTGGATCAGTCCGTTGCAGACCGTAATATTGATCCATTGGGTTAACGACATTAATACTTGAGGGGGCAGCCGTTTGCGTGGCTATAATAGGTTGTGTCAATGTCGGCACTGGAATTGGTATGGCAGGGGCAGGTGTTATCTTAGTCAATGAAGTTGGTAGTTCTTGTAATGCAGCAGTTGCTTTTTGTTTTAATGTGAGGTCTGATGAATTTTGTGCCGCAGTTATATATTCTAGTGCCTGCGGATATTGTTTTAATTGAGTATAGAGGTATCCAATTTGTAGGGCTAATTCGTAGTTATTCGTTTCTAATTTATAAGCACGAATAAAGTAGGGCAGAGCTGAAGCTGGGTCTTGTTTACGTAAATACCAATACCCCATTTCTTTCAGCCCAGTAATATTATTAGGATAACTTTCTAACAGTAGATCGAGCGCTAACTTAGCTGCAATGGGATCACTATCTTTTGTATGATAGTATTGATTGAGTAGTGTATTGGCATCACGTTTTATGCTAAAGTTGCTGGGCGAAGGTTGAGCAAATATCGGAAGCGATACAATCATCAATAAAAGGATTAGTTTTTTTGCAATCCATTGTTAGTTTCCCAATTGTCCTTGCCTCGAAATATTACAAGAGAAGCTTGATATTAAATCATGACTAAAAATAATACACAAAAGAAAATTGCTTGCGTAATAGGTACTCGTCCTGAAGCAATTAAAATGATGCCGATCGTTCATTTATTACGGCAACAAGCATGGGCCCAGTTAACCGTAATCGCATCCGCCCAACATCGTGACATGCTTGATGACATGTTAAGTTTATTTAAAATCAAAGTAGACATTGATCTTGATACTATGCGTCCCAATCAAACATTGTCTGATGTGAGTGCACGCTTAACGTCAGAGCTTGATGCCGTCATTAGGAAAGGCGAGTTTGATGCTGTGCTTGCCCAGGGTGATACTACCACAGTTTTAACTACGGCATTGGTTTGTTTTTATCACAAAATTCCTNTTGCCCATATAGAAGCCGGGTTACGTAGTCATGATCGTTATAATCCGTTTCCTGAAGAGATGAATCGAGTGTTGACAGCGCAGTTGACTACTTGGCAATTTGCTCCTACCCCAGTTGAAAAACATAATTTATTACAAGAGGGGGTCAGCGACTCTTCAATTTATGTGGTAGGCAATACCAGTATCGATGCAGTACTATGGATGGCACAACAAAATTTTTCTGCTGGTATAACGTTGGATCCGAATAAACGCTTAATATTAGTCACGGCGCATCGGCGGGAGAGTTTTGGTGCATCACTTGAGAACATTTGTACAGCCATTAAAACTTTGGCTGATAAATTTCCAGATATTGAGTTTGTATATCCAGTACACCCTAATCCGAATGTACAGACAGTGGTCAATGCAACCTTAAGAGGGAATTCTCAAATTCATCTTGTGCCACCATTGAGTTATGAAAAGTTCGTTTCATTATTAAAAAATTGTTATTTTGTCATGACTGATTCTGGTGGAATTCAAGAAGAAGCTCCTGCGTTGTCCAAGCCAGTTCTCATCTTGCGGGATAAAACCGAACGAACAGCGGTGATCGATGCAGGTGTAGCAAAGTTGACAGGTACTGATAAAGCCAACATTGTTGCCGCTGCTAGCCAATTGTTGACCAATGCTGCAGAATATGCTGCGATGNAAAAAGGCATTTCTCCTTACGGTGATGGGCATTCTGCAGAACAGATTGTGTCGATATTGTACGATAAATTATGTCAACAATAGTTCTAATGTATCTGCTTTTATAAGTATAAAATATGATCAATCAAGGTTTTCAGTATCAGATCTTTGGTTGGCTTCGGGTGAACATGGATTTATCATGAGAAATAAGTTATAGTCGCCAACGTCAAATTTTTTGTATGCTGTTTTTAAGTGTACAAAAACTGTCAATATCAGCAAGTGATCAATTCGAATTATGGCTAAAGAGATTCATCATTGTCATTGATTTAGCTAAAGAGGATTTATTATGTTACAAGGACGCAAGAAGCTTGCAATTCTTATGGGGTGTGGTGTTCTTATTGCCTTCGTGAGTATGCCTAAAGTTGCTTTTGCTGGTGGCTTTCAATTAATGGAAGAGAATGTCACCAATCTAGGTAATGCTTTTGCTGGTACTGGTGCAGAGGCAGCTGATGCTAGCACTGAATTTTATAATCCTGCCGGAATGACATTATTAGATAACCCACAGTTTGTGGTGGGTGGGACTTTAATTGACGTTGGTTTGACCTCGGATGTGACAAGTGCATCTAGTACCACGTCGATTAACCTAGGCCCTTTGGGTACAACGACTACAACCAGTAATATCACTGGCAATTCCAGTACAAACCCAGGTGGTATTGTAGCTATACCAGAATTTCATTACGTTTATCCTTACAATCATTATTGGGCCATTGGCTTTGGTGTGACCACTCCTTATGGTCTATCCGTTGATTATCCGCAAGAATCTTTAAACCGCTTTATTGCTACGAAATCATTTGTGGGCACTGTGAATTTTGGCCCAACGGTTGCTCTCCAATTGTTGACACCGCTTTCGGTAGGAGGTGGTTTGGATGTACAGTATATCGATGCTACTCTCAATCAAATGGTATTGCCTTTTTTAACCGATTTGCAAGGTGATCCATTTACTAATGAGGGCGATGATTGGGCAGTGGGCTGGCATGCGGGTTTATTGTATCAATTCACTTGTGATACCCGTGTAGGTGCTAGTTATCACTCGCAAATGCATTATACGGTGAATGGTGATAGCACTATCACTACAAGTTCTGGCGCAGAAACAGGCACATTTACCTCGGATGTGACCCTGCCAGATTACGCCGATTTAAGTTTTTACCACGACTTCAATACCAAATGGGCAGTATTAGCGAGTTTAGACTATACCCACTGGAGTGTATTGCAAAATATTACTGCCAATTTTGCGGGTAATATTGCTAATTCAGTTCAAGAAACCAATATTCCTCTATTGTTTGAAGATACTTATCGGGTCTCTCTGGGTCTCAATTACCGTCCTATCCGGCGGTTACTGCTGCGTACCGGTGTAGCTTATGATCAGTCCCCGGTTAAAAATTCACAAACCAGAACTTTCCGAATTCCCGACTCTGACCGTTATTGGGTAGGCTTGGGTGGCCAGTATGTTATCAATAAGAAATTTACATTAGATGCCGGTTATACCCATTTATTCACCAATAATCCTTATGGCATTAACAGTACTATTACAATTAATGGTACCTTGCCGGGCCCGGGTGGGGTAGCGATTCCATTCACTGACACTGAGACTGCCGTTGGTAGTTTTGATGGGGTGTTAACGAATTCGGTCTTCAGTTGACTTGGAATGTGGTATAAACTGGTTTTAAACGCAAATATTTTTAAGCCGCCTATTCTCTCGTAGTATTTTTATTAAAATGAATCACTTGTGGATAAAAATTAAAGTTAATCAACAGATATTGTTGCTGTATAAAGATAAGGAATTGTTGCAGCAATTCTCTGTATCGACAGCCTTAAAAGGTGTTGGTGAGCTGAAAGGCAGTGAACAAACGCCGCGTGGATGGCATATCATTCGTGCCAAGATTGGTGATGATTGCCCTACTAACACAGTATTCGTTGGGAGACGGCCTACCGGTGAAATCTATACCCATGACTTGGGTCAACAGTTTCCACATCGTGACTGGATTTTGACCCGTATTCTTTGGCTCAGCGGTTTAGAAGTGGGTAGGAACCGTTTAGGCCAGGTTGATACCATGCGACGTTATATATATATTCATGGCACACCAGACCATGTTCCAGTAGGACAGCCAGGTTCTCATGGTTGTGTCCGGATGCACAATCCTGATTTATTGGCCTTATATAACCAAGTGCTTGTGGGCACTAGGGTTTTAATTGAGTAAATTTTTGTTGTTCCAATCTTGCTAACGAAGTGATTAAACGCATCTGCTTTAGTATATCAGTCGCTTCGTCAGCAACATCTTGTTAAAATAGGCCCTCCCGCTTGATCCAAGAGATTAACAAAAGGAAGTTAGGATGAATCGTAGTGATGCCATATTACAGTACTGGTTTGGCCATATTGAAGACACGGGTATGCCTTCTGAACATCGGACCCATATTTGGTTCAGTGGCAGTGCTGATGTTGATGCAGAAGTGAAGTCACTTTTTAGTGATGATTTAGAGAGGGCCATTAACGATGAATATGCTGTTTGGGAAAAAGACCCTCGCAGTCTGTTAGCATTGATCATTTTATTTGACCAATTTTCGCGACATATTTATCGCGACAAACCGCAAGCATTTGCCCAAGACCGAAGAGCATTGAATTTATGTTTACAAGGCATTCAACAAGAGTTTGACCATGCACTCAGTTTGATTGAAAGAGTGTTTTTCTATTTTCCGTTAATGCACGCAGAAAATCTAGAAATGCAAGCTACGGGTGTGCGAGCATTTCAAATCTTAATTAATTTGACGTTTCCTGAGACGCGGCCCGTGTTTCAGAATTTTCTTGAGTATGCAGTAAAACATTATGAAGTCATCAAACGTTTTGGCCGATTTCCCCAACGCAATAAAATTTTAGGGCGTGAATCCACACCGGAGGAAATTGAATTTTGTCTTCACCAGCAGCGGAGTGGCGCAGTGATTAGTGCAAAATATAGTCCTATTATGCTTGATTTGGTCGGCATCGAGTTGACTCAAGAAGAACAAGAATTGCTATCTCATCCTTTGGTTGGTGGTGTGATTCTTTTCAGCCGCAATTACGAATCAAAATTGCAGTTGCAAGGGCTTTTACAAGAGATCCGCGAAGTAAGACCCGAATTGGTGATTGCAGTTGATCAAGAAGGTGGGCGGGTGCAACGCTTGCAAAAAGGTTTTACTCGGTTACCTCCGCCAGCAGAATTTGGCAGGTTCTATCAAGCAGACCCAATCGGGGCTTGCCGTGCTGCTGAGCAAGATGGTTTTACAATGGCCAATGAGTTATTGGCCATTGGCATTGATTTTAGTTTTGCGCCTGTATTGGATATCAATCATGGTGTCAGTGCAGTGATTGGTGACCGTAGTTTTGCGACAGATCCCCAAGCAGTCATTGCATTAGCGGGTGCTTACATTCGCGGCATGCAGCGTGCTGGCATGGCTGCCGTTGGTAAACATTTTCCTGGACATGGCGCAGTGACAGCTGATTCACATCATGAATTACCGATTGATGATCGAGATTATATTACTATTGCTGATTGCGATTTATTACCCTATATGGCATTAGGCAAGCATTTAGCAGGTATTATGACAGCACATGTCATTTATCAAGCCGTTGATAATAAACCAGCGACATTTTCACCACATTGGTTGCAAACCGTTTTACGCAAACAATTGCAATATAAAGGTGTTGTTTTCAGTGACGATTTAGCAATGGCCGGTGCATGCATCAGTGATAGCGTCGCAGAGCGTGCTCAGCTTGCGTTAAGTGCAGGATGTGACGTCGTATTAATCTGTAATGATCGTCAAGGAGCAATTGAAGTATTAGATCAGTTACAGGGAAACATTATTAATAAAGAAGTGCAATATTGCCAGTCTATGTTGCGCGCCCATCGTTTACATTTTGCCTAGGTGATAAATATGCAGATTCCTTCTCACATTCGTGAAGTCTATGCTAAATCAACTTGTTTATACAGTAAGCAAGATATAGAGGCAGCATTAGACCGTTTGGCCAAAGAAATGAGTGCCAAATTGGCTGATACCAATCCGGTTTNNTTATGTTTAGTGGTCGGTGCTATTGTGCCATTAGGCAATTTATTACCGCGTTTGGATTTTCCATTAGAAGTCGATTATGTCCATGTCACGCGTTATCGCAGCACCACTCGTGGTGGGGAATTACAATGGCGTGCTGAGCCAAGTCGTTCTCTTAAAGATCGTACAGTTATAGTTGTTGATGACATATTAGATGGTGGTTTAACACTGGCTTCGGTCGTTGAGCGATGCCAGGCACAAGGTGCCAAGGCAGTTTACACGGCAGTATTAATTGATAAGATGCGCACTCGAGAAGTGGGTGGTTTAGAAAAAGCTAATTTTACAGGATTGGTTGTGGAAGACCGTTATGTTTTTGGTTACGGATTAGACTATAAAGAGTATTTGCGTAATGCTCCAGGAATTTATGCAGTAGCCGCTGAGCATGAATAAAGGACTGTAGCATAAAAAGGCATCCTAATATTTGGCCATTGAACAAGCTGACAAAGCAGCTTATGCAGCTAAATCTGCCGGACGTAATTCAATTAGAATTTGGCAGGATTAAAAATTTTAGCGATATTCCTTGTCAAGGCTTAATGCATTGTAGAATCTCTTGCACTATTTGTATGCGCTTTTCCAATTCAGAAACAGTGACAGGAAACAATAATCGTTGTTGTTGATCAAGCCGGTATTGTTTAGTCTGAATTAATTTAATCAGCTTTTGTGGGCTGATTGCAGGATGAGCTTCAAATTCGATGCGGGCTTGTTCTTTGCCAACATCAATTTTACGTATGCCGAGAGGTTGGGCGAATAATTTTAATTCAGTGATGCGAAATAAATTTTTAGTTTGTTCTGGTAGTAAACCGAAACGGTCAATCATTTCAACTTGAAGTTCACGCAATTGTTCTTCATTTTGGGCGCTGGCGATGCGTTTATAAAGTGTCAAGCGCGTGTGGATATCGGGCACAAAAGTTTCCGGAATCAAGGCGGCGATATGAAAATCAATTTCAGTGCCGTGATGTAATGGCCGGTCGATGGCAGGTTCTTTGCCTTCTTTTAATGCTTTGACTGCTTCTTCTAACATTTCCATATAGAGAGAGAAGCCAACGGCTTGAATATGGCCGCTTTGTTCTTCGCCTAATAATTCACCTGCGCCACGAATTTCTAAATCATGAGTTGCTAAAACAAAACCTGCACCCAAATCTTCTAATGAGGCAATAGCATCCAATCGTTTAATTGCATCGGTAGTGATGGCTGCGCGTTGTGGAGTCAGCAAGTAAGCGTAGGCTTGATGGTGTGAACGACCGACACGGCCGCGAAGTTGGTGTAATTGAGCCAATCCGAAGCGGTCGGCACGGTTGATAATGATCGTATTGGCTGTGGGCACGTCAATTCCCGATTCAATAATTGTAGTACAGACTAATATGTTGAAACGTGCATGATAAAAATCTGCCATTACTTTGCTGAGTTGTTGCTCTGGCATTTGCCCATGTGCAACATTGATCCGTGCTTCAGGCAACAATGTTTGTAATTTTTCAGCAGTTTTATTAATCGTCGCAATATCATTATGTAAAAANTAAACTTGGCCTCCGCGCATAATTTCACGCAACGCTGCTTCTTTGATCAACGCATCATTGTATTCGTGCACAAATGTTTTAATGGCCAAACGTCTGGCTGGTGGTGTGGTAATTAATGACAAGTCGCGTATGCTTGCCAATGACATGTTAAGTGTCCGTGGAATAGGNGTCGCTGTCAGTGTTAAAATATCAACCTCACTGCGCAATGCTTTAATTCGGTCTTTNTGGTGCACACCAAAACGGTGCTCTTCATCCACAATAAGTAGGCCAAGGTTTTTAAATCCAATAGAGGGTTGCAATAACTTATGCGTTCCAATCACAATGTCTACTTTGCCTGCGGCAATGTCTGCCAATAATTTTGTTTGTGTTTTTCCACTATGAAAACGCGACAGTACTGCAATATTAATAGGCCACGCAGCAAACCGGTCTTTAAATGTTTCATAATGCTGTTCGGCCAATAATGTAGTAGGCACCAACATGGCGACTTGGCTGTGGTTTTGAGCAGCAATAAAAGCCGCACGCATGGCCACTTCTGTTTTGCCAAAGCCAACATCACCACAGATCAAGCGATCCATGGGTCGAGGTGAGGTCATATCACGAATAACATCATTAATGGCTTGTTCTTGGTCGGGAGTAGTATCAAAAGCAAAAGAGGCAGCAAAGCTGGCATATTCTGCTTCAGGAAATTTCAAGGCTGTGCCTGGTTTGGCTGCACGTCGAGCATAAACATCTAACAATTCTGCCGCAACATCGCGGATTTTTTCAGCTGCTTTGCGGCGTGCTTTTTCCCACTGTTTTGAACCAAGTTGATTTAAAATTACCGTATCGGGATCACCAGCCGTATAACGACCGATTAAATGCAAAGACGAAACTGGCACATAAAGTTTGGCATTATTAGCATATTCGAGGGTTAAATATTCAGCCTCTTGATCACCTGTTTTAATAATTTGTAGCCCCATATAACGGCCTATGCCATGATCAATGTGCACAATCGGAGCACCGATATTGAGTTCGGTTAAATCTCGAATAATCGCATCAGGGTCTTGCACTCGTACTCCGCGACGCCGACGTTGCATGACAGGTTGGCCATATAATTGAGCTTCAGGCACCAATGTGATGGGAGGCTCCAACATTTGCATACCAGTTTCTAACGCGGCAACAGTGAGGCCTAAAGGCGCATGGCTAAGGACAAATTCATTCCAACTATGAAATAATTGCGGTGAAATATGCTGCGTTTGTAATAACTCTAATAATGCTTCCCGTCTCCCCAGTGTTTCAGCGCAAAATAATACCCGATTATTTTGTTGGGCTAAAAANCCAGTCAATTTTGCTAAGGGGTGAGTAGCTTTGCGGTCGATATTCAAGTCGGGCAATGGAGCAGTACCATAATTAATATTCGCCGCTTTCTCATTCAAGGTTTCTGCATGGATTTGTATTTGGGCAAATTGTTTCATTGCTGCNAAAACTTGTTCTGCTGTTAAAAATAATTCTTGTGGCGGCAGAATAGGCCGAGTATGGTCGTAATTGAGTTGTTCGTAGCGTTGCTGAATTTCACGCCAGAAATTTTCACCATGATTTAGTAGATTATCATAACGGACAATGGTGCATTGTGTTGGCAGATAATCAAATAGAGTCGCCGTGCGTTCAAANAATAAAGGTAGATAATATTCGATTCCAGGAGGGGTCTCTCCTTGGCTAATACCTTGGTAAATAAGCGAATTAGCAGGATTACCAAGAAACTTGTTGCGCCAACTTTGCCGAAATTGAGTAATGGCCGTTTCAGTCAAGGGGAATTCCTTGGCTGGCAATAAGTTGATGGAATCGATCATTTCTATTGATCGCTGTGTTTCTGGATTAAAAGTGCGGATGCTCTCAACCTCATTGTCGAATAATTCAATGCGATAGGGCAATTTGCTGCCCATTGGAAAAACATCGACAATAGCACCGCGAATGGTGAATTCACCGTGTTCCATCACTTGACTCACATGACGATAACCACATTGCGTAAGCTGAGCTTGTAATGCTGTTGGATCGAGTAGATCATTTTCTTCNAATACAAAACTGTTGGCATTGATATGCTCACGTGGCGAGATGCGAGTCATTAGCGTGTTCATCGCTACTAGCAAAATGCCGGATTTTAATTGAGGCAGCCGATGCAATGTCAGCAAACGTTGTGAAATTAAATCTTGATGNGGNGAAAAACTATCATAAGGCAGAGTTTCCCAATCAGGGAAAGTATAAATTGCAATTTGATTATAAGCACTTGCGAAAAANTGCAGCTCTTGTTCTAAGCGCATAGTAGTATTGATGTCAGGTGTTACCACGATCATTAAGTGTTGGCACTTGGCGGCGGCTGCACTGATGGCTAAGGCCGTAGTAGCGCCTTGTAATTGTCCCCAGTGTAAAACATCACCGGGTTTTTGAGGCAAAATGGGAGAAAACGGTGTTGCAAAAGTCATGATTAACCTGTTTTTTCATTATTAAATAGAGCATCAATTTTGGCAGCGCAAATGAAATCATTTTCTGACAGCCCTTTGATGGCATGTGTACTATAACGGACACAACAACGTTGATAGCTGACTTCCAGATCAGGATGATGGTTTTCCTGATGTGAGATCCATGCAACCATATTGACGAATGCCATCGTTTGATAGTAATTTTAAATTGAAACTCACGTTCTAACATAGTAGCAAAATGATTGAGTTGCCATTGTGGCACTTGGTGTAATAATTTTTGCGCTTGTTCTGCTGTTAGTGCAGCGACATTACCTTCGCAAGGAATACATTTTTTTGCTTTCAGTTCCATTGTTAAGCTCCTATCAGTATTAGAGAAATTTCATTTTATAGTTTCTGGTTGATGTAGAATGGATGCGCTGTACTTGAGCTGCCCCACATTTTTAAACATAGTTACTGCTTTTTGGGCATTCATAGGCATTGTTATTGGTAATATTGTTCGCTTGTTGAATAATTCCTCCGCCGAGACAGATTTCTTTATCATAAAACACAACCGATTGGCCTGGTGTGACTGCCCACTGTGCATCGGTAAAATTCACCTGATAATGGTCAGCATCAATTTTGGTGATAACGCAAGCTTGATCGGCTTGTCGATAACGTGTTTTAGCTTGGCATGTCAAAGGAAAAGTTGGAACTTCAGTGGTCCAATTGACATCGGCACAAATCAAGCCAGTACTCATGATCCAAGGGTGGTCGTGTTGTTGGGCAACAATTAATGTATTACGAGAAATATCTTTNTTAATGACATACCAGGGTGCTTCAATACTGTCTTTTTGNCCTCCGATTCCCAGGCCTTTGCGTTGTCCTAGCGTGTAGTACATTAGGCCATCATGTTTTCCAATGATTTGTTGTTCGGGTGTTTCAATATTGCCAGGTTTGCATAGCAAATATNNTCTTGCAAAAGTTTTGAACTTACGTTCACCGATGAAGCAAATTCCTGTACTGTCTTTNTTAGCGTGATTAATTAAACCAATTTCTGTGGCAATCGCCCTTACTTGTGCTTTATGTAACTCACCTACAGGAAACAGACAATATTTTAATTGTTGTTGTCCCAGTGTATATAAAAAATAACTTTGGTCTTTGTTGTCATCCAGGCCTTTCAGTAATTGATAGTGGTCGTTTATGGGTTGCACTCTGGCATAATGACCAGTAGCAATCAAATCAGCGCCACGTGATAAGGCATAATCAAGAAATGCTTTAAATTTGATTTCTTTGTTGCACATAATATCGGGATTGGGCGTTCTTCCCGCAGCGTATTCATCCAAGAAATATTGAAATACACGGTCCCAATACTCTTTGGCAAAATTAACAGTCTGCAATGGAATGTGCAATCGGTCACAAACAGCACGGGCGTCTAATAAATCCTGGGTTGCGGTGCAATAAGGATCATCGTTTTCCACGGTCCAATTTTGCATGAAAACGCCTTCTACTTGATAGCCTTGTTGTTTTAATAGATAAGCACTGACAGACGAATCAACGCCGCCAGACATGCCAACAATGACGCGTGTATTGTGAGGTGCTTTCATCATAAACGTAAANTCAGTAATTAAGTTTAATGGATAAGCTGTCTTTGCTAAATAATCATCAATGCATTGCAAAACCATAGGGCTACGCATTTTTGCGGCTTGTTGTATTATTTCATCACGTGACAACCAGACAGAACGGATGATGCCTACATCAAGCGGGTGCTCTGTTTGTTTGCCTAATTTTCCTGCAAAACAAATACGTTGATAAGTAATCTGATTGAGTTCGCTTTGATAGAAATAAATACCAACAATACTTTTNGGAGAAAATTCCCAACCGGTTTCTTCTAATGTTTCGCGAGAAATGGCAGCTAATATGCTTTCATTAGGCTCAAGATGACCAGCGGGTTGATTGTAAACAATTAAACCATCGCTGATTTCTTCGACTAATAANAATTTACCTTCGCGTTCAATGACCGCTGCCACGGTAATATGCGGTGGCCATGGTGATATCAGTGTATTCATATAATAGCCTCTCGCCATTCACCTGGTTGTAACCCATCAAGTTTCCAATGTCCGATCTTAACACGTACCAACCGTAGAGTGGGAAGTCCAACAGCAGCAGTCATGCGCCGGACTTGCCTATTGCGGCCTTCAGTGATACTAATTTCTAGCCAGCTAGTGGGGATATGTTGCCGAAAGCGAATAGGNGGAATGCGTGGCCATAAATCAGGCGTTTCTAATACAGAGACTTGGGCTGGTTTGGTTAGTCCGTCATTGAGCATAATGCCCTCGCGTAACTGCGTTAATGCTGTCGCGCTGGGAGTTCCTTCTACCTGTGCCCAATAAGTTTTGCTAAGCTTGAAACGCGGATGACTGATTTTCTGCTGTAATGCACCATTATCCGTCAAGACCAATAAGCCTTCACTGTCTTTGTCGAGACGGCCTGCAGGATATATTTTTGCTGGTAGTGAGTAATCAGCTAATACAGCAGCACCTTCTTGGCTGGTAAATTGCGATAAAACGCCATAAGGCTTATTAAATAAGATAACTCTATTCATGATAATTACGCGACAACAAGCATTTGAGAAAACAGAAAATTATACCCATAAATAACTAAATTCGAAAGTCGAAATCAAAATATTAAGCAGGGCTATCTCATTAAAAATGTAAATGCTAATATTCTTGGCAGCTAAAAAATGTTATCCTTCAACCAGTTAACAGACCTGGAGCAGACTAGCTATGAACTATCAACATATTAAAATCCCGAATGTCGGTAAAAAGATTATGGTGCGTCCTGATTTATCGCTAGAAGTCCCTGATTCCNCGATTGTTCCCTTCATTGAAGGTGATGGCACAGGGGTAGATATTACCCCAGTCATGCGTAAAGTCGTGGATGCGGCAGTGGAAAAAGCTTATCAAGGCAAACGCAAAATTGCTTGGATGGAAGTTNTAGGAGAGAAAGCCACACAAGTTTATGGCAAAGATGTTTGGCTGCCAGCAGAAACTTTGGATGCAGTGAAAGAATATGTTGTCTCCATTAAAGGCCCTTTAACTACTCCAGTGGGCGGCGGTATCCGTTCATTGAATGTAACTTTGCGCCAAGAATTAGATCTCTATGTTTGTTTGCGGCCGGTGCGTTATTATGATGGCACGCCAAGCCCAGTAAAAGAACCCTGGAAAGTGAATATGGTCATTTTCCGCGAAAATTCAGAAGACATTTACGCGGGAATCGAATGGCCTGCCGATAGTGCCGAAGCTAAANAAATCATCCATNTTTTACAAACTGAAATGGGTGTGAAANAANTCCGTTTTCCAGAGCATTGTGGCATTGGCATTAAACCGGTTTCCNAAGAGGGCACCTCACGGCTAGTCAAACGGGCCATTCAATATGCAATCGATAATGACCGTGATTCAGTGACTTTGGTGCATAAAGGCAACATCATGAAATTTACTGAAGGCTCTTTTAAAGAATGGGGTTATGAAGTAGCACGTGATCAATTTGGCGCAACGTTGAAAGACGGCGGCCCTTGGATGTCATTTAAANACCCACGCACACAGAAAGAGATCATCATAAAAGATGTCATCGCTGATGCATTTTTACAGCAAATTTTGTTACGCCCTGAAGATTACAGCGTGATTGCTACTTTAAATCTGAATGGGGATTATATTTCTGATGCTTTGGCAGCAGAAGTGGGTGGTATTGGAATTGCTCCAGGTGCTAATTTGAGTGACCGTGTTGCTATGTTTGAGGCCACTCATGGAACTGCACCCAAATATGCTGGCCAAGATAAAGTGAATCCAGGTTCATTAATTTTATCGGCAGAGATGATGTTGCGCCATTTAGGCTGGTGTGAAGCGGCCGACCTCATTGTAAAAGGCATGTCGGGGGCCATTAAAGCTAAGACAGTGACTTATGATTTTGAACGTCTGATGCCAGGGGCGAAATTATTAAGCTCATCCCAATTTGGGNAAGCTATCATTGCCCATATGGCTGGCTAAACCTCGATTTATCGGGCCAATTCAGCTAAGAAAGGTCTAAAATCAAGTGGTTATCTTGAAAAAACAGGAAAAATCACTGGGAATCGTCTATCTTAATAGTAAGAGGGTGGTGAAAATGAATGATCAATACGACGACATTCACTTTGGCTACGGCAGTCTAGGGGTTGCAACGGAAATAACCAAACCGGAGCTCCAAAACCGCCGATGTACAAAGTTTTACTGGTAAACGATGATTTTACACCCATGGATTTCGTAGTGTTGATTCTGATGCAATTTTTGGTTTGAGTCAGGCGCGTGCCACCCAGATTATGTTTGAGGTCCACACTCTTGGAAAAGGTGTCTGCGGAGTGTTTACCAAGGAAATAGCAGAGACCAAGGTTATGCAGGTAAATGAGTTTGCCCGCAGCCATGATCATCCGTTAATGTGCACGATGGAAGTGGCATAAGTTAGCGGAGAAGGATAAGGGAGTTATAGCCATGTTTAGTAAAGCGCTTGAATATACTTTAAATCTTGCTTTTAGTCGTGCAAGAGAAAAACGTCATGAGTTTATTACGGTTGAGCATTTGCTGTTTGCATTGTTAGACAATCCGGAAGCTGCTCAGGTACTAGTGGCATGCGGCGCTAACATCGAACGCTTACGCACGGGGCTAGGTTTGTTTATCGAAGAAACCACGCCGCATATTCCCGCAGAAAAACATCAAGACACACAACCTACGTTAGGTTTTCAACGTGTTTTACAACGCGCTATTTTTCAAGTGCAATCCGCTGGAAAAAATGAAGTGACAGGTGCCAATGTGCTGGTTGCTATTTTTGGCGAACAAGAAAGTCAGGCTGTGTATTTTCTGGGGCAAGAAAACATTAGTCGGCTTGATGTGGTGAATTATATTGCTCATGGCATTTCCAAAGTACATCATGGAAGTAATCCTGGAAGCCATCTGCAACCCGACAGTGAAGGTAGTGAAGGTTTCATGGGCAGTGGCCCTGGTGAGAGCGCTTTAGAGCGTTTTGCCGTTAACTTAAATGAAGTTGCACGTTCTGGCAAGATAGACCCATTGATTGGAAGAGAAGAGATTGTCATGCGCACAGCACAAGTATTGTGTCGGCGCCGCAAGAACAATCCGTTATTGGTTGGCGAAGCGGGTGTAGGCAAGACCGCCATTGCTGAGGGCTTAGCACAATTAATTATTGAAGGCAAAGTTCCTGAACCTTTAAAAAATAGCACGATATTTTCATTGGATTTAGGCGTGTTGCTTGCCGGTACTAAATATCGTGGTGATTTTGAAAAGCGTTTTAAAGGTGTTTTACGCGAATTGAAACAAGTACCTGGCGCAATTGTGTTTATTGATGAAATTCATACTATCATTGGTGCCGGAGCTGCATCGGGCGGGACTATGGACGCAGCTAACTTGCTCAAGCCTTTACTGGCAAGTGGCGAAATCCGTTGTATTGGTTCTACAACTTATCAAGAATATCGTAATATTTTTGAAAAAGATCGTGCATTGACCCGTCGTTTTCAANAAATTGATGTGCCTGAAACAACAGTCGAACAAACGATTGCTATTTTGAAAGGGCTAAAGCATCGTTTCGAAACTTACCATGGTGTCCATTACACTTTACCAGCATTGCGTTCTGCTGCTGAATTGTCAGTACGTTATATTACTGATCGCTTTTTACCTGACAAAGCCATTGACGTAGTTGATGAAGCAGGCGCATATCAGGCGCTACAATCGCCTAGCAAACGCAAGAAAGTAATTGGCCAACATGAAATCGAAGAGATCATTGCTAAAATGGCGCGTATTCCTTCTAAAAATGTGACTAGCTCACATAAAGAACAATTGCGTCATTTGGAAAGAAATTTAAAAATGCTGGTCTATGGTCAAGATGATGCAATTGCAACCTTGGCATCAGCTATTAAATTGTCGCGCTCCGGTTTACGCGACCCAGAAAAACCCGTAGGTTCGTTCTTGCTTGCTGGGCCAACTGGGGTTGGTAAAACAGAGGTCACGCGTCAACTGGCCAAAATATTAGGCATACAATTAGTCCGCTTTGATATGTCAGAATACATGGAAAGGCATACCGTTTCGCGTTTGATTGGTGCTCCTCCAGGTTATGTTGGCTTTGATCAAGGCGGTTTGTTGACAGATGCCATTATTAAACATCCACATGCTGTCTTGTTATTAGACGAAATTGAAAAAGCGCACCCTGATGTCTATAACTTGCTGTTACAAGTCATGGATTATGGCCGCTTGACTGACAATAATGGACGTGTCGCAGATTTTCGTCATGTCATTTTGATTATGACGACTAATGCCGGTGCTGAAGAAATGNGAAAAACCTCAATTGGTTTTACTGAAACGTCACACGCTGAGGATGGGATGGGGGTAATCAAACGGTTATTTGCCNCCGAATTCCGTAATCGCTTAGATGCAATTGTGCAATTTAATCATTTAACACCCCATATTATTTCACGGGTAGTGGATAAATTTGTTACGGAGTTAGAAGTCCAATTGCAAGAAAAGCATGTGACTTTATCAGTTGATGAAGCAGCTAGAAGCTGGTTGGCAGAGCGAGGCTATGATCACAAAATGGGGGCTCGACCGATGGCAAGATTAATTGAAGAGAAACTCAAGAAGCCATTGGCGGATGAGTTATTGTTCGGCAAACTGACTAACGGTGGACATGTTAAAGTCACATTGAGAAATAATGAATTGAGCTTTGCAATGAGTGAAGCGCCTAGTGCAACAAGTAAGAAGACTACTATTGGCGAACATCGGCATTGATTTGGAGTAGGGAAGACCTGGTGGAAGCCAATACTCATATTTATCTTATGAGTATTGGCTTTTTATTACGCTTCGCTGGGTTCGTCACCCATTTTTTCTTATCAGGATTACGAAAAATAATACGGCCTTTAGTTAAATCATAAGGCGTCAATTCGACCATGACAGGATCGCCGGTTAGAATACGAATGTAATTTTTACGCATTTTTCCAGAAATATGAGCAATAATCACATGACCGTTCTCCAACTTAACACGAAACATGGTGTTAGGGAGAGTCTCAATGACTACTCAGGAATTTGAATTAAATCTTCTTTTGCCATAATACACCTTAGAACTGTGAATCCTCCTGCACATAATGCCTTAAAATTTGAATACATGCAATCTGAGCTAAGCCACTGCGTCAGCTTGTGATCCATCCTTTGTTCAGTGCCATTCAGTTTTAGATTTTGCTTTTCCAACAAGAGTGAAATATTTTTATTTAGTCAGTAACTCTATGAACTTTGCTCTGGGCATATCTTCTGCACCCATGCTTTGCAGAAAAGGATTATTAATTTGGCAATCAATCAGTAGATAATTTTTTCTAATGACCATTGTTTCAAGTAAAACNAGGGCAATTTTGGCCATATCCGGTGCGCGATTAAACATGGATTCACCTGAAAANATCTTGTTACGAACACTAACTCCATATAAACCACCCACCAAATTGTGCTGTGTGTCCCATATCTCGACTGAATGGGCATGGCCTAAACGATGTAATTCGCAATAAGCGGCTTGCATAGCTGCTGAAATCCAAGTGCTATGATCGTCTTGTCTCGGGGCTGCACAAGCTGCAATGACTTGGCTAAAAGCTTGATCATAAGTCACTGTAAAAGATNNGTTTTTTAATGTTTTTGCCAGGCTACGGGAAACTTTAAGGTTTTTCGGCCATAAAACGGCCCTTGGATCAGGTGACCACCATAAAATCGGTTGGCCAGAATTGTACCAAGGAAAAATTCCTCGCTGATAGGCTTGTAATAATCGTTCCGGGTTCAGATCACCGCCAATTGCCAACAAGCCATTCGGGTCAGTCAAAGCCATTTCTATTGGCGGAAATTCAGGATCCTCAGGGGTTAACAATTTGGGAATGGTGATTGGCATGTTGATCGCCAGCATTGAATTTGTNCGTGGGGCCTAACTTTGGCCCCACTTAACTTGAATAACGAATATTTATCCGTGTGTAACTTTCGATTTTATTGGCGCTTTCGCAACTAAACCGTCTAAGTATTTTTCTGCATCCAAGGCTGACATACATCCCATGCCTGCGGCGGTGATAGCTTGGCGGTAGACATGGTCAGCAACGTCCCCTGCCGCAAAAACACCTGGAATATTGGTGGCAGTAAAATTGCCCTCTGAACCGCTTTTTATTTTCAAATAGCCAGCTTCATCCATTGCCAATTGGCCTTTAAAAATTTCAGTATTGGGTTGATGGCCTATTGCAACAAAAACGCCTTGTAAATCAATGTCTTTAGCTTCATTATTAAGAACGTTTTTAATACGCATGCCGGTAACACCGCTGTCATTGCCTAACACTTCTTCAAGCACATTGTTCCAGGCAATAGTGACTTTGCCTTCAGCCACACGTTCATTTAAACGGTCGGCCAGGATTTTNTCACCACGAAACTTGTCGCGTCGATGCACTACAGTCACATGATCAGCAATATTCGATAAATAAAGTGCTTCTTCAATGGCAGTATTACCGCCACCAATGACAGCCACTTTTTGATTACGATAGAANAAGCCATCGCATGTGGCACAGGCTGAGACTCCTTTGCCCATGTATTTTTCCTCACTGGGCAAGCCGAGGTATTTGGCCGACGCCCCCGTTGCAATGATCAAGGCATCGCAAGTGTACTCACCGATATCGCCTTTGAGGTAAAAAGGTTGTTGTTGTAGCTTTGCCACATGAATATGGTCGAAAATGATTTCTGCCTCAAATCGCTGTGCATGGCGTAACATGCGTTCCATTAGTTCTGGGCCCATCACGCCTTCAGCATCTCCTGGCCAATTATCCACTTCAGTAGTTTTGGTCAGCTGGCCACCTTGTTCAAGGCCAGTAATGAGCGTAGGGTGAAGATTGGCGCGGGCAGCATAAACAGCGGCAGTATAGCCGGCAGCACCGGAGCCAATAATAATAAGACGACGATGATTAGTTGTGTTCATAATAAGGCCACTCGATAGATATTGGTTAATATTGAGTAAAACTTATTATATACCTTTCCGTAGGAGTATCACACAATTTAACCTGACTTCGAACCAGGACTGCCCATGGGGGTTATTATCATTGGGCTATCGGTGGTGGTATTCTCGTTAGTGGCTTGAGGTAAACTCGAGTTTAATAATTGCTCACAATAAGGCATCGCTTTATCGAATAAGAGTGATTTTTAGGCTCGTTCGGAACGAGTATTCCGACTGATAATCCAAACTTTGGATGGTAAACCAAACGATGGTGAATCAATATGCCAGCTTCATTCAACATATCAAAGAGAGACATGACTGCGTCTCATTACTTTCGTCTTTTAAATTTAAAAACAAAGTCGGCATTGTTGGCAGGTAACTTTCGAGTTTTTGAAAGATGGATTTTTCCTTTTCTAATTCTTTGGGTAAGCGGCTTTTCTTGACAACTTGTAATTCAATATTTTCATAAGTTTGTTGCATAATTTTAATCAAAGTTTGGTAGGCTTCATCGCCTCGATAGGTATTTTGTATGGCGCCGTGATGGAAATACGTCAAATTCAAGTCAGCAATGGCATTATTATGGCCTAAAATGATTTTAATGATGGCAGTGGGTTCAGGATCTTTTGACTGCTGGTGGGCTAGTGAAATACTTCCAGCTAAAAAGATTCGGATTTGTTGCGGTACGTCTTCGACAAAAACGAGGCCTTTTCCCCCTCTAAATTAAGCATTTTGGCTTGTGACGAGTTGTTATTGGTTTCACGTACTAATTTAAATTCTCTCTTATAGACAGGCTGTTGTGTATAACTGCCAGATTTGCGGATTTTTTCTATTATGAGTGGGAAATAGGATAAGTTTTCAGGGGTTGGTGTTGCTTGCTGCATTTTTAGATGTAGGCCTGAATAGCTTCTTCTCATTATTGAACCTCCTGGTTAATTTTAGAATCATTATAGGCTAACCCACATGGCTTATAGGCGACATTATAGCTTACATTGTCCATTTTCAACGCTATAATGTTTTGCTATGGAGAAATTGAAAATGCGTGCAAAACAACCGACCAATAAGCCCCAGTCTGGGAAGCAAGCGACCCGTGATGGTGACCAGCAAAAAGAGTGGATGGCTCATGTCTCGCACCGTTTGCGGGAGGGTGCTTTCATTCTGACGGTTGCGGTCTCTTTGTTCTTGCTGATTGCGTTGATTACTTATCATCGCACCGACCCAGGTTGGTCAGAAACTGGTCAAACCAAGGTCATCGCTAATGCAGCAGGGCGGGTAGGGGCATGGTTGTCCGATCTCTTACTCTATATTACTGGTTATTTGGCTTATGTTTTTCCTCTCATGCTGGGTTATTTGGGATGGATTGCTTTCATTAAACGTCCTAAATTAGCAACAGAGGAATGGCATTACTATTTTTTGCTATTGCGAGTGGCCGGATGTTTATTAGTTTTGGCTTCAGGTTGTGCTCTAGTCAGTTTGTATTTTCATGGTGGGCATAGCAAGCTGCCATTTAGTACAGGCGGTATTATGGGCAATGTTATTAGTCTGGGTATGCGCCGGTCATTTAATTTTGTCGGTACGGAATTAATCTTATGGTCGATCCTGTTGGCAGGCTTTACCTTATTTACTGGACTCTCCTGGATTAAAGTAGCAGAGGGCGCAGGCCGCTATCTTGTGCTAGGGGCAGAGCAACTTTGGCAGCGTTGGCGTGAGCGGCAGGCGGGTGATGTTTTCCCAGATGAAAAAATAAGCCAGTTGAAGCAGCACCCAAGGCCAATANGCAATAAGCCTGCAGTAAAAGTGGAACCTAAAATTTCCTCGGCACCCCTGCTAAACNCTATCAGTAATCCACCTATTGCTGCTACATCACCGGTAATTGTTGCTCCCAGCAAAAAAATTGAGACTAGCNCCCGTGCAGAGAAAGAGCGGCAAACTAATTTATTTAATAATCCTAATAATGGCAGTCTGCCTTCTTTGTCGTTACTTGACTTGCCTGATAAGAGCCAACACCCTGGTTATAGTCATGACCAGTTAGAGGCCATGTCTCGTGAAGTTGAAATGCGCTTGCAGGATTTCGGGGTTGAAGTCAAGGTAGTCGCCGTACATCCTGGTCCTGTGGTGACGCGTTTCGAATTGCAATTGGCTGCAGGCACTAAAGTCAGCAGGATTAGCAATTTGGCCAAAGATTTAGCACGTTCCTTGTCGGTCACCAGTGTACGGATTGTTGAAGTCATCCCTGGCAAATCAGTGATTGGTTTAGAATTGCCTAATGAGCATCGTGAAGTCGTGCGATTGCGTGAAATTCTGGCTTCTTCCGTTTACGATTCGGCCCGTTCGCCAGTGACGTTGGCTTTAGGTAAAGATATTAGTGGCCATCCCGTTATTGTTGATTTGGCAAAAATGCCGCATTTATTAGTGGCAGGTACCACTGGTTCAGGTAAATCGGTTGGCTTGAATGCTATGTTGCTGAGTTTATTATACAAGTCATCGCCACAAGAATTACGTTTGATCATGATCGATCCCAAAATGTTGGAATTGTCGATTTATGACGGAATCCCTCATTTATTAGTGCCTGTTGTGACGGATATGAAAGAAGCCTCGAATGCTTTACGTTGGTGCGTGGCAGAAATGGAGCGGCGTTACCGTTTAATGGCTTCGCTCGGTGTGCGCAATATCTCCGGTTATAACAGCAAAGTACGTGAAGCAGCGAAAAAGTCAGCTCCATTGCTTGATCCATTATGGCAACAATCGAGCGGTAGTAGTCAGCCGGAGTTACAAGAACTCCCATTTATAGTGGTACTTGCTGATGAATTTGCTGACATGATGATGGTCGTTGGTAAGAAGGTAGAGGAATTAATCGCTCGTTTGGCGCAANAGGCCCGTGCTGCAGGCATCCATTTAATACTGGCCACACAGCGTCCCTCAGTGGATGTCATCACAGGATTAATCAAAGCTAATATCCCAACCCGTATTGCATTTCAAGTGTCATCAAAAATTGATTCACGCACCATTTTAGACCAATCGGGTGCAGAACAATTATTGGGTCACGGTGATATGTTGTATCTAGCGCCTGGCACAGGCGTACCTGTACGGGTACATGGTGCTTATGTCGCTGATGAAGAAGTGCATCGAGTCGTATCTGATTTGAAATCGCGCGGTGAACCAGAATACCTTACTGAAATTTTACAAGACACGAGCAGTGATGGCGGTGAGACTGGTAGCGAAGGTGGCGATGCCGAANAAGACCCTTTATATGATCAAGCAGTACAAATTGTATTAGAGACAAGGCGTGCTTCAATTTCCGGCGTCCAACGTCGTTTGAAAATCGGTTATAACCGCGCGGCGCGGATTATTGAAGCAATGGAAGCTGCTGGTTTAGTGAGTGCGATGGACAATAGCGGTGGCAGGGAAGTATTAGTTCCTGAGAGCATTGGTTAAATGCCCACTGAAAACGTTTCAAATTTATTAATATACAGAGTCATATTATGCAAAGAAAATATTTTGTCATTTTTTAGTGTTTTTGTTCAGTTGGGTTTCATGCAGTTTTGCTGCTGAAATAATGCCGATGCTAATCAGGAGTTGGCGCAACTATTGAATAATTTTCAATCGATGCAGGCTGGTTTTACTCAAATTTTGTCGGACAGTAATGGCAATAAAATGCAACAAACCCAGGGAATAATGGCATTATCACGTCCTGGCAAATTTCATTGGGAAATCACCAACCCAACGCCGCAATTATTAGTGGCTGATGGTCATTATCTTTGGATTTATGATAAGTCTTTGTCACAAGCAACGAAACAAACATTAAGTGGCATGAGAACATCTAATCCTGCCTCGTTATTAAGTGGTTCAACAGACACAATCCAGAAACGTTTTGACGTGAAAAAATTGAATAATAAACAAAACATGACAGGATTTCAGTTACAACCCAAAATGCATGATGATATCGTGCAATGGATCCAGCTTTATTTTCAACAAGGCCAGTTAAAAGAAATGCGCATTGCTGATAATTTAGGCCAATTAAGTACATTTCGCTTTAGCAATGTCAAATTGAATCAAAACCTAAATCCAGCCTTGTTTCGTTTTAAACCACCCCGTGGTGTTGATGTAATTAGTGAGTAGATATGCCGTTGTTGGCTGCTAAAGCACAGTTTTTAATAAGGTGTGTGGTATGAAAGTATTAAAATTCGGTAGTGCAGCGTTGACCGATTTTTCGCAATTGCAAAAGATCAGTTCTATTATTCAACAGGCTGTTGTGCAGCAACCAGTCATTGTCGTAGTAGCTGCTTTTCAAGGAGTACATCAACAGTTAGTAGATTGCTTAGCACTGGCAGCCAAAGGGCAAATCACTTATCAACAGAACTATGAAGCAATTATCCGTCATCACCAACAAATGTTGGTCGCTATCCAAGAGACTGATTTATTGCAGCAGTTGGCCCAAGAATTACGCGATGTTTTACACGGAGCTTATTTATTGCGAGATAGCACACCGCGCACGCTGGATTTAGTCACGAGCTTTGGTGAGCGCTTGGCAGCATTGGTGTTGACGCAACAATTGAAATCTCAATTGGCCGCCTACTATGTTGATGCTCGCCAATTTATGATTACTAATGATCATTTTAATGGTGCTGAGATTCTATATGAATTAACGCAGCAAGCCATGCAAACTTATTTTGATGGATTTTATGCACAACATGGCAATTCTGCAGTGCCTGTGATAAGTGGTTATATTGGTGCAACCACCAGTGGCCAAACCACATCAATGGGCAAAAACGGGGCGGATTATTCAGCAGCCTTAATAGCAGCGACATTAAAAGCAGAGGCGATTGAGATATGGACTAATGTGGATGGTGTTTATAGCGCTGATCCACGGGCGGTACCGGCTGCATTTGTATTACCACAACTGTCATACGAAGAAGCACTGGAATTATCTTATTTTGGTGCGAAGGTATTGCATCCTGCAGCATTAGCGCCTGCATTGGCCAAACAAATTCCGATTTATATTAAGAACAGCTTTAATCCTGCAGCGTTAGGTACAATCATTTTGAAAAACCCATACCATNGGGAAGGTGTGGTCAAAGGCATCACTGCAGTCGATAATATTGCTTTGCTAACTTTACGCGGTATGAATATGTTGGGTGTTCCAGGTACTGCTGAGCGTTTATGTAAAGCATTGGCCAGTAAAAGTGTAAATATTATTCTGATTTCACAGGCTTCTTCTGAGCACACAATCTGTTGTGCCATTAATGAAAGTGATATGGCCATTGCACGTTTGGGTATACAACAAGAATTTAAGCATGAATTTAACCAAGGTTTTGCCAGTTTAGATGAAAAAGACCAGCAAACGATTGTCACGATTGTTGGTGATGGCATGAAAGGTGCACCTGGAGTCGCCGGTAAAATTTTCCAAGCATTAGGCCGACATCAAATTAATATCAATGCGATTGCGCAAGGTGCTTCTGAACGTAATATTTCATTAGTAATCGATGCCGTGCAGCGTGTGCGGGCATTAAATGTCATTCATCAAGCCTTTTTCGAAAAATTAAAACATTTGTCACTAGTATTAATTGGCGTTGGCAATATTGGCAGCACGTTAATAAAACAGCTACAACAACAGCAAAGCTTTNTGCGTGAACGCGGCTTTAATGTCAAAGTTTGTGGCGTCGCCAACAGCAGAAATTTTGTATTTGATCCTGATGGTTTGGATTTGACCAATTGGCAGCAGCAATTGGCAGACAATGCAGAGACATTCCATCCTGCTGTATTGACTGCTAAAGTTGCGACGACTGCGTTCACTAATGCAGCTTTGGTCGATTGCACAGCAAGTTCTGAATTGACTGAATTTTATCCCGAATTTGTTAAAGCCAATATGCATATCATTACGCCAAACAAANAAGCCAATGTGCTGCCATGGCAGGAATATCAATATTTATTGACCTTATTAAAAGAAAGACAAAAATATNTTTTATATGAAGCCAATGTAGGTGCAGGGCTGCCAATCATTTCTACATTACAAGATTTGATTGCGGGTGGAGATACCATTATAAAAATTGAAGGAATTNTTTCCGGCACATTGAGCTATCTTNTTAATCATTTTGATGAGAATGCATCTTTTAGCTCGTTAGTGAAACAAGCCCATGCACATGGCTATACCGAGCCTGATCCTAGAGAAGATTTGTCAGGTATGGATGTGGCGCGAAAATTATTGATCTTGGCGAGACAATTAAATTGGCAGTTGGAATTGTCTGATTTGACGGTTGAAAACTTAGTGCCAGAGACATTGATAAGCAACGCTTTTACCGAAGATTTTTATCAAGTTTATGCTGCGCAATATGATGCAGTTTTACAAGCACGTGCCCGTGAGGCCAAAGCCAGAGGTGCTGTTTTGCGTTATGTGGGTGTTTTACATGAAGGCCATGCTTATGCGGGCCTGCAGGAAATTCCAAGCACGCATCCCTTAGCTAGTACTAAAGGCAGTGACAACATTATAGCTTTTACTACAGCGCGTTATAATCAAACACCATTAGTAGTGCAAGGCCCTGGTGCTGGAGCAGAGGTGACGGCAATGGGTGTGTTTTCTGATATACTCAAATTACTTAATTATTTACCGCATTAATTTTATGACAAATACCTATGTAAAAGTTTATGCACCAGCGACGATTGCTAATTTAGGGCCAGCTTTTGATGTACTTGGGATTGCAATCTCGCGCCCTGGTGACTATGTTATTGCTGAGCGCAAACCGGAGCCTGGCATTGAATTTCATTTAATTGACAAAAATAAACTAGGGTTAAAAGCCTCCGATGATAATGTTGCAGTTCATGTGACTAAATTATTGTTAGAAGATTTTCAATTGCCATTTGGCGTACGTTTAACATTAGACAAACAAATGCCGGTTGGTTCTGGCTTGGGTAGTTCGGGTGCAAGCAGTGTGGCAGCATTAGTTGCTGTTAATGCGTTGTTGCCTAAGCCGTTGTCTCGTGCGGAATTACTGTCATATGCCATGGCAGGAGAANAAAAGGCTTCCGGTTCAGCACATGCAGACAATGTTGCGCCTGCTTTATTAGGCGGCGCTTGTTTAGTGCGTAGTTATGATCCTTTAGACGTGGTTAAAATTCCAATCCGCAATAAAATTTATTGGGTCGTTGTACATCCTCAAGTAGTAGTCAATACAGCTACCGCACGCCAACTATTGCCACAACAAATTGCATTGAAAACAGCAGTGGCGCAATGGGGCAATGTGAGCGGATTGACGGCAGGTCTCATATCGGGCGATGCCAATTTAATTGGTCGCAGCATTAACGATATCATTGTTGAACCTGTGCGTGCTGCTTTGATTCCACAATTTAATGCGGTCAAACAGGCAGCGTTGGCTGCAGGTGCCGTAGGTTGCAGTATTTCTGGTTCTGGCCCAGCTATGTTTGCCGCCACGCCTTCCTTAATTGTTGCAAAGCAAGTGGCCATGGCAATGACGCAAACATTTGCAGAAAAAGCCAGTGTAAAGAGCAAAGCTTATATTTCGCGTGCGAATCTACAGGGGGCTAAAATTATATGCNCAAAAACCATGATGAAATATCGTAGTGTCCAAGGTAAATGTCCGGTTGTTGGTTTTCAACAAGCTNGCTTTTCAGGGCTCGCACCCGATGGCAGTTTGTATGTGCCACAACATTTTCCCAAATTGCCACGACATCTAATTGAAAATTTACCTCACTATGATTTGCATCAATTGGCACTTGAAGTGGTTCAGTTATTTATTACTGACATTCCTGAGGAAATATTGACTGGCATTGTGAAACGGTCATTAAATTTTGCCATCCCGTTGACGAAATTGGCACCGCAGTATTATTTACTAGAATTATTTCATGGTCCTACGTTGGCATTCAAAGACGTAGGGGCCCGTTTTATGGCAGAAGTGTTAAGTCATTATTTGTCACAACAACGTACACGTTTGACCATTATTACGGCTACTTCAGGTGATACTGGCAGTGCTGTCGCCCATGGATTTCATAATATTCCTAATATTGATGTATTTGTGTTGTATCCTTCGGGCAAGGTTAGTCCCTTACAAGAACAACAGATGACAACTTTAGGCGACAATATTCACGCCTTAGAAGTTTCAGGGGTCTTTGATGATTGCCAGTTATTAGTAAAACAGGCATTGGCAGACAAAGAAATTATGCAGCAATGTCATCTGACAACAGCTAATTCAATTAATATTGCCCGTTTAGTCCCACAAATTATTTATTATGTTTGGGCATTAGCACAATGGCGGCAATTGGGTCATAGAGAACCGCCTTTGCTAGTTGTGCCCAGTGGCAATTTAGGCAATTTAACGGCTGCTGCTTATGCTAAAACTATGGGACTTCCATTGGGGCAGTTGGTAGCTGCTACCAATGCGAACACTGTTGTGCCAGATTATTTGCGTTCAGGTGAGTTTATGCCGCGTCCCTCCATGCCAACATTATCCAGTGCAATGGATGTCGGTAATCCGAGTAATTTAACACGGTTACAGGCTTTGTATGATGATGATATTGATCAAATACAAACTCATATAATGGGCATTGGCGTGACCGATGAGCAGACATTAGCAACGATTCGTTATTGCTATGAAAATTATCAAGTCATCATTGATCCGCACACGGCAGTTGGTGTCGCAGCAGCGAAAATTTTAATGGCATCTGCTGCAGCGCGATTGCCTGCTATTATTGCGGCCACTGCACATCCGGCTAAATTTCCAGAAACAATCTATCAAGCATTGACATTAAATGTTGATTTACCGCCGGCATTGACTGCGGTCATGGACAAGCCTAAACAAAGTGTGCCTTTGGCCAATGATTTTTCTGCTTTGAAAACAATTTTATTGAATCATGTCCAAAACTAAAGCTGAAAATTTTCAACCACTGCCAACACGCATGCGGCCGACTCATGTTGATGAGTTTTATGGTCAGTTACATTTGTTGGCAAAAGGTAAACCACTACGTCGAGCCATTGAAAGTCATAATTTGCATTCGATGATTTTATGGNGGCCGCCTGGCAGTGGTAAAACAACACTGGCGCATTTATTGGCGGAATCGGCCAATGCAAGAATTGAGAAATTGTCAGCTGTCTTGGCGGGTGTCAAAGATTTACGCACGATTATTGAGCGTGCTCAGGAAGCAAGAAAAACCAGCAACNAAGCGACGGTATTGTTTGTTGATGAAGTTCATCGGTTTAATAAAGCACAACAAGATGCTNTTTTACCTTACGTAGAGGATGGCACGATTATTTTAATTGGGGCCACGACGGAAAATCCTNCATTTGAACTGAACAATGCATTATTGTCACGGACACGTGTATATGTATTAAAACGTCTGACTGAGGAAGATTTAATGCAAGCCATTGATCGTGCGTTGCATGACAAGCAGCGGGGATTGGGAGAACGCAATATTGATTTGCCATCAGAATTGAGAAAGCAAATTGCAATTGCTGCTGATGGGGATGCACGTCAAGCTTTAAATATATTAGAAATTGTGGCTGATTTTGCTGTTATGCGTGATGGCAGGGAGGTCATTACTGCTGATGTGTTAAACGAAGTATTGGCAACCAATTTACGTCGTTTTGATAAATACGGTGAAGCTTTTTATGATCAGATATCTGCCTTGCATAAATCAGTGCGTGGCTCATCACCGGATGCAGCATTATATTGGTTAGCAAGAATGTTGGATGGAGGCTGTGATCCAGAATATATCGCAAGGCGAGTGATACGTATGGCCAATGAGGACATTGGTATTGCCGATCCGCGAGGGTTAACATTAGCTTTACAGGCTTGGCAAGTTTACGAACGTTTAGGCAGTCCGGAAGGTGAATTGGCAATTGCAGAGGCAGTTGTGTATTTAGCCTGTGCTGCTAAAAGCAATGCAGTGTATGTCGCATTTAATGCAGCCATGCAAGATGCCAAACATTATGGTTCTTTGGATGTCCCATTATATTTACGTAATGCACCGACTAGATTGATGAAGTCATTGGATTATGGCAAAGGTTATCGTTATGCTCATGATGAGCCTGATGCTTTTGCAGCAGGTGAAAATTATTTTCCGGAAGAAATGAGCGAGCGGGAGTATTATCATCCAGCTATGCGTGGGTTAGAACAACAAATTGCCGAGAAATTAGCGAAATTACGTGAGTTAAACGTAAAAAACCGTGCTAAAAAAGATAAAAAATAAAGGGAGTGGGGTGGGTCATGCGTAGCTAATCCACCAATCATACTGTCAATAAACACCCTGCGTATCTAAAAAAATTAATTAAAATCACTGTATGACGTATTTTTTAAATGCTGACTATAGTCGGTTTCAATGATCTGATATAATGCTTTGTTATGTTCAGTCAGGATCCCAGCGATTTCTTCCGAAGATTCTATTACTTGTTCTGGATAGTCTTCTTTGACTTTGTCCCACAGTATTTGTAAACGAGGATATTTATTTTCATCAAGTAGTTTTTGAAAGAATTCTAATGGAGACAATGTTCTTACATTTTGTGAGTCGTTATTGTTGGATTTAAAAAGTTAAAAGTTGAATGTTTCTCAGATTTCATCGGATAAATCTTGTAACCTAATAACTGTGAAAGTTTATTTTTGGTGTTGGTTATCTCACATTTTACTGCTGTTAGCTTGGTAATGAGGGGTACAAGCTGATTATCATTTCCATTGTTGTCGAGATAATATTCAAGTTTTACCTCGTTTGGTGTTTGAAATTCACCTGTTTTATTTGTCCATTTATAAAAAATTCTGTGTTGAACTTGCTTAGCTTCTTCTCTATTTGTATTTTCCGCATGTAAAATGGCAAATATTTCATTTAATAGGCCAGTTTCTTCATTGATTGGATTAGCAGAGAGTGAGTAAAAGCATTCCGCAAGCTCGCTTTGTGCTATATCAAATGTTGGTTTTTCTGAGGGCTAATATGATATAAAGTAGTAATGGCTTGATAGAATTGAGTATTTTTCTTGTAAAATATGGCCAATTGAAGGCAGCTATCAGCATATAGCTTATTGCTTTCGTCAAAATTTATTTCCCAAAGTTGTTGTGATAATTCCAAGCTTTCTGCTATGAGAGGAAGGGCGCTATTACCATCACTAACTGCAATTGCTTTTTGTAAAGTTTTTACTTTTTCTAACTTTTTGGTATTTCGATTTTTTCCAGCTGTTTGTTGATATTATCTAAAATACCTTGGTGGATATCCATTCCTTCTAAAGAAAATTCAACTAGGCTGGTGTTTTTCGCTAAGTCATCTAACACTCTGCCTCTTAAAAACTAGGTTCGATGTGAGTATAATTGCAGTGCAACTTTTCTATTTTTTTACTGACATGCAGCAGTTTTTGAGGAAATATGTCTTTATCTGAGAGCATACGTAAATCAGTAAAAGAAAGATCTAATTCAGTCAATGTTGAAGTTTGATAAAGTGACGTCATTTGTATCAGAAACGGGACGGTCCCAGAGCTAGGATATAGGTTCTGATCACGCTCATAGGTGGTGTGGCTAAGATTAAGCTTATTCAACGTTTTAGTATCTTTTAACAACTGATACAAGCTTAATAGAGAACCGCTTAAAACTGGTTTTTATTCCAGCCATTAAAATAATTATGGGATAGATTTAAAGAAATCAAGTTGGTATTTACCAATGATTTGATCAAAATGGGTTCTACAAAACTCTGGCTCTTACTTAGATTGAGTTCTTTTAAATTGACGTGTGCTTTAAAACCCTCTGCAAAAAATCGAGACAATAATAACCTGTTTGACAGTGACTTAAATCGAGGATTTCAATGGTTTTGTTTTCTTTTAGCATGTCTCGTAATTGCTCTGAGCGCTTTTGTTTGAAATGCATGCCACTTAAGATCAGTGTAGTCACTGTCGTATCTGTCTTAAGTTCTTGCATTATGCTGGTAAACTCAGCATCACTGAGATTTGGTTTAGTTTGTTGACTTAAATCTAGAGTTTTTTCAAACGGCATAGGGACATTCTCGAATAATTTAACGATTGCCTACTTTATTATTTAGCCAAATTCGTCCCTTTTCTTGACTGTGGAGCAGGCAAGAGTATGATTATAGTCCTATTTTTACCCTATTACAAGGTGTTTTGAGATGCTAGCGTATTTATGGATTGCAATCGCCGGAGGAATAGGCTGTGTCTGTCGATTTGGATTGGCGCAGACGGTCCAGCGTTGGCTTGGTCTTGGTTTTCCGTATGGTATATTAATAGTCAATGTGCTAGGGTGCTGGTTTATCGGTTTTTAGCAACTTGGTTGATTATGCGTAGTACACTTGGGCCGCTTTGGCGTACAACTATTTTGATCGGTTTTCTGGGCGGATTCACTACTTTTCCAGTTTTACACTGGACACAGTCAATTTGTGGTTGCAAGGTAATCATTGGCGAGCTTTTTGTATGTAGTATTGAGTGTAATAATGTGCTTATTGGCGACATGGTCAGGGACAGCATTAGGGAGTCGAATATGAAAAATGAAATATTATTTGCTCGTGTCTATGTGACAGAGGGAGATAAGCTGCTGGCTATAATCATGAAATATTTGCATGATGAAATTCATATTAAAGGAGTGACGGTTTTTCGGGCAATTACTGGATTTGGTAAATCTGGTGCCTTGCATTCTTCAGTATTATTGACTATGTCTATGGATTTGCCATTAGTTGTCGAATTTTTGATGAAACTAAAAAGTGGAAAAAGCCATTGAATATTTAACACAAGTAGTGGGCACAGGCCATATTGTTGCATGGCCAGCATTGATTAATTGAGGTATCATCATGATTGAAATTAATTTGTTAAGAACAAACTTGGATGAAGTCGCAAGACAATTACAACGGCGTGGTTATACGCTAGATACTGAGACTTTCCAAGCATTAGAACAAAAACGTAAAGTACTGCAAGTCAATACCCAAAATTTGCAAAATGAACGCAATAAGCGTTCAAAAGAAATAGGCATGGCCAAAGCAAAAGGCCAAGACATTGCACCGCTTTTACAAGAAGTGAGTCATTTAGGCGAACAATTAGCCACTGCGGAAGCAGAGCTCGAACAATTACAAACTTTATTACAACAGTTTCAAGCCCAATTACCAAATGTTCCGCATGAAACGGTACCATCAGGCAATTCAGAAGAGGACAATGTTGAAATAAGACATTGGGGCGAGCCGACTCAATTTAATTTTATGCCGAAAGACCATGTCGAATTGGGGCAGCTTTTAGGCATGTTAGATTTTGAAGCAGCCGCANAAATTTCTGGTGCACGTTTTGTTGTTTTGTATGGGAAATTAGCAAGATTACAGCGGGCATTGATTCAGTTTATGTTGGATGTGCACACTAAAGAGCATGGCTATAAAGAAGTGTATGTGCCTTATCTGGTCAATGCGACGAGTTTATTTGGGACGGGTCAATTGCCTAAATTTGAGCAAGATTTATTTCACTTGCGTGGTGAAAATCCTTTAAGTTTAATTCCAACAGCAGAAGTTCCTGTCACTAATTTAGTGCGCGATACTATTGTACCGGCAGAGCAAATGCCATTGAAATGGGTTGCCCATACTCCGTGTTTTCGTAGTGAAGCGGGTTCGTATGGCAAAGATATGCGTGGCATGATCCGGCAACATCAATTTGAAAAAGTTGAATTAGTGCAAATTGTGCCTCCAGATCAATCGTATCAAGTTTTGGAACAGCTAACAGGACATGCTGAANAAATCTTGCAAAAACTGGGATTGCCTTACCGTGTTGTTGCATTATGTGCCGGAGATTTAGGATTCAGTGCTGCTAAAACCTATGATTTAGAAGTGTGGTTGCCTGGCCAACAACGTTATCGTGAAATTTCTTCTTGCAGTAATTTTGAAGCGTTTCAAGCACGCCGAATGTTAGCACGTTGGCGCAACCCAGAGACTAATAAACCTGAATTGGTGCATACTTTAAATGGGTCTGGTTTAGCTATTGGTCGAACATTATTGGCCATTATGGAAAATTATCAAGATGCAGAGGGACGTATTCGAATACCCGAAGTATTGTGGCCATACATGGATGGTGAAAAATAATTCAGCTTAGTTAGCAAATAATGCAGTGGCGAAATATTGGTTTCGTCACTGCATTTAATATTTAATTAGGCAATGCGCAATTTAAAAATTTGGATTGTGATAACCAAGTTGGGTTTGGATAATAAGAGAATACAAAGGTGCCGTCTTTAATTGTATTAATTAGTGGCCCAACAACTGTTTTACTGACAGCAGGGCAGCCCCAACTAGTTCCTAAACGGCCAAACCGTTTGACGAAATCATCGCTCACATACCATGCACCGTGGATTACAATGTCCCGCGAGGCTGCTTTATCATTAAAACCAACATCAAGCCCTATCAGCCGCAGTGAGAGCCCATTGTGGCCTTGATAAGTGCCGTTAGTTTGAAACAACCCAATACTCGATTGTTTACTTTGTGGCTTGTTAGAAAAATATTTAGCAATGAATGCACCCGTAAATTTTCCTTGAGCAACTAGCACGTTATATAACACTTGTTTGGTTTGCACATTGACTACCCACATGCGCTTTTGTGTGGATGGTAGACTGTAATCAATGATGGTTAAGATCTGCTTTGGATTTTTGTAGCCTAATAACAGTGCACAATCATAAGCTTTCAAGGCCAGTCTTACTACGTTAGGATTCAGATTGGGCGCTTTGTCTAATAATACCGGTGCTGTTTCAGGAATTTGACAATAGCCTGGCACTTTGCCGGCACCTAGCAATGGCAAGCATGCCAAGCCAACAATGGTTAATACAAGTTTCAAATGTTTCATGACAAACCGCCCCTCATGCTATTCACCGTTACCGCCATCGAATGAATTGGCGGGCGACCAAGATTGGTCATCAACTGAATTGGATTCACCGTTAGTCATTGAAGGCTCATCATTCCCCGTTGCAGTCAGCAAGGACGAGTCCTGTTTATTATCATGATAGCTGATTGTTGTCGTTGTGGGTGATGGCAAAGCATGGGATGCATCCGCATCAACACTGCGTGAATTTGCTTGGCCAATTGGCTCTGGGATTCCCAAGTGTTGTTTAGCGGTTTTTCCNGCGATTCCCCAGTCCACAGCAGCAGGCCTTACTCGTATGGCGGAATCGACCACTGCCTCATAAGAAGGTTGATTTAGAGTGCTGGGTGTATCATCAATCTCAACTGGAACTTGTGATTGTTGATAGAGCACTCCATTGTTCCAACCTACCTTAGTTGGATAGTGGACAATATAAACAGGGGTACCGACTTTAACCATGTTAAATAAAGTTTCAATGTCAGCATTGTTCATGCGTATACAACCTGAACTGACAAATTTACCAATGCTTGAGGGTGCATTATTACCGTGGATAAGATAGCCACTGACACCTAAGTGCAAGGCATAATGCCCCAACGGATTTTTAGGCCCACTGGGAACGGCTTCTGGCAATAATTCACCAGTTTGTTCATAGTGATATTGTCGAATTGTTTCGGGCACATTCCACACTGGATCTTTCTCTTTCATCACCACAGTCGTTGCTACCGTAGGCGTGCGCCATTGGTCACGTCCCATGGCAACTGGAAATGTCATCACATAGTTACTATTGGGTGGAAAATAATACATTCTCAACTCAGCCATGTTGACCACAATACCTTTACGGATAGGGGGCAAAATAAATTGGCCAGGTATCAATATTCTTTGCCCAGCACGCAGGGCAATGTTTGGGTTAATTTTAGGATTTGCTTCGGTCATTTGGTGATAACTCATCCCATAGCGTAAACCGACTTTAGCTAAAGTGTCCCCTGAATAAGCTTTTACATAATAAGCTTCACCCACAATATCATTGCCAGGGTTTGGCAATGGATAAGTCGCTGAAAATGCTAAACTAGGCAATCCAAAAGTAAAAACGCAGCAAAATATACTGTTTGACGCAACATCGCGAGCTCCCTCCTCACTATGCCTACATTGCTAAGTATAGCATTGTCTGGAGGGCTAACCCTTTGAACGTCAAATAAAAATTTAATCTTTAATAATCATAATATTAAATTGGTTTATTAATGTATTTTAATATATAAGATAAGCTCTTCTCAGGGCTTTATTTTCGTGAAGTCAGGTTGATTGGCGGGTAATGAACGATATGAAGGTGGGCATGGTTCTAGCCACGCCCACTGAGGTTGGATCAAAAATGATTAATTACGTCTTCCACCAAAATAACTGAGGATATTCAATAAGTTAATAAATAACATGTAGATGTCCATATAGAGCTGGATGGTTGCCATAATATAGTTTTGTTCGCCACCATGAATGATGCGGCTGGTATCGTAGAGAATTAAACCAGAAGCAATCAATACAAAGGCTGCTGAGGAGGCAATAAATAAGGTTGGAATGTTAAATAATAAAGCACCCACAGAGGCCAAAAGACCGACCAGCATTGCAACAAACAACAAGCCACCCATAAAGCTAAAATCTTTNTTGGTGGTTAAAACATAACCTGATAACGCCATGAAAATGACCCCTGTACCCGCCAAGGAGCTCATGACAATCTGGGGGCCATTCACAAAACTATGTAANAAGGTATTTAATACTGGCCCAAGTGTGTAACCTGTGAAGCCAGTAAAAGCAAATACAGCGAATAATGCCCAGCGGCTGTTGCGAAGCGCCACGGTTAGAAAATATAAACCAAACCAGCCGATCAAGGTTAGAATAGGATTGATATATTGCACATTGGCCATCACAGCAAGGCTAGCCGTCACTGCGCTGAACAATAATGTTAAACTGAGAAGAAAATAGGTATTACGCAATACCCGGTTTGTTGTTATCACGGAATCACGAACGCGCACACTAGTGTAATTCTGGGGCATGGTTTGAAAACTCCTAATATTGGCAAAGAACCTAATTATAACATACCCACCTGGGCAATAATACCGTAGCTGTAAGAGCCTCATTGATCTAGGTTTTTGCAATGGAAAGTAAGGCAAGGGAAATTTAATTTTGGCCCCTGCAACGCATTGGTTATATTGATATTAATTTTTAATGCTAAGGATAATTTTTAGTGTTATAGTAACGCGCTGCTAAATTTTGCTTTTAGTTAAGAGCAAAATACGTCATAATTTCAGCTTAGCAGTGGACCATTGCCTACCCAAAAAGACAAAATAGACCAAATGTCTTTGTTCTATATATAATGGGCAATTATTGATAAAGATGAGCCGGCTCGGAGAGGTGGCTGAGTGGTTTAAAGCGGCGGTCTTGAAAACCGTTGAGGGTATCCCCCTCCCAGGGTTCGAATCCCTGCCTCTCCGCCAATAGGCAAATACCAGGGTTTAATGATAATTTTTCCCATAAACGGAGTCTGTTTTGATTAATATTCTAGTCGTTGATGACCATGCACTTGTGCGCACTGGCCTAAAGCGAATGCTTGATGACGAACCGGGTTTTAAAGTCATTGGTGAAGCCAGAACAGGCGAAGAAGCAATTAACTTAACGCGTCAGTTAAAGCCTGACGTAGTGTTAATGGACATTCAAATGCCGGGCATAGGTGGTCTTGAAGCCACTCGGCGTTTGCTCCGTGTTGACCCTGATTTGAAAGTAGTGATTGTCACCACTTACGACAATGATGTTTTTCCTACGCGTATGATTCAAGCAGGTGCTTTAGGTTATTTAACTAAAGGCACGAGTATGCAAGAAATGGTGCGGGCGATCCGGATGGTGCATGCTGGCCAACGCTATATTAGTCCTGATATTGCCAATCAAATTGCTTTAAAAGCCTTGGTGAAACACCTCACACGCAACAGCAAAAATAATTTCAATTTGCTTTCTGAACGTGAATTGCAAGTCATGTTGATGATCACCAATGGCGTCAAGGTGCACGAAATATCAGAACGCCTACATTTGAGTCCANAAACTGTGAACAGCTACCGTTATCGAATTTTTGAAAAGTTACATGTACGTAATGACGTCGAATTAACTCACTTGGCTATTCAATATGGCTTATTGGATGCGAGTAAATTGGACGAACAAAATAAGGACTCTTAGTTTTAATTTGAAATCCTATGTTCGACCGCCAAATTTATTACCAATCATCCATCATGTTTGGCTGATTTGCCAGATGAAATCGTGTTATTAGAGTTTTGGGTAGTCCCGTGATATTTTTCAATTACCGAAGATAGTGGTCTAATGACGAGTTTTGATCCAAAACCTTACNTGGCCAATTTGCCAAATTTGCCAGGTGTTTATCAAATGCTAAATGCCAACGGCAAGATATTGTATGTTGGTAAAGCTAGAAATTTAAAGAAACGAGTCAGTAGTTATTTTCAACGTGCTTTAGTTGACTCTAAAACCATTGCATTAATGTCCGAGGTGCAGGCCGTTAATTACACGGTGACCAACAGTGAAAATGAAGCCCTATTATTAGAAAATAATTTAATCAAGAAATTTCACCCGCGTTATAATATTTTATACCGTGACGATAAATCTTATCCGTATTTGTATTTGTCGCCGCACCCAGATTTCCCCGTTNTAGATATTTATCGTGGGCCGCGACACGGCAGTGGTCAATATTTTGGCCCATTTCCCAATGTAGCAGCGGTGCGTGACACGCTCAGCTTATTGCAANAAATATTTAAGATTCGGCAGTGCAGCGACAATTTTTTTAAATTGCGCACTAGGCCTTGTTTACAATATTACATTCAACGTTGCACTGCACCATGTGTCGGTTATGTGGATGTTGCCACTTATCAAGCCAATGTGCATNTTGCCGTGTTGTTTTTGCAAGGCAAAACCAAGAAGTGATTAATGAACTCGTTAAAAATGGATATTGCCGCTGAGAATCTTGCGTTTGAAGATGCGGCCCGTTATCGCGACCAAATTGCAAGTTTGCGCCGGGTACAAGAACGCCAATATGTTGAGGGCGAAGAGGGTGATATTGATGTAATTGGTATCGCTCACGAAGCAGAGGAATATTGTCTGCAAGTATTGTTTATTCGCGGTGGACGTTTGCTTGGCAATAAACCTTATTTTGTGCCGGTATTGGCTGGAACAGTGGCCGAAGAAACTTTGGCTGCTNTTTTGCCGCAATATTATTTAAATACAGTGCGTGGTGAATTATTGCCAGCAAAAGTCATTGTGGGCCTTAAACTCGCCGACAAAGATTGGATTGCTGCTGCATTATCACAAGAGTTAGCCCAGAAAATCGAAATTATCACACAACCACGAGGTAAAGAACGGCAATGGCTTCAGTTGGCTACGACTAATGCGAAATATGCCTTGGCCAGTCATCAGGCTGAACGCAATCATTTTTATGAACGGTTTGAGGCATTACAGCACGCTTTGCATTTGCCTAACTTACCGACGCGAATGGTTTGTTTTGATGTTAGTCATACGTTGGGAGAAGCCACAGTCGCATCTTGTGTTGTGTTTGATACGGATGGCCCAGTCAAAGCAGAATATCGGCGCTTTAATATTAAAGATGTGACTAAAGGTGATGATTATGCTGCCTTGAATCAAGCATTAACGCGGTATTTTACCCGCTTAAAAGAGGGTGAGGCAGCGTTGCCGGATTTATTAATCATTGACGGTGGCAAAGGCCAATTGTCACAAGCCGAAGCAGTTGTGGAAGAATTACAAATTAGTGGATTGGTAATTATGGCGATTGCTAAGGGCCCAAGCCGCAAGCCGGGCTTAGAAACTTTATTTATCAGTGGCCATAAAACACCGTTACATTTGCCACCCGATTCAGCGGCATTGCATTTATTGCAACAAATTCGTGACGAAGCGCATCGGTTTGCCATTGTAGGGCACCGTAAGCAACGTAGCAAAGCGCGTACCACTTCACCTTTGCAATCCATTCCAGGCATTGGGCCGAAACGGCGGCGGGAATTATTGCGGCAATTAGGGGGATGGCAAGAAATTCAACGCGCCAGTGTTGAACAACTCGCCAGTGTGCCTGGCATCAGCAAGGCATTGGCGCAGCAAATTTATGATCATCTACATCAATGAACATGCATAAGACGCTTCCGACGAAATTTATCTTGACCAAATGTGACTACCTCGTACAATCATATCAATGAATATACCAACTGCATTAACATTCATTCGTATTCTTACCATCCCGGTTTTCGTGGTCTTGTTCTATTTGCCAGGATGGGGAAGGACAGCGGCCGCAATAATATTTGCTGTTGCCGCATTGACTGATTGGCTAGATGGTTATTTAGCGCGTAACTTATCACAGACAACACGGTTTGGTGCTTTCTTAGACCCGGTGGCAGACAAATTACAAGTTGCAATTGCTTTGGTCTTAGTGGTGGGATCAGATTCAGTGCCTTATTTAACTATTCCAGCGGCCATCATTGTTGGACGTGAAATTGTGATTTCTGCGCTGCGAGAATGGATGGCTGAAATTGGTAAACGTACCAGCGTTGCTGTTTCAATGATTGGTAAGCTTAAAACGGTAATGCAAATGGTTGCCTTGGTATTATTGCTTGCTTTTTCACGTGAGACAGCATTATGGTGGTGGGTGTTAGGTGCTATATTGTTGTACATTGCGGCCGTGTTGACCCTTTGGTCGATGGTAATGTATTTAAAAGCCGCATGGCCAGACTTGACATTATCTGAAGATAAGTAATAATACCACTCCGCACGCGGGAATAGCTCAGTTGGTAGAGCGCAACCTTGCCAAGGTTGAGGTCGCGAGTTCGAGCCTCGTTTCCCGCTCCAAACATCATTTGATCTTGCTAAAAATCCAAAAATTAACCATAAAACTCAATCGAAACAACTATTGCATTTTTTAATAAAAACGGTGTAATACGTTTCCATTGCACTCATTAACTGCACATTTTTTGTTCAATTATGAGCGTTATCGAGGCTGGGTGGCAGAGTGGTTATGCAGCGGCCTGCAAAGCCGTGGACGCCGGTTCGATTCCGACCCCAGCCTCCAGTCATTATCATGCCCGGGTGGCGGAATAGGTAGACGCAAGGGACTTAAAATCCCTCGGATGAATAGTCCGTGCCGGTTCGAGTCCGGCCCCGGGCACCAATGGGATCAAGTGGTTACAGCAATTTCCGAAAATCAACGTCAACTTTAATCTTTGTGCTTTGTATAATTCTTATGTAATCGTGTCATGAGAAATCCTTTGTATTAATTTGCAGTATGAGCCGAAAAGGTAATTGTTGGTTCAGTAGCACAAAAAGTGTTTGAGAATCAATATAAGAAAGTCGCATAAGTATGCACTAGATCGGGGCAAGATTATAAGTAGATGAGAGGATTTGGCTATGCAGGATAATTTATTAGAAATGTGGCAATCGTTTCAAGCTCAACATGGAACGATAAGCAACCTCAGAAAAATTGTCCCAACTGAACCCTTAACTCGCAAGGATCTGTTGGCTGTCATACAGTATCCTTTGGATTTTTCTGAAAATGAAGCAGTAATTAGCGCAGAGAATGTTCAGGATCAGGAAATTAAGATATTTTTGGCTAGTGAAAAGATCAAAATATCACTTGATATAGAAAAAATTAATCAGCTTAAAGATTTAATTGAGTCAGACAAATTTTTTGAGCAACCAAAAATATTTTTTTGATGGATTTAATTGATGAGCTCCCGTTATATGCTCTACCTCTATATATCACTCAACGAATCCATAATAATTATTTAAATGATTTACTTCTTATCTGGTCATCCCATCATGGTAAAGATTTTCGAATATTGCAATATGCCTATGTTTTAGACGAGAATGGGCGATTGTCGATACCATTTCAAGCATTACATTTGGAAGTCTTTGCGCCAAGGTTTCTTTATTTTGATATTTGGAAACTGAAAGTGGACGAAGTCATGCAATTATTAAAAGATTGTGGGGACAGGGGGTTATTTTATATTTCAACATTAGGCAGATACGCGACGCCTAATGTAACTAAAGATTTGGGAAGCTTTTGGTGGAGCGTTCTAAGGTAATTGCTAAAATTCCTTACGGAGGTGAAGAGGCTTTGTTGCATGTTGGCATGACCACTTACGAAATTCTTAATATGGTTGTTCATAGAGCCAATGCTGCCAAGTTATTGTTTCGTGTCGGCAATGTTTTAGAAGAAGAAATCGAAGTTGGCATTAATGAGAGGTTGCGTATAGGATCGATTGGTTATTGTGGTGTAGAATTAGCGCTTGCGGAAGAAGGTTATGCACAGACAGATTGGGCATTTAGTACACATGATAAATTGCACAATCAATTTTTATGCAATATGCCACCTTTTTTGTTCGGATTACTCGATTAATGGTTCAGGTTTTGCGAAAGGCATTTCAATGCACTTGGAGCAAGGAAATTTGGGCATTGTCTGAACTTGATTTTGCTACCTATAGCAAAGATAGGAAAATACAGAAAGAGTTAGAAGTGATTATTGCTGCAAAATTTCCTACCTCTCAACAAATAGCACGATTCCTTTATCATCTTCTTTTAACAACTAATCACGTAAATTTATTTTACCATCAAGAGGACTGTGGTATCAAACCTAAACCTGCTGCATTTTTTATCCTGTTAGATATGATAGAAAATAAACAAAAATGGTTTGAGTTAGGATTAAATCCAGATGATCTGGAAGGATATTTTGCAGAAACTTATAATGCAATAAGGGATTGTTATGAGTATATTAAAAATGATCCTGCTGTTTTGCGTTTTGCAAAATTTAAAGTGATAAACGAAATTATCAATAATGAAGAGGGCAAAAATTTTCTTTCCTGTTTACACCGGTTGAAGTTTCAGATACGAAGGTAAGTTTGAGTTTTAGAATTAATGAAAGTAAAGTGGAAAAAATAAAAAATTGGAAATAGAGAAGTTCATCGCAATGGTGGAAAAACAAAAAACTGAAATTGTCAAAGAGTTTAAATTTGAAAAAGGAAAGGATCGCTATAGAGACGATATGATTTATTTGTCCTTTAGAGGAAGTAGTTTTAGCGCTTTTCTATTTCGTATCGCGTTAAAAATGGAAGAAGATAGCATTCAATCCTTGAAAGATACAAGTTTAGATGAGGGTCACTTAAAGCAAGGAGTGCCTTCACTTGGTGAATCTAATAGAAACGAAAATTAATCGATAGAATATAATTTTAAGGCAGATTAAGATAGCACCATTTTTTATCGGGGGTTGTTGCAGTAAAATCACGATTGAATAAATTAGTTATTCAATTGTTTAGATAAAATTGACAAGATTGCCACGATATCGTTGCTCCAATTTGTCCATTACAGCTTGAATATGCCGCCCATTTTGGTGACTGTAGCACACTACCATTTGCAGGGTTTTATGCCCAGAAATTCTTTGTGCAGTTGTAAATGAGTAATTGTAGTATGTCCCAGAGTATGCCGCACAACTTGCTTAGGGATCTTAGCCTGCTGCTTTTACAACACGACGGAATGAGTTTTCAAAACGTCTGAAATAAAAGATTCGACACTTATTCTGAGTTAGATCGTTAATTTTTACAAACCAGGAAGATAACTAGGTTGTGCCTGATTTTGGAGTCCCATATATTCCTCGAATTCCCTGTGCTCACCTAGATGGAATAAATTGCGTTCAGGATAAAAAGCCTCACTTACTTCGGGCCCGTATTCAGCGATAAAAGCATCTCATTCAGTTATCTCGTCAGATACAGTTTTATCGGTTGCGGATTTTTTATAGTTAGGCTTCAGTTAGGGCTAGTAAAAATTCTTACAGATTGCCTTTCATTTACCCATAAATCCAGCTACCATACGCCATTTTATGCCAATTGGCATAAATGATGCCATCGGCCGGCCAGCAATTGATCCCGGTCAGTGTGCCCGAATCATTCAAGGTGATTACCATGTTTCGTCCAGTATCGTTATATATTGGGTTGCGTTATACCCGTGCTAAACGCCGTAGCCATTTTGTGTCTTTTATTTCATTGGTTTCCATGCTAGGCATTGCCTTGGGCGTCACAGTCTTAATTACCGTATTATCGGTCATGAACGGGTTTGATTATCAAATTCGCCACCGGATCTTTGATTTAGCAGAGCAAGTCACTATTGGTAGTTTTGCTGGTACCTTGAAAGATTGGCCTACATTAAATCAGCAAGTTTTGAAATATAAAGGGGTAGTGGCAACGGCACCATTCATCAATGGCCAAGGGATGTTGACTAATAGTGGCCAATCATTCCCTATCGTTGTTAAAGGAGTTGACCCCAAATTAGAGGTCAATGTATCAAAATTGCCAACGAAAATGGTGAGTGGCTCCTTTAGCCAATTAAAACCTGGTGATTTTGGCATCATTATGGGTGAGGACATGGCCAATAGTTTAGGGATTGGGCTGGGTGATAAAATTTTATTATTGACTCCTCAGGCCAGCGTCACTCCGGTAGGTATTATCCCCCGCTACAAGCGTTTTACAGTGGCTGGATTATTCAAAGTAGGCGGTGGCTTTGGCTTTGATACCGGTATTGCTTATGTTAACTTACAAGATGCACAAAAATTATACAATCTTGGCGATGCTGTCAGTGGCTTGCGCATTAAAGTCACCGATTTATACGCAGCACCCCGTGTTGCAGCTGAATTACAAACCGGATTGCAAGGCCAATATTTGGTAGGCGATTGGACTGAACAGTTTGGGGCTNTTTTCAAGGCCATCCGTATGGAANAAACCATGATGTTCTTTATATTGGTACTGATTGTGGCGGTGGCAGCGTTTAATCTGGTGTCCTCTCTAGTGATGATTGTTAATGATAAACGTCCAGAAATTGCTATTTTACGCACTTTAGGCGCTAGTCCACGTGATATCATGACCATTTTTATGGTACAAGGTTGCTTGGTCGGCTTGATTGGGACAGCGTTAGGTTTGATTGGTGGCATTTTATTGGCGACACATGCTACTGAAATTGTGGCTTGGATCCAACAAGTTTTTAATGTCCAATTTATCTCTTCGTCAGTTTATTTAGTGGATTTTCTGCCTTCGAAACTTGAGCTGACTGATATCGTCCATATTTGCATCATCGCATTACTATTATCATTGGTAGCAACGTTATATCCTGCTTGGCAGGCGGCGCGTACTCAACCAGCAGAAGCACTGCGCTATGAATAGGGGCTATTAATGTTGACTAAAGAACAAACCACCCTAGTGAATGAAGCATCCTGGCAAACGGCAACAACTGTCAATCCGGCAACTCCCGTATTGCGTTGCGTCAATTTANAAAAAACCTTTATCGATGGCAAAATTCAAGTTGAGGTGTTGAAAGGAATAAGCTTGACGGTTAAACACGGTGAATTATTAGCGATTATGGGATCGTCAGGTTCAGGCAAAAGTACATTACTACACTTATTAGGCGGTTTAGACAAGCCTACCAGTGGCCAAGTTTGGATTAATAGTGCCGAGCTCACCGCGTTGTCTGAGACTAAANAAGGCCAATTACGAAATCGGGAATTGGGTTTTGTTTATCAATTTCATCATTTACTGCCGGAATTTAATGCCTTGGAAAATGTGGCCTTACCTTTATTGATTCGACATGTTAAACCAGCCATTGCCCAAGAGAAAGCTAAAGAATTGTTGGCCCAGGTTGGTTTGAGCCATCGGATGCAACACCGAATTGGTGAGCTGTCAGGTGGTGAGCGTCAACGTGTGGCGATTGCGCGAGCCTTGGTCACCGACGCTAAATGTGTATTAGCAGATGAGCCAACGGGAAATTTAGATAATCGCACTGCCGAACAAGTATTTGACCTTATTTTGCAGCTCAATAAATCACTTAACACAAGTTTTGTCATTGTGACGCACGATCCTAATTTGGCCAAGCGCATGCACCGTACATTGACGCTAGTCAACGGTCAATTACAAGATTAATCATGCCGACTTTTGCATGACGTCCAAGCCACCACATCACTTAGTAGATACTTAAAAATTTAATTCTGATGATGATTGGTAAAAACACTCATAAATTTTTTCATCTGCTTTCATGTCTTTTTCCTTGGTTTTAACACTGTTCCAAAAAGTCTGTGAGTTTTCCAAAAATTAGGCAGGGAATATGCGTCAATCTCTTTTCGCAAGACTTTGATTTTTGCTTGCAATGCTTCATTAGGTTTTTACTCTCGGCAGTCTCTAGAAAAGTTCTAGCCAATTCTGGTTGATAATGTCGAGAATAAAGCTCTGCTAAAAGAAATTAATCCATGCTTCTGCATGCTCATTTAAACTGGCTTTTTTACAAATAAACTAGGATCAGGGCAGGTAAAATGATCATAACTTTCAATGACCTCTTTGAACAAAAACTTAATCATTGTCATAATGACAGCTTCAGGCGTTTCGTACTGGAGACATCTTTTGCATTCTTGATGGCGGCCAGTTTTTTTGAGATTTTATTTGCCATGAACATAGGTAATAATAAGGCATGCCAAGATTTGCTTGCGGAAAGCGACTAATCATTTTTTGGATATAGCAGCCAACTTGTCCAGTTGATTGTTTTTGGAATAGATTGATAACAGTTTTCATAAGCTTCCAGCTTGTCACAATAATTATTTGTGGCCCTCTCTAATAATTCTAATTCAATGGGTGTTTCTTGAAAATTAGCATTAATTGAGGCAAAATTTTGGTTGCCAATATCTCGCGCTTTATTTAGGACATTTTCAATTTTTTCCATCAATGACTTTATGGAATTTAGCAATGTGTCAGTCTTGCATTTTTTCATTGCGGATCTAAGATATTGGATTGCTTGGTCGTATTTATATTTCTTTCCATACGCATTCCCGCGAATATAGAGAAGGCGAGCATGAATGTCAATGTCGACTTCATCATGGTCTAATTGTTCAGCATGATTTTCAAGAAACTCATCGATACATTGTATTAACTCGACTTCTTGGGAAAGTTCAGCATGTGATTTAAATTTTATCATTAATGCGCTATAGCGTAGTTTAACTGATAAATTACCGGAGAGGGCCTCTTGTAATGCTGCGATGGACTCATTAAATTTCTTTTGGTTATGAAGGCAGAAACCTTTAATAAGAAAAAACGGTGTTTTGTTGCTAATTTTTCTTTCAGCAAAATATCATCACATTTTTTTATCGCTTCATCATATTTGTCCTCTGCGTAAAGTTTATTTGCTTCTCGGAAATTTTCGTAAATCATTTTTTCGAGGGGTATTTCCGTTTGTTGTATGACAATTTTCATGATTTATCTCCTGCTGATTATTTTGATATTTATAATTTTATTTCTGATACAATTGGTAAGTTGTCGTCAAGTTCAGCATAAATATTTGTATTAGAGCATTCGCCAGTCATGTCTTCAAGTTCAATTGGATTGTAATTAGAGAGAGTTTCCTCAGAGACAGACAGCCAAAATGAGTAATTAATTTGATTGATTTTGTTGAGGGCTTTTTCGGTTCGTTGATTTAATGTTGTGAAATTTTTTTGTCTTTGGCATTTAGTTTTTGCTTTAGCGCCAATTTGCACAAATCTGAAGCATGGTCATATTTTCTGTCAGAATAAGCGAGGTTTGCAATAGAGAGACATTTTATTATTAAGCTATCTTCCCATTTGCTCTCTTTGGCCGCTATTTTTAAAAATAAGGCCAGTGCTAGTTCTATTTTTGCTCTCAATTAAGCAATCTATAATGGCATAATGAATGTTTGTTATGTTTTCAGGTTCGGCAAGGCGAAATTGATAAATGGGGGAATTTAGGGCATAGAGTAAAAGAGAGGTGGCTTTGTCATATTGTTTTTTGTTTTTATACTCTAAAATCAACAAATAATGGACATTGCAAACTAAATTGCAGAGGCTTTTGTCTGCGGTGATGCCATTGTGCTTTTGAATTAATTGCATCAATTCAATTTCAGCTTCTGCTAATTTTTCAGAACTAACAAGCTGTCTAATGTCGCATAATGAAAGAAAAATATGGCTATATTTAAGCCCACAAGCTTGCTCAAAATGGACCATGGCAGAGTGATATTTTTTCGAGATAGAAAGTCATTCCAAGTTGATAATGGGTGTCGAGATGTTGTGGGAAAAAACCTAACAAGCTGGTCAAGACTTTATGTGCAGCTGTATAATCTTGCTGTTGCCGACTAATAATTGCCATTTCCAGCAGGGCATTAATCATTTGAGTTTGGTTTTGATCACTTGTATTTTCCTGTAAATATTGTTGGATGAAGGTTTTTGCGGTCTTGTTTTCGCTTTTAGTAGTGGTGCAGATGATTAAATTTGCAATTATTTTAGCTTTTGCGTCCTATTTTCTGAAAGATAAGTTTGATGTGCTTGAGCAGTCAATATTTGTTGATAAGCATTGAAGGCGCCAGAAAAATCAAGTTCTCGTTGGCGGATGGCGGCTAGTTGTATATGTAAATTATAAAGCGGTGTGTTAAGAAGAGGGCTAGGGGAGTTTTTCATAACTTGAGACAGCCTTGGGGATAATTTGAAGAAATTTTATAGGATCGGGGCTACATTTAATTTCTATCAGATATAGGTAGATTTCCGAGTGTTCATAACTTTTAGGGACTTGGTGAAAGTAGTAAGTTGCTAACAAAATTTCATTTAAGTGAAATAAGCACACTCCATAATAATAATTGACTTGTAAATGCTTGGGAAACTCCTCTATCAACTCTTTTAATTTTTTTGGGCCTGCTGGAACTCTCTTTTGTTTAGGTCACTTTTGGCCTGTTCCAATTTAGTGAGAACAATAGTGGTTTTCGGAGAAATAGTAGACTTCTTCATAAATAAAAACCCTCTAGCAATAACTTTTTATTATTAATGATTGATTTTATATTAGTTTTGCCTTCATCGGCGAATGGGGTCGTCCTGCGGCTGTCTCATTATAACTGCTTGAAATATCGCAAAAATAAGGCAGTAGTCTTAGGTCTCGCATCTGAGATGTAATGTGTATATAATAAACACCCTTTATTTCGGTTGCTACTCAATGTCTAAAAAAATCACTCAAAAATGGTCTAACTGCTTATCGCCGCCTTTTGGGGGTTGCTGCTCAATTTTGGCCTATGTTTATTATTGGCATCATTGGTACTTTACTAGGAGCTGGTGTTGATTCTGCATTGGCCTGGATGATTAAGCCAGTTATTAATGAGGGCTTTGTTGCTCGCAATACCGATTTTATTCGTTTATTGCCAGCAGCAGTCATTTTGGTGTTTATTTTGCGGGGAATTGCCGGTTTCTTGTCCGATTATGGGATTACCTCAGTTGGCCGCAGTGTCGTATTGCAGTTTCGACAGCAAGTGTTTCAACACTTAATGCGGTTGCCAGCTAGGTTCTATGATGGCCAAACCTCAGGCCAATTATTATCTGCACTGATTTATAATATTGAGCAATTAGCACAGGCCACGACCGATGCATTATTGATGCTGCTGCAAGAGGGGTTTCTGGCAATAGGTTTGGTCATTGTCATGTTTACCGTCAGTTGGCAATTAACACTCCTGTTTTTAATAGTCGCTCCGGTGATGTCATCCATAGTTCGTGTCAGCAGTAAACGTATGCGTATGCTGTCTGGACGGGTCCAGGATACAATGGCTACGGTAACCCATGTCGCTGAGGAGAGCATTGAAGGTTACCGGGTAATTCGTACTTTTGGTGGCGAGCAGTATGAAATTGATAAGTTTAATAAAGCAGCTGTACGCAATCGCCAGCAAGAAATGAAAGTGGTAGTGACTGATTCATTAGGCTCTTCAGGGGTGCAGCTGGTGGCCTCGTTTGTGGTAGCGATGACGATGTATGTCGCCACAGTGCCTTCCTTTAATATTTCTGCTGGCAGTTTTGCTGCCATGATTGCGGCGACCTTAGCTTTACTCAGGCCAATCCGCCGTTTGACGCAGGTCAATAGCCGTATCCAAAAAGGCATTGCTGCTGCCCAAAGTATTTTCGATTTATTAGACCAAGCGCCTGAAAAAGATGAGGGCAGAGTGCCTTTGGCCCGTTGCCGTGGTGAGATTGAATATCGGCAAGTTACTTTCCGTTATCCAAGCAGTAAACGTAATGTACTTGATCAAATTAGCTTCCAAGTCAAAGCAGGTGAGGTCGTTGCGTTGGTGGGACGGTCTGGCAGTGGCAAATCGACCTTGGTAAGCCTATTGCCTCGGTTTTATGACATTGAAGAAGGGCAAATTTTAATCGATGGCCATAATGTCTGTGACTATCGTTTGGCTGATTTACGCAACCAGTTTGCATTGGTATCACAAAATGTGACCTTATTTAACGATACTATTGGGCGAAATATTGCTTATGGCAGGTTTAGTGATGTTAGTGAGGCTGAGCTCATTGCAGCAGCCGAAGCCGCACATGCTATGGAATTTATCCGGGAATTGCCAGAGGGCTTAAATACTTTGATAGGCGAAAATGGTATTTTATTATCGGGTGGGCAACGGCAGCGAATTGCCATTGCGCGTGCTATCCTGAAGAATGCGCCCATTTTGATTTTGGATGAAGCAACTTCATCATTAGACACAGAGGCAGAGCGCCATATTCAGACGGCGCTTGAAGAATTGATGCGCGGTCGCACCACTTTGGTCATTGCCCATCGTTTGACTACGGTCGAGAAAGCTGATCGGATTATGGTGCTCGATCATGGTAAAATTGTGGAAACAGGGACTCATCGCCAATTACTTGAGTTGCAAGGGCATTATGCAAGGCTGCATGCCATGCAATTCAAAGAGGATGATGAGATAGGTAATACTAATCTTGCAGAGGAAGCAGTTGNNCTTGAAAAAGGATTAATCCGTCATTGGTACCAAACCAAACTCCATCCTAGTTTATATTTATTGACGCCGTTGACCGCATTTTATCGTTTGTTAATGAGTATTCGCCGCCAACTTTACCGTTTTCGCCTTAAGTCCAGCACTAAGTTTTCAGTACCTGTCATTGTTGTGGGCAATGTCACTGTTGGTGGGACAGGANAAACGCCGATGGTAATTTGGTTGGCAGACTATTTGCGGCATCGCGGCTGGCGTCCAGGGATTGTCAGTCGTGGATATGGTGGTCGGGCATTGGTCTATCCTTGTTGGGTAACGCCAGATAGTCCAAGTCATTTGGTTGGTGATGAGCCAACGTTGATCGCCAAACGCACCCATTGCCCTGTTGTAGTTGATCCACAGCGGGTAAGAGCAGTGCAAGCTTTGTTGCAAACGGGAATGTGCAATATTGTCATCAGTGATGATGGCTTGCAACATTACGCGTTACAACGCGATATTGAAATTGCCTTGATTGACGGTCAACGCCGTTTTGGTAATGGATATTGTTTGCCCATTGGCCCCTTGCGTGAGCCTGTAACTCGATTAAAAGAATGTGATTTTGTATTGACTAATGGTGTCGCTGATAAAAATGAATGGCAAGTCCATTTAAAACCAGGACACGTGCATAATTTATTACAGCCCCATGTGACCTTATCGCCTCAACAAAATCACGGTGCTGTTGTGCATGCAGTGGCAGGAATAGGCAATCCTTCCCGCTTTTTTAACACTTTGCGCGAAATGGGTTGGAAAATCATCGAACATCCTTTTCCAGACCATCATCATTTTACGGTGGAAGATTTTGCGTTTGCGCATGAAGGCATAGTCATCATGACAGAAAAAGATGCGGTAAAATGCCGTAAGTTTTTACGGCCTAATTTTTGGTGTTTGCCTGTTAGCGCCGAACCGGATACTCAATTTGTTTCAAAATTTGCTGAAAGGATGGCAAATTTAAGCAATAGACGCCAGGATTAATAAATCACGGCGAAAATTTTTGACTTAAAAAAGGAGAGTTTATCATGGCAAAATTACCGGACCTTACCAAGTTGACCAGTAAATTTGATTTACAAGGAATTGTTGATAGCGTCAAATCAGTAATTAATCCTGGATCTGCGATTCCAGCCAATCTTGAAGGCGATCCTGTTGCTGCTAAATTAGCGTTGGTCAGCCAAGCATTAGACCAATTGTCGCAAGTACATGCTCAACAAGAACAGCAAATTGCCAAAATTACGGCATTAATTAATTCTATTTACCAAGATCTTTCTGCTAATAAAACAGCAACTGATAAAACAGCTGCGCCGGAAGCTGAACTCAATAAGGCGGCAGCTAAGCCATCGAAACCAAAAGAAAATAAATGATCGATTTTAATGGCCCTTTCCTGCATAGGTGGGAAAGGGTTTTTATTTTGAATGGAAGAGCAAATCAGCAAGGGGACTGCAAATAAGCTTAATAGCATAAATGTAATTGGAGGTATAATAATGAAGAGTTTAATTAGCAGCGTTAAGCAAACATTTACTTATTATGTTGCTCAAAGTTACAACGGAGTCTCTCAGCTTAGAACTTCTATCAAAACAGCGGTAACAAGTGTTCAATCAGTCACCGACATATATGAATATGCTCCTTATATAAAATATGTAGATTTTAGTCAGCAAAATGTCAATATCCAGCAGTGGTCAAAGCTCACCGAACCAAGAACGCTTATTAAGCAATTAAATCGTGAAAAAAGAGGCTAATTAAACAAGCAGCTTACTCGCCTTATCTTTTGACCTGTATCTAGAAAAGCTGAAAGAAATGTTTAGTTCACGGCCTGATTTTGATTTTAGTGCTGCTATTAAAACTATCGATTCGTGTTATGAGCAAAACGCTTCCTATTTAGCAAAAAACAAAGAAAAAGCACTGAGTTTTTTGTTGCAAGACTTGTTTTATCACATGCTGATGAGCGGTATAAATCCAGATGTGAATTTTTCAGTGGAAGTGTCTGATATTCTTTTTACTACAGAACATTTTTATCTGACGAGCAATATAAGCAAATAAATTCAATATTATCCAGTCAATTTGAAGTATTTAAAAATTAAACCGTCTGCAACAAGAAAAAGGCCAAGAAGGCCAGCCATTGTTTTATACGCTTAAAAATGAATTTTTGCATGCCTCTATCATTTTGCCGCTGAATTACAGGCAGTCAAAGGAATAGACAAAACTGAGGCAAAGCCAGCGCCCCAAAAACCCGTAATTTCGCTAGGCGCCTCTATCGCTATTTTAGCTGATATTACCAAGAACATCGCTCAAACTATGCGTGATAATCCTGGTTTTTGATGACAGGGACACTTTTGTCGCTTTCTTCAGCAGCCAGCGCTATGACAACTTTCGAAAACCGCTTTTCAAGTACTATTAGTGACGCCCAAGGCAACAGCTATATCGTTAATTCAGTAGTGAATACTAATGAAGGCAGTTTTGGTGTTGGTTATATGGCATGGAATTACCCTTATGTTTGCAATAAAACATTTGGATTGGTAATGAATTTTGATAATGAACAAATCACTTTTGCTTATAAATACGAAGCGTCTGTGCCTTATCTCTTGTTCCAAAAAGTCATTAATCTGCCTAATGGCAATCTCAAAGTGAGGGGCTCATTGACTCACTCCTATGATAGTTTTGCCTTGGCTTCGCCTTATTCAGAACCTGTGTTACAAAAAGCAGTGCCTTTTACAGTTGAGATGACACCGCAAGGTAAAATAGTCGATGCTTTTTCATTGAACATCACTGATTTTATGGGACAAGATATTGTTGCAACCCCTGACGGTGGATCTATCACCATTGATTTATATCGCACCAGCCTTGCAAATGGTTTTGTGCCATTCCGCACTTTGATTACTATGTTTGATAACAGTACTGTACTGCAACAGTCGATACGGAAAAATCAAATTGGTAGTATTACTGCCGGAATCAATGATCAAAATAATTTATTGCTGAATGGAAACGTTGGTTTAGGAAATAATGCTGGAACAGAAGAAGTCAGTATAGCAACGGGTGAGAGTCTGTCACTGCAATATCCTGTTTGTAGTGGTGATGCTAATTTCAATGTGCTGGCAATGAATGTTACTTCAAATATGCAACAATTTGTAGGCTCATATCAACAAAGTCAACTCGCACTGATCCAGTATGATACGAATCATCAATTAAAAAATATTTTTACTTATACGCATCCTAGTGCGCCAATCGCTTTTTTGGCAGCGCAATACAGCCGGTAAAAGACGGGAATATTATTGGTGGCGGTATTATTTATTCGGGTATGAATCTGATGGAAGCTGTTGCAATAAAAACAGGTCATGATGGCAATGTAATTAAAGCTTATTCTTTTGCTTTAATTAATGCTCAATCATGGGCAGCGAGTAGTATTACCTATTCGATCCAGCCCGCGCCAGATGGAAAGAATTATGACTTTATTGGCACTGTTAATGGTGTTCAGGCTTTTTATATGCGGTTGGATGATGAGGCAGCTATCGCTTCTTGTTCTTCTGTGCCAACTGAATTGACAGGCATTAAGCGTCATGTACAAGATAATTGTATTTTAGAGTCGCATTCCACTAATCAAGATGTCATTAAACTAGTTAAACAGCCTTTATCATTGACACAAACAGACATTACCGCAGATTTAATGCAAACATTCCAACCATTAAAGGTAACTGATAGTTGTGAAAAAGCTTATAAGTGGGAAGCGTCACTTGCTAATTTAGCAGGGATTGGCATTTTTAATATTATATTAGGGATTTATCAGTACAAAAACACCGCCAACAAAATCAAAACTCAATTGCGACAATCACAGGAAATACGACCAGCCATGGTGGTATTTTGCAAGTACTTAAATCAGTATCCGCTAGCATGGTAGGGCCGTTTGTGAATATCCAGGTGGATGCACAACAAAAAGCGGCGCTTTCAGTGTTGGCAAATAACTTGTTATACATGGTTTTAGCACGCATCCCCTACATCTTGATGTATGCTAATTCGCAGCAAACTTTAAATGGGCATATTGCGGCAAATGACCCTATTAGTGACTTATTGGCAGAAGTAAGAAATGAGCTTTATGCTGCGATGTATGACTCGACAGATAATAATTTAACTACGGCTGTTCTCGATGGTTTGGTATTGGCAGCCAGCAATATGGTATTGGCTTTGGTATTGGGAACAGGAGCATATGGAGGCCGCAAATTAGTCAGCTACTGCTCTGAAAAATTACCTCGAAGAAACTACGTTTTAATCAATGACCCAAGTACTTCAAACCAGGATGTAACGGGATGTTTAGGCAAATTCCTAAATTGGTGCCGTGGCGAGCCCTCAACCAAGACATTTGCTAATTCTAATCCTGATGCAACCGATCCTTTAAGTCTTACCTAAAAACAAATACATATGTGTAGGGTGGATCTATTTCGCTTGATCTACCCTACATTATCATTGAATGTTCTGTGATTTTTTCAACATAAACACTAGGAATGTGCCAATCGCTGCTAGGCCTGCACAGGTAGAGATGGCTGTAATAAATCCAGTCATAAAAGCTTGATGTGTCATTTGTGACAGTTCAAGGATCATTTGCTGAGGAAAATATTGTGTAATAGCACTAATTGGTTGAATGCCTGAGGCGGTTTCTTTAAGTACACTCAATTGTTGTGGTGTAAAAACTAGTTTGTTAGTGCGAATTGATTCCAATAAATAATGTGTGCTGCTGATTGCCAAAATAGAACCACTGATAGCAATGCCTAATGTGGTACCAATAAAACTATTGGTGTAAAAGACCCCAGTGGCCATGCCTGTTTGCTCTTTAGGCACTACTGAGACAGCAGTAATTGAGGAGCAGGGCAGGAACAATCCTGCTGAAATGCCAAGCAAAGATAATCCTAGCGCTATCATTGTAGACATTGGAAAATGTTGAATTTGCGTCAGGAAAATGCAGCCAATAAACAAGGCTAACATGCCTAAAATCTGTGGTATACGAGTCCCTATTCTGTCTGACCATTTTCCAGCGATCGGCCCAAAAATCCCGCTAGGAATAGTCATATAAAGTAAAATCAAACCAGCAACATTTGCTGGATGGCCAAGCACATTTTGTAACAACAGCCCCATTAAAAACAAAACACTCATGTATGAAAAAGCATGACTGATGCGTGCCAAGTTCACCAATAAAAAATCTCGTTGCGCTAATAATTTGATTTGTAACAAAGGATTTTTGTGTGTAATTGATGTTTAATAAAGNCTCAATAATAAAACTATACCGACACTTAATGTTGTAAAAAATAAAGATGATGTCATTCCCCATACGTGCATTTGATTTAATGCCATGACAATTAAAATCAAGCTGATGGTCAATAAAGCAATGCCTAAATAATCAATCTTATTATTGATATTTTGAGTGAGCGTTTCATGCTTAGTGCTTAACAGTAATCCACAAGCCAATAATGTTAAAGGCACGTTAATAAAAAATATCCAGCGCCAGCTTAACCAGCCAATTAAGAGACCGCCTATCGTAGGGCCTAATGATTGTGCAAAACCATTGCCTGCAGTAATAATGCCAATTGCAATCCCACGTTGTTTGCTAGGGAAAATTAAATAAGTAATAGCATAAATCATCGGAAAAATAACGGCAGTGCCCAGTCCTTGTAAGACCCGGGCAATAATTAGGCTTGCCGAATTTTGTGCGAAACCACCAATCAGTGAAGCAATAATAAAGATTGCTCCACCAATNAAAAACATTTTGCGGTGTCCTTGCAAATCACCCAAACGTCCGGTCACGGCAATAGATACAGCACAAACTAACAACAAGGCATTTAGGATCCATTGTCCAGTCGCGAGGCCGGTATGCAAATCCTTGGAAATAGGGGCAATAGCCAGATTAACAGCTGTCATTTCAAAACACAGTGTAATCATCATGGTGGTCATTGCTACAAGGACCCACCATTTATGTGAGGTATCAATTTGAGTCATGGTTTTCGGCTATTTGGCTCCCGGGACGGGCTCGAACCGCCGACCCGGTGATTAACAGTCACCTGCTCTACCGACTGAGCTACCGGGGAGTACTGGTAGGAAAGAGTTGGTATGGTAATGGTCTGGGTGCGTTTGGTCAATAGGATTTTTGGTAAAATGTTGATAAAAAAGTCGCAATATTGGGCATGAAGCTATTGATTTAATGAGGTTGAATGACTTTTAGCCAATCATGCCAGCACTGGGCGGCTTGGGTTTGTAATGTGGGCAGATATTGTTTCGATTGTTCGCGTATTTGTTTTACGCTGAGATGAGGCAGGTGGGCAATCTCAGCGGAATTACCAATGAGCCAAGGTTCAAGGGCAGTGGGGGTGATTTCTGGGTGAAATTGTAAGGCTAACCCATGTTTGCCGATACGGAATGCTTGATTGGAATAGGCAGTGGAGCTTGCCAATAAAGTTGTATCAGTAGGGAGATCAAAGGTGTCACCATGCCAATGGAACATATTGGTTTGTTCGCCGCTAAGGTGGGCTAGTGGTGATTGTTTACCAGCTGCAGTAAGCTGTAGTGGTGCCCAGCCAATTTCTTTGCTGTGTCCTGGATAGACTCTGGCGCCCAATGCACTTGCCATCAATTGGGCGCCCAAGCATATTCCCAATGTAGGTAAATCGGCCGCTAGTCGACGTTGTAATAATTGGATTTCATCATTGAGAAAAGGAAAGTCTGCTTGGTCGTAAACGCCAATTGGGCCACCCAACATAATAATGAGTTCAGGTTTAAGGGGATCAAGCNNAGAGAGTGGCGCAACGCCCGCTTGCAAGTATTCAATCGTATAACTATGTTGCTGCAATACGGGCGCTAGATTACCGAGGTCTTCAAAAGCAATGTGTTGAATGACGACGGCTTGTTTTGGCATAAATTCCTATTATTAAAGGGCTTTTTCGATACGTTGGCAGGCTTTAGCAAGTTCTTCCATGCTCGAAGCATAAGAAATCCGAATACAGCCTGGTGCACCAAAAGCAGAACCTGGAACCACTGCAACCCCTGCTTGTAATAAACGCTCGGTAAAAGCGATATCATCAGCAATATGTAGTTTTTCATGGCTGCTTCCACATTCGGCAAAATATAAAACGTGCCCATGCTCGGCAAACAATGAATGCCTGGCATTTTGCGCAATTGTTCATACACAAAATCATGGCGTTGATGAAAGATTTTATTCATTTCATGAACGCAAGTTTGGTCACCATCTAAAGCTACTTGTGATGCGACTTGAGCAATAGAGTTAGGGCTAGAGGTATTTTGCGATTGGATTTTACTCATTGCGGCAATTAATGCTTGTGGCCCAGCCGCATAACCAATTCGCCAACCGGTCATGGCATAAGCCTTTGAAACGCCATTAAATACCACGGTGCGCTCATATAATTCTGGGCAAGCATTTAAAATATTGGCAAAAGGTTCGTTGGCCCAATTAATTAATTCATACATGTCATCGGTGGCAATAATAATTTGCGGATGTTTCAACAATACTTCAGCTAATTTGGCCAATTCAGCCCGTGTGTAAATCATGCCTGAAGGGTTGGAAGGACTGTTTAAAATCAGCATTTTGGTTTTAGGGGTAATGGCGGCTGCTAATTGCTGAGGGGTGATTTTGAAATTCTGCTCAATAGAAGTTTCAATAAATACGGGTTCACCTTCGGCCAACAACACCATGTCGGGATAAGAGACCCAATAAGGAGAGGGAATAATGACTTCATCACCTGGGCCAATAACTGCTTGAAATAAATTATATAACCCATGCTTGACGCCGCAGGAGACGATGATTTGTTTGGGTTCGTAGGCCAGCTGATTATCACGTGCTAATTTATGGATAATAGCTTTTAAGAGTTGGAATTCCATCGACAGCAGTATATTTAGTAAAACCATCTTGGATGGCTTTAATAGCGGCCGCTTTAATATGGGGCGGGGTGTCAAAGTCAGGTTCGCCAATGCTGAGGCTAATAATGTCATGACCAGCCGCTTTTAGTTCAGCTGCCCGCATACTGACAGCGATGGTGGGTGAAGTCTTTACTTTGGCCAAACGGGCGGAGGTATGTAGGGTCATGGGTTCTCCTCAATATTTTTAGTTGACTATTCCACGGTCTTTAGATTTTCGCTGAATAGTGAATTTTCAGTTATAATAATCCAATTCTACTGATTTTTATGGTCGTTTGCATGTTTAAACTGAAATCAAATTATCAACCCTCTGGCGACCAGCCACAAGCCATTAAGAAATTGATCGAAGGCCTGGAAAGTGGGTTGGCTTATCAAACGCTCCTGGGCGTCACTGGTTCTGGTAAGACCTTTACGATTGCTAATGCCATCAATGCTGTCCAGCGGCCTACGATTGTCATTGCGCCTAATAAAACATTGGCAGCGCAACTTTATGGAGAGATGAAAGAATTTTTTCCCGATAATGCGGTGGAATATTTTGTTTCTTATTATGATTATTATCAACCAGAGGCCTATGTTCCCAGCTCAGATACTTATATTGAAAAAGATGCTTCGATTAATGAGCACATTGAACAAATGCGTTTGTCTGCCACCAAGGCCATGATTCAACGCAAAGATACGATTGTGGTGGCGACTGTGTCTGCTATTTATGGGTTAGGAGACCCTAACGCTTATTTAAGCATGGTACTACATCTCAGCCGTGGCGAGCGGATTGATCAACGCAGTGTATTACGCCGTTTAGCAGAATTGCAATATACTCGTAACGATACAGATTTTGGTCGTGGTACTTATCGTGTGCATGGAGACGTCATTGATATCTTTCCAGCTGAAGCTGAAAGTGAAGCTATTCGTGTGGAATTATTTGATGAAGAGATAGAAAATTTATCTTATTTCGATCCACTGACTGGTGCAGTGCTGCGTAAAATACCGCGGGTCACGATCTTTCCTAAAACCCATTATGTAACACCTCGCGAGACAATTCTTGATGCCGTAGAAAAAATTAAAGAAGAATTAGCTCTGCGATTGGAAGAATTAAACGCCGCTAATAAACTAGTGGAAGCACAACGTTTGGAACAACGCACCCGGTTTGATTTAGAAATGATGTTGCAATTGGGTTATTGCAACGGGATCGAAAATTATTCGCGCTATCTCTCAGGCAGACAAGCAGGCGAGCCGCCTCCTACATTAATGGATTATTTACCAAATAATGCCTTGCTTGTGATTGATGAGTCCCATGTTACTGTGCCACAAATTGGCGGTATGTACCGTGGTGACCGTGCGCGTAAAGAGACATTGGTCGAATATGGCTTTCGTTTGCCTTCAGCATTAGATAACCGGCCATTGCGTTTTGACGAATTTGAAAAAATTGCACCGCAAACAATTTATGTTTCTGCCACACCAGGCCCTTATGAAATGTCGCATTCCGATGCCATTATTGAATTGGTGGTCAGGCCAACAGGATTGATTGATCCAGCAATTGAAGTGCGGCCTGTTGCTGCACAAATTGATGATTTACTGTCCGAAATCAGGCAACGTGTCGATGTGAAAGAAAGAGTATTAGTGACCACATTGACTAAGCGTATGGCAGAAGATTTGACTGATTATTTGGCAGATGCCGGTGTTAAAGTGCGATATATGCATTCTGATATTGATACCGTAGAGCGTGTCGATATTATTCGCGATTTACGTTTGGGTGTATTTGATGTCTTAGTGGGAATTAATTTACTACGTGAAGGTTTAGATTTGCCAGAAGTTTCTTTAGTAGCAATTCTAGATGCAGATAAAGAAGGGTTTTTACGTTCAGAACGTTCGTTAGTGCAAACGATTGGCCGTGCTGCACGTCATCTTCATGGAAAAGTGATTATGTATGCAGACACTGTCACCAAATCTATGGCACAGGCGATCAAAGAAACAGATCGGCGGCGTAAAATCCAAGCTGAATATAATCGTAAGCATAACATCACTCCCAAAAGCGTGGCTAAAGCAATTAAAGACATTTTAGAGGCAGACACACAACATTCACCTACCTTAATCAAACAACATGCCCAAATAGCAGAAGCAGCCGCGGAGTATTTAGCGAAAACGCCAGAACAATTGGCTAAACAAATTAAACGCATGGAGCAAAAAATGTTAGAGCATGCGAAAAATTTGGAGTTTGAAGAAGCAGCTAAAATGCGTGATCAAATTAAAACGTTGAAAGAACAGGCCTTGGTCTTGGGGCCGGCTTGGATGGAATAACATGTATATTATTGCCTATGTCAATTTAATTTGTTATATCAGAATGGGAGATAATATAGAATTTTCATGTGGCAACTCTGTCATGCTAGCCTTCGCTCACTGCTGTCCGGTAAAAGCGTTTCATCATAGAAATATAGATGCTGCGAGCTGATGTATCTGCACGAATTTTTCAGAACTGGGCTATCAAATAATTTCGCCTCTCCCGTTGGAGAGGCGAACAAGTGAAATTACAGAAGGATTGGCAAGATATTAAACGGATGCAACAGGTGGTTGTGATATTTCTTCACTTTTACTTGTTTGCTTACTTTCTCGCAACCAGCTAATACCAGCTGCGGCCATTCCACCAAAGAATCCTGTTACAGAAGTCATGACACCTACCGCGACTTTTACTTCTGCCTGATTGGTATGAGCTGGTCCTTGGTGATCATTTGCATTAAGACTAACATTTTGAGTAGGACAGCCATGATTAGGGATTTCTTGACAATAATACTTCCAGCCAGCTTCGTAACCTTGATACTCACCTGCCGACCTGCCAACATTGTACCAGTTAGTAAAACTTGTCAGACCTTGTGCACCAATAATAGAGATGCCCATTAAGGATGCGATTCCTGCTATTTTCCATTCGCGACGTGTTATTGCAATTGTTGTTGCGTAGCCTAGGCCAAAACAAGACATTGCTTCGCCAAAACCAGCGAAGAAACCTGCTCCGTCGAAACCTTCCGGAGCATACTCAGCAAATGAATGAGTATTATTGTATTCTCCTGTGCTAAAAACATCATTTTTAGCTTGTTGTTGGCCATCTAAATAACCAGCATGATAATTATTTTGATAGGTATACCTGGCCGCTAGAGCACTCGGTATGGATATTATCGCTGCGCTTATGGTCACTACAACTCCTTTGACACATAAGTCACCTTCCATACTTTTTGCTTCTTTTGGAACAAGCTGTTGTTTTTCACCTTTGGGTGTTTCAAGTACAGGATCATTGGCCATAAAAGATACCTCATTGATTTAAAAATGCAGTTTAGCGAAAATTTAAATTAGAAATATTAAGGAAAAATTAAAAATGACTAAATATAACAAACTTCCTCTTTCCCAAAATGAGGAAGGGGGATTTAAGAATATTTCCGCACAATCACATTTCCTACCGAATAACCAGCGCCAAAAGAACAAATCAGTCCCAGGTCGCCGGGTGATAAATCGATGTGATATTTATGAAAAGCAATGATGGATCCCGCTGAAGCGGTATTAGCATATTCATCGAGCACGACTGGCGCTATTAGCCCATCCGGTTCATAGCCTAAAATTTTGGTGGCAATTAAACGATTCATATTGCTATTGGCTTGGTGTAGCCATAACCGTTTTAATTGTGGTACNCGCAATTTTTCTGCTGCTAAATGTTCTAAAATTAATTCTTCTACCATTGGCACTACTTCACGGAAAACTTTGCGGCCTTGTTGATAAAATAATTTATCGGGGCCAAAGTTGTCACCTTCCGATCGATTCATGTAACCGAAATTGCAACGCACATTATTAGAAAATTGTGTTTTTAATTTAATGCTGAGAATTTCATATGCGTTTGGGGCAGTGCAGGTTGTTGCAGGTTCTAACACCAATGCAGTTGCTGCTTCACCAAAAATAAAATGACTTTGACGGTCTCTGAAATTTACTTGGGGTGTAATGAATTCAGGATTAACTAGCAATACGCATTTTGCTTGGCCACTTTGTAAAGCATTATAAGCAGCTTGAATACCAAAAGTCGTTGAAGAACAACCTACGCCCATGTCGTAGCCATAACCTTGTATGCCTAAGGCATTTTGAATTTCAATCGAAATAGAAGGGTAGGCACGTTGTAAATTGGTGCATGACACTAGTACTGCATCAATATCAGCCGGTGTTTTGTTCGCTTTTTCTAATGCTTGTTTAGCCGCATATAAACCGCATTCTGCTTGTAGCGAAAGCTCCTCATCGGCTCGTGGTTTGTAAACCGGATGCATAATATTGGGATCAAGTATGCCTTTTTTATCGATGACATAGCGGTTTTTAATGCCAGATGCTTTTTCAATAAAAGCGCTGTCTGATTCGCTTAGTGCCTCTTTTGTACCGGCAGCAATTTCAGCGCTATGCGCGGCATTATAGGCATGCACATAAGCATTAAAAGATTGTACGATTTCATCATTATTAATAGTGTTGGGTGGGGTAAATAAACCGGTGCCGCTGATAACAATTGGTCGCATAGTTTCTAATCTCAAGTTTTTAATTTGGATTGTGTAAGCGTAAGCTTACTTCGCCTGATAAAAATCGATGCACGTTGTTATGAACATCTTTTAAAATTAATTCACCTTTNTCACTGATACCCAGTGCTTCCCCATCAATGGTTGATTGCGGAAACTGCATTTTGACTTCCTTGCCAATGACGCAATCATATTGCTCCCATTCTTGCAGGAAAGATTTTAATCCGTTTTTATCGAATGCTTCTAGTACTTGGATAATTTCATTCAATAACTCACCCATGATTTGATTACGGGGTGGTCGATGGCCTATTAAAGTTTGTAGGTCGACCCAAGGTTGATCAATGACGATTTCTGAGGGCATATTAAGATTAATGCCAACGCCAATAACAACCTGAGTTTGGCTATGGGATTCGGCGACAATTTCGACTAACACACCGCCTAATTTGCGTTGTTGCCATAAAACATCATTAGGCCATTTTAAACCAATATCTTTAGCACCAAATTTGTGTAAAGTTCGGATAATTGCTACGCCCATGATTAAGCTGAGGCCGGCAATTTCAGCTGGATCTTTGTTAAAAGACCAGAGCAAGGAAAAATAAAGGTTTGTCCCAAAAGGAGATTGCCATTGGCGCCCGCGTCGGCCACGGCCTTGTCGCTGATGTTCTGCAATACAGACATAGCCGCTTTTAGCACCTGTTTTTACTTGGTCTAATAAAAATTGATTAGTTGAATTAATGCTATCGTTGATATCAATTGTGTGAAGATGTTGGCGTGTAGCAGGTTGCAACACCGCTAAAATCTTGGCCTTGTCTAGTAATTCAATGCCGTTTGGGATTTGATAGCCTTTGCCTTTAACTGAACTCACAGAAATACCCAAATCAGCCAATTGATTAACGGTTTTCCAGATGGCGCTACGGGTAACGCCTAAGACGTTACCCAATTCTTCGCCAGAATGAAAATGGCCATCTGCCAAAATTTCAATAATCTTTGCTCGCAATGAAGAATGTACGGCCATATCTACACAGGTTTAATAATATAACGTGACTTAAGCGGTACTCCCAATTCACGTGACGGTTTATTCTCAGCCAAGTTTTTCTCAATTTCCTCTAAAGAAACCCCTTTGGTTTCAGGCACTAAGTAATAAATAAAAGCAAAGCAGAGCACACACATAGTTGCATACAGCCAGAAAGTATTGGCTGAACCGATTTTATTCAAAATGGTCAAAAATGTCAGTGACACTACAAAATTTGCGCCCCATTGTACTGCAGTTGCCACGCTCATACCTAGTCCACGGATACTGAGAGGATAGATTTCTGAAATCATTAACCAGAAAAGCGAGCCAACACTGATGCAATAGCCAGAAATATAGATCACCATACCGATTAAGGCCAACCATTGAAAAACCGGGTTGTGCTGGCTGTGGTTGAGGATCATGCCCACCATGCCTAAACTGATGGCTGCCACCGTACTACCAATTAATAATAGTTTGCGTCTGCCAACCACGTCGATAATGAGGACGGCTACAACGCTCATGATGGTATTGACCACACCCATGCCAAAGGTGGCAAGGATTTGAGCAGAAGCGCCATGAAAGCCGACTGCTGCAAAAATAGTTGGTCCGTAATACATGACGGTATTGATGCCAAAAAATTGTTGGAATATACCTAAGCCGAGGCCGATGATGACGACGGGGCGTACGGTTTTAGAAAACAATTGCCGCCATGAGCCTTTCGACAAGGAGAAACTCTGAGCAATATCGTTTAATTCTTTATCAACCACATTAGGATGGCGTATCTTGCTAAGAATTTTACGTGCTTGGGTTGGCATGCCTTTGAGCATCATCCAACGCGGGCTTTCGGGCAAAAATAACATGCCAATTAGCAACAAGATTGCTGGAATAATCCCGGTGGCAAACATAGCGCGCCAGGCTTGAGTAGGGGTAAGAGCGTAATCAACCAAGAAAGCAATGGCTTCACCACCAGTGATAGTAATTGCATTTAGTAAGACCATGGAACCCCGTCGGTCAGCAGGAGCCATTTCTGAGATGAATAAGGGNGTGGTATACGAAGACACGCCAATGGCAAAACCTATAATTAATCGCCCGACAATGAGCCAATTGATATTTGGGGTCAAGGCAGTGATGACAGTGCCGATAATAAAGGCGACAGCCGCGCTGATTAACATGCTGCGACGGCCAAAATGGTCAGCCAGTCTCCCGCTCAATATAGCACCCATCAAAGCGCCAAGTACCACGCTGCTCACAATAATTTCTTGCAAAAAGGTGCTGGGTTGATAGGTTTGGTTAATGAAGATTAATGCACCCGAGATCACTCCAGTGTCATAACCAAATAAAAGCCCTCCTAAGGCCCCAATGGCAGCAATCAGATAGCCAAAGTGCCGATGATTCACGCTTACTTGCTGGTTTAGCATAACAATCTCCTTGTGGGCATATGACCGCAGACATCCTAACCATTCTTACATGGAAAGACAATGTGTTTATCGCACTATATGCACCCTAAGCTTTGCTGTGAGATCATTATAAAAAGAACTATCATCAGGTAAATGTGATTAAAAATAAACTTAAATAGGTAAGTGCGCAGAGAATAAGAGCGAGAAAATTTTTGGTGGGCTTGCTGTGCTAAGCAATTTCAGCAAACAAATCGCCAGAATCTAACATATTGTTTTCATTTGCTTTTTTGAGTCTTCTGCAAAATTAGAGTTGACCCAGCTATCGTGCACTTGTTTGGCTTTTGGAAAATTGTTTACCCGCAGATAATATAGCACTTCTTGTTTAATTTTTCTGGAAGCTCAGAGAACATATCAGCTCCTTATAGTTAGTCTGTTTCGCAACTTAAATTTACACTTTTAGAAGGATAAGATACTGCAGGGTTTGAGGTGGTGGTAGGGCAAAGCTCGGAGAATTTTGTGAGATATTTCTCACAAATTCCTTGGTTGTATCTCTGAAAAGACTGTTCTATAATCCCCCACCCTTAGGCACGTAGCTCAGTGGTAGAGCATCACCTTGACATGGTGGTGGTCGGTGGTTCGATCCCACTCGTGCCTACCAGTTCTAATTTTCGTTGCTAAATTTCCAGCGTTTCATCTTAAGGTGCATCCTATGAAACTATTTGCTGTATTATTAGGTGGGCGCGCCAAAGGATGCAACATTGAACTTCATGATGTTGTGTTTGTGGCAGGCAATTCCCTTGAGGAGACCTATCCTCATTTAATTAATCTATGGTTCGGGATGACAAAACGCCTACACATTGACGCTTCCATTGAATTAAGTAATGTCGATGGCTACAGGATAGTTTTAAGTCAGCAAGAAACTCCCGCTGGCCAAAATAAATTTTTGTTCTTTGTGAATTTTGGAGCTTATCGAGCCAATTATTTTGGTGAAGTTCATGAAATGAATTTTTACGTTGCTGAATCTAAGTCACAAGCGCTTGTGAAAGCAAAAAAGAATTATGTGTTAATTTGTCGGAAAGGCATTGTGATGATAGTTTGCAATTAGACATTGACGATATCATCTTGCTTGATCAATTAGACCGCTACTATATTCATTTGATTCCTGAGGAGAATGCTGAGGCTCAAAAATTGAGTCTTATTATTTTCGTTTAGATGTTCCGGCATTTATTGAAAAAGCGAATGGACTAAAAACGAATATTAAGGAGAGCCATTTTTGAGTGAAATTCCTAATCCATAATTTACAGAGCAATCCTCTAACGTGTAATGCCAGGAACATTAGTTACTATTCGATTAAAACCNTGTTTTTCTACCACTAATGGAAACAATCTTTCAAGGGCATGCACTAATGTGCCATCTATAGGCATAGGTGCTGTTGGATACACGTCCCAGTTTGACTGCAAATCAAATAAAGGTTTGAGAGCAGTTGGCCTGGCCCAAAACATAGTGCCAATTGGAAAACTAAAGCTTTGATTGGGCAAATTTTCTAACCCTAATTGTTTAGTCAATTGTTCTGCAATAGGAAGGTTATTTAACCATCCCATTAAATGCGGATCATCAGGATAGGCGATCCCTAGTTTTGGTTCTTGTTGGAATTTACTAATGATTTGATCAGCCATGTTATATTGACCGCCAAGTAAATTTTCTAAAAGAAAGTTGACCCATGCTTCGGCAAAAGGGCGGNNGGTAGATGTGGACTTTTTAGTGTGCAAATGACCAATAACATCATAGTCTTGTAATTCTGCTTTAAATCCAAGCAGAAATGGCGCAATATCTGCCCCTCTGTTAGGAACAACTTTTGTTACCACTCGGCCTTTAGTATATTTTAAGAGTAGAGTTTCGCATTCTTGTGCTTTAGCTTCTGTGTTTGTAGTGATAAANAGATCGAACTCTGAATGATTTAATGCCAAGCGTTTTAATATATCCTGCAATATGTCGGANTAAAAAGCGTGAATGTGAATAGCACACCTTAATGAGGCNTTGTCTTTTAACGTCAAAGTTTTTTGCGGTTGAAATACGATTTCTTGCCAAGGACCTTTTGGTTTTCCTGAATGTAAAAAATGAATGAAAGGCTCAGTTTGCCGGTCCAGTTTATGATGTTTTGCATACAATTCTGGATTGAAGCCTGGGGCGGGCTTTCTATAGTAAATCCCTTTATAGGATTTTTAATGTAATCGTGAATTTTTCGCTACGCGAGCTTTTTGCCAATAAGTAGGCCAGTAGAAGCTTTCTACAAATTCAGTAGAATTTTGCAACGTAGTGCGATCNATTTTTTCTTGTTGGACAAAGTCTATTTGTTTTTCAGCGATTTCTACCAATTTATTGACATATTTTTCCATGTCAAAGTTTTCTTGGGCTATTTTCGCCACTTTATTTGAAACTAAATTATGCAATTCTGGTGAATGATAAAGTTCAAGGATCCTTTTGCTNGATTCAAATATATTTGCAAAGGGAACAATTCCTTTTGCGGTTTCTGTATCTTGTTGCAAAATNTCAATGATGCCAGTGGACTTTTCAAAACATAGAATAGGTACGCCATTTGACATGGCATCAATAACAACGTTTGGCAAAGGATCCAAGCGTGAGGACAGAAAAAATACATCAGCCAGTGAATAGATTGCTTCTAGGTTGGATGTTGCATTGATTAATTTACATCTTTCTTGTAAATTATAGCGTTCTATTTGTTCCGTCACTAAATTTGTATAATGGCTTGAATCAGCATCCCCAATCCATATCATGAGAATATCTGCATTTGGGTCCAGCCGATTAATTTCAGCTGCAGTGGCAATAAANAGGTCGGTCCCTTTACGATATTGAATAGCGCCAGCACCCAATACCACAAAAGGTTTTTAGTTTTGAGAAGGCCTTTTCTAAAAAAATTTGTTCTTTAATTTGATCGACTTCTTCTTGTATTAATGCTGGATTTTTTCAATGCAAGGAATTTTTGCTTTACCTTGTGGTAAAAGATAAGAGTCTGCAATTATAGAATGTGTTTCTGCAGTAATAGCGCTTTCTTGTACTATCTTAGCGGAAAAAACGGTACTGCTTGCCCAGGTAAGCGCAGGTAAAAATTCATCTTTAGCCAGATATGCATAAAACTCATGCATTAAAAATACAGAGGGAATTGAATTTTTACTTAATGACTTTAAGATGCCTCTCGATTCAAACGAATTAACTATTGCAAATTTAATTTTATAGCGCTTAACTAAATAATTGGCTATATCATTATGGTAACGCTCTATATGATTTGAAAAAGGACCAAGCGTAATGTCACAAGTTTCAGAAAAAAATGGCAAGATTTCACCGCCGCCAAATAGAAAACTAATGACATTGAATTTGCTTTTNAGTTGTTGACAGATATTCCAAGCAAGTATAGGCGCTCCAGTCCTGGATGCTTCGTGGCTTACCACTAGTACGGTTTCTTTTTCGGAGGAAGTGTTGATAAAACTCCTGGCAATACTGCTATCNCGGCCTTCATTTTTACCATGATTAATAAAATGCTCGTATGCATTTACATTTGCAGCCGCAACATCAGGATAACAGGCTAAGTAAAATTCTTCGTCAAAATTTTCAGACCTATTTATAGCAGGATCAATCTCTTCTTTAATAAAGTTTTTAGTTTTTTAAGCTGAGGGATTTTGAAAAAATAGATGGGCCATTTTATTGAATGTTTAATTTTTTTGTGGATTTTGGGAAGTTGATTAATGCCTTTTGGCTGATTTTAACGGATTTCATGTTAACCTTTTCTAATAATACGTTTGTCGTATCCACTCATGGGTCTTTGCCAGTCCTTTTTCCCAATCTATTTGTGGTGTCCATTTTAAATGTTCTTGTGCTAATGAAATATCTAGCATAATTGTAGGCACATCAATTTTACGCTGTGGCTTATATAACCGCTCTACCTTCTGATCCATAATCTTTTCTAAAGACAGTAGGACTTGATTCAAACTACGTCCGTTTCCACTGCCAATATTAAAAATTCGTTGCTCGCCCACATATTCTTTCGCTTTTAATAGCGCATCGATTACATCGTGCACATAGATATAATCGCGTACGACTTCGCCATCACCCCAAATTTCTACAGGTTCTTGATCCAAGATTTTTCATAAAAACCGGAATCACCCCTTGTATTTTTGTGGCTGATTGTTTTTCTCCATAAGGATTAGATAAACGCAGGATGGAATAATCTAGACCGTACAATTCGGAGTACATATATAAATATTTTTCGATAGTTAACTTGCTAATCCCGTAAGAACAGATGGGATTAGTTGGCATATTTTCTTTAATGGGCAAGAAAGTAGGGATGCCATATATTGTCCCTGCAGAGGACACAAAAACAATTTTTCTTACTTTTTCGGCAACGGCGATTTCAAGTAATTTTAAAGTGCCGATTACATTACATTGTACATCATACATAGGATCCAAGTTCGAGGTGGCTGGCACAGTGGAGCTAATTAAGTGATAAATGACATCGCAACCATAGACTGCTTCGTGTAAATTTTGTGAGGAGAGGAAGTCACCTGTGATCCATTCTATCGATGATGGAAGATTGGCATCAATTTTTGGGTCCGGCTATAAGCTCGGACTTTTTGCTTGTTTTTGATAAGTGCTTCGCATAAATGTGAACCTAAAAATCCCGAAGCGCCTAAAACTAAGCATTTTTCAGCGTTCATTTCTGTGCCCTTTAAAAGTTCTGATCATTGCTAAAAAGAAGGTTCTTTTGTTTTGCCAATGGTACCTCATAAGGGGACAAGAATTGAAGCTCTGAAACCACTTTCTTTTAAATTTAATTCAAAAACTTACATAATTAATGTAACTAATTGATTTTATATTGGATGTTTTGATAAATAGGCGGGCCTAGGGGGTGAGTCTAATCATACTTCACTGTCCTCAGTCTACTTTGCAGTAATCACTGATTCGTGCCAGCTCGCGCCCCAAAAACGCTCATCTCGCTGCAAAATACCGTGAATACATCCTTGTAGCTCTAGGCTTTTATGCTAAGTAGGTGATCACTTCTCAGGGCTTTATTACTGTGAAATCAGGCTAAAAGAGCAAAATAGAAATCTCTGTCATACAAATTAAATTGGTGTTTTAAAATCATTTGCTTGCGATCAGAGGCACATATTACTATAGCCAGCAATCCAGGGAAACCTACACTTGATTTGATGTGGGTTGGCTTTGACAACGAGCCATTAAAAATAGGATTTAAAATGGTCAAGACGTATTTGTCACGTATTACTTATGAGAGGATGGTCATAGGCTTAATTATGACAATAGCGCTATCCGTATTAGCATACGCAACTTGGTTGGCGATTAGGTATAGCGGTCAACTGATCCTAGATGAATATGCTTTCCGCCAGACCCAAACTGCACTTACCTCGTTTTGGATGTGTCATACCGGGTTTAAATTAGCTTATGAAACACCTGTAGGTGGTTATCCTTGGTCTATTCCATTTGAATTTCCATTTTATCAATATTTGGTTGCAAAATTATCTTGTATTTTTAACTTTGATTTACAGCAAGTAGGGCGATTGACCAGCTATTTATTTNTTGTCGCCTGCCTTGTACCAGCCGCCAATATANTTAAAAGGTTGTTTCCCAATAATTGGTCGGTTTATTTTGGAACTTTTACGGTTTTATTAATTTCGAGCCCATTATATCTGTATTACAGTAGGACATTTATGATCGAAACCACAGCCCTATTTTTTATGCTGTGTTTTCTTTATTATACCATTCTTTTATTGCACAATGATTTGCGATGGCGTATTGTTTTATTGATAGCATTGTTCTTTTTATTGGCGTTATTACAANAATCCACTACAGTCTTGCCATTATTTATTGTGATCGCACTTGTATTCACTATTCATGTGTTTAAGCATAAAAAGCTTTATTTTAAGCCTGTTCCACTTTTGAAAATGACAATAGCTTTTGTTATTCCTTTTGCGCTAGGCTATTGTTGGGCGTATTATACGGACATGATAAAATTGCATAATGACTTTGGTTGGTATCTTACATCAAAACAGCTCTCTGGGTGGAATTTTGGCACACTAGAAATGCGTTTTAGTAAAAGCTTTTGGGTGGACATTGTTTGGCAGCGTATTCTGGTTTATACCGTCTCACGTTATTTGGGTTGTATTAGCATTGTCTTTGGCTTAATCTTTNTAAATAATCATCTCCGCAGATTGATTTTACTAAGTTTATTTGCTTTTGTTATTTATNTTTTAATTTTTGAAAACTTGCATTACGTTCATAAATATTATCAAGTCAGTAATAGTTTATTTTTAATCTTTGCAGTTGCATTGTCCATTTCAGGAATCATCCTGAAGTTTCCAAAAGGGTCATTGCTGTTAGTCGGACTGTTATTGTTGATTGTGTTGGGCAATCTACATAGTTATTGGAATAGTTTTTACATAACAGAAAAGGCGCAGTTTGATAATACGAATAGAACATTGGCTGTATCAGAACTTTTGAAGAGCACTACGCCAATTGATGCATCTATACTAGTATATGGCTACGATTGGTCCAGTGAGGTTTCATTTTTCAGTGAACGCAAAAGTTTTACTGTCCCCAATNGGTTTAAACCTTATATTGGCCCCATTAAAGATCCATTGCATTATTTGCCAAGCAAACCTGCTGCCATCGTTGTTTGTGGGGATGAAATTGCACCTGAGCTAATGCCAAAAATTCGAAAATTTTTAAATCTTACGCTGAGAACACGTGCAAGATTGTAATATTTATCTGGCTAAGGGCTAGGGGGCTTGAGGCATTATTAATTCAATAAAATCAATTGATTATAATAATAAATTGTGATTTTTATAAATTACAGTTGGGATCTTCGATAAGAGGCTGTAGACATTCCCTGAAAGGGTTGTATAATTTTGTTCAAGCACAGATTGGCTAAGACAGAAATTAACTATTAATCCGACACTATTTATGCAAGATCACCTAAATCCGAAAGTTGCTGCGATTGCAGTGCCTTATAAAAGTCTGTATTAGAATTGCCAAACGAAGCTGAATTTAGCCATATAGCGCTTGAAAGTTATCCTGGCATGATAAAATTGATTTTCTTGCAAGCCGCTTCCAAGTCTCTTGCTCCCAATTCAGAAGGCCAAATTAATTCGAAGGACAGCCAAGATTCAACAGCTCATGTTATTAAAAGTTTACAACCCTATCGTGCTTTCCCCTCTGTTATGTCACCTATAGTTACTCATCAGCACGTTTTAATGCTTGATCGTGAATCAATCTGTAATTTTATCCAAGCGAATATGACGGCTGATATCAGAAAAATTCTACAACCAGATAGTCAGAAAATATGGCAAGACTATATTAAGTTCCTATTTTTATACATGCCAATGCAAAATAGAGGTGTGTTAATATTTTTCTTTCATCTGATGATGACAAATGGACCCTATTTTTTCTGCAGCGTATTAAAACAAACAATCAATTGGCCATGCCTTCCAGCTTGTTTCAAGCGCTTGCTTATATTTTAAAAATCGATTTGTATCTATGGCAATTTGATAAATTACAGAGGCTTGTCTGTTATAGAGCTTATCCCTATCATGCTTCTCTGCCAGCGACACAAACTGTAAATTTATTGGTGAATGGAAATCAAATGCTACATTTGCCCATAAAGCCAAAACCTGTGATAGTGCCCAAACGATTAGCCGTTATCGCATCGCTTTTTCAGCACTTTCCTAATTTTAGTGTTATCAATGATTCTCAAGTAGAGTTTAATTTTTATTTGCAAGGTGGATGTAGTATAGAACAAGCTTTTTTGATATTTTCACAAAACTGGAAAGATTTCATATTGGAAAAGCGGTTTGTGATCACTTTCTAGAAGTCTTAAAAGATTGTCACAGGGATTTTAAATACGGTTATCCCGACAATAGATTGTTCACTGAGATTAGAGCATATCGTTATCAAAAAGAAACTATATTGATGCTTTTTCCAAAAAACGGCAGTTTCGTAGTCCAATTTTACGTGAAATCACTTTTAGTGGTTATCCTGATGGTAGAATTGAATTAAGCATCGAATCCAATACATTAGTAGACCATCCGTTTATAAGTGACCAATTAAAATCTGTCAATTGGCCAGGCAAACAAGATGAGTGGTATGATCAAGATACGCCTTTGCCAAGAATAAACTTTTTGTTTAATTTAAACTATCAAAGTAAAAAGACAATTTTAAATGTGTTTGAACAGATCTTCAAAAAATTAATCATGCTGACCATTAGTTATGTTTCAATGGAAGACCAAAGTTTTTTTGAGATAAATCTTTGTGATTATTGCGATAGTATTGATCAAGGTCTACAAGAGAAAAATTTTCCCAAAAAGAGAAGCATATAATCCGTGAACAATGGGAGCATAATTCTATTTTGCGCAAAAATAGACGGTTGCCTAAAAACCAATTATCGATTGCGGCATTTAATCAAAGTCGTCGAGAATTATTGGTTTTATTTAGAAAAGGAGCACGGGCCAAAAGTCTTGTGTCTACTGGTCGAACATTATTTGAAATACTATGGTTCTATGGGTGCAATAAATCTGATGAAGGTTTCAAGGAAACTTTAAGTTGTGCAAAAGCCGTGTTAGATTATGGTGACCCTAACCAAAGAAATTTTTCTAATAAAACAGCCGATGAATCTATTGCAAATGCTCTTGCAATGACAAAATTAGCACCTCATTTTCTATCTTTTGATTATATGAAACATAGGCTAGAACTTTTGGCTTTACTTAAAAGTGCGCCTGAAATCGAACCTAGAATTATTGTTCATCCTTATTTTGAAAAAGAAGAGTGGGGCAAAATTATTCGTTATGGTAATTTGCTTATCATAAACAATCATGCTAAAGCAATTAGTATTAATAATATTACAGTCAGGCTTAATTCAACGTTAGATCTTCTTACATCTGATGGCAAAGTGTTTTCAGTTAAGACACGGTTTGCTTCAGTAAAGTTTAATAAACCATTGTTTGATATTGATAAAGCAGAAGACAAAAAACTGAAAGAAAGACTTTGTTTTATTTTTAGAAAGAGTTTTCCGCATGTGTCTGAAGATGTTGATTTTGCAGGTATATTGGAAAGAGCACTTGCCGTAAAGACGGGCACTGTTTATCTTGATCTCCTTTGTCTTGGCACCGAAGTCTATGGCTTTAGTATTGCTGAGGTAGTGGACAAAAATCCAGATGGCACACCTATTATGCTTGATGGTCAACCAATTATTATTCATCATCTTCGCCTTGCTGCTACGATACTCAAATATCCTCAAATTATGTCTTACTTGATGCATCCCCGAGGATTTGCATTGTTATATCATGAGTTGAAAAAACCCATGGAAAATTAACACGTAAAGTCTTTACTGTATGGGACGCAGTCACTTATTATAGCTTAATGTTGCAAGGTTTAGAGAACTATCCTAAATATAATTCTCTTGAAGAACTTATTATTGCCGCTAAAAAAGCGGTATATAACAATGATATCTTACCTGACCCGGAAAATGGGCTGTATTATTGTAGTGATGATGGGCTATCGGAAAAATATGAACAACAATCTCCTTTTTTAACGAGCTTTTGGCCTGCTATGATGGCAAAAGTGACTTCGCTAAGTTGCAGCGAAAAATATCAAAAGAAGTAATTCAAGAAAATTTTATGCGGCAAAACAAATCAGTTTTGGCCGGGTTTGAAAATAATTTGAAATCGATGTTTTGGTTTGTGAAAAATGACCGGCCTGATTTTATTAAAATTGTAAAATCGCCCGAAACTGTGCTCACGCCTGACTCCGAATTAGCACATAAATTATAGCCAAACGCAGTAGCTGATCCAAACCACTTTGTGATAAATTAATACCAACGGAACAACCTAGGCATTAGGCAATGATGGACCAAAAGCTGCCCAGTTTCTTGTCGTTAAACTCGCAAGAGGCATTGGTAAAACTACAAAGTTCTGAACATGGGCTGACCTCTAAAGAGGCCAAAAGCCGTTTGTCTTTCTACGGTCGCAATGACTTAGTGGGAAAGAGGGGCCGCCCTGTTATCCTTGAAGCTTTGTCTCATTCTCTGAATCCCTTGGTGGCAATATTGCTGATTGCCGCTCTGATAGCTGCTTTTACTGGCAGTCCACTCAATGCAGGCATTATTATTTCAATCGTTTTACTCAGCATTGGCTTAGACTATTTTCAGAGCCATCGCTCTTTGACTGCAGCCAAACGTTTACGCGCCAAAGTGACCATGACGGCGACTGTATTGCGTGATGATCAATGGCAAGAAGTTTCTCTGCCGGATGTTGTGCCTGGAGATATTATTCATCTGTCAGCAGGCGATATGATACCAGCTGATGCAATGTTAATGAGTGCCAAAGATTTTCATGTGCAACAATCCGCTTTAACAGGAGAGTCTTTGCCGCTTGAAAAAGCAGCAATACAATCTCAACCGCAAACTACAGAATTCACTTCAGCCACCAATCTAATCTTTGCTGGCACATCAGTAGTGAGCGGGATTGCAACAGCAGTGGTTTTAGTGACAGGCAAAAATACTTTATTTGGGCAAATAGCGGCAACTTTGTCAGTAAGCCCGCCACGCACTGAGTTTGAAAAAGGCATTAATCGTTTTGGTTNNTTTATCATGAAGACGGTGGTGTTTTTGATTTTATTTGTATTTGCTGTGACTGCTTTGTTTAAATATAACCCGATTGAATCCTTATTATTTGCTGTAGCTTTGGCAGTTGGTTTAACGCCAGAATTTTTGCCGATGATTGTGACAGTGACTTTGGCCAAAGGTGCAATTAACATGTCACATAAAGGCGTCATTGTANAAAATTTAGCTGCAATCCAAAATTTTGGTAGTATTGATATTTTGTGCAGCGATAAGACAGGAACCTTGACTCAGGGCAAAATGGTATTAGAAAAATGCCTCGATGCCTATGGTAATCCTTCAGAACAGGTATTATTACTGGCTTATTTGAACAGCTTATTTGAAAGCGAAGTCCATGGCCCGATTAAAGCAGCAATTTTACACAAGACTGATGTTAATCCTTTAGATGCAGCTATTCTTCGTTCCGATCATCCTGATGTGCAACCTTATCATAAAATAGATGAAATTCCTTTTGATTTCGAGCGGCGCCGTTCCAGCATTGTGGTAGATAAAAGTGGTGAACAGATTTTAATTGCTAAAGGTGCCCCAGAAAGTATATTAGAAATTTGTCAATTTTATCGAGAAAATGCTCATGAAATAAAAATCACCGAAGCCATCCATGCCCAGTGTCAATCTCTTTTCGCTACGCTTAGTGCCCAAGGTTATCGTTTGCTGGCAGTGGCTTATCGCAAAGTCCCACCTCAACCAGCATATACCATTGCCGATGAGAAGGAGCTTGTATTTGCGGGTTACTTAGTATTTTATGATCCTCCGCTTAAAGAGGCTGGCAGTATTATTAGCAAATTACGACATGAGAATGTCATTTTTAAAATATTGACAGGGGACAATGATTTAGTAGCGAAGCATGTTGCACAACAAGTTGGGTTTGATGCAGGTGAGATTATTGTGGGCAGTGAAATTGACAAAATGTCCGATGCTCAGTTGGCCATTGTTGCAGAGAAGACAGCCATTTTTGCCAGAGTTTCCCCTATACAAAAACAGCGTATTATCAAGGCATTGCGCTCACATTCTCATGTTTTAGGTTATATTGGTGATGGGATTAATGATGCGCCTTCATTGCATTCTGCCGATGTGGGAATTTCAGTAGCAAATGCTGTGGATGTGGCTAAAGAGGCAGCTTCCATTATTTTATTAAAGAAGCATTTGAATGTTATTTTACATGGGATTGTTGAAGGCCGGAAATCTTTCGGCAATGTGATGAAATATCTTATGATGGGCACTAGTTCCAACTTTGGCAATATGTTCAGCATGGCTGCGGCAGTGTTATTTTTGCCTNTTTTGCCCATGCTGCCATCGCAAATTTTATTAAATAATTTGTTATATGATTTTGCTCAAGTCACAATTCCTAGTGATAAAGTAGACCCAATTTTTATTCAAAAACCTCGGCGATGGAACATTAACATTATTCGTAAGTTTATGCTTTACATTGGCCCGATTAGTTCTATTTTTGATTTTTTGACTTTTATTATTATGTTAGTGGTATTTCACGCAGCAGCACCACTATTTCAAACCGGTTGGTTTGTCGAGTCATTGGCCACTCAAACATTAGTCATTTTCATTATCCGGACAGCANAAAATCCTTTCCGCAGTCGGCCGAGTATGGCATTGATCTGTTCAGTTTTCTTGATGGTGGGCATAGGTATTTTCCTGCCTTATAGTCCGTTAGCAAAGTTATTTGGCTTTGTACCTTTGCCTGTGCCATTTTTCATCTTTTTAATCATCGCCACTATTCTTTATTTATTTTTGGTTGAATTGGTTAAACGTAGATTGATGTGGAAATGGTTATCCCAGGAAGCTTAAGAGTGTTGTTATGAACAGATGGTTTATTAGTATTTTATTTTTGATTGCCTTAGTCATCTTCGTTGTACATTCCAGCGAGGTAGAAAGTTTTGTTGAATTAATTCAACAAATGGACCCTTTGTGGTTTATGTTGGCAATTCTATTTCAATTGGGGACTTATTGTTCGATGGCGGCAGTATGGTGGTTTGCATTATGGAAAATGAATGAGANNAATGTGATTTTTTCAACTTTTTTATTGAGTTTTTCTGAGTTGTTTATCAATCAAACAGTCCCAACCAGCGGTTTGAGTGGTACTGCAGTTGTGGCAAAGTTTTTATTGCAACGGCAAGTATCTCATCCTGCTACGGCATTAGCTATTGCTTTAAATATTTTTGGGCGCCAAGTAGCATACTTGCTGGCTTTTATGGTCGCTATTATCATTCTTTGGATCCATCATCCCTTGAGCAAATCAATGGNNATTATTTGGCGATATTTTTCTATTATCATGTTATTGCTATTAATTGCTTTAATTTATAGCTGGGTCTGGGCAACCCGTAATGCTGCTCCTTCAGTGTTGGCTCGGTTTCCTTCAGTTTATTCTTTGTTTATTGCCATTAAAGAGTTACATCCTAGTATTTTGTTAAATTTAAAAATTATGTTGCCAAGTTTATTATTATTACTGCTGGTTTTTGCATTTGATGGACTGACTTTATGGACGATTCTTTATGCGTTTGGCATAGAGGATTTAAGTTTCGCCTTAGTATTTGCTTGTCAGGTAATCTCATCAGCTATTGCAACTTTATCTTTTATGCCGGGTGGTTTAGGCATCTATGAGGGAAGTCTCACAGCCATATTGCATCTTTCAGGTTTATCCATTGAATCGGCTTTTACTGCAACCATTCTTTTTAGAGGTTTTACCTATTGGTTGCCAATGCTTCCAGGGTTTTTTATTACCCAAAGAGAAGCAAAAAGGGGCAGTATGGGGCGTTAGGCAAGATTTATCGATTTTGTGCTGGCTATTGTTTGGCAAATACTATTGCTAGTTTTTCTTTTTTCAGTTTGATACTAATAAGAGGTATTCAAAATTGCCAATAAATGCAACATACGGATAAAACAATAGTACTTTTTTGATATAATGCCTGCCATTTCAATTTTCAAAGATTACGCTGATGCCGACCAACCAAGAACGTGTTAAAAGATTTTGAGCACTATCACTGAACATGAGTCGATAGAGCGGTTACAAACCAAGCTTGCTTCTAAAAATACTGCATTGCCGCCCCGCATTAAATCAACTAAAAGGNCCAATGCGGCTATGATGGATCGCCATTGGGATACGCTATTGGCCCATACTCCTTTAATTGCAGCGGATAAAGCCATTCTTGCTGATGCGGGTACTTTGGGGGAGATAGAAGCTTATCAACATAATATTGAAAACTGCATAGGTTCCCTAAAAATTCCTTTAGGGNTCTTAGGCCCCTTGCGAATTAATGGGGCGCATGCCCAAGGGGATTATTACGTGCCATTAGCAACCAGTGAGGCAACCTTGGTTGCTTCGTATGCGAGAGGGGCAAAGCTGATTTCTGAAGCAGGTGGTTGCAGTACTGCTGTCTTAAATGATGGATTGACGCGTTCCCCATTATTTATTTTTACAACCATTGCTGAAGCTGGGCTCTTTGTTAAATGGTTGGGTGAGTCTTTTATGGAATTACAGGCGGTTGCGGCAACCACTAGTCGCTTTGGGCGCTTAATTGATTTTCGTGCCAATGTAGAAGGGAATCATGTCTATATTAATTTTGACTTTTTGACAGGTGATGCGGCAGGTCAAAATATGACGACGATTGCGACGCAGCGACTTTGTGAATTTATTCAACATACCTCTCCGGTGAAACCCGTCGATTGGTTTGTCGAAAGTAATTTTTCTGGCGATAAANAAGCATCGGCCTTGTCTNTTCTTTCGGTGCGCGGTAAANAAGTTACGGCTGAGGTGTTATTGCCCTCAGATTTAGTGCAAAAGAACTTACATACAACCCCTGAGCGGATGGCAAAGTATTGGCAAATCTCAGCTTTGGGTGGTGTGATGAGCGGTACTATGGGGGTGCAAGGGCATTTTGCTAATGGGCTGGCGGCACTTTATTTAGCTACAGGACAAGATGTGGCTTGTGTTGCTGAATCCAGCATTGGTGTCACGCGCATGGAATTACGTGGCGAGAATTTATATGTAGCGGTGACTTTGCCCAATATCATTGTTGGTTCTGTAGGTGGTGGTACTAAATTGCCAAGCCAACAAGTTGGTTTGAAGATGCTAGGAGTGAATGGCACTGGTTTTGCGCGTGCATTAGCTGAAATTTGTGGTGCGGTTTGTCTTGCGGGAGAACTTTCTCTAATCGGCGCTATCTGTGCTGGTCATTTTGCAGCAGCGCACCAAGAATTGGCACGAGGTTAGCATTGAATCTAGTCGAACGTTTGTGGATTTATCAAGCTGAACGCTTTCTATTGTTGCAGCACGGATTATTAATTGCAGCTTTTAGCAGTTCTGCTGTTTGTATCTCGCAATTATTGCGCGGACAATCTGGTTTCCCTCATTTGAGCACATTAATAGTTGCTTTCATTTGTGTCTTTGGCTTTTTCTTACAATTAAGAATTTCTGACGAACATAAAGATGCGGCTGATGATGCATTATATCGGCCACAACGTCCTGTTCCGCGGGGTTTAATTAGCTTAGTTGAACTACGTCGTGTTGGCTTGGTGACCATGGCGTTGCAATTGTTAGCAGTCACAAGTTATTGTCTGCCATTGCTTTGGCTATTGTTGTTGGTATGGTTTTATTTATTTTTAATGTGGCATGAGTTTGGTGTCAAACATTGGTTACGTGCTCATCCTGTTATTTACCTAATTAGTCATATGCTTGTTATGCCATTCATTGATTTATTTGCTACAGCTACCGATTGGTTGCCAAGTCGGGGATTGCCACCACTAGGCTTAATTTGGTTTATTTTATTAAGTNTTTTANGCGGTAGTGTTATTGAAATAGGCCGCAAAATTAAAAGTCCTGATCAAGAACTTGTCGGAGTTGAAACTTATTCCGCGTTATGGGGCATTAGGACGGCATTGNGGGTATGGTCAGGAGCATTATTAGCCACCTTGATTTGTGGTTATTTTACCGCCCGTATTATTCATTTTGTTTGGCCCTTCATTATTGTTATGGGGTTTTTAAGTCTCTATGTAGGTTATGCTATTTATCAATTTAGCAAAATACAGGATGCAAAATTAGCAAGACGTATTGAAAGTATGGCAGGTATCTGGGTATTAATGATTTATTTATTATTAGGTTTGATTGCCATGGGAGTGCATAATTTATGAAATACATTAGATTTTCCCATGAAACTTGTGATGCTACACTAATCGGTGGCAAGGCTGCCATGTTAGCAAAATTACAACCATATTTTTTAATTCCTCAATGGTTTGTGGTTTTGCCTACAGCCTACCAGGCAAACGAAGCAGAAGTAGAATCGGAAGTGAAACAAGCATTGTTACAATTGGGTAATGGGCTTTATGCCGTACGTTCCTCTGCAATTGATGAAGATGGGCAACAACATTCTTTTGCGGGACAATTAGCAAGTTTTCTACAAGTCACTGCTGTCGATGTAATGGCCAAAGTAAAAGCAGTTTGGCAGTCTGGGTTTACAGAAACATTGCAAAATTATCGTCTTAGTAAAGGCTTGTCAGTTGAACTAACACCACCAGCGGTTATTGTGCAACAAATGATTGCGGCAGAAAAAGCAGGGATAGCTTTTAGTGCTGACCCGGTCAGTGGTGAGTTAAATCATTGTATCATTGTAGCAGGGCAAGGTACTGGCGAGAAGTTAGCATTAGGTGAAACTAGTGGTGATACTTATATTTGGTCACAACAAGGCAAGTTGGTACGAGAGAATTTACAAACCGAAAATCCAGTATTGAGTGTAATGGAACAGCAACAAGTATTACAACGGGTGCAACAAGTAACTGCTTATTTACAATTTCCTCAAGATATAGAATGGGCAATGGCTGATGGAGAATGTTATTTATTACAAGCAAGACCTATTACCAGCTTAAAACAAGGCACTTATGCATTGTGGGACAATAGCAATATTGTTGAAAGTTATAGTGGTGTGACTTCACCATTGACCTTTTCCTTTGCTCGTTATGTGTATCAAGAAGTTTATCAAGCTTTTTGTGCCTTCATGGGTGTTAGTCGCCAACAAATTCAGTTACATCATGATACCTTTAAAACCATGTTAGGTTATGTAAACGGTCATATTTATTACAACTTGACACAATGGTATCGATTATTGAGTTTATTTCCCGGATTTCAGCTAAACCGACAATTTATGGAACAAATGATGGGAGTGAGTGAAGCGCTGCCTGAATCAGTAGTGCAAGCAATTGCTCCTGTANAAAACCGTCGTTTTGCTAAATGGGGCGACGCTATTTCACTTAGCGCAACGATTGTAAAAATGCTGTGCCAATTAATTAAATTACCAATTACACGGCGTCGGTTTTATCAACGGTTATCAACTGCTTTGTCAGTGAGCCACGTTGAGCTAGAAAAAATGTCAATTGATGAGTTGGTATTACACTATCGAAGTTTAGAAAGGTCATTATTGACCCGATGGGACGCTCCTTTAGTCAATGACTTTTTTTGCATGATTGCCTTTGGGCTTTCACGTCGATGGCTTGAAAAAGCATTAGGTGAAAAAGGGCTGCATTTACATAATGATTATATGATTGGGCAGGGTGATATTATTTCTGCTGAGCCAGCCAAACGATTAAAAACATTAGCCGTTAAAATTGCAATGTACCCAAATTTAATCAACAGTTTGCAGCAAGACGATGCAACAATCATTGCACAACAGTTAAAACAATACCCAGCGATTGCTGAGGAAATTAATGCGTATTTAACAAAATTTGGTGATCGTTGCACCCAGGAATTAAAACTAGAAAGCATGACATTACATGAAGACCCATTGCCTTTGTATCGTTCCTTAGGCAATCTTGCTAGTAAAGCAGAAATGATCCAGATGACTAATGAGCAGGAACATGATCTTGCAATGGCTGTTGCCGGTATACCCGGTAATTTTTTCAAGCGTAGCTGTATGAAATTAATGTTAATGTTAGCAANNAAACGGGTTCGTGATCGTGAAAATTTGCGTTTTGAGCGTACCCGCCTTNTTGGGCATGTAAGACGGATTTTTTTGCAAATTGGCAGACAATTAACAGTGCAAAGAATAATTGCTCAGCCACGTGATATTTTTCTATTGGAGGTACAAGAAGTCCTCGGTATTGCTGAAGGGACTTTGACCGTCCGTTCTTTGAGTGACTTGATTAAAGTGCGACAAAAAGACCAACAACATTATTTATCATTGCCATCAATGCCTAATCGTTTTGCAACTTATGGGGCTGCATGGTTGAATTTTGATGCCGTGAATAGACAACAATCTAACGTCACGGATAATCATCTCACTAACAAAAATGGACTAGGATGTTGTCAGNGGATTGTGCGAGGTAAAGTAAGAATCATTCAAGATCCGCGTCATGATCAATTATTGCCGGGCGAAATTATGGTGGCTTGCTATACAGATCCTGGTTGGGTCACATTATTTACTCGTGCCAGTGGTATTTTAATTGAACGTGGCAGCTTATTGTCACATTCAGCCATTGTTGCTCGCGAATTAGGCATTCCTGCCATTGTTGGTTTATCTGGTGTAATGACATGGCTAAAAACAGGTGATGAAGTTGAAATGGATGGTGCAACAGGTATCGTGCGGAAAATTAATAATGAACNNAGTGAAATTGCTGCCAAAGCCAATTTTTCAACGATTCGCTATGCTCAATGTTGGGAAGATGCTGACATTTTATTGAATGCATTGGTAATCAAACCCACAGACACTTGTCTTTCAATTTGCTCAGCTGGGGATAACACGTTAAGTTTATTGTCTCAAGGCNCCAAAAAAGTTATTGCTATTGATCTAAATCCGGTACAACTTCATTGTCTTGAAGCACGAGTTGCAGCCTATCAAGTGTTGACTCATTCTGAGCTGTTAGAATTAATGNGGGCCCGCACCAGTCAACGCCGGCTGGAACTAATACAACGGCTTGAATCTCATTTAAGTAAAGAGGCTAAAACTTTTTTACTAGCCAACAAGNTTGATATTGGTAAATACGGTTTGGGTGGCATAGGAAAGTTTGAACGGTACTTTAGGATTTTTAAGAATCATGTTTTGCCTTGGATCCATTCATCTGCCACGCTTACTCAATTAATGCAACCTAAATCTCAGTTGGAACGAGAACAATTTTTTAGGAACATTTGGAACAACCGACGATGGCGTTGGCTAATGAGATTATTTTTTTCTAAAACAGTGATGGGCAAGCTAGGGCGTGATCCAGCCTTTNTTTCTTATGCAGAGGGGGATTTGGCGACACAAGTAGCCGAGCGGGTCAAGCATGCTTTGGTTCAACTTGACCCTAGTGAAAATCCTTATTTACATTGGATACTTTATGGGCAATATGGTGAAGCTTTGCCGCATGCGTTAAGAGAGGAANAATTTCGTAAAATCCGGCAACACTTGTCTAAATTAGAGTGGCATTGTACTAGTCTTGAAAAATTAGAATTGTCTGGTGAAAAGATTGATAAATTTAATCTGAGTGATATTTTTGAATATATGTCATCTGAAAGTTTTGTTGCATTATACAATACGATACTGAAACAGTCAGCTCGATCAGCACGGTTGGCCTATTGGAACATGATGGTGCCACGTAAGCTGCCAGCCCAATTCAATGCTGATGTCAATGAGCTATCAGCATTGGCTGAGATGTTGCATCTACAAGATAAAGCCTTTNTTTATCGTCGGTTTGTGGTAGAAGAAGTATTATGATGTCATTGTCCCTGATTTTAGGTTCGATTATTTTTTTGTGTTTTTTCATGTATGCTGTTCAATGGTTGGCACGATATTATCATTTACACGCCGAAGTGGCGCGCAAATGTATCCATGTAGGCATTGGACTTTATGCCCTCAGTTTTCCATGGCTATTTACTGCTACTTGGCAGGTTGTTATTACATGCAGCTTAGCAATCCTCTTGTTTATTTTAATTCGTAGCTTGCCCACTCTGAAAGAAGGATTGGGCGCTGGCCTCTATAAGGTAGGAAGGTATTCCTATGGCGAATTATTGTTTGCATTGTCTGTTATTTTATTGTTTCCAGTTGCACAAGCCAATAAAATTTTATATATCTTACCGTTGATCATCTTGACCTTATCTGACGCAGCGGCAGCCTTGGTAGGAATTAATTATGGTAAAAACCTTTATTTAATTCGCAAAGGCAGCAAGAGTTGGGAGGGCACCACTTTCTTTTACTTTCCAGTTTATTGCTTAGCTTGCTGTCATTGATTTTATTGACAGAGGTGTCACGGCCCGCAATTGTCCTGATTGCTTTCATTATTGCCATTTTTGCTAGCCTGTTGGAGGCATTTAGTTGGCGTGGTTTAGATAATCTTTTGTGCCAGTCGGCGTATATTTATTGCTAAAACATTTATTAAATATGAACAGCTTAGGGTTGGTCATTATTTTATTTTTCCTGTGCACAATGATTGTTACCGTAGCAATAATGGCACGTTACGTACGATTTAACACACATGCAGTTTTTGCCGCTATATTATCGGCATTTTATTTTTGGATAGTAGCCGGTATCTATGGTTTATTGCCTCCGGCAATGGTATTTGTTACCCATCTGCTGTTAGCTAGCTTAGATAAACAAAAGAAGAAATGCATGAGCTAGGTGCAGTTTTAGGAGTTGTTAGCACGGGTTTGATTTGGTTATTATTTAAAAATATATTTTTAATGAATGTTTATCTGGCATTTGCCCTTGGTTTTGGTTTGCATGCCGCTTTTATCATTATGTTACGGATTCGCCAATCAACGATTTTAAGTTATTGGTTGGCAAATATAGCCGGTATAACCATCACAATTTTACCTTTATGGTTATTTCAGCCGTCAATACATCCTTCTTTTGGCCATGGGTTGCAGTGGTGGTTTGGATATTTGTAGTTTGCAATGCCTTACTTATCAAGTTTAACAAACAGTTTGAATCTCATCGTTGGTGGAAACAAGCGTTTATCGTATTATGCATCTCTGGAATAGGATTATGGCCAAACTTTTTTAAAAGAATTAATTAATTATCATGATAGTAGCCTTGTGTTATTTTATGGTGGTGGAGTGCCGTGTTACCAGGGTTGGCACACCGCTTGTTTAGGCCATCTCGAGCTCAAAGAGCAAAGTGACGCTGTCGTTTTATTAAAATTGGCTGAGTCAAGGGCGCGTGAGCTAAACATAGAATTTCTGTTAGCACCAATGGATGGTAATACTTGGCACAAACACCGATGTGTGACTTGGTCACGTGGCGNNATAGCCCATTTTTTAGAACCCAGTGAACCAGTATTATACTGGCAAACGTTATATGCAATGCAATTTAATAGCATTGCGGATTATTATTCTACTAAATCTAATTATTTATATGATCAAGCTTGTTTATCGTTGGTTAATCGGTTTGAACAACAAGGAGTTGTGTTCAGTTATTTTGATTCCACTCAGGCCGATGCAGAATTACAAGCGATACATCAATTAAGCCTGGCAAGCTTTGTTGATAATTTTCTTTATGTGCCAATTGACTTAACAGAATTTGTTGGTATGTATCAATCGATTTTGCCTTATATCATCTCGAACTATGTATTAATTGCCCGTTATCAAGGCGAAATATGCGGTTTTGTCTTTGCTTTGCCGGATTATAATGAAGGGCGGAAGCCAAAGACTTTGGTGGCAAAGACTATTGCTGTGCGTAAACAACGGCAATTTGCTGGATTAGGTAGATATTTATTGGCGCGTGTGTTGGCGAATGCTCATGCCGATGGTTTTACTAGTTGTATTCATGCGTTTATGCACGAAAGTAATCAATCACTCAACCTAAGTCGTCATTTTAAAACAGAAATATTTCGCCGTTATACCTTGTTTGGAAAGCATTTATGAACTTGATTGAATTATTTAAACAACAGGTTAAATCGCAGCCTAAGACTGCTGCGTTAATACACAAAGGTAATTTAATTGATTACCAATCTTTAGATCAGCGATCATCCCAGTTGGCGGCAACATTGCAACTTCATGGTTTGNAAAAAGGTGATGTTGTCCTAGTGTTAATGCCAGTCAGTATTGAACTCTATGTTGTCATTCTTGCCTTATTGCGTGCAGGCATTGTGATTTTATTTCCTGATCCTGCTGCAGCAAAAAAACCATTGCAGNTTGCCGTCAACGATTTAAAGCCTAAAGCAATCATTGGGCCAAAGTACTTATCAATATTACGTTGGTTTTTTAAACCATTACGACAAGTTCCACTATTATTATCACCTAAGCAAAGTATCCAGGATGCTGCTAATTGGCAAGATGTGGCTTGCGAAGCTAATCATCTAGCTTTAATTACTTTTACTAGCGGGTCTACTGGTCGGCCAAAAGCGATCCCGCGTAGTCATAGTTTTTTACGGGCGCAATTAGAGGCGGTGCAAACAACTTTGCAATCGGCATCGGGCATGATTGACTTAATTTCGTTGCCGGTGTTTGTTTTGGCCAATTTAGCGATGGGAGTGATTAATGTCATTCCCGATGGTGACATTAGAAAACCCAATAAGATTGATTCTAGCTTAATCATCAAGCAAATTATGAGCCATAAAGTACAGCGTTTATTAGTCCCGCCTGCTNTTTTGCAGAGACTCCTGCAGAATCCAGAAATAGCTACAGTTGCACCATTAATACGACAAATATTTACAGGGNGAGGGCCTGTCTTTCCTGATTTTTGCAACATCTTCAAACGGNTTTTTCCGCAAACAAAAATAACGATTGTCTATGGTTCGAGTGAGGCAGAACCGATTGCTGAGATTGAGGTAAATGAAATTACATCGGCTGATTATGAAAAGATGTTTTCAGGGTGTGGATTGTTAGTGGGCAGGCCTATTTCTAGTATTGATTTAAAATTGGTTGAGGATGAAATTTGGGTCAAAGGAGATCATGTGTTGGTTACTTATTTAAATCCTGCTGACAATGTGGGGCGAAAAATTAAAGATGATACGGGAGCAATTTGGCACCGTACAGGTGATGCCGGTTATTTAGATCAGTTTGGCAGATTATGGCTGTTGGGACGTTGGGATATGAGAATTAATGGTATTTATCCATTTGCAGTCGAAGTGCAGGCCCGCTCAATACCTGGCATACATAACGCAGCATTAGTCATTTTAAATAAACAACCTGTTTTAGTATATGAAGCTAAACAAGCGGTATCATTACCAGTAATATCGGGAATTTCACGTATAATCAGAGTAACTAAGATTCCACTAGATCGACGTCATAATTCTAAAGTGGATTATGAAAAATTGCGTTCCTTGCTAAGTGTTGATTGAAAGGTAGCGAAGCATCTTCTTCCAATATTATTGCAAGGAAATCTTCGCTACGTATAGATATGCAGCACTGCGATTTTATGTTAGTGTGTTTGAATATGAGAATAATTCCTGTTTATCAGGATCATCGTCGGAAAGCTCAGTTTCATCTTCAGGTAATTTAATTTGAAATTTTTCTGCTATGATATTGAGAATTTTTTCATTATAACGTAAGCGTTTTTCTAATTCAACCTCCCGTCTATTTTTAGCAGTTGCTGTATTAGCAGGGTGTGTTTGTTGTTTGGTTTGTGCTTGTATTTGAAGTACAGGACTACCATTATCTAGGTCTATTTCTGTAGGGTTTTGTTTGGCTAACTCCTCAATTTTACTTCTCATTTTCTTTAGTGCTGCTTCTTGCCTTTTTAGTTTTTCCTCTTGCTGCTGCAATTTCTCTTCATAGTCTTGCTTTAACTGCTCGATTTCTTTTTATCAGCCTTATTGGAGATATCTACTGGTGACACTAGTTGACGGGTTAATTGTTGATAAGTATCTGAGTGAGATATGGGTGATTTAGAGTTTACCAAGCTTGAAATAGGTTGTGCTGTAGTTACGGGCTTTGATGGTATGGTTTGATTAGGAGTGTTAACCTTTGTTAAGGCTAAAGAAACAACCTCTTCCATTGTGCCATGACGGAAGCCATATTTATCAGGATCTGTTCCATTACCAGCAAAATAATTCTCGTCATCGACTTTAATTCCTGGCTTTCGATAGAAGTCAGCCATGAGTAAACGCTTTTGCGTTTTGGTCACTAAAGTTTCGGCAAATGTTTCTAATAAAATCTGCTGAATTGCATATCTTTTAGGAGGTTGTGAGATGACTGATAAAAATTGATTAACAAAATTTCCATCTAATTCAATGCGTAGGTCAAAGAAAGCGCCCACAATTAAATTTAATGCAAAAATAGCCAAGGCTTCAGCTTGCGATTTTGGTGGTTGTTTGTAAACACTTTCTTTGGCAAGATTGATATAATGTTTACCAAGAGCAGCTAATCGCATAGGCAATGAGTCATTAGGCAATGTCAATGGTTGTTGGCCAGTCTCTTCTTTAGATAATAATTCACTCAAGTTGTCCGCATATCTTTGTGTTAGATTAAAAGCAGTTTCGGAGATTATTACTTTGATTTCGTCTGATGTGCCGATGCGGGAGATGGATTGAATAATGGCTATGACTTGTTTGTGGTCGATTGATTTTAGAACATCGGAAATTTTACCAAGTACATTTTCAATGTCACGGCCTAACAGAGGGAAAAATGACACTATTTTTCCGACAATATCTATACGTCCTGCATGGTCAGCGAGATTACCTTCTTTGCTAATACTCAATAGTAAGCTTGCCGCAGCTTTGCAACCGGTAAAAATTCTTCGAAAACAATATAAAAGAAGTGATAATATTCCCATTGGTTGGGGTATTGTTTAAATGCTTCAATGGCCTGGGCTTTTATCTGTACAGCTTGATAATCACCCCATAAAACGGCATGTTGTTCTTGAATTTTCTTTAATTCTGTTTTTAATCGTTCTTCTTCATTAAAGTTCGAGTAATTGCCCTTTGTTTTCAGTAATGATTTTATGTTGGTTTCCAATTGACTTAATTCGTCAAGTTGCGTTTTTAGTGTATTTTGTGCCCGTTTGACTTCTTCAATTGATGATATAACAGATAATTCGACTGTTTGCATTGAGGGTGCAGCAGGAGGTTTTTGATAAGATTGTTTTGTGGCATTATTATTGTTCGCTGAAGTTGCTGATATTCTCGCAAGAGGTGTAGTCAATGTCTCTTTGTATGCCAATAAAAATTCAGCTAGATTGCTGTAGGACTTATCCATATAAACGAAGTTTCCATTTGAATGTTGAAGCAAGGCATGTCTGATCGTCTTGTCAGCATACATATAACTGAGTGAAATGCTATTTGGCTGCGAACTTTTACGGAACAAGAAACAACCTGGCGTTTTACCCTTTAATACTCTTTCAGATTCTTCTCTTGTTAAATTATGATAGTAGGAACTGCTGGTGCCGTCAGTATTAGGGGAAGTGGTAGTGATGGCTTGATTAATTATATGGGCCATTTCGATTGGTGCACTGATTTCATTTAATTCAGAATAAAGTTTAAATAGTTCATCTTTAATATTCGCTTCTTTGGTATTTTTGATCAATTTTTGAAATTTTTCTTGTATTTTCTTGACGTTATTTTGAGCAATATCATCTAAAATTTGAATATTTGCTAAGATATCCTCCAGTAAAAGCTGAGTTACATTTAGCAATTCATCTTGTATTACTTGGATCCGCTCTAGTTCTTCTCTAGCTTCCTCCGCTTGTTTCGCTAAGTCAAAAGTTGGGAGGCTACCATAATGTGCTTTAAAATCTTTCCAACTATTAAAGACCTCGATAAAGCTATTAATTATCTCTTGTGAATCATAACGGGTTTCTATTTTTTCATGCTCTCTTGCAGTTGAGTAATTTTTTTCTTGCAGCACTAAATGCATCAGCTATTTCATTGCCTTCTTGAATACTGTAGCGATTTTTCGCTGATTCTTCATAGGCGTATGCTAACATTTTTCTGTGATTGACGACCAAAGTTGGAGCCGTAGGTTAATATTATTGCCATGAACAGATTTTGATGGTTTAGTTTCATCGGCAGTGGTGGCCACCGGTTGTGTCAGTGTGGCTGAATAATTTTTAAACAATCAGTTAGGTTGCTAAAAGACAGATCATTGCCAATCGTAATGTGATCGTTTTTAGCGCCACCAACAGGTGCATAATTTTTTGATGATCGTCTTCTAAAAACTGATCGCCACGCTGTTGGGTTGAGAGCTTTACGGAATAAAAATGTACCTTGCGCACGTGTTTTTAGTAATGTTTCTGCTTGTTCGCGAGTTAGGCTGTAATGAAAAAGTTTTGTTGTTTGGTATTGCTGAAAACATTTAAGACGGCGGTATTGATTGAATTGGTTAACTCAATAATGGTCAGTATTGATTGTATTTCCCTAAATTGAACTATAACTTTATCCCTTATGTCTTTATTTGACTTTAATGATTGTAACTTCTCCAAATTTTGTTGAATAGTTTTTAGGGTTTGTCTTATCGCTGTATCGATGGTTATATTTTCTGTTTTCTCTATCGCCGAGTTCAACGCAGCAACAGTTGCATCGAGCATGTTTTGTGTTACTCCGCTGGAATTTTGTAGCGCTTGTTGTTGTTCTCGTTTTCGATCTTCTGGGTTGTAAGAAGGGATGGTACCAATGAATGAGGAAAATTTCATCCATCTGGCAACTATTTCAACAAGATCATTGATGGTTTGTTGAATTTTTTTAATGTTTGTTAAAGAATGAATTTGTAGATTAATTGCTATTGCTTTGGTCTGTAGAATTGTTAATTGCTCAAATCTTTTGCGCCTTCATCAGAATACATGCCGTATTTATTTTTCTCTCCTCGCTAATAACATTGGCCATGACTTGGCTTGCTGCAGAGCTCCAATAGTGGGCTTGTTTCAATAAGCAATTAATGTCATCCGAATTTGGAGGTAATTCAGATGAGGTAGAGCTTTCGTTGAATAATGCCAAGATTTCCGGCTTATTGTAGGCTAGGTCTTGAGCGGTTTGCCCCTCATTGTTGAGCTGGTGAAGTGGGATTTTTTTGCCTGCATTGATTTGATTAACATGGCTATCATTTCTTTATGGTCATTGATGACAGCCCAATGCAAAGGAGTATTAGCATCATTGCCAGAGGTAGATATAAGGCTTACTCCTTGTTGAATTAAAGCGGTTGCTTCTCTTATGTTATTTGTTTGAGCAGCTGTGTGTAACTTATCGCGAAGTTCCTCGTTTCTTTTCAAATATTCTTGAATGATTTCCTGATATTTAGGGCTGTTGCCGGCTAATCTGAGTTCAAGTAAGGCATGATTTTTTTAAGGCTTGGCTTAAATATGAGATACCTGTTTCACCGATGGAATTATCACTTAAATCTAAATGCGTGAGTGAGTGATTTTTGTTAAGCTTTCCGCTATTTTTTCGGCGCCTAGATCGTGAATGCTATTGTCAGCCATAGCAAGATAAGCAAGGCCTGTGTTTTGTTGTAATGCAATGCTTATGCTCTCTGCGCCAGCGTCTGCTAATGTGTTGGAAGAAAGATAAAGTCGGCTAATGGTGTTGTTCTGTTGCAACATTTGCCCCAAGATTTGGCCATCGTCCGGTTTAAAATGGTTCCAGTTTAAGTTTGCTTCAATGATGCTGGTATTTTTCGACATTACTGCGCAAAATTCAGAGAGACGGTTGCAAAGATAGCTGTCATATAATTCGATGTAGCTGAGGGAGCCCAGGCGTTGAAATAAGGCATCCCATTCATTTGATAGGCTTGGCATAATTAATTCCTCCTGATTTTTGTAATCACGTTTCAATGACAGCTTTCTAAAGCAGATATTTTTGGGAGGCCATGATAACAAACCTCTTTTTTGTAAAAACTAGTATGGATTCTGGCTCCATTATCTTATGAAAATGATCTTATTGATTTTATTGGTGTTTTTTGTATAATAGCTGGTTTACTAAAATTGAGCCGTATAACCTATGAATAGGACAGTAACAATGCCAGTCATAACACTTCCTGATGGCAGTAAACGTCATTTTGAACAACCAGTTACGGTTGCTGAACTGGCCGCAAACATTGGTGCCGGATTGGCCAAGGCCGCTTTGGCCGGAAGAGTCGATGGAAAGTTGGTTGATACCTCGCATCTATTAGAACAAGATGCAGTCGTCAGCATTGTCACTGATAAAGATGCTGAAGGCCTTGAGATTATTCGCCATTCAACAGCGCATCTATTGGCCCATGCTGTTAAAGAATTATTTCCTCAAGCCCAGGTCACTATTGGCCCAGTGATTGAAGATGGCTTTTATTATGATTTTTCTTATCCGCCGGGCTTTAGCTTGGATGATTTGCCCCGCATTGAAGCCAAAATGCATGAATTGGCAAGCCAAAACATTCCTGTATCGCGTCGTAAAATGGAACGTGAACAAGCCATCGCTTTCTTTCGTAGCCGGGGTGAGGAATACAAAGCGGATATTATTGCAAGTATTCCAGCCGATGAAACATTGTCAGTCTATCAACAGGGCGATTTTGTAGATTTGTGCCGTGGCCCCCACGTGCCTAATACTGGTCACTTAAAAGCCTTTAAATTGACTAAGCTCGCTGGGGCTTATTGGCGTGGCGATTCTAATAATGAAATGTTGCAACGCATTTATGGCACCGCATGGCCTGATAAAAAATCTTTAGATGCCTATTTACACCGTTTGGAAGAGGCCNGAAAACGAGATCATCGTAAATTGGCCAAAAAGTTTGATCTGTTTCATCAACAAGAAGAAGCACCTGGCATGATATTTTGGCACAGCAAAGGTTGGGCCATTTATCAAGTTATTGAACAGTATATACGTTCCCATTTCACGGCTTGGGGCTATCAAGAAGTTCGTACCCCGCAAATTCTAGACCGTACTTTGTGGGAAAAGTCAGGCCATTGGGACAAGTTCAAAGAAGAAATGTTTATCACTGAATCCGAAAAACGTTTGTTCGCTGTAAAACCGATGAGCTGTCCTTGCCATATTCAAATCTTCAAACAAGGCTTGAAAAGCTATCGCGATTTGCCTATACGCATGGCTGAATTTGGCTGTTGCCATCGCAATGAACCCTCAGGCAGCTTGCATGGCTTAATGCGAGTCCGGGGTTTTAATCAAGATGATGGTCATATTNTTTGTACTGAAGAGCAGATTGGTGAGGAAGTTGCCAATTTTATTAAGCAATTACGCAGTGTTTATGATGACTTCGGCTTTACAGATATCCAGGTTGATTTATCGACTAGACCTCCTAAACGAGTGGGTTCCGATGAAATGTGGGACAAGGCCGAGCAAGTGTTGACAAAAATTTTAGAATCCAGTGGTTTGCCATGGAAAATACAGCCAGGTGATGGTGCTTTTTATGGCCCCAAAATTGGCTTTAACATGCGTGATTGCATTGGACGGGTATGGACTTGCGGCACCATGCAATTAGATTTTTCAATGCCCGAACGTTTAGGCGCTACCTATGTCGCTGAGGACGGATCAAAGCGGACTGCCGTTATGTTACACCGTGCCATTGTTGGCTCTTTAGAGCGTTTTATTGGTATTCTTATTGAGCACCATGCTGGCAATATGCCACTTTGGCTGGCGCCAGAGCAGGCAGTTGTGATGAATATTACTGATAATCAGGCTGATTATGCGGCTAAAGTGACAAAAGAGCTGCAAGAACAAGGCCTTCGAGTCATATCAGACTTGAGAAATGAGAAAATCGGCTTTAAAATCCGCGAGCACACTATACAAAGGATCCCATATCTGTTAATAACAGGGGATCGAGAGGTGGCAGAGGGCAAGGTGGCTGTTAGGACTCGCGATGGCGAGGACTTAGGCAGTATGTCCATGTCCGAATTTGTGGCCCGTTTACGATCAGAACTGGCCAAATTTAACNTAGGAGGAACGTCATATTAATCAAGTAACAAAAAACGTATCCGCATCAATGAAGAAATTCGTGTCCCTGAAGTACGTTTAATTGGTGCCGATGGTAAACAGCTGGGTATTGTTAATGTCAGACAAGCTTTACAAAAAGCCGAGGAAGCAGGTTTAGACCTGGTTGAGATTTCCNCAGAGTCAACTCCGCCCGTGTGCCGAATCATGGACTTTGGGAAATACCAGTTTGAACAAAATAAATTAAAGGCAGCACAACGTAAAAAGCAAAAGCAAATTCAGATTAAAGAAATTAAGTTCCGGCCAGGAACGGAAGTAGGTGATTATCAGATCAAACTACGCAAAATTACGGAGTTTTTAGAAGAAGGCGATAAAGTGAAAATTACGGTTCGATTTCGTGGTCGTGAAATGCTTTATCAAGAACAAGGAATGCAACTGTTAGAAAGAATCGAGCATGACTTGGCCGCTGTCGGTGTGATTGAGCAGCGGGCAAAATTGGAAGGACGACAATTAGTAACGTTATTGGCGCCTAAAAAGAAGTAGTTATAAAATAGTTTTATTAAAGAGGTTTTAATTATGCCAAAGTTGAAGACCAATCGCAGCGCCGCAAAACGGTTTAAGCGTACTGCAAAAGGCGGTTATAAGCATCGCAGCGCGTTAAGAAACCATATTTTAACGAAAAAAACGACCAAGCGAAAACGCCATTTGCGTGGAATGCAAATGGTAGATAAGAGTGATGTGCGTTCCATACGACGAATGCTCAATGATNCCAATTAAATAAGTTTTAGTGAGTGGAGTGATAATATGTCTAGAGTAAAACGCGGTGTGGTAGCTAAAGCCCGCCATAAAAAAGTTTTGAAACAAGCGAAAGGTCATTATGGTGCGCGTAGCCGAGTTTATCGTGTTGCGAAACAGTCAGTGATCAAAGCAGGTCAATATGCTTATCGTGATCGTAAACAACGTAAACGTGAATTTAGAGCATTATGGATCATTCGTTTGAATGCAGCTGCCCATGAAGTTGGTTTGTCTTATAGCCGTTTGATTAACGGTTTGAAANAAGCGGCAATTACTATTGATCGTAAAATTTTGTCTGACATCGCTATCCATGATAGACCTGCTTTTGCAGCGATTGCAGAAAAAGCTAAAGCCGCATTAGCTGCATAAATCTAGTTTACATAATAGATTTATTAATAAATGAGAAGAAGGCCGCATTGCGGCTTTCTTTGTTTTGCAATAAACAATTTTTTTGATGGGTTGTTAATTATGCAAACTGAAGTGGAAGCATTGGTTAAGCACGCTCAAATAGAAATTACTGCAGCAAAAGATTTAAAAACATTAGAACAATTGCGGGTACATTATTTGGGAAAAAAGGCCATATTACTGAATTATTGAAAAACTTAGGCCAACTTTCAGCTGATGAACGTCCTGTTGCAGGCAAAATCATTAATGACGCCAAAAATATTGTCGTTGAATTATTGCAGTCACGCACTGAAAAATTGCAATCAGAAGCATTATCATCCCAGCTTAGTAAAGAATCTCTCGATGTCACTTTGCCTGGCCGTGGTCAAGTTATCGGTAGTATTCATCCGATTACCCGCGTCACTAACCGTGTACAAGAAATTTTTACTGCCATGGGTTTCAGTGTTATGGAAGGCCCAGAAATCGAGGATGATTATCACAATTTTACTGCATTGAATTTTCCCTCTGATCATCCATCACGTGATATGCATGATACTTTTATTTTGCTGATGGGAATTTATTACGTACACACACGTCACCTGTACAAATTCGTGTGATGGAACATACAAAGCCGCCGTTACGTGTGATTACTCCTGGTCGTGTTTATCGTTGTGATTCCGATCATACACACTCACCTATGTTTAACCAGGTGGAGGGTTTAATGGTAGATGAGCAAACGACTTTTGCCGATCTCAAAGGGCTGTTAGAGAATTTTTTACAGGCATTTTTCGAGCATAAATTAGCATTACGCTTTCGCGCTTCTTATTTTCCCTTTACCGAGCCCTCTGCTGAAGTGGACATTCAGTGTGTCAGTTGTTTGGGCAAAGGTTGCCGGGTCTGTAAACATACTGGTTGGTTAGAAGTACTTGGTTGCGGTATGGTGCATCCTAATGTGTTGACAAATGTAGGCATTGATAGCGAGCGGTATACAGGATTTGCATTTGGATTGGGCCTCGACCGGCTCGCTATGCTGCGTTACGGTGTGAATGATTTACGATTATTTTTGATAATGAAGTCAGTTTTTAGCCCAGTTTTAACTAATAAAATGGTAACTACTCAGTACATGTCTGGAAGTGGCACTAACAGTCAATTTTGAGCCAAGGTTGTAAAAAAATTGAGCAAAAAGTGCAGTTTACACGAGTAAATGAGCGCAACTTTTGTTGCAAGATCCGCCAAAAGTGGACGTCCGCTTCTAGTGGCAAGTAGTTACGGAAAGTTTTTTTTTTTCTAAGTGAGTCGATACTATGAAATTTAGCGAGCAATGGCTACGAAGTTGGGTCAATCCACAGCTGGTGACAGCGGCTTTAGCAGAACAATTAACCATGGCTGGTTTGGAAGTAGAGAGTATTGAGCCAGCCGCTGCTAATTTTAATGGTGTTATTGTGGCTGAAGTGCTTACGGTAGAGCCCCATCCCAACGCAGATCGTTTGCGTATTTGCCAGGTCAATACCGGACAAGGATCTCCTGTGCAAATTGTTTGTGGTGCCAGTAATGTACGCTCAGGTTTAAAAGCACCGTTGGCCTGTCTTGGGGCGAGTTTGCCAGGCATCACGATTAAACCTGCTAAATTACGCGGTGTAGATTCATCAGGCATGTTATGTTCCGCAACTGAATTGGGACTGGCCGAGTCCGCTCCAGGATTATTAGAATTGCCTGCAGATGCGCCAGTTGGTAAAGATTTGCGTGAATATCTGCAGTTAGACGATCATTTAATAACCATCAATATCACGCCTAATCGAGGTGATTGTCTCAGTGTGGTTGGAGTCGCACGTGAAATAGCTGCATTAAATCAGATGCGATTAACAATACCAATACATAATACTGTATCTATTACCTCCTCAACCCAGCTTAATGTCAAAGTCTCTGCTGCTACTCAATGTCCGCGTTATTTAGGCCGTGTTATTGAAGGCATCGATACTAATATGAATACACCACTATGGATGCAAGAACGTTTAAGACGCGGTGGAATACGTTGTATTCATCCCGTCGTTGATGTCACCAATTATGTTATGTTGGAGTTGGGGCAACCATTGCATGCGTTTGATTTGCAGCAATTAAGTCAAGAAGTGGTTGTACGTTTTGCCAGACAAGGTGAAACACTGACCTTATTAGATGGTCGAACCATAACACTGACTGAACAAACACTCGTGATTGCTGATGCCGCCAAACCTGTTGCTTTGGCAGGAGTAATGGGAGGGCAAATGTCGGGTGTCACAGCAAACACAACAGCGATCTTTCTAGAATGTGCTTACTTTACGCCATCGAGTGTACGCCAGGCAACTAAGGCATACGGTATAAATTCCGATGCTGCATACCGTTTTGAACGCCATGTCGATTCACAAATTCAACATCAGGCGATTGAGTGGGCAACAGAATTATTATTAAGCATTGTTGGCGGCAAAGCAGGGCCAGTGACAGAAGCGGTTGCGTTGGATGCGTTGCCAAAAATGCCGAGCATCAATTTACGCCGGTCACGCATTGCCCGCATTTTGGGAGTATCGCTAACAGATGAGCAGGTCACAACCATCTTAACTGCTTTAGGTATGAAATTAGAAACCACACCTGAAGGATGGCAAGTCACTGTGCCAAGTCATCGTGCTGATCTTCATATTGAAGTAGATTTGATTGAAGAGCTGGCGAGAATTTCTGGTTATCAAGGAATTCCAACGCGTATGCCGAATGCTACGTTAACAATCGGCGTTCCATCAGAAGCAAAGATTTCGTTAGAAAGAATTCGCACGTTATTCGTTGATTATGGTTATCGTGAAATCATCAGCTATAGCTTTGTTTCAGAAGAGTTGCAGCAATTGATTGCACCTGAATTAAAACCACTGCAATTGGTTAATCCTATTTCGGCTGATATGGCAGTCATGCGGACTTCACTTTTGCCTGGATTACTAAAGACGGTCATTTACAATCAAAACCGCCAAGAGCAACGATTGCGACTATTTGAAATAGGTTCGGTATTTATGCCCGAATCTGATAAGTTGCCGCGGCAGTTGACTCTGTTAGCTGGGATAGTGGTGGGTTCCCGTTATCCAGTGCAATGGGGTGAAAAGAGTACATCAGTCGATTTTTATGATGTAAAAAATGACCTGACCGCCTTATTCGCTTTGACAGGACAAGCCGCTGAGTTTGAATTTCGTCCAATTTTTGATCATCCTGTATTGCATCCCAGCAAGTCGGCCGCTATTTATTTCAAAGGACATCAGCTTGGTTACATTGGAATTTTGCATCCAGAGTTGGCTGCCAAGTTAAGCATTAAAGGGAGTTGTTGCCTATTTGAAGTTGATTTATCCTTTATTCAGAATGGGTTACTGCCAAAATTTAAAGAAATTTCTAAATTTCCCGGGGTAAGACGTGACCTTGCATTTGTTGTCGATCAAACTGTGACAGTTGCTCAACTATGCGCTAAAATTACTAGTGCAACAAATGAGTTGTTGAAGAATGTTGAAATTTTTGATATTTATCAGGGCAAAGGCATTGATTTAGGTAAGAAAAGTGTTGCCTTGGGTTTGACCTTTCAACATACTTCACGTACTCTAGTGGATCAAGAGGTCAATGAATTGGTACAGCAAGTCATTGCCATGCTTGAAACTGAATTCGGAGCTAAGTTGAGGGATTAAATTTATGGCACTCACTAAGGCTGAATTAGCGGAAGACTTATTCAACGTCTTGGGCTTGAATAAGCGTGAAGCCAAGGAAATCGTCGAACTTTTTTATGAAGAAATCAGGTTAGCTTTAGAACGAGGCGAAACCGTTAAATTATCTGGATTTGGCAATTTTAATCTTCGTGATAAGCGACAACGTCCTGGCAGAAACCCTAAAACTGGGGAAGAAATACCTATTACGCCACGACGCGTTGTTACCTTCCGGGCAGGACAAAAGTTAAAGGCAAGGGTAGAAAAATATGCAAGCCAACAAGCCGAAACAACGAGATCAGAACAACAATCCCAAGCGGACGGCGAAGCTTAAACTCGAATTGCCAGTCATTCCTGACAAACTCTACTTTACCATTGGTGAAGTCAGTCGTTTATGTGATTTGAAACCCCATGTACTACGGTATTGGGAACAAGAGTTTGGCCAACTAAGCCCCACCAAACGTCGCGGCAATCGCCGTTATTATCAGCGTAAAGATGTATTACTGATAAGGCAAATTCGCAGTTTGCTTTATGAGCAAGGTTATACCATTGAAGGTGCGCGGGCAAAATTAATGGGCACTGCAGAAGGCACTGCTCCTGTCACCAACAGCTATCCTTTTTTACGCGAAGTGATTGCTGATTTAGAAAATGTCTTGCATGATTTAGAAGCTTAGCGATAATAGAGACCTTTTACTTCGGGGCGTAGCGCAGCCTGGTAGCGCACTTGTATGGGGTGCAAGTGGTCGCTGGTTCAAATCCAGTCGCCCCGACCATTTAAAAAAGTGGATCAAGCGAAGCGGATCCACTTATATGTTTTAAAGCCAATGCAGATGATGGATGCATCTTATTACATTTCTATCTCTCCCACCGAGCAATTGCATTTATATCGATTATATTCTAATCCGAATGGTCCTGTTGTTTTCATGCTTCATGGGGCTATTGAGAATGGTCGAATTNTTTATTCTAACGACAACCAGAGAGGGTTAGGTCCCTACTTAGCGCAGCAAGGTTTCGATGTTTATATTCCTGATTTACGGGGCAGGGGCTTAAGTTGGCCTAAAATCAATCGTCACTCGCACCATGATCAAACAACAGCCATCACGGAAGATATACCGGCATTCTTGCGAAAAATAGTTGAATTACGCGGAGATTCGCCGCAATATTGGGTCGCGCATTCTTGGGGCGGAGTGTTGTTATCGGCTTATTATGCTCGCTTTGGTGAATATCGCCATGTAGTAAAATCAATGGTATATTTTGCCACCAAACGTCGAGTGGCAGTATGGAATTGGCCGCGGGTTTTTATGNTAGACTTAATGTGGGGAGTTGTTGCANCCCTATTAACAAAGTTGTTTGGTTATTTGCCTGCTAAAGCATTTCACTTAGGGCCTGATAACGAGACACGTGGCTTCCAGGCACAATGTTTGCGTTGGGTGCGTGAAAAACTGGATCGCTTCANNGACGGTTTTAATTATGCCAAAGCTATAAGTGAAATTAATTTGCCACCGATTTTATATTTGGCAGGGGCAAGTGATCGAGCATTAGGACACCCTGAGGATGTATGTCGCTTTATGATGGAATCGGGCATTGTTTCTGGTCGTTTCTTGGTACTTGCGAAAAGCACTGGTTATCGGCATGATTATGGCCATGTTGATATTCTAACGCATCGATTAGCTGAGCAANGCGGTTTTCCGTTAGTGTTAGATTGGTTTAAATAAGGCGCATTTATGATGGATAAAAATTATTAGACATACTTGCATGTCCGCTCTGCAAAGGTAAATTAAAATACGTAAAAGCATCGCATGAGTTGGTTTGCAAGTTTGATAAATTGGCCTATCCGATACGTGATGAAATTCCTGTCATGCTTGAGGACCAGGCGCGTCGTTTAACTATAGATGAGGAAAATTAATGGACTTTCGTGTTGTTATCCCTGTGCGTTACGCGTCGACGCGTTTACCTGGTAAACCTTTGTTACCTATTGCTGGTAAACCGATGATTCAACATGTTTATGAGCGCGCTGTTGCCAGTGGCGCTGCAGATGTTGTGATTGCTACCGATGATGAACGAGTANAAAATGCGGCTGAAGATTTTGGCGCAACTGTAGTCATGACATCACCTGAGCACCAATCAGGTTCCTCCCGCTTAGCTGAGGCTGTTGTTGCACTGGGCTATTTAGACGATGATATTGTTGTAAATGTCCAAGGTGATGAACCTTTGATACCGTCTACTGTAATTCGTCAAGTGGCGCAAGATTTGACTGATCATGACAATATTAAAGTCGCTACACTCTGTGAGACGATAAAAAACAGTGAAGATTTGTTTAATCCTAATATTGTTAAAGTAGTAATGAACCGTCGTGGCTATGCGCTTTATTTTAGCCGTGCTCCCATTCCTTGGGTGCGTGACCAGTTTCCAGTGACTGAAAACCAACCATTAACAGGTGAGCATTTTCGTCATATTGGGCTTTATGCCTATCGTGTAGGCTTTNTGCAAGAATATATGGCGTGGGAATCCTGTGCTCTTGAAGAACTTGAATCCTTAGAACAATTGCGTGTACTTTGGCATGGCGGCCGAGTTCATGTGGCTATTTCTAAAGAAAAGATTCCGCATGGAGTGGATACTGAAGTTGACTTGAAGAAGGTACGTGCAATATTAGAGAAATAAGAGAATAGTTTGGTAAATATTTTTAATGTAAAGCTAGAGCTTTCTTGAGAAATAAAATTATTATTAATCATATAGTTACGATACATGGGTAAGAATTCTCTTTGGTTTCGAAAAGAACAAAAATCAAATTAAGTAAAACAGGCCTGTTTCTACTAGCAGTTATACTATAATTTAAACAGCCTTTTATTTAGGACTGCAATGACATGGATAACGTTTATAAGGTCTTGTTCCTAGGTTTTTTACTATTGTTTGTCCAGTCAATTTGGGCTGATGATGATGGTATTGGTCAGGTCACTTTTTGGAACACCAACGATAGTGGCCTGGTGAGCCGTTATCAAAATATGGTCCAATTTATGGCAGTGATGACCAATAATAAAACGCCATTTCGAACCATAGCGTTATTGCCTGGCGACAATCAAGCACTGCAGTTTTCACAAAAAACATCAATAAAGACACTTTTGATGTTTATATAGCCAATGTCAATTCAGGCACAGGCTTCAAAAATGCCTACAAGGCATTCCGTATGATAGCACTGCCAAAGCTATCACTATCGCTGGCTTTAGTAATGGCGGTAATGTGAAAGATGTTGATTATGGTTGTACTGTGACGGGCGCTGACGTTAATCAATAAATTTTACATTTCTGGTAATCCTATAAAAATTGTGTCTCTACGTATTTTATTAATTCAATTTAATCAGTAAAATCTTCCCCCATGGTTTTTGACCACAATAAAAATTATTGCCAATAGCGAGGAACATATGAAAAGTTATTATTTAATGCCTGAACCAACTCCAGAATGGGAAGAATTATTAAAAAATTTGAACAATAATGTTTCACATATTACGGCTGTTTATTTGGCTAATGAAATGTTTGATAACCATTCAATGATAGCGCTATGCAATGCGTTACGTTATAACACTCATGTTGTTTCTCTTAAAATTGAAAAGTGTTTCTTCCCAGTTAAACGAGAATTGAGATCAGATGAGATAGTTGCTGGCAAAGACTATGAAATCGCTGAAAATGTGTGTCAAGCATTCAGAGAACTGCTAACAAATAATTCTACAATTGTTCATTTAAGTTTGAAAGATAGTGCACGTTTTCTGAGCAACTGATGATAGCTATATGTGAGGGTTTATCTGAGAATAACAAGATATTATCCGTTAATTTTCCATGTTATATTTCAACAGTTGCAGAAAAATGCTGCAAAAAAACAAGACTTTATGTGCAATTTTCATAGGCTCTGTGCCGATAAATAAACTTAAAAGTATAGTTACAAGGTTAAAACAAAATCGATTAAATAATCCAGAGATCAAATCGTTGACTCAGAAGGCAGCAAAAGGAGATACACAAGCTCAATTTGATCTTGCTGAAAAATATACTCAATACGGTGAAACTGAAATAGCAAGAAAGTTGTATCGCCAAGCTGCAAATAATGGTCATCCTGCTGCTCAGACAGAAATTGCCAGGACCTTAGTTCGAAAGCGAGAGCATGTTTTTCAACAATATAATAAAGCGGCATTAACATTATTCAACAATGCTGTGCAAGAGAATTATGCGCCAGCTGAAATGTTATTAGGGAAATTTATTTGGGACTTTGTAGTGTTCCAGAATTGCATGCAGAAAGTGCGATGAATCCGCCTTCGCGACCTCATGAGGGACAGAGGCTGCTTGAAAAAGCAGCCGCACAAGGAGATATTCTTGCACAATTTCACCTTGCACTTTTGTATGATGGAAATCCACTTTATGATGTAGGGTCAATAAAATTAGATAAAGATTTAGAAAAATCTACATTTTGGTATCAAAAAATGAGTCAACAAGAAAAAGCAGAATGGACTTATGTAATTGTAGCACTTTATCAATTAGGAATAAGGTATGAAAATGGTAAAGGAATTGCAAAAAACCATAGTGAGGCAGTTAAATGCTATCTTAAAATAATAGAACATTACTGGGCCTTTGATTTTTAAAGGCAGAAAAATTTAAAAATTTATCGTCAGATGTTTGGTATAAATTGGGAAAAATCTACGAGATTGGTGACGGAGTTGATATTGATTTAAATCGCGCTTATTTTTTATAAAAGATGGTATGCTTGGGGAGGAATGTGTTATTACGATGATCAGGAACATGAAATAATAACTGAACGCTTAAATTGGTTTAGACGGAACAAAAGTTCAAAAAACTTGAGTGATTTTTTAAAACCAATTCCAACGATAATGCTGCGACTAGTCAGAATAATGTGGTTCACTCTAATACAACAGAAAATTCAATTAACAATGTTGCCGATCAGGGAACATTAACAGTTAATGATTTTTTCTGGCAGAAGATCAAAATGTTGTTGATGCAATGCCGCCTGAAGATGAACAGTCGGAAATCTTTTGTCCAGAAAAAATGATAGTATCGCGTTGAGCGGAAAGCCGGAGGTTGCGAAAAATCAATTGATCGAATTACAGCAAAATTTGCAACAGCAATTGTTAGAGAATGAGAGACAGCAAGAACAGCTAAAAGCCATGATTGAAAAATCTCAAAGGATAGAATCAAATTTTAATGGTACAGAGGCGCTTCAACAACAATTAATACAAACATTTAACCAGCACCAAATATTATGGGCAAAACACAGCGCAGTTGAAGCTAGGCAACGCGCAGTAGAAGCTTTCAAGACCAGGCCAAATCAATGGGAGTTTTATCATGGTTTGTTAATTCGTTTAGAAGAGTTTGTCATTGGTTGTAAAACGGCCGCGAGCAAATTTTTGATGTTAAGAAATCAGGGAAGTTAGCTGAGAAAGCAGGGTGGCTTGATGTGGTTGCGACTTTGGTATCGTTTTTCCCATTGTTGGCCGCGAGCCAGAAAATGTTCTTAGGAAAATTTCAGATTTCTTAAAAAAGTCGATCATAAGCAACAAGTCAATATTATCAAAACTATATCCCGCATTGGCACGTTAAGTGAAATGCAGGTAGTTATTGCTGATTTTGCTTTTCGATTGACTGAAATTTATGCAGATAATTTGCAACAATTGTTGACTGAAGACGAAATAGCGCAGCAACCTAAGTCAATATTAGCAGAAGACACCTGGATTGTGGGGTAGTGACTTCACTAAAAGAGTACAAAAAACGCGCTAATGAATTCTTGTTTAAAGAACCGCCTCAAACACAGGTAGAAGCATTAGCAGATTTTACTTTAGGAATGGTAGTCGCTGCATTCTTTGGGCAAAGACTACAATTAAAACAGGATCTAACGCCACAACTGCTTGCTGTGATAATAAAACCCCAGTATCAAATTGTCCTATTCAAGAAACCTTGTTATTAGCGTGCAGTGATAAATTAATAATACGAACGCAACAACGTTTAATTATGAAATATTTTTTCAACAATGCGGGTATTAAAACAGCAGATGGTCGTTATTTTGCTATAAACGGAGTAATGACAAAATATGGCTTTAGACAAGGCACGTTGGAAGAAGTGCAAGTATTAAACTTAAAGGAAGTAGTATCATTATCCAATACAGTAACTACCATATCGGTTTCTGAATCGGACGAAAGTTTAAAAGAAGGTAAACCGGTGGCAACTTCAACTTTTCAACATGTGCAGATGCAATTAACACTTGCTGCACCAGTATCTCAAGCAGTTCCAGCCGTGCATAATTCAGAGCTTGATATCATTAAACAGCAACTTGAAGAAGAAAGAAAATTACGGCGTCAGCACGAAGAAGAAATCAAAGCCATGCAAATGAAAATGGAAAAATTAATGAGATTGCATGACCTAAACGATGTGGATCAAAGCGTCGATTTAGGCAGCCAATTACAATTAAAAACTCAAGCGAAGCAACAAAATAGTGTCCATACTGGCAGGCCAAAAGCAACTGAGCAAGTGCTACAGATTGCTTACATTGAACAGCAACTTGTTTATCACGGCAAGACTTTGAAAAAGATTTTAGATGCGACTCAGCTAACGGAGGTAAGCGATGAGGAAACGGATCCGAACGCTGATGAAAGGGAAGAATTGTTTGCTGATAATGTTTCTTTGACCTAAATCTATCGGTGTTATCATTGACAATTATTGCTGTTAGTTCTATTTAAAGTGCAATAACTTAATTCTTGCGTCATCCAAGAAAGTTATGGAGATACAAATGAGTTTTCTAATGGAAATAAGCGTTGCATGAGAGATCCCGCGGTCAAGCCGCGGGATGATGGGATTTGTTTTGATATGGCTTCGTCAGATCAAGTGTAGATTTTTATTTCTAATGCTAATTAGTTTAGCTTTCTTGTTTATCGTTTTTATGATCAACAACCGTTTTTTCTTCTGTATTTGGCTTGGAATCTAATTGACTGTGGGCCATGACAGGAGCTTGATAGGGAGCAGTTGTATTAGGTGTTTCAACCGGCGGCATGCTAGCTGCGTATTCCCGATAGTTGTCCATCAAATTAGAGCGGTTGTTGTTGTGGTTTTGGGAGCATCAGCATTGCGTGGGTTTTGATTATTGCTTGCATTGCTGTTGCTACTGCTACCGCTACTGCTGTTCGGATTATTGGGGTTGTTTTGTTGTCGGCCATGGTGCGAACCACGTCGTCGTCCGCCGCGACTGCCGCGACGTGTTCTGTGACGATCACCGCCACGACCGCTGCTGCCACCTGATGATTCGTCACCACCACGTCCTTGGCCTTTTTGTTGTTGATGTCCGCCGCCACTACGAGGTGGACGTGAACTACGAACTGGGGTTGCTTCACTACTAGTAGCTGCCTCAGGTGCTGGTTTAGGTTCAGCAGGTTTTTCTTCATGACCGCCCCCGAAGATGCTTAAGAAACGCTTGATAAAATTAGATGTGCTTTCTTTCCGTGGGGTGGGGAAGGTTCACTTGGTAATGATATTTTGACAGCTGGCTCTTCAATGCTTTTTCAGCATGATATCTCTTGCTTGGTATTTCCAATTCAGGAGTATCCACCATTTTATAGCTAGGTGTTGCATGACGGCCACCACCACTTTCATCGTCACGGGCACGGCGAATTTTATAAGTAGGTGCTTGATAGTGTGGATTAGGCACAATAATAACAGTGACACCATGGCGTTTTTCAATAGCATGAATTGCATCACGTTTTTCATTCAGAATATAAGTAGCAACTTCCACTGGCAATTGAGCTTGTACTTGTCCGGTATGTGGCCGAATGGCTTCTTCTTCAATGACACGCAGGATAGATAAACCCAGTGACTCAATGCCACGTACAGTTCCCTGGCCATTGCAACGTGGGCATACCATACGGCTTGCTTCACCTAGGGAGGGNCGTAGGCGTTGGCGTGACATCTCCAACAGACCAAAGCGGGAAATACGGCCAATTTGTACGCGGGCACGGTCATATTTCAGCATGTTGCGTAAATGGTTTTCGACTTCGCGTTGGTGGCGAACGGGTGTCATATCAATGAAATCGATCACAATTAATCCACCAATGTCGCGTAGCCGTAATTGTCGGGCGATTTCTTCGGCTGCTTCCAAGTTGGTATTTAAAGCGGTTTCTTCAATATCACTGCCATGGGTCGCTTTGGCTGAGTTAATATCAATACTGACCAATGCTTCAGTGTGATCAATAACGATAGAACCGCCAGAGGGCAATTGCACATCACGTTGGTAAGCAGTTTCAATTTGTTGTTCGATATGGAAACGATTAAAGAGAGGAATTTTNTCTTGATGCAATTTTAATTTAGCGCTGAAGTCAGGACGCACTTGGTCGATATATTGTTTGGCTTTCAAATAAGCACTTTCACCTTCAACAATAATTTCAGTGATATCTTGGCGCAAATAATCACGAATGGCGCGGATGACAATATCACTCTCTTGATAAATCAAAAATGGAGCCGAACGGGACTCGGCGGCTTGTTTGATGGCGTTCCAGTGGTGTAATAATACATCTAAGTCCCATTGCAGTTCTTCTAAGCTTCGGCCAACGCCGGCAGTACGGATGATGACTCCCATATCTTCAGGGATTTTCAATTGGCTGAGGACTTCCCGCATTTCATCGCGTTCTTCGCCTTCAATGCGGCGTGAAATACCGCCGGCACGTGGATTGTTTGGCATTAATACTAAATAAGAACCGGCCAATGAAATAAAAGTTGTTAATGCAGCGCCTTTATTACCGCGCTCCTCTTTTTCAACTTGGACCATTATTTCTTGGCTTTCCCGCAACAAATCTTTGATGTGGACACGTTCTAAGCCAGCTTCCTCTGCGCCTGCCTCGGCACCTGCTGCAGAAGGGAATTCTCGGATAACTTCTTTTAAGGGGAGGAAACCATGACGGACACTGCCAAAATCAACGAAAGCAGCTTCGAGACTGGGTTCTATGCTGGTGACTTTACCTTTATAAATATTCGATTTTTTCTGTTCATGACCCGCGCGCTCAATGTCTAAATCATATAGTTTTTGACCTTCTACCAGCGCAACACGCAACTCTTCTTCTTGAGTTGCATCAATTAACATAATTGCCATATTTGATAACCTATATCTGAGGCGCTCAACCACAATTCATTTGCAGGTTCGCCAGAAACCATCCGCGTAAGACTTAAAAACCATCTATGGTTTTATCTGATAATAATCAGCTCAAGTTTTTATAAAATTCGCTTATTGATCCTGGTGCTCGCTATCATCTATTTTGTGTAGGGAGCGCAATTAATAATCATTTGTATCTCTAAATCTGTTAATCACTTTGGCAGCTGTGTAACAACATGCTGCATTTTAAGGTTTAAGTAGAGATACCCTTCATTTGTTTTCAAAATAATAACTATAGTGTTTTCGGGGTCTGATGTCTGTTGTTTTTGGCATAGCTTAAGACCTAATGAGTCTTATGAACCCCACCACTAAGCCTTACTAGTTTATCAGGAAGAGCTTTATTAATCAATATGATAGGGAAAGATATTCGTTTTCTTGGCTAAGTTAAAGTAATTTATTAAGATTTTATCATTAGAATAAAATCATTAAAAATCAATTACATAATTAATTAATTTAATATGTCGATTAAAAAAGGTGGCATTGCGGCTGCTATACTTATTACAAATAGCTATTGCGAGTAGGGGGAAGAAATGAATTGCAATTCAGTCTCAAAATGTCTAATCGGTGTCCTGGCATTAGGCTTGGCTTCCAGTGTATATGCTGATGCAAATTGTTCGAGCTCGGGCGGCAGTGGCAATGCAAGTACCAGTTCGCTCCAACTACCGTATAATGTCGCCTGCACTATAGTTACCAGCGGCGCCATTAAATCGTATAACTTTTCTTTTGCAATAAATTCCTCAGATGCATCGAAGATACAAACTGTAAGATTAATACCTACTGGAAGTAACACAGGATATGCTATGGAATCACCCAACGCGGGTCTTTATGTCGTCAGCCTTAATAATAATAATACCCCAATAGCAAATTATACTTCTTACTATATAGTCTATTCGTATATGGAAACTAGTACTGGCGCACAAGTGACTTGTCAAACTGCCACTTATCAGTTTAGCGCTTGCCGTTAATTTGTTAATAATTTGGGTTACATTCGGAATGCTTACCGTTTATGATGGCATTTATCCAAATTGCATGAACTGAAATAACATGACTAAAGTAACTTTTATTACGATTGATGAGTCACATCAAGGCCAGCGCATTGATAACTTTNTAGTAACGATTTTAAAAGGTGTTCCTAAAAGCCGGATTTATCGAAGCTTGCGGCAAGGAGAGGTCAGGGTCAATAAACACCGGGCCAAGCCAGAATATCGCTTGCAGATAGATGATGTGTTACGAATCCCACCTTTGCGCATTACCTCGGCCCCAGTCACTCCAACGCAACCAGCAGATTGGCAGACACGGTTAATTGCCGATAATATTCTTTATGAGGATGAGCAAATAATCATTGTTAACAAACCAGCGGGAATTGCTGTACATGGTGGCAGTGGTATTCATTTTGGTGTGATTGAAACGTTGCGTCGATTACGGCCACAAGCAAAATTTTTGGAGTTGGCCCATCGTTTAGATCGAGATACTTCAGGTTGTTTATTAATTGCTAAANAACGCAGTGCTTTGACTCAATTACATCAGCTATTGCGTGATCATCAAGTTGAAAAAGTTTATCTGACATTAGTTAAAGGCTATTGGCGAGAGGGCAAGCGTAAAGTGGATGTTCCTTTAATGAAAAATCAATTGTTATCAGGTGAACGCATAGTTAAAGTGAATCCTGAAGGTAAATCATCGCTGACCCTATTTGAACCAATAGAACGTTGGCGTCATGCTGCCTGGGTGAAAGTCAATTTGCAAACGGGACGCACTCATCAAATTCGTGTTCATGCTGCTTATATTAAACATCCGATTGCTGGAGATGAAAAATACGGTGATGCTGAATTTAATAAGTTAATGCGGCAAGCGGGACTAAAAAGGTTATTTTTGCATGCCGCTTCTATTAGTTTTCGTTGGCCAGCAACGGGCGAGCTAATAGCAGTCTGTGCTTGTTTGCCCGATGATTTAAGGCAGTGCTTGCGCAAGATGGGAGAGTCAGTCTAATTTCTTAAACAATTCTAACGCCTTCTTGTTCTAACATTCTTACTAAACGAATTAAAGGCAATCCAGTCAATGCGCTAGGGTCTTTACCTACAATACGCTCAAATAGGGCGCTGCCAAGGCTTTCTGCTTTGATGGCACCAGCACATTGATAGGGCTGGTCTTTTTGTAAATAGTTTTCGACCATCGACAAAGTAAATGTCCGATAGACAACATCAAATCTTTCTACTGCCAATTGGAGGCTATCTGTTTTGGTATTAAGTAAGCAAAGCCCAGTATAGAAAGTGACCCGTTGCCCACTGGCTTGCATTAACATCTCGACAGCTTTAGCGTGAGTACCAGGTTTAGTGAGGATGCGGCCTTTCAATACGCCAACTTGGTCGCAACCAATAATCAATGCATCAACAAAATTATTAGCATTGATACGTGCCTTAGCCACAGCCAACCGTTTTACCAGTCGATAAGCCGATTCATTAGGCAAAGGGGTTTCATCGACATCTGGCGCAGCGACCACGAATGGCAATTTTAGCCGTTCTAAGAGAATCTTACGGGCGGGAGAGGTAGAGCTTAAGACAATTTTTGCATTTTGAGCTGGCTCCTCAATTACAAACTGGGGGTGGATCAGCTTTACTTGATCCATCCTGCGTAACATATTAAAAAATGAACTATTTTTGCCTTTGACACCTTTTGACTTAAAAGTTACCATTTTATAATGCCAAAACATAGATTGCCCAAACAAATTGAGCCATTACGGCTGACCGAGAAAAGCACCAAGCTGGAAGGTACGCTAGCGTTGGCAGAAATGCCAAGGCTGCATGATCTGTTGCTTGAGCCACTGGGTGAGGCTGTTATCGAGTTAAATTTTGATAAAGATATGCAAGGCTTACCATTAATTTATGGTAGAATCGAGGCCCAAGTTTTTATGGCTTGCCAGCGTTGCTTGCAACCGGTAAGTTATCACTTGACATTAAGGTAAAATTGCGTCCGGTACTCAGTGATGCCGATATCAAAGCATTGCCAGAGGACATTGAGCCGTTAGAAGTCGTTGCCGATGTGCCGATGGTACTAGCGGAAATAGTAACGGATGAGATTTTGCTTGGCTTACCGACCGCCGCCAAACATGATAACGAGCAGTGTCATGCGGCTGCAGAGAAGCAAGCGGAAGAGAAAACCGAAACCAAACCAAATCCGTTCTGCCGCGTTGCGTTCGGTAAAATTTAAGGGGATTAGTATTATGGCAGTCCAAAAGAGCCGAGTTACACGTTCAAGACGAGGCATGCGTCGTGCGCATGATTCCTTAGACGCTGCTGCATTAAGTACCAACTCAACCACAGGTGAAACCCACCGCCGCCATCATATCACACCTAATGGTTATGATCGCAAAGGCCGCCAAGTGGTTGTTCCGCCACACGCGCATCATCACCACGAGCATGACGAAGCCTAAATAAAATGGCGTTACAGAAAGTCATCATTGCAATCGATGCCATGGGAGGTGACCATGGCCCGAAGGTCACGGTGCCGGCATCATTGCATGCGCTGGATAAACACCCTGAGTTGTCTCTTATTTTAGTGGGAGACAATACACTATTACGTGACGTCTTGATGCGACATCATGCCAGTATCAATGAGCGTCTTACCATTCGCCACACCACTCAACAGGTGGCCATGGATGAATTGCCGTCGCAAGCACTGCGTTCANAAAAAGATTCATCAATGCGAGTAGCGATTGATTTAGTCAAAGAAGGCGTTGCTCAAGCAGCAGTCAGTGCTGGTAATACGGGCGCATTAATGGCTACAGCACGTTTTGTTCTAAAGACTTTGCCTGGAATTGATCGGCCTGCAATCATGGCTTCTTTGCCTACAATCAACCCTGAAAAAGAAGTGCGTATGTTGGATCTAGGCGCTAATGTGGATTCAAGTGCTGATCATCTTTATCAATTCGCCGTAATGGGTTCAGTTGTCGCGTCAGCAATTGACAATATTGCTCGTCCCCGAGTGGCATTATTGAATATTGGTGAAGAAGAAATTAAAGGCAATGACCAAGTCAAGCGCACAGCTATGCTATTAAGCGAAAGCCAAGCAATCAATTTTATTGGCTATATCGAAGGGGATGCAATTTTCTCAGCGACCGCTGATGTGGTAGTCTGTGATGGTTTTGTTGGCAATGTCGCCTTAAAAGCTAGTGAAGGGGTTGCTAAATTAATAGGTCAATCCATCAAAAGCCNNTTTGAGCGCAATGTATTGACGCGTTTGGTGGGTTTACAAGCTGTGCCTGTATTAAAAGAGCTAGTTCGACAGATGGATCCTGGTCGTCGCAATGGCGCCAGCTTATTAGGTTTGCAAGGTATTGTGATTAAAAGCCATGGCAGTGCCAATATCGCTGCTTATGCCAATGCTATTGATGAGGCAATCAGACAAGTTGAANAAAATATCCCGCAAAAAATTTATCAAGAAGTCGGCATTGTTTTAGAAGACAACGAGCCCCATTGACCTTTTAGCCTCTCCCGATCAATTCTTTCATGTAGGGTGGATCAAACGCAGTCGATCCACCAAATCATACTGCCGATTTCACAGGATGTTTTAAGCGCATCTTAAGGCAAAAAGTTTGATTTTATTTACTATCTCGATTATCTAAATTGAGGATATCAATATGACTTTTGTATTAAAGTATTTTTTCTAAATTCAAAACAAACTGAAACTATGCGTCAACATATAGCTTCGGAAGGTGTTTTAAAAGCATACAAAAGAGTAGAGCGAACTGGAGAGAGCCATAATTTCGAAGAGTTTGACCAATGTTTAGCTCGTATCGCTGCAGTGGATAAAACAGATCAATTTATGGTTTGTTTAATAGCAAAGTATGAAACTCCAGATGATCGAAAAACTCCAATTTTGCTTATTCCTATCCGAATCGGTATTTTTTCAAATCAAGGTTTTGAGATTTACCCCAGCGCTGATGATACTTACCCCAGAGTAGCGTCTTCTGCCGCTACTACAAATTTATTACAACAATCTTATGTTGAAGGAAGATATGATCAAGTAAAAGCATTAATGCAAACTGGTGAAAAATTAAGGTTTGATTTTAGTTTTCCTCATACTCAGCCAGCCAATGTTCCAGAAATTATACCAGGACTGGATTTTTCAATGGCTGAATGGAAAACAATCATTCAGCTAGATCCTGAGATTGTCTATCAAAATGTAGACTCTCAGCAAAATAACATGCTAATGCGAGCTATTATTTGTCAGCAATTTGACCTGGCATTATTTATTTTGCAAATAGTCGGCAATAATATTTGCATCAATCAAAAAAATCTAGAGAACAAGACGGCGCTGTATTATATGTTGACTAATGGTGCTTGGAAAACAATACAGATGCGCGTCAGGTCTTAGACTTTTTAACGGGCTTTATCCATACTGATATTGAGCTGACTGATCAAGACGTACAAAACTTAGCAATTCAGCCTGATGTCTTTCCTACATTAGCTGTTAAAAAATTTTTATACGACAGCCGTTGCTAGCGCTTAAAAGATAGAACAAATAATGGATTGCTACATAGGTTAGTCGCATTTTTACCTGATACTGAGCTATGTGATATTTTTTCAATATTACTCAAAAATATCCCAGCAGGGTTTTGGATTATCGAGATGCCAATGGGGACAATTTTTGAGTGTTGCGGGCAAGAAAGGAAAACTGGGTTTAATAGAACTTATAATGCGTAACGATAGTCGCTGGAATCTTGTTAATTCAACAAATAAACAAAATCGAGGGCCATTGGAAGAAACAATGCGCTCTGGTTCAATTAATGCTTTTAAGCAAATACTCAAATTTCAAAGTGGAATATTCGTTATGGATAGTATCCATAAGTCAGTATTTTTATCTCTTGTCACGCAATCTCAGCCAGGATATGAACCTTATTTCGTTGCTTATATCGCTTTTTAATTCAATGCCTAATAAATTATCAGAATTGCTTAACGATAAAATTCTAGTTTCAACCCCAAATAATTTGGCAAATCTAAGCAGAATGATGGCTTTTCTTGCTTGTGACACCAGTGTGTCAGAAGCGTTACGTTCATATTTATTGGGGTTCATTTGCCGTCAAACAAAAATGGGGTTTTCTTGTTTATCGCAACTGTTAACACCATTGATCGAATACGGAGTGAACTTTGGTGGTGCTTCACAGCGGGCCGAATTTTTAAGTGCAATAGAATTTAACTTTACTGCTGATGTGGGTGCCAGGATAGCTTGTCTTGAGGCTGTAAAGGATTTTTAAAAATCCGTTTTTTTACAGTTAAAAGAATATCAAATAGAAATCGATCCAACCACCCAGGATGACATTTTAGGCAGTGTTTTGAAAAAGTTGGAGTTCGCAAAAGCTAGAAAAGATAGAACAATAGTTTCAGACAAGATCAAACAGTTGTTTACGAATTTACGGACAATTAATTTTAGTAACTTGTCTGTGGCGGAAAAAGTCAATAGTAAGCTGCAAATATTGGATTCGACATGTCAATTTTTCTTGAGGATTGTAAAGATAATTCTTTTGCAAAAAGCCCCAAAAATGGATACAAGAGATCATACAAGCCATACGACCGGTTGGCGCCTTCAATACTGCCGTTGCTTATGATAAAGAAAACAATGTATTATCATTCAATTTTAGTACTAGCAAGGCATTTGTTTTTGAAGAATTTTGTACAATGCTGCCAGATGAAAATAAATTTACGATGACTTTGGATATCAGAGATACCCAATGCAGGATCAACATCATTGGTAAGAGTAAATCAGTGTCTTGGGAAAGCATGCTTGAATGTTTACGTTACCATGGTTTATTAGAAGATAAAAACTACGAGAAAATGGTTGCTGCAACCAGCACCAGTAACGCTAATGACAATGCAGCAAATGAGGAAAACCCTGACATCATTCGCTTGAGACAATTGGTGCAAAGTCAGCAATGGAGGGAAGTGAAAACATTGATCAATGAGAAGCGTTATTTAGTGAATGTAGTGATTAATGTTGATAGGAAAACTGTTTTGCTGCATGAAATTGCTGCAATAGCTCCAGACGATGCGCAATATGAGCTTATTGATTTTGTAGTAGCGGCTGGCGCTAATTTAACTGCTCAAGAAATTAATGGAGAAACTCCATTACATGTCGCTATAATGCGGCGACGTTATATGGCAATTTCGAATTTGTGTTGGAAATATTTACAACAAAGTTCTCAGGCAGTTAATATTTGGTTGGTCGAAAATAACGGCAATGAAACCGGTTTTTCATTAGCATTGACGGCATTAAAAAGCGGTCATCCTGAGGCTTTTTAGCTATATTAGAACAACATGCCATTTTCCTAAAAACTTCATTCAGTTAATTTTAGACTTAGACGTTAAACATGGTTATGTTGACAAAATCAAGAATTTTTCCGTCGTTTCATGTATGATTGTATGCCAGAACATCGGTCGCAACGTAAAGTTGTCACTGAACTGTTTAAATCACTTTGTGCTCAAGAAATATTTAATGAAGCAGCGTTTAATTTAGCACAAGAATTAGCATTGGCTTGGCTACAGTGTGGTCCATATATTACAGATGCTAATGAAATTAAAAAATGGTTTGGCAATGAGATTTCGGAACGTCAAAATCGATTATTGTTAGCAATCACTCAGCATAAAATTTTTAAATTAATCCTTCGTTACAATGAATTAAGGATTTGCGAGAAAGATATATTTGAGTATGAATCTTATTATTTTACTCGATTGTTTTCAGTTGCGACTGAAAGAGACCATTCTAAAGCCCATGAAGTTATTAAGACCGCGGCTATCATTGAAGCGCTTAATAATATGCTGAAGGGAGGATTATCTACTAATAGTCAGGAAGTTGTGGCTAAATACAAAAAGTTTGCAAACAAATTGCCTAAAAATTTTGGCAATCAATCGAGGAACTGCAGACTATCATTTACATATTAAAGCAAAACTTGTAAACAGTAATAGTTCGGAAGATTTTAGTAAACTTTTTCAAGACATTGACATTGACCCTCAGTTCGAGTTGAAAGTTGTAGAAAAACCTTTAGCAGTGATTTGCAGCACCTGATTTTTATTGATTGTAAAAATTTACTCGAGAAATCAGGTCATTCAACGGCTACGATTACACGATTTAATTGATGGCAAGCAAGAGGCCACCTTGCTTACCTGCAACGACAATAATAGCCACAGAACTGTCGAGCCGAATCCACTCAAACAGGAAAGTGATAATTTGGATTTTAATTTATAGAACATTGATCGTTTGACTGGAATCGGCCAAAATAGCTGTCTCGATTCATTTAGTAAGGACAAAATATGACCAATTCAATCGCGTTTGTTTTTCCTGGTCAAGGATCGCAAGCAGTAGGCATGTTGGCTGAACTGGCCCAAGCTCATCCGCTCATTATTGATACTTTTGCAGAAGCTTCAAAAGCACTTGGCTATGATTTATGGCAATTGGTCCTAAATGGCCCAGAATCCGAATTAAACCAAACGGAAGTTACTCAGCCAGCACTGCTGGCTGCAGGGGTTGCGCTTTGGCGACTTTGGGTGAGTCTCAAAGGCCCATTACCTGCTTTGATGGCTGGTCATAGCTTAGGAGAATATACCGCTTTGGTTTGTGCTGGAGCACTGGAATATCCAGCCGCTGTTAAACTAGTGGCTGAGCGTGGACGGTTTATGCAAGAAGCCGTGCCAGCGGGTCAAGGTGCTATGGCCGCTATTATTGGCCTAAGCGATGAACAAGTAATGGCTGTTTGTAAGCAAGCAGCCGACTCTAACCAGATTGTTGCACCCGCTAACTACAATACAATTGGCCAAGTGGTCATTGCTGGCGGTACGGCAGCGGTCGAACGAGCANGTCATCCTTGCCAAAGAAGCCGTGCAAAATTGACCAAAATATTGCCGGTTAGCGTGCCTTCGCATTGTGCTTTAATGCAGCCTGCGGCAACCCAGTTGGCANAAAGTTTAGCGCACGTGTCGATCCATACACCCACGATTCCAGTGATTCATAATGTAGATGTAAAAAGTCATCAGGATGTTCAAGCCATTCGCAAGGCATTAGTGCAGCAGTTAGACCATCCAGTACGTTGGGTTGAAACAGTACAAGACTTTGCAAAACAGGGCGTCTCATTAATTATTGAGTGTGGCNCCAGGCAAGGTATTGGCGGGGCTTAACAAGCGTATTGCCGATCAAGTCAACACATTATCATTAAATACGCCAGAGCAATTACAACAGGCGTTGGCAGCAGCCCATAATTTGCAAGGTAATATTTTAGCTGCTTGATTGCTGTAGGGTGGATCCGCTTCGCTTGATCCACCCTACATTAAGATTTTTTGATATATAAGGAAAAATTTATGAATGAAAATCTTTGGTCATTAAAAGGCAAGATTGCCCTCGTAACAGGCGCTAGCCGTGGCATTGGTCAAGCCATTGCATTGACTTTGGCGAGACAGGGTGCAACCGTTATTGGTACTGCCACGACCGAGGCTGGGGCANGCAAAATTTCTGCAGGTTTTGCTGAACAAAATTTATCAGGGCAGGGAATGATGTTGGATGTAGTCGATTCACAATCTATTGAAAAAGTGATCAGCGCAATTCAGCAACAATACGAATCTCCCGCGATCTTGGTCAATAATGCTGGTATCACGCGCGATAATATCATGTTACGCATGAAAGATGAGGAATGGAACAGCGTTATTGAAACCAATCTTAATGCAGTGTATCGAGTGACCAAAGCCTGCCTCAAAGGTATGGTANAAGCCCGTTGGGGCCGGATTGTTAATATTAGTTCTGTGGTGGCAGCCATGGGCAATCCTGGCCAACCTAATTATTGTGCCGCCAAAGCCGGGTTAATAGGCTTTAGCAAGTCGTTGGCGCTGGAAATTGCTTCCCGTGATATCACCGTCAATGTGGTGGCACCTGGTTTCATTGATACTGATATGACGCGTGAACTCACCGAGCCGCAACGTGCGGCAATTCTCACTAAAGTGCCGATACCACGCCTTGGCATGCCAGAAGAGATTGCTTATGCAGTGNGGTTTNTGGCTTCCCCAGGTGCAGCTTATATCACTGGCCAGACGATTCATGTCAACGGTGGTATGTATATGGGTTGATTTGAGAATTTTAAACGTGTATATAGTCACACTAATTGAAATTCTTATGGTGATGTAATAATAGTTTGCAAGAGCTTGTTTTTTGACTAAACTAAGCCGGTCTTAATAAGCCGGTAGGCCCCAGTGATGACTGGGTAGGTAACTTTCGAGNAGGGAATTAAATCATGGTAGCTAGCACAGTTTCAGAACGAGTTAAAAATCGTGGTGGAGCAATTAGGTGTTTCTGAAGATCAAGTAACACCCAATGCATCATTTGTTGATGATTTGGGCGCTGATTCATTGGACACTGTTGAATTAGTAATGGCTTTGGAAGAAGAATTTGAAACCGAAATTCCTGATGAAAAAGCAGAAAAAATTGCTACATTCCAAGACGCTGTCGATTACATCGAATCGCATCTCAAAGAAAAAGCTGACAAATAATCAAAACAAAGGGGGTAAACTATGCGTCGAGTTGTAGTCACTGGTCTGGGCATGGTCACTCCCCTTGGACTGTCCGTTAAGGAAACATGGGATGGTATTTTGCATGGTAAAAGCGGTGCTCGTCCCATTACTTCATTTGATGCTTCTAACTTGGCAGTGCGTTTTAGCGCTTCCGTTAAAGATTTTGACCCAGCTCAATATATGCCGGTCAAAGACNCTAAAAAGACCGATGTTTTTATCCAGTATGGGTTTGCTGCCGCTAAAGAAGCCATTGCAGATGCGGGTTTGTTGGTCGATGACAGTAATGCCAATCGGATTGGTATTGCAATTGGCTCTGGCATTGGTGGATTGCCACTGATTGAGAAAAACCAACAGATTTTGGCAACCGAAGGCCCACGTAAGATTTCTCCTTTCTTTATACCAAGTGCCATTATTAACATGGTGGCGGGTTATATCTCTATTTCTTATGGCATTAAAGGCCCTAATATTTCGATTGTTACGGCTTGTACAACAGGCTCACATAATATTGGCCATGCCGCACGCATGATCAAATATGGTGATGCTGATGTAATGTTGGCAGGTGGTGCTGAAATGGCAACTTGTCCACTTGGCATTGCAGGTTTTGCTTCTTCCCGTGCCTTATCGACCCGTAATGATGCACCTGAGAAAGCCAGTCGGCCCTGGGACAAAGATCGTGATGGTTTTGTATTGGGTGATGGTGCGGGTGTACTTGTGTTAGAAGAATACGAACACGCTAAANAACGCGGTGCAAAAATTTATGCTGAATTAACAGGTTTCGGTATGAGTGCTGATGCATATCATATTACTGCCCCTGATGAAACCGGGGCCGGTTTTATTGCCTCCATGATGAATACCTTGCAGGATGCAAAAGTTAGGCCTGATCAAGTGGATTATGTGAATGCGCATGGAACATCCACTCCCGTAGGAGACCGGATTGAAGCGATGTCAATTCAAAAAGCCTTCGGCGATCACGCGACTAAATTAGCCATTAGTTCTACTAAATCCATGACAGGGCATTTACTAGGTGCGGCTGGTGCTGTAGAAGCAATTTTTTCAATACTTGCGATTCGTGATCAAGTGGCTCCACCTACTATTAATTTAGAGAACCCAGATGTGGATGGGGGACTGAATTTTGTGCCTAATGTTGCGCAACCTCGCAAAATTAATATGGCTTTATCAAATTCTTTTGGTTTTGGTGGTACTAACGGAAGTTTATTGTTTTGCCGGTTTAAAGATTAAACTGTTCAAAGCTAGGGTGGATCAAGCNGAAGCCGATCCACCAAATCATACTGCAAAAATACCTGAGAGATTAGCATGCCACGTTGGTTAGTAAATACGCTATTAGTGCTTACTTTGCTGGTCTTGATATGGATAGCGTGGCTTTGCAGTGCATGGAAAAAATTCTTTGATGCTCCTCTTATTGCCAATAATATTCCTGTAGAAATAGAAGTTCAGCCAGGCACTACACCCAGCGCTATTGCTTGGCAATTAAAACGTCAAGGTCTAAATATTGATCCTAAGCGCTTTATTCAGTGGGCCCGCTTACGTGGTGATTTAACTCGAATTAAGGCCGGTGAATATCGGATTATGCCAGGCATGACAGCCAGCCAATTTTTAAGCCAAATGGTGGCTGGTCGTACCATTATGCGTCAATTTACAATCGTAGAAGGATGGACGTTTGGCCAATTAATGGATGCATTAAATCGCAATCCCTATGTTTCACATCAATTACAAGGCTTAGATGACGCCAGCATCATGGCCCGCATTGGCCATCCCAATCTTTATCCTGAGGGCATGTTTTATCCTAGCACTTATTTATTTTCACGTGGTACTTCGGATATTAAACTGTTGCAGATGGCTTATAACAATATGCAGCAAGTATTGGGACAGCTCTGGCAGCAGCGGGCACCCAATTTGTTTTATCAAAACTCTTATCAAGCATTAATTGTTGCTTCTATGATTGAAAAAGAGACGGCTGTCATCAGCGAAAGGCCAATGGTTGCTGGTGTGATCATGCGGCGGTTAGACAAGAACATGCGTTTACAAATTGATCCCACAGTCATGTATGGATTAAATAAAAATTATACACAAAAGTTGACTGGCAACGATTTAAAGATAGATACGGCATATAATACTTATACCCGAAATGGTCTGCCACCGACACCGATAGCAATGCCAAGTGCCAGCTCTATTACAGCTGCCTTACATCCAGCAGCAGGCGATGCTTTATATTATGTCGCAACCGGTGTTGGTGGCCATGCATTTTCTAATACATTAAAAGCCCATGATGTTGCTATCAAACAATATTTATTACGACCACAATTTTGTCCAATGCCTGATAAGTTAATGTTGAATCTATTATTGCGACAACCAGTGACTTATTTTTGTCAACAACCACAACGGATTGCTAATGCCAACTAAAAATTATTTTATTACTGTCNNGAAGGAATTGAAGGCGCGGGCAAAACGACGGCCATGATATCGCTGTCTGATTGGTTACAACAAGCAAATGTTCCGTACCTTGTCACGCGCGAGCCAGGTGGCACACCGATTGCGAATTCAATCCGAAATTTATTATTAACGCAGCATGACGAAGCCATGTGCCCTGAAACTGAATTATTACTCATGTTTGCAGCCCGTGCTCAAAATTTAACAACGAATATTCGGCCAGCATTGGCAGCCGGTAAGTGGGTCATTTGTGATCGGTTTACCGATGCGAGTTATGCTTATCAAGGTGGTGGCCGTGGTATTNCCAATAGAAAAATTGCGACATTAGAGCAATGGGTGCATGCGGATTTACAACCCGATATGGTGATATTGCTTGATGTGCCAGTGGAAATTGGCTTAAAACGCATTGCATCTCGTCAAGCAAAAGACCGTATTGAACATGAGCAAATCGAATTTNTTGAACGAGTACGAGCAACTTACTTTCGGCGTGCAATGCGTTATCCAGAACGTTATCGTGTTATTGATGCAAGTGGCGATTTAGCGAGCGTGACAAAACAGTTGCATGCGATCATGAAACCTTTGCTTACCTCAGCATAACAATGATTTATCCTTGGCAAACCATACAATGGCAACAAATAATGACACGTTATCAACGTGATGCTATGCCACATGCATTATTATTAGCAGGCCCAGAAGNGTGTTGGTAAACGTAATTTTGCACGCACATTGACGAAGCGGATATTGTGTAAACAACCGAATAATGATCAGCCATGTGGACATTGCCAAAGTTGTCATTTTATTGCCGCTGGTGGGCATCCTGATTGTTACGAAATAGAGCCTGATGGCAAAGTTATTAAAATAGAACAAATTCGTGAACTAGTGACGGCGTTACAACAAACTGCCCAACAAGGTGGTCATCAAATTGTCATTTTACACCAGGCCGATGCACTTAATTCGGCTGCTGCCAATGCTTTGTTAAAAACTTTGGAGGAACCAGCAGGCAAAACATTGATATTGCTGATTTCTGCTAACCCAGCTGCTTTGTCTGCTACTATTCGCAGCCGCTGTCAAAAACTTGTCTTTCCTTTGCCAACTAAGATGCAATTATTAGAGTGGTTGACACCGCAAATTGATAAAAATACAATTGGAATGGCTCNNATTGAAACAACAGACCATTCGCCTTTACGGGCATTAGCATTGGCAAATGAACCGGAAGAATTGGCACAATATCAACAATTACAACAAGATTTAGCCCATTNNTTTTCATGGGGAGATGAGTGCATTAGCGTTAGCAACTCGATATGCAACTGCAAAATTAGAAACAACATTAAATTTATTATATCAATATNNTTAACCAGCATTATGCAATGGCAATTGGCTACAACAATCACTTGGCCATTACAGGAAAAGATTATTCAACGGTTGGCATTCAAATATTCTCCAGCAAGATGGGGACAATGGTCAGACCATTTAACTGCTCTAAAACAAATAATCAGCAAGAACCCGAATTTAAATGGTCAGATGCTATTAGAAAATTTATTAANNTTGGATTACAGCGTAATGAAATTATCAACAACGAATTATGTTTTGGTTGATTCTCATTGTCATTTAGATCATCTAGACCTGACTAAATACCATGGCCAACTATCACTGGCATTGGATGCAGCACAAGCAGCAGGCGTCGGTTATATTTTATGTGTATGCATTGAGCTTAATCATTTTCCACAAGTCCTAAAAATTGCTGAACAACATGATTGGATTTATGCATCTGTTGGTTTGCATCCAAACGAAGCCGCAACAGCGGAGCCAAGCACAGAAAATTTAATTGCTTTAGCTGCCTCGCCTAAAATTATTGCGATTGGAGAAACAGGGCTGGATTATTATCGCAGTGAAGGGGACTTGACTTGGCAGCAAGACCGGTTTCGTAATCATATTCGGGCCGCGAAAGCAACCAATAAGCCTTTAATTGTGCATAGCCGTGATGCACGCATAGATACGATTCGTATTTTAAAAGAAGAGCAGGCTGACATAGTAGGTGGTGTATTGCATTGTTTCACAGAAGATTGGGAAATGGCGCAACAAGCCATGGCGTTGAATTTTTATATTTCTNTTTCCGGTATTATTACTTTTCGCAATGCTGAACAAATACGCAACGTTGCCCGAAAAATGCCTTTAGACCGGATGTTAATTGAGACTGATGCACCTTATTTAGCGCCGGTGCCACATCGTGGCAAGCCCAATGAACCCGCCTATGTACGTTATGTGGCCCAGCAAATAGCGGAATTGCGTGGTATTACTGAGGCAGAAGTGGCTGAACAAACGACTAACAATTTTTTGAAATTATTTCTTCGAGAGGGATATAAATAGTTTAAAAAGCAATCTAATGACCGAGACGACATGCATTGCTTTGTCGCTATGCTTCTCGCAATGACGGGCGCTGGTATTGACATGGTCAATGAATTTTATTGACATAACAGAAGTGCATTAACTTAGTGAGATATCATTCGATGAATTCACAATCTCTAAAAATTTGGGAATACGCCATTTTAGGTCTATTTATCTATTTGACACTTTATTTTGGTTTTTCGAGTTATGCTTTAGAAAATATGAATGAAGGTCTGTATGCAGAAATTGCACGAGAAATGTTAGTGACCGGCAATTATTTGATTCCTCATTTAAATTTTGTCCCTTATCTAGAGAAACCACCTTTACTGTATTGGCTAATAGCCGTGAATTATNCATATTTTGGAGTTTCCGTTTTTAGTGCACGTTTGGTACCAATTACTGCTGCTGCTTTGACGGTATTAGTTTTATTTATGTTTGCAAAATTATTAAATCGTGGTCGAGAAGGGTGGTTTGCTGCCATTATATTGACTACTTCCATTGGTTTTATGCTAATTGCCCGTGTCATTATTTTTGATATGTTATTGGCTTTGTGTGTGACCACTGCATTGTGCAGCTTTTATTTATGGTATAGCCAAGGACGACGTTATTATCTGTGGTTGACATATGCTGCAGTAGGAATGGCCTTTATGACTAAAGGTCTTTTTGTAATGTTATTGGTACCAATGATAACAGTCGTTTTTATGTTATTAGATGAAGCGCCTGCTAGACAATATCTTCGCCTGATCAGTCCAATAGGAATACTCATATTTTTAACCATAGTTTCACCTTGGGTCATAGCAGCTAGCCTTAAGCAAAATGACTTTGCGTGGAACTTTTTGNTCAATGAACAATTTATGCGTNTTTTAAATAAACGTGTTCCGCATGATTATCATACTGGTCCTCTATATTTTTATGTGTTATCAGTTTTAGGCATCTTGTTCCCATGGACTTTATTGTTGCCGGCATTATTGCGCCGCTCTAAGCAATATATCACTGCTGTTGATCGTTCGTTGCAGCGTTTTTTATGGGCTTGGTTTATTACCATGTTTGTCTTTTTCTCACTGTCGCAAGCTAAAGCGCATTATTATATTATTTTAGGGATACCTGCTTTAGCATTGTTATTGGGCATGCAAGTCTTTCGTTATGTACAACAAAATAAGCCTAAGGCATTATTGTCTGCTTATATCGTTTTAGTGGGAATTGCTGCAATCATTGCTTTATTGCTTGCAATCACTCTCTATTTTCCCCAGTTTGCCGTTTTAGTGCCTGGANTTTTTAGCTTTGCCGGTTGAGTTGGCAATGCCAATTTTTGGACGATGTTATTGATTACTGTTTATGGCATGATTGGTGCGATAATATTATGGGCACGCCGAGGCTCACCCCAATTAACGTTTTTATTATTGGCCAGCTTGATATTGCCTTTGGTAGCTTTTTCTNTGATTGACAAACAACGACTGCAACCTGAAAGATCAGCGGTTGCTGTTGCCAATTATATTCTCCAAAACGCACCGACTCATCCAGTATATCTCTTTCAAGACTATGAGCGTTTTTCAACGATCTTGTTTTATTTACAACAACGTTTAGCGATTGTTGATAGCGTTAGTAAAGACTTATATTTCGGTGCTACTACTGCTGAAGCTGATGGATGGTTTATCACTTCTCAAGCATTACTTGACAATGCGAAACAAAAGCCCATTTATATTGTCGTTGTTAAGAAAAATTACCTGAATTGGCCGCCGTTACTAATGGCTTAACATTTTGCCCTGTTGCCAGTAGTGGGGAAGTTTTTGTAATGACGAACTCGGCAGAAGACTGTAAGAGAAAATTAGCAGAGGTTCCGTATTAAACATTGTAGGTATTGTGTGTGTCATTGTGAGCTGACGTATCCCCACGAATTTTTATGTGAGATAAGACAAATCAGCCAGTTCGAAAGCAATGGCGTAAAAGCTAGAAGCTTGTTATTGGTGTCAAGATTAAGTATTTCGCTGAAGGTGTAAAAATAAATGCTGTCATCTCGCGGTGAAGACCGCGGGAACCAGGGCTATGCGATGGAGTGTGTATTGCCTGATCGATCCCGCGGTCTTCGCCGCGGGATGACGAGGATGGTAGGTGCAATGGGCATATTGTTTCTATTTCCAAGCTGGAATTGCTTGTCCTTGGAACAACTCTTCCGCTTTTTGTAATACTTCAGGTGAGTGCAATGCATCGACTAATCGTTGCAATTGTGGTTTCTCTTTATCTTGCGCTCGCACCACTATTAAATTAGCGTAAGGTGAATCACTGGTTTCAATGAACAAACCATCGTGCGATGGTATCAATTTGGCTACCATGGCATAATTGGTATTGATTGCAGCAAGATCAACATCAGGCAAAATACGCGGCAATTGAGCAGCATCAATTTCCTCAATTTTTAATTGCTTCGGATTTTCACTGATATCTTTTACCGTTGCACTTACATCAGCGCCTGAACGTAGTTTAATTAAATTAGCTTTTTGCAATAATAATAGGGCACGTGCTCTGTTGCTGGGGTCGTTAGGAATGGCCACTGTTGCTTTTTGATGCAAGTCACTTAGTTTGGTGATTTTTTTNGAATACAATGCCATTGGATACACGAAAGTTTTGCCAATAGGCACTAATTGATAGCCTTTGGCTCTGATCGCTTGTTGCAAATAAGGCAAATGTTGAAACATATTCGCATCAATACTTCCGTCAGCTAAAGCTTCATTTGGCATGGTATAGTCTGAGAATTGTACAATTTCAATATTTAAGCCATATTGATTAGCAGCTACCGTTTTTGCTACTTCCATTAACTGCGTCTCTGGGCCGGCAATTGTGCCAACGCGGATTTTATTGCTATTATTGGCTTGATCAGAAGAATGACAACCAGCTAGGCAAAACAGAGTCACTGCAATTGTTAAGCCACGTAATAATTTCAACATAAATAACTCCTTTAATTTAAAAACGGTGATCAAGTTTTTGGCTAACCAATCACCGGCATATTGCAATAAGTATACAAAGGCGACCAAAATCACAATGGTTGCAAACATAATTTCAACATCAAAACGTTGATATCCATAATTTATAGCGACACTGCCAAGGCCACCGCCACCCACAGCGCCAGCCATTGCTGAATAACCGACCAAAGTAATTAAAGTGACTGTTACTCCTTTGATGATGCCTGGCAAGGCTTCGGGCAATAAAATTTTTATAATAATTTGCCAAGGTGTGGCTCCCATCGCTGTGCCCGCTTCAATAAGACCACCACCGACTTCAGCGATGGCATTTTCAACAATACGTGCTACAAATGGAATAGCGCCAATGCTAAGAGGTACAATCGCTGCATTTGTGCCTATGGAAGTGCCTACTATCAATCGTGTTAATGGTACTAAAGCTACGAGTAAAATGATAAAAGGAATGGCGCGGACAACATTGACAATAAAGCCGAGTGAATTTTGGTAAAANGCATTGGCCAAAATGCCTGATTTGCGAGTAGTCAATAAAATCACGCCTAAGGGTATTCCGCCTAGCACGGCAAACAGGCCAGATACTAATACCATGTAAACCGTTTCAGCCGTTGCTGTTCCAAGTATGGTAAAGGTCTCATTCAACATAACCAATGACCTCCACATTAATGCCTTTGCTTGTCAAATACTGAATGCCTGCATTGATTTTATCTTCTTCACCAGCAGGTTCAACGATCATTGTCCCTACAGTTTCGCCATGTATGGTTTCAATTTGTGCTTGTAGAATATTGATATCAATGCCGTAAGTTTGAATTAATTTCGCAATAAATGGCTCTGAAGCCGTCTCTCCCAAAATGAAATTTGCAACAATGGAATGGCACCTGGTTTTTTGGCAGGCAAAATCCGTTGTTGTAATTTATCAGGCAGATGTTCTTTCAAAACAGAGCGCACAAACTGTTTAGCGGTTTCTGTCTCTGGCCGGCTAAAATTGAATAACTTCGGCTTGTTCAATAATTTCACCGTGCTGAATAATTGCCAACCGGTCACAAATTTCTTTTACTACGCTCATTTCATGAGTAATAAGTAAAATGGTAATGCCAAATTCGCGGTTAATGTCTTTCAGTAATTGCAAAATAGAATGCGTTGTCTGTGGATCTAAAGCCGAAGTCGCTTCGTCTGACAGCAATACAGTTGGTCGGTTGGCGAGGGCACGTGCAATCGCGACCCGTTGCTTTTGGCCACCACTCAATTGGCTGGGATAATGCTGTTTTTTATCGGCCAGACCAGTCAACTCCAGTAATGGCATGACCCGCTGTTGAATTACGGTTTTTTTTCACCTGCCAACTCCAGCGGCAATGCAATATTGTCATAGACGGTGCGGGCAGACAACAAATTGAAATGTTGGAAAATCATTCCAATTTTGCGGCGCGCAGCACGTAACTCAGTATTGGTCATTGTGGTCAAGTTTTGATTATCAACGATTACTCTGCCATTACTGGGACGCTCTAGCAGATTGACACAACGAATCAAAGTGCTTTTTCCTGCGCCGCTAGGGCCGATGACGCCGAAAATTTCTTTCGATTTGATGTCCAAATCAATATTTTTAAGGCATGTGTAGGGATGTCGCCCATTTGATAGGTTTTTGAGACTTTTTCTAGTTTTATCATGCGTATTTTGCTTACCTCTATGATGGTTACTATATGGTACGGATTCAATTGTAAACATCAAGCAGAACTGCAAAGAGGAGCCATTTGCCCAATTAATTTTAATCCACTCTTGACTAATAACTGTTATTTCTCCTAGAATGGATAAAAGAGAGCATAGGGAGATTGGTCATGTTAACTGCAACGGAACACAAAACTTATCAATTTGTCTGTGAGTTTTTGNTACAGCGTGGCTATGCGCCCACTACCGCAGAGATTGCCACGGGCATAGGCATAAAATCAAGAGGGGTAGTATACCGCTATCTCAAAGCATTAGCGGCTAAAAATNTAATCCGCTTGATTGCGGGACAACGTCGTAATATCGAGATATTAAACCGGTTTGCTTTGCCACTATTAGGACAAATTGTGGCAGGTAAATCAATCGAAGCTATTCCCGAGACCCGCTATATCGATATCGCTGAATTGTTGCTGGGCAATAATCGCTTTGTGCTAAAAGTGAAGGGCGATTCAATGATCGAAGAAGGCATTTTTGATGGCGATATTATTGTCTGTGATAAAAGCACAACTGCAGCTGATGGCGAAATTGTCGTGGCATTGGTCAATCGTGCGGAGGTCATAGTAAAACGCATACAGTACAATGACGACAATACTATTACATTGTTGCCCGCCAACGCCACGCATGCGCCCATGGTATGCGCCACAGACTGTATCGAAATTCAAGGCATTTTTAGGGCACTTATCCGTTACCACATGAAGTAATTGACTAATACTCTAATGGGCACTGCCTATTTATAATTAAAACTCGGCTGCTCTGCGGCCGAATTTTTATTTTAGGAAAAGCTATGCATATTCCATGGGACTGGCAATTTTATCAGCGATCAGCATTGTTCAATACTCTGCAGCCGTTGTGTGAGCAAATAGTATTGCCTCACACATGGCCGAGTTTGACAGACTACAATCAATGGCTGCAACAATTAACTGCAATACCTCAGACCCAATCAGGACATGATTTACGATTTGTACCACAATCGTCAAGCACTGAGAGTTTGAATATGCCATATGAAATGCAAATATATATGACTGGTAATGTGCCTACGCGTTTAGAAAATTGGCATGATNTTTTTAATGCGATGATGTGGTTTATTTTTCCTCATATTAAAGCCCAATTAAATGCTCACCAATACCAGGCGCTGCAACGGCGGTGGCCACATGATAAATTTCGTACTATGATTGAAAATAAGCTGGCCTTATTCGATGAAAACGGTGTTGTGGTCATCAGTGATCGGCCGGAATTATTAGAATTAATTAAGAGTTTTCAGTGGCATGAGCTATTTTGGCAACGTCGGATGGAAGTAATGCAACACATGCGTTTTTATATTATTGGCCATTCTTTATATGAAAAAGCCTTGCAGCCTTATATTGGCATGACCGGGCATGCTATTTTAAGTTTAGCAGATACAGCATTTTTTCTGCAGAGTTTACACGAACAGTTATCACAGCTCGATCATAGAATGGCGCTTTACTTAGCCGATGCGCGGGAAGTGAGCAACAATGACATTTTATCACCATTACCGATATTGGGAATACCAGGTTGGTATCCTGCTAATGAATCAGAGNGTTTTTATTTTAATCAAGCTTATTTTCGAACCGGTCGTATAAGGAATAAACATGCGTCAACTGATTGAAATCCGTCCTGGACGTCGTATCAGTATTAATATTATTAATGAAACAGCTCGCAAACAAGGTGTGATTTTTTTATTTCATGGCAGTGGCGGTCGAGGAGATCAATGGCGGCAACAAGTCTCTGTATTACAAGCAGATTATTGTTTAATTGTTCCTGATATGCTGGGCCACGGACAAAGTGAANAACCTGTGCCTGATGCGACATATAACCCTTATTCATTCACAGAATTAATGCAGGATATGCAAACTATTTTTGAGCGCTATGCGGGGAACAACAATATTATTATTGGGCATTCGCGAGGCGCTACATTATCGACATATTTGACTATGGCAAACCAAAATAGAGTANAAAAGTTGATATTGATCACGCCTAGTCAATCCAAAGTTCAACATGTTGCAGAAATTTGGAATTTACCAGTAGAAGAATTAGAAAAACGTCGATTAAAGATGGCACAAGAATTCAAGACTTTANTTTTTGCCAAAGAAACGCCATCAGAATTAATTGCGGTTGAGGCAAAAGCAGGCAGCCAAAATCCAATGTATGTCATGAAACCAATGATCTTAGGGTTGAAACAATTACCAGAGATAGACGTTTCAGAATTGTTAGTGCCGACATTGATTATCATTGCAGAAGAGGACCGCGTTACGCCGTTGCCAAAGATTAAAGAATTTTACGGTGATATTCCCAACCATAAATTTATCACAGTCAGACACGCAGGCCATTTAGTTATTTTGGAACAAAGTGAAATTGTGAATGCGATAATTCTTAGGTTTTTGAATAACCAGTCAGTGAAGTAATTACAATGCTGTCATTGCGAGTCACGCAGCGAAGCGCACTTCTGCTATTATTGATTACACTTCGACTGTAGCTGTTGTTTTTGGCAATAAAAATTGAAAAATTATTAAAGTGGCCAGTGCTAAAATAATATAAGTCATTGCCAGAGGCATTTGACTGTGTTCGCGCAGTAATGCAGTGATACCGCTAATAATGAAAGAAATCAGCAATGATAAACTACCATATAATGCTCCTGCAGCGCCCGCCATATTTCCAAAAGGCGCTAAAGAACCCGCAAATGAATTGGGCATGACGAAACCTGTACCGATAACATAGAGCAACACAGGTATCATAATAACGCTTACATTCATGATTCCCCATAAACTAGGTATTAATAATAATATCCCACTTAATAACATAATTAGCATGCCGGCTTGCATTATTTTGGCAGTGTCAAAACGGTCAAATAAATAATTATTGAATGAACGTCCTATCACGAGCCCCGATACAATGGTGCAAGTGATCCAGGCAGTTTGTACGGCAGAGACCCCTAATTCTTGTTGTAATAAAAAAGGGCTGATAGTGATATAAGCATTGATACCGCCATAAGAAAANCTAGCACACAATAAATACCCCATGAAGGTACGGTCAGTCAGAAGATGCATATAGTTTTGCCAGATGTGACGTGGCCAAATCGCCTTAATATTGAGATGAGGGTTGGATTCTTGATACCAGAAAACCAGCAAAGCTAAATTTAAAGTCAGGTAAATCACACTAAATAGAAAGATACAGCGCCAACCAAACCAATGATAAATATAACCNCCGATCATTGGGGACAGCATGGGCGCAATTGCAAAAATAGCACCTACTTGACTAACGGCCATGTTAAGGGCCTTGCCTTCAAAACAATCACGTAACATGGAGCGAGTTAATGCAGAACCAGCCCCAATACCGCAGCCTTGAACTAGCCGAAAAAGATAAAGCCTNTCGATATTGTTTGCCCACATGCAGCCTAGGCTACCAATAATTGTGATTAAGGTCCCTATCATGATGATTTTCCGGCGACCAAAAGCATCCGATAAAGGGCCGTAGACAAGCTGCGAGAACCCAAAACCCAACAGAAAAATACTGAATGTGAAGGCCAATAGTGCTGCATCAGTGCTGCCCAGCTGCTTGCCTAAAGTAGGCAATGCTGGCAGATACATGCTCGAAGCAAATGGACTAGCGAACGCAATCAACAATACAATAAGTTTAATTTTTTGGCAGCCTTAGTGCCATCGGCAGAGGTGTGCATGTTCAAATTTTACCATAAATCAGACTGAATCAGTACTTCAGCGAGGGATTTCTATCAAACATCACTAAATGGAAATCCTTCACTAGCTCTCGCAGGCCGATTGCTTTTGTCAACGACCACAAAAGTACTGTTCTGGACATAAATGAAACCTAGGGTGGATCAAGCGAAGCGAAGCGGATCCAACAAATCAGTCAGGAGAAGTGCTTCGCGAGTATTAGTCTCCATGAGCCTCACGCAATCGCCGTCGTTCCTCAGCCTCTTGTTTCCGCCGTTGGCGACGGTCTTCGGCCTCACGGAAACGGCGTTTCTCTGCAGGTGTTTCAGGAATCACCGCTGGCACAGGAGTAGGACAACGGTTCTCATCAACGGCCACAAAAGTAAAATAAGCTGAAACAATATGGCGTTTTTCGCCAGTATGGGGNTTCTCTGCCAGCACTTTAGTGCCAATTTCCATTGAAGTTCGCCAACTGCGATTAATGGACGCTTGCATAATCAGGACATCTCCATAGCCAGCTGGCGCCAANAAGTGCACCGCGTCAATCGAGGCAGTAACACAGGTCTTGCCGGTATGGCGTTCAGCAACTACCACTGCTAACCGGTCTAGGTTTGATACAATGAGGCCACCAAAGACAGTTTTATAAGAGTTCAAATCATTAGGGAAAATTTTATAGGTATGGTCATGGATGGCGGATTCGCTGACTTTCTTGGGGGCCAACTCTGTCATGGTCGTTACCTCAGTAGAATGAAGGGGATGACTCTATGGTACTGCGATTCATTGAGTAAAAAAGCCTACTTGCAGTAGATGCTAAAAATATCATTATATTTTAGTAACTACTCAGCCAGTAGACGGAAGTAGTCACTTTTGGCCGTTGCCACAAAAGTTTCGCAAAAATGTTCATTTGCCCGTATAAACCGGGCTTTTGCTCAACTTTTGTTGCAACCTGGGCTCAAAATTGACCGTTTGTGCTACTTTCAGACGGATAGGGAATAGTTACCTATTTTACTACAAACACGGAGAGCGCTATGGGGCCAGTCTTTGAGACTCTAAAACTTACCCATTATGACAATGGCATTTTGCTCGTTACTTTAAATCGGCCGGACGTCTTGAATGCGATTAACTATCAAATGATGAGAGAATTGCGAGATTTTTGGGGTGAGGCCAGCCAAAATAAAGCACTCAGATGTATTGTATTGACTGGCAGTGGTGAAAAGGCATTTTGTGCTGGAGCTGATTTGAAGGAACGCCGTAATTTAGACCTCACTGTTTGGAAACAGCAACATGTCGCTTTAGAGGAGGCCATGTTGCGGTTATCCGATTGTCCGATTCCCGTGATTGCTGCTGTTAATGGCATCGCCTATGGTGGAGGCTTGGAATTGATGTTGGCGTGTGACTTTGCATATGCCGCATCCACGGCCACTTTTGCACAATCAGAGACGCGGCTTGGGCTGATTCCAGGGGCAATGGGTACACAAAATTTACCGAAGGCGTGTGGCTTGCGTCGAGCAAAAGAATTATGTTTTACTGCTCGTGCTTTTAATGCAGAAGAGGCTTACCAATGGGGCCTTGTCAATCAATTATGTCAGCCTAGTGAATTGCTGCCGCAAGTATTGNAAGTTGCCAATAGCATTGCTAGCAATGCCCCCATTGCGGTACAACAAGCCAAGCAGGCAATGAACTATTCACAAGCAAGCGAATTAAAACAAGGTTTTGCATTTGAAATTACCGCTTATAATCGGATATTGTTGACAGCCGATCGTGAAGAGGGCATACGCGCTTTTAATGAGAAGCGTAAAGCTAAGTTTATCGGTAAATAAAAGGTACCTGTTATGCCAGACAGTCTTGAAAAAATAATCCAAGGTTATCAACTGTTCCGTGAAAAATATGTGATTGGTAATAACTCGTTCATGCGCGAATTGTCTGAACAAGGGCAACGCCCAAAAATAATGATTGTTGCTTGTTGTGATTCCAGAGTCGATCCTGCACTGTTATTGCAATGTGATCCGGGCGATTTATTTGTATTACGCAACGTTGCTAATATTGTGCCGCCTTATGAAAATGATGAGGCCCATCATGGCACTAGTGCTGCATTAGAATTTGGATTGTGTTACTTGAATATCCAACATCTAATTATTTTAGGCCACAGTCAATGTGGTGGTATTGATGCCTCGTTAAACCGTCAGTATTTGGCACATGACGATTTTATCAGCAATTGGACCAATCTAATTGATATTGGTGATAATGTCATCCATGATGTTGATGAATGTGCGAAACTTTCCCTGATTAATTCTTATAAAAATTGTTTGACCTTTCCGTGGATTCGCTCANGCATTAAAAGAAAAAAATTAACCATACACTTATGGTTTTTTAATATCAAAGAGGGCGTAATTTATGCTTATGATCAAGCAGCAAATGATTTTATCGTATTAAAATAGTTTCGTTGTTGTCAGAGGAGTGCAATGATGAAGCGATCCATGTGACTTATGTGACTTTGTCACTGTGCTCCTCGCAATCTCAGGCATCCCCGAATTTTTATGTAAAGCCCTCCCGTCATCCCGCGGCGAAGACCGCAGGATCCATCAGGCAATACGCACTCTATCGAATAGCCCTGGTTCCCGCGGTCTTCGCCGCGGGATGACGGGATTTATTTTTACACCTGCAGCGAAATACTTAATCTTGACAGCAATAACACTTCTAGTTTTTACGCCATTGCTTTCGAACTCGCCGATTTGTGTTACCTAAAAATTCGTGGGGATACATCAGCTCGCAATGACCAGCACTAATTTTTCTTAGTAAATGACGATCTGTTCTTATTGCTGTAGCGCTTCAAACTCAGAGTATTTACCTTTGAAATCCTGTACGCCGCTGCCTTTAGTCACAAAGAGTACCCGATTGGCAATTTTGTTAATGAAATGTCGATTGTGGCTGACGACAATGACAGTGCCTGGATATTCGGCCAAAGCTGCTGCTAATGCATCAGTAGTTTCGATATCGAGATGGTTCGTGGGTTCGTCCAACACGAGTATATTGGCTTGTTGCAAGATCATTCGGCCAAGCAGTAAACGGGCAGCTTCACCACCGCTTAAAGTCATAATATCTTTGTGCACTTGTTCTTGCGTAAACAACATCTGTCCCAGGATTTTACGGATTTCTTGATTGGGATGGTCGTGTGCCTCCGTGGTCAGCCATTCTAAAGCACTGGTTGAATGGTTTAGATCATCATGATGGTTTTGTGAAAAATAACCAATATGGGCCTCATGGCCCCATTCATATTGACCTTCATCATGAGTAGTTTTGCCTAATAGACAGCGTAATAAAGTAGATTTACCAGCACCGTTACTACCGACAATGGCAATTTTTTCACCACGTTGTATTTCAAAATTCACATTTTTTAAGATACAAGCATCTTGATAATGTTTGGTGAGCTTTTTCACTTTGAGTACAATTTTTCCGGAAGGCCGTTTGAGTTTAAATTTAAAAATAGGTGCGATCCGTGACGATTGTTTAATGTCAGGTATTTCAAGTTTTTCAATCATTTTCATACGGGATTGCGCTTGTCTAGCTTTGCTTGCTTTCGCTTTGAAGCGGTCAACAAATGCCTGCATGTGAGCAATTTTCTCTTCGACTTGTTTTTTTTCTTGAAGTTTTTGTTCCTCAATTAAGCGTTTTTCTGCCAAAAATTTATCATAGTTGCCGCTGTATTCACGTATTTCACCATAATCAATATCGAGGATTTTATCGGCCAAACGGTTGATAAATTCAACATCATGCGAAATAAAAATTAATAATCCTAAAAACTCAGTTTTTAGAAATTTCTCAAGCCATGCGATAGAAACAATATCTAAGTGATTAGTCGGTTCATCAAGCAATAAAATATCTGGCTCTTGGAACAAAGTCTGTGCTAACAACACCCGTAATTTATAACCGCCTGACAGCGCGTTTAACGGACGATAATGATAGTCTGCTGGTATGCCAAGGCCTAGTAGCAGCTTTTCCGCGAAGGCAAAAGCGCTATAACCATTGCAATGCGCGATGATTTCTTCAAGCTCGCCAAGTCTATAGCCGATGGCTTCGGTGTAGGTTGTCGCATTGAGTAATTGCTCTTTTTCTTGTAAGGCTTGCCAAAGTTGAGGTTTACCTTGCAAGACAATCTCGATAATTTGTGTGTCTTCGTAACGAAATTGGTCTTGTTTCAACCAACCGATGCTCGCATTTCTGGGTGCAGATAAATTGCCATCAATCGGAGTTTCTTCACCGGTAATGAGTCTCAGTAAAGTCGATTTGCCTGTGCCATTAGCACCCACTAAAGCATAGCGGGTGTTACCATTGAGCTTGAGCGTGACTTCAGTAAAAAGAAGCTTACTACCGTAAGCCATCGCAATTTGATTTAGCAAAAACATGGTTTTCTTCTCATTGATTTGGTAAAGCTACAGGCGCATTTGCTAGATAACTAAATAATAAAACAGGGGAGCAGTTTAATGATTTTTATGAGAAATAGCAAAAATAATAATCCAGGAATAATGTCGAAACTATTTAAAAACTGGGTGCTTGTTATAGCTACACTCTTTTAAATGATGAGCACCCAGTTTTTATTTTTATTTGCTAACGTAAATAGGTCGTCCATTAGTACCTTGTTGGCAAGCAACGGTCACATTATTGTGGTTGGATATCACAATAATATTGACGGAGCCTGCATTACTCGTGCTAAATGCGACATCATTGGTGACAACTACATTGCTAGTAATTTCGTTTTGGCCCGATACCTGAAGGCTGCCATTAGTCATGAAAAACACAGGATCTTCTAGCTCAGCATTATTGATTTGACAATAAAAGTCTGTGGCTTTGGGGACATTATACAAGCATTGATAAGACCATTTCCCATTTTCATTAATTGGAACACATTGCAAATTCGCTAGAGCAGTGGATGATAAGCAAGCCATCATAGTGATGGCGAGATAATGCCCTAATTTCATAGATTCCCCTCCCACAAGTAATCAGTTTATGAATACGGATATGATACTCGGTTTTGGTTTTTATGCAAGATCATGATTCTTAATGATTTTTAATAATCTCTTAAGTTTAATTTAAGTTTGGATAGGGTGGCGATAAATGAGAATAATTATCATTTGTTGCCTAGCAGGCCAAGATCAAAAATAGTATAATCAAACGACTACCTATCAGCGGAAACCTAAATCATGACTGAAAAATTGCAGTTGCTGACTTCATTACGGCCTGGTGAAACAGCCATGGTCCAAGGTTTCAGTCCTGCAATGCCAGCAGATTGCCGCCGATTGCTGCAACATCTGGGCATTACCCGCAATACAGAAATAACACTCATCCGCTGCGCTCCGCTAGGAGACCCTTTGCAATTGAAAGTATTAGGCAGCCAGATCAGTTTGCGGAAGAGTGAGGCCCGGTATATTCATATCAAGCTGTGTCTGGAGAAAGCATGAGTATTCACAAGACTATCGCTATTGCCGGCAATCCTAATTGTGGCAAAACAGTCATTTTCAATGCTTTAACAGGTAGCAGACAAAAAGTTGGTAATTGGGCTGGTGTGACGGTCGAANAAAAATCAGGGACTCTCATTTATCAGCAGGAAGAATATCAAATTGTTGACTTACCAGGCACCTATTCATTAAGTGTCGTCACAGATAACAGTTCTTTGGATGAACGCATTGCTTGCCAATATTTATTATCGGGAACGCCTGATGTTGTCATTAATGTGGTTGATGCCAGCAATCTGGAACGGCATTTATACTTGACCGCACAATTAATTGAAATGCAAGTGCCAGTAGTGGTCGCCTTGAATATGACTGACATTGCTGAACAGCAGGGCATAGAAATTGATGTCAAACATTTTAGTGAGCTGTTAGGTTGTCCTGTAGTTCCCTTAGTGGCGCATCGTGGCAAAGGGATTGCGGCATTAAAAGCAGCGTTAGCTTCACAACCGAAAGTGCCTAAAATGTTGGCGTATGAATTAGTCCCAGCATTACAGCAAGCATGGCAGCAATTAACACAACAATTACAACCTACGCAATCTCAGGCCAAATGGTTGGCCTTGCGTTTATTAGAGGATGACCGTTTAGCACAAGCGATGGTTTCATCTAATGAATTAGACCAAATCAATACAACGCGGCAACAACTGACCAAGCAGTGCCAAGAAGAGGCTGACTTAATCATTGCAGCAGCACGTCATTGTTGGGTGAAGCAATTGCTAAAACAAATATTGCAACAACAGCACTATCGGTCTAGCCTAACAGAACGCATCGACCGGATTGTTTTAAACCGCTGGTTAGGCATTCCCATCTTTTTGTTTGTCATGTATTTAATGTTTTTATTTGCCATCAATATAGGTGGGGCATTTCAAGATTTTTTTGACATTGGCAGCGCGACCATTTTTATTGATGGGCTTGCCTATGTATTAACACAATTACATTTGCCGCCATGGTCAGTTGCGCTTATTGCTGATGGAATTGGTAAAGGCATTAATACGACTATTACTTTTATCCCTGTCATTGGTAGCATGTATTTATTTTTATCTTTATTGGAAGACTCCGGTTATATGGCACGTGCTGCATTTGTGGTTGACCGCCTTATGCGTGCCGTGGGTTTGCCAGGCAAAGCATTTGTACCACTGATTGTGGGTTTTGGCTGTAATGTGCCGGCAATCATGGCAGTGCGCACACTTTCAGCACCGAGAGACAGAATTTTGACAGTAATGATGGCCCCATTTATGTCATGTGGTGCGCGTTTGGCGGTATATGCCGCATTTGTCGCTGCATTTTTTCCGCGAGGAGGGCAAAATATTATTTTTGCTTTGTATTTGTTGGGGATCGCAGTTGCAATTTTAACTGGAATTCTGCTTCGCAAAACCGTGTTGAAATCACAAAATACGCCCATGATTTTAGAATTGCCGGCTTATCACCAGCCACATTTAGGAGTTATTTTCCGCAATAGTTGGCAGCGTTTGAAAGCATTTTTATTTAAAGCAGGGCGTTTCATTATACCGATCTGCATGGTCATCGGCTTATTAAATGCAATTAATACACATGGACAACTGATCGAAGGTGAGGCTAATCAAGATTCAATACTATCCGCTATTGGTAAGGAAGTAACTCCCATATTTGCGCCCATGGGAATACACAATGATAATTGGCCTGCTACAGTGGGTTTAGTGACCGGCATGTTGGCCAAAGAAGTTGTGGTTGGCACATTAAATACTTTGTATTCTCAATTGGGAAATTTACAACAAACAACAGCACAATTTGATTTTGGGNGTGGTCTACATGATGCAGTCATGTCAATTCCAGAAAATTTGAGCGGACTGACAAGTGCATTACTCAACCCAATCGAAGCTAATGCTTCACCGCATGATGTGAATGATGGCGTCTATGGCGTGATGTATCAACATTTTGATGGTCAAATGGGTGCTTTCGCTTATTTATTATTTATTTTATTGTATTTTCCTTGTATTTCTACGATGGCAGTAATGCGCCGTGAAATTGGTAGAGCCTGGACTTATTTTTCCATGATATGGAGCACTGGTTTGGCTTATGGCTTAGCTACTTTGTTTTATCAAATTGCTACTTTCATGCGACATCCTTTTAGTTCCGGCTTGTGGATAACAGGCGTATTATTGGCTATGTTAGTGGTGGTTTTGTGGTTACGTTATCAAGCAAAGCATTTGCCACCAGTTAAAAAATTATTCCTATTACTCCTATTAAAAGTTAATATTAATAATTTAAACTCAGCCGCTCTGCGGCCTAATTTTATATCTTTACGGCAGAAAAATACCATGAATTTAGCAGACCACGCCGCTCTATCGAGCAATTCAAGTATTAGCTTTAAAGCGATTGTGCATAAGATCCTACCTCTCGCATTGCCAATGACAGTCATTCAATTAGTCACGTTTGGCAGCGGTTTTTTATGTATGATGATGATGTCCAGATTAGGGCATCAAGTGCTGGCGGCGAGCGCCTTAATTNTTTCAACGCAGATGACGGTAATGGCGATTAGTATGTCGATGTTGTTTTCGTTAAGCGTATTGATTGGACATGCTTATGGTGCTGGCAATAATTCTGAAATTGGAAATTTCTTGCAACAAGGATGGACATTTGCTCTCATTATAGCAATTCCCGTCATTCTTCTTTTTTGGCACGTGGATAAGCTTTTACTGATAGTTGGGCAAGAGAAGACAATTGTTGCCATTGTTCAAACTTATTTTCATGCTTATGTCTGGGCAGTTGTGCCGTTATTTTTAATGGCATGTAATCAACAATTTTGCTATGGGGTACATAAGCAGAAACTCGTCATGTTTACCAGTGCATTAGGCGTAATCATATTACTCGTTACGGCCTATAACCTGATTTTTGGTAAAATTGGCTTGCCCGCATTAGGAGTAGCAGGGCTTGGTTATGCTATGGCGGCACAAGCCTGGTCTGTTTTTCTTTTAATGATATTGAGTTTTGTTNACTTTGAATTTTTCAAACGGTTTCAATTATTTAACTACCGTGTCCATAAAAATTGGCAACATCTGAAANAAATGTTTCATATTGGCTGGCCGATTAGTGTGCAAGTAGGAGGGGAAATGTTGTCGGTATTTGCTTGTGCTGCTATGGTTGGTTGGCTTGGCACCAATTCATTGGCTGCCTACCAAGTGGTCTCTCAATATTTCTTTTTAATTATTGTGCCTATATTTTCATTGTCCCAAGCCAGCGGTATATTGGTAGGCCAAGCTAAAGGTGGTCAGCAATTTGATAAAATTAAAAAGCTTGGTCATGTCAGTGTTTACTTGGCATTACTTTTGGGCTCAATAGCTGCTCTAATGTTTTTATTGTTTCCTCGTTGGTTGGCTGCGTTTTATTTTGATGTCCACAATCCTATTTATGCCACTACATTACATTTAGTCATATTGCTATTTGCTGTAACGGCTTTTAACTTATTGTTAGACGCTGTCCGTAATGTAATCACAGGCGCGCTGCGAGGATTATTCGATACTAAATTTCCAATGATGGTTGGGCTAATTGTAATATGGTTAATAGGGATACCATTGGGTTATGTTATGGCTTTCCAGTGGCATTGGGGTGTTGTAGGCATTTCTCTGGGATCAGGGATTGGTGTATTACTAGGAGCAATAGTGGTATTGTATCGTTGGCACATACTTTGTAAACAATACCACCATTAAAAATTAAGGCGTAGAGCTTGTCTTGTCAAGTTGCATTAATATACCTTCACTAAANAGGGTGCTATGGATAGTGACACGCCCCAAAAATGAGTTATCTAAATCAAGCACTAGATAAAGATTCAATGCGATTAATGTATTGACAACAATACTCATGAATAATAGAAATTTGGTTCTGCCAACCTTTACAATGGTCAAGTTCAGCAAAATCATTAATAATAGTGATCCTATTACCAAGATATGGAATAAAGGTTCAGGAATATAATTTTGCAAAGCGTCAATCCGTGCACGTCTTGCAGCTACTGCATCATTTAATTTGCTGAGTGTGGCTGAATAATAAACTTGTTCATAAGAATTAGCAGGTTGGTATGCTTGCAACGCTTTAAAAATGTTATGCATATATTCCCAAGCTTGTGGGCTACTTTTTTGTAANGCCATTTCTCTCCATTCATTATTACGTAGTTCGTGAATATAATTTTTTACAGCATTGTCAATATTGTTCTGTGCAGTAGGAGGAAATACTGCGCTGTTTAGCACGACGCCTGCTAAACTATTGGCTTCTTGTGAAATGATGTCTTGTATTTTGTGATAATTTTGCCAAAGATTGACATTTACTAGGCCGAACAACATGCCATAAAATGCACCTACGACACCTACCAGGATCGAGACAGTACGTATTTGGTCGCCATCTTTAGTCGGCTTCGTGATGCGTGGCAAGAACCAGTAGAGTAGCATTGTCGTGCCGATAAAAAATCCGACTACCATTAATAAAACACTCCAATAGGGAATTTTAAAAACAATAATCTGACGAAAACTGGTAAACCAAATGTTGCGGAGACAGTGTCCATAAAAACAATATCCATAGTATTGTGAACTTGAAAGTAATCTAGCAAAAAACATGGTTTTGGTCAATAAATTGACATTTATGTTTTGTTGCTCATTTTTCTAGTAAAAGTGTGCATTCCTCAGCCGGTAATGGCATGCTGAAATAATAGCCTTGGCCTTCATCACATTGCTGTTCAATCAGGAAGTTTAATTGATTCAGAGTTTCAATGCCCTCAGCCAAGGTTTTGATTTGTAAACTTTTGGCCATACTAATGATGGTTTTCACAATAGTGGCGGTGTGGGCACTATTATCGATATCACTAATAAACGATTTATCGATTTTTAATTTATTAACTGGAAAACGTGTTAAATAACTTAAGCTTGAGTAACCTGTGCCAAAATCATCAATTGAAATTTTAATTCCAAGGTCAGTTAAAGCAAATAATTTAGCAATGGTTTCAGAGGAATTTTCAAACAACATGCTTTCTGTTAATTCTATTTCAAGATCGCGGAAGTCGAAATTAATTTTTGCAATAAATTTAATNATCTTTTCATTAAAGTCTGGCCGATTAAATTGTTGCATGGAGAGATTTACCGCCATCCGAACATGAGGTAAGCCACTTTCTTGCCATTGTTTCAGTTGCAGACATGCAGTTTCAAGTACCCAATTGCCCATAGAATTAATTAAATTAGTTTCTTCCGCAATATGGATAAACTTTTGTGGCAATAGCAAGCCTTTNTTAGGGTGTTGCCAGCGTATTAATGCTTCAAATCCATTTAAAGTACTGTCGGCCAAGTTAAAGATGGGTTGATAATAAACGAGAAATTCATTACGCTCGAGTGCAGCTCGTAAATCGTTTTCAAGGGCAATACGTTCCTCCATCAATGTGTTGATTTCTGAAGTAAAAAATTGTAGGTTGTCACGACCTTTTAATTTAGCACTATACATAGCCGCATTAGCATTTTTGAGTAATGTGTCAACGTCTTGGCTGTCTTTTGGATAAAAACTCACTCCAATACTAGACGTAATACGGATCTCTTGATTCTTGATAATAAAAGGTTCTGCAATGATTTTTTTGATATGCAAAATGGAGGATAAGCAGTCCTCTTCATGTTTGAGTGCTGTTAACTTGATAACAAAAACATCGCCGCCTAGATGAGACACTGTGTGAATTGATTTAATATTGGCCAATAAACGTTGCGCTGTCTCTTTAATCAATATATCACCTGCTTCGTGGCCAAGACGATTATTGATTTGTTTAAATTGGTCAATATCCAGGAAAACGACTGCAATAATTTCTTTGTTATATTTTGCTTTAATTATGGCTCTTTGCAAGCGGTCAATTAATACTAAACGATTCGGTAGATTGGAAACAGGGTCGTGAGTTGCTTGTTGAATGATTTGTTGCTCCATTATTTTTCGCTCCGTTACATCACGAAAGCTCCATACCTGTCCAATAATTTTGCCTTCTAATAATTGGGGTTTTGAATAAAATTCNAAAACTCTTCCATCTTTAAATTTAAGTTCTTCAAACATTTCTTTTGTGGAAATTTTNTCCAGTTCTTTAGTTTTTCTGACAAAGATTTCAGGTGAATCCAACTGTTGAATCATATACTCAATAATTTTATTATTATTGATTATTTCAGTCCCAGAGATTTTCCACATTTGTATGAATTTNTTATTGCACTTTACTGGATGCGAAATTTGGTTAATGACTAGAATTCCATCGGCAGTTGATTCCAAGGTGGCTTCGACTAATGAAAGTGAATTTTTAGCATTGAAAGCTTCGAAGCTGGCAGCAATCGCTTTTCGGTAGGCTATGATGGCATAGCGCAAAGTTAAGCTAACAAGAACGGCGATGATTATCCCAATTATTAAAAGTGCGATCGAAATACGAATGTTGATAGTTGATAAATAAGGCTGCACATTGAGTGCCCGCCAATATAAAAGAGTCACCAGTAGCAAACAAACAAATGCTATTGGTGGCAATATATCAATAGTATTAATTTGTTTTGACATGCTTTGATAAAATGCAAACGCCGTTAAGCTTATACCAAGAAACATAAAACTAATGTTTGCTTGTAATGTGATAGGGGGCAAACTACCCCAGGTATAAATAGTTTTAATACCTACTATATACCCTGATAAAAAGACCGTTCCTGTGGTCAATATTAATAAGCCTACAAAACTATTGATCAATATATAAAATTGTTTAGGCCATTTAAAGCTCAGAGCTAATAATGCGAGGCTTGCTAAGACGAAATTGATGGCAGAATTAGGTGAAATGCGCCCTTGAGGATATCTTTGCATGAGTTGACTGCCATGAAAAAATAATTGGTCAATATGAAGATTTTTGTTGGTAAAATGTTCAAGCAGTGAAATCAAGCCTATCGATAAGATAATCATCGTTAAAAGACGAGTGAAGAAAGACCAACGGTCTGATAAGTTGAGCAAAATGACAATTGATAATATGAGAAAGCAGAGCGCTGTATTGTAGACCATGGCAGTCGACAAAATAAACCCTGGTACTTGCCCATTACTATGCCAAGTGTACAAGGAAATAACGGCCAGTAATCCAGTCAATACAGCGTTAGTAATGGTCAATTGTTTGGCTAGTTTATGAACATTCCATCGCATACTTTTATTTCCATTGTCAAAACCCGATCTGCCTCATCAATGTAACAAAAAATAGCTTTTTAATCAAACATATAGAGGGAAATTTAGGATGTCTTTTGAACCTATTTGTAATTCAATCCAAAAAAGATAATATAATCCAATCTTCCGCGCTTTCTTTCATTTTTTCTTCTTAAGTATTTTTCCATGCTGAATTTAACAATCTCTAGGAGACAAGTTCTTATGCTGCAGCAATTTCGGTGCACATTATTTGCGCTATTCTTAATATTATTCATAGATGGCTTAGGATTGGGATTAATATTTCCCATATTGGCCCAAGTCATTATTGACCCAAATGCCNACTCTCTTTTACAGGGTAATGAGCATACCAGGACACTGTGGTACGCCTGTATTATTGCAAGTTTTTGTGGCAGCTTTTTTGGAGCTGCGATATTGGGTGATATTTCTGATTACATTGGACGTAAGCGAGCATTGATGCTCTGTCTATTAGGGGCTGTTATTGGTTATTTTATTTCCGCTTTGGCTTTTATATTTCATAGCATAGGGTTATTACTATTAGGCCGTTTTATCTATGGTTTTACTGCAGGCAGCCAACCCATTGCCCAAGCGGCCATCATAGACCTTAGTCCAGCTGCACATTTGTCAAAATATTTGGGTCTAGTATTATTGGCAGTTAGTTTAGGCACGATATCAGGGCCAATTATAGGCGCTTGTTTGGCAAATAATTTGTGGTTGAATTGGCTAAATCCTGCGATACCGTTTTATAGTGTAGGGGCATTGGCTTTGATCAACTTATTTTTCATTTTTCGATATATGCCGGAAAGCCCTGTAGTTGCAAAACCGACAAAGCGTATCCAAATTACCAGAGCACTGCAGATATTTATTTCCGCTTTTACTGAGCGTAAAGTCCGTTATTTGGCGTTGTGTTATTTATTATTACAAATTGGATGGACAATTTATTATTTATATATACCGGTATTTCTAGTCAGGAAGTACATGTTGTCTGCCATAAATATTGCTGTTTNNTTTGTTTTAATTGGCCTAGGCTTGAGTTTTGGTTTCACTTTTCTAGTGCGTTTGTTGCAGCGATATCGCGCTAAGTTGGCGATTATTTTTGGTTATGGTGGTTGTATGCTAGGTATTTTGCTGACTATCATTCCAGAAAACGCTTATTATGCTTGGCTTATGGCTGTGCCGATTACTTTTGCTTTTGGGGGTGGTTATCCTATTATCATAGCATTATTCTCCAAGCAGGTATCTTCTGAACGCCAGGGGTGGATAATGGGAATTACCAGTGCAATTAATGCTTTTGTTGCTGGTTTAGTCAGTCTGTTAGCAGCTGCAATAGCAATTTGGGGTGTTGCAACACCACTTTATTTTGCCGCTTTTAGCATTTTTATCGGTTGTTTCTTGTTGAGTTTATTTAAGCAATGAGTTGTTGAGCATGCAACCCAGTCATGACTGGGTTGCATTAGACTCAATTAATTTATTTCTATATCTACGGCGTGAAGAGAGATTTACAAGCGATAGCGTAAATTTTGAGTATTTTTATCAATATTGTATGCAATTATTGTATAATTGACTCATGTTTTTTGAGAATACAAATAGCCTGCAATGGGCCCATCCACTCGTAAGTGATTGGTTTATCAATAAATTGGGCTCTCCCACCGAACCTCAATTACAAGGTTGGCCATCGATTTTAGCTGGCAAAGCCACTTTAATTTCTGCACCTACTGGTTCTGGTAAGACTTTAGCCGCCTTTNTAGTTTGCATTGACCGTTTAGTACGGCAGTCTTTGGCAGGGCAATTATCTAATCAGACAACCGTAGTTTACGTGTCTCCATTAAAAGCGCTAAGTAACGATATTCAANAAAATCTGATGCAACCGCTGGCTGAAATTAGGGCATTAGCAAAAGAACGGGGTTTGGCCATGGAAGAAATTCGCGTCGCTGTGAGGACAGGCGATACTTTAGCGCGTGAACGCCTAGCAATGCTGAAAAAACCACCTCATATTTTAGTCACCACACCTGAATCTCTCTATATTTTACTGACAGCAGAANAAAGCCGAGCCATGTTGGCTGATGTCAGCACATTAATCGTTGATGAAATCCATGCCATGGCTGACGATAAGCGAGGCTCACATCTAACATTGTCTTTAGAACGTCTTGAGGCATTGACTGCAACACCTCCTTTACGGATCGGCCTTTCAGCCACGCAAAAACCACTGGAATTAGTCGGTCAATTTTTAGTAGGAAATGACCGGCCGTTACCTTATCTGGTCAACATAGGACATGCGCGTCAATTACAGTTGGCCATAGAAGTTCCATCCAGTGAACTAGGCCCTGTCGCTTCTAATGAAATGTGGGAAGAAATTTACGATCGGATTGCCCAATTAGCAAAACAACACCGTTCAACTTTAATTTTTGTTAATACCAGACGATTAGCTGAGCGTGTAGCACATCATCTAACTGAGCGCTTAGGTGAAGACAAAGTAGCAGCCCACCATGGTAGTTTGTCGCGCAAAATACGCTTAGAGGCAGAAACCAAGTTAAAGCAAGGTGAATTACAAGCGTTAGTTGCAACTGCTTCTTTAGAGTTAGGCATCGACATTGGTAGTATCGACATTGTTTGTCAAATCGGTTCACCGCGGGCAATTGCCGCAGCTTTGCAGCGCATTGGCCGGGCAGGCCATTGGCATGGCGCTATTTCTAAAGGCCATTTCTTTGTGACAACACGGGATGAATTAGTGGAATGCGCAGCTTTGGTTTATGCCATCAAACAAAATGATTTAGACCAATTAATTATACCGCAACAACCACTGGACATTTTAGCGCAACAAATTATTGCAACTTGTGCAACCGGTGATTGGTTAGAAGACAATTTATTTGCATTGGTAAAACGCGCATTTCCCTATCATGATTTATCACGCGAAGTATTTGATCGTGTTTTGGAAATATTAGCAGAAGGCATCGCAGGCACTCGTGGCCGTTACAGTGCTTATTTATTTCGTGACCGCGTTAATGGAATTGTTAAAGCACGGCGCGGTGCTCGTTTGACTGCAATAACAAGCGGGGGTGCAATTCCAGATAATGCATTATTTACCGTGATTGCTCAACCTGAAGCGGTTATGGTGGGCACCTTAGATGAAGATTTTGCTATTGAAAGCAATCGTGGCGATATTATTTTGTTAGGTACCACTTCATGGCAGATCAAACGGATCGAAGCGGCAGCAGGTAAAGTATTAGTGGAAGATGCGCATGGAATGGCGCCCAGCGTCCCGTTTTGGCAGGGTGAAGCTCCGGCGAGGACGCAAGAACTTTCTTTGCAAGTAGCCAATTTACGGCAAAAAATCAGTGAAATGTTGCCAGATATTAAACCTGTTGATGATTTTATGAAATTGTCGAGTGTTAAAGCGGCAATTGATTGGCTGCAACAGCATTGTGGTCTTGATCCGATGGGAGCTGAACAATTAATTGAATATTTATTACAAGGCCGTGCCGTGTTAGGGGCGGTGCCTACTCAGAAAACCATCATCGCTGAGCGCTTTTTTGATGAAGGCGGAGGTATGCAGTTAATTATTCATGCTCCCTTGGGTGCGCGTATTAATAAAGCTTGGGGGTTGGCATTAAGGAAACGTTTTTGCCGCTCATTCAATTTTGAATTGCAAGCAGCAGCGACTGATGATGGTTTAAATATTGCTTTAGCTGAACAACACAGTTTTCCATTGGCTGATGTATTTCATTTTCTGCACCCTAATACCGTCAAGGCAGTATTAGTTCAAGCCGTATTACAATCACCGTTATTTAATGTGCGTTGGCGTTGGGTAGCAACACGCTCATTGGCATTGCCGCGTTTTCGTAATGGCAAANAGATCCCGCCTAATATTTTGCGGATGTTGGCTGATGATTTATTGGCAGCCGTTNTTCCTGATGCCGCCGCATGCCAAGACAATTTAGGTGGACGTGATGTTGAATTGCCAGATCATCCATTGATTAATGAAACGATGAAAGATGCATTGACAGAAGCGCTTGACGTTGATGGTCTAATTGCATTGTTAAACGATATACTTAACGATGAAATAAAATGTCTTGCAGTTGATACACCAGTGCCTTCTGTTNTTTCACATGAGATTTTAAATGCTAATCCTTATGCATTCTTAGATGATGCACCATTAGAAGAAAGAAGGGCGCGTGCCGTTGAGATGCGACGAGTATTGCCAGAATCCATGTTACAAGAAGTAGGAAAATTAGACCCTGCAGCAGTGCTCGAAGTCCAGCAACAAGCATGGCCTGATGTGAGGAATGTTGATGAATTACATGATGTTTTACAAACATTGATTGCCTTGCCAATTAATTTACAAATACGGGAAATAACTCCTTGGCAGCGTTACACAAGTGATCTTATTGAAGCTCGGCGAGCAGGTATCGCCGCCTATAATGGTCGGCAATATTTAATTGCTGCTGAAAAGGCAAGTACATTCACTGTGATTTATCCTGGCGCCGTTTGGCAGCAAACATTGCCTATTATTGACTGTCAAGTGCCGGAACAACGTGAAGCGGCCATTGTGAATATGGTGCGTGGATGGATGTTACATTTAGGCCCTACTCATAATATGGAATTAACGCAATTGTTAGGTTTATCAACAGATGAAATTGAAGCAGCATTGTTGCAATTAGAAACGACTGGATTAATTTTGCGTGGTAATTTTACCGTTCATACAACCGAGACTATTGAATGGTGTGAGCGGCGTCTATTGGCCAGAATACATCGTTTGACAGTAGGAAGATTGCGCAAAGAAATAGAACCAGTGACTGCAGCCCAATTCATGCGTTGGTTGTTGCAATGGCAGCATCTTGCTCCTGGTACACAATTAAGAGGCGAGCGCGGACTCTTAGAGATCATAAAACAGCTGCAAGGTTTTGAAATGGCAGCTAATGCGTGGGAAACAGAGGTATTGGCTAAGCGGATCCATAATTATGATCGTTCAATGTTAGATAAACTGTGTTTGGCTGGAGTAATAGGCTGGGGTCGGTTATCACCACATCCGGCAACAATTGACCAAGAAACAACCTCGAAAAAACGGATTATGCCTACCAGTAACGCACCCATTACTNTTTTTGTGCGAGAGGAATCGCAATGGATGCCTACCAATGAACGATTATCACAAGATGAAAATTTGTTAGGATTAAGCCATGCTGCAAAAGATGTATATNCATTTTTAAGACAGAGGNGCGCTTCATTTTTAACTGAAATTATACGAGGGACTAAACGTTTGGCTGCTGAGGTAGAAGCAGGTTTATGGGAGTTAGTCACGGCTGGCATTATTACAGCCGATGGCTTTGATAATTTACGTGCATTAATAGATCCTCGTCGCCGCTCTGAAAAACGTTATCGGATGCATCAAATGCAATATAGTGCTGGTCGTTGGTCATTGTTACATACAGATGCTATCATTGAACCTGCGCAACGCCTCGAAGCGATGGCTTGGATGTTGCTTAAACGTTACGGTGTGATATTTCGTGATTTATTAGTCAGAGAAAAAATANTTCCACGATGGCGAGAGTTGTTAGTAATATTGCGGCGTTTAGAAGATCGTGGTGAAATTCGAGGGNGGCGTTTTGTGTGTGGCTTTTTGGGAGAGCAATTTGCGCTGCCTTATGCCGTTGAATCACTCCGTGCTATCAAGCGACAAGAGCCTAAGGGTGAGGTGGTCAATCTGTCCGCCAGTGATCCGCTGAATTTAGTTGGTATTATTTTACCAGGAGAANAAATAGCGGCGACATCTGGCAATAAAATAACATTGGTTGACGGAATCATGATCTAATAATTTCAAATTGCGGATGGCTCTGTTATGATTGGGTCTTCGATTTTTATTTGCATGGAACAGTAAATGCGACTTTCGAATAAAAAACTGTTTTTATTATTAGTTTCTTTATTCACAATATCAAACATGATATTGGCAGATACTGCTCCCTATTGTTCTGATACGGAATCTATTTTGACATTTTTGAACCGCCCTAGTGTTGCTGATAATGCATGTACAGTCCCTAATGGAAAAGCTAGTATTGAAGCAGGGTATGCATACTCTAACTTGATTGGTGGTGGCAGCGGGCATGACTTTCCAGAGACATTTCTACGTTTAGGCTTGCCAAAAAATAATGAAATAGTAATAGGCTTGCCAAATTATTATCTCCAATCAATAACGCCACATTCAGGTTTTGGCACAACTAATATTGGCCTTAAACATGAAATTGGCACCATCAAAAATTTTTTTGTATCTATAGAAGGGATTGTTGCTCCCCCTTCAGGTAGTCGTAGTTTCGGCAATGATGATATTGAAGGTACATTTAATACGCTTATCGGGTATAACTTTAGTCCAACAATAATTATGACTATTATGCTCGGTGCCAGTTCATATACGATGCCATCATCTTTTGGTGGCCAGCGTTATAATACTGTGAATCCTGATGTTGTTTTTACGTGGCAAGTGTCGCGTCGTATACAATATTATAGTGAGATTTATGGGCAAAGCCAGACTCAGCCAGGGGACGGCGCGGGATTTAATTTTGATGGCGGTATCTTGTATGCAATTAAACCTCGGTTTGAAGTTGATGCTGAAGTAGGTAGGCGAATCAGTGGCAGTTTAGGTGGTTTTAATAATTATTTTGGTGTAGGATTTGGTTTATTATTAGGCTAAAAAATGTATAGTTTTGTTATGGGAAATATACGATCATTCACCTTTAAAATTCGAATTTTGTGAATTTCTAAGGGGCTTTTAATAAAATTAATGGATGTCATGTGTAATGAATAAAACCTTGAAAAATTTTTTGCTAAAATGCGTAACTATTTAATCAGTCCTGTGTTGGATGAATACAAAAAGAATACATCAAATTGTGTGGTTGTTAAGGAAATACCGCAACAAGATAATGTATCAGCGATAAACCAAAAATATTGCAAAACATGNNTATAGACAGCAATATTACTCAGGTAATCCTATGCTAACATTCCGAGAAGTTGGGTTTAGAGTACATTCGCAACATGAGGAGGATGGGATTTTATTGTTTATTNTTTCATTGATTGGAACTACCAATAAACATTGTGTCGAAATTTGTGCTGGTGATGGCATAGAATGTAATACGGCTAATTTAATTATTAATCATCGTTGGATTGGATTGATGTGCGATGGTAATGAAAAAATATAGCGAATGCAAAAATATTATGAAGAACATCTAGAAACTAAATATTGGCCGCCAGTCATTGTTAAAGAATGGGTCACTAAAGAAAATGTGAATGAATTGATCCAAGCCAACGGTTTTAGTGGCGAAATTGATTTGTTGTCTTTAGATATTGATGGAATTGATTATTGGCTTTGGAAAGAAATCTCTTGCATACGGCCTAGAGTGGTTGTTTTAGAATTTAATCATCTTTGGGGGCCTGATATTGCCGTCACTGTTCCATATCGGCCTGATTTTGTGGCTGAATTTACTCAGTATGGTTCTGATTATGCCGGTGCTTCTTTGCAGGCTTTTATTAAATTGGGCAAATCGAAGNGCTATCGTTTAATTGGTACCAATGCAATTGCAACTAATGCATTCTTTTTGCGGGATGATATATCCTGTGATTGGTTGCCAGAAATAGATCCTGCAAGTTGCTTCAATCATCCGCGAGCGCAATTTGGAATGAATAAGCGCCTGCCTGGTATCAAGAACAAACAATGGACTTTAGTATAAATTAGGCAAGTTTTGATAGCACAAGCAGTGACTACTCAATGCCTTGCTGGAGTAGAGCGACGGTTAATCTTGAGTTATGTTGACAACAAAAGAAACAATGATGAAATTATTAATTAGTGCTTGTTTACTGGGACATAAAGTCCGCTACGACGGCAAAGATAACTTGTTAAAAAATCTACGATTGCAAGATTTAATTAACTCAGGTGCCGTTGTTAATATATGCCCAGAGATGATGGGTGGTTTACTAACGCCTAGGCCGCCTGCCGAGATCGAGGCTGGAAAAACCGCTATAGACGTATTACAAGGAAATGCTAAAGTTATTACGGACAATAATCAAGATGTCACTCAAGCCTATATAGACGGTGCTTATAAAACATTAATATTTGCTCAACAGCACCATGTACGAATAGCTATTTTAAAAGCCCGCAGTCCTTCTTGTGGCTCTGAAAAAATTTATGATGGAACATTCTCTCGTACACTAGTCACTGGCATGGGCGTGACGGCTGCTTTATTAAGTCAACATGGAATACAAGTGTTTGATGAAGAGCGCATCGATGAGGCATTAGATATACTAGAAGGCTGTTGACTAATTAAAATATAAAAAGAACCTAGTATTTTGTCATTCAGGCCACATATTTAAGCAAGCGTGGCCGAATGACAAAAAGTTTAATTTTAGCTGGGAGGGATTAATTGGACTGATATTTCATTTGAATTAGTCATTGCATTAACTGTATATCCCAATTCCGACTCTGTTTGAATCCCTTGAAATTTACCATTACTGTAAGTGAAATTAACGATGCCTTGGTAGACACCATGTCCAGACATTGTAAAGGAAATAGTACCGCTACCACAGGGTGTTGATGCTGGGGTATAGCTAGGGTCAGAAGGATATAATATTTTTGGTAACATTCAGTTCCCCCATTGATACATACACCGGCAGTATAACCTTGATCCGAGGGGGCAGAGCTGGGGAATAATACGCTCATAGTGTATGTGCAATAACTCACTGCTGGCAGCAAATCCAAGTAAAGGTAATAACATTAACGTAATACTAGAAGCAAGTTTTAAGGATGTTTTGATGGGAGTCATTTTACTTCACCTCCTATAGATTATTCATTGGTTTATTATAATACAAATAACTAAAAAAACTATTTAAAAGATCACCTTATACTAGTGATGCTGATCTCTTAATATTCCATTAATAAAGAGCTCGATTTTATTCAATTGCTTGTTTAATTAATTGGCATAAAATTTTCCCTGCTCGTAAAATATCCGCTTGATCAACGTCGCCAAATCTAATATTAGTCCTGGTCTAGCAGTGTTTTCAGTCGCATAATGTGACAATGATGATAATCTAATACCATGCTCATATGCAGCAGCAGCGATTGCTTGGTCATTCAGTGACGTAGGCAAATAGACGACTATGTGTAAACCCGTATCTAATCCTTCTAAATAAACTAAATTTCCTAGTTCTTGTTGTAACAAATTAATTAAAACATCGCGTCTTGCTTGGTATTTACGACGCATTTTTCGAATGTGAGTGCTGGCATGGCCATCGCGAATAAAATCTGCTAGCGCTTTTTGAGTAATGTAAGAGGGTTCTCGTTGGTGCCGTGCTTGCATAATGCGAAAAGGTTCGACTAATGCAGCGGGCAATACCATATAGCCAATGCGGATGGCTGGGAAANNAATTTTACTAAAAGTGCCAAGATAAATCACTTGATCGGGCGCTAATGCTTGCAATGCAGCAACAGGCATTCCTTCATAGCGGAATTCGCTGTCATAATCATCTTCTATGACCCAAGTATGGTGTTGTGATGCCATTGCTAACAGATGGCGGCGCCGTGCAGCACTCATCACCACTCCAGTAGGGAATTGATGCGATGGCGTGGTGTAAATGAGCCGTGGCGGCTGTTGCCAGGCATTGGCTGCAGGGCATATCCCATCGGCATCAACGGGTTGCGAAATTACATTCAAACCAGCTGCGGCAAAAGCACAGCGGGCTCCTGAATAACCAGGATCTTCTATCCAGGCTCGATCTCCAGGATCAGCCAATAAAGCAACAATAAGCTGTAAGCTGTGCTGAGTACCGTTGGTAATTAAAATCCGAGAGGCTTCACAGCTGATGCTACGGGAAACACGCAAATAACTCGCTAATGTTTGCCGCAATTCGATGACACCTCCTTTGTGTGGATAAGCTTGCCAATCCAACACGGGATTGCGACTGTAGCGTGAGATATAACGTTGCCACAAAGCAAAAGGAAATTGTTTTAAATCAGGCACACCAGCGGCAAAAGCACCTCGTTTTAACTGTACTTGAGGTTGTGCAGCAATTGTTTGACCTCGTATAGACAAGCCTGGTTGAGTTTGAGAAATGATCTTTTCTGCATTGTTAATAGGCGCTGTCGATAAGATATACACTCCTGATTTTGGACGTGCGATGGCATAGCCCTCTACACATAATTGTTCAACAGCAGCAATCACCGTATTACGTGCCATTCCTAATTGTTTAGCGATGACGCGGGAAGAAGGAAGGCGCATGCCCGGCAATAATAATCCATCAAGGATTTGTTGGCGCAGCGTCTCATAGACTTGTCTGTAGCGTGGCAGCGAGGTTGGCATCTGGCACTATCCCATTTTTATAACTGGACCTATAAATTAGGCAATAAAGCACATAAAATCAATGCCAGATTGCTTTTTAAAGGAAAATAGTATGCCGCACACACTGCCAATGACCCATAGGACTCGCGTTGCTCGGCTAAGCCAGCGGGCGAGTTATGATCAAGCCACCATTTTTGCCATTTTAGATCAAGCATTATTTGCGACTATTGCATTTTCTGATGGTGTTGATGTGCATGCAATTCCTACCGCAATCTGGCGGGAAGGTTCACATTTATACATTCATGGTTCTAATGGCAGTCGTTTATTAAAAATGTTGCAGAAGGGCATGCAAGTATGCGTTTCAGTGACGCATATTCATGGTTTGGTATTAGCACGTTCGGCTTTTCATCATTCTATAAATTATGCTTCGGTTTGTATTTATGGTGTATTTGAAACGGTGGCAGAGAGCACCAAAAACCAGCATATGCAGCGTTTTGTTGAACACTGGATGCCTGGACGTTGGCAGCACTTGCGTCAACCTGACAAAAGCGAATTAGCGGCAACAACAATTATGCGTATCGTGATTAAAGAAGCTGTATTAAAATCGCGACAAGGGCCACCTAAAGATGATGCTGATGACATGGTGTATCCTGTCTGGGCCGGCGTAGTGCCATTGCAACCACAATGGCAAACACCACAGCAAGTCGTTGAGCAAGAAGGCCATAATTTGCCAGGACTTTCTGTGCGTGATTTATCAATTATTTAACTGATGAGGAGAAATCTATGTCGTCTGAACGTTGTTTGTGGCACAAGAGGTGTTTGATCAAAATTAAATATAAAAATCTAGGGTAGATCCACTTTGCTTGATCCACCCTACAATAGATAAAAACAAGTCTACCTCTTCATGCCCAAGTAAAAATCAATTTCTCTATACAGTGATCAGCTATAAATACAAGTCTTTTCAAGATAAATTTGCTTTTATATTCATTATGAATTTAAATGTTTACTCTTTTCTCATTTGCGATTGGGGAAAAGATAGGCAATGGAGCTGTCAGAAAGTGGGCTTAATCCTATTCTTTTCTGCAAGTAGAGAGAATAAAAAAACCACTGGAATCAATTAAAGGAGTTAATATGGACAAATTAAAATTATTTCTGATCGCAACTCTCATCGCTTTAACTGCATTTTCATCAATACTCAAGCATTCGCCGAGATGAACATGGCTCCACCGAAACCTCTTGAAAATAAAATGTTTGAAAGTATGACCGGCCAATGGGAAGGTGAAAGCGATATGATGGGCAAAAAGTCAAGGAAAAGGTCACGATTGATTGGGCAGTTGATCGTCAATTTTTAGTGATGAAAGTGGCTGCTGCTGGAATCGATGATCCTAAAATGAAATATAATGGCATGGGAATTTTGGTGTAGGTGCTGATGGTAAAGTCAAAATATGGTGGTTTGATAGTTGGGGTGCTGATGCGATGAGCACGGGAACGGGTGCTTTTGAAGGCAATAAACTCGTCATCAACGATGGTAATAGTATGTTCAATGAAACCCGCACCTTTGAAGTAAAAGACAAAGAATTAATCATGACTGCAAAAGGTAAAGCTAAATGGGAAGGCAAAGAAACAGCCTATGATCAGACAACAGTTTACAAAAGAAAGTAAAGGATTTGTTGCGATGAAAATCATTCAAGGACAGCGTGCGATCAAANAAATATGGAAGAGCCAACCTACTGTTGAGGGGGCAGGGGTACGGCTAAAACGGGCTTTTGGTTTTCATGAAGTGCCATTGCTCGATCCTNTTTTGTTGCTTGATGATTTTCGTTCGGAAAATCCAGCGGATTATAAAGCCGGTTTTCCTTGGCACCCGCATCGTGGCATTGAAACCATTACTTATATATTAGATGGTGATGTAGAACATGGTGATAGTATGGGAAACCGCGGCAATATTTCCGCTGGTGATATTCAATGGATGACAGCTGGCAGTGGTATTATTCATCAAGAAATGCCAAAAGGAAACAGCAAAGGTCAAATGCTGGGTTTTCAATTATGGGCCAATCTGCCGGCACATTCAAAAATGATGGCTCCGCGTTATCGTGGTGTGAAGAAAAATGAAATTCCTTTGGTTACAACAGCAGATGGTGCTTTAGTTCGAGTCATTTGTGGGGACGTTGAAGGCATTAAAGGCCCAGTGCAAGGTATTGTGACAGAACCCGAATATCTCGATGTTGAATTGCCTGCTGGAAAAACATTTCAGCATGTTGTCAAAGATGGCCATACTGTATTGGCCTATGTGATTGATGGTGAAGCTTATTTTGATGCTGATAGAATTCCTTATGAACACGATGCAGCTGGANAAAATTATTTTGATATGAAGCCACCGTGTCCCTGCAGTGATGGCACTTTGGTGCTTTATGAAAGAAAGGGCACTCAAATAATGGCAACAACTAGTAAACATTCCGTGCGCTTTTTGCTGATCTCGGGCAAACCATTAAACGAACCCGTTGCATGGTATGGGCCAATTGTTATGAACAGCCATGAGGAACTGCGGCAGGCATTTAAAGAATACCAAGAGGGAACTTTTATAAAACAACCACAGAATTAAGTTTCTGTGTAAAAATCAATAAACCGTCTAATTTTAGGTTGCAAGTAACGGTTTTGTTGATAGTACAGATAAACGTATTTTTGCGGCTCTTGATAATCACGTAGTACTTCAATAAGTTTTCCAGTGTTAATGGATTCGGTGACCATATAATCATGTAGATTGACAAGGCCCATGCCACGAATAGCGCATTCGAGCATGGCGTAACTGTCGTTCAAATATAGCACAGGGTCTATATGGATTTCTTTCCCATCTTTGAAAGATACGATATTACTGGGTTTGCGTATGCTGTGTGTAATGTAACGATGTTTTATTAAATCGTTAGGNTTTTTTGGATGTCCGTATTGTTGTAAGTAATCTGGTGATCCACAAAGCACGTATCGAGTAGTGGCTATTCGACGACGGACCAATTCTGGACTACCTTCAATCGAAACACCGTACAAAATATCAATACCTTCTTTTTCTAAATTAGGAAATTGTTCAGCCAGTTTAATGTCAATTTGTAAACGCGGATTGAGTAACATAAATTCGGACAATTTTGGTAAAAGATAAGTAGTGGCGAAATAATGATTGGCCATAATAATTAACTTACCTAGCGCTTCATTTTTACCTTCGTTAATGACCATCTCTGCCGCTTGTAACTCTGCTAATGCCTTTTTACATTGGGCATAATATTCTTTGCCAATTTCAGTTAAAGAAACTTGACGAGTGGTGCGGCGCAACAGTTGTGTGCCAAGTTCTTTTTCAAGCATAGCGATTTGACGGCTAATGGCCGCAGTGGACACTCCTTTNTTCCTGGCGGCAGCGGCAAATCCATTGGCTTCAATTATCGAGAGAAAAGTAGCAATACGGTCAAGTTTGCTCATTATTGTTAATCCTATAGTTAACATATATTAACATTTTAGAATATTGTTAACTATTTTGCCAGCAGTTAAAATCTTAAAAAATTAAAGAGGCAGATAAATTATGCAAATTCAAACGCGATTATTATTTATGACATTTTTATTGATGATCTCATTTGCTTCAGTTAATGCAGTGTTATTTACACCGGCATTGCCAGCAATTGCACTTTATTTCGGCATTTCCAATCATGTTGCTCAACTGACTATTACTTGGTTTTTAATAGGATATGCATTAGGGCAGTTGCTTTATGGACCGATTGCAAATCGCTTTGGAAGAAAACCGGCGCTTTATGCAGGTATTTTACTGCAGATTATAAGTAGTATGCTTTGCATCATTGCAGGTATGGCCAATATTTACTTTATCCTACTAGTAGGAAGGTTTTTGATGGCATTAGGTTCGNGGGTGGGTTTAAAAATGACTTTTACTCTAATAAATGAATTGTATGAGCCTAAAGTGGCATCACAAAAATTGTCCTATCTTATGATTGCTTTTGCTATTGCTCCTGGCTTGGGTATTGCATTAGGGNGTATATTAGCCACTCATTTCTCTTGGATAAGTACTTTTTATGCGAGCGGAATTTATGGGGCTATTTTGTTGTTGTTAGTAATCCGCTTACCTGAAACAAAACAAATTTTGGATAGAGAAGCTTTAAAGGTTAGGCATTATTTCAACAATNATTTATTGCAATTCAACAATAAACAATTAATTGCTGGAGGTTTATTGATGGGATGTGCAACTTGCTTTGTTTACATATTTGCCGCATTAGCGCCGTTTATTGCAATGAATATATTAAAAATGAAGGCGATTGATTATGGAATGGCGAATCTTTTGCCGCCAATTGGTTTAATTTGTGGTTCATTAATATCAGCGCAATTAATCAAAAAATTATCATCATTTTCTATTATTTTCTTTGGCATAGTGAGTGGTTTAGCTGGTAGTGTGATGATGTTACTGTTTGCTTGGTCCTCTCTTCCAGCATTATTAGTGCTATTTGTTCCGATGTTTTGCTGTTATTTCGGGTTATCTTTAATATTTACTCATGCCTCAATCTTAGCGTTAAGTGAAGTCAGTGATAAAGCGCATGGTTCATCCGTTATGAATNTTTTAAATATGGGCTTGGCTACTTTGATGGTCATTGGTTTATCTGAAATCAATATAAAAGTCTTTATGCTGGCCAGTATTTATATTTTTATTTGTGTAACAATGTTTCCTTTGTTTCAATTAATGAAACGCTAATTTTTGGCTATTTAATTACAATTTGGGGGCAAATAAGAAGTTATATCCAATATTTAGCTTGCACTTGGCAGAGAAAAGATTAAAATTGTTATAAAAAATTTGCCAAGTCGGATTTTGCATGAGCAATGGAATTTTTAAAAGAAGCATTTAAACACAATAATGTCATTATTAGTGATGGGGCAGGTGATATTGGATTAGAGATGACAGATGTGCTGCATGAAAAGTTTAGGGAAAAACTCAAATCTAAAATGCCATTAAAACGTTTGCTGAAACCAAGTGATATTGCTCCAACTGTTTTGTTTTTAGCAAGTGAAGCCGCACAATTTATTAATGGTGCTGTTATCCCTATTGAAGGCGGTTCAAGATTTGTTTCTACTTAATAAAGGAGTAAATTATGTCAAAAATACCTATGAGTGCAATGGATGCGATTCATAATCGTCGTACTGTGCGCGATTATTTGCCACAAAAACTTGACAAAGAAACTATCCAGTCATTGCTGAATGCAGCCGTGTTGGCTCCTAGTGCTATGCATGAGGAACCTTGGTCTNTTGCGGTGATTCAAGATAAAAAATTATTAGATCGTTTATCAGATGCTTCAAAGATATTTGTGCGTAATGAAGCACAAAGCTCTAACCAACCACAAGCCAAGCAGATGCTTGATCTGGTAAGTAATGTTGATTTTCATGTGTTTTATAATGCGAACACTTTAATCGTGATTTACAGTAAGTTCCAAGGCCAGTTTGTAGCGGCGGACTGTTGGTTAGCTGCAGAAAATTTAATGCTAGCTGCCTGTGCTGAAGGCCTAGGAACTTGCGTTATTGGTTTTGCAACTTCCGCGTTAAACTCTCCTGAATGGAAGCGTGAGCTAGGTGTTCCCGCAGAAATGATAGCTATTGTTCCCATTATTGTGGGTGTGCCAGCAGGTAAAACACCGCCAATATCGCATAAGCGACCTGAAATTATTGCATGGAAGGCATAGGAAATTTGGTTTTTATGCAGGGTGGATCAAGCGTAGCGGATCCACCATTCTTCGTTGGCAATAAGATTTCGTTGGATAATAATTCCCATGAATATCTTCGTCTCAACAGCCTGATAGAATTAAATCCATGGCGGTGGTCAGTGCCGTGCCTTATTTTCCAAAGCAAGTCTGCGAAATTATGAAACAATTTGCTGAACAAACTAAAACTGATGCAGATTGGTCAGCGATGCGTGAGACCCACCATTATGGTGATGAGCAAATTCGATTGCTTTGGAAACAAGCTGCTATGTTAGGTGAAAACCAAGCTCACATGAATTTAACGCCGGACATGTTGTCACAAATTCGAGCTAAAACTCTGATCGTTCAAGGTGACCGAGATCCATTTTATCCGGTGGATTATACCAAACGCGGGACATGTGCCAATTGCAGCGGATTCGATTCAAGAATTTATAGATTATTTAAAAAATTTTTGTAGAAAAAATTATTTGGTTTCCTCATCCCACGGCTTGACCCAGTGCTGTCCGGAAAAAATTATCGTTGGTAAAAAGACAGTGTGTGTCATTGCGAGTAGCGTAGCGACGAACAATCCATGTAGTCTCGCTTGTTGGATTACTTTGTCGCTACGCTCCTTGCAATCTGATGTATCCTCACGAATTTTTATGTGTTACTAGCCTTCTTCGTCATCTCGCGGCGAAGACCGCGGGATCCATCAGGCATACGCACTTCACAGAATAGCCCTGGTTCCTGCGGTCTTCGCCGCGGGATGACGGGGTTTATTTTTACACCTAAGCAAAATACTTAATCTTTACAGCAATAACATTGGTTACATGTGAGTGAAATCTTATTCTTATTTAATTAGTTTNTTCTTTGCTGACGCATGACGGGCCCGGCGTTCAATATCAATATACCGATCAGTAATCGCACTTGAACTATGTCCAGCATCATCACGCACATGTTCCCGCGGGCGAATTTTCACGTCTTCTGAGATGCCAGTATGGCGTAGCCAATGCACAGTGGCTGTTATTAATATGTCTGCTTCATCGTTAAAACCATCAGTTTTAAGGCGTGCTATGGAGCGGTCAAAGCAGTTTTGCACAATATAACGAATTTGTCGTGTCTCTGTGATAGGCCCTTTTCCCGTCGTTTTTGAAATGAGCGGAATAGTTTCACCAGGCGAGGGAAGGGCAGACAGACCTAGACTTAGACGATAGCGTTTTAATGCAGTCAGCATAGCATCGCTTACACTAATGTCCCGTTCTTTATTGCCTTTACCGACCGTCTTAAACCACCAGTTGCCATCAAAGTCTTGATAAAAATGCCCCATTTCAGGCTGCCATCGTGGGCTAGCTGCTAATTCAGAAATCCGCAAATACATAGCGAATAGGGCATTCATAATGAATAATGTCCTTTCATGCAAGGCTGGGTTCTCATTTGCCATCAGTTCCGCAGTTTCAATTACATAAGCCCATTGCAGCTCTGACAAGCGACGAATTGGTGCTTTGCTTTGCTTNTTCCGCAGGAATTTACTTTTNTGTCTGATTTTTGCAACGGGGTTATTTGAGGTATATGCTTCTTGTTCTAAGTAATTATAGAAACTGCTCAGAATAGAAAAAATGGCTTGCAAAGCACTTTGTGAGGANGAGTAAGTTTTGATATTGGGTAGTTTGCCGTCACGAAAAGCTTTCTTGCTGACAGTAGCCACAAATGGCCGCCATTCAGGATTTGGGAAGCGCAGCCCTTCTTTNTCAATAAATTTGTCCTCGTGTTTAGTCCCAATCCAAGTTTTGGTGGGTTTGGCAAAACTCAAAAATGCTTCAAAGTCTTGCCGGGTCAAGTCTTTGATGGATTTGTGCTGTATCAGCCATGACCATTGCAAAAACCGTTCAACCTCTCGCCGGTAGGCATTAAATGTCATCAAGCTGCCACGATAGCTATACAAAAACTGGTAGGCATGATGGTAATCAGCTGCTGCATTGGCGGGTAGGGAGGCCTGGTCTCGATAAGCATCGAAGCTTTTATTGTTTAGATATTCTAAGGTATCAAATAAAGGGATAGGCAAGGGTTCTTTAGCTTGAGACATAGGATGAATTCAACTCGATTGTTTATTTTTATACAATTCATAGGCTGTTTTTCTGCTAATATTGCCTTTTGAGTTATTTATAACAATCTATTGACGGAAGTCAATGGCTAGTAAACACTATAGATTATGCCGCTCGAAATGAAATATTCAAATGAGATGACAATATGCGCATTGCGGTTTCTGGTACCCATTTTATAGGAAAAAGTACTTTAATAGAGGACTTTATTAAAGTTCATCCTGAGTACAAATATGAGATTGAGCCATATTATAAATTGCAAGATGAGAAAACGATGGAATTATCGTTAGTACCTAGTCTTGATAGTTTATTGGAACAGCTTGACTACAGCATTGATCAAATTAATAAATTTGCGAATGAANAAAATATTATTTTCGATAGATGTCCAGTTGATTTTATAGCTTATGCTATGTGCATAACAGAGCAAGATTATGTTGATATTAATGATAGTGAAGTTTCTGAAAGGTTTTCTAATGTAAAAGAAGCATTAAATAATTTAGATTTGATAGTTTTCTTACCTATCACAAATGATAATTCTATAGAGTATTCTGAAGAGGACTCAGCTTTTCGTGAAGCAGCTGATGAAGCTTTTAAANAGCTATATCGCGACGATATATTCGATATATTTCCAAAATATAATCATCCAAAAATTGTTGAAATTTCGGGAAACCGAATAACACGTATAANNAAACTGCAAAGTTATCTAGTTAAATAAAGGAGCCATATGACAATTTATAAAATGCGTGCACTCGTACAAAAGCATGCTGATTTAGAGAATAAATTAGATCTGGAAGGCGTATTAAAAACGTTGGTTGATGATCCTATCTATGAATTTCATCCAGATAGGTTGAGATTAGAGGGGAAAGAAAATGTGCGACAATTTTATCGCAATCATTTTGATACCTTCTTTCCTTTAATTAAATCTCATACAGTAATTAACGAATGTTGGGATATCCATAGTGCGTGTTTGGAGTATGACCTATATCTTAAACCACCATACGATCCTAACCGAGCTTATAGGATTATGGTTGTGCTTACGGAAAGGAACGGGCTTTTAATTGGAGAACGGTTTTATGTGGAACCTGAGCTTGCTCGACTTATGGCGGGTGCATCATTTAGTAAATTTATGAAATTTTGACACGAGATTAAATAGGAAAAAAGGATGCAAGCTATGGGTAAATTGTTAATTGTATTATGGGTTTGCTTTTATCGACGTCCATAAGTCTAGCTGCTCAATCACCACATTATCTTACATCAAATGATATTAACGCACTTCTGAGCAAGCCCGCCGATTATCGGCTTTTTTATGGTAAAGATTCTTTGCAATTCGGTGATTTACGCTTGCCAAATACAGTTTCGAAACCATACCCTGTAGCTATTATTGTTCATGGTGGCTGTTGGGTATCGAAATTTGCTGATTTACACTATACGGCTGCATTAGCTGATGCTTTGCGTGACAGCGGTATTGCTACTTGGAATATCGAATACCGCCGTCTAGATAATTCTGGCGGTGGTTGGCCTGGAACATTTGAAGATGTAGGCAATGCTGCTGATTTTTTGCGGGTTATCGCCGATAAATATTCATTGGATTTAAATCACGTCATTACTGTAGGTGAATCTGTCGGAGGTCAATTAGCATTATGGCTTGCCGCACGGCATCGATTGCCAAAGAATAGTCAATTATATGCAGTTCATCCGTTGAATATTAAAGGAGTAGTTGTCCTGGGTGGTGTGACTGATTTGAAAGCTTTTCGTAAACAAAGCGATTTTACTTGTGGCAGTGATGTGGTAGGAAAATTATTAAATGGATCGTCAAGTCAAATAGCTGCACATTACCACGAAACTTCACCTATTGAATTAATACCACTGGGTGTACCACAAATTTTAATTTATGGTGCAGATGATAAATCTGTGCCGAAGAAATTTGGAGAAACTTATATGCAAGCTGCGCGTAAAGCAGGTGATAACGTTGAATTAATAATAGTACCCAAAGCGGCACATCATGAATATGTTTCACCTAATTCTGTTACCTGGCCTGCAGTTAAATCAGCAGTGCAAGCTTTATTGCCTACAAAGTAGTGAAATGACAGATTTACTCTAAGGCCAGGGAATAAGGTTAGTTATCAGGCCAAGCTCTAATTAAAGAAACTATCTAAATCATCAACAGCTTTGAACTATGATTCTGTTTTAAATAACCAGTCGCTTGAGGAGATCACAGCCAACACTCTAAAGTAAGGAGTGGTTGCGCTTATTGGTTGAATCCACGTCCGCACTCATGGTGTTATTTCCGGTAACTCTTATTACCGGAAGTATGGGAAGCCTGATTCTAAGAGATATACGATCTCTCTCAGTCAGATGCTTATATTTTCTTTCCATATTTTGGACCATTTGCAATAGATCATATTTTATAACACTATTACCTTACCAAGCTGGCCATAGCATAAATATCCAGCCGTTATCATCAATAATAACCCCATGGTAAAATTAAAGAGCCGTAGACGAAAATGATCTTTTAATAAATACGACACTTTATCGCCAAAAATTGCCCAAACGCCAAGCGAAATATAACATACAATAAAATAAATAATGGCAAACGTTAAGAACGGATCATAGCCTTTTGTGCTGGAGAAGATTGAGGCTCCAGATATGCAAGCAACCCATGCTTTTGGATTTATCCATTGGAGCAAAAAGCCTTCATAAAATTTGGGAGCTTCTTTNTTGCTTATTTTCAACTCTGGTTTTGAAGAAGCTATTTTGTATCCCATATAAATGATATATAACGAGCCTACAATCGCTAAATATGCCAGAAAAAATGGATAGGCATTAATAAACTGCGAAAATCCAAATCCAATAAAAAGCAATAATAAGGTAAAGCCTACGGTCGCTCCTGACACATAAGGAATAGTTTTCTTTAGCCCATAATTAATACCAGAGGAAAGAATAATCATATTCACAGGCCCTGGCGTAATTGACATGACCAAAGAAAATGAAAACATTGCTAATAAAAATGTCATCGCTATTATCCCCGTTAGGTCAGGTTCATAGGTTTTGTTGCTTAGCGCATCTCTTTAAGTAATGGGCCGCTGCTTTTCAAAATTGGGATGGCCATCGTCGTGATCCCATGGTGGTTATCTCCTGCATTATCTTTATGGTCATGACCGACAATCTCAGGAATCATCTTACCTAGGCTAATCGATAGCACCGCTGCCGTATTTGCAATGACGCCGACAGGTAGAAAATGATCAATCACACATTTTTGCTTGATAAGTCTTTGTTATTCATACACTCCCCTACCCTCTAAAAGTCGATTTTAGTAGATTACCATACCCAGTAAAGCATGATTAGATGCTATAATTAGAATTGATTGTTCGATAGGATAGTATAATGATTGATGAATTACGGGCGTTGGCAATCTTCGCCAAAGTGGTAGAAGAAGGCTCATTTCGTTCAGCAGCAAATTCGCTAAAGCTTTCACCTTCGGTTGTGAGCCATCATGTGGCACAGCTAGAGGAGCGACTTGGTGTCGCTCTGCTTTATCGATCCACGAGACGACTTTCACTTACTCATGAAGGCGAAAAATTATTCATGAGTGCAGAAGCAATGTTATCGGCCGCAGAAAAGGGGCTCAATAGCGTTGCATATCACGCAACGGAACCAACTGGTAAATTAAATTTGACTGTCCCAGCTATGCTCACAAGAAGTCCGCTTGTTGGTGATATTGCTGCATTTGCCAAGGCGTTTCCAAAAGTATCGCTTTCAATAAGTTTTAGCGACATACAACAGGATTTAATTCGAGAAGGTATCGATCTTGCGATTAGAATAGGTAACTTAAAAGACAGTGGTTTAAAATCTAAACGACTCTTTACTATGACACGTAAACTCGTCGTTGCCCCTGCTTTAATGAACGAGCATAAGTCTCCACGACGACCGCAGGATTTACTCAAATGGGATTGGATAGGGCTCAAAATGCGTCCAAATACCAAGACGTTAATCAATCAAAAGGGCAAAACTTATTTCATCGATTTTGAGCCAAGAATCATCGCTGATAGTATGGATGCTGTTTGCCAATTGGCAATTGCTGGGTCAGGACTAGCAACTCCGCCCGCGTTTCTTGTAGCAGAAGATATACATCAGGGATATCTTGTTGAACCTCTGCCTGAATGGCAGGCTGAACCCCTTCCTGTTTATGCCTTATGGCCGCCCAACGCCACTAAAGAATCTCTAACGTTTAGGTTTTTGACGTTCCTAGAAATGAGAAAAATCTTATTTGAGTCTCTAAAAGTATACCGCAATAGTGCTGAGCTTGTTTATCTCCAAGCTGGAAAATCTCGTGTCAAGTGTAGACCTCACCAAGTTGAATGTTGCTCCTTGGGTTGTGCCAATTTAATATTATTTTCTTCTGTTGATAAAGAAATCTTTGATAGCTTATATTTCACTCTAATCGAAGCAGGTGTTGACTAATCATAAAATCTGCTGTTGGATGTTTTTCTGAGTATTATAGTTTGATTTTTAAAGAAATTGTTACTCAAATAGTTATGCCTCTATAGATACCTTGTATTATCAGTCATCAAACTCTCAACGAGAATTAATTGCATTTGAAGCTAGACTTGCCCTGAACTATGTCGCACTTCGCATGAGATTGTGCCGGCCTAGCGCCACCGTCGATTCAGCTTGTTGGTTGTTCTTGTTTAGGATATATCATTGGCGGAAAAGCTTATTGTCTTTTAACTTGAGCTTGATTCATAAGCCATGCTTCTTAGAAAAAGAGAGTTAATAACGATATTACTGATAATATTGGCGGTAATTATAATGATATTATCATTGAACTGGAAGCTGGGGGTGTGTACTGCTCCTGCATTTTCACCTGTACCTACTAAGAAAAANCAACCAGGTGTATATTTTAAGTATTCAGAGAAATCTTCAGCTGCGATCATGCTTTTTCTAAGTTTATGGCTTTGTNNCTGGCCCATATAATTTTTCGCAATGGCTAATACTAGTTTTGATTCTCTTTCTGAATTAATGGTGGGCGAATGAAATGGTGCATAAGAAATGTCTATTGAGCTCCCATATTTTGTGGCAATGCTTTCAATAAGTTTATTAAGCTTTTGTTTTAAGTTTAATAAATTATTTTCGTTGTCAGTATAATATACCGCCACTATATCAGCTTTTGATGACATTCCTCGCTTGAAATCGCCACTATTAAATGCGATTAGGTTAAATAAGGTTTCTCCCAGTTTCAAATCTTTCCTTAATTTTTCGAGTTCAATAATTAATTCGGCACCAATGATAACAGGATTAATAGCTTGTTCAGGCTGGGCTGTATGTGCGGGTTTGCCATGCACAACGATTTCAATTCTGCCGTTACCAGCAAGAAGGGTGCCGGCTCTGGTTGCAATGACACCTTCGGCCAAACCTGGCCAATTGTGATAACCATAGATTTCGTCCACATGAGGAGCTTTCAAAGCGCCTGCTTCAATCATAGCGGTTGATCCCTTGCCCCCNTCTTCGGCTGGTTGAAAAATGAATTTTATTTTACCGCATAGCTGGTCTTTGACTTGTCTCAAAGCATAAGCTACCGCCAGCATCGTAGCGACATGGCCATCGTGGCCACAAGCGTGCATTTTNCCAGGATGTGTTGACCGGCAAGCAAAGTGCTCTGGTTCTGCAATGGGCAATGCATCCATGTCAGCTCGTAAAGCAATGGTTTTCCCTGGCTTTCCAGAGTCTAAAATAGCAATCACACCGGTGACAGCTATTCCAGTTTGAACTTTGTAGCCGTATGTTGTGAGTGTCTCAGCTATCAGCTGTGAAGTTTTTAATTCTTCATATTTTAATTCTGGAATTAGATGAAGTTTTTCTTAAATTTATGATGTCGCTAGCGATGGTTTTATATGTGTATTAATATCTATCATTTACATTTATTCCAGCTCTTGCATGCAAAAGGCTTGATAAGGTTTGGCTAATAATCCATCTATTTGTTGAGCGAGTGCTTGTATGTAGGGCTTATCAAATTGAGCTTGGTGAGCTTCTTTATTTTTCCAGTTCTCAAATAAAACAAATTGGGCTGGATTATTATGGTCTTGGTGTAGCCGGTATTCTATGCATGTTGTTTCAGAACGACTCGGCTTAATCACATTGGATAATGCTTGTTTAAGCGCAGGTTCTTTACCGGGTTTCGCTTCAAGAATCACTACTACCGTGTATTTATTCATAATTACTCCTAGTCTTATACCAAGCAGGCGTATTTATTAATTGCCTGCTTGGCATTGTTGTGAAAATTTAGCCTAGTTTGATGCATTTATTGGTATTAGCAAACTCTTTCAATATTAATTGGGTTGCAGAAGCGATCACATCATCTTTTGGTTTCGCCTCTTTNTTATTTTGCGTGAAATAAATTGCAACGACAATTGGAGGACAATTNTTAGGCCAAATGATTCCAACATCATTAGTTGTGCCATATTCGCCTGTACCGGTTTTGTCACCGACTACCCAATTCTTAGGTACTGCAGCACGAATACGGGAATTCCCAGTTGTATTTTCTTTGAGCCATGTTTGGAGTTGTTTNTGTTGTGCTGCTGCTAATACATTGCCTAGGCCTAGCTGTTGTAAGCTTTTNTGCATGGCAGCTGGTGTTGAAGTGTCACGGGGATCGCCAGGAATGGCTGAATTCAATTCAGGTTCAGGCCGGTCTAAGCGAAATTTATTATCACCAACAGAGCGTGCAAATGTATTGACTGCCCCTGCTCCACCTATTTTNTTCAGCAGCAGGTTCATGGCACTATTATCACTATAAGTCATTGTTGCCATGCAAAGTTCAGAAACTGTCATCCCTTTTGCAAGGTTTTTNTCGGTGATAGGTGAATAAGAAACGATATCTTTNTCAGTATAAGTCACTTTTTGGTTTAGTAAATCGTTATCTTTCATGCTTTGTTTAAGAACAGCAGCGACTCCCATGAGTTTTGAGGTGCTACATAGCGGAAATCGTTCGTCAGCGCGGTATTGTATGGCTGTATTATTGGCAGTGTCGATTGCAGCGATACCGATCCGGCCATCAGCCGACGCTTCCAAGGCTGCTAGTTTTTGTTGGATAGTGGTCGCTGGTTGTGTGGGTTGAGTGTCTGCTAATAGCGTTATTGGTGTGCTAATTAAAAAAATGTAATGGCTGCCCTTGCCAATGGTTGTAATAATTTACTCATATGGATGCCCTTCATTAATTGAAAACAAGCCAATATTGTAAGTATGATTTGATGCATCTTCAATATTAAACAGTTGTTGTTCCCAAAATTTCTCTTACTTTTTTAGCGACTAGTTTGCCTAATGATTGATTTCCATGCTCATCTAAATGCACCCCATCCAGTAGGCTTGAACTAAGGAAAACTGAGGCATCTAAAAACGCGCAGTTTTCTTGTTGTGCAAGCCTTTGATATAAGGCGGGTAATCTAAGGCTNTTCGCTATTGAACCCGCGTCGCGCTGGGGTGTTAACTGAGGGAGTNNGTGTGGTTTTGGCGGTGCGATTAATAATACTTGCGGAGGGTTGGCCATATTGCCTTTTTGNCTTGTTTTTACAATCTGAATTAACTGTCGCATACCTTCTGTAATTTGTTCTGCAGAGCAGTTAAATTGTATTTTAGTATCGTTTGTCCCTAGCATAAATATCACAAGATCAATTGGATAATGACTTTCAAGGACAGCAGGCAACTGTATCAACCCATTTCGATAAGGCCGTCCTGGGACAACTTCATCCAAGGTAGTTGTACGGCCATTGATGCCTTCTGTAATAACTTCAAAATTTTTNCCTAGATATCTTGCTAGTACGCCTGTCCACCGCTTATCTTTGGTGAATCGTGTCCACAAACCAGTCATTGGATTAAATGATCCTGGAACACAGCCCCATACATAAGAATCACCATAGCATAAAATCGTTTTGATCATAAGGATTAGGCAAGCCTCATGGTTGTGAATTTAATCAGAAATTTTATACAAATTGTTTNNGCCCCACTCTCTTAAATCATAAAGAATAGGTTTCAGGCTTTCGCCGATCTTAGAAAGCGAATATTCAACTTTGGGCGGACTTTGTAAATAAGTTTGGCGTATGACTAAATTATCAACTTCCAATTCACGTAGTTGTAAAGTAAGCATTCTTTGAGAAATACTAGGAATGGACGCCTTTAATTCACTGAACCGCATTGTGCCATTTTTCATCAATTCAAATAAAATGGCCCCTTTCCATTTACTGCCAATGATATCCATCGCTGCTTCAAAAGGGCATTGTTTACGTAATTTCTGGTTTCTTTTGGCCATAGTATATAAACTATACTGAGTTACGGTTTTGTTGCTTGTAATGATTATCTGCCATATTTATCATTTTGTCATCTAAATTAACAATGGGGTATGATTACATGGCTATTGCGAAATTGAACGGCATTGATATGTATTACGAGGTCTATGGCNAAGGTAAGCCATTAGTCCTTATTTCAGGCTATACCTGTGATCATAACTTTTGGGAAGATATGTTGGAAGAATTAACGTCTACTTTCCAAGTTTTGATTTTTGATAATAGAGCAATTGGCTATACCAAAGATGATAATAAANCCTTTACCATCCAAACGATGGCAAAAGATACTATCAACCTGATTGAACATTTAGGTTTAATTAAGCCAATCATTATTGGTCAATCAATGGGTGGCGCTATAGCTCAAACAATAGCCGCAGAATTTTCTGATAAAATTGGCCGGCTTATTATTTTAAATTCAGTCGAAAAATTTAATCTTGTAACCAAGCTGGCATTAAAGAATATTTTAGATTTGCGCAAGGCCGGCATTGATTTTGATCTTTTAATTGAAGCAGCGTTGCCTTGGGTACATTCCAGTGAATATCTGTCAGTCCCTAAACACATCAATGCTTTTAAAGAAGCCATTATTAATAATCCTGCGCCGCAATCTATAGAAGATCAAGCGCGGCAGTTATTAGCAATTGAAGATTTTGATTCACGTCTATGGAGCAAAAAAATCAATACACCAGCGCTAGTAGTTGCCGCGACCGAGGATTTAATAACGCCAATTAATCAATGCCGTCAATTGGCAATCAATCTCAATGCTAAATTAATTGAAATACCTGGTGGCCATGCAAGCCCTATCGAACAACCAGAGAGTGNNAATCAAATTATTTTGAATGCGGTTGCAAACTTTCTAATTCGGTAAATAGGGCTTAATATCATTGACTAGTTAAATGCAGCCACTGATGAAGAATTGATGTCCAATTTTAGATTGTTATTTTCAAGGACAATTTCAAGCTCAGGAATTCTACGGCAAACCTCATCGAGATCGATTATCTCTCCAGATTTTGTTGCTATTAACACAGCGCCATTTACTTGATTATCATTAGCATGATTTGCCTTGATCAATTTTGCCGATTTAAAATCGGTCAAGGCTAACATACCTGCGATATCTAAATAGAAATTATTGCCATCAGAGGATTTTATTATTCGATTTAAATTTTTGGTTCAGTGTTGGGATTATAACCAAAAAAGTTAATTTTGTTTTAAAGTTTTTCGTTGATTTCAATATCACAATTAATAAATACTAAAACACCGTTATCTTTCAAAATTCTATTGGCCGTTTCGAAAGCTTGTTCAAGTTTAATATGAGCACTAGAGCCAATATTAAAACATACCAGGTCAAAACGATTGCTCGGTAAGCTTGCCATGGCAGTTTTTGATTCGATACGGGCCACAAGGTCGGGATTTTGAGCAGTATTTTGATTAACTGTATAAATTGTGTCTGAAGTATCTTTTATCTGCTTTTTAATGTTCTCTATATCGCTTTTGTTGCAGTCAAAAATATTACATTTCCTTTGAAATTATTTATATCACGATTGACAATGAGTCTTTCTCTTTCTTGTTCAATTAGCTTGCTAACAGTTTGTATGGATTCTTTGTATTTTTCTATTTTTTCCGGATTGCCTTCTTTTCGTCTCTTGCAACTAAAAATCTAGAGTCTGCCTAAAATAATTTAGCAAACATAGGGTATCTACTTCTAATGACTTACATATCTTTAACTCTTCTGTGCCACAGCTTCCGTAATGCGCGTAAAAATCTCTAGAGCTAGCATCCATTTCAGAGATTTTTAGAGGGCCTTCATTGGAAGGATTAAGGATGGTTATCAAGCCTGTGCCGCCAAACGGAGGAAAGTCTTTGCGATCATTTAATAATCCTTCCGCCATTAAAATATCAATTACTGCATTTATTACTTGCATCCCATCTAATCCTACTTTTTCCTTCATTCCTATAGCCATACCGTGGTTTATTTTTATATCGGTTATTTCAGGAGAATAAAGCTGAACTAATTGCACACTGATTGCAGTGATAGTTTGGCAGCCTGCGACTCTTATCATGCTTGCTTTATCATTGATAGGGTCAGTTAATAGCGGAAATAACCGGATCATTCCTGGTTTTAAAGGTATATTCTTTTTAAGGATTGATAAAAGTCTCTGCTGATCTTTGTAGCCAGTATAGTGAACGTTTTGTTTTAGAATGGTATCAAGATCATAAATTGAAAAATTAAATTTATATTGAACTACATCAATCGATCTTTCATCTATTATTGTCAATGCTCTTTCTTGATTATCTATCAAAGAAAGGTTAAAATTCTCTGCTTGTTTGTCAAATCCACTTGTAAAAAATGTTCTATCTACTTTTATTTTACTATCTGCTTCTAATAGAAATTTTTCTTCGTGACTACTCATGTAAATAGATACCGAATTATCCATATTTAATTTTATAATAGGATATCCTCTTTCTTTGCCATTATGTTTTTTTTCTACACATTCCTTAACTATTTCTATAAATTTTTGCCATATTTTACTTTGAGAAAACATGATGCTAACATACATGATATCAGGATTTTTTATTAGACGGGTTGTTTTTGTATCCTCCCCGTTGTTATTGTTTACTGCATTAACTTGGGTTTCTTCAAGCATTATTGCCTCGACAACTGAGCTATATTAATGGTGGTGATATTATAAAAGATAAAGCTTAAAGTAAGATTAAAATTTAAAGACATTCGCTAATGAAAAATATTTTAATGATCAATATGATGAGTGTGGGTATAAATATTGGTTAGCCCGCAAGAGTCAAGTCGTGTCAGTCAGTGGAATTATTTTGCATTTGGCTGCAAGCTTTTCCAGGCGATAAAATAGCGCTCAATGCCGTCTACGAACCCGTTGTGACGAGGGCGCCAGCCTAATAATTGTATCGCTTTACCGGAATCAACCTGTTGATCCAATGTAAGACATTCTGCCATTGTTCCTAGTGTTTTGGTGGCTTCACTAATAGAAATAGTTTGTACTGCTTCGCTTTTTCCAGCTATACGACTGGCAGATTTGGCACATTCAAATATTGTGGAACGGCTGTGATCAGTCGCATTAAATATTTGTCCTGTTAGATATGATTCGCCCGCACGTACGTAAAGGTCAGCAAGATCTTGAATATGTATCATTGCCCAATGAAAGTTACCATCCCCGACAATAGTTGCTTTACCTTTTTTATTTGCGCTTTCAAACCAAGAAGCAGTCAATCCACCGGCGCCGCCATAGACGCATCCCGGACGAATGATAAGAGTAGAAAGCCTGCTGTTAGTTGATTGTAATATCTTATTTTCAACTTCTTGGCGTGGTTTTATAAAAGCAGGCGGGTTCAATTTACTGGATTCATTGGCTAAATTGTTGCCCGTATTACCGTAAAGCCAAGTGCCACTGGTGTATATAATACTGCGTTGCAAGTTTGATGCATTGGCAATTTTTATCAATGTTTCAATGGTTTTTTGATCGAGAGCATGAAATTGCGCTGACATTTCGGAAGCACAATGGATTAATAGTTGGCAAGAACTTGCGATTTCAATATAACTTTCAGGGTCATTCATGTTGCCGATTACTGGTTTGACCTCTGTGGCAGCTACTTTTTTGGCCTTTTCCTCAGAACGCACCAGTCCAAATACTTCATGGCCTTTTGCAGCAAAAGCAGTCGCCACTGCAAATCCAATGTAACCAGTTGCACCAGTAATAAAAATTCTCATAAATTTCCTCGTTAATCAGGCTTTAATAAAATTAATAATGTCATGTAAAAATTTTTCCCGTTGGTCTATCCATATCATGTGACCGCATTCCTGATAGACAATCAGTTTACTATTGGGTATTCCATGATGAATTATTTCAGCCTGTCTTTTATCGGCAATCCAATCGTATTCGCCGGCAATAATCAATGCCTCAGCTTTTACTTGTGATAATTTTGGTCGGTAATCGTAGTGTTTTAAAAATGTTTTGAAACCTAAATTTGCCAATTCGACATTATAAGCAATATTGGGTGCTGGCAAGCCAGGTTTGAAAGTACGGGAATATAATGGGCCCATGATTTCATAATATCCTGCTGCAATATCAGGCGTTAATGTAAAAGTACCAGTCAGTATTTTNTCGCCAATTTTTCGTTGCTCAGGAGAACCGATTTTGGCCAAATTTTCTCTGGCTTGTTGAATTGATTCGCCGCTGGCCGCGCCCCCNACTAAGATCAGTTTNTTAAATTCCAATGGGTATTGGATTGCATATCCTAAAGCAGCGATGGCGCCATAAGAGACTCCCATTAATATACTTTTGTCAGATGAAACATGGAAATGTTTGCGAATAGTTTCAACATCGTCAATATAATGTTCCATCGTGCAATATTTTATCGGGCTTTTNTCGCTTTTGCCGCAACCTCTTGGGTCAAATAAAATAACATCTACATATGGCAATACTGCATCAACGAAAGCAGCGTCACCCTGGTCACATACTGTGTGATCATTGCCAGGGCCACCGGGCATTAAGACTAATGTATTACGTTGGCCTAAATGCCCAGATTGAGTATGAACTTCTACGTAAATAGACGTGGCAGGTACGTGTTTTCTTGCTGCCAGTTGCAGCAGTATTGTTTGTTTCATGTTAATGTCCTAGATCATATTGTCTTGAGTGACTCAAGTGCCTGTGTTGCAATTCTGCAATCGAAATCAATGATTTGGTATTCAGCCACATCTGCTTTTACAAAAGAATCTTCAGCAATGATGCGCATGAGCGTATTTTTGTCGATTGATTGCACCAGAATGACACCACCTAGTTTACTTTTTTAGGGCCTGCAAATAGAAAAGTGCCGGCATCAGTGTATTGTTTTACCCATGCCGAGTGAGATGGAGCATGGGGGCAACTTCTTCAGGGTGCTTGGTATAACTGACTATTAGTAAATACATGATATTTTCCTCTTGGTTGGTTATTAATTAATTACGATGAGTGTCATTGTAATTACTAAGGTATTTGTATACAATACGTAGAACGGTAAATTTACTATTGCTAATTATGCAATAATCGAGATTTGAGCATGCTAGAAGACATCAGTGCTTTCTGCGCTTGTGCAGAACATAAAAGCTTTTCTCAAGCAGCGCGACAACTGGGAATTTCAACAGCTGTTGTCACCCGCCGCATTGCCAGGCTCGAAAAATCTTTAGATATCCGCTTATTACACCGCACTACTCGTCTAGTTTCACTGACAGAAGCTGGCCAAATTTTTTATACTGAAGTGCGTGATTTATTACAAGCGCTTGAAGCGAGCNAAAAAAATGCCAAGAGTTTTAATCAAGAAGTTACTGGTACGCTTAAAATTGGTGTTCCTGCATCAATTGGTCATTTGTTTGTAAGTCCGGCACTGGTCCAATTTAGCGGTCAATTTCCTCAATTAAAAATTCAAATGGTACAAGGTGATCATTTGTTAGATTTACTGCTTAACGGCTTTGACGTGGTAATTCATTGTGGGNAGTTGCCCAATTCGAGTCTTTATTATCAAAAATTAGGTGATTGGNAAAAAATTATCTGTGCGTCACCTGATTATTTAGAAAGATTGGGTGAGCCAANNAACCCTGATCTTCTTGTGCACCACCATTGTCTTGATCATTATGGTAATTTCCAAAGAACTTTGAAATTCAATATAGATGGTAAATTGAAGAATATTTCCATCAATGCGAACATTTATGCTAACAGCAGTCTAGATTTGAAAAATTTAGCAGTCAGTGGTTTGGGCATTGCTTATCTGCCAAGTTTTACGGTTTATCATGAATTAAAAGCTGGCCGGTTGATTTCTATATTAGAGGATTATCAACCTCCTCTTCTTGGTATGTATGCCGTTTATCCCAGCCAACAATATTTGAGTANNAAAACTAAATTATTTTTAGATTTCATGGTGGAGTTATTGAAGCCTGTATTTGCGATTTCTTTAGCTTAGTTTTGCAAACCACCTACTAAATCAATTGTCATGTCTTCATTTTCATCAGCATGATTTTCTGCTTCAGAAAAGACTGCCATAAATTGTGTTTTATAAGAATTACTAAGACTAATCAGGTGTTCAATATGACCAAGTACAAAAAGTTGTTTTCATCTTGTTTTAATAAATTAGCCATAGCATCGTTTTTTCGATAGTGTCCATAGTTAAAAATAAATTTTTGCAAACATGGCACAGTCGCTCGTTTTTTAAGGAATATAGGCTGGTAATAATTTCTGCATAAGTTTTTTCTGAATTATTTTCGGTATTATTTGGGTCTTTTTCGTTGGAAAATTGAAGATTATTTTCACATTCATGATTTTGTGTTTTCATTTTATTGAAAAAGCCACGTTCTATGCTGATATTGTAAAATAATGTAAGTTTTGATTTTTCTGGGTCATTAAATGCCATTTCCAGCATATTAAGCAAATGAGCAAACGATTTTAATGAGGTAAGTATGGCCATGGCACGGTTTTTATTGTTTTCAATGTCTTTGTTATTTTTAAATCGTCCAATGTTATTAATAAAGACAGGATTGATCTTTGAATAGGCAATTTAGTCAATAAAGCTTGATAATCTGGAAAGGCAGACCAGTCTGGGTTATCTAGTAGCATTTTTATAGTCAATGCTGAGGTAATGGCACTTTCATATTCACCCGTGTTTATTTGGGCGCTAATTTGTTCAAGTGGCATGAGTAGTCTATTATAAAATACTTGCAAAAATAACGGATTAAATCGCATTCAATTATCTCTTGGCTGAGTTAACATGTTGGGTTATTGATTCGCCGCGTATTTTCGGGGTTTCAGATTAGATTGTCAATATTTAATGCCCTTACAAGGAGATTCTTTTGTTGCACTCAGCATGACAACCCACTGGGTATTTGTTTGGGTTTCACTACTGCGCATCAATTTTTTGACCAACAATAATACGTCTTTTGTTAAAAAATACAATTACCAGTCCACTAGCGCCTACCAATACTATAAAGACACCAAAGCTAGCTGGTTGATGTATTAACTGGGTCGCAATGGTGGTGGCAATTGAACCGCAAATAAATGCTATGAAATTGAAAAGTGCTGCGGCTGAACCGGCATTATTTCTTTCGCTTAATTGCATAGCACCGGCACTTGCAGTAGGTCTAATCATGCCAATGCCAATGGTTGTCAGAAACATAGGCAATACAAAACTATAAATATTGGCTGTTAAATAATAGTTAAGCAGCCACATTATTATGCCAGCACCAATAATAGTGATTAGTCCAAGTTTCATGACTTTCTGAAAGCTTATTTTCTTCACTATTCTAGGNGTGACAATTGCCATAACAATAATGGCCACGGCATTGCAAGAGAACAGTAAGCTATAACTAATTAAACTATAATGCAGTTGTTGTATTATGAATAAAGTAGATAAGCTAAAATAGCTGAATAAAATTCCATAACTGAAGCCTCCAGTTAAACAATACCGCATAAAATTAGGGATTTTGATTAGCTTTGTATAGTTCACGATAATATTTTTAAGTCCAATCGCTGTTGGATTTTTATGCAATAAAGTTTCTTTTAATAAACATAGTATTAATACTGTATAGCAACACCCTGCTCCAAATAAGAAAATAAAGCTTGCCCGCCATCCCCATGCATTATTGAGCAAACTTCCTAATAATGGTGCAGTGATCGGGCTGATGCCAATCATGGCCATAAGTAGACTCGTTGTCTTGACTAATTTCTCTTTGTCACAAACATCTCTTGCAATAGCGAATACAGCGATGGTTGCACTGCAAGCGCCAATCGCTTGAAANAAGCGGCCAATAATAAGCAAATGAAATGAGTTAACTAATACAATTTCAGCACTTGCTAATGTATAAATTAATAATCCAAGCAGTAGAATTGGGCGGCGCCCAAAGCGGTCCAATAATGGGCCATAAAANAGCTGAGCAATAGCAAACCCTAGCAATGCAACACTTAGCATCAGTGAAACATTGTTTTCGGGAAATTCTTGACTCATTGCTGGCAGCCCAGGAATAAATATATCAATGCTAAATGGAACAACCAAGCATACCGATAAAATTGCAATAAAAGTAAGTTTATTCATGCTGTTTTTCCTCTTGTGAATACTGGCGCCACTATATAGGTTGTTACGACCCGTTGTCAAGACATGTTGTTATATACTAATGTAGGCGTTAAAATACAAGCACTTACAGGAGAATTTATGACTAGTTTGACAAAAAGTAGTTTTATTATCCTTGGCATGCTCGGCAAAGCAGACCGTTCGGGCTATGAGTTAAAGCAGTTACTGGCCAAAAATGCTGCTTTTTATTCTTCAGAAAGCAATGCCCAAATTTATCCAGTGCTTAAANAATTAGAAGCAGAAAATCTAGTCACGTCCCATCTTGATGAGGCCAGTGGCGCAAGAAATAAGCGTATTTATTCTATTAGCAAAGCTGGCCGTGCTGCATTATTGAAATGGTTGGAAAATGATTTTGAACTATCTGTTTATCGTGAAGAANTTTTATTGCAGCTTTCATTGGGCCAGTTCTTAACTAAATCGGCACTTATCAAAAAAATTGAATTTTATCGCCAAAGTGTGTTAGACAAACTAGAAATTTTAGCGCAAATAGTTTCCCATATTAAAACAGTCCATGCTAATAGGCCTGATCAACGCTTTTTGTTGTTGACCTACGATCATATAAAAGCGATGCTTGATGCTAAAATGCATTGGTGTGATAAAGTATTGCAGCATCCTGAACGCTATTTATGATAAATGTTTCAATCAGACTAATAATTTTGTCACAGTAATGTTCTGGCAAGCCATGTCCCATTTTCTTAATAATGACCAACTGACTATTCAATAAGCACTTTGCCAATTGTTGGCCATGTTCTACCGGAAANACAGGATCATAATCACCATGAATAATTAAACATGGTAATTGCAACTGGGCTAATTTTTTAGTCCGTGGTTCACTGCAGATTATTGCTAATAATTGTCGNGAAAAACCCGAAGGCTTATGGGCACGATGATAACTTTTTCGGTATAACTCTTGCGCTTTGATCTCATCCCAATGTTCAGGATGATTATAAATTTTATATAAATGTATCTTATCACTAATATAAGATTCCAAATCCTCGGCCTGACGTTTGGGTGAAAGTAAATAGTTCAATACTTCAGGTTGAGCTGGAGGCAAACCAGGGTCACCGCTCGTGGTAGCAATGCAAATTAGGCTTAAAATACGATCAGGATATTCGACCGCAACAAGCTGGGCAATCATTCCTCCCATAGATATTCCTAGCAAATGTGCTTGCTCTATCTGTAATTGTTCCATTAAACCGATCACATCAACTGCCATATCTTCTAATGTATAAGGTGGTTGGAATGAATTACCTTGTTGTCTTGCATTAATCACCTCAGTTAAATTAGGCGTTACTAAATGGTCGTAATGAGCTGACAGCCCTGTGTCACGGTTATCAAAGGCAACCACATAAAATCCTTTTTCAGTCAAGCCTTGAATAAATTTTTCTGGCCAATGAATTAACTGGCTACCAATACCACTAATCAAAATAATGCAAGGGTGTGTTGCATCACCATAGCTTTCGTAGCATATCAAGGGCATTTTATTCATCTTTATTCTCCTGGATTTGCATCCATTTAGCATATAAACGTTGCCAAGCGGTTTTATTCACCGGATTTGACCAATCCTTTCCGATTAATTGCCAGTCTGAATCATGGGGATCAAGGCCGAGATGGGTAATATAGTTTGCATCGCAGATAAAATAATGAGTTTTATAAGGCAATAAAAATCCACCATGAATTTTCTGATAAGATTTTGCTTCAGCATAATTAGAAAACCAATGATTTAAGAAGCCACCCCGAATAAACGGTAGTTGGCACTTTAATTCAGCCCATGATTTAAAACCTTTTTCTAAAGCGATAGCTGCAAGTGCATGTTTATGCTTAATTTCAGCTTGTATAATCTCATCCAGAGAAAGTTGGGCAAATTCAGGGAGTTTTTGTAGTTTTTTAGCAGCGCGGTGCGATATTTCAAAGTCTTTAGAGCACAAGGATTTCAATAAGATAGCAGCTTGAATTTTGCATTCTTGGACTGTAAGAATCGATGGTTTACTCATTTTAACACCTATTGTTTTATTGCCAGCACCCACTCTCTGACTAAACAAAGGCCAAATGAATAACTTAGAAGTCTTGACCGATTTAGGGTGAGTTCCTCTTTTGTGGGTATAGGCGCCCCTTAGAGCCTGTGAAATATATTAACAAACTCTAAAGGTTTTGTAAATGTATGTGTGTTGAAACGATGTAGCGTAGGCCTATTTTGTTGGATCATCATCCATTAAATTGATTTTTATAAAATTATTTTTTGACTGCGATTACACCACACCATTCGCGTCCATCAAGCAGGACACCTCGAGGTATATGGTTTTTAGCCGGATCTAAATATTTTGCAATTTCGATGCTAAATCCTGCTTTTTCTAGGCCATTAATCAATGGTGTAAGATCTAAATAGTTGATGGTATCAGGTAAATGCGCGGCAATTTCTTGCGGGCCTACAAAATAATCACGTATATTATTGTTGATCCAGCAAGGCCAATTTGCCCCTTTTAAGACGTTTGCTTCATAAACAGGCAGAAAAGTTTTCATAGGATTGATATAAGGCGTATAAGATACGATAAAAATTTTTCCTTTTGGCGTCAACCAACCATACAATTTATCCAATGCATAATCGAGTTCTTCAGGTGATAAGAAAGGCAGCACATGTGACAATAAAACTGCCCCAACGCTTCCTTTTTCAAAATCAATGTCTTTTGGGAAATGACCTTGCTTAAGCTTAAGATAAGCTAATAGTTCAGGATTTAATCGTTTGACTATCTCATCGAGATGCGATTGTTCAACATCACAAGCAACCACGTTAATATGTTTCTCTAAAATAGGTATGGTAGCAACACCATAAGCAGCACCAATATCAACTGCCAATCCTGGTGCTTGAACAGCAAAATCAATGAATGCTTGACTTATCTCGTTGAGTGGATGCATGAAGCCACGCACATTGCGTGTGATTTCCAAGTCTTTGTTAAAACTTACCCGTTCATTTTTTCTTTAGACATGTTTTATTTCCTCGAATTAGTCATGCGATAAAGTTTATGTGGTAGATTGTGGTGTATAAAATCTTTNTCATAGAAAAATCCTAGTTTTTCAATAACTCGTAATGACTGATTATTTGTTGTCATAGTGAAACAAACGATGTTATCAAGCTCTAACCGATTAAAAGCATCTTGAATAGCGAATTGCCCTATTTCACCTGCAATGCCTTTGCCCCAGCATGAAGGTATTAATGAGTAAGTCAATTCAATCTCTGCTTTTCCCTCAACTTGTGTGTGGTTTAATCCCCCTTCCCCAACAAATGTATGATCATTTTTATCAAACCAGACATAGGGCCCAAAAGCATATTGATCCCAATAATTACAATCTCGGTTGATGATTTGTTTGATATAGTCATCTGAAAGTTTTACTCCAAAGCAACGTACAAATTCAGGATCTTGAAACATACGTTGGTATATGTCCAAACAAGGGCTTTGAGGTATATATCCATAAAGTCTTGCTGTAGCGACAACAGGCCTGTGAACAGTAAAATCAAAATATGCTAGTTTATCGATAGCACGGCAAAATTCATTTTTAGCCAAAGCGTACTGATTGGTGTCATTGAATTGTTTTGCCAACACTTGTTTATGGTTTGCGTATGCGTCAGCTTGAGCAGGNATTTTTCGTAAATAATCCCGGAACAAGATATGTCTTTGCCACCAAGCGGACTGGAAATTAACAAGATGAATATGAAAATAGGCTTTCCATTGGTGTNNCTTTTTTTCAAAATAGCGACGGAAAGGCAGGTTTTGTTCATAGGCTTGAATGTATTCATAGCCCAGGTTTGTAATTTTCTTTATATCAGCGCTACCGAATTGCGATAAATTTTTGACGCCGATTAATATGTCAATGACAGGTTTGGCATAGATTCCAGGGATGGCAGTACTGCCAATATGTTCAATGCTAACAATAACCCCAGTTAAGGCACGTTCAAGATGGTTTTTNTCAATGGCAAATAAATTATGCCAACTAGGATCATAAAGCACTAATTCAATCATGGACTTTTCCTCAGAAGTGGATAACGATAATAGTCCAGATAGTTAGCCCCAATCAAGTGGCGCTATTTTTTAATCATGGTAACAATAAAATTTATTTGCACTTGATCTTTAACTTCATTGGTCTTGGACCATTCTCCCCTGCCTACTCCAAAATTGGTCCGTTGGATACTGGTTGAGCCTTTTATTTTATATTGGGTGTCAGATGTATTTTCTTGGCTGAAAGTAAGTGTCACTGGCAAGGTTTTATCGCGCAAGGTTAAAGTACCGTTGGCCTGGTATTGGTTATCAGCTGTTTTACTAAAATTATTGGCTTCAAAAATAGCTTGTGGAAATTGTTTGACGTCAAACCAGTCAGGTGTTTTTAAAGTGTCGGCCACTACTTCATAAGATGCGGACACTGAATTCATATCGACAGTAATTTTCGCATGACTAGTATTCAATTGCTTAGGATCAAAATTGATATCACCGCTGAAGCGAGTAAATTTCCCAATAATTGGCGCATTATTTTGGGTGGCGGTAAAAGTAATGCTGCTTTGGTCTGGCACGAGCTGCCAATTTGCTGCCAAAGCACTTATTGGTAATAAACTAAACCCAATTACCAGCCACCATAATTTGGCAATTACTCTGTTCATGGCAAAATCCTCCGTAAGATATCATCTTTATTAATGAAATGATGTTTGAGCGCAGCACCTACATGGGCGCAGAAAGTAGCAATCAGACCGTAAGACAGCCACTCATGAATGTCACTGAATACTAGCTGTAGCTGGTGATTAGGGGCCACGAGGTCTGGTAATACGAATAAACCAAAAAATGAAGCAGGCAGCCCTGCTGCTGAGGTGATCAGCCAGCCAGTGATGGGCAAAGCAAACATAAAACCATAAAACGCCCAATGGACGGTATGGGCCGCAAGTTTCTGCCAATGAGGCAATGTGGAGGGCAATAATGGCGTAATATTGCCAATGCGCCAGACAATACGGAACATGGCCAAGAACAATGCTAGAAAGCCATATTCTTTATGCCAGCCATAGAGCTTTAACTTTTCTGCACTGATAGGAATTCTGACCATATAAAGCCCTAGGACTATCAATCCTAACATCAGGACCGCCATTATCCAGTGTAACAGAATTGCCATCATGCCATAGCGTGTTTCGGTATTAGTAAGACGCATGGCAAGGCTCAAGAATTAGTTTTGTAAGCTTCAGCTTCGATAGTGAGCTTAACGTCATCACTGACGCCAGGTAGCAATGCCGTCATATCAAAGTTGGAGCGCTTGATATTGGCGGTGGCACTGAAACCAAGCGTGGGTTTATTGGTAATCGGATTAATGTCTTCTTTATTAAGCGTTACATCCAGAGTTACAGGCTTTGAGACGCCTCGTAACGTGAGGGTGCCCTGCACTATGGCATGATTTTTTCCTTTCATTTGGATTTTGTTGCTGACAAAGGTTGCAGTCGGATATTGAGTGACGTCAAAAAGAGTTTTTCCTTGAGATGTTCGTCGAATTCCTTATTGCCAGTGGACAATGTAGCTGTCTGGATAGTGACATTGAGTTTGCTGTTCTCAGGCTTGGTTTTATCGAATAGCAAAGTCCCTTCTGCCGCCCATTTTCCTGAGGGATTAGAAAAGCCGAAATGATTCGCATGCCAGAGGACATAGGTGTGATAAGGGTCAAATGTATAGGTATCAGTTGCGGCATAAGCAGTTGAAAATGAAGTTAATCCGACGAAAGCTAAGGCGGTAATAGTCGATAAAGTCCGTTTCATGGGGGCTCTCCTTGTGATGGGTAAATGTAATAGAGGGCTATTATAAAACAGTCAGAAGTGATTATGCTAAATAAAAAATATAGGGCAGATCAAGTGACAGCTATCTTGGGAGAAAAGTTGTTTGATCTGCCCTAGAATTTTGCAGGCATCTTTAGCTTAACGTTGCAGGAGCCGCGTTATTATCGTTTTGTGGCTCAGTTTGTTGTTGTTGTTGTTGTTGTTGTTGTTCTGATCTACTACTAGCCAATATTGGAGAGTCAGAATGCATACGATGTCCACTGAGTGAGAAGCGTTGGCTTCTAGCCCTGGGTTCACTGTTGGTCAAAGTATCTGCTCGTGAACGGTTAGCCGTTGGTTGTGTTTTGGCTTTCTGGTAGGCCAGTTTCTTTTTCGCCAATTCTACAATATATTCCCAGTGGATTCTCATGTCGTCTAATAACGATTGTGATCTAGCGGCTTTTTTGTGGCTGGATGAAGATTGGTTTAATGTGGATTCTATTATCGTAAACAGTTTTTCCATGCCTGCGTTTTTAGTAAAGAAAGTGTTTAAATCCATGTCTTCACCTTCTTTAAGCCCAGCAATGACATCATCGTAGATATGTATTAGTGCTTTAAAATTGACTGTCATTACATCATTAATGGCTTTAAAATCTTTATCATCAATATTTTTAAATGTGGTGTTGAAAATTTCAACGCACTTTGCCAAATTGCCTAGCGGTGCGGTGTTTTGATTTGCATTAGAAGCGGTAGATTCTGATGAACGTTTAACAGTATTTTCTTCGTTTAATGCTGCTTTGAGGACACTGATTTCCTCGGCATAGTCATCAGCAGTTTTCCAGTCGGTTTCGAATTCTTCTAACAAGCTTAAATATCGAGCTGAGCTTTTATCGGAACCTAGCTGTTTTTTGATGACATTTAGGTGTTTCTTAATCTCGTTGCTTTTTATCTGAAAATAAGCCACATCATTGTCATGGCCTAGTTTAATGCTTTGGTAATTGGCCAGGAGTCCATGTTCGAGAATAATTAATATCATATCAAGACGTTTTTAATATCTTTTGTGGGGGATCAATGCTCTCTTCTTTCAGTTGCTCAAAATTTACCTTAAGTCGTTTAGTGGCGACTGCTGCCAATCTTAATAAGCGGTCAGTGGTCTTTTTCTCTGCTGTTAAACTCGGATCTAATTTATTGCTTAGCATGTGAACCTCCAAAATTTCATTCTGGCGGGATAGTAACAAATTTAGCTTAATTCAATATTAAGAAAATACCTGTAAAAACTGTCTTGTTATAGAAAAATTCATTAAAATGGTGATTTTCTATGGGACAATCTTATGCATCGGAAGCTTCCATTGTCACGCATCAATGCCTCTTTGGCAACTGATTGGAATTTAGATGCGGCTGGTGCCGAATCGGGCCTAATCCAATATGGTAATAATGATATTATAGAAGTTCGTACCCAGCGTTGGTTAGAATTGCTGGTAGAAACAGTCAAAGACCCCATGATATGGTTTNTGGTGGGCACAGGATTACTATTTGCTGTGCTTAAAAACTATAATCAAGCGTTAATTTTGTTTTTAGCCACCCTGCCCTTATTAGGCATGGATGCTTTTTTGCATTGGCGTACCGAGGTTTCTACTCGCAGTCTCAGTAGCCGATTGGCGGCCCAGGCCAATGTGATCCGTAATGGCATTGAGATGAAGATTCCAGCCTGGCAAATTGTCCCAGGCGATCTGGTAGTCGTGTCCACTGCTCATTCCTTCCCTGCTGATGGCATTATTATTGCTGGCAAGAACCTGCAAGCAGATGAATCGACCTTAACGGGAGAAGCCTTTCCTGCTGCTAAACAACCGCTTACGCAATTGCCCGAGGGTACAGCAGATCCGATGATTGATTATGTTAATTGGGGCTTTGCTGGAACCCGGTTATTGACTGGCCATGCGCTATTACGGGTGGTATATACGGGTAAAGAAACGCTTTACGGGGAGATTGTTGCGACTGCTTTAAAGAGTCGTCAATCTAAAACGCCATTGCAAAAAGCAGTGGCAAAACTAGTATTTTCGTTGATCTTAGGTGTTTCAGTTCTTTGCCTTATTTTAGCAATAGTACGCTATTATCAAGGTTTTGGCATAGTTGATGCAATTCTTAGCGCTGCTATTTTGGCAGTGGCCGCTCTACCCGATGAGTTTCCAGTTGTTTTCACTTTCTTCCTGGGTGTGGGCGTTTATCGATTAGCAAGAANNAAAGCGTTGGTCAAAAGAGCGGTTTCTGTTGAAAATATTGGTCGGATTACCTGTATTTGCTCTGATAAGACTGGGACCATTACTACGGGAAGTTTTGAATTAACCCACCAAGTGCCCACAAAAGAATTTAATGAACGTGATTTATTGTGGCTAGCTGGATTAGCATCTCGTATTGAGAGCGGCGATCCGTTAGATGCGGCAATCATTAGCACAGCGACAAGACATCATTTAACCATACCAAAACCCTTGATCAGCTTTCCTTTTACTGAAGAGCGTAAACGTGAAACCAGTATGGCCAATGGGGAGACAGATAATATTATTGTGGCAACCAAAGGTGCGCCAGAATTCATTTTATCATTGTGCCGCTTAACAGCAGACGAGGAACAAATCTGGTTGCAGCGTACCGCTGAATTTGCTGCCACTGGACACAAGGTGATTGCTTGTGCTCGTACAGTAGTGCCTGCTAATTCAATTGAAGTTGAGCCACAAAATAATTATCAATTCGCAGGACTACTTGCTTTTGAAGATCCTCCTCGCCAAGAAGTGCCAGAAGCAGTAAAAATCTGTCGTGAAGGCAAAATTCATGTGCTGATGATTACTGGTGACCATCCAGAAACGGGATTAGCTGTTGCGCGTGATATTGGTTTGGGTGATGGAAAACCTAAAGTGATTTTGGCACACCAGGCTTTGGAATTGTTGCAAGCAAATGCAGCAGAAAAATTGCTTACAGTGGATGTCATAGCACGTGCTGTTCCTAGTCAAAAACTAGCTATTGTGACTGCATTAAAATCAATTGGTCAACTAGTGGCGGTCACGGGAGATGGTGTCAATGATGTTCCCGCATTAAAAGCGGCAGACATCGGCATTGCCATGGGAGAACGTGGGACGCAAAGTGCACGTGAAGCAGCAGCTATTGTTTTATTGGATGATAACTTTGGCAGTATTGTTAATGCTATCGCCGAAGGCAGGCAGTTATTTAAAAATTTACAATTGAGCTTTAAATATTTATTAATGGTACATATGCCATTTGTCATTTCTGCCGCTTTTATTCCTTTAATTGGCCTGCCTCTGCTTTACTATCCTATTCATATCGTTTGGATAGAGTTGATATTACATCCTACAGCGATGTTAGTTTTCCAAGATTTGCCAAGAACTAAAAAATTGGAAGCAGTCNAGGCCCCAAATAAAAATACATTTTTTTCAAGGAGAAACAAATTAGGAATTTTATTAACTGGCATAGTTACAACAGTATTTGTCATCTATAGTTATATTTTTATAATAAAAACGACCAATAGCGTTGAACATGCGCGTGGCTTTGCTTTGGCAGCATTAGGTTTTATTAGTGCAGGACTAACCATGGGATTAAGCCGCCTTAAGACATGGACTGCAAGAATAATTACCGTGGCAACCATTATATCGAGTGTTTTATTTATACAATGGCCATTACTCAATAAGTTTTTATCACTATCTGCGCTTCATCTAAATGAATGGCTAGTAGTTATTATGATTGGAATTCTGACGGCTGTATTATCTCTATTGTAGTAAATCAATGATTTGGTGAATAGAATTTATAAGTATTGCCACCTTCAGCTTTAGCATTATATAAAGCTTGGTCAGCATTTTTTATAAGCAAACTTAAACTCTCGCCATCCTTTGGGTAAATACTAATGCCAATACTAAATGTTAAATTGAACATTTGCTCTTTCACTTCGATAGGAGCAGAAATAGCAATTTTGATTTTGNNAGTTATTGCTATAATTTCTTCAGTAGTGCTTGTTTCCATAGTGATTAAAAGTATTTCATCTCCGCCGAAACGAGCGACAATGTCGCTTTGGCGTATGCAGTGCAGTAACCGGTCGGATACAATCTTGAGCAGGATATCGCCCATCTCATGTCCAAACTTATCATTAATGCTTTTAAAATGGTCTAAGTCTAAAAAATAAATCACAATATTTTTATGGTGACGTTTGGCATATGATAATGCTTTATCAAACCATAATTCCAGTTGTTTTCGATTCGCCAGTCCGGTTAAAGAGTCATAATAAGCAATATTTTGTAAGAGTTCTTCCGCTTTNTTGCGTTCATCAACGTCTTGAACTTGTGCAATTAAATAGAAAGGTTTGTTGTTGCTGTCAGTAATCAAAGAAATATTTAACATGATCCAGAATACATGACCGTTTTTATTAATAAATCGGATTTCCATCTGACTAGTAGCTGTTTTATCAGTATTAAGTTTTTTCATTTCAGCTAATAAAATTGGTAAATCATCATGATATGCAAGTGTTTGCAAATCCATTTGCAATAACTCTGCTTCTGAATATCCCAATAATTGGCAAAGTGCGTGATTGACTTTAATATAACGGCCTTCTGTGGACACTAATGCCATTCCAATGGGTGCAGAAGCAAATGATTTACGAAAGCGACTTTCGCTTTCTTGAAGATGTTTAACTAAATAAATATTCTCATAGTACAAGCGCAATTCTCTGATAATCAGGTTGTAATTGCTTAATGAGACTCCAGCGGTAAATGCAACATAACCGAGTAAGGCGAAGCCAACTACATAATAGCTGCCACCAGCATATAATACCCAAACTCCGACGGGGACTACGGCTAAGATTACATACAATAAACTGCCAATTAGGCTGGGTTGTAGTGATTGGGTGGCGCCGGCTGTTACGCCTGCAATCACTAAAACGATGATCATTTGATGCACTGGGTCGCTGTGTGACATTAATACAGTCCCTGCAAAGCTCCAAATTGCAGCGGAGGCACAAACGAAACCGAGATGTATGTAATAGTGATAAGAAGATTTCTCAAACTGTATTACAGCAATAAGCCTGAATAATTGAATTAATAATGAAGTGACATACCAACTGATAATCAAAGAGGGATTGATGACATTATATAAGCCAATAAATACAACTGTCACACAAAGTATATAACCCGGAAGCCCAGTTTTTAAAAAATGTTGTTGTAGTAATTTAATACGTTGTTCAAAAATTTTAATGCTAATGGATTTTTGTTCATTTTCCGTAAGAACAGTTCCCATCGAGAGTTGATCAATGTCAGTCCTTTGCATATTTATTATTAGCTCCGTTGGCCAAATTAGGTGATTTTTTCGTAATCTTACCATATAATTTGAGATATACAAAATTGGAACAATTCCTACTGATCAAATAGTAAGGTCATGAAAAATGCTGGTGAACCTCGGTTTTTAAGCAAAAATCAATTTTATTGGTGCTAATGGTGATGAGCTTGCGGCAAGTCTAGAATCACCGCCCTATCAACCTTTGTCATATGCATTGTTTGCCCATTGTTTCACTTGTTCCAAAGACTCTATAGCTGCAGTCCGGATTAGCCGTGCATTGACTCAATTTGGAATAGCAGTTCTACGTTTTGATTTTACTGGACTGGGCAGTAGCCAAGGTGATTTTGCTAATGCTAATTTTTCCAGTAATGTGGCTGATTTAATCAAGGCCGCAGATTTTTTACGAAAAATTATCAAGNCCCCCAATNTATTAATTGGCCATAGTTTTGGTGGTGCTGCTGTATTGGCTGCCAGTGCTAAACTGCCAGAAGCTGAAGCCATTGTCACAATTGGCGCACCGGCCTCAACAACTGCTATTGAAAAACTTNTTGCCCCTCAAGTAGTTATGATTGAAACCGAAGGTGAAGCAGAGGTCACTATTGCTGGTAGAAAATTTCATATCAAAAAGCAATTACTAGATGATGTGCGTCAGCAACAATTGTGTCGANTTGTCCATAATTTAGCAAAACCATTATTATTGATCCATACCATTGGCGACTCAATAGTAGATTTTAATGAGGCAGCTACTTTATTTGCTGCAGCACAGCAGCCAAAAAGTTTGATTTCTTTAGAAGGTGATGATCACTTATTANGTACAAAAATGGATGCACTTTATGTTGCCAATATACTTGCAGCATGGGCTAGTCGTTATGTGCGAACAAGATTTAATGAAATGGAAATGAGTCAACAACCTGATGGTACCTCACAAGTCATTGTCCAGGAATCTAAAATAGGCCTTTATACTCAGCAAATCACTGCTGGAAACCATATATTAATTGCAGATGAACCAAGCCAGGTAGGCGGCAATGATATTGGGCCATCACCTTATGATNTTTTGTTGTCTGCTTTAGGGGCTTGCACCTCAATGACTTTAAGAATGTATGCTGAGAGACACTTGTTTCCGCTCGATCAAGTGGTTGTCAGGCTGAGCCATCATAAGGTTTATATTGAGGACTGTGAAAATTGTGATGAGAAGAATACAATGTTGGATCAAATTGAACGCTTGATTGAGTTACATGGGAAGCTTACCGAAGAACAGCGAGCAAAACTATTGGAAATTGCGAATAAATGTCCAGTACACCGAACATTAACTTCGCGAATTGCCATCAATACAAAATTGATATAATTTTATTTGCATACCTGCCAAAGTGAATCTACAAAATATTCCCGCGAATCGGTAAAATTTTCAATAATTCTAAAGCCGGTATTTTTNGCGAATTGTTCCATTTGTGACAAAAGATATTTATGGGAATATTCAACATGGATAGGTTCAGTTTTTTCAAAATAAAATGTTTTTCAATGNCCTGGTATAGCAACAACCTGTGGCTTTAAGCTGACAAGGTAGCTTTCCATCGCGCCAGTGTATACATTATAGGTGGGATAATGATGAAAATCTGCAATGCTAAAATTAGCGCCAAGTTCACGATTGATTCTGGCCAGTAGATTTAAATTAAAATGTTGAGTAATTTTATCGCTATCATTGTATGCGCGTAACAATGTATCGATCTCTTTTCTTAAATCAAAGCCGATTAAAAAGAAATCACCGTGATGTAATATCTGCCAGACATGCTTTAAGAATTCCTCAGTTGCATTGGTATCAAAATTGCCTATACTTGAGCCTAAAAATAACACCACATTACGTCGTTCAGATGTGACACTCAGCCATTTCAGACCTTTAAAATAATCGGAATGGATGGCAGTTAATTTGAGAGAAGGCATTTTNTTACTAAGCCCTTTAACTATGCTTTTTAAATAGCTGCTAGAAATGTCAATGGGTGAATAATTGAATTTTGCGAGTCTTGAAGAAATTGCTCCAGTAATAAGCTGGTTTTTATTCCCTCCCTGGCCCCAANNTTCAATTAAGTTAAAAGGAGTTCCATATAATAATTCTGACAATTTATTTTTATATTTTGTCAAAATTTCAATTTCACACTGAGTTAAATAATAATCTGGATGACGTGTAATTTGATTGAATAAATCGCTGCCGGTTTCGTCATAAAAATATTTTGAAGGAATTTGTTTATGTGTTTTGCTCAGGCCTTGTTGAATGTCGTTTTTAAATTCTATGATATGATCGTGTGTACTATTGATATCATGATCATCAGTGACGTGAACAATTTTACTAGTCATACTTAACTTACCTCATGTGATATCGGTGGCAAGACGTATGCCGCTAAATTGCCAACGCTTGTCTGGTTGAAANAANTTGCGATAGCTTGCGCGGATATGTGATTCAGGTGTGGCACAACAACCNCCGCGTAGGACCATCTGATTATTCATAAATTTGCCGTTATATTCGCCGAGTGCACCAGGCAATGTTTTGAAACCGGGATATGGTCGATAAGCACTTGCTGTCCATTCCCACAAGTCACCAAAAACTNNGTTGTGGCTGTTTTGGGTTTTAGCTGGCAGTGGTTGATAATATTTGTTGTCAGCAAAATTATTGCCAGCAGCAACCAAGCCTGATTGATTGACAAAATGTTCCCATTCTATTTCGGTGGGTAAACGGTACCCACGCCATCTTGCATAAGCATCAGCTTCGTAGAAGCTAACATGTGATACAGGTTCATGCGGCGATAATTTTTTNAAACCACTCAAACTAAATTGATGCCATTCATTTTCAATTTTCTGCCAGTATAATGGTGCATGCCAGTTATTTTTGGATNNGCATTCCCAGCCATCAGAAAGCCACCATTGCGGCTGTTGATAACCACCATCAGTGATGAATTCACTATATTCACTGTTGGTAACCAAACGTGATGCAATGGCATAAGATGGCAATAATTGTCGATGTCGCGGCAATTCATTGTCAAAGCAAAAACCGTCACCTTGATGTCCTATTTCACCGATATCAGCAGCAACAGATAAAAATTCTATCGCAGGAACAGCATCGATGTGAGGCGTTTTGAAATCATGATATACTGGAAAAGCCGGATCAAATGAGAAATTATGTTTGATGTCCATTAGCAATAATTCTTGATGCTGTTGCTCATGGTGAATGCCTAAGATAATTAATGGTTGCAATATTTGTAATGCAGTGTCTGTTGCTGCTTCGAGTAATTCTTGCATTTCTGTATCAACATAATTACGGTAGGCATTGATTGTCGCAACTGTAGGGCGTGACAAAAAGCCGCGTTGTTCGCGTGGAAATGGTTCGCCTACACCGTGGTAATAAGAATTGAATAAATAATGAAATTGCGGGTCAAACGAGTGATAATTAGCTTTATATTTAGCGAGAATAAATGTCTCAAANAACCACGTAGTGTGTGCAAGGTGCCATTTAGGTGGGCTAACATCAAAGATGCTTTGTACTACATAATCTTCAATCTGTAAGGGTTGGCATAGTTCAGTGGTCCTGCGACGCAATGCCAAATAACGATCTAATAAATTTTGTTTTATGAGACTCTGGGCTTTCACATAAAATTCCTTTTTTATGGCTGATTCATTTTAGCAAAATGTTGTAATGCCGTCATCCTTGGCTAGGCTTGGGACGAAAATGACATACTATAGTGCTAGTAGTTGACTTGATAAATTTGTCCAGTTTGCAGTCCTTCTACACTCTTGCTATAGGCTAATGCTGCTTTGGCCGCTGTCACTGGTGGAAAACCCCGAAAATAACTTTCATAAGCTGGCATAGATTCGGTAATCACTGTTGGGCTGACTACATTGATTCGTATTCCCCGTTGCATTTCGATGGCGGCTGCCTTGACAAAACTATCGATGGCGCCATTGACCATGGAAGCAGAAGAACCAAATTTAATAGGGTCTTGGCTTAAAATGCCACTTGTTAGAGTGAATGAACCATAGTCATTAATATGTGGGTAGCCAATTAATACCAAGTTGACTTGTCCCATTAATTTGCTTTGTAGTCCTATTTGATATTTGGCAGCGTCCATTTTGCTAAATTCATCAAAACAAACATTGCCTGTTGTGGCAATTACCGCATCGAATTTGCCAATTTTTTGGTACATTTTTTTGATGGATTCTACATCAGTGATATCAACTGTGATATCTCCTTTGCTGTGTCCTACTAGAATCAACTCATGACGTGATTGCAGTTCTTTAGCAACTGCACTGCCAATGGTGCCGGTACCGCCTATGATAATAATTTTCATACAGACATTATCCTTATTTAAAACATTCTAATCATGGTAAGCCAGCCTAATTGATGATGCAAGTTGTGTCAAATCCTGAGCATAGCGAAAACAGTCTCTCAAGCAAATAATTGGCATAAGTTGTGCTAAATTTAAAGAGTCTCGTTGTTATTTTCTAATGCCTCAAGGAGGAAGTATGAAAACTGTTTCACAAGAACAATGGCCGGCTTTGCCATTTCATGACTTCGAATCAACTGCACATTTATTGCACATGGGATTACAAGCAATAGGCAAACTTAAATTAATGACTCCGTTTGAGCCAGAATGGGCCAATGTTCCGCTTTGGATCACCAGCCGTGGTTTGACGACGGGCATTATCCCTTATAAAGAACATGCTTTTTCTGTTGACTTGGACTTGATTGACCATCAACTGATTTGTCAAACGAGTTTAGGGGCTATCAGTAAGTTTAAGCTGGGTTCAATGTCAGTAGCGCAATTTGTGGAAATGATATTCGATAATTTGCACAGGATTGATATTGATGTGCGTGTTAACCCTAAACCTCAAGAAGTGCCTAACCCCATTTCGTTTAACGAAGACACCAAGACTCGGTTTTATGATGGCAAATTAGCCAATGCTTGGTGGCGGATATTGCTAAAATCTGATCTGATTATGCAACGTTACCATGCCTTGTTCACGGGTAAGACCCAGCCAATTGGCTTTATGTGGNGCACGTTTGATCTGCGCGATGCGCGTTATAACGGGCAACGAGTTAAGCCAGTTGGGCCAAATGCTGGGTATTTGCGACGTAATGCGATGGATGCTGCGCAAATTGAGGCGGGTTGGTGGAGTGGCAATCCGGCTTATCAACGGGCCGCTTACTACTCTTTTACCTACCCACAACCAGAGGGTCTTGAAAAAGTTAAACTCAAGCCAGAGGCTGCGCATTGGGATGCTAGTCTGGGAGAGTTCATTTTAGATTATGATGATTTGCGTCGTTCAAAAACACCTGAAGACGACTTGTTGGCGTTCTTGCATTCGACTTACCAAGCAGGTGCCGAGCTTGCCGGTTGGGACNAAAATTTGATTGGGTTAGGACGACCTGTTTAACGAGGAGGATAAATCATGACAAATCCATGCAAACATGTTGATCAAATCCATCAAGTGGAACCAAGTGGTCCTGGTTGCGTAGAGTGTCTCGCCAGTGGGGGCCGGTGGGTCCATTTACGACGTTGTGCTACTTGTGGGCATGTTGGCTGTTGTGATTCCAGCCCTAATCAACATGCAACGAAACATTTTAAAACAACAGGTCATGCCATTATGCAATCCTATGAGCCAGGTGAAGATTGGCTTTGGTGTTACCTGGATGAAATTGCATTTGAAATACCAACCATGCAAGACTCACCCAGTTATCCTCCTGGCTGGAGCCCTGGGCCTCCAGGCAAGGTGAAATAACTAGCATTTAAATTTTTACTCAATCTGTTGGAATTTCATTCAACAGATTGAGTATTTTGCAATTGAGTATAAAATCCCTCTCATATTAACAAACTGCTTGCGAGAAAACTGAGTAACTGCCATTGTTTTGCCTTCTTTCTTAAGGACTGCCAAAACATGATTGGGTGAATCAATAAGGAAATATCAGATGACTTTAGATATAAAAAAACTACGTGATGATACACCGGGTTGTAGCCAAGTGTTGCATTTTAACAACGCAGGTGCAGCATTGCCGCCCTTCCCTGTCATTGATGCAATAAAGCAGCATATCGATTTGGAAGCCACTATTGGTGGCTATGAAGCTCATGCCAAAGAATTACAAAAAATTGAAAAGTTTTATGACCACGCTGCTAAATTAATTAATTGCAGTCGCGATGAAATTGCTTTTTCGGAAAATGCGACCCGTGCCTGGGACATGGCTTTTTATAGTCTAAAGTTTAATAAAGGTGATAAAATTATCACTGCTGCCGCTGAATATGCCAGCAATTACCTGGCCTTTCTCCATATGGCCAAACATACCGGCGCAGAAATTGTCGTCGTTAATAATGACGAGTCTGGTCAGTTAGATATTAATGATTTAAAAAACAAGATCGATGAAAAAGTTAAGCTGATTGCTATTACTCATGTGCCTACTAATGGCGGTCTAGTCAATCCAGCAATAGAGGTTGGAAAAATAGCTAGGGAGGCAAGATTGCCTTATATGCTAGATACAACGCAATCAGTTGGGCAAATGCCTATTGATGTGCAAGAAATTGGCTGTGATTTTCTTTGCGCTACAGGCCGCAAATTTTTGCGAGGCCCGCGTGGCACGGGATTTCTCTATATTAACAGAAGTAAAATTGCCCAATCTGATCCTCCCTTTATTGATCTCTATTCTGCTAAATGGACAGCGAATAATGAATATATCTTAAGAAATGACGCACGGCGTTTTGAAACATGGGAGCAAAACATTGCTGCTAAATTAGGATTGAGTGTAGCACTTGATTATGCATCCAATCTAGGGATTGTTGCTATTTGGGAGAGAATACAATATTTGGCCAAGCGTTTGCGTGAACAATTATCACAGCTTTCCCAAATTAAGTTGCAAGATTTAGGCAAAAATAAATGTGGTATTGTGACTTTTTCACACCAATCAATGCAGCCTGATGTAATACAAGCAAAATTATTGCAACAANAAATAAATGTTTCAATTTCATTGCAAGAATATGCCCGTTTAGATATGGTAAATAGAAACTTGCCAGCAATAGTTCGTGCCTCGGTGCATTATTATAATACTGAAGATGAGGTAGACCGCTTTTGTCGAGCGATTGAGAAGTTATCAGCGTAAACATTCGCATTTTGAATGCGTAATGGGTCATTTTGTTTGTGCACGTGCCAGCAAATCACATACTTCCTCATCAGAGGTTTGTGGAAAAGTCTCATACCACTCGCCTACGCTGAAAAAAAGTCTTTGGTGTTTGTAAACAAATAATTTTAGTTTGTTCTTTAAATTTTTAAAAGTTTCTTGGGCAGCGACAGGTACAGCAATGATTACCTCTTTTGGCCGCATTTTATTGATTGCATTTAAAGCAGCTTGCATAGTGGCACCTGTCGCTAGCCCATCATCTACTAAAATGACGATATGGTTTTTNAAATCAGGAAATGGGCGGTTTTGACGATAATACTGATTCCGGCGTACGAGTTCTTGTTGTTGCTCTTGTATAGCATGTTGAATATCAGCGGAACTGATTTCAAAACCATCAATAATTTGTTGATTGAGCACGGTCACATTTTTGATCGCGATGGCTCCCATTGCCAGCTCTTCTGCGCCAGGAACACCAAGTTTTCTCACGAGTAACACATCCAATGGTACCCGCAGTGAACGGCTGATTTCATAGCCGACAGGAACACCGCCACGTGGCAAAGCAAGAACGATAACATCGGGTTGTCCGGCATATTCTTGTAATTTGGCAGCCAATAGTTTTCCTGCCTCACAACGATCATGAAAACGCATCAAGTTCATCCTTAAATAACATTAGCTTGATACATCACAGTTTTATTGCGGCCACTGTTTTTAGCTTGGTAGAGGGCATCATCCGCGGCCTTAAACAAGGTATCCATATCAATGCCATGTTCTGGGTACATGGCAATACCTGCAGAAATTGTTAATGCCGTACTTTTAGCGCCATGTTTAATGTCAAGTTCGCTGACCAATTTTCGGACATATTCGCTGCGCGTAATGGCTGCTTTTTTATCAGTATTATACAGTATTGCCATAAACTCCTCCCCACCATAGCGGGCAGTAATATCATCGTCACGAAATTCAGTTTGCAAGATAGTTGCAACTCTTTTTAATATGATATCTCCCATCTCATGGCCATATTCATCGTTANNAATTTTTGAAAAATCAATGTCGAACATGATCACCGCAATTTGTTTTTGTTCTCGTTTAGCGCGGTGTAATTCTTTGAACATAAATTCATGTAAAAAACGCCGATTATATAGGCCTGTTAATGTGTCACGTATTGAATAGTCATGTAAAGTTTCACGCAGCTTGATGCTGCCTAAAGCAAGTGCTATCTGTTCTGATACAGAAGTGATTAAGAGTACTTTATCATCAGTTAATTTACCAATGGTCTTATCATTTATTTGTTGCGTTACATTCGAGTCTAATTCTAGATATAACAACCCATTGATATGGCTTTGAGCAATAAGAGGAATGCAAATATAAGGCCTTATAACACCATGATTGGCAACATGTGAGCAGAGTAGATCCTCGCTTGGATCCATCACTTTATGCATATGGCCATTTCGCAATGCCCAACAATCATGCGCAGTGAATAAAGGCTCTTGTATTGATGGGTTATTCCAAGAGAGTTGCATTTCTAAAAAGGCNTGTTCTTTATGTGTCAAATAAAGTATTCCAGAGGTGAAATAAAGTATTTTTTCNAAATAGATATTCATTGGCGATAATGCATCTTGCATAGTTCCGCAGGATTGTAAGGCTTCTGTCATGCTACTTAACATCATGATTTGTTGATTTTTNTCGGCAATTTCTTTTAGCCCGTTTTGTAACATTTCATTGGTTTGCTTCAACTGGGCCTCTGATTCCATCCGAGTTGTGATGTCTCTGGCAACGTGCATTGCTCCCACAATATTATCGTGAGCATCTTTTAGGTTGGTAGAAGTAATTTCATANATAAATCGTTCCTTTTTGGGGTCATTAAATTGTTCAATTATAGAAAACTCCTCTCCTGATAAAGCCCTTTGCCAAATTTCAAGAAAATGTTCGTGTTTTTGTGGCGTATTTTCTAATGTCTTCTTCAAATCCATGCCGATTGTAATTTTTTCCNNAAAAATTTGTTCGAACCTCTCTTCGTAGTTGCGATTAAATATGGTGAATTTGAAATTTTTATTCAAGGCTGCAATTGCGTCATTAGTGCTTTCTAATGTTGATTTTAAGATGTTTTTAATTTCTTTCTCTTTGGTTTCGGATTCCGATTTTTTCGCAGTGAAATTGNNATAAAAAAGATAAAAACTGATGATAATTAATATTGCTAAGACAGACATCAAAATAATGAGTTCATTAGTGAAATGGATTTTACTGATGAANAGTATTTTTCTTTCTTGCAGAAGATAATTTTCATTAGTGATGATTTTGTTGGTGGTATTATATATTTCTTCTGTTAGTCCTTTAGCTGTCTCTAATACCACTAAATTTTCTGCTCGTTTTTCATTCCCTATAGCCAATGCCTGTTGTACTTTAGTAAACATGGCCAATCTTTCATTGATTAATGGAGATAATTGACTGAGTTGTTTCTGCTGCCCATTATCATGAATATTAATTCTTGTTAATACTATCATCGAATCTTGGATATTTTTTATACTGTTTTTATATTGAGACAGATAATTCTCTTTATCAGTTAGTAAATATCCTCTTTGAGCTGTTTCTGCGGCATAAATGTTGTACATAAGATTATTGGTTTCGGAAATGATAAGTTGGGAGTGTTCCACCCAATGGTTGGCATCGTATAAACGTTTAAATTGATCGTAAGTAATAGTGCTGATTAGCAGTTGAATCAAGACAATAACGGCAGTGACAAATCCTAGAAAGTATTTTTTACTTGCCCGCACCATCTTGGCCTCCTGAGCCGAGCTTTGCTATTTAATTGTAGGCCATTTCAGGTAATAATGCAGAAAAGTATCTTAATCGTATGATAATAATTGTATTTTTCATTATTTGCATGACATAAAATTCCCCTCATTGAGAGGGGAATTTTTAGCATCGTCTTTGTAAATTTTTCATATTATTGGTTGTTATAGTGCTTCTTCTGATAGGCTTTGCCTAATTGATGACCAACATAGGCACCACCTAATGTGCCTGCAATGGCGCCAGCAGTACTATGACCCGTCACAGCACTTCCTAAGACGCCACCTGCTACACCACCAGCGACAGTGCCTACATTGGTTGGCGTGAAGGTGCCACTTGATTCACAGCCTGCCAATCCAAGCCCCAATAAAGCAATAGTTGCAACTGTTGCCATTTTTTCATTTTTCCCCTCCTCTCCTCGGTCTAATTCTTTTGCAATATAATCTTATTATTTTCGTCACTGCTAATTATAGACTATTTTCGAAATGACCTAATTTTCATGATATAAATTTATGATTATATTAATTATTCTCTCTACTTTTCATGTTAAACATTAAGATTTTGATGGGTGATTATTATGCTGTACAACACGATAAATTATTTTGGTTTGTAGTTAGCTCCATAACAATAAATAAAAATTATAGACAATTTAAAAGCTGCTATAATTGATCCGCTCAATCTCATTATGTCACTTAAACGATGAGATGCAGCATCCACTAATTACGCAGGTAATTGGGGAAGATTGGAAACAAGGACGAGACCATAATAATAACCTAGTTTACCTCCTCGACCTTGTGCATCAAATTGATACTACTTAACTAAGGAGCCAATCATGGCAGGTGCACAAAAACCAGGAAAAGGTGGCAAGCCAAAGAAATAAGCTTGCTAACAAGGGCACTCTCCGAGTGCCCTTTTTATTTCCCTTTGTTTAAATTGCTAGCTTCCCTTGCTTCGACATTTTACAATAAGTCTTCTTATATCAATCATAGGTTTATTTTAATCAATATGTTACCGCTCATATTTAACGTTATCACTAGTTTATTATCAATCAGTGCGCTAGTCGTCCTTGGTTTAATCTGGCGCCGATTATGGCAGAGTCGGCAAGAACCTGACAAAACTTGCAGGAGTNTACTGATTAGGCTTGAAGAGCGTGACCGGCTCCAGTATGAACAGCGAGAGCATTTGGCGAAGCTTATGCGTGAACAACAACAAGAACAGCAATTGGCACGGCAGCGTTTTGATGAACATCAATTGCATTCAATGAAGGTGCTGCAAGACAGCATACAAACGGGGTTGACGACGATACGGCAACAAGTGACAGATGCCCTGCTGCAGCATGCTAATGCTTTAGGCCAGCAAGTAGAAAAACTTACTCAAGATACTAATCAGCGCTTGAAAGAAATCAATGGTCAAGTTGAAAAGCGTTTGACCGAGGGGTTTGAGAAAACTACGGCAACATTTGCCGATGTTGTTAAACGATTGGCCTTAATTGATGAAGCGCAGAAANAAATTACAGAACTTTCAACCAATGTGGTCAGTTTGCAAGAAGTATTAGCTGATAAACAGTCACGAGGCGCTTTTGGTGAAGTACAGCTCTCAGCATTGATACATAATGTGTTGCCAGAAAATAGCTTTGCCTTGCAATATACGTTGTCCAATGATCGCCGGGCCGACTGTATTCTATTTTTGCCTGAACCAACGGGCAACATAGTGATTGATGCAAAATTTCCATTAGAAAACTACCGTCGCATGATGAACCCCGATTTAACGGAACCTGAGAGACAATTAGCTACAAAGCAATTTCGACAAGATATTGCCAAGCACATTCAAGATGTAGCAGAAAAATATATTATTCCGGGTGAAACTGCCGATGGCGCTATGATTTTTATTCCAGCAGAAGCAATTTTTGCAGAGATTCATGGTCATTATGCTGAATTAGTTGAGATGGCACATAAGGCCAGGGTCTGGTTGGTATCACCGACGACGATGATGGCTGTGCTGACTACGGCGCGTGCGGTANTTAAAGATGCGGCCACTCGCAAGCAAGTGCATCTGATTCGTGAACATTTGGTTATGTTAGGCAAAGATTTTGTCCGTTTTCAAAAACGAATGGATGACCTTTCTAAGCACATTGGACAGGTACATGCCGACGTTGAGCAGGTACATAAATCTTCTCAGAAGATCACAGCTCGTTTTAATAAGATTGAAAAAGTGGAATTATCTGAGATGGGAGATACGGAGAATAAGCTCGACCTGTTAGAAGAGACAGATGTGTAGAAATATAAAATATGCAATCTGACAAGCCAGCGTTTGCGTTCCTCTGTGATTCATGAGGAAACATTATTGATGACGATGAAAGAGCAATCGTTATATTTCGTTTCTTTCAGCTGCGTCTCTAGCCTCATTTTGAGCTGCTACCTGCACTGTCGCAAACATGCCCTCGGTGACCCATAAACGTAGGATGCTGCCGGCAAATTGAGCAATCTCTGTTTCAGGCATATAACCATAAAGTAACTCGCAAATTTCACCAAATGTTTGGTTGGCGGCGAAACCTTTTAGCATGGCTGCTTCAGGCGGGGTTAATCGCGCCACATAACATTCATGCTCATAACGCCACATACGAACAGGTTGTGGCATGGTGTATTTTTCCAGTTCGGGCTGGGGATTTTTTGTATTATGGCTTGCCATAATTCCGGTACATTGAACTGGAAATGATGTATCTGTACGCTAGGATGCATGCTAAATTGCACATATGGCCAGTCAGTTGGCGCCACCTGCATCATCTCTTCGACAGTGACAATAGCACTATTGTTAACATCTTGGATTTCAGCTAGTGTCCACTCGAGCAATGCCATCTCAGCATATTGTGGCTGGTCAGGGACATGACTGCTGAGAAATTGTGGAAAAGCTTTTCCAAAAACTCGGATTGAGTAATGATGAGAAGGATGTCTATCAATATAAGCTCCTCCCCATTCATCGAATTGTTGCTCGCCTATCCAGGCTTTTAGGACAGGCAAGTCACTTGCCAGAATATCTAATAAGCGCCAGTAATACCCATTGCGATAAATGTTCAAACGTTGCTCACAAGAGACTTTTTCTGTAGAGACAATGCTATTTTTGATCGCAGGATCGCCTTGTAGCATATAAGCCTGTAATTGTGTTTGTAAGGTCTTGAGGTCTGTCATGACGCTGGCCCTAATACTTTATTAGCGATCTGTCGTGCCTTGGTTAATTCGTCGTAGAGTTCAGTCAACTCTGGAATATGATCGTCCCGTTCGATCATGGTAGAAACTCGGCCAAAATGTTTCACGGCATGCGTATATAAGTCCCACACCCCGTCAATTATATTGGCATCATGGGTGTCTACAATATGGCTGCCAAAATTATGGTGGCCTGCCATGTGAAACTGCTTGACCCGCTCTTTGGGGACGTTTTCTAAGTATTGGATAGGGTCAAAGCCATGGTTAAAGGCGCTGACATAAATATTATTGACATCCAGTAGAATTTGGCAATCTGCGCGTTGACATGCTTCGGTCAAAAATTCCCATTCTGTCATTGAAGAGTCTTTATAGCTGATATAACTGGAAACGTTTTCTAATAAAATTTGTTGACCCAAATAATCTTGTACTTGTTGAATTTTGCTGACTACGTGCTTCAGAGCTTCATCAGTATAAGGCAGTGGCAATAAGTCATGGGTGTTAATTCCATTGACCCCTGTCCAGCATAAATGATCAGAAATCCATTGGGGTTGAATTTGGTCGGCAAGTTGTTTAAGGCGTTGCAGATATAATGGATTGATTGGATCAATGCTACCGATTGATAATGATACACCGTGCATAACTAACGGGTAATGCTCACGAATTTGCATTAAGTAATCAAGATGATGGCCACCATCAATTAAATAATCTTCTGTGATGATTTCAAACCAATCTATTGCTGGTTTGCTTCTAATAATGTCACGGTAATGCTTGGGACGTAAACCCAAACCAAAGCCTAGGTAAGGAAATTTTTGCATAAGTAATCACACATAAAAAAGCCGGATGGTATTAATATCCGGCCTTTCATTAGGTTGTACAACCTCTCAGGACTATTGTCTTTCTTTGTGAGAAGCTTGTTTAGCTGCTTTACAGCTGGACATGCTCTTATAGTCTACTGGTTTACCGCAAACGAATGCAGGGCTGTGTTCAGCACAACCAGCAGCGAATGCAACAGCAGCAACAGCACCAACAGCTAAACCAATTTTAGTTACTTTATTCATGACTAAGTTCCCTCTTTAAGAGTTTTAGAGTTAATGACCCTGGCTGCAAAACAACCAGGCATTTAGTTAAATTTAACCATCTCGGTCTACGACGCTATTTAGACGCATCTTGAAAAGAAATGCAAGAGCGAATTTAGCAAAAACGATAAAAAAATGCAAAATATGATGTAGTTGCAGGAGTATTGATCATTAATTGATCAATTTGCAGAGAAGTTTCTGCAAACATTGGCACTGCATCGATGTGATGTTTTACAACTAGCATCGCTCTTGTAGTCAATCGTCAGGCAAGGACGATTAACAGGTTCACAGCCAGCGGCAAATACTAAGGCTGCAGTTACCGCAATTCCTACAGTTAATTTCATTAGTTTATTCATGAGATTATTCCTTTATTCTATAAATAACATTAACTGTCGCTGGCTGTACCTATCTCTCCCATTTTCATGAGAGATTTTTTGTGTAATTAAGTTATGCCGTTTGCTTGGCGCTATCATGATTATGAATTGAGATTTCTGCCAAATCGAGCAATTCGCGAATTGCGACCGTTAACATAGCAGCATCAACAATATTGCTGCTACGTAACTCAGCAACAGCATCGTTCCAACGTTGAATCAACGGCATGTGTTCTTCGAACCAGCTGTCAATTCGGCCAGTTACACTCTTGCTCTTGGTGCGATGACGCAATACGCTGATGGTTAATGCACGTTGTTGATGATCAAAATCATCTTTATAAGTTGCGCGCGCCAATACTGACCAGTGGCTTTCCACCGGATAGGCATTGATAATTTCACGGAACCAAACCAATTCTAAGCGATCAGCCAAGGTAAAATAGATATTCGCTACTTCATCAATGTTTTCTTTGTATTGGGTCGCAGCCTCAATGATATTCAAAGCTGAGAACATGTAGCGCAAGCTGGCCATAATTTTCGCTGTTTCTGCTGGCACGTTGGCAGCAATCAATTCTTGCATTTTGGCATGGAAGTTCTCTTTTTCGGTACCAACCAACAATTCAGGCAAGCATTCATAAAGATGCACAACATGAGCCGAAAATTGCGCGACGGTTTGTTCAATATCAACGGGTGGTCGGCGATTGCGTAAGAACCAACGAATGCTGCGACGAATCAGCCTTATTACTTCCAATGTCATCTCTAGCTGAATTTCAGGATCAACTTTATAGTCAAGTGCATCTATCCTGCTCCATAAAGACGGCATGTTAAAAATTTGCCGTGCAATGACGTATGCATTCACAATAGCTGGCGTTGGCATGCCAGTTTCATCACGCATTTGATAAATAAAAATAATACCCATGTCTGTCACTAAAGCATTGCTCAACTGGGTCGCTAAAATTTCACGGTGCAAGCGATGTTGACGCATTTGTTTAGGAAACTTTTCTGAGATCATCTTTGGGAATGCAGAAGCAATAAAATTGTCTAAATAAGGATTGTCCGGCAAATCGGAATGTAAAATTTCCTCTTTAAGAATTATCTTGCTATAAGCTAGCAAAACGGCCAATTCAGGCCGTGTCAAGCCAATACCATTGGCTTTACGCTCTTGCAAAGTTTTGCTGTCTGGTAAGAATTCTAATTGACGATTAATTTTGCCTCTGTGTTCTTGTTCTTCGAGGAACCTGCCATATAAACCAAGGTATTCTAAAGATTGCATTCCTGCTAACGTAATGACTCTTACCTGACGGTAGTTATTGTAAATCACTAAGCGAGCTACTTCTTCCGTCATTTCAGCCAGCAATTGATTCCGCTGTTTTAATGTCATATCACCATTAAGAATGACATCATTGAGTAGGATTTTAATGTTGACCTCATGGTCTGAACAATCAACGCCACCAGAATTGTCGATAAAGTCGGTATTGATTTTACCTTCATTGAGAGCGTATTCAATACGTGCCAATTGCGTAAAGCCAAGATTACCGCCCTCACCTACAACACGGCAACGTAGTTCATTACCGTTGACGCGAATACCATCATTGGTACGGTCGCCTACTTCATTATTGCGCTCAAAGGTAGCTTTGACAAAAGTGCCAATACCACCATTCCAAATTAAATCGACAGGTGCTTTCAAAGCTGCACGAATTAATTCATTGGGAGTAACGGAATCTTGATCAAACTGCAGCCGCTCTTTAATTTCCGGCGATAGTTGGATTGATTTTAAAGACCGACGATAAATCCCACCACCTTTTGAAATCAGTTTAGCATCGTAATCTTCCCAGCTTGAACGTGGTAAGTTAAATAGCCGTTTACGTTCTTGATAACTGACTTTAGGATCTGGGTTGGGATCGAGGAAAATGTGTTCATGGTTAAATGCAGCAATGAGCTGTAAGTTCTCTGACAATAACATGCCATTACCAAAAACGTCGCCACTCATATCGCCAATACCCACCACAGTGATGGTTTGTTGTCGTATATTGACGTTGAGTTCTTGGAAATGATATTTGACGGATTCCCAAGCACCACGCGAAGTGATGGCAATTTTTTTATGGTCGTAGCCTGTAGAGCCACCAGAAGCAAAAGCATCTCCTAGCCAAAAATCATATTCTTTCGAAATACTATTCGCGATGTCAGAGAAGGTTGCAGTTCCTTTGTCAGCAGCAACGACCAAGTACGGGTCTTCTGCATCATAGCAAACCGTAGCAGTAGGCCTTATGACTTTGCCGCTTATCAGGTTATCAGTAATATCCAATAGACCACGGATGAAATTTTTATAGCATGCAATTGCCTCTTCCATTATTGCTTCACGTCCAGCATGGAATGGCAACATTTTTGGCACAAAACCACCTTTTGCTCCTGAAGGAACAATGACTGCGTTTTTAACTTGTTGTGCTTTCATTAAGCCTAAAATTTCAGTGCGGAAATCTTCGCGACGGTCTGACCAGCGCAAGCCACCGCGGGCCACTTTGCCAGCGCGTAAATGCACGGCTTCAAATCTTGGTGAATAAACAAAAATTTCAAACATCGGTAATGGCAATGGCATTTCTGGAATTTTTTGGGGATTGAACTTAAATGATAAATAAGACTTGGGATGGCCATTAGCATCAGTTTGGAAATAGTTAGTGCGCAACGTAGCATTAATCACTTCCCAATAACGGCGTAAAATACGGTCTTGGTCAAGATTGGCCACTGCATCCAGCGATTTTTTAATTTCTTCATCCAGCTCATTAATTGCCGTTTCATCAACGGGTTTTACAGGATTAAATCGCAATTTGAATAACTTAACCAATAAACCTGCTATTTGAGGATAAGATGATAGCGTAGATTCAATGTAATGTTGGCTAAAAGTAAAACCAATTTGTCGCAGATATTTAGCATATGCCCGCAATACTACGATTTCGTGCCAGCTTAATTGGGCGCTTAAGACTAGTTTATTGAAGCCATCATTTTCAACTTCATTGCGCCAAATTTTATTGAAAGCGTTTTGGAAAATTTCTTTGTTTTCCTCAACGTTTAACGCTTTGGTACCTGCATATTCCATGTTGAAGTCATTGATCCAGATGATTTGTTCATTGGGCAAATTAATGTGGTGTGGTTGCTCTCCTAAGACTCGCAGTCCCATGTTTTCCAGCATCGGTAATGCATCAGATAGTGGAATTGCTTGATTAGCACGGAAAAGTTTAAAGCGAATCACCGAATCTTCCGCACCTAATGGTCGATAAAAACTCATTTCTAGAGGGTTATCGGCCGAAAGTTTGTCCATGTGTTCAATGTCAAAAATAGCAGCACGGGGCGAAAACGCTTCTTGATAACTGGCAGGAAACGCATTTTTATATCGGTTGATTAATTCATTGCCCTTCTCTTCACCAAAATGCTCTAATAAACTGTCCCGTAAATCATCTTTCCAAGAACGCCCTACTTCGGCTAACTTTTTCTCAATTTCTTGAACATCATATTTAGGTGGATTTTTGGGATCAATCCTGACGACGTAATGAATACGTGCCAAAATAGATTCAGAGAAATGCGTTGTGAAAGAGACTTCAGTGCCGTTTAATGCTTTNTTAAGTATTTCTTGCATGCGGTTGATGAGTTCGGTGTTGAAATTATCGCGNGGAATATACACCAAACAGGAAAAATACCGACCGTAGGCATCTTTGCGAATGAATAAACGAATGCGACGTCGTTCTTGCATATGCAGAATGCCCAATGCTACCGCATAAAGCTCTTCAGTATTTGCTTGAAACAAATCGTCACGTGGCAATGTTTCTAAAATATTACGTAGTGCTTTAGCACCGTGGCCACCTCGTGGTAGGCCCGATTTTTGTATAACAGTCTCGACTTTTAAGCGTAAAAANGGAATGTGTTTAGGATTACTATTATAAGCATCAGAGGTATATAAACCGATAAAACGCAATTCTCCAATGATATTGCCAGCACGGTCAAAACGTTTTACTCCGATGTAATCAGTATAAGCAGGCCGGTGTACAGTCGAACGGGTATTGGTTTTTGATAAAATTAAGATGTGTTTTGATAATACTAAATCGCGGGCTTTGGGCGGTAGCTCGGAGAAATAACGCAGTGTTTTGCTGCTGCTTTCATCGCGTAACACGCCTAAACCTGTTTTGGGCACTAATTTTAAAGCAGCCTCATCTCCTTCGCCAACAACTTCATAGGCGCGAAAACCAATAAAAGTAAAATGGTCGCTGACTAGCCAGCGTAAAAATGCTTTGCTTTCTTCAATTTCTTCACGGTCGATTGGAATGTCTGCACTTTCAAGTTCATCTAATGTTTTGAACACTTGTTCCCGCATCTTTTGCCAATCTTGCACCACTAAAGTGACATCATGGATTACATTTTGCAGGCTGGTTTTCAGATTTTCCAATATGGCAGGATCAGTTTGCCGGTCAATTTCCATGTGGATAACGGCTTCAGTACAAACACTTTTGTCAGTAGAATCGCTAGGCAGCAACGCAGTAATTCGGCCAGCCGCGTCGCGTTTGACTTTTAAGCCCCCTAAATGAATAGCTAAGTGGGAGGTAAAGCCTAGGCGGTTAATTTCCATACGCATGGAGTCAACCAAGAACGGCATATCATCGTAAGACAATTCAATAACAGTATGGGTAGATTGCCAGCCATTTTGTTCAAAGTGAGGATTATAGACATGGATTTTGCACTCGCCTGGTTGACGTTCTTCCATGAGTTCCCAGTGAGACAATATAGCACCATACAGGTCACTGAGTGGGCGTGATGTCAATTCGTCTAATGGGGTATTGCCATAGTATTTGGGAATAAAAGTGCTTAACAAAGCGGCTTTTTCAGGAGGTAATTGTTCATGTGCATAAGCAATTAATTTTTGGAGCAGTTCTTTACGAATATTGGCATCGGATGCGGCCATAGCTACTTTACCTTACTTTTTGATGTTATCTTGCAAGAAATTGTCGCCAAAATGCGACATCTTGCGGTTATCTGTCTTTTAGCCTGAGAGGCCAGTTTCCTGTCCCAGATTCAGGGCCAGTATCTTAACATGTTGATTAATCACAGGCTAACTTTCGTATCTGGGCAAAATTTGCTATAATAGCTTTGAATAAATCCGGCTATTCTATCGCAGACTGGACTTAGGCGAAAAGGATATTTTTAAGACATTTTGCCCTTTGACCACATGCCAACTCTCAAAGAGAGTCTTGAGCATAGCCAGGACTTGAATCTAATCCATAAAGGCCAGCTATTTCATATGACGGGCGGCTGCGCTTAAAGAGGTAAATTATGCGAGTATTGCTAGTAGAAGATGATGAATTATTGGGCGATGGAGTGCGTGTGGGTTTAAAACAATACGGCTACACCGTCGATTGGGTANAAGACGGTCAGGCTGCTTTGCAGGCCTTATTGACTGAAAATTTTGACATGGTTGTGCTTGATCTTGGCTTGCCCAAANAATCAGGCCTGGATGTCCTCAAAGCTGTTCGTGCCAAAAATATTGGTACACCAGTGATGATATTGACTGCCTCGGAAACTGTAGAGGACCGCGTAAAAGGCCTCGATGCTGGCGGAGATGATTATCTGGTCAAACCATTTGATCTTGATGAACTGTGTGCTCGGTTACGAGCTCTACAACGGCGCTCAGCCCAACGGGTAGAACCTATTATCACTTATGGTGCCATTACTTTAGACCCTGCTTCGCACAGCGTTTTCAAAGATGGCGATTTGGTGAATGTTTCTCGCCGGGAATTCGCTTTACTACAAAAATTATTGGAAAATGCAGGCAGAGTGATTTCACGCGAACAGCTGACACAAACGCTATACGGTTGGGGCGATGATGTAGACAGTAATGCACTCGAAGTGCATATCCATAACTTGCGTAAGAAATTTGGCAGTAACTTTATTCGCACAATTCGTGGCGTAGGGTACATGGTTGAAAAGAATCCATGATCCCATCGATTCGCACATTTTTACTGATCAATTTATTGCTCAGTGTGACGCTTATTACTTCATTTGCAGTGATCGGTAATTTATTTCTCGAGCACCGCGAAGTCCAAAAACATTTAGATGCACAATTAGCGATGCGCGCACTGACTATTAGCGCATTCGCTAATCATGAAATTCCCGATAAACAAGAAATAAGTAGTTTACAAGCTGAACTTAATACGACCCCAGTAAATTGCGTGAGATTTTTGATGCTGACGATANCCTTTGCCTCCTATGAAAATGTGCAATTTGTCGTTTGGAACTCGCAAGGCAAATTACTTCTTCATACCAGTCAAGCCCCTGTTCCTGACTATGAACGCTTGCCTACAGGCTTTAGTGATCAATGGATGAAAGGCGAACCTTGGCGCGTCTATGTTTTACGCGACCCCAAGACGAATAATACTGTGTTAGTGGGAGAAAAATATGAATTGCGTGAGGAATTAGAGAGTAAAATAACTCAGAATTCCGTCATCATCATGTTGGTCAGCTACNCCTTTTTGGCATTGATGATATGGGTAGTAGTAGGTCGTGGATTGGCCAGTTTAAAACGGCTGACTTATGAAATTAGTCACCGTGAAGCCAATTACTTAGCGCCTGTGGAGACAGAACCGGTACCGAATGAAATTAAACCGGTGGTTGCCGAATTAAACCGTTTATTGTATCGGCTCAGAGATGCTTTCGAACGCGAANAACGTTTTGCTGCTGATGCTGCGCATGAACTGCGTACCNCCTTGGCTGCTTTAAAAACACAAGCACAAGTGGCATTAAAAGCCACATCAGAAATAGAACGCGATACGGCTTTGCGTAAAGTATTGGCCAGTGTTGATCGTAGTACCCATGTGGTCCAACAATTACTGACTTTAAGCCGTATGGTGCCAGAAGCATTGTCGAATGAATTTTTATATTTTGATTTGGCAAGGCAAGCTACAGAAATGATTGCTGATATGGTGCCTGAAGCTTTAATGAAAGGCACTGAAATTGAATTCATCTCAACAGCCACTAATCCAATTGTTAATGGTATTCCTACGACGATTAATATTTTGGTGCGTAATTTAGTGGACAATGCCATTCGTTACACTCCCGAGGGCAGTCAAATTAAAGTCTATGTTGAAGATGATGAAGATAATGTCTATTTGCGCATTGTTGATAATGGGCCGGGAATTCCAGAAGAATTGCGTGAGCGGGTCTTTGAGCGGTTCTTCCGTGTATTGGGCACTAAACCCACTGGCAGTGGCCTCGGACTTGGAATTGTACAGCAAATCGCCGAGATTCATCACGCTATGGTGACTATGGGCACTCCTGAAAGCGGTGTTGGCTTAGAAGTTAAACTAGCTTTTCCAAGAGCTAAAATTGAAGAAAACATAATAGAAGTTTAATTAGTTCATTTTTAGAAGAGTTTTATGTTGTGATTTTGTAATGCCAAATGATAGTTAAAGTTTAAAATCCCCTTTTATCCAATTGATTAAAAAAATTAATTGTCTTTTTTGCTCTGAGCTGAAAGCACCGTCTGATTATGGTATTTATTCACAGAACCTGTGGATATCTCTGTGTACATTTCGTTAAAATTGACCTTGGACCGCTGCACTTCTAGAGATTGCTTTAAATTGTGCAGTTTTTAATCATTTTTATTTATTTTATTAAAATCAATAATTTAAATTGATTTTCTTAGCAAAAAATCAATTAGCTCATGGCAGTGGCTTGATATTTGTCAAGCAGCGGTGCATTGTGAGCAAAGCAAATTAAAACCAGCTAAATGCTAAGATAATTTAAGGACATGTGCGTTATGCCGGCTTCGCTTACAGACCTACTCGGCTGCCTAGATGGCTCTGTCACTGTCGTGACGGCTAATCGACGCTTAGCGCGTTATTTGCAGCAACAATATGATCTTTGGCAGCAGCATCGCTTAATACAGGCATGGACTACCCCTGATATTGTACCAATAAATAGCTGGTTACTACGGTGTTGGACGCATAGCCGTGATGCTAAGGTGCTTCTAAATGAATGGCAAAGCCTGTCCGTTTGGGAACAAATTGTCACTGCCACCGACCGCGGGTGGTTGGTCCATCCTCGCGAATTAGCGGCGAGCGTCCAAGCAGCGTGGCAATTATTGCGGCAATCACGAATTGAACTTTCAGCATTGGCTGCCTTTACTGACTTCCCGATACCCAAGCTTTTGGGGTGGGCTGAAGAGTTTACAGCAATATGTCGAGATAATGCATGGATAGATATGACAGATTTGCCAGAAATCATTACAGCAGCAATCTTGCGGCAAGAAATTTCGTTGCCCTCCCGTTTAATTTGGCTTGGCTTTGAAAATTTGACGCCACAGATGCAACACTTAACCAACATTTTAGCGGCAACCACTCAGATTGAGTTTTTCATCTAACAGAGAGAANAAGCTCGTGTAAACCAATTGGCTATTGCTGATGTTAAACAAGAGTTGCAATGTATGGCGCAGTGGAGCAAAAAATATNTGACGGACCATCCGAGTGCCAATATCGGTTGTGTTGTACCTGATTTGATGCATTGCCGTGATGAATTGCAAACTGTTTTTAGCGATGTATTTCAACCTTGGGTCACCCAACAATCTGTCGCTTCTTTGTCACATCTTTTCAACATAGCGGGGAGATNNTCTTTATCGAGCTTTCCTTTGGTGAATGATACTTTGTGGTGGTTACAATTATCACCAGGAATTAATGAAGTCACATTAATCAGTAAATTATTGCTATCGCCATTTGTAATTGCTGGCGAACAAGAAATGTTAGCCAAGGCACTAATTGATGCAAAATTACATGAGCCTAAAGAACCGCTAGTTTCATTAAGAGAAATTATCACTTTATCACACAGCAATGCACCTCAGTTCACTAAAGCACTGAGAAAATGGCTGTCATATACTGAAACCTTACCAACTCAACAATCACCCAGTCAATGGGCGCAATGTTTTCGGCAGCAATTACAATTATTGGGGTGGCCAGGTGAACGCAGTTTGAATAGTATGGAGTATCAAGTTCTGCAACGCTGGCATACATTATTAGATGAATTTGCTAGCCTTGAATTGGCTTGCCCACAATTGACTCAGGCACAGGCATTACAGCAATTGCAGCAAATGGCACGTAATACTTTATTTCAAATTAAAACCCCCAATGCTCCTATTCAGATTTTAGGTGCATTAGAAGCGAATGGTATGGTATTTGATTATTTATGGGTAATGGGACTCACCGATCAAGCATGGCCTCCCGTGTTAAAACCTAATCCATGGCTGCCTTATGCATTTCAAAGGCAACAGCGTTTGCCTAATAGTCATTGGGCTGAACATTTACGTTATTATCGTCAATTGACACACCGTTATACTGAAAGTGCGAATGTGGTCATCATGAGTTATCCTTTACAGGAAAAAGATGAGCCATGTCGTCCAAGCGTTTTATTAGCAGGCTTCCCTGCAATAGCTTTGCAAGAAATATTACCATTGACACCTATTACGCCAGCAAAAGCCGTTATATTTGAACAACTCACCGATGATCAACCGCCTCCTGTTACTAGTACAGAAGCAATTTCGGGTGGAGTTTTAATAATTAAATATCAAGCGGCTTGCCCTTTTCAGGCTTTTGCTAAATTTCGTTTAAAAGCCACTAAGATAGCTAATATTGAATATGGCCTGTCAGCAATTGAACGTGGTTCGGTCATACATGATGCTTTGTCAAGGATATGGCATGCAATCGGATCACAAGAAAATTTAAATAATTATGCTGCTGCTGAATTAGATGAGTTAATGCATCAAGCTATCAAGCAAGCATTGATTGCCACTCTGCCGAAGCGGACTTTAACCCTTAAANAACAGTTTACAGAAATTGAAGTTTTACGTTTAAAAAACATTTTAAGCAACTGGTTAANNAGGAAGAAAAAACGCAAAAAATTTAATGTAGTTAATAAGGAATATGAATTAAATTATAACTTGTCTGGTTTGCCAATACGAATGCGGGTAGACCGTATGGACCAATTAGAAGATGGTTCTTATATTATCATTGATTATAAAACCAGTGAAACCAATACCAATGCCTGGTTTGGGCCTCGTCCAGATGAACCGCAACTTCCCTTATATTGTCTTGCTACCGAGGCGCCCATTGCCGGGCTTGCTTTTGCTGAAATTTGCCCTAGTAAATTACGCTTTAATGGGATCGCGGTGACAGAATTTGCTAGTATCAAGAAAAATGTTTCTTCTGAACAATGGCAAGTTTGGCAGACTGAATGGAAATTTACTCTCACTGAATTAGCGACTCAATTTATGACTGGCATTGCAGCAGTGACACCTAAAGCAAAACCGGAGACTTGCCGCTATTGCGATTTCAAAGTATTGTGCAGGGTACATGAACATGACTGATTCTATTACTATCATTGATGAAGCTGCACGCCAACAAGCGCTTTTGCCACAAGAATCCTTCATTATCCAAGCACCTGCAGGCTCAGGANAAACAGAATTATTGGTGCGACGGTTTCTTACGCTACTTGCCTATGCTGAAACGCCAGAATCAATTTTAGCAATTACATTTACCCGGAAAGCAGCTGCAGAAATGCGGGAACGTATTCTGCTCGCCTTGCAACAAGCAGCTAGTATACTAGATCCTGCCGCACTTACAATTCTGCCAATGACACAGCAATTGGCTTATCAAGCCTTGCAACAAGACAGGTCACATCATTGGCAGTTGTTGGATTGTCCGCAACGGCTCCGTATTTTTACTATTGATGCCCTATGCAGTCATCTAGTCCGTCAAATGCCACTATCAGCTCAGCTGGGTGCCTCACCTGAAACTTTGGAAAATGCAGAAGAATGCTATGTCGCAGCGGCAAAAACCTTATTGGCCCATTTAGAAACTGATCCATCTTTAGCGCCGCCATTAAAACGTCTGTTATTACATCTAGATAATGATTACCAGCAAATTACTCAATTATTTGTTAGTATGCTGGCAAGACGCGATCAATGGTTATCGCATTTATTACGCAATGCAGATAGTGCAAGCCAACGCCAGCAATTAGAGCGCAGCCTGTGTAATATAGTGATTGATTGCTTAAATAATTGTATGCAACAGATGCCAACAGACATTGCAGAGGAATTGATTACATTGGCACGTTACGCTGCGAATAATATTACAGGCGATAATCAATCCTGCATTACTGCTTGTGCTGATTTGCAAACAGTGCCCTCGCCTACTCTTGAAAATTTAGATAAATGGAAAGGTTTGGCTGAATTACTGTTGACTGCTGAGTTTACTTGGCGTAAATCCATCAATATTAACCAAGGTTTCCCAGCAGGTAATGGCACATCTAAAATTTATAAAAAACGGATGGAAACATTATTAAAGCGATTAGAGAGTGAAAAATATNGGCGTCAAAGTTTGCAAGATTTATTGCAAGCACCTCCTTATCGTTATACTGAGCAACAATGGACTGTTATCGCTGATTTGGTCGTTTTATTGCGGGCATTGGTAGCTGAATTGATGCTGGTTTTTCGTGAGAAAAATGCAGTGGATTTTGTTGCCGTCAGCACAGCTGCATTACGAGCCTTAGGTGATCTAGAAGAACCCACAGAGTTAGCATTACGTTTGGATTATCAAATCCAGCATATTTTAGTCGATGAATTTCAAGACACGTCTATTACACAATTTCGTTTGCTGGAATCACTGACAACGGGTTGGCAATTGGGAGATGGACGCACTTTATTTTTAGTGGGCGATCCTATGCAATCAATTTACCGGTTTCGAGAAGCTGAAGTGGGTCTATTTATACGGGCACAACAACATGGTATTGGTCAATTACGATTGCAGCCATTGACATTAAGAGCTAATTTTCGTGCACAATCGGCATTAGTGGATTGGATCAATAACACTTTCGTTAATTTGTTTCCCTCACAACCATCCATTGCCAGTGGTGCAGTGACGTATAGCAGTAGTGTTGCAGCAATCAATGAACATTATTTGCCGGCCGTGATTTGTCATCCTTTTATTAGTGAAAATGAAATAACTCAATCTCAACGAATTGCCAATATTGTCCGAGAAATTCGACAAACATCACCACAACAACGCATTGCAATTTTAGTGCGTTCCCGCTCTCATTTGGCTGATATTGTGACCGAATTANAAATGGCTGGCATTCATTTTCAAGGAATAGAAATAGAGACATTAAGTCATTACCCGATTATTCAAGATTTGCTTGCTTTAACACGGGCCATGCTACATTTTGCTGATCGGATCGCTTGGTTGGCGATACTACGTGCGCCTTGGTGTGGATTGACGTTGACGGATTTACATACTTTAGCTAATTTTCAATTACAACAACCGCTATGGTACAGTTTATTATCATGGCCACAAATTCCACAATTAAGTGCTGATGCACGTCAGCGATTGGCGCGGATAGTTCCTATTTTGCAACAACACATTGCAGAGCGTCGGCGTTCACCATTAACTCAATGGTTAAAGATGATATGGTCAGAATTAGGTGGAGCGGCTTGTGTCACTACCGAACAAGGCCATTATGCGGATGTGTTTTTGAATNTGTTGCAAGAAGTCACACCTGCTGGTGGCGTCCCCGATATAGAATTGCTAGAGAAGCGTTTAGAGAAAATTTATGCCCCACCCGACCATTTAGCTGATGGTTTATTGCAAATTATGACTATCCACAAAGCCAAAGGACTCGAATTTGATGTAGTCATTTTGCCTCGCCTAGAAGCAAAATTGGTCAATGATAAAGATCGTTTATTGTGGTGGATGGAGCGACCAAGTGAATCAGGTGATAGTGATTTAATTTTGGCACCTATTAAGGCTGCGACTTCAGAAAAAGATGCATTGTGTACTTATTTGCGCTTGCAAGAAAAAAACAAAGTAGAATTTGAAACTATACGTTTATTGTATGTTGCTGCAACACGTGCCAAATGCCAATTGCATTTACTAGGAACATTAAAAGTCAATGAAAAGACCCTGAGAAATCTGCGCCAATGAGCGGCACTTTTGGGTCTGTTATGGCCTATTTTGATGCCAGAATTCGCGCCATTATTGCAAGAATATCAACGGAGTGTCACTACCATCAATGCAAATTTTCAGGAAACACAGCCGCCTGTTTTAACACGGGTTTCTGCAACATGGCAACTACCGTCATATCATGACTATGCGCCTAACATTCCTGTTGTATCAGGAAATGATAACCTGTCTGATAAAGTGTCTATTCTTGAAAATGAAAGTTTGACAACGGCTGTTGGGACAGTTGTGCACTATTGGTTGCAGAAATTCAGTTATGATGGTCTATTACAATGGAGCAAGGCCCAGTTGGCTGAATTAAAGCCACTTTGGCGCAAACAATTAATGCAGCACAATTTATTATTGCATCAATTGTCTCCGGGCATCAGTTATATTGAGCAATGCTTGCAACAAGTGCTAGAAGACCCTCGTGCACAATGGATATTACAGCCGCATGCTGAGGCTGTCAGTGAATATGCATTGACCGCAATTATTGCTGGCCATGTCCGTCATTTAGTGATTGATCGGACATTTGTATGCGATAATGTACGTTGGATTATTGATTATAAAACCACGCCTTTAAATCAAGAAGATCCAGCAAAATTTTTAATGGCACAACGGCAAGAACATCAACCCCAATTGCAGGTTTATGCTGAGGCTATGCAATTGATAGATTCCCGTCCTATTAGACTGGGTCTTTATTTTCCAGCGTTTGGTGGTTGGCAAGAATGGGACTTTATAGGATAATTCAAACGATAATCTTTTAGGTATAATTTATGGCAGTTACATTAAATAACCAATTGGTCGTAGCAATTTCATCACGTGCTTTATTTGATCTCGATGACAGCAATTTGGTCTATGAAAAACAAGGCATAGATGCTTATGCCAAATATCAAATATCTCATGAGAATGAAATTTTAAAACCAGGAGTCGCTTTTCACCTAGTTAAAAAATTTCTTAATTTAAACCGTTATGAACCTTTGGTAGAAGTTATTTTATTATCACGCAATAGTGCCGACACTGGATTGCGCATTTTTAACAGCATTCAACATTATCAACTTGACATTAAGCGTGCGGCGTTTACCAGTGGTGAAAGTCCTTATCGTTATATTACACCTTTTGGTTCACATTTATTTTTATCCGCTCACCCCGAGGACGTANAAAATGCACTCAATGCAGGCTGTGCTGCCGCCACTATTTTACCATCGCAGACTACCAATAATGATTCTGATGAATTACGCATTGCTTTCGATGGAGATGCCGTATTATTTGCCGACGATGCTGAACGGATTTTTCAAACCCAAGGCTTGGAAGCGTTTGCCGAGAGTGAAAAACAAGCAGCTCATTGTCCATTATTAGGCGGCCCCTTTAAGGGTTTTCTAGCGGCTTTGCAGCAAATCCAAAATCATTTCCCACCCGAATCGCGTAAAATCCGCACAGCATTAGTGACAGCACGTTCTGCACCAGCACATGAACGCGTGATTAGGACTCTGCGTGCTTGGGGCATTCGAATTGATGAAGCATTATTTNTGGGTGGGCTTGCTAAAGGTGAATTTTTACGGGCATTTGGCGCAGATGTGTTTNTTGATGACCAGCAGCAACATTGTGAATCTGCTTCGCAACATGTTGCTACTGGCCATGTGCCGCATGGCATAACTAATTTATAAGTCTATTGGTTTTGGCCTTGGGAAAGTTTTTAAATACAAACGAGCCCGCCATCAATGACCAACCGGTAAAAATCAAGTCGATACCAATAAATAGCCCAATTACCCATAAGGCTGATGATGGCCAGTGCACCAGAATCAATATCCCTAAAATGAATGACAGAATACCACTGACCAAGGTCCAACCCCATTGTGGAAAGCGCCAAACGACAGCACCATAAATTTTAAAGATACCTGCCGTTAAAAAGAACACGGCAAGCAATAACGTGAGTGCCATTGCCGTAACGGTTGGGTTTGAGACCATCAATATCCCGATTAAAATCGTCAATAACGCTACAAACGATTGCATAAAAAGACTATTAGTATGCCGNACCGAAAAGCTATATAACAACTGGATAATACCCGAAAAGATCAATAGCCAACCAAAAACGACTACAGAAGTAATGGTTGCGACAAACGGTGTAGCGATAGCAATGGCACCAATAATGACTAGAATGATGCCAATAAAAATNATCCAGCCCCAATATTTACTTAAGAGATGTTCAGTATTCATGCTTGCCAACTCCTCTTTCAGCCACATACTTTAACTATAGTGTGGCCAATAGTGTTTGCAAGCAGGCTTTAATTCTCATTGATGATCAAAGACTTACGCAATCTCTACTGTGGGCTGTTCAGGGCTGTTTTCCTCTATTTCAGGCGATTTTAGAAATAGCTCAAGCAAATCATGCAGTAATCCTGAGAGAATTTCACTCATAATAAAAAAATCAGCATCAAGTTGTTGTTGTTTAGTTTCAGGTTCCATGGCCTTAGCTTCGGCAATAACTTCATCCTCAAAAGAAATACTGCGCAACAGAAACTCTTCCGACAATATAAATTTTACTCGGTCTTGCCAAGTCAAAGCGATCTGCTTCACTTCACAACCATCTTTAATTAATGACTGAATACTGCTGGCAAACAAATCTTGTTGTTGACAACGGATAATACGACTNTTTTCTTGAGCATCTTGTAACATAGCTGACTTTTCAACAGCAAGAGATGTGGGATAGCTTTTATGCTTTAGCCAATGAGTGATGATTGGGGCTAATTTTTTTAATTCAAAAGTTTCGATGCTTTCAGTGATACTTTTCTTGAACATATTCAAAAACTGTTCGGTTTTATTTGCATTGGTAGTTCCCAAAACTAACCATTGGTTTTTGGTGTCAAGATAGGCATAGACCCGCGTCAACTTGCTAAAAGCACGTGGCAACAGGTTTAATATCACTTCATCTTTTAATGATAATTTTTCTTTNTGACGCAATTTGCGGTCTTCAGCAACTTCGATACGTTTAATGACTTGGCTGAGTTCTTGGCGAACAACCGTAGCAGGTAAAATCTTTTCTTCAAATTGAAGGCAAAACATTATATAGCCATTGACTGCCCGTACTATAGGTGCATCTGGTTCATCGACAGGTGAAGTCCAACCTATACTGGAGGCCATTGAAGGTGGACAAGGTTTAAATACTAATGGTTGCAGTTTTTCAATAATATTTTCTGGCGTGTAAAGTTTGGAATCGGTCAGTTGGAATACTTGTATTTGTTTAAACCACATGATGCTGTGTCCTATTTATTAGTTGTATATTGGGTTACGATATCTCGAATTAACTTCGGCCCTTGATAAATTAATCCAGTGTAAATTTGCACCAGGCTGGCGCCATGATGGAATTTCTGTAGTGCGTCATTGCCAGTCATGATTCCNCCTACAGCGATGATAGGAATTTTATTGGCAAGAAGTGGAGCCAATTTGGTTAAAATATCTGTTGCTTTGTTGAATAGTGGTTTGCCGCTTAAACCACCAGTTTCATTGGCATGTGGTAAACCTTCAATTACTCCATGATCAATTGTGGTATTAGTTGCAATAATGCCTTCTATTTCGTAGGTCAATAAATGTTGAGCGATACTGGATAGTTCATTATCAGTCAAGTCTGGTGCAATTTTTACTAATAAAGGTACATGACGTTGTGTTTTTGTCGCTAAAATTTGTTGTTCACGTTTTAATACCGTCAATAACTTTGTTAAATAATCTGTTGACTGTAATTGTCTTAGTTCAGGTGTATTTGGTGATGAAATATTGACGGTGACATAGCTTGCATAGGGATATACTTTATTAAAGCAATGCACATAATCTTCATGTGCCTTGGCCAAGGAAGTGGTTGCATTTTTGCCGATATTAATGCCTAAAATGCCAGAATAATTGGCACGTTTCACTTGTTCAATTAAATAATCCACTCCGCGGTTATTAAATCCTAGTCGATTGATGATAGCGTTGGCCTTTGGAATGCGAAACATTCGGGGTTTAGGATTACCGGGTTGAGGACGTGGCGTGACAGTGCCAATTTCGATAAAACCAAAGCCTAGAGCAGCCAAGCTATCGATATACTCGCCGTTTTTGTCCAACCCTGCGGCTAATCCAACTGGATTGGGAAAATTAAGTCCCAATATTTTACAAGGCGCTGATAAACTAACTTTGGGCTGTAACCGGAGTTTATGCAGTACATTTAACGTCGTTAATGTCCAATCATGGGCTGTTTCTGGCGACAGTTGAAATAATAAAGGTCTTAGGTAATGGTAATTCATTATGGTCCTCAAAGATTATTTTTGTGGCACAATACATTCTTGTGCCCATATGCATAACATAGCGTTGCCGCCGCGTTGTAATTCATATGCCACTTCTTTAACCGCAACGCCATAATTTTCTTGTTGTAACGCTAGCATTACTGGTGCCAAAGTTGCTGCAGGCTCACCCTTTTCATCAATTAATGGATAGATTCGCACTTCTTCTGCAACGCGACACATTTCTTTAATGGCTGCCAAGTGAAACGCCAACGATAAACGGGAATTAGCAAACAATAAATAAGCGCATAATGCTAACTCAAAATCTCGTTCAGTGAATGGTAATGTTGGCAAACTGCCTGCCAAATATCGACCTTCTTGCTGTCCAACGGGATAGTCAGCTATAAAAGTCGCCATGGTTTTTGCCTTGGGCTTCGTAAGCATGCAATGAACCATAAAATTTCCATTCATAGTCATTTGCATGAGTTTTTATTCGATTAATCACATTATGAAAGCCGGCGGTAACAAATTGTTTTAAATCCGGCAAAGTCATTTGATAAGCCTGATCACACGACAATACTTTTTACCTTGTTGATGCATTTCAGCGTTAAAACTGGCAAAACCACTGGCACAATCAATAATAGATTTGTCAAGGTCTTGTTCTGTTAAATTAAACATGGAGCGGTACTCTGCAAGTGAATGCCCCCATAGCAATACGTCCGATTTGTGAGTCATAATTTGCTCCTTTTCATGTAGGTTGAATCAAGCGAAGCGGATCCACCAAATCTATATAGCCAACCGGAATGGTGGATCCGCTTCGCTTGATCCACCCTACATTTTTTATGCATTCAGTAAATCATGAAATGTTTCGCCTATCTGCTGCATTAAATGTTAAAATTAGATCAGATAAATATACGGAAATGCCCTCATGATGCAAGGAATAAACATTCAACTCAATGATACCGCCCAAATGCTGCGCGAAAGTGTGGCAGCATTTGCAGCCAAAGAGATTGCTCCTCGTGCCGCCATGATTGATGCCAGTAATCAGTTTCCTCGTGACCTTTGGCCTAAGCTCGGTCAACTTGGTGTGTTGGGCATCACTGTTGCTCCTGAATACGGGGGTGCTGGCATGGGCTATTTAGAACATGTCATTGCTATGGAAGAAATCAGCCGTGCTTCAGGTTCAATTGGCTTAAGCTATGGGGCACATTCTAATTTATGTGTTAATCAATTACATCGATTTGGCACTGCTACGCAAAAACAGCGGTATTTGCCTAAACTGGTCAATGGTGAGTTTGTTGGCGCCTTGGCCATGAGTGAGGCCAATGCGGGTTCTGATGTCATGTCAATGCGGTTGCGGGCAGAGCGCCAAGGGGATTATTACATTTTAAACGGTAATAAAATGTGGATTACCAATGGCCCAGAGGCAGATGTTCTTATTGTGTATGCTAAAACCAATCAGGAAGCCACCCCATCGCAATGTTTAACAGCATTCCTAGTTGAAAAGCAGTATGCCGGCTTTAAAACAGCACAAAAATTAGATAAGTTAGGCATGCGTGGTTCGGACACTTGTGAACTAGTCTTTGAAAATTGTCGCGTTCCCGCCGACAACGTGCTCGGCCAACCCAATCAGGGCACTAAGGTATTGATGTCTGGCCTAGATTATGAGCGTGTTGTATTGGCAGCTGGCCCTCTTGGGATTATGCAAGCCTGCTTAGATGTCACCATCCCCTATGTTCATGAGCGCAAACAATTCAATCATCCAATTGGAGAATTCGAATTGATACAAGCCAAAATTGCCGACATGTATACCACGCTATCGGCCAGTCGTGCCTATGTATACGCAGTGGCTCAAGCTTGTGATAGTGGCCGCGCTAATCGCAAAGATGCAGCAGGAGTGATTTTATTTACTGCTGAACATGCCACCAAAATGGCATTGGAAACTATTCAATGCCTGGGTGGTAATGGCTATACCAATGAATACCCTGCTGGCCGATTGTTACGAGATGCCAAGCTCTATGAGATTGGTGCCGGTACAAGTGAGATCCGCCGCATACTCATTGGTCGAGAGTTATTCAAGGAGACTTTATAGAATGAGACACGATCCCGTCGTTATTGTAGGTGCTGCTCGCACTCCCATAGGCAATTTTCTAGGCGAATTACAAGCGGCAACTTCGCCTCAACTAGGTGCTGCAGCCATTAAAGCTGCTGTCGAACGTGCTCGACTTGCGCCACATCAGATCAGTGAGTCTCTGATGGGATGTGTATTGCCTGCTGGCCTAGGGCAGGCCCCTGCCCGTCAAGCAGCTTTAGCAGCAGGTTTGCCAGTACATGCTCCTGCAACTACTGTTAATAAAGTTTGTGGTTCCGGCTTAAAAACAGTCATGATCGGTCATGATGCGCTACTTGCTGGTCAGGGAGAATTCATTGTGGCGGGTGGTATGGAGAGCATGTCAAATGCACCCTATTTATTGCCTAAAGTAAGGCAAGGTTACCGGATGGGACAGCGGACTTTGTTGGACCATATGATGCATGATGGTTTAGAAGATGCTTACGATCGGGGCAAACCAATGGGTTNNTTTGCTGAAAGGTGCGTAGCTGAATATGGCTTTGACCGTGCAGGCTTGGATCATTTTGCATTAAATTCATTACAACGTGCTCAAGAGGCAACACGCGATGGCACGTTTGCTAAAGAAATTACGCCTGTCATTATCAAAACATCCAAAGGCGATGTGACAGTGACAGTGGATGAAGGCCCACAAACAGCCAAGCCAGAAAAAATCCCCCATTTAAAACCAGCATTTTTAGCAGATGGTACGGTCACAGCCGCTAACTCCAGCTCAATTGCTGATGGGGCTGCTGCTTTAGTATTAACACGGCGTTCAATTGCTGATCAGCATCAATTAATGCCATTAGCAACCATTGTTGGACATACCACGTTTGCACAGACACCTGAATGGTTTACTACCGCGCCGATTGGTGCCATCAAAAAGTTAATGCGAAATCTGAATTGGGACCATGGCAGTGTTGATTTAATCGAAGTGAATGAGGCATTTGCTGTCGTTGCAATGGTCACTATGCAACAATTAAATTTTACTTCACAGCAGATGAACATTCATGGTGGTGCTTGTGCCTTGGGCCATCCTATCGGTGCTTCAGGTGCAAGAATTTTAGTCACATTAATTTATGCATTGCATAAATACCAATTAAAGCGCGGTATTGCCGCATTATGTCTAGGAGGCGGTGAAGCTGTTGCTGTTGCCGTAGAAGTCACTGAACCAATGAGACTTTAAGCTATGCCAATTATTCAAAGCAGCATTAATACGCAAAGTGCGTTATTTCATGACAACCAACAACAAATGCAACAATTAACAGAAGCGTTGCAAAACTTAGTCAGTAAAATTGCTGCAGGTGGCNCCCAGAAAGCGCGTGATCAACATATAAAACAAGGTAAATTATTGCCACGTGAACGTATTAATCGTCTCATTGATCCTGGCGCACCTNTTTTAGAATTATCACAACTAGCTGGCTATCAAGTATATGACGATGATGTGCCTGCAGGTGGCATTATCACCGGCATTGGTCAGGTAATGGGACAACAATGCATGATTGTTGCTAATGATGCGACAGTCAAAGGTGGAACTTATTATCCAATTACCATCAAAAAACATTTGCGCGCGCAAGCAATTGCCCAAGAAAACCATTTGCCTTGCATTTATCTAGTAGATTCCGGTGGTGCTNTTTTGCCAAAGCAAGATGAAGTATTTCCCGATCAGCAGCATTTTGGCCGCATTTTTTATAATCAAGCCCAAATGTCAGCGCAAGGCATACCACAAATAGCAGTAGTCATGGGATCTTGCACTGCCGGTGGCGCTTATGTTCCGGCAATGGCAGATGAATGTGTGATTGTGCGACATGAAGGCACTATTNTTTTAGGAGGGCCACCCTTAGTCAAAGCAGCTACGGGCGAAGTTGTGACTGCTGAAGAATTGGGTGGCGCTGATGTGCATTGCCGCATTTCAGGAGTGGCAGATTATTATGCGATGAATGATGAACATGCATTAAGCATTGCACGCCAAATTGTGGCACAACTCAATCGTCGTAAAACAATTTCGGTTGTTACTAAACCAGTAGTGCCACCACATTATAATAGTAAAGAACTGTATGGCATTGTGAATGTGGACCCTCGTAAACCTTACGATGTACATGAAGTGATTGCACGGATCGTTGATGGTTCTGAATTTGATGAATTTAAAGCATTATATGGCAGCACTTTAGTGTGTGGGTTTGCGCATATTCATGGTTATCCAGTAGGCATCATTGCCAATAACGGTATTTTATTTGCTGAATCCGCATTAAAAGGAACGCATTTTATTCAACTCTGTTGCCAACGTGGCATTCCATTAGNNTTTTTACAAAATATTACTGGTTTTATGGTAGGCAAAAAATATGAGAACAGTGGCATTGCCAAACATGGTGCGAAGATGGTGACTGCTGTTGCTAATGCACAAGTGCCAAAATTTACTGTCATTATTGGTGGTAGTTATGGTGCAGGANAATTATGCGATGTGTGGCCGTGCTTATGATCCCCGCTTTTTATGGATGTGGCCTAATGCACGCATATCCGTAATGGGAGGTGAACAAGCAGCCAATGTATTGGCGCAAATCACACATGATAAATTAGCCAAGCAAGGNTAAGTCTTGGAATGAAATGGAAGAAAACAATTCAAAGCAGAATTAGCGTCGCAATATGAAACTCAAGGCCATCCTTATTATGCCAGCGCTCGTTTGTGGGACGATGGCATCATTGATCCTTGTGCTACGAGAGATGTGCTGGGGCTTGCTATTTCTGCTGCATTAAATGCCCCTATCATGCCAACCCAGTTTGGTGTATTTAGGATGTAAACCAAGGAGGTGNNACAGGCATGTTTAATACTTTACTCATTGCAAACCGCGGTGAAATTGCTTGCCGTATTATTCGCACGGCAAAGCGTATGGGGATACGCTGCGTTGCTATTTATTCAGTGATTGATGCTGATGCATTACATGTAAAATTAGCGGATGAAGCCGTTTGCGTTGGCCTAGCACCAAGCCAGGCCAGTTACTTAAATATGGATGCAATTATTGCTGCAGCGCAACAAACGCAAGCACAAGCCATTCATCCAGGTTATGGTTTTTTGTCTGAGAATGCTGAGTTTGCTGCTCGTTGTGAGGCGGCTGGAATTTGTTTTGTTGGCCCTAGCCCCACTGCAATTCGCACCATGGGCGATAAAATGGCAGCCAAACATTTAGCAGCAAAAATTGGTGTGCCTATCATTCCAGGCCATGAGTCACATATTCAAGAACCTGAAGCATTATTAAATGCCGCTGACAGAATGGGATATCCTATATTATTGAAAGCAGTGGCAGGCGGTGGCGGCAAAGGCATGCGCTTAGTGAACCATCATGAAGAATTTATGAGCGCCTTAGCGAGTGCAAAACGAGAAGCCCAAGCAAGTTTTGCTGATGACCGGATTTTATTAGAANAATACTTACCTAATGCGCGACATATTGAAGTACAGATTTTTGCCGATCATCAAGGCCATGTAGTGCATTTATTTGAGCGTGATTGTTCGTTGCAACGACGACATCAANAAATCGTTGAAGAAGCCNCTGCTCCCAATTTAGCAACGCGGATTCGTCATCAATTAACAACAGCAGCTATCAATATTGCTCAAGCAATTCATTATCTAGGTGCGGGCACAGTCGAATTTTTAGTGGCTGATGAACAATTTTATTTTATGGAAATGAACACACGGCTACAAGTCGAACATCCTGTCACAGAATTTATTACGCGCATTGATTTAGTTGAGTGGCAATTACGAGTCGCCGCAAAAGAAGCAATACCACTCACTCAAGATCAAATTATTGCTCAAGGCCATGCATTTGAAGTACGTGTCAATGCAGAGGATCCGTGGCAACAATTTTTGCCAAGCATTGGTCGTTTACAATTTTTACAATGGCCAAATACTAATGAGCAAGTCAGGATTGATACCGGTATCACTTTGGCCGATAAAGTCTCGATTTATTATGATTCATTATTAGCAAAAATAATTGTCTACGGGCCTGAACGTGAGATTGCTTTACAAGAATTACGTCAAGCATTGGCGGATACTAAAATTGCTGGTGTCACCACTAACATAGCATTTTTACAGGCACTCATTAATCACCCTATTGTTATCAATGGTCAAGCCAGCACAGAATTTATTGGCCAACAGCAACAAGCATTATTGCAACCTTCTCCTTTTAATCCACTTTCTATATTAATTGCTGCCTTATTTTTAGCTATTTCTGCGCAGTTACGAGCCAATGAACAAGCAGCAAAGAGCAATGACCCTGAATCGCCTTGGTGGAAATGCCAATATTGGCGTTTAAATATAACCGAACCCCAAATTATTCAATTACGGCAACGCGAACAGCTTTATCAAGTAGCAGTGAAACGCCAAGCTTCGCATTATCAATTAGTACTTAACGAACAGGTATATAAAGCTACGGCCTCGCTACAAGGAACTCATACCTTGCTAGCTGAAATTGATGCCAAGACGCTTAAAGCCACCATCTTTACAGCAGTTGATCAGCTCCATGTGTGGTTTAATGGACAACATTGGGTATTTAAATCAGGGCCTGCTATCGAAACCCAAGACGATTCAGAGGCCACTGCCCGCCTAGTCGCTCCTATGCCAGGAACCATTATTGCGATTACCGCTGCCACTGGCGAAACAGTTAATAAAGGCCAAAGTTTATTGGTCTTAGAAGCCATGAAAATGGAGCATACAATCTACGCTCCTATTGATGGGGTAATAAAATCAATTAATTACCGTGCTGGCGATATTGTAACTGAAGGAGCTGAACTGGTCACCTTAGAAGCCGATTCAAGGTCTTAATATTGCCTTAAGTTATTGATTTTTTTGATCATTGTTTTAAAAAAACATAGCATGGTATAATCCCACAATAGCTAAGAAAAGGTGAATTAGCGAATGCCACAGTTACGTCCTATCTATTCAACTGATATGTGCGATATCATTGCATTCAATTTGCCAAAAACGGCTAGGAACATTGCGGCCAATGCTTTACCGGAACACCGCCACCCTGTTATGTTTGAATTGAATGGCAAAGCAATTTATATCCCCACTATGCAACAAGTGAATGATGTAAACAATGATCCTCGTTGTCGATTTATTCAAGATGCTTGGGCAAATGAAGCAAGAATCACTCAGTTACGTTCAGGTATTTATGATAAGGTGTATCCGGCAATTTATAAAATACAAGCAACTATTGAATCAGCTCATGATACAAAAGCAGCTAAAGTTGCTCCAGCTGCCTTAACTGAAGTAAAAACTAAATTAGCTAAACTTAGCGGTAATATTCGTAATATCACCGATTATCTTGCAAAAATTTTAGACCAATTAGTAATCATTGAAGAAAAATTGATCAACTGTGTGATCAGCATGATGAACAATGGCGTGATTTGATGCGACAAATAGTCTTGGAAAACGTTAAAAACGTGCTGGAATTAAAGGAAGCCAAGAACTTACAAAAACAAAGTCGGGAAACAGAAGAAGTTGAGCACGATCTTGAGAACTTGATGAAACAATTTGAGAAACAGCAAAAGTTATTGCAAGAACAACAACAGCTTGTCAAGCAAACCATTGATGTTTATCAATTGTCAGTGTCGGAACAATATATCAATCAAACGGTCGAGTTATTCCAGAAACGTCAACAGCAATTAGAATCAACTACTCGAGAAGCTCGAAAAGGCCCTGGTACTAGTAATTAATCTTTAGGAGATAAGTGTATGCCAAATTTGATCAATTCAGTCGTTCAAGAATTAGATAATGTTGCCGTGTTGAATGGGCCTGAAGGGTTTAAGAAACAAAATGTATTGTCCAGTATTGCAATGGAACTTGTATTAAAAGCTATTCTTGATCAAAATTTGCAAGATCAAATTAACAAAATGAATTATTTATCCGGCGACGATGCCTTGGTCATTAAAAACAATATGGCACCAAGACCAAGCAGCAATCCGTTAAAAATTGACGATGAAGCTAATGAAAAAGATCCAATAGAACAAAACAATACTATTAAGATTAATGCTGTTCAAACAGCGCTTGCCAAAGTGGTTGAAGAAATAGTTGAAGCTATTGCAGAACATAAAGTTGTTGTAGAAGAAGCAAATCAAGCGATTGAATATTGTACCGCCCTTGAAGATGTCCAAAATAAAGCCGCTGTTAAGACTCCAGCAGAAGAAATAAAAAGACTGGCTATGGTCATCCCTTCGCGTAATAAAGAAATGTATCGTGGCAATCGGATCAAAGAAAGTGAAGTAAAAAATTATCGTGAAGACTTGCCGGTTAAATTAGACAATGCTCGTTCTGAAGTTGCACGACAACAACGTCGTGTCAGTGATCATCAAGAACTGGTTAGCCAGAAAGTGAGTATTTATAACACTTATGCGCTTACACTGATTTCGTTGCAAACAGGCGGTCTCTCTATTACTTTCGCTGCTATTGATACCAGAAGCCTGCTCAGTCTGGTTCCAAAAGTAATGTCTCGCTTTAATAATATGAAAAATGCTGAGTATGAAGAATTACAAAATTATGTCAGTAGTAGCATTTCTGTAAAATAATGTTTAAAGGTGGTGAATATGCCAAAATTAACTAAACAGCAATTTAATGATTTATTGGCTGATCAGCAAATAGTCAATGATATTAATCAAAGCTTAGGCCAATACGGCATTAATATTGACATCGGTGTGGCACGAGACGCTGAAAATGATGATTCACCCCTTAAAAATCTATTTTTACAATGATAAACGATTATCTAGCTCTTAAAGAAAACGAACGGATTATAATGAGCAATTATCTGAAGGAATTGCAAGAGCTGGAAGAAAGAATGTCTATCAAACCCCGACGACGACGTAAACGACGATTGGCACCTGGGCAATCAACAGCAGCAGAACAAGCCATTGATGAGGTTGAAAGTGATTGGAAAACAGCTTTGACCCGAATAGCTGAATTGGCCAAGATGCAATATCAATTGTTATTAAATGCGCGGGAACATTTTACTGAGTCGAAACAAGCGGTCAATCAGCAACGAATTGACCTTGCTAAAGAGTTTACCAATGCTTCTGAAGAGCAAATTAAAGAACAATTCCAAAAATTTGACACTGTTACTGCTCCGCAACAACAAATTGCTGCGATGGGTGAATTGGGATTGACCGGTGCTAATATTTTGCACGCCAATAGAATGCATAAAATTTTGCAAGGATTAGACAAAGCGATAGCTATGGTCGATAAAAAATTGGCAGAGGCTGAAGCTTTTCAAGCAAGAATTCAACAATTGCTAGCGCAAAATAAAGTCTCTGCAGATCAAGTGCAGCAATGTGAGAAACAAATAATACAGTTGCAAAAAGAATTAGAGCCATTGCTTGGCATGGCTTCACCATCGGTTACACCTGCCCCTAGTGCTAACACGACTCCAACACCCAAACCAACGCCAAATCGTGCTAAAAAGCAAGATGAAGAATTGGCTAAAGAGGAAACAAAACAAGAAACCTCAACAAGCCGATTTGCTGCCAAACTTAAACAGTTGCCTACTTGGATTAAAGAAGCAGTGTTTAACATCAATTCTCGCAAAGAGGAAGAAGAAATAGCAAAAGCAACAGCTTCTCCTAAGATGACAGGACGTCGGTAAGTCCTAGAAAAATTGCGAAGAGTGAAATACTGCCTTTATTGCCTTAATCGTAATATCACGCAACTGGTAAAGTGTTGCTTTATCAATATTAAGTGGTGGCAACCAATAAATAGTATTTCCTAATGGGCGCAACCATGCTCCTAACTTAATCCCTTGCTGAAATACCTGATAGCCATAACGTTGTCCTTTGGANTTTTCAGGCAAAATTAAATCAGCAGCCATGATACCACCAATGCCTCGAATATTTGTCAAATGTTGAGTAGCATCAGCAACTTCTAGCATTAATTGTTGTAATAAGTTTTCGTTATCACGTACTTGTTGACAGATATTTTCTTCCTGCATTAATTGGAGATTTTCTAACGCAATTGCAGCTGCCAATGCATTGCCTCCAAATGTGTGAGAATGCATGAATGTTTTTCCTGTTGCATAATCAGCATAAAACAGCGCATCAATTTTATGGGCAATTAATACTGCACTCATTGGCAACCAGCCTGCGGTCAAAGCTTTTCCTAAACAAATAAAATCAGGTTCTATATTGGCATGTTGACAAGCAAACATCTGCCCTGTCCGTCCCATTCCTGTCATAATTTCATCTGCTATCAAATGAATTTGATGTTGTTCAGTCCAATTGCGCAAACGGCGCAGAAAATCTTGGCTATAGATCAACATCCCAGCAGCACCTTGAACAATAGGCTCAACGATAATAGCGGTCAATGTATCACGATAACGATTAAGCTGAGATTCAATATTAGTCCAATGTTCTTGGCAATTTTGCCAAACATGATTCGTGGTATTATTAACATAAGGTATTGCTTGTAAAATCGGCATCGGCAGTAGCCAATCATGAAAAGGTTGACTGAACTGGCCTAAGTCACTGATTGACATGGCCAATAAAGTTTCGCCATGATAAGCATTTTCTAAGCGCATTACTTGAGTACGCTGCATTTCACCACTGATTTGACGTGAATGTAAGCTTAATTTTAACGCAACCTCCACGGCTGAACTACCTTCGCTCGCATAAAACACTTTGCTTAAGTTTTCCCAAGGTTGTAGTAAATTCTCAGATAGTTCACGTAATGTCTTATGCTCTGCATCAGGCAAAATAACATGTTCATATAATTCTGCTTGTCGATATAAAGCTTTNTTCAAGCGAGGATGATTATGCCCTAAAGATTTACACCACCAACTTGAAATAGCATCAATGATTTGTGTTCCCTCTTCTGTTTCTAAATAAGGCCCTTTTGCACATTTAATTCGTGGTAAATGAAATTGCTGATGGTCATACATTTGGGTGCAAGGGTGCCAAACAGGTTGAGAGCTGAGTCTGTTATAAGAGAGAGTCCGCATTTTAGTAAACCTATTTATTAATTTATAGTTGACAACAAATCATAGTTGAAGCTATCTTGATGTGCAAGCGTAAAATTTTGGTTAAAAATTGACCAAAAACAAGGAATGAGGTTGGCATGCATATCAATAAAGTTCGTCACAATTGGCAAGCAGCAGAAATAGCTGCTTTATTTGAATTACCATTGACTCAACTAGTGTATCAAGCTTATTCAAGTTATCGTCATTATTTTCCCGATCAACTTTTACAAATTAGTAAATTGTTAAATATAAAAACGNGGGGATGTCCTGAAGATTGTGCTTATTGTCCTCAAAGCGCACATTATCAAACTGACACCCAAAAAGAACCATTATTTAAATTTGAGAAAGTGCTTGCAGCTGCCAAACAAGCACAACAAGAAGGTGCAACACGGTTCTGTCTTGCTGCTGCATGGCGTAGACCTCCTACTAGTGGTTTTAACAAAATAACAACTATGATAACTGCCATTAAAGACCTAGGTTTGGAAACCTGTGTTACATTAGGCAGTTTAAATGCTGACCAGGCGATTGCGTTAAAAGAAGCCGGTTTAGATTTTTACAATCATAATATTGATACTTCGCCTGAATATTATCCGAATATCATCACTACTCGTAGTTTTCAAGAACGGTTAGATACATTAGAACATGTCCGCAATGCAGATTTAAAAATTTGTTGTGGAGGAATTATTGGCATGGGTGAATCGCGTCAAGATCGCATCAGCTTTCTACAGCAATTGGCTAATATGCCTGAACATCCTGAAAGCGTACCAATCAATTTGCTGAGCCCTATACCAGGCACACCATTAGAAAACATGCCAAAACTCGATGATTTGGAATTAGTCCGAGTCATAGCTGTTGCAAGAATTTTAATGCCAAAAAGTTATATTCGAATGTCAGCTGGCCGTGAAAACATGAGTGATGCTGTGCATGCTTTGGTGTTTTTGGCCGGTGCTAATTCTATTTTTTATGGCAATAAACTATTGGTGACTAATAATGCCACTCCATCACATGATGACGAATTATTGGCCAAAATGAATATCAAAGTAATGANNCTTTGGAACAATAACATGCAGTCGTTACAATTTTTTCTCGATGGAAAACTGTCAGAACGAAAGCAAGCTAATTTATATCGTTATCGTGAAATGAACCAAGCACGAGATGGTGCTTATGTCTATTCAAACCAACAAAAAATGCTGTCATTTATGAGCAATGATTATTTAGGCTTGTCGCAGCATACTAATGTCATCAAAGCATTGCAAAGAGGCGCCGAATTATATGGTGTTGGTAGCAGTGCTTCCAATTTATTAGGTGGGTATTCAATTGCTCACAAGCGCTTAGAAACAGCATTAGCAGAGTTTTTGNGATACGAAAAGGTATTATTATTTTCAACAGGATATATGGCTAATTTGGCTGTTATTAGCAGTTTGATTAACAAAGATGATGCAATATTTGCTGATCGTGATAATCATGCATCATTAGTTGATGCTGGCAGATATTGCGGCGCTGATTTTAACCGCTTCATGCATTTGAACTGTAATGACTTAAATAAAAAAATGGCTGCGACAGTGGCAAGACATTATTGGATTGTAACGGATGGTGTGTTTAGCATGGATGGCAGTATTGCCAAATTGAACCAATATTTATCTAATAGCCAAAATTACAAGCGTTATTTACTCGTAGATGATGCTCACGGGATCGGTGTGCTCGGGAAACAAGGCAAAGGAAGCATAGAACAATTACAGCTACAACCCAAAAATGTGGATGTTCTCGTTGGTACTTTTGGTAAAGCTCTTGGCACTTTTGGTGCTTTTGTGGCAAGTGATGCCAGTATTCATGAGGCATTAGTTCAATTTGGCCGTAGTTATATTTATACTACTGCCCTTCCACCTGCTATTGCTGAAGCGAGTTTAGCCAGTCTCACATTGTTAGCAAATGAACGATGGCGCCGTGATCATCTTAATGCATTAATTAATTATTTTATCACCAAAGCAAAGTCATTCAATATTCGATTGCAGCCTTCTTCCACTCCAATTCAAACCATTATACTGGACAATAATGCCCTGGTTATGAAAATTTTTGATTTTTTGAAANACAATCAAGTGCTAGTAGGTGCTATTAGGCCACCGACAGTGCCANAAAACACAGCAAGACTGCGAATTTCTCTAACTGTCAACCATAGTTTTGAAGACATCGATTATTTAATGAATTTATTGGCAGATGGGCTATGGAAAACAACTTATCATAAAATCATTTAATCGTGCCGCCAACGAGTATGAACAACATGCTTTTGTCCAAAGCATGGCAGCCTGTCATCTCGTTGCTGCTATTGCTGAATTAAAAATATCACCACGAAAAATAATTGACATTGGAATTGGTGCGGGAAAATTGACAAAACTTTTAATCGAAAAATATTCGACTGATTTCTTTGGAGTCGATATTGCTATAAATATGCTTAAAAATAACCATTTTAACCCATCGAAACAAAGGGTTTCATATATTTGCAGTGATGCTGAAAATTTGGCAATAAAGAACGAAGCCAGTGATCTAGTAACTAGCAATATGATGTTGCAATGGTGCGCTAATTTACCGAAAGTTTTTACAGAAGTGTCGCGTATTCTTCTGCCTGGCGGAATATTTGCTTTTACTATCTTAGGAAGCAATACTTTAAATGAATTACGACACTCATGGCTAGAAATAGATGCCCATCCTCATGTGCATGATTTTGTCGATAAAGAAACATTATTATTGGCTGCTGCCTCAAAAGGCTTAACTTGGAAGCAGTTGAAAGTTATCAATTTATTACCCCGTTTCAAAACATTACAAGAGTTAATGCAAAGCATTAAAAAATTGNGCGCCGCTAATATTCACCCTGCTCGCCATCGTCAGCTAACGGGGAAATTAAAAATACAAAATTTAGCAAGACAATATGAAAAATTTCGCGATGCTGACNCAACTTTACCAGCGACCTATGAAATATACATCGGCATAATGGTTAAGACCTATGAACATTAACAGAAAAAAAGCGGATTTTTTGTCACAGGAACAGACACTAACATCGGAAAAACCTTGGTCTCTGCCGCTCTGCTCTATTTGTTCAAAAGATCAGGTTTACAGACCTTAGCATTAAAACCTGTGGCAACAGGTTGTGATGATGACTTGATTAGTCCAGATGCCATCTTATTGAAGCAATATGCAACATTGCCATTGTCATTAAAAGCAATGAATCCTTGCGCTTTTGCACCTCCAGTATCACCTAATTTATTATCAAATACTTTATGTGTTAATGAAATTATCAAACTTTGTGAAATACCATTATCATGCGCTTATGATGTAGCCTTGATTGAAGGCATCGGCGGTTGGTCAGTTCCATTAAATTCAAATGAAACAATGGCTGATTTTGCGGTAGCATTACAGTTTCCCGTCATTCTAGTAGTAGGTGTCCGTCTTGGATGTTTAAACCATAGTTTACTGACGCTTGCTCATATGCGTATGAAACAAATTAATTTAGTTGGATGGGTCGCTAATATTATACAAGAAGAAATGCTGTATATAGATGAAAATATAGCCGCATTAAAATCTTACATGCCAGCGCCTTTACTTGGAGTAATACCATTTACTCCTGATATTACCCTGAAATGGCAGCAGATTATATGTTTAACTTCGCTGCATTAGATTATTAATGCATCTATTCAAAGCAGATGGATTTTAGGTGTTTAGCGCCTAGCTGATGATAAGATTGGCGAATTATGACTGAGTGAAAAACGAGGAATAACACTGTCCTGAGCATAGCTGAGATATCTCAGGCAAGACGAACAAAAGCATTACAAAGAAATACCGTAAAAACAAGTGTAGAATTTATCATTCAGTATTGTAAGTTTCTACGATTTGACCGCTTTCGTCGATGGTCATGTCACTTAATTTTTTTCACCACGACGTTGTGCCAGTTGGTTCAAATAGTCGGCATTGACGCCGCCAGTAATGTAATTGCCAGTGAAAATAGAATCTTCAAAGCGGTCAATTTTTGGGTTTGACTCGCGTGCTGATTCATAGAGCGAAGCTAGGTCTTGATATACTAATCCATCAGCACCAATGAGTTTAGCAATTTCTTCAGTGCTGCGATTATGCGCAATTAACTCATCAGCGGCCGGCATATCAATGCCGTAGACATTGGGATACTGCACAGCTGGAGCAGCAGAANNGCAAAATATACTTTTGGCACCGGCATCGCGCGCCATTTGAATGATTTCTTTTGAAGTAGTGCCACGCACAATGGAGTCATCTACTAGCAATACATTTTTGCCATTAAACTCTAAATCAATAGCATTCAGTTTTTGCCGCACTGATTTTCGCCGTTGTTTTTGTCCTGGCATAATAAATGTACGACCAATGTAACGGTTTTTGACAAAACCCTCGCGTAAATTGACGCCTAATTTTTGTGCTAATGGTAAAGCAGCATGACGGCTAGTGTCCGGAATAGGAATAACAACATCAATTTGATATTCTGGATGCTCACGCAGAATTTTCTCAGCCAATTTTTCTCCCATACGCAAGCGTGCTTGGTAAACTGAAATGCCATCAATAATAGAATCAGGCCGTGCCAAATATACCAATTCGAATATGCACGGTGTGTATTGGGGGTTATCTGCGCATTGTTCGCGATATAATTTTCCTTCGTTATCAATAAAAATGGCTTCTCCAGGTAATACATCACCTATTAATGTATAGCCTAATGCATCAAGCGCGACACTTTCAGAGGCAATCATATATTCTGTGCCTTGTGCACTGCTGCGTTTGCCATAAACTAACGGCCTAATACCGTGTGGGTCGCGTACCCCTAACAAGCCATAGCCAGCAATCATAAAAACAGCTGCATAAGCACCTTTACAACGATGATGAATAGCTTTGACTGCTTGAAAAATATCACTGGGTGTTAATTCAATTTTGCCTAAGCGTTGTAATTCATGTGCAAAAACATTGAGCAATACTTCTGAATCAGAATGCGTATTTAAATGGCGTAAATCGGCTTTTAACAAATTACGTTTTAATTCATCTGTATTAATTAAATTGCCATTATGAGCAATAGACAAACCATAGGGTGAATTGACATACAAAGGTTGTGCTTCGGCAGCACTATCACTGCCCGCCGTTGGATAGCGTACATGACCAAGGCCCATGTTGCCATGCAAGCGCAACATATGATTAGCGCGGATAACATCTCGCACCAAGCCGTTTTCTTTGCGCAANAATATTCTGCCTTGATGGCATGTCATGATTCCTGCCGCGTCTTGACCACGATGTTGCAATGCTGTGAGTGCATCATAAATGTCTTGATTAACGTCGCTATGAGCAACTGTACCGACTATACCACACATGAATTTTTGACCTCTTCTGTTGACGCAAGCTTATTTCGTCGATTTAGAAAAATTATTCATATCATTAGGCAGGAAACTCGCAAGCCAAGCTGATAATGGCTGAAACTGTGGCACAAGCTGCGATTTTTTCCACCAGGACTCTTGTTGCATATTTGTCACTGTTCCCAACATCACCAATACACCTACCAATAAGATCCCTCGTGCTACTCCAAAAGTNAAACCTAATAATCTGTCTGTACTACTTAAACCTGTGCGATCAATTAGCTGCGTAAATAAAAAGTTGATCATTGCGCCAATCAATAAAGTAATCAGAAACAGGCTGGCAAATGCGGCAATAGTACGGACAGGCTGGCTTTTAATATAACCAATGAACAAATCAGCAGTAGGGGTTGAAAAGCGAATAGCGATCCATGCAGCAATTACCCAGGTAGCCAATGACAAAGCTTCACGTACAAAGCCACGCACAATGCTAATTAATGCCGACAGGCCAATAATGCCTATGATGACATAATCGGCACTGTTTAATTGCTGCCAAATGATATTAGTACTCATGCTTCTGATTTAACAACCACGCCAGATAAATTTAATTCAGTTTCAATTTTCTTTAAAGTTTGGTCTGCTTTAGAGCGGCCATTTTCCGGCCCAATATAGACACGCGTTAAATTTCCAGCGATGACAGTGGTGTGTGCTGAGAAGCCTTTAGCACGTAACTGATGCACTAATTTATCTGCGTTTGATTTATTTGAAAAGCTGCCCAGTTGTACAATCCACCCTGCTCCATGAGCCAATTTAGTTGGCTTAGCTGATTTATGACTATTGGCAGCCGTTTGAGTATGATGCTTGCTGCTTGACTTAGATTTAGAATTGTCGGCCGCTAATTTGTGTTTAGGCTTGCCAGTCTTAGTACGGTCATTGTGCTTAACAGGTTTCGCCTTAGGAGCTGTCTCCTCGGTCGGTAGTTTAAATTCTTCGCTAGTGGTTGGTGCAGTGGTAGAGCTAGGAGAAGTGTTCACTGGCATTGTTTGTTGTGGTTGTGCAGTGGCTGGTTGTGCACTTGAGTTATTGCTAGCACTGGCTGCTTGCATTGCTGGGACTGAGGGTTCAGTACCGGTTTGAGTTTGGGTAAAGTTTTGGGCCGTATTGACAGCTGGAGTTGTAGGCAAAGTACTAGTTGCTGTGCTTGCTGGAGCAGCATTAACAGCTACTTCATTGGTTGCTGGTATTGTCGGTTGGCCTACAGTCACATTAGTTGGTGTTGCAACCGAATTATTCATGCCAACATTATTAGGGACCTTGTTTATCACAGAGGATGGTTGAATATCATTCTCAGCTGTTTGTAATGGTTTGATAGCAAGCGGAATTGTGTTGCCTTGCTGAGTAGTACCAGGAGCAGTGGTGGTCGCTAAGGCAGTTTCATTATGGGTATCTGAGGGTTGCTCTGACTTGTTATTGTCAGAACCGGCAAAAATGAATGGTAATATGATCACAGCCAAGCCAATAAGGGCCGCAAAACCTACTATGCGGTACTTCATTTTACTATCCACAATGCTCTCCTAATATTTTGTGCTTAATTGATGTTGGACAGCGGCTACTGTATGAAATGAGCCAAATACCAAAATTCTGTCCCCGGTTGGNCTGTCTTTACAGGCTGCTGCGAATGCCGCCTCTATAGTCGGGTAATTATAACATTCCTTACCGCCTATTTCCTGCAAAGTTTGCAAAATTAGACCACTCTCTGCAGCTCGTGCTTCCTGGAGATTTCCTATATGCCAAGTGGCTATTTGGGGCAATAGTGGTGTCAAGGTGGCACGAATGTCTTTATCGCCCATGATGGCAAAGACAGCATGAGTCTTGCCTTTTGACGAGGGTTGGGCAGCGAGTTGGTTGGCTAGCCAACGGCTGGCAGCTGGATTATGGGCCACGTCTAAAATGATTTCCTTGCTTTGATATGGCAGGGATTGCAACCTTCCTGGTAAAGTAGCGTGCTTTAGTCCATTGATAATAGCTGCAGTGGGTATAATTAATTTTTGTTGGAGCAAATTAAGCGCCATCAAAGCAGTGGCCGCATTTTGTAAAGGAAGTTTGGGCTTAGGCAGTTTTTCCCATTGTTGCTCCTGGGTCCACCAAGACCAGGAGTCAGCAGATTCCTGAAAATGATAGGCGTGGTTGAGTTGATACAAGGGGACATGCAATTCGGCTGCATATTGGACTACGCTGGAAACGGGTGATAGATCTCCGAATACCGCCGGACGTCCAAATCGGAAAATACCCGCTTTTTCCCAGCCAATGCTGTCCCGATTAGGGCCAAGCAATTCGGTATGGTCTAAATCTATGGTTGTGATAACAGCAACATCAGGATCAATAATATTCACCGCATCTAAACGTCCGCCCAGCCCTACTTCTAATAATACGACGTCCGGCCCTGCATGATGGAACCACCATAAAGCAGCTAAGGTAGTAAATTCAAAATAAGTCAGTTCAGTATCGCTTTTGGCCGCCGCTACGGCAGCAAAAGCATCACATAATGCTTGATCAGATATGGCTTGCCCATTCAGGCGAATGCGCTCATTAAAATATAATAAGTGAGGGGAAGTATAAGCTGCAACCCGATAGCCACTTGCCATCAAAATAGATTCTAGGATTTTTATACAAGAGCCTTTGCCATTAGTACCAGTCACAGTGACGACAGGACAAGTAAAATTGGTCAAGGACAAACGAGCAGCAACCTGGCTGACTCGATCAAGGCCTAGGACAATACGTTGAGGATTCAATTCTGCTAAATAAGTCAACCAAGTTGCGATTGAGGTAACCATCCGTAGCTTACTCGCCAATATGGGATGCCATTTCTTGATGAGTCAATTTAGCAATTAAACGAGCAATCGTGTCTCGCATTTGACGTCGGTCTAAAATCATATCGATGGCACCGTGTTCCAATAAAAACTCGCTGCGTTGAAAACCTTCAGGCAAGGTTTGTCTGACTGTCTGCTCAATTACTCTCGGCCCAGCAAAGCCAATCAAGGCTTTTGGCTCGGCGATAATAATATCACCTAGCATGGCCAAGCTTGCAGATACGCCCCCGGTAGTGGGGTCGCATAGGACAGATATAAATGGAAGGCCTTTNTGTGACAACCTGGCCAAAGCAGCACTGGTCTTGGCCATCTGTAGTAGCGAAATGAGGCCTTCTTGCATCCGTGCACCGCCGCTCATGGAAAAGCAAATCATGGGGACTTTATATTGAATGGCGGCCTCTACCCCTTGGACAAATCGTTCCCCTACCACGGCGCCCATTGAGCCACCAATAAAATTAAATTCGAATGCTGCCACAATGACAGGCATATTATGCAAACTGCCCTTCACGACGACTAAAGCATCTTTNTCACCAGTTGCCTTCTGTGCTGCAGCTAACCGGTCACGATATTTCTTAGTATCTCGAAACTTAAGCCAATCAAAAGGCTCAATATCAACGCCCAGCTCAGCTTGTGGTGTCGGGTCGAGGAAAATTTTAATCCGTTGCCGTGCGCCGATACGCATGTGATAGTCACATTTTGGACACACGTCCATATTACGCTCGACTTCAGCGCTATAAAGGACAGCATTGCAAGACGGGCATTTGGTCCATAGCCCTTCCGGCACGCCCTTTTTCTTGCCTTCGCTGTGTATTTTTGATGGAAATAATTTTTTTAACCAACTCATAGGCGGCCATTATACCCATTTCATTTCAAGATGCGAATAGCATTTTTTGATTTTATGCAATTAACAAATTGACTGGATCTGCCCCCTCCTACGGAAGCCTCGATGAAGATCCTTACTAATCCATGGGATAACTTACAATTTGAATATTCGTCATAGATGCATTGAGTCTCTAGGAAAACACAAACAACTATGTTTAAATCTGTTGATAGGGAGACAACTGTACAATGAGAAAAATATTCCAGCGATGGTTAGAAACTAACGAAGACAAGTTGCTTTTTTAAAGCACTTTTTCTCAATCCGCGTGCAACAGGCGCTATCCTGCCAAGTTCCAAAAATTGGCCAACGCAATGGCAGCAGAGGTTTCCTTGAGTGATAAAGACATTCTTGTTGAGTTAGGGCCAGGAACGGGAGTTGTCACTAATGCCCTAATCAATATAGGCATTGATCCAGACCAGATTTTTGCGATTGAAAATTCACCCTTCTTGGCTGAAAAGTTGCAAAAAATTTCCCCGCATTCATGTGATACAAGGCAATGCTGCTGAATTGACGCAACTTATCGGTGAGAATGTTGGTCGTGTTAATACCATTATTTCCAGCTTGCCTTTTCGTTCTTTACCCAAAGGTCTATCAGAAACGATACTCGCTCAAGTTACTGACATATTGCCTTCCGGCGGCAAATATATTCAGTACACTTATTCTTTTAGAGAAAATGCTTCTTTTGGTTTGCGCAATTTTACTAAAAATATTCTAGAATCATTTGGCAAAATATCCCGCCAGCAAAAATTGAAATTTTTATTAAATAGTTTATGCATCAGCAGTGATATGATTCACTGCAGTCATAAATTGTCGCATTTTGTGGATGTCTTTTATGCCTTTGTTAGCCTCTATGCCAGAAGTAACATCAACAGCGTAAGGTTGTACTTCAATAATGGCCCTGGAAACATTTTCAGGTGTTAGCCCACCAGCAAGAATAATGGGTTTTGGTAAATGCTTTGGTACTAATGACCACTCAAAGCGTGTTCCAGTACCACCGGGTTTGTCTTTTGCNTGCGCATCAAGTAGCAACGCTTTGGCATCGGCATAAGTCGTACATTCTTTCATTAGGTCAGTTTCTTTATGCATAGCGATTGCTTTGATGTAAGGACGATGAAAGCGACGGCAATAAACAGCAGATTCATGGCCATGGAATTGCAATAAATCCAGAGGTATTTGCTTAATGGCCTCTGTTACATACTCCTGATCTGCGTCAACAAATACGCCTACAATAGTAATAAAAGGTGGTAACTCGGCAATAATTCCTTGAGCTTGTTCAATTGTCACCGCTCGTGGACTTTGTGGATAAAANATCAAACCGATGGCAGCTGCGCCTAATTCAACAGCCGCTTGAACATCATCAGCACGTGTCATACCGCACATTTTTACTCGAGTGATCATTTCACACCTCTAGCCAATTAATGGAGTTTTACCAGGACGAATTTGGAAATGTTCAGGATATTCTACATTCACTAAATATAATCCTTGTGGTGGTGCCGTCACACTAGCAGCGCGACGGTCGCGTTGTTCCAATACTTTNTTGATCCAGTGAGGTGGTTGATCATTGACACCTACTGCCAATAATGCACCCATGATATTACGTACCATATGATGTAAAAAACCGTTGGCAGTCACATCTAATATAATAAGTTCTTTACTGCGCGTCACAGTGATGGCCTTAATACAGCGATTAGGTGATTTGGCTTGGCAATCGATGCCACGAAACGAAGAAAAATCATGTTCACCGAGTAAATATTGAGCTGCTTCATGCATAGTTTCAACTTGTAAGGGGCGGTGAAACCATGCCACATATTGGCGCAATAAACTGGGACGTACACTGTTATTAAAAATAAAATATTGATAGCGGCGCGATATTGCAGCAAACCGGGCATGAAAGCTTGCGTCAACCGGTTGTGCCCATAATACGCTAATATCATGCGGTAAGTTGCTATTAGCACCCAAAGTCCAACTGCGTTCATTGCGTTGCGCATCAGTATCAAAATGAATGACTTGTCCAGTTGCATGTACACCAGCGTCAGTCCTACCAGCACAAAAAATTTCGATACGATGATTTGCCACTTGGCTCAAGGCAACTTCCAATGCAGCTTGAATAGTCGGCAACTGTTCTGTTTGACGTTGCCATCCATTATAGGCGGCACCATCATATTGTATTCCCATCGCAATGCGCATAATTACACTAAGTGTGGGCGAATAGTGCCTAATAATTGTTTTGCTTGATGACGCTGTGAATCATTGCCTTGCAATATTACCTCTTGCAAAACACGTGTCGCGGATTCAATGTCATCCATATCGATATAAGCACGGGCCAAATCCAATTTAGCTGGAATGGCTTCATGGCTACTGAGATAGTCATATTCACTCTCTTCATCTTCTTCAATCACTTTGTTTGGTTGTGATTGTGGCCGCTTTTTCACTGTTTTCTTATCAGGCCAAGGTATCCATACTAATAATAAAACTAATATTGCGAGCGCTATAATCCACCATTTAGCAACAAGGTGTTGCAACACTGATTTTTGATGATGAGATAATGGTGCACTGATAAAGTTGACTTTTGTAGGAATCGCCTCTGGTTTACTAGCAGTAACTGCCACAGCAGGATCTGTAATTTTGTTAAGTTGCTGGTTAATATGGTTCAATGTAGTTTCAATATGGCTTATTCGATTTTGCGTCGTTGTATTTTGCTGTGAGAGCTGAACTAAACGTGCTTCAGTTTCTTGCTGATAAGTAGAAACTGTTTGTTGAATATGTTTCACTTCTGTTTGTAATGGTAACAAACCGTTATTATCGACCACTTTCACTACAGCAGGAGTAGCTGCTGGTATTGGTGCGGCATTGGCATGAGCATCAATCCCAGGAGCATGGTTTATTGGATTGCTGCCATTATTGGTTGTTATTGCTGGTTTGATAGCCGGCTGAGTCACTGTCGTTGTTGGTGTGGTGGGCAGTGTAGCTGCGGTATTGACTGGCTTTGTTTCAGGTGCAGTATTATCATCAGCAACAGCCACAGTGGCTGCTGGTTTTTCAATCATAATACTAGCTGTGCTGGTGGATATCGGTGTTATCAAGGGCTCTGCTGTATTATCGGTGTTGGCTGTTGGAGTAGAACTAGTATGAGTCGCTAATTTGGCAGGTGCGGCTGTTTTTAGTTGAAGAATTTTTCCAAGCTAGGTTTTGCTTATCTATCATTGTTTGAGCTTCAGTGGGTGTCATCCGATGCATCGCAGCTAATGTAGGGACACGCAGTTTTTGCCCAATTTTTAATCCATTAATATTGTTGGCAGTAAAAGCTCCAGGATTGGCTTGTTGTAATGCAATGGCTACTTGAGCAATAGTCACAGAACTATTAGGCCGAAATTTTTAGCGATTTCCCAAATGTTATCTTTACTGGTCGTTGGCCCGTAATAATGTGTTGTCATGGGTGAATGCGCTTTATGTTTACTAGATTGTTTACTTGAAGCCTCTACTTTAACTGGCGCAACAGGAACAACGGTGTTTTCAGTCACAGGTGAAATGCTAGTATTACTATTAGTAGCCCCCTCTTCATCTGACCACATATCAGATACATTACTGCTACGGTCCGTCGGTGTCATGACAATAACGGGCTCTTTCTCTGCGAAACTAGCTAATGCCCAACTAAGCAATAAAATAGGGCCAATAGTTTTCCTGATATTCACGCTCGACCTCTTTATAAATAATCTGCAATTAAAATTTCAGCAATTTGCACTGCATTCAATGCAGCACCTTTGCGGACATTATCAGCTACTACCCACAAATTCAAACCACGTGGATGTGAAATGTCTTCTCGTAACCGACCGACATAAACTGCATCTTGTTGTGCAGCTTCGGTCACAGCAGTTGGATAATCATCGGCATCTTCTATTAAAATAATACCTGGCGCTTTTTTCAGTATTTGTTTTGCTTTGGTCAATGTAATTTTNTCTCGGGTTTCAATGTGTACCGCTTCAGAATGTCCATAAAATACAGGCACACGCACAGCTGTAGGATTGACTTTAATTTTATTATCACCCAGAATTTTNTGGGTCTCCCAGACCATTTTCATTTCTTCTTTGGTATAGCCATTTTTTTGAAATTCATCGATGTGCGGTATGACATTAAAAGCAATTTGTTTGCGAAATACTTTGGGTGTAATGGATTGGCCGTTTAATAATTGGACGGTCTCTTCAGCTAATTCATCAATCCCTGCTTTTCCACTGCCAGATACCGATTGGTAAGTGGCAACGTTGATACGCGCAATGCCTACTGCATCATAAATGGGTTTTAAGGCAACGACCATTTGAATGGTAGAACAGTTAGGATTTGCAATGATATTACGTTGTTGATAATCAGCAATCGCTTCAGGATTCACTTCAGGCACTACAAGTGGAATATCAGCGTCATAACGAAAATGTGAGGTATTGTCGATCACAACACAACCGGCTTTCGCAGCCTTAGGCGCATATTTAGCTGAAACGTCACCACCCGCCGAAAATAAAGCAATTTGTGCTTGAGAAAAATCGAAATCCGCTAAATTCTCCACGATAATAGGTTTGCCATTAAATATCACCGTTTCCCCTGCCGAACGATGACTGGCCAGGGCAAAAATTTTACCTACCGGAAATTGCCGTTGCGCCAAGATTTCTAACATGGCTTCACCCACTGCCCCAGTTGCACCGACCACTGCTACATCGAATAATCGATTAGCTGCTTCAAGACGGCGCAGGTTCGATTGTGGTTTCGTTTTTTGGGTGTTGTTTTTGTTTTAATTTTTGCTTGTCTTGCTTTAGTTTTGACCGCCATATCCATTACCTCTTTGTTATCACGCTGCCGTTCTGGCCACGATGACGTAAATAATGATCCATTAATACCAGTGCTAACATCGCCTCGGCAATTGGTGTAGCGCGAACACCCACACAAGGATCATGCCGGCCGGTAGTGATGACTTCCGTTGCTTCACCTGCGGTATTGATTGTTTTGCCAGGAATACGGATACTGGAAGTAGGCTTTAATGCCATACTCACTAAAATATCTTGTCCTGTGGAAATACCGCCCAATATGCCACCAGCATGGTTAGTTACAAAGCCTTCGGGTGTTATTTCATCTCGGTGTTCTGAACCATGTTGTTCAACACAAGCAAAACCATCACCAATCGCCACTGCTTTTACTGCATTAATACTCATCATGGCAGCCGCAATATCAGCGTCTAATCTATCAAAATGGGCTCACCAAGTCCAATAGGTACTTGGCTAGCCACAACATTGACTTGTGCCCCAATAGAATCACCATCACGACGTAACTGAGTAATGAGTTGTTCTAATTCAGATACTCGTTCACTATCAGGGAAGAAAAACGGATTATTAGGAACAGCGTCCCACGAAAAATGACGGTATTTGATATGGCCAATTTGGGCAACATAGCCACGAATTAATAAACCGCACTGTTCATACAAATATTTTTTAGCTACCGCTCCTGCAGCGACCCGCACTGCGGTCTCACGTGCTGATGAACGACCACCACCACGATGATCACGAATGCCATATTTATGCCAATAAGTGAAATCTGCGTGGCCAGGACGGAATACTGTCCGCAACTCTTCATAATCTTTCGATTTTTGATCCGTATTTTCAATTAAAAGACCAATCGGCGTACCCGTTGTTTTGCCCTCAAATACTCCTGACAAGATTTTTACTTGGTCTGCTTCTTGGCGTTGCGTGGTATAACGCGAACTTCCAGGACGACGGCGATCCAGGTCTACTTGAATGTCTGCCTCACTCAATGACATTCCAGGCGGGCAGCCATCGATAATGCCACCCAATGCTGGGCCGTGGCTTTCACCAAAAGTGGTCACAGTAAATAATTTGCCAAAGGTATTGCCTGACATAATCAACTTCTAGTTATTTAAGTTCGTGAGCATATTCAGCAAGCTGGGTTGCTGTTAATAGCAAAACCCCGCCACCACCACGTTCAAACTCGAGCCATAAAAACGGCACATTAGGTAAACGTGCTTGCAAAGCCCCTTCAGTATTACCAACTTCAATGACTAAGATACCTTTTGGAGTCAAATGCGTTAAGGCTGCTTGTAAAATCCGCAAAGCAATGTCTAGTCCTTCTTTTCCTGCTGCCAACGCTTGTTTGGGTTCTTGCAGGTATTCTGGCGGCAAGCTCGCCATTTCTTCAGCACCAACATAGGGTGGATTGCTAATGATAATGTCATAGCGTTTGCCTTCCAGCGCTGAAAAGACATCGGAAACAATTAAATTAACTTGGTCTTCAACATGATGACGAGAGACATTAATTTTAGCTACCTCTAATGCGTCAGTATCATTATCTATGGCATCCACCATGGCACCAGGAAATGCCATAGCACAGGCAATGGCGATACAGCCGCTACCGGTGCCTATATCCAATATCTGGCCAACTTCATCGGGGTCAATCCAAGGTACAAAACGTTTTTCGATTAATTCAGCCATAGGTGAACGCGGAATTAAAGCGCGTTGATCAATATAAAATGGAAGTCCTGCAAACCAAGATTCATGGGTGAGATAGGGAGCGGGAATTCGCTGCTCAATGCGCTGCTGAAACAATTCAATGATGGCATGTCGCTCAGCGGTGGTCAAACGAGCATCTAACACCGCTGGATTAGCATCGTATGGTAAATGGATCGCATGCAGGGCCAAGGCCAACGCTTCATCCCAAGGATTGTCAGTGCCATGACCGAAGAAAACCCCTGCGATATTAAATTGACTCATTCCCCACCGAAGCAAGTCTCGTAAAGTACGCAACTCATTGATTGCAGAGTTAATTTCAGCATTTTGCAAGGTAAGACCACTCCTTCATTGATGGGCAATAAACCAGGGTTTTTACTAACTTGCTACTATACCTTGTCTCTTGAACTTTTGGCAAACGTGCAGTATAGATTGTCTATGGCAAAGAAGCGCAAAATTACCCCTGAGGAGAGCGATTTATTTCAGCAGAATGTTGCTGGAGTCAAACCCCTGTTGCATGATAAAGTCGTCCTCAATAAAAAACGGACTAAACCAGCTAAGCAGTATCGACCTGCTCCGGTTGAACCGCTTGATACGTCAGTGCCTTGGACCAGCAATCCTTCTGTCAATGTGACGGCAGAAGAAACCATCAGCATGATCAAAATTGGCATACAGCATAAAAATGCACAAAAGCTCAAGCGTGGTCAATTCGAGATACAAGCTAAATTAGATTTGCATGGCCATACTATAGTGATGGCTGAACATGCCTTGCGCCAGTTTTTAGCGCATTGCCAACAGCAGCATTTACGTTATGTCCTAATTATCCATGGCAAGGGACAACGCGCAGGTGATGCAACGGCCAAATTAAAAACCTATGTCAATCATTGGTTACAATATCACCCGAGTGTATTGGCATTTCACAGTGCGCAACCATGCCATGGTGGTGCTGGTGCAGTTTATGTATTGCTAAAAACTTACCCTTGAGGAAAACATGAAAAATAACGTCATTATTATTGGTATTTCCGGTGCGTCTGCATCAGGTAAAAGCTTATTGGCCAATACGATTGTCAGAGAACTTGGTTCAGATCAAGTAGTGGTAATCTCAGAAGATTCTTATTACAAAGACCGTAGTGATTTGCCTTTTGAGGAGCGAGTTAAAATCAATTATGACCATCCTGATGCATTCGATCATGCATTGCTTTGTGAACATCTTGCTGATTTGCAACAAGGCGTCTCCGTCAAAGTGCCATTGTATGACCATACACAGCATACACGTANNAAAGAGTTCCGCCTGGTAGGCAAACATACCATCATCGTATTAGAGGGCATCTTGTTATTTGCTGAACCCAAATTACGCGACATGATGGACATTCGTATTTTTATGGACACTCCCTTAGATATTTGTTTGATCCGTCGTCTTCGTCGCGACATCATCGAACGACATCGCAGCATTGAATCTGTTTTAAAACAATATGAAGAAACGGTACGTCCAATGTATTTACAATTTATTGAACCTTCTAAGCGTTATGCCGATGTTATTATTCCGCGTGGTGGCGAAAACCGCATTGCTATTGAAATGATCAAGGCCAAAATGAAAGAGTTGTTACATCGGGCCACAATCAATAATTAAATTGAAGGAGTATTTTATGGTTTACAATCTTAAAATGCTGTCTAAACGGTATGTCGCTTTTACAAGGGTGGTAAAAGAATCTTTAGATGCAATTCCTCTCGAACTTGCTAAAGATCATCCTTTACAATTGGAATACATTCTGCTGAAAACAAAGTATCTAGGTTTCATTCGCCAATGGGATGAGTGGCTTGTCGTTGATCAAGATCATTCGCAGAAAACTAAAATTTTATTAGAAATTTTGAGTGATTTGAAAAACCACATATCTAGGTTTTTAAAAGCACTAAACCAAATATCAGATGATTATCGGAAAGAAATATTAGATATAAATCTAAAAAAATTCATCGAAGTGGAAGAGAGAATTCTCGATGTAATCAAGCAATTCAATAGCAACGATTTAAATCAAATTTTACAGCAATATCATGAAATTCTTGAGTGGACATTCAAAGAGTATCTTAACCTCATTATCGGTGGAATTCTTTATGATCCAATGGGGAAAAACTTTACCTTACGTAATTATGTAGAAAGCGTGTTCGAAAAAGCAGGTGTTTACTTGCCGCGAGAAATCAGCAATCAATTAGTTCAAGAAAAATTATTTAGAGTTTGCAAGATGGCTTTTTTGAAATAGCAGAGAATCAACTGAAGCCTAAATTTTTGTATCTCGAGAACAGAAGTTAAGCGAGTCAGACATGGTGAGCATAAAAATTCTATTCAATTGGCAGTAAACGAAGAGATGAAAAATCTTGTGAAGATTTGCCCTCTTTTAAATCTGTTCTTAATGCTAGTTAAAGATAAAAAACGCGCGAAACTTTTAGAATAAATGTGTTATGCCAGCGAAGGCTGGCATCCAAGCATTGTCTCAGGCCGTATGGATGCCAGCCTTCGCTGGCATGACATATCAAAAGAAATAAGCTAAATTTAGATTTAGCTTTTAACACGCTACATTTCATTTTCACGTTTTTTAAGCGGCGTTTCTTCATCATGTTCATAAAATCTCTCTGGCCTTTCACAGTTTTCAAGAAATTTCAAAAATTTTTCTTCATCAAGTATGAGAACATGAAGCTCTTGTGCTTTTTGAAGCTTTGAACCCGGATCAGAGCCCGCAACCACAAAAGAGGTTTTGGCAGATACACTACCGCTCACTTTTGCCCCTAATGCAAGTAATCTTTCTTTAGCTTCTTCACGAGTAAGCGAATTCAACGTACCAGTTAACACAAACGTTTGGCCTGATAAAGGCAGTTTTTTTCTAGCAAGGGGCTCACCTTCAGGCCAATGCAACCCAAGGCGGCGTAATTTTGTAATTAGCTCACGATTATGTTTTTGTCGGAAAAATCCAGCAATATGTGCCGCCACTATCGGGCCGATGTCTGCCACTTCTTGTAAAACTTCCTCATCTGCTTCCATGATTTTNTCTATGTTGCCAAAATGATTAGCTAAACTTAATGCTGTTGCTTCGCCTACTTCACGAATACCGAGTGCATATAAAAATTTAGGCAAAGTTGTCTTTTTGCTTTTCTCTAATGCTTTCAATAAATTTTGTGCTGATTTTTCTCCCATCCGTTCTAATTCAGCAATCGATACGACATCCAATGTATATAAATCGGTAACATCTTTTATTAGATTTTCTTCAAGCAACAATTCAACTAATTTGTCCCCTAGCCCTTCGATATTCATGGCGCGACGAGAGGCGAAGTGACGAATAGTTTCTTTTAATTGTGCTTTGCAAAATAGGCCGCCAGTGCAACGTGCCGCTGCTTCACCTTCTGGTTTAATCACTTCAGAATGACAAACCGGACAATGTTTGGGTAGTGAGATAGCTTTGGTATGCTTGGGACGCTTTTCTATAATAACACTGACAATTTCTGGGATGACATCACCTGCGCGACGAATGATCACTGTATCATCTACTCGTACATCTTTTCGCCATGCGTCATCAAAATTATGTAATGTTGCATTGCTGACCGTGACACCGCCAACAAAGACAGGATGCAGTCGTGCTACGGGTGTAATGATGCCAGTGCGTCCAACTTGATATTCAATCGCTTCTACAGTGGTGTATTCTTCTTGTGCCGGAAATTTATGTGCAATCGCCCAACGCGGTGCTCGTGATACGAACCCTAACTGTTCTTGTAATTCTAAATCATTGACTTTATAAACTACACCGTCGATTTCATAAGGTAATTTATCGCGAATAATGCCCATATGTTTATAATAGTTTAAACAACCCTGAATATTTTTAACTACTTTGATTTGATCATTAACTCTTAATCCCCATTCTTTAAAAGCCTCTAACACTTGATAATGTTGCTTTGGCAATTTTCCGCCTTCAACTATACCGTAGGCATAGCAATACAATGCTAATGGACGTTTTGCAGTAATTTTTGGGTCTAATTGACGTAGACTTCCTGCAGCAGCATTACGCGGATTAGCAAATGTTTTTTCACCTCGCTGTTCGGCCTCAGTATTAAATTGTTTAAATTCTTTCTTAGGAATATAAATTTCGCCGCGGACTTCTAATATCCGTGGGAAACCATGACCATGTAATTTCAAAGGCACTGTATTGATCGTACGCACATTTTGCGTAATGTCTTCACCAACAGAACCATCACCACGAGTAGCTCCTTTTATCAATAAGCCATTTTCATATAATAAACTTACTGCGACTCCATCATATTTTGGTTCACAAACATATTCAATATCATGCTCAGAATGGAGACGTTGTTTGATACGCTTATCAAAAGCGAAGACTTCTTCATCAGTAAATGCATTGTCTAGTGACAACATAGGTATTTGATGCACAACTTCAACAAAGCCCTTAGCTGGTTTGGCACCAACCCGCTGTGTAGGTGAATCCGGTGTAATTAATTCAGGATGTTGTGCTTCTAGTTGCTGCAATTCACCAAATAAACGGTCAAATTGAGCATCTGAGATACTGGGATTATCTAAAACATAATAGCGATAATTATGCTCATTAATTTGATCACGCAATTTTGCCAACTTGGCTTTTATGGCGGAATCTTGACCCATTTATGCAGCAAACATGTCTGATGTATGGCGGTTTTCTTCTCGCGCAGCTAATTGTGTGCGCCACCAAGCGATTTTTTCTTCAGTTAATGGTTTGCGCTCATCATCCCAAAGTTGTCCGCCTAAGTCGTCAATCAGTTGATGAGCAGTATCAAGCATACACTCAAAAGCCATTAATAAATCTTTATCATCATCGACTTGCATAAAAAGTGTCAATCCTGCACATGCATAACCACCAATTTTACTTAGTTCAAAAGTACCGGGTTTTGTGGCAGAGGCCAGACTAAATAAGACAGGACCATTACCGCTCAATTGTTGATAACGATGGAAAATATTCATTTTTCCAAAACGAAAACCAGCAGACAGCAATGCTTGCAATAACTCATAGCCTACATAGGGTTGGCTTGGATCAGCCATAACACTCATGATTAATAAATTATTTGGAAATGCATTGGCTTCGACTTCCAGTTTAATATCAGGTGTCACTGTTTGATCATTAGTAAGCGGCTTTTCAGTTTCATTGATCGCTTGAGTTGGTTTTTCGGGAGCAATGCCTTTCTCTCTGTCTAGTAAAATTTTTCCACTACGAGTGTCGACAACGCGAACTAAACGCGCCCCCTCTTCCCCCACAATTCATCATCGTTGTCGAGCGTAATTGAACTTTTATTGGCATTAGTAGATTTAACAGGTGTGGCTTGTTGCCAAGATGACGCTGTTCTAAAGCCAACTTTTGGTTCACGTTGATGATTATGCGGAAAAGAATTTTTTTGTCGGTTATATAACACTACTAAAATTGCCACAGCTGTGGCCAATAACATGCATCCTAAAAGAATCATCACTGTCATTTTTATGCTCTCGCTTCCTTAAACAATAAATTTGATAACTATTTAGCACAAGCCTCAACGAATAGTTAAGCTGCTTCAGCCATAGCCAAAGCTTGCGCCATATCAACTGATACTAATCGAGAAACACCAGGCTCATGCATAGTAACGCCCACTAACTGTTCGGCAATTTCCATAGTCAGTTTATTATGACTAATGAAAATAAATTGTACTTTAGACGACATTTCGCGCACTAAATTACAAAAACGGCCGACATTAACATCGTCTAACGGTGCATCTACTTCGTCTAAGATACAGAATGGTGCTGGATTTAATTGGAACAAAGCAAATACCAACGAAACAGCAGTCAGTGCTTTTTCACCACCTGAAAGCAAATGGATGTGTGAATTGCGTTTGCCTGGCGGTTGTGCCTTGACTACCATGCCTGTCGATAATAAATCATCGCCGAGCAATTCAATTGTCGCATTGCCGCCACCAAAAACACGTTGGAACAAATTATTAAACTCAGTATTGACCTTATTATAGGTTTCTTGCAACCTTTCACGGCTTTCTTGGTCAATTTTNTGGATGGCATTTTCTAAGGTGGCTAATGCTTCTAATAAATCATTATTTTGTGCTTCTAAATAATTTTTGCGTTCTTCGAGTTGTGCACATTCTTCAATCGCAGCCAAATTAATTGCGCCTAAACGTTGGATACGCTGGTCTAGCTTATTAATTTGTTCTTCATATTCCGTGGTATTAGCTTCGGCAGTCAGTTCAGCAAGAATAGGTTCTAATTCAAACCCTTCTTCAACAATTTTTTCCTGATGTGTCACTTGACGGATTTGCGCCGCTTGTGACTGCATCCGCAGTTGTTCCAATTGATTGCGTAACTTATTGATAAGTCCATCAGTACGTTGACGCTGTTGCTCATATTGGTTTAATTGATCTTCTGCATGATTCAAGGCTTGACGCGCCGCTTGCAACTCATGCTCAACTGCTAAACGGGACNNTCTAATTTTTCCGTTAACTCTTGTTGTAATGTTGCTTGTGGCTCTTGTAACTCGCTGATCATTGTAGCCAAATGATTGCGTCTCTCATCTGTGTCGGCTAATTGTTTTTCTGCACGAGTGACAGNNCCTGGCGTAAATATTGCAATTGATTACGAGTTGTTTCGCAACGCATCTGTAATTCATCGGCTCGTTGTTTAGTCTGCTGGCTTTGTTGTCTTGCTTGGTGCAGTTCATCCTGCAATACATAACGCTGTTCTTGCAACGCTTGTTTATGCTGTTCGTTTTGTTGCCGTTGTTGTTGTGCCGCAGTGAGCGCCAGGTCAATTTGGGTCAACTCTTCTTTGGCTTGTTGTTGTTGCTGTTGATATTGTATCAATTCTTGCGCAATAGCCATTTGACGTTGTTGCATTTGTTCAAGCTTGGTTTGCAACGAACCTAATTGTGATCTAACCTCAGTGTANNTTGCAGTGAAAATTCACGCTGGGTTTGCTGTTGAACACGTCGTTCATTTTCTAACGTCATCACGTTTTCACGCACCTCAGCCAGGAGCGCTTCTTGATCAGCAATAGTAGCAGCTAACTCATCAATTGATTTGGTAAGTTCTTGTAGCTCACGTTCACGTTGAATAATGCCATGTTTAGCATCTGTTTGTTTAGTGATTCGCAACCAACCATTGCCAAGCCAAATACCATCACGAGTAATGACTGATTCCCCAGTCGCCAGTTGCTCACTTAATTGCAATGCTGTACGCAAGTCATCTGCCACGTAAACATTGGCAATCCAAGAATGCAATGCCGATGGACCACTGACTTTATTGGCCAACCGCTCAGATGTCGCTATTGCAGGNGAAACATGGGTCTGTTGAATCAAGGTCAGATGGCCTTGATTAAATTCTCCAATAGCATTCTGTAAATCAGCAATTCGCTCAACACAAACAGCTTCTAAATAAGAACCCAACACTGTTTCAACGGCAATTTCCCAGCCTTGTTCAACTTGTAATTGCTCTGCCAATCGAGGTTGGTTTGCCAATTGTTGTTGCTGTAGCCAATCGTTTACAACGGCATCAGTCTTGCCCAATGCTGCTTGTTGTAATGTTTCCAACGAAGCATGACGTCCACGCCAAGTTTGTAATTGGTTTCTTGCTTGAGCAATATCATTGGTCAATGTATTCTGTTGCTGCCGATAATCATTAATTTTGTTTTGCAAATGTTCATCAAGGGTCTGTTGTGCATCCAGTTGTTGTCGTAGCGCTTCACTTTTGACTGACAATTCACTGATGGCTGCTGCAACAGGCTCATGTTCTAACTGCAATTGTTCTTGAGTAATTTTATTAATTTGTTGTTCCAAGCGTTGCATCGTCTGTATTTGATGTTGTTGTCGCGCCTGGCTCGATTCAACGGCACGCCACGTGGCTGTGCTTTGCTGATTGAATTCATCCCAGGTTTGCTGCCAAGCCTGCATGGCTTCTTCAGCCTCANNGAGGAGAGAGTTGCCGTAGCTGTGATTTGTTTTTGTGCAGTTTCTAATTGGGGCTCTAAGCTGATGAGCTCTTGACCTAATTCTTCAATTTGTAACTGATCTTCTTCATAATGCTGTTGTAACTCGCTGTATGAACGTTCTAATNTCATTTAAATCAGCCTGCAGCTGTTGTTGCCGTTCACGCGTGTTTTGTAATTGCTGCTCAACTCGGGCTATTTCAGCACCTAAGCTATAATAACGACCTTGCACTTCATTAAAAACATCGCCCAATTCAGTCTTGTTGACACGGACAGCTTCAATTTGTGCATCCACTTGCCGCAAATCAGCCATGGCGGCTTCGTATTGAACTTCGTCATCACCTATGCGTTGTTTTTTCTCAGCCAACTGTTGCTCTAATTCACGCCAATGCAATGCTTGCAAATCTGCTTTTAGTCGGCGTTGTTCTTGTTTATAGGTTTTATATTTTTCAGCAGCTTGGGCTTGACGTTGTAGATGCGCTAACTGTTTATCTAATTCTAAGCGGTGATCATTAAGACGGTCTAAATTTTCACGAGTATGTTGGATTCTAGATTCAGTCTCACGGCGGCGCTCTTTATATTTAGAAATACCCGCCGCTTCTTCTAAGAAAATACGCAGTTCTTCTGGTTTGGCTTCGATCAATTTGGAAATCATGCCTTGTTCAATAATGGCATAACTGTCCGGGCCTAAGCCTGTGCCCAAAAACAAATCCACTACATCACGCCGGCGGCAGCGGACCCCGTTCAANAAGTAATTAGATTGGCCATCACGATATAATTCCCGGCGTACACATATTTCTGCATAGCTGGCGTATTCGCCACCAATTGCGCCATCGCTATTATCAAATACCAACTCTACGGAGGCTTGACCTACTGGTTTACGATTGGCTGAGCCATTGAAAATAATGTCAGGCATGGAGCCGCCCCGCAATTGCTTGGCAACACCACTCAATACACAGCGGATTGCATCGACCACATTGGATTTACCACAGCCATTAGGCCCTAGGATAGCGGTAATGCGGTTTCGGACCGTCAAGACCGTTGGGTCAGCAAATGACTTAAAGCCGGCCATTTTGATCGATTTTAATTGCATAGTAATGTCATTCCCACGATGTCATAAAACGCATAAGTTTACCTTAAAATTTTGGCTTCGCACACAGGTTTTATTAGAGAACTCACTTAGTCTCAATTTTGCAAAAATAAAGCTCAGAGAGGAATGAAACGCCTACAAAAACTTGGCTTTCAGGGATGAAAAACCTAGAAAAGCTATAGAGATGTATTTACGGCTTGCTTTATAGGGGTGAGCGCTTCTTAGGGCATGGGTTGGCAAGAATCAGTGATCGCTACAAAATGGACTTGTGGGTAATGATATGCCTCTGACATGATACCAGCCGTGCCTAAACCGCTATAATAAAGCTTATTGTCGACTCAATGTGGAGATAAAACTATATGACATCCGATTTTTAAAAGGCTCACAATATCTATTGCAGGGTTTTAAACATTTAAACCACCCAGCCCTACGCTATTATGTCTATATACCCTTGTTGATCAACTTAGTCATTTTCATTGCAGGACTTTATGGATTGATGCATTGGTGGCACTACCTACAAGCTTGGCTGAACCATTGGCTACCGCATTGGTTGCAATGGCTGGATTGGCTATTCGTTATTTTCTATGGGCTAGCGGGTATCATTATCGTGTTTTATCTGACTTCGCTACTAGCCAATATTGTGGCAGCCCCATTTAATGGACTATTGGCAGAGAAATGTTTAGAGCTGCACCACGCATTGCCAGTCAAAACAAACACACGCTGGGCTTGGCTGACAGACCTGCCCTTAAGTCTCATACGTGAATTACGCAAGCTAGCGTATGTTGCCCCACGAGCAATAGGTTGCTTGATCTTATTCTTAATCCCAGTGATACAAATTATTGCCACACCACTGTGGCTATTGTTCAGTAGTTGGAGTTTGGCTTTGGAATATTTTGACTACCCTGTAGAACACCACCACGGTAATTTTGCTGAATTGCGAGCTCAGATGAGAAAACGGCGATTACTGCAACTAGGATTTGGAGGCGCAGCATTGTTATTTACGCTGATCCCTGTTGTAAATTGGTTGGTAATGCCAGCCGCAGTGATTGGCGCAAGTATCATGTGGGCAAAAGAATATCAATCGAGCAACTAGGATTTCCTGGTCTTCTTTCACATAATTGAAAAAGACCAGGGAAATTATTAGACTAGGCTTTGGCTTTATTATCAGGGGCTGTTGTGACTGGGCCATTGGCAAATTGAGCATCAGGGTCTTTCATACCTTCTGGATTTTCCAACATGGCTTTTAATACAGGGTTCATCCAAGCACTCTTGACACCCCAGAAGAAGAAAAACAACGAAACAATAGAAACCACAGCCATATCCCAGCCAAAGGGGATGTAGTTTTTGCCTCCGAAGACATCACTGCCTACATAAGACAAGAGAGCGATTACAAATAGATACACAACAAACCAGATGCCCGCCTTAAAGTTCTCTTTAAATAAAGGCCAGCCTAATTTGTTTTGGTAATATACATAAAACACTAAGCCAATCCCTATCAGGAAATTGACCTCTGCTGTTAATGGCCATTTTGCCCAATAGACGATCAATGAGATGACAATGAAAGCTATTGGTGAGGCAACATTTAAGCCACGCATTCGAATGGGGCGAGGATAGTTAGGCGCCAGCCAACGTAAAGCACTGGAAGAGATTGGGCCAGAGAANAATGCAATAACGCCCAATACTGATACCAGTGGTACTAAGTTTGACCAGCCTTTAAATACCCAAATGAAAGCAAAGCTGATAATTAAATTGAACCACAGGCCTTTGCGTGGAATTTGATATTTAGGATGTAGTTCACCCATAAATTTCGGCATATAACCATTATGGCTCATGCCATATAACATACGGCTAGTGGTTGCCAAGTAGGCAATCCCTACCCCTGATGGCGATAAGATCGCATCAAGATAGATGGAGATCAGTAATACATGCAGATTAAGAATAATGGCCAAATCGGCATAAGGTGATTGGAAGCTGAGATTGTGCCAACCATTCATGACTTGTTGTGGGTCAATGGCGCCAATAAAAGCGACTTGTAGCAATACATACAAGCCCATGGAAATAATAATTGATAAAAACATCGCCAATGGCACATTGCGTCCAGGGTTTTTAGCCTCACCGGACAGGTTCACAATAGTTTGGAAACCACGATAAGCCAATGCGACACCTGAGGTGGCAATCGCTGTTAAACAAGCAGCCCAGCCATAAGGTGCCATAGTGCCCTGATAAGCAGTAAAATTACTGGGGTGGAAAGCAGTATAGAGCAAGAAAAATACTGTTAGTACCGGCACAACGATCTTTACAACAGTAATCACAACTACGAAGCGGACAAATAGCTTTACGCTCCAATAATTGACTAAGAAATAGAGGACCAAGAACAAAGTAGCCACTGCAATGCCAAAATTGCTGAGACCATTACTTGCTGCATTGACTAGATGATGGGTCCAACTTAAAGGAACTGAGCTTAAATATTGAGTGGAGGCAACCGCTTCGACAGCAATAACGCTGATTATGGCAAGCCAATTGGCCCAAGCATTGATAAAACCCGCCAGAGAACCATGAGTATATTCCATATATCTCACCATTCCTCCGACTCGCGGCATCATAGAACCTAATTCGGCAAAAGTGAACACCAGAAACAACATGCAGCCGCCATCGATGATCCATGAAAAAATGGCTGAAGGCCCTGCAACCTTAGTCGCTTGGAATGCACCAAACAACCAACCTGATCCAATGATGCATGTCAATCCTGACATGACAAGCCCCAACAAGCCGATGTTTTTAGAAATCTTCTGGATTTCCATGATACCCCATCTATTTTGCAATCGACTCTTAAAAATCAGAGTCATGTGTTTTTAATATTTTTTTAAAATAAAGCAAGCAGATTACCTAAAAAGAATAGGCAACACCAAATTACCCATTAAAATGGATAAAAAATATTAATTTACAATGATTTTCAATGAGTTATAAGTAATATAGCAACTCAGTGGCGCATCATAAATCAATATTTGCTTTGAATCCTTAACAAAACCTTAAGAGAACCGTGTCTTGCATAACAGAATCAAAGGACTGCGCAATGCTACACTAGTTTCGCCTCGGCTGCCAAAAAAATGGCAAAACCAGACTGCATTAAGATGGTTGTTATTTTTAATCTATCAATAGATTAAGGTGGTGAGCTAAAACAAATTTGAAAGATATACAAGTCCCCAGTTATCGGGCAAAATTATTCCTATATTAGCTAAACTTACCAAGCATGAGTGACATGCCCCGGTGGCACAGTGGATAGCGCGGCCCCCTCTAAGGGGCAGGTCGGAGGTTCAATTCCTCTCCGGGGCACCAATCGTCATCAAAAACTCCTTATCATAATTCCATGCACATGATGGATACCACTAACTCGCAATACCTCCTCTAAGCGTGATAGAATTGCCAAAATAACATCTAAAGCAAGGAGAACTTGGATGAATTCAACAAAAAAACCAGTAGTTGTTATTGTTGACGGCTATGGTGCTGGCCGTTTTTGTCCAACAATTAAATNNAATCGCGGTTACGCTTGTGTGCACGTACAAAGTACTGCGCAACCAATGAACCAATTTTTCACACTACGCAATCCAGAAAACTATCTGGCCACTTTTATTAATGATAGTGATCTGACTCAACTGATAGCACAAATTTCATCCCAATTTCAAANNTTGANNTGCTGTGATCCCAGGCACTGAACCTGGAGTAGAGCTTGCACATCAACTAGCACAAAAATTANNAACCTGAAACGTAATGAAGATAGCTTGTTGCCAGCCAGACGCAATAAATATGCAATGGTTGAGGCATTAAAACAATCTCACTTAAAAACAGTTGAACATTATAAATCCAACCAGTTAAGCCAGATACAACAATGGGTCAAAGTCCATAACCAATGGCCGATAGTTGTCAAACCGCTTGATAGCGCAGGCAGTGACCATGTTTACATTTGTCACAACCTCGAACAAATTGAACAAGCTTTCCATCGCATGATCAATTCCAAAACAATTTTTGCGCGAACCTGCCAAGAAGTATTATTACAATCTTATTTAAAAGGCGAAGAATACGTAGTGAATATGGTGAGTTGCGAAGGTCAACACTTCATCACTGAGATAAGGATGTATCATAAGCAAGACTTAAACGGTAAACATATTTATGATTACGAAGAATTATTAGATNTTCGATGGCTCCTCCAAAGCCAATTAATAGATTATGCAAAACAAGTAGCAGATGCGGTGGGCATTAAATATGGCCCTAGCCATGTAGAAATTATGATGACTCAAGAAGGCCCAATTCTAGTAGAAATCGCTGCTAGAATCAGCGGTGCCACTCATGTAGACATCAGCAATGAAGCTCTAGGTTATAATGTAATTGATTTGACAATTGATAGCTATTTTGCACCTGAAAAATTTAAGCAACGTTTGCAGCAAAAGCCTAAAGTAATCAAATATGAAAACATCATTGACGTTGCTACCGAAAAGCAAGGTTATGTGACACAGTTACCCTCACAGCAAACCATCACTGCCTTACCCAGTGTAAGAAGCCTGCGCTTTAATATAAAGTTGGGTGATTATTTACAACCGACTATTACTTTGACCAACTCACCCGCAAAAATACACATGGTACATCAAGATCAGGTTCAGCTTAAAAAGACCGTGAAACAATAAAAACATTGTTTCAAAATGACTTAAAATGTGAAGCTAAAGAAAATGTTACAACATAACTATTTGACTGCCGCTAAAAATACAGTTATTCGTCATCTTATGTAGTGGCCTGCGCACTGGCGACCGTGTTAATTGATAATTTGGTTAACAATATTGCCCCTGTAGCAGTATTGTTTTATGTGACTATAATCGCTGTAGTCTATTTTCACTGTATTAATTTTGGAAAGATGACGGCAATTTATCTAGCATTCTTACGCCAGCATAGAAAAGAATTTTTATTGATCAATCTTTTAATAGCAGCTATATGGATGTGCACGTACTTTGGAAACTATTATTCTTCAGCGACCATCTTTAATTATTTATTCTTTATTAGCCTTGGCATTGTAAGTCGTTTTAAGACTATTGACTTGATGAAGAATAATAGTCTACGTATTGTTTTGTGTCTTGTATTGATTGCAGCCCCTTCTTACNTCTATCCAGCTCAAATGTATGGCGCCCTACTGGCTGTCGCTGGTGGCACATTGGTATTATTTTACAATATGACTACTTACAACTTAGCCACCAAAACTAATATTACCGCTTCACAAACATTAGCAATACGCTTTTGGGGCTTTTGACAANTATTACTGATGCTGTCGGCTAATAAATTGAATATGGATGCACTTAATTTAAACATTGTTACTAAAATCATTATANCTGGCTTTTTAAGTTTTATTTTGCAGATTTGGTTATCACAANAAGGACTGTTTGCGATTGGTGTCAAATTACATGGAGTCATTCTCTCGTTGACACCGTTGGCAACTTTGATTCTTCAAGGACTGCTATTGCATCAGTGGTATTGGCACTTACTATCTTTAACGATAATTAGCCCATTTATTCTAAATGATTCGCTGTGGGATGGCATTAAACGGTATTTTATGATTAAACAAATAGAGAAAATTAAAGACTAGTATCATGCAAACTCAGATGAATGAAAAAATCCAGCATCAGTTTAAATGTATTCCCTTCATTGCCATGACTTTTGTGCTCTCTATGGTTGGCAGTTCATTGTTGGTCAATCGAGTCATGGTCATTGGAGGCTTCACTGTTCCTGGCGGGATTTTATTATATCCGCTCTCTTATTTCTTTGGTGATATCATTGCTGAAATTTATGGCTATAAGATTGCACGTCATATTCTATGGGTGGCGTTATTATGGCAATTGGCCTTTTCCATATTAATCAATATCATGTTAAAGATACCGCCAGCACCATTTTGGCATAATCAAGCTGCCTATGAAACTGTATTTGGGCCTACAATTATTTATTGTGTATCCTGTCTAGTAGGCACCGTATTAGGTGGTTTTGCCAATATTTATGCTATTTCAAAGTGGAAAATCCTGGTCAAAGGCCGATATTTCTGGTTAAGAAGTATTGCTTCCACTACCATTGGTGAAGCTGTATTTAGTGTGGTGGCACTCACCCCGGTATTCATTAACAGTCACACGTTTGGCACTATTGCTAAAATTGTTATCTGTTCTTATGTATTCAAACTTATTTATACTATTATCATGTCGCCATTTATTGTGATATTTTCAANNATTTTCTAAAAATATGAAAATATTGATGTCTATGACTATGGCATTAATTACAATCCATTTAAGTTTGGCATGAATTAAACGGCCAATACTGTTTTGTTCTCACGAGCACCAAAAATGGCCGTTCCCACCCGAACATAAGTCGCTTGATATTGAATGGCTAACTTATAATCATTTGACATGCCGATCGATAACTCCGGTAGGTTTAATTTATGTGCTGAATTCTGCAACCACTCAAAATGTGGGCGTGGGTCAGTATTAACAGGTGGAATGCACATTAACCCTTGAATTGGCAAACCCATGGCACGACACTCCTCGACGAAAGTTGCTGCATTTTCTGGCATAATACCAGCTTTTTGTGGTTCTCTGCCCACATTCACTTGTACCAACAAGCGAGGATAACGTTGCTGTACCTGCATTTCATTCTTCAATGCAATGGCCAGTTTCTCCCTGTCTAAAGTATGAATCACGTCAAATAAACTAACAGCATCAGCCACCTTGTTAGTTTGCAATGGACCAATCAGGTGTAAAGTCAAATTCAGGCCGCGCTGACGCAAGGGAACAAATTTTTGCAAGGCTTCTTGCACTTTGTTTTCNCCAAAATGTTGTTGTCCTGCTTGATAAGCAGCCAAAATAGCATCAACCGGTTTAGTTTTGGAAACTGCCACTAATATGGGAGGCATGATGGATGCCGGCAATATTTGCTTGGTAACAGCCGTTATTTCGTTTAATACATGATATAAATTGTCAGCAATAGTCCTCATTAGAAAGCTTCCTTTAGCTAATTTTTTTAAACTTTTAATAGTGATAGCGTTACTCTCTTGTCGATAGCTCGTATTGGACAAACTAAAACGTCTTGCCATAGGATCTTGTTTTAACCGAACCATCCAACCTAATGGAGTTACAACCAAAATAAAAACGACAGCCAATAATAATTGGCAGAATGTCCAAACAATACTGCGACAGACAACAGTAATTAACTTAGTCATAATCCATAACCTCCTATTTAATCTAATTGAAATTCCTCATGCCAAGCGACATTTTCTTGCCATTGTGGCTGTTGGCTTTTNTCTAATAAATAATTTCCTAAAACCAAGTAATCCATTTCTGTGCGCATAAAACAGCGATAAGCATCTTTAAATGTGCAAACAATAGGTTCTCCACGCACATTAAAAGAAGTATTGACCAACATCGGACAATTAGTCAGTCGATAAAATTCCGTAATCAATTGGTGGAAAACAGGATTGGTTTCGGCATGGACTGATTGTAACCGTGCTGAGTAATCAACATGAGTCACAGCAGGAACTGTAGAACGTGGCACTTGCAATTTAGCAATACCGAATAATTTCTCGCTGTCTGACGACAGTGGACAACGATGCTCTTGTTTTACAGGAGCAACAAATAACATGTAAGGACTAGTCGTATTATGCTCAAACCAGTCTGATAATTTTTCACTTAAAACAGCAGGCGCAAATGGTCGAAACGATTCACGATATTTTATTTTCAAATTCATCACCGATTGCATTTTGGAACTACGAGGATCACCCAGAATAGAACGATTACCCAATGATCGAGGACCGAACTCCATTCGACCTTGGAACCATCCAATCACTTTTTCTTGAGCAAGTAAATCAGCCACTGTAGGGCAAAGATCGGTTTGATCTAATTTTTTATAAGAAGCGCCTATTAATTCCAAGTAATTTTCAATTTCGGTTGCATCATAACAAGGGCCAAGATAAGCACCTGCCATTTGGTCAGTAGCATTGTTGGCGACACGGGGTTGCTGTAAATATTCATGCCAACCTATAAAAGCAGCGCCAATAGCGCCACCTGAATCGCCGGCTGCAGGTTGTACCCAAATATTTTTAAAAGGCCCTTCTCGCAACAATCGTCCATTAGCAACACAATTTAAAGCAACTCCCCCAGCAAGACATAAGTTAGTCGCTGCTGTCTCTTGATGAATTGTATGAGCAAGTTTAAGTACGATTTCTTCTGTGACTACTTGAATTGAAGCAGCTAAATCCATTTGTTTTTGGGTAATTTCGGATTCGGGTTCACGTCTTGGACCACCAAAAAGTTGTGCAAATTTAGCATTAGTCATGGTAAGCCCAGTGGTATAGTTAAAATACTGCATGTTCAACCGGAAACTACCATCAGCTTGAATATGAATCAGATGTTCTCTAATCAAGTCAGCATATTTAGGATCACCGTAAGGCGCTAACCCCATTAATTTATATTCGCCGGAATCCACTTTGAATCCCGCATAATAAGTAAAAGCCGAATAAAGCAGTCCTATAGAGTGAGGAAAATTAATTTGCCACAAAGGTTTTAGTGAATTGTTTTTGCCTGACCACACTGAAGTAGTCGCCCACTCTCCCACTCCATCCATGCAAAGTATAGCGGCATCAGTATAAGGACTTGGATAAAAAGCAGAAGCAGCATGGGAATGATGATGCTCAGTAAACAAAATTTTAGGCAATTGATGTTTATCAACTTTGGTTAATTGTATCAATTCTTTTCGCAAAATAGTATTTAAAAACAATTTTCCTTTTAACCAACTGGGAATGGATGCGGCAAACGAATAATAACCCCGAGGAGCATAAGCTAAATAAGTTTTTAATAAGCGATTAAATTTCAATAATGGTTTTTCATAAAACACAATTAAGCTGACTTCTTCGAGCTTAATTCCTGCCTCCTTGAGGCAAAATTGTATGGCATTTTTGGGAAAACGATTATCGNNTTTTTTGCGAGTAAACCGCTCTTCTTGAGCTGCTGCCAAAATTTTACCATCTTGCAACAAGGCGGCGGCACTATCATGATAGTAACCTGAGATACCAAGTACATAAGTTTTTGCATAAATCAGTCCATGTATAATATGTTTGTGACGAATCGTCTTGTTGTTGCTAAAGAAGTCTTAAAACTCATCAGCTTCTAGTATTGTCTTGCTAAAGTGATGCCTTTTAATTTTACAAGCAACGCATTAAGCCACCCTTTGGGAGGCTGCAGTGCTCTATACCCCGTCCAAATTCGTTGCCATTGTTGTTGTACTTGTGCCAAACCTGCTTGCGCAAGTATATCATCCATATAAATTTTAATAGCTTCCAATGCCCAAGCAGTATGCCCAGTAGAAACATTATCAATAGTGTTATGTAAATTAACAAAATGTGGGCTGTAGCCATAATGACAAAGCAAATCTCGCATTGTCCTATAAGTCCCNCCTACTCCAGAAAGCTCCATTGCTAAATTTAAACCTAAAATCTCTGGCATAAAACTTTTCGGAAAATTAGCAATCGCCAGCCAAAANACTGGCACACTGAAAGCCTCATCAGTAAATCCTGGCCATTGACAAAATTCTTTACTGCCAAAATCCGGTAAATGAATGTCCATTTGCTGGATTAATTCACGATAAACATTAGGATGATTCTGTATGATCTCGCCATTGCCCACCTCATCTAAATAAATATGATATAAACGCGAACCGACCTCTGTCGAACAAATCCCAATGTTTCCNCATTTTTGTACCCAAGCACCGTCAATAAATATTAATGGACAAAGGGCCACAGAAGAATTAATCACTTGTTCTTTAGATTGAGAAACAGTGGTCACCGCTGCATATGAATTAACTTGTTTNTTATGCTGATCATCCAGCCATATTTCCAAGGCTGCATGAGAATATTTTTCAAATGGAATCGGTTTAAGGCCTTTATTAAGCCCGATTGCGGCCCGTTGTAGCCACTCATAAGCAAACTTTTTNGCAAAAGGCAGCAAATCCGGGAACAGCTCAATTTCTAGTAAATGATAGTAAAGCTCACGCAGCGATAGTTTTTCATATTTTTTACGCTAGCTAAAGACCTTTCTTTTTTAATTAAGAGTTGAGTTTTTGTCAACTGGATGCAAAACCGCATTTTTGACAACAGTATTATTAATTGAAAGCGTATTACTTGAAAGACTGTCTATCCATTGTGCAATGGTATCAAGTTCTTGTGGGGAAAATATTCTAAACATAGGGCCTTTGAAATCAACCAATTTAAAAAACAAACTATTTTTNGAATCTCCAGGTTTTACATAACGGGAACGAGCTAATGCATCTAATAAATCTTCCGCAGCAACATTTTCCGGATCCAACCAAGCATCAATGGGTTTTCCATCTAGCACATTTTTCTTGTGATAGCCATAAGCATAAGGTGCTTTGCGTCGAATCAGCTCTAGCATGTTATAATTAAGGTCTTTAACAGACTCAAATCGCATTAACTCATCTAACCAAGATTGATATAGCCAATAATAGGTGACAAAGCCTCGCCAGATACGTTGCCAATGATAAGATATCTCTGCTTTATCAGTCATATTACCTAAATAAAGCTTAATCGCATCAAACGCTATTTGAGCCTGATCCGCAAGTGATTCAGGTTGATGTAACACTAAAAACTTAGTGGCACCCCCAACTCTTTTNATTTGTGACTGAAATGCTATTAATGGCGTAAAATTACCGCACAAATAAGCAAANAGATTGATTCCCAGCAATTCTGGCATAAATACTCTAGGAAATTGCGAAATTGCTAACTGTAATACCGGCAAGCGAAATGAACTGTCCAATAAATCAGGTTGTTTGATAAATTCCCAGGAAGTCGCTTTTGGCAATTGAATGCCTAAGCTTCGAATTAAATCTTGAAAACAATTGCCATGGTGTTGTGCTGTAATGCCGTCGCCTATTTCATGGGAATATAATTTTAATAACGAAGCATTTAGTGCGACATGTGAGTTAATCGCACTGGATGCATTTTGTAACCAGCAGCCGTCAATTAATCCCATGGGAGCATATTGTTGTAACAAATGCTTAATGTATTGAAACGGCATTGTTTCAGCTTTTGCCCAAACAGTGTTGATATTAAGCGTGATGTTTTTGGCAGTATCAATAAAATGTGCTAAGTGGGCAGGATCATATTCAAAATATTTCAAGAAATCAGGCAATAAACTCGCATCAATTTGATTTAAATATTGGTCGATCAACTGCAATGTGGTTGGCAATATATCATCATACTCATCAATATTTAATAAATAGTAATATAATTGCCGTTCAGGCACACCTTGATATAAATCAAGCATCGCTTGATTATGTGTGCCAAATGTGATCTGTGAGTTCATCGCGTCTACTTCTTTCAATATTAAAAAAGTGGATAGATGGTTTGATCATCCGTTGGTTTTTTCTGCGGCGCAAAATTTTATTAAGCAGCCTGATTAGAAAAAATTGTTTCCTATTGTTATCACAATTTGCCATATATATTACTCCTTTAATTTAAATATTATCGTAGATTAATTTAGCAATCCGCTGATATCCAATATCATTAAAATGGGCTCTATCAACAAATAACCATTCATTTTTAATGGTTTCATGACAATCATTTAGAATGGCATTCATGTCATGAAAGGCAATACCTTTTGCCTCGCAAATGTTTTTTAATGCCATTGCATATTTATTACCAACCTCAGCAGATAAAATAGGTTGAAACGATTTCCAAAAATTAGAGGGATGTGCGTCTAGTGCGTCAAATAGCAACTTTTCTTCGCTGACGAGTGGTTTGGTTATCCATGTTGCCAGCGGTTGTAAAATAAAAGTTATTTTGGCATTGACTTTGCCAGCAAGTACCTGCCAACCATCAAGATCTCTAGCCAAATTTTCAGTGGCTATGGCTATTCTTTTATCAATATTGCTGCCAACTAAATTAGGTCTTGCCACTTTATTATTGCCTCGCCATTGATATTTTAGCCGTTGCCACAAAGACATCTGTTTTAGCTTGTGCTCCTCCCTCAATTTACTCATTTGTTGATAATATTCTCCTGAGAAGAAAAAGGACCATAATCTGTCTGTGATTCATCAGCAAAACCCGCCAATACAATATTATTAATCCCACTGAAAAAGTAATATTGTTAATGGCTGAAAATTGATGTCGATGGAGTAGAAAAGAATTAATTCTTGGGTTGAATTGAAGCCACGACCACCAAAATTTAGCCATATTGTTTTGTTATCTGAAAGCTCATTAAGATAAGAACTTAAAGTATGTCGATCAGAACTAGCACCGACCCCAAACACAGTGGAACTTCCTACTAGCAAATTGACAGGTACATTTTCTTGAAAAGTACCTGCACTATAGCGAGCATCACTTTGATAAGAGAACCGAAAACCGTGACCATCGGTATTGACAACATCAGATTGGTAATTTTTTTGATGGAAATACATCACAAACGGCAACCAACGGGTGTGGGCACGATCCACAAATCGGTCATATTCTTGCATCTGAGGAGTCAACTGGTAGCGGATATTATTTAGATTTTTCCATTGCCATAATGTTCACTCTCCTTATATACAATGCAGCTAAATTATAGAAGTGGCCACATTATAGCGAATTTATTTTTATAATCATTACGGGGTTAACGAGTATATTTCATGAAAATTCAGTCTTTTAATTGGTTGAATAATTGAAATTTATCCTATTTGGTGGTATTTTTGTCCTTCATATTGGGCTTGCATGCCCCATCAACATAGGTTGGCATGATATTGCCTAGCCATTGCTATTTTTAGAGTGATCTAAGCCATAAAATACTTGAATAAACGCTGGCTAATAAGCTATGTTCGGTGATTATTAACATAAAAGCAGATAAGGAACGATGACTATGACCACAATGACAGATAAGCCTGTTCGGCTTGAAAGTGACAGCATGGGCAGTATCGAAGTCCCCAATGACCGCTACTGGGGAGCTCAGACACAGCGTTCATTGCATTATTTTAATATTGGCTATGACCTCATGCCACGTGAAATTCTACGTGCTTTCGGAGTATTAANNAAAGCAGCTGCCCTAGCCAATCATGAATTAGGCAAATTAAGCGATGAANAAACTAAGCTGATTATTGCCGCTGCAGATGAAGTTATTTCCGGCAAACTTGATAATCATTTTCCACTACGAATTTGGCAAACAGGCAGTGGTACTCAAACCAACATGAATGTCAATGAAGTGATTGCCAACCGCGCTAATGAAATGGCCGGTAGCGCACTTGGCAGCAAAAACNCGATTCACCCTAATGATGATGTCAATATGTCGCAATCATCGAATGATACCTTTCCGACTGCAATGAATATTGCTGCCGTCGAAATGGTGATGCATCGGTTAATTCCCGCTGTGACTGAATTACGCAATGCATTANCTAGAAAAGCAAAAGCATTTGATCACATTGTTAAAATTGGCCGCACACATTTACAAGATGCTGTTCCATTAACATTAGGCCAAGAATTTTCTGGTTATGTTGCACAATTAGATGATGATCTGAAACGCATTAAATTTTGCATGGACGATCTCTATCAATTGGCCATTGGCGGTACTGCTGTTGGCACTGGGCTTAATGCACCAAAAGGGTTTGCAGAACTGGCTGCGGTACAAATTGCCAAGCTGACTGGTCTTCCCTTCGTTTCTGCGCCTAATAAATTCGCAGCCTTGGCTTCCCATGACAGTTTTGTCATGGGCAGTGGGGCATTGAAAACCTTGGCTTGTTCATTAATGAAAATTGCAAATGACATTCGTTGGTTGGCTTCTGGCCCACGTTGTGGCTTAGGTGAATTAACTTTACCGGAGAATGAGCCTGGTTCATCAATTATGCCTGGTAAAGTCAATCCGACCCAATGTGAAGCGTTAACCATGATTTGCACTCAAGTCATGGGCAATGACTTTGCGATCACCATTGCAGGTTCTCAAGGCAATTTTGAATTAAACGTTTATAAGCCATTGATCGTGCACAACTTCATCCACTCAATCCGTTTATTATCTGATGGTTGCCGCTCTTTCACCGAACATGCCATCAAAGGATTAAAGGCCAATGAGGCGGAAATTAAGGCAATGGTTAACCGTTCATTGATGCTGGTGACTGCACTAAGTCCTATTATCGGCTATGATAAAGCAGCCAAAATTGCTCATAAAGCCTACCATGATGGCACTACCTTGCGCGAAGCTTGTTTAGCCTTGGGTTATCTCTCAGGCGAAGAATTTGACCGCAATGTAAAGCCTGAAGAAATGGTACATCCAGGATAACTATCCTTAATAAATATCGTTGCAGATTTATCTTGAAATCTGCAACGATATCGCTCTCGACAATACTGGAATTAAAACAATTTAAATGAGGAATTCGAGTCATGCTAGCACAAAAATCAGTTTTTTTACGCCACTCAATGATTCAATCGATAGCATCACTACTTATTCCGCAAACCCTGTAGAAAATTACGAGTTCACTTTCTATGTAAAATTTAATAATGCGCACTCTAACAGTTATAATGCGACAGTACAGCCTGATGGAACATTGCTTGTAAACACGCATGATCAACAATCAAAAGAAAAGCTATTGAATGGACTAAAAACTTTTTCATAACTGGAAACGTAAATTAGAATTCCAAATTATTAGTGGAATGAGCGCCTATAATTTACGATTGACTAACTCCATCGAGGAAACTTATTTCTTCTTGAAAGTAGTGCTTGGATGTTCTGTCCTTGATATTGCCAAAGTTTTAAGAAAAATAGTAGACCCACAATTTTTTTAAATTTCTTGGCAAATGAATTAGCAAAACTACATTTATCACTGACCATGAATACGGAAAAAGATCAAAACCATCAACATGAATATCTATTTCAATTAAATGCTCAAAATACTGAAGCAGAAAGTTTAATAGCGCGGTTACAACGCGAAACCATTGAAAAAGCATAGAAGATTTTGCCGGCAAAGCATGCTATGCTACAATCAACATTATTGATGAAAAAATTCTTCAACTTATTTATCGATTTTATATGCTTTTTGGTAATGATGTGCCAGAAAATGTGCATAATGAGCATATAAGTACTTTTGCTTTCGTCATCTTTGCTCTTGTAGAAGATCAAATAACCACTTTTAATGCGAAACAAGCGTGGGAAGCCAACAGCCTGACTTCAAAACAATTTTGGAAATTCAGAAATTTCACCTCATTGAAATTGGACATTTTCAAACAAGTAAATTGTGAATATCAGGCCGCTAAAGTCCAAGTTAAAATACTCTCTTATGAAGGCCAAACATTTAGATTCACATTACAACTTAATAATGGGTTATTACAAGCCACTTCGACGGCCAATCCATCCGATTTAAATTATTTAAAAATAATTTTGGCAAATTATCACGCTTATGGTTTAGAAGAGCCCAATTCGATTAAATTCAAAAATGACGAAATCCTACAGGTCTCATATCACGTCGCTTACAGCTATCGATTTTTGCGCGTGTTTTTAGGCAGGCCATTTGGCGAAGTCTATGATTTCTTTTATCAAAACATCGGTCATAATAAAAAACTAGTAATTGAACTTATTCAAAAGAAATGGAATTTCAAAATTTGTGCACCATTGATTTACTTAATCCAAATAGTCCAAATACTTCCATAATTGCCAGCACTCCTGAAAGTACCATTTTAAAAATCACTTTACATGGGGAGCAACCTCGATTGGAACAGATCTTGACGGAGAAAATGGCGCCCATTATCTGGTTACCACTAAAAAAATCAAAACTGAAACAGCCCATTTCGACAAAATGATGGAAGATGATACCCAAAATAACAATAATAATCATGATGATATAGCAAGTGAAATCATATATGAGTATGAATTCAAAAACCTTGGGAAATGTTGACAATCGAGATGATAAAATTGCTGAATTACTAACAAGGATTTTTACTGCCAGCCAAACAGCCGAAACAGAATTAACTGAAGCAACTATAATGCAAATGAATTAATAAAAAATGAATGGCGGATTAGTAAAATTATAATAAAATTGTTATGTCAAATTTTAATGAATAGAAAAATCATGCAACAGTGAGATAAAATGACTAACTCTATTGACCGTCGTGCTATATTTGCCTGGGCAGCCTATGACTGGGCAAACTCTGCTNTTTCAACCATCATCACCACTTTCATCTTTGCTGCTTATTTCACTCGCGGCATTGCTCCTGATAGCATCAATGGCACTAAGCTATGGGGATACGCCATTGCTATTGCGGGCATCATCATTGTTATTTTGAGCCCGATTNTTGGTGCGATTGCTGATCACGGTGGCCGACGCAAGCCTTGGTTAGCATTATTTACTTTATGCACAATCATAGGTTCAGCCCTATTGTGGTTTGCCAAACCTATGCCTGCCTACATTCACCTGACATTACTCTGTGTCATTATTGGCACTATCGGCCTAGAAATTAGTCAAGTATTCTACAATGCGCTCTTACCTAATGTTGCTCCTTACAACTACCTAGGCAGAATTTCTGGCTGGGGTTGGGGAGCAGGCTATACTGGTGGCCTAGTTGCACTGGCGATCGCCCTATTTGGCTTTGTACAAGCTGAGCCTCTCTGGCTTGATACACACACCGCTGAACAAGTGAGAATTTGTGGGCCACTTGTAGCCATTTGGATTGCCGTTTTCGCCCTTCCTTTGTTTCGTTGGGTGCCTGATTATCCCGATAAAAATGTTGCAATCGGCAATGCTGTTCGTAGCGGTTTAAAAGAGTTATTTCAAACCATTAAAACATTGCCACAACAAAAAAATATTTTTACTTTTTTAATTGCACGTATGATTTATACAGATGGACTAAATACTGTATTTGCTTTCGGTGGGATTTATGCCGCAGGCACTNTTGGCATGGCGATTAGCGACGTTATTAAATTGGGAATTGTATTAAATATCAGTGCTGGCATCGGTGCTATTATGTTCGCCTGGATTGATGATTATATTGGTGCTAAACCCACTATTCTCTTTGCTTTAATGGCTCTAGTTATTTTAGGCACCGGCATTGTATTCACTCAGTCAGTCCATTGGTTTTGGATATTAACTGCAGCCTTAAGCNTTGTTTTTGGCCCAGTACAAGCAGCTAGCCGATCATTAATGGCACGCATCGTCCCGAAAGAAAAATCANCTGAAATGTTTGGCATTTATGCACTATCAGGCAAAGCAACCGCTTTCATTGGCCCTTGGTTATTAGCTATTATTACTGCTCATTTCAATAGTCAACGGGCCGGTATTGCGAGTGTATTGTTGTTTTTGNTGATAGGTGGTACCCTATTGATCCGAGTAAAACAATCATAATCACTCCAGATAGAAGCTATGTCAACAATGCTAGGACACATCGCCCTGAGCCTAGCAAGTAATGTAACTTCGCATTTTTGACATTGCTTCAAAATGAGAAAGTAGACCAGTCTTTAAAACCATTCAAGCTGGTAACAGTAAGTAATCTTGGTTCGTTAAAATAAGGAGTATTCTTATGCTTAAAAAGTCGCTTTTACTATGTATCCTGTCCTAAACATGCAACGTGCGCGTGAATTTTATGAAAAGACGCTTAAATTAAAACCAGGCAGTATTTCAGCTGAGGGTGCTTGGGTAGAATATGATTTACCCGGTGGAGGATGCTTTGCTATCACAACGTTAGCCGAAGGGGTTAAACCCAGCGCAAATTCTGGCGGCAGCATTGCTTTTGAAGTAGAAAACCTCGATGCCTTGACTAAGGAACTCAAAACTGCTGGAATAGAATTCAAACTAGACACTTTTGCGACACCTGTCTGTAAAATGGCAGTTATTCTCGATTCCGAAGGCAATGCAGTGACTCTGCATCAACTAGCAAGAAAATAGTCATAAACAAAATTTGCTCACAATCAAAAAACTGAGTATTTCTCATTGTAAGTTGCGAAGCGACGTGGTAATCCAGCGGACCATGAACATGATGGATTGTCCACGTCGATATTAAATCAACGAACTGACTGATATCCAGATATCATTCCATGCTTAGTGTACACAATTTGCCACAGTTGAATATCTCGTGCACGAAAAGCACCTGCACAGCTTAATAAGTAGTAGCACCACATGCGATAAAATCGTTGATCAAAGTTATGTTGAATTTTAGGCCAATTATTCACAAAATTGTGATACCAGGCCAATAAGGTCTTATCATAATCAGCGCCAAAATTATGCCAATCTTCCATCACAAAATAGGGCTCGGTGACTGCCACAATTTGTTTCATGGAGGGCAATACACCATTTGGAAANATATATTTTTCAATCCAAGGATCAGTACTAGCTTTGTTAAAGTGGTTACCAATCGTATGCAATAAAAANATGCCATCATCGCGCAAGCAACGGTATACTGTCTTCATATATTCAGCATAATTNTTATTTCCTACATGCTCAAACATTCCTACAGAGACGACCCTATCAAAAGTTTCGGTTAAATCACGATAATCTTGGAACCGAATTTCAATTGGCAACCCTTGGCATCTTTCAACTGCCAATTGACGTTGTTGTTCCGAAATAGTAACACCAACGACATTGACGCCATAATGCTTTGCTGCATAATAGGCCAAACCACCCCAACCACAACCAATGTCTAATAAACGCATACCGGAGCGTAGTTGCAGCTTACGGCAGATTAAATCCATTTTATTTTGTTGAGCTTGGGTCAAATCAGTCGCATCTTTCCAATAGGCGCAACTATAAGTCATGGTTGGATCAAGCATTGCTTGATACAAATCATTGCCAATATCATAATGTTTGCGGCCCACTTCTAAAGACTTTGATTTAGTTTGAAAATTAAATAATCGATGCAAGGCTAATCGGAACAACTCTGATTTATTGATTTTTATTTTCGTATAGAGCCTGGCACGTAATATTCGATAAATAAATTCATCTAGCCGCTCACAGTCCCATTGACTGTTCATGTACGTTTCACCCAATGCTAATGAACCTTGTTGAATTAAACGAGAATAAATACTGTCGTCATGGATTTGCATGTCCCAAGGATTTGGGCCATTAATAGTAATGCCTGCCGATTGTAATAATCGAGCAACTAACGTCTGCATTAAAACTGAATAATTTGGCTTTGTTCCATTCATTTTAAATATCCAGCTAATTTTCTGTTAAATCCATCTTAATTTTTCATAACCCGCTTGAATTAAATCTAATGTCGGTTCACCGCAATATTTTGCAATTTCTAAACGTACTAACGAACGCATCCGCACTACTTCTTCCCAAGTTTTTTGTTGTGGAAAAATAGGCGGTGAAACATGGATTTTTATTGAATGTGGTCGCATCAACCCACTGCCACTGCGTAAAATTAAGCGAGTCCCTTGTAATGTCACTGGTATAATTGGACAACCCGCTTCCACTGCCACTTTAAATCCACCCAACTTAAACGTTCGTAATCCAGTTGCATAAGTGAAGGTCCCTTCTGGAAAAATTGCCACGGAACGTCCCTGCTCTAATACTTGTTGAATTTGCAAGGTATCATTGATGCTTTGACTAATATCAAGCCGATCTACGACTAAATGTGACAATTTTTTAATAAAAAAACCTAACACTGGGACTTTCAATAGTTCNTTNTTAGCAACAAACATGACACCTGCTGGCAATATTCCCAGCAATACTAAAGTATCAACGTAACTTGAATGGTTTGAAGCATAAACTGCTGTTTTAACTTTCTTTAAATTTTCTTTGCCTGTAACTCTGACAATACAACCTGCCATCAGTAAAATTAATTTTGACCATGACCGTAGTAAATGAGCGACAGCCCGTTGTGGTAAAATTAAGCTAATCAAAAATAATGGCAACACGGTCACAAATAGACAAATGCCAACATAACTGGTATAAGCAATTTTACATAGTTTTTCTATTCCATAGAATAAACGACGTTGATTGCCTAGCCACCATAGTTTAATTATTTGTTGCCATTTAGACTTGCTTGCTCGCATTAGCTTGCCATCGAGATAAGCTTCACGGGTGGCTGAACGGCGTAATTTTCCACTGGAAGTTTTTAATACGGTATGCGGAGGCACTAATAGAATTTGGTCTGCCGGCATACCAATCAATATCATTATTTTNTCATTAATTTCGCTGCTCAGCTTAGTTTGCATGTCAGCATTCAACTTATGAATTTCTACAACCACAATTAATTTTTCAGTCCCAGTCAGGCGGTCACCTATGCCAAACGCAGCCACACACCCCTTTCTGACGCCTGCAATTTGGCCGACTGCTTCTTCGATCTCTGCTGGATATAAATTGCGGCCAGCCTTGATTATAATATCTTTTTTNCGGCCAGTTATAACCAACTCATTATCGACTATATATCCTAAATCACCCGTGTCCCACCAACCCTCATGATTAATTGCCGCTGTTGCTTCAGGATTACGGTAATAGCCCTGCATTGTAGAGGGCCCGCGAAATTGAATATTGCCTATCTCTCGCTCTGACAATACTCGATTATGTTCATCCACAATACGGATTTTATGCTCTGGTAGGGGCTGNCCACAAACCACGAACTCTAATGCCGTTTTATCATTCTCCGCTGCTGGCGTGGCTTTACGTTCGGTTTCAAACGCATTACGTGAAATACGATCTATTTTTGGCGTTCGTCCTACAGGCGGGAAAGTCAAAGCTACCGTGGACTCAGCTAAGCCATATACTGGAAAAAANGCCTCAGACTTAAATCCATAAGGTGCAAATTTNTTAGCAAATTCCACTAATGTTTTCGGGTAAATTGCTTCAGCCCCATTAAAAGCCAAACGCCATGAACTTAAATCCAACCCTGCTATCTGTTTTGGATCAATTTTACGCAAGCATAACTCATAGGCAAAATTAGGCCCGGCTGATAAGGTGGCACGATGATAATGGATGGCCCATAACCAACGTTCAGGATGTTGCAAAAATAGGAGTGGCGACATAATCGTTACAGGAATGCCGTAATAAAAACTGCCAAGCCATGTGCCGATTAATCCCATGTCATGGTATAAAGGTAACCAAGTGACTACGGCATCTGATGCTTTGATTCCTGCTGTACTCCCAAAGGCACGAATATTTGTCAGTAAATTGTTGTGGGTTAATAATACTCCTTTCGGATTGCCCGTACTGCCAGAAGTGTATTGAATTAATGCGGGATCGTCCGCTTGATATGAATATGTTGGCAAGTGGATTCGTGTAGCTAATAATTCAGTAGTAGTCGCTACAGCAATTAAACTAGGGACAAAATGCCGTAAAATGTGACTCAATGCTTCGGCTTGTTGAAATGTAATTAATAAACGCACTTCTGCATTGCGTAAAATCAATGCTTCACGTTTCGCATATTCTTCAAGTTGATCAGCCCGAAATGGCGGATAAATAGGGACAGGAACTGCACCTAGTAGTAAAATTGCAAAAAAGCGTAAAAATTCTTCCGAAGTAGGCAACATTAAGGCAACGGTTTCACCAGCTTTTATGCCTCTTGCTGCCATGCCTTCAGCTAATGCGTTAGCCATTTCAAATAATTGGCCATAGCGAATTATCTTTTCACTGCCCTCTTCATTTTGTAAATAAATATGTGGCCGTTCTGGCTCGTATTGTGCATATTTTTGTAAAATTTCTACCAAAGTATCTGCTTTTGAAGGATCAATCATCGATGCTGTCAAATGAGGCACATAGGATTGTTGTAACGGCAAAGCAATACTGGGTTTTATTTTATAGATCAATAATAAAAGATCATTGACCGTTAACACATCCGTCAATGCTGTTTCAGGAACATGAATTTGAAATTCTGTTTCAACTCGACGCAANAGCTCAGCCCGCTCAATGCTGCCAAGGCCCAAATCACGTTCAAGATCAGCATTGTTACTGATTGCTAATTTTGCTCTTTCTGCCTCTAACTCTGTCAGTATATTGCGGATTATTGTGAACAGGCGGGACTCGGTGTCATTTTGCATCAGTCCATTGGTTTTATCCATGCTCTATCATCCTGTCTATGCGATACTCATCAACTGGTTTGCCACCAATTAAATGTTGTTGAATAATTTTTTCTAAGACAGGAGGAGTACATGAGTGATACCAAATCCCTTCAGGATAGACAACTGCAATTGGGCCCAACATACAAACACGTAAGCAGTTGGCTTTAGTGCGAAAAACACCGCCGTGCCCTGTCAAATCTAATTCATGCATCCGGTCTTTCAAATATTCCCATGCAGCCATGCCTACTTCTTTATCACAGCATTTTGGTTTGGTTTGATCACAACATAAAAGATATGCCGTTTTATCGATGGAATATGCAAACGCCTAATTTTCTCATTTAAACGTTCCAATTGTTCTTTTGAAATAGTCATTGCTTGAATGCTCCATGCATAATTCTTTTTAACGTTTAGCAAAATCTAACATACGTTGTAATGGTACCATGGCTTGCGGAATTAATTCGGCAGCCACTTCGATTGCATTAGCAGAATTACCAATACAATCTGCTAAATTTGCTAAATTATTCATTGCCATCCAAGGACAATGGGCACAACTGCGACAAGTTGCACCATTACCAGCGGTAGGTGCGGCAATTAATTGTTTATGAGGTGCTACTTGTTGCATTTTATAAAAGATACCACGGTCAGTCGCCACAATAAAAACAGGATTGGGCAATGTTTGCGCGGCTTTGACTAACTGGATTGTTGACCCAACTACATCAGCTTGGGCAATCACTGCGGCCGGGGATTCAGGATGAACTAATACCGCCGCTTCAGGATATTGCTGTTTTAATGCCTGTAAAGCATTGGCTTTAAATTCTTCATGCACCACACAACTGCCTTGCCATAACAACATATCAGCACCCGTTTTCTGTTGCAGATATTCGCCTAAATAGCGGTCTGGGCCCCAAATAATTTTNTCATTATTATCAACTAAATGTTCAATAATAGGTAAACCAATACTTGAAGTGACGACCCAATCAGCACAAGCTTTCACAGCAGCTGAAGTATTAGCATAAACCACAACTGTCCTTTCAGGATGTTGGGCACAAAAAGCAGCAAATAAATCTGCTGGGCAACTCAAATCGAGCGAGCATGTCGCTGCTAAGGTGGGCATAAACACACGTTTTTCGGGGCTTAAAATTTTGGCTGTTTCCCCNATAAAACGCACACCGGCAACAATTAATGTACGAGCCGGATGTTCACGGCCAAATTGTGCCATTTGCAATGAATCAGCAACTAAGCCTCCAGTTGCCTCTGCCAATTCTTGGATGGCAGGGTCGGTATAGTAATGCGCCACAATGACTGCGTCTTGTTGCTGTAATAATTGTTTAATATGAGCAAATTGTTGTTGTTTTTCTGTTGCCGATAATTCTGGTGCATCGACTGTAGGTGGTACATGATAATCATTGTATGAAGTCGGCAATATCATGTAATTAAATCCGTGATACGTGATAATGAGTAAATAAATAATCTAGCCACAAATTAGTTAAAATTTCTTGGGTGCGGTTTTGCGACAACCGCTCAGCTAAATTATTTAAATCAATTAATTCTAAAGGCTGGTCTTGCCATGAGCAAGCAAACACAGCTTTGGTACGTTTACCAGTGACAGGATCAATTTGCCATTGCAAACATTGGGCGCAAACACCTTTTAACATGCACTGCATTGGCCCATAAACACTAGCAGTAATCTGGGGTTTTTGCGCTAAATTAGGTGCTAAAACAGAATTAAATGCTTTNTGTATCACACAAATAAATTCATGATTGCCAATGAGAGAAATGCGATTAATTTCTTCTAATGGAATATCAGGGCCGCCCAAATGGTGCTCTAATTCGCCACGAGCGTAACGCAATAAGGTAGTCACAACATCGCCAGTCACCGCAATATCTTGTTTACGAGTAGGTTTGATTGGCTCACCAGTTTCTGTGATCCAAATAATTTTATCAGCAGTCTCTTCTAATTCGCTTTGACAATGCAATTCATCCGCTGTCCGTAGACAGGCCACAAATAAAACCCGGTTTTTAGCAGCACGCAATGCTGGTCCTAATGAACGAATGCTGGCGATGGCTAAACGGCCACCCATAATCAATACGGTTTCTCCATCTTGGGGAATTTTACTACGAACACCTGTTGGCCCCATTAATGCAATAGGTTGGCCTACAGGCAAAGTGGCAAATAAACGCGAACTGGCACCACTCTCAATTACCATTAGGGTAACAGTGCCTGCATCACGATTGACTTTAACACCTGTTAAAGCGATAGCTTCTGTTTGCAATTTAGTACCATTGACCATAGATGCCAAGGTTTCATAATTTTGTACTCGATAAAATTGCCCTGGGTGGAAGTTTTTAGCTGCCATGGGCGCTAATACCTCTAACTCAATCACGCTCGGACTGTGGCGTTGAATTGATTTGATAGAGGCTGAAAATAAATAACGTATTTTAGCGGCAAATTGGGCATATTCTTGGACATCACCTATTGCCCTTACTCGTGCCCCCAATGACTCTAAAATTTTAGGATAAATCCGTTTACCGGAAGCAATCGCTTTAACGACACTGCCATGGAAAATAGGGTGGGTATCACCCAAGAACGTCACACGATGGTCAGTTTTGTCATAGCTAGTAAAGGCGCCAAAACGTTCCACTTTACAGTCGCCCTCTGCCAACAGCGGTTCCATCTTGCCATTGATGTCTTCATAAGTCCGGTATTCTCCCCCNTCCCGGTGAAATGTGCCACGGTGCTCAAATTCATAAGCAATATTGGGTCTTGCTCCGGTTGCCACAAAAATACTTTTAGCAGGCAGAATTTGTTCTTCATCTGTCAATACCCATTGGCCTTGCTCATCACAGACTCTAGCACGACAAACTAAGGCCTCGACATGACCATAAGCATCTAAACGTACTGCGACTGGCTCAAGGCCTTCGGCATAATAAATACCTTCTTCAAAAGCTTTGGCGACTTCTTCATGGTTGCGCCGGTATGCAGGTGACTCACTCAATAAGCGGCGATAAGCCACTGTCACTCCACCCCATTCTCGAATAAGACGATTAAAATCCGGTTTTCTGCCTGCAGCGGCTGCTTGTTTGCGTTCTGCCCTGATGGCATGACCATGGGCCAANAACTCATGCAAAATAGCGAACTCATGTTCATTAAACTGTTCTCTTACGCGCGCCTCGCCCAGCATCTCAGTCAACGTCTCATAGCGCTGTAAGGTTTTTTCAACCTGGGCAATATAATAAGCTTGGACTTCGGTAGCAGTATCAATCCCTGTCAGACCACCTCCAATCACTACGGCAGGTAATTGAACCTGTAAATTAGCTAAGCTCGTGTCTTTGGCTGCTCCAGTTAACTGCAGGGCCATTAAAAAATCGTTGGCCTGCCGCATGCCCGGAGCAAGACTACCCGGGACCGCCAATTCTTTTGGCAAGCCTGCACCTACAGCGATAGCTAGATGATCAAAGCCTAATTCCCAAGCGTCCTCAACCAAGAGCGTGCCGCCAAAACGTATGCCGCCAAACACTTGGAAATAAGGGCGACGCGCCAAGCTGATGTAAATCAGTTTTAANAAGTTTTTATCCCAGCGTACAGTGATCCCATACTCTGCCACACCACCAAAACCTGTCATGACGCGGTCAGCCAAATCTTCTTGGATCTGTTGGTAACGATGAATAGGCTGCGTCAAATATTCTTGCGGCAATGGCTCAATTTTTAAGCCATCTGTTCCTACAACGGCAAAACCTTCCATTAGCAGATGATGTGCCAGTGTAAAACCGGCTGGGCCCATTCCCATGATAATGACTTTTAAGCCATTATAGGGTTTAGCAACCCATTGGGCTTGGCGCAGAGGGTTCCAGCGTGTGAAAAGATCATAGATTTCCACACCCCAAGGCAATTTTAAGACATCAGTTAAAACTCTTGTTTCAACTTGAGGAATATTAACAGGTTCTTGTTTCTGATAAATACAAGCTTTCATGCAATCATTACAGATACGATGACCTGTGACAGGGCACATCGGGTTGTCCACCATCACCATAGCAAGTGCTGCAATAGTGAACCCACCTTTNTTAAGCGTATGCATTTCGGAAATTTTCTCTTCCAGCGGACAGCCAGTCAGTACCTCTCCTAGAGGATTTACTTTAAAATGGGTTTCATTCTTNTTGTCTGGAAAACCTTTTGAGCAATAATCACCTTCATTTTTATGGCAATACACACAGTAATGCACTTCATTCAACACTTGCCGCTCTGTCATGCGAGCATCAGTCAAATGAAATCCTTCTCGAGAACGTCGGCTAGCAATTGGGCCTTCAAACCGCCCTACAGGATCATCGGGCACTGGTTGCCAATCGACTAAATGTTCGTAATCTAATTTGGTAGGCAAACGAAAGCTTACCCAATCTTTTACAGCTGCTTGGCCGATAGGATCATTCATGGCACGGATGCACCAGCGAACTAATTGCTCAATTTCGGCAGGATAGGTTTCCATTTTGTCTAANATAAGCTTGCCTAATTTTGAGACTGCTAATTCTTTGTCAGTCACATCAAGACCGGCAGCCAATAATTGCGCCATTAGCCAACTATCTAATTCTAGAAAATCGGGTAAAGCCTCTTCCTTGAGTAAGCGACGGCGAGCTTCACGTAGTACATACCATTTNTTAAAAACAAAAATCGGATCATTCGAAAGGGTTTGTAACTGGGCGACAGCCGTCTCGCGCTCGATCTGAAATAGCTCCGCGATAAAACTCTCCAATAAAGGAGCAACACTCAATAACAATTGGCTTACTTCTGAAGCGGTCAAGGGGCGGCTTTGTTGGCGATAGACTAATAATAACTGGTGCACTTCGGGCGCTACTGCTTGCAATCGGGCCAAAAATTGGTCGTCTAATTGTTGTAGTTTGAGTGGCTGTAGCAGGTCAGAAAAGCTAAATCCATTCGCTAATTGCAGTTGTGGTTGTAATTTTGCCATAAGGTTCTTAATCTGTTGTTAGTAATGCCGCGCTTTTTGGTTTTAGTATAATATATACTCATTACACCACAAAATGCGAATTGTAATCCTCCTCTTGTGTCGAACTTAGCGTATTCTTCATCGCAAAACACTCAAAATGGCGTTGTTACTACATCCCTTAAGGGCCGTAGATACATAGCGTTTATTTATTGTCGTTTTACTCAATCAGCATAGAGCAACTTGTTGAGAGCTGAACATTACAATTCGCATTTTAAGGTGCAATAGGTATAATCATTACACTGTCGATTGCAAAATGGTGAATTTATGCGCTTAAAAAGAAATAAAGGCTATGTCAGTGAGATTGATAAAATCCTAGAGGAATATGCTGAGACTCATCCCAAGTCTCCTGCGCAGTTATCTGAATTCAACAAATATCAACGAATTTATGAACTGCGTGATAATCCAGAGGCCAATAAGGAAAATGCAAAGCTTTGGCGTGAGTTTTAGCGATTACTGATTCGTGCCAGCTCACGCTCCGAGAAGACCTCAGGTTTTGTAGCAAGGTGAGCTCTTCTCAGGTCTTTATTTTCGTGAAATCAGGTTAATTAGTGGATAATGATATGGCCACTAGAGGTGGACCCATTAATTAGGGCCCACCGAAATAGTCTAGCTTTTGGCAGTGGCCAACAGTTTTTGTAATTCCCCATTGGCGAACATTTCGGCCATGATGTCACTACCACCGATCAATTCACCATTAATATAAAGCTGAGGAATAGTTGGCCAATTGCCATAGCGCTTGATGCCTTCTCGTACGTCTGGGTCAGCTAATACATTAATTGCCGTAAAATCAGCATGACACGCTTGCAGAATTTGCACGGCACGGCCGGAAAACCCACATTGGGGTGCATCAGGTGTACCTTTCATATAGAGCACAATCGGGCTAGAAGATAATTGTTGCTTGATTTTTGCTTCGATGGTCATTATTGATCTCCTCAAGCTTTTTGATCAGGGGTCAGGGTTTGCATTGATAAGGCATGGATTTCTCTACCCATCCGTTCACCGAGTGCGGCATAAACCATACGCTGCCGCTGCAGCAATGATTTACCCATAAACTGTGGGCTGATGATAATGGCATGAAAGTGTTGGCCATCGCCTTCAACACTGATTTGGGCATTAGGCAGCCCTGCCGTTAGCCACTCTTTAATTTCAACTGCTTGCACCATAAAAGTTAGGTCCTTTGTAAAATCCTTATCTTACCACAATCCCTTGATTTTTGGTAATTGTGATGAATCTCTCAGAGCCTTGGTTTATAATGGGCGCCATCTTATTTTTGATGCTGAGGAGAACTCCATGACCTTTGTTGTCACTGAAAGCTGCATTCGTTGCAAATATGGCGACTGTGTTGAGGTCTGCCCTGTAGATTGCTTCCGCGAAGGCCCTAATATGCTGACGATTGATCCTGACGAATGTATTGATTGCAATCTCTGTGTGCCTGAGTGTCCAGTTGATGCGATTTATTCAGAGGACGATGTGCCAGCTGATCAACAACAGTTTATTGCGCTGAATGCAGAATTATCGAAGAAATGGCCAGCCGTTACCATCAAAAAAGAACCTCCTGCTGATGCAGATGAATGGAAAAATGTGAAAGATAAATTGCAATATTTAGAGAAAGAATGGAAGTAATACACTTTACGTGCCAAAACAAATAATACTTGAGTCGGCATGCATTTTCACTCTATTGCAGTCCTAAAGAAAGCTTCTGGTGATATTTAAGTCCATCCAATACGCCTAATAAGCCTGGATAAGGACTGTGATAAACATTAGGCAACTGCTGAATTTTNTCAACCAGTGCAGGCTCGGCATTGCCAACAGCGACCCCCTCTAACCCCGTGTGAAATAACGATAAGTCATTTAATGAATCACCACACACAACCGTACATTCCCGCGGTAATTTAAACCAGTCTAAAAGTTTTAATAAGCTCGAACCTTTATTGACACCTCGCGGCAAAATATCAAGATACATATCACAAGATAATAAAGGATCAAATCCAGCAGCAATAATTTTCTCTAAAGTCACTGGTTGTAATAAATCAGGATCATAATAATAGGCCACCCTATAAGGAGGACGATAAGGCTGCAACTCAATTCCTGCATCGTCAGCTAACATGGATTTTATTGCTGCATTGGCATTGTTCCATTGGGCCACAATGGGTTGCTGTAATGCTTCAACTTCAACAAAATTTTCACCATCAACAATATGCGTTCCATGATCTGCAATCACAAAATCAGCCAGCGGCAAATGGCCATTAAGACAAAAGCTTTGTACGTCTTTGACCGTCCGGCCAGTGGTATAAATCAAACGAATGTGATCACGCAAGGCATTGATTGCAGGATAGACCTGCGCTTTAAGCTGCAAGCTGCCCTCAAGAAAAGTCCCATCTAAATCGGTGGCCAAAATTAATTGCATGTTTTTCTTTCCACTTTATTTATTCAATTGCGAAATGAGATTTTACCATAAAAACCAATAAAATCATTAACACGACCGCATTCTCTTAGACACATGAGCATCGGATTTAAGCAAACTTCTTTTAACAACTGCATGTTTAATATGGCTTTTTCATTGATGATTTTTTACATAAGCTAATTAGCAGTATTTTAAATGGGTCAGTGCTATTTTCTCTATAAAATTCCAACTGTTTTTCATGCATAAATAGATCAAAACGCTTATAAAGCATGCGCCCTTCTTTAAAACCAAAATGTGTCATAAATAAAGACAGCACAACCGATTTCAAATTATCGAAGAAGCAAGATTCGCTTTTAAATGCGCTTTGTTTAATATTGACCAATTTATATTTACTATTGGCAGCCTTAGGAATTTCATTGAATAATAGATGGTCCGCCTCACTCAATTTTGAATTTTTGCCTCATGCAAATGCTGGATAATTTGTGGCAAACCATTATTTTCTATTAACAATTTTCTAAAAGGGTAAATTTGATCTGAACCATCTTGCTTGTCTACCCTCCACAAACCTCTATCAACTAAAACCAACTGATGGTTTGTCTCATCGCTTTTAGTGATAGTGACATATAAAGAATGATTTTTGTATCCAGAACTGGTCAGGACAGTTCGTTTGCCAGAGAAAATATCATTATTAGCAAGCAATTCCTCACTACTTGCATAATTTCCAATTATGCTCATGATATGGCCAATTTTTCTGGCAATTTTTTTATCATCAATCTGTGATTTTATAAAATCCCCTAAAAATCTTTAACAAGTTGCACCGCTTCTGTTACATAACCACCGGAGTTATAATTAACACCTAAATGATCATGAAGTAATTTAAACACCCGTTCATCGCCAAATACGACACTTATTTTTCTCTGTAATCGAATATTCTCGATCATTGATTCGCTTATTTGATATTGTTGACATAGATGTTCAATGACAGGCGCTTGTTGAAGAAGAGCGGCATAATGTAACGCCGTCCAATCGTCCGAGTCTTTCAAAAATAGATTGGCTTCATGGGCCGCGAAAAGCGTAATAATGCTATTGATTGTGACTACATTCAAATGTTTCGATATCATCAACTTCATCAATGGCGTTTGCATTTTAAGATTGGTCTCATTGACATTAGCCGATTTTTCCAGCAATAGTCTGATTATCATTAAATTGCCGGTCAAAACAGTGCACATCAATGCTGTATTACCAGCTTTATTTTTAATGGCAACTTTGGCATCTCTCTTTAATAATACGCTGATTATGACTTCATGTTGATTAACGCTGGCCAAATGTAATGGGGTATCACCTAAATGATTAGTAGCATCAATGTCGCATCCGGCATTTAATAACATTATAGTGCTGCTAAGCAGGCCTTTCATCGCGGCAAGATGCAATGGTGTATTACCATCTTCATCTTTTACATCAATTAACGCACTTGCCTTAATTAATAATTTGACTACTGATTGTTTATTTTCCCAAACAGCTTCGTGTAGAGGAGTCCAACCAATGCCTGCATCAGCTTGGACATTGGCTCCGCATGCAAGCAACATTTTGACAGCGGCCACATTGCCCTTCTCACAAGCATAATGCAATGCAGTAAATCCGCTTTCATCTTGTTGCTCAACATCGGCACCATGAAGCAAAAGCCATCTAACAACGTGAGTGTGATTATTATTGAGTGCTATCATTAATAGTGTGCGCTGGTTTTGACTACAAATGCTGTAGTCAGCACTCGGATAATGAAGTTCATTCAGCTTTGCCAAATCGCCTTTTTTAACGGCATCTATTACGTTTAATACAAAAGAAAAAGACATATCATCTCTCAAAATAATTGGTATAACGCCAATTAATCTAACAGATGATAATTAAGCAAAAATTAACCGTTAACTGACAAATTAAAAATGGCTTAAGATAAGCTTAAAGAAAAAAATTAAGGGTTCTCTAAGGTCAATAAAAATAATTTNTTATCAATTCCNCCAGTATATCCCCCTAATTCACCCGAGGCCCGAATCACACGATGGCAAGGAATAATAATGCAAATAGGATTTTTACCATTAGCAGAACCTACGGCACGGACTGCTTTTGAATTATTCACCGCCGTTGCTATCTGTTGATAGCTCCATGTGGCCCCGTAAGGAATTTGTTGTAAAGCTTGCCAAACGTTTAATTGAAAACGAGTTCCCTCAGGCGCTAATGGAAATTGGAATGATGGCTTTTTGCCACCAAAATAAGCTTTTAACTGTGCTTCAACTTCTTGCAGCAATAANTGATGGTGACTCGTCTGTGCTAATATTTTTTTAGTAAAATGGCAATGCGTCAAACATGCATTATTTTCAATCAACTCTAGGTTACCGAGCGGTGAACTAATAACATGGTATTGCATATTATTATTTAACATGAATCATTACCCCTGATATCAGCAAAATGAGCGTTACAGTTTGTATTTTATTTAATGGGTATAGGTTTGTTACTCGCAATTGCCACATTCCAACTGACTTTTTCACAATATTGATTCATCTCATTTTCTGCGAAGTGTTTCACATAAGGCATTTGCTCATGTTTTTAAGGGCTTTTAAGTTTGAAAATTTTTCTAACATAATCAGCAAATTTGGATCATCCTTATCTATCAACAAGTCATATTGCAAACAACCTTTTTCAGCACGAGTAGGTGCTATCAATGCTAACAAAGAATTAATGAGTTTTTCCCTGTGATCCGGTTTTGAATAAAAATAGGACAAGCAGTAAACTTCAATATTGGCTTTTTCATTTGACAAATGATATAGGGCTTTTTCAAAAGCAAGCTAGCATCAGCAGCTGGCTTGCAAGGAAAACAGAAAGATAATTCATCCGCTTTAAAAAGTATATTTAAAAATTATAAAGGTAGAAAATGCGTAAAGAAAAAAATAAAATCGATACGGTTAGTGATGATGAAGTCAAAAACAAAAATTTATGTTTAAGCGCAACTGGTCCATATCATTGAATTTTTCTAACCCATGATGAAACCATATTAGTCTGTGGTGACAATAAAATGGACAACTGGGACTGGGGCACAAAAACAGAGAATATACACCCAAACAAGTCATGAGTTTAAATGGAACTCATCATATAGCAACTAGCGAAGAGTCTTCATTATTTTTAAAAAAGATCGTACATTTTGGTATTGTGGCAAACAAATCGATAAATATAATTATAGTGATAACATAACTATACCAACACAAATTAAGCTCTCTGATTTGACCCCAAATGAAAACCCTGAGGCGTCATGTTCGATTAGAATAAAATAGGATAGACAATAAACCTAGGTGTCGATAGTTATGTTTTGGCGCGCCCAGAGAGACTCGAACTCCCGACCACCTGGTTCGAAGCCAGGTACTCTATCCAACTGAGCTATGGGCGCCCGTTGCGAGGGGCACATTATACCTAAATTTTGTCTTAAAGTAATAGCTAATGGCCCGCCTCGGCAGAATAATTGAGCCTAGCCACTTTTATCCTGCGTTTGCTTGTGTTTATACTAGAGGTTTTGCGGATGTAAATCATGGCGGCAGATGGTTTTCTCAAGTAGTTTATGAAACAACAGGCAAGGTACTTGTTACCCGTTCACTCGAACCTCTATCCTATATCAACGCCATTGAGCCAATCATTGATAAGCTCGATACCCAGCAAGGGGTGTTGCTTGCATCAAGCTTCGATTATCCTGGCCGCTATACCCGGTGGGACATTGGTTTTGTCAATCCACCCCTGAAAATTACTGCGAAAGCCCAGCATTTTTCGATAGAGGCTTTAAACCAACGGGGCCAACAATTATTGCCCGCCCTATTAACCGCTATTCAAAGCTTAGCAACTGTCATCACTGATCTTAAAACGACGAGCACCTTCATTAACGGCACTATCAAACTTACCGAACAACGTTTTGCTGAAGAATTACGCAGCAAGCAGCCTTCGATTNTTTCAGTGCTACGGACAATTACGCACTTGCTTGCTAGCAACGCCGACAATTATCTCGGGCTTTATGGGGCGTTTGGTTATGACCTTGCTTTTCAGTTTGAACCTATTCAGCTAAAAGTCCCACGTAGCCCGGAACAACGTGATTTGGTACTCTATTTGCCTGATGAAATTTATGTCATTGATCACCGCCGTGAAGTTGCTCAACTCTATCGTTACGACTTTGAATACAATGGTCATTCTACTGCTGGCTTGCAGCGTGAAGGTAAATCGCAAGCTTATCAAGGTGCTCAACAAGTGGAACGTGATTGCGACCATCAGCTGGGTGAATATGCAGCCGGTGTTATGGCTGCTAAAGAAGCTTTCCGGCGAGGGGATTTGTTTGAAGTTGTCCCAGGCCAAACATTTTATCGTCCGTGCCCAGCGGCCCCAAGTGAAATTTTCCGCCGGTTGCGGGAACGCAATCCTAGCCCTTACGGTNTTTTGATGAATCTCGGTGATGCCGAATATTTAGTAGGCGCTTCACCCGAAATGTATGTACGTGTCACTGGTCAACGGGTCGAAACCTGCCCTATTTCTGGAACCATTGCACGCGGTGAAAATGCTATTGGTGATGCTAAACAGATTTTAACGTTACTGAGTTCAGAAAAAGAGACGGCAGAACTCACGATGTGCACTGATGTTGACCGCAATGACAAATCACGGATTTGTGTTCCAGGTAGTGTCAAAGTGATTGGGCGCAGACAAATTGAAATGTATTCGCGCTTGATTCATACCGTTGATCATGTTGAAGGCATCTTACGTGATGGCTATGATGCTATTGATGCCTTTCTGACCCACACTTGGGCGGTGACCGTTACCGGTGCTCCCAAAATTTGGGCAATGCAATTTATTGAGAACCATGAACACACTCCTCGCCATTGGTACGGTGGTGCGGTGGGTTTTATTGGCTTTAACGGTAATATGAATACTGGCCTGACATTGCGCACAATACGCATCGTACAGGGCGTTGCTCAAGTGCGCGCAGGTGCTACTTTGCTCTATGATTCCGTGCCTGAAGAAGAGGAAGCGGAAACGCGGTTGAAAGCCTCAGCTTTGCTTGATGCCGTCACCCGCCCACGTAGCACTCCAACAGCTGAGCCAACAATTGCGTCTATACCATCGCATCAACAACGTATTTTACTGGTCGATCATCAAGACTCTTTCGTCCACACCTTGGCCAATTACTTAGCACAAACAGGATGTGATGTTGTGACATTGCGTGCTGGGTTTTCAAAGAGTGAATTAATGGCTATCGAGCCCGACCTAATAGTTTTATCTCCGGGACCAGGTTCTCCCAAAGATTTTGACCTCAATAGAACCATTAAAATGGCGCTTGAATGTCATTTGCCTATTTTTGGTGTGTGTTTAGGGCTGCAAGGTATTGTGGAATATTTTGGTGGTGAACTGGGCATATTAAATTATCCAATGCATGGCAAACCGTCTGAAGTGCAAGTAAAAGGTGGAAAGCTATTTCATGGTCTGCCCTCCCGCTTTCGAGCAGGCCGTTATCATTCACTGTATGCTANNAAAGATACATTTCCAACAGAGTTAACGATCACTGCAGAAACAGAAGATGGTGTCGTCATGGCGGTGGAACATAAAACATTGCCCGTGTGGGCGGTACAATTTCATCCGGAATCAATTCTAAGTCTCGATGAGAACGTGGGTTATCGTATCATTGCAAATGTATTGACATTGGCCAGCAAAAATAATCATTCAAACAAAGGGAATTGTTAATGAAAAGACTCACTGCCTTATTTTTATGCTTATTCTGCATTGTCATATCACCATGCTATGGTGAAGAATTAATAAAAACCTTCCGTCTTTGATTTAGCATTTAAAAGTTATTCATATCCCTACCCTGTTCATTATATCGAATTAAATATAGAGCAAAAAATTGTACACATGGCTTATATGGACATTGCCCCTACAGGGCCAGATAAACATCAAACAGTAGTATTAATGCATGCTGCTTATTNNTTTAGTGCTTATTGGAAAGACACCATCGATTTTCTGTCCAAAAATGGGTATCGCGTGATTGTGCCTGATCAAATTGGTTTTGGTAAATCTGAAAAACCTATTATTTACTATACCTTTGAGCAATTAGCTTATGACACCAAACAACTATTAGATNTTTTAAACATTAAAAATGCTATTTTTGTTGGCCATGCGCTGGGCGCTGAAATTGCTGTGCGCTTTAGTTTGTTGTATCCCGAAATGACACAAAAACTAGTTTTGGAAAGCCCTTCAGGGCTAGAGGATTATCGGCATAAAATCCCTTATAAAACAACGGATGAAATATGGCATTACGATCTTAATGTCAGTNTGGAAAACTATCTATGATATGCAAAAAATTTCTATGCTACCTGGAACAATAAATATACTGATTACGTTTCTTTTGTTTACAAAATGACATTAGGGCCAGCCTTTCCACAACTTGCCCATATTGGTGCTTTGATTTACCAAATGACTTATACCCAACCCATCTTATATGATTTGCCATTAATCAAAGTTCCCACTTTACTCATCGTCGGTGCTGAAGATAGAAGCGCACCAGGAAAACAGTTTTTACCACCTGATGCGGTCAATACTGTTGGCCAAATTCCCACACTCGCAAAACAAGCGACANAAAAAATCCCACATGCAAAATTATTGATTTTCGACAATGTTGGGCATGTGCCACATTTGGAAGCACCCGATAAATTTAACCAAGCGCTATTAAATTTTATTGAGCAAAATAAAGAAGCCAGCAACCCCAAAATCGATGAATATTAGCTCATGTCATTTTGCAGCAAGCATTTTTTACGCCGTAATTTTACTCCAAGATATAGGCATAGAAATGTTAATAAATAAGAAAATATTATACTAATCGGCATTCCTATAAATAGATACAGCACAAACAATATAATCATATCTTTCAAATGAAAATTCATGATAATAAGCACAGGCACAGCAATAATGATGACACAGAAATGCATCATTAAAACCACCCCAATGTGAGTTTATTTAACACCCGATTGCTAATTTGGTTGGGGAACTTGCTCTCTAAATGATAGGCATACCACATACAAGACCAAAGGGATAACGGGCCAAGTAAACTGACGAGTAATTTAACAACATCAGCACTGACTCCAACCACTATAAGCAATATGCCTAGCAAAAGCGGTGCAATAGTGGTTATTAGTATTAGCCCTAGTATTTTCGTAGATGTATTAATGATTTTGAGTGTATCAGTTGACATAAATAATTCCTTATTTTTTGGAATTAAGAATAGTATCCAAGATTGGCATTGAGACAATACAGTAGTAGGGAAGCCAAAAGCAAGAGTTTAAGCTGGTCGTGCCATTGCAAAGTCGCTATCATATTTCCAAGGCGCATCGGCCTTCCAAGCATAGGCATAAGGTTCGCCGGTCTTTGGATTGACTTTTAAGAGTAAAGTGCCAATGCCAACACCTGAGCTATGAACAGGCCGCGTATCATCGCTGTGGCCGCTAGGTGCTGAATCAGCAACACGGACTTGAAAAATATGTTCACTATCCGTTTGTATTGGATTGTCCATAACAATCATAACATGGCCAGAAGAGCGGCCTTTATAGCGAAATACGAGAATATCGCCAGCACGCAAATTGGCGACTTCCTGAATTTGGGCCCAATGGTTCCATACTTGCCCTAATGGGATATTCTGGAAAAAGCATAATAATCACGAGAGACAGGTTTATAAACTCTGGCCCAATCAGTAATACTGGCGTAGGCCGACGGGTCAGCAATTTTTAATACTTGACCGACATAAGAAGAACAATCCAATTTGTAAATGCCTTTAATTGCATTGAAGTAATTCCCACCAAACTTGTAAGAATTATGCGTGATATTAGCAACAGTATGATTGACTGTTGCAATGATACGGCTGGTTGTACTCTCTTCCGAATGAAAACTATCAATAGCAGCATTATCGTTATCTATTGCTTGTTCTAATGCCAAAGTCAGTGGTTGCGGTGTTGCAACTGCTTGTTTGACTGGGACTGGTGTTTGTTTTTAATTTTATAATGGTGTTTACGGCTATTAGCCGTCTTGCTATGTTTTTTGGCTATAGAGGATTTATTATCGCTGGTGGTTGAGCTTGAACCAGATTTTAGACTGGTTTCAGGGACAGGCGCAGCAAGTGCTATGCTGCTGCAAATGCATAATAGGCTGATTAGCATTAACATTTTTTTCATGCTAGTTGGCTCCAATACCTTGCGCATTCCGTCAGTTTGTTGTTATGTGCGCAGCTTTATTATCATCTTGAAGCCAAATTATAACTGAAAATGACAAAAATTGCCAACCGACGGCTATTTTGCATAAAATTTGAACAGAACCCTTTCTTCCCCTTCAGCGCATAGGAGAAGAAAGGAAACCATACCACCCTAATTAAACCTCACCTTTTCCTGAATCCAAATTGAGATTAATTTGGGTTGGATAGCTAAAACCTGAGCCGTTATAAGCATCAACGCCACCCCCTACAATGCCACCAAATAAAATATTGCCAGCAATCATCTTCTTGGTAGTAGATTTGACAGTAGAAGGAGTGTCTTTATAACCGGGTTTNTTACATGCCACATGCAGATCATCCATACTGCGGTGAACTTCTATCGTTTCTGGAGTCGATTTGACGTTCCAAGTCCCTTTGTTGTTTTTAAGTACACAACTGGCGCCTTGCGGTTGTGTCGCTACAGTTACCTGTTGATAACGACCATTGGTAATGGTTGCACAACCACTTAGCAATACAATGCTGCTTAGGGAGGCCATGAGAACAATTTTCTGCATTTTCTTACCTCTTTTTACACAAAGGATGCGCATTCTAATCAAGGGTCAACCCAAATGTAACCCGCTTTGTTAAAAAAAGATAAAAAAGGCAGGACTCACGTCCTGCCCAGCCAAAATTAGGCACTATGAATTATGAGATTGCGATGCCAGTACCACCGACAAAGCCAAAATAGAGCAATACAATTCCGAGGATCAAGAACACAAATCCGGTGACCATTAAAGTAGGCACATGGCCAATTCCCCACTTAATCATGTCTCTTGGCACACTAGGGAAGAAGATTCGCAGGATTGCTTTGATAAATAATCCCCAACCAATCAAGGTGATGATAAGCCGCCAATCCCAAGCCCAGATGCTATGCGTAATAACAAGCAATATGCCTAATACTAATGTCAATGCTGATGTGAGATACAACATTGACGGCGTATTGACTATGTCTCTAATCATATCAACGACGACATGTTTGCGCGCAACTATTGCTAAACCAACGATAAACAAATATAAACCAATTATCTTGGCAAGTAAGACCGAGTATTCCATGACCATCTCCTTCAACAAAGTGACCCTATATCTAGTATAGTAGATACTTAGAATTATAGTGTCGCAAAAATAATCCTTTAAATCATTATGTTACAACCAGCCGGCGCTGTGCAATCCTCCGCCCCAGCCATAAGGAAAGATAAATTACCCCATAACCAATGGCCGCCATCATCAACAAGGCGATGATATAAATGATCATAAAGAACTCTAGCCCCAAAAACTCATCAATATGCAGCAACAACACCATTAGCATAAAACAAACCACATTAATAACTATTAACGCAATGATATTATTGCTAATCAATTTGTGTAACGTAAGATGGGTCAATTGTCCTGGATATTTGATTTCTGTACGATAGCCACTGATGATAAAAATAATGGCCTGCATCAGGGTGAATGATAAAAATAACATCAAAGGTGTTGAAGGCTCAATTGTCAGCTTAGAGATGGAAACTGACCATCCCAAAATTAATAAAGCAAGAATTTGTAAAACGATAGTAATTGCACTGATACGACTAAGTTTTAAACTAGCACTCAAGGTGTCGACCGTCATAATTTACCTATTCATAGTTGACGTTAATATTGGATTGATCATACCATAGTTTAAATTTACCGTCATACTACAAGGAAGCAATGATGGAACCCGCAATTATTTCGATTGGAACTGCAAGCCCTCGCTATTATAACACTCAAGCAGCAATAGCAGAGTTAATGGTTGGATTTTACNAACTCCCTCCAACGCAGGAGAAACGCATCAAAGCTATTTATCAAACTGCTGGCATTGACACACGTCACAGTGTTTTGCCAGACATTCTGGCTACCAAAGGCAATTTCTCTTTCTTTCCTAATGATTTTGCCGCCNCCTTTCCAACCACCAAAACGCGCATGCAATATTATCGACAAGCCGCTTTGCCATTAGCTTTACAAGCAATCCAAAATTGTGTAAGTCAATTGCCTGATTTTACCCTGAACCGTATTACGCATTTAATCACAGTGAGTTGCACTGGCATGTATGCTCCTGGATTAGATATTGAGTTAGTGCACGCGTTAAATTTGACCGCCAATATCAAGCGAACTGCTATTAATTTTATGGGATGTTATGGTGCTTTTAATGCCTTGCGATTAGCTGATGCTATTTGCCAGGCACAAATTAATGCGGTCGTGCTTATTGTTAGTGTTGAATTGTGCACGCTGCATTTCCAGAAAAGCCATTCAATGAATGATTTGCTAGCGGCTACTCTCTTCGCTGACGGCGCTGGAGCAGCTATCATAACAACCCCTAAAAGTACTAGTAAATATTTACAATTTAGCTCATTTTATTGTGACCTATTGCCACAAGGTTGTAATGACATGACTTGGGAAATTGGTGACTCTGGATTTGATATGCTTTTAACAAGCTATGTTCCCAAGTTAATTAAAGAGGGTATCGCTGAATTTTTTACTCGTTTATTGGCGACATTAGCGCTTGATCCTACTGACATATCGCTCTACGCTATTCATCCAGGAGGCAAGAAAATTTTAATGGCGTGTGAAGAAGCACTACAGCTACAACCAGAACAAAATTATCATTCTTATGAAGTCTTACGCCGATATGGCAATATGTCTTCTACAACAATTTTATTTGTCTTAAAGGCAATTTGGGATTCTTTGGAAAAACAAGACAACAATAAATGGTTATTTAGTTGTGCTTTTGGTCCGGGACTGACTTTGGAATCAATGTTAGTACAAGTAAAAGTATCTGAAAATAATGCTTGTTTGTGAAAATTGCATTGAGTCGCATTTAAAGTGCCGCAACTCAATGCAAGACCAATAACAAAATAAAAGTTTTACTTGGATGAAATGACAATTTTTAATTTTCCAGATTGATACATATTCTGAGACTCATCTTGACCGCTCCAAGTAATAGATGAGCAATAGTCGGTTGTTCCATTTGAATAAGATTGTATATCTGAAACACTTGCATTTTCTAATGCTATTTGAAGTGCTGCATCCTGTGCCCACCCCAGTGTCTGCATCTTTCGAAACCATTTCTCCATTGGTAACGGTAACTTTAAAGAAGGTTGAATTGGCAGAGCACAAGGCTTAAGGACTCAAAAATGGCGCGCCCGAAGGGATTCGAACCCCTGACCTTCTGGTTCGTAGCCAGATACTCTATCCAACTGAGCTACGGGCGCGCATNNACGCACTGGCGGAGAGAGAGGGATTCGAACCCTCGATGGAGCTTTTGGCCCCATACTCCCTTAGCAGGGGAGCGCCTTCGACCAANNCTCGGCCATCTCTCCGGAGAGAGGGAATGATACCATTGAGAAATTATGAGTCAAATACTAATTCTAATGAATAGATAATTGTAATAGAACGGTATTAGTTTGAATATAGCTAAGACCCGCCTTCAGAAGTACTGAATGAGGAATTCTTTAGGGCACTCGGAATGGGACTGGTATTTTTCTGAATTATTAAATAAGTACTGAACTGGGTGAGCTCAGGATAAGCGAGTTACGCCTATTCTGAACTCACTGTATAGAAATAGAACAATGGAACGCAAAGACGCCTATTCATCGGTTTCTTTATCATGGGAAGGACCGGATTTTTCTTCCTGAATACGGCGATAGATTTCTTCACGATGCACACTGATTTCCTTAGGTGCATTGACCCCCAACCGTACTTGGTTACCTTTCACCCCTAACACAGTGACGGTGACATCATCACCGATGATAACCGACTCTCCAATACGTCTAGTTAAGATAAGCATGTATTTCTCCTTAGTCCCTTTTCTATATCAACTTAAATCTTAGCAACTTTTGGTGAAGGTGCTGCATGTTGTCCCTCCTCAAATTGCTTCCTAAATATAATATTAACACAATTATGCCAAGTTATATCGATTGTTCAAAATTTGTTGTGCTTTGAGCCGATTAAATGACAAATTTTTAACCTACTTTATGGTAATTAAGATAAAACAAGCCAACTTTCTAACCCTGATGATGCGCCGTCTCCTCTTTGGTTTCTATATCAAGACCAAAGGCTGTGTGTAAACATCTTGTGCCTAATTCAATATATTTCTCATCAATAATCACTGAAATTTTAATTTCTGAAGTGGAAATTAGCTGAATATTGATGCCTTCCTCAGCCAAAGCTGAAAACATTTTNGTAGCAACGCCTGCGTGAGAACGCATGCCTACGCCTACAATTGAAAGTTTAGCAATTTTGTCATCGCCTCTTACTTCTTTAGCATTTAACTGCTCACATACTTGCTTCAAAATAGCAACTGTTTTGCGGTAGTCATCGCGCTGAACAGTAAAACTAAAATCAACTGTTTTATCAGGCGCAGGAACATTTTGCACAATCATATCGACTTCAACATTGGCTTCACTCACCGCTCCTAAGATATGACGTGCGACCCCTGGGCGGTCTGGTACACCAGCAATTGTCAGTTTGGCTTGATTACGGTCAAACGCAATCCCCGATACAACAGGTTGTTCCATCGATTTGTCCTCATAAGTAATCAAAGTGCCTGGACCATCAACGAAGGTCGACAATACTCGTAATGGTACATTGTATTTTCCAGCAAACTCCACTGAGCGAATCTGTAAGACTTTTGCCCCTAAGCTGGCCAGTTCCAGCATTTCTTCAAAAGTAATGCGGTCTAATCGGCGCGCACAAGGCACAACTCGTGGATCGGTAGTGTAAACACCATCCACATCCGTATAAATTTGGCATTCATCCGCTTTCAAAGCTGCCGCTAAAGCCACAGCCGTGGTATCTGATCCTCCCCGTCCTAAAGTGGTAACATTACCTTCCTTGTCAATGCCTTGGAAGCCAGCAACCACTGGAATACGCCCTGCAGCTAAATCAGCTCGCAAAGAATGGGGATCAATATCAGCGATACGTGCTTTCTTATGGACGCTATCTGTTATTACACCCGCTTGCGCACCTGTATAAGAACGCGCCGGATAACCTTTGGCATTGAGAGCAATACTCAATAAAGTGATTGTCACTTGTTCGCCAATGGAGATAAGTGCATCGTACTCACGTGGATTAGGATCATTATCTACCGCCAAAGCTAACTGGATCAAACGATCAGTTTCACCGCTCATAGCAGAAAGCACTACGACCACATCATGGCCCTCGGTGCGCGCTTTGATGACTTTTTCAGCTACATGCTGAATACGCTCTAAACTGCCAACCGATGTGCCACCATATTTCTGAACAATCAATGCCATAAATAAGTCCCAGCTTATTTGATTTTATCTTTGACCCATGCCAATGCATCAGTCAACGCTGCATCTAGAGCAGCAATATTATGGCCACCACCTTGGGCCATGTCTGGACGTCCNCCGCCCTTGCCACCAATGCGGCCAGCAACAAATCCGACCAATTCACTGGCATTGACTAACTCAACACAATTTTTAGTTACACCGCTCAATAACTGCACCTGATCATCATTCACAGCTGCCAACAAAATGACGCCTTTATTCAACTTGTCCTTGAGTTGGTCTATCGCAAGCCGCAACGTTTTCATATCAGCACCAGTTATTTTAGTAATCAGGACTTTTATGTCGTTGATTGGGACCGCCTGTGCTGCCAAGTCAGTGCTTTGTCCACTCCATAATTTAGTCTGCAATGCTGCCAGTTCTTTCTCCATTTGTCGGTTATTGTGGATAAGTTGCTGCAATTTTTCAATAATATTATCAGAATTGGCCTTCAACAGATCGGCTGCGGCCTGCAAACGCTGTTGGGTTTCAATTGACCATTGATAAGCAGCNCTCCCTGTAATCGCTTCAATTCGGCGAATACCAGCGNNGCAACCCCGCTCGCTAATAATTTTAAATAAACCAATATCGCCTGTACGTGCAACATGGGTACCACCACACAATTCCATAGAGAATTCACCCATACTTAATACTCGTACCTGATCTCCATATTTCTCGCCAAATAAGGCTATTGCCCCCTTCTGTTTAGCAGCCTCAGGTGACATAACCTCCACATGAGATGCTAAATTGGCGCGGATTTGTTGGTTCACAAGCTGCTCAATTGCAGTAATTTGATCAGAAGTTAAGGCTTCATGATGAGCAAAATCAAATCTTAAGCGATCAGGCGCCACTAATGAGCCTTTTTGTATGACGTGTTCTCCCAATACATGACGGAGAGCAGCATGCAACAGATGCGTAGCGGAGTGATTTAACATGGTTGCTTGACGGGCAGAATCGACCTCGGCCGTTACTTGCATGCCAACTTGTAATTCTCCACTGGCAACATGGCCATAATGAAAATAAACTAATCCATGTTTACGGGTATCATCAACCCGAAAACTACCATTCTCGAAATACAACCAGCCTGTATCGCCAACTTGTCCACCTGCCTCGGCATAAAANGGTGTCTGATCAAGCACTACCACCCCTTTTTTCCTGCCATCAATAGCGGANATATGATGGCCCTCGGCCAATAACGAAGTCACTATTCCTTTACCTGTTGTTCGATCATAACCGATAAACTCTGTCTCCCCTGCCACTTGTAATTGCTGCGTGTAATCGACTGCAAACTTACTGGCTGCTTGCGACTGTTGTCGCTGCTTGGCCATCTCTTGTTCGAAACCTGCATAATCCAAGTTGAGGTTACGCTCACGTGCAATATCGTTGGTCAGATCAGGAGGAAAGCCATAAGTGTCATAAAGCCGGAATATAACTTCACCTGGAATCATAGCATTAGGTAAATCCGCTACTGCTTGATCAAAGATTTTTAGACCTTGTGACAAGGTATTTGCAAATTGTATCTCTTCTTGCTTTAAGACTTGTTCCACACGTGCTTGTGCTTGCGCCAATTCTAAGTAAGCCCCACCCATTTCTTTAACTAAAGGCGCAACTAGCCGGTAAAANAATGGTTCATGCAAGCCTAGTTTATAGCCATGACGAACGGCACGACGAATAATACGACGCAACACATAGCCACGCCCTTCATTACTTGGCACCACTCCATCCGTAATAAGAAAGGCAGTTGAACGAATATGATCAGCAATCACTCGCATTGATGTATTATCAGTGGACTTCATATTGGCCAACTCAGCAATAGCAGCCAATAAGTGTCGGAATATATCAATATCATAATTACTATGTACGCCTTGCATAACAGCGGCAATACGTTCTAACCCCATGCCCGTATCAACTGATGGTTTAGGCAAAGGTGTCAGCTTACCATCAGCAGTCCGGTTAAATTGCATAAATACCAAGTTCCAAATCTCAATATACCGATCACCATCCGCATCATGACTGCCCGGAGGGCCACCAGGAACTTCTGGACCATGATCATAAAANATTTCAGTACAAGGCCCACAAGGGCCAGTATCACCCATCGACCAAAAATTATCTTTAGCACCACAACGGGAAAAACGTTGAGGGTCGATCTTCATTTCTTTTAGCCAAATATCCGCTGTTTCATCATCTTCAGTAAATACTGTAACCCACAATTTTTGTGGGGAAATTTGCAAAACTTCTGTTAAAAATTGCCAAGCAAATTGAATGGCTTCACGTTTAAAATAATTGCCAAAACTGAAATTTCCCAACATTTCAAAAAANGTATGGTGGCGTGCGGTATACCCAACATTTTCTAAATCATTGTGTTTGCCACCAGCACGAACACAACGCTGAGCGCTAGTCGCACGCACATAAGGACGGGTCTCATTGCCTAAAAATACCTCTTTGAATTGCACCATGCCTGCATTAGTGAATAATAATGTAGGATCGTTTAAAGGAATTAAACCACTGCTTGGAACAATTGTGTGTTGGTGCTGCTGAAAATATTCTAAAAANCTTTTACGTAATTGATTTGTATTCATTGTATAGCTGCCACCTTGCTAATAAATTCCCTGCTTGACATTTACAAAGCTGGGAAACACTTATAACAAAAATAAGTAGAATGGATCAAGCAAAGCAGATCTACCCTAAACCTCACCTTTGCCAGTAATTTGCTTAATCAATGTCAACGGATACCCTCGTTGCTGTAAAAACCGCAATTGCTTCGCCCGAGAAGACAAGTCTTGTGCCAATTTTCCACGGAATTTTTACCGATTAATTGCTGCAAATGCTCCGGCCATTCTGTCACTAATTTTTTAATTCAGCAGTAATTAATTCCATCTCAATACCACGTTGTTTTAATGCTTGCGTAATATAGAGAGGGCCATAACCCTTCGCTGCTTGCTGTCGGACATAAGCAGTAACAAAACGTACATCGCTTTGCCAACCACTTGTGTCCATCTCTGTTAATACTTGCTCAATAATAATGGGAGAAAAGCCACGCTGTTTTAGCTTTAAAGCCAATTCAGCTTGGCTATGTTCTCGCCGGGTTAATAAGCGCAAAGCGCACTGCCTAACAGCCGTTCTCTCATCAAGCATCAACGTCTGCCATTTCATCGACTTTATTATGGCCAGCATTTGCTGCTGCCGCTAAAGCATGGGCACGAATTTTCGCTTCAATGTCTTTAGCTTTAGCAGGATTTTGCTTTAAGAATTCCCGCACGTTGTCTTTGCCCTGGCCAATACGGTCACCCTGATAACTGTACCAAGTGCCTGCTTTTTCGATGATATTGAACTGGGAACCCAACTCAATAATTTCTCCTTCACGCGAAATGCCTTCCCCATACATAATATCGAAATCGGCTTGTCTGAATGGCGGGGACACCTTGTTTTTAACCACTTTGACACGGGTCTCGCTGCCAGCCACCTCTTCGCCCCGCTTAATCACTCCAGTACGACGAATGTCTAAACGGACTGAAGCATAGAATTTCAATGCATTACCGCCGGTTGTGGTTTCAGGATTGCCAAACATTACCCCAATTTTCATACGAATTTGGTTAATAAACACCACCAACGTATTGGAACGCTTAATATTGGCCGTCAACTTACGCAATGCTTGTGACATCAAACGTGCCTGCAGGCCCATATGCTGGTCACCCATCTCGCCTTCAATTTCTGCTTTTGGTGTCAAGGCAGCAACTGAGTCCACAATGACCACATCGACAGCACCAGAACGCACCAACATGTCTACAATTTCTAACGCTTGTTCACCGGTATCGGGTTGGGATACCAATAAGTCATCTACGTTGACACCTAATTTTTTCGCATAGACAGGATCTAATGCGTGTTCAGCGTCAATAAAAGCGGCTGTGCCACCTTGTTTTTGACATTCTGCAATAACTTGCAAGGTCAACGTGGTCTTACCAGAAGATTCTGGGCCAAAAATCTCAACAATACGGCCCCGTGGCAGGCCACCAATGCCTAATGCAATGTCCAACCCTAATGAGCCTGTCGAAATAGCTTCGATGTCCCGGGCAACATTGGCATCGCCCATACGCATTACTGAACCTTTCCCAAACTGCTTCTCAATCTGACTTAATGCCACGCTAAGGGCTTTCTTACGATTATCATCCACTGCTGTTGCCATTGATACATACCTCATCAAATATAAAAAACTGTCCTAATGCCGCCTATCATGGTCCGCGCATTACCCTGGATTACTTGAACAAGGTATTATTTCACAAATTATTGGAATTGCTATACCCATTTTTAGCATTGAAATTAATATGCCAAGGAAGGTAGCTCCTGTGATTGACATAGTATGGGGTTATTTTAACTTCTGTGCCTCTCTGGCATTAATCCAGCCTAATAGTTTTTCAAAATACAAATAAATGACGGGNGTAATATACAAAGTCAATAATTGCGAAACCAATAAACCACCGACAACAGCCAAGCCCAATGGTTTGCGGCTTTCAGAACCGGCACCAAAAGCCATGGCGATTGGCAAAGCACCCAGCAAAGCTGCCATGGTTGTCATCATGATTGGGCGAAACCGTAATAAACAAGCCTGATAAATCGCTTCTGCGGGAGTTTTATTTTGCTGGCGCTGGGCCTCTAGCGCAAAATCCACCATCATGATAGCGTTTTTCTTAACAATACCGACCAACATTAAAATCCCGATAAAAGAATAAAAATTCAATTCACTGTTAAACACAATTAAAGTAATTAAAGCACCGACACCTGCTGCCGGTAATCCTGAAAGAATGGTCAATGGATGAATAAAACTTTCATACAAAATACCGAGTAAAATATAAATCACTAAAATGGAGACAAATAACAAGAGCCCCAGACCTTGGAAAGAAGACTTAAACATTTGTGCTGTGCCTTGAAATGCAACAATCAACGTAGGCGGTGGTTTCAATTTCTTCGTTAGATTTTGCACAGCATTAACAGCACTGCCCAACGGCATGCCTGGTTTCAAGTTAAATGAAATAATCACCGCTGGCAGTTGCCCTTGGTGCGTAACTGTAAGCGGCCCAATTGCTTGTTTAATATCCGCCACTGCATTTAATGGTACTAATTTGCCCGATGTTGATGTCACATACAGTTGAGAAAATACAGTTGTGTTGTTCTGATATTGTGGCAGTAATTCAATAATGACTTGGTAAGTATTTGTTTGAGTATAAATATTAGAGATTTGTTGCGATCCAAACGCAAAACCAAGCGCTGCTTCAATTTGTTGCGGTGTTACTCCATAAGCGGCTGCTTTATCACGATTAATGTCTACCATCACCTGTGGGCCAGAATAAACCAATGAACTCGTCACATCTTGGAAGCCAGGTAATTTAGATACTTTTTCTTTATAGATAGTTGACCATTTTGCTAATTCATCTAAATTAGAATCTTGCAAAGTAAATTGGAAAGAACTTTTGCTTAATGGGCCTAACGGGATGCTTGGTATGTTTTGTAGATAAGCATGAATACCCGTGATTTGATTTAATTGTGGGCGTAATTGTTGTATTACTTTGTCTGCGGGATCTCTTTGTCGCCGTGGCTTCAGTCGAATAAAAATACGTCCAGCGTTGCCTGCAGCAGAAGCACCNCCACCACCAACTACTGAAATGACACTTTCTACACTGGGATTTTGCTTAATGATATTAACCAATGCTTGCTGACGTTGTGACATGCCCTCAAAAGAAATATAAGAGTCAGCTTCAGTATAAGCAAATATTTGCCCCGTGTCCTCATTTGGCATGAAACCTTTTGGTACCACTGCGTACAAATACATCATGAATACCAAAGTTAAGCCAAAAATTAACATCGTAAAACGAGGATGTTTTAAAACCCACTGCAAAGTGTCATCATAAAGCTGTAAAAAATAATCATAACCACGTTCAAAATATTGTTGCCAACGATAACGCCCTTTTAAACTAGTTGGCTGCAAATAACGGCTACAAAGCATTGGCGTCAACGTCAACGAAATAAAACCCGACAATAGAATTGCAATAATAATTGTCAGACCCAACTCATGCAGCAATCGCCCTAAAATTCCACCCATAAACAACACGGGAATAAATACCGCCGCCAATGAAAGCGTCATTGATAAAATAGTAAAACTGATTTCTCGAGAGCCTTCCAATGCAGCTGCCATTGGATCTTTTCCCATTTCGATATGCCGATAGATATTTTCCATCACTACAATGGCATCATCGATCACGTACCCTACGACTAATGTTAAAGCCAATAATGACATATTATCTAAATTAAAATTCAGAAGATGCATAAAGGCAAATGTGCCTATGATTGATAAAGGCAATGCAATACTGGGAATAAAAGTCGCTGAGATCGTCCGTAAAAATAAAAANATCACCATGACGACCAAGACGGCAGCCAAGATTAAAGTAAATTGCACTTCATTGACTGCTTGGCGGATCGATACTGAACGGTCATAGACCGTAATTAATTTAATCCCTGCTGGCAACTGTTGTTCGAAGTGTGGTAACAACTTTTTGATATCATCGACTACTTGAATTGTATTACTGCCTGGTTGCCGTTGGATCGCCAAAGTGACAGAGGGATTGCCATTAAGAGTGCTCATCACTTTATTGTTTTGCACGCTATCAATGACTTCACCCAAGGTTTCTAAACGCACAGGCGCACCGTTGCGATAAGCTACAACCAAAGGGCGATAAGCAGCAGCATTTTGTAACTGGCCAGTGGCTTGAATTAGAAATGATTGTTGTTTGCCTGTATTTAAATTTCCTGTCGCTAAATTAACATTGGCATTTTGCACTGCCAATGCAACTTGATCTAAGCCAATCCCCCGCGATGCTAAAATTTCAGGATTCATTTGAATACGCACTGCGTATTTTTGGGCACCAAACACACTGACTTGAGCAACGCCATTAATCATTGAAATTTGCTGTGCTAATACATTTTCCGCATATTCATCTACCACTGAAAGCGGTAAATTAGCCGAAACTAATGCTAAATAAAGAATAGGCTGTGCTGCAGGATTAACTTTGCGGTAAGTGGGTGGATTGGGCATGCCAGCAGGCAATTTATTCATGGCTGCTGTAATAGCTGCCTGCACATCTTGCGCTGCACCATCAATGTTACGACTGAGATCAAATTGCAATGTAATTTGTGTCTGGCCTAAATTGCTGCTTGAATTCATCATAGTCAAACCAGCAATGGTAGAAAATTGTTGTTCTAATGGTGTCGCAATTGAACTTGCCATGGTTTCTGGGCTTGCTCCTGGCAAACTGGCAGAAACAGTAATACTAGGATAATCAACATTAGGCAAATCACTAATAGGTAATGCACGATAGCCTAAAATGCCAAAAATAAATAACCCTGCCATCAATAACACCGTCATAATAGGACGACGAATAAATTGTTCACTGATATTCATGGCTTCTCATCAACGGTGATTGTAGTAGTTTTTGGATTAACAACTTGAACTACCACTCCCTCTGCTAAGTTAAATTGTCCAGTTGTGATGACTTGCTCTCCGAGTTTCACACCTTGTATGACTACCGTATTATCATCAATGACTGGCCCAAGTGTGACTGGTCGGTAAACTGCTTTATTTTCTGGCCCTAGTACATAAATAAAAGATCCCTGTTGTCCTGCTTGTATCGCTTGCGTTGGAACTAATAATGCATTAGCAATTGGTGTCACAGGCAATTTTACAGTGACAAAACGACCAGGCCAAAGTAAATGGTCTGCATTGGCAAAAGTGGCTTTAAGCTGGATTGTGCCCGTAGTCGCATCTACCGTATTGTCAATAAAACTTAAATCGCCTTTGACTTCAACGCTACCTTCTTTACTGTCAATAATTGCGGTCACTGGCATAGACTGAGAGCTGCTGTATTCACGTTGAATGGCTAGCATACGTTGTTCCGGAACAGAAAAAGCAACATAAATCGGCTCAATTTGATTGATGACAACTAATGGTTCATTAGCATTATTGGCTGTAACGATATTGCCTGGATGGACCAACAAATTACCGGTGCGGCCAGCAATCGGTGCTCTGATAGTGGCATAGCCTAATTGTAATTTGGCAGTTTCTACTGCAGCTTGATCTGCTTTAATCGTTCCCATTAAAGCTTTTTCATTACTGACTAGCTGATCAAAATCAGATCTGGAAATATAACCTTTCGGCACTAATTTTTGATTACGCTCCACTAACGTACGTGCATTATCAAGCTGCGCCTGGTCACGCTGTAAATTTGCTTCCACCTGGTCTAATTGAGCTTGGTAAGGCTTAGGATCAATTTGAAACAATAATTGGCCTTGTTGAACAAGGTCACCTTGTTTAAAACCCACACTAATAAGTTCACCACTTACTTGGGGTACAATGGACACTGTACTATAGGCTTGTACTGTGCCTACTGCTTGTATTTGTTCTATCACATTGCGTTGGATGACAGGGCTTGTGGATACACTAATAGGGGTAGCAACAACTTTTTTTGTTGTGTCTGCTGTGCATGATGGCGCCAATACCAACCGATTGATAATAATAAAATGGCAACAGCAATAAATACAGTCCGCTTCATCTGATTATTTATCTTCTGTTTATGTTTAGTAAGAAAATATTCATGACACCCCAGCCAAAAATCTTTAGAAAACAGTAATATTGAACACATAAAGGCCCATCCATTATAGGGACGATAAATAGTATTGTCACGATAGAAGTGAGCCACTTCTCCATGATGAAACACAATGCTCATCTTATACAGAAGCAAAAGACCTTTCTTCAGGTGGTATCCATATCATTACCAATAAGTCAGCCTGATTTCACGAAAATAAAGCCCAGAGAAGAGCCAATCCCGCTACAAAACCTTGGCTTTCAGGGATGAAAGCCTAGAGCCTACAGGGATGTATTCACGGCGTGTTTTGTAGCGGGATTGGCTCTTCTCTGGGCGTGAGCTGGCACGAACAAAATAAGCTTGTGGCAATATGGATATCATCTGAAGAAGGTCTATGACAGTGAACTCTAGCTTGCTGTGTAGTTTTTAATCAAACAAACGCATATGCCATTCCTATTCTACTGGTTCTGCTGGCATCAACTAGCTACTAGTGATAAATTGCCGATACACCAATGACGTTTATATCTCATGGATGTGTATAAAAAAATTCACTTTGGACGCCCTTCTCTTATCCAATCTTCCGCGCTATTTGGATAGCAGCGGTAGTATCGAATATTGGGACTTGGATGCAGGAAGTTGCTGCCGCCTGGATGATGACTTCATTAACAACCAACCCTTTGTTGGTCGCTTTAGTCCAAGTTGCCTCAGCATTGCCAGTATTTTTATTGGCGTTGCCTGCAGGGGCATTGGCCGACATTTTGGATCGACGGCGTTATTTGTTAGTGCTGCAATTTAGCATGGCTATCATCGTAGGATTATTGGCACTCACGACTTATTTAAATTGGATTACCCCATTATCGCTCTTGTTATACACCTTCAGCTTAGGCATTTTTATGNCACTTAACGCGCCCACATGGCAAGCCACTATTCCGGAACTGGTCTCTATTGAAATAATGCCAGCAGCCATCACTTTGAATAGCCTTAGCGTTAACATTGCCCGGGCTATTGGCCCAGCCATTGCCGGCCTCTTGCTCGCAGCAATTGGGCCCACCATAGTATTTCTGTTGAATGCATTATCATTTGTTGGGGTAATAATCGCTCTTACGAAATGGAAACATAAACATATCCGCAGCTCATTACCAGCTGAACGATTACGGGAAGCAATGCGCGGTGGTATGCGCTACATCAAAGGCTCCCCTGGGCTAAAAAGTGTATTGATAATCACATGCGTTTTTGTTCTGTTTTCCAGCGCACTTTGGGCACTGTTACCTCTGGTAACACGGCTGCAGTTACAACGTGGCCCAATCAGTTATGGTATTTTAATTGGCTTACTCGGACTTGGCGCTATTATCGGCGCATTACTTTTACCAAAATTACGTGAACGCATCAAAATCAATTTAACAGTACAAATTGGTATTTTATTATTTGCTATCTCCTCTGTCTTATTAGCTATCAGCAAAAATTTTTATATTGCATGCTTAGCCGTATTATGTGGCGGAATCGCTTGGATAACCGTGCTGACCTCTTGCAATACCGTCGCACAACTAGTCGTTGCCCCATGGGTCAGAGCACGAGCAATGTCCATTTATTTAATCGCATTATTCGGCGGCATGGCAGGCGGTAGCGCGTTATGGGGCGTCACGGCCACTCATATTTCCATTCCATTTGCTTTTTGGATGGCAGCATTAGGATTATTAATTTGCAGCGCGTTAATTTATNTTTTCTCTCTGGAAAAAGAACTTGATGTTGACCACACATTAACTCGTCATTCACCTGGCCCAGCCGCTAAAGGCGTTTCTTACCATCAAGGGCCAACCATGGTCATTGTTGAATACACCGTTGAANAATCCAAAATTACTCAATTCACCCGCGCCATGAATGCAGTGAGACAATTACGGTTACGAAACGGTGCATTTTTTTGGGAATTATTTAACGATATCAATGACGAAAACCGGTTTTTAGAATGTTTTATGGTAGAATCCTGGGTAGAACATCTGCGACAACATGAACGAATTTCTGTGTCTGACCGCAAAATTGTCGACCGGGTAAAAGCATTATCTAACTCTGCGCCACAAGTGTCGCATTTTGTGGCCTATGATCTTGCTAATAAATACCACAAAAGCCGCACACTTCTAATGCACCTCACAATCTGTTGTAATCAGCTATCTTTAAAATAAGGCGGTTCAATTGAATTGAACCGCCTTACAATTTTTGGCTTTCACTAAACCAATTTCAGCGGCTTAATTACAACTACCACTGATTACACAAGCAGCTAGATCACTGGCAAATTTATATTGATTGCCTTGATCGTATTGTAAGCTCCATTCAAACACACCNCCGATGGAAGAGTAACCGCGTGGTGGTTTATATTGGCTGCAACCAGTGCTGCCAGTCTTTAAGCATTGAATAGCATGTTTAATATGCGTCGTGTTAGTTGCTGGTGCGCCATCACTAATGCCTTGTGCATTAGGTGCTGGATAGCCTAAGACAACTTGATCAGGTTTCAAGTAAGCCGTATAAGGCATATAACCTGTTGCTTGGCCAGTGGTTGCGTTCTTTGTCGGCCAGTTTTCTAATAAATCAACCGCCATAGCTACTGAGTAATCAGGTGAATTACCAGTATTGGCATAGCAAACGCTATCAATACCATTAGTGCATCCCGTATTATAAAGCTGAATGCCTACCCAACTGATTACATCATGAGTTTGCATGATCAATGAGGAATAATTGCCCCAAGTTCCATCAAATGCATTGGGATTAGGTGAAATATTCGCTGTTTGTGGTGCCATACTGATAAGAATATTAGGATTATCAGCATGCAACTGTTTCAGAATTCTGGCCATGACATCAATATCACTGCCTGCAACAGGTGTCACAAACTCGGTTTTACTGCCCGGTGTTTTGGGGCCTAAACCATGCTCGATATCAATATCGATACCATCAAAATGATATTGATTCATAATAGTTTTCACCGATTGCACAAAAGTAGCAATGAATGTATCAGGATTTTGACCTGATAACACTTGGTGAAAATCTACTGAGGTATTAGGAATGCCTGTAGATGCACCACCCAAAGAAAGCAATACTTTAATGCCTTTGGCATGCAGACTGTCCACGTATTCTTTGGTAACACAGCCAGCACAATCAAATGCACCTGTAGCAATTTCACCCGGTTTAGTGGTACTAAATAAACCAAATGCAACTAACACATGGGTGTAACCCGCTGCGCTTAATTTTTCAGCAGAGTAAGGTGAGGTTGACAAATCTGACGGAGAGATATTGCCAAACCAGCCCGGCAGATAACCAATCACACGGCCTTTAACATCGGCCAATTTCTGATAGGTAATGCTCACACTGGTGTTAGCATCAACAGTAATTGTGCTCGGGTTAAAAGAAGCCGAGTATCCAGTCACTGATGTTGCAGAAATATTATAAATCACACCATCAGTCAATTTGACTTGATCACTACCAGCGCCATTGGTGACAGTGATGGTTTTAGTCACATTGGCGCTACCATTGCTTGGAGTAAAGGTAACGTCGATTGAATGTGTATCACTTGATAAACCGCTGACATTAACATTAACATTTTCTTGTTTTATTGTGCTACAAGCGTAGGTTAATTGCGCTGTCTGTGGTGATTTTTCACTGCTGACCAATGATGCAGGATTAAAATTAGCAGTGCATTTAGTGCCATTATAATCAATCGGTGAACTGCTAAATGTATATTGGGTACTATCGGCAAGGTGGCTTACCAAGCTTGTGTTGCCCCATTGAACTGGTACAGTCAACACACTGCCTTTGGCCGAAGTCAAAGTCACAGTGGGTTGTGTTGCGTAACCGCTCAATTGATCTGGCAATTTTTGCACAGCGATCTTTAACTGACCGTTTTGGACCACTCTGGCATAACTCACGCTCGTGCTGACTGTTTTACCATTTTGCACAGTGACTTCTACAGGAGTTGCGCTGCCTTGGTAGCTTGTTGTATCAGATACGGTAATTGTCTCTGGATGGATCGAATATTTTCCTGGCGCTAAAGAAAGGTTCTGTTGAGCCCCNCAAGCAATAGTAGCTTTCTGCACCAATTTGCCATCAGCATCCATAATATCAATGACTGGATTAGTAGCAACATCAGTTGGCTGACTGCTGCTCACCGTAAGCGCAATATTGCCCGTTTGTACAGCTTGCCCATTGACATAGACTTTGATTGAATTTTCTTCGTAGCCTGCTTTAGGCACACCATATTCCAAAACGATGGATTGACCATTTGCTAATTGGCTATTGGGCTTCCAATATTGATCACCATCGGGAACATGAAAGGTTAGTGATGATAAATACCCTGTGCCATTTGGCTGGGAAGTAATTTTTAAAGCGTTGTCAGGATAAGCAACTGAACCAAAAGCACCCCAGAAGCTGGTATTCAAATTTTCACTGCTATTAAAAGTGATGGTAGTATTACGAACATCTACACTTTGACCACACTGGTTTGTGATTTTTAAGCTGACATTGCTCCAATAGCTATCACCAGTTTTGCTAAAACTTCCCACTAGACAGGTAGTTGGCTGCGGAGCTGAAGTTACACCTTGCTTAGTGGCGGCAAAGCTCAAGGGCACCCATGCTGCGGTAAGAGACAAAATTAAAATAATATTAAATCTTTTCATATCATTACACCATCAATCAGATAGAAGGAATTTCAGTATTATCCAGTTTAAGCCGCCATACTTAAGGTAGCCTTAAAAGAGACAGCATAATAACCATAAAACTCTTTAGTGGCATTATTTTTTAGTAATCTTGCGGATTTTATCCAATCTAATACCATCCCACCAGCTCAACCTTGTTGGCGAAAGCTAGATTTTTCCTTCAACTGATACGTTAACTTGGACTATAACTACTGCCATCATTCAAATCTGGTTCTGGTGACAATGTGGCAACCGGTATCTTCATTACCTTTTGCGGTCTCTGCGCTCTTTCTTGATGTTTTGAATGGTCTTTGTGAGCCCCTTGCTCTCTTTTCCTTTTATGATAGAAAAATTCACTTGAAGAATTGCCATGGGTCTTTTAACTTTGGCAGTTATGTTATATCGTTCACAAATTTTTCCGTACTCTTGTTTTAAATGCCGGAAAGTATAAAGACTCTTAATATCATGAATTAATGCTTCTTTTCTGATAAAAACCTCTTCATATTGTTTTCTCAAAGCATTAACTTTGACATCTACTGTAGTAATTTCAGCTACTTTTTCAAGATTACCATGAAAATCAGATTCATAATTTAAGAGGTTATTGAGTTTGGTTATCAAGTTTTTTTGGTCTGGCTTGCACTTTAGAAAACACTTTCTATATTTTTTTCAATTTTTCAATTTTCGTTGCGACATCTTCAAAATCGCTTAAATTAAGTTCTTTTCTAAGACCATCACGAGTCACTTGTAAATTCGCTATTGATTCACTATCTTCTTCGATTTTAGCCGATAACTGCTGCACATAACTTTCCACAGTACTGCTAGAACCAAACAACAATTCCTCATCAGAAAATTGACTTGGAGATATAGGGGCCACACTTGATATGTCCGTTTTTTCAAAAATTTCATCATCCGAATTCAATTGCACTGGCGCGCTAAGGCCCATATCAAACAGCTCATCATCATCCGAAGGTAAATAAAGCTTAAAAGAACCTTCTTCTGTTTGTGAAGGTTGTGACGCAGGAATACCGGCCGCTGTTCTGATTTTTCTATAAATGCATGAAGTTTACTTCTTTTTTGTTTTCCATCTGTCGATGAATACAAAAATTTCCGTTATTGTCGAAAAAATATCAAGGAAATCTCTGATAGAAACACCCAAGTCAGCAAAAGGATCTTTCAGGTAAATAGCTAAGCTTTGTTGCTCCATATCAACAGCGACATAATGATTTACCTCTCCATCATATTTTATGATCTTATAAATACCTCTACCAACTGCTTGTCGCCAATGAGAATTGGTAAATTCAATATAAACACAAGTATCATTGTTAGTATACGAGAACTTTAAGCGAGTAATTTCTTCAGAATTTGGATCTATTAATCTATCCTTAACTTGCCTTAATGCATCTTTATCTAATCTATATTTATGTTCGTTATTTTCAAAGCTAAACGACGAAGATTGCCTAAACTCGTATTGACAAATATCAGCTGGTCATCTTCTATCTCAGCAGAAAAATACTTATCTAAATGATTGGTTCTTGCATATTTATTGATTTTATTTTTTGCCAAGCAAGCTTTTCATGAACATTTTTCCAGGCAGCCTTCAGTGGTACTCTAGGCATAAACTTACCCCATTCCAATTTTTTAAAAACGGGAGTATAGATAATAAATCTTAAGAAAGTATTATTGAGGAGATTGAATAAGAACCTCCTCTTGCATTTATTCATGAAAGAGGGGAGTTTTCAATATTGAATTTTATTGATTGGTTGGTACTGTAGAACGATACACGCCTGCCATGGTGCCAGCAAATAGGAAATCTTGATTACCAACTACCGTATAAACATTGCTGCTCAAATTCAAGCCTTCATTGTCCAGTGCCCATGTATTACCAGCATTGGTAGAAACATAGGTTCCGTTTCCTGTACTAGCAATATAAGTGTTACCGCTAATATAAAGACCGGTCACGTTGACGCTCGGTAAACTTGTTTTAGTCCACGTTGCGCCAGCATTAGTTGTTACATAAATACCTTGATTAGTTAATCCATAAAGTATGCCGTTATCAGTACCATTTTCTACTCCAACTAATACATTGGTATAGGTTCCATAAGGCAGGTTAATGCTAATCCAGGCTTGCTTACCATCAAGAGAAGTTTTGGAAGTATAACTTCCTGTCGTGAAATAAAAATTGTTGCCTACAATGGCCATACTTCGGATTGTAGCTAAGGTAGATTGCCCAAACCGCTGCCAAGAGATACCACCATCATTTGACTGATAAACCCCTTCATAATAAGCGCTTAAATAAATCGTATTGTTTCGAATCAAAAGTGACGACAAAGCGGAAGCACTGACTGGGTAGCCATTGGTAGAATTCGGTGGTGTCAAAAGTTGCCACGACTGTCCTTGGTTAGTGGATTTGTTTACACCATTATTGGCAAGGGCGTATAGAACATTATTAGCATCCGCAACGAGTGCGCCTTGTTTGATATTGATGGCGTTAATTAACGACCAATTTAAACCATTATCAGCTGATTTATATAAACCAACAGGGGTGGCTGCATAGAGATTAGTATTGGCACTGAGCATCGTATTGACCCAATAACCATTGATGCCATTACTCGATGCTAACCAATTGCTGCCTTGATTATCACTGCGATAAACTCCTGATTGTGTGCCTAAATACAGCATGCTGCCATCAGCAGTAATAAAATAGCCATATGCACTAGCAAGACCCGTATTAATTCCAACCCAATTAAGGCCACCATTACTTGTTTTGTAAATACCGGCTGGGGTTGCGGCATAAATAGTTGAACCTTGGGCCACTAAACTATTGACCCCAGAGTTACTCATCCCTGCATAAGCGCCAAACCAGGTATGGCCGCCATCATTTGACTTATATAACGAACCAGGCGCTTTGGCCGCATAATTAGGGCCTCCTGCATACAACACGCCATCAACTTTGATAATGTCTGTTACATTGGTCAAAGGCAATCCGTTGCTAGATGCAGCCCAAGTTTTACCACCATCTTCTGATTTATAAATGCCTGAATCATAAGTGCCGGCATAAATGATCGAACCCTCAATTTCTAATCCTTGAGCTGAGCCACCGGGAAAACTTCCGTTTTAGTCCAATTAGCACCATTATTGCTGGATTTATACACACCATCAAAAGTGCTGGCGTAAAGTGTATCTTGGGAAACCACCAAGTCTGCAACAGTGATGCGATCAGAAGTCCCATGTGGTAAACCTTCGTTAACTGCAACCCATGAACCGCCTTGGTCACTCGATTTATAAATACCCGCGCTATAAGTAACTGCATAAATATCATTTTTATTCAAAACGATATGTTCAACATAGAGATTAGGCAAATGAGCACTAATTGAGATCCAAGTATTACCACCATCGATCGACTGATAAACACCATTGCCATAAACGCCCGCATAAAGAATCTTTGAATCACCCGAAGCAATTGCCACTGCTGTTGCATCGCCTCCATAAGGCCCATTAGTTGATTGCCAGCTAAGCGGCGCAGCAAAAGCTTGCTGAAACATCACTGCTGTCAATAATAAACTGATTATTAAAGAAAAATTTTTATTGCTGGCTTTTTCATGGCTTCCCTCAAGCTCGATAGATTTCATTAAGCCGATAAGTGTGCAATTAGATATCAACTATGTCAAGGAAACACCATATTAGATTCTTAGGAAAATGCTATGAACCACACCTCTTTATAGCCAAAATAACCATCATTAATAAATAAACATAAACAAACCAATTGGCGATAGTAAATTTTGTTTTTGATTTTTTATAGACTCCAACGGGGAGCAATTTTTTGACTTTAATATGATTTTCATAAAACTTAGTATATCGTTCCAGCGCAATGGCCTCTTGTTTTTTCAAAATAAAACTGAAACAAAAAAACTCCATCACCGCCAAAAGCAGATTTTTAAATAAAAAGGCATCATCTGAAATCACTGTTTCACTGCTACTACTAAATGATGTCCGTTTGTCAAAAACACGTATTTTATAATCAACTGTGACCAAGTTACCAAAATAAAAATTGACACTTACCTCTTTAGGAACATCATAGTTAATATGCTCCACAAGATCCATAGGAATCATCTCATAGCTGAACTCTCCCTTTTCAGCTAAAAATCTATGCAAAGAAATTTTATATTCAACCATAACACTAATGATATTTGCTTTGATACGGAACGAATCGACCTTAGGTAGCCCTGGTCTAACAACCAGGGCCTTACGGAGGGTTGTAAATTATTATTTAGTTCATGATGTTACAAGGATTAATTAATGTTTTTTAAAAATAGCACGCATCTTTCAGATACTCTATTTGCACCTAATTTAGCAGTATTGTATACTTTTGCCTAAATTTGATGGAGGGTGTCCCAATATGACCAAATTAGGCTTCGGTAATCAGTGCATTTTAGCACTACTCCTTGGTGCGGTATTTGGCATAATAGCTCCCACCGCATGGACTGACGCACTGTCACCCATCGGAGACGCTTTCCTACAACTGCTTAAAATGATTATTGTTCCAATCACGTTTGTATTAATCGTCACCAGCTTCACCCGTTTAAAAGATGTTTCCAAAATTAAGCTACTGGGTGGAAAAACATTATTTTGGTTTTTAACTACTGCTGTGATTGCTGCCACTGTGGGGTTGCTGACAGCATTATGGATCAATCCAGGCCAAGGTTTTCCACAAAGTCTTGCCACAGCACCACTGAAACCAACACCAGCCATCAGTGAAATTTTCTTGGATATGGTCCCAGGCAATTTATTTGATCAGATTGCGCGCGGCAAAGTTATTCCGGTGATTATTTTTGGCATCTTATTTGCAGTTGCCCTGACCTTGTGCGGCGATGAGGCCAAAACAGTACGTCAATTTTTTGATGGCTTAACAAAAGTGNTTTTTAAAATTACCCGTTGGGTCATCCGCTTATCGCCGATTGCTATTTTTGTATTTATTGCTGAAGTTACTGCACGTTACGGAATAACCAGCCTTGTGCCATTTGCAAAATTTATTTTAGCAGTTTATTTGGCATGCTTTATTCAATTAGGTGTATATGCAACTCTACTGATCAGTGTTTGCCGCATGAATCCTATTAAATTTGCGCGTGCTGCTTGGCCTATGCTATTAACGGCGTTTACTACCTCTTCTAGCTTGGCCACATTGCCTGTTACTTTAGATACTTTAATAAAGCGCATAGGCATACCAGAACAAATTGCTTCATTTGTAGCGCCCCTGGGGGCCAATGCAAAAATGGACGGTTGTGGTGCTATTTTTCCTGCTATTATATGTATTTTCACAGCAACACTTTTCCATATTCCTCTTAGTTGGCATGATTATCTACTAATTATTATTACAGCGGCCATTACAACTATTGGAACAGCCGGTGTACCAGGATCTGCAGTCGTGATGACTATGATTGTGCTTTCTAGCCTTGGCCTGCCTTTCACTGGCCTAGCGATGGTAATAGGCATTGATAAAATTATTGATATGATGCGAACTACTGTCAATGTTACTGGCACTGCTGTATGCACCGTGATTGTTGCCACAACTAGCGAAGAAAAATTAAAGAGCTGTCACCAATAGACGCCTAAAGGTCAGTAAAAAAATCGCCGATTAGGCTTAATTTTCAGCCTCTCTTAAGGCAAAACAAACTACAAAAAACTAGAATAAACAGTTGCAAGCTTTAATGAGGGGGAATTATTTATGCTACTCGAGAATAACAGTAATAACAGTAATAACAGTAATAACAGTAATAATAATTACAGCACATCGCAAACAACAATCCCTCAATTTAACAATATTAAAGAACTTGATGCTTATTTAGAATCAGCACTGACTGGGACCAGTTGGCGAGAGTTGGTTGAGTTTAGCCGCGCCATAAAATCAATTACTAAACGTAATGAGCACAATAATATAATTAAATTCGATTTAGAAAAAATTGAACTACGGCAATTAGAAAAATCTTTAAAACCATTGATAAATTATATGTTTTAAATGAAATCCCACCTGAAGAATATTCATTGAAACTACCTCGCCTCTTAATCTTGCACCAAAATAAATTTAATTGGGCATATGGCCTTTGTTTCATGGCGCTGGGGTCCCTCTTTATAGCAGAGGGGACTAAACCAAGAAATATTCTTACCAATATGCTTTTATCGATGGTGGGGGTAGTATTTTTAATAGCTGGCCTTTTTACCTGTCTATTTTCTATGTCGGACGTACCATTGGTTCCTTTTTTTACCCGTTTTCATAAAATATTATTTGGGCCAGAAATTAAAGGCTATATCAACAGTGCTATTTATGAAAATGTTTTGGTGTTTAAAACGAAATATGCTCAGCAATATAATGAAGCTAATGGTTACTATTTGCAAAGAGCAAGATTTTTAAGACTAATCCAGAACAAGTTAATACTTCCAATCCCGATTTCCTAGCATCATTAAAGGCTTTATATATATTGGATATCATAGGCCCAATAGATGATGAGACAACACAAGAAATTCCTAATATTCATTATATGCACGAACAAGGTTTTCAACAAAACAACACAAATGCAACCGATGAACAGGAAGTGTCTATGATTTTAGGACAATAAGCCTTTATTGTCCTTTAGTACAATAGACACCGCCATTCTCTTAAAGTACCCTCCCCGCATTCATTGTCTGCTAAAGCAGGGCCGCTTTGCACATGGATGTTATGTCAATGATGACAGAATTAAGAGCGATATTTGCCAAATGCAGCTATCGAGACAAATCAACATTGATATAAGGCCAAAAACATGCCACAACAAAAAGACAACATTGCCCCTGAATACAATTTTTGGAAACTTTGAGCGGCTTCCTTTGGAACTTCGCACGTCCTTTACAAATGGTTTATAATATTTTAAGTAAAGCAGATACCGGCTTTTTCCGCCTTGCATTACTTGAAGCTGCAACAGACATTACCACTCAAGTTATTGGCCTCATTCCAAAATTATCTCCATCAAAAAATTAACATCACAGCAAGAAATTGAGAACCAAAAAGCCAACTTAAAAGTTACAGACAGCTAACAAATTCATTCATACCATTGCAGATATGACCCGTTTTTATATTGCACCTGAGGCAACAGCCTATGAGCGTGGTTTCCGCAGACTTCATGACTTTGCCTTTTGGATATTCACTCAATGTGTCCGTCCAAAAACAACTTGGGGATTCGAATTTACTGCTATTTTAGAGATCATAAAAAATCTAAAAACGACTAAATTGCTGCATAAATTAGAGAATGAACTTTGGAATTTTGATAATGAGACTAGCATGGCGCAATTGCGCAACAATGTAAAAAATGCTGAAGAACAATTAGAATCTACAAAAATTCAATCGAAAGCCTAAAAAGTTTAATCAAACAACTTCAAAACATCAACATAAATGTGTTAGCGTCACAGATACCTCAACTGACTAATGCCTTGAATGAATTTATATCAAAAGAATTGCCATTTTATTCCAGAAGCTGGGAACTTGAATATGACGATACAATGAATTCAGATTTACAAAAACAACTTTTATCAGGTGATGAAGTTGTTTTTAAACACACTTCGGGAACCCGTCACTCTATTTTCTTGCCAAGTAGCTTTAGGTATATTGATGAAAGCCTTCAAAAAAATCCCGCCTGGATCAGTTACATAAACAATGTTAATACAATTCGTGAAGCAAGAGAAAATTTAAAGACAAAGATACAAATGTTGAAAGATGCGAGAACACAGTTATTTGTTGCAATAAACGGATTATTTGCCTTTATCTCAAGAGACATCCATCACACAACCACTGGCTCTTTAGAGCTGGAAAATCTTATTGACTGCACCAATGTCTTGATGGATACATTTGGCGTACTTATATTCCTTGGCAGCCCCAATATTTCCAGCTACAAAAACTTTCTTAAAAGAATTTCACTGAAATTATGATATTTTCTGCTGGAGGATTGATCATAACCAAAGTTTTAGACCTTTTATACAAGAAAATGCAGCCTGAGCAAGAGTTATCTTGCAATAACAATAATAACGACAACCCACCTCCAGCACCTGCTCCAATCGCAATCCCCAGACTTCCCCTTGCAACAATGCCTGAACCCGCGAGAAATCCAACAACTATTGCCACAATTAATAACGTCGGAACACCAACACAGGCTACTATTGCAATTACTAGTGATTATTCTGATTGTAACAATAATAATGCAGCACTACCTACCGAATCTCGAGCCAAAGGGCGTAAAGATTCTGCAGTATCTGCCGCTAACTTTTGGAAAGAACAACGCCGAGCCACCAAAAGACAACAACCTGCATTATCTGAAGCTGAGAAACATATTTTATTAGACTTAAAGATGCAAGTTGAGGACGCCCATAGAACTGCCAGCTGCTCTAAAAACATTATATTTTTTGAGGAACAAGTCGCTGGGTTAAGTAAAATCTCAAAAATTTTAGCTAAAATTAATTCGCATGATAATATGACTAATGGACTCAATGAAATTGCTAAAATTCTGAGAGATTTAGGCACTGCCAATGAGCCACACCCGATTTTAGCGATAGTTACAGAGTATCAACAAAATATGTCAATGGTCTGCCCCGCATTTAATGAACACGCCTCTCTATAAATTTACCACCTGCTTTTCGTAATCGGCTGGCGATAAATAATTTAAAGTAGAATGCGCACGTTGTCGATTATAAAATACCTCAATGTAATCAAAAATACTGGCCTTCGCTTCTTCTCGGGTTTTAAAGGAGCAATGATAAATGCATTCCACTTTCAATGAACGAAAAAAACTTTCCATTGGCGCATTGTCCCAGCAATTACCTCTGCGACTCATGCTGCAAGTAATGCCATACTGTTTCAGTAACGCCTGATAGGCATTTGCCGCATACTGGCTACCACGGTCGGAATGTAATAATAAACCCGCGGCAACATGACGGCGGAATAAAGCCATTTTTAATGCATCTAGAACCAGGGATTCCGTCATGCGACTATCCATTGACCAGCCAACGATTTGTCGCAAATACAAATCCATCACCACGGCTAAATACAACCAACCTTCCTGGGTCGATACGTAGGTGATGTCGGATGTCCAGCACCGATTCATTTGCAATGGCATAAAATCACGTTGCAGATGATTTTCACTCACTGGCATCCGATGGTTTGAATTCGTCGTCGCTTTAAATTTTCTTCGCGTTTTAGGCTGTAATCCTAACTGCTTCATCAAACGTCCCACACGATGCTTGCCGCAGCGTTCTCCTTGCAAGATCAACGCTCGATGCACTCGACGATAACCATAGGTCTGCCGACTCGATTCAAAGCGTTCTTGAATCGCTTCTTTCAAACGTTGATTCGTCAGCGTACGTTGACTCGGTGAACGACGCAACCAGGCATAATAACCACTGCGCGATACGTTCAACTGTTTACACAAACACTCGACCGTAAAGTGTGTTTGATTTTCCTTAATAAATTGGTATGTCAGCGTTTTTGCTCTNTCCTTCGCAAAAAACGCCGCCGCTTTTAAGATTTCCCGCTCCTCCTTCAAGCGGGCATTCTCTTTGCGTAATCGATTTAATTCATCCACTAATTCGGATGCATTTTGAAATTCTTCAGAGGGTACTTTGGCTTTGGATTGCTTTACTTGGCTAATCCAGCTGTATAGCAAGCTCTCTTTGATCCCTAAATCTCTGGCTGTTTGGGCAATCGACTTTCCTCCACTCAAAGCTAGTTTGACTGCTTCTTTTAAATGCTTCATCGTATCGTTTACTCATTGGAACACCTCTTTGATTAGTTTATCAAATTTAGTGTCCATTTATGTAGGGGCAGTTCACAATGTCTTTGTCGATGTAAAAGTATGAACACTATTTTATAATGTAGGGTGGATCAAGCGAAGCGGATCCACCAAAACATATTGCCAAATGGAATGGTGGATCCGCTTCGCTTGATCCACCCTACATTTACTATACTGACAATTCAACGGCACCATTGCAATAACCGTGTTAATGCCACCCTAACCGCCTCCCGACGAACAGCATAGCGATCGCCACTAAAATGTTGCTCCAATGTTTCAGTCGCCATCCCCACCTTAGCAAAACCAAACCAAACCAGCCCTACCGGTTTAGCAGCACCACCACCATCAGGCCCAGCAATGCCAGTAATGGCTACACTGACTTGTGCCAAACTATGTCTCAGTGCGCCCTCTGCCATTTCAAACGCTGTTTGCTGGCTGACTGCGCCATATTTGCTCAATGTATCTTGTTTAACTCCTAGCATCTGGACTTTAGCTTCATTGCTATAAGTCACAAATCCGCGTTCAAACCACTGCGAACTGCCAGGAATTGTGGTGATCATTTCAGCAACCCAACCCCCGTGCAAGATTCAGCCGTGGTCAGCTTGATCCGCTGTCGGTGTAATAGTTGACCCAATTGGGCGGCAAGTTGTTGTAATTGTGGGTCTGGTTGCATAGTAAATCCTTTTGTTGGACCGCTAAACTCGGGTAGTTCCGCTTGAGACTGAATTGCTATAGAATACGGCCCCATGGAAAACACAATCACAAAATCAACGACGGAAGACTTCTCGCAGCACACGCCGATGATGCAGCAATATCACGGTATTAAAGTGCAATACCCCGATACATTGGTGTTTTATCGCATGGGTGACTTTTATGAGTTATTCTACGATGATGCCCAAAAAGCTGCAAAACTTCTTGATATCACACTGACTGCCCGCGGCAATTCTGCAGGCAAACCAATCCCCATGGCCGGTGTGCCCTATCACTCAGTTGAAGGTTATATCGCCAAACTATTAAAACATGGCGAATCAATAGTTATTTGTGAACAAGTCGGTGACCCTGCCACTGCTAAAGGCCCAGTTGAACGTCAAGTCACACGCATTATTACCCCGGGCACTGTGACTGATGAGATGTTGCTAGAAGAACGACGTGATAATTTATTACTCGCATTGCATGCTGAACGTGACCGTTATGGCATCGCCTATCTTGACATTACCAGCGGCCGTTTTCATTTACTAGAAGTCTCATCATCAGTCGCTGTTATGAGTGAATTAGAACGCTTAAAACCAGCAGAAATTTTAATTAATGAAATGCATGATTATGGCAATTTATTACAACACCAATCCGGTATTAGATTGCGTCCTGTTTGGGAATTTGAATTAAGTGGTGCAATACGTTCACTTTCACAGCAATTTCAAACCCAAGATTTACGTGCCTTTGGTTGCGAACCCTTCCCAGTCGCCTTAGCAGCCGCTGGCTGTTTATTGCAATATGTGAAATATACCCAACGCACCGCCCTGCCTCATATTCGCGGCCTCAAAGTCGAACAACAAACAGATACAATTATCATGGATGCCAATACACGGCTTAATTTAGAGATTACCTCTAACTTGCGCGGTGGCACTGAATACACTTTGGCTTCCGTGTTTGACCACACTGCAACTCCTATGGGTAGTCGTTTATTACGCCGTTGGTTAAATCAGCCCACTCGCAATCAACCATTATTAAAACAACGCCAACAAGCAATTCAAGCACTTATTTCGCAACATCTTTACNGAAAAATTTATGCCCCATTACGCAATATTGGTGACATGGAACGCATCTTAGCAAGAATTGCATTGCGTAGTGCACGGCCCCGTGATTTAACTCAATTACGCCAATCGTTACAAACCTTGCCTAGCATTCAGCAATTACTGCGCAATGCCAACAATGACTTGATGCAACAACTGCGACAACACATTCAAGAATTTCCTGAACTTACTGATTTGCTAAATCGTGCCTTGGTTGAAAACCCACCTGCCATTATTCGTGATGGTGGCGTGATTGCTGAGGGTTACGATCAAGAATTAGATGAATTACGTGCTTTGAGTGAAAATGCAGGCCAATTTTTGGTTGATTTAGAAGTCCGTGAAAAACAACGCACTGGCATCGCCACGCTAAAAGTAGGCTACAACCGCATTCATGGTTATTACATTGAAATCAGCCGTGGCCAAGCAGCACAAGCACCGGCTGACTATATTCGCCGACAAACTTTAAAAAATGCCGAACGGTATATCACTCCAGAATTAAAAAGTTTCGAAGATAAAATTTTAAGCAGCAATGGCCGTGCATTAGCACGAGAAAAATATTTATATGAAAATTTATTAGATCAATTAATCGAACAATTAGCGCCTTTACAACTCGCAGCTAATGCATTAGCCGAATTAGATGTATTTAATAATTTTGCAGAACGCGCTCAAACCTTGAATTTAGTCGCTCCCGAACTGTCTACCACAGCCGGTATTCATATTGAACAAGGCCGCCACCCTGTGGTTGAACAAGTAAGCCAACAGCGGTTTGTGCCTAATGATATTCATTTAGACGAAAAACGCCGAATGTTAATTATTACTGGCCCCAATATGGGTGGCAAATCGACCTATATGCGTCAAACTGCATTGATTACTCTCTTAGCTTATACAGGCAGTTTTGTTCCTGCAAAACGGGCTGTCATTGGCCCAATTGACCGTATTTTTACTCGTATTGGCGCTGCTGATGAATTAGCCAGCGGCCGCTCAACTNTTATGGTGGAAATGACAGAAACCGCTAATATTTTGCATAATGCTACCGCTGAAAGCCTGGTGTTAATGGATGAGATCGGGCGTGGCACCAGCACTTTTGACGGTTTGTCTTTAGCCTGGGCTTGTGCCGCTTATCTCGCAAAAGAATTGCACGCATTTACCTTATTTGCTACCCATTATTTCGAATTGACACATTTGCCTGAAACCTTCCCTGCAATTGCCAATGTGCATTTGGTTGCCATTGAACATGCCGATAAAATTGTATTTTTACACGCAGTCAACGAAGGCCCTGCAAGCCAAAGTTACGGCTTACAAGTGGCTCAATTAGCAGGATTGCCTGCATCTGTTATTAAAGCAGCCCGACAAAAATTGCATGAACTGGAAAATCAATCAGTCAATGTCAGCAAAGAAACCACAGCTAAGCCGCAACAGCCAGATTTATTTGTTGATTCGNCCTCACCCGCACTCACTGCATTAGCCAATACAGTATTAGACGACATCACACCTAAAGCAGCCCTTGAATTGCTCTATAAACTACAAAAAATTTTGTAGTTCATATGTAGGATGAATCAACTCAAGTGGAGCGGATCCACTCTACGAAAAAGTTTTTCATGCTCTACTCCAACTCTTGTTATAATTAGACAACAGCCATCTCTAGGCTGTTGCAAAAAAATTAATTACCAAGGAGGTATCACATGGTTTCTATACAAAAATTTTTGCGCTACTGGCTAATCACGGTCATTTTATCATTGTTTACTACGTTTGCCTTTGCTGACGAAACAACTAACCCTGTTGGTTATTGGAACACAATGAGTGATAAAACGAATACTGTAACCAGCGTTGTGCAAATCTGGGAGGAACAAAACGTTCTCAAAGCCAAAGTCGTTAAAATCATCCCTGCCAATGGCGAAGAAGCCAACCCTGTTTGCAGCAAATGTAAAGGTGACAACTACAACAAGCCGATTGCTGGCATGACCATTCTTTGGGATATGGTACCCACCGGCAATAATAAATGGGGCAAAGGTCAACTACTAGACCCCAAAACTGGGAATGTCTATCGCGGCAGCATGACGCTAAGCCAAGACGGCAACCAAATCAAACTCAAAGGCACTAGCGGCATGTTTAGCAAAACTAAAACTTGGGTTAGAACCAACAAACCAGAATAATATCAATCTGAGCTGGATGGCATAGAACTGCCATCCGGCTCGACTCTTTGAATTATCACCCCAACTTCATCTTTTGCGCAACAAACTCTGCTGCAATACTCTGTCCGACGACAGCGGCCAATGCCCCATTAATGTAAACCAACGGCAACCGCTCTCGCTGCCAAGGTGGCACTCCCCATTCTTGTAGCAGTTTTTTNAACTGATGATGTCCATTACGGCCTGGCAATTGAATGCGTTCACCGCCACGACGGAACCGGATTGAAACAGTGGCTCCTATTGGAAGACGCATGCCCATTCCTAAATTTGATTTGGCAATTAATGTGCCTAAACCATCGGGCAATACTAAAGGCTCTGATAAATCAGGCCAATCAATCTCAATATTTTTTGATAAAGTTGCGGGCATTATTTCGGCAAATAATTCGTCACGATAACGGCGCACCACCACATTGCCCCAAGTGACTAACGGATTGGAATCCTTAGCTGCCAATAGTACATCATGCAGAATAGCATTTAATTTGGTTTGTGGGGGCAGCGGAAGTTTTAATTGCATTAGCCATTCACGGATTAAATTACGCTGTCGTGCAGCTGGTAATTTTAATAATGCATTAACAGACAAGCTATGTGCTTCTTCACCTTTGGCTAACTTCTCATCGGCAATCGCCAATTCAGTCAATAAACTGGCCGCTTCAGCGCAATGGATTGCTGTACGTGACAACGTAGTCAGTGCACCAGGCCATCGCTGTAACAANCGGGGCAAGATTTTATGCCTTAGATAATTGCGGTCAAAGCGTAAATTAATATTAGAAGGGTCTTCACACCAACTAAGCTGATGTTGTTGGGCATAGGTTGTTAAATCCTGGCGTGTTATTGTTAATAGTGGCCTAATTAATTGGCCTTGCGCAAAATCAGTCATAACAGGCATCGCAGCCAAACCTTTAGGGCCGGCTCCCCGTAATAATTGCAACAAAACTGTTTCAGCTTGATCATTTTGAGTATGGGCCAATAATAGTACTGTCTTTGGCGCTAAAACCTTTGCTAAAGCTTGGTATCGAGCGGCCCTGGCCGCTTCCTCAAGGCTTAGCCTTCCTTGCTGCGTATCAATATTGACTGATTGAATTTGGAGAGGAACGCCTAATGCAGCACAAACTTGCCGACAGTGGTCTGCCCATTTGGCAGCATCAGGGTGTAAGCCATGGTGGACATGGACAGCACTTACATGAAAACTGGGATTTCTGGCTTGTAGCATCGCCGCACTGTGCAACAGAACATGCGAATCCATGCCACCACTATAAGCAATGCATAAATGCCGCCATGCAGTCAGTTGTTCCAATTTTGCCTGCAAATAGTCTGCACTATACATAATGTAATTTAGCGTTTTCGGCCAAACGACATAAACCGTTCATAACGTTGGTTCACCAGCTTATCGGCNTGGAAGTTTTTTAACTGTGCCAATTGCTCTTGTATTGCCCGTTTCAAAGTGGCCGCTATTTCATCAAAGTTGCGATGGGCACCACCTAATGGTTCAGGCAAAATTTGATCAATTAGGCCGAGGCTATAATTACGCTCTGCAGTCACTCCCATGGCCTCAGCAGCCTCTGCCGCTTTAGAAGCACTTTTCCATAAAATAGAAGCGCAACCTTCGGGTGAAATGACAGAATAGATACTGTATTGTAACATATTGATCCGGTCACCTACCGCAATCGCTAATGCTCCGCCTGAGCCACCCTCACCGATCACGGTACAAACAATAGGTACTTGTAAGGTCGACATCTCAAATAAATTACGAGCAATGGCCTCACTTTGATTTCTCTCTTCAGCGCCAATCCCTGGATAAGCGCCTGGAGTATCGATAAAAGTAATGATGGGCAGTTTGAATCTCTCTGCCATTTGCATCAAACGTAGGGCTTTACGATAGCCTTCAGGGTTTGGCATGCCAAAATTACGCTCTAATTTCTCTTTAGTCGTACGGCCTTTTTGTTCACCGATGACCATGACTGGCTCACCATCAAAACGCGCCACCCCTCCCACAATCGATGAAGCATTAGAAAAGTGCCGGTCTCCGTGTAATTCATCAAATTCAGTGAAAAGCCGTGGAATATAATCAAGGGTATAAGGCCGTTGCGGATGTCTGGCAATTTGAACAATTTGGGCCGATGTCAGCTGGGAAAANATCGACTTGGTCAGTTCACGGCTTTTGGCCTCTAAACGACTGATCTCTTCGCTTAAATTCAAGTCTGTACCCGTACCGACCCGACGTAGTTCCTCAATTTTCGCTTCCAGCTCTGCGATCGGCTGTTCAAAATCTAGAAAGTTTAGGTTCATAGTGCTTCCAACTTGACCAATGATAAGCTGTTAATATAGCTTTCACAGGGCAAAATTACAATGCTCAGCAATAAGGGGATTGATCCTCAGATGTGGCGCTTGACAAGCGTGTTATACTAACTGCTGGGACAAAAACGGATTATAGGGTCATGTCATTACTTGAATTTAAAATATTGGCAGCTGCCACTATCTTTTTAATTGCAATGATTGGTGGTATTTTACCACTGCATGTCATCAGGAACCATAAAAAAGCATTGGCTTTAGGCGATGCTTTTGCCAGTGGTATTTTTTGGGAGCTGCTTTATTTCACTTATTGCCCGAAGCCAGCGACTCTTTTCGAGAGCTTTACACTAGCCACACTTATCCATTTGCTTTTTAATCTGTATTCTAGGCTTTTTATTTTTGTTGATTACAGAACGAATCGTGCTACAAATTAGTGAACCGCACTATCATGATGAAAAACGGGTCACTGCATTATTATTACTGATAATCCTATCAATTCATTCACTTATTGAAGGCGGTGCCGTTGGTATCAATACTTCAATGAGCGAAGCTGTTGTGATTTATCTTGCGATTATGGCACACAAAGGTTCCGCCAGTTTTGCTTTAGCCGCGAACTTACGCAAAACATCCATGCAATTCCGCACTCTTATTTTAATGATTGTATTTTTCTCTTTAATGTCACCCCTCGGCATAATTATCGCCGCCACCATTACTACACTCTTACAAGATAACACCGGCAAATTAATTGAAGCCTGCTTTAATGCCTTTGCTGCCGGCACTTTCCTTTACATTGGTGCTCGACATTTAATGGAAAAAGAGCATGCCGAATTCACGCACACTAATCAAATCAGCGAATTCAGCGTGGTGGTACTTGGGATTTTACTAATGGCAATACTTGCCATCTGGATTTAAAATAAGGCTATCATTTTTTGGCTTGTCGTCTCGAAAGCTCTGCTAATACCAATGACAGCGGTACACGACTAGCCTGTAATAAAACAAGCAAATGAAACAACAAATCAGCGGCTTCATTCATGATTTCATCGCGATCTGCGATTGTCGCCGCTAACGCAACTTCAACGCCCTCTTCACCGACTTTNTGCGCCATCCGTTTTATGCCATTTGCTAATAATTGCGTAACATAACTGCCAGCTGGCCTTTGTTTATCACGTTGCGCAATCATTGTTGCTAGTTTGGCCAACAAACCAACTCCTGGTGCATCTGCCTCTCCAAAACAACTGGGGGTATAACGATGACAACAGGGGCCTACTGGATTCACTAAGACTAATAAACTGTCTTGATCACAATCAGCAATAATTTCAGTGACATGCAAATGATGGTTTGAAGTTTCACCTTTAGTCCAAAGACGTTGTTTGCCACGGCTAAANAATGTGACCAATCCTGATGCTAACGTCGTTTTTAACGCCTCAGGATTCATATAACCTAGCATCAAAACTTGTAATGTATTCGCATCTTGCACAATAGCAGGCATCATATTATTAACTTTTTCCCAAGCTAAAGCATCATGAGTAAAATTAGTTTTAATCATAGGCTAACTTTCCTCACTTTGTTGTTCATAAACTGCGTCAAGTTGCAAATCAGGCGATAAACGTATCGGAATATGTTGATCAGCTAAATATTGTTTCAATTCAGCAATAGTTATTTCCCCTTTATGAAATACACTAGCAGCCAACGCCCCATCAACATGGGCATCACGAAATACATCGGCAAAATGTTCCATTTTTCCGGCACCACCNGACGCAATTAACGGCACTGTTATTTTAGTACGCGCTAATTTTAATTGTTCAACATCATATCCTTGGCGAACACCATCTTGATTCATACAATTTAATACTATTTCTCCTGCACCGAGTCTTTGTACTTCAACTATCCAATCTAACATACGACGGTAAGTGGCCTTTGTTTTAGTAGGATCACCCGTGTACTGATAAACAAAATAATCATTGAGTTCAGCAAAAGTGTCGATGCCCACTACGACACATTGGCTACCAAAGTTTTCTGCTAATTGGGTAATCAATTGTGGATTTTCTAAGGCTGGTGAATTAATCGAAATTTTATCAGCACCGGCATGTAAAATTTTACGTGCTTCATTGACACTACGAATGCCTCCAGCCACACAAAATGGAATATCTAATACTCTGGCAACTTTGCTAATCCATTGCTGGCTGACTAAACGACCGTCACTGCTTGCAGTAATATCATAAAATACTAATTCATCTGCACCTTCATCCCGGTAGCGCTGAGCCAATTCAATAATATCACCGACAATCTGGTGTTCGCGAAATCGGACACCTTTNAACTACAACACCATTCTTAACGTCTAAACAAGGAATAATTCGCTTAGTTAACATTGCAAAGCTTCCTTAAAAGTAAATTTGCCCTCATATAATGCCCGCCCAATGACTGCACCATGTACCTGCTCTGTACGCAATAATTGCAAATCTGCCAAGCTTGAAATGCCACCGGAAGCCTGCAATTGTATCTTAGGAAAAAGTTGCAACAGCTGCTGATATAAAGCGGTATTAGGCCCAGACAATGTACCATCGCGATCAATGTCAGTGCACAATAAATGTCGTAAATTAACGGTTTGATAATAATTTAATAAATCAATTAANTTTGTGCTGTGTCAGTTTTGCCAACCATGGGCAGCAACNATAAGGCACATTTTTGATATCAAGACGTACATCTAACGCCAATACAATCTGTTCAGCACCAAATTTTTCAACCAGTCTCGTACTAACGATGGGTTATTAACAGCCTGACTGCCAATAATTACCCGTTGCACGCCCAACGCTAACCAATCATTAATTTGTTCTGCCTCACGGATACCACCGCCCAACTGCAAATTAATCACATTCGCTTGCAATAGGTCACGAATGATCTGAGTTTGCCGTTGTTGTGGGTCCTTGGCGGCATCCAAATCAACAACATGCAACCAATCGGCGCCTTGTTTAATAAAATCTTGTGCTACTTCTAATGGATTATGATGATATTGTGTTTGTTGCGCAAAATCACCTCGCATTAAACGCACACAATGGCCTTGACGTAAATCAATCGCTGGATAAAGCTGCATTAAGATAACCTCNAAAAAATTAGCAAGTACTTGTTGCCCTACTTTGCCTGACCGTTCAGGATGAAATTGGGTCGCATAAAAATTGTTAATTTGAATTGCTGCGGCAAATGGTTGCCCATATTCAGTCACTGCAATGGAATGTTCTGTCAATGGTGCAGCATAACTATGTACAAAATACGCATGGCTTCCAGAAGGAATATTCTGAAATAGCCCTGAATCACTGACTAACTGTAATTTGTTCCAACCCATATGCGGCACGACCAAATCAGGCCCTGGTTTAATTTCCCGCACGCGATGGCGAATAAAACCAAGACAAGCCACATCGCCTTCATCAGAATATTCATAAAACAATTGCATGCCCAAACAAATGCCTAACACAGGTTGCTTTAACTCTTTAATCACATCAACTAAGGCATATTTATGTAAACGTTGCATTGCTGCTTTAGCGGCCCCCACACCTGGCAATATAACATGGCTGGCTGCGCGAATCGTTTTAGCTTTGGTTGTCAATTCAGCAGTCACGCCCAACCGTTCTAACGCAAATAAAATTGATGCGATATTGGCACCACCACTATCGATNAATGGCAATCATAATGCCCCCTTTGTGCTTGGTAATTCATGGCCTTGTTTGGCAAACGCCTGACGTAATGCACGTCCTACTGCTTTAAAAATACTCTCAATCATGTGATGTGCATTTTCACCTTGAACTTGGATATGTAATGTTGCCGCTAAACTCTCTGCAAGTGAACGAAAAAAATGTGGCACTAATTCAGTTGCCAAACCACCGACTTGCTCACGGTTAAATTGTCCAGTAAAGACAAAATATGGGCGTCCACTCAGGTCTAATGCTATATTGGCCATGGCTTCATCCATAGGCAAACAAAAGCCATAACGTTGAATGCCAAGTTTATCACCTAACGCTTGGCGTAATGCCTGGCCTAATGCTAATGCTGTGTCCTCAACAGTATGATGCTCATCCACGTGCAAATCACCTGCTACTTGTAATTGCAAACTAAAACCACCATGTTTTGCCAGTTGTTCCAACATGTGATCAAAAAAACCAATGCCCGTAGTAATTGTGATGGGTTGTGTTTGATCTAAATTAACACCAACCTGAATATCTGTTTCATTAGTTTTACGCTGTACATAGGCACTGCGATCTTTTGCAATCAGCTGGTGGGCAATCAACAGCCAATCAGTCTCGGCTGTAATTTTAATGGCTTTAACACCCAGGTTATTGGCCAGTTGCATATCAGTATCACGATCACCAATCACATAAGAATGCGCTGGATCAAATTTACTTTCACGCAAATAATTTAATAACATTCCCAATTTAGGCTTACGACAATCACAATGATCATGGGCGAAATGTGGGCATACATGGACTGCATCAAAATGTATGCCTTGTGAGGCGAATAAATTTAATAAAAATGTTTGCGGTAAAGTGAAACTAGGTTCAGGAAATGAGGCTGTGCCAAGGCCATCTTGGTTAGTGACCATGACTAAACGATAACCTGCTTGCTGTAATTGACGCAACGCTGGAATCACGTTCGGCAACAATTGTAATTTTTCCAAACTATCTATTTGTTGGTCAGGCGGCTCTATAATAAGAGTACCATCACGATCAATAAATAAAATTTTATGCTTTGACATCGTTTAACACCATTAATAATCGTTGATTTTCTTCCGGCGTGCCTACTGAGATGCGAATACAATTATCCAGCCCTAATTCACGGCTACGATCACGCAGCACAACACCATGCGATAAACAATGTTGGTAAATTTGCGCGGCATTCGTGGTCCGCATCAAAATAAAATTGGCTTCACTTGGCCAAATTTCTGTTACAAAAGACATTTTNTGCAATGCCTGCCATAAATATTGACGCTGTTGAATTAAAATTTGAATACGTTCTTGGGTTGCACGTAACTTTTCTGGTGTTAAATGTGCCAATACAATATCAACCACTGGCCGAGGAATTGGGTAAGGCGCCAATACTTGACGCAGCAGTTGAATAATAACCGGATGCGCAGCGACTACACCACAACGCACCCCTGCTAAACCATACGCTTTTGACAAGGTGCGTAATATAACTAGATTCGAACAATTTTCTAATTGTGCTGCCAAACTAGGCTGACTGGCAAATTCAATATAAGCCTCATCAACTACAACTAATGCTTTATCAGTTAATTGTTGGCAAAGTTGTAAAATTGCATGAGTCTCTAATAAATTGCCCGTAGGATTGTTCGGTGAACAAAGAAAAATTAATTTAATGTTAGGTCGCCACGCAGCCAATACCGCTTCAATGTCAAGGGCGAATTGTTTTGTTGTAAGCAATGGTACACGAGTAATACTTGCTTGCTGAATTTGAGCAGAAATTTGATACATGCCATACGTTGGCGGACAAATTAAAATGCCCTCTTGCCCGGCTGCACAAAACACACGTAATAATAAATCAATGGCCTCATCACTGCCCCGCCCAACTAATAAGCGCTCCACAGGAATTTGATATAACTCACTGAGCTTCGCCAACAATTGTGTTGGTTGTGGCTCTGGGTAACGATTCAATGCTGCCGCATTGTCAACCCAAGGATTTTCATTAGCGTTTAACCAAATTTCTCCGATACTTTGTTCATTACGTGCCGAACTGTAAGGTGTCATTGCCCGAATATCAGGACGTGCTAATGCGAGTAAGCTTTTCATCAAATTTTTCCTCGGANNATTTAATCGAATAGTAACAGCCCTTTGATGTGCTACCAATCCCTCAATTTCAGCCAATAAAGCAACTGTAGGCCCTAATTCATTCATTCCCGCCGCAGTCGCTTCTTGAAAAGTAATGCGCTTCATAAAATCAGCCAATGACAAGCCGCTATAGCTACGCGCTAGACCATAGGTAGGCAAGACGTGGTTAGTACCACTGGCATAATCACCCATAGATTCAGTTGTCCAATGGCCTAAAAACACAGAGCCTGCATGATGAATCTTTTGCATCCAACGACGTGGCTCAGCAATTTGTAATAATAAATGTTCTGGTGCATATTCATTCGCTACAGCAAATGCAGTGGTTAAATCAGGCACTAAAATAGCATAACTGTGTTGCAATGCAGTTTCACAAATGGAGCGTCGTGGTAATGTAGCAACCTGAGTCTGAACTGCCTCAATTACGGCATTCAACATGGCTGCATCATCGGTGACTAACATGACCTGTGAATCACTGCCGTGCTCTGCTTGTGAGAGTAAATCTGCTGCTGCCCATTGCGGATTCGCAGTCTTGTCTGCAATCACCATTTGCTCTGATGGCCCTGCCGGCATATCGCAAGCAGCACCTTGTAAATCACGCGAAACCAATAATTTTGCCTGAGTCACCCAAGCATTGCCTGGACCATAAATTTTGTCGACTTTGGGCACACTTTCGGTGCCATAAGCCATGGCGGCCACTGCTTGAGCACCGCCAATTTTATAAACTTTTTCAATGCCACATAATTGCGCTGCAAATAAAATATGTGGATCAATATTGCCATTACGCGAGGGAGGTGTACACAACACACGTTCACTGCAACCTGCAATCGCTGCTGGAATTGCCAACATCAAAACTGCAGAAGGTAAAGGTGCAGTGCCGCCAGGCACATATAATCCGACTCGAGGAATAGGCCGATATTGTAACTCACAGATAATGCCTGGTGTTGTGGTCACACTGATGTCTTTTAGCGATTGAGCCTGATGGAAACTGCGAATATTGGCAGCTGCTTTTTCNAATGCTGCTTTCGCCGCTGCCGATAATGCAATATTTGCTTGTTGAAATTCCTCTGCGGTGACGGCAAGATCAGTCAATTGAACTTTATCGTACTCAGCAGTTAATTGCCGTAATGCTTGATCACCGCCCTGTCTTACTTGAGCAATTATTTGCGCAGTGATGTTTGCTATATCACGGTTTTTCATAACTGGGCGCATCAATACTTGACTACGTTGCAATGCATTTAATGACTGCCAAATGACTTTTTGCAGCATATTTTAATTCCTCAAGCTAACATTTTTTCAACAGGCAATACTNAAAATGGAACTAGCGCCTGCTGCTTTTAATGCTTCCATAGTTTCCCAAAAGACGCTTTCCCGACAGACAGCATGAATTGCGACTTTATTTTCATCGCCTTGTAATTGCATGATTGTAGGGTTCTCTACACCTGGCAACAATGAGACGATTTCTTTAAGTGCATTTCTTGGTGCATGCAACATGATATATTTGCTTTCATTCGCCGCTAAAACACCATTCAAACGACATTGAAACAATTCGGCTGCCGACTGCTTTTCAGGTTCGAGCGCATGGGAGGATTTGATCAATAATGCTTTACTGCGAAATACTTCTTCCACTTCACGTAAATTATTAGCTTCCAACGTCACACCTGTGGCGACTAAGTCACAAATCGCATCAGCAATGCCTAGCCGCGGCGCAATTTCAACTGCGCCCATTAATGTAATAATTTCAGCCTTGATATTTTGTCGTTGTAAAAAATCGGCCAATAATAATGGATAAGTAGTAGCAATACGTTTACCAATCAAACTTGTCACATTTTCATAAGGAAAGGTTTGTGGCACAGCAATCGACAAGCGACACGTACCAAAATCTAACTCACGGACTTTTTCAATTTTGCGATGTAGGCCGCTATTTTCTCGGTGCAAGCCCTTTTCCTCAAGCACGTTAGTGCCGACGATACCAAAATCACAAACACCGTCCATCACTAAATGAGGGATATCATCATCTCTGACTAACAATACATCTAATGGGAAATTTTCACTGTGGCAAAAAGTTGTTCTTTTCGATTACGAACTTTAATACCGCAGCGCGTCAATAAACTCAAGATTCATCACTCAAGCGGCCTGATTTTTGTAAAGCGATGCGAATACGTTGATTTGAATGTTTCATATTGATCTCATCCCAATAATAAAAACCCCAGAAAGCTTTAAGGCCTCCCAGGGTTCTTAGCGTGCATTCTGGAAGGCCGCGATAACCTTCCAGCAGACCAAAAGCTATCGCATTCATACCTGAGAATGAGGGTGATGATGCAAAGCCAAGTCTTTGATATTTAACATAATAAATTCCTATGTGTTAGCAGAACATTATAGCGGTGCCTGGGTGTTAAGTCAATGAATCTAGGGCTGACCTATTAAGGCAAGCCCTCATCCCTCATATACTAGGCTTGTAATTTGGCTGGGGCTTTTAAAATGCCATGGCGTTGGTGCCAATCCCAAATCGATTCTTTAGGAAAACGCGCAAATTGCTTTTCGGCTTTGCCTTTGGGGACTTCGACCCAATTAGCAGCAAAATCCAACATACAATGCACATGCTCGAGAGCAACAGGCAATTTGCCATCAATTGCTGAAGCAAACGGATAAATCCATTCAGGCCAACTTGGATCATAAATCCACAAAGCACTGGCGCAATTACCGCAAAAATGACGGCGTGCGGTGCTTAAAGTAGAACGTTTACCCGGTGATTTCAATCGCACACGGTAAATACGGATATTTTTCTCGCCTTGGACTTTTAAAGTATCGGCTTGCCCCATGATATTGATTGCATAACCACCGCCACCTGCTGTTTTTCGGCAAATAGAGCAATAACAACGCATATAGGGATAGGGGTATAGGACTCAACAGAAAATTTAACGGCGCCACAATGACATGAACCTTTCAGTTTCATTAGCAATACTCCTTTGCATTTTTCACTCATCCATGAGTAAAATCGTGGAAATAATATCATATTTTTTTAAAAAAAATATTTATAACAATAAAAAATCAAGAAGAACTGATATTAATTAATGCGGTTCCCAAAAGTTTTTTATGGGATGCTGTCATGAGAAGATTACGAGAAGCTGCAATGAATAAGCAACTTCTCGCAAGGGGGACAATTAGATGAGACCAAGGTCTTTTACAGCATTTCTTTCACTACGAAGCTCATTCAAGGTAGCCAGGATTTTTTCCTGGGAAAACGCGTTGTTTTTGATCCCATTAATCACATGAAGCGTGCCTTTTTCCACTCTTGATGGGAATGAAAAGATCAAACCAGGATCAACATCGTATTCACCCACTGAACATTTCGCAACTGAAAAACATTCACCTGCGACGGTATCGTGGACTAAATGATATACGCTAGAAATGGCTGCATTGGCTGCTGAAGCGGCTGAAGAAGCACCACGGGCTTTAATGACTTCAGCACCACGAGACTGTACAGTCGTTAAGAATGTCGTTTGTAACCAATACTCATCTTTAATAACGTCTATTGCTGGCTTGCCTGCAATCTTAGCCAAATAAAAGTCAGGATATTGGGTCGAAGAATGGTTGCCCCAAATTGCCATGTGAGTCACCGAACCCACATCAACTCCTGCTTTAATTGCCAATTGGGCTCGAGCACGTTTNTCATCGAGCATTGTCATCGCAAAGAAACGATCTTTAGGGACATCAGGCGCATGATGCATGGCAATTAAACAGTTAGTATTGCACGGATTACCTACCACAAATACGCGAACGTCATCTGCTGCATTATCATTGATGGCTTTGCCTTGCGCCTTAAATATGCCACCATTAATTTGTAATAAATCGGAACGTTCCATGCCCGCTTTACGTGGCACTGAACCCACTAAAACAGCCCAGTTCACATCTCGCATTGCTACATTAATGTCTGATGTAACCACGATGTTGTGCAATAAAGGAAATGCACAATCTTGTAATTCCATCACAACTCCGTGCAACGCTGGTAACGCTGCTTCCAACTCTAATAGATGCAAATCAACTTCAACATCAGGACCAAACATATCACCATTGGCAATGCGGAATAACATTGCATAGCCAATTTGTCCTGCCGCACCAGTCACTGCCACTTTAACGCGTTTTTGCCATGTAATTCTCCTCGAAGTATTTGCATAACGGGTTTTAATTTGACCGCTAAGGCGGTAGCATCACCTATTCCAAAAAAATGTGAATTTAATAACGATGCCTTGGTGTTATATTGCAACGGTTGTGCGTTTAAATCAACTACGATACCACCCGCTTCTTCTACAATAATTTGTCCAGCCGCCGTGTCCCACTCATAAGTAAGGCCAAGCCGTGGATATAAATCAGCTCTGCCCTCAGCGATCAAGCAAAATTTATATGCACTACCGGCGTTAATAATTTCATATTGCCCCAATTGGTCGAGCAAAGGCTGTAATTTAACAAGCTTGGAGCGATTGCCCAAGGTCAAAACAATAGGCAACACAGACTCCCATTGTCTTGTATAGCATTGGACTGGTAATTGCTCCGGCCCTTGCTTAAAAGCACCTTTCCCATGGCAAGCATAGTAGACTGTGTCCATTACAGGTAAATAAATCAATCCTAGAATAGGACGCTGTCGTTCAATCAAAGCAATATTGATAGAAAATTCACCGCTATGGGCAACAAACTCTTTAGTACCATCCAGTGGATCAATTAACCAATAGCGTTCCCAGGATTGGCGTATAGCATAATCAGGTTGCAGCCCTTCCTCTGATAAAATTGGTAAACCAGGCGTTAACGCTTGCAGCCCTTTGACAAGGACTTCATTCGCTAATAAATCTGCTTGAGTTAACGGCGAACTATCAGATTTGGCATGCACATCAAATTGGCGTGAACGCTGATAAATATCTAAAATAGCGGCAGATGCTTGTTGGGCAAGTTCAATCAGCGGCGGTAAATAAAGGGAAACATCAACGAGCATGCAATAATTCCCTTACCATAAACAGTGCGGCTACGCTGCGTGCCTCAAAAAGTCATCCCGTTGTAATAATTCAGGCAAACGTTTTAATGACCATGGCACTACTTCTAAGGGTTCAGGTTCATCGCCTGGCAATGATTGAGGATATAAATCTTCTGCCAATAAAGTATGCATCCGGCTGCTCATATAACCAGGTGAAGTTGCCAATGTTTTTAACAGCCTAAACCGATGTGCACCATAACCGACTTCTTCCATTAATTCACGATTGGCTGCCACATAGATATCTTCATCTTTTTCCAAGATGCCTTTGGGCAAACCTAGGAAATAGTTTTCAATGCCTGCACCATATTCACGTACTAGTAATACAGTATCTGCATCCAACATAGGTACCATCATAACAGCTTGCGGACGCTCACTCACTAAACGCTCATAATAGCGTTCTTGGCCATTTGAAAACGTAAATGTAATTGCTCAATGGCAAACAATTTACTATGAGCAACGATTTTATTGTTAAGAATTGTTGGTTTTGTTGGCATTAGCATTTTTCTCAATTGAATGACATCATGTGTAGGGCGGATTCACCCTTCCTTTTCGTGGCGGATCCGCCTCACTGGATCCACCTTATACTTTCCTTGCTCTATACCCTATGAATAAAGTAAATTAACGATTATTGTAATCTTTTATTGATAGAATAACACCTTATGCAACCAATACCGCTGACTCTTTATGCTCACTTTCCCTGGTGTGTGCAAAAATGCCCTTATTGCGACTTCAACTCCCACACGTTAAAAACAACCNTACCGGAAAACGAGTATATTGATAAATTAATCAGCGACTTGACTCAACACCTACCACAAGTTTGGGGACGGCGGATCCAGAGTGTTNTTTATGGGGGCGGCACACCCAGTTTGTTTTCACCTACAGCAATTGGCCGGCTGCTAACTACTGCCAATGCCTTGATCCCATTTAATCCAGACATTGAAATTACGCTGGAAGCTAACCCAGGAACAGTTGAGCAAAGCCGTNTTTTAGGTTATCGCCAAGCAGGCATTAACCGGCTATCTTTAGGCGTGCAAAGTTTTACTGATCATCATTTAAAAGCACTGGGCAGGATCCACGACAGCCAAGCTGCGATACAAGCAGTAGATGCAGCTAAACGCGCTGGATTCAACAATATTAATCTGGATTTGATGTATGGCCTGCCAGAACAATCCGTTGCTGAAGCATTAGCAGATTTAAAACAAGCCGTAGCATTGGCGCCCAGTCATTTATCTTGGTATCAATTAACACTGGAACCCAATACTTGGTTTTATCAACATCCGCCTAATTTACCCGCAGATGACTTATTGTGGGAAATACAACAAGCAGGCCAAGCATATCTTGCTAGCCAAGGTTATTTGCAATATGAAGTGTCTGCATACAGCTTACCAGGTCACGCTTGTCAACATAACCGACATTATTGGGAATTCGGTGATTATATTGGGATTGGCGCTGGCGCTCATGGAAAATTAACTGATNTTTGCCAGTCAAAAGTGCTACGTACAGTAAAAATCAAACACCCCAAAACTTATTTAGCTGCTAATGATGTAATCTTAGAAAATAAAATAGTTGATAAAGCAGAATTACCCTTTGAATTTATGCTAAATGCATTACGTTTGAAAGAACCTATTCCAAAGCAACTTTTTATTGACCGTACTGGGCTCTCTTTAGAGATGATTGCCGCCCCTTTGCAACAAGCTTGCGAACGAGGTCTGCTACAGATTAATGACTCAGAATTAGAAGTGACTGCATTGGGTTGGCAGTTCTTGAATGATTTATTACAATTATTTATTGTAACCAACGATTAACGTGGTAATTGTTGCGTCAAATTAGTTTGCAATAAAATTGCAGCAAATATCGAACGGGCAATTAAAGGCGAATAACCCATTACTTCGGCTTGTCTTGCGACTTTATTTAAAATAGGATCCACTGTAATTTGCGCGCCAATATCCACATGCGAACCGCGTAATTCTCGCGTCCGTCTGGCGTATGCCAAACGTTGTCCTATTAGTGCAACAATTTGACTGTCAATGACATCAATGTTGGCATTAACACAACTCATATTGAGGCACTCTTCAGCATTTTCCATGAAATCTGTCATAGTTTGGGCACCGACAAAAGTCATCCATAAAAACGATTAACAAACTCCCTATGAACCGTGACATACTCACTCCTTGCGAATAAAAATAAGATCGTAAATATTGTGGCCTAATTTTTTGCCCCGACTTTCAAATTTCGTTGTCGGCCGATAATCAGGCTTGGGAGCATACTGACCATCACCGTATATATTGCTCAATTTGGGGCTGATTGTTAGTACGTTTAACATATGTGCGGCATAATCGCTCCAATCCGTTGCCAAATGCCAATGACCACCTAGCTTTAACTTACGGACCACCAAATCAACAAAATTTAACTGGACCAAACGACGCTTATGGTGCCGTTTNTTGGGCCATGGATCAGANAACCAAAGCAATAATAAATCAATTGATGCATCTGGTAGGATTGTCAATACATTGACTGCATCAGCACAGATGACACGCACATTGTCTATTTGCTGTTGCTCTAATTGCAAAAATAAAGCACCAATGCCAGGCCTATGGACTTCAATTCCTAAAAAACGGCGCTCAGGATGAGCCTTTGCCAAAGCTAGCAAGGAGTCTCCCATGCCAAATCCAATTTCTACTACCAAAGGCGCAGACTGTGTAAATGCAGCCAATGTTGCAATGCCATCCGGGGTGCAATCAATGCCATAATGTTGCCAAAACTGAGCTAAAGCTTGAGCCTGCCCCAATGTTATGCGGCCTTGGCGGCGCATATAACTCTTGACTGTACGCATCATAGAATAAAATCTACTGAGATAAGATTTTCTTAATATAAATGATTTATGCTGGTTTGACTATTTATCTTAAAAGAGAAATTCAATGCGCTTAAAGTTAAATGACTTATCTCATCGGATCATGGTCGATCATTTAAAGCGTTTAATTGTCGATGAAATCGCCCAGATTAAAGCTCAAATTTATTTTAATTGCGCCACGCCTAATTCAGACAAACTACTTTCTGCCTATGCTCATCATTTAGCACACCTTGAGTCCCCAACAATAAGTGTGATAGAAAACATCGCAGCAGCCAACATTGATATGAGCATTACAGATTGGGCAAGCAGTTGTATTGAACAATTGACAGAGCAAGACCATCTTACAGAGAGCAATACTGAGAGTAGCGTGCTAAGTGTCGGTTTTAGCCGTTAATTTTGCCTATTATTCTGCACAATCACATTTCTAATTTAAGCCCTCATTTATTCAATAAGTTAGCATCTGCTAATCAGCAAAAAAATTATGAGTTTAAAGTTTTTTTCTTTTTAAAATCATGCAGTTAACAATAAAAAATATTTAGCTATTTTTTGGTAAACCAAGTGGGTTTTACTATAATTATCAAAGAATAGGATGTTCAAAGGGGGATGATTTTTTGCGATAAGTACTTGAATAATCACGATTGATTGTAAGTACTTGAAGCAAGCAAGAATTAGATATCTACAATATGCTTGCAATAACAATTACGGAGATGTGTCATGGCAATAATTAAAGGTAGCAGAAATAGTGACACGATCAATGGCACAGGTGATAACGATGTTATCACAGGTAAAGCAGGAAATGACGTTATTAATGGTGGCACAGGCAACGATGTTATTAATGGTGGCCAAGGCAACGATACCCTCAATGGCGGTGATGGCAATGACTTGTTAAACGGTGGTCAGGGCAATGACACGCTAAATGGGGGTTCAGGTAATGATATTCTTTACGGTGGCGAAGGCAATGATATTTTAGACGGCGGCACAGGTAAAGATATGTTGTATGGCGGTCAAGGCAATGACACGTTGATATACAATGCAGCAGATAATGCCACCTTGTTCAACGGTGCAGTCAACTCAAACACACGTTCTTACTTTGATGGGGGCGAGGGTAAAGACGCTTTAATATTGAATGTGACTTATGGCCAATATAATTCAGCGGCCTTTCAAAAGATTTAGCCGATTTTAAAGCCTATTTATCTTCTCAATCGCATCATTGTAATAATGCAAGTTTTGATTTTCAAAGCATTGGATTGACAGTGAAAAACGTTGAAAGTGTATCAGTAAATTTAATCAACACAGCGCCTTCTAATATTCAATTGGACAATGCCTCTGTTAATGAAAACTCGGCAGGAGCTGTGATAGGTAAAATATCTGCGTCAGATCCTGACTATGCCGATCAACTCAGTTGGTCAGTCAGTGATGATCGTTTTGCTATTGTAAATAACAATTTAGTATTAAAAGACGGCGTTAGTTTAAACTATGAAAATGGCTCATCTATCAGCGTTACTGTAACAGCTACAGATATAGCTGGTGCTTCAACAAGCCAAACTTTTAATATTGGCGTCAATGATGTCAATGAAGCACCTACAGCATTGTCACTCAGTAATAGCTCAGTGGATGAAAATGCCGCTGGTGCTGTCATTGGACAATTATCAATAACTGATCCAGATAGCGCATCTAGCGGCTTTGCTAATTACACCTATACCGTTTCAGACAGCAACTTCGTTGTTGATCAAAATGGTAACTTGAAATTAGCCGACGGTGTCAGCTTGGACTATGAAAGTCAGCCTGTAGTCCATCTTACAGTAACTGCAAGTGATGGCTTAGCTGGTGGATTTAGCATCAGTAATAGTTTTGATATTAACGTTAATGACTTGAATGACACTGCTAGCGCTGGCGGTGGCGGTAGCTCGGGTGGTACCTCAAGTGGTGGTACGCCTGGCGGCGGTGATACCGGTACAGGATCTGCTGGTGGTTCTGGCTCCTCAGGTGGTACTTTGAGTGGCGGTGATACCGGTACAGGATCTGCCGGTGGTGGCGCTAGTTCTGGCTCTTCAGGCGGCACTTTGAGTGGCGGTGATACTGGTACGGCTACTAGCGGTGGCGGTGCAAGCTCAGGTTCTTCCTCAGGCGGTACTTTGAGCGGCGGTGATACTGGTACGGCTACTAGTGGTGGCGGTGCAAGCTCAGGTTCTTCCTCAGGCGGTACTTTGAGTGGCGGTGATACCGGTACGGCTACTAGCGGTGGCGGTGCAAGCTCAGGTTCTTCCTCAGGTGGTACTTTGAGTGGCGGTGATACCGGTACGGCTACTAGTGGTGGCGGTGCAAGCTCCGGCTCCTCTTTAGGCGGCACTTTGAGTGGTAGTGATACTGGTACGGCTACTAGCGGTGGCGGTGCAAGCTCCGGCTCCTCTTTAGGCGGCACTTTGAGTGGTAGTGATACTGGTACGGCTACTAGCGGTGGCGGTGCAAGCTCCGGCTCTTCTCTAAGCACCACTCTCAGTGGAAGTGATACAGCAAGCGGTGTTGCTAGTAGTACTTCTTCAGTAGCAAGTGATCCTAATGCAACTTCTACTGCAGTAAGTGACACAAGCAGCAGCACTTCAGCTGATTCGCTAGTAATTAGTGACACAAGCCATTTAACTGTCTAACGCATTGTCTATACTTAACTCAGTGTGGTTGTAAAACCACACTGAGTTAATTTTTGAGCTATGTGCTCACAAGGATGCCAAGTATGCATAATGGCAAAACTCTCTGGACTGTAAGCAAAGAAGACGATCCACTATTGAATTGTCTGATTAGTCTTGGAAGGTATTATCATTGCCCAAATACCTCTCCGAAAGCTTTAGTTGCAGGCCTGCCTCTAGTCAATAATCGCTTGACGCCACAATTGTTTGTTCGTAGTGCACATAGGATTGGTCTAATGGCAGAAATCATCCAACGACCCTTGTTAAGGATCTCCAAGCTGGCATTACCTGCTGTATTGCTATTAAAAGACAACCAAGCTTGTATTTTGACCGGATGGAAAGATGCAGAGACAGCTGAAATTGTTATTTCTGAGTTGGGTGGACATCCAGTAGAAGAATCACTATCAGAGCTAGAACAAAATTATTCAGGATACAGTATTTTAATTCGTCCCATACACGAAGATGCCATTGAGAAAGAAACTTCCATTGTTGACAAAAATCAACATTGGTTTTGGGGCACATTATGGCGGTTCAAAAGCGCCTATTCAGAAGTCTTGGTCGCTGCCCTCTTTATCAATATTTTTGCTTTAGTCAGCCCATTGTTTGTCATGAATGTGTATGACCGTGTTGTGCCTAATAATGCGCAAGTGACTCTTTGGGTCTTAGCAACCGGTGTTATTATCATCTATGTTTTCGATTTAATTTTGCGCTTTTTACGCAGTTATTTAATTGACATCTCTGGANAANAAGCTGATGTATTAATGGCATCGCATTTATTTCAGCATATCATGAACATGCAAATAAGTTATAAGCCTGGTTCAACAGGCACATTTGTAAATAATATACGTGAATTTGAAACTATCCGCGATTTTTTCACATCAGCCACATTGACCACTATTATCGATTTACCTTTTGTTTTTCTTTATTTGTTTACTATCTGGTACATCGGGGGCCCTATTGTTTTCATACCGTTAATAGCCATTCCTTTGGTATTGGCCTATGCTTGGTTAATTGAAAAACCATTACAAAATGAAATAAAACTCGCTTTACATAGTGCAGCACAAAAGCATGGCGTATTAATAGAAAGTTTGACCGGACTTGAAATACTAAAAAGCCTGAATGCTGAGGGCTTAGCACAATACAAATGGGAANGAACATGTCGGCAAACATGCTCAACATGGTCTACGGTCACGTTTTTCTCAGCATCAGTAATCAATTTGACCTATTTTTCACAGCAACTAGTAACTGTACTCACTATTATTGTTGGGGTGTATTTAATTTACAAAGGCAACTTAACCTTGGGCGGTTTAATTGCTTGCAATATATTGTCGGCCCGTGCACTGGCTCCGCTCGGCCAACTGGCTAATTTATTTACTCGTTATCAACAGGCAAAAGTGGCTTTAATCGGCTTAAATAATATTGTGTCTATTCCAAGTGAAAGGCCTGCTGACAAGCATTTTCTACATAAAACCCATTACAATGGTGAAATCGAATTTAAACAGGTTTCATTTCAATATCCCGAGCAAACCAATAAAGCTCTAGATAATGTTTCATTTAAAATTAAACCAGGCGAGCATGTTGCGATTATTGGACAAATCGGTTCTGGCAAAAGCACTTTGCAAAAACTAATTTTAGGCCTTTATCAGCCACAAAGCGGAAATATCTATATTGATAATGCCGATATTAATCAAATTGATCCCGCTGAATTACGTCACGAAATTGGCTATGCTCCTCAAGACAGTCTGCTCTTCGCTGGCACTGTGCGCTCTAACATCATGATGCGCAATCCTAGTGCTGACGATGAACGGCTATTAGAAGTTGCACAGATTGCTGGGGTCACTCATTTTACCAATTTAAATCCAGCTGGTTTTGACATGAAAATTGGAGAACGTGGCGAAGGTGTTTCTGGAGGACAACGGCAAGCAATTGCCATTGCACGGGCATTATTAAGCAATCCTAGCATTCTATTATTAGACGAGCCGACTAGCTCAATGGATGAACGTTCAGAACAAGAACTAATCACTAAATTAAAACAATATATGGAAAATAGGACGCTGTTATTAGTGACACACAAACCATCATTATTGCCTCTAGTAGACCGGATCATTATCCTACATATGGGAAAAATTATTGCTGATGGTCCAAAGCCACAAATTTTACAAGCAATCGCGCAATCAAGAAAACCATCTTAGAAGTTAACACTCATGAAAAACTATTTAATAAGATAAAAACAACAAGACTTGGCCTCTCATAAAGATGAGTCGTATATTGCTGACAGTAAATTAGCATTAATGACTAAAACAACCCCTTTTGCTCATATCATTTTATATATTATTATTCTATTACTCATCGTTTTACTTATCTGGGCTTATTTTGGAAAAATAGACCAAATTACCGTTGCATCCGCTAAAGTAGTGCCTTCAACTCAAGTCAAAGTGATTCAAAGTTTAGATGGTGGCATTATCGTTAAAATATTTGTAAAGGAAGGCGATATGGTTAAAACTGAGCAACCATTGGTACAATTAGATGAAACCCGTTATTCTTCCGATTATCAATCAGCCTATGAGAAATACTTAGCACTGTCAGCTTTGGTTGCCCGTTTGTCTGCTGAAGCCGCTAACCAAGATGAAATCAATTTTCCGGAANGAATTAAAAACTATCCAGAAATCACTCAACGCCAATTAAATGAGTTTCAAACCCGACGTAACGCATTAAAATCAGAACTCGATTCATTGCAACATACTTATGATATCTCTAATCAACAACTGTCAATTTTAAGTGAAGCTGTAAAAACTGGCATTGTCACAAAGCTACAATATCTCCAAAGCCAACGCGAAACCAATGAAGTCAAAACGCGCATTCTGCAACGACAAGATGATTATAAACAAGATGTGTGGAACCAACTTAATCAAAATAAAGCCGAACTTGCTATCGTCACTAAATCATTAACATCCCTACGCGACAAAATGCAACATACTACTATTCGTTCCCCTGTAGAAGGTATTGTAAAGAAAGTCAATGTAACCACTGTGGGCGGGGTTATTTTACCTGGAATGACAATTATGGAAATTGTTCCAATTGAAGATACTTTATTAGTTGAAGCGCAAGTTTCACCAAAAGACATTGCTTTTGTACGTGTTGGCCAACCTGCCAATGTAAAATTTACCGCTTATGATTATTCAATTTATGGCGAATTATCAGGCAAGGTCGAATACGTTAGTGCTGACAGCATTGAAGACACCCGTGCGACTTTGATGGGAAAACCCAACGTGTATTATGCTGTTAATGTCAGGACTGGCCGCAATTATCTTGGTAGCGAAAAGCATAAATTGCCTATTTTGCCAGGCATGATGGGAACAGTTTACATTCAAACTGGACAAAAAACAGTGCTGCAATATATTTTGAAACCACTGATCAAAGCAAAAGAGGAAGCATTGCGAGAAAGATAAAGCTTATTTCGATGCCCCACCCTTCCCCTGCAGTTATGAGGAAAGATGGGGAGTTAATTAGTCAGTCTACTCGCGCTAACCAGCAGCAAGTAGTTATCCTTTAGGTCATGTTGTAATTTAAGTTATACATAATCCAAAGCGAACCGCCGACCAAAATAACAATCACAAGTAATGCGAATAAAAATGGCATTAANTTCCATTTGCCCTCTGGGCTAGCATTCAAGCGTAAGAAAAATACGACTTGGACAATAAACTGCACAATGGCTAATATTGCCAAAGCAATGTACATAGTATTGACGGATAATGTTTGTTTAGCCACGATAGCAAATGCTGCAAGTGTTAATATTACACAAAGTACTAGTCCGGTCAGATAGGCTTTAAGTGTCTTTGGGCTGGTACCATATTGCATGTCGGCGCCATGATGATGATGCTGTGCCATATTAGATTACCCCATTAAGTAGACAATTGTATATACAAAAATCCATACAATATCCAAAAACGCCCAAAACAAGCCCAGATAAATAAGCCGTCTATTCATTGCTGGCGTGATGTTGTATTTGCCCAACTGGACCATCATGACTAACATCCATAACAAGCCAATCGAAACGTGGGCGCCATGCGTCCCTACAAGCGTGAAAAACGCCGATAAAGCGGCACTAGCATGCCAGCTATGGCCTTCTTGATACATCAACACAAATTCGTTTACTTCCATGAAAATAAACGTTGCCCCTAAGAGGAAAGTAACCATCAACCAAGTTAATAACCGATTGCGCTTACCTTTATAAAGTGCCAGCATTGCCATACCATAGGTAAAACTACTGGCTAATAGGGCCATGGTTTCACCTAACACATAAGGCAAATTGGTCAACTCTTTCATGCCGGGTGCACCAAAAGTACTCGTGTGCATGACAGCATACACAGCAAAAATTGAAGCAAACAAAATACAGTCGCTCAAAATATAGATCCAAAACNNCGAAAATATCGGTAGCATCGCTATTATGATGACTATCGTGATGTTCTAAATGATCTAAAGCTTGAGTTGTCATTATATCACCCTGTCTAAATTATGAGTTTCTATATCGTCGGCATCAGAAGGCTGCAAGCGATAATCAACATTTGCACGTTGCCTTTCAATTTTTTCGACCTCAGAAGCTTTTACATAGTAGTCCGTATTCATATCAAAACTGCGGGCAATTGCCATGGCAACAATTCCAATAAGCCCAGCAAAAATTAGCCAAGTAATCTGCCATGTCATGCCAAAGCCAAAAGCCCCTGCAAACATTGCAATGATAAACCCAACACCAGTATTTCTAGGCATATGAATATCTTGATAAACCGGCTTCGGTAATTTTTTACCGGATTGCAATTGCTTTTTCATTTCCCAGAAAGCATCGCGTGTTTCAACATGAGGGATAATGGCAAAATTATAGAAAGGTGGTGGTGAGGCAACTGACCATTCTAAAGTACGGCCGTCCCATGCATCCCCTGTGGTATCCAAATTTTGNGCACGGTCTTTGATACTGACAATAAGTTGCAATACTTGAAACGCTATTCCGCAGGCAATAATGGCAGTACCAATTGCGGCAACAACGAGATAAGGATGCCAACCTGTAGCTGCATCATAATGATTCAACCGTCTGGTCATGCCCATCAAGCCAAGTGCATAAAGCGGCATGAAAGCAAGGTAAAATCCAACGACCCAACACCAGAAAGCACATTTCCCAAGTTTTTCGTTCAGTTTAAAACCGAATACTTTAGGGAACCAATAGGTAATCCCGCTAAATAANCCAAACAATACACCACCAATAATAACGTTATGGAAGTGAGCAACCAAGAACACGCTATTATGGAGTTGGAAGTCAACGGCAGGCACTGACATTAAAACTCCGGTCATACCGCCAATTGAGAAAGTACTCATAAAGGCAATTGTCCACAGCATCGGCGTAGTAAAACGAATGCGTCCGCCATACATCGTGAACAGCCAATTAAAAATTTTGACCCCAGTAGGCACCGCAATAATCATAGTAGCGATACCAAANAAGGCATTTACATTTGGACCAGCGCCCATAGTAAAGAAATGGTGCAACCAAACAACGAATGACAAAATTGTAATTACTGCAGTGGCCCAAACCATGGTGACATAGCCGAACAATTTTTTNCTAGCAAAAGTAGCCACTACTTCAGAGAACACACCGAATGCAGGTAATACCAAAATATAAACCTCTGGATGGCCCCAAATCCAGATCATGTTGATATACATCATCGGATTGCCGCCAAAATCTGAAGTAAAGAAATGCATCCCTAAAAAACGATCCAGCGATAACATGCCTAAAGTAACAGTCAATACAGGAAATGCCAAAATGACTAATACCATGGTGCATAACGCAGTCCAAGTAAAGATAGGCATTTTCATCAGCGTCATCCCCGGACAACGCATTTTGAAGATCGTCACTAAAAAGTTTACNCCTGAAAGTAAACTACCTACNCCTGAAATCTGAAGTGCCCAAATATAATAGTCCACACCAACAGTAGGGCTATAAGCCACTTCAGAAAGAGGCGGATAAGCTAACCATCCTGTTGCTGCAAAATCACCTACCACAAGGGAAAGATTTACTAAGGCCGCCCCTACCACCGTTAGCCATAAACTTAATGAATTAAGGTAAGGAAAAGCCACGTCGCGGGCACCAATTTGAAGGGGGACAGCTAGATTTAACAACCCAAACATGAATGGCATTGCCACAAAGAAGATCATAATGACGCCGTGGGCAGTGAAAATTTGGTTATAGTGTTCAGGTGGCAAATAACCAGTGGAGCTACCGACAGCAATTGCCTGTTGCAAACGCATCATAATGGCGTCAGAAAATCCTCTTAATAACATTACGAAAGAGAGGATAATATACATTACACCTATTTTCTTGTGGTCAACTGTGGTTAACCATTCCGTCCATAGCCATTTCCAGCGTTTGAAATAAAATAAGCAGCCTATAACAAGGAGAGCAGCCAAGGCCATAAACCCACCTGCTCCCATGATAATAGGATTGTGATAAGGAATCGCTTCAAGGGTTAGTTTTCCGAATATATTTTCAAGCATATCTAGTTACCTTAATGTTTAACTATGGTGATGTTCGTGCTGAGATGCGTTTTCACTCATGTTTTCCATCGGCATCATATATTTCATGATGATGTTGTTATATAAGCCCTGTTCTGGCACCGTGAAATATTCTACTGGGCTGTTCTCACTGGGTTGAGCTAACTTATTATAAGTTTCCATGGTCAGCATCTTAGGTGANTTTTTGACTTCATTGACCCAGTCTTCAAATTCTTGCTGCGTTCCGGCCTTCACTTTAAACCGCATACCAGAAAAACCATCACCGCTAAAATTAGTCGACAAGCCTCGATACTCACCCGCGGCATTGGCCATGATGTTTAATTTAGTTTGCATCCCCGCCATTGCGTAAATTTGTCCGGAAAGTTGCGGGATGGCCAAGGAATTCATGGGAGCATCCGCAGTAACCAAAAACAAGACAGGAGCATTAATCGGGATTTGAAGATAGTTAACGGTAGCAATTTTTTGATCCGGGTAAATAAAAAGCCATTTCCAGTCCAAGGCAATAGCTTGAATCGTAATTGGCTTGGCAGCAACGTCAAGGGGACGGTAAGGATCAAACTTATGACTGCTAAACCAAGTCAACGTCGCTAATATGGCAATGATTAGACAGGGAACGCCCCATACCACTGCTTCTAAAGCGTTATTATGGGCCTTATCAGGGGTATATTTAGCTTTAGTATTGCTGGCCCGAAACTTCCAGGCAAACATAAAAGTCATGGCTATGGCGGGAATGACCACAATGAGCATAAGCCCTACCGCAATCAACAATAGCCTCTTCTCATCAGCTGCGATGATCCCTTTGGGATCCAATACAGCAAATTTACAACCACTCAGAGCGATGGTTGATCCAAAAGCGAAAAGTGCTAAAAAATGCGTTGAAGTTTAATCACAATTTCTGAACCCCCATCCAATAAGCGTTTCCGGCGCCCATGTTACCATAATTTGTTTTAATAACAATATTGAATAACCCTATGACTACATGAATTTTTTAGAGGCCTGTACATGGCAGCAATCGAATGCTAATGATACAACATTTGACCAATTTAATGAAGGGTTGAACCACCCTTTTAATGGCCACCCCTGCTTGGTGTCATTTTATGCCGGGGGATGATCAGACAATTTTAATACCCATCTTGAAATGAGAGATAAGGCGTTAGCATAATAACTAACCAATGCGGGTGTAGTTCAATGGTAGAACATTAGCTTCCCAAGCTGAGAGCGTGGGTTCGATTCCCATCACCCGCTCCATATGTAGCAGTTAACAACCAGACCCACTATAATAAAACGCTACCACTACCCTATCTAACCTAAATATAAAGGGACATGACATGAGAAAGCTCATTAAAATCGCCGCCGCTGTGCTTGGCATTTGCATTGTATTTTCATTGCAGCTACGATTCTTTTTGCCACGTTGGTCAATCCCAACCACTTTAAAAGTCAAATCGGTGATGTAGTACAAAAACAAACCGGCCGTCAATTTGCGATTAATGGTGATATTCATTTGTCCTATTTCCCATGGTTAGGGCTGCAAGTAGATCAAATGGTACTAGGCAATGCGCCTGGTTTTGCCAGTGAGGCTTTTGCCAAAATCGATCAGGCCGATGTCAGAGTGAAACTTTTGCCTTTATTCATTGGTAAAGTGCGTTTTGGCACTGTGACGTTAAAAGGGGTGACTATTAATCTTACTAAGAATGCTCAAGGCCAGAATAACTGGAGTGACTTATTGGGCAAAAACAAAGCCACTACCACTGCTAGCACTCGGGCCAGCAGTAGTGATGATACTACCACCGCTGCAAAAGCGGCCTTGGCATTAACGATTGCTAATATTCAATTACATGACGCTAATATCAACTGGAAAGATCAACAGGCAGGACAACAGGCCACTATTAGCCATTTAAATTTCACTAGTAACAATATTAATTTTGGCGATGAATTTCCGCTGCAGTTAAACTTCACTGTCCAGAGCAATAAACCTGCATTAAACGCTTATGTTGCTTTCGAAACTAAAGCTACGCTATCACCTGCAACCCAGCAATATAGTTTTAACCATACCACGCTTAATGCAAACTTATTTGACAAGAAATACCCTGACGGCAAACTTAATGTTGCCGCCAACGCCGATATCTCTGCCAATATGGCACAACAATCAACCACTATCCGCAATTTGATGTTAAAAGTGGCCAATCTACAAATCCAAGGCCAATTAACCGGGAAAACTGTCAGACNNATTCCCGTATTTGAGGGCATCTTAACTGTGAACTCATTTAACCCCAGCAGTTTTCTCATCGCTATGGGCAATCCCATCAAGACCCAAGACAGTGGCGCCCTAAAAACGGCAGCAGCAGATGCAGCCGTCCAAATTTCACCCAAATTTATCAAAATTAATGATTTGCATATTAATTTTGATGACACTCATGCAACAGGACATTTTAATTTGACAGACTTCGGCAAAAAGATTTTCGATTTTGATTTGAATGTTGATCAAATCAATGTTGATCGTTATTNNTGCCCCCCAAAATGCGGTGACAGAAAACGCACCTGTTGCCAGCAAACTGGTAAAAACCCCAACCAATGCTAATAACGTTAACGCGGCAATATTACCTTTGCAATGTTACGTGGTTTACATGGCAATGGTGGCTTACAAATTGGTAATTTAAAAGTAAGTGGCCTGTCTGCCTCAAATGTTAACCTACAATTGAATGCGGATAACGATGTAATCCACTTCTCTCCAATTGCTGCTAATTTATATGGCGGCAAATCGAATGGTGACATCACTATTGATATGCGGTCGCAACAACCTAAACTCAGTATTAATGAAGCATTGCAAGCAATACAAGTAGGCAACTTGTTTCAAGATGTGGCAAACAAATCAAAACTACAAGTGACTGGCACGGGAGATCTACGTTTCAACTTACAAACTTCAGGCCAAGATGCTAAGACATTGACCCGCAACCTCAATGGTAACCTGAAGTTTGCAGTGACTAACGGCAGTATAAAAAATCTAAATCTAAACCGCGCCTTACAAACTGCGTTAAGTGCTATTAATAAAACTAGCGACGACAAAGCTGACAGTAATACTGACAATGACACCAGCTTTAGCAGTTTTACTGGAACGGCTGTCATCACTAATGGTATTGCTACCAATAATGACTTATCACTAAAATCCAATTCCTTGGAAATGAGTGGCAACGGCACAGCTAACTTAATTGATCAGTCGTTCAACTATCATTTAAAAGTGATTGCATTAGGTAGTCCGTTTGGCCGTGACGTAATTGATTTTCAACAAAGAATTGGTGGTTCATTCCCATTATTATTAACCGGCAATTTTAACAATCCCAAAATACTGCCTGATCTTTCTACCATTGGGCAAGGACTGCTGAAAGGCGAGTTTCGACAAAAACTCGAAAAACTCTTGGCATTAGCACTGACGGCAGTGACAACACTGGCGCCAATTTAAAAGATACCATTCGTAGCTTGCGTGGCCTGATTGGACAATAATACTAATTAAAAGACTAGGGTGGATCTGCTTTGCTTGATCTGCCCTATACGAGGTGACTCTATTATGACACCGAGACAATTTACGAATGCAATATTGCGTTGGTATGATGTCCACGGCCGGAAAGATTTACCTTGGCAAAAGAACATTGATCCATACCGAGTTTGGGTATCAGAGATCATGTTACAACAAACCCAAGTTGTTACAGTGATCCCCTATTATCACCAATTTATGCAACGCTTTCCCAATTTAACTGCACTGGCCAATGCAACTGAGGACGAAGTACTAGAACTCTGGACAGGTCTCGGCTACTACTCACGGGCACGTAATTTATTACGCGCTGCCAAGCTAATCAAACTGCAATTTAATGGCAACTTTCCTACTGACATCGACAATTTACAACAATTGCCCGGTATAGGACGTTCAACAGCTGGTGCTATTCTGGCCATTGCCTTTAACCAGGCAGTGCCCATTTTAGATGGTAATGTGAAACGGGTCTTAACTCGGTTTCACGCGATTAAANCTTGGCCTGAAGAAACCAAAACCAAGGCCAGTTTATGGGAAATTGCCACTCATTATACTTCAAAACAACGACCAGCTGCTTATACACAAGCCATCATGGATTTAGGTGCCACTGTTTGTAAACGTAGTCAACCGCTCTGTCATGCTTGCCCAATCCACACAGGCTGCCAAGCATTTGCAACAGGCGAACCTACTGCTTATCCCGCCGCTAAACCAAAGACTAAACGTTTGCCAATTCGCAAAATACAGATGTTGATTTTAATTGATCAGAAACAGCGTGTGCTAATTGAGAAAAGACCACCGACAGGTATTTGGCCCAGCTTATGGAGTTTACCAGAATGTCCAATTGGTTCAGATCCAATCTCTTGGTGCCAACAAAATCTAGGATTAAAAGTAATCAAATCAACATGCTGGCAAAGTTTTCGTCATACGTTTAGTCATTTTCATCTTGAAATTACCCCCATTGTGGCGCTCACTACTCGCCGCGATCAAATCAACGATAACGCAAGCTATCACTGGCAAACTATTGGAGAACTGCCCCAGGGAGGCATCGCTGCTCCAATTAAACAATTACTANATAACACTTGCAAATCAAACCGAGGAACTATCTGTATGAGCCATACTATCTATTGTGTCAAGTTANCAAAAAATGCTGAGGGCCTAGAAACCCCACCCTACCCAGGTAGCTTAGGGCAACGTATTTATGAACAAATCTCTAAAGAAGCCTGGCAATTATGGTTGAATCACCAAACTATGTTAATTAATGAATACCGGCTTAATATGCTGGATGTACAGGCCAGGCAATTTCTTGCCAAAGAAATGGAAAAGTTTCTTNTTGGCGAAGGCAGTGATAAACCGAGTGGTTATAAACCGCCCAGTTAATAAAGAAATATTTTTAGTAAAATCAATGCTCTTTGTTGAGAACAAAACTCAGCTATCGGGATTGAAACTATGACAAAATTATTTTACTACGAATATTTTGAGTGAATGTTAATAAGTATAATAACTCCGTTGATTTAAAAACTAATCGGAGCGAACTCAGATGGGTAAAACATACGTAGTAAAAAATAAAATCAAAATTAGTGATACAAAATATCGTTATCTCAATGCGCGAGAAATTATCGACGAAAAAATCGCCTACGATGTTCTCGCTTTGTGCGGTGTTAACGTACCAGAAACTTTCATCCTAGAACAACACAAGGCTGATGGCAGGATTCAGCTTAGTCTTGCTTATGAACACTCAGAAGATCTAGTTGAGCCATTGCCCTATATTAGCTCAACAAACAACAATAACAGTTACACTCTCAACGATTCATTTTTGAATAACCAAGCTATTGAAAAGACTTACAACAATTCCCAATTGAAGGTTTGTTCGAATCGCTAGCTGCTTTTGCATTGATCCTAGACTACGAGGGCATCGGTGTTGATTTTAAAAATGCTCGTTTTTTAATTACCAATGATAAAGCAAAATTTATCAAGCTCAATCCTTCCCATATCATGTTGACCAAAAGAAGATTTCAGGAGGAAATTGCTGATAAAACCGTTAATGATTATGAAAATCACTTAAATACCAACTTGGCTGAGCATTTAATTTCAGATTTATTTGAAGCCAAGGTGGATGGAATTAATCCAATTAATACCTTGTCCGAAGTGTTCCGACATGCTACTCGAGAGCAAAAATTAGCTGGCATTACCATTATTTCTAAGATCAAACTTAAAGACATAAAAATATCGTTTACAACAAAGGTTATTCCAAATACGTTGGCAAAAACCACTTAAATGAGATAATTGATACGCTTTGGGAAAGAGTCAAAGCAATGGCCAAGGTTTATCAATCGGAAATCCAAACCGACAAGCTAGAAGTGGCGCCCAAAATTCATCCGCAACAAAAAACAATAATTCCTTATAAATATTTCCTAAAACAACGCGGGTAGTTGACGAATTTCATAAAGCTAAAATTTATCATGATATGCGTGGTGAAATCCCTAATTCATATTTTGATGCGGCTACAACCCCAATGCATGCAGCCATAGCAAGACAAGACAATACCATGATAAGCGATTTTATTGATAATAAATCGGCAGATACTGCTCTACGTGATAGCAAAGGCGATACACCTTTGCATAGAGCTTCCGAACTTAATTATCAGCGGATTGTTATGACACTATATAACAAGGGAGCAAGAAAAAGCAAAGTCATAAAAATCCCAGAGAAACACTCTTGCATAATATTGCGCCTTGGGCAGACCGTGCATTTTTCAACAAAGTAGTTAACGATACTCATCTCAACCCCAGTGCACCCAATACTCAAAATATGACTCCCCGTGAGATCGCAAGCAAACATAAAAATCAAGCAATCACCGAATGGTATCAACTCGGATATAGTTCTTATGAATTATCAAAATTATTGAAGAAATGTGAGTTTTCCTTCATTTCATAGTACAACGTTTTTTACACACCTATGACAAATCACCTAAAAGTGTATTAGAAGCTATTGAAGCGACATTAATGCATAACAAAGATTATTCATCCGTGCCGGAGCTTAACCATAGAAGTTATTTGGTTGACATGATTGAAATTAAAAGGAGACTTAGAGCCCTTAAAGTCTTTGGTAACCGATATCAACACTGAAATTACTGAACGCACAAAAAATGATAAAATCATATATGAGAACTCATATTATGAAAAAAGATTTGAAGAATTAATAATAGAAGCGATCCATGCTGAACAGTTCTATAATTTAAGCTGTGACATTGATAACATGCTAGCAAAGTTTTTTAATAAACGTTCAATAAACGAATCTAACAGCTATGCTAAACATTTTTTTAGACAAGCTTACGATTATGGCCGAATACCAGATTCCCTCAAACAAGCTTTAACTGGAAGCCGTGAAATGTTTTCAGGCATACATCGCAGTAAATATATAGCATTAATTAAAATCTTAGAAACGCGCATAGACTGCCAACATTACACCGTAGAACAGCCTTTCTATACTCTTGTTGGAGCAATATCAGCTACGATAAGAGACCTAAAAATACAACAAGGTAAAACGACTTGCTGTCAATTTAGGGCAAAAGATGACGATTTAGTCAGTTTGCTAGAAAATATACTAAGAAAACACTTACTCAATAAGCATGAAGAATGCAGAAACTCTTATGATGCATTTGTCACCAAATTCAGCCAAGAAGATATCTATAATGGGAATGACGCGGTTAATGCAGCTGTGCTTAATCAATAATGCTGAGCCCCGCAAGCCCGTAGTGCAAACAGATAAAATTGATTAAAAATGGTCAATTTGGCAAGGTAATTATCAATATTCCTTGCCCTTACCCTTGACTATTATGCTAGCAACCGCTTTAATAGCACCCCATGGCCAGATAGCTCAGTCGGTAGAGCAGAGGACTGAAAATCCTCGTGTCGGCAGTTCGATTCTGCCTCTGGCCACCAGTGAAATCAAAAGGTTACCGAACAACCAACCCTCCTCTCTAAAAATCTTAGGCTCTGTCCCACTTTAGGGGGCAACTTCATTAACTGCAAAACACTTTAACTCGTAGTCGGTAATTTTCAAAATTTCTAAATCCATACGCTCTACGTTGAATCAATTTAATCTTAGCTCTCTCCCGCTTTAGTCCCCCATCATGGAGCGCTTTACCTTTGACACATACTCAGCAGTTACCCCAATATTCTTAATGTTCTATTAATCTAAATATTACATAATTAATTATTCCCTACCTATGAAAGGAAAAGATTAATGCCAAACGAACAAATGCTTCAATATTTAGAAGCTGAAGGTATGCCCAGTGCTGCCAGAGCAGAATCATATTTAGTCGCAGAAATTCACAAAGAACTATCATTTAAAGAAAAAGTAGATAGTTCTACCAGTTTTGGCATTATTACCGACAATAAACTCCTATCTTCTATACTTGGCGCCTTTGATTATCAAATGCAAGAACAGACTAATAGACTAGCCATTGTTATTACAGCAGGATACGCAGGAGACCCTGAGAACAATTTACAGGGTGCGGTGGGAGCAAGACATATACTCTCTTGTTATGATCATTTGCAAAAACTCACGAACATTATCATACTCAAAAAAATCACCTCATAAGGCTTGCAGCCTTATCCATTTTAAAAGATTTTTAAAAACATCGATGAATTATTTGCTGATGTCGATAAAAAAATGCTGCCATTGCATTTGATATCGTAAAAGAAAAAGTCATTATAGTAAAACGAATGCCTTTTAAAACGGGACTCAGTAATTATTGGCTTTGCGCCTTGTATTTAAATGAGGATAATGCATTATCTATTTGCACCGGGTTTCCCATAACAACACAAAGGTTTTTAGAAATTTCCCATGGAAATCGTCGTTTTATCCCAATAAGACCAGATACAAATATTATCGAATCTTTGACCACAAGCGAGGAAGCTGACGACCTCAATACAAATGAAAACACTAAAAGCACAGACACTAGCTACGGCAAAATAACAACAACACTGACTGAAACAAAGGATCCATCAAAAGGCCCGACCCAAGATAATTGCACCTCAGATTACGAAGACAAATCCGTAAGCACATGTGAGATTTTCCTAGAAAAACCAAACTCAAAACTTTATCATTATTTCAAAATATCAAGAAATAGAAGATTGAATTTGCAAATAAAATTACAAAAATACAAAAGCCAGTTATAAAATTTGCCGAGAAATTAGATGAACTACTAAACGAAACAAAAACTTGTTACCATTGGTTTTCAACCAACAAAGACCCTATTCAATACACGCAAAAATATGATAATTTGCTTATAAAAAATATCCAAAATGCGATGTCTATTACTGAAGATTACAATGGATTATATGTAAGCTTTTTTCAAGCCATGAATTATCAAAAATGGATCAAATTATATTAGAAATTGCCAATGAAATAAAAGAATTGATAGACAACAATTTCATCCTTACTCTTCCAGAAAACAATAATTCACCATCAAAAACAACACAAGCATTGAGCCACGATCCGGCAATAAAAATGATTTTTAAAATCGCAAGAAACTTTTACGAATTATTTGAAGGAAAGCACAGCCGTAAATATCTAATCAATAAAATGAATCTAATTTCAAATCTTACAAATAATATAACAAAAATGCATGTGGAGATGGCAATCAATCTATTAAAAAAATCTCACTCTATAAACATCAATCATCCTGGGGTAGACTGTATACGAGAATTAATTAGGAAAAAACCCAAACAATATATTTCGACAGTTTTCACCTTTAACAGCAGAGTTTGATAAATTAGATGAGCAACAAGAATATGAAAAGGTAATGATGTCAATGGGGAAAATCAAAGGGGGCAAAAGTTAATACATTTTCATTCCCCGTAAAAAAACATCAACAAATGGTCTGCTTCAGTATATAATTGATAATAGTTTTATTATTCATCTGCAAGGAGTGCAAACTATGTCAACGAGAGCCTATGCTGCCATGGCAGCTAAAGAACCATTACAGCCCCATGACTATGAAGCGCCAACTTTAGGCGCAATGGATTGCCAAGTAGCTATCACGCATTGTGGCATCTGTCACAGTGATTTACATTTAATCGACAATGATTGGGGAGTTAGTCGCTACCCTTTGATACCTGGTCATGAGATTGTTGGTAAAGTGACAGCTATAGGTAGCGATGTAAAGCAGTTAAAAGTTGGGCAGCGTGTCGGTATCGGCTGGTTATGCCGCTCTTGTATGCAATGCGAATGGTGTTTGCAAGGTGACGATAATTTATGCAGTAAACAACAGCCTACTTGCATTGGCCATCCTGGCGGTTTTGCTGATACCATTCAAGTCGATAGCCGTTTTGCTGTTCCCATTCCAGAAAGCCTTTCTTCTGAGCAAGTAGCCCCTTTATTTTGCGGTGGCGTGACTGTTTACTCCCCACTTCGAACGCATGTCACAAGCCCAATGCGAGTAGGTATTATTGGCATCGGTGGACTTGGCCATATGGGCCTACAATTTGCTAATGCCTTTGGCTGTGAAGTCACCGCTTTCTCAACTAGCGCAGGAAAAGAAGCTGAAGCCAAGCGTTTGGGCGCCCATCATTTTGTAGTTAGCAGCGATAATGACGCCATTAATAAGCTCAGGAATTCTTTTGATTTTATCTTAAACACAGCCAATGCAGCATTGCCATGGACAACTTATTTGGAACTGCTGCGCCCCAAAGGCAAACTCTGTTTTGTGGGTGTCCCTACCCGTAATATTGAAATTCCAGCGATGAATTTGATCGCTTTACGTAAAGAAATCTGCGGCAGCAACATTGGCAATATTCCCACAATTAAAGAAATGCTTGATTTCGCTGCTCGCCATAAATTAGGCGCACAAATCGAGCCATTCCCAATGTCGAAAGTCAATGACGCATTAGACAAATTACGCAAAAACGATGTGCGTTATCGCGCTGTACTTGTAAATGATTTTTAAAAACAACAAAATGGGCAGCTATTTGCTGCCCATTCAGATAAGACGGCTTCTAAATATTTTTCACTCGACAATTGGTTTCTTGTAAGAAGAAAGACAAAAATACAGCCACAATTAACGCTGCCGGCAATACAAGCAAAGCCAGCTGATAATCACCGATGGTATACATTGGAATACCGTTTACAATAGTGCCACCATGCGCGTGCACATCAAGAATTTTACCAATTAACGGTTGAAACATCACACCACCCAACATAGTCATCATATTAGTGACGGCCACTGCCGTACCAGCAGATTGCTCAGGACTGATCTCGCGGGCCACTGCAAACACAATCACTTGAGCACCTGAAAAGAACCCAAAGATGAAAAAGCTTAATGAGACAGCCCACACAGGCAAGTTAGGCACATAAATTACCATTGCAATTAATACAGCAGCAACAACACAACCAACTGTCATTGGCAAACGACGCTGCCGGATCCAATCAGAAAACCAGCCTACAACTGGGCCACCAATGGCCCAGCCTAAAAATATAGTTGAAATGACTTGAGCAGCCATTGCTGGAGAATAATGATAAGACTGTCGCAGATAAGGATTGCCCCACAGCTCAGCAAAAGTTGACGTAGACAAATACATCAAACAACTGATGAGGCCGACTAGCCACATTTGAGGATTGCGAACAATAATCAGAAATCCTTTTAATACTTCACTAAATTGAATAGTTGACACAGGAGATCTAGTTGAACTTGGTGCATGATATTGATATTTACCACTATCACGTACCACCATGAAAATAACAACCATCAAAATAACGCCTAGCACTGCCCCCAANTGCATGGTAGGACGCCAACCAATGTTAGTTACCATGGATGTCAATAACAAATTTCCCATGATTGCACCAACTTGGCCTAATGCCATGCTAAGACCTGACACAAGCGCAAAACGGTCTGGCGGCAACCAAATAGTTGCTAATTTTAATACGCCAACAAAACCAAATGCAGAGCCAAATCCAATTAAAAAACGTCCAGTAGCAGCGACCATGAAATTGTCTGAGGCAGCAAACATATAAGCACCGAGCGCACATAGCAAGCATGCAACAGTAAACAACCGTCGTGGCCCATAACGGTCCATTAAGATACCGACTACTAACTGCATCGGTGTGTAAATGTAATAATAGAATGCAACCAGGTTACCAAATTGTGTAGCATTGATATGAAAAGTTTGCATAATGTCTGTTGCCATTACGCTAGGCGCAATTCGCAATAAGTATTCATAGATATAGAACAAAGCACCGACTGCACATATAAACCAAGGTACAGTGGTAGCAAGAAAAGATCTGGAAATTGTAGATGATGATACAGCAGTATTACCAAGTCCCATTTGACTTTCATCTCTGGGCTCTAAAAAGAAGACATTCAATTACTCCCATGCTAAAACTTTGTTGGAACATGCAATGGAGGATTGCAGAAACGGTAAGCGCCAATTAATATCTCGCAAGAAGCACAAGGCGCAAATTTAAAGTAGTATACCACAAACTGGAACTCGTGCCAATAGGCCCATGGTAAGTCATTGAAATAAATAAAAAGCTGAAAATGCACAACTAAAAAGGCAATGAAAAATGAGCATCAAACAAACCCTGCAATTACTAAAAAAGCCAAAGAACTATATCAACAGCATAAGTATGATGAATGCCTAATAGAACTAAAGTCCTTGGCCAGCGAACGTCCTGATAATTTAATCATTCAACTTTATATTGCTACTGTCAAATTTGCTCAAAATCAATATGAAGATAGCATCAAAAGCTGTCATGAAATTATTAATCAAGCAAGTCTTAAAAATAACTATCATGTGCTTTATATGGCATTTTTAATTATTGGGAATGCATATTATTACCATGAAAATACTGCTAAAGCCTTCGGTTATTACGAAAAGGCCTTGGATATTGTCATCGATCATCCATCAATTATCACAGATAAAGACCTTTATGAAATTCATATTCAAAAAATCGAACAAATAATTAATGACGCGGTCAAAACAAAATTAGAGCCACTACAATTGGCCCAACTCTACATGCTTGCTAACCAAAACCCATCTGCGCTCACCCAACTTCAACAGTGTAATGGATCAGATTATGTTCGCTATCTGAGCATGCATATTCATTGCAAATCCGGTAATAATAAGCAAGCCAAGCGATTTATAAAAAACTTAAAAAGAATATAAATCAACTTTATTATATTTAGGAAAATTATCTGCTACCGAAGATTTTAAACAAGCAATGTCATATTTCATGGAAATGACAGCCTCCCTTCTCCTGCTGAGGCATTTTATGAGCTGGGAAATATTTCACACCAACCCCAAGATAAAATAAACTATTATGGCAAAACACTAGAACTAGATCCTTTTCATCTTTCAGCTTACCACTGCCTAGGTGATGTCTATCAAGAACTAGATGAGTTTACTGATGCCATCAGTTATTATGACAAAGCATTGGAACTCAATCCTTATGATGACAATTTACATTTTCAAAAAGCTGTCTGTTATGCTACAGATGAGCAAACTGAAATGGCCATTGCCTGCTATAAAAACGTTACGCTTTTTAGTTTAAATATCACGCTGATAAAAGAAGTTTTCTTGAAATTGGCAAATTACAACTACATCAAGAAAAATTGAAGATGCCATTAAAAATCTAAGCCAAGCATTTACTCTGGATGAGCTAGATTACGAATCCGCATATTATTTAGCAATTGCCTATAAAAATTCAGGAAAAAACAAATCAGCGCTAGATTTCATCACCACATCGATTAAACTAAATCCAGAAAACTCCGTCGCATACTTCGAACGTGGAAAAATGCTGTATGACCAAGCTAAAAAAGCTGAAGTAAACCGACAATCAGACAATAACAATACATCAAAAGGATCTGCAAAATTTGAAAATGCTTTATTTGATTTTAACATGGCAATCACTCTTTATAATAGATCGGCAGATTATTTTTATCATCGCGCCGAATGTCATCGCACGTTAAACAATCGAGATCAAGCATTACAAGATTGCAATACAGCTCTTTCACTAACCCAAAAAATCACGTAATGGCATTATTATTGCGCGGCCAAATCTATTATGAACTAGAGCTATATTTACATGCTTATGATGATTTAAGTAAATTAGAGTTTTCCGAGGATAGCATTAAAAAATGCTGGAACATATTGATAGCTTATATCAAATCAATGCGAACCCCAAAATCCACTTTTTACTCTTCTTCGAAAACAAGAGAAAGAAAATATCACCGCAAATTTAAAATGCTTACAACTGAGCGAACAATTAGCCAAGAGAGAAGAAAAACTTTTAACGGCTCATATTACAATAGAGCAATTGACTAACAGCACCAGGCCCCCGGAAAATTCTTTGCCTAAAAACAAGAACAAGAAGAGCTATTAAAGCAAATCAAAACATTAAGAGCAGAAAAAAATTAATCCATAGAACCATGGGAAAACAAAGCAACATGCTTGAAGAAAGAGAATCAGCGATTAAGCAACTACAAGCCGAAGTAAAAATTGCAAGATGAGGCCATAGAGTCAAAACAAACATTAACTCAAGCACTAACCAAAGCTAAAGATGAATTTGAGGCCCAAATTTGCGCATTAAAAAATGCGCACGCAAATGAAATTAAAAACAATCACGAGATGAGAAAACTAAAAATTACAAACTGAAAATGAAAAGATAAAGGAAGATCTTATAAAATCCAAGCAAACGGCAACTGAAAAATTGAACAAAACAAAAGAACAACATGCCGTCCAAATATCCACATTAAAAACCACTTATGAAGATGAAATTGAAAATATCAAGAAAACCCAAAATGCATTATACAAGCGAATTCAACAACTAGAAGCAGAATTAAAACAGAAAGACCAAGTCGCTTCACAATTAGAAGAAAAATTACGCCTTTCAAAGCAAAGCAAAACCTTACGAATGCCTCCATCAGACATGTTCACTGCGATTTTCACTGACCAAGGTAAATTCCAAATTAACCAGCATATCCACGAGCTAATGTTGTTTTTTAAAAAAATAATTTTTATATATTACTCACAGGCGAAATAATTTATAACTCTCAAGCTAAAATCGTAGAATTAATTACCGACTGTCCTACTGAAAGACTGACTGAATTCGATCAAGCAATCCTAGAATGTGAGCATTTGCTAAACCAAACACGGAACCCCACCCAGAAACCTTGTAGAATTAAGTTATCATCCCATCCAACCGAACTATTTGAATCGGAAATAGCACTGAGGGATCATGCTGTCAGTCAAATGTTGAGCATTGATGCTATTTATATAGATGACACAGGAAAAGTCTATACACCACTGACGACTTCTTTAAATGATTTATTGTGTAAAATCATAAGAACCAACGCTGATATCAACCTGAGAGATAACCCAATACTTATACTTAAAATTATCAATGTAACTGCTAGTCTAAACTCTAAATTGGACGAACCATTACAAAAATTATTGCAGCAACATGCAAACCTTCTCAGCCTGGCTTCTAATGAGAATAATGGCAATCTTGATCTTGAAAAAATCGATATTGAGTTGCAAGCTATGTTTTTACAAGGATATGCATTAAGAAGCCTAGATCAGCTACTTTTAACCACTGTTGCCAAAATGCTGTTTCCAACGACTCACCAGGTTTATTTTGAAAACAACATATTTAGGAACTGGCTATGCACAAATTTGGCTTATACTGATGCGCGTGTGGCCCAAGGTATGCCCGTTTCGATGGACTATATTTACAGTATTTTTTGGTGGCTGATCTCTATAAATTATCACAAAATAACACCCCCAAACTGACATGACCTCTTTATTAGATAAAACTATTAGCAGCCACCCATTAGCACAAAAATATGGACATCTCATGAAGGGCCATTTGACCCGCTTATTTAAGAGCTTAAAGCAAGCATTTATAGATACAGAAAGCCTTAAATGGCAATTTTTCCAGCCCCGAATGGCCAAACTCCACCAGCCACCACTAATAACCCATTGAATTTTGGGCAACAATTTAGCAATGGCGGCTCACAGTAGGTGGCACAAAAACTGGCATGATTGCCCTTTTATTTTTGCCAGTAGATTTGGTATGATAGGCGTTTAATTTAGTCAAAGCGAGAGAGCAATTCTATGAAACAAGGAATACACCCAGAAAGCTATAAACCGATCAAAGTTTCTTGCAGCTGCGGCCACGTTTTCACCGTTAATTCTGCCGTCGGTAAGGACATTCATGTTGATATTTGTAACAAATGTCATCCATTCTATACCAAGAAGCAAAAGATTGTTGACACCGCCCGCCGTGTTGACCGCTTCCAACGTAAATATCGTCAAACCGGCGCCAAAGAAGCCACTGACGCTAGAGGTTAATCTCTCTTACCCAAAAAGGCGGCTGGTATAAACCAGCCGCCTTTTTATTGCCTAAAAATAACCTGACTTAAGTTGATGTTAAGATTTAACTCATATACTTATCTATACTATGAATCACAAAAAGGCATACTTAGTATGAAGAAAAAAATAATTAAATTGTTAAGTATTATGACACTAGCTATGACTTCAACCGCAGGATGGGCCAGCTGGAATTCCTGCCCTAGCTTAGATGGGCTGACTTGGGGTGGCATTTTGACTAATACTCAAAACTCCGTACAACACATGCCCGTTCTCTTTACCATCGAATCAAGCCACTTAGTCGTAGGGCCTCCTGAACCTGCATCGTTTTATAGCATTACTGGTAATATAGCCACTGATGGCACTAATGCTGACATGAGCAGTGCCTCTGAATGTGAGCAAAAAACAGGTAATAACAATCAGCAAATGATTTCTATTAGCATCTATGCTAATAATAATTTTCTTTATACAAATGCGCCTCAAGGGGTTGTTGCTGGAGTTAATTCTATGGCTGTTACCTTGCAAGCGAATGATGGCTCTTATTATTCAGGCACTGTTACTTTGCAATAAAGATCGGCTATCAATCTGGGATTTTAGCCAATATATCCTCAATGACTTCGCAACCAGCTCCATAACGAAAGCTGGTTGCCGTTAGATGTTGCCTCCAAGCTCTTGCGCCTGGCTGTCCATGAAACAAACCAAATAAATGTCGGGTAATGTGGGACAATTTTTCACCGTGACTAAGCGCTTTTTCCACATAAGGCAATAGTTGTTGTAACACTTGTTTACGGGTTGGAATTTTATCACCAGCAAAAAGTCTCTGATCTACCTCTGCCAATAAATAAGGATTAGAATAGGCTTCCCTTCCTATCATTACACCTGCGAAACAAGAGAGATGCTTCATAATTTGTTCCCAAGTTCTAATGCCACCATTCAGAACAATGCTAAGATCTGGAAAATCGCGCTTAACTTGCGCAGCAATTTCATAATGCAAAGGAGGAATTTCCCGGTTTTCTTTTGGACTGAGACCTTTTAACCACGCTTTTCTGGCATGTAAAATAAACACCTCACATCCAGCAGCGCTCACTGTCTCAATGAAATGACATAGATGTTGATAACTATCATGATCATCTACTCCAATACGGGTTTTGACTGTCACGGGAAACGAAGCGCTGGCTCGCATTGCAGCAACGCAATCAGCAACCAATGCAGGTTCTTTGAATAAACAAGCACCAAACTTCCCCGATTGAACCCGATCACTAGGACAGCCTACATTAAGATTCACTTCATCATAACCATAATCAGCCGCTATCTTAGTACAAATTGCTAATTCAGCAGGATCACTGCCTCCTAGTTGCAATGCCAACGGATGCTCTGCCGGATCAAAAGCCAACAATTGGTTTCGGTCCCCATGAATAATCGCTTTGGTGGTGATCATTTCTGTATAAAGCAATGTATGTTGACTCAATTGCCGGAAAAAATAACGGCAATGACGATCAGTGCAATCTAACATAGGGGCCACAGAAATTTTTCGATCAATCATTTCATTCCACCGGTTCTAAATGCTCAATAATCAATTGTAAATTCCGTTGACCTCGATATTCATTGATATCTAAACGATATGCTGCCAGTATTTTTTCACAACGATGATTAGGCCAATCAGATAAATTCACATTAAACGCAATTGCATCATAAATACGGGAATTTTTAGCACCTAACTTCAATTTTAAATGTTTTTGTCCTACAACCCGTTGTTCATAAATTTGAAACTGTCCATCGAAGATAGGTTCTTCATATCCCTGTCCCCAAGGACCAGCATTACGCAACATTTCCGCTATGCGAATATCAAATTCATCAGCCGCTAATTCACCATCAGAATAAATTTTCCCACTCAGCTCTGTAATGTGATGCAACTGATCAGCAACCGCTTGTGCAAATGCTTTTGAAATGCCGTGAAATTTTCGTATAGGNATTGAAAGCCCAGCAGCCATTGCATGACCGCCAAATTTAGTAATTAATTGCGGGTGCCGCACTGCCACATTCGCTAAAACATCCCGAATATGTAAACCAGGCACGGAGCGTGCCGAACCTTTTAATTCAGTTTCACTCACTTTTGCAAATGCAATCACCGGCCGGTGTACTTGGTCTTTAATACGCGCAGCCAAAATACCGACAACACCTTGATGCCAACTTTCATCATATAAACAAACACCCACAGGCAAGGAATTTTGTAAATGCAAATTGGCCAATGCGCGTTGCGCTTGTTGTTGCATATCTGCTTCGATTGCTTGCCGCTCTCGGTTTAATGCATCTAATTGCACGGCTAATGTTTGCGCTTGATTAATGTCTGTTGCCAATAAACAGGTAATTCCTAAACTCATATCATCTAATCGTCCGGCAGCATTTAATCGTGGCGCCACTGAAAAACCTAAATCGGCAGCCACCATATTTTGCCAATTACGGCCAGCCACATTGAGTAATGCTAAAATTCCTGGACANCATTTTCCTGCACGAATGCGGCCAAGCCCTTGTCCTACTAAAATGCGGTTATTTTTATCTAACGTGACGACATCAGCAACCGTCCCTAATGCCACCAAATCTAAAAATTGTGCCATATTAGGTTCCGTCAATTGTTGCGTCACAAACCAATTAATCGACCGCAAACGGCTACGCAATGCCAACATTAAATAAAATATTACCCCTACTCCTGCTAAATTTTTACTGGCAAACGGGTCACCAGGCAGGTTGGGATTAATAATTGCGTCCGCTTGCGGTAATTCATCGCCAGGCAAATGATGGTCTGTAATTAATACTTTAATGTCNAAATTTTTGGCTGCTTCAACTCCAGCAATACTGGCAATACCGTTATCTACTGTAATCAACAACTCTGGTTGCGATTTCGCAGCCACTGCCACAATTTCAGGCGTCAAACCATAGCCATATTCAAAACGGTTTGGCACTAAATAACTGACGTGTTTAGCGCCAAAAGCACGCAAAGCACTGACTGTCAATGCAGTGCTAGTCGCCCCATCAGCATCAAAATCACCAACAACAATAATACGTTGTTGTTGCTGCAATGCATCTACTAAACATTGCACTGCTTCATTGATGTTTAATAAACTAGAAAACGGCAATAATTTTTCTAACCCATGTTCAAGTTCTGAAACACAGGTTATTCCTCGTGCTGAATAGATACGTCCCAATAAAGGATGTAAATTGTCGGAGGTCAACGATGCTTTTACTTCACGCCGTATTATCTTTTTCTTCATGATTGTTCCTTTATCTGAGTTCCTGATTTTTAATTTCTTAAGAAGCTAAATAATGAGCGTCGTCGTTTAAAATAATAATGTTGATTGCCAATGATTAATTCAAATTCTGCAAGTTTTTGTCTGCCAAACTTCCCAAATCAATGGCATAGTTTCAGCAGCAAATCGTTGTTCATCAATTTGATTGTCCACCAGTATTAAATTCTCTTGACTACCTAAAGATTCGATAAGAAATCGCGGCAATGTAGACCATGATGTTTGAGTGAATTTTGCCAAACCTTTAACGACCGAATCATTAGTCAATATTTTTGCCATTGTGGCTTTGGCTGACATTGCTGCGGTAATTCACCCTCGCCCCACAACCATACGCTGTTCGCTGGTAATTGATGTTGTTGGTGCAATAACATTTGAATTTCACTGACTAACTGTTGCCACCATTTTGCTTGTTGACCGGTGGGAAAATAATGAAAAATATTTTTTCCAATGACTGCATTAATTCGTGAGTTTTAATCGCTGGATCTGTTTTTAATTGCAAATACCATTCTCGTGCAGAAACTGCATGTAACACGATTGCATTCTCTTGCAATAATGTATTCAAGGTATGAAGCAATGGATTGATTGACATCAAATCTAGCGCAATATGCTGGTTTCCAACCAAGTAGACCTGCGCAAAATCGGCTTGCAGTTGTACGGGATCGGCACGCAACCACCATGACTGTTGTTCTGGCAAATCTGCACCTAAAGCACCTAAAGCCGCAACTGGTACAGATTGTTGAACATCAATTCCTATTTGGTCGAATAACCACTGGTAAAAACTAGGCAAATAGACAATAGATTTAGATTTGGTCGTCAGTTGTTGCAAAACCGACGACTGGGCCAAGACTGTTGACTCTTTATCAAGATGGGGAAAGCAAAGACTAACCCGCGGCGCTTTTGATGGCATCTGACTGAAATACAGGTCTAGTTGCCGATGACCGGCCACGTTCAAACATGCGTCCAATATTGGCCACTGCTTGGGCTATACGAGTTTCATTTTCAATTAGACTAAAACGGACATATTCATCGCCGTGCTCACCAAACCCAATACCTGGNGAAACACCAACATTGGCATGCTTAACCAGCTCTTTAGCAAATTCTAATGATCCCATTGAGCGATATACTTCAGGGATTTTGGCCCATAAAAACATGGTAGCTTTAGGAGGCTGTACCGACCAACCGATCGAGTTAAGTCCCCGACAAAGGGCATCACGACGTTGCCGATACATATCACAAGTGGCCTGGACACATTCCTGCGGCCCAGTTAGAGCAGCCGTAGCTGCTTCTTGAATCGGAGCAAACATACCATAATCAAGATAAGATTTTATTCGAGCCAAAGCGGCGACTAGTTTTGGGTTTCCACACATAAAACCAACCCGCCAACCAGGCATGTTGTAACTTTTNGATAAGGTAAAAAATTCGACTGCAATCTCTTTTGCACCAGGAACTTGCAAAATTGACGGCGCTTTATAGCCATCAAATACGATATCACCGTAAGCAATATCATGCACCAACCACACTCCAAATTCTTTAGCTATCGCCACCACTTTCTCAAAAAAACTATAATCAACACATTGAGTAGTTGGATTACAAGGAAANCTTAAAACCAACATTTTGGGACGTGGCCATGCGGCTTTTAGGGTGCTAACAAGAGAATCAAGAAATTCTTCTGATGAATCCGACAGCGGCACTTGCTTGATTTTAGCGCCTGCAATGATATAGCCATAAACATGAATTGGATAGCAAGGACTAGGGACAATAACTAAGTCATCAGAATCCATTGTTACCAAGGCCAAATGGGCCAACCCTTCCTTCGAACCAATCACGGCAATTGCCTCAGATTCGGGGTCTAATTGCACTTGGAAACGGTTCTCATACCAATCACAAATGGCCTGCCGCAAAGGTGGAATGCCTTTAGACATGGAATAACGATGCATATCGTCCCGTTGAGCGGCATTAACTAATTGATCAATAATATGTTTCGCTGGTGGCTGATCAGGATTGCCCATGCCAAAATCAACGATATCTTCACCACGCTTAATGGCTTGCTGTTTGAGCTGGCCGACTACTTCAAATACATAGGGCGGGAGCTTTTTGATTTTATTAAACTCTTGCATAATACACCATTTAAAATCGTCTAAAAAGAAGCATTGATATAGTAACATACTTCTGTGATAAATGCCTGTCAACAGGGACAAACAAATATGCAAATCAACCAAGATAATGCGAATGGAAAATATCAGATCCAAAGTTATGAGCCAGGTAAGCTATTGATAAATCAAGTTGTTTACACGCATAGTGTTATTATCAGCCCAACAGAACTTGTAACCGATTGGCCACCACAAACTTTGGCTGAGCTCCGCAGTGAACACCTAGCTTGGATAGCTGAGCAGCGCCCTGAGGTGTTCCTGTTGGGGACAGGCGCCCAACTCACCTTCCCTTCCCACGCTTTACTCGCCCCCGTCATTAATCAGCAAATCGGCACAGAGATCATGACCACTACGGCAGCTTGTCGAACCTTTCAGGTATTGATCGCAGAAAAGCGCCATGTGATTGCTGCATTGTTGATAAAATAAGCATACAGATTCAATGCTTTGATATTTTGTTTCATTGTATAATTGCCCCACTCTAACCAACATTAAGTTACACAACATGAAACCATCACTTCGTATTGTTATTGCACAATTAGATNTTTTAGTGGGAGATATCGAAGGCAACNGCAGAAAAATCATTGCCCAAACACTGCGGGCGCGTGATGAATTCAAAGCGGATTTGATCGTATTTCCTGAATTAACACTGACAAGCTACCCGCCTGAGGATTTATTGCTTCGACCAGGACTTTATGATCGTATTAGATCTGCATTANAAAATATCATGACTGCAGTCAAAGGGATAGACATGATTATTGGCTATCCGGAATTGACGATTAATGGTTGTTACAATGTAGCCTCATTAATTCGTGAGGGTGAAATTATCGTCACGCACATTAAGGAATGTTTGCCTAATTACAGCGTCTTTGACGAAAAGCGTTATTTCAAACCAGGCTCCACTGCAACCGTCACAAGCATTAAAGGTTTGCCAATTGCAATCACTATTTGTGAGGATCTTTGGTTTGCAGAACCAATGGCACAAGCCGTTGCTGCAGGTGCAAAACTCGCGATCAGTATTAATGCTTCCCCTTTTGAAATGAATAAACCGCTACAACGCGAANAAATTATGTCGCAACGCGCTAAAGAGGGCAATATTCCCATCATTTATGTCAATTTAGTAGGTGGCCAAGATGAATTGGTGTTTGATGGTGGTTCAATGGTGTTAAATGCCGAAGGTGATGTATGTCATTCTGCAGGATTTTTCCAAGAAGTTTTATTGCCAGTCGATATTGCGATTGATGGTAAAGCCACCATTACTTCATGCAAAGTTTTGCCAATGCCTTCGGTTGAGGAAAGAATTTATCGTGCCTTAGTTTTAGGAGTGCGTGACTATATTGAANAAAATGGTTTTCCTGGGGCTGTCATTGGTTTATCGGGCGGTATTGACTCTGCTTTGACCTTGGCTGTCGCTGTTGATGCTATTGGTAAAGACCGTGTTGAGGGCGTAATGATGCCCTCACGTTTTACTTCTCAACTGAGCCTTGATATTGCCAAAACATGCGCAGAAAAATTGGGAGTTAAATATCGCGTAATCTCGATTGAACCGATATTTGAAGCCGCTTTATCCAGCTTAGCACCTGAATTTCACGGACTACCAGCTGACACCACAGAAGAAAACTTACAAGCGCGCGTACGTGGCATGTTACTGATGGCCATATCTAATAAAATCGGTTCAATTGTCTTATCGACAGGTAATAAAAGTGAAATGGCTGTCGGCTATGCCACATTATACGGCGATATGGTCGGTGGTTTTTGTGTGTTAAAAGATGTTCCTAAAACCATGGTGTATCGATTAGCACATTATCGCAATCAAATTAACTATGTAATTCCACAAGCGGTTATTGATCGGGCCCCTTCAGCTGAATTAGCACTCAATCAANAAGATGAAGACTCATTACCACCTTATTCAATACTGGATCAAATTCTAGAACGGTACATTGAACAAGATCAAAGCCCACAACAAATTATTGATGATGGTTTTGATAGCAGTACAGTATTAGGCGTCATTCGGATGATCGACCGCAATGAATACAAACGCCGCCAGGCCCCTATCGGTGTCCGCATCACCTCCCGTGCCTTTGGCCGCGACCGACGTTACCCGATTACATCAGGATTTTCATTGTATTTACGTAAGAAAACCTGACAAAGCCATATTTTAAAAATATTACTGAAGCTAAAAATTTTTGAAAAATGTAGAGTGGATCCACTCTACATTAGATTAATTTTAATAATCGAAGATCACGAGACAGACGACAGGATCGCTGCAATATTTATTTACCTTTTGCCAGCTGGCGATATTCAGGCGAGTTAGGATAATTCAAACGCAATACTGTCATGGCGTCATCTGCTGATTTGGTGACGCCTAAAGCGCGATAAGAACGCACCATTAAGGCAAGTGCTGGCACTACTGCAGGCGCACCTTCATAATGTTTGACGATATAACTAGAACGGTTAGCAGCAGCAACGTATGCCTTGCGGTCATAATAAAATTGCGCGACATTCAGTTCATAATTGGCCAATATATTACGAATGTATATCATGCGTTTTCTTGCATCAGGCGCATACTTACTGTTGGGAAAACGTTGTACTAGTTGATTAAAATCAGCAAATGCGGCTCGCATATCGCTTAAATCGTTTTCAGTAATATCGACTTTCAAAGTGCGTTGCATCCAATTACGACTGCTATCAAAATTCGCTAGACCGCGCATGTAATAGGCATAATCTACTTTGGGACTCATAGGATATAAATGGATGTATCTCTCTGCTGCTGCCAGGGCTTGAGCGCGGTCATCATTTTTATAATAAGCATAAATCAAATCTAATTGGCCTTGCTCTGCATAAATACCAAATGGATATAGATTTTCTAGCCCTTCTAAGTTTTTGATGGCCTCATCATATTTGCCTTTGGCTAAGGCTTTNTCGCCACGTTGATATAACTGCTCTGAAGTCATGCCACGAAACATCTCATCAGGTGTCGTAGGAGCACAGGCAGCGAGTAAAATGCCACATAGCGGCAATGCAAGAAACTTAATAGTCTTATTCATAAACATGCTTTTAGGCTGATGATTGTACATTAATAGTGAATCACTATTTCCCAACTTGCTTTTCTATAAGCCAGTAGACTAGGATGCACTAGTCATTATTATCATTTCGGTTCGGCATTATATAGTTAAGTCATCATGAGTACCACGATTAATTTAGAAGCCACTATTACACCCGAATTAGCCGGGATCCGTTTAGACCAGGCATTAGCCAAACTTTTTCCTGACTATTCACGCGCCCGTTGGCAGGCATGGCTGGCTGAAGGGGCTGTCTTAGTCGATGGCAAGCAGCTATCAGTCCGCAGCAAGACCCAAACCGGCCAAGTCGTTCGTGCCTGCATCACATTGGCCACAACGACGCATTGGGAAGCCCAAGAATTACCACTTACGATTGTTTATGAAGACGAAGCTATTCTAGTAATTAATAAACCAGCTGGCCTGGTAGTACATCCAGGCGCTGGTAATGTCGATCAAACTTTGGTCAATGCATTGCTACATCACGCCCCTGAACTCCAAACATTGCCACGAGGTGGCATTGTGCATCGATTGGACAAAGAAACTTCCGGCTTGTTAGTTGTAGCAAAGACACTCGCTGCCCACCACTCTCTTGTAAAACAATTGCAGTCTCATCAGGTAGAGCGTGAATATCAAGCAGTGGTCAATGGCATTTTATTATCAGGCGGCACTATAGAGGCCCCTATTGGCCGTCATCCAACACAACGTACGCGTATGGCGATTGTCAGCTCAGGGAGGCCAGCAGTAAGTCATTATCGAATCATTGAACGCTTTCGTGCCCATACCCAGGTGAGAGTTCACCTTGAAACCGGCCGCACCCATCAAATTCGGGTGCACATGGCTTCTATCCATCATCCATTAGTTGGCGACCCACTTTATGGTGGACGCTTGCGCTTGCCCGCAAAAGCTTCACCTGCATTAAAAGCTTGTTTGTTACAATTCAAACGCCAAGCATTGCATGCGCAACGCCTGACATTGGCCCATCCTATGACTGGTGAAACGATGAGTTGGGAGGCCGCATTGCCAACTGATATGAATGATTTGCTAAATGTTTTAAGGGCCGATAAACTGCTTGACCATGAATAGAAAGGAACACTATCTCAAACCTGAATGGCCAGCACCGCGTAATGTGCACGCGTATNNACTACTACCCGTTTAATCACTGGCCATAGCCAACCGCCTTATGCCAATTTTAACTTGGGCCTAAGTGTGGGTGATGATCCTGTCGCGGTAGAAGCCAATCGGCAACAATTAGTCCAAGACCTTGAATTGCCCGCCCCTCCCATTTGGTTACATCAAGTCCATGGGATTGATGTTTACTGTGCTGATGAGCCGCCTAGCAAAGACCGGCCAGCCGCTGATGCTGTGTATAGCCAGAAACCAGGCTCGGTTTGTCTCATCAGTACCGCTGATTGCCTCCCTGTTTTATTATGTGACCGCGATGGTTCAACAGTGGCCGCAATTCATGCCGGCTGGCGTGGCCTTGCCGCAGGGGTAATCGAAGCAACCATTGTTAAGCTCAAGTTACCAGGACATTCGCTAATGGCCTGGCTCGGCCCTGCCATTGGGCCTACTGCATTTGAAGTAGGCGAAGAAGTCTACCAACAATTTTTAGCCCATGACATTCATGCCAAACGTGCTTTTCAACCAACCCGGCCAGGACATTGGCTGGCCGATCTCTATCAATTAGCTAAACAACGTCTGGCTGAGCATAGTGTAAACGCCGTTTATGGCGGCAATCTTTGCACTTATCGGGATCCTAAACATTTTTACTCTCATCGACGCGACCGTGGACTAACAGGGAGAATGGCAAGTTTAATTTGGTTGAAATAGCACCTTGCCCGCAAGGTCAATCATCTAATATCTCTAGCAAAAATCTCGACTCCAATACTAGCCCTAGCATTGTGAAGCCCCATCAATCCGAACGACAAAAATATATTACTCTTCATGTAACTTGTTATCTTTGCCATTTAAAAGGTAAAATAGTGGCTCAAAATCAACCCCATAGAAACAATAATTTAAGGTAATTGTATGAAGAAGCTTCAAGGTATATGCCGTTCATTGCTCGTTTTACTTGCCTGTTTACTGACTTTCTCTGCCTATGCAGAGGTGCCACAAAACATTATTAAGGAACACCCAAACCTCACCGTCATGCTTAAATCAGCCATGCCAGCTGTAGTTAATATCTATGTTCAAGGACAATTGCCACCGGGCCATTATCCAATAGCAAAAGGTCAAAAATCTCCCAATCCTTATCAGCAACAAATGGAAGTGCCCCGCTACTTCCAAGACTATGGTTCTGGGGTAATTGTAGATGCTCACCAAGGCTATATCTTGACCAACGCTCATGTTATCCGTGATGCGCAATCCATCATTGTGACACTCAATGATGGCCGTCGTTTCCATGGTCAAATTATTGGCGCTGATAATTTGTCCGATATTGCCGTTATTAAAATTAATGCTGATAATCTCAGCGCATTGCCATTTGCAGATTCCGATAAAGTTCAAGTTGGCGACTTTGTGGCTGCAATCGGTAGTCCGTTTGGGCTATTGACCCAAACAGTCACTTCAGGTGTCGTCAGTGCACTTAACCGTGATGATTTAGGCATCGAAGGTTATGAAAATTTCATTCAAACTGACGCCTCTATTAATCCAGGCAATTCGGGCGGTGCGTTAGTCAATATGCAGGGCCAATTAGTGGGCATCAATACAGCTATTCTTGCCCCCTCAGGTGGAAATATTGGCATTGGTTTTGCCATTCCGAGCAATATGTCACGTAGTGTCATGGAACAATTAATCAAATATGGCAAAGTTGAACGCGGCTTGCTCGGAGTAGTAGTGCAAGATTTAACGCCTGATTTGGCCGATGCACTTAATGCGCATGGAGTGCAAGGTGCGCTAGTGACTCAAATTAACCCAGGAACACCTGCCGCTAAAGCAGGACTACAAGTAAAAGACATTGTTGTGAAAATTAATGGTAAACCGATTACTAGCGCCGCTCAGCTACGCACAACTGTTGGACTCATGCGTGTTGGCAGCAATGTATCATTAGAAGTATTGCGCAACAACAAAACACTGCAGCTTAATGCTGAAACCATGCCACAGCAGAAAGTTTTGTCACGTGAAACGATCAATTCATTGTTGGCAGGTGTGCGTTTACGCAATTACAGTGAACTTAATTTCAATGCTCAACAAGTACGCGGCATTGAAGTAGTAGACCTCGATGAAAACAGCGCTGCTGCATTAAAAGGACTACGTCCTGGCGATGTCATTNTAACCGCCAACGGACAACAAGTTGCTGATATTACGCAGTTACTGGATATTGCCAATAAAAATTCAAAACGCTTATTGTTAGAAATTCAACGCAATGGCAGTGCCTACTTGTTCATGGTAATTGATAATAACTAAGGTGTAAAAATCTAGACTTGATCTAACAAAAAGTATCAAAACAAATCCCGTCATCCCACGGCTTGGACCGTGGGATGACGAAGGTGTTATGTGTCAGTCATATTAAATTTAAACTTTTACAACTAAGGCTACCTGAGGCGGGCACTGAAGCCCACCTCACGCTAACGCAATTAACGTTCTAAAATTGTTTTCACATTCTTTGCTTCTAATTGATGCATTGCAGGAAAATATTTCCAATATTCTCCAACCCAACGACGATTAGCTTTATTTCGTGACTTGACAATATGTTTTGGCAATTGCGTTTCATCGGTCAAATAATAATAAGGATGCTTACAGTTCAACCACATCATAATTGTCCCTGGTTTTTTAAGGCTNGGTTTAGCATCTAATAAATAAAAATAATAACGCATCCACAAATCTTTACCTTGGTCCCAAGCACAATGGTGTTCAATTGTATANATTTTAGGATTGGCTTTTATCTGTACATAAATGTCCGTGTCCTCTAATAGAACATCAGCAGCCACATAAAAATTTTTCTTGATCCGTTTCAAATTACGCAGACTATAAGTCCATTGCTGAATATTGTCTGCATTTGCCAGATACTCATATACTTTTTTTATTGGACTATTGATATATTGAATGACCGGAGCATATTCACCATAAATTTCTTCATGGGTATAACTATCTTTTACAAGTTGATCCAACTTGTGCATAGCTTCGACCAATGGCACATTCTCAAAACGAAATAAATTGGCCAACTTTTTTGCTTTAATATTTTTTTTATCCATTAGTTTAATACCTCATTGATTAACTCAAAACCCTAGTATTTCTTTAATTATTACAACGTTAATTCGTCCTGGTTTGATTTCCTCATTTAAAATAAAAATTTTATTCACCGAACTGGCAGGCACCCCATAGGCTTGATGGGCACGTTCACTCTCTAATGGTAAAGTATGTTGATAAATTCGTTTAAAACCCTCTTCCATATTTTTTACAATTTTCTGTGCTCCAATCACCCAAATAAGATGGTCTGATCCAAAAGCATAAGCGGCTAATTGACTGCCTGATTGTGATGCCACCATAATAACGCCATCTTCAGTGACAGCGTGTACACTACCAATAGTCCAATCAGGAATTGATCGCAACATATGGATTTGTTTGCTTTGTTTAACAGGATCCAAGGCATAAGATAATTGTCGCGCCGCAATATACTTGCCAGAATTAGCAATCTCATCAGAAATGCCTATGGTGTCCAAAGTGACTGATGTCATACTCATGACTTCCGAGCCTTCCGGAATAATGTCTAATACTTTNTGTTTTGCAGCTTTCGCATCATCGACAACATGGACTACCATGCCATTTTTCTGCAACGCCGCCACTGTTTTATGCAACGTTAAATCTGTGGGCAATGTATTGTATTTCTCTGCTAATAACATAATGACCTCCTATAGTGTTTACCTGCTAAGTGATAGACCTAATTTCTTTGATAACTGTTGTAATACTTGTAATTCTTCTGGCGTCAGTACTGAGAATATTTTGACAATGGCAGCGACATGATCTGGAAAAATTCTTTGAATTAATGCAGTGCCCATTGCAGTTAAATGCACTATCGTCAAACGTCGATCTTGCGTATCCACTTCACGCTTTACCAAATTGCGTTTTTCGAGGTTATCGATAATCAACGTAATATTGCCTTTAGTGGACAGCAATTTTTTAGCCAGCTGGCTTTGGTTCAATGGGCCTAAATGCAATAAGGCTTCTAATGCACCAAACTGACCAGGAGTAAGGTTCAATTCAGCTAATTGTTGGCTAAGACGTGTTGCCACAGCATTAGCCGCCCGTTGCTGCGTAATAAACGCATTTAACGCATTGATTTCTAATGGGGTCCCTTGATATTTAGTAGTCATAGCTCAAACCGTTTAATATTGAACGGTTTAATATTAAACTATTTGACCTCGATTATCAAGCATTGATTTTAAAATCAATGTCATGGCAATAAAGGCTAATTAACAGAATGGATTAAATGTAAAGTGGATCAAATAAATCAGATCCACCCTGCATTAAGAAGTTTTTACCGATTATTCGGTAGGCTCATGATGGTGCGCTGAATGATGATGGTGCGGCCGACTGCGTTGTGAAATACGGCGGATTTTAGCACCTAGCTGCGAAAGTTTTTCTTCAATGCATTCATAACCGCGGTCAATATGATAAATTCGATCAACTAATGTGGTACCCGTGGCGACTAAACCTGCTAAAACTAAACTCGCCGATGCACGTAAATCTGTTGCCATTACCGGCGCTCCAGTTAAATGGGGTTTGCCTGTGGTAATGGCTGTATTGCCTTGCAATTGGATATCAGCTCCCATGCGACGCAATTCATGCACATGCATAAAACGGTTTTCAAAAATAGTTTCGGTAATCATGCCAACGCCTTCAGCAACAGTATTCATTGCTAATAATTGCGCTTGCATATCCGTTGGAAAAGCAGGATAAGGCGCGGTAGTGACACTGACAGCTTTAGGACGCTTGCCATGCATGTTTAATTCAATCCAATCATCACCACAGGTAATATCAGCACCTGCTTCTCGGAATTTCACTAGCACTGCATCCAAAATATCAGCATTAATGCCTTTGACCTTGACATGGCCACGGGTCATTGCTGCCCCTGCTAAATAAGTGCCTGCTACAATCCGATCGGGCAAAACCCGATAAGTTGTTTGATTAGACAAAGAATCTACCCCATCAATGACAAGGGTATCAGTTCCTGCTCCAGAAATTTTTGCCCCTAAACAATTTAAGAAGTTGGCTAAATCTACGACTTCCGGTTCACGGGCAGCATTTTTAATAATAGTTTGCCCTTCCGCTAATACTGCGGCCATCATTAAATTTTCTGTGCCAGTCACAGTAACAGTTTCTAAAATTAAGGTCGCGCCTTTTAAACGGCCATTGACTCGAGCGCAAATATAACCATTTTCTACTTTAATATCGGCACCTAATGCCTGCATGCCTTGGATATGTAAATCAACTGGACGAGATCCAATAGCACAACCACCCGGCAAAGAGACATCTGCCTGGCCATAACGCGATAATAATGGGCCTAACACCAAGATTGATGCACGCATGGTTTTGACTAATTCATACGGCGCATGAAAATCTTTAATAGAACGTGGGTCAACTTGAATATTCATATGTTGATCCACCATTAATTCAACACCCATGCGACCCAATAACTCCATGGTCGTGGTGACGTCATTTAAGTGGGGAACGTTGCTAATAATGACTGGCTTTTCTGCTAATAATGTGGCAGCTAAAATTGGTAATGCAGCATTTTTGGCGCCAGTAATGCGAATTTCACCGCTAAGAGGAACACCTCCAGTTATAAATAATTTATCCATTTATATCATCCTATATTGAGTTGGCGCTATTTCCATCGATAGGCAAGACTCTGTCTAAACCGCTTGCTTTTGCAATATCGATTAATTGTTGCGGCAAATTGATAAAAGAAATATGTTTATGTTGCGCCCGGGCTTTCCGTGCCCATGCTGTTAATAATGCTAAAACTGAACTGTCTTGACATACCACATCATTGAAATCAAAGACGAGTTGATGTTGTTTATCCAACAATTGATCACCTTTGATCCGTAACCCAGGAACAGTAGCAAAGCTGAGTTTACCACTCAGCTTTGCTAATTGATTAGCGACTAGCGCAATATCAGCGAAATGATTATTGTTTGCCAACATTATTATTTTCCATAACGCTGTTGCATTTTGGTAATTAAGCCTGCAACGCCGCTTTGTTGTAAATCGCCAGCAAACTGCGAATTATAACTTTGTACTAGACTAATTCCTTCAACACTAAAATCGTAAACCTTCCATTGATTGCCTTGTTTGATTAGGCGATAACTAACTGGAATATTTTGACCATTATCACGAATGATGACACTGTCCACCTGAACGCGTGGACCAGTGATACCACCACGGATTGGATAAAAATCGATTCGTTCATCGGTGTAAGAAGACAAAGCCGTTGAATAGGTTTGCACCACTTGGCGTGTAAATAAATCTTTGAATTGATTTTTNTGTTCAGGTGTGGCTTGCATCCAATAAGTACGGCCAACCACAGAGCGTGACATACTCTCTAAATCAATATGAGGCAATAAAATGCGTTTGACGGTTTGATACATCAAACTAGGATTATTTTTTAAAGATGCTTTGTTGTTTTTTAATGCACTCATCATTTGAGCTGATGCATCTTTTAGCATTGCAATAGGTGCTTGGTCTTGCACTGAATCTGCTAGCACAAAAACTGACCAACTTAAAGCAAGCAATGCGGTGAAAACTAACTTGATCTGTTTCATACAAATACCTCAAAAATGTTAAGCCGTTATATTCATTATATAGCATTTTAAACGGCGCCAATTCTGGCAAATTTTGCACAACTATGCAAAGAATTCAAACAAGAAACCCTTTATTTTATCAACTAACTAGGGGTGTTTTTATCTGTCGAACTACTGTCTTTGTCTTTNTTACCATCTTTAAAACTAAACAGCAGTTGGCCAATTAAGTTTTCTAAAATAAGAGCCGGATGAGTAATCTGGATATGACCACCCTCTTTCAATGACGTGTCATCAAATCCAGGAGTCAAACTGATATAATTAGATCCCAATAAACCAGCCGTAAAAATACTAGCGGAGGAATCGGTTGGCACACTCATTTTGTCATCAATGGCCAAAGTGACTCGCGCCCTAAAAGTAGTATTGTCCAGTGCAATCTTGGTAACCTGGCCAATTTTCACTCCACCAATTGTTACTGGCGCCCGTACTTTTAAATCACCAATATTATCGAAATCAGCAGTGACGTGATAATAGTGGGCATAGCTATAATTGGCTAGTCCACTGACTTTAAATGCTAATACCAATAATGCGATTGCACCTGCAATCATGAACACGCCGACTAAAATTTCTGAAATTGATTTACGCACAGCTTTACCACCCCTTTAACATCATGGCTGTCAAAACAAAATCTAAACCCAAAATTGCCAGTGAAGAATACACTACTGATCTCGTTGTAGCTTTACTAATTCCCTCTGCTGTTGGCACCGTATAATAACCTTGATACACAGCAATCCAAGTGACCACAAAGCCGAAAACGAGGCTTTTAATAATGCCGTTTACCACGTCTTGATGAAAATCAACGGATGCTTGCATATTAGACCAAAAAGAACCAGCATCAACACCCAACCACTGCACCCCAATCAAATAACCGCCATAAATTGCTAAGGCACTAAAAATCATAGTCAAAATCGGCAAGCTAATAATACCGGCCCACAATCGCGGTGAAACTATTCGCCATAAAGGATTGACTGCCATCATTTGCATGCTGTCTATTTGTTCCGTTGCCCTCATTAGCCCAATTTCGGCCGTCAAAGCTGAACCGGCACGACCAGCAAATAACAATGCTGAGACAACAGGGCCTAATTCTCTCACTACGCTTAGCGCAATTAATTCGCCTAATTCTTGGGTAGCACCAAAACGTTCCAATACGTTATAGCCTTGCAGGCCTAACACCATGCCAATGAACAGTGCAGAGACAACAATAATCACTAGCGATAAAACACCGACAAAATAAAGCTGTTCAACTAACATTTTAAAACCTTGGCGCCATTTCGGTGGCTGTAGTAAGGTTTCCAATAAAAATAAACCGGATGTGCCTAANACGAGCACAGATGTCTAATCCAATACGGCCTAATGCTTGTACACGTGATATCACAGCAAATCCTCAGCATAATTTTTCGCAGGGTAACGGAAAGGCACGACCCCATCCGGCAATCCATGTAAAAACTGCTTAACCTCAGGCGACTGGTCACTCATCAAAGCCTTTGGTGTTCCCTGACCAATTACTTTGCCATTGGAAATAACATACATGTAATCAGCAATACTGGCGGTTTCAACCACATCATGGGAAACCACAATCGAAGTCAAACCTAGTGCATCGTTTAACCGTTTAATTAACTCTACCAATACACCCATGGTAATCGGGTCCTGGCCAGTAAAAGGTTCATCATACATCATTAATTGTGGATCTAACGCTAATGCCCGCGCTAACGCAACCCGACGCGCCATCCCACCTGACAGTTCGCTCGGCATTAATTCACGTGCTCCTCGTAAACCTACGGCCTCAAGCTTCATTAAAACTAAATCATGCAACATATCTTCTGGTAAACGGGTATGTTCACGTAGGGGAAAAGCAACATTTTCAAATACATTAAGATTGGTGAACAAAGCACCATTTTGAAACAATAACCCCATTTCACGGCGCATTTTGTAGAGTTGTGACGTGGTCAATTGATGCATATTAACACCATCAACCATCACCTCACCGGCATCGGGCCTTAACTGGGCGCCGATTAAGCGCAATAAAGTAGTTTTGCCAGAACCGCTAGGTCCCATGATAGCAATAATTTTACCGCGCGGAATAGCAATCGACACATCATCAAAAATGGGACGACCATTACGAGAAAATGATAAATTGCGGATTTCGACTAAATTATCAGTCTTTACTTCTTGCGGCATAGCCTGTCATTTTGTAGTTAATCAATCATCTGTGCGTTCCTGCACCCCAAAACTCAGATTCATTTTTGTCTACCCCCTCGGAGGGTATTTAAATTATCTGGCAAGCTACTCCTAAGCCCAAAAGCAGGTATAATAACTGAATTATAACTAAGTGCCTAATATAAAATGCCTAATTTTGCTAAATTTTGTGAACTCGGCTTGGCCGTGATTGAAACCGAAGCTCAAGCCGTCAGTGCATTAAAATCACGCATTGATGAAAAATTCGTGCAGGCTTGCGAAATTTTGCTGGCCTGCGAAGGCCGTATTGTGGTCACTGGCATGGGCAAATCAGGCCATATCGGCCGAAAGATCGCTGCCACACTCGCCAGTACAGGGAGCCCGGCCTTTNTTGTTCATCCCGGCGAGGCCAATCATGGTGATTTAGGCATGATTACCAGTAAAGATGTAGTATTGACCATTTCTAATTCCGGTGAAACCTCTGAAATTCTGACTTTATTGCCCTTAATCAAACGCCTAAAAGTCCCGCTTATCAGTCTAAGTGGCAATTCTAATGGGACTATCGCCCGAACTGCTAGTGTGAACATTGATATCAGCGTTGCCAAAGAGGCTTGCCCTCTTGGACTAGCACCTACAGCCAGCACCACCGCTGCTCTTGCCATGGGCGATGCATTGGCGATTGCTTTATTAGAAATGCGAGGTTTTACGGCTGAAGATTTTGCCAGGTCACATCCGGGCGGCGCCCTAGGCCGACGCTTACTACTTCGTATCGATGATGTAATGCGTACAGGGGATGCGATACCTAAGGTCAGCGAAACTGCAGGCTTAAACGAAGCATTGGTCGAAATGACTCAAAAACGTTTAGGCATGACAACCATAATCAATGAACAAGGAAAATTACTAGGTGTCTTCACTGATGGTGACTTACGCCGCATTTTAGACCAAGGCATTGATGTCCATAAAACGAAGATTGCCGACGTCATGACTAAAAGTTGCAAGACTACCATGCCTGGCATTCTTGCTGCTGAAGCCATGCAATTAATGGAAACTCACAAAATCACCTCCCTTTTGGTGACTGATGATCACCAGACCCCGCTAGGCGTTGTGCATCTACATGACTTGCTGAGTGCCGGAGTAGTATAAACTTATGGCACGTCGTAATTTGCTCCTCACATTCTTATTATTGTTGTCACTGGGTTTTAGTGCTTGGTTGATCCAACAAACAACAGCTAGCCAGACTATAGCCACTAACAATCAGCCAGACACTCCTGATTCATTCATGATAGAGGCCACTTATCTACGGATGGACGTGAACGGTAATGTCGATACTAAAATATATACCCCTAAATTGCTGCATTATCGTAAAAACGATGCTTCTGAGTTCGTACACCCTGAGATTGTGATATTCAATAAAGACAACCGTATGCCATGGCAGGTCACTGCCGAACAAGGCAAGAGCGAGCATGGCACTACTCAAATCGTGCTCTGGGATAATGTCAAAATCCATCAAAATGCTGGCCCTAACAACCGGGAAATCACTATTCTGACGCCAGCATTGACTGTTTATCCAGAACCTCAGACTGCAGAAACGGATAAACCTGTAACAATCACCCAGCCTGGCACTGTGATTAAATCAGTCGGCCTACGAGCAGACATGAAANAAGGCCAAGTTCAACTCCTGTCACAAGCCACAGGAGTTTATAATGCCAGTGATGCTAAATAATCTAAACCCTGTTCCTTAGCGCCATTTGATAAAGATTTTTTGTTGCACTGAAGATGACAGGATAAAGATTAATAAGGTTTCATCATGAAAAATTAATTAAAAAATGGCTATCTCTAGGACTGATTGCTTTCAGTCTCAACATGCCAAGCTTAGGCCTGGTCAGTGATAAAACACAAACTGCCTATATCCAAGCAGACCGGGCCGAATATAATCAAAAAATAGGAATCAGTACTTACTATGGGAATGTCAAAATTGACCAAGGCAGCACTCATCTTCGCGGCGATAAAATGATTGTATATAACTCAAGCGACCATAAAACTGTAAGTAAAATCATTGCCTTCGGAAACCTAGCACGGTATAGTACTTTACCTGAAAATCAAACCGTTCCAATGGATGCACAAGCAAAAACCATTGAGTATTACCCAACTGAAGACAGAATTGTCCTCATCGGCGCAGCAGTGGCCACCCAGGGTAAAAATACTGTTACAGGCGAAACTATTGAGTATCAAATGACTAAACAAATGTTGATCTCATCTCCGGCCAAAGCAAGCCGCACCGTCATTGTATTTCAACCAGAATGAGCAACGCCAAATAACATGTCTAATTTACGTGCTGAAGGTCTAGAAAAACGCTACCGTTCCCGCAAAGTTGTCAAAAGCGTCTCATTAAACATTAAAAGCGGCGAAGTTGTAGGCTTGCTCGGCCCTAACGGCGCTGGCAAAACCACTAGCTTTTATATCATCGTCGGCTTGGTCCGGTGCGACCAAGGCAAGGTGTTCATAGACGATCACGATATCACCTATCTCCCTATTCACGAACGGGCACGACTAGGCATCGGTTACTTGCCACAGGAAGCCTCCATCTTCCGCAAACTGAGTGTTGCCGATAACATCATGGCTATTCTGCAATTGCGCAAAGATTTAGATAAATCGCAACGGGAATTGGTCTTAGATGACTTACTACAAGAATTTCATATTAGTCATCTTCGTGACTCTTCAGGGGTCAGCCTGTCAGGCGGAGAACGACGACGAGTTGAAATTGCCCGAGCGTTAGCAATGGAGCCTAAATTTATCCTACTCGATGAGCCGTTTGCTGGGATTGACCCTATCTCTGTGATCGATATCAAACGTATTATTACCCACCTGCAAGGCCGTGGGATTGGTGTATTGATCACAGACCACAATGTGCGGGAAACCCTGGATATTTGTCAACGCGCCTACATTGTAAGTGACGGGACTATTATTGCCGAGGGGGCACCACAAACCATCCTCGAAAATAAAAAGGTCCGAGAAGTATACCTTGGACATGAATTCGATTTATAATACCAGGCTTAAAAGCTTGAAGGAGACAATTTTTATGCAAATTCAACTGACAGGTCAAAATATAGATATCACTCCTCCCATCCGTGAGTTTGTTGATAACAAGTTTGACCGTTTCGAGCGCTTTGCTGACAAAATATCGAAAATTCATGTCATCCTCCATGTCGATAAATTGCGACAAATCGCCGAAGCAACCGTTTTGATGCACGGCAATGAAATCCATGCCCGTGCTGAATCCGAAAACTTATACTCAGCAATTGATGCCTTGATCGACAAACTCATGCGTCAATTGACTAAGCATAAAGAAAAACTCGACGAGCACCGTTAAGCCAATCATGAGCCTTACTCATACCCAAACACTCCACGGCGTATTTCTAAATATTGCAGGGGTCGGCACGTTATTAACGGGAGCTAGCGGCATAGGCAAGAGCGAAATTGCCTTGCAACTTATTCACCAGGGCAATCATCAGTTAATTGCTGATGACGCGCCCGAATTCAACCTTCAAGATGCCCGACTAATCGGCCAATGCCCAGCTCTATTACAAGATTTTCTTGCTGTACAAGGACTTGGAGTCTTAAATATTCGTCAATTATTTGGCAACCATGCCATTTGCTCAAAGGCACCTTTAGAATTAATTATTGAACTGCGCCGTTTAACTAAAATCAGTGGCGAAGCGCTTATTCATGGCTATCCCAGCGAGCGAACTATTTTAGGCGTTGTAGTCCCCCAAATTACCCTGCCATACCGGCCATATCGGCCTATGGCTGTCATGGTAGAATGTGCAGTACGTAACCATCTACTCAATAAACAAGGTTATTTTAGTAGTCACTCCTTTCAACAACAGCATCGGCAGGCATTATCATGACCGTGGGCATAATTATCATCAGTCACGATGAAATCGGCAGCGCATTGCTAAACGCTGTCAGAGTCACTTTTGGCAAAGATTTGCCTTTACCAGTAACCACTGTAGACGTATCGCCGGACACCAACCCCGACGAATTGATTCCCAAATTGAAAAAATTTATTGCCAAAATAGACCATGGCGACGGTGTCTTAATTTTGACGGATCTTTTCGGCGCCACACCCAGCAATATTGCGCAAGAAATTCAAAATGAAGATGTTCGTATTGTCAGTGGCCTCAATCTTCCCATGTTAATCCGCGTTTTAAACTATCCCCAACTTAATCTGCAACAACTTGCAGAAAAAGCCTTGCAAGGTGGTCAAGCAGGCATCATTGATATAGAGAGCTAATTCCCGTGTTAAACAGAAAAATCACCATCATTAATAAACTAGGCCTTCATGCACGCGCTTCTGCCAAACTTGTTGATCGTGCTTCACGTTACAGCAGTGAAATCTTTNTAATTCGCAATGGTAAANAAGTCAGCGGCAAAAGCATCATGGGAGTAATGATGTTAGCTGCCAATAAAGGCACCGAAGTTGAGTTAGTCGTGGAAGGCGATGACGAAGTTGAAGCAATGTCAGACATTGTCACCTTGATTGAAAACCGTTTCGGCGAAGGCGAATAAATTTAAGTGAAAATTTCGACGATTGCCACTTTTGCTATTTTATTAGCAACCTTCTTATGGGGCATGACTTTCGCTTTTATCAAAGATGCAGTCACTAGCCTAGACGTTTTTAATTTTTTATTTTGGCGCTTTGGTGTTGCCAGCCTGATCTTGTTTTGCATTTCTTACAAAAAAATCAAATTTTCTGATCGTAAACTATTATTGCAAGGTNTTTTATTAGGCTTGTTTNTGGCAGGTACTGTTATTTTTCAAAGTACTGGTCTACGTTATACCAGTGCTTCAACAGCCAGTTTTATCACCGGAATGACAGTCATTATTGTTGCACTGATAGTTTGCTGCTTAGAAAGACGGTGGCCAACATTCAATGTCATTCTCGCAGTAATACTTGCCGTCACTGGGATTGGTCTCATTACATTAACTTCGAGTTTAACAATCAACGTTGGCGATTTATGGGTAATGCTATGTGCGTTTTGTTTTGCAACCTATATTATTTTGGCCGGAAAATTTTCTCACAGCGGAGAACCTATAACACTCACCTTTGTACAAATGATGACTATCTTTATTATTGTCGGCTCAATTAATTTTTCCAGCAATAATTTCACTGTCCCCAATGCCACTCACTTGTGGATTTCTATTTTATTTTGCGCCATTTTTGCTTCTATCATTGCGTTTATCTTACAACTACGGTTTCAGCGCTATGTTACTTCAACTAAGACTGCCATTATTTTTGCTTCAGAACCTATCTTTGCAACAATCACTGCCATAATCTATCTTGGCGAACAACTCACATTGAAGTTTGTGATCGGTGCATTACTGATTTTTTCTGCCATGCTATTGTCGGAATTGAAGAGCAAGAAAAAGTGATGCCGCAAGATTAATTCTAATAAAAACTACGTCGTTGTCATTGCGAGCTGATGTATCACCACGAATTTTTATATAAGTAATTGAATTCATTGCTTAATAGTCCTCCCGTCATCCCGCGGTCTTCGCCGCGGGATGACGGGATTTACCTTCAGCAAAATACTTAATTTTGACAGCAATAACAACCTGCTAGTTTTTACGCCCTTTCTTTCGAACTCGCTGATTTGTCTTACCTAAAAATTCGTGGGGATACATCAGATTGGGAGGAGCACAATGGCAGCTTTTTCAGATTAATAAAAGTAAAAGATAAAAACTCTGATTATTACTGTCCAGCAATCATCATTTCAGCAATCAAGATTGAGCCCGTATGTACACTGCCCCGATGATCGATATCATTAGCCACTGCCACAATATTGCGATACATATCAGCTAAATTGCCTGCGATGGTGATCTCTTGCACTGGCCCTTGAATCACTCCATTTTCGACCCAGTAACCAAAAGCACCACGTGAATAATCACCGGTGACAATATTAGCACCCTGCCCCATCAACTCTGTGACTAACAAGCCAGTGCCCATTTGTTTGAGCAGGCCATCTAAATCTATGCCTTGATTAGCAATAATTAAATTATGGACGCCACCCGCATTGCCTGTGGTTTGCATTTTTAATTTACGTGCCGAATAACTGTCTAAAATATAAGTCTGTAAAACACCATCACGCACTACATCTTTGGTACGGGTTAATACGCCTTCCTCATCAAAAGGTGCACTGGCAATGGCCTTGGGTATATGTGGACGTTCTTGAATATGAATAAAATCAGCAAATACTGGTTGATGCAGTTTATTCACTAAAAATGAAGAATTACGATAAAGATTGCCACCAGAAATAGCACTGACAAAATTGCCCAATAAACCACGCGCAATTTCCGCATGAAAAATCACAGGGCAACGCCGAGTGGTCAGCCGTTTTGCTCCTAAACGGGAGACTGTTCGTTTAGCAGCGTTTTTNGCCAAATATTCAATGTGTTCTAAATCATGAGCATCTGTGGTAATAGAATAATCATAACTACGCTGCATTTCATGTCCATCATTAGCAATCAAGACACAACTTATTTGATGCTGAGTACTGGGATAATAACCAATAAAATCATTGGTGTTGCCATAAGCATGCAAGGTTTCATGGCTACTTATACTAACACCATCAGAGTTAGTAATACGTTTATCAAAAGCACGGCCTAAGGCTTCACATTCAATGGCAAGCTCTGTAGCTTTTTCCGGTGTAATTGACCAAGGATGATATAGATTTAAATCAGGAAAATGATGCGCCATTAATTCGGCATCAGCTAAACCAGCGAATGGATCTTCATGAGTATACTTAGCAATATTAATTGCTTTTGCTACAGTCATCTGTAAGGCTTCATCACTAAAATCAGCGGTACTGGCCATGCCACTGCATTGACCTACATAAACTGTAATGGCCACCTCTTTATCACGATGATGTTCAACAGTCTCAATTTCGCCCATGCGGACATTGACATTAAAACCATCTTCAGCACTCACAACAGCTTCAGCGGCAGTAGCACCTTGTTGTTTAGCCAATGCTAAAGTTTTTTAAGGACTTCCTGAAGGTTTTTATTGTCAATTGATTGTTTTCTCATGAGCAATTCCTTGTTGTCATAGGATTAATGATGACATGGATGGATCAGCTTCTTGCTTGATCCATCCTACATTAACTGTATCTTAATTAATGTGCTCGCTCACGCGGTGGCTTTTTCTTAGATTTACTAGCACTCGCACCACGCACAACAATGGTGGCATCACGTTCACCTTTTAACGGTTTAGGTGACTGCTGCAATGCGATTTCGAACACTTCATCAATCCACTTGACTGGACGGATTTCCAGTTCTTCTGTCACATTTTTAGGAATGTCTTTCAAATCTTTGATATTTTCTTGCGGAATGATCACAGTCTTCACACCACCACGCAATGCGGCCAACAATTTTTCTTTTAAACCACCAATTGGCAAGACTTCACCACGCAAAGTGATTTCACCAGTCATCGCTACATCAGGACGCACAGGAATTTTTATCAGACAAGAAGTCAACGCTGTACAAATCCCAATGCCTGCACTTGGACCATCCTTGGGNGTCGCACCTTCTGGCAAGTGCACATGTACATCGTTTTTGATAGGGAAACTATCAGGAATGCCCAATTGTTTCGCTCGGCTTCGAACTACAGTCATTGCAGCCTGAATCGACTCTTGCATCACGTCACCTAAATGGCCGGTGTAAATGAATTTGCCTTTTCCAGGAACAACCACACATTCAATTGTCAGTAATTCACCACCTACTTCCGTCCAAGCCAAACCATTTACTCTGCCTATTTGTGCTTTCTCTTCTGCTAGACCATAACGGAATTTTTTCACACCTAAATATTTTTCAATATTATTGTGATCAACTACCAATTTCTTTAATTTTGGTTGCAATAAAATTTCTTTGACTACCTTACGGCAAATCTTAGAAATTTCCCGCTCTAAATTACGCACTCCTGCTTCACGAGTGTAATAACGGATAATATCAAGCACTGCCTTATCAGTAATGGTAATTTCAGAAGATTTCAGGCCACTTTCTTTAACTTGTTTTGGAATCAAGTACCGAGTCGCAATATTTAATTTTTCATCTTCCGTATAACCAGCTAAACGAATGACTTCCATACGGTCTAATAATGGCGCAGGAATATCTAATGAGTTAGCAGTTGCAATAAACATTACTTCAGACAAGTCATAATCGACTTCAAGATAATGATCGTTAAATGAATTATTTTGTTCTGGATCCAATACCTCTAACAAGGCAGATGCTGGATCACCACGAAAATCCATTGCCATTTTGTCAACTTCATCTAGCATAAACAGTGGATTACGTACTTTTACTTTAGCCAGTTTTTGAATGACTTTACCAGGCAATGAACCAATATAAGTACGTCGATGGCCACGAATTTCTGCTTCATCGCGAATGCCGCCTAATGAAATACGAACAAATTCACGGCCTGTTGCTCGTGCGATTGATTGGCCCAATGACGTTTTACCAACACCGGGAGGACCCACTAAGCATAAAATTGGGCCTTTTAATTTTTTAACGCGCTGTTGCACTGCCAAGAATTCAATAATGCGTTCTTTGACTTTCTCAAGTCCATAATGGTCTGCTTCCAAGATGGACTCTGCTTTGGCCAAATCTTTGCTAACTTTAGTACGTTTTTGCCACGGCACTTCCAACAACCAATCCAGATAATTACGAATTACTGTGGCCTCGGCTGACATTGGCGACATCATTTTTAATTTATTCAACTCTGCCATTGCCTTTTCATGTGCTTCAGGGCTCATACCAGCAGCTTCGATACGTGCTTTTAAGTGCTCTACTTCGTTAAAAGGTGAAGCTTCATCCAACTCACCTAATTCTTTTTGAATAGCTTTAATTTTTTCATTTAAATAATATTCACGCTGGCTTTTNTCCATTTGTTTTTTGACATTGCCTTGAATACGTTTTTCAATTTGCAACAAATCAATTTCCGATTCTAATTGGGCCAATGTAAGTTCTAAACGTTGCTTCACATCTTGTGCTTCTAATATTTTTTGTTTATGGTCAACTTTGACTGCAAGATGGGCAGCCACCGTGTCTGCTAATCGACCTAGATCGTCAATTCCAGAGAGCGATGACAAAATCTCAGGAGGAATTTTTTTGTTAAGCTTGATGTATTCTTCAAAACGCGACAACAAAGAACGTGCTAACGCCTCATGTTCTGTGGTGCTAATTGGCATATCATTGAATAATTCAAATTCAATCTCATAATAACCAGGTTCTTCAGAAGCTTTAACGACTTGAGCACGGTGCGTACCTTCTACTAACACTTTGACTGTACCATCAGGCAGTTTTAATAATTGCAACACTGTTGCAACCGTGCCTATGCTATAAAGATCTTCTGATTTAGGATCATCAATAGCAGGATCTTTTGTGCCACCAAAAATCTGCTTGCCTTTGGCCATTGCCGTTTCTAAGGCACGAATTGATTTAGAACGACCGACAAACAACGGAATCACCATATGTGGATAGACAACTACATCACGTAATGGTAATCCCGGCAAAATATTGGCAGTAACAGTCATATCATTCATTATTAATTTCCAATAGTTTATTCAAATTTAGATTTCACACGAGAAATTAATCTTCGTGCTTGGTCAAGGAAAGGCCCTATGCCTCTCCTGACAATCCCTCATTACCTCTGCTGCTATTGCAGCAGCATGCCATCTATTACTTATTCTCCTTGAGCCCGTNTTAGCATTATCGTATATCAACAATGGTGCAGCTTGGCCTTGAATCACATTTTCATCAATCACTACCTTGCTCAGTCCTTTTAATGATGGTAATTCAAACATCGTGTCTAATAACACATGCTCTAAAATAGAACGCAAGCCTCGCGCCCCCGATTTTCTCTCTAATGCTTTCTTGGAAATAGCATGCAATGCTGAGTCTAAAAATTCTAACTCGACTCCTTCCATCATAAACAATTTAGCATATTGCCTAGTCAATGCATTTTTAGGTTCACGCAAGACACGGACTAATGCTGATTCATCTAATTCGTCCAATACAGCAACGACTGGTAAGCGGCCGATAAATTCTGGAATTAAACCAAACTTAATTAAATCTTCAGGCTCAACTAAGCGTAATACCTCACCAATTGCGCGTGCATCGTCTTTACTACGGACTTCTGCACCAAAACCAATGCTTGATTTTTCAGTCCGGTCGCGGATGACTTTGTCTAACTCAGCAAATGCACCTCCACAAATAAATAAAATATTACTCGTATCTACTTGCAAATATTCTTGTTGTGGATGTTTGCGGCCGCCTTGAGGTGGAATTGATGCAACTGTGCCTTCAATCAATTTAAGTAATGCTTGTTGTACACCTTCACCGGAGACGTCACGTGTCAAGGAAGGACTGTCTGTTTTGCGGGCAATCTTATCGATTTCATCAATATACACAATTCCTGTTTGCGCCCGTTCAACATCATAATCACATTTCTGTAATAGTTTTTGGATAATATTTTCAACATCTTCACCCACGTAACCTGCTTCAGTCAGCGTGGTGGCATCGGCCATTGCAAATGGCACGTTTAATACCTTGGCCAAAGTCTCGGCTAATAAAGTCTTGCCGCTTCCTGTCGGGCCAATCAAAAGGATATTACTTTTGGTCAATTCGACATCATCTTTGTCTTTAAACGTGGTTTTACTGTTTAAACGCTTATAATGGTTATAAACAGCCACGCTTAGTGCCCGCTTGGCAAAATCCTGGCCTATGACATACTCGTCTAACGTTTGCTTAATTTCATGGGGTGTTGGCAAGGCCGTTTTTTCGGTTTGTTGTTTATTGGCTTGCTCTTCTTCACGGATGATATCGTTGCATAGAGCAACACATTCATCACAGACATAAACGGAAGGGCCCGCTATTAGCTTGCGTACTTCATGTTGGCTCTTACCACAGAACGAGCAAAACATTGTTTTATTTTCTTCANNCTCATTATTTCTTACCTCGTTAGACAGTATATGGGGTCCCTAGCCCTATATTTCAATTATAGCCTTTCATGAAGTTGAACCAAACTTTATTCTACTCTTCAAGAGATTGAATGACATAGCATTTTTGGCTGGGGATACCAAACATTGGGGCCTCTGACTAGGACTATCGTAGGCCAGGCGGCTCTCGGGTTGTCCCTACAAGCAGCCTCTCTCTCCACTATGGTGTTAAAAAGAGGCTGCAAACCAGACAGGGAATACGATAGATTGAGAGGAAAAAGACGTTATTCACTAACAACCTTGAGGGCTAAACCCGCTCAGTCAGTACCGCGTCAATCAACCCGTATTCAATTGCTTGTTGCGCATTCATAAAGTTGTCACGATCAGTATCTTTTTTAAGCTGCTCTGGGGTCTTACCGGTATGATGCGCCAAAATCTCATTTATCTTTTGTCCCATCAATAAGGTATGACGAGCATGAATCTCAATATCAGAGCCTTGGCCTTGGTAGCCGCCTAAAATTTGGTGAATCATGACATTGGCATGGGGCAGACAATAACGTTTGCCTTTAGCGCCACCCGCCAATAATAAGGCTCCTGCACTAGCCGCTTGGCCAATGCACAAAGTACTGACATCAGGCTTAATAAAACGCATAGTGTCATAAATTGCCAATGCTGAGGTCACTACACCGCCCGGTGAATTAATATAAAGATGAATGTCTTTATCAGGATTTTCCGACTCCAAAACAACAGTTGAGCCACCACTAAGTTGGCCATTTGGTCTTCAATCTCACCAATTAAAAAGATGATGCGTTCTTTTAATAAGCGGGAATAGATGTCATAAGCACGCTCTCCACGCGCTGATTGTTCAACGACAATAGGAACCAAATTGGCCCGACTGGCCAATGCCTTGCTGGCGCTTTTCTGAATACTGATTATACATAGGACTCCCTTACTCCTGTTGCTGTGCGTTGACGGCTTCATCAAAGCTGATGACTTTTCTTTAACATCAGCTTGCTCAGCCAGTTTAGCCACTGCTTCTTCTTCCAATACCATGGCTTCAATCCGTGACATTAATTGTTTGGATTGATAATAATAGTTAATTGCTTCATTAGGGTTGTCAAATCCTGCCGTAATTTCCTCGATTAAACTCCGTATACGCTCAGGACTGGCCTTCAGTTGTTGCTGTTTGATGTACTCAGACAACAATAAGCCTACCTTGACGCGTTGTTTGGCTTGTTCTTCGAAGATATCTCGCGGTAATTCAGGTGCTGGACGACTTTTATTCTTGTTTAAGCCCAAACGTTCACGCATCTGTTCTTGCAGTAAATCAATCTCTGCATTGATCAATGCCTCTGGAATATCAATTGAGTTGCGTTCAACTAATAGTTTCAGTACTTGTTGTTTAGTATGTTCTTTGACTCGTTGCGCCACCTCACGCTCCATGCTCTTCATCACTTCATTGCGTAAACCAGCAATACCGCCTTCCACGTCTAAACGAGTAGCAAACTCATCATTTAACTCTGGCAATTCAGGCCGCTCAACTCGATGGACTGTCACATTAAAGTTAGCTGCTTTGCCCGCCAAAGGCTGATGCGGATAGTTTTCAGGGAAAGTAACGGACAACTCACGTTTTCACCCGCCTTTGCACCTAACAGACCATCTTCAAAGCCAGGGATCATAGTCTTACTACCAAGCACAATGGTTACATTTTTTGCTGAACCTTGTTCGATAGGTTGACCATTGATAAAACCTTCAAAATCGACCACTAGGCGGTCTTTCAATTCTGCTGGGGCAGCAATTTCTTGCCATTTGGCGTGCTGTTCTTGTAGTTTGTTTAATACTTTTTCCAAATCCGCTTCTGTCACATCAACTCGCCATTTTTCAATCGGCACACCTGCCAAATCTTGTAACTGGATTTCGGGGAACACTTCGAAGATCGCTTCATAAACTAATTCGGCCGCGCCGGATTCCAGACTTTAGGTTCGATGCGGGGCATTCCAGCCATATTTAATTTCTGTTGTTCAAGCGCATCATAAAAAGAACGACGAATGACTTCACCGAGGACTTCTTGCCGGATTGCTTCACCAAACTGGCGTTTGATCATGTCTAGGGGCGCTTTACCAGGACGAAAGCCTTTTATCTTGGCAGTGCGGGCACGCTCCTCTAATTGTATATCGACTTGCTTATCAACCGTGTCAGGACTTAATCTTACGGTCATTTTTCGCTGTAAACTGCCTAATGACTCAACCGCTACTTGCATTCATTTTACCTCGTTGAAAATGTTTACTGGTGCGAGAGGAGAGACTCGAACTCTCACAGGTTGCCCCACTGGAACCTAAATCCAGCGCGTCTACCAATTCCGCCACTCTCGCACGATCCTATCGCTACGCTTTAGTAACCTCTCGCTTATGCTATTAACACTGGCCAAACAAACTAGTAAAAGCAAACAGCTAGGAGGACTCATTTAACGTATCTACCAGGCGGAAGCCCGTCATTCCACGGATGGTATAGGATACTTGAAAAATCATGGTTACGCAATTGAGTGAAACCACCCCTTTTTATCCACTAAATAGTAAAACCGTTAATGTAATGTTAAGATTAATGGTTTTTAATCCTACATGGTTAAATACTCAGAGTACCTTGAGGGGGAAGCTATAAATGAAATGCAGATTGACTAAATTAGCGAATCATCAATTCCGATTGGAAGTTTTTCTTAGCCGAGATGAGCAATCACGTTTTGGCAATGACCCTGCTTTGTCAAATTGCCATGCATCTAATGTGTCAATCGATGCTATGGAATACTCCTATGCTACGGAAGATAATGATACGCTCCAAAAACTGATACTTTTTGCTCTGAGAATCGACCAAAATAATAACGAACTACGCCATGAATATATTGATTTAGAAAACTCGATTTATTCCTCACCTAAAACTCCATTAGTGTTCTTATTCAGGTCGCTGACAGCAACTCATCAATTTCCTGATTTAGAGATACATTACAAACAACAACCAGAAAATCTGAAAAAATCGATGCGCTCGAAAAATTAAAAGTGGTAATTCAAGATAAAGCATATATGGCCACCCTATTGAGTTGTTATCTAATTAATCAAGAATTCGAGAACAAGTTCTCTGATCACAGAGATAAACTCATTCAAATCGACCAAAAATATATCAATTACAAAGTCGTTGCACTAACTATTCCATGAAACCAGAAGATGCCAGTGAGCTTGAGCATATTGAGCAAGCACTCCAACAACTCGAAAATGATATGACTGACTTATTATGCGAAGGTGTGCTGCAACATCTTGCCGCTGTTTCAGTCACTGATACCTCTTTCATGACAGTCAACGAGCAAATATTGCAAGAATTAAGGTTTAAAAACAATTTAATTAAACTATTAACAGAAGATTTTCAAGTTTTCCTGCAAAAGAAAAACATAAAACCACAAGACCCAATCAATCCAGAAATAATTGAATACGCCAAAACCTTGACCAGTGAATTCGACCAAAAATTCGAAAAATTAAAAGTTTAAGAAATTTTCAAGGCTCCCTGATGCACAAAAAACTTTTCCATTCTTCAAAAGCAGCTTCTAAGAATATTCAAAGAGTTAAAAACTCTTTACTTACAAATGTCTCGGTATTATGTATCTCAGTTTTATGACTCTCCTTTTTTATGTCGCTGCAACTACAAGCAGCTCAGAAAAATGCGCCATCAAATTAGCGGAGGCAAAAAGAAGCACTCAACTTTATCCAAGAAAAACTAAAACAAGCTCCTTATAAAATCTCCATAGCAAACGAAGTTGCCGACTACCAACAAACGCTAACCAGGTGTGAAGAAAATTGAATGCATTAAATGAAAATGCAAACAATCCTGATAACAATCATTTAACTGCCCATTTCATCTCGTATCAAAAATTATCCAAGAAATCGACACATCCACCCAATTATTAATTGCCAAAACTACAGATAAATTGTCGAGCATAGAAAGTTCTTTTGCTGCTGCATATGCCGCCAATGATGAAGCAAGAAAATGCTCCTATTGGCAACCCGCAAAATCGACCAAGCTGATGCAAACCTTGGTGCGCTCAAAACATCACCTGACTTGCTAACCAACAAAAATTGCATCACTGATATCGATGTAGCACATGAAGATAACTTAAAACAAATAAATCAACTGGCACAAATTGCCAAAACAGCTCCTTTGAGCCGAGCACAACAACAAATCTTACAAAAGTCAGCCGATGATTGCGCCACATTAATTGCAAAACCATTGAAACAACAGAAGAATACAAAGAAAAAGCAAAACTAATTGCAAAACAAGCATCAAAAAAACGGGGCATTAATATTTATGCTCACATCCGTTTACGGCCAAATAAAGCCAATCAGGCGGCGCAACCAGAAGAACAAGCGACACCTTCTAAGAAATTCCCTTTATTTAATTGGTGGAAAGAAAGGTCTTTAATTCTTCGAGCAGTGCGTTATGTCAGGTCAGCTAGTAAGGAAAAGAAAAAAGGGACCGTGAGTGTGAAATCGCCAACACTGCGCGTCTAAATATTTAGTGACACTCAGTTGATAAGTAGCACTCACTTCACAGGTTATCATTGTGAAGAGGAGCACTGTGGTTTAAGTCCACTGAATTACTTCATCGCTGCGCTCCTCGTTGCTCTGCTCGTCACAATCTGAGGTATTGCTACGAATTTTTATGCAAGATAAACAAGAGCATTACAACAGAAATAGCGTAAAAATTACTTAAAACTTGGAGCTAGTCATTACAAAGAGCGTAGTATCGAAGCAATCTATTTGGTCTCGGTCGTAATGAAACTACCCTACACTTCAAATTTCAAACGCTCTTTCAACATCTGGGTGAATGCCTCTGCAGTCACAGGTTCACTAAAATAATAACCTTGTACCTCATTGCAATGATGCAATTGCAAAACCGCAACTGGTCTTCAGTCTCTACACCCTCTGCCAAAATTTTTAATCCCATGCTTCCTGCCATTGATATGATTGCTAAAATAATAGAAGCGTCATTGGGATTGGAACTGATGTGCTTTACAAACGTTTTGTCAATTTTAATTTTATCCACCGGCAACCGCTTCAAAGCACTTAAACTGGAATAACCGGTACCGAAATCGTCAATCACCACAGTAACGCCCTGCTTTTTAACTTCCATAGCATACCAATAATCAATTCACTATTTTCCATAATCATACTTTCTGTCAATTCAAGTTCAAGATACTCCGGCGGCAAACCTGTTTTAACTAAAATTTTTCGACCATGTCAGCGACATCACCTTGATTAAATTGTTTGGCCGACAAATTGACAGCTATCTTTATCGGAGCAAAACCCTCTAATTGCCATTGCTTTGTTTGGGCACAAGCCTCTTGCAACAACCATTCTCCCAATGGCCCGATCAAACCTGTGTCCTCAGTGATTGGAATAAATTCTTGTGGCATAACCAAACCCAATTTAGGATTCTGCCAACGCAATAACACTTCTGCACATACAATTTTTCCTGTATCTAAAGAGATGACCGGCTGATAATATAATACAAATTCCTGCCTCTCTAACGCCTTGCGCAGACTGTTTTCAAATTCTACCCGTTCCCGCGCCAAAGTATTCATAGTTGGTGAATAAATACGAAAAGCATCGCCACCAGCCTCTTTGGCATAATACATGGCTATATCGGCATTTCTTAATAAGCTATCAGGATCATCACCATCTTTCGGATAATAACTCACTCCAATGCTCGTCGTCAGCGCCAACTCCTGGTCTTCGATATAAAACGGCACCATCAATGCTTGGCGGGATTTTTCAATCACAGTAATAGCATCTTCAGGAGCTGCCAAATCAGCAATAACGATCACAAACTCATCGCCACCCAAACGTGCCACCGTATCACTTTCACGGACACAATCCGCTAATCGGGAAGCAACAGCGTGCAACAGCATATCGCCTACTTGATGCCCCAAAGAATCATTGATGTATTTAAACTGATCCAGATCGAAAAATAAGATGGCAATATTTTTTCATTGCGTTTTGCATGCAACACAGCTTGCTCAATACGGTCTAACAATAAAAGTCGATTAGGCAAACCTGTTAAGGTATCATGGGTTGCTTGATGCATTAATTGATTTTCAAGAAATTTTTGCGCCGTGATATCAATAATCACACCGATAAAATGAGTCACATTTCCCGTTGCATCAATTAAAGGTGAAACATGCAATTCATTCCAAAATAAACCGCCATCTTTCCGATAGTTCCGTAAGATTACCCGCACTGGCTGGCCTTTTTCTAAAGCTTGTTTTAACACAAACAAGTCCATCTGGTCACGGTCTGCGCCTTGCAAAAACGGCAATTTCGTCCTAAAACTTCAGCAACCGTATAGCCTGTTATTTTTTCAAATGCAGGATTAGAATAAATAATCGGGAAATCTGGCTTAAATGCATCCGCAATTAAGATACCATGAGGACAAGCATCCAATGCACGATCATGAAGCCATAGTTTTTCTTCGATTTCGCGACGCAAAGTAACGTCTCTAAAAATACAAAGTTTGCCAATTTCATTCTCTTTAATAATTAATGCCTGCAAATAATATTCAATCAGTCTATTGTCTTTAAGCAACATCTCACTATATTTACCTGCCTCATTAACCAAAGTCGATTGTTGCAAATCTGCCATATAACCAGCTGACTGAATGATCTGGCCTAAAATATATTTCAGTAATTTAGCATAGTCGTTCGAATCAATAATTTTATTAGAAATATGAAATAGCTTAACAAGTTGTTTATTGTAATAAATCAATTCATTTTTAGAGTTAAATAAAGCAATTGCATCAGGGCTCGCATCGAGCATTGCTCTCTTCATAATATTGTTTTTGCAATTCATGCGTGCGTTCTTCAATGAGCCTTTGTAAGCTCTCTGACTGACGATTAAGCTTATGATTGAGTCGCGATTTTTCTATTAAAGAGAGCGTCAATTGACGGAGTTCGATTTCATCAAATGGTTTGCGCAATATCACTAACCGATCAGTAATGCCCAGTTTTTCAACCATAGCCACCCAACTGTAATCAGCCGAAGAGGTGCAGACGACTATTTGAATTTGTGGATCAATCGCCCATATCTCTTCTATGGTCTGTACACCTTCCCATTCGGGTGGTTTTTTATATCAACGAAAGCAACGACGTAAGGATAACTGTCAATAGCCTCCTGATCATTTGTACCCCTTGTTGTGCATCTGTGGTCGCATCAATGCTTATATCTGGTAAATTAATGCTTGAAATGGGGGATTCACCAAAAACACTGGTCTTAATGGCAGCAATGGCATGGCTTGTTTGATCATTTAAAGTGAGAATTTTGCGATAATCATTATGTGTAGCGACATTTTCATCAATCACTAACACGCGAATTTTTGTCAATAACCGCGTCATTTAACTACTCCTTTTGTCTTATCGAGCTTTCCATATACTAAATTCTATTGTCCATTCTACTGCTAACTAGCATAATGATACAATCCTTAAACCAATAAAACATTTGCAAGCCCAACACTTTTTTGTTTTAATTTTAATAATTTACGAATTTACAAGGATGTTATTATGATAGAGCATGACCGAAAAATCGCTGTCATCGGTCTTGGCTACGTTGGACTGGCCGTAGCAATTGGTTTTGGACATGTTACCAACGTCATTGGGTTCGACATTAACCCTGTCCGGATCAAAGAACTCAGCAAACATTACGACCGTCATGGTGATTTTACTACAGCCGAGCTGAACGCAGTTAATATCACCTATACCACCGACCCGCATTTATTACAACAGGCTGATNTTTTCATCGTAGCCGTGCCCACCCCACTTAATTCGGTTAAACACCCAGATTTCAGTATGTTAGTGAGCGCTTCGACGATTGTCGGTCAACATCTCAAACGCGGTGACATTGTTGTCTATGAATCGACTGTCTATCCCGGCGCTACGGAGGAAGTTTGCATTCCAACCTTAGAACAAGTCTCAAAACTCCGCTGTGGCTCTGATTTTAAAGTAGGATATTCCCCTGAAAGAATTAACCCCAGTGATAAANAACACACTTTCAGTAATATTAAAAAAATTGTCTCGGGACAAGATGCAGAAACACTGGACATTATTGCTAAAACCTATGCCAAAGTAGTGAAAGCCGGTATTTATCGGGTATCTAGCATAAAAGTTGCTGAAGCCGCAAAAGTGATTGAAAACACACAACGCGACTTAAACATTTCTCTTATCAATGAAATTGCCTTAATTCTGCATAAGATGGGAATTGACACACATGAGGTCCTGGCAGCTGCCAGCACAAAATGGAACTTTCTTCCTNTTCAACCAGGTTTAGTGGGCGGCCATTGTATTGGTGTCGACCCTTATTATTTGACGCATAAGGCCCAAGAATTAGGATATTATCCTGATGTAATTTTAGCCGGACGCCGTATTAATGATCTCATGGGAAAATTTATTGCTGAACAGACTATAAAACAACTCATTCAATTGGGTACTCCTATTAAACGGGCCCGTATTGCCGTACTAGGCATTACTTTCAAGGAAAACTGCCCTGATATTCGTAATACGCGGGTAGTTGACGTAATTGAAGAATTAAAATCATACGACGTTGAAGTATTGGTGCACGATCCATATGCATTGCCCGATGAAGTTANNAAAGAATATGGTCTTGAGTTAGTTGATCTGGCAAAAATAGCCGATGTAGATGCTATTATCATAGCCGTGGCCCATCAGCAATATACGCAATTAACAGCTAATACACTAAAAGAATTATTAAACAACCGTGGTTTAATTATGGACGTTAAATCCATCCTGGCACCTGAAGCTTTTGCAGATACCGGGATCCGTTTATGGCGTCNNTTTAATTGCTGCTGCAAACTTAGCATCAGGGAGATTATCATGCACGTCTTAGTGACAGGTGGTGCCGGTTTTATAGGTTCCAATCTTATTGAATATCATCTGCATAAAGGCGACCAAGTCTTAGGTGTTGATGACTTAAGCACAGGCTCACTCAACAATATTGAGNATGTTCCAAAAAACCCACAGTTTCGTTTTGAACAAGCTGACATCCTGACTTGGAATGGATTAGAAAATGCTGTCGCATGGGCAGACCGAATTTATCATATGGCAGCGGTCGTAGGGGTATACCGAGTCCTAGAAGACCCAATTAAAGTATTGGCCATTAATATTGCCGGTTGTGAACGCTTATTACGAGCAGTGGCGAGCAGCAAATGGCAACCACGGGTTATTATTGCCTCTAGTTCTGAGGTTTACGGCCCAGCGACTCTCTCACCACTGAAAGAAGATATGATCTTAACGATTGAATCTGGCGCCAAAAACCGCTGGAACTACGCAGTGAGCAAACTAGCAGACGAAGCTTTCGGTTTGTCTTATTCACGCAAACTAAAATTACCAATTACCATTATCCGGTTATTTAATACCATTGGCCCACGCCAGACTGGACGTTATGGCATGGTAGTGCCCCGCTTTGTGCAACAAGCCGTCAGCGGCGATCCGATTACCGTCTTTGGTGATGGGAGCCAAACCCGCTCTTTTTGTGATGTCCGTGATACAGTAGTCGCCTTGGATTTATTGGCCAACAATACCGACAGCATCGGTGAAATTGTCAATGTTGGCAACGATCACGAAGTCAGCATTAAGACTCTGGCTGAACTGGTCAAACATATTGCCAAAAGCAATTCGCCAATTAAATTTATGAGCTATCAAGAAGCCTATGGTGAAGATTTCGAAGAAATACAACGCCGCCGTCCCGACCTATCAAAACTGGTGCGTTATACGGGTTTCAAACATCAATGGAACCTGGAGCATACCATCACTGATCTAGTCAACCGGGCACATGCTAAATAGAAAAGTAACTACCTGTCCGGAAAAAGTTATGCATTATGCATTGGTCTAAAGATTTGGTACTTTTCACTCAACTCGAATGCTGCTATATTGACCAGCAAGATGCTAATCAACCGGCCCAACCAACAATCTGCAGGTGACAAAAAGCCTACCTCGTGACTGGCGGTTGCGGCTTTATCGGCAGTCATTTAACTCGCCACCTCATCAATGCCGGGCATGAAGTCTTAGTGCTTGACAATCTCAGCACAGGCAAAACTGCAAACTTACTCGAAAAAGTTGAATTTATTCAAGGCGATATTCTTGATACCGCACTATTAGCCAAATGGATGTCACAAGTAGACGGCTGTTTCCATTTGGCCGCTGCCGTATCAGTGGAATTTTGTCATCGAGAGTGGGCCTACGCCAATCAAGTCAATCTGACAGGCACTATCAATGTTTTTAATGCAGCCAGAAAAGGCAGATCAGGAAAGCCGATCCCAGTAGTATTTGCCTCATCCGCGGCCATTTATGGCGACAACCCAGACCTGCCTTTGGCAGAAACGGCAACTCCCAGACCACTCAATGCCTATGGTGCTGACAAACTAGGCTGCGAATACCACGCTCGCGTCGCCACCCATATTCACGGTGTTCCCACTACAGGATTACGTTTATTTAATGTTTACGGTCCAGGACAAGACCCGCACAACATGTATTCCGGCGTTATTACCCGTTTTCTTAATCAAATGTTGCAACAACACACTATTACTATTCATGGGGATGGGGAACAAACGCGGGATTTTATTTATGTAGCTGACGTTGTCGAATTTTTCTTGGCAAGCATGCAACAATTAACCACCCAACAACATACTATTTATAATGTTTGCAGTGGAACTGCAGTGAGCATCAATCAACTCGTTGCCTTGATGGCCCAGCATTTTATTACTCCGCCCCAGGTTCAATATACCCAACCTCGCCCAGGTGACATTCGTCATTCCATAGGTGACCCTACTCAGGCTTTGCTCGCATTGCGCAAACAAACACAATACAGTCTGCCAGAAGGTTTAAAACATTTGATTCATAGCAAACCTCTAGGGAGGGCCGACACAAGACCAACAAGAACCGACATTATCTATGAATAGTGCTACCGGTTTAAATACCAGCGCATGCGTAGGCATTTGAGTTTGTTCACCACCAACGATAGTAGCCTGATATGTCACAGTCGCCGCTTTAGGATCGTAAACTGGATGATTTAAAGTCAATGTATTAACACTATTCTTTTTATCAACCGACAATATTTTTACTCCAACCATACCAACATTCGGTGCTTCATTTTGAAATCCTTTAGGATTGTTCCACTCCGCAATAAATTGAGTAGTTGTAATAATCCCTGCAACACGGTTAGGTCGATCACTAAAATAAGGCACGTAAGGTTCAACCCCATGCAATACTAATTGATAATAGCCTGGTTTAGAATCTATTGGCTTCAACACACTCCACTTGGCTGTTTGAATAAATAAATAACTAATGTCATGAGAACCAGGCATGCTTGCCAAACCAATGTTGGCCAATAATAAACAGAGGACGGCCAAGATGCCTCGCAAAATTTTAATATGCATAATTATCTCCTGTTTAGTTAAAAGAATAATCTTGTTCAGTTGTTGTGGCCGGTTGCAGATCCTGCAGAAATTGTCTTTGCATATAAGGATTACCAGTCACATTTGTCATATCACGCTCAATAACAACAGATGTTCCCGGGTCATCAGTCACCTCTTCAACCCGGTTTTGTGGTGTTGGTTTAACAGTAAATACCAATGTACTTGATAAAGTCAGCATAAACAACAGCAAATAAAGCACATTTGTGATTAAATCGGCTTCCACTGTAGTTTCTGTCATTTGAAACATCACATCAGCCAAAAACGCTGCTCCTGCTACTAAAAATTCCTCTTGATGGTCACGCCAATGTTCGAGAAACTGAGGATTATTATATTCAATAATACCATTCAATATTCCATACGACAGCATCAACACATAGCGCGTAAACATTGCCGATTGGGGATCGGGATTTGCTTTGTAAATCCCTATCAACGGCAATAAATTTTGCCAACTACCATCAAAATCAGCGACTCCATTAGTCACCTCAAAGCAACTGTTGATTATTCGCCAACCTCTAACACTCATACGTTCTTTTAAATATTTTCTAAAATCACGCAACTGAAAACAAGCCAAACTGCTTGCCCCCACTAACATCGCAAAAATATGCCAATTTCTTCAAAATTATCCGGCAATTCTCCTGGTTGAAAAATACCAGCAATATCCATGGCAATTAATAAATTAAAATAAATTTGTGAATCCACAAGGACATCAGTAATTTTTTTGGCGTAAAATGCTGGTCTTTGGGCGGTATCGTATTTTTAGCATACAGTTGCAGAAATTTAGCCGTTCCCGCTAAATAAGCTGCGAATAAACCAATATATTTACCAGAAATAATACGGTCTTCAATCGTCGGATGACCATTGACTTGCAAACCTGTTTCAATCATGTAAGTAAGATACATACCATTGTTAGCCGCAATGATTTCATTTACCGTGAGTGAATAGAAAAATTCAATAAAAATTTTTGCTTGTAGCCGTGACTGTTTTGAATACCGCTGTAACCAGCCACGCAGTTTAAAAGGACGAATCGTCGTTGCCGGAGTCAACAATGAGTTAGTTTCCTTAATTTCTGTACTTTCAACCATGGCTTCAATTTGTTTAGTTGCCTCACTAAACACATTGATAACCAAATATTTCTCGGTATTCATCATTATTGCCTGGCCTCGCAATCAAAATAGGAAGGATTTAATTGAAGGTAATTATGGATAGGCTATATTAAGACAATCTTAATAAGCCATTTTCATCTAAGATGGTTTTGTAAGAGACAAAATTGCGAAACGGCTATGGTGTATTTTATTTTTACACGAGACCAATGTGGTGATGGTAAATGGCTGCGATTGCCAGACCCTGGTGTCTGTAAACACCATTGTGTCAATTGCTGTAATACTTGGGCAACCGCCCGATTGGCTGCAACCACACCACCATAAGGTGTAGGCTCTGGTGCTGTCACAAAGGCACTAAAGCGGCGGCTTGCCATGATCTGATTGGTTTTGACACTCACTAAAGTGGCCACCATTTCTAAATGAAATTGACTTTGAGAACCACTGAATTCCTGTTGAAAAATTAGCAATTGCGTCGTTAAACGTAAATCCGTAGCGCCAGTAAATGGTTGTGCAACGACAGCAGAGAATCCGCCACTGTTTTGCAAGTGAGTGACTATTAAAGGTAGTAACATTTGTGCCGGCGGTGCTTGCCATTGGTTTATAGCAAAACTGCCCGCTTGATAAGGCCCCTCCGTATACAGCATCGCCCGTGTTTTTAAATTTGATACCGTAGTAGGCGTTACCACTAGCAAACTGCGTTGCCCATGTGGAGTAACAACGGCCGGAGGGATGCCTTCAAGCCGATAACTAGTCATAGGTGGTGGCGCTACCGGGCCAAAACAGCTTGCTAAAAACGCTTAATAACAATACGCTTATTTGTGGCCAGTATCGCATTATTTTTCTCCTGGTCCTAGCGGTTTGCGTGGCGAACCCCTTACTACAATCGAAGGATTAGCTTGGAGTTGACTACTCAGTTGTTCTAAATCACCCAATACTTGATTAAGCTGATTGATTGCTTCCACCGCAGTTGGTAATGCTTGTTGCGAAATCCCCTGGGCAACATTACGACTATCGCGTAAAGCCGCACTAGCATCTTGCGTCACTACAGTCAATTGCTTTGCTACTTCTGTTGTAGCTATTAATGTATTGTGCATTTCATGGATTAATTGTGGCATTTCATGGCTAGAATCAGCCGTATTACGCAAAATGGTTTGTACTTGTTGTGAGTTAGCAACCAACATATTTGTGAACTGGGCAATATTCGCCAAACTGGTCTTTATCGACTCTTGGTTTTGCTGAGTCAACAATTGGTTGAGTGAATTAGTCACGCTCTTAAAATTATCTGTCAATTGTTGCAAGGCCGTGTCTAATGCTACTAAAAAGGAGGGAGACCATTTAATCACAGGATAAGGCTGCCCAGGCTTAGTCAACAAGGGGGCGCANTTGGCAGTCAAATTACGCAATCCAATATAAGTTAGGCCAGTGATTCCTTGGGCAGTCAAGGTTGCGACAGTGCTCTCAGTGATTGGTGCATTAGGTTTGATATCGAGCAATAATCGCACACGCAAAGGATCTCGTGGGTCCAATGACATCTCTTTTACATAGCCCACCGTGACTCCATTAAATTTGACCGGGGCTTGGATTTCAAGGCCGATGGCAGCCTCTTCCATATACACTGCATAAGTACGATAAGCGCTAGTATGTCCTTGCCAAGCAATCCACAATCCAATTAACACAATGAGCGCGGCCAAGACCACCACAAACAAACCAACAATTGTGTAATTAACTCGGGATTCCATCGCTTTATCACGCTTCCATTATGTCTTTGACGCTACTGAAATATTCTTGGATAGCAGGTTGTGGGTTGTTGGCCAATTGTTTGATCGGCTCGACTGCCAAGACTTTNTTATCACCCAAAAATGCTACTCGATCAGTTATCCGCCATAATAAATCCACATCATGGGTGATAGCAACCACTGTCAGCCCTAATCCATCGCGCAATTTTAATATGAGACTGTCTAATTCATAAGCACTTTGAGGATCTAAGCCAGAAGTCGGCTCATCTAAAAATAATATCTCGGGGTCCATGGCAATGGCCCGCGCTAACGCAGCCCGTTTACGCATACCACCACTTAGCTCAGCAGGAAATTTATATGCCGCATCAGCTGGCAAACCTACCAACCCCAACTTTAAAAGTGCAATTTTTGCGCAAACCGATGCTGATAAATGAGTATAAGTGCGCAATGGAAACATGATGTTTTCAAGCACCGTTAAAGAACTAAATAATGCATTTTCTTGAAACAATACGCCCCAACGTTGCCGCAATGCAAAAGCAGCACTGGGATTTAAATGTAGAATATCTTGGCCAAAAACCCGAATTTGTCCTGTCGTTGGCCGCAATAACATCAGAATACAGCGCAATAAAGTTGTCTTACCACTACCACTACCGCCAATAATACCCAGGATTTCTCGTTCATAAATAGTCAAAGTCAAATCACGGTGCACCCAATTATTGCCAAGNATAATTTCCTAGTTGCTGAATCTCGATAATGGGTGTCATTGTCATCATCATCTTCTGTTACCAGCCAAAAAGGACTGCAAACGCAGCATCCGCAATGATAATAAGAAAATTGACTGGACTACGCACTTGGTCGTTCTTTCACCGACGCTATCAGCACTATAGCTTACTTGAAACCCCTGGAAACAGCCTACCATAGCAATGATGGTAGCNAAACACGGGGTTTTGCACATGCCAATCAAATAATTTTTAAATGCAGTATCGACCGGCAAATACACCCAAAATTCATGATAGCTGACATTCAATGCATACTGAGAGATCAACATCGCGCCCATAATGCCAAACACGTCTGCCCAGATAGTCAGTAAAGGCAAAGATGTTGTTAATCCCAACCAACGTGGCAATACCAAACGTCGCATCGGTGAAATGCCCATAGTCAACAACGCATCAATTTCCTGGTTTATTTTCATAGACCCTAGTTGGGCTGTAAAGGCTGCCCCTGTGCGGCCAGCAACAATAATAGCTGTAATCAATGGCCCAAATTCTTGAAACACAGCCACACCAGACAATCCAACGACATAAATCGTGGCGCCATAAAGCTTCAGTTGTAATCCCACCTGATAAGCAATGACTAAACCAATCAAGAACTGTAGTAAAGCAATAATAGGCATGGCACGATAACCGGCTTGTTCAATAATGCCTAAAATCCTTGCCACTGAAAATGCCAGGGACGACGAATACAGTGGCCTAATTCAAGGATAAATTCGCCTAAAAGCACTGTAGTCCCATAACTGCGTGACTTTACCCACTGTGCTTTTGCCCAAATGGTATAACCAATTCGGTGGGCGCCACGGCTTCATTGGAGGAATTTTTGGCTTTGTTGAATGNATTAATTGGTAGATCGTTTGATGTTCAGGCGTCAACCCAACCAGGTTGACTTCTTTATTGGACTGCTCTAATTGCAAACAAAATTGATACAATAACCAAGCACCTGCGGTATCGAACTGGCCAATTCCCTCCGCATCAACCGTCACTTGGGTGGCAGCCAGCTTGATGAGATGCGGCAAGTTTTTAATTAAGCGATGCACCGAAGTGACTACCCACGGCCCACTGCAATTAAAATTCGCACCGGCTGCTTCAACATCAATGGCGGCTATTTCAGTGGTCATGAACCATCACCCTCGTATGTCCCTATCATATACAGAATAAGCGCCTATACTATCAATTCTCCGGCTATATTTACACAACCTTCAAGCTTAATGTCATGCTATGGCAGCACGTAGCCCTGGGTAAGTTAAGCGCAAATTCACCGTACCTTAAAACTTAATGATAATTCACGCATTCCCCATCTGATAATATCCACTTTGTTGCAACAAACGTTGCTGGCCTGTCAGTGATTCCAACAATGCCGTAATTTGCTGAAAGACCTCATCATTTTTTCAGTAATGGTAATTTCTCGTGCTTGATCATCTATCTGAATTATTAAATCTTCATATCCAATAACATTACGCACAAAATCAGCGCAAGCTGACAAGCATGCTTTTCTTTCAACAAGAGAAAATATGTTTAATTTGGTAAATGCCAACACCAACATGTTATCTTGTACTTTAATCTCACAAGCTTGTCTTAAACTGGATCGAAAGGCCAAATCATGTTTTACAGGAACTTCGTTTATGTAGCATTCAACAAATTTTTGACTATTAACCAGCAAAATAACTGAATTTTTGTGACATTCATGGCCTCAGCGCTACTGCCACCATTGATATATCGTATATCAACCGAGCAAATTAAGCGCTCACTTTTAGCATGCCACAATTCTAATTTATGGCATTTATCATGAAAATGAATGAGATATTCTTCTCCAAGACAATAAAAAGGATCGCTATTGGACACAAATCTGAACCTTAAACCTTCGCATTTTGAGGTGTAATAGGTATATAATCCGGTATAATTGTTTTTCCTACTCTAAGAGATACCTAATATGCCCCATGACAATGCAACACCTTCAAGCCGCGTTTGGCCTACTGTTTTATTATTGGCTCCATTCGTTTTTAGCTTTGCCTTTGCTATGGATGTCTATATACCCGCTGTGCCTTTGATGAAAGATTATTTCCATACAAGCCAAGGCAATATTCAATTGACCCTCAGTTTATTCATGTTTGTGATAGGCATTGGTCAACTAATTATGGGCCCCCTATCAGATCAATTTGGCCGATGGCGTGTGATAATCATCAGCGTAATTTTCTTTGGCCTGGGTTCGCTCCTGTGTGCCCTGGCAACTTCACTGGCCATGCTTTTTGTTGGTCGCATCATAGAAGCCATTGGCGGCTGTGGCATGATGGTGGCCGCATTTGCCATGGTGCGTGACCGATTTTCAGGCAATGAAGCAGCGAAAGTTTACAGCTTCTTAAACTGCGGTATTGCAATGTCTCCACTATTTGCCCCAATCATTGGCAGTTACCTCCTGGCCTGGTTCAATTGGCGAGCAGAATTTATTTTCCTAACAGCGATGGCAGTGCTCGTTGTATTTTTAGGCTGCTTCAAAATTAAAGAAACATTGGCTCCTGCCAAAAGAGTGCCCATGGATCTCATGCTTTTTAAACGCTATTGGCAAATTTTTACTGACCGAACATTCATGGCTTATACAATTTCCACTTCAGCGGGATTAACTATGTTTTTTATCTTTNTTTCCAGCTCACCCTACATAGTGATCAAACTGTTACATGCACCTGCACAACAATTTGGTTTTTACTTTTTTACTGTCGGCCTTACATTTTTCATTGGTAGTTTAATCAGCGGCAAAATTGTTGAANAAATTGGTGCTTTCAGCACTTGTTTATTGGGTTGTAGCCTGATGTTAGTTGCCGGAGCCAGCATGTTAGGATGGTACATGGTGGATGGCCTAAGTCCCGCCCAATTTATTTTACCTTGCATGCTAGCTGGGCTTGCCGGTGCATTCATGATGGGAGCCGGTGTTGGTGGCGCAATGGAACCTNTTGCTGCAACCGCTGGATCAGCCGCTGCCCTAATTGGATTTTTAGAATTTTTTATCAGTGGGGCCGTGGGTTCTTATGTCATGACTTGGCCTGTTATTTCAACTACGCCCTTAGCCATAACAATGCTGCTAACAGGCACAATAGCATTGTTAGCACTAGCTTGGCACGGTTATGCCACACTCAGTAAAAATTGGATTAAGACCTGAATCACTCTGTCATCCCGCGGCGAAGACCGCGGATCCAGCCTTCACTATGCTGAATGATACTAGTGTCGCTTCGTATTTTTGAGATGGCTTCTTACTTCTTTAAATCAATTGACTGCTGAACTTTAAAGTAATTTTCCCAGGGGTCAGTGCTTAATCGAGCCAAACGTTTTAATATATTATTCACTGTAAAATGAGTTGACGTCATCTTCGTTGTTAATTCGCTCCAACTTAATGGCGTGGCCACTGTGGCAGTGGCATTGGCCCGCGTCGAATAAGGAGCAATTGCAGTAGCGCCATGTTGGTTCCTTAAATAATCAACAAAGATTTTACCTGCACGGTGTGATTTACTCATGGTTGCCACAAAATCATTAGGCCTTACTAGCACTAATGTTTCAACAAATGCCCGCGCGAAATTCGCCGCTTCTTCCCAACTGTATTGTGACTTAATGGGAACGACTAAATGTAGTCCTTTACCACCTGTTATTTTTACAAAACTTTGCAAATTAATCTCTTCCAATCGTTCTTTNAATAAAAATGCTGCATGAATGACACGCCTCCATTCAACATCAGGCGCAGGATCTAAATCAAATACTAACATATCGGGTTTTTCAATTTGCTGAATGCTGCAATTCCAAATATGAATTTCTAAAACAGCCAATTGCACTAGTTGCACCAAGCCGGCAACATCATTCAAATAGAGATAATCCAATAATTCATTATCCTCTTTAATAGCCACCGTTGCCAAAGCATTCAATTTCGCTTCATTAGGATGTTTTTGAAANAACATTTGTCCNTCCACTCCTTTTGGACATCGCAACAAAGTTAAAGGCCGTTGTCGAACATAAGGCAATATCCAATCTTGAATGCTTAAATAATAATTAGCCAATCCTGATTTGCTAAAGTTGATTTGAGGATAAAGTATTCGGCCTGGATGTGACAGCATAGGAGGAGACATGGCCACAGGCGAACTTGCCATTTTTTTAGTATTTACTTTNTTAGGCGTTTCCATTATGACCTCTCTTGCCGGCTTATCATAGCGTAATCCTTTAAAGCTCGGATGACGTAATATGCCATCATGCGTCAAACCAAGATATTCAACTTCTATTACTAAACGCGGCTCAACCCAACTTGGTTGATTTTGTAAGGGTGGTTGCCGTGAAAAAGGCATGTGATGTGTTCGATAGCGTTGCAATAAAGCATGCATTTCTGCCAATGATTGATCAGTAAAACCAGTTCCAACATGACCACAATAGTGAAACTCTCCGGTTGGCGTATAGACCCCCAATAATAATGAACCAAAATAATGACGCTGACCTTTTGGTACAGTAAAACCACCAACTACAAATTCCTGTGATTGAATACATTTCGCCTTTAACCAATCTTTAGTACGACGTGCCGTATAAAGACTAGTTATTTTCTTTGAAACAATCCCCTCTAAACCGAGCCGGCAAACTTTGCTAAAAACAGCAGGCCCATTGCCAATGATATGATCACTGTAACGTACATACGCTTTATCTGCGGTTTCTAATAATTGTTGCAACTGTTTTTTTCTTTCAATTAAAGGAACTTTAGTCATATTATTGCCATCATAATAAATCAAATCAAATACATAGTATATTGCCATTGAAGTATCATGTTGACTCAAAGCGTTTTGCAAACGTTGAAAATCGGAATGTTGTTCTTGATCAAGCACAACTATTTCTCCATCTAGCAAAGCTGACGGTAANTTGCATTTTTCTATAGCACTGACAATATGTGGAAATTTACGCGTCCAATCTTGTTGGCCTCTAGTCAATAATTTAATCTTACTATTGACATAACATAACAAACGATAACCATCAAACTTGACCTCATGCAACCAATCATTGCTTGATGGTATCGTTGTTACTAATGTTGCTAATTGCGGTTTAATATTAACTGGCATAAGGCCTTTATGGGCCAATAACAAATTAGCGGTATGATTATTAGCAATCTCATCGATTGTTTTGTGGCTCAATACACTGAGGGGCTGGGCTGAAGTAACTTCACTGTCTTTAGAAAATTTTGCATAATCATCATCGATTTTAAACAACAACCAGTTTTTTGGATCAGATTTTGTCCGGATCAATGCCCATTGGCCGTGGAGTTTCTTGCCTTTTAAAATGAAATGCAGATGGCCTTGTTCATAGGCCTTCACTGGGTCCCCTGCAACCATCTCCCAAGTGCCTTCGTCCCATAACATCACTGTCCCAGCACCATATTGGCCTTTAGGAATAATGCCTTCAAATCTAGCATAGCTCAGTGGATGGTCTTCAACTTGTACTGCCAGATGTTTCACACTAGGATCAAGACTCGGCCCTTTAGGCACAGCCCAGCTTTTTAATACTCCCTGTACTTCAAGTCGAAAATCATAATGTAAATGGCTCGCTGCATGCTTTTGTACCACAAATATTGCGGCAGAATGAGTGTCATGTTTTTGGCCCTTCGGCTCCGAAGTGACTTTAAAGNNTCTCTTTTGATGATAATCCTTTAATGACATACCCATTCTCCACAAGGGCATTCAGAAACTGAAATTCACCTTCTTGCTGCATGCTTGCTTTTATGAGTATTCTTTTCCGCCAAGCTTTTCTTCAGTAAAGCCACGAAATCAACCACATTTGACTTTTTAGCGGCAATTGCGTGTTGTTTCATACGCTGTGGTTTTTCATGGCGTATCTTGGCTTCAATCCATTTTTCCAATGCTGATTGAAACTCATCTTCATATTTGTCTGGGCGCCAAGATGTCGTCATTGACTCGATTAATTGCTTAGCCACTTGTAGCTCTTTTGCTGTGACTTTGTATGCTTTGGTATTGGCCGTAGGAATTTCAAATTCTGCTGGCTTCCTAATGTCTTGATGGTATCGCAATAATTCAAGCACCAAAGAATTTTCATACGGCAAAACGGCAGCCAAATACTGACGAGTATGAATAATTACCTTAGCTATACCAATTTTTTCGTCGCCGATAATGCTTCCCGTAATATCACATAACCTTTTTCACCTTTTTTATCAGGCACTAAATAGTAGGGTTTTTCGAAATCGACATAGTCTAATTTATTTCTATCAACAAAATTTTCAATATCGATAGTTCTCGAATTCTCACCAGCGATTTTTTTAATTTCTTCTTCTTTGATCAATACAAAGCGATGCTCATCATATTCATAAGCTTTGGCGACATCAGGCCAAGGCACTTCTTTTCCTGTACGTTCATTAATCCGCAAATAATGAATTGGTGCTTTATCGCGCCCATCGACTAACTTGAACTGAATATTAGCAGTTTTTTCAGCGGGATATAAAATGACGGGAATATTGACCAACCCAAAACTAATATGACCTTTCCAAATAGGCCGTGGCATGAACTTGCCTCCATAAAAGCATAAAAATATACAACGGGATCTATTTTATAGGGCAAAACGAGGCAAGACTTAGTCTTATAACATAGTATAGCTAAAAAACCGTTTTTTGCCTAAAAATGATATACCTAACCAGTTAAGCCTGAAAATGCGAATAATGTAGCCAGGCTGGGGCCTACTCTAAGCTTTATTTTCGTGAAATCAGAGTGGTTTTTAGGCCTTGGTCATTTGTACTTTTACTCAAAAATAGATTATAATCGGCTACTAACAAGGGATTTGATAATTTCCAGATAGCGGTTTTTAAGCTTATTTTAAGCATATTTCGAGAGAGTAGTAGTAAAGTGAAAAAGACATGGCCCCTTGTATTGTCCTCCCTTTTAATTATTTCCTTAAGCGTAGGCAGCACATTACTCATTCAAAACACATTATTAAACCCTGCTCCCAAGCAACAAACTGCATTACCTGTCATTGAACCGAAGCCCCCTGTAGCTCAAATTGTTCAAGTAAAACCACATTATGCTACAACCACTAGTTCACGCCGAATTTGTCATCCAACCCAACGCATAATCTATGTACAATCTCATTATTATCCCGGCGTTGGCGCCGTCATTGGCGGAGTCACTGGCGCAGTGGTCGGTAATACGATTATTAATGGTAGTAGCCGTACTGCAGCAACTATTGCAGGCGCCGCTATTGGCGCTGTTGGTGGTAACGCAATTCAAAGAAATATGCATCAACCAAAACCACAAGTTATTTATCAAAACGTTTGCTCAAAACAAACCTCAAGTAAAAAATAATCAAAGGTTATGAGGTCACTTACAATTTCAATGGTCAAAACAACATGATTGTGATGCAAACACGGCCCACTGGCAATACTTTAACACTTCCGATACAAGAATATTAAAAGCTATCTCAAAAATACTAGCGCACATCATTTTTCGCTACGTGCCCAGGATGACATTAGCATAATTTCCCATTTTTAACATGGCCTCTAATTATTTCTATTTTTATCACCCCGCTCTTGACACAATTTCAAACAATTATATACTGAAAAACCACACCTATAATGGATTGATTAGAAGGAATTTGCCATGCTAGAGACCAATTATAAAATTGCAGAAAACATCTTCATTGGCTTAACAATAGAAGGCTTAAGAACGACATATCCAGAAGAAATGCATCAAATTGCCTTGCATAATCAAACCACGACCGATCTTTATTATTTGAGAAACTTATTTAATGACCCGAAAACCCCATCCGCTGGGTAATTGCAGTTAGCAGTTCTACTCTACAGACAGTTCCTAATACAAATGATAGTTCATTTCAGCGAGCAAAGAAAATTTATGATGCTTATGCTCCACAATGGCTGCCAGATAGCTTTGATCCCAGTCAACGTCAAATTTATTATGAATTTTCTTTGGATAACGTAAAACACCCAATTAAATTTGATCAAATGTCGCCCAAAGTTAGCACAGAGACGATCGCCAAATTATTAATATTTTCAGAAATAGAACCGATTTGCCTGCAAACACTTTCGTATGATCCAGAAAACACTGAAACCATAGCATATTTCAAGCTAGTCCTCATATTTATAATTGTAAAAACGCTTGCAAAATAATCAAACAGCTCTCAATGAGGAAACGATTACCAAAGAAATACGACAACTTGTAGAACATGATGATAACGTTGATAATTTACCAGAATCAATCAAAACCACATTGAGGAAAGCCATAGCAACTGGCATTGATGATATCTGTTTAAAAATCAAGGATGTGCTGCATGATATTTTAGGAAAACAACTGTACGCTTCTCTAAAAGAGAATATTTATAAACACATTCATCCAACCAACTGGGAACAAATAGAGAAGGAGACAACCACCCCTATTAGCAAAAGAATCGAAAAAAAGAAAGAGAAAATCTATTGTTTCCAGCATATTCAGCAAACCAACAAAAAGCCGAATTAATATCAAGACACTAACACTAACCAAGGCATTAAATAAAATCAAATTAATCCTCTCAAAAAGCAAGGCCTATCATTTTTTGATATTTTTAAAATTAAATTAATTTTACTTTCGGTAAAAAACCAAATTTGGATGTATCAACATGATAACAATGATGCGGTCAGAGATAATAGCGGCCCAAAATCCGTGCGCGAAACAATTTTAACACCACTAGAATTTGCCAATAATCTCTTAGAAAAATGCCCTGAAGAAACTTATTTTTCTTTCCTGCAGTATGACCCGAATATTTCATCAGCCGAGTGGTCAACTAAATTTTTATCAACCAGAAATACTGTCGTATCAAACGCTGATTTTTCCAATACTAAAGAGAAACTACAATGGTTAGCATCAGCTAAAATGAACAGAACAAAAGAGGTTTTAAAAAGAAACTTAGAAATTCTACCAAATCCACCTTTGAATGGGCTGACTTAATTACAGACGGAATTATGCTAGGACAAATTCCAAGCTCTGAGGAGGAAAAGAAAAATTGATAAAATACTTTGATTCATTAGGGAAGTCATTGAAACTAGTAATTTCTGTAGTTGAAGACAAAGAAGCCAATAATACTCTTAATACTGAATCCTGGCCAAAGACAGCATAAGCCAAATTATTGTTAATGCTAAGGATTATACAGCCAATTTTGACAATGCCATGCAGCAAGCATTTGATGCAATTGATCATACTTTCCATCATTGGAAAAAGAAACATGGCATTTATTTTCACTGCAAAGCTGGAAAAGGCAGAAGCCCAGTAATGTTGGCCGCATTCATGGCGCTTTTTTATTACCTCATGACATTCCTGTAAAATTGCGTGTAAAACAATCATATCAAATGATCAAAAAATAAGAACTCAAATAGAGGACTCACCTAACCATATAAATAGTGCAACTGCAATAGCCAGCATGTATATATTACACAGGAAAGAAAAATTTCCCGTCAAAAAGAAGAAGGGTCATTTGTTCCGAGTAATGGGCCTTATAGAGCAAGCGTCATAGAAAACGAAAATAATTCTGCACTAACGAATAAAAGTACGACTGACAACGACGTTCAACAAAGCCTGACTGATTACCAAGAAGAATCGATGTTTATTGATGATGAAACTGGAAATGTTCTCATTACATTTTCTAGTAAACAAAGCTTTGAATCATTTGTGGAATATTTAAAATATGTCAATGATCCTCGTTTTGACAGCGAAAAAATTATAGGAAGATCAAAATATAATGACAACAAAGATTCGATTACTAGTTATTGGCTTTCATTATCACCCGCGGAATACAACATCATTTGGGAAAATGAAAATGCCTATGACGAATTGACGGGAAAATCAAATCAAATAATTCAATTTCAGTGACTTACTCAGCACCAGTATGTTCAATAATAAGCACAATGTAGGGCAGATTCCCTCGCCTGATCTGCCCTACATTTTCCCTCTATGCATGTACAAATTATTAATGGCTACCACCACTATTTCCAAATCCTATTCGCATACCAGAGGCAGGTTCTTGTGTTTTTTCTCAGCTGGAGGGGCCAGTGAGAACTTCATAGTGCTCGCTCCCCCAGTTGCTGAACGTGGTTTTGACATCTCCGTGGTTTTGCAAGGCACAGCTGGGGGTTTTGAATTAGATGTTTCTGGAAGGACTTTTGCAGGATTGCTAAAAGATCTAGCCTTCCCAACAGATGAAGTTTTAGATGATGACTCAGGCTTAGATTGCACAACTTTGCCTGACGATAAAATACCTTCTGGAGTGACAACATTCCTCACTGAAAACAGTCTTCTATGTTTTTAAAACCTTCTTGAACTATCTTTAAAAGATCCGATTTTATTTCAGATGTATATAACATTTCAGGCTTAAGTTTGTTAATTTTTCTACAAGCTTCTCAAAGGCGGTTCTATTGTCAACCACACTGGGATCATTCTCATTAGATTCTAAAGGAATTCCTATAATGCAAATAGCATTTCTTAATTTCTTTTATCACTAGTTTCGTGAGATTTGCTTTCAGCATAAATAAAAAGCTAAGTAAGCTAATTCTACGACCGAATTTCTTTTTCTCGGAATTAACACTTTTCTTCAGGCTATCCACTAAATAATACAATTCCACGGTTGGAAGCAAAGGAGGCACATCAAACTGAGGTGCGGTATAAAACTCACATAGCACTTCAATATCATGAAGCCAATCACTGATCAAATCATCTAAAATGGATTTGTCTTTTGGCAAGACACCCTTTTATTTTGTAATGTTTTATGCATTGCAACTTCATGCTTAGTAGCATAAGCCTCTATTTGATCAAAAGATATTTGATCCATAGAATTTTTGGCAAGAAAGGAGTTAAGCTTTTTATTACTTTCAAGCTTAATATTTCTAGCCAGATTTATCTTCTCAATTATTTTTTATGTAAATTAGCACTATTATAAACAACCTTTCCAAGCCCTTGCTTTCCTAACTCGCTTAACCTTTCAATCACAAATTGAAAATGAAAAACATTTCAGAGGACAATGTTATCCGCAGCTCCTTAAGGGAGTTTGTCAAACTCTGCTCAAGGCCTAACAATGTTGCTTTAATTTCTTGATTATCCTTGCTGTTTTTGGCTGATATATAACTAGAGACAGTCATTTGCAAATTATCACGCAACAAAACAATTTCAGGGCTTGCCTTTAAAATAGCATCTACAAACGCTTTCTTGCCTGAAACTGCAGCTTCAAATAATATAGTTCGTCCTTGCAAATCCAAATCAGCAGCAAAACCAAGCGTTAAACATTTTTCAAACGCTGGCAAATTGTCTTTTGCAAGAAATACACCAATAAATCTCGGTGTTTTTGCTTTATATAAAGATTATCTTGGTAACGATTTTTTCTATATCACTAAGATCCAAAAAGCAGATGAATTCAATAATCCAAATAACACGGTAGCTTCTTGACGCTGTAGCTGCAACCATTCACTCTCTAAATTTAGGTGCTCCTTCTCAGCTTTTTGTTGCCGAAGCATTGCCTCTTCGAGGCGTTTTTCGGTTTTCATTTTTGCACCAGTATGTGTACCTGGGTTTGAATTTTTCGCATTAAATGAATCAGCAATTTTTTTCTTTAGCTTCTTCTTGCTGTTTAATTAATTCATAATTCTTTTTAAAGATTTTATCATTTGCATGTTATTTGCAATTTCATTACGCAAACGTATCTGCTTGGCCAACAAGCCTTTTTAAGGTAATCAAAAATCTTTGTCCCTTCTTTAAACTGCAATTCCGTAGCATCCCCTTGTTGCACAGAAACAGTCAATTCGTGCAACCTTTTGCACACCAGACTAATTCATTTGGCGCCCATGACATTAATACCATCTCTTGCAAAGGAAAATCCTTAGGGATGTTTTCAATCCCTTTCAAGATCGATTCCTCATCAATTACACTGTATTTCTTGCCTAAATTTTCAAAAAAACGGGTCAATTTTTTAACATTAGAGATTAATTCAGGCGAATCTTGGTCGCTGTTCTTTTCAGTAGACTTAACCTCTGATTTTCTTATCAAGAAAAATTCATTATCTGGCCATGGTAAGCTTACCGCATGACCTTGATATTTTGTTATAATATCTCGCCCCACTCCTAATTCTTTTTTAACTGATTATTTTTATCTTCTAACCGTTTAGCAACAGCATCAATACGCATTGCCTCCAAAAAGAATGTTCTATTTCTTCTTTTGTTGCAAGTCTTTTGTCAACCATTGCTGAGTTTTAGCGAACTCTTCTTCGATACGGGAGGAATTATTGTCAATTTCTTTAGAAGTCTTCTTACGAATTTGCATTAAACTTTCACATTGGTTGAAAGTTTCCTTTAACTCTAAAATCTGCTGTGTAAGCTGATTTATCTCCATTAGGTGTGTTGAATTTTGCACCAGTGATTCTGGCAAAGCTTTTATTATTTTTGCAAGTTCTTGCTCTTGTGCTTCTATTTCACTTGACAGAGGAAGCGTAGTTGCCGGATTAGCAGTTTGAGTAATTAAATTATTGTTGTTATCAGAAATTTTCCGAAAAAGGCCGGGCTCGTGCTTGATTTTTTACTGATGGCTTAAATGGATGCATAAAATCTGCCTCGTTAATAGTTATTAATAGGACTTTCCCTCATCATATCAAGAGAGATTCACGAGGAAGGCATTAGCACATAAGACTTTGATATTCTTCAAGTTATGTCTGTAAAATGCTGTAAAACCACCAAATTTGAAATGCACAAATGGCCAAGCCCAGGCCCTCCTCCCAGGCTAATTATCTCAAAATTGGTATAGATTGCAAATTTCTAATTAAAATAGATCATTTTACCAACAGCAAAACAGGCCTAAAAATAAGTTTTTTTAGTAAAAATACTTCAACATAGGTAGCATCTAAAAAAACGCTTAAGTTTTTTGTTTAAATTGCTAATTTCTATGCTAGAGACGTTTATACAACTTATAGACTGATTCTTCTTATGAAGACTAATTATACTTTCCAAAGGTGTTTGGCTAACAAAAATTGGTGAATGCGAGGTAACAATAATCTGAACAGCTGATTAACTCCGGCTAAATGCCGAAGCAAAACCGTTTGTAGCTGTGGATGAAGCTGCGCTTACATAACAAGACAGCTCTGTTCTTCATTATTGTCATTGTTGTTATTATCGTTGTTACTAGGGGACGGACTGGGAGATTTTACATTTGTACTAGAATTATTTTTAGTAATTCTCTCTAAAACAACTTTTGCTGTCATTTCAAAAGCTAAATTAACTCCTTGGCCTGTTTTAGCACTGGTCACTATTGGGCCTACCATGCCATGTTGTTGAGCATATGCTTCTAACTCACACATTTCAAGCTGTCGTTCATTTTCCAAATCAGCTTTTGAAACAACTAAAATCTTATTAGTATTAGGCATATTCTCTTTTTTAAATTTCTGTAACGGCTTATCAAGATTTATAAGTGAAAGTCGATCTGTTATATCAACTACAAATATAACCGCATGAAAACCTCGCTCATAAGCACTTTTAGGAGCGCTAATATTGGTATCCCATATTTGCATTTTTACTGTTTTGTCATTTAACTTAATGTTTATGGTTTTAGAGTCTATTCCAATAGTACTGATATATGCTTCTGTATATCTATCTTCCGTCCATCTCGATAGTAAACAAGATTTACCTACAGAATTATCTCCATACAATTTAATTTTAAAAATAATCATATTCGGCACTGCATGGCGATACCGTAGACTTAAACTGCTGATGGATCGAGGACTTCACAGGAGTATTAACAGAAGTCTTATCTTCTTCACAAGTATTTTTGAAAAAGAACTAGGATTTTGTGAAACAGCAATCCGGCCATGAAATTTAGAAATCTTTGCATTATTGTTATTATTTGATTGAGCAGATGGGGCGGGAATGGCTATTTTCTCACTCCCTCCCAAATCCACATCGTAGTGTAATGGTTTTTCACTCGAAGCATTCTCTTGTCGAAAAATGCCTTCTTTTAACATATTCAAACTCAGCAACGCGGTACATAATTCAGGATAACGTCTTACTAAATCAGGGCTGACCTCACTTCCAAAAAAACTCGCCATTTGCAAGCCCATCTCTTCTGGTGGAAAGCCACATTTACTTATAAAGTTAATAATAATTTTATTAGTTTCTTTAATAAGACTATCAGATAATCCATATTGATCTTTCCACTCCATGTTCACTACTTTTAATAAATAAAAAACACGTCGTCTTGCATGCATAAGCTCAGATATAAGGTCATTTCCTATTACCTGCATCTTAAATAAATCTATTCCTGGGGATTTTTTAGAAAAGATGTAACTCTATAATTAAAAGCCAATAATTCTATATCTTGAGTTGTTTCAACTTTAACTTCTTCATTATGATCATCCTTTTTTTAGCTTTTTCGGCTTTTTTGACTCTTTTTCTTTAAATTTCTGAAACTCTGTGGCTACCAAAGATTTCATTAATGGAAAGCTAACAAGTTCTTGATCTGCCTTACTTAAGACGGCTCTATTCCAAGGGCTTATATCATGGTCTTTAAGCCATTTTTCAATCTCTTTTTCTCATAGACTCGCCCATCCCCCTTCAGCGTCACAGGATCCTCTGTAAAAGGTTCTCTTCTAATAGGACATTTCAAATCTTCTGAACATTCTTGACAAAATTTTTCCCATAATTGATCTTTTGTGATTTCATTTACTTTCTTTATCTCTTCATTGCTGGCTTGCATAATTTAAGACTCTAAAAATAATGATAACGATTTTTATATTATCTCATCTAAAAATTAAGCAAATCTTAAACTTAACAGCAAAAAGCAGGTGAAAATAGGCTCGGATTTAGGATCTACTGGTGGGCCGTATAGGACTCGAACCTATGACCTATTGATTAAGAGTCAACAGCTCTACCAACTGAGCTAACGGCCCATATGAAAACACAGGACTGGATTGCCTTTATGATGCATCAGTTCAACTGAAATGACAATATTTCTGGCCAGTCAATCTGCTTATAACTTTCACATTGAGTCTGGATTAACCACAGCGAAGATTATAAACTACGCGCATCACATACTGGAGGTACACGATGAATCTGACTCATTATCATTTTGATGCCGTTATTGTTGGCGCTGGTGGCGCTGGTCTCAGAGCTGCATTACAGCTGGCGAAATCCGATTTAAAAGTAGCGGTGCTTTCGAAAGTTNTTCCCACCCGCTCCCATACAGTATCAGCCCAAGGCGGGATTGCGGCTGCCTTAGGTAATGTGCATGAGGATGATTGGCGCTGGCATATGTACGACACCATCAAAGGCTCGGACTATCTCGGTGACCAAGACTGCATTGAATATATGTGTAAAATGGCCCCAGCCGCCATGTATGAGTTAGACCACATGGGAATGCCTTTCTCGCGACTTGAAAATGGTAAAATCTATCAGCGCGCGTTTGGCGGCCAAAGCATTGAATATGGCAAAGAAATTGCCCGCCGCACCTGTGCTGCCGCAGATCGTACTGGCCATGCTCTATTGCATACCCTGTTTCAAGCTAACATCAAAGCCAAAAGCAACTTCTTTAGCGAATGGTTTGCCATCGATTTAGTCAAAAATGCCGATAATAAGATTGCTGGTGTTATTGCTATCAAATTAGAGACCGGCGAAATGGCATTCTTCAACAGTAAAGTGACCATTTTTGCTACTGGCGGGGCCGGCCGTATTTATGAATCGACTACCAATGCCTATATCAATACGGGTGATGGTCTTGGGATGGCATTACGCGCTGGTGTGCCTGCAGAAGATATGGAGATGTGGCAATTCCATCCAACCGGTATTGCTGGAGTGGGATGCTTAATTACCGAGGGCAGCCGCGGCGAAGGCGGCTACTTGATCAATAGCAAAGGCGAACGCTTTATGGAGCGATACGCACCACACGCCAAAGACCTCGCCTCCCGCGACGTTGTCTCCCGCGCAATTGCGTTAGAGTTACGTGCTGGCAATGGTTTCAATCCTGGCGGCATTGATTATGTAAAACTCAAACTCGACCATTTAGGTGCAGAAGTTATTAATACTCGCTTGCCTGGCATCCGTGAATTGGCAATGACCTTCGCCGGAGTGGACCCACTGGTTGACCCAATTCCTGTTGTACCCACAGTGCACTATATGATGGGCGGAATCCCTACTAATGTGCATGGCCAAGCCCTCACCTTGAGAGCAGATGGCTCTGATGAGATAGTTGAAGGCCTCTATGCCGTTGGTGAATGCGCCTGCGTCTCTGTTCATGGCGCCAACCGTTTAGGCAGTAATTCATTACTAGATTTAGTCGTCTTTGGTCGTGCTGCAGGCATTCATGCTGAAGAACAAATCAAGGCGGGCATGAAATTACACTCTGTTTCTGAATCCGACCTTGAAAGAGCATCAGCGCGTATCAACCGTTGGAACAGTAACCAAACTGGCGAAGATTTCACTGTAATCCGTCGTGAAATGAAAAAAGTTATGCAACGTGACTTTGGCGTGTTTCGTGAAGAGCGACATATGGTAGAGGGCCTGAAAGAACTGGAAGAATTGCGCAAAGAATTGCAACATGCTTCATTAAAAGACACCAGCCAAACTTTTAATACGGCACGTATTGAAGCATTGGAATTAGACAATTTGATGGACGTGGCCTATGTCACTGCCGTAGCCGCTTTGACGCGCAAAGAGAGCCGTGGCGCACATAGTCGGGAAGATTATCCTAGCCGTGACGATCAAAATTGGCTTAAGCATCTTTTAGTCTATGAAGATGGTAAAATTGCTTTCCGACCGGTAAATATGCGGCCGCATTTGGTAGAGCCGTTTATGCCGAAAGAAAGAACTTACTAGTTTAACACAGTGTAAGGTGGATCAAGCGCAGCGGATCCACCTTATATTTTAAGCACGGCATTGCTCATAGATTTGCAATGATTCTACACGATCTGTCTCTAACTAACTTTTTATTCTTTGATCCATTTCTTCTTTATCACTGGAGCAAATGCTTTGCGATAAATTGTTTCTAAAAACGGTAATACTTTTTGTTCTAGCAATGGCCGTAGATAAGACAAAACTAATACTGATAATGCAGCCACAATCATTGCACCAATAATGTCAAACGGATAATGAATGCCAAGATAAATCCGTGCTAATCCTACAAATACGCCCAATACTAGTAATGTCCAACCCCATTTACGCAGCACATGACAAACCAANAAGCTAAGACCAAAAGCCCACATTAATGTCACATGGTCACTGGGAAATGAGCTATCAGGTGCATGGTAAAGATAAGTATGGCCAATGCCTAGAACGAACGGTCGGGGATGAAACCAGATTTGAGCAATGCTGAAATTAATTACCATAGCCAATATGCTTGCTGTCAAAGCAAATAGAAGTGCAGATCGCTGTTTTGTAGAGCCCCACAACCATCCCACGATCCATAAAATAGGCAAAATATAGATTACGTATTTAGCCACAAATATGGCTAAATATAATTGCCAACTGGCTGGATTAGCGCCAGCATTTAACAACCCAAAGAGATAAAGATTGGCATTCACCATGGTTCATTTCCTTATGTTCGTTTGTTTATTCATAATATGCATTCCCCATTCACGCAAGGAAAGCAAAATAGGGCTTAAGCTTTTACCATACTCAGTCATGGAATATTCGACTTTAGGTGGCACTTGTGGATAAACTTGACGGCTAATAACACCATCAGCCTCCAATTCGCGCAATTGCAAAGTCAACATGCGCTGGGTAACACCAGGAATTAAACGCCGTAATTCATTAAAACGTTTAGTACCATCTAATAAGTGGTACAAAATGACCCCTTTCCATTTATTACCGATCACATCTAATGCGGCTTCTACCGCGCAAGCTGGATGACAACGGCTGGAACGGCGGCTACGTGCTGTTTTAGTCATATTAATCACCTAAGTATCATTTTTAATGCTACACTTAATTTCCGCTAGTATACCGACAAAAAATAAATTAAGCGACAAATCCATCCATCGCGGCATTGCAAATCGTGAAGCATGGCGCTGAGTAAATTCTTTATGGCACTGCCCCTAAACTATCGACTAAACCCACCTCAGCTAATAGCTCTGAATTTCCCCATATATTTGCCTTGGCCAAAGCCGACATATAATTCAACTTCATGCAACCAATAACATCGACGAGCGCATTAAATCCCTTCAATAGATGTAGGCATTGTTGCAACGCAAAATCCCCTTTTTCTCGGCATAAGTATGCAATGACCACTGCACCCAATCCATACAATAAGGGATCGCCACTGAAATGGCGCCACCATAACCCAAGGTTTCTGCTACACTGGGAAACCATTGGGCCAATTCATTTTGCCCCAAATCTTGCAATAAACGCCGCAATTCATCACGCCCAGCGATAGCACCTGAACCACCCGATAATAATCCACCAATAACAAGCACAATTGATAATGCCAAATAGGCAACCGGATGTGTTTGTGACACTATATTACTATTGTCCTCTTGTCGTAATCGATCAAAAATTCCTTGCAGTGAATAAAGGCTAAAACCACCACAAGCAAGTCCTGTTAACAGCCCTGCTAAGCCCCCAATAACTATTTTTAATGCCAACGGATCCCAAGGATCATAGCCAGCATAAAAACCAATTAAAATATCAATTAAAACTAAGGCTACAGCAGAAACAACAATGCTCACAGCAACCGTAGTTTTACCTATGTTTTTAAATAATTGACAAAGCTTATGGCGGCGCACTTTAACAGCAGCCTGATTAGCTGGAATTTTCAAAAAATTGGATGCAATCTTGCAAGCTACTGACTAAATCAGGGCCAGATCGATTAAGCTGTAATTTAAGACAACTAACTTTTTCAACATAGCCAGATAAATCACAAGATTTTTGAGTGGTATATTCCAAAGTAATGATTGCCATTTTGTCATAGAGCTGTGCTATCAACATTTTTTAAAACGGGTTAAAACTTCCACCTGATCAGGCGTAAAGCTATTACGGCCATCGTCGATAGTGTTACTAAAAAATTAGGGAAAAATAATTTAATAGATAACGTCCCCCAAATAAGCTGGCTGGCAAAGCAGTCAATGCCGCCATCCATGCCAACGCTTCTTCTGTCGTATCATTTGCTTTACTCGTGTCTAAAATGGCCAATGGCAAGGTCGCCCCTAATGCAACAAAAGTCCCTGCAAACCAAGGTATTAAATTAATGGCGCCCATTAATGCTTTTTCACTGTCACTTCGATTAGCAAGCTGATAAACCGTGTTAACTAGCATAATGCTAATTTGCATGCCTAAAATACTATTAGTCTCTACACCGCCGCCCGGAATTAAATAACGTAAACCTTGTGCCACACCATCTGTAATTGCACCCAACCAATTCCAAGTATTTTCTCCAAGCCAATTTGCCCAACCATGCACTTGTTCTTTTATCATTTCACCTGCGGCTTTATCGGTGAAATAAAACAGCAGACCACTAAATCCACCAATTAAACTAAATCCAATGAGAGTGGAGTAATAAAGATACTGATTTTTTTGAGTGGAATTTTGGGGCGATGTTGTTTTAGGTAATAATGGCTCTTGAATTGGTGCTGGCGAAAAAACTAGGATAAGATCGTGATAATGATTTATTTTCTTGCTGCCACGTGGGTGATAATAAGAATTCAAATTTCTCTACTATTACTTCAGCGAGCAACTGTTCAGCAGTTTTTGCCATGGGGACCCCTCCTTCCCTTATTGCATCTGCATTATAACAACTTAAATTTTATTGTAACTACTTGCCCTTAGAAGCGGACATCCACTTTTGGTTGAATTTTAACGATTTTTTAAAAGAAAACTGCTCACCTATGTATGCTCCGCTTTTTCTTTTAAAAATCGTTAAAATTCCGCTCAAAATTGAACGTCCTAGCTACCCTATCACTTTAGGGATGAGTAGATACATTTTATTTGCCTGAAAATTACTAAGATGAATCAAAGATCTGTAAACTGGGGTGAACGACGGGGCTCGAACCCGCGACAACCGGAATCACAATCCGGGGCTCTACCAACTGAGCTACGTCCACCATGTAATCAAGGAATTTGGCGCGCCTGGCAGGGATCGAACCTGCGACCCTCGGCTTAGAAGGCCGATGCTCTATCCACTGAGCTACAGGCGCGTAATATAAGGAACACCTCTACGCCTGTCATTGGCCATTGGTCGGGGTAGAGGGATTCGAACCCCGACATCCTGCTCCCAAAGCAGGCGCGCTACCAGACTGCGCTATACCCCGATGTAAACCATTAAACGCTGCGATGATACTCATCAGACCGTCAGGCGTCAAATACTAATATCACTATATTGTTGCCATCATGACAAATCGTTGTAAAGATTGCTACAATGCAATTTTCTCATAATGGAACATGATATGAATATGACTGACATGCAATTGTTAATTGAACATGCCTTCGAGAACCGTCAAACATTAGATCCCAATAAAGTCCCTGCAGAATTACAAACTGCAATAGATACAGTAATCGAATCACTAGATGCTGGCAAGCTGCGAGTGGCAGAANAAATTGCTGGCCAATGGCAGGTGCATCAATGGATCAAGAAAGCAGTTTTATTATATTTCCGTATTACACCCAGCAATGTCATGACTGGTGAGTTCAGTCAATTTTATGACAAAGTCCCCATCAAATATGCCAATTATAATGCCAATACATTTAAACAAGATGGTGCTCGTGTCGTGCCCNCCACTTGTGTGCGCAAAGGCGCTTATGTCGGTAACAATACCGTATTAATGCCCTCCTTTGTCAACATTGGGGCATATATCGATAGTGGTGTCATGGTAGATACCTGGGCCACAGTGGGTTCGTGCGCTCAAATTGGCAAAAACGTGCATTTGTCAGGAGGAGTTGGTATTGGTGGTGTGCTAGAGCCAATTCAAGCCAATCCAACCATCATCGAAGACGATGTCTTTATCGGCGCACGCTCAGAAGTCGTCGAAGGTGTGATTGTGGAGCAAGGCGCAGTTATTTCAATGGGAGTATACCTAGGCCAAAGCACGCGCATTTATGATCGTGAAACGGGTGAGGTGAGCTATGGCCGTATTCCTGCGGGAGCAGTTGTTGTACCTGGCAACTTACCTAGCAAAGATGGCAAATATAGCTTGTATTGCGCCGTTATTGTGAAACGTGTTGATAATAAGACCCGTCAAAAAGTGGCCATCAATGAATTATTACGTGGTGACTAAAGATGACTTTTGATTACAGCAAAACTATTGCCTTAGCAGAACAACTGATTGCCTGCCCCTCTCTCACACCCAATGACGCCGGTTGCCAAACGCTATTACAGCAACATTTAACTAAGCTCGGCTTTGTCAGCCAATCATTGCGTTTTGGTGAAGTTGATAACTTATGGGCGCAACGTGGTAATAGCGGCCCTTTATTTGTCTTTGCTGGCCATACTGACGTCGTGCCGCCCGGCCCAAGAGAACAATGGGCCCATGATCCATTTCAACCGACTATCCGCAACGGTGTTTTATATGGCCGAGGGGCTGCTGATATGAAAGGCAGTTTGGCAGCAATGGTCATTGCTTGTGAAGCATTTATCACTAAACACCCACAACACAAAGGTTCACTAGGATTTTTAATTACTAGCGATGAAGAAGGAAAAGCTGTCAATGGCACCGTCAAAGTGGTCGAACATCTGCGTGCCCACGGCCCTGTTATTACCTGGTGTCTAGTCGGTGAGGCCTCTTGCGAACAGCAGTTTGGCGACACAATTAAAATTGGCCGCCGCGGCTCCTTGAATGGGCATCTATTAATTAAAGGTAAACAAGGCCATATTGCTTATCCAAGCTTAGCTGATAATCCGATCCATAAAGCTACCTCTGCCTTGACCGAACTAACCCAACAACAATGGGACAACGGCAACCCACAATTCCCACCCACCAGCTTTCAAATTTCTAATATTCACGCCGGCACGGGGGCCGACAATGTGATTCCAGGACAATTAGAAGTGATCTTTAATTTTCGTTATTCACCGGCCTCTACCGCTGAACAGCTACAACAACAAGTGCTACAGATTCTCGACAAACACCGCTTAAATTATGAAATACATTGGCGCCACTCCGGTAAACCATTCTTGACTGCACAAGGTGATTTACTGAATGCGACTGTCAGCGCCATCGAGACCGTTGCCCGACAAACGCCAAAATTATCAACCGGTGGCGGTACCTCAGATGGCCGTTTTATTGCAACCCTAGGCTGTCAAGTCATCGAATTTGGTCCAAGCAATGGCAGCATTCATCAAATTGATGAACACGTTAAAGTGGATGAATTATTACAATTGGCCCAAGTGTATGAACGTATTTTGACTCAGTTATTAGGACAATAACTTCTGCCACCGGCATATAAAATATGGATTTTGTCTGATGGCTGCACCATGATGTGTTGCCAATGCTGCAATGGTACATCCTCATCATTGAGATAAACATTCCATTGATCAGTCAAATTGCCATTGGGTGCAAACAGACGTTGTCGCAATGCAGGGTAACGATTAATCATTCTGATCAATATCGCAAACAGAGTACCGCCAGCGATAGTAAGGTGGTCTTGTTGCTCTACACAAGCAACTAGCGTGGTTGATAAAACGATCGTGGCCATTTTGCCTCCTTGCAAATATGGTGTAGTGTTGAAATTTAGCACAATTAATTTAACACTGCAACTTATGGATAAAATAAACAATAGTTTCAATGCATTAGAAGACCATATAAAGGTATATTCTGGGTAATTAAAAATAATCCTAGAGCGGATTAAACAGAGCAAATCCACTATTACTTGTTGGCAATAAGATTTGGTGGATCCGCTGCGCTTGATCCACCCTACTTCAGACATACCTTGGATTTGCGCCAAACCAGTAATTTGGCTATATTGAAATATATTTAATAATTTTTTACAGGATGATAATGAAAAAAATTGATACACTCATCTGCCCACGCTGGCTAATTCCGGTTGAACCTCACAATATTTATTATGAAAATTACGCCCTTGCCATCGATGAAGGGAAAATTTTAGCAGTATTGCCTCAAACAGAAGCGCTGCAGCAGTTTCAAGCCAATAACACAATTGAATTACCAAACCAGGTATTGCTGCCAGGCTTGATTAATGCGCATACCCACAGCCCAATGACTTTATTTCGTGGATTGGCAGATGATCTTGCTTTAATGGAATGGCTAAATAACCATATATGGCCAGCTGAAAAACAACTGATGAACAATGACTTCATCCGCGATGGCACTGAATTAGCTATATTAGAGATGTTAAAAGGTGGGACTACCTGTATTAATGAAAACTACTTCTTTGGTGAAGTCATTGCCGATACTGTGCAAAAAGCCAAAATGCGGGCACTCATTGGCATCACCGTACTTGAATTTGCTACCCCTTGGGCTAACACGATTAGCGAATATTTAGACAAAGCAAATCGCTTAATTAAATCACACTATAAAAATCCTCATCCCTTAGTTAAATTTGCAATTGCACCACAAGGCCCTTATACCGTGGGCGATGCCGCTTTGCTAAAAATAAAAGCCATGGCAGAAGAAAATGATCTATATATACATATGCACATGCATGAAACTGCAATTGAGATAACCCAGAGCATGGAACAATTCGGGATGCGGCCATTACAAAGGATACATAAGCTAGGACTATTGTCACCTAAGTTTCAAAACATTCATATGACCCAGGTCAATGCTGAGGACATTGCAATTTTGCAAGCGACCGGTGCACAAGTAGTCCATTGCCCAGAATCCAACTTAAAACTAGCCAGTGGGATTTGTCCAACTCAACAGTTATTAGATGCCGGTGTAAATATCGCCATTGGTACCGACGGTGCTGCCAGCAACAACGATTTAGATATGTTGGGCGAATTACGTACTGCTGCTCTCATTAGCAAAGTTGATAGCAACAACCCTACAGCAGTGCCGGCTCCAATAGCATTGCGTATGGCCACTCTTAATGGCGCCAAAGCCATGGGGCTTGACCAACAAATTGGATCACTGGAAGTAGGCAAATTCGCTGATGTGATTGCTATTGATTTATCTAGCGCAGCAACCAGGCCCATTTATAATCCAATTTCACAAATAGTCTATGCTGCCAATCGTGATCATGTCACCAACGTATGGATCGCAGGTGAACACATCGTTCAAGCGGGCAAAGTTACTACATTAAATGAAACCAATGTACTAACCAAAGCCGATGCTTGGGCAAGACAAATTAAAAATACAGGGAAAGCAACACAATCATGAATGATATTTTAGTCAGACAAGAAATTAATGAAATTATCAACAGTATCGAAGGTGAAGTTGGCATTTACGCCTGCCACCCGGAGACAGGATATGAGTTTAAACACCAGGAAAACCAATTATTTCCAATGGCCAGCACCTATAAAATTCCAATTGCCATGCACTGTTTGCGCCAAGTCGAATTAGGCATGATGCAGTTAGATGATTTTATTAATATTCACCCCTGTGATGTGCGTTTTTTCGGCAATAACAATTGGTTATCCAATTTGGAACTACCAGGTGTGCAATTATCACTCGCTAATTTATTACAACTAATGTTGACTGTTAGCGATAACACGGCCACTGACATTATTCTGCATCGAATTGGTGGGCCGAATGCAGTGACTGATTATCTGCGTTCATTGGGGATCCAAGACATGACTGTCAACCGTTCTACCTTACGTATGCTCGCTGACCATACCGGTATTGAACATTTGCCGGCTGAGGAGCGTTGCTCATTGGTGCAATTTTCGCAATTGGCAAATGCCATACCAGATACTATTAAAGAGCAAGCAGCAACCCGCTTTTATTTAGACTTACGTGATACCACTACCCCATACGCCATGGGTGAATTATTAATGAAAATGCAGCAACCGGCCATATTACATCATGATCATCTCGCTTTTTTATTGCAATGCATGCGTAATTGCAAAACTGGTTTAAATCGGATCCGGGCCAAAATACCTGCTGAAGTGCAAGTTGCTGACAAAACCGGTACTATCAGCGGCGTAACGAATGACGTTGGCATCATCAGTTTGCCCAATGATAACGGTAATCTTATTTTAGCCATTTATATCACCAAATCGATTACACCATTAAAACAACGTGAACAAGCCATTGCTGATATCGCCGAAATATTATTTAAACATGTCTACTTAAATAAACCTAAATCAGTAACAAGGAAGTATCAAAATGAACCTTCCAAAACAAGTGAAGCTGGTTGAGGTAGGCGCACGAGACGGGCTACAAAACGAAAAGCAAAATGTGCCTACTGAAATCAAAGTCGATTTAATCAATCGACTTGCAAAAACGGGACTGACTCATATTGAAGCAACCAGCTTTGTATCACCACGTTGGGTCCCGCAAATGGCTGATCACAGTGAGGTCATGGCAAAAATTATCCGAGTGCCAGGCGTTTGCTACTCTGCTTTAGTGCCTAACGAAAAAGGTTTGCATGCAGCATTAGCAGCCAAAGTGAATGAGATTGCAGTATTTACTGCCGCATCTGAAACTTTCATACAANAAAATATTAACAGTACCATTGCTGAAAGTCTGGCAAATTTTGCTCCTCTTATTACCATTGCTAAACAACACCAAATACGCGCACGTGGTTACATCTCTTGTTCCTTAGGCTGTCCTTACGAAGGTGAAATTTCACCGCAACAAGTAGCAAAGATTGCCAATGAACTTTATCAATTAGGCTGTGATGAAATTTCACTGGGCGATACGATTGGTGTCGGCACGCCGCTTAAAGCCCAACACTTGGTGGAGACTGTCAGTAAAACTGTTCCTTTAGATAAACTCGCTTTACACTTTCATGATACTTATGGTCAAGCAATCGCCAATATTTTTGCTGTCTTACAAATGGGCATTAGCATTATTGATGCATCTGTTGCCGGGCTGGGAGGTTGTCCTTATGCCCCCGGAGCTGCGGGCAATGTTGCAACAGAAGATGTTGTTTATTTATTAAATGGTCTAGGCATCCATTCGGGAGTAGATCTAANNAAAATTGTGAGCGTTGGTAAATACATTTCAGATTATTTTAAACGGCCACCTCGGTCAAAAGTGACTATTGCGATGGTGAAAACAGTTGAAGGAATTATGTAAATTGAGGCCTAAAACATAGGGGTGGCTCAAACAAAGCAAAACCTCCCAATTATATTGCCAACAAGAAATGGTGGATCCTCTTTGCTTGATCCGCCCTACATAAAAACTTAAGGACTAAACATCGTGCAACAACCCATCTGGTCACCTTCACCTGCAAACATGGCCAAAAGCCAAATGCAGCACTTCATCAATAAAATTAATAATGAACAAAAATTAAATTTTACGAATTACCAACAACTCTATCAATGGTCTATTGAATACCCAGAATTATTTTGGTCCNTCATTATGGGGTTTTTTTCAAATAAAAGCAGCCAACGGTGGAACAATGTGCTCATCAACGGCGACAAANTGCCCGGTGCAAAATGGTTCACCGGAGCCAAACTTAATTTTGCCGAAAATCTATTATCACGCCGTGATGATCATCTTGCATTGATTACTACCAATGAANAAAATGAGCGCAACTCACTGACTTACCGTGAACTTTATACAAAAGTGGCGAATTTGGCTGCGCATTTCCGTGCCCTTGGCCTCAAGCCTAATGATCGTGTTGCTGCAGTCTTGCCAAATTTTGCTGAAGCCATTATTGCCATGCTGGCAACGACTAGTATTGGTGCAATATGGTCAAGTTGTTCACCTGATTTTGGCCAACAAGCGTTGGTTGATCGTTTTGGTCAAATTGCACCTAAATTTTTAATTAGCGTTGATGGTTATCATTATAATGGTAAAGCCTATGAAATTACTGACAAAATCGCCGAGTTGCAAATCAATTTGGATAATTTAGAACAAACGATTATTGTGCCTTATATCAAATTAAATACTTATTTTAAGTCTTTGCCTAATACTATTTCTTATGATGAAATTCCACACTATCCGGTGGAAGATATTACATTTGAACCATTGCCATTCGACCATCCAGTTTACATATTATATTCTTCGGGAACAACGGGGGCTCCAAAATGCATTGTTCATGGTGCAGGTGGCACATTACTGCAACATCTGAAAGAATTAGCATTACATACAGATTTGACTGCTAATGACCGCATCACCTATTACACCACATGCAGTTGGATGATGTGGAATTGGTTCGTTAGCAGTTTAGCCCTGGGCGCCACATTGGTTTTATACGATGGCGCTCCGTTTTATCCTAAAACCACGCAATTATTTGATTTGATCGATGAAGAAGCAATTAGCATATTTGGCACTAGTGCAAAATTTTTAAGCACCGCTGAANAAATGGGACTGCATCCACAACAGACACATCGCTTGACTGCACTTCGCACAATACTGTCCACTGGATCACCGTTGCTTGCTACAAGCTATGACTATGTCTATGACAAAATAAAAGCAGAACTATGCTTGGCTTCGATTTCAGGGNGGACTGATATTATTTCGTGTTTTGCATTAGGCAATCCATTATTGCCAGTCTATCGGGGTGAACTGCAGTGCATTGGTTTGGGTTTAAGTGTTGCTATATATGATGAACAAGGACAGCCGGTANTTAGAAAAAAAGGAGAGTTAGTCTGTACTCGCCCTTTTCCTTGTATGCCAGTCTATTTTTGGAATGATCCCACCGGTCAAAAATATCAACAAGCTTATTTTGCTAAATATCCTAACATTTGGGCCCACGGTGACTATGCTGAAATCACTGAACATTACGGCATGATTATTTATGGACGCTCTGATGCTATACTCAATCCTGGCGGTGTACGGATTGGAACCGCAGAAATTTATCAGCAAGTGGAACATTTCTCGGAGATTATAGAATGCATTGCAGTGGCCCAAGAGTGGCAAGATGATGTCCGCATTATTTTGTTCGTGAAATTAAAACCCGATTTTGTTCTGACTGAAGAATTAAAGAATGCCATTAAAGTCCGCATTCGAAACAATACTTCACCGCGACATGTACCGGCTAAAATCATCGCAGTGGCTGATATTCCTAAAACTGCGAACGGAAAAATTGTGGAACTGGCAGTACGTGAAATTATTCATGATCGGCCTGTGAAAAATATAACAGTAATAGCCAACCCTGAAGCATTGGAATATTATAAGAATTTAACTGAATTAAAAACCTGAGCTTTCTGCAGCCATCCTTCACTACCTGCTGAGTGATCTAAAAGGCATTATTACAGCAGAAAATGACATAAAAACATTTTTAAGGACCATGCAATGTCGTCCAATGGATTGCTTCGTCGTTGCACTCCTCGCAATGATGGCCTCTAACGAGAGAGCGCTGATTTATTTTGCCGGAACCAACATGTCCATGAACTCATTCACGGGCATTGCTTCTAATGCTTGCTGGTTTTTACACAATGCTATGATTTTTCGNGTTTGACTGGCAGAAAAATGAGTTAATAAATTTTGATGAAATTTCTGCTCTAATAATGGAATGCCTTCAGCACGACGGCGACGATGACCAACCGGATATTCTACTGTTACAGCCTCAGTACTACCGCCATCACGGAAAAATACTTGTATCGTATTGCCAATTGAACGTTTTTCAGGATCTAAATAATCTCTGCTAAATTGCGGATCTTCAATCACTTCCATTTTATTACGCAAAGTATCAATTCGCGCATCTTGAGCAACATCATCTAAATAATGGTCAGCCGTCAGCTCACCAAAAATCAAACCAATAGCAGCCATGTATTGTAAACAATGATCGCGGTCTGCTGGATTGTAAAGTTGACCGCGTTTGTTGATGATGCGAACAGCGGACTCTTGGGTCTTGATTGTGATACGTTCAATGTCATTAATACGGTCTTTCACTTTAGGATGCAATTGAATTGCGGCTTCAACCGCTGTTTGTGCATGAAATTCCGCGGGAAATGAGATTTTGAATAACACATTTTCCATGACATAACTGCCGTAATCACGTTCAAATTTAAACGGCTCACCTTTTAAATACACATCATAAAAGCCCCATTTTTTGGCCGTCAACGCACTGGGATAACCTTGTTCGCCGCGCAATGTTAACAACGCTAAACGTACACCACGGCTAGTGGCATCTCCTGCCGCCCATGATTTACGTGAACCCGTATTAGGTGCGTGGCGATAAGTCCGCAAACTCTGACCATCGACCCATACTTGAGAAATAGCATTACAAATTGCTTCCTTATCGCCGCCTAATAAATGAGTTACTACCGCTGTAGTGGCCAGCTTGACCAAAACGACATGATCTAAACCAACACGATTAAAAGCATTTTTAAGTGCCATAATGCCTTGTATTTCATGCGCCTTAATCATGGCAGTCAATACAGTTTTTACGGTCAATGCTCCAGTTTTGTTAACGATATTTTGTCGGCTTAAATAATCAGCAACTGCCAATATACCGCCCAAATTATCAGAAGGATGACCCCACTCCGCTGCCAACCATGTATCATTGAAATCAAGCCAACGAACAATAGCACCAATATTAAAAGCGGCCTGTACCGGATCTAATTGAAATTCTGTGCCAGGAACACGGGCACCATTTGTCAAACTTGCGCCTGGCACGATAGGACCTAGCAATTTGGTACACTCAGGATAACGCAATGCCAAAATCCCACACCCAATACTGTCCATTAGACACCAACGTGCGGTTTCATAGGCTTCTCTGCTGCTGATTTGATAATTCACAACATAATCAGCAATTGCCGTAATTTCGAGATCAAAATCAGGCCGTACATTTAATTCAGAAGCTAATGAATGCATAAAATCTTCTCCATCCTTTTGGAATTTCTAGTCAATGCTGGCCGTTTGTTTTGGATATTTTGTAGCTACGTAGTCATCGACCATTTTTTTGAATTGGTCTGTCAGGTCTTGCCCACGTAGCGTAGCGACTTTTNNACCATCAATAAATACCGGTGCGACCGGTTCTTCACCGGTTCCAGGCAAACTAATACCGATATTGGCATGTTTGCTTTCGCCAGGGCCATTAACGATACATCCCATGACCGCCAAGTTCATAGATTCAACACCGACATATTGAGTGCGCCATATTGGCATCATTTCCCGTACGTAACTTTGAATTTGTTCTGCTAACTCACGGAAGTAACTGCTGGTGGTACGGCCACAGCCTGGACAAGAGGCAACCATCGGCACAAATGCCCTTAAACCCATGGTTTGTAAAATTTGCTGGGAAACAATCACTTCTTGCGTTCTTGGGGCACCGGGTTCTGGCGTTAACGAAACTCGAATGGTGTCACCAATACCTTCCTGCAGCAATACGCCCATACCAATACTAGAAGCCACAATACCTTTACTGCCCATGCCCGCCTCTGTCAGGCCTAAATGCAAAGCATATTGACAGCGCGCCGCTAACAAACGGTAAACAGCAATTAAATCTTGGACAGCGCTAACTTTGCAGGAGATAACGATTTTATCGGCGCCGAGGCCCAATTGTTCGGCAAATTTGGCGCTATGTAAGGCGGATTGAACAATAGCTTCATGCATAACTTCAATGGCCGTTTTTGGCTGTGGCAACTTATTGTTCTCATCCATCAGATGGGTCAATAATTCTTGGTCTAAACTGCCCCAATTGACGCCAATTCGCACTGGCTTTTGATATTTCATTGCCACTTCAATCATGGTAGCAAATTGCTTATCTTTTTTAGCGCCAAAGCCAACATTGCCAGGGTTAATACGGTATTTGTCTAATGCTAACGCACAATCAGGGTGGTCCATTAGCAAGCGATGTCCATTATAGTGAAAGTCGCCTACTATTGGGACTTTACACCCTTGACGGAGTAATTGGTTCTTAATTTCAGGAACGGCCCTGGCAGCCTCTTCATTATTGACAGTAATTCTAACTATCTCAGAGCCTGCATTAGCTAAATCAATGATTTGCTTTACGGTTGCTGCTACATTGGCTGTATCAGTGTCGGTCATGGATTGAACGACAATAGGCGCATCACCACCTACTACAACAGAACCAACACGCACCGGAATGGTACGATGCCGTTTATAGCCTTGAAACATAGTGCCTTACCTCATTGATAAAATGATGGCGCCATTGTAGCTTGAAATGGTTGAAAATGCACCATATGGCTCTTGTTAGCTTACATTTGCAAAGATACAAACCTTGAACGAACGGAGTGAGTTCAAGAAAATCCATCTGATATAAAAATAACTACAATGTTGTAATGTGTAGGGTGGATCAAGCGAAGCGGATCCACCATTCCTATTGGTAATAGGCTTGGTGGATCCGCTTCGCTTGATCCACCCTACATAAGTTCTACTATTGCATAGAGTTAGTAGGATTATTTTCTGCAATGAGTACATTCGTAATCTTTTGACCAGAACCTGCGATTAAAGATCGTGTTGTCATATAAGGCATAGCAGCTTTCAACCATGCCTGCTGGTCTTTTCATCATCAGAACTGCTCTCAGTATCCACATCATTGTTATTTGAGACAACATTGCCCAAGCCCATGCCTATTGCCGCTATTTCATCGCGATAAAAATCGCTAGCTGCTTCTGCCACATCATACAATTCTATTGGCGTATAAAACGGTTTCTCAATTGTAATAAATTCGCCATTTACCTCTTTGGTAATTTTCTCTTTGTAATGATGTCTTAAACAATTGCGCATTTCGACAAGTAGATCAATGATATTGTCTTTGCCTTCCAATTTGAAAAGCAACGGTTTTTACGCTAGCACGATAAGCTTCATAACCAAGCTTGTCTATTCTTCTGAGCAATGAAAGTCCTTGGCCCAACTGAAGAATAGAAGCTGATAAGAGGCCTCGCATTAATGCAGACTCTAAATAGCAGTTTTTCCTTGCAAATGCTGTGCAATTTTAGCCAATGCATCAATAATAATGAATTGATCTTGAATATACTTATGTATCAAATCATTTTTATGAGATTTTATTGCCAAAGCATTTTTTACTGCCCGAGAACTAAAAAGACCTCGCGTTAACTGCAACGGTGTTGGACTATTTTTAGCAATGTTTCGCAGCCATTCGGCAAATTTACTAGGTGTAAAATCGTGATAGGCTTGAGTAAGAAGCTCTGGATGTTCATATTGCAACCAGAGCGCGTGTTTCTTTATGAAATTTTTATGCCTATAAAGTACACGGCTTTTTGCATATCCATCTAATTTTTGTCCAGGCCGGACCACCTGGCCTAAAGCATGCATACAACGCTGCAAACTAAAAGCCCGCATATTGTGCAAAATAACCGGTAAATTTTGCATTAATGCCGACAATACTGCCGGATCATCGCTACATAATTTATAAAGCGCCGTTTGTTGCGGGGAATGCGTTAAATCAAAGATTTCTTTACGATAAGAAAAATCTCTTTAATAACACTAATTCTAGGTTCTCTTGCGATCGACTCCAGGCGTTGGTTTAAATAGGTAGCTCGTTGTAAATTTGCACCAATATCATAATTATTATTATTTTTCGTTGCCGGCTTTTCTGTTGGTCTATTTACCAACCGATTCGCTGGGATAATTTCGGGTTCTGAAGAATGCGCTGTCGGAAAATACAACAATGCGTCTAAATCAATTACATCTTCATTTTCATCTACCAGATTATTTGAGTTGGCTGACACCTCTTGATTATTGTCGTTTGATATCGTTGAACCTTCTTCTTCCTCATCATCTGGACCAGCCACTAAAAACTCGTTATTAATAATGAAATGCCCCGTTAGCGCATCACAAACCCGATCTTTGACATTAGAAAATTTTGTTATTTCTCTATCGGCAGAACTTCTTGTTTTTCGTATTGCACAAAAAAGCATTTAATTGCCTGCGACGCTCATTTAATTGCTCAATATTTTCAAATTTAACAGAAGCATTTGCTTTTATTATTTCCAATAGTCCTTGATGAGCAGTCTTTAGAGCTGTTAGTTTTTGTTAGCTTCTACCTCTAAAGCAAAGATCTCCGTTTTTTCTTATCATTATCAGAAATATAGTTTTCCTTAATCGTGGTTTCATTATTTTTTGTCCAGTTAGACAAAAACTGCCATTGGCACTCTAATTCATCGATTGCGGGAATTTGAGCTAGCTTGGCGACTGCTTCCTCATATTTCTCTTGTGCCTGCATTTCAGGTGCTGCCGCTACCGCGTCTTTAATTGCCGATTGCAATGAGCTAACTAAGTTAACACCAGCCAAATTGGCTAATCGGTCTTTAATGTAAATTTTATCGTCAACTATCTTAACATCTTTAAATCCTGAAAAATGACGGACCATTATTTCTAACAGATATTTTTTATCAATAGTTAAACTAGCAAATGGGCATTTATTTTTAATATCCTCAAAATCCGCACTCGCAATAGTTGCTTTTAAATTCAATTCAATAAGCACCATTTCATTTTCATAAACTACTTTGGCATCGCCTAATGGTTTTAACGTGTCTTCCATTTTAGACATGGAACTTTGCAAGTCCTGCATCATTCGTGCTTGTATTTCTTGTTCTTCTTCTGGCGAAAGGCCGCGTGGTTTCTTTGGATCTTCTGTAACTATTCTGGTTGGCTTTGCAGCAGAATGATTTTTTTCCACAACCACCCAATGCCAAATATTCCTGAAAGCACGGTAGCTCCCAATGCATACAAACCCACATTGTCCTGAGGCAGCTTGCTTTTATTATAGGCAATATATTCCTCACATTTAATGCACTGGGGATTTAATGCTTTAGCTTTTCGCAAAAAATTATTGGCTGTCGCAATAGCAATACTGCCTGGTTCAGCACCAAGCTCATTCGTTAAATACAAGCCTTTCGCATAATTGATTTCATAACTATCTGAAGCATCGGGTAAAGACTCAAAATGATTCGCATAATAATTAATATTATTTTTGTTTCCTGTTGCAAGCTGATATTCCATTTGGACAATAAGTATATTTGCGATAGTATTCGCTGAACTTAAACCATTTGCCAAAATGTGTCGTTCAACAGGATAGGCCTCAGCAAAATTACCTTGATTTACTAGAGTTCTATATTGATCAAGCAGTTCATTTTCCTTGGCCTGCCGCAACATTTCCTGTTTTTTTATTTCTTCCTCATGCAATCGCTTTTGAATGACTTTTACTTCATAATCTTCTGATGTTCGTATCAATTGACCATCTGGCGTCAATATAGCAATAACCTCTCTTCTCAAATCTTTGAGAGCAAACTCTGTATCTAATGGACCATGATACTCCAATGTACAATTAGCAGAATTGTATCCCAAATCATAATAACCAACCAAACCATATTGATAAAGTTTGGCATTTTGATTTCTTGTCAATACTGGCAAATTATATTGATAATATGATGCTGTTGGTGTGTTTACACTAAGGATTGGCAAATGAGTATTTTTAGCCAAAATCAAACCTAAAGAATGTTGATAAGCATCAAGCAATACTTCTTCTGAAAAAATGTTTCTTTGTTTAATTCCAAGTAAATTGGGCAATACTTCACGATGAAAAGGCATAGGACAAAAGAATTTACTGCATTTGAGAAATCTGGCAGTTGTTTAAATTCAATCATTACGTTACGAAGCTGTCTCATCGTTTTAAATTTCGGCCCCAGATCAGCATCATTCTCAAAACCTGCAAATTCGTTCAATACCGAATCCATTAATTCAAGATTTGGCGGTAAAGTGGCCATATTTATTAAAAATATCGCTCTCGCTCTTTGAACAAACGGATCATTCGAATCAGGTGATAAATTTTCAAATAGGTTTTTAAGCTCCAGCACTCTTTGCGGATCAGCCCAATTATTTTCTTTCATTAGCAAGGCAAAACTGGCGATTTGATTATGAGGATCTACTTGTAAAAGTCTCGTCGCATACTCATTGATCTTTGGATCTTTTAAACCCAAAGCATAGCCCAATAACAATTCATAATAATGTTTATCATTGGGGAAAATTTCAATTAACTTTTCTAATTGTTGAATTGCCAATTGATAATCTTTTCTTTCCTTTGCCTCTTCATAATCAAGCAACATTTGATTAGCCATTAAAAATCTAGTGTTTTCGTATCGTTTATTCAATTTTTGAATCAATTCGTGAAAATCATTAAAAAGATCACCTATCGTATTAATTTTTCTAACTTGTGCGTTAATTGCTAAAAATCCTGGTATTTTAAGCTTTCGGTTGCTTGAATAAATAAAATTCCCAACCGAGCACAATTGCCAATAAATGTTTCTGGTTCTGCACCTAAAATGGATTGATAAGGCTGTAAATCCGCTAATGAATAATGACCATTCACTAATTTGGTCACAATCATCCCGGCAGCTGCAATTTCACTGTTTGAATCTATTTGCAATAAACGCTGTGATGCTTCATTCACTATATCGAAATCTTCGTATCTAAATGCGAGCATCACTTTATCTTCAAGAAATGGCACTGCAGCGGCAAAGGGTACGGCAGCAATAAATTGATCTAAAGATTCATAAACTGCTGAGCCATCGTTATTATTGATGGCAGTATGGTATTGACTCACCATCGTTGCATAAACTGAAGGCGTAATGGCCAAACCAGGGACTGGATTATCAATAAGATAAGCCGTAATGTCCTTATAATAGCGCCACTCATGATTAGACCGGCCCGAGATAGCTTTAGCGGATTCAATGATGAGCAAAAGATAGGTCAAAGTAGACATCCTCAGTGGAAATCTAATCCAGTAAGACAGCGATTTGAACCAATTTTGTATGGTCGTCTGTTGGGAATGGGCTATGGGCATGGCGGGTCTCCGCAGCTAAAAAATATTTATCCTAGCAAATACAACTGATCTCTGACTTAAACTAACCTTAAAAACCTGAAATTTGGCAATACGGTATTGTTCTCAATGACTATCCACGCTAGAATATTGTTCATTAATTAAACAACCCTCAAAGAGAGCATACTGATGAAAGCAAAAATATGGATCCCTACCTTGGCCTTGATTACTCAAACCAGTTTGGCCGCTCCTAATGTGAGCTTGGAATTACATCAAGCAGACAACCGCTTAAATGCAGCGCTTGTAGTGACACAAGCGACCAGCGAGACAGGCAGCTTGACAGTTAAATGGCAAGCCCCACAGCATAGCGGCTGCCCCAATAGCGAATATGCTTTATCTTATAACTATAAAACGTATCATACCCGTGCCTACCGCACAGTAAATTATCAGACCAATAAAGGAGAACAACGTTGGTGCGCTGGCGTTTGGCAAGTCAATGTAACTGATGCTCAAAATAATGTGTTGGCACAAGCCAGTTTTAATGTCGCAGCACCCGAGGGAACGGCTTCAACGACAACAACTAACGCCCCTGCAACTGCAGCCCCAAGCAAAACTAAGGCTGCCGTGACTGCACCGACGGCTGCACCCGTGACCCCAGCAGCACCTAGCCAAGCAACACCTGCACCTGCACAACCAGCTCCTGCGACCACAAATGTGCAATCATCAACCATGCCTGCAACCAATAATAACAGTGCTCCTGTATCCAGTGCATCCCCAGCAACCCCTTCAGCAAATGCGGCTGTTGCACCAAGTGCAGTCAATGCAGCAAGCAACCCAAACCTTGCGGCGGCAACCACCACTGCTGATACTAAGACCACAGAGCCAACTACAACGGCCCTAACTAGCGCTACTAGTATTAAAAAATAAATTCCTATCTGAAAAGCTACCGAGCATAGTGAAGGACCTCCATCCGAGGTCCTTTGCTGCACTCGAAATGACAGAGAGTTTTTAACTATTTTTAAGCTATCTCTTACTGCCATCCTACATTATTTGATCGCTACAAAACCCCATACTTCACTCGTCCCTGATGCAATGCATCCCGCATCAAATGCAGCTGTTTCACAAATTTTAATGCAGTAAAACCACCATCACGTAAAATCTGCCACCATTGATAGGACTTCAATAAGTCTATGCCAATGTCCCAACTTTTTAAGACATGGGACGACCAATCTTCTCTGTGTAATAACTTAAATCCATGCGCCTGCAAAATACGAGCATAAAACTCCATCGTTGGCATGTAAGGCAAATCAAATGCTTGACACAAACGTCGATAAGCTAATGCCGCTTTGCCATCATATTCTTCTCTATCAGAACACCATGTGGCCAACATAAGATGGCCACCGGGTTTTAAAACACGGCTGGCTTGTTGAATAAATAAGGGTTTATCGAAAAACTGTTCACAACTTTCTAATGACCAAACCACGTCGAAGTCCTGATCAGCAAAACTCTGCAGTGACAACGCATCTTCCACTTTAAAATAAATATTCTGAATAGCTTCTGTTTTCGCCTGCTGTTGCGCAAATTTAATTTGCTCAACACTCAGTGAAACTCCATAGACAGTTGCATGATANTTTTTGGCTAAATAAAAGCTACTTCCACCCAGACCACAACCCACATCTAAAATTTTGTCATTAGAATTAATTAAAACTAATTGCAATAACTTTTCAATGAGATTTTCTTGGGCTTGTAACGGCGACAAGGTCATAGCTGGCTCATAATAGCCATGATGGATATGCGGGCCCCACAGCCGTAACCAGCCTAATGAAAGTTTGTTCCAATAGGCTGCGACTCTTTTTGTTACCTTGATACGATCATTTAAAACAGGACTGTCTGTCTTAATCTTCATCTTTTTGCAAGAGGAACAAATGCACGTGGCTGTGGACCAGTATATTCCGATAAAGGACGAATCAGACGATTGTTAGCACGTTGTTCGATAATGTGCGCTGACCAACCTGTTGTTCGCGCAATAACAAACAACGGGGTGAACAGTTCTGTCGGAATGCCACAGAAATGATAAGCACTTGCACTATAAAAATCTAAGTTAGGAAAAAGTTTTTCTCTTGCCACANNTAATTTTTCAATGCGCTCTGATACAGGAATAATGTGCTTATCATGCTCTGCCTCAGCTAATTTCTTTGACCAGGCTTTAATGATATCGGAACGTGGATCAGAGGTTGTATATACACGATGGCCAAATCCCATAATCAATTTCTTTTCCGCAAGCATTTTTAATAAGCCTGCCTCAGCCTCTTCTGGGCTGGTAAATTGATTAATTAATTTCATGGCTTCTTCATTAGCACCACCATGTAGAGGCCCACGCAAAGTACCAATTGCAGAGCAAATAGCAGAATAAAAATCGGAGCCAGTCGAAGCAGTGACTCTAGCAGCAAAAGTGGAAGCATTGAATTCATGTTCAGCATATAAAATTAATGACACATCTAATACACGGCGTTGTAAATCAGAGGGGGCTTGCCATGTNAATAAATGCAAAATATAGCCCGCAATGCTAGTTTCACTGCTTTGTGTAGAAATGCGTTTATGACCCTGCACCCAATGATACCAATATAATAAGATTGCAGGAAATGAAGCTAAAAGACGATCAGCAATTTCATGTTGATCATGACCATTTTCAGGCTCTAATGTGCCTAACATAGAACAGGCTGTGCGTAACACGTCCATGGGCTGTGCCTGTTTTGGAATTAATTCTAACACTGTCAATAAGGATTCTGGCAAATGCCGCAATTTGACTAATTTTTCACGATATGCGGTCAATTCTGACTGAGTCGGCAACTTGTCATAAATTAATAAATAGGCCACTTCTTCAAAAGACGCTTGCGCTGATAAATCATCAATGGAATAGCCTCGATAATTTAAACCGACACCCTCAGCACCCACTGTTGCAATCGCTGACTGCCCGGCAATTACTCCCGCTAAACCTCCTGTTTTGGTCTTTGCCATTAGATTTTCNTCCTCTTTGCCAACAATTCGATCTAACATTTCCTCATACGCTGGATAATTCAATACCTCATACAGTTGCGTCCGAGGTTGCATTTTATCAATTACTGATTTTTGTGTTCCCGTATTGCGGATGGTCTGATAAATGTCTAGTGCAACTGCCGACATCCCACGAAACGCACTTAATGGATATAATGCCATATTTACACCCGATTGACGTAGTTCTTCTATGGTAAATAATGGGGTTTTTCCAAATTCAGTGATGTTGGCCAATATTGGTACATTGACTGCTTTAACAAAAGTTTGGTACTCATCCAAAGTAGTCACCGCTTCAGCAAATATCATATCAGCACCGACAGCAACATAAGCTTGGGCTCGTTCAATAGCGGCTGCTAAACCTTCTACCGCCAATGCATCTGTGCGTGCCATAATGACAAAATCAGGATCAATACGGGCATCAACAGCGGATTTAATTCGGTCTTGCATTTCAGCCGTAGAAACTAATGCCTTGCCAGGACGATGGCCACAACGTTTGGCTTGGACTTGGTCTTCCAAATGTACTGCCGCCACTTCAGCTTTTATCATTTGCTGCACCATGCGGGCAATGTTAAAAGCAGAGCCCCAACCTGTATCAACATCGACTAATAAAGGTAAATCCACCGCACTGGTAATACGAGCAGCATCAATTAATACATTATCTAAATTGGTGATACCAATATCAGGCAAACCATACGAAGCGTTGGCCACTCCTGCACCTGACAAATAAATCGCTTTATATCCCGCGCGTTTAGCAAGCATTGCTGTATAAGCATTGATAGTGCCAACAATTTGCAACGGCTTCTCTTGTGCTAACGCTAACCGAAATCGCTTACCAGGTGATATTGTTGACATTGATTACATCCTCTTCATTAAAATTCTAAGAAACACTGCTCAATTGTCGTAACTTACGCCGTAAAATTTTGCCCACATTGGACTTAGGCAGCTCCGCACAAAACTCAATGCTTTTCGGCACTTTATAGCGTGTCAGATGTTGATGCGCATAGTCAATAATCGATTGTGCCGTCAAATTAGGGTCCTTCTTAACGATAAATGCTTTAACCACTTCACCCGAATGCTCATCCGCTACACCAACAACACCTACTTCTAAAATGCCTGGGTGCGCTGCCAACACTTCCTCGACTTCGTTCGGATAGACATTAAATCCAGAAACAATAATCATATCTTTNTTACGATCAACTAAAAANAGAAAGCCTTTGTCATCCATCCGCACCATATCACCCGTTTTCAACCAACCATCTGGACTTAATACTTGCCGGGTCTCATCTGCTTTNTGCCAATACCCTGACATCACTTGCGGACCACGCACATACAATTCACCTTCTTGGCCCAACAGCACTTCTCTGCCCTCCTCATCACAAATCTTTACTTCCGTAGAAGGAATAGGCAAACCGATGCTACCGGTAAAATAGTCTAAATGCAGTGGATTAATCGTTACCACTGGGCTGGCTTCTGTCAGACCATAACCTTCTAAAATATAATTACCGGTAAGTTCGCGCCACTTATCAGCCACACTGCGTTGCATTGCCATGCCTCCTTCAACGCTAAGACGTAATTGACTGAAATTTAGCCGCACAAAATCAGGATTATGAAGTAAACCATTAAATAGCGTATTGACCCCGACCATGACATTAAAAGGAACTTTGGCAAGCACTTTGACAAAATTTTTCATATCACGTGGGTTAGTAATCAGCACACCGCAACAACCATAGGTAATAAATGCTAAACAACAAATGGTCAAAGAAAANATGTGGTACATAGGCAAGGCAATGATGACATTTTCTTTGCCCTCGGTCACTGCGGAAGTTACCCATGCGCGGCATTGCTCAATATTAGCAATCATATTGCGGTGCGTTAAAATCGCACCTTTGGCGGTCCCAGTAGTACCACCGGTATATTGCAGAAAAGCAATATCACCGCTGGTCAATTTGACGGGTGTGAACTGTTGCGCCCTGCCCTCCGCCATTGCTTGTTTAAACGGTATTATGCTAGCCAAATTCAGCTTGGGCACCATTTTTTTAACATACTTAACTGCCCAGTTTATTAAAATGCCTTTGGCGCCCATTAAATCACCAATTTCGGTCACAATGACATGTTTAATCTGAGTACTAGGCAAAGCTTTTTCCAACATATCAGCAAAATTGGCCAACGCCACGATGACAGTGGCACCCGAATCTGATAATTGATGCACTAATTCTGGCGCGGTATAAAGTGGATTAACGTTGACAATAGTCAGGCCTGCAGCTAATGCACCAAATAATACGACTGGATATTGTAATAAATTAGGCAACATGATGGCCAAGCGTTCGCCTTTCGACAGCTGCAATACATTTTGCAAATAAGATGCAAAATCATGGGTTAGTTTTAACAACTCATGATAAGTCAAGCGAGTGCCCATGTTAGTAAAAGCGGTATTATTAGCAAAGCGGTCACAGCTTTTAAAAAACATTTCAGGAATAGAATGATAGATATCGGGGTCAATTTCCTTGGGAACTTCCGGTGGGTAACTTTTNAGCCATATTTTTTCCACAACAATTTCCTTATCTATATAAAAACGGTCAAACTTTATATTTTTAGACAAAGACCGAATAAGTATTTTGTTTTACTTGACCAACATTCGGTATTTTCGATACATTGAGTAATCGTTTTTAAAGTTGGCCAAGGAGCATGCCACAATGAGAGCCACTGCGACACAAGCACCCAACATGAACGCTTTCCAATTAAAAGGTAGCATGATTACCTTTACTGTGCTACAGCTACTCAGCGCTAATAATGAGGCGTTTACCGCACAACTAGAGCTTTTAGCGCATCAAACCCCCAACTTTTTANAATACGCTCCTATCATCATTGATTTAGAAAGGCTACTTGAAAGCGACCAGGTCATTGATTTTGCTCACATCAAAAGTGAGCTGCAACGGCATAGTTTAGTGCCTGTAGGTATTCGTCATGCTAACGATCTGCATACACAAGCGGCCATTCAGGCCGGCCTAGCATTGCTTTCATCAAGTAAGCCTGAAACGCATAAATCATCGATCAGCGCTAATAATGCCAGTAAAAATAACACCTCTAAGATCATTACACAACCCGTACGCTCAGGACAGCAAATCTATGCTCAAAATACAGATCTCATTGTATTAGCTCCCGTTAGCGCAGGCTCTGAATTATTAGCTGATGGCAATATTCATGTCTACGGCCCACTGCGTGGCAGAGCAATCGCCGGAGTTTCTGGTGACCGCAGTGCCCGTATTNTTTGTCTCAAGCTCGAAGCCGAACTGATCGCTATCGCTGGTTACTACCGGCTTAACGAGGACATGAAAATACCAAAAGGAACTAATGGTATTCAAGTATTCTTAGAGGATGAGAAATTGTTGTTGCAAGCCATTTAATGCCTTGCAGCAAGCAAGTCTGGTCAAAATATAAACAATAATTAGCGCGATAGCCGCTTTTGTTCATATCGTTCTACTTCCAGAAGCCAAAAATCCGCTAGAATGCGTCTTTTAATAATGAACCGTTTTGAAAGGATGGGTGTCTTGGGCAAAATCGTTGTGGTAACTTCAGGCAAAGGTGGTGTCGGTAAAACGACAAGCAGTGCTGCATTCGGCACCGGATTAGCAATGCGCGGTTATCAAACTGTCATTGTCGACTTTGACATTGGCTTACGTAACCTCGACCTGATTATGGGGTGCGAACGCCGTGTAGTTTACGACTTTGTGCACGTCATCAACAACGAAGCCAAACTTTCTCAAGCATTAATCAAAGACAAACGTATCGATAATTTATATATCCTGCCCGCTTCCCAGACCCGTGATAAAGATGCATTAACCCGTGAAGGTGTTGAACAAGTATTGACAGAATTACAAAAACAATTTGATTACATTGTTTGTGATTCACCCGCAGGGATCGAACACGGTGCGATGATGGCGCTGCATTTTGCTGACAGCGCAGTTATTGTAACCAATCCTGAAGTCTCTTCCGTACGTGACTCTGACCGAATTTTAGGCATGCTGGCCAGTAAGTCGCGCCGGGCTGAACTTGGTATGGAACCTGTTTCTGAACATTTGCTGTTAACACGTTATTCACCTACTCGCGTTGCCCGCGGTGAAATGTTAAGCGTTGCCGATGTAAAAGAGATTTTGGCAATTCCTTTGTTAGGTGTAATTCCAGAATCCCAAGCTGTCTTAAAAGCCTCTAACTCAGGCATCCCCGTTATTCTTGACCTGGATAGCGATGCCGGACTGGCCTATTCTGATGCAGTCGACCGCTTTTTGGGTGAAGACAAGCCCTTCCGATTCATCAGTGCTGAAAAGAAAAGCTTATTACAACGTTTATTTGGCAGTAAAAATCGGGAGACAACCGCAGCATGAGTATTTTAGACCGTTTCCGCTTTAACCGTAAAAGCAGTGCCCAGATCGCCAAAGAACGCTTACAAATTATCGTCGCGCACGAAAGCGACCGTTTTCGTTCTAACCGAAATGACAAAGTTAATTTACAAGATTTACAACGTAAATTAATTACTGTCATTGCCGATTATTTAAACATCGATGAAAGCAAAGTCACCGTTGAATTAGAACGTGACCAAGGTAGATCAATTTTAGAATTGAATGTCACGCTGCCGGAAGAAGTTTAAACAATCATTTCTCCATTACTAATCTAACACTATTTCTTGAGAGAGGAATATTGCATTGCTGCGTCCAGTATTTTTCAAACCAACCATCCCCGAGAAGTTAAAACGTTCTGATTGAGCAAAAGCGCTGGAACAGTCATTCTATTTCGAGCTGTTGCGATTGAAGAACGTTTTAAATTCGACGCAAAATGGGCGTTAAAAATCGCATCTTGAGGTGTCATGGGTATATACAAGCAATGATGGATGGACCACTAACTCGGATAAACCATTAATATTTAATCACGCTAAAGATGCAAATAATCATTAATAAAGTTTGTAAAACACCCATGACATATGACTATAATGTTTAAAATCTGCCACACAATCTCGGTTCTAAAATATGATAAAAAAATATCAAGGAAAATACGGAGAAAAATATGGTTAATATCACAACAGCCCCATAACAAACAAAGAAGATGAGAAGTTAAAGAAAGCGCTGCTTTGTTAAAGCAATATTTAGAAATCAAAAAAATTCAGATGCGCTTGCTAACAACATAAATGAAACCAACAAACCAAACCGTAAGAAAAATATGAAAGACAACTCCGTCAGCAATTAAGCACTCTTAAAAAACTCAAAAATCAACTACAAGAGAATTCCCATATTTTAAATGAAATTGGTATTGAGGAATCAAAAAAGCCAATATGCCATTGCTATGCAATATTATCAAAATGCCCTACAAATTTGTCAGATAATATATTCAAAGGAAGATCCAAGTATTGCAGGTATCTTACACAATATTGGCGATGCACTCTTAGAACAAGGTGATTATACTGCTGCTTTGGAACATTTTCTGCAAGTCCTAGAAATTCGCCAAAAGGCCTATGGCAATGAACATATTGAAGTTGCTGATACATTTAAAAGTATTGGCAAGACTTTAAACAAACAAGGGAAAAATTATTATAACGCAGCTTTACAGTCTTTTAAACAAGCGGTAACGATTTATCAAAAAGAGTCGAATAAGAAACATCCAAGTATTATTGATTCTTTACATAGTATTGGTGATATCTTAATCAATCAAGGTCACCCTGCTGATGCTTTGCAATGCTTTCAACAAGCGCTAGAAATGACCAATGATGAAACACCTTCTGATGAAATCGCTAGCCTATTACAACATATTGGTGATTTGCTATCGGAACAAGGTGACCATACCAATGCATTACAACGTCTTCGGCAGGCCCTGGAGATTCGACAGAAATTATATGGCAACGAGCATCCCGATACTGCTCTTACATTACGAAATATCGGGAATGTGTTATTCGCACAAAGTGACTATACGGCTGCTTTGCAACATTTTCAGCAAGCTTTAGCAATATTTGAAAAGGTGCACGATAAAGAGCATCCCGATATTGCTGACACGATACACAATATTGGTAATGTGCTATTTCAAATGGGCCATTATACGGCTACTTTGCAGCACTATCTGCGAGCCCTAGAGATATATAGAAAAACCTCTGAACCAAATGATCGCCGTTATGCCATGACATTATTTCATATTGGTGACGTATTGCTGTACCAAGGTCATCATACTCAGGCCTTGCAACATTATAAAGATGCTATAAAGATTATGAGGGAAAAGTACGGCAATGATCACCCTGATGTTGCTCGTATATTATATAGTATTGGCCTTACATTAAAGGACCTATGTAATTATCCTGCTGCTTTGTCGCATTTTCAGCAGGCCTTACAGATTCGGCAGAAAGTACATGGCAATAAACATCCCGAGACTGCTGATACATTAAGTGATATTGGCACTATATTGTTCTATCAAAATGATCATGTTGCTGCTTTACAGCACTATCAAGAAGCGCTTGAGATTTATTTAAGTGTATACGATCGAGAGCATCTAGACATTGCCAGCATATACTATGATATTAGTGAAGTGCTCAGCGCCCAAGGGCGTTATATCGAGGCTTTGCAATATCACCAGCTGTCTCAAAAATCATACAAAAGTATTTGATAAAAAACATCATGAAGCAGTCACTTCACAAATAGATCTTGCAATTGCTTACACTGAAGCAGCAGATTCTCTAGCAAATACAGAGCCCAATAAAATGGCTGAATATTTCCAAGAAGCTACTGTCCTGTTAGAAGAATCTTGGCACATCGATACAGAAATTTTAGAACAACGAAACCAAGAGTTCTCATCATATGATTTAGTGGGCCACAACAAATTAGTAGAAAAGCTTACCGGACTTTACCGGTTGCAAGGCTATATAAATAAAGCGGCAGAATTATGTCATGAAGAGGCTTTACGATATCAAACACGCTTCCCTTCATTAGCATTGCGCTATGCTCAATATGCATTGCGTGATTATACACGCTTAGGGTTACGAGAAAAACAAGCGGCTTTATATCATTTAAAAGCAAAAATATTACATTCTCAGCAACAGCTGAGTTTATCCATTAAAAGCCTACAAAAGGCCCTGGCGCACCAATCGAATTCTGAATGGAAAGAAACATTAACACAATGGCAGACTGAATATGCCGATAAACTTTCCTACATTGACAAAGATTTATATGCACAACTCGAAAGATGCATCAATAGTTACCATGAAATACTGCGCTCATATCTTTATGACTTAGAAAAAGGCAACACATTATCTGAACTCAGCAAAACCGCACTACTGAACTAATAATTAAATTACGTAACATTTTAGATCAAGCATATGGACGATTTGTTCGCGAGCTGATTTACGCGCCAAATCAAGATGAAAAAATATCTTCCGACATTTATTATCCCTTTTATAGTTCTTGGGCAGAATTGAAAAATAAGTTTGTTGAAAATAATTTAACGGCTGGCTATGCCAAAGAAAGTGATTTTGAATTAATCACTTTATCAGATCCTCGTGAGCTCGTTAGGGCATTGAAAAAATCGAAGTATTTGGATGAAAATGGCCGCTTACAAAAACATGATTGAAGCTGATCCTGAGCTTATCCATTTAGATATGGGATATGACCCCCATCGCAGCGAGATAAGCCGATGGCTTATGACACTGCCTGATCAAACCCTTGTTGACAATAATATTATTGGCAAAGCAGGCGTTATGAGGACTAAATATGAACCACCTGCTAAAATGAATGTGATTATGTTACTTGAACAAGCAGGATTTTTAAAAAATATCTGAAAAACAGTGGCAAATAACGGAAGCTTTTCATGTAAACCAACCTTTGCAATTAAATACCAAGCTTACTCCATGGGAAAGACAAATCACCAAACGTTTAAAAGAAATAAAAGAAAGATATGATTTTAGAGAACATTATCCTGATAGCTATAAAGCCTTACATGAAGAACAAAGCTTCTATTATTATAGTGAAAAAGCGAATAAAGAAACACCTCATGCATGTCGTGGTGCATGGCTTGATAAAATTAATGCTATTAATAATGATAGCAAGCACATTCGGCTAACGCCACAAAAGCTGTCCAGCAATTTGGCAGAACGTATCGGAACAATACGCAAACAACATGTGAAAATCTTAATTCATTATTTAGAACCTGATCCTTTCTTTTATTACTGGAGCTTCAGTGATGTATTAGCTAATGCGATATCCTCGGATGAAGAACGAATCGCATTATCTCACGCTGTCCTACAAACATTATACGAAAAAGGTTACATTGAAGACAAGATGGTTAAACATCCCATAGCTGAACAAATTTTAATGGCCGTTAAAGAAGAACAAAACCCCAAGCATATCGAAAAATTGAAAAGCGAATTTCGAAAAAATTGCGCCAAGACTTACCGAAAGAAGCACAACCTCATTATCATCTTATTGCTGATTTTATGATCCGCCGTGTTCTGCAACGCGGACATATTCGTCAAGAACCTGACGTCCTAGTGGAAGTAGAACCACTTTTGAGAAACGCTCTCAAAGGTGTAATACGCATTGTAGAAGCTTTTGGTCGAGACCGTGCTCGCTACCGAAACTCTCAACCTATACCTATAATGCTATCAGATACTCTTTATTATCAAGAAATGCCACAAGATATCCAGAGTCAAATTTTTAAATTAGAAGAACATGGTAAGCAATATATAGAAACCTTAGACCAGCAAAATATAACCTTGGCATTCATGCAAGACTGCAATCGCTGGTTACAAGCTTTAACAAAGCACTACCGTCTAAACCAACAGCCAAAATTAGCAGGTGATCTTTATGTCCTGATAGCCCAAAAACTTCCGAACAATTTCCCTGGTTGGCTTGGCGTTATTATCGCAAAGCAATGCGCGAATATCGTATTCTACCTGGCCAGCAAAATGCCTTATACAATATATATATCCTACAGGCAAAACTATACGAGAAACTGTCATTATTCAGACCTGCACTTACTTATTACAGACAAGCGTTGAACATTCAAGAAAATTCCACGCTGCAAAAACATTATGATGAGTTAAGTGCTCAATATAAAGGAAAAACTAGTCGTATTGATAAAGATATTTATTCACAATTAGAATATGCAAAAGAACGTTACCTACTCTTACGCTATCTTATATTTAAATTAACCACACGCCATGAAGATATTGTGCTTATCCAGACGATTCAAAATTTAGCAATGGAACTTTTAACTAAAATTCGGCATTTACTGGATCATAGCTTCGGACGCTTTGTCAAATTATGCATTTATCGCCCCAATGGTTACGAAGCCATTGACTTTAATTACCCTTGTACTTCTTCAGAAACTCAATTAGAAGAACAATTGGGTTCCAAACAAGATAATGACCGAAGTCTTTTCTCAACTGATAATAACAAAAAATCAATAAAACGAGATTATCCTGCGGTTTATGCAGCTCTGTGTGAAACACAACCATTTTATTATTACAATCCCGAAAAATCAACAAAGCCCCAATTTTTATCAATTGTCTTGGCTCGAAAAATCATATCACTTTGCAACGCTGCCAAGCATGTTGGCTTATTATCCCCCTCGCCCAAAGACCTTTTAGATTGGTGGCAAAAACAAATAATACTTCACTTTATCCACTGCAATACACAGAACAAAAGTTATATCCCTGGAGTTTCATGAAAGTATTAAACGTGGACATTACTGTTTCATCTCATATTTTCACATTATTGAATAACACTTATATTCAACCTGACGGCATTGTTACGAGCAAAGATCTTGAAAAAATAATAGCACTACAACAAAAAATGATTTAGAAGGCGTTCAACGATCAAAAAAGGTGTTTGTGACACAATCAGTCAAAAAATAAAAAGCGAAAAAACTTAAATCCATTAAAGAACCATCTAAAACAGCAGAAAATATAATGGAGTATTTATTGGATTACATGCGAGTTAAAAAAGATTAATGGAACCTTCTAGAATTCAGCTTCCTGCAGAATTTTTAATTGAACGTTCTTTACAAGAAATAGAAAAGTTTATCGATATTATTTTTAATACCATTCCTGAACCTTTATTAGAGACACACAGAACTTCAGTCCAAATTACCTTGCGCAATGCCAACAAAGTTCCAACACTCTCACTAAAAAATCGGCGGAAGGCTTAACGACGCCACTAATCAGTGACAATAATAATGTAAAAGACCTTTAAAATTACAAAGTGATTCCTTTAAAGGAAATGCTTTTAAGGATACATTTTTCCTTCAACACATAGCGCAACTAACAATATATCTTCGCAGAAATCCAACCATATTTTACTTCATACTTTAATGGGAAAAGCTGAGACAAGGCTAGATTTAGATAATGAGAGATTACATTTAGTCTTCTCAGATAAAATAGCTGCTGAAAACTTTCAAGCCCTGCTCATCGAAAAAATATTTATAATTCCAATCACGCTATACAATACAAGCCTATTAAAATAAACAGTGAGCCTTCAAACGATAACAACAACATAAGGATGGAATATACCATTACTTTGACCAGTAATGAGCATAATGCCTTACATGAAGATCCACAGGCATTTGAAAACTTATGCGATAGAGTAATTTTTCAATAGACCGGATATGCCCCTCTCCCACTTTCGTGGGAGAGGGGCAAATTGTTTTGTTATTTTATTTGTATTTTCAGAGTAATTTTGAAAAATTCGTGAGGATACATCAGCTCGCGATGACACAGCCCGTCTAATTTAAATTATTCACTCCCACAGCGGATACTTTTCTAACGGCAACTCATCACCAAAAAACAATCGCGTTGACGCAGCAAAACCAGCCGTATAATCTGAAACATAAAATTGCATCGTGCCCTCTTCTGCTCCATTTTCATTCTGTAAATCGTGGAGCTGCAATAAAGCTTGCAAAGCACGTGCTACAACAATAGCAGAATCAATGATTACCACTCTATCATTATAAAACTCCGCTATTTGTGACTTAATTAAAGGATAATGCGTGCAACCAAGGATCAAGGCCTCAATGTTTTGAATATCTGGATTATTCAAATATTCTTTGATCATTTGGCCCATTAATTCCTTATTGCTCAATCCCTCTTCAATCATCGGCGCTAACAACGGTGTGGCCAATGAATTTAGTGTAATGCCGACATTCAAGCTTTCAATTTTTTTGCGATAAATATTGGACTGTACCGTCTGTTTAGTACCAATTAATCCAATTCGCTTATTAGCAAAATATTCCCGCAAATGATTCACTACCGGATCAATGACATTTAATACCTTGGCCTTAGTGCCTACGTATTCATTGACTAAATCATAAGCTGCGGCAGAAGCTGAATTACACGCAATTAAAATGACTTTGCATTGTTGCGCCAGCAGCATGTCACAAATTTTTACTGAATAAGCTTGAATCGCTGCTGTTGATTTATCCCCGTAAGGCATGTGCGCAGTATCGCCAAAGTAAATAAGATGTTCTCTCGGCAATAATTTACGGACGGCAGCAGCGACTGTTAGCCCGCCTACCCCGCTATCAAATATGCCAATTGGTCGATGTGATAATTGTGTCATAATACTAAGCCTTTGCTAAATGAGTCCTAGCTAATTGGTCATAAGAAAAATCATCCACCGCACAAAATTCTTTTCGTGCCTCATGGATGACTAGCAACTGATCTGCTTCTTGTTGAGTTAAAATGTTCGCTGATACAGCCGCCTTGATCCGGTCTTCCAAGGTAATTCCCTGAATCTTGCCTTCTTTCTTGGCCTTAAATAGCCTATGTATTAATTCTTCTGCGGCGATCATTTCCGGCAATTTTTCATTCATTAATCCTGGCCAATTATTGGCGGTTGCAGCCGTATACGAACCTTCAGCCAACCGTTGCCGTGTGGCTGTAGGGTTAATTAACAAACTTGCTACTTCATGTCCAAGTTCATCACTCGGTTTATGTCGGCGTTTTCCTAAGGGAAAGATGCTAAAACGCAACCAACGACCGACCCATTTGTTGGGGAAATTGCGCAAAATACCATCGAACCGCTGTTGGGTTTCATACAACAAATAATCACAAGCCCAACGCACAACAGGTTCATCCTCTACTGGCGAACCATGATTGGCATGTTGTTTTAATACCGAACTAATAAGATATAACATGCTCAATACATCACCAAAACGGGCTGATAATTTTTCTTTACGCTTTAACTCACCNCCTAACAACAACATAGCAACATCAGCACTTAACGCCAATGCAGCACTATAGCGGGTCACTTGTTGAAAATAACGCTTAAAATTGTCTGTTGGCACTTTTACCAAACGACCGCCGGTAATTGCCAAAACGAATGCACGCACTTGATTGCTGATCATATACCCAGCATGAGCAAACAATAATTTATCAAATACTTTTAAGCCACGTTTGTGATCTGTGTCTTTGGCTGCTTGCATTTCTTTGTATAAGTAGGGATGACAACGGATTGCACCTTGACCAAAGATAATCATGCTGCGTGTCAAAATATTTGCACCTTCTACAGTAATTCCAATCGGTGTCTCCTCATAACCACGTCCTAAATAATTACGTGGCCCAAGACAAATGCCCTTGCCACCATGAATGTCCATAGCGTCATTGGCAATTTTACGGGACAACTCAGTGGTATGACATTTGCTAATCGCCGACAGCACCGAAGGTTTTTCGCCTCGATCAACAGCGGCCACTGTCATTAAACGCACGGCATCGACGATATAAGTAAAAGCGCCAATTCGCGCCAAGGCTTCTTCTACCCCNTCAAATTTGCCAATAGCCAAACCAAACTGACGTCTGATCCTAGCATAAGCTCCTGTAGCAAAAGCAGCCATTTTAGATGTACCACAAACTGTCGATGGCAATGAAATTGCTCTGCCGGCAGACAATGACTCTACCAACATACGCCATCCTTGCCCTACCATCTTTTGGCCACCAATAATCCAATCGATAGGAATGAAAACATCCTTGCCTTGATTAGGCCCATTCAAGAAAGCACAATTTAATGGGAAATGGCGCCGACCAATGGTAATCCCTGGAGTATTGGTAGGAATTAAAGCGCAGGTAATCCCTAACTCTTCTTTGTCGCCCAACAAATGGTCTGGATCATAAAGCTTAAAAGCCAAACCTAATACCGTCGCTACCGGTGACAAAGTAATATAGCGCTTGCTCCAATTAAGCCGAATGCCAAGCACTGTTTTACCACCAAAATTGCCTTGGCAAACGATTCCATGGTCTGGCATTGCTCCTGCATCAGAACCCGCCTCTGGCCCTGTCAAAGCAAAACAAGGGATTTCATCGCCCTTAGCCAACCGAGGTAGATAATAATTTTTGNNTTCCTCAGTCCCATAATGCAATAACAGTTCTGCTGGTCCCAAAGAATTAGGCACCCCGACAGTAGTCGCTACGCTCACACTGCGGCTTGATAATTTTGTAATGACGGCAGAGTGGGCCAAAGCAGAAAATTCCAACCCACCGTATTTCTTGGGAATGATCATGCCAAANAAGCCTTTGTTCTTAATGAACTGCCACATTTCAGGTGGAAGATCCGTGCGGTTATGGGTAATGTCCCAATCGTCAGTCATACGACAGAGTTCTTCCACAGGGCCATCTAAAAANGCTTGTTCTTCTTCAGTCAATCGTGGTTTGGGAAAAGCAAAGAATTTGCGCCAATTGGGCTTGCCTGTGAACAGCTCACCGTCCCAATCCACAGTGCCGGCTTCCAATGCCTCTCGCTCAGTGCGGGACATCGTGGGCAAAACCCGACGATACCAGTTTAATAACCGTTTGGTAATAAGACTGCGGCGTAATGGGAGAATATTTAAAGGCACAGCAAATAATAAGAACAACAGCCAAAGCACAGTTAAACTTAACGCTCCCGCATGGCTAAACAAGCTGACTAAAACAAAATAAGCAGCAAAGCTTGCGGTCGCAATCAGCAATGATGCCCGTAGATAAGCCAAACTTAGGCCCACTGCAACAAATACAAGAATCCATCCTAATGTGTTCACCGTGTTATACTCCTGACTGATATTAAGAGAATCATTATAATGCTTTTAGTAAAATTATAACAAGATAAGTGATTCCCGTGATAAGGCATGTATTAAAAACAGGCTGATTGTCATCCTGAGCATAGTACTGAGAGGTCCCGACAAATTTTTATGCTTGTAAATATCTGGTATCGAATTTAAAAGGAGCATTAAGGGTGAAATTAAAGATTATCCTCCTCATCAGCGCTATTATGACCCTTGATGTCAGTGCTCTGAATGCCCCGCAACCAATCATCATGAGCTATTGGTCGAATGCAAAACAGCCATTGAGCTATCCTATTCCTGGCAGTTTAGATGCCACCGAAAAACTGCAACATAACCCTGACTTAATCGCAAAATTATCTTACATCAATTTATTGGCCTATGCTTTTCTACAAGTAAACAAAGATGGTGACCTACATTTTAGTGACAGCACTGTCGATCTTGGGCCAAATGATGCAGGTTTTTGTCAGCACTTCCCGCAAATATGCCAAGATAATCAAGCCCATTACACCCCAAAATACGGCAATTTCCGCGCTTTTGCAGTGCTGAAACTGCCTCAATTGGCAAAATTAATTTCCGTCGGTGGCGCTAATAGCGAAGCAAGTTTTTACAATGCCATGCAGCATCCGCATGAATTTATGGATAGTGCAACCACAATAATCACACAATATCAACTCAATGGCATTGATCTAGACTTTGAATTGAACGCACTCTTTACCCCTACAGAGGCTGAACAATATCGCGATATAATCACGCAATTACGGCAGAAACTTGGACCTAACATGCTCATTACATTGGAAGTAGCACCGGATCCAGAAACACAACGCAGTNATTGGCAGAAAAATTGGGCGGTCATTGCTAACAACGTCAATTACATCAGCGTCATGTGTTACGATTTTCACAGCCACTTATACGCGCCTTACATAACAGGACACCATGCAAACCTTTTCAATGACAGTAACGAACCATTGATAGCAAGTTATTATCATATTAGTTGTGATAATGCGATTAAATATCTAACTTATTTAGGCGTTCCCNCCAATAAAATTTTACTGGGTGTACCAAGTTATGCCCATAGTTATGGCAAAGTAACTGCAAGGAATCATGGATTATTTCAAGCTTTCTCGCCTCAAAACACACCGCAATTCGATAAACAAGGCACTGGGATTGCGAGTTACATTACCGTANTTAGATTTATTAAAAATGGATTTAAATCGTATGAAACTCAAATGAATGGCGCTACCAGTGCTGCTTATGCTTACAATCCCAGGACGCAACAATGGTTGAGTTATGATAATGTTGATGTCATTAAGAGCAAAGGAGCGTATATCAAACAACACCATTTAGCAGGAGGGATGATGTGGCTGTTAAGTGAAGATACTGCAGTAACTGATTCCCAGTCATTATTAAAAGCATTATATCGCAACCTGCAATGAATGCAGTGAGAACCAAACGCTCTTAAACTAATCATTCATTGCGTTGAACTGGCAAACTTGCTTAAGCGGGTGGCAAAATCACATCAGGCACATCAGTGAAAATCGCATCAACACCCCAACTAAATAATGTCTCAGCCAATGCATCTTCATTAACCGTGTAACTTAATACCCAATAACCTGCTTTTTTNACCGCAGCTACCCGTTCTTGCGTCAATGCGGCATGGTTCACATGCAAAGACACCGCCCCTAAATCAGTCAAGGTTTTNTCCCAAGCATCAGGCCAATCATCAGTAATCCAACCTAACGGAAATTCTGTCTTCAAACTATGCGCATGTTGCAATGCCAATAAAGAACCACTCGATACCAAACATGGCAAATGGCTCTCTGGCCAATGACGTGCCAATAAATCTAATGTTTTCTCAGTTGTTATGATTTCTTGACCTGGTGTTGGTTTGATTTCCACGTTAATGGCCATNTCGTAATTCAAGCAACAATTGTAATAACTCAGCAAAACTGGGAATTTTTCACCGATAAATTCATTGCCAAACCAACTACCAGCATCCAATGTTTCAAGCTGTTTAAATTTATGCTCTGCCACCATACCATGACCGTCAGTGGTTCGATCCAAAGTAATATCATGCATGATAATAGGTACTGCATCTTGCGATAACATCACATCAAATTCAACACAACGAACGCCCATTTCATAGGCATACAACATTGACGTCAATGTATTTTCTGGGGCATAACCGCTAGCACCGCGGTGTCCAATAATTTTAGGCAAAGGAAAACGGCTCATAATATCCATTACTGTTTGGGTGGTTGTGATGCAAAAACAACATTAGCTGTCATTTGCACATTAGCATTAATCACTAATGGCTCAGCAGTGACAACCCGAGTGACTGCAAACATATTTTTGCAATGGAATCGGTGTNNTGGCGTGACTGTGGGTGGATTAAAATCAATACCATGTAAAAAATAATGCTGGTCTGGATACATTTTATTTAACTCAGCCAACTCACTTTTAGCACGACTATAAATACTGGCCCTCAATGCTAAACGTACCGCTTCTATTTCAGCCAAGCTTGGCGTGAATTCTATACTCTGAATGCGATAAGTTTGCCCTGGTTTGCTAACATTTTTGGCAGCATCACGTAAGCCAGCAAGTGCATTCGTTGCTAAGCGTGTTTGCGCTTCAATATGGACTGTCTCTAAGCCAGATTGGTCTTGGCTGCGATCAAAACGAGTGATCTGCCAATTAGCTTTGGCAATGCTATTTAACTTTTGTAACACAGTTTGCTGTGCTTCTCCCAAGCCTAATTTGTCTAAGCTTGCATCAACACTCACGACGACATTCGCTGTTTGAGTCGCCGCCCATTGCTCAGCGTTTAATTGCAAACTGATTTGATTCAATGGTGGATAAGCCGTGTCGGCAAAACCAGTCATGTAAAACAACATGGCCAAGAAAGTAATCAACAAACGATATAACATAGTATTCACCTTAATCTAGGGATGGGCCCAATGGCAACAATACGCACTTGGTCAGCAAAGCTTACACAAGCAGAGAAAAATTGTTAAGATATATCATCACTATTCAGTAATTTAAGGATACTTAAGAATGTTTGGAAACCATTCAACAAAACCACAACATACTAGTCATGACCGTTTACTGCGCTATGCCGAATCACTAGGCTTCGGAGATATCCACTTTAAAATTGATCACAAAACTGGCTTACACGCCATTGTTGCCATTCACAGCACCAAACTTGGCCCAGCTCTAGGTGGCTGCCGATTTATCCACTATGACAGTGCCGATGATGCCCTCATCGATGCCTTACGTCTTGCCCACATGATGAGTTTTAAAGCTGCCGTCAGCAACGTAGCCCATGGTGGTGCCAAAGCAGTCATCATGAAACCCAAAACACTGACTGACCGGGCCGCTTTATTTAATGCTTATGGCGAGTTCGTTAATGATTTAGGTGGACGTTATATCACCGCCGTCGACAGTGGCACTGGCCCAGCGGACATGGATGAAGTTGCTAAAAGANCTTCGTTTGTCACCTGTACCACCGAAAAATACGCCGGTGATCCTTCACCTGTGACTGCATTAGGTGTCAGGCGTGGAATTGAAGCTGCCGTTAAGTTCCGCTTAGACCGCGACAACTTGGAAGACATTCACGTCGCCATTCAAGGCGCTGGGCATGTAGGTTATTATCTGGCCAAAGAATTACTGGCCAAAGGTGCCCACATTACGATCACTGATGTTAATCAACAACTATTAGCAAAAGTCACGGCAGAATTGGGCATTGCCAGCGTAGCACCTGAAGCCATCTACAGCGTGCCTTGTGATGTGTTTGCCCCTTGTGCCTTAGGCGGCATTCTTAATGGTGAAACCATCCCGCAATTACGGACTCCGATCGTGGCAGGTTCAGCCAACAACCAGTTAGCCCATCATGAGTTTGCGCATTTAATGATGCAACACGATATCCTGTATGCCCCTGACTTTGTCATCAATGCTGGCGGCTTGATTCATGTCGCTGCAATTTATGATCATGGCGACTCAACCCGAGCACAGCAGCAAATTTATGAACTTTATGATATTTTATTGCAGTTGTTTGAACGAGCGCAACAAGAGCACAAACCAACGAGTGAGGTTGCAGAATTGATCGCGCTGGAAAAATTGCAACCCTGTTAAAAACAGTTACCGGAGTTCTCATGAAAATATTTAATCTACCCGACCTAGGTGAAGGTCTGCCTGATGCTGAAATAAGGGAATGGTATGTTACTGAAGGCGATGCTGTAAAACGTGAGCAACCCTTAGCGGCCATGGAAACAGCAAAAGCCGTAGTAGATGTGCCCTCACCTTATTCGGGCAAGATCAGCAAACTTTATGGTAAGCCCGGTGATATTATTAAAACAGGCGAGCCTTTAGTAGGAATCGAAACTGAAGCTGGCACTGAACCATCTACGGTGGAAACTAAAGCCACAGCAACCCCAGAAGTCAACACCGAGGCAGTAGCCAGTGGTGAAGTAAAAGCGACACCTGCTGTCCGTGCCCTAGCTAAAAGTCTCAATGTCGATTTGAATACAGTGACACCTAGCGGGGCGAACAACACCATTACGATTGCTGACGTGCAACAAGCGGCCCAAGGTGCAACCACACCTGCTGCCGCCAAAAGCACAGCGATCAAAGGCACTCAACTCCACGGCGTACGCCGCGCCATGGCACAAAACATGGCGATTGCCCACCAAAACGTCGTGCCAATTACATTACAAGACCGTGCCGATATTCAGCATTGGCCCGCAAAAACTGATGTGACTGTCCGCCTTCTGCGTGCGATTGTTGCTGCCTGTGCGGCTGAACCGGCAATGAATGCCCATTTTGATGGCAAGTCTATCAGCATTCAACCCTTTAAAGAGGTCAATATTGGGATTGCTGTGGATACAGCAGATGGTTTATATGTGCCTGTCATTAAAGATGCTGGCAACCAAAGCGACCAAGCCTTACGTGACCAAATCAATCAATTCAAAGCCATGGCAGAAAAACAAAATTTTCCGCCGGAAATCCTGCGTGATCTTACCATTACCTTGTCCAATTTCGGCACAATTGCTGGCCGCTATGCCAATCCAATTGTGGTTCCACCCACAGTGGCAATCATCGGTATCGGCAAAAGCAGTGATGAAGTAGTTGCCATTAATGGCCAACCTGCAATCCATCGCATATTGCCGATCTCACTGACTTTCGACCACCGTGCAGCTACGGGTGGAGAAGCAGCCCGATTTTTGGCCGCGTTTATTAAAGCGCTTGAACAATAACCAGGAACTAACACGATGACAACATTACCTCAAACTCCTGTTTCTATTTTACAATGCATTCGATTGTGCTTTAAGGCCATTCCAACAGTGATCAAGAACAACTGGCTAAACTTTGTGTTATTGTCATTGACCAGTTTAGTGCCCTCGTTTGCCCTCACTGGAAAAACATTCTTGGAGTGATTGTTTATATCATCTTGCTATTAGTAAGCTGGTATTTTTATGCTTGTTTTCTCTACAAAGCCAATGACAATCTCACCAGCAGAACAGCGACTTATCAAGAGACATTCCGGCTCATCTTTAAACGTTTTCATCACATCATTGCCGTTTACTTTATCTTGTTTTTACTCGTTGTGGCCCTATTCTCTACCATGCAACTATCTCATTTCATTACCAATGCCCAAGCCAGAAGCATCGCCGCAATCATAATGGCTTTGGCAGCACTCTGGCTGTTGTGGACATTAATGTATGCCAATACGCGTGTCGTATTGGACAATGCCAATGCGATTGCTGCATTCAAATTTAGTTTTCAAATCGTTAAAGGCAATTGGATACGTAACTTTTTAGTTTGGTTAGCCGTCATGTTGGTTTTTATACTGATCGGTTTTGGTATAGTGGCGCTATTCAATTTGTTCCATGCAAAATACCTAATGATAGCAACCGTAGTTATCTTAGCCCTGATAATGCCCATAGTGATCAACAGCATAGTCATCGTCCAATTCAATGATCTGAAACTTCGTTATCAAACAAAACAATAAGTCGTTATTTAGCCCTCTTGCTGAGGGGGCATGTCACTTGACATGCCCTTCTCCCCCAAATCGCCCCTCTTTTGATCAAAAAATTAGCTACTTTTAAGCTTTTATTAAGTACTCTTGTATATTTTTTTGCTAAAGTGGTCATTATTTTTCAAAAGAGATGGCCATGAAAAAGAAAAAGAAACAGCAATCCCCTCGTCAACAGCCTCAGCACATCACTACTTGGCACCCTAGACGTTTAAGTTACTTGCTCGAGAACCCAATGACGGCATTAGTCATTGCCCTGGCTTTTTGGCCAGTGTTAGAGCAGAAAACAATCCAGAACAAACACCTGACATCAAAAGAAATGATATCACGGGCATGAATGTTTATCGGCAAGATGAGCGAGAATATTATTATTTTGATCTCTCACCTGAGCACCTGCCTAAATCAATTAAAAGCTTAGAAGAAAAAGTTGAACAATCGTTGATAGAGCTCAACATGAAAAACCTTGAGCTCAATGCAGGGGTATTGCTAGGGCTAGGCAGTGATAGCCCACTTGCGTTATGTGGACATGTCATAGCAAAGTCTCAGAAAAGAGATTTTGCAGGTTTAGCAGAATATTATGAAAAACTAGCAGAACTAGAAGACAGTTATGTCAAAAAATGGCGCAAGGCATTTATCTCGCCGAAAAAGGTTCTTATGAAAAAATTATACGATGATTAGAGAAAGTATCGAATATTTGCAAGAATTAGACAATTATGAGCCTTATAATGCGGAATTCGATAATGGTGTTAAACAATATCGCAGACAAGTGATTAGTCATATTAGCGACAGTACGGCTGTGGACAATGCGTCCAATAATAATGCAACGCCAACAACTAATGATGACACTGCACAAGCCCATCATAGCGCTGAAAATTTTTTTGCTGACATCAAACAAGCATTAGAGGCCAATGATTATCAGGCTGCTTTTCGTCATGAAACTGCCATGCTTGACCAATATTTCGATGATGAAACCGTTCTAGGAAATCTTCTTGTACTCAAACTGGAACATCTCGCAGAACATGAAACAACCCAATATTCCCATAACTCTGATGCCATCTATTTATTGTTGCCGGAAACCCCTCAAACATATATAGCTAATTTTGCCAAAGGGGCAAATTTGGCAACAAGGATTGATCAAGGAGAAATACATTTAATTACCAAAGCAATTTATTATATTAAAAATGCGTTAAAATTAAACAGTAAATCCAATACATGTAAAAATATGCTTAAAATTCTTGGAGAAAAATTATCTTTGGAGACAAATTTTTTCAAGAGTCTGCTCAATTACGCTACGTAGTCCCAGGCGACACAACGTCATTCCAAAGCTTAGCATTGGCACAACCCGGGCAATTTTCCTCATTTAGCATAGCTCATGCCAATCTTTATTCTTTGCCATTATTGTTATCGAGCCAAACCAATTGGATATTAAATCACGAAAACTATACGGCCAATAATTCAAATGAATTGTGCTGCATCATTTATAATCAAGAACGTGAGCAATATTCAACTTATAAAATACACACCAACCAAAATAATTTCATACTTTCTGCCCACAGAAATAACCGCCAAAATATTGAACTCTGGCCAACAATGCCGATTGGAAACGGTATAGAAGACAACATTGTCGGCATCTTAACACCCGACGGAAAATTAATTAAAAGTGATCAAGAACTATCAGAATATGTGCTAGCAGCGAGAAAATCCAAATCGACCTCAACCACTGAATTAATTTACCTATTTTTAGCAACACTATTCACTTCTGGATTTATTTTCATGATATTGCGTTGGATCTGGCCAGACCCAAAAGTAGTGGTACCAGACAATATAGCCGAAACCACCACACAACCAATACCTCCGGCAGATGAACCATTTGACCTTGATATTTTGAAAAACTTAAATTATTCGGACAATTCAGCGTACACACTGAAGACAACAAATTAAAAATTATCTTCACTAATCTCAATAAAAATAGATTTAACAGAACTTAAAAGGCATAAAGAAATAAGCCAATTCGATACAATTAGCGCAGAACGTAATTCAATCATAAAAACCTAACTCAAGAATTAAAAAAATCTTTGGAGAAAAACAGGTATCCATAAACGAGCTAAACATAACAATCAATTTAAACAAAAAAATCGCAAAAATATCACAAAAATCAATATCCACTGCAATAAGGAGCACTGCAAAGCTTTTAGCATCAAACTCAAATGAAAATCGACTATTAAATCAATACAAAGAAACCATTACACAAACCGAGAATCATGGTCTACCCACCAAGAAGTCATCCTTTACAGAAATCACAAAAACTTTTCATGAATCCCTAGCTTGGCTTTTAGCAAATGAAAATAGAATCCAACAATTAACAAAAATTGATATTAAATTTGAAAAAAATATCAAGGCATACTAGAAAATATAGAACAAATAGATTTAATTCAAACAAAAATCACAGAAAAAATCGTTTCCTTTGAGCAAACCATAGAAAACAACAAAACAAATAACTTGGAAAACGCAGAGTCAATAGAAGACAAAATTAATAAAATCAAAAAATAAACGAAAAACTAGAAAGTAATCTAGAAAAATTACACAATAAAGTCAACTCATTAAAAGATTTAATTTATTATATTGACACTAAATTAGTCCACTATAACATAGTTGAAATAAAATCTACTGAAACAACTACTCAAAACACAAACACAGAAACTTCCCTTATAAATACAGAGGAAGAAATCGAGCCTAATGCTGACTTAGATGGTCTTGCCTATCTAAAAAGACACCTCTCCCCTCTGGCAGAGGTTCGACCAATGCGAGGCCCTCTCCGAAAGTGGCAACTAGCGCCAATAGCAACAAAAAACATAGTAAACAGTTTAAAACTTTCGATATCAGCTCATTAAGGCACGACGAATTGATATCGACTATTGAAACAAGCTTAGAATATCCAAGCGAAATAAAAAGCCTCAAAGCGCTATGCCAAAATGACAATAGTATGGCTGAAATTCTAGAACCGCAATTAACGACGATTCTTAAAAATGTTTCATTATTTGGATTAATGCGAGGTTCGCACGCTACTGCTCAGTTAATCCGTCATAATCATCTTAAATTCAAATGTGATTACTCTGGGCTCTATTCAGCCAAAAATGCACTATTACATAGTTCTATTTATTATTTTCAACACTCTGATTTGTTAGAAAAAATGAACAAAGCGTTAAATATAACCACTTTCAATAGCTGGCTTACAAGCACACTCAATTCTGGAGAAAAATAATTCGCCTTTGCAATTTATTGCCGACGACGATACAGAAATTTTGCATTACATCAAAGAAAAGACTATAGCCCAAAATATCAACCAGATGAAATACGTTCATTTCTATTAACACAATTTAGTTGCTTACACAGCTTAGGAAAAGCCGCCAATTATTTGAAAACCAAAGTCATGTTTGACAACTGTGAAATCATTCATGTCGCTATCATGGCCACTGTATGCTTGATCGGTGAAAATTTACAGCATCTAAAAATACTGCTCCAAAAGAATACCAACAATGCATAAGTATGTTTGGATATAACAATGGTCTGAAATGTCAAAATAAATTCGGTAAAGAGATCAGTCAATTCCGCCGGATGCGTAATGAACTACGTCACTTCTTACGAGAAACTAGACATGAATTAAATACTAACGACCAGACCATAGCTTTTGTTCATCAAGCCCTGCCTACAGCCAATGAGTTATATGAAATCGCAACAGCTTTCGATGAGACTATACTGTCGAAAACCACATCTATTATGCATATAACAGATAATAGCAATAATAATTCTGAGCCCTTACAACCACCGCCGCCGGGGTAAACCAACTATATTATCCTCCAGTTTTTTACTATTTTTACAGTCTCACTAGATTATTTAAATTTTCAAGAAGTTAAGTTAGCCTAAATAATCCAGTGAGACTAACATATTGAATTCAATGACTAATTTACTAAACCAATATTAAGCTTATTTACAGCCAACGTGCTATGCTTAAAAGTAGGCATAGAGTTCCTTGAGGGGGATTAATGATGGTTGCTACTAAGAAAAGTGATTACATACCCATTGATTTTCATTGCCACGGCGTAGGCCGATTTGATTTCACTGAAATTACCGAATTAGCATTACAAGATTTGGAGGAATCACTCCNNGCAAAAAATATTGCCAGCATACTGACACTGTATTTACCAAGATCAAATTTCGATGATTTTATAAAATTATTAGATAAATATAATGAAGGCCAAAAGCAAAATAAATACCCTCATATTGCGGGTTTTGCTTTGGAAGGCCCTCTATTAGGAAGCTTCGGCGGTACTCCTAAAAACANNCTGTGGCCACTAACAAAACGTCAATGGCAAAAACTGGCGAGTTACGGCAATAAAGGACTAAAATATGTTATATTTTCTCCTGATGCCGAGCTTCCAAAATCGAATGCTCCGAAAGATGACCTGGATGTGCCACCTGATGATTTAATCTGGATCACAGATACGCTGCTGAAAGGAGGAGTCCTCCCTGCTCTTGGGCACTTTTATAAANACCAATCCTAAAAAAGCGCCGAAGCCACACAAGCAATCTTAAATTTTATTGAAAAAAGCGGCAAAGGGCCCATCGTAACAGACCACCTATATAACGATATGCCTTTAAATTTCAAANATGCCTGGCGTACTACAGAACAAAAGAAACATCGCGATGAAGAATTGGCGGCAATCCATTTGGAAAACTGGAGCCTTGACACTTTAGAGGAAAATGTAGGCATTGTACCCGCCACATTGATTCGTGCCGCTTTAAAAGGACTAGTAAAGCTCTGCTTGAATTTTGATGGTGAACACGTTGACCTAGCCATTGTTAAAAAAACTGTCGAATTAGTCGGCGCAGAAAATATTATGGTAATGACAGATAGTATTGAAAGCAAAGTGCTAGCCGGCAGGTATTTGCATAAACACAAAGGCACGACACTTTTATATCAAGAGGATGATATTGTCGCAGCGGGCAGTCAGAATATGGCTAAACAAATAAAGAACATGCGTAAAATTGGGTTGACTGATGAACAAATCCGTAAAATTACTTTTGAGGTGCCTGCTGATATTTTAAAAATTAAACATTGATGAGAGCTACTATGCAGAACAAATATCAGCTTATCGTCTTTGACTGGGACGGTACTTTGGCAAATAACCTGGATAATATAGTTGCTTGTAAACTTCAAGCAGCCAAAGAATTAGGGATACGCATAGCTGAGCCCGATATCTTACGTAACGTCATTGGTTTGTCATTTGATGAAGCAATAAGACAATCTCTACCAGATTATGATGAAAAAACGAGAATACAATTTTCCAAGAAATTTGATGAACTATCACAAAGCAATCATTATCGTGAAACTTTGTTTTTAGGTGCGGATACTATATTAAAACATCTATATGATAGAAAAATCAAACTGGCCATAGTAACTAGCAAATCGAGANAAAATTTAGACAAGGCCATGAATGATACTAAAATTGGCCATCTATTTATTAAAACCGTTTGTTCTGAAGAATTAAAGCCAAAGCCTGATCCAGCCATGTTANCTTTTTTAATCGATCAATTACAAGTCTCTACATCACAAGTATTAATGATTGGGGACAGCAAAACAGATATGCAAATGGCAATGAATGCAGGAGTATCAGCCATTGGCGTGGCTTATGGCGTTNGGCAAAAACAAGAGTTAAGTGCTTATCCAAATATTGGACTTATTGATGATATAAAAGAACTGGAACAATATATATGAACATGTCATTGGAAGCCCCAAACAAAAAATGGTGGGTATTCTTTGCCACTAGCATTATCATGCTAGTCATTAATATTGACATGCTCGCAGTAAATCTTGCATTAGCACCGATTGCCAAAGACCTTCATTTGAGCATAGAAAGTCTGCAATGGATCATTAATAGTTATATGATCGCTATTGGTGTTTTTATTATAACGGGAGGGCTGTTAGCTGATNATTTTTGGACAGAAAAACTGTTCATTATTGGCACTGTTATTTTTGGCCTATCATCTGGATTGATAGCATTCGCCAATACACTGCCTTTGATTGTCATACTACGTATTTTGCAAGGAATTGGATGTGCATTTGCCCTGCCAGCCAGCATCGCATTATTAGCAAAAAGCTTTCCAGCAAATGAACTAGGTTTTGCCATGGGCCTAAGTGTGGCTGTCTCCGGTNTTTCTCAAGCAATTGGCCCATTTTTTGGTGGCTATGTCCTGGCAATTGCCGATTGGCGCTGGATCTTTATCATTAACTTTCCTATTTGTATCGTTGCTTTAATTACGATTTTATACAGCTTAAGAAATCAAACTGATGAAAAATCAGGAACATTCCATTATATTAACAATATACTTTTAATCTTTGGATTGGGTGGAATATTCTTTGCTATAAATAAGATCAACCAAAGTACAAATACCAGTCTTTTCTGACATTTGTCACTGGAGCATTATTATTGGTCTTTTGGTCAATTANAACAAGTAAAAAGTAAAAAATCTGACGTTGATTTAACAATATTTAAAAATACTCACTTTATCATTGCCAATATCGTCCGGTTTTTATTTCAATTAGTTTTCTTTGCTGTTTTATTTTTGCTTGGAATATATTTAATTAATATTATGGGGTATTCCACCATTAAAGCAGGAAATTTACAGCTATTTATGTCTGTTGCTTTTGGTGGTCTGTCGATTTTTACTGGGAAGTTAGCTGACAAATTTGACAATCGACTACTGATTACCATAGGGATGGCCTTGTCGGCTGCTGCCTGCCTGATTTTTTCCAATTTATATCTCACCCATGATCCATTACTGTTTCTCATTTTTGCTTTGATAATGTTTGGCTTTTCTGTCGCTNATCATTTTTCCTGTACCACAACCTATGCTTTAGCGACAGTACCACAAAAAGACCGTGGCACAGCATCAGGGGTGTTTNTTGCCACAGCATTAATTGGAGGAACTTTAGGAGTGACCCTCACAGGAATAATCATGACATATTTTCCAACTCAGCATTTGTTGGCTAGCCTGGAAAAAGCGGTTCTTCGTTATCACTGCAAGCAACAAAATCATTGATGCAAATAGCTTCCGGAAGTGGCAGTATTCAAAATATATCAATAGAAGGCCATGCCCAATCCATTAATACATTGATTCAGTTGACACAAGAGGCTTTTTATTATGGCTTTCATAAAGCCATGCTGCTTGCGGCCGTTTTATCTTTGATTGGGGTTATTATTATGCTAGTTTTTCAAAAAAGGTAGCCAAAAATGAAAGCCATTCAACAAAAAATTTATATAGTAGCTCCTGGTTATGGCTGCAGCAGGTCTAATTTGCTAACTGTAGAAAATTTTTTAAAAAAGAATTTCCAAAATTTAAAATAATAACCAACAAAGATTTGCTCTATGATCAAAGTTCTGAATGGAACCGGCTTTACATATGCCAGCAAATTATCCAAAACTACGAGCAAAGTGTATAATTGATGCTATCAATGATTCTCATGCAGATTTTTTAATAAATCCAAAACAAAAAAACCTAATTTGGTGTTTAACAGGCGGAGAAGGTGCTTCAGAGATTATTGAAGAACTACGCCATGTTGAGCTAAAAATTCTAATGCATGGATGGCCGGCTTTAGTGATTCAACTTCATTAATGATTTTCTTGGTGAAAAGGCGCTGTTTACCCGCTCTATGCACCAGATTTGTTGAATGTCTGTGAAATCATAGCCCCTGGGTATAAGCATAAAATCGCAATTGAAGAAGAATTGGCCTTACTTAAAAAATCCTTAATAGTGACACCGATAACATCAGTTATCATATCACTCCAGTGAACAAAATTGCCCGCGCCAGCACAGAAATTGCTGGCTATGCTTTGGGGGTGTAATGGCGAGCTTGTACTGTTCTCTGGGGACCCATTGGGAATTTGATCCTCGCAATAAAATTTTATTTGCTGAAGGTATCACTGAACCATTCGAGTTATTGAGAATAAAAAAAGCATTATTTCACGAAAAATTTATAACATTAGTACGGCAATCCAAGGCCATTGTTTTCGGTGACCTTAGTCCCTTAAGCCTTAAAAAACCTTATACTCCTGCTGATTATGCTTGGTCAAAGGCTATTGTTATTGAATTTGCACAATATATGGAACAATTTAACATTCCTGTGTTTCAAGGACTGCCTAACGGACATACCGGTATCAATGAAGTTGGATTTTCTGGTAAGGCCCTGCCATTGCCATTTTGTGAAGCAAGCATTGTTCATGTAAACCATCACTTTGAAATGACATTTCATTTACAAAGACCTTTCGCCCCAACAAAACCTAGTCGTAAGAAACCTGGGGAACTATTGGCCATGGAAAATCCAGCAGAACACCACCCAAAAAAATACGTTATGCCAAAAAAATTCAGTTAAATTCAGTCAATCAAATTGAATTATCGTTCCAACAAAAACAACCTGTTGAGTTACTAGGCGGAAATTTGCACATTGTGCATGAGACTATTGCCACTCGATTTCAATTAGATTGTCAAAATAAAATATTGTTACTTGAATTTGATCAATCAAAAAAGACCAGCCAATGACCAAAGGACACGTCAATATATTTATGCGACGGACACTCACCCATTTTCTCCAAGCTGGGCTTTTCAACGGCATAAAAGCTTTAGTCATTGGAAATATTAAGATAAAAATTAATGTTGCACAGTGCCTCAATGATCTCACTGAGGCAGTTTGGACGAAAAACAAAGAAAATGATAATGAATTCCATGCCAAACACTTGCTTAATGACAAAGCAAATCTGGACAATATTCGAGAACTTGAAGCATCAAAGATTTTACATTTTAAAACAAAAGACATCATAGTAATTGATGATCTTGAAAAATTTTAGTATTCTATAATCGAAGACTATTGAATTACGTCTCTCAACTTCTCCAAGGTTTTGCAACGGCAAGAAAAATTTCTTTTCCTATTTATATCACTGAGCCCTATGCTTTCAATTTTCCTGAATTATTTACCAGCGCTGTCAGTATTGAAAAAACCGCCTATTTTATGGAATTAGTGCCTTATCGACCGAAATAAGCTAATTTAAAAACTTATTTAGGCGTCATTCGCAAAGCCCCATCCAAACGAATGACAGAGCCATTTAATAACGGGTTCTCAATAATTTGTTTAGTTAACATCGCATACTCAACTGGTTTCCCAAGTCTCTTAGGAAACGGCACAGTGGCGGCCAAACTTTCACGGGCTGCATCAGGTAAACCGGTAAACATCGGCGTGTCTATTAACCCGGGCGCAATAGTCATAACACGAATACCGAATTGTGCCAATTCTCTGGCTGCTGGCAATGTCATGCCAACTATTCCTGCCTTAGAAGCACTGTAAGCAACTTGCCCTATTTGCCCTTCATAAGCAGCTACCGAAGCAGTATTAATAATGACACCTCGCTCTAAATTTTCACCTAGAGGCGCTAAATTACTCATCATTTGCGCTGTTAATCGCATCACATTAAAAGTGCCGATTAAATTGATCTGCAACACGCGAGTGAAGTCTTCTAATGGCATTGCCTGTTCTCTGCCTACCATGCGCTGTGCCACAGCGATGCCTGCGCAGCTGATGCAAACACGAATTTCACCATATTCTTTCTGAATCGCAGCCAGACTAGTTGCAACGCTTGTCGGATCAGTCACGTCACAAGCAAATGCTATACCATCGATTGATTTTGCAACTTTTTCTGCGGCCTCGATTGCCCGGTCCAAAATAGCAATCTTTGCTCCCGCAGCTGCTAAATAGTTAGCTGTGGCAGCCCCCATGCCCGAACCGCCACCCGTGATTACAATAGGTGTCCCTTTAACTTCCATAAAACGCCCTCAAATTAAAATTGAGCTATTATGCCATGGGAAATAGATTAAGATACAATCCTAAGAAGAATGACGGAATCTATAGCGGACACAACATTTAGCTTAAAATCAACTTGTGGGTTTCGAATATATTAATGATAAAAGTTTTATAAACCCACTAAACGTTGCGATCGATTAAATGCCACGCCCAATCGCAAAATAATGTATCCCTAATTGATCCAATTGTTGCGGGTCATACAAATTACGTCCGTCAAAAATGACTGGGGAACGCAATTTTTGTTTAATGACAGCAATGTCCGCCTGGCGGAATTCCTGCCACTCCGTCACAATGGCTAACCCATCTGCCCCTTCTAATGCACTATAAGCATTGTCATAAAATGACAGATTGGCTTGAGTCCCATAGAGACGTTTTGCCTCTTGCATCGCGATCGGATCATATGCCTGTACTTTTGCGCCAGCAGCCCATAATCCCTCCATCAAGACACGACTTGAGGCTTCTCGCATATCATCCGTATTGGGTTTAAATGCCAACCCNCACAATGCAATAACTTTACCTTGTAATTCATTGCCAAAATATCGATTTATCTTTTTCAATAACTGTTGTTTCTGCTGCCTATTGACCGTCTCAACAGCGGCTAAAATCGGCGTTGCAATTCCTGCTTCTACTGCGGCCTTATGCAGTGCTTTCACATCTTTAGGAAAACAAGAACCACCATAGCCACAACCCGCGTTTAAAAANTAAGGACCAATACGAACATCACTGCCGATGCCAATCCGCACTTTTTCAATATCTGCGCCATAATGCTCAGCAATCCAACTCATTTCATTCATAAAACTAATTTTAGTCGCTAAAAATGCATTAGCGGCATATTTAGTTAATTCGGCAGAAGCAATGTCCATGGCAATCAATGCTTTTTCTGTTGTTAATAAAGGGGCATATAATTCCTGCATAATAGCAACCGCCTTTGTATCATCAGAACCGATGACAACACGGTCAGGCCGCATAAAATCTTGGATCGCCGCCCCTTCTTTTAGAAATTCAGGATTAGATACCATCGCAAAGGANATGTTTAACAAACGCTGCGAAAGTTCTGTTGCAATAAGATTACGGACTTGTTGTGCCGTACCTAAAGGGACCGTAGATTTATTGATAACTATCTTATAGTCAGACATATACCGGCCGATCGTTTGTGCTACAGAAAAAACTGCACGCACATCAGCGCCACCTTGTTCATCTGAAGGTNNACCCACAGCAATGAATTGCAATAATCCATGAGACACTGCTTGCGGCATATCAGTGATAAATAATAAACGTTTAGCATTCAGATTTTTGAGTATCAATTCACTTAAACCAGGCTCATAAATAGGCACTTCACCACGCTGCAACCGTGCTATTTTNTCTGCATCAATGTCTGCACAACAGACTTCATGGCCTAATTCAGCAAAACAAGCCGCTGTAACTAAGCCAACATAACCCGCACCATAAATAGTAATTTTCATACTTCACCTTGAACCAAATCCTGTGATTACGATGTAAAAAGTCCGTAACAAAATAACAATATCTAGCCACAATGACAGGTTTTTNAAATAAAACATGTCATAGCGTAATTTTTCGGAAGTTTCATCCTCTGAGGCAGCATAACCATGCATCACTTGTGCCCAGCCAGTAATTCCTGGACGCAGCCAATGACGGATTTGATACATCGGGATTGATTGCGCAAATTTTTCTACCATCGGTTTTTGTTCAGGCCGAGGACCAATTAATGACATATCGCCTTTCAACACATTATAAAATTGTGGCAACTCATCTAAGCGCAATTTACGCAACCATTTGCCTAAACGGGTGATACGCAAATCGCCTAGTTTGGCAAACGCTGCNCCTTCACGCTCAGCATCCACTGTCATTGTACGAAATTTCACAATCGTAAACGGTTTATTGTCGACCCCAATCCGCTGTTGCCGAAATAAAACCGGCCGCCCCATATTGCAACGAATTAAAACGGCAACAATCAACGTCAACGGCACCCATAACGGAGCCAATAATAAACTCACGACAATGTCAACGACACGTTTGCAACGTAAATAAAGCGGATTTACATAGAAAGTATTTTCAACCCAAAAATCATTGAGATGTTCAATCGCAATCTTACCTGTCAAATGTTCCACGACTTGTGGCATTGATAAAATAGGCACATGGGCAACATGCGCATGGGTCAATAATTCTTGATATTCTTTAGGATATTGATGATTAAAATCGACGGCGACAAAATCGAACTCAGCCAAATTAATTAATTTAGTATCTTCTGCAATCGTCCATGCCACACGCTTATCTTGAGTCACGGTGGCAGGCAAATGTGTCAACGCAAGGCCCCGTGGAATAGGCGCATGCTGCCGTAACAAACGCCGCATGAACATGGCTGCCAACATCCAGCTGATTGTGACAATCACAATGAACTTTAATGAGTAATATTGTCGAGTGACAACAAAGAACAGCAAATAACCGAGCCCACTCCAACAAGCAATTTTTGCAGCACGAGCATAAGTGAGAAATGCATCTAACCGAATATTAATCTCAGTGTCATAACTGATGATCCACACAATAGCTAAAGCAAATAACCAAATTGATAAGATATGATTGCCTGCCGGCAGGTTCGGTAAAAAATAACAAGTAATCCAACCAATCACCCATGCAGCAACCAGATCGCAACAGAATAAAATCAATTTGCTCCAGCGACGGCTCATTGCCAGTTTATAATGTTGAATGTTAAAACAAGGCCGTTCCATCATAACTATGCTATGTCTAAACAACAGCAATTGCTTCAGAAACTGCTTGTGCAATTGCTTCTATTTCATCTTCGGTCAAATAAGGATGAAATGGTAAGCTGACCACTCTGGCTGAAATTTCCTCTGAAATCGGCAATGCTATATTACCAGTAGAAGACGTCATGACTGGTTGTTTGTGTATTGGCATTGGATAATGTACTGCCGTTGGAATATGACGTTCTTGCAAGCGTTGCCGTACTTCATCACGATCATTCACTTGAATTGTGTATTGTGCATAAACCGAACTATTGTGCGGCTCAACATAAGGCACAGTGACATATTCACATAATAAACCATCAAATTTTGCCGCAATTTTGTTGCGGCGCTTGAGTTCATCGGGAAATACTTCTAATTTAGCCAATAAAACTGCTGCTTGAATACTGTCTAAACGGCTATTCATGCCTAATACAACATGACGATAACTACTTTCTTGACCATGATTACGAATTTGTCGAATCAAATTAGCAAGATGATCATCATTGGTAAAACAAGCACCACCATCACCATAGCACCCAAGCGGTTTCGATGGATAAAAACTCGTGCAAGCAATTTTTCCAAAGCCACAAGCTAAACGACCTTTGTAAGTAGCACCAAAACTTTGTGCTGCATCCTCTACTACCGGCAATCCATAACGATTTGCAATTGCATTGATCGGATCATAATCAGCACATTGACCATAAATATCAACTGGCAAAATTAATTTGGTTTTAGGTGTAATCGCTGCTTCGAGCAAGCTTGGATCAAGATTATACGTATTAGGATCGATATCAACATAAACCGGTTTGGCGCCCAATAATACTGCCATTTCAGCAGTCGCAATAAAACTAAATGGGCTAGTAATCACTTCATCACCAGGGCCAATGCCTAATGCCATCATGGCGATTAATAATGCATCAGTGCCATTAGCAACGGTAATGCAATGTTTCACGCCAACATAATCCGCTAACCGCTCTTCGAGAGCATAAACCTCAGGCCCCATAATGAATTTACCGCTCTGTAATACCTGGCGAATATTTTCATCAATCTTTGCTTGTAATGCATGATATTGTGCTTTTAAGTCAATGAATTCCATAATAGTTCTGCCTAATCATAATTGACGTAGCATCCTACACTACCCTTAACGAATACTCAACAACCAACGATTTTCAAGCTTTCATCATCCCACGGCCAAGCCGTGGGATGAAAGCGTTCCGACAGTATTAACCTAGATGAAAGTATGCTGCCTAAGCAAATAAAATACGCTATGATAAACCTTCATAAACAATGAGATAGAAACGATGGAATTGACTGCTTTAACTGCTATTTCCCCAATTGACGGGCGTTATCATAATAAAACAGCCAAACTACGGCCAATCTTTAGCGAATACGGGCTTATGCACTACCGAATTGAAGTGGAAGTCCGATGGCTGCAACATCTGGCTAACTTGCCTGCTATCACTGAACTGCCACCATTAAGCCAAACAGCAAATCAATTTCTTGACCAATTGATTACCCAGTTTGACCTGCAAGCAGCCCATCGAATTAAAGCGATCGAACGTGAAACCAACCACGACGTCAAAGCCATTGAGTATTACTTAAAAGAACAATTTGCTACTCAACCCGAATTGTCCAAAGCCAGTGAATTTATTCACTTTGCTTGTACTTCGGAAGATATCAATAATCTGGCTTATGGCTTGATGTTAAAAACGGCACGCCAACAAGTTATTTTACCCCTATTGGACAAATTATTGCTTGAACTCAGCACATTGGCCGCCCGTTATGCTGATCAACCCATGTTAGCACGGACTCATGGTCAACCAGCCTCTCCGACCACATTCGGCAAAGAAATGGCCAATGTCTACTATCGTTTGCAAAGACAACGTGATTTATTCGGCAATGTCCCCATTTTTGGTAAATTTAACGGTGCCGTTGGGAACTATAATGCTCACCTGTCTGCCTATCCAGAAATTAACTGGGCAATAACCAACCGTGATTTTGTGACCAGCCTTGGACTAGACTGGAATGCTTATACAACACAAATCGAACCACATGATGGCGTAGCTGAATTATTACAAGCGATGCAACGCGCCAATACGATTTTAATCGATCTTGCACGAGACATTTGGGGTTATATTTCTCTCGGTTATTTGCAACAACAAACCGTGGCAGGCGAAGTAGGATCTTCCACTATGCCACATAAAGTCAACCCCATTGATTTCGAAAACGCCGAAGGCAACTTAGGCATTGCCAATGCCCTGTTTGATCACTTGGCCAATAAACTGCCCATCTCACGTTGGCAACGCGACTTGACTGATTCTACTGTGTTGCGCAATTTAGGGGTCGGGTTTGCCCATAGTTTATTGGCTTACGAAGCGCTCTTAGTTGGATNNTTAAAAATCAGCGTTAATGCGGCCAAACTGGCTGAAGATTTGCAACAAAATTGGGAAGTATTGGCCGAAGCAATCCAAACCGTCATGCGCCGTTACGGCTTGCCACAACCGTATGAACAATTGAAAGCACTCACCCGTGGTAAGCGCGTCGATGCAAACAGTTTGCAGGCATTCATTGACAGCTTGGACTTGCCGAGTATAGTTAAGCAATCATTAAAACAGCTAACGCCTGCAACTTATATTGGTCTCGCCAAGTCTTTGGTTGAGGAACTGGTGCTAAAGGAATAGCGATGAATAAGATCAGCGCATACATTTATAAACATATAAACGTGCCCTTCGCTAACTGGATTATTAAAAAGTTCAGTCAATGGGCCATGAAAGAACAGCCCCCTCGCCACACCTATCTGAGTGACTTTGATCGTATCTGTTATGAAATCCGTCCCGGCGATGTTTTATTATTTGAAGGCAGGCATCGGATTAGCCGGATCATTCGCCAAGTCACACAAAGCCCTTGGACCCATGCTGCCCTCTATATCGGCAGGTTGCACGATATTGAAAGTGAAAAGACTCGAGAACAAATTGCCAGTTTCAGCCATATTGCGCCCACACAACAACTCATCGTCGAGAGTTTGTTAGGCCAAGGCACGATTGTGGATGGGCTTGAAAAATATCGTGATGATCACATTCGAATTTGCCGCCCTGTGGGTTTATCGCGTGAAGACGCACAAAAGTCATCAATTATTCTATCAGCCGCTTAGGCACACGTTACAGTGTGCGACATATTTTTGATTTGGCCCGCTTATTATTTCCTTATGCTATTTTGCCACGCCATTGGCGTTCCTCATTGTTTGAGCACAATGCCTTGCGGCCAACAGAAGAAATTTGCTCATCGATGATTGCACGTGCTTTTAACAGCATTCATTTTCCTATCTTGCCCTTAATTCGTAAGGATGCAGAAAAAGGCTGGGAATTGGTAGTACGTAACCCGCGTTTAATTACCCCAGCGATTTTGACTATTCGCCTTATTTTGCCATCATCAAATACCCTATTTTTCAGTAGGCGATCAGCTGGCTTATCGCAATCTGCCTTGGGTAAAAAATGTGGTTTATGATGATCGCGGTGGAATTACCTCAGCCGAGGAACCCGATGACGATGAAAACCTTGGCCCCCAAAAACCGGAAAATCCACCGAAATAAGTCAATTAAAGTTTCCGCACGAGTGTTATACCGTCACTCATTGGCACCATGCTAATACTGATACGTTCATCTTGATACAATTTTTCATTGAGGGCCCGCAGAGACAAGACATTTGGCTCCTGGTGCTCAGGCATTGCGACCCGGCCATCTTGGAATACATTGTCAATCACGATCAAACCGCCTGGTCGTAACAATTTTAATGTGGCTTCGTAATAAGCTGAGTAATTGTTTTTATCAGCATCAATAAAAGCAAAATCAAAACTATTGGCCGCACCCGCTGCCAATAAATCATTTAAGGTCATCAAGGCCGGGCGCAGTTGCAAATCAATTTTCTGTTCAACCCCAGCGCGTTGCCAAAATTCACGCGCTAAATCAGTCCATTCTGCATTGATATCACATGCCACCAATTGACCATCTGCAGGCAATATAGAGGCCACACACAGACTACTGTAACCGGTATAGGTTCCTACTTCTAATGCGCGTTTGGCACCGATCAGTTCAGCCAGAAAAGCTAAAAACTGTCCTTGTTCCGGTGAAATTTGCATTTCAGCTGTATTGGGAAAACGTTGCGCCGTAGTCTGACGTAATTCCGCCAACAATGGAGTTTCGCGTACTGAATGTTGAATTAAATAGTTGTAGAGTTGATTATTCATAACGATGGTGCGATTGGCCATATAAAACCTCCTGGCTCGGTTAATCTAAGCAATATCTGATTGATAGCTCCTGTCTGTCAAGCTAAAAGTCACTGAAAATGGCCGGTGCTGGGGGACATAAAGTTAACCCAAAGAAATTAACCTAATGCAATAAGTGACAACTCTCTTGACAGAAAGCACAAACCGCGCCACGATGGCGCGAAAATTTGCTTCTCCGAGGATTTGAAAAAAATGCTTGATTTTAAAGTGATTAAGGACACCCATACGGGAGAGGAAGTACTCAGCACTGCTCTTAGCGGCAAGCCACTGCTGACGACACCACAGCTAAATAAAGGGACCGCCTTCCAAGAAGACGAACGGCATGCATTTGGGCTGAAAGGCAAACTGCCAGCTCGCGTTGAGACTTTGGAAGAACAAGTGTCACGCGCCTTCGCTCAATTCCAATCCTACGAAGACAAATTGAAGAAAAATATCTACCTGCATACATTACATGACACCAATCAAACTTTGTTCTACCGCTTGCTGAAAGAACACCTAGTCGATATGTTGCCTTTAATTTATACCCCACTGNTTGGGACACGGGTGCAAGAATATAGCCGTGAATTCCGCCAAGCACGTGGTCTTTATATTGCTTACAACGAACAAGCAGATATGGATGAAATCCTCGACAATCGCACTAATCCTGATATCGATTTGATTGTTGTGACTGACGGCGAAGGTGTATTGGGAATTGGCGATCAAGGCATTGGCGCAATGGACATCCCCGTAGCCAAATTAATGGTCTACTCTTTATGTGGTATCAACCACCTGCGCACCTTGCCAATTCTGTTAGATGTGGGCACCAACAATAGCACATTATTGCACGATCAGCTGTACTTAGGCCTGCGCCACCCACGTATTACTGGCGCCGCTTATGATGCTTTTATTCAAAATTTTGTTAGCGCCGTCAAACGTAAATTTCCTCATGTATTTCTCCATTGGGAAGATTTTGGCCGAGACAATGCACAGCGCAACCTTACTCGTTATCGAGATGAAATCTGTTCGTTTAATGATGATATCCAAGGCACTGGCGTTGTCACCTTGTCAGCCTTGTTGGCTGCCATTCAAGCCAGTGGCAGCAGCTTGCCGCAACAACGTATCGTTATTTTTGGTGCTGGTTCTGCAGGTATGGGCATTGCTAACCAAATCTACGATGCAATGTTGCGACAAGGCATGTCTGAAAGTGAAGCACGGCGTTGTTTTTGGCTAGTAGACAAACCTGGGTTACTGACGCAGGCGGCCTCAAACCTGACTACCGCTCAACTGCCTTTTGCTAGACCAGTAGCTGAAGTTGCTTCCTGGCCANGTGAATCAAAAAGCTACATCACCCTGCTCGAAACCATACAACAGGTAAAACCTACCATTTTAATTGGCTGCTCAACTCTGCATGGCGCCTTTAATAAGATAGTCGTTCAAACCATGGCTGCCGCTCACCCACGTCCAATTATTTTCCCACTGTCAAACCCGGATGATAAAGCCGAAGCTAATCCAGCTGATATTATTGCATGGACCGATAATCAGGCATTAATCGCTACCGGCAGCCCATTTGCTGATACACAGTTTAAAGACAAAACCATCAGCGTAGCGCAATGCAACAATGCACTGGCATTTCCAGGCATCGGCTTGGGCGTCATTGCAGTCAAGGCCAGCAAAGTCAGCGACAATATGTTATGGGCTGCGGTTCAATCATTAATCCAACATGCGCCTGTATTACGTGATCCCACTGCTCCCATTTTACCTAGCCTAGCCAAAGCCGAAAGCGTTGCTATTGACATGGCCATTGCCGTTGGCGAGATGGCCGTCAAAGAAGGCCTCGCTACCTTACCACGCGGCATAACGGTGGCTGAACAAATAGCACAGCAGGTATGGCAGCCAAATTACCTGCGCTATCGACGCATCAAGTAAGTGCGCCATGATACCGCTAAAGACTAATTCTGATACTACCGACATTAGTCCAAAGTATGCGGTAAAATTTATTCTTTTATTTGGCATTATCAGTTTATTTGCTGACATGACCTATGAAGGCGCACGCAGTATTACTGGGCCTTATCTAGCACTACTAGGTGCAACCGGCACTGTGGTCGGCATCGTCGCTGGGCTAGGAGAATTGCTAGGGTATGCCTTACGACTGGTCTCAGGCTATCTTGTCGAGAAAACTGAACGTTATTGGCTCATTACTTTCATTGGCTACTTTATTAATCTCTTGGCCGTTCCCCTTCTTGCCTTGGCTGGTAGTTGGCAAATGGCAGCCGTCCTCATCGTGCTAGAACGAGTTGGTAAGGCGATCCGCAATCCTGCACGGGACACTATGCTCTCACACGCATCGCAACGGATTGGTAGCGGCATGGGCTTTGGCATCCATGAAGCCATGGACAAGATCGGCGCCATGTCAGGCCCATTAATTATCGCAGCCGCACTGTATTTTAACCTAGGCTATCCCCTCAGTTTTGCCATATTGGCCATCCCTGCCTTAATGGCGATTAGTGTCTTAATTGGCACCTCCAGGCTCTACCCGCACCCACAACACCTTGAAGTCAAACGCCCTGAATTTGCTGGGCATGGTATTCCACCAATCTTCTGGCTGTATACCATCGCCTCTGCCTTGGTCGCTGCAGCATTCGCTGATTTTGCTTTAATCGCCTTCCATTTTGCCAAAGCAGGCTCCTTTAGCGGTGCCTGGATTCCGGTGGTCTATGCATTTGCCATGGGAACCACAGCGCTGACCTCTATTATTTTCGGCAAACTCTACGACAAACATGGCTTTAGCATCTTAATCCTACTCGTGATCCTCAGCGCGGGGTTTGCTCCTTTAGTGTTTTTAGGCCATAGCCTTTGGGTCATTTATCTGGGAATGCTGCTTTGGGGACTGGGCGTAGGTTCGCAAGAATCGTTAATGCGTGCGGTAATTGCCAACATGATACCTAGCCATAAACGCGGCTCAGCTTATGGCATTTTCAATGCATTCTATGGCGTAAGCTGGTTTCTGGGGAGTGTCATTATTGGTTGGCTATACGATAAAAATATAGTTAGCGTTGTCTCGTTCTCAGTCACTTTACAGATCATAGCAGTAATTATGCTGATTATCGTGGCTTTTAAAATAAAAACATCATAATCAATATTATTGTTTGCAATTAATTATTTTAAGAACTCAACGTATTAGCATTATCATTGACTACCTCAGGTTCAGAATCCACCATTAATCCGACACAGTAATTATCAAAATCTCTTTGTATGTGACAGAAAAGTAATTTTGAGGGTTCCTTCTGGTATTAAGAACAGCGAATAAATCCACACTATTATTTTCTTGATAACTAAAGACCCATGCTTGAAACAACTGTTTAGGACTGACAGTAAGCCTATTCTGGGCAAAATTAATGAAATCTTTCACAAGGCCACTCATTAAGCCCGATCCGTCATGTGGAGACAAATACTCCAATTGGACTAAAAATTGTAAATTATATTGGGCTTTTCTTAGGATTTTCAATCGATCACAATTTTTCCCATAAAACACACTCATCATCTGCTTCCTGTCTTGAAAAGACGAAGATTGACTCAAAAATGATTCAGCAAAAATTCAATAGCTGACGGTCCGGCTTCATCCAAAACGAAATTAATCGCAGCCGACATGCTGTCACCATTTATTTTTTGAATTCACATGCCAAATATTCCACTTCTTTTGCTGAACCATCCTTAAAAACAAAGCATAAAACTCCCGAAAAAGAGCGATTTCCTGGAAGTTTCGCGCTTCTATTGCTGCAACCAAATGCTTTACAAGGTTGGCTTTATCAAACTTTTCCAAAAAATTCGATAGATAGCTTAATTCGCCCTCACTTAAAGCAATCAGACGCTCAATAAAAATGTTATCACCCTCGCATGCTCTGCTTGTATTGCAATTGCCAACGCTTTCACAAGCCGGCTTCTATCCATTTTTTCCAGAGCAGTCGGCATATTTGATAAATTCATTAAAATTTCACAACCGACCCCACGAGGCCGATCCTTACTATCTCGATACTTACTCCAACTAGGAAACGCCAAAAATTTATCAATAAAAACTAAACAATTAGAATCAGATATAACTTTATTATTAAGGAGTTTTTGTAACATTTCAAATGAAGCAATCATCCGCATCTGGAACCCAATATTTAATTTTCCTGATGTACTTTGCACATTCTGGCCAGATATTGAAATAAAGTCATAAGACAAAACACTCAATGCCATTTTCTCAGATATTGCCACATCCCAATTATCAGTTTTTGTTCTTGAAAGTATCATTCTTTTTCGGCTGCACCTAATTGGTCAACAAAACTTTGATTAAAAATCGGCGGTTTTACCGACAAAATTAACCCAATAATACCTGTTTCTTGCAGCTCAGAGAGGTCTGGTGATTCCTTAGTTTTAATGTTCAGTTTTTTAAACAACATAACTAAACACGCATCAAAAAGGCCATCACACCCAGCCAACCCATTTTGCTTGCCCCTTAATTTGCATGCAGAAATGATTTTTTTCAAAACCTCATATTTTTCCTGATAAACAGCCAAATCAATTAACAAACGCAAATCAAATTTACTAGAGTACATGGGGTTCTGACAGAACACCGGCAAAAACTCGAATCAAGTAACGAGAGATTTCCTGAAATTTTCCAGGAAAAGTCCTTCTTTTTTTACTTCATCAAATTTATTTTTTACGATGTGATGCTCCATAATCAATCGTAAAGATCGTTTATTAAGCCGTGAAATAGCGTTTATATTGCGCAATAATTCTCCAATTGTTCGGCATTGGTCCAAAACGTTCGCGATAACCTCAGCATATATTCATCAGGAATAATAGGCATCATATTTTTTGATGACAGAGATGGCGCTTGATGAGATGAGATAATTTGGTAATTTTGATGCTTTTGGATGGCTTGTGCTAACTTAGCAACATTTTGAAGGCTTGTTTCTATTAGATCCTGATAGGCCTGATCGTTAAAATCTTCAGAGGCCATGCTGTCTATATTTTGCGACAGTGTTTTCAAATCATCCATGATTTGACTGCTATCTTGGAGAACAGAAAATGCTTTATTTAACTCCTCTACAATGCCCGATATAACAAAAATAGCACCCCATAATTTTTCAACAGTGATCGATTTTGAGTTTGAATTATTTTTCAATCTCTCTAAATGGACCCTAACTTCATCTAGTTTTGCTGTGTACATAGCTAGTATTCTCTATCCGTTTTACCCCAGCCTAATATACCCTCTCAAAATTAAGTAATGCTTATGAAATAAGGTCCTTTAAAAATTTTAAAGTCTGGAGGAGCGATGTTATCGGCATTGCAAACTGATGTAAGTGCTTGAATTGATTGCTTATTTAAAAATAGGTAGGAAATTTAATTTCAGCGCGCCCTAAGCATAAACCTAAGCAATTGAAATATATCAATTATTCACAATGTCTGCGATACAACAACCAAAATTGTTCCATGATTTTAAGAAAACCTTAATAATATTCAGGTATCCTATCATCATGAATAAACCTGGGGACAATGAGGCTAGATAAAACATGAGCATACAGTTTATAAAAAAGCCCTAAACGCTAATGAAAACAATAAAAATGTTAACCGAGCATTGTTTAATCAACTGACCGCGCTCTGTGATAATTATGGTCTCAATATTGATGAAGTCATCAATGACTCAGGTGACTTAATTTGCCCGATATCCGAAGAGTTCAAATACGACCCAATCAAAGTCACTACAGGTGATAATCAAACTTTTACTTTGACAAATCTTTCTTTGTCCAATGGCGCAACAGCTGTGCCCGTAAAGACCAGCCCTTTATTAATCCATATACCGGAGAAGCTTTCGGACGGTATTCTAGTGAAAAAGATGATGGCTTACGGCAACAAATCACTGGTTATTTACAAGACAAAATTAGCCAGTTACAACTGACCTACGGCAATAAAGCCCAAGCTACCGAAGTGTCCGTTGAAGATTTACGCGCTGCCAGCCATTTAATTCGTGAATCACAAACAGCGATTAGAAGTCCGTATATCGAACAGAACGCCACTTCCAGCAACAATGAAACACCTGAAGTATCCGCCGATTACGGATTTAAGCAATAACTGCAACTAGCTTATAAACTTCAAATCAGAGAGATGATGAGCCAATCCTCTCTCTGAGAGTCGTTAATTTTCCGATACTAGACTCTTACAATCCTGGATCACTTCAAGATGCCTTTTGGTTCTATCAAGCTCGGGGAATGCTTCCTGCAATTTTTTGTTTTTTTGGTGAACTCAGAATGACTCCGGATATTCCCTCTGCTTTCTTTATCTCTTCTTTGAATTTTTGCAACGGGGTCTTTTAGAAAAAGAGATTATTTTTTTCTTTTCAGGCTGTTTTTCATCCAGTTTTTCTATATGCAGTTGAACCAATTTTATTACTTGACCATCAAAGCTTTCAATTTTAATAAAATATTTCGATTTGTGCTGCCCCATTCCTGCAACAATTGATAACCTGTTCTCAAGAGGCATCGGATTATTTTGAGCTGATTTGTGGGCAATGATGGGCCGCGAGATGACCAGAATGTTAAAAACACTTGGCCTATTTATTTTTCCTATTTTGATAGGAAAATTGCAAACATTATCTGCTTGATATTTTTATTTTAAATATCTGGGTCTTGACCGGGATATTTTCCCATGGGCGCTGATAAATCAATTCAATTTGCCCACTACCAGGGTTTTTAAATGCGGATGGTTTGACAGAAAATAGCCAAGTTTCTGTTCCACCGCCGCCTATCAATTGTTTCTTGGGCGGCACATATGCCTGTTTGATTAATTTTAATTGCTGCTGCGGATAACTTTTAATTTTCCAAGAATAGCCAGTACTAGGATTAGAAGGCAAAGCAATAATAAATGTGGATTTTGCTGGAGTAGCTTCAATGATTTGACTGGAATCCGTGTAAACAGGCTTATTAGCAGCAGATGCAAAACCAAACCAACTAGCCAACAATAAGCTCAATAAAATAACTGCTCTTTGCATAAAAACCTCCTTGGTTACATTAAACAGCAACTCCATACCAAAGCCCCTATCACACTGCCTACTAATGGGCCAATGACTGGTACCCAAGCATATCGCCATTGAGAAGTGCCCTTGCCAACAATTGGCAAAACCGCGTGCGCCAACCGTGGCCCCAGATCACGTGCTGGATTAATGGCATAGCCAGTTGGCCCNCCTAACGACAAACCAATGCCCCATACCAAGACACCGACAATATAAGGCCCAAGACCTGGTGCTATTGGAAAAGGATATGAGGCCGTACCAAAAATAGCACCAATAGCAAATACCAATACGGCGGTGCCAATAATTTCAGTCAGCAAATTGGCTGGCAATGACCAAATGGCAGGGCTAGTGCAATGCGCCAATAATTTCATATGAGGGTCTTCGGTCACAGCCCAGTGTTTTAAATAGACGAGCCAAACAATCACACTGCCTGTAAACGCGCCCAAAACCTGAACGATTTGAGTGCAAATTAATTGCGGTAAAGTATAAGCATGGGTCAATAAGAAGCGCGCCAAACTCACGGCTGGATTAATATCCGCAAATGGTGCACCCNNTGCTGCTTGCGCCACGAACACCCCAACCATGACGGCAATGCCCCAACCCGTTGTCACACAAATCCAGCCACCTCCATGGCCTTTGGAGCGGGTCAATAATACGGTGGCAACCACTCCATTGCCTAAAATAATGAGCATCATTGTCCCTAAATATTCGCCTAATAAATTGCTCATCGGCATGTTATCTTACTCCCAGTAAAATGATATGTAATACAATGGCGGCATAAATCCCAGCAACAATATCATCCAGCATTATCCCTAGCCCACCACCAACCTTTTGGTCTAAATGGCGAATTGGCCAAGGTTTCCAAATATCAAAGAGGCGAAATAAAGCAAATCCCAATAGCATGGTATACCAAGTCACTGGCACTAAAATCATTGCCCATAAAAATCCTACTACTTCGTCCCAAACAATACCGGAATAATCATGCACGCCCAGTCGCTTGGCTCTCNNGTCACAAATCCATATTCCCAATAAGGTCAACAATAATAATAGACACAAATAAGCNCATAGTGGGTAAAAACTCATCATGATCCAAACTAGTACGCCAACAATGGTTCCNCACGTGCCTGGCATAAAAGGCATCAAACCGGCACCAAAACCAAATGCCACTAAGTGAATGGGACTACGCCAAATTTGCGCGGCAGGAATTGGTCTAGCTGTAGGTTTNCATACATCATCCAAATTTTTAAAATGGTCATAGCCTAACTCGGTTAAAACCATTGGTTTCGAATTCGCATCAATCACTTGTAGACCAAGCTTTTTAGTAATCAATCCAATACAAGTCATGCGACAACCCGTACTAACACTTAATTGTTCAACGTATTGTTGTTTTGCTTGAGGCACAGTAAAACATAATTCATAGTCTTCACCTGCCGTCAGCGCCAATTTTAATGCCAATCGATGATCAACTGCTTGCTGCAGTTCCAGCGATAATGGTAAGACTGCCGCCTCTAACTCTGCGCCTACCTTGCTAGCCAATAAAATGTGATTTAAATCAGCTAACAAACCATCGGAAATATCAACCATTGCAGTAGCAGTACCACGCAATGCAATACCCACCGCTAACCTTGGTATCGGATAATAAAATCGCTCTAAAAGTTTAACACGCAAGTCATTGGCTAACGTTTGCTGCTGGCTCAAAAGAAAACCTAATGCTGCGCCAGCATCGCCTAAAGTGCCTGTCACATAGATTAAATCCCCNGGTTTTGCACCCGAACGCAACACTGCTTGATTTTTAGGCACTTTGCCCATGACTTGAGTCGTAATATTGGGGCCCNNATGGCTTAAATTACCGCCGATTAAGCCCAGGTTAAACTGCCGTAAAATGCTATCAGCACCTTGAGCAAAAGCATTCAACCAAGCTTCATCGACACTGGGCAAAGTCAATGCAAGCAAGGCTGCATAAGGCTCACCACCCATGGCCGCAATATCACTCAAACTAATGGCCATCGCTTTATAGCCTAATGCTACTGCTGGCATATCGGACAAAAAATGCGTATTTTCAACGAGGGTATCGATGGTAAATAATGTATCAAATTCATCTGACAAGTGAGTAATGGCGCAATCATCACCCACGCTAAGACTGACTTCAGGCCGATGATTGCCCAGCTGACTAAAATAACGGTCAATAATACTAAATTCGTTTAATGACACAAATGACTCCTTTGAAGGCCAGCTTAAAAACGAGCGATGTCATTGCGAGGAGCGTAGTGACGAAGACCGCGGGATCCATCAGGCAATACGCACTCTACAGAATAGCCCTGGTTCCCGCGGTCTTCACCGCGGGATGACGGCATTTATTTTTACACCTTCAGCGAAATACTTAATCTTGACAGCAATAACAAGCTTCTAGTTTTTCTATGGGCCTTCGCCTAACCAATTAAAAGCTATTTAAATTCAGCCGCACGCAATTGTTGTGCCAATTGGTCTAATATGCCATTAACATATTTATGGCCTTCTGTTGCCCCAAATGTTTTCGCCAATTCTAAAGCTTCATTAATGACAACCCGATAAGGAACGTCTGGACGTTTTACTAATTCATAAACGGCTAAACGCAACACTGCCAATTCAATCATGGTCAGATCATCTAAGGGACGGTCACTTACACTCTGAATTAAGGCATCAATTTCNTCAAGCTGAGGCGGTAGTTGTTGCATTACTTCAGTGAAATAATCAGCATCACATTTTACATTGCTGGAATTAGACAAATATTGTGCGGCAATTTCTGCAGCGGAATGCGCTTGAAATTGCCATTGATATAATGCTTGTAAAGCTAATCGACGCGCCAGTTGTCGCGCCTTGACATTAGAATGTTTCATAGAATCACGAACGCTCTTTCTTAAGTTGACTCTTCATTAATACGCAATTTCTGAATTTCATCTTGAAATGCTTGGACGTCCTGAAAACTGCGATAAACCGACGCAAAACGAACATAAGCCACTTGGTCCAGTGAGCGCAGCTCTTCCATCACAATCTCACCGACCAACTGTGCACTTACTTCCCGCTCGCCTGTGACTTGCAATCGATGTTTAATTCGATTGACTGCCGCCTGNATAGTTTCAATGCTCACTGGGCGTTTTTCTAACGCCTTTAACATGCCGTTTCGCAATTTTTCTTCATCAAAAGGACTGCGGCAACCGTCTCGTTTGATAATACGGGGCATGATTAATTCAGCGGTTTCAAACGTGGTAAAACGTTCTTTACATTCTAAACATTCACGTCGTCGTCGTACTTCATTGCCGCCCGTCACTAAACGCGAATCAATCACTTTCGTATCGGCTGCTTGGCAAAATGGACAAAACATAATGCCGCCTATTACTTATGAACATAGACCGGAAAACGCTGGCAAATGTCCAGCACACGGCGTTTTACTTTTGCGCTGACTTCTGCGTTCTGAATATCGTCTAAGATATCACAAATCCAATTGGCCAAATTGCACGCTTCCGCTTCTTTAAAACCACGGGTAGTAATAGCAGGTGTACCAATACGCAGCCCACTGGTCACAAAAGGTGAACGCGGATCATTCGGAACACTGTTCTTATTGACAGTAATATAAGCTGCTCCCAGTGCTGCTTCCGCATCTTTACCGGTGATATCTTTATCAGTCAAATCAATTAAGAACAAATGATTATCTGTGCCGCCCGAAACAATCTTATAACCACGTTCCATGATAGTTTTTGCCATGGCTTTGGCATTGACTAAAACCTGCTGTTGATAGGCCTTGAATTCAGGTGACAGGGCTTCTTTAAATGCAACCGCTTTAGCAGCAATAACATGCATTAATGGGCCACCTTGGGCGCCAGGNAAGACAGCGGAATTGAGTTTNTTCTCAATCTCAGGGTTCGCCTTGGCCATGATCATCCCACCTCGAGGGCCACGCAGCGTTTTATGAGTGGTAGTAGTAGTAACATCAGCAATCTGCACTGGTGAAGGATACAGGCCTACAGCCACTAAACCAGCGACATGAGCAATATCAGCCACTAAATAAGCCCCGACCGCATCAGCAATTTGACGGAACCGTTGCCAATCGACAACACGGGAGTAAGCAGAAAATCCTGTCATAATCAACTTGGGTTTGTGCTCACGTGCTAATGCGTCCGCTTGATCATAATCGATTTCACCGGTGTTAGGGTCTAAACCATATTGAAAAGCGCGGTAGGTCTTGCCTGAAAAATTGACAGATGCACCGTGGGTCAAATGACCGCCATGAGCTAAACTCATCCCTAGGATGACATCCCCNGGTTCAACCAACGCCATATAGACCTCAGCATTAGCCGATGAGCCAGAATGAGGTTGTACATTGACATAATCGGCACCAAACAATTTNTTAGCACGGGCAATGGCTAATTCTTCTGCCATATCTACAAATTCACAGCCACCATAGTAACGCTTATGGGGATAGCCCTCTGCATATTTATTAGTCAAAACTGAGCCTTGGGCCTCTAATACCCGTGGGCTGGCGTAATTTTCGGACGCAATTAACTCAATGTGGTCTTCTTGGCGCTGTGCCTCATCTTGCATTGCTTCCCATAATTCGGCATCAAAACCGGCAATCGTCATGGTATCTCGGTACATAATCGGCTCCTTTATACTGTATTTTTGGCCACTGGGGGATTGTATCATAATATAAGACAATTACACCTGAAAGCCCCTTGCTGTTATATGACAATTGCCAGTATCGCTTCATGATTCACAATAAAGTGGAAAATTTAATTTTGCCCCTTAAAAGACTATTATGACTCTGATGACTGCATCTAAGATTATGTTAAGCTTGAAAAAGTAAGATCATTTTTAAGAAATCAACCCGAGACATATAATGCTACTATCAAACGATATTGTTACACAATTGAAAACCAATGAAAGTGTCGACCTATCAACAGAGAGCATTGATTATGGAGCGTTAAAAGACATTTTTGTCTATGCCGAAAATAATCATAACCTAGTTTCAATTAATTTGAGCAATCTTGTCATACCAGAAAACCAATTCAACGAAAAATAATGCCCAAAATTCTGCAACATCCTTCTCTTATTAAAGTGACACTACCACCCAGCTATACTAATTCTGATGAACTTATGCTAGGACTAGATGATAAGGCCCGTGCAATTCAAGCCACAAAAGAGGCTATGCAGCTACTGGACGATATTAAAAGATGTTACAAAAATTTCCCGATTATCTCCAACAAACCACCATTAAAGAGCAATTAGTAAACCATAAAAAACGCTGGGGCAGTTTGCAAAAACACTGCTTCGATGGTCAGAAAATTATCCATGGTCACATAACTACCATCAAGAGGTCAAAAACAAACATTCAGCCACATTGGCAACATTGCATAATCTTAAACTGCCCTTGCCAACAGAATATACCGAAGCTACTAATTATGAAAATATCCAATTGCAATTAAACGCCAATAAACCCAAAAAGAACCAACCCAAGAAACTTCTCAAAATGGCAAAAGTGATAAAAATCAATTTTAGTGACTTCTTGATTCATTATGAAGCCATGAAAATGTATGAAACTGAAGATACATTATTCATTGAGAATTTTCGTCACAATAAACCATCTCATCAAGCAGAATTGACGCAAAAATTTCACTCTTCAAAACACATAACCACATCGTATTTTACAATTCGTTGGTTACTGAAGAAGAGATACAAAAACCATTGGTTCATCCACCTCTCAAGCAAAGATACAACACTTACATTTATCGCATTCCGTCTTAGATGAAACTGACATGGAACAGGAACAAGCCTTACAAAATAGCCCTATCCAACTTGATACAATCTACTTAGAAAATTCATTGGCCACCACCCCTAAATTATCGAGCCTAGTAATAGCACTGCAATCTAAAGAAATACACGCTGATCTCGAATCAATCGTAGAAAACAAACTATTGCTCATTGATAATATTGCTATTGTTTTACATCATCAAAATAAAGAGATCTCTTTTAATATTGCCCAATTAAACGAACTCGAGAAATATGTCATTGAAGATTTGCTAAATTTTCTGGCAAAAGCAGAAAAACTGATGGACCGGTTCGCATCAGAAAAAGCCCATATTGATTACCAACAAACAGTTGGACCATTGCTTGCTTTTCTAGAGAGCATGACTGAAAAAAGCCGAGCTTACAAAGCTCAATCAAAACAATAAAAAATTATCAATACCATTACTAATCGCGAAAACAAAATTCAGCCTGGCCTTGGAAATTTACGAAAAAATGGGCATTAAGTTTTATAAAAAGATAATAGCAAGGAATTCTTAATCACAACTTTCATTGATTATGCTAAAATCGCCTTGCATAGTATTTATACCACCGCAGCCACTGATGCCTATCAATGCTTAGTCAACTTATATAAAGACATTGAAAAACTACAAAAGTTGAAGATACTCAATAAATCACTCAACAGCACTTTGATGGCCTGCCATATAGGTTGTAAAACCCTAGTGCTTGATAATAAAAACCAATTATCAATAAAAGACAGAATAAATATAATTAAATTAATACCTCTTGGCTGTATTAACTTAACATCGAATGAAAGTTCCAATTTTGAATTGTCAAAAGAACTGTCCCGCAATGATATTTTACTTGAAATGTTACAACAACAGCTTCCTAAAGAATTATTGGCACTAACTGACGATTCTGGCAAAAACGCTTACAAGGCATCTTCGATGAAATTGAAAATGCTGACTCATTAGAAGTGATTGCTACTGCTTTAAATAAAACTAAAGGAAAACTCAATTTTCTCATTCCTGCAATTGATAAAAAACAACAAAAAATAATCAATTTTAGCAAAGAAATCCATATGGAAATTTTGCCGTTTATCAATAAGGATGTGCTTGAGAACGATAATCAACTATAAAGCTAATAGAGCCAACGCCAACTGATTAGAGGGGGAAACCATGCTTGATGAAACTACAAAATTATCGAAAGACCAAGGCAAATTAATTATAAAAAATTATGACTTGACAGAGATCACTTCCATCATGCTATTAATGGCTAATAATCAAACAATCTCCCAAAGTACTTCAGTGCACTTTGAAAACTCAAAGGTCAGTGCAATTACGTTATTGCATATCATTGGAATCATGCAGAAGTCAGACAATAAAGTCAAAATCGATTTAACAGGATGCTCTTTTCCTGAATTAGAAATAGGAGAAGAAATAGAAAAGTCTTACTTAGAATCACACCGTGCAAATACAGTCATGACCACTTTAGAACTTAAAGGCGCTTGGGACACAATTAATATAACCGAACTTAGAAAACTGGCTGGAAGCATACATCAACTCATTATCAATACTGAAATTGGTTTTTACAAAAAGAACTGCTGTTGAACTTGAGCGGTGAAAAAAATGTAGAAATCCATATACCGAAATTCAGCATCACTATAAAAAGCGACCAACTTACGCAAGACAAGATAGCCGAGTTAGTTGACAAAGCTACTTTCTTAAAAAGAATAGCGTCTCTGCTTCCACCTGATGAAGCTCATGAAGAAAACGATATTGAAAGCAGTCAAGAACATGATATTAAATATTATATAAGCACATTAGTAAACTCGCATGCAGATGAAAACAACAACAATAATGTAGTAGCCACCAGTCATAAACAAGAAAGCGCAGCCAAACTTAAGGCCTCTATTACGCGTGAGATATTTAAAAAAACCCCAATGATGACTCCTTTTGCTTATTAATTGAGGCGCATGAAAATTATCATAATAAAATGTTTGAAAAATACTTAGTAATCTTGAAAATCAAGAGACAGTATTTACCAATTTATGCCAACTGATAAAAAGTGTCACCTTACTAAATGACCTGACAAAAGACAAAGAAAAAACCAAAGAAATAAAACGTTTACAAGAGAATGTCTTTATACAATTTTATTCCATTGCCACCGGAGAAATCGCAGAAATTCCGTTAGAAAGAAGGCTGAAATTATTACGCCACATTCCTAAAAACTCTGAGCATCACCATGGGATCAGTCGAGAACTTCCATCGCTTTTAAAAACCTCTTTACTCAAAATAATAGCGGCACACAGCAACAGCAGTAAAAATTCGCACCATAGACTAGACAAATTTAAAGAAAACGTAGAAGCTGCGACATCAACACAAGATGTGGCAAAAGCCATAGACGATTTTATAGAAAAGGGGTCCAAAAATTTGGCATGGTCAGAGGAAAAAATGGCTCATTTTGGCATGACAATAAATACTCAACCATCATTGAGCAATTATGCAATATAAATTTACAACTCAACTCGATCATGAATAATGCAATAACCGACGATTTTGAGATAGTTTGCAATGAAAACAATCAGCTCTAAACAATTATCGGATAACAACAAAAAGCAACTTTACTAAACTACGTTATCACGGATGATAACGTAGTTGAAATCATTCAATTACTGAACGACAACCCGAATATTGTATCAATTCATCTATTGAATAGTTCCTTCACTCTAAACAAACCCAATGATAACTTGCTTGATGCCATTGCCTCACATCCCAACCTAACGACAATCGAACCTATAGAAAGCTTGGTTTCTACGATCAATCTTCAAGCCATTAAATTGATACTGGCTAAAAAGCAAAAGCTAATAGCGTTAAAAGAGAAATCTTGCAGATTTTAGACAATCAAATTTTACCTTTATTATTAACATTTCAAACAACAGACCCGAGAAAATTCATAAAGAAAATTCGAGAAACCTTGCTGTTAAGCCATGAGATGGAAACATTACAATTGTCTGATATACGGCTGCCTAATTATAGGGCCATGGTAAAGGGAAAATCAACAATATTATATATGTAATAACTGAACATTACCCACAATTGTCATCACAAATCGTGTCTATAGAAGAAAATGACAAGTTACCAGTCATTCAAGGAACCATGGCAAGAATCATAACAAAATTACAAAACCAGACACCAGCAACGCCAACAGTTTTCCCAAAACAACATGAATCAAACAACATCAATTCAAATAACCAATTAACTATCAATATAAAGACCAACAAGATTGTTTCATTTGAAGACCCAATAGGAACACCAGAATCAATCACTGCCATGCTTAGCATTAAAGACTATGATTGTGAAAATGAGCCCATTAAAAGTATCGGTGACAAACTAACTCAAAAGACTGGCTTAAAAACGCCAGCAATATTAAACTAATGATAAGAAATAGCAAAATATCGATCGCCAGCCTAATAGAACTGCAAAAATTATTAGCAAAGCCGATAAAAGAATTACATTTTGACAACACCCAGATAATCAATAAAGAACCAACAACCAAAGGCAACAAAATTGAAATCTTGACACTTACATTTGAACATTGCCGAACATTGACTAACGATGGGCTTGCTCAATTAACTGTTTTATTTTGTCCAAAACAAATGTATATTGATTGGGCATCAAGCAAATATATTGACATCAATAGAACACAATACACTCTACCGCATACCAATTTATTTTTAGTTCATTTTCCATTTATCTTTAAACATCAAGTGCAGCCTCATGAAAAACGATTTGCTATTAACGACATGAAATTCTATATCCAGCATACCAAAAGGCTACTACCCACTTTGGAAATAAGCCAAAATTTGATGGCTTGCTATCAAACAATCAATGCACACATCAACCTAATAGAACAATCCAAAAGCAATAATTTACCTAAGCTTACGTTATTAAAACTTATTTTGGCCAAGCAGATAGATTCTGAAGTTTCCTCAAAAGACAGCCTAGATTTATTCATGGAAACGTATGAAAATTGCAATAAATATATGTTAAGAATGATCTATGAATCCGACCGTATCGAAGATTTTTTGAGTTCTCTCATTTCGCATTAAAAACGTTGTGTGACACTGTTGAATATATGCATCAATTTGGAATCAACAAAAGAGTATCAAATATAACTTATTATGGCGCCTGTAAACACTTGGCCAACCTCTCTGATAATATCCCCTTGGAAATGCGCTTAGAATTTCTCAATTTAATAACCAACGATCCTGAAGCCCTTAAAATAGCGGTTGATTTAACAAAAGCACATCTATCAACGGATTCAATTTCTTTGCCTAAAAGCAAAACCAGCGAGCCAATTCCTATTAAAAATCCAATTCAACACGCTCATTGCAAGCCATCATGATTGGAAGCAAAAGCCCCAATAAATCACCGGTAAAATCAGTGCCTATCTATATGCCAGAGGCTGAAATTGGCCAAAATAGCAGCAGCGACCATCCAAACTTAACAACTAAATCTAATACTATGAATGATATATTTAACAAGCCAATACAAAATATTGAATCTGCCGATCAACTTATCATCTGGCTTGAATTTTTAATAAAAACCAAAAAACGGTCTACCGCTCTGTTCCAGGAAAACAATAATAATTCCGTAGATTTGGCCTTAAATTTGACCAAAATTAAATCACTCCTGATCAGTATCCAAGAAAAATCAACACCTAATACTAGCAATATAAACCTATTTTTATAGCACTTATCCTACCTGTATTGCAACTCTTCACTGACTATCAGTATAATCGAATTACCATCCAATTTTTAAGAGGGACTTAATATGGCTGGAATAGCAAAAAAGACTGGCAAGCTATCTTAAAAGGAATTAATCGCAGTCATAGGCTCGATGTAGTCAACCAACGACTGGATGACAGTCATGCCAAAGATCTAAGTGATAGCCTAAAAAATAATCGCAGTCTTTTTGCAGTAAATTTGCGAACAAATCAAATCACACATAATGGTATCAAACACTTATGTGCTAGCATCGAAAATAACACCGCTATTAATGAATTAATCCTTGCAAATAACATAATTGGAGACAAAGGAGCAAGACATTTATGGGCTTTGCTGAAAGTCAATAACACGCTAACTAGCTTAGATATCTCACGCAATCAAATCACTGAAAATTGCATCGATGAATTGAAAAATGCCCTCAAAGAAAACTATAGCCTAACTGATCTTTCGCTTAGTCTTGAAGATTTTAATGATAATCCAGCAACAGGCGACATAAAATCCTATTTAAAACGTAATCAATTATTAAGACATAATTTATTCAATGCCATCATTGAAGAAAAATCTGATGAAATGCTAAGGCTAATAAACCAAGGCGTAAGTCTAGTATGCACCTCATCATTACATAAAAAGGACGCCTTTACATTTGGCAGTACACCTAAGAAACATCAAGATGATAAAATTATTAGTTGAAATAATGCGTTCTCGAGGAATTCCGTTAATCCATCGTGACTTGGATGATAAAACAGCTCTTGACTTAGCGCAAAACGATCCAGAAATTTTACAGCTGTTAACCGCAAGCGCTCCTGGCCACAGTTTTAAAATCAGCAACATGAATCCAGCTCCGCCGCCAAAAAAGCATGAATCCACACATTATTCATGGAAACACACCAAATGCCAACACGATGATTATAAGAAATTCCTTTTCATGCCATCAACAATATGATTCAAGAAAAACTAAGAACAGCCTTGCCAAATATAAATAGTTTTACCTATTTAGACCTTGGGAGCGATGAATTGGGAGATGAGGGTGCTAAACAATTAAGTCTAGCACTGATGCAAGGCAATCATAAGCTCACTGAATTAAAAATTTATAATAACGCCATTAGTGATAATGGCATTGAATACTTATGCACTGCTTTTGCAACGAGTTCTTCATTAGAAAAATCAATATTTGTGGCAATCAAATAACAGATAAAGGCGCGAATATCATATTAAACATGCTACAAAATAACTTCATTATCATTGAAATTGACATTGCTTTTAATAAAATTCAGGACAAAGAAATTATTACAAGCATTAAAAACTGCCTAGATCGCAATCGCTTTACACATAATAAATCAGCCAAGCTTACTTGTCATAAAGAAGCATCCAACAATAACAACCAAATACCATCTACCGAGCGCAAGAGAGAAAATCAATAACACCAACATCTACTCATCGAATGAAAAAAGCATTTGATGTCGCCTCCCTGCAAATCAGGCTGAAACAGAGAATTCTAATTTCTCAAAAATACCACCCCTAAAAGAAACCGAAACACATTACTCTAGTTTTGCGGGAATGCAACCACCAGAAAAATTAAAGGAAAAGCGAAATGAAAAAAACCTATAGAAGATGATGATAGTAACGAAGAGGATGATTCCCATCAAAAAAATGTAATAGTTGAAATAGTCTGTTAAAAAAGACTGGGCCTCATCATTTCTTCATGAAACGAACAAACAGGTCATAATAGAAACAGCATGAAAACTCGTGATAATCGTCACCTCACAATAACAGCTTGACCAGGCTGCAAGAGCACAGCGTAGATTCTTGCAGACCGCTCATATTAACAAACCATTAAATCTCTAGGCCTTTGTAACAGGATAATTTGTTGATCAAATTACGCGGCCTTGGTTCAGGATGTAATCTTTTTATCTTTGCATATTGACTTGCTTGACAATAATCATCAACCAATTGCATGGCTAGCTCAGGATTTTTAAAATATGAAAAGCGATTTCTTCCAGTTCTTCTCTAGGATAATCCGACAACGAAGTCTTATAAAAGCGATTTTGCAAAGGTTTCGACAAAACTTTTCTGGCCACAAATATTTTTCCATTTGACATTAATGGATTTTGGGTAGCGATAATTGAAAAGCGCTGCGACTTTGCCACCTCCCCTTTAAATCAATACCGCTTAAAACGGCATTGAAAATTTTTCTAACTCGGCAGGCATAATATTTAATTCGCTTACAACACTCACAGAGCCTTCGCTAAGGCCTTTTAATAAAGTGTGGCAGACATAATCTGGTTCTGTAGGGGTCATAAAATAATATTTATCACAACCCATTGCCTGTAATTGTTTACGACCATCAATCATATTATTTTGCTGCAAGGCCTTTAAAGCCAGGGCATCTTTGCCAATCCCAGCTGCCCCTTCTATTAAAAAACCACGCACACCCTCTTCAAGATCATGTTGAATACATAACAAGCGTATCCGCAAAAATCTTGGAGCAAACGCATGGTAGTATATCGTGATTTTGTCAGCTTAAAATCAGGGAATTCCATTTTCCCTGCATCCTTTTTAATCGCTGACAGATTTGTTTGAATACCTGCTTTTCCTCTAATGTCGCCAGTAATGCATCTTTGAATTGGGTGCGTTGTTGCTTTTTTAATGCTGGTCTTACCTCATCAAAACCAGACAATACAGCTGCAATTTTAATATTGTCATTGAATTTAGCAGCATGGAAATCCATAAACATACTAAGACGCAATACCATCTGGGTTAAATTGCGCGGTGTTATCAGATAATTTTTAATAATACGGTTAGTCAAATTATATATATTTAAAAATATTTCAGTGATAACATGCCATTCAGTCTCTGCCTTAGGCAATATTTTTTAATAATGGCAAGATTATACGTTCGGCCAAGTAAAAATCTGGAAAATGTGGAAACACTCGGACATGGCCATGACGATTAAAAAACCGATGTGGATTTCTGCCATGAGTGCTACTTTGATTTCCCGCGAAAATGAATTTAAAATTTTGTGGGTCTAATTGATGAAATATCAAATCAGCAATACCTGAAATTTTGTAAAATAACGCTTCAAATCGATCCCAATATCCGTCTTTTTCGATATTAGCTTCATCCAGAAACAATATATTCAACTCATTTTTAGGCGCCACAATATAATCAGATAGGCTATCTTCACCAATAAATAAATTTATTTTACGACCGTAATAGCGTTGGTAATGTGGCTTTAGATATTTGGAAATAAAAGTTGTTTTACCTACACCTGAGTCACCCATTACAAAAACATAGGGGTTTGTCTTTAAAGATTCTACTATCTTATCTAAAACATGTTTGTCAAACTGCTCACAATCAGTTGCAACATTAGCTTTGGATTTAGGAAGGCGTTGATTCAGCCATTGAGTAATGGCCTGGCCTTCTGGCGCCAACCTAAATTGGTGCTTAAATGCTTTACGAATGGCATGTTCAGCATATGGTTCATTCGTTTTAGCTTGTCGCAGTAAAGTTTCAATTTGGACTGAATCTAACTGACCAATTAAGTTATCTGCTTGCATATCTTTAATAAGATTTTTAATTTCAGTCACTTTGTCATGTTGAAGCGAAACTGTAGCTGAGGCATTCGCCCAATATTGAGAATTAATATAAAACTGCTGGTAACGTGACGTTGCAAATGGCCAAAGGTCAGTTTGCGTTGTGATAATCACCAATTCATGAGCAAATGATACTATCTCACCATTGACATAAAGAAAAGGCTTTTGATGTAATACACTGGCCATCCTTCCCGCAAGTTCAGGTGAAAATTCAACAACCAGAACAACTTTTTTTTTTTTCCTGGATCACTTAGCTTGCTCCATACTGACCCAACAGTCCGTTGAAAATTAAATAACCTTGTATTCTCTGTCATTGGTTTTTGACAATACGTTCTATCACATGAACATATTGTTTAGAGACATCGATTGGAAAAATAAGGCTTGGATCTTCAGACGAATATAGCTGCTTTAAAACACTATCAGGACTATTAGTAATGATAATGCTGACTTGGGGCAAGTTTTCATTATTTTGTAATGGCCTCATTGAACTTTTGCGATACAAAATTTAACAATGGCCGATTGAAGAATGCTGGCACTTGGTTTGTTGCAGTGAAAATTAGCTCCAAATAACAACCATGCTCTACTGCTTTATCAAGTAACTTGGCCCAGCGACTTTCTTCCAATTGTTCAGTCACTAATAGACGCAATTTTTGTCGAGCGTGTTGTTCCAACCATCCAGGCTGTTTATAAAGCTCTTCATTTATGTGTCGATGAGTTTTAAAAAACCATGAATAGGTGTAAGGATTTAATACATAGTCCCACACCTGCGGTTCGGACATATTCCAAGCTTGCACATCAAAACAATTGGGCACTTGATAGGCCAACCGTCGAGTCTGTATTATAAAATTATTAGGCGCTTGATAAGTTTTGCCAAAGAAATAAAACGACTTTGTCAGCTTGAACTCGTCTAAAAATAAACGAAACTTATCATTTTGCTTGGGGTTTAAAATCTTAACACCTGGACTAGTTAGCAATGCCTGCATAAACTTTCCTGGTTTGAGTCGCGGCTCTTGGCCATGTAATTCGATTTCAGCAAGCATGCTCTGCCACTGATCGTCCTCATACAATTGTATTGGCAATAGATCTTTTATCTCTTCTTGCAATATTTCGTTCTGCTTATCAAAACGTGGCAATAAACTAATCATGTTTGGATCAATACGGGAATAAAAATCTTCCGCCATCTCTGCTGCTTGGTGCTGTAAAATCACCCAGATGATAATCAAACCCGGATGGATTGGAACATCTCGCAAACGACGCTCATCTTCGGTGGTCGTTAAATAAGCAATCGCTGTTGGATCATTAGCCCAATTCAATAAAGCAATATCACCACCTGACTGAAAAATTGAACAGTACGGCTAGGAATTATGCAATCATTGTCAATGTCCATTATTGCATTGTTGTTGCCCTTACGACGTTTACTTTGGCTTGAATTATCATGTGCTTTGCGTTTTTGGTGAGTAATAGTGACTTCCTCATCAACTGACATGGCTTTAGTTTCAGCCTCATCACCAAGGCACATTGTTCTAAAAACCACTTGCGCCAAATCTACGTAATGATATTGCAGCTTTTTAGTATGCGCATATTGCAGCAAAAACCAGTTAAGCTGCAAAACCTCTGCTTTCGTCTGCGCCACAATAAGCCCATTGCGCTTAGCCTCGGGTAAATTTCGAATTTGAGATAAAAACCAATCTAAATAATCATTGGGATTGGTAAAATTAATAGCTGGCTCTCTGGCCCAAGTGATAAAAGGATTATCCGGTCTTAATGTAATTTTACATCCAGAGTCAACTTGCGACAGCAATGACGAATTAACTTCTTGCATCGCTGGCTGCACTGAAGATATAGCGGATGCAAGTTTTTTATTTCATTGGGTTGCAATAATTCCTGAAGATCGCAAGTTTTTTTAATTGCAACTTGGAGCGAAAACCACCCAAGTCCACCTTATAGTATCGATTATCAAATTTTATTGCCAAAAAACTATGGCAGTCATTTTTCAGCAGCAAGAAATTAATATTGGCCATATAAAATTTGACGAGAAAAATTGCAGCAAAACAAAACTGATATAACTACGATATTCACACCCACCCAAGCGCTGTTGGATTAACGTATTAATTTTTGCAATATGCGCTGGCATTTTATCGGAATTTTTATTGACAAGCTTTCGGTCAATGGGCTCGAGTTTACCCGCCTTAAACCTCATGCCGTAATGTAAAATACAATTAACAAGATCGATGGCAGTCAACTTTTCTAACATCTTATACTCATTACTTGTGATATCAAACCTCATATCAGGCAAAATACGCAAACTGCTCAAATGAGCCAGGTGCAGCTCAAAATTTTCTTGCAAATTCTCATTTAAAAATGGTGGTTTTTCTGGACTTACTATTTTGCTGATAAACTTAACGATTAATCTTTTGCGTTTATTTTCCTCATTAAAAAATACTAGACGATAAAGACCAGGATCTGATAAAAAGAATTTGCTTCACAGGAATATTGGCTTGAAGGCAAAGCAGCTTATCATTAAAATCATACAAAGGTAATTGATAATAATTAACAATTACTGCCGAATCATCTCCAATAAAATAATCATCCGTATGCTCGTACTCTTGCTGATATATAGTTTCAATGTTATCAACTATCTTGATTTTTGCCGACACATCGCTAGCATTTGACCAATCAAACCTCTCAATTATCTTTCCAGATATAAAATCAATACTATTATAGACTTCAGTAATATAAAGCCTATGCGGCAATGTTAAATGCGGTTTTGGCCTAAAAATGTCCCTAACTGTCAAAACATCACTGGGATCTTCTTCGGTATCATCATCTAAAATAAATTTTTCCGGCTTTTTATTGATGAAATAAGTTTCATCAATGATACCATTGACAACCAATCTACAGGGACGAGGAACATCTATCTGAAACCCGGCAAGCTGCGATAGAACTTCAGGAAAATCATATTGATTAAAATCAATTGGATCACTGTTTTTTGATTTTTAATTTTTGATTTTATACGCGCCAACAATGGCTGCCGGTTAATTAAAATCAACAAAAACCGCTCATCAAGTCTCTCAGTGATTACAAAATCGGTCAACACTGAAAATAATGTTTCTGAAAAAACTTTTCTTAAAAAATCATTGTTGCTCGAATGATGGCGATTGTCCCAAAATATAAATTTTACATTTTCGCTGCCATCAACAATTGACTGGCAAACTCTTCAAAGTCGGAAGATTGTCGCACCATAGCACTCGACCGGAATTCTAACGAAATCAAGTTCGATAAAAATGATAAGTGTCGCAAAAAACCATCATAAATGCACTTCAGGTCGGGCTCCAGAAAATTTTCCAAAGAGAGCTTAAGATGTAAAAGGCCTTGACTTCTTTGCAGCAACGGTAAAAAAATCCCCGACTGCATGAGTTGATCTAGACTTTCATCACAAATAAAGCTCTGCAACATCGGCAAGCGGCATTCTTCAGCACCGGCACTGCCCTTGATGTAACAACTTTTCATGGAAAGTTGATGTAGATTAGGCGATGCAACCAGTAAGCCTAGTAATATTTTAGCTGTGAGTTGATTCCTTTCTAAAGTCAAGTCTAACAAAGATGGCTTTGGCGACAAACTTCGGGTTGTGTCCGATGGCACAATTTCAAAATCAAAATTCAATGACTTTAAATTTGGCATTAAATCCCAAAAATTACTAAAGCTATCAAAGCCGAATGAATATTCAAATTCACTTTCAAATCTTAGGTATTCAATACCAGATAAAGCCTGTGCTTGCTTTACTAAAAGACTTAAAATATCAGATGGATATTTATTATCGGCAAATTCAAAAGACAATGTATTTACATTTTCACAGACAGCCAATATTGTAGAAATAACAATGGCCACATCCGGATTATTAGTTATATTATTAAAAGTTAACACTTCTAATTTCGCAAGTCTTTCAAAGTTTGGCAAATTGGCTGCATCAACTGTTAAATTCCGAAGAAACAAAGTCAATGTTTGCAAATTATCACAATATGACAAAATATCACGTATAACTTTAATTCCATCATGGCTGAATGATGGTATTGCCAGATTTATATTAAGCGACTCAAGTTTTCCTAAAGCTGAGTGTTGGCTTAAACTAAACTGGCCTGGTACGAGCTGATGTACATGAAGGGCAACAAGGTCAACGCAATTATTGATCACTTCAGCCAACTTTTCTGTAGTGATTTTCTCTTTAATCTCTAACTCTTTTAATCCAGCAAATAAGCGCTGAGGCAACCTCCCAACAAACATAACATCAATTTTCAAACTTTTAGCGAAGCCAATTTTTCCAATATATACAAACCATCCGTATGATATTTTTCATAAGCCTCGTCTCCTATTGACAGCACTAAACAATCGTAATGCAAGTCATCGCTTTTATCGATTTCTTCGCGAAATTTAATAAGGTCAAACCGACTATTAATTACTACATCACGCAACTTTGCTATCGTCACTTCCATTATTGCCTGCGAAAATGTTTCTTTATCGTAGACCTTAACCCTTAAAGCCGGTGAGTTTGGTAGTAAAACGGACAAGGTTTGCACGCTAGCTGTGACATTTGTCGATGTCCACTCGGTCAAAGATGGCGGCAGCCACTGCTTGCCAAGAACAAATCTACTGAATTCGTCTAAATTGATCCCCTCAAAGCCTAGTTGTTGTATGCTTGCATACCAAGGTGCAGTAAAGATATCACTGAAAATTTTTTCAGCCATTTGCGCATGGGAACGACATAGAATATTCCAATAATCACCTGACAGTACTAATTTTCTCAACTCAACGCGAGCCTGAACCATTCGTATGGTGTCACTGATATCCTCATGGTATCCAGATAATTTAACGGTAAATTCATTTGCCACATCTAACGACGCAATAATGCTTTTAATTTTTGCTAACGGTAATTCACGCCAACAAAACAAATCCAATTCGTTTTCATTTGATAATTCTCCTGCACAAGCTAAATTCAAAAATTTTCTGGTTTGAGACTCATCTAAAATCGCTACTTTATCTAACTCAAACTCTCTGTCATGTAAATCTCGGAGATACTCCCAAATAGTGTCCAAGTGAGCTGGACTGACCTGTGACAACTGCTGAATCAATTCCAGCAAAGAATTGATCTTGATTAAACCATTGTTCCATATGAACAGTTCAAAATCTTTTGCCAGGAGCGTATAAAATAAAGATAAACGTAATTTATACTCTGTTGGCTGCAAAATAGAAGGATGAATGAATGACCAGTCACTAATGATAATTTTTTTCTTTAACTCATCGCCCAGCACTGGCCTGGATGCGAACCAGCATTTTGGATCGCCATTGACCATACGTTCTAAATCAAAATCATCTGTCATTTCTTCGGTCAGGACTATTTGGTTTCGTTCGGTCTTATAACATAATCTCATGGTACGCAGCATGGCAGGCGTGATACAAAGATATTGATACAAGTTTGCTTTGAGTTTATTTTTCATAGAGGGGGAAAACTATGCATTGCGGAGTTCATTGAGCGCATCAGATAAGCGTTGTACAGGGATGACTGTTAAATTAGGCACAGGTTTNTTAGGTGCATTCGCATGAGGCACAATAGCTTTNTTGAAACCATGTTTAGCAGCTTCACGCAACCTTTCTAAGCCATTTGACACTGGCCGAATTTCCCCAGCCAATCCAATTTCACCTAATACCATTAAATCAGTAGGCAATGGTTGGTTTTTCAGGCTTGATACTACTGCCAATAAAACGGCCAAATCAGCGGCTGTTTCTGTCACTCTGACACCACCAACCACATTAACAAAGACGTCTTTCTGATAAGTCGCGACCCCACCATGACGGTGTAATACTGCCAATAACATCGCCAAACGATTTTGTTCTAAACCTAGAGTAACACGGCGTGGATTGGCCAATGGGCTATCATCCGCCAATGCTTGTACTTCAACTAACAAAGGACGGCTACCTTCCCAAGTGACCATGACTACACTGCCAGACACAGGTGTTACATAACGTGATAAAAAAATGGCCGATGGATTAGTGACTTCACGTAGCCCTTGTTCAGTCATCGCAAATACACCCAATTCGTTGACCGCACCAAACCGGTTTTTCATTGCACGTAATAAACGAAACCGGCCATCGCTCTCGCCTTCAAAATATAAAACCGTGTCAACCATATGTTCGAGCACTCGTGGGCCTGCTAGTGAACCTTCTTTGGTGACGTGACCAACTAATAACAATGCTGTTTGCGTCCGTTTGGCAAAGCGTACTAATTGGGCTGCACTCTCNCGCACTTGGCTCACACCACCGGGAGCAGATGGAACAGTTTCGGTATACATAGTTTGAATGGAGTCAATTACCATAATCTGCGGCCGTTGTTGCTCAGCTATAGCAATAATACGCTCAACATTGGTCTCTGCTAATAATGGCAATGGCTTGTCTTCAGGCAAACCTAGTCGGCGAGAACGCATCGCCACTTGTTGTAATGATTCTTCGCCAGTGACATATAAAGTGGTATTTTGCTGCGCCAAATAAACTAATGTCTGCAGTAATAAGGTCGACTTACCAATGCCTGGGTCGCCCCCGATCAATACCACTGAACCCGCCACCAATCCACCACCTAAAACACGGTCTAGCTCACTGATATTTGATGACATTCGAAATTGATCGGTGAATGTGACGTCGGTAAGTAATTGCACTTCTGCATTGGCAGCCCCTGCGTATCCCAAACGATTACTACGGGCATTGGTTGCTGTGAGCACTTCTTCCGTCAATGAATTCCAAGCGCCACAATCATTACACTGCCCAATCCATTTGGGTGACTGGGCACCGCATTCAGTGCAAGCATAAATGACTTTGGTCTTGGTTTTGCTCATGACTATTCCATCTTTAACCAATGCGCTGCCTCAAGGGCATAATAAGTAATAATGAAATCAGCACCGGCTCGTTTAATGGCCGTCAATGTTTCCAAAGCCACTTTCGCCTCATCAAGCCAACCTTGCATCGCAGCCGCTTTTAGCATGGCAAACTCCCCACTAACATGATAAGCCGCCATCGGCACCTCTGGAAAAGCTTGTTTGACCCGATAAATAATATCTAAATATGCTAGAGCTGGCTTGACCATTAACATGTCTGCCCCCTCATTGATATCCAATGCAGCCTCACGCAATGCCTCTTTGGCATTAGCAATGTCCATTTGGTAACCACTGCGATTACCAAATTGCGGCACACCTTCCGCCGCCTCACGGAAAGGTGCATATAAGCTAGAACTGTATTTCACAGCATAACTTAAAATAGGAAGCTGTTGATAACCCACTGTATCCAATGCTGTCCGCAATGCCTGCACCATACCATCCATCATTCCGCTGGGCGCCAACATATCGGCCCCTGCTTCTGCCAAAACAACGGCTTGTTTGGCCAGTAATGCCAATGTAGCATCATTGTCTACCACTGCCACGCCCTGTTGATTTTGGACAAGGCCACAATGCCCATGGTCGGTATATTCGCAAAAACATACATCAGCAATGACCAACAATTCCGGCGCTAATTGTTTGATCCGACGAATGGCCATAGGAATAACGCCATTCGGTTGCCAAGCGGCTGATCCTTCAGCGTCCTTATGCTCTGGAATGCCAAACAGTAACACACCAGGAACACCACTTTTCTGGACTTGAGTAATGATTTCATCTAAGGCAGGTAGTGTCCACTGATAGTGGCCAGGCATTGCCTGGATAGGATATTTGCCACTGCCATTGGCCCGGACAAACAAAGGCATAATAAGATCATTGACGTTTAACTCAACTTCTCGTACAAGGTCTCTTACACGAGGATGTTGCCGCAAACGGCGCAGACGGGCTGTTGGAAAATAAGCGGAAATTGCCACCATAAAATCTGACCTAGTTTGAAATTTAGCCATGAGCTTAGGCCGAATATATTGGCCTGTCAACTACAGGAATTTTGATAAGAGAGATATATTATGCCCACCCATAATGTTGCATCCATTGAAGTATACTCCAGAACGATAGCGATAAAAAATTTCACTAGCAGTGAATCTTTTTCAGTAGAAAATTATCAAGCAAAATCCTCGACAAACCGACAACTGCATTTGATTTCCATCCGCAACTGTCAATTAACAAATGAACAATTATTCGACATATTACGTTGTCATGAAACTAACGAGTTTTCACTTAGGCTAGCATTACATCATGTTAACCTTATTGATTCCAACATGCATAAAATCTCATTCAGATTACCCATCACCCAGTTATATTTCGAAAATTGTACCTTCAATGACGAAGGACTTGGCATTCTTTTCAGGCTATTTCAATCTTCACCCGGCTCCAATAAAACCCTTCATATAGCCGAAGTTAACTTAGAGAAAACACAGATAGGATTACTACTGAACGTACTGCATAAAACAAATTTACAAAGCTTAATATTGGACACAATCTCAAGCATTACCTTCCTAGATTTGTATAAATTACTTAAAAGAGGATACAACTCAATTTTTTAAAATTGAAAGGCTTCAAATTTATTGAAAGCGAGCCCACTGAGTTTAAAGCGGCGACAGCATCAGACCCCAAATCGCTTGAAACTAACCCAAATAACAATGAAACCAATCAAGATTTGGTAGTCCAAACTACCACAACAAACAACAACACCGACGTCAAAGGATCGTCTTCTACTGATCCAAATCCGATAAAAATCATTGCCCCAGGTCATTCTGGCTTGATATCAATCACTGACTGCCAAATGACCGAGACACAATTACATGACATATTACAGTTGTATCAAAATGACCCACTTCCATTTGAATTAGCATTACACAATGTCACACTGATTGATGATCAAGCCCCAATTAATACTGAGCTAAAATTGCCACTCATTAAGCTATATTGTGAAAACTGTGAATTTAATGATCAAGCACTGAGTTTTGTTTTTAAATTATTACAATTTTCTTCTTGCAGCAGCAAAACTCTTCATATAGCCAACACCAACTTAAGCAATGAACAAATAGGCCTGTTACTGAGAACCGTCAACAAAACCAACCAGCTACGTTATCTGATACTTGATACCATGACCAACCTCACGTCAGCAGAATTAAGTAAAATAATTAAACATGGCCTACAAGTTGAATTTTTAAAATTAACTGGCTTTGATTTTACAGCAGATAAGGCCATTGACCTTTTGCCGCAATCCAGTCACGGCCAAAATCAATCGAAATTGATATCAGCGACAATGAAGTCACTCCAAGCTTCATCGACAAAATTTCCATTATAATAGACAAAAATAAAAATATCAGCGTAAAACTGCCATTAACAAATGCTTTATATAAACAAAGATCATATCAAACTATATTGACCACGTTAGAATCCAGAAAAAAGAACCGTCTTTAAAAAAATCAATGAACATTTCAAACAACACAGGTCAGACCTACTCAAACAAGCACAAGAAATCACCAACACAGATATGACAAATATCACAGAATTAAAAACCAGTGAGAACATCCCTAATTTTTTTGTGGAGCTATTAAAGATAATTGGTAAAAACTATCAAAAGAACCGGACAGAAAAAGGTAGACAGTTATTGATTCAAATTTGCGAACAGTATTGGGACTGGCTGACATGGTATCAAAATGATGCTTGCTATGAGTTTAAATCTTACCTTCAACAAACTAACAATCTAATTACTAATTTCATTTACCCATTAGGATTATGCTCTGAAAACTTATGCAGACTGATTAATGATCATTATTGGTTTATTTATAGACAAATAACACAAACTCAAATCCCCAATCAAACTCTAGACCCAATCGAATCTTTTTTAAATTTTCATGACCAGCAATTTTCAGACCTGGAAAATCGACTGAGGCTGTTAGACTATTTTCCAAGAACAACCAATGAAATCTATATTAATCAAATGATCATGACTATTTACCGCAATGAATGCCTCGCCATACTCAATTATTATAGACGTAAAAATCCTGAGGGGTTGGTAGATGAATATTGCGATAAAAATGGCAAGAAAAATTCCAGGCTTCATGAAGAACTAAAAGATGCAATTATAAATGCATCAGACACTCACTCAATTAGTGTAAAAAATCCTTTTTCTTAAAAGACACCAATCTCCATGAAATTATCAATCAAATTGACGCAGCCTCCATTAAAATCGCTTTTTGCTGGAAAATTGCGAAAAAAGTTGTAATAGTTGCGGAGCCAAATGCGAATACAAATACAAATACAAATACCACCTCAGATCCAAACCAAGCTAAAGAAAAACACAGTTAAAACACGCAACCAAAGAAACTGGGAAAAACTAGGAGGGAAAACCCATGAATTACCGCCAGAATTTCTGTTCGACCAACAATTAATGGATTTTCCAACGATTGTAACAATGAAAAACAACTTGGCCGAAGTGATGGAATATGCCTCCATCCCTCAAAATGAAAGCATTCAATCCATCGAACTGGATTTCTTCAAAAGAGTTGCCATTCAAAAATTTTTAGAAGAAAAATATGCAGCCAAAGTAGTCACACCTAATAGAAGCGCCAACAAGAAAAAGTAAATTTCTCAGAAATACAAGATAATGCTGAAAAAATTGGCTCTTCTATATTTGGAGCAAAAATAACTTTCATTCAACAAACATGATATGAAGTTATCTTAGAAAGATTAGCGCATGTCTCCTGAACTTAACGCTGATGGATCCCATGATTTTTTATAAAAGTTTGATTAACTACTATACTAGCCAATGAAATTAATTATTTCAGAAAAGAAAATAAGGTGAATCATACGAAATGGCCCACCTTATGTTTTTAAAATGCTTATTATTTATAAATTACCCAGCCTTTTTGCCTTGGCAAGCAGTTTGCTTGATAGTTTCTGCTGCATGGTTTTTAGTGGTAATTTCAACCTTATAAGGACGGCAGAAACGCACTCCTTGTTTATAAAGTTTGCCTGGTACGACTGTGCCAGACGCGGTCGCTGATTTCAAGGAGTGGTTTGACCACTGGCCAACATACTCATCACTGCTGCATTAATTTGCTCTTGGGTCGCCGGATCCAATGATTGTTTAGTTTGTTGCACCACCGTCTTTGCCGGTGTGGCAGCAACGCTTGCTTGTTTGCCACCATGGCTTTCATGGCTTTCAGAACTACCTAAATTGATTTTGCCTGGTTTAAGACAACCAGCCAGGGACAATGCAACAACGGCTATTAAGGCGGGGCGAACAGTTTTACGCATAAATTAGGTCCTTCTTTGTTAGACAAATTTGAGCGGATTATAACATCTATAGTAAGATTATCTACAGGAGAAAAAAGGAGTGTTTCTTATGCGCAAATTTGTGACCGAGCTTAGTTTTTATCAACAATGCCATACCAAGCTTATTACTAAAATTACCCACTTCATCGGCGTGCCCNTTATTTTATTCAGTCTGCTGATTTTTCTTGGATGGATCCACCTTGCTGTACCCAATTTATTTGCGTTGAATTTGGCCTGGATTGCAATTTTATTTTTACTAGTCTATTACTTCTTTCTGGATATCCCTTTCGCTGTCATTATGACACCTATTTTGATTGTTTTATGCTTTTTGGCCAGTTTAATTTCTCAACCAGCCATCACTAAAAAGGCANTTTACATTTTCCTAACGCTTTTCTTCATTGGCTGGGCATTACAACTGATTGGTCATCTATTTGAAAGGAAANAACCCGCTTTCACCCATCAGTTTTCGCAAATTTTAATTGCGCCTTTATTTTTATTGGCAGAAATTATGTTGGCACGTGGTTATCGGGAAGGACTCAAACAAAAGTTGATGCAGCTGCATGAAGAACAAAATAATTCAATGTAATTATTAATCAAAGTATAGAGCCTACAAGACCACTTCACTGTTAGGCTCCTCTCGCACGCCTTTATTTTTCGTCATCCTACGGCGGAGACCCTCGTGGATATAATTCCTTTCTGGATCCCGCGGTCTTCGCCGCGGGATGACGGTGAATCCACGCACCCTGGTGAATCAGCTCAGCGGTAATCACCCTATTTTTGACTCCCTATCATTTTTTCCTCAGACAAATTCGTGGCAAGGATCGCAAGACTGCTTGAGTGCTAGCAACGGATCGGAGACCCTTATGGGTGCAATTCCTTTCTGGATCCCGCGGTCTTCGCCGCGGGATGACGGTGAATCCACGCACCCTGGTGAATCAGCTCGGCGGCAATCATCCTATTTTTGACCCCCTATCATTTTTCCTCAGACAAATTCGTGGCAAGGATCGCAAGACTGCTTGAGTGCTAGCAACGGATCGGAGACCCTTATGGGTGCAATTCCTTTCTGGATCCCGCGGTCTTCGCCATGGGATGACGGTGAATCCACGCACCCTGGTGAATCAGCTCAGCGGTAATCACCCTATTTTTGACTCCCTATCATTTTTCCTCAGACAAATTCGTGGCAAGGATCGCAAGACTGCTTTTGTTTCGCTACTAGCTCCCTTCACGCTAGCTGTGCCTCCGTCATCCCGCGGCGAAGACCGCGGGATCCAGAACAAAGAGACTTAAAGGATAGTATGACACCGCGTTTTTGTTACTTCGCAGTGGTTGCTATCTCAATTTTATCGCGACTATGTCCTTCAACCCACGCCCGTGCATTTTGGAACATTCTTAACCAAGGCGAATCCTCACCCCATTCTGGCAAGTGCCACGATAATTGTACCGTGCGAAATACCCGTTCAGGATGTGGCATCAGTAAAGTAGCTCGGCCATCGCGGCTGGTCACGCCAGCAAGCGCATAAGGGCTGCCATTAGGATTGGATGGATAGGTTTTCGCGATCTGGCCATAATTGTCTACATACTGCAATGCGACTTGATGATCAGCAACCAATTTAGCCATATCCTCTGGCGCGGCAAAATGTGCTCTGCCTTCACCATGAGATACAACAACAGGCAACTGCGAACCTGCCATGCCTTGGAAAAAGATTGAAGGCGAATCGGGAATGGTAACCAACGCTAGGCGGCCTTCAAACTGCTCAGAGCGATTGCGTACAAAGGTAGGCCAATGTTCACTGCCAGGAATCAATTCGCGCAATTGCGCCAACATTTGACAGCCATTGCAAACGCCTAATATAAAACTATCAAGGCGAGCAAAAAATTGCGCAAACTCATCTCGGGCACGTGCATTTAACAATATCGACATCGCCCAACCGCGGCCTGCACCCAATACATCCCCATAAGAGAAACCACCACAAGCAGCTACCCCTTTAAAAGTTTGCAAACTCACATGGCCAGACAAGATATCATTCATGTGCACATCAACGCACTGAAACCCAGCACGATCAAATGCCGCTGCCATTTCAGCCTGGCCATTTACCCCTTGTTCACGCAGAATAGCAACGCTAGGTTTAGCCCCTAAATTTAACATCGGTGCAACTATATTTTGGGTCAAATCAAATGTGATTTTTGCATTAAGGCCTGGATCTTTAATATCTGCAATACGCTCGTATTCTTGTCGTGCACATTCCGGGTTATCACGTAAACTTTGCATGCGGTAACTGGTCTCTGCCCACCATTGTTGCAAAGTAACACGCTTTTCTGCATAAAAAGTCTCAGCAGCCTGCTGAATAATAACTTCATCGCTATCATTCAAACTACCAATGACGTGAACACAATCTTGCAGCTGATAAGCTTTCAATATTTCCAATACTTGAGAAGTATCAGTCTTTCGCACTTGGACAACTGCGCCCAATTCTTCATTAAACAAAGCAGCCATCGGATCATGGCCTAATTGATCAATCTGAACGGTAATACCTGTATGGCCTGCGAATGCCATTTCGCACAACAGCGCCAATAAACCACCATCAGAGCGATCATGATAGGCCAACAAATAGCGTTCTTTGTTGAGTTGTTGTATCGCAGCAAANAATGCTTTCAATAATCTTGGCTCATCGACATCTGCAGGGCGCTGACCAATTTGTTGATACACTTGTGCCAACGCAGAACCGCCCAATGCTTGACTGCCATGGCCTAAATCCACCAAGATTAAATCGGTGTCGCCACAATCGGTACGCAGCTGCGGTGTCAAGGTATGACGCACATCGGTTACTGGAGCATATGCACTGATAATGACTGATAAAGGCGAGACCACACTTTGGCTCTTGCCTTCCGCCTGCCATTGCATGCGCATGGACAAGGAGTCTTTGCCAACAGGAATACAAATCCCCAATGCTGGGCAAAAATCTAATCCTAAAGCCTCAACCGCAGCATATAAACCCGCATCTTCGCCAGGAAAACCCGCTGCTGCCATCCAGTTGGCCGATAAGCGTATTTGACTAATGTCAGCAATCGCTGCGGCAGCAATATTAGTAATCGCTTCACCAACTGCCATTCTCGCCGATGCTGCTGGATGTAAAATTGCGATGGGTGCTCGCTCTCCCATGGTCATCGCTTCGCCGTGATAACCATGAAAACTGCTGGCAGTTACAGCGACATCAGCCACCGGCACTTGCCAAGGACCAACCAATTGGTCGCGGGTGACCATGCCGCCAACGCTACGATCACCAATAGTGATCAAAAANGTTTTACTGGCGACACTGGGCAACTGTAAGACCCGTTTAACCGCTTCTTTAATGTCTACCTTGCTGGTATCAAATTCAGGATGTAATACTTCATCATGGGCTACATTACGGACACTTTTTGGTGCTTTACCAAACAACGTGGACAAAGGCAAATCAATTGGCTTTAGTGGTTCTGGTGTACTGATATCTTCTAATATTAATTGCTGTTGCGCTGTGGTTTCACCCACCACTGCAAATGGGCACCTNTCACGCGCAGCAATACTACGAAATTCTTCCAAACGGGCTGGATCAATTGCCAATACAAACCGCTCCTGCGCCTCATTGCACCATAATTCTAATGGCGACATATTGGGTTCCGCATTGGGTATGGCTTGTAGTTGAAACTTGCCGCCACGTTGACTGTCATGGACCAATTCAGGTAAGGCATTACATAAACCACCTGCACCCACATCGTGGATCGATAAAATCGGATTAGCTTCTCCCATTGCCCAACAAGCATCAATTACTTCTTGGCAACGACGTTGAATCTCAGGATTGCTACGTTGTACAGAGGCAAAATCCAGTTCAGCATGGCTGGCACCGCCATGTAATGAGGAGGCCGCCCCACCGCCTAGTCCAATACGCATGGCTGGACCACCTAGCACAATTAATTTGGCGCCAACAGCCAACGTTTGTTTNTTAACAGAATTGGGACGAATGTTGCCCATGCCGCCGGCAATCATGATCGGTTTATGATAGCCACGCACTACCTCACCATGAAAATCCCGGACTTTCATTGTCAGTGTACGGAAATATCCACACAAATTGGGCCGTCCAAATTCATTGCTAAATGAGGCCGCCCCAATGGGAGCCTCTAGCATAATGTCTAAAGCAGAGGCAATATGCGCTGGCTTGCCGAGATTTAATTCCCAGGGTTGGGCAAAATCGGGCATATGCAAGTCAGAAACACTATAACCGGCCAATCCTGCTTTTGATTTTGCACCTCGTCCAGTCGCTGCTTCATCACGAATTTCCCCTCCTACTCCTGTAGCTGCACCAGGAAATGGCGAGATGGCAGTGGGATGATTGTGGGTTTCGACTTTAATGACAATAGGGTTTGGTTCAACATGATAACCATAGGTTTTGCTGCTGGGATCAGCCCACCAACGTGCGACTGATGGCCCTTCTAAGACGGCTGCGTTATCGCTGTAGGCCGACAATACTCCTTGCGGCTGCATCTCGTGAGTATTGCGAATCATATCAAACAAGGTATGTTTCTGCGGTTTATTATCGATGACCCAATTTGCTTTAAAGATTTTATGGCGGCAATGTTCGGAATTGACTTGGGCAAACATCATTAATTCGACATCCGTCGGATTACGCCCCAGCTGATGAAAACTTTTCATAAGATAATCAATTTCATCATCACTCAATGCCAAACCGAGATCGCGGTTTGCCTGCACCAATACGTTACGTCCTTGCTGCAAATCAACACTGACCATCGCTTTAGGAGCAGGCACTTGTAGCAATTGTTGCAAATCGCTGACTTGGTAAAACACCACTTGGGTCATACGGTCGTGCAGCAACTCGGCCAATGCTGACAATTCTCCTGCACTAACCATATCGTTAGTGTGAGGCTGGTAAGCGATGATTTGTTCAATACGTTTGACATTGACTAAACCACAGACATGGGCAATATCAGTGGCCTTTGAACACCAAGGTGACAATGTGCCTACCCTGGGAGCAACCAGCAAAATAGGCGTAATCGTCTCATCTACGGGGCATGGCTCTGCCTCCAGCAAACTGGCCAACTGCCTCTGCTCTGCCATGGACAATGGCTTGGCTACCTCAATTAGGTAAAGATAATTGACGGTCAATCCAGTGATTGAAGACACAGTTTTNTGGCTTCTTTGCAACAACTGCTGCCATTTCATAGCACTAAGCTGGGGTGCACTTTGCAGTAGTAACATGCGGGCTTTCCTCATTGTCGGTTTAAACCCAGTTTACCGAGGTTATGCCACTAGAGCAATGCTTCGGAGTATTTAAGATATATTTAAGCCAAAGCCATTAAGATAATAACATTTCAAATGAGGAATCTGACATGTACCCACATCTGCAAGAAATTTTCCAAGAAAACCTACATGTATGGAATACACAGGTTAAAAAACAATCCTTAACTCCTGAAAAATTCAGCAAAAAGAAGTGATATTTTGGCTTACATGACGATGGCAGAACAAGCAAAAAATGAGAACGAAAAAAATATGATATATGGTATTGCCGCTTATCAGGGGTCATTTATTGCCGCCTATAAAGCAGCCACAATTATCTTCAAACAAATTAAAGATGAAAACCACGACCTCAAAAATCCCTCATCAAATTTTTAAGTGTATTAACGCTTTTACAGCGTTGTTTTACCTATGCTAACTATCCTGTTGATGACCTATTGGATGGTGATTATCTGAAAAAAGATATCCCAATCAAACAACTCAAAATATTACAGAACTACATATTAACCAAGCATTGCTTCTTCTAGAAAAGCTGTTTTTCAAGTTTAATAAAGAAGAGCTAAAACTAAACTTGAAAAATACCCTAGAGAAACTGAAAGAATCAGCTCATGTTCCTCTTTTTCAATTTTTGGCAGCTAAAAGATTATGTGAATTAGGCGAATATATATCAGCTATTTTATTTCTTGATGCTACATTTTCTTGCCTTTCCATCACTCCTGCAATGCCACCCAATGCAGCACACCTAATTTCAGAGCAAGGCCTGGGTATTTTTAAATACTGTTTAAAACATCTAAACGATGAAGAAAAAGAAAATTTAAGGTTTCATGTTAATACTCTAGCGATCTTAGACGGAGAAACTCATGATCAACTGTATTCATCAATTAGCGATAAAACTCTCTAATTGTATGGATCGACAAATTTTAATGCATCCGTTATTGCTCTAATTTGATACTGGAGGACCATGGTTGCACAACAATTGCCGAAGAAGAGCCTAATTCCAGTTATTTATTCGCCCAATGTCAATAATGAGGCATTGCCACCTGCAGCAGTAGTATTCACAGTTAAGGTACGTTCCTTGATTAACCTTTGCAAATAATGTGGCCCTCCCGCTTTTGGTCCCGTACCTGATAAACTCTCACCACCAAAGGGTTGCACTCCAACTACTGCGCCAATCATATTTCGATTAACATAAGTATTGCCGGCATGTACCCTTTGTTGCAAATAAATAGCTTTTTCATCAATTCGAGTATGAATACCNAAAGTAAGGCCATATCCTGTCGCATTAATGGCAGCAATCACTTTGTCTAAATCTTTNTCTTTGTAACGTATCACGTGCAAAATCGGGCCAAAAACTTCGCGTTTTAATACGTTGGCATTAGCTATCTCATAAGCACAGGGAGCAAAAAATGTACCGTTGTTTGTCTGCTGAGGTAATGCCACCGCATAAATCAATTTGGCTTTATCTTTTAAATATTCCACATGGGCTTGCAACATTTGGCGTGCATCTTCGTCAATAACTGGGCCAATGTCCGTTTTTAATAAACTTGGATCACCGACTTGTAATTCAGCCATAGCACCTTGCAACATATGAATGAGTTTGTCGGCTATTTCCTCTTGCACAAATAACACTCGCAATGCAGAACATCGTTGTCCCGCACTATTAAATGCAGAGGCCAATACGTCACCGACCACTTGTTCTAGCAATGCGGTTGAATCGACTATCATAGCATTTTGACCACCCGTCTCTGCAATCAAAGGAATGATAGGGCCGGAACGTTGGGCCAATGTTTGGTTAATAGCACGCGCTGTTTCGGTTGATCCTGTGAAAATAATCCCTTGCGTTCGTTGGTCTGCCACTAATGCAGCGCCTACAATCTCACCTTGTCCTGGTAAAAATTGTAAGACATCATCAGGCACGCCTGCTTCATATAATAATTGTACCGCTTTTGCTGCAATTAGCGGGGTCTGTTCCGCTGGTTTAGCAATGACTGTATTACCGGCAACTAATGCCGCCGTAATTTGCCCCATAAAAATAGCCAACGGAAAATTCCAAGGACTAATACAAACAATCACGCCACGACCATGGGCTTGTAATTGATTAAATTCACCGGTGGGGCCTGGCAACTGTTGTGGCATTAAATGAGTTTTGGCCTGTGCGGCATAATAGCGGCAATAATCAACTGCCTCACGCACTTCGCCCACCGCATCTGCCAATGTCTTGCCTGCTTCGAGCATTGCCATCAACATAAATTCAGGCATCCGCTCTTCGAATAATTGCGCTGCCCGTTCTAAAATGGTTGCACGCTCTATCACAGGCACTGCATCCCATCGCTCTGCTGCTGCCTGGGCACGTGTCAATGCCGTTTGCACATCTTCCATAGTCGCTTCAATAACATGCCCTACAACTTGACGACGGTCACCGGGATTAGTCACCNNGGTTTTGGATTGTTGAGTGACGGTTTTTTCACCAATCAATGGGATTGCCAACCAAGTTTTNTCAGCGGCTGCCTGCAATGATTTGTCTAATGTGATCAATAAATCAGGATCAGATAAATCCACACCCATCGAATTTCGCCGCTGTTCACCATAAAGATTAACTGGCAACGGAATTCGAGGATGNGGATTTTGTTCATACTCACTGGCCACTAACGCAGGATGCGCAATTAATTCTTTAATCGGTGCTTTTTCATCCACAATCCGGTTAACAAAAGAATTATTGGCGCCGTTTTCCAATAAACGCCTGACTAAATAACCGAGCAAATCATTTTGATTACCAACCGGTGCATAGACACGGCAATGCACACTTTTAATTAGCTGATCATACAATGCAGTGCCCATGCCATGTAGACATTGAAATTCATAATCACGACGAGAACCCATTAACTCCAGGATGGTTGCTACTGTGTGGGCATTATGGGTGCCAAATTGCGGATAAATAATGTCCATGGCAGAAATCATTTTTTTCGCACAAGCAATATACGAAACATCGGTATTGGCCTTGCGAGTGAATACGGGATAACCTTGCAGTCCTTTCATCTGACTGTCTTTAATTTCATAGTCCCAATACGCCCCTTTTACTAATCGCAAATTGACCCGACGGTTTTGGGTACGCGCCATTTCAACCACCCAATCAATCACTGCCATTGCCCGTTTTTGATAGGCCTGTATTGCCATGCCAAACCCTTGCCAATTAGCAAACGCTGGATCAGTTAAAATCGCGGCAATCACGTCTAATGAGAATTCAAGCCGGTCAGCTTCTTCTGCATCAATCGTAATGCCAATATTTACGGCTTGCGCTTGCAATGCTAATTCACGCACTCTTGCAATCATCGCTGGCAAAACACGTTCCCGTTGTGAATTTTCATACCGCGGATGCAAGGCTGATAATTTAATTGAAATTGTGGGTTTTTAAAAAAGCTGTCGTGCTTTTGTNGCCGCCTTGCCTACTTCTTTAATTGCATTTTGATAAGCTTTGAAATAACGTTCCGCATCAGCTTCCGTGCGCGCTGCCTCACCCAACATATCGTAAGAATAAGCATAACCTCTTTCTTCATTATAATGGGCTCGTTTCAATGCCTCATGAATGTCCTCACCCATGACAAATTGATGACTCAGAATTTTAATCGCATGTGTTACTGCTGCCCGGATCACGGGTTCACTGGTAGTTTTAGTCAAATCTTTGAAAATTTTTCCCATTTGCTTTGATTGGGTGTTGNNTTGANNCAAAACTTTTCCAGTCAGCATTAAACTCCATGTGGCCGCGTTCACAAAAAACGACTCACTCTTACCTGCATGGGCCGACCAATCCACAGAAGTGACTTTGTCTTCAATTAATTGATCTTTTGTGTGACTGTCTGGAGTGCGTAACAAAGCTTCAGCCAAACACATCAACGCAACCCCCTCCTCACTGGACAAATTATATTGGAACAAAAAAGCATCTAAGCTGCTTTTATGGACCCGATCTTTGCGAATTTCTATTACTAAATTACGGGCCAATTGTTCGATACGTTGCAGTGCTTCCTCAGGCAATGCAGCTTCCTTTAATAAAAAGTCCACGTATACTGACTCATCAATACGGTAATAAGTATTGATAGCGGCGCGAAGGCGATCTCGTGTAATGGGAGATTGGGTAAAAATCATAGCATGTTCCTCTGCTTTGCAACGGGGGCTTATTATTTTATTATAGCCATTACATGGACAAAATTCCCATAAAGACAGGATGTTAAGCATGATTCATCTATATCAATTCCCAGCCCCACCTCATTTTCCCAATTTCAGCCCTTTCTGCATGAAATTAGAGACTTATCTCCGCATGTCTCATCTACAATTCACTGTGCATAGCATGAGAAATCCAAGCCATGCGCCTAAGGGAAAACTGCCCTTCATTAAAGAAGAGNGGAAGNTCATTGCTGATAGTAATTTGATTATTAACTATTTAAAAGCCAAACACGGCGACCTGCTAGACCAAAACCTGACTACCGCTCAGCGAGCACAAAACCTAGCACTGCTGCGGCTAATAGAAGAGCATTTGTATTGGACCATTATGTACTCGCGCTGGGCTGATGAAAGCGGTTGGCCAGTGGTCAAAGCTTTATTCTTCAGTGGCGTACCTACTTGGTTGCGACCTTGGATAACAAGGTCGGTACGCAGGCAAATGTTAAAAACTTTATATTTGCAAGGCATAGGACGGCATTCACGCGATGAAATTTATGAATTTGGCAAAAGTGACATCGATGTTATTGCTGCAACACTTGGCCATCAAGCCTTCATCAATGGTGACACACCCACGAGCCTGGATGCTTGTGTCTATGGATTTATTGCCAATATCTTAGCGTTCCCAGCAATAAACCCACTACAAAGCTATTGTTTGAAACAAACTAATCTGGTGGATTACTGTGCACGAATGAAACAGCGGTTTTACGATCAGTGACCACTGCAACAGACTCATCACTTTGTTGGCAATAAGTCTCCCGAATAAACTTCAATAAGACTAATGCTATCAACAAACATAAAGGCAATACCAAAAACGCCATTTGATAGTCTAATGTCACAAATGTCCCTAGTTTGCCTGCCGAGGCAGGATGGGCGTGAACGTCTAACAGGCGGCCAATGAGTGGTTGCAAAACCGGCGAACCCAGCAGAATCGACATCATGTTAGTAAACCCCATTGCTGTACCTTGTACAGCTCGTGGAGTTAATTCTCGCACCACAGCAAATGGTAATATATAAACACTGGCCATAACACCAGTGAAAAACAATAATACCGGCATCGCCTGCCAGGGCAGGCCTGGCAAATAAATGACTAGCGATAGAAATACCAAATTAAGCAGCGTGCCGTATAACATGAGAGGTTTGCGCTTACCGATACGGTCTGATAACCAACCCATAATTGGACTGCCAATACCCATACCAGCAAANAGCATCGCATTCACAACAGCCGCTGTCGTCGGTGTCAAATCATAACGGGCCAATAAAAACGGTACGCCCCATAATCCACCCATAGCACTGATCGCAGCAAATGTTAGGCCGGAAAATAATCCTAGCAGCCAAACTTGTGGCAAACCAATTACTTTGCCAAGGGATTGCCATATATTCGATATAGATGATTGTGGTTGCTTATGAGGGATCGATGTAACGTGTTGGTAAGGTGACCGACGCACCACTAGCCAAATTAAAATAGCAGCTAAACTGCCTAATATAGCCATTGCTACGTAAGTATCACGCCAGCCAATATGAGCGACTGTCAATGCAAAACAGGCTTGGCTAGCAAAACCTCCAAACATACCTAAGGTTTCAGTAAAACCCGCAATCATGGCAAACCGACGTGGATCAAACCAATTTGCTGCCAAATAAAGTGCTGAACCAAACGCCGGTGCGGCCACCAGCCCCATAATCATACGATACACAATTGCGTGATCTAGTTGATCAGTTTGTGAAAATGACCAGGCTGCAATCGCACAAATTAAAATGCCAACACTTAATAACAACCGCGGCCCTAGTTTATCAATTAAAATGCCTGCAGGCACTTGCATCACAATATAGGTAAANAAGAAGCTGGAGGACAGTAGCCCAATTTGGGTCGCACTAAGGTGAAAATCCTGTTGCCACGATGAAACCATGACACTGGGCGAAGTTTGCAATAAAAATTGATAAATTAAAAANAGAGAACCGACTACCCAAACCAACCACGGAAAAAAACGCCTACTTGTCATACTTTCTCCCCTCTCCAAACATCGCATAAAAACGCTTATTATACTGCAAACAGAGGATAGAATGAAAATTAATAAAGAGCGCTTGGCCCAATGTATAAGCCAAACAAATGGCTGAAGCAAACAAATCCGAACTTGCCAGGACGACAAGTTCGGCATCAAGTATTTTTACAATACCCTACTGAATTACACATTTAGATGATTTTTCAACCTCATTTGAATCAGGCTCTACATAACTAGCAGGTTTAGGCAATAACTGTGTTAATTGACTTAAAACATCTCTAGCTAATTTAGCATAGATATCTTTATTGGCAATAACAATAGGCTCTTGTTGATGGTTTCTTATATCATCAATTTGAGTCATGGTTACTTTATTATTGTTATAATTTATTTGATACAGCTTAATTCCAGATATACCGCTTAGCTTATTTAATAAAGCCTGCACATCTTGTCGCACAGATTGAGCAGCATCAAAATGCAAGTATATATTTTTCTCATTGATAAATTGCCTCATATGGATTGAATTGAAATTACCCGGAGGAACATTCCATAATTGATGTTTAATATTATTTGCATTATAAAAAGTAAAGTCTGCGCTATTAACAGATAAAAGATGGTATCTGCTTCATCCTTAATATAATTAGAAAAAGCACATTTATTAGCACTTCCACCTCCTAATAGAGCAACTGAACATGTTGCCTTAGTTGTATCTTGATTAAGTGCATTCAATGTTTTTCAGTCAACACGATAGCCAAGCTAGGAAGAGTGAATTGTGTAGGAAATTGACTATATGTAATATGGCTTGAGTTATTGTTATTACTATTAAATACAGTATATCTCGATTGCGTTAATTGACTCGTTGTATTTTGGACACTATTTGCCTGAGAATGTGGCACAAAAGTTGAAACCGTGCTAGCTGGCATAGGCGGCACTGGAACAGTAACCTGCTGCGTTACTATCGTACCAGGTTTATATTGATCAGCGTCAGGATTTGCTTTCATATAAACCTCCACCATGTCCTTCACTGTCCAATTAGTGTCATAGCCAGTTACAGGCTGTTTAGAATAAGGACATACTGGGTTATTTGTTGCTAAAATCTTTTTCGCGACATCTTCTTCAACAGTTTTACCTGAACCTACAAGCGATACCGGAGTATGAAAAATCTGTCCTGTTATCCCACATGTGACCACGTCCGCGGCAATTATGGCATTATTATTATTTTTCGCATCGGGATTTTCAGGCACTGTGGATGGCGCAGAAGATGATACAGCCAAAGATTTCTTCAATTGTTCAAGTTGTTCTTTCAATTCATCAACTTCAACTTGCTTTTTAATAAATTAATTTCAGCTTGAAGCGCCGCTTCGAGATAACTCATGACATCTGATTTAGTGACAGGAGAGGTAGTTTTATCATTTTTTGCCGTCAGGCTTAATATGCCTTTTGTTTCTTTAACAGCATTATCGTTTTCATCTTTATAAAGCACATAATCCCAATCTGTTTCACCTTCAAAATAATTGTTTGCTCGATTTTGTGGGGCATCATGTTCAACAATTTTTTTGACTTGATCAATAAATTCTAATATACCCAGCGCTTTAAAATTATCTTTATTACGTGTGTATTTATCGTATTTTTATCTTTCATCTCTAAAAGACACTGAAAAGCAGACAAAGCGTCTTTTGCTGAAAGCCCATCTTTAATGAGAGTCAAAACACCATACTGCCCGATAAAATAAGCCTCTAAATAACTTCTTTGCGCCTCGTTTAACATAAATACCCCTGCAATAATATTGGATCATCAATAAGATACAATAACAGTAAAATATTAAAAAAATATTAAAAGCCATCTCAAAAATGCGAAGTTACACTGTCATCCTGGACGTAGCGAGGGATCTCCTTGAAATACCCCTCTTAAGGAGATCCTTCGTTACGCCCTGAGATATCCCAACGAATTTTTATGTAAGACAAATCAGCGAGTTTGAAAGCAATGGCGTAAAACCAGAAGCTTGTTATTGCCGTCAAGATTAAGTATTTCGCTGACGATGTAAAAATAAATGCCGTCATTCCGCGGCGAAGACCGTGGGAACCAGGGCTACTCTATAGAGTGCGTATTGCCTGATGGATCCCACGGTCTTCGCCACGGGATGACGGGAGGCTAATAAGCAATTAATTCAACTAACATAATCCCACAATAGGGTCCTTTGTTAATTTTTGCGAAATACAGCAGGAATCAAGCAACGCGAAACCACCATTCTTCACTAGAGGCCGCTTCAAAATGCGAAGTCACACTGTCAATCCTAAGTGCGAGGAATCTCATTCAGTGGCACTTGAAGGAGATACTTAGACCAGCAAGAAAATTAGCGAAAGCCCAGCCCTAGCCCTGTTTTAATTTAAGACCGGCGAATCTGATAAGTTGCAATTATCCAAACTTTCATGGCCTAATTGCCGATTGATTTGCTGTCGAGGGCTCGGAAAAAGTGTCGGCATGTAATTGCAATTCGATCTATATGAAAAATTTCCAGATGGAGCGACAGTAGTATTTTCAAAAGAAGCCTCTTCTTCCATTTCAATACTTGACACGAATAATGCACTAATTTCTTTTAAAAATTTTTCCTGTGTATCATCATCATATTGCCATTCCGAGATTTTTTCGGGTTTTGGTTGCCCAATTGGTTGTTGCCAATTTTGTTTTTCAATACGATTATTCATAATCATCTTGAAATCGGCTAATTGCGCTTGCATCGCCAATTTAAACCTGCTTGGAATCATTGCCAATAAATTGAAAAATTCTTTAGCAACTTCATCTATGCTTTCATTTGGCAATGAAAACAAATTTGCTATGTTTTGAGAAGCATTAGCAATCAGTTGTTTGCAATAAAAAGGATGCGGTATGCCCAAATTTTCTTTCAGTAAGAATGCGATCGTAGCGTAATCAAAATTGGCAAATAATTTTACTTGTGAGACAAAAATTTCATATTGCTGCACATAAGCCTCAAATTGATCTTGATAGCCATCTTTTGCATACACAGCCTCTTTAAAAGCCTGTAAAGAGCGTAGCCGTAACTCATGAAAAACCCGGCTTTTGATTAAACTATATTCACTTGTTTCGGCAGGCAGTTGCATTTCTGGCATAAAAAATGGTAATAAATCACATCTTTCACCGTGACTAAAAGAAAATAAAGCTGCAGACCACTTACCATTATATTTTTATGAGAATACTCAAACATACGCCCCTTAGGTAATTGTTTTAAAATCGAGAACAACCCCGGAAAACTAACTTCAACTGGACAAATAGAACCTTTGCCCTGACCTGTTAAATCGACAGTATCATCACCTGGCAATCCCACGCAGACTGGTGCATTACTTGGAGAACCATAATGAGCTAAAATAAGAAATTCATTGTAATTGACTTCAAATTCATATTTTTTCCGTCATCTTTTAGGGTCAATTTGCTAAAAGACTCGACGGTCACCACATCAAATTTTGCAATGATTAATTTTAAACAAGGCAAGTAAGAAAAACCGTCTTCACCTTCCATTATCAAGTTATAGGACAATACTAGCTCATAAAAACCAACCTCATCATTGTTATCTTTCACTTCGGCTTTTGCAAAACTGTAATGACAATTAACTTTACCCATTCCTAATTGCTCTGCCTCAAACAATGGACGAAGCCAATAATTTCCCCTTAGATCTTGCAAGAATTTTTGGGAAAATATAGTGGAAGCAATGCTTCATCTTCGGGAAATATCAATTCACCATCATTAATCTTTGAATTAAACTGTTCTGAATACTGATTTTGATAATTTTTCTGCTTGCTTTTAAGCGATAATTTTTTCATTACATTTACTACTGAATCATCACGAAGTTTTCAACCTCACCACTTTTTTGGCAGTTTGACTCCAAAATATGGAAATAAGCTTCCATATAATCAATCATGGTTTTATTGTAATCGTTTTTATAGCGAGAATAGTCCCCTATTTTGTTAGGCCCAAATAAGGAAGAAACAGGGGGCTTTGCTTGTTTTAATTTATCCAGCGTAACTGATTTATCTAATAAGAAAACTTGCTTGATTCCATTTTTATCCTCAACAATCTGTAAAGGGAAACAATGTTTGAATTCTTGGCTTCTTCTAAAGCACCAAAGCGACGATAATTTAATTTATTATTAACAAGATTTATGTATAAAAGCAAACAATGCGGATGAGTTTTATCCATTACTTCAAAGTTTGCTGTTGATAATATGGTCACTAAATTATCATTGCTGCGAGCTGGACTCATACAATAGTTGATGGCAGGCAAAAAAAGTGAGATAGGTAATAAAACCGGGCCAGTCATAGCTGCCATAAATCCGATTGACGAAAATACACTGACGCCTTCTAAAAGTCCCGCGACTATACCTGTCGTTAACACCAGACTAGGCATTTGAATCGCTGTTTCAATCACACCAGGAGAACTAACAGCATCTGAAACAGCCGAAAAATCACAGACTGAGTGTAATGGCGCCAACAAAATCTCACTCAAGTAAAACTTATCTGCACCGACCGGCTTTTTAAGCTTAAATTGCTCAACATTAATTGTATTGGGTCTTTGCTCAATAAGTGCCAATCGACGTTTAGCGATATGCAAATATTGATTGGCATGGTACTCATGTTTTTCTTGAAGTATTTCAATAAAATCCCTGTACTTTCCATGCAAATCTTTAACCATTTTGACAAACCAATCTTGGTTCATTTTATTATAAAGCTGCGCTACCAAATTGGTCATAGCATCAATTCTAGAAAAATACCCACGTGTCAACTCATAAAAACCAGAGAGCCCAATTGAGCTAGAACAAAATTGATAATAATGTTCAAAATAGCGGCTTGCATTAATGCTGATATATAAAATAGAGTAAAGCAAACGCAAATTTGGTATTTTTTGAAGTCAAATAACCAATATAATCTAAATGATATCTGGCAAGATTAAGCCCAGATGGCTGGGATTTAATCTCCAAAATACCATTTAAATCCTCTTTTGCCGCATCTTCAGCTGATGATGCCAGACGTTCCAAAAGACGAACCATCTTACGAGAGTATTTACCGAACCGATTTATTTTTCGAAATGCAAAAATTCACATAATCAAAAGTTTTTCTTTGACAAATCGCAACGTATCATTGATATGAGAAATAAAACTATTGTGACTCTTTTGTTCAACTTGGTCTTGCAATTTTTCAATACCAAGCATGTTCAATTGAGATCTAATACTCTGCACAGAGCTATTTATTTCATCAATTCTGGTTAAGATTTTTAAAATAAACGGTATGCTGATCCAGTTTTTCGGATAACAATTTTATATAAGCAGTTTCAATATTAAATCTCGGATCAGCATACAAAGCAGCTATTTGATCAATAGGAGTAAAACAGTTGTATAACCGCAACAAACTCAATGCAATCCCAAATACAGGCTGAAACCCCGTTAATATCAACGGTACTGATAAAAATCCTTGTACAATAGCCCAAGCATCTTTATCTGAAGTAGCGGTAGCTTCATTTAAAGTTCTATTAACAAACTCAAAAAAACCATTATACAATATTTGACTATATTTAAAAGACTCTAAAGTAGCGGTTGCCACAGTAGCATAAGTGACAAAATTGCCATAACCGCGCACTTGCAGCTCCTGACCAAGTAAGCCAATACTCTGTGCTACACTTTCATACGGCAAATAACTTTGATCTATGATATTTTGTATATCACAAAATCCCTGCAACATCATCCTCTGGTCATCATTCAGTGCATTTGACTCCGCCAACTTATTAAGCGTGTCCCATCGGGCCCTGGTTATATAGCGAATTTTTCCTGCTTCTCTATAGAATCCTTATCTTCATCATATTGATTTTTCTCCCTTTCTCGTTGACGACCCAATAATCCCTTTACGCGATCAATAGCAATAATTTTTGTCTCATTTTCATTTTTTATATCTTGCGATTTGTCTCTCTCATCTATGTGCTTTTGCTTATCTTTTGCATTAGAAGCAATCTTCATATTACGATAATTAATATCTTCATCTTTAGCTTTGTTTTCATCTTCTAATTTTTGCCTCTCATCAGCCAATTTAGCAATGTCATTATCTATATTTTCTAAGTCTACTTTTTTACTATCAAGAGCTTCCTTTGCCTTTTGCAAAACTTTATCAGGATCATGATCGTGGAATTCTGCAAGCAACGTACTAACTAAACTATTTTTCAACAAAATATTAGCATTATAATCTTGCCGTAGATTTTCCGTATGGTCAGCCAGGTTGTCTAATGCCCGACTATTTGATTCAAACGCCCGCTGATGTTTTTGTATTTCATTTTGAGCTTTTTAAGCTTACGTGATTGACTCCCATAAAAAAACAATGAGCCGATAGATATAATCCCACCCATAATAGGGTCAGTAATTAAACTGCCTGCCGCCGCAAAACCAATCGCAAGAGTTTTGGGGCCACTCTTTGCCTGTGTTTTCCGTATTTTCGCCAAATGATATAACATTTTCGCTTCATGTTTTTCAGCAGCAGTACTCAATTTATCAAAACTGCTAATAATGTTTTCATTGGATTTAATTGATTGCGAAATTTGATCGCCAATTCTGGCCATACGCTTGTTCTGATTTCCCATATGCTCGAAAGTAGAATAGCAGCAATCTGCATAAATCTGCTGCCGCAATAAAGGCAAAGAGAGTGGCTGGTAATTGGCCAAAAATAACCGGTGTTTTGAGGCATGCAATGTATTTTCATCTTGAGCAACTAGACTATTTCTATAAGCACAAAAATCTTGCCGTGACTGCTTAATTTGCTCCCAAGAATAAAATGCATCGGCTAAAATATTAGCACAAGTAACAATAGGTAAAACATGATTGGACAATGCAGATGAAAAGTTTTGCCAATAAGGTGTTTGGTTTGTATTCTTATATAAATCTAACGCAGCCGCCGCACAGTCGTTTTGAATAATAGTGGAATGAATTAAAGCATTAATCTCTTCAGGAGAAACATCTTCTTCAGGAGCAATATTTTTCAATAGGCTGCGGCGTAGGAAAATATTGTTACTGTTGCCACTGCAATAGCAGTTTTATATTCCATCAAATCATTCTTGATTTTTCTTGATTATTATCATTTTTAAATTCATCAATTTTTTCGTTGAAAACTTATTATTTTTACTTCTCAAACAATATTCCATCTCACATGATGAAGCGATTTGACTTAAATAACCAATAAAATGCGCAGCCTGATCCAATGTCAAATAAGATTCTATTAAATTTTTACCATCAGCCGCCTTAATAGACGCAGGAATATATGCCGAATTAGCTTTATAATCGGATATGGCATCTTCGGCGTCACATGACAACAAAATATGTGCTAATTCTCGTTTACCCTCATGGGAAATACCACTAACATCGGGTATTTGAAAACGTCTCGCCATATCATTAGGAATTTCCTGGAGATAAAAGTTTTCATAAGGACGAATAATACTGCCAAATAAACATAATGCCTCAAATGCTAACCATGCTGGTGTGCCAATTGCCCGCCCAGCTAGATGACTGATTCCAGAAGCAACCGTTTCGCTAGCAGCTGTCTCAACTGCTGCCTTAGACAGAGCTTGCCCAGCAGGCGTAGAAAGATCTTGATGCAAAATATGATTGGCCACTTTTAACGAAAAGACCCAACCTTTGGTTATAAAACGCAAAGCAAAATAGTCAGGGCCATGAGCAATAGCTTCAGTCCACACACTATTGCCAAAATCCGCGGCGTGAACCACTGGATCATAGATCTGACGGCCTAGTTGATTATCATTCGATTGTTCACGACCTGGCATTTGTTCGGGCATGGGAAAATTCCTATAAGATTAAAATCAAAGCTTGCATTTTACTGAGCCAACCCTTAGATTTTTACCGTAAAAGTTACGGTGATTTTGCCAAACTCTAGGATTACAAGTAATCACATGAAGGAAAGTTCCATGCAGAAACTCAAAATGAAAATAATCAAGAATCATCCCTCTTATCACTACTTTCTTTATATTGTCGATGGTAATTTAATCTGTGAAAAATACATGATTAACGCTCATAGCTCTGACCAGATTAGCTACCATATACCTGATTGGGACTACTGCCAATTCACAGCCATTGTCAATAGCCAAGGAATACTTGATATTTTTGCATAGATCGAGACTGCCACTTGATTAGATACCGTGAAAATGCTCAAGGCTTTGAAAAATGCTCATCGGTAGTTTTCCTGCAATAAACCAAAATCAAGAATTTTATCTATATCAAGGCAAGGAATCTCTACTACTCGACTTTTGAAAAATGATTTATCCGGCCTATGTCGATTACATTTCGATGACAATGTTGAGAAAATACAAGAAAAACCGAAGTTAGCCTAGATCGACGAATTACTAATACTGCTCCCGTGCGTATTGTTTCTAGCAATCGTTATGAAACCATTCTTTTCGAAAACATGACTGCATTCAGTATAAAGAAAATTGCAGTTGATTGGCGCAATAAGTCAATTAATTCAAGCATGAATTCAATAGATCCTATAGCAAAACCTCCATCACAATCGCCTAATCAACAATTATTGACACAGCTTACTGATGAAACCAAACAATTGCTAGACATTTTGGCCAATCCGGAACTGCAAGATTTACAACCCAAGCTTACCGAAATTAATGTCACCAATACTGCCAATCAACTGCATCGCATGCTTTTAAAAAACGTAATGCTGACCATGAGAATAATCATGATGTACTATCGGAAGTTGAGTATCAAATCAATAATATTATCTATTTTTGCGAAGTCCATATAGGAAGATCATTGAATCTAAAGCCTATATTTCAAAAATTGGAGAGCATTAAAAACCATATAAGTCAATTCAGAAAAACATTAGCAAACACCCATATGATACCGGAAAAGAACAAGAAGCTTATTTGTTACAACAAGCATTACATCAATCAGATACTAGCTCAGAATTACTGAAAAAACCTTGCAAGCGACCCATCAATTTTGCCAGGCCAATCAATTCATACAAACTGGAGTATTCATTAGTCATGCTTGGCCTATGGAATCAATTCCGGAGGAAAAGTGGACAATCAAATTTGTGGAATATTTAGGCAGAGATTTAGTAACAGCCGGCGCACATGTTGAACTTGATCGATTAACGAGTGGCTGCGGCCATCCATTATATGGCTTTATGAAAGATAAAATTCAACAAACTGGCAATACCATCGTCATTTGCGACCGTACTATGCAAGCTAAATTTGCCACAAATATTCGCGGTGTTTGTAATGAATATGCTGAATATATTCAGAAAATGCGCCAAGATAAAGAACATGTTTTAATCCCAATCACCCTGACCGTCACTGATGAAGAGGAAACGATGCCTGGCGCTGTAAGAAGCTTTGCACCAGTTTCATTAGTGCAAAATGGTTATATTGGCTTATTGAAAAAATCATTCAAAAATTTATCAAATCGGCGTCCTCAATGAAACATTCAATAATTTGTGGATTGAATTAGAAAAAGTGTGCAACCAGTGTATGTTTGCCATGAATTTAATCTACCGCCGTTGATGACAGATTTTATTGCCAGAGAGAACATGACCAACAACTTGAGCGCTTGCTTGAAGCAGCCCACAGAAAACACAGCAACACAATTTATAATCTGCGAAGGCCGACCAAATTCAGGGAAAACTCAATTTTTCGCGAACTATATTACCAAATTCAAATTGAATTACCGCTTTTGCGGCTGGCTCAATGCCAGTGACCCTAATCAAGAAGAAGCGCATATTAAACGTCTAGCAATCAGTCTAGGATTCGAGCCTACATCATCACTAGAGCAATGCAAAGAAAATATACGGCATTGGTTGACGAAAATGCGCCTTGGCTGCTCGTCATTGATGATGCCGCAGCATTAGATGACATTAAATCAATTTTACCTGAAAAGGTGGTCACGTCATTTTTATACCAAAATTCTCATCTAACATCCAATGGCCAAAAGCCCAAGTCATTAACTTTATTGACATGTCATCACATGAAATTGAACAGTTTTTTTCCTCATTAAAACTCTCACTTCAACCAAATGAGCTTGAAAAACTGACTCAGATTATTCAACAGTTCAAAATCAGATCATTATCTGTCTTATCACAGCTACGTGATTTTGTCCGCTTAAACGGCATCGATTGCATTGATTTACCTAACAAGCCGACTGAAAAAATGAATCTGCCTTAATAAAAACTTATTGAAAATAATATTAGATATGTTAAATCAAAATTTACCAGGCACAACAGAACTATTGTATTATTGTTTGTTGGCCAACGGTAAAAGCCTACCGCAACCTCTTGTTTTTGAACTATACCAAAATCAATTAACGAAAAGCTTGCTTGAAAATCAAATTCAAGAACTCAAAAATGGGATTTAGTCAATTTAGAAAAAACACTATTTCAATTCCTGCTCACCTGCAAACAACATTATTGGCTTTATTAACAGATCAAATTAATGAGCCAACTCTACTAGGCAAGCTTTTAATGGCGATGACTCATTTTTTAAGACACCAATCCGAACTGACCTAAAAAATTGACCAAGCTTATCTGCTATTGCCGCTAGCACTTAACTTTTCAGAAAATTACCATGGTTTATTGGCCAATTCACCCTTATTGATTTTACGCCGGCAATATACCGACTTTTGGCAACACTAGCAAAATTCTTAAATTCTCATGCTTTTGATGCTAAAACTGCTAAAATTTTATTGGAAAACAATTGGCCATTGAACTCAATTTTCCTGAAAAAGATTCAAATAAACTACAAACAATTTACTGCTTGCTTTGCAAAGCTTCCAGAGATTTACGTAATAGCAAAGATACTTATTTTTCCTATCTTGATAATGCTTTAACATTAACCAGTCGTAACATCGAAGATACATTATCAGACACATTTTTTATTAAACAAATAACGTTGTTGATTGAGCATGACATTCTCGACAGTGATTGTATTGAACGGATATTGCAACATAGTAAATCCAACAAAACTTATTCTGATGCGATTCAAACTCTAGAAACATGGGCAAATACAGCTTCACTTAGCGAACCATCGTTTGCTGCTGTTTGCTGTTTTTTAGGTGGCCATTATTATCAACTGCAAGACCAACACAATGCTATCCGATGGTTAAGTAAAATTGAGACATTAGACAACCACCATCTGATTTGGTTATATAACAGCAGCGGCAGGTACAACGATGCCATAGAGGTTTTACAACGTAAAATGCCGTATGATACGGCGATTTATGGCGAAAAACATACTCTTATTGCGATCAATTTAATTAGTTTTGGTTGGGTCTATAAAGACATGGCAAAAATATTTTTGCAATTTACACAAAAAATGGCAGTTCAATATTGCCTTGCTATGGCAATCGATTATTTTTCTAAAGCAAGGGTTTTATTGAACGCTGGCCAAGGCAACTTTATCTGGCTTGCACTTAACTTAGAAAGCATTGCCGAAGTACATTATTTACAAAAGGACTACAAAACAGCTCAAAATTTTATTGATCAAGCGCTATCTGCTCTACAAGCACAACCGACATTGGCGCGAAACACTCAAGAACATATTAACCGGCTAAAATTGTTCAAAATAGAGCTGACTGTAGTTGAACGTGAATCTATCAAAAGAAGATTAAAAACCCGGCAAAATTTTTCTTACCTTCAGTAAGACCCAAAACAAATGCGGGGCAAACAACGACCATCGAAAATAGTTTTATATAAGAAAGGAAGGCACTGGCCTTCCTTTTTCATTTAAAAAACAATTAAGCATCTGCCAATGCTTTTGCGCTTGGGCACCGTAACGTTTAATGCTAGCTTGAATTTCTTGATGGGCATCTTCAACGCCAGACCAACCCGTTACTTTGACCCACTTGCCTTTNTCAAGGTCTTTGTAGTGTTGGAAAAAGTGCACGATGCTATCGGTAAGAATGGACGGTAAATCTTGCCAAGTTTTAACATTTGCATATAAACAAGTTAATTTATCAATCGGCACAGCTAGCAACTTAGCGTCTTCACCCGATTCATCTGTCATTTTCAATACACCAATCGGCCGGCAACGAATAACTGAACCACTCAACAATGGAAATGGTGCAACGACCAAAACATCCACTGGATCGCCGTCTTCACTGAGCGTTTGTGGAATATAACCGTAGTTGCAAGGATAATGCATGGCCGTCGACATAAAACGGTCAACAAACAATGCGCCTGATTTTTTATCTACTTCGTATTTGACTGGATCGCCTAACGCTGGGATTTCAATAATAACATTGATTTCTTCAGGAATTTTGCGGCCTGGTTCAATGGTAATTAAGCTCATCGTATTTTCTCCGTTGGTAAATTAATCACAAAACAATTTTAATGGTTTTTACTAGTCAAAAAAATTAAATAGTCAGTTTTTGTAGCACCCTATCATTCCGCAGCTTGACTCACTGCTATCAGCATGCATTGTCATTACTTCAGAGCATAGCTCATCGCAATCTGATGTATCCCCACGAATTTTTATATAAGTAGTTGAATTAATTGTTACTAGCCATCTCGTCATCCCGCGGTCTTAGCCGCGGGATGACGGGATTTATTTTTACATCGTCAGCGAAATATTTACTCTTGACAGCAATAACAAGCTTCTAGTTTTTACGCCATTGCTTTCGAACTCGCTGATTTGTCTTACCTAAAAATTCGTGGGGACAACTCAGTTCNGCAATGACATGTCTCATTTAATTCTTATGCATGGCATTGGCATCAATCGCCACTCGCTCGTCAAATACAAAACATTTGCCAAGGTAATGTTCGCCGCCGCATTCAATGAAATATTGCAAAATACCACCGTGCAATTGATAAACTTGCTCAAATCCTTGTTGCTGCAAATAAACTGCAGCTTTTTCACAGCGAATGCCGCCTGTGCAAAAAGTCACAACCGGTTGTTGTTTTAACTGAGCTGGCAATTTTTTAATGGCCTCAGGAAAGTCGCCAAACTTTTCAATGCCTAAATCAATGGCATTCTCAAAAGTACCCGCGGCTATTTCACAGACATTACGCGTGTCTAATAAAGTCACCGGCTTGCCCGCATCTAACCATTCTTTGAGNCTTTTTGCTTCTATATAAGGTGCTACTTCTTGAATTGGGTCAACACTGGAAACACGAAAACTGATAATTTCCCGCTTGATTTTAACGAGTAGACGACGAAATGGGACGGTTTCAGAGTAACTTAACTTGAATTCCATGTCCCGAAACTCAGGCAAATTCTGTAGGATTTGCTGGAATTGCTGCGCCCCTTCTGCACTGCCTGCCAACATTAAATTAATCCCTTCCGTGCCTAATAAAATAGTGCCTTTAAGACCATTGGCTTCGCATGCAGCCCGCAACCGTTGTTGCCAAGCTGGCAAATCTGCCAAATGGACAAATTTATAAGCTGCCAAATTAGTGATCATAGGAACCTCATTTGTTTTTGCCAACGCTAACAGACTCGCTGGTAAACTTCAATCATGTGGATTATGACAGCGAACCATCCTGCCACCACGCCAGCCACTGCGACTGTTGCATAGCTATCAATGGAATAGCTCGCAAACTGGACACTATCTCAGCATCCGCCACAGCCTTCCAGCCAGAATTGGCGATGGACCGCCGTAAATTAAATGCCAACCAATCAATACAATAGCCTACATATGCCATGACCGTATTGTGACTGAACACCGGAAGCCGACCTTTTGTCCTGAGATAAGCTTGCAAAACTGCCATAAATAATGCCTGATCTATTTTACCGATGGCAATCCCACTCCAATTTAAAGCCACTCCAAACAACTCCATGCCAGGATTAGTATAGCCTGCATACTCCCAATCAATCAGCACTGGTGTATCAACCGTCGACCATATTACATTTTTACAATCGATATCCCGATGGCTGATGAGCAACTCATTGTTATTCAGTACTGATAAGGCCGCTTGCGCCATCTTGTCCCAGTGTTGCAAGCTGGGCAATAACTGTTGTAATTGTAACAACCATTCCGGTTGCATCATTTCCGCCGCCGCCAACCATTGTGCCCATTCAGCCGCTGCTACTCCACCCCACTGTGGCATTGGAAAATCAGCAGCATTCAAATGCAGTCGATGTATCTTAGCGACCAAACTGCCTATAGCATCTGCCTGTGACAACAATAGCTTTCCCGGCAATGTTAGATTGCCGGAAACCCAAGGCCATACTTCGAAGTAAATATCTTCAATTTGACCAATGACACCTGTTTCACCCTTCAAGGCAATTGGCGTCGTGACTCCGCCTGAAGCAGCTTGGGCTGCAATCCGTTCAGCTGCAATTATTTGTGAAAAACTGATTGGCGTCATTTCCTGTGAATTGAGTATTTTGACTGCATAACGCCCTTGATCACTCACTACTTGCCATACTTCATGCAATAAGCCACCTATTATTGGTACTGCACTCATAAAGTTGCCAAGTTGATATTGCTGACAGAGCAAATTAGCAAATTGGACATTCATCGTTTAACCACGCCGCATTGCAAAAAAATCACGTAAAATATGGCCGCATTCTTCTTGCAATAAACCACCGAAACAATCAATGCGATGATTTAATTTATTTTCGTGTAATAATGAAAAAGCGCTGGTCACTGCGCCCACTTTAGGGTCCAACGCACCATAAACCAGACGTTTCACACGAGCTTGCACCATAGCACCCACACACATGATACAAGGCTCTAAAGTCACATAAAGCGTTGTGTCTAAAAGACGATAATTACCAAGTCGTTGTGCCGCTGCACGTAATGCCACTATTTCAGCATGGGCGGTGGGATCTAGTGAACTAATCGATTGGTTCCAACCTTCAGCGATAATTTGCTGATTCAACACAACAACTGCACCAACAGGAACTTCATTTTGAGTCGCCGCACGTTTTGCCAAAGTCAGTGCATGCTGCAACCAAACAAGATCGGATGCCATTTTANNTTCCCATTCAATCGTAGCTGGNGGTTTGCCTGAAATATCATAAACAACACGGGCAATACCAGATACTTCATTAATAATTCGGTTAGAAATTTTGCCCAATAATTCATAAGGCAAGGGGACCCATTCAGCTGTCATAAAATCCGTTGTTGCCACTGCACGCAAGGCAATCACATACTCATATTTGCGTGCATCACCCATGACACCAACAGATTTTACTGGAATAAACACAGCAAATCCTTGACTGACTTTGTCATAGTAATGATGACGACGTAATTCTTCGATAAAAATGGCATCAGCATGACGCAATATGGTCAAATATTCTGGTTTAATTTCACCTAATATACGTACTGCTAATCCTGTTCCCGGAAATGGATGACGATAAACCATATCNATAGGGAGCCCCAGTTCAATCCCAATTTTTCGCACTTCATCTTTGAACAATTCACGCAATGGTTCCAATAATTTAAATTGCATCCGTTCTGGCAGACCACCGACATTGTGGTGTGATTTAATTTTATGTGCTTTACCTGTCTTTGAACCAGCTGATTCAATTACGTCAGGATAAATGGTGCCCTGTGCTAACCATTTCACATTCGAAATGCGGTTCGCTTCTTCCTCAAAAATTTTAATAAATTCATGGCCAACTACTATGCGTTTTTGCTCTGGATCAGTCACCCCAGTTAATGCAGTTAAAAACCGTTGTTGCGCATCAACGCAAATGACACGAATGCCTAAATGAGTCTGCAATGTTGTCATCACTTGTTCAACTTCACCCAAGCGCAACAAACCGGTATCGACAAAAATACAAGTGAGTTTGTCACCAATGGCACGATGTAATAAAGCAGCCAATACAGAAGAATCGACGCCACCTGACAATGCCAATATTACATTTTCATCACCAATTTGGTGTCGGACAGTTTCAATACAATCTTCAATAATGTTTTTAGTTGTCCACTGTGATTCACAACCACAAATATCTTGCACAAACCGCTGTAAAATACGCATGCCTTGTTTGGTATGGGTAACTTCAGGATGAAATTGAACACCATAAAAACGGCGTTCATCATCAGCCATGGAGGCAATAGGAGCATTAGTAGTGCTAGCAATCATTTTAAAATGCGGAGGCAATACCGTCACATGATCACCATGACTCATCCAAACATCTAATAATGATTTTCCTTGGGCTGAAACATTGTCTTCAATGTCACGCAATAACTGTGAATGGCCATGAATTTCTAATTGCGCGTAACCAAATTCACGATGGTCTGCATTGACTACTTTACCACCTAATTGTTCCGCCATGGTTTGCATGCCATAACAAATTCCTAATACCGGACACCCTAATTCAAATACAATAGCAGGAGCACGTGGTGTTTCTGACACAGTCACCGTCTCTGGACCACCTGATAAAATAATGCCGGTAGGAATAAATTGGTCGATTAATTCAGGCGCCACATCACAAGCATAAATTTCACTGTACACTCCCATTTCTCGAATGCGACGGGCAATTAATTGTGTGTATTGAGAACCAAAATCAATAATTAAAATTCGCTGTTGATGTACATCAATAGACATAAAGTTTTCCTAAATGATTAAATAAATTTGTTCGCTTTTTGCATGGTATTTGCTTATTAAAAAGCAGGATGGATCAAGCAAAACGGATCCACCCTACTTTTTTATCTACCTCAACAGTATGAGAAATCAATCAACCCAATAATTTGGCGCTTCTTTCGTAATGACCACGTCATGGACGTGGCTTTCACGCACACCTGCTGCTGTGATGCGGACCACCTGGGCTTTTTCCCGCAAATCCTCTATCGTGTGGCAACCGGTATAACCCATGCTCGAACGTAACCCACCCATTAACTGATGCACCACATTCACTAAATGACCTTTGTAAGGGACCCGTCCCTCAATTCCTTCTGGCACTAGTTTTTCTGCGTCGGCCTCCGTTTGAAAATAACGGTCACGAGAGCCATGGGCTTGTGACATAGCACCGACTGAACCCATGCCACGATAAGTTTTATAATAACGGCCTTGATAAAGTTCCAATTCCCCAGGCGCTTCCTCCGAGCCAGCAAACAGGCCGCCAATCATGACTGCCCATGCCCCAGCTGCAATTGCCTTGGCCAAATCACCTGAAAACCGTATTCCACCATCAGCAATAATGGGGACTCCGTGTTTGCGTAAAGCAGTAGCCACATTAGAAATGGCTGTAATTTGCGGAATACCAACCCCAGCTACAATTCGGGTAGTACAAATAGAGCCGGGGCCAATGCCCACTTTGACTGCATCTGCACCCGCCTTAACCAATTCCAAGGCGGCATCAGCAGTTGCAATATTGCCAGCAATCAACTGCACCTCAGGATAGTGTTTNTTGATCCAACGGACTTTNTCAATTACNCCTGCGGAATGGCCATGGGCAGTATCCACTACTAGCACATCAACCCCTGCTTTGACTAAGGTGGCAACGCGCTCTTCAGAATCGGGGCCCGTGCCCACCGCAGCACCTACACGTAGTTGCCCAGCCTCATCGCGGCAAGCATTCGGTTTAGACTGTGTTCGTAAAATATCTTTGACGGTAATCATGCCTCGCAATTGAAACTGATCATTGATTACCAAAATTTTCTCAATCCGGTGCTTATGCAATAAGGCAATAGCCTCCTCACGGCTGGCGCCTTCCTGCACAGTGACTAAGCGCTCTTTAGGCGTCATCAAATCCGCGACACGTTGATTTAAATCCGTGGCAAACCGCACATCACGGTTGGTAATAATCCCTATTAATTGATCACCTTCGACTACGGGCATGCCCGAGATATGATGGCTACGGGTCATTTCCCGCAACTGTTTAACCGTAGTCTCCTTAGTTACTGTAATTGGGTCTTTAACGACTCCGCTTTCAAATTTNTTCACACGGCGTACTTGAGCAGACTGTTCGGCAATTGACATATTTTTATGTAAGATGCCAATTCCTCCCTCCTCGGCCATAGCAATAGCTAAGCGGGCCTCCGTGACTGTGTCCATCGCGGCTGAAACTAAAGGGATTTGCAGCTTAATATGGCGTGTCAGCCAGGTGTTGAGTTGCACATCTTTGGGCAGGACTTGAGAGTGGGCTGGAACCAATAATACGTCATCAAAAGTTAAGGCATCTTGGATTATATTCATCGGGATTTCTCTACTGCGCTGTTGAATGGCTCATTGTACTTTTTTAAGTGGCTGGGGCAAACAGACAGGCAAATATTGGCACGATTACCCATGCAATTCTGGTAAATTGCTTTAAAATAGAGGCCAACTGATAAGGAGCCGTTTATGTCCGCTATCTGGCAAGTCCCTGAAGAAGTCGAAGTTTATACGGTCTCGCAATTAAACCGCGAAGTCAGAGTTTTATTAGAAGACAATTTGCCTCTGGTATGGATCACGGGCGAAATTTCGAATTTGCGCCGTCCGGGCTCCGGCCATATCTATTTTTCGTTGAAAGACGAATATGCCCAAGTCAGTTGTGCCCTATTCCGCATGCGCAACAACCAGTTAGATTTTGAACCAAAAGATGGTCAGCATGTCACTGCCAGAGCGCGGGTGGGACTCTATGAGGAGCGTGGTTCTTACCAGCTGATTATCGAACAAATGTTTGAAACTGGCAGTGGTGCTTTACAACGCGCTTTTGAGGCACTCAAGAAGCGGCTAGCAGAAGAGGGCCTATTTGACGCTAAACGCAAACGGTCATTGCCTAGCTTGCCACGCTGCATTGGCGTTGTGACTTCCGCCAGTGGAGCTGCTATCCGTGATATTTTAACGGTGTTAAAACGCCGTTTCGCCGCCATTCCCGTCATTATTTATCCCTGTCTTGTCCAAGGATTGGAGGCTGCAGCACAGATTGTTGCGGCCATCCAAGCCGCGAATGCAAGACAAGAATGTGATGTATTAATTGTGGCACGGGGTGGCGGTTCATTAGAAGATTTATGGCCTTTTAACGAAGAAATGGTAGCAAGAGCTATTTATGCCAGTGATATTCCCATTGTCACCGGCATTGGCCATGAAATTGATTTTACTATTGCCGATTTTGTCGCCGATCAACGTGCTGCAACGCCTTCTGCTGCCGCTGAATTAGTAAGCCCATACAAACAACATTGGTTGCAACAATTACAACAACTTCTATCACGCTTAATGCAATTGCAAAATGCGGAACTTCGTCACTGGCAAACTTTGTTGGCCGGATTAAGCAAGCGGTTACAACATCCTGGTAGACGTTTAGAAGAACAAGCACAACGGCTCGACAACTTAGAACGGGATTTGATAAAAACTTTCGGGCATTTATGGCGAGAAAAACAATTGCAACTGCAACGGTTATTTTTAATTTGCAACGGCACCAACCCCAACAGTTATTGCAAAAATGCTAGACCGACAANNGAAAATTTAGCGCAACGCTTACAACTTGCTTGGCAACATCTGCTTGAGCAACAGCAACAGCACCTGAATGAATTAGCACGTGCCTTAGACGCCATTAGTCCCTTAAATACTTTAAAGCGCGGTTATGCAATTGTTACCAAAGAACAACAATTAATTAAAACGGCAGAACAAGTAACAACCGGTGATAAGATCACAGCCCGTTTAATGCAAGGCAGTATTGAATGTGTTGTATCCAAGACCGTAATTGAATAATAAAAATGTGGTCGATCAAGCGAAGCGGACCCACCACACGGGCAATAAGCAATGGCGAATTCGCTTCGCTTGATCCACTCTACAATAACTGGTGAGCTTTGAAATGAAACATGCCAAAACTGCGTTAATCCGTTTATTTAATTATGCCAAAGCCTATCGCAAAGACATTTACCTTGGCGCTATTTACTCTTTCTTAAATAAGCTATTTGATGTATTGCCGGAAATCTTAATCGGTGTGGCCGTTGATATCGTAGTCAAACGCCAAGATTCTTTGTTAGGAAAACTCGGTTTTACTAACTTACTTGAGCAGCTATTAATCTTAGGTGCTTTAACATTCGTCATTTGGGGATGTGAATCACTATTTGAATATTTATACGCACTTAAATGGCGTAATTTGGCACAAGCCTTGCAACATCAATTACGGCTTGATGCTTATGAACATTTACAAAAAACTGACATGCAGCATTTTGAGCGACAACATACTGGTAATTTAGTTGCCATTCTTAATGATGACATTAATCAATTAGAACGTTTCTTAAGCAACGGCGCCAACACCATTATTCAAATTTTAAGCTCTTCTGTTTTAATCGGCATTGTATTTNTTATACTATCATGGAAAATTGCTCTCTTGGCCCTGACCCCTATTCCATTAATTATTCTCGGCAGCTATTATTTTCAACGTTTAGTGACACCTCGCTATGCCCAAGTCCGCACCCAAGCTGGCAATTTAAGCACGCGGTTTAATAATAATTTACTCGGCATGACCACTATCAGAAGCTACACGGCTGAAGCTTACGAATTAGCGTCGCTTGAACAACAAAGCCGTGCTTATCAAGACGCAAACCGTGAAGCAATCAAATTAGGCGCTGCAATTAACCCTATTATTCGCATTGCGATTTTATTGGGTTTTATGGCGACATTACTTTATGGTGGTTGGCAGGCACTTGAAGGCATCTTGAGCGTTGGCGCCTACAGCGCACTTGTATTTTTGACGCAACGCTTGCTTTGGCCACTGACCAATTTAGCAGAAATTACTGATCAATATTTTCGTGCCATGGCGTGCGCCGACCGCGTGTTGCAATTGCTAGAAATTCCACAATCGAAAATTGCACCCGTGCCTTACCATCCAATTATAAAAGGAGAGTTGTCGCTGCAAAATGTTCATTTTGCCTATCATGCTAATAAACCCATTTTGCAACAGTTAAACCTGCACATCCACGCTGGCACTACAATTGCATTAGTTGGCATGACAGGCTCAGGAAAAAGCACCATTGCAAAGCTATTACTACGTTTTTATGATCCTTCAGCCGGACAAATCTTATTGGATGGCAAAAACCTAATGGACTACGATTTGACTCATCTGCGACAACAAATCGGTTATGTCAGCCAAGATGTATTTTTATTTGAAGGCACCGTGGCTGAAAACATTGCTTATGGTAGTTTTAATGCTGACCGTAGCGCTATTGAACAGGCTGCAAAAATGGCAGCAGCCGATGAATTTATTGAGCACCTACCACAAGGTTATGACACACCCGTGGGAGAACGCGGCCAACGCTTATCAGGCGGCCAACGTCAACGATTAGGATTAGCACGGGCAATTCTGAAAAATCCACCGATTTTAGTATTGGATGAAGCAACTTCGGCAGTGGACAATGAAACCGAAGCAGCCATTCAACGCTCATTAGCGCAAATTGTAAAAAACCGCACGACCATATTAATTGCACACCGTCTTAGCACCGTGCGTCACGCCGATTGTATTTATGTGTTGCATCATGGCGAAATGATTGAACAAGGCACTCATGAAGAATTGATCGATAAAAAAGGCAATTACAGCACACTTTGGGCGTTGCAAACAGGCACTGTGCAAACCAATGACCATCAATTGGAAGAATTAATTAATTGATGTTGCCACTGATTTCTTCCGCAGGCTACTAAAAAACACCAAACCGAATAGCAACAAACTTGCCATCAATATAAATGGTAAATAAAGATTGATCGCGCCCAACATGCCGGCCAAGATACCACCAAAACTCCAAGCAGCTGCAATAACAGCACCTGCTATTCCCATAACACGGCCTTGCGAATTTTTATCGGCACTATTAGACATCAATGCTAACAAACCCGTATAAGACAAGCCATTGCCAATTGATAACAATATCACTGCTAACCATTTGCTCAATTGAGAAGGCATTAATGTTACAAGTGAACCAATAAAAGTTAGTGTTACCATGATAACGACAAGTTTTTGCAAAGACAGATATTTATTCGCCAAACGCGCAATCAGGGTAAACGTGACCACCGAAACCAAGCCAAAATAAGCCATAAAATAGCCGATTAAAGTAGTATTATAATGATAAGTTTGCACGAAAAATATTGAAATATAACAAAAATAAATGGCAAATGCCGTTTGTGTCGCCAATAAAACTGATGAAAAACAGCGAATATCATGCAAAGCAAATGCGGCAATGAAGCTTGTCAGTCCTTTACTGATCTGTAANTTTTTACCCGCCACAGGTTGATAAGTCTCACGCAGAGTAAATTGTAATAAGCCTGCGTTAATTGCCGCCAATAATGCCGCCACATAAAACGGCGTCGCGTAATTAAACCAACTACTTAATTGTGAATTAGCAAAATAACCGCCAACGATTGGGCCTAAAATAAAACCAATGCAATTGGCCAAAATCATAAAGCTCATATTAGTCATTTTATTTTCTGCTGTACTAATATCAGCAATCGCTGCCTGTGCAATCGGTTGGCTGCCTGCCAAAAATCCAGCCATGCACCGTCCTGCTATCAACCAAAAAAGACTATGCTCACTAATCCCTATGGCTGAAATGATATATCCTAGCGCCGTGCCAATTAGACACAAGATCAATACTTTNTTACGTCCTAAATAATCCGATAAATCTCCTAAAAATGGCGCGCCAAAAAACATAAAAAGNGAAAAACTGGTCATGGTAAAGCCATACCAAAAATTGCGTTGTGCCACTGAAGCATTGACCAATACCCGCCATCAGCCGCCNATAAATAGCGGACTTAAAATCGGAATCGCAATCCCAACACCAATCATATCGATGACAAGAACGAGAAATAAAGGCGCAAGCGTAAAATAAGAACGGTTTGTGGAAGACATAGAAGCCTCCTAAAGAGGAAAAAGCCCTGCATTGTCTTATAAATTACCTAAAAAGTAAACCTAATGTAGGATAGACCCGCTTCGCGGTCTGCAATGACAAGCATGGACTTTTAAATAATTTTTGGCCTAACATAAAAATTCGTGGGGACCCGTTAGCGTTGGGTTCCTTTGGATTACAATATTTTCTGGATCCCGCAGCCTTCGCCGCGGGATGACGGTAGATACAAGGATTAAGTAAAACAGACCTGCTTACTTCCGTCATCCCACGGCAAAAACCGTGCGATCAATCAATATTCTATAGACTAGGTGAACCACATTGAACATCACACGGCAAAACCACAAGATCACAAAAGTAAACTGTGGGGGCAGATCTGTTTTGTCTGACTACTGTCATCCGCGGCGAAGACCGCGGGATCTATGAGTATTCTGTAGACTATAAACCTAATGTAGGATAGACCCGCTTCGCGGTCTGCAATGACAAGCATGGACTTTTAAATAATTTTTGGCCTAACATAAAAATTCGTGGGGACCCGTTAGCGTTGGGTTCCTTTGGATTACAATATTTTCTGGATCCCGCGGCCTTCGCCGCGATGACGGTAGATACAAGGATTAAGTAAAACAGACCTGCTTACTTCCGTCATCCCACGGCAAAAACCGTGCGATCAATCAATATTCTATAGACTAGGTGAACCACATTGAACATCACACGGCCAAACCACAAGATCACAAAAGTAAACTGTGGGGGCAGATCTGTTTTGTCTGACTACTGTCATCCCGCGGCGAAGACCGCGGGATCTATGAGTATTCTGTAGACTATAAACCTAATGTAGGATAGACCCGCTTCGCGGTCTGCAATGACAAGCATGGACTTTTAAATAATTTTTGGCCTAACATAAAAATTCGTGGGGACCCGTCAGCGTTGGGTTCCTTTGGATTACAATATTTTCTGGATCCCGCAGCCTTCGCCGCGGGATGACGTTAGATACAAGGATTAAGTAAAACAGACCTGCTTACTTCCGTCATCCCACGGCAAAAACCGTGCGATCAATCAATATTCTATAGACTAGGTGAACCACATTGAACATCACACGGCCAAACCACAAGATCACAAAAGTAAACTGTGGGGGCAGATCTGTTTTGTCTGACTACTGTCATCCCGCGGCGAAGACCGCGGGATCCAGAAAGATAAAGCCTCTCCCAACAACAAGAGAGGCAATGGTAAATCATATTACGGAGAACAAATGCCAGGTGATTGGATGATATATTCAGGTTCTTTTGCTTGTTGTGAACAATGCACAGGCGATGTAACAATGTAAGACGGCTTAGATGCTGACTTCTTAACTACCTCTTCTATTGGTTCGTCTTTTATTTCTTCCACTCTGCTTTCTTCTACAGTGGTTTGCGAAGGTCTAGCAGATGGAAATAATTCACGGTTAAGTTGTTTAAGCCGCGCTTCTGGCACAACAGCAAATACCGATTCTTGGCTTTTTATGATGAAGACGGACAATCACTTTTCGAGTGCTTCCAGGAGATGCTGGAGGTTCAGCAGAATTTTCTGCTGTGTTTTTCAAAGCCAAGCACAGAAGACGTGGATTCATCCTGAATATGTACAGTAGAACCTTTTTCAGGTGAACGCATGATATCATCGTCTTTTACAGGGGAATCAACCACAAAGGGCTATTGTCTTTAGGGGGATGTCACTACCAAAGGACTACCTTCTTTAGGTGGAGAAACAACCACCAAAGATTTGTCTTTCTTAAACCTAAACCGCTTCATTAATGTGTTAAAACCATCAGTAAGTTTTTCGCTATCAAATTGGATCCTGTTTTAAACTTCTCCGTGATAGGTTGAATAGCCGCCATTAAACTCGAAAAAGCACTGCTTTGCACATAAGCTTCAGTTTGTTTTTCAATAAATCGACGCTCTGCCCTTTGAACGTATTTATCAGTCGGGATTTCTCGCTGTGTTTCGGGTGTTTCCGGTATAGGCAGCATCACTTCTTCAGCAAAAGCAACATGAAACGGCTTATGGGCTGGCATTGAAACTACATTATTTACTTTAGCTTCAGTGGCCACTGCCGCAACTGATGTCACAGTCGCTTTTGGCATGAAGTTTAGTTGAACAGCGATTGCTTGTACGCTTTGAACGCTGTCAGACTCACCTTGAGCATACTGAGTCATGGCCTGTTGGATTTTCAAACGGTGTTTATTATTGTTGGCCGCACTGATAAAAACACTACGGGACGTTTCCCAAAGGTAAATGATTAAATTTCTCATAAATTCCGCTTCAGCGGCTTCTATTTGTAATAACGTCAACAATTGTAAAATATTGACTTTAGTTGGCTTGTAATAAAGATCATAAAGCGCTTGCCACTCTTCAGTAGTGAGCCGTTGATTATTGTAATGCTGTGGTATAGTCGAAATAAAAGCTGCCGCATCAAAAGCCATATCAATCTCCTTAAAAATAAAACTCAAATAAAAATTGTCATTTAAACTTATTGGCTCAACCCTAGCCCATTTTCCACATGCTGGTTATGCGATGGATTCATAATTTTTGGGCAGTCAGTGTCATTTTTGGCAAAAAGTGTGTTTCTTCATTGAGATCAGGATAAGCAACTAAACTAGCCATTGCTTGTTGACGAGCTGAACTGCCTACATACCAAACGCAATGGTCTAAAGTATTGGCATGATCAAAAGCTAAAATACGCGTTAAAACTGGCTTTAATTCTGCTGGTGCATTATCTAATACCGGGCTGATAACCGTTTCTTTACAAAACTGCCAGTTTTGTTGTGCATTTTCCAACAAACCATCCAGCACTTTTTAATCGCAGTTATTAGGTTTTGATCAGGTTTAAAATGAGCTGATGCATTTTGGGAAGTATGCTTCTTCAATAAGTTGGCCAATAGTCTAATGGCTGCATACATATCTGCATATGTACATTGACTCAATTTCAGAATTTCATAACCTAATTGATTATTTTTCTCCAATCAGTGAGACTTGCCTTGTCTTTTATGGGGTCAAAACTCAGACCCTCAATCGCAAGTTCTTTTTCTGGAAATTCGTTTTTAAATGGATAGTAATAGATTGCTTTGGTATCCTCAGCGCCTGCACCATTAGTAATTGCTTTAGGCAATGGCAAATTCAATAATGGTAATACTGACTTTAAGGTTTCAAATGTCACATTATCATTGACTTCAATTGTTAACATGCTGAAGATCTGACCTAATTGACCCAGATTAGTTTGATAGGATGTGACTTGTTGTTGTGCAATCTTTAAGTCTTTTCTACTCCCTCAAATTTCAAAGTCATCTCATCCATTTTTTAGTTAAAAATTCAAACTTTTTATTGAAATCTTCATCATTATTGTTATTGCCGCCGCTGACTTTTGCTGCTGTTCAAACTCTGATTTAATAGCTACCAATGTTTTTGAGGTCAACGCTGTCACTCTATCACTAAAATCTTTCAACTCATCGTCATTAAAAAGAAGGCCATTCGATTTTTAGTCATTTCATTAGCTAAAGCATCAAGCCTGTCAACATATTCATCATAGGTTGTCATAGAAACAGTCAAGTTTTCTTTTTGAATATCATTACTGATATCAACAAGAACTCCTTGCTTAATTATGGTGATATATGCCGCTACTGATGACTTGACTTTGTTTAATTTGTCTTTTGATAGCTGTTAATGAATTTTTGGATGGTTTCTTGCAAACGTTGTAACAATTGTTTTAATGAGTCTTGATCCAGATGTGTCATGGGGAAGCTCCGTTTTATTAATTATTATTTTATTATCGGGCGCTACCATAGCATTTTATCCTTCAACGGTGCAAGTATTTTGTTTGAATCAATAAGTTAGCAACTATAAGATGAAAAAATTTGACCAATTCGTTACTTCTTTTTCTTCTTCACATGCTGCATCAAGCGACGACGTTTCTTCTGTTGGCGTAGTGTAGGCGCGTTGCTACGGCCTTCGTAAGGATTGTCGTCATTCTTCAAAACAATTTTTACTGGTGTGCCCACTAGCTTAAGTGCTTTACGAAAACTGTTCATAAGATAACGACGATAGGAAACAGGCAAATGGTCTGTTTGTTTACCATGAATAACAATCAGCGGTGGTTGTGAACCACCTGCATGAGCATAACGTAATTTGATGTGACGACCATGTACTGCCGGCGGCTGGTGCGAAGCAACAATGTCTTCTAATAGCCGGGTCAACTCAGGCGTAGAAAATTTACGGGTCGCAGACTCATAAGCNTTGGTGATGGCAGAAAAAATTTCGCCAACACCAGTGCCATGCAAAGCAGAAATAAAATAGATCTTAGCAAAGTCAACAAAATCCAAACGGCGATCGAGTTCTTTTTTAACATAATCACGTTCTGATGGTGGCAGACCGTCCCATTTATTGACAGCAATGACTAATGCTCTGCCCGCTTCTAAAACAAAACCCAATAAATGTAAATCTTGATCAGTAATATTTTCATGCGCATCAACTACCATCACCACCACATCCGCCATTGCAATGGCTTGTAATGTNTTAATGACAGAAAATTTTTCGACCAATTCACGGATGCCACGACGACGTCTGACACCGGCGGTATCAATGAGTGTGTAAAGCGTGCCATGTCGTTCAAAAGGAATAAAAATACTATCGCGTGTCGTACCGGGCTGATCATAGACCAAGACGCGTTCTTCACCTAAGAGTCGGTTGACTAAAGTTGACTTGCCCACATTGGGCCGGCCAACAATGGCTAGTTTAATCCGGTCAGCACCTAACTCAGGTGCTTCAACTTCTGGCGCTGATGGTGGCAAGCGTTCTAAACAGGCTTGTTGCAAAACTAACACACCNGCACCATGCGCAGCAGCAATTGGAAATGGTTGACCAAAGCCTAAGTGAAAAAAATCACTGATAGCAATATCACTGTTTAAACCATCGGTCTTATTGACCACCAACAAAACAGGTTTGTTTAACCGGCGTAAATGTTCGCCTAATAATTCATCAGCGGCGGTCAATCCAGCACGGGCATCAACTACCCAAAGAATTAAATCTGCTTCACTCGCAGCTGCCCATGCTTGACGTTCTACTAAGGCTGCCATGCCAGTGTCTTCGCCTTCAAGNCCACCCGTATCAATGATAATGACTTGACGTCCATTGAAATTGGCCTCTCCATACAACCGATCGCGTGTGACACCTGGTTGGTCAGCCACTAAGGCTTGTTGGCTTTTGGTTAAGCGATTGAAAAGAGTGGACTTCCCTACATTAGGACGCCCCATGATAGCAATGATTGGCAACATGAATTTATTCTCAGGCTGGTTTCTAAAACTACGATAGTATACTCGAAACGGATGGGTTTAGGTATTCTATACCCATTACACCTCAAAATGCGAAGTGTAAGGTTTAGATTGCAAGCAGTTGTCGCGTTCTGATTGAGCAAAACACGAGGAATAGTCAGCCCTATTTTGAGTGTTTTGTGATTGAAGAACGCGGCAAATTCGCCGCAAGATGAGCCTTAAACTTCGCATTTTGAGGTGTAATGGGTATATACCCATCATATCATTACCCACCAATCAACCTGGCTTTACGAAAATAAAGCCCAGAGCCAGTATTCACGGCGTGTTTTGTAGCAAGGTGAGCTCTTCTCGGGGCGTGAGCTGGCATGAATCAGTAATCGCTAAAATAGATTGGTGAGTAACGATGTGATGCCCATTACACCTCAGCCCCATCCGCTGCAAGTATATCTACTCGCCAGACCTCACATAATAGTTAATAATCACTTAAGATTAACGTATTAAAATGCCCCTTTTGTCAATTTCTTGAGTGCTGATTATGCCCTATATTGCCCTGCTCGATGTCGATGAAACTATGATTTTTTCATGATGAACACGACGAAGACTCTCCCGCAACACGTTACAATGAAGAACTTATCAAGAGATTAATCAAAGATGGCGTGACTCATGTGTTTCTATTCACCAACTATAGTGTTGGAAACCAATACAATACTTTAGAAGAAAAAAAGCAAAAAGATGGGCTATATAGGACAGATTTAATTGAGAAACTGAAAAAAACGGCATCACCGTGATTGCAACAATCACGAATAACGATTTATTCTACAGAGAAAACGGCCAGCATTTAACAGATTATGATCCCAACGAAATTGCAGCCAATTTCGTTCCTGGCCTGTATTATGAAAAAGTCATACGGAAATATGAAGAGCGTTCCAGTGTTCCGGGAAACGATTTAAGAACAGACATTGAATATCAATCGGATAAAATCCTGGCCAATCAATTTAAAGATGTTAAAAAAGATGGAAGCTTTTCCTGATCAAAAGCATTGTTTTTGGACATAAAACAAGCACTGTTTCATTACACGATAGCATATTTCAGAAAAACCCAATTATTTGCCAAATTAAAGGAAATACCTTTTGTTTTTATGATGACCGGCATATTCATTTAAACGCCGTTGAAACGCAAGCAAAGCAAGAAGGCATCGAATTGAGGGCTATCCATATCAAGCCTACCCTGACCCAGACAGATTTCTCCACAGATCTAGCAGAGCTGTGTTTTTCTGATCAGGCAATAAAAGAAATGCTTGCTAATATACTAGATAAAATTGAAGACTATATTCCCAAAGAAAATAAATTCAATAAAATTTTTAATTTCTTTAAAATAAACCAAAAACTCAGTAATAAAAGAAACCACTGAAGAGACAGAAAATGCTGAATCATTCAAGCAATTATCCGATTATGTGCAACAAATGAAAACTTACAAAGCTCAATGTATAAAAAATGAAGTCAGCGACTTTACTCTTTACCAAAAACTGATTCAGTTTACTTTAAATTTTCGAGGTGATTTATCTTCCATTTTAGAATTACAAACAACCCCAACACTTTTCAAAGATATTGATCAGGCCTGCGCTCAATACGTAGATTTTGCTCATAAAATTTTAGAAAAAAACAACCACTATCAAATTGTTATGGAAGAAATCCTCCAACGGATCATCGCTGACCTAAACCCACCCTCTAATAATAACAACACTGCGCTTGCAAATGGAACAACACACAGTATCAGTATCAGTCAATAAAAAATGCAGGGTGGATGAAGCGCCTGTTTTGTAGCTGAGTCGGCTCTTCTCGGGGCGTGAGCTGGCACGAATCAGTAATCGCTACAAGGTAAACTTGTCGGAAATGACATAGTGCCGCTAAGACATATCCATCTAACGTTATTATTAACCCAATTGATATTTAACCAACCGGCCACCATTGGTATACACATAAAGTGCATTACCAACGCTGATAGGGGTAGTCCAAATGCCCTTGCTGTCGGCTTTTATGCGGGCAGCTAGATTGCCATTTTGACGTGATAGCCAATGCACATAACCTTGATCATCCGCTAAAGCAACCGTATCACCGACAATCGCAGGCCCAGTAAATAAACGGCCTTGTAATGCGGTTTGTTGCCAAAGTACTTTGCCATTTTTACGGTCTAATGCCCAAACCTGGCCTTGTGTATCGGGCACATAAATGGCTTTATCATCCACTGCGATGCCAGCCACAGCAGAAATTTCACGCTGCCACACTAGTTGTCCCGTGGCCAAGCTCAATGCGGCCACTTTGCCTTGGAAAGCAGCGGTATAAACCATATCGCCTTTAATTATTGGATCAGCCAAAATGTCTACCATACGGCTGCCAGCAGAGCTGCCTTTACCAAAAGCTACTTGTTGTTGCCAACGTAATTCACCATCATGTAAACGCAATGCTGCCAAACGCCCATCGGCAAATCCCACGATGACGGTATCACCTTGCACTTGTGGTTCACTGCTGCTGCGAATCACGACATTTGGCATTGGCTCGGTATAATCCCATACCATACTACCATCACGGGCGGCAAGAGCAGATAACTTGCCATCTTGACCATTAATAAGCACATATTTGCCTGTAATATAAGGTGATGCTAATACTTCATTTAATACGGGTTTGCGCCATACTTCACTGCCATTGCTTTGTTGCAAAGCAATGACTTGACCATTGCCAGTCCCCAAGATCACTAAATTTTCACCGACTCCAGGGCCACTGGTCAAAGGCGTTTTTTCAGATTAGCTTCCCACAAACGATTACCTGTGTTTGCGTCTACTGCTGCTACTTTATTTTTATAACTGACAGCATACACGGTATTGCCCTGTACACTGGGCGGTAATTGTAAATATTGGCCGCCCGTGCCATTACCAATGCTGGTTTCCCATAATTTGTTGACTTGTACCGTGGGAGTAAATTCTGGCAACGACGGTTTTTGGAACCGCCCCACCATCCCCAGCCACAAAGCGATAATACGGTACTTAACAAACCAATAACCATTAATGGACGGCGTATCATGACAATTCCTTACTCATTATTTTTAGAGGTAGATTCCGTTGGCGCTTTTTCTGCTGTTGCCAACGCATCGTATTTCATTTGTACAAACGGTTTAATCATGGCGGTATTAGGCAAGACTTGCAAAGCAATGCCATAAGCACGGCGTGCAGCTTCGTTTTTGCCTAAAGCAACTAAAATGTCTCCTTTCGTGACCATCACTGCAGGNGCCTAAGATTTTTCTGGCAAAGTATCTAATACTTTCAGTGCTGCTTCAGGTTTGTTTTCTGCCATTAATACTCTGGCTTGACGAATCACCGCCAAATGGCGCAGGTTTTTATCGGTGGCATGTTTGGCTACCCAAGCATATTGTTGCTCTGCATCAGCCAACTTATCTTGATTAACCGCATCTTGCGCTAACATTAAACCTGCCATACCTGCATAAGGCGTATTTTTAAATTCTTTTATTAATTTTTGCCCTAATTGTTGATATTGATCTGTTTGGTTTTGAGATTTTGCTACCATCATCTGGCCATAAAGATCGGAAGCTTTTAAAGACATAGCAACTTTATGTTGTTGCCAATAACGCCAACCAAAACTAGCAATAATGGCAATACAAACACCCAGTACAATACTTATGCCGTATTTTTTTAACCAATCTTTGACTAATTGTGCTTGCTCATTTTCGTTTAAGTAAGTGCTCATGTGAATGNNTTCTCCTAACTCATCGGCTTTGAGTATAGCCAGCAACTCTGTCAATTTTACCGTTTGCTGCGGCGCATCAGAGCGTAAATTTTTAATGCTAATCGTATTTGCAGCGACCTCATCATCCCCTAGGATTAATGCCCAAGTCGCACCCACTTTGTCGGCCCGTTTAAATTGGCTTTTAAAACTACCATCACCACAGTGCACCATCAAGCGCAAATGTGGCAATTGCGAACGTAATTGCTCAGCCAACAACATTCCCACAGATTTGGCCCCCTCACCACTCATAATGAAATAAGCATCGGGCTGATCAGGATTGATAAAGCCAGGATTGATCATAGCAATTAAACGTTCTAAACCAATAGCAAAGCCAACCGCTGGTGTCGGTGCCCCACCCAGTTGTGCCACTAAACCATCATAACGACCACCTGCACATACTGTTCCCTGCGAGCCTAAGCGGTCAGTGATCCATTCAAATACGGTATAAGTATAATAATCTAACCCGCGCACCAAACGCGGATTGACCACATAATCAATGGCGATTGCATCGAGCAAACGTCGCAGATCATCAAAATGTTGTTTTGAAATGGGATCTAAATAATCCATCAACTGTGGCGCTGCCTTGATAAGCGGCTGCATTTCAGGGTTTTTGCTGTCTAAAATCCGCAAAGGATTGGTATGCAAACGTCGTTGACTGTCTTCATCCAATTCAGCTTGATGAGCGGTTAAATAATTCACCAGAATGTCACGATATGCTGCTCGAACTTCTGGCGTTCCCAGAGAATTAATGTGCAAAACAATGTCATTTGCTACGCCTAATTCTTGCCAAATACGGGCGCACATAAAAATTAACTCAGCATCAATGTCTGGGCCTGTCATGCCAAAAGCTTCGACACCAAATTGATGAAACTGACGATAACGGCCTTTNTGTGGCCGCTCATGACGGAACATCGGCCCCAAATACCAAAGACGCTGCACTTGATTGTGCAATAAACCTTGCTCGATGGCTGCCCGCACACAGCCAGCCGTGCCCTCAGGTCTTAGCGTGAGGCTGTCGCCATTACGGTCTAAAAACGTATACATTTCTTTTTCCACAATATCGGTCACTTCACCGATCGTGCGTTCAAACAATGCCGTATGTTCTAGATAAGGAAACCGAATCTGAGAATAACCATAACGCTGGCTAATTTGCGCCAATGTCGCTTCGACTTGTAACCATGCCGCGGTTTCCTGAGGCAGGACATCATTCATCCCGCGGATGGCTTGAATACGTTTACTCATCATTACCTCTGGGAAGCTTTGGAGCCAGAGGCAGTCTTTGCAGCAGCCGTGGCATGAGATGGCGTGTTAGTTGCCTCGGCAGGCTTGACTCCAGGAGCTGGAGGCTGAGTGCCTGGCAGAGGCAAATTGACTGCCTCGGTTCCCTGTGGCCTGACTGGTTTTGGAATAAAGTTAACAGCCGTATCTGCAGGTGCGTTTTCAACTGGGATAGGTTGCGCTACTGATTCTACCACTGCAGTCCTTGCTTTGTTCACGTGATGATACCAAGCTAAAATCAGCAACAATAAAGCGACTACTCCCGCCACATAAGCTAGCCAACGCCAAAGCTTACTAGGAGGCCGGCGATATAAAGGTTGGATCTCAACAGACCTTTCTGCCGCTGGTTCTATTACCGCTTCTGCTGCCGGTACATCAGTAATTGCAACTGCGGGTGCCATATTGGCAACAAACAAATCGAAAGCACGTACAATTTCATTTTGTGGCAGGCCCACAAACTTAGCATACAAGTTCACATGGCCCCGTGCATAGACCACAGAAATATAGCCATAGTCGTCATTTTCAATGGCAGCAACCTGACGTTTGCTCAAATGTAATTTTTCAGCCACTTGTTCTATATTTAACTTCTTGGCCTCTCGTGCCATCCGTAAACGTTTTCCTGGCCCGGGTGGTGCTTGGATAAAGGGCTGAGAATGAGATTGGTTGTCTATTTGATTCATGCTGGTCCCTTGTTAATTTCGCAATCATAAACGAGCGCTGATTATACTCTTGGCAAATAGGTTTTAGAATGGGTAATAGCAGGGAGTTTTGGATATTAGTTTGCGCCTTCCCGCGTCTCACTCTGTGTTCGCTCAGGCTGAATAGTAATTACTTTTCTCCGCTGCCGTCCAGCCTCTGTGCGGCGAGTGCGGTCTTCAACTTCACCCACTAGCTGGCCACAAGCAGCATCAATATCATCACCCCGAGTACGACGGACCGTGGTATGAATCCCCGCCGAGGTTACAATGCGTTGAAATTGAGCAATCGCCTCTGGCTTAGAACGCTGATAATGTGTATTTGGAAACGGATTAAACGGAATTAAATTTAATTTACAGGCCATTCCTTGCAGTAAACGCACTAATTGCTTGGCATGTAACGGCGAATCATTAATACCATCCAGCATCACATATTCAAACATCACTTCACGCCGTGGCTCATCAGCAAAATAATCACGGCAAATAGCGATTAATTCACTGATTGGATATTTTTTATTAATAGGGACTAATTGATTTCTTAATTCATCATTAGGTGCATGCAACGAAACAGCCAGCGCCACTGGACTGATTTCTTTTAATCGCTTCATGGCAGGAAGCACACCAGAAGTGCTGAGAGTAACGCGGTGTTTTGACAAATTGTAGGCCAAATCATCCATCATTAATGACATCGCACTGACAACTGCTTCGAAGTTTAATAAAGGTTCGCCCATTCCCATCATGACAACATTAGTAATGGCTTGTAAACGCTCTGGTTGTAATTCTGCTAAACGCTGTTTTGCCAACCAGACTTGACCGATAATTTCTGCGACCGTTAAATTGCGATTAAAACCTTGTTTTCCAGTCGAACAAAAACTACAGTCCAAAGCACAACCGACTTGAGATGACACACATAATGTGCCGCGCTTAGGCTCTGGAATAAATACCGTTTCCACGCAATTACCATCAGGCAAACGCATTAACCATTTGCAAGTACCATCCATCGCTTGTTTTTCAACCGCCACTTCTAATGGTTTGACTTCGGCTGCATTTAATAAATATTCGCGAAATGGTTTGCTTAAATCGGTCATTAAATTAAAGTCAGTAATGCCGTGTTTATGGATCCATTTAATTAATTGCTTGGCGCGAAAAGGCTTTTCACCTTTTTGCTGCACCCATTCAGTCATGGCAGCAAGATCATAATTCAAGAGATTGACTTTAGCAGTTGAAACGACAGATTGCATAATTAACTCGTTTATTCAGGGCAACGGCCAAGACCATTGCCCTGCATTAAATTTAGCGGGTATAGGTCACAATTTCATCAGGACGGAAAAAGAACTTAATTTCAGTAGCGGCTGTTTCAGGACCATCAGAACCATGGACTACATTTTCATCAATCGAGGTCGCAAAATCTGCACGGATAGTACCTGGAGCGGCTTGTTTAGGATCGGTTGCGCCCATAATTTCCCGGTTTTTAAGAATGGCATTTTCACCTTCCAACACTTGCACCATCACTGGGCCAGAAACCATGAATTTTACTAAGTCATTGAAAAAAGGCCGAGATTTGTGTATAGCATAAAATTCTTCGGCTTGTTGGCGGCTGAGTTGCATCATTTTAGCTGCCACCACTCGCAAACCAGCTTTTTCGAAGCGGGCATAAATTTCACCAATGTGGCGTTTGGCCACACCGTCTGGTTTTACAATCGATAACGTACGTTCAATCGCCATAAATAAAGCTCCCATCAGTTCATGTTCGTTGAGTGTGCGTATTATACCGATTTCATGCCAATATGCGAACAAAAGTTAAACAGGTTAAAAGTCTCTTATGGGCATATACCCATTACACCTCAAAATGCGAAGTTTAAGGCTCATCTTGCGGCGATTTGCCGCGTTCTTCAATCACAAAACACTCAAAATAGGGCTGACTATTCCTCGTGTTTTGCTCAATCAGAACGCGACAACTGCTTGCAACCTAAACCTTAAACTTCGCATTTTGAGGTGTAATGGATATAGAGTGGCTCCATTTTGCTGATTCACTAAATAAATTCATTTTTTAGCAAAAAATAGAGTAAAATAGAGTTTTTACACAGCCTGGTTAGTCACATGTTGCATTCCATCACCGTCTTAGTTTATTTCGAGGGCCCATTTTGGGTGGGCTTATTTGAGCGCCATGACAAAGACAATTCTGCAGTGGCCCGTCATGTATTTGGCAGCGAACCTACCGATGCAGAACTATATCAGTTCGTACTCACTGAATATCAATTACTTCATTTCAGTGAACCAGAACAAAACATTAAGTTGACTATCAAGCGCAAAAATCCGAAGCGAATTTCACGTGAGGTGCGGCGGTTGATGCAAAAATCAGCATCTGACGTTTCTATGACACGCGCCCAAGAAGCAATCAAATTAGAAATAGAAAAACAAAAAGACCGCTAAGATTCACAACAAAGCAGAAAAATGGCCGCAGCTAAACGTAAATTTGCACTAAAACAAGCGAAAAAACGCAAACAGCGCGGCCATTAAATTTAATCATCCGTGTCTTCTTCATCGAAGTAAGCTTGTTCTTTGAGCATGGCTTCGGGGTCTTGGTCGGTCAAAACCACAAGCCAACTGCCATCATGGCCAGGAGAAATTTGTTCTACCCACCACTCTTCTTCTGATAATAATTGATTTAATTCTTCCAATGAAGCTTGGTCATTAACGATAATGGCACTGTGCATGGTTTTGCCTCCATTAATAAGGGTGCGTTTGCTTGAGCTGCTTACTTGCATAATCTGCTAAAGCAATTTGTAGTGCTTGAACCACTAATAAAATACAGTGTTGTTTCAGCACAGGCAACTCTAATGCAAGCATAATCTCGTTCTTTGACAAGGTTTGGGCTGTCGTTAAAGGTTTTTTAGCNAGCCATTCGCTCATCCATGCACAAACAGCAATGGTGACAGGTGAAGCTTGTGCTTGAAATTTGGCGGCAGTAATACTGTTATTATGGACTTCGATTTGTAATTGCACCACATCACCGCTTGCCAGTGTTCCTACTTTGCCAGTACCCACAGATAACGAATCTTCCGGTAAAATACCCACATGCGTTGGATCATTAAAATAGTGTAAAACTTTGGCTGAATAACGCATGTTTNNACTGCCTCATGACCGCCATAAAGGTGACATTGCACGTAATCGTTTGACAGCAGTTGTCACTTGTTCTATGGCCATGTCAATATCTTGTTCGGTGGTGAAACGGCCCAATGAGAAACGCACAGTGCTGTGTGCTAATTCATGGGAACGACCTAATGCCCGCAATACATGAGAAGGTTCTACACTGGCTGAGGTACAAGCAGAGCCTGAGGACACGGCTAAATTATTCATCGCCAATAGCAATGATTCTCCTTCAACAAATGCAAAACTGACATTTAAATTATTGGCGACACGCTGTTGCATATCACCGTTTAAATACACATCACCTAATGCAGCAATACTATGCCACAAGCGATCACGCAACTGAGCAATACGTGGAATTTCCGTCGCCATCTCTAGTTTGGCCAAACGAAAGGCTTCACCCATGCCCACTATTTGGTGGGTTGGCAAAGTGCCTGCACGCAAACCGCGTTCTTGTCCACCNCCATGAATTAAAGGCTGCAAATGCACCCGTGGTTGACGTCGCACATATAAAGCACCAATGCCTTTTGGCCCATAAACTTTATGGGCTGATAATGAAAGCAAATCCACTGAAAGTGCTTGCACGTCCAACGGGATTTTTCCGGCACTCTGTGCTGCATCCACATGTAATAAAACACCGTGTTGCCGCGCTAAAGCACTAACAGCAGCAATATCTTGCACGACACCGATTTCATTATTCACCTGTAATAATGAAATCAATAATGTGTCTTGGCGAATCGCTGCCTGTAATTTTGCAAGATCAATTAGTCCATTGCTTTCCGGTGACAAATACGTGATTTCATAGCCCTCTGACGCCAGTGCCTGACAAGTATCTAATACAGCCTTATGTTCCGTAGTATAGGTAATAATATGTTTACCTTTGCGTTGATAAAAATAAGCAACTCCTTTGAGGGCAAGATTAATTGCTTCAGTGGCGCCAGAAGTCCAGACAATTTCACGCGGCTGTGCATTGATTAAAGCGGCAACTTCACACCGGGCTTGCTCAACGGCCTCTTCTGCTTGCCATCCATAAATATGAGTGCGAGAGGCCGGATTGCCAAAATTGCCATCGAGTTGCAAACACGCTGCCATTTTGGTGGCCACGCGTGGATCAACCGGTGTGGTTGCCATGTAGTCGAGATAAATGGGTAATTTCATGGAAGCGATTATAACAAATATGTCACTATAAAATGTAGGTAGATCTAACAAAACAATTAATGGCGCTAAACCGTCACTGTTTGCAAATACGTGGGGACTTCGCAATCCCAATGTAATTCCTGCTTGATCCGTTGTTGCAGTGCGGTGGCAGAATTCGGCTCACCATGGGTCAAAAATATTTTTCGCGGTGGCTTGGTAAATTTTGCTAACCACGCGATCATTTCATCGGCATCCACATGGGCCGACATGTTATCTAACTCTGTCACACGTGCCCGCACGGGAACCATTTTGCCATGAATTTTTACCTCCGTTTCACCTTTCATCAACCGGTCACCACGAGTGCCTCCAGCTTGATAACCAGTAAATAAAACTGTATTACGATGGTCTGGTAAAAATGCGGCTAAATGATGCAATACTCGGCCACCTGTTGCCATTCCGCTAGCAGAAATTAATATCATTGGCATTTTGCTTTCATCCAATGCTTGAGATTCTTCAATTTTATCGATGTAGGTAACATGCGAACAAATTGCTAATGCTTCAGCATGGGATAACCGCGTTTCATTCGCATGCTGATAAAANACTTTAGTTGCATTCACAGCCATGGGGCTATCCAAATAAACCGGAATATCAGGGATCCATTGTTTCTTTTTCAGATGATAAATATAGTACAACAAACTTTGGGCACGTCCTACCGCAAAAGCAGGGACAATCACTGAACCTCCTTGCTTGACCGTTTGATTAATAATGTTTGCCAATTCTTGCATAGGGTCAGCATCGCCATGGGACCGATCACCATAAGTGGATTCTGTGACTAAATAATCGACATATTGTACTGTAGCAGGGGCAGTCATTATAGGATCATTAGGCCTACCAAGATCACCTGTAAAAAGCCAACTGAGTTGGTTATACCGCAATTCCAGCATGGATGCGCCCATAATATGGCCTGCATGCATTAATTTAAAACTTAGTTCATCCGGTAAACTATATTCGGTGCCAAAATGTACCGGAGAAAAATTGCTTAAAGAGTTTTCAGCATCTTCGCGGGTATATAATGGCAACGCAGGTTTGTGTTTAGAATAGCCCCATAAATTCGCCAGTCGTGCCTCCTCTTCTTGCAAATAACCACTGTCGGGCAATAAAATACTGCATAAATCACGAGTCGCTTCAGAACAATAAATCCGGCCTTTGAAACCATTTTTTACCAACAATGGAATATAACCGCTATGATCAATATGCGAATGTGTCAGTACAACAGCATGAACAGTGGCTGGATCTAGCGGTAATTGACTCCAGTTGCGCAATCGCAACTCTTTATAGCCTTGAAACAGTCCACAATCGACCAAAATACGGGTTTTTCCTACTTCAACTAAATATTTTGAGCCTGTGACTGTGCCAGTAGCACCTAAAAAGTGACTTTCATTCTATTAATTCCTTTTATGTCTTAAAAATTTTTCCTATTCGGATTTACGTTGCACTGCTGTCAAAATTCCACGCAAAATATTCAATTCTTGTTTTTCTAATTTGGCGCGGTTAAATAAACGCTGTAACCGTCGCATTAAATGTTTCGGTTGTTGTGGGTTTAAAAATTCCAACTCAATTAATATTTGCTCTAAATGCGCATAAAAATGGGCGATTTCTTCTGCCGTCGCATAGTCAGGCAAAGTAGCCGTATTGATATCGACATTGGACATTGCCCGCGACAATTCATAACATACAAGCAATACAGCGGAAGCAAGATTTAAGGCAGCAAACTCAGGATTAGTCGGAATTTGTAATAAATAATGACACAATTGCAAATCTGCATTGGTCAATCCTGTCCGTTCTGGGCCAAATAAAATCGCCATTGGCATTTGTTGTGCCACAATCAACGCTTGCTTCGCGCATTCTTCTAATGGCAACGCAGGCCAAGGTAACGCCCGCACCCGCGCACTCGTGCCAATTACTAAACCACACCCTTCAACTGCTGTCACTACATCATTCACTACTACAGCTTGTGCCAATAAATCATCGGCCCCAGTGGCACGTGCTGTTGCCTCTTGATGAGGAAAAGTTTGTGGCTGGACTAAGTAAAGTTGTGACAGCCCCATGTTTTTCATTGCCCGCGCTGCGGCCCCGATATTGCCTGGGTGTGTGGTTCTGACTAAGACTATACGGATCTGGTTTAAAGGAGTGGACAACGGCATTATCACCTCTGTTCTTTTTATGTATTTGATTGAACTAACAAACAACGGAATAATAACAATGACGCCTCTAAATTAACATGTTTTAACAAGACTGCTCTATTGATTTATAATTTAGTCAAAAACCAATAGAAATTAGGTATAATGGCCGACCACAAACCGATATCCAGAGAAAACCCATGCACCCTATGCTAAATATTGCCATCAAGGCTGCCCGCGATGCGAGCAAAATCATTCTCCGCTCCTTTGACCGGCTTGACCGGATCACAGTGACCGAAAAATCGCGCAATGAATTTGTGACGGAAGTTGACCGCGCCTCTGAACAAATCATTATTGAAACCATATTAAAAGCCTATCCTAACCATTCAATCATGGCCGAAGAAAGCGGTCATATCGAAGGCAGTGAAGAATATCAATGGATCATTGATCCACTGGACGGGACACATAATTTTATCCATGGCATTCCTCATTTTGCTATCTCAATTGCAATTCAAGCGCGTGGCCGGATTGAACACGGTCTGGTGCTTGATCCGATTCGGCATGAACTCTTTACGGCTTCACGCGGTGGCGGTGCCCGCTTAGGTGACCGCCGTGTTCGTGTTAGTGCCTGCGGTAAAATGGATCAAGCGTTGATTGGCACTGGCTATCCATCACAACACGATGAACGCCTAACTCGGTTCTATGCCGCGCTAGAAGCTATTCATCCTCAAGCATCAGATTTACGCTGTTCGGGTTCAGCTGCCCTCGACTTAGCTTATCTCGCTGCAGGCCGACTGGATGGCTACCTAGAATTTAGCCTAAAACCCTGGGACATTGCAGCAGGAGCACTGATGGTCAGAGAAGCTGGCGGCATTATCTGTGAACCTAATGGTGGCGAGAATTATTTGCAAAGTGGCCACATTGTGGCAGGCACGCCTAAAATTTGTAAGGCTTTGTTACAAATTATACAGCCTTTGCCATAAAGATACCTGAACCAAGCCATCCTTCTAAACCCGTGACTAACAGCAAGGATTTTCAAGCACTGATTGCAGAGTTTTTAGAAAACATTTCTATAAACTTTTGGCCGAATTAATGCCCTTATTTCTGATGAGATGGTGTTGCCAACTTGCTACGTCAGTTATTGCCATGAATCTGGGATTGATCATAAAGTAAAACTGATACTTGAATGTTTGTCAGCGGTGAACATTCGCTGGCAATGTTTGATCCCAAGCATGAAAAGTGTTTTTATCGGAAAATATATTCAACAAATTGATATAGCTGATCATATTATTTTAATAGGTAATCCGGCCTTAACGACACAGCACCATGAAAAAGACTATGAAGATGCAAAAATCCTGGAGTTTAATGCTAATTTTGTCTTATCAAAAGATGCTAAATTGCCTGCCATAGTTTGCCGAGAAATAGCACGCATTGATCAACGCCACAAACAAGCTGCATCCAACGATATTTTCACTTTATTTCGCTCGAGGAAACAAAGCAAGCATGTTTTCCAAAATTTTTACAGGACATTACCGCTACTCATCTTAATACCTGGCCGCCCTATCATGCAATCTTCGGCCTATTAAACAGTCTGCTGCCTCAACTTGACCAAGAAATTAATAATCTAAAACAGCAATTTTTTCGTATAGAACAACAAACTCAGGAATGGCAGCAAACTCCCGAAATAGAGCGCCAACTGCATCGGGAAATTCATTGTTATTCTGTCTACAAAGCCCAACAAAAACAGCGAATGAATGATACAGCAATTGAACAACTCAGACATTTTGTTGCAGAAATGGCTGAAACTAATAAAGCAGAAACATTGCATGAGCATGAATTTAACTGCAATAATAACGCCAACATTGCCTCAAATTTAATTGACAATACAATCATTGACCAAGCAATTAAAACCCATTATCAATCGCTAGATAAAATACCATTACTGCTTTATGATTGCTCCTTGCCCATTGAACAAAATTATATAGATTTAGTCATTCTCGAAAACAATGATGCTCATACTGAAAAAAACAAAACCGAAAAGGCAAAAGTTACTTACTTATCTTCTTTTGAAGAAATTTATGCAAAACATAAAGAGCCGATTAAACTTCAAGATATTTTTAAAGAAATCAACAAAGAAAATGGCCGGAACATTATCATTGAAGGTAGAGCTGGCGCGGGAAAATCGAGACTTTGTCAACGTATAGTCAATCAATGGGCANAAGAAAAATTATTTGCCGAGTTTACTGCAATACTCTGGATTCCCTTGAGAAAAATTTTGGCCTATTCCAGCAAGCAATTGACTTTGCCCCAAATAGTGCGAAATGAATGTTTACCACAAGCTTTTAGCACCACCGTGAGTGATCAGCAGATTGAAACATGGCTAGAACAATCCGCCGGAAAAATCTTGTGGCTACTTGATGGTGTTGATGAAGTGGCCAGCATTGACAGCAATAGCCTTGCAGGACAATTCAAAAATTTTATTCTACAACAAAGCCCGCGCATCATTACTTCACGCCCTAATTTTTATGCTGCCTCTAATACAGAACGCCGCTTGGAAATCATTGGTTTTAACCACACAAATATTTTTAATTATGTAGAAAATTTTTTTCACCAAGTAGGAACCAAAGAACAAGCCAACATGCTACAACAACTATTACAGCAAAATAACAGCCTACGTAGCATGGCGCATATACCGATTAATCTCGAATTTCTCTGTAGCTGTTTTGCCGAAAATAACACTGCTCTCGAAAATATCAGCCTGACCAAAATTTATTACCATATAATCACCACTTTATTAAAAAGACATTTATTACGGAAAAACATTGATGTTTCCAAATTCGAACCCGAAGCCTGTTGGGATCACCCAGCATGCCAGACTTTGCTAAAAACTATATCTGCTATTGCTTGGCAAGGACTACAAAAATATCATTTGATAATCGGCCCAGAAGATTATCTTCCAATATTAAAAAATTAGAAATTGCTGACCAAAAAGAATGGCTACATGATATTTTTTGCTATTTTGGCTTACTACAAAATGCTAATANGCGGCTCAACTTCTGCTATTAAGCAAGCCTACTATTTTGCGCATCTAAGTTTTGAAGAATTTATGGGAGCTTGGTATTTAAAAGAAGGCCTAAAAGCTCCTCGTGCCTCTGCACGATACCGGCAAGCTGAGCAATTTGTCCGGNCTAAAAAATATGAATTACGTTGGCAATTAGTCTTTAGTTTTACTGCTGGCTTGCTTAAAGATGACCCCAAAACCNTGGCAAACTACTGGGAGTTGTTACAAGGACCGCCTAAAGACATTATTGGATTATATCATCTTTGCTTAGAGATACGCTTTCTTGATGAAGCAGAAGCACCCGAGCCATTAACGACTCAATGGATGCCAAAATTAATTCAGTGGTCGGAACAGTACTTGGTTGATAATTATAATCAAGATTTTAAAAACATTTAACCACCTATCTTACGATTAGCCAACACATCACTGAACATCCACAATTTATGTCGCATTTCACTTCACATTGGTTGCCAACTTTAACTCAACGGCTCAACCGTAAAGATAATAGCAGAATTAATTACGAAATTGTTGCAACGTTTTGCCAGATTATACCAACCATTTCTTTACCACTATTACAATTACTATTAGCTCAATTTAAATTTGATCAATACAATATTTATGAAACCCTCAAAAAATCTGCTTATCAGCACCACTGCATGCCGATATAATTTTATCACAAATATCAAAAATATTAGGAGAAAAACTTTTACTGATAACGAAAATCAACACACATTTATTTTTAGCCAACAATTTTATACAGAATTAGTTTTATTATGCGAAACAGCACCGCAGCATTATCAAACCGTCGCCAATGGATTACTCGAAAAATTAACATTCATATCTATTGTAGAATCTGCTACAGCGGATGATCACTTAAATTTAATTTTAAGAACCATAAAATTATTATGCAAATCAACAAATCAAAAGATCAATATACCCATTGAGCCCATCTTTCATGTTATTAAAAAAGGCACGCAACTTGTCCGATATAGACAATGATAATATATTAGCGATTCTATGCCATAAAATACCCAATCATACTAACTATTTAATCAAATATTTCACAAATTGGTCAAAAGATAATCTAACCGATGCTGAAGCCATTGACTATTGCAAAATCGCATTACACCAACTTTGCCAATCATCCCCACATTACACAAAAACCTAATCAAACAAAAAATAGCAAAGATATCACAAAAGTTAATTAGCACTAAAATGTTATCAATTGACGACCGTTGCCAAGCTTACAAAGCGCTTATAAATCTATTTTTAATAGTGCCTGAACATTCAGATATCTGGATTAGAATCAACTTAGAACTAATAAAAAAGAGGCCCAATATCGATTTCATTCAAAATTAAAATTGTTACAATCAACACCGGCGATATCACCATATATTATGGAAGAAAAGAGCAGATCAATAATTAAATTGATATTTTTGCATCTTGATGCAATTGATCGCCCCATTTTATCTGCATATAACACATTAGTTACGATTTGCGAAACAAACCCACAACCAGACCCAAAATTACTAAAAACATTTTTACAAGCACTAGAAAACAAAAATATCGTCATACAAGCAATCGCATGCGCAGGTGCTGCAGCATCAGCTAGGTTTTTCACAGCACACCGATTTAGTCGTTGACGTAATTTTAAAAAATCAACGCCAGCAATGATTTTTAAAAATTATTTACTGGAGAGCATTGTCTAATTTACAAAAATACCGCCCCATAATATTGAAAATATTTTTCTTTAGTAATAGATGCCTTACAAAGCAACGAAGAAAACGACCTTCTTTATTATGTTCACAAAACTATTTACAATCTATATGATTCATTTACTAAAAACAGAGAAATATTATTTACCATATTATGCAACAAATTGCCGCATCATAACATGATAATTCAATGTATTTCATTAAAAATTTTAACTAAGATGTGCAAAGAAGATTCAACATATCTTGAAAATCTGATTGAAATCCTGAAAAAATATTAGAAAATCCTCAACACAAAAATTTCATAAAATTATGATATTTGAATTTGAAAATATTTGCAGAACAAAAAAGAATATGTCGAAATATTAATCAATTTTTTATTTAAATACATTATTACTGATGATACAGATACACGTACAGAAATCCTAGCCACCTTAAAAAAATCTATTTAACAATTCCATATTCTACCCCAAATTTGATAGATGGCATTACAGATTTAATTAATGGAGAAAAGTATGAACACAAAACCATAGGTTTTTTAATGTTAGAATTACTTATTCCTGAAATCATGAGAGAACAACAAGCCAAAACCCTAGCATTACCGCTATTAAATATACCAAAAGAAGGCAGCATAGACATTGAATTACTTGTATTAAAGCACTTATGCACAATCAACACCGAAGTTATTGATACTATTTTAGAACAGCTATTTGAAAGCATTGACTCAGATATCAGTGAAATAAGATACGGCTACATTTGTGAAATATTAGCCATTAAATGGCAATACGATTTAAATCAAATTCATCTGCTGCTATCAAAAATAAGCCGTCACAATTTTAGCGTTCCATACACCTTTTGCAATAAAATTGGCAAGATAACGCATCTAAATCAGATTTCAGAATCAACTGCTCCAATTACAAACCTCTATTCTTATTTTCAAAATTGGTTGCTATCAAGAACCAACCTTTCATCTAACCAGTTATTCCTCATTTGGCTAATAGTTTGTAAAAACTAACCAACAATGAAGCTGTTTATGCTTTGACGGCTCCGAATGATTTTGCTATATTTTACACACACGAAGACAATGAACTTTTATCAGTAAAACTTCCAATTGAACAAGGCGCCATCGTCTTTTTTATTATGCAACACATATGCCAACAAATACCAGGATTTTTAAGGCCAAATATTGACATATTAGAAAATGCCTATAATGCTGAATCAACCAAGGCATTACAACAATTTAAGGACTTCTTGAATCCAACCCATCCTGTTCATCTTGATTATATTACACCGCCTAATTTTGATGCTTTGGTGACAACAGAAAAGCCACGTTTGACTTTGAAATCACCAACAGCGGCCTCTTATCCCACCATTCAATCGCTAGCAAACTTATCAAAATCGGAGCCTAGTTCAAGTTATATGGAGCCCTCATTTTCAGCTACTTAATTAAAAACCTAATTGCTTTATTGAAAATCGAGGCCATTACTGCAAAATTCTTCTTCCTTAGACAGCTTGTTGTCAGGTTGGCTTGCATAATCGCATATTTCCTTAAAAAATCAGTGTCATACCGTCTTTTTACACCATGGTTTTCCATATCCACATCTTGGTCACCTGCTTGGCCAAAACCACTAAAACTTATATCAGACAATAATTTTTGATAATTTACCATCGTTTGTTGCATTGGGGTCTTGCCTGCTGCATTGGCATCTTGCAAGATTGATTCAAAGTTGCTGATAATAAACACCCAAAAATCACTCCATTTTTTATTTGCCATCACTTCACGACAAGCAGCATGCAGCAAGTTTCCTGTATCATCTTTCAGGGATTTCAAATGATCAGTTAAATTGGTTGGGAGCTTCTTTAACAAAAGATCTGACATATCTTGATTGACCTGATTGAAATAAAGCAAAAGAAAATGATAAGCATCCGCCGGTGTTTTGATACACCTGACAATTTCTTGAAAAAATGGTTTTCCAAATCAGGATTTTGGAAACTCAGAGACATCACATAACAATAAACCAAGCCTTTTGGCCTTAATTTTACCCCAAGATCAGCCATGACTTGTGAAAAAAATGACCATCAAGCTCACAAGACAAAACCTGATCAATTAGTATTTTCTCTATAAAAGTACTCCTAGCAGCAAAAAAATCAACGCCTATACTTTCCAATTTCTGTTTATATGCATAGTTATAACTCTGCATAATATTATTAAATTTATCCGTTAAATTTAGATTTTTTTACCATAAGATATAAAAAATCTTTTAACATTAAACATTCATTAACCACTTTAACTAAAGTGATTGAATTTTTCTCAACGCCGAGAGATACAAAACCGAAATCTTTTCTAATATCCGATAAGATAAAGCATCTTTTTGATTATCAAAAAAACTGTTAAAAGACAATAGAAGTGGCATAAAATATTTGCCATGAGAATTCACTATAAATTTTAGTAAAATTGGCAGATCATTTTCCACACAAAATGTGACAAGATCAAACATTGAACGGTTCAGCGCAGGATCAAAAATAATTCTTTCCACCACTTGATTGCGCTCATTAGACGCAGCTTTGCCACCCATGATTTTATGCCAACCTTGGACTGCTATATTTACAATTGAAACAAACCTAGTTTTTGGAGGCGAACTCGTCTTGATTGTTGCAACCAAGGAAAAATATTTAATAGCGGTTTGCAAATAAATCCTCAAATGTTCATGAGACAAAGCATTAAAATGCTCAGGCCTGCCAAATTTATTCGCAAGAACATATTTTAATAAAGCGCTATTTCCGTAAATTAATTCATGCATCTTTTTTGAAGTGCCAGCAAGGTTTGCTATGGAACCAAAATCTAGATAATCAATGATGCTAGACAATATTTCAACCGGTTGGTTTTCGACTGGACTTAACGTTTCTATACCCATCTTCTATCTCGCTGTTTCGAATGCTCGAAAAGCTTAACAAAAGATCATTAAATCAATCTTAAGTGTGATCGAGAACGGTCTAATAGCTCTGTATGGGACAAAATTAAATTTCCCGACTGTACCCATGGATCCCGCGATCAAGTCGCGGGATGACGGAGACCACAAAAATTGATGGCATCCGCTACATTAAACCTTAACTTTATCGTTAATAAGAAATTAAATCAGCTCGGGCAAGACCTTCTTCGTCATCCCGCGGCGAAGACCGCGGGATCCAGCAACATGCATTGACTAACAATACGGTAATGTCAATTTTGCTATTTAGTAAACCTATCCATAGGAAACAATTTTGTCGTATTGGCCTCTTTTTCCTGGATCCCGCGATCAAGTCGCGAGATGACGGAGGCTACAAAATTGATGGCATCCGCTACATTAAACCTTAACTTTATCGTTAATAACAAATCAGCTTGGGCAATGCCTTCTTCGTCATCCCGCGGCGAAGACCGCGGGATCCAGCAACATGCATTGACTAACAATACGGTAATGTCAATTTTGCTATTTAGTAAACCTATCCATAGGAAACAATTTTGTCGTATTGGCCTCTTTTTCCTGGATCCCGCGATCAAGTCGCGAGATGACGGAGGCTACAAAATTGATGGCATCCGCTACATTAAACCTTAACTTTATCGTTAATAACAAATCAGCTTGGGCAATGCCTTCTCCGTCATCCCGCGGCGAAGACCGCGGGATCCAGCAACATGCATTGACTAACAATACGGTAATGTCAATTTTGCTATTTAGTAAACCTATCCATAGGAAACAATTTTGTCGTATTGGCCTCTTTTTCCTGGATCCCGCGATCAAGTCGCGAGATGACGGAGGCTACAAAATTGATGGCATCCGCTACATTAAACCTTAACTTTATCGTTAATAACAAATCAGCTTGGGCAATGCCTTCTCCGTCATCCCGCGGCGAAGACCGCGGGATCCAGCAACATGCATTGACTAACAATACGGTAATGTCAATTTTGCTATTTAGTAAACCTATCCATAGGAAACAATTTTGTCGTATTGGCCTCTTTTTCCTGGATCCCGCGATCAAGTCGCGGGATGACGGAGACCACAAAAATTGATGGCATCCGCTACATTAAACCTTAACTTTATCGTTAATAAGAAATTAAATCAGCTCGGGCAAGACCTTCTTCGTCATCCCGCGGCGAAGACCGCGGGATCCAGCAACATGCATTGACTAACAATACGGTAATGTCAATTTTGCTATTTAGTAAACCTATCCATAGGAAACAATTTTGTCGTATTGGCCTCTTTTTCTGGATCCCGCGATCAAGTCGCGGGATGACGGGAGAGTAAATGGCGGGAATGAAGAGCTAATCATTGGCCTCACATTAGGACTGCATCAAGGCCGATCATCAACCTCAGTTTTAGGCGCTGGCAATAAACGAGTGCGGTCAATACCAAGCGCTACTGCAAGTGAACCGGCAATATAAATGGAAGAATAAGTACCAACCACAATACCGATAATCAAAGCCAAAGAGAATGGGCGCAAGGTCTCACCGCCTAAAATAAACAAGACCACCACTACCAACAAAGTTAAGCCGGAAGTCATGATGGTACGTGACAAGGTTTGGTTGATTGAAGTATTGACTATTTCTAATGGCGTACCTTTACGCATCTTACGAAAATTTTCACGGACACGATCGTAAACCACAATGGTATCATTTAGCGAATAACCAATAATGGTCAGCACAGCCGCCAAAGCAATCAGATCAAATGTAATGTGAAAAATNGAGAAAACGCCCAAAATTAAAACTGGGTCGTGAATTAATGCAACGGCCGCGCTCACAGCAAAGCGAAATTCGAAACGTAATGCAATATAGAACATTGTCGCTAACAAGGATACAACCACCGCCAAGATGCCATTCGTCACTAAGGCTTTGCCAACTTTGGGCCCAATAAATTCAATCTGAGTAATCGTTGCGCCTGGAACTGCTTTTAACACGGCATCTTGCAATTGTTGTTGGCTATATTGTTGGTGCGGTGACAAACGAATCAGCACATCCCGTGAAGTACCATAGGATTGCACCACCGCTTCTTTAAAGCCTTCGTTATTCAATTGTTCCCGCACTTGATTCAAATCTGGTGGTTGTTGGAAGTTCATTTCAATCTGGGTTCCGCCAGTGAAATCAAGGCCTAAATTCAAGCCATAAATGATAAAAGATCCAATTGAAAGCAGGAACAAGATGGCAGAAAAGATAGCAGCCAGTTTACGCTGCCCCATAAAATTAATACGCGTATTGGTTTTAAAAATTCCATGTTTCNNTTCCTGACTTTAAATGCCAATTGATAGTTTCTTGACGCTACGGCCACCATATACCAAATTGACAATCCCGCGAGTATAGAAAATCGCGGTAATCATCGAAGTAATGATGCCGATTGTAAGAGTAATTGCAAATGCTTTCACGGTACCACTACCCAGTGCAAACAAAATGACAGCAACAATCAAAGTAGTGACGTTCGCGTCCACAATAGTTGCCAAGGCCCGTGAATAACCTGCATTAATGCTGGCCTGAGGGCTAAAACCGTTACGTAATTCTTCGCGAATGCGCTCGTTAATTAATACGTTCGCATCCACTGCCATGCCCACCGTAAGCACTATTCCCGCAATACCAGGCAAGGTCAAAGTGGCGCCTAATAGTGACAATACCGCAACGATGAAAACAATATTTAATACCAGAGCAACGTCAGCAATTAGACCGAACAAGCGATAATATAAAGCCATAAATAAAATGACTAACAAGGCACCCACTTGTACCGATAAAACACCTTTATGAATGTTTGCTTTACCCAAGCTTGGGCCTACAGTGCGCTCTTGAATGACACTGACGGGTGCAGTCAATGAACCAGAACGCAGTAATAAAGCGAGGTTTTGGGCGTATTTCATGCTATCTAAATTATTAATCACGAAATTATTGCCCAACTGTGAGTCGATGGTTGCAACGCTAATGACTTTTTCAACTTGCTGCTGCGTCATCACAGGTTTGCCATTAATCATTTTGGTCTGAGTGACAGTTTCGACATAGACTACCGCCAATGGTTTTCCAACATTCAACGCGGTTTGTTGGCTAAAATAACTTTCACCGCCTCCACCCAAACGAACTTCTACTTGAGGACGACCATTTTGACCGATAGCAGCGGTTGCATAAGTAATCGAGCTACCACGTAAAATCACTTGGTCTTGTAATAAAATCGGGCGGCCTTCGGATTCGTATAAACGTGATCCTAATGGTGCGCCACCAGCTAATGCACTTTGGACATCATGAGTCACATCAACTAATTGAAACCGTAAGGTCGCTGTTTTACCGATAATGTCTTTAGCACGGGCGGTGTCTTGAATACCAGGCAAATCAATGCTGATTTGATCACGGCCTTGTTGCTGTACTGTCGCTTCACTGACACCTAATTCATCTACTCGTTTGTTCAAAATAGTAATCGTTTGCTCAATGGCATATTGATCCATTTTATTGATCGCGGCTTCACTTAAAGTCGCCGTCACTAAGGTGTCATCTACTTTTNNTAAATATATAATCCGAGAAACGCCGGCTTAAAAACTAGCAGCAGCATCGGCAGTTGATGCATCACGAAATTGAATATTGATACTGCTCGGTGATGCCATGTTGATAGCAGCATAGCGTAAATTTTCCTCTCGCATTGCATCACTGAAATTGCGCAAATCACCTGTTGTATGGGCTTTGATAACTGAATCGACATCCACATCCAATAAGAAATGCACTCCACCACGCAAGTCCAAACCTAGTTTCATTGGATTAGCGCCAAAAGCCTGTAACCAGGTTGGCGTACGTGGCGCTAAATTCAATGCAACAACGTAATCCTCGCCTAGCTTGGCTTTTAATACGTCGCTGGCTTTTAGCTGGGTATCCGTGTCTGGAAAGCGAATCAACACATCATCCCCTTCCTTAGCAAGCGATAAATAAGGTAGTTGTTGTGCCTGTAAAGTTTGGGTCAACTGCGCTTGTGTCGCTGCGGTTACAGGAATGCCGCTTTTGTCAGAAATCTGAATAGCAGGATCATCACCATAAATATTAGGCAAAGCAAAAATAATACCTAACAACAATAGGACGATCATTAATACATATTTCCATAACGGATACCGATTGGCCATGAGTGATCCTTATTAGACCTTATTCTACTGACTTGATGGTGCCTTTGGGCAACACACCGACGATCGCTTGTTTCTGCAGAGTAATATCGACATTTTCTGCAATATTTAGCACGATGAAGTCTTCTGAAATTTTAACAACTTTACCCATAATGCCCGCATTGGTGACAACTTCATCACCTTTGGTCAAGCCGTCAAGCAATTTACGATGTTCTTTGGCACGTTTGCTTTGTGGACGCATTAACAAGAAATAAAACACGACGAAGAATAAAACGACCATCCAAATGACTGACAGATAACTGGATGTGCCAGCTGCGTGTGCAGTACCTGCTGCTGTGCTAGTGGTGGTTGCTGGGACAGTAGCAGCGGTTTCGGCCAATGCATCTTGAATGCCAAGTAAATTTAATAAGCTCATAGTCACTCCCTAGTAGTTTAAGGCGGTTAAGAGGCATGATCCAAGCTAGGCACAGGTTGACCGCGCCGTGCATAAAAATCATTAACAAAGTTCGCTAATTTACCTTGTTCAATCGCGCTACGCAAATGCTTCATCAAACGTTGATAGTAGTGCAGGTTGTGGATTGTTTGTAAACGCGCGCCTAACATTTCATGGCAATGATCAAGATGATGCAGATAAGCCCGGGTGTAGTGGGTGCAGGTATAGCAATCACAGCTCGCATCCAACGGCTCCATGGACGTTTTATGAACACTATTGCGAATCCGGACAACCCCGTTTTCGGTAAATAAATGCCCATTGCGTGCATTGCGGGTTGGCATTACGCAATCAAACATATCAACCCCACGTCTAACGGCTTCAACAATGTCTTCCGGTGTGCCAACTCCCATCAGATAACGCGGCCTGTTGGCAGGCATGATTGGCAATAAGGCATCTAATACCAATAACATTTCCGCCTTGGTCTCTCCCACCGACAAACCACCAATCGCATAACCATCAAAGCCAATGGCTTGCAACCCTTCTAATGATTGCCGCCGTAGCTCAGGGTAGATACTGCCTTGAACAATGCCAAATAATGCATTTGGATTGCCTGTATGTGCCTGTTTACTGCGTGCTGCCCATCGCAATGATAATGTCATTGACTGAATGGCCTCAGCATAGGTCGCTGGATAAGGCGTGCACTCATCAAACACCATGACGATATCGGAACCTAAACTTTGCTGCACTTGCATTGAACGTTCAGGACTTAAAAACNNCATACTGCCATCTTTGGGTGAACGGAACGACACTCCTTCCTCAGAAAGTTTACGCAGCTGCCCCAAGCTAAATACTTGGAAACCACCAGAGTCTGTCAAAATCGGGCCTTTCCAACCAATAAACTGATGCAAGCCACCGTGTTCTTCGATGATGGTTGTGCCAGGACGTAGCATTAAATGAAAAGTGTTGCCCAACATAATTTGAGCACCCGTGGCTGCCACTTCTTCTGGGGTCAGCGTTTTTACAGCCCCGTAAGTACCCACTGGCATAAAAGCCGGCGTATCAACTACCCCGCGCGGGAATATAAGTTGGCCACGACGTGCAGATTGATCAGTAGCTTTGAGTTCAAATTGCATCATAATTTATAAATCACTANNAATAATTAGCATGGCATCGCCATAGCTGAAAAANCGATATTTTTCTGCAACAGCAACACGATAAGCATGCATGGTATGTTCATAACCAGCAAAAGCAGATACTAGCATCAATAAGGTGGACTTAGGCAAATGAAAATTAGTGAATAATCCGTCAATACAATGAAACTGATAATCACCGTAAATAAAAATATTGGTTTCACCGTAATAAGGTTTAATTTCCCCNGAAAGCGCCGCTGTCTCTAAACTGCGAGTGACGGTCGTGCCTACGGCAATTACTCTACCACCCCGTTGCTTACAAGCTTTGATACGTTCACAGGTTTCCGCACTGACCTCACAGTATTCATGATGCATTTTATGTTCTGTGACTTGTGCAACTCGCACTGGCTGAAACGTCCCTGCACCGACATGTAAAGTAATAAACGCGATTTCAATGTGGTTGTCAGTCAAACGCTGTAATAATTGATGATCAAAATGCAAACCAGCTGTAGGCGCAGCAACAGCGCCTAATTGCTCTGCAAANACTGTCTGATAACGATCTTGATCAATTTCTGTGGCACGACGTTGAATATAAGGAGGTAATGGTATCTCACCATATTTGAGAAACAATTCTTCCATGGAATTTGACCATCTAATTGCAGCACAAAAATCATCTTGTTTAGCAATAACAATTAAGACAACATCCTCAGTAATCAATATCCGAGTTCCTAGCGCAACGCGTTTGTTAGTACCTACTTTTGCTAAAAANGTATGTTCATCTAAAATGCGTTCTAATAATACTTCCACTTTACCACCCGTGGCTTTCATGCCATATAAACGTGCGGGAATAACTTTAGTATTATTGAAAACCAACAAATCTCCTGGCTGTAACAACGTCGGCATGTCATAAACATGTTGATGCTTAATTGCCCCTGTCGCCCGATCAAGATACATCAAACGACTTTCCGAGCGCTCTGGCAACGGTTGGCTGGCAATCAACTCATCGGGTAAACTGAAATCAAAATCTTCAAGTCGCATGGTTTGGCTACTGTGGGGTTAGATTAAATTATCCTATTTAGAGCGTTGACCTAAAGCTGCTCTCTGTTATACTAGCAGCCCGAACGACATAAGTCACTCGTTTGACTTATGACAACCTCTATGCCGGGGTGGCGGAACTGGTAGACGCGCCGGACTCAAAATCCGGTGGTGGCGACACTGTGTGGGTTCGAGTCCCACCCTCGGTACCATTATTACATTCAAGCTATTTTTTCACAGCAAAAGACCTGTCACTGTTATCCTGAGCGCAACAAAACGCCTCTTTGGTGACAAATATTTTCAATAGAAAAAGAAAAGGTGGATCATGTACACAACCCACCTTTGTATTTTGGATGAGTAACTACCATATCACCTTAGGAGTGAGTAGATACTTGGATTATTGCTCAGACTCAACATCGTCAGCTGCTGCCACTTGTGTCGTCCCTTGTTGGATGGCGGCAATGGACTTTGGCCATGGATGTTGTGCTTGGAGGGAGGCTGGTAAATTAGCAATCGCCGCCTGTGCTTCTTTTTGGGTCTTATAGACACCATTGACAACAATATACCAAGGCTTGCCCGCATGAGTAGTCTGATGATAGCTAGCTGTAGAACCTAGTTTATATTGATCGATGAAAGCAATTGCTTGTTGTTTTTGGTAGGCACCAAACAATTGCACGGTATAGTAATTGCCAGGCGCTTGCTGAATTTGTTGCGTATTGTTGGCGGCACTGGTTTTAACGGTATTTTCTACGGCAACATCGGAATTAGCATCTGTTGTTTGATCCAGCGCTACTTTCACAGGNTTTTTCTCAGCCACGGCTGGTTTTGCAGTTTCTTTAGTTACCTCAGCGGCAATGCCCACGTCTTTATCACTATTACTGTTGGCCGCTACTACCACTGGCGGTTCTTTAGTGACGTCATTTTTAGCAACTGCCGTACCTTGACCCAATAGTTGTTGAGCTTTTATTGCTTCAGGCTGTCCTTGCGCCGCTGCTTTGTTGATCCAAAACGTNGCTTCGCTCTCATCACGTGAGGCACCTTTGCCATAGTAATACATATAGCCTAAGGCATATTGCGCATCAGGATCGCCTTTTGATGCAGCATCTTGTACTTGACTAAAGGTCATGCCGGTTTTTCGACAGTAAAAGTATTATTCTGATCATCCGCTGCAGAAAGATTTTGCGCTTGTTTTGCTGCCAGCTGGCGCAAGCAACAAGTCCAGTACTAAATATGCCTACGGCCGTGTATTTGAGTAAATTTTTACCAATCCTTAACCATATCATAGTTATATCCTTCTTTAAGTTGACGTGAGTATCAAACCAAAATCTGTCCGCTTTCAATGTAGCGATCACAATGATAAACACAGCGCCAATGAATTATTAGGGTCTGTTTACATTTCTACTATTCTGGCCGGAATAGTAGAAATGTAAACAGACCCTAGCTATTAGTCAAAATTTCAACTAACGTCTATCTTGGATAAAGAAACGGCTGACAATCAGACTGATGAAAAAAATNACAGGGATAATCAACAACGCTTGTTGAAACGCTGCCAATGAATAGTAAGCGACACCAAAAATGGTAGTCTGCTGCTTGTTCTGGTGTAAGAGATAGCCAATCAACGGCTGCAGAATCAAAGCTCCCCANACGGCAGCAAAATTGTTGAACCCTAATGCTAAACCTATCACTTCAGGGGAAGAGTGGTCTTTGACCAAAGCAAAGGTCAAGACTTGGCTAGCTGTAACCATGCCGAGAGCAAACATGCAGAAATACATGCACCCTAATGGCAACTGTGGCAAATAAATAATAACAATACTAATAAGTAAACCTAAAAANGCACAAATGCTTAGTAAAAATTGACGCCGTTTAATATAGTCAGAAAAATAACCTACAAGCGGACTAACAATGCCCATTCCTAACCAAAGCATTAAACATGGCAAACTCGCAGCAATATTATTAGTAGCATAGCGCGTCATGACAAAGGGCACTGCCCATAAGATGGCAAAACTCATCAATGGCACATAACTTGCAAACGTATAAATAGCCAACAAGGCCATTTTTTTATTCAAAAATACCGTGCGTAAACTTTGTTTTAATTGCAGTGAAGGCAACTTTTCCTTGGCATAAGGCGCATCCTTATCATGCACAAAAATCCAAATAAGCACTGCTAAAATTGCACCTATGATAGCAATGCCCTGCATCGTTGGACGCCAATCGTATTTGTCCACCAATATCGCAAACGGCGTCAATCCCATCATTAATCCTAATACCATTAATAATTGTGTTAAGGTAATTAGAAAGGCGAAATATTGCGGCGGGAACCAGCGCGTGGTAATAATTATCAATCCAATGAATGCAAAGGCAGACCCTGCACCCATTAANAACCTGCCTAATACAGCTATACTAATGCTATGCGCCACACCAAAAATAAGATTCCCCAAACTNGTGGCAACAATGGCCAATGTTAAAATAATACGACTAGTCACTCGGTCATATAGTAAACCGGCCACTAGTTGTAATAAGGTGTAGGAAACAAAATAACTTGCGGCGATGAGACCAAATCCCCAAGCATCGACTTGCAGATCACGCATTAATTGCACTGACAATACGGTAGGAGAAATTTGCAATAGCATAGCGTAACATAAGAACAATGCTACCAATGCATAAACGACGTAAGAACAGAGCGACATTTTGCCGATTGTGAAATTCATAGATGCCCATCAAAGCAACGATAAGAATCGACGCAGAAGGATTCTAACAGGAAGCTCAAAGATATCCAATTACGGTGTTCAATTAAACCTGTATTCAACGCTACTGAAATGCACGCAACAAATCATTCATCGTGGCTATTAACATTAATAGTAATAAAAAGAACAACCCTATTCGCCATGCCATTAACTGTGCCTCAACGGAAACTGGTCGTTTTTTGATGGCTTCAATAACAAGATATAATAGATGACCGCCATCGAGCCCCGGAATTGGCAATATATTGATACAAGCCAACATAATGCTCAACACGGCAAGAAAACTACAATAAACGACTAATCCCTCTTTAAAGGCATTACCCGCACTGGTGAAGATACTGATTGGGCCACCCAGGCCTTTTAATGATACTTGGCCAAGTACCATTTTGCCGAAAATGACAAAATTAAAAGCTGAATAAGTCAGGGTCTCATTAACAGCAGGCAACCATGCTGTGATGACATTATATTGCTGATGCTGCTTCAATGCCGCTGGCCACTCAACTGCTTTTGCCTCAGCACCAATAAAACCGACAGCATGNCCAGCGCCAACCACTTTTTGTCCAATTGTCAGCATCACTGTTTTGGTCTGCTCACCACGCTGGATTTTAACGGGCACTGTCGTATTCGGATGGGCCTGAATATAAGTAACAACGTCGTACCAATCACTGACAGGCACACCTGCCACAGCAACTACACGGTCATTGGGCATGATACCTGCCTCTGCCGCAGGCTGATGATTTAATACTCTGGCAATAACAGGAGGCACGGGNGGATGATAAGGAGTAATACCAAGGCCTTTAATAGGGTCTGGATTAAGCCCATCCACTTGCCAATTTTTTAAATCCAGCACATAGGTTTTTTCAGCTGCTGTTGGCGCATCGGTTTTAGTCACCACTGTCATCTCTGCTTGACTGCCCAACCGCCAAGTCAAGGCCAACATGACCTTCTGCCAACTAGGCGTAGCTCGGTGATCAATGGCCACGATTTGTTCACCCGGCTTCATTCCTGCCGCTGCAGCAGGAGACCCCAAAGCCACATTACCCACAATCGGTTTGACCGTTTCAAACCCAACCACAAAAACCAGCCAAAATAATAGAATTGCCAATAAAAAATTAGTCACCGGGCCAGCCAAAACGACCAACATGCGTGCCCACACTGGCTTGCGGTTATAAGCAAAATGCAGTTCCTCAGATGCTACCGGCCCCTCTCTTTCATCTAATAGTTTGACGTAACCACCTAATGGCAACATGGCCAGCCAATATTCAGTACCATCCTTACCATGCCAACGGCAAATTGGCTTACCAAAACCAATAGAAAATCGCAGTACTTTTATGCCTAAGCGCTTAGCGACCCAGCAATGGCCGTATTCGTGTACAGTCACCAACATCAAAATAGCAACGATAAAGGCTATAATTGGTAATAAAGCTTGTAACATCAATATCATCTCTACAGTCAATTAATTGGGCACGAAAATAGTGACTCGTTGTTTGCGGATCATAGCACATTCTTGTTATACTGTTCCTCAAGTTAATTGAGGCGGGACAAGACATGCTGCCCCATTATGAAATGCCTCTTGAAGCGTTACGACCTGAATTAAACGACGATGCCAAAAACAATTGCTAACAATACAGCGACCCTCTCTCTATCTATTACCTCATTAAGTCATGACGGCCGCGGCATTGCGCATGTTGATGGCAAAACGGTGTTTGTCGATGGCGCGCTACCAGGCGAACAAGTGTCTGCTGTTTATGTCAAACGGCACAGCAAATACGACGAAGCCAGAGCAACCAGTATTAATGTAGCGGCAACTGATCGCACTACACCGCAATGTGCCCATTTTGGCGTTTGCGGTGGTTGCAGCCTGCAACACATGTCGAGTTCAGCACAACTCAAATTTAAACAACAAGTTTTGTTAGAGCAACTGCGCCATATCGGCAACACCGAGCCAAAAGAAGTATTACCGCCACTGACAAGCCCCGTTTGGGGTTATCGCCGCAAAGCCCGTTTAGGCATCCGTTATGTCATAAAAAAGGCAAAATACTCGTTGGATTTCGCGAAAAATAGCCGTTATTTAGCAGACTTACAAGGTTGCCAAGTATTACATCCTTTAGTTGGAACACGATTTATCATCATCAGCCAATTAATTTCTCAATTAGATGCTTATTTGTATATACCACAAATTGAAGTCGCCGTTGGCGATGATGCCACTGCATTAATTTTGCGACATTTGCAACCACTAAACCAAGCTGATCTAGAAAAATTACATCAATTCGCTATTGAACAAAACTATCATATTTTCTTGCAACCAGGCGGCCCAGAAACAGTGCATTTACTAGCTCCTCGAAATGGCAATGTTTTGCTTAGCTATCAATTGCATGATCAGCATTTAACATTACAATTTAAGCCCAATGACTTTGTCCAAGTAAACAGCAAAGTCAATCGTCAAATGATTGCACGTGCATTACAATTACTCGCACCACAACCCAATGATACGATTTTAGATTTATTTTGCGGGCTAGGTAATTTCACCTTGCCTTTAGCAAAGCACTGTCAACGAGTCATTGGTGTTGAGGGCGATGATGGCNTTGTTAAGCGTGCAAAAATANATGCACACTATAACCAAATCACAAATGCAGAATTTTACAGTGCTGATTTGACCACATGGGACACTGCAGCACCATGGGCCCAAAAGCAATATCAAAAAATCTTATTAGATCCGCCGCGCAGTGGTGCTTATGAAATCATCGATAAAATTACTGCCNTTCGGCGCAGAAAAATTCTTTATGTTTCTTGCAATCCAGCAACATTGGCCAGGGACGCCGGTGAATTAATTAAACAAGGATACCAATTGACGCATGCCGGTATCATGGACATGTTCCCTCATACCAGCCATGTGGAGGCCATTGCACTTTTTGTAAAAACGAATAACTCCATGGTAAAAATAACTTTAACACCTATCACATCTTCTGATGGTGATATCAATCTTGAAAACTGGCTGCAGCACATTAGCCAGCGTTATCATCTCAAAAATTTATCGCTGTTACGGCAAGCAGGTGTGCTGGCACAATTGGCTGGTGCAGAACGGGCAGCACCCAATGGTGAATCATGTTTTCATCAAGGCCTATCAATGGCAGAAATTTTGGCCGAACTCAATTTAGATGAAGAGACTTTAGCAGCAGCCATTGTTTACAGCAGCGTACGCTATGGTGACTTAAATTTAGATGATGTGACTGAACACCTAGGCGCCAAAGTCACCAAACTGGTAACTGGCACAAAACAAATGGAAGCCATTAATGTCTTGAGCGAGCAACATCCTGATCACTCTCACGATGCCACAACAATTGATAATATTCGTAAAATGTTATTGGCGATGGTGGATGATATTGGTGTCGTGTTAATCAAATTAGCTGAACGTTTATGCTTTNTACGCAATCTTACAATCTATAATGAAACTAAAAACGTGCTCNTGGCCAAAGAAACCATGGACATTTATGCGCCGTTGGCTAATCGTCTTGGCATTGGTCAATTAAAATGGCAGTTAGAAGATTTATCATTTCGTTATTTGGCACCCGATGAATACAAACAGATTTCAACTGCGCTTAAATTGCGACGAATTGAGCGTGATCAATATATCCGTGACTTCATTGCTAGTTTGTACGAATTACTAAAACCTTATCAAATTGCTAACTTAAAAATCAGTGGCCGCTCTAAACATATTTATAGCATCTATCGCAAAATGCAACGCAAACGAGTGAGTTTTGACGAAATATACGATGTTACTGCGGTGCGAGTGCTGGTTGATAGTATTGCTGATTGTTATACAGTCTTGAGTCATGTCCATACTCAATGGCAACATATTCCTAAAGAATTTGACGACTATATTGCAACACCAAAACCTAACGGTTATCAATCCATCCATACGGTAGTTTATGGTCCTACGCATAGAGCTGTTGAAATTCAAATCCGCACCAATGAAATGCATGAAAAAGCAGAATTGGGTGTGGCTGCACACTGGCTTTATAAAGAAGGCAAACATAAACTGACTTCCTATGAAGAAAAAATTGCTTGGTTACGGCAAGTTTTGGACTGGCAANAAGAAGTGGCGCAGGACAATACGATCAAACAAGAAATCCAGACTCAATTATTCGATGACCGCGCTTACGTATTCACCCCAAACGGTGCTGTGCTCGACTTGCCCAAAGGTGCGACTCCTCTGGATTTTGCTTATCACATTCATAGCGAGTTAGGCAACCGCTGTCGAGGCGCCAAAGTCAATAGCCATATTGTACCATTGACTTATCAATTAAATACCGGCGATCGTGTAGAAATATTGACAGTCAAAAGTGGACAACCCAGCAGAGATTGGATCAACCCGCATTTAAATTATTTAAAGACTGCGCGCGCTAAAGCTAAAGTCATGCAATGGTTTAGAAAACAAGATATCGAANAAAATATTGCTGCTGGCCAATTAGAGCTTGAAAAAGAGTTGAAACGCCTTGGTTTAAAAAATATTGACATTGAAAATACTGCCAATAAACTCCACTATAAAACCAAAGAAGATATGCTCGCTGCATTGGGCCGCGGCGATTTGCGCATCAATGCGATTCTGCAAATCATACAACCACCATCAGAGTTACCAGTCTCTAATGAAATTAGCATTAAAATAGAAACGCCTCGCACAAAATCCAGCGAAGTAGCCACTGATTTTGATATTCATGGAGTCGGTAATTTATTGACCCACATAGCGCGTTGTTGCAAACCAATACCAGGCGATCCAATCACGGGTTATATTACGCAAGGACGCGGCATTTCCATCCACCGCAAAGATTGTCCTAATATTTTAAGCAGCAGTGAACGACACCAAGAAAAACTCATTGCCGTTAATTGGGGCAGCAAAATACTGGACACTTATCCTGTCGATTTAGTGATTAATGCCTATGAACGACAAGGGCTTATTAGAGACATTACCAGTCTATTGGCCAATGAAAACATATCGCTGTTAGGCATTAATTCTACTACTAACAAGGCCACTAATATCACACATATTAGCTTGACCATTGAAGTCAATAGCTTGGCCCCGCTTAGCAAAATTTTGGCCCATCTTAATCAAGTCCCCAATGTCTATGAAGTAAAACGGGTCAGTTAAGTTTTATCTTATGTACTTCAATCCCTTAAAAATAGGTTCAGTATGCGCGACTACGAATATTTAATTTTAACAGACGACTTTAAAACTCAACATAACTTAATCACCCTGGAAGAATCGGGAGAAGTGATCTCCTATTTCGATGAACCCAAAGGGACACCGGACATTTATAAATTACTGAATAGTGACCCAAAGTGGTGGCGCAAGAAGACCACCAAAAAGCACCTAAAACCAAAAAATCATTGTTACTGATTGGTCGTTTGGATTTAATGGATTAATGTCATCTGAAACCCAAGAAAAAAATTATCGATACTTTACACACTGTGGCAAGAAAATTTTACGATACACGTTTGGCAAGATGGCTTGATTGAAATCAATGATATGGATGAATTAATCCAACGTTTACGTGTTAATCAACCTATTCATAAAGATGAAATTATCACCCAATTAGAATCACCATCGCAATATGTTTTTTTCGATTTTCAAACTTTAGAACGCATGGTGGGCCATAGTGCCGCCAAATTAGAGATACAGTACCTACAAAAACTTGACGCCAAAACCAGACATGCCATTTTTATGACATTGACTGAGGCCACAAAAATCGAGATTACATTTAACCGATATTATTGCAACGTTGTGGAAATCGTCGAACAAATGGCAAATTCTCCAATTATAGCTAACTGTTTAACTTTAGATGAGGCATTTTTCAATGACCTGGTACAGCAAGGAGAGGCAAAAACCCAATTGAAAACAATTTTTCGCAAAAACTGGCAGAAAAAATAAACAAAATCAAATTCAATTGCTCCGAAAACTTTGTAGCTATGTTCCTGACCTCAATGATGGAAAACAAGACGATTTTTAGCTGCCCAATGAAGATTGTTTTCTCGGAAGCCATTAGCTACAATAAATTAAGCAACATCAAACAGTCAATCCCAAACATAATAAAAATAATCTTTACAAGTGACTTCTTTTTCCATAACAGCATAAATTCCTGGCCAAAGGATATGGCTAAAATTGCTATCGTTAAGGACGCCTCCTTCACCGAAACTGAGAGGTCAATGTCTCTGGCAAATAATTCCGAGAAATCACCAAAAATACAAAACGAAAACCTTGAAAAATTAACAGCACTATCACAAAATATCTCAGCGGTAACAAGATAAAAATCAAAATCATGGAAGCCATCACACCGGATATTGCAAGAAAAATAGGCGAAATTAAAACAGTGGATATTGAATGCTACCCTGACACACTACAAATGATCCTAGAAAATTGCCAACGAACAGAAGACATAACAGTAAATTTACTATTAGATCAAAAATTAGCAAAGTTGAATTTTTATTCGATGAAAAAAATGCCTAGGCTGAAGAGAATAAAATTCTCTACAACAAGCATAAATGCTAGCGGCCTCAATGCCTCTTATCCAACGTTTAACATTAGAGGAAGCTCAACTAAGCTAAAAGCCTAGAGCTGACCAGTAGTCTCATTAATATCGATAAAGCCTTATTAGAAAATAAGGCCTTGTTCTCTTATTTAATTAAACTTAAAATCGATAAAATTGATCAAAATTATTTATATGACTTACTAAGGGCCTGTATTAATCTAAAAAGCTTGATGTTTATGACATTGAAACCAAAGACACCAATAATGCGGACGACTTATTGCCTAGCAATGATATTGAAGAATTATGGCTCTCATCTGGCACCATCTCAGAGGAGGCTTTAATCAAAATCTTAAACCACTCGCCCAAATTACGTAATCTAAACTTAGAAATATCAATAATTGGGCAAAGCAATAATAAATTACGGAAATTAAATCTTGAAAAATTATCGCTTATTTGCTGTGAATTTCCCAATGAAAGTACATTTAAAAGCCTTGTCACTTCAAGCGAAAAATTAAAGACCTTTGTTTTTTACCAAGAATCACAATCCGATGCATTCGAAAGCAAACTCCATCTATTAATTAATACACTCAGGGAAAACCCCGATGTTATTAAAAACCTAGAAAAATGACCCTCTCATTTAATGATGCAATAAAACCATTAAAACTAGATTTTATCCACCAATTTGGGAAAATTTAAGAGAAATTGATTTGGACTTCTTTGAAGGCGACGACATTTCTTTTGATGAACTTTTTGAAGAAAAATTTAATTGCCCTCCAAGACTAGTGAACATGACAATGAAAAATATTCTTGTCAACCAAAAGCACGTCGAATCAATCTTGAAATTATCTAATGATAGAAACGCACAGCAAACGACAGATGAAATTCAAAAAATAACCATAGGAAAACACAGCGATGATTATCTTGTAAAAGACTTTATTATCAACTATTCATTAGTTACCAATCCAAGCAAAGCGTTCACTGATGAAAGCGAATCGTCAATGCCATCGAAAATGATAAAACAACTTGATGGCAATACTGAATTAACCGACAGACCGATTGTTGTTACTGAATATTTCAAGCAAAACCAAATTGCTCGGTGCAAACCAATCAATATCGGTTGGTTCCTTTTAAATTTTCACTAAAGAGACAGTGCCTTATTCGGGCTGAACTTAAATTTGAACTTTATAAAGACTATAGCATGGTCGAAAATATTGAAAATTTTTATACTAAAAATTTTGAAAAATAATGATACGGAACATTTCCTGGGAAAAATCACCTTTGACTTGAAGCCTGGTGTATGGCACCACACCCTCTACCTTCGTTAAACGGTGATGAAAACTAGTTTATATAGAATTCAATCCTGAATTGGTTTTTGGGCGTGATAATAAAAAGGTTTTTATGGCGTGGGATTAATTAACAAAAAAACGGTAAAACAAACGACCACCATAAAATACATCGTCAAAGCCAATTTAACGGATCATACCCCCGTATGAGCAATGACTTAAATGACAGTCAACTGCAATTTCTGGAGCAACAACTGGAGGCCTTTGTAAATAAATTGGATTCACCGCCAGAATGGATTGAAAAACTGACCCCCTTCGAATTATTTGAATGGCTGAGATTATATTTTAATAAAAATTCAATCCTGGCAAGTTAGATAACACTAATCGACAAGATGTTTTCGCAATGTTCCAAGCAATTATGCGTAACAAAGTTGGCGCTTGCCGGCACAGGGTCTTTTCATTTGGATGGTTGACTGAATCATATATGGAATTTAAAAACAACGATCCTCGGGATTAGATGCTTTTGATATTGAAATATTGGCAATAGAGAATGATGAGCATACTTTTATTGAAACTTATAATAATAATACTCATCGGAAATATGACTTAGGCGGCTATCCGATTAACCGCAAAACAAAAGAATTTGTTAACTCTGCCATTACTTCAAATAATAATTCAGCCCAAAATACAACCAAGATGGAGCCAATACAAATCATTGAAAAACCAGCCCCAAACAATCGCTATATCACCTGGGACCATACAATACATGCCAACATCAGCTCCCCAGAGGATTTTTTATCTTACTTGATTGATTCGTTGCAAAGAGGCCCAATTGTGAACCGACTTATTGTTGTGCCATCAGAAAATGAAATTCAATGGCTAAACTGGGCTTTAATGCAAAAATTATGTTGCTCAAAAGCCACTATTTTTATACTACGTTAGATGATATTGCCGAAAAAACGGTTAAAATTAAGTATGCTAGAATAGATGACAATCATAATACTTTAAAAGATTTTAATGGCACAACATTTAATACTTTGATCTCACCCTTTGCTCGTAAACGAAAACGGGAACATAACGAAACCGACCATACTATTCAGCCAAAACGGCATAAACCAACATCCCCATATAAAAGTTGATTCAGAATTAGTTCAATTCTTACTTGATGCTGAATCTTCCACCACAACTTCAGTGCTAATGGTAAACTGGGACCGACCAAAACCATCACAAGTGGGATTTAATACTTTATTATTAGAAACACGTTATCGTCGAGTTTATAACACCCGCCTGCCCAGCAAAACACAATTGCTTTTGATAATGACACAAGCCGAAGCCAATGACATGGGAGAAGATTTCTATAATCATATAGAACAAGTATTTCCATTTAATTTCAAATTAAATCGATCCATCCTCCCCTCAGAAACTCCCCATACAAATAATGAAACAGTCAATTTATATCATGACACAGATTGGCAATCTAGCCTATTGGGAAAAGTAAAAATCCAAGGCATGAACATTGAATTATTAATCTGTAAATTATTAAAAGCTCTCATCGAGAAGAAGCCTGGGATCACTATCATCAATCCACCTTGGCATGAAGCTTCATTTATCAATTTCTATCATCAAATAAAAATTGCCAAGAAATTTTTTATAATGGTAAAACCATACATTTGCCGGAAAGTTTCGTTATTTCTACTCTTGAACAAATTTATCAACCCATCAACAATTATGAGCTGTTTTTATGGGACCGCAATACAAATTGGGACCTTAATTTAAATGAAGAAAACTATGAACGTTATTTCTATAACTATGCTTGCTCACAAGAAGGACTGCAAACATTGCCTGGATGGTTAGAAACCGAAGAGCCATTGACCATATTAGTGACTTCCAAACTTCGTGAAAGCCAGTGGGAAAAATGGCTTGCTACTGCAGAGGAAAAAAGACGAACATTAAATTATTATTTACTCAAGCTGAATATGTGCCAAAATGCTTGAGTCATCGAATTAAAGCAGACGAACCAATTTTCAATGATCCGCCTCCACCCGATTTACAGGATTATTTACCAATACTAAAGCCTGGTAAAGCACTGGTACTGCAAAGTAATGACTTGGATTGTTTAACCGAAAGCATTAAAACCAACTACAAGCCTAGTTTAATCGTGTCGATAGATGAAAATACATCGCAAATTGACTTGATAGATCGCCTTTTACAATCAGCAAAAACGCGGAAGAATTGCTACAACTTGACCACCAAACAAACAGTGTCTGGCAAGCCTTAGAAAAAGAGGGCCTATTTTGGAAACTGTATTACTGCAAGGCCAAGTTTCATCAGAACTAGCAATGCAACTGGAAACTTTATTTCATGATGAGGCCTATACTTGGGTCAATGGCAAACGAAAAAAATTATTTGGGAAATTAATTATTGCAACGGAAAACGCGCCCAAGCAATGGCTGCCATTTGATGTGACATGGCAGCGTAATTTTTCTGAACAAGAAACGATGGAATTAGCTTGGCAAAAGACCGATAATCTTTTCAAAATAGTCATCAAAGAATTGCTGGATGGCTTAAAGAAAAATCTTTTATATACCAAACCGATTAGTTATCAGCTAACCAAAAATCTGGTGGAAGATATTAACTATTTTCGGCAAAAGACTGATTCAATGGTTAACGCAGTCCGAAAAGCCGCCAAAAGACAATTTCGTCTGGAAAAATGCTAAAGCTATTGACCAATGGCTTGATAAAACTTATTCAAAAACAAACATTATCACAAAAATCAGCCAACCAAACAAAAGCGCTTCGAAAAAGTCTCAGGCCGACTGGAAAAATCACCTTATGTATTTATCATGGGGGATTCGGGCACAGGAAAAACCACTTTTGTATTAGACCAATTGCCAGAACTCTGGCAAACACGCCATCAACGCTCACTTAATTTACATATTGGTCTTGAAAATGTATTAAATTGGTTAATTGCAAAACCTAAAGACAGTGATGAAATATTATTTTTGGATGAGGCCAATTTAGAGGACGAAGGTTCTCTAGAATTTTTAGAAGGCCTATTCAATCAACCTCCTGGCATTCTATATAAAGGTATTTTTATCCACTCAGTCCACACCACAAGCTTATTGTAGCTGGTAATGACAGTAGCTATGCTAATCGACAAATGCATCGATTATTTTCACGTCATGGCTGTATTGAACGTTTCCAACCTTTGACAGAATCTGACTTGATTGATGAGACCCTAAATCCTGTTTTCAATGTATTATTCCCCACTTTTATGGAAGATAAAAATCTTATTTACCGAATATTATTAGATACTTATTATGATGTAAACCAACAGGTTGCTGGTTCGCCTTTAACACCGAGAAACCTTGCGTCAATGGTGTTACGTTTAGGAATGTATTGGCGCGAACATCAATATGCTTTCAATGGCAATTTTAAGCTTGCTGCTTTATTGTCAGCTTATGAGGAAGTAAGATCTTACTTAACACCAGAATTAAGGACTAAATTTAAAAAGACACTGGCCCAAAAATATCAACCTTTAAATACTAAACCGTGCAAAATTGCCTTGAAAAACTGCCATATCAGCGTGCAATTTCTCTACTGAGTATAAGCTTACTAAAAGCCGTACTGGTGTATTGAGACGACTATACGATCAATTGCTAATGCGACAATTACGGATAGCCAACAGTCAATTAAGAAAAGCTGGCACTCGCGCTATTGTTCTCGAAGGAGATTCCGGGATTGGTAAAAGCGTTTTAGTGATTGAGACTTTGCGTGCGCTTGGTTATACCGAATTGACTAAAGATTCACCATCTTGTTCAAATGGAAAACATTACTACTATCTTACTCCTACTGACCTGGAAGAAATGGAAACAATCTTAATTAAAGCGTTTCATGAAGGCGCGATTGTCGTGGTGGATGAATTAAATACTTTATCTCCACTTGAAGCTTTATTGAATGACTTATTAAGCGGCCGCTATAAAAACCAACCAGCCCAACAAGAAGGTTTTATGCTGATTGGCACGCAAAACCCTGCCAATAAATACAAAAACCGTAAAATTTTATCAAAAGCCCTAGCCAACCGCGCTCGGGTCGAAACTATTGATAATTATCCAGTAGAAGAATTAGAGGAAATTGTGACAGCCATTACGCATGACCTGGATACTGCTAAGAAAGAAACCCAAACATTTGAAATAGCCAAAAATTACGCGACTGCTTTTCATAAACATCCAGAACCAACACCCCGTGACTTATGTAGAAAAACCAAGTTGCTTTCAGCAAATACCAGGATGGAGATAGAAAATGACGCTGCGACAACAGTCTTTACGACTTAATTGATATCAAGGTTAAAATCGATTGCAGACCACCTTCAACATAAGACTAATACAGTAAAAGCGTTGTCATGGTAAGACTTAGAGCGAAGAAACAAAGCAATTCAGTAAAGCAAATCTCATGAATTGCTTCGTTGTTTTAATCCTAACCATGAGTCTTATTAATAATTATTCTTATAAATTCAATGGCAACAAATTGCCATGAATATTAACCAAAGATATTACTAAATTTACTCGTCAATTGCTCTAAAACACCAAATGTATAATCAGGATCTTTACCAATTGTCACTTTTACTGGTTCACGTGTCGGATGAAAGACTTCGGCAGAAATAATTAATTTAACATCTTCACGCTTGATGTTGAGCAAAAGGTCACCGTCTTTGTTAATACTTTTTCATAAGCCTTAGGTTTTAATTCAATTTGATAAGCTATGTAAGCATGCGTGGTACCACTCTCTAACTTTTTTTCTATTGTTTTTTCAATATCCTTTCTCGCAAAATAAACTTCGTCCTTATAAAAACTGGATCTCTGTTCAGATATTGGAAAACGTTTTAATAACATATTAACATCTGAACTGACCACATCAATGTTCCAAAGCGGCTCACTATTCATCACATAACATAAGGAATTTTCATTTAGAAATATAACATTGCTAACATTATTAACAGCAAATTTTGAAAAATCCGTCTTTCTACTAGGAGATCCACCAGTGGATACGGGTGCACTACCGACATTGTTATTGTTCGTGTCAGCACTAGGGTTTTTTACGCTTATTACAGAAGCAAGCAATTCATCAATGCTATTGAGTTCCTCAATAAGGCTTGGATTGTTACCATGCGGAGTTTTTCAACAATATTTTTAACATGAATTAATTCTTCAATTGTCAATTCGCTCATTAAACGATCACGCAGTTTATTGATGCCTGCCGTGTTTTTGTATAAGGATATAATTGGCAACATCAAATGCATCCATTTCTTGTGCTTTTTCAGATCCGAAAATTGCGTAATCTTCATGGCCAACACCTCTTTGATTGAAAAATTAAGCACAATCTAACAAAATAATCTTAAGGAATAATTAAGGCTTGAGCCCCTAAAACTGGGCTTAATCGAGAGTTTGTCGGAACCGCAACACTCCAAGCGTCATGACAATGCAAAGAAAAATCAATATGGGCCAAATTTGTTCCCATACGATATTAATACCATTGCCTTTTAAAAGAATACCTCGGACGATTCGCAAAAANTGTGTCAAGGGCAAAACCTCGCCCACTGTTTGCGCCCATACGGGCATACCACGAAATGGAAACATAAATCCAGACAATAAAATAGAAGGCAAAAAGAAAAACACGGTCATTTGTACGGCTTGCAACGGGTTTTTCGCCAAAGTTGAAATAGTAATGCCCACCGCTAAGTTGGCAGCAATGAATGGCAAGGCCAAGGAAAACAATAATAAGAGATTCCCTTCAATAGGCACATGAAACAATATTTTGGCAACAATAATGATTAAACTGATTTGGGCATAACCCACAATGATATAAGGCACTATTTTGCCAATCATGATTTCTAATGGCTTCAATGGGCTGGCCAATAAACTCTCCATGGTACCACGATCACGTTCTCGGGTAATGGCAATTGCTGTAATCATAGTCATAGTCATTGTCAATACAATGCCAAGCAAGCCTGTTACAATATTGTATTGGGTAATTGCCGCTGGATTATATTTTGCATGGACCATTAAATTAACAGCAGGTGGATCATTTTGTAAATAACTCAAATTACCCACAAAATCATACTGAAAGACTGTCTGTCCTAATGTATTAAAAGCGGCAATTGCATTGCCGGTGGCAGCTGGATCGGTGGCATCAGCCTCCAATAATAACGTTGGTCGCTCACCACGTAATAGTTTGGTGGTAAAATTCTGGGGCACGTTTAAAATAAATTGTACTGCGCCTTTCGCCAATAATTCCTCGCCTTCGCGTTCACTGCTTACCTGTTTTTTGATATCAAAATATTGGCTATTAGCCATGCCATTGACAAAACTGCGCACAAACCGGCTATCATCAGCAAAAATAACACCTGTTACTAAATGCTTGGGATCATTATTGATTGCAAAGCCAAACAAGACTACTTGCATAAATGGAATGCCAATGATCATTGCTAAAGTGGCTCGGTCACGTTTCATTTGAATAAATTCTTTGACCATGACGGCAAATAAGCGTAGCCAAGAAAACNNCATTGTACTTTATTAGTCGGCATGAGGCTTGGCTCCTGTCAATAAATAAATAAAGACATCTTCAATGTCAGAGGCGATTGGAAGCCAAGTATATTGCTGCATTGACCGGTAAGGAGCAATGGCCATTTCTAATGCGGCAGCATCTTTACCACTGACATGTAAAGTATTGCCATAAGTGATGACTTGTTCTACAGCAGGTAATTGTTTCAATTTATCTGCCAATGCAACTAAATGGGAACCTGTGACTAACCAAGTAGTCAGTCCTGCTAATTTGATTAAATCATCTGCGGTGCCTACTGCTAATAATTTGCCACTACTAATATAAGCCAAACGATTACAACGACCTGCTTCATCTAAGTAATGAGTCGTTACTAAAACAGTAATCCCACGTGATGCTAATTGATGGATCTTGTCCCAAAAGTCACGTCTTGCTTTCGGATCGACACCGGCAGTGGGTTCATCCAACAATAGTAGTTGTGGTTTATGTAGTAAGGACGATGCTAATGCTAAACGTTGCTTCCAACCACCAGAAAGCGTACCTGCTAATTGGTTAGCGTAAGGTTCTAATGCTAATTCAGCAATGCATTCATCGACTCGTTGTTCCCGCTCTTTGATTTGATAGACGCGCGCCATAAAATTTAAGTTTTCTCTGACGGTCAGATCCGTATACAAACTGAATTGTTGCGTCATATAACTGAGGCGCAATTTAACTTCGGCGGTTTGCTTGACAATGTCATAACCTAAAACATGCCCCTGCCCCGCATCAGGCACCAACAAACCACAAAGCATACGAATGGTAGTGGTTTTGCCACTACCATTAGGGCCTAAAAAACCGAAGATTTCCCCTCGTTTGACTTGCAAATTAAGGTCTTTGACTGCCGGCTTGCCCGCAAAATTTTTGCATAGCCCTCTAACATCAATTGCATAGTCGCCCATGAGTTATGACCTATTATGTAAATAGACATCAACGGGCTGACCAGGATGCAATTGCATGGCATCGGCCTCTGAAAATTTAGCTTCAACACGATAGACTAACTTACGTCGTTCACGTTCACTGAAAAGGACGGGTGGTGTATATTCTGCTTGTGATGAGACATAACTCACTTGTGCTGCAATAAAACGATCACAACTGTCGCAGCTGAGTTGAATTATCTGACCATAACGAATATGACTCAATTGTTTTCTGGCACGTAAAAACCAAATAAACATTCATAGGTGCCAACAATGAGGCTACCGGTTTGCCAGCAGGAACAAATTCCCCAACTCGATAATAAGTGTCGTAGATAATGCCATAAGCCGGTGCAACTATCGTCTTTTACTCAAATACCACTGCGCTTGATTGACAGCAGCTGTTGCAGAGAGAACGGCATCCCGGGCAGCTTCAATCACATCCACCCGAGCACCTAATTTGGCTTCACTTAAATTGGCCGTCAGCTCGGTATAGCGGCCCATATCTCTTTTAAAATCGGCCTGCGCTTGATCAAAATTTTGCACGGCGACCGCATTTGCTGCTAATAATTCACGGTTTCGCCCCAGTGTTTTTGTGCAAATTGCAAATCAGCTGCTACCTGTTCCAATTGCCCTTGAATTCCCTGCAAAACCGTAAGCCGTTGACCTTTTTCAAGGTCCGCCAAGTTAGCCTGCGCTTGTGCCAACTGAGCTTTTGATTGGTCTAAACGGTATGCTTCGGGTTGATTTTCCAACTCAAAATAATCTGACCACCTTTGACAATATTGCCTCTTGAAATATTCAATCGCAATAAAAAGCCATCACTGTTAGAAGCAAGATAAGTGAAATCTCCTTCGATATATCCTTGTAATTTTCTTCATTGCGTTGACAGCCAGTCAGAAAAAGGATTGCAACCAACAATAAGAGTATTGTTTTTCTTATGCACGGAAAATCCATACTTACTCGCATGTTTATTATTCACCGTTTTTTAAACGGTGAAAATGGTTGCTATCACTAATTCTCATCATTACCGGACTGTTTTTTAATGACACAAGACCAACATCCTGGAACATCATCAATAAATAAGACTAATTGTCGAAAGAACATCATATGTCCTGGCAGTGGCATGGCCTTATGATCATTGGCAGTGGCAGTAAATGTGATAATTTGTTTTTTAGCATCAAATACCGGGTTTTTAAATTCAACAATGCCAACTTGGATTTTTATTTAAAATTCCATGCAACCGCACGCCAGCTTGTCCCTGGTGGATACTAGGTTCTTTTGATTTTAAACCTTTTTGCCACTGACTAACGAAAGTGGCCGTTGATAACATCCCCGTATTGAGGTCAGGAGTATTGCTGTAATAAGAGACGTATGGTGCAATGCCATGTAATACCAAGCGATAAATGCCTTTCTTAGTGTTAACTGGTTTCAGTGTTGCCCATTTTGAAGTCAAGACAAATAACTGTTCGTTACTTGTATTGTTTGTGGCTGTGTTACCGGCTTCTTCATTTGTACTTGCATTAGTATTGACCGCATCCTCATCGGCCAATGCAATACTAGAAATTAAGAGTGATAGCAGTAAAACAAGCCAAATTCTTATTAATTGTATTCTCATTAGCCAACCTCCTTGATGCTTAGCTACGCACTAAAGACCCTGATGATGGGCAAATAGCTTAAGCGCAGCGACTTGGGCACCATTATAGGACAATAAGGTTAAATAATACACCCTGGGTTTTTGAGCAAAAATATACAAAATATTCACAGGGTGGCAAGCTTTGCTTGCCCACCCTGCTGACTGTTCAGTTTTTATATGCATTGGTAACTTCATAGCTCTCTTCCTTAGCTATCTGCAACTTTGTCAATGGACAATCTTCCTCAGTTTCGTTCACCAGCGGTGCCTCCTCTTCATAAGGACGTTTCCTTGCTCCCTTGCCATTGCCCACTTGCTCCATTTTTTTGATTACGGTTGCATGGGTAGTTTTAGCAACTAGCAATTGCTTCGATGTTGTCATGATTGCATCGCAACAAGCCATATAAATGCCGACGGCAATGTGATAATTCTGAGTGCGATAATGCTCATCAGCTTTGGCCAAATCTGCAACTACTAAAGGATCAACTTGTTGATAGAAATCGACACCTTCGCGTAAACTAATAATTTCTCGGTATTGGGTATAACCTTGATAAAAGCAATCCGCAGCCTGTTTTGGTTGCTTTTGATGAGCATAAACAAACGCCAAATGTAAATAATTTTCACTGACTTTGCGTGTATCTAAATTCAAACGTGATAATGTAATCGCCTGCTCATAATGCATAACAGCCTTGTCCAATAACTTTTCTGCCTGATAAAATTCTGCCAATTGGACATGGGCCTGTGCCAACATATGACGACTGTGATCATAGCCAAGTTCATTGGTTTTTGCCTTTAATTTGATGACTTGTTCAAACAGTTCCATGGCTGCTTTTAAGTTTTTTGATGAAAGTAAATACTAGCGATTTTATCTAAGGTAATAATTTCTTTTTCAAGATCATTTCTTTCACGATGAATGACCAAATTTTCCTGCAAGTAATACAATGCTTTTTCAACCTGACCAGCCCTTTCTAAATGGCCCGCATATTCATGGCCAATTTTGGCCAATAACATAAAGCAGCATCACGACCTTTTTAAGCCCAAATTCTTCACCCCATTTTCCATATAAATACGCTTTTTTATAGCGCTCTAAGGTGTCGTTCAAATTATCTTGTTGCCAAGCATAATAAAGATAGATAAAAGCCAATTTACGACAAGCATAAACGAAGCTAAGCTGATCTAATACTTCATTGTCCTTGATTAAATTAAAGTCAATGCTCTCTAAAATGATTGTTTCGGCTGTTGCATAATCTTTTTATTAGACAAAAAAGTGGCCCATTTATCTGCAGTAATGGCAACTTGACGTTTTGTTTGCTCATTGTTAGGTGAGTATTTCCAAGCATTTAATGCCATTTTATAAGCTTGTTTCGCTAATGATTCTTTTTCTTCAGAATCTGTTTCTGCCTTAAATAAATCGAGATAAATATACATCTTTCTTTGATACGCCAAACTCACACCAACCCAGTCTTGCAGCGTTTTTCAAATCAATACAGCCATCATTTTCTCGCAGTGCTTCAGCAAATTTTTTCTTTTCAGCTAAATAAATGGCAGTGCTGGCGCTTTTTTGCTCGGACAGATAATGCATGTAGGTCTTTCATAAATCATTTCCTTGTTTTTAAAAATGGAAATGCAGCCTAATGCAATGCTCAGCTGAATAAAATACTGTAAAAGACGGTATTATGTGACAGAGCGACTAATCAACGAGGACAACAACCCGGAATACTATTGCCCCTGGCAAGGTGAAGTGTCAGAAATATACCATTACACCTCTTCTTGCAATCTGAACCTTAAACGTCGCATCTTGAAGTGTAATGGGTATAGTATGACTTGAACTCATTATCTGCTAAAATCACTGCGTTAACTCCCCTTCAAAACAACAAGGAAGTTTTCTCATGAAACTGAGACACAAACTGGGATATTTTATTATTTTGTTTTTGATATTTTCAGGCGCAAAAGCAGAAAAACTCCCATTGTCATTATTGCAACTCCCATCTGGTTTTCACATCGATATCTATGCCCAAATACCTGGGGTACGCAGCCTTACTTTAGGCCCAGATAATATTGTTTTTGCCGGCACCATCAGTGAAGGCAAGGTCTATNCAATTTTACCAAACCAAAATGCCACTGAAGCAGCCAAAATATTGTTGATTGCTAATGATTTGACAATGCCAAATGGAGTCGCTTATCTCAACAATGCACTTTATGTAGCCGAAAACCAGCAAGTCATACGTTATGACAATATTGCCAAACATTTGCTAGAACCACCTAAACCGGAGACCGTGATCGACTTACCTCACAGACGAGAGCACGGATGGCGCTATTTGCGAGTTGGGCCTGATGGTCAACTCTACATAGCTATTGGAGCACCCTGTAATGTATGCCTCGAAGATGACCCACAATTTGGTACTATTATGCGATTCGAACCTGATGGCAGTAATTTGCAAATCTATGCCAGCGGCATTCATAACAGCGTTGGTTTCGATTGGGATCCGACCAATAAAGACCTCTGGTTTACTGATAACGGGCGTGATTGGCTGNGGGATAACTTACCTCCTGATGAACTGAATCATGCCACTAAACCTGGACTGCATTTTGGTTTTCCTTATTACTACGGTAACAACAAACTAGATCCGCATTATGGCAAACTANGCACCCCACAAGATTTTGTGCCTGCGACATTAGGCCTGCCTGCTCATGTGGCTGCGCTTGGTATGGTATTTTACACGNGGAAACAATTTCCTAAAGATTATATCGGACAGATCATTCTCGCCGAACATGGCTCTTGGAACCGATCTCGCAAAGTTGGCTATCAACTGACACTTGTGACCCTGGATGAATCGCGTAAACCCGTCAAAACTAGCCCCTTCGTTACAGGTTGGCTACAAGGCCAGCGGGCTTGGGGACGCCCGGTAGATGTATTGCAAATGCCTGATGGAGCATTATTAGTTTCTGATGACTACAATGGCGTCATTTATCGTATTAGCTATGCTCAAAGCGGATAAGTTTTGCACTCGCATCTTGAAATGGAATAGGTATAATAATGCGGTGTTTTAAAGAGGAATGAGCATGCAAAATTCAACCAAGCAACTGATTGAGAATTATTACACTGCATTTAACCAAGCAGATATGACACAATTTCTCAGCTTGCTGGCAGACAATGTTGTCCATGATATCAATCAAGGTAAAGCTGAAATCGGCAAAACCGCTTTTGCCAAATTCATGGACCATATGAACCATTGTTATAAAGAACAAATCACTAATCTTGTAGTCATGGTAAATGAACATGGTGATCGGGCTGCAGCAGAATTTATTGTCAATGGTACCTATCTCGCTACCGACAGTGGCCTGCCTGCTGCTAAAGGTCAAACTTATCGTCTTGCCGCAGGAGCATTTNTTGAGATTGAAAATGGCAAAATCAAACGTGTTACCAATTACTACAACCTACCTGCTTGGTTGGAACAAGTGAAATAACTTTTTAGGGAACAGCCGCATGAAAACACTTGAAATTGTTACATTACAAGGCCAGGCTGTTGTGCCTTATATTAAAGACTTGGCAGAGTTACGTTGCAAAGTATTTCGTGAGTTTCCTTACTTATATATCGGCAACTCCGAGTACGAAAGGAAATATTTAGCAACTTATCTTGAATGCCCATCCAGCACACTCATATTAGTTTTTGACAACAAACGTGTTGTCGGTGCATCCACTGCTATTCCATTGAAATATGAGGTAGAAGAATGTAAACAACCCTTTATAAAGAACGGTTACGATATTGACCAAGTTTTTTATTTTGGCGAATCCGTCCTTTTACACGAATACCGTGGCCAGGGGATAGGTAAAGAGTTTTTCAAGCGCCGTGAACAAGCAGCCCGCCAGCAAAACTATCAACTGGCCACTTTCTGTGCTGTAGAACGTCCGCAAGACCACCCTCGCCGTCCCGCTGATTACAAACCACTGGATGAATTTTGGCGCATGATGGGCTTTGTTAAACATCCTGAAATTGCCACTACTTATTATTGGCAAGACTTGGATGAAACCACCGAATCCCTGAAGCCCATGACTTTCTGGTTAAAATGGCTATGAAATCAATAGCCATCAAAGTTGGCATTGCACAGTATCATCCTGAACCACTAGCAGATTGGAACACGTATAGTCAAAAAATAACTGAGATTATCATCACTGCCAAAAAACAAGATGTACAATTGGTCTTGCTCCCAGAATATGCGGGACTCGAGTTGACAGCAATGTTCAGTGGCTCATTCAATGAANAAATCCAATCTCTGCAAAGTCTACTACCGGATTATCTCAAGCTTTATCAACAATTAGCAAAAACTCATCAAATTTACCTACAACCTGGCACTATTCTTGTAGAAACCACATTAGGTCATTATGTGAACCGTGCTTATTTATTTAATCCTAAAGGGCAGTTCGGACATCAAGACAAAATTCATTTGACCAAAGGTGAACAACAAATTGGATATATTATTTCAGGAGAGGAATTGNGTCATTTTAATACCACATTTGGTAAAATTTCAATTGCTATTTGCTATGACAGTGAATTTCCCAGCTTGGTGCATCAAGCAGTACAACAAGGAGCACAATTAATTTTAGTGCCAAGTTGTACTGATACACTGGCTGGTTATCATCGTGTACATCTTTCATGCCGGGCACGTGCCCTTGAAAATCAATGTTATGTCATGCAAGCCTGTCTAGTGGGTGATGTAGCAAATAATGAATTTATCGATATTAATATCGGCCAGTCAGGAGTTTTCACTCCTGTTGATATTGGTTTTCCCGATGATGGAATTAAAGCCCTTGCTGCCATGAATACAGCAGAACTGCTAACTGCGGAATTAAATTTTGCAGCGATTGAGCAAGTTAGAAAAAATGGTCAAGTAGCAAACTATCATGATATGGTCACGACAAATACTCAACCACCGCTTAAATTAGGTTCCATTACGCTTTAATTTTTTAATCTGCAAAAAAATATCACAAACTGCCTATTTTTAAGCATATTTCTCTATTAAAACAAATTTACATAATTTAACTATTGAAAAATTTTGCAAATACATCTAAGTTACACCTTGGTGCTCAAAACACCCACACAGCTGAGTTTGTTAGTCTGTTTTGATAACTCTCTCTAGTATGGCTGGGAGCGGGCGTAATACAATACCCGCAGGGAAATAAACCCGCCGTCTGTGTGCGGTTTTGAGCTCCTGGCCACCGTCTTCTTTCGCTTTCTCCGTAGAGCTGAATTAAAAATGGAACCAAAAATAACACACAGGAGTTTAGCTATGGAAAATCTCATTCGTGATGCTCAAGATGCCCAGGAAATTAACGATAACATTCATGAGAAATTGACTAAAGCACGAGCCATACTTGGCTGCTTAATGTCAATCGATGTACCTAATTTGCATGAGAACATATCCGCTTATAATTTTTATAATGCGCTTTGGACAGTGGATGATTTCTTAAAAGAAATTGAGTTGCTGCTGACAGGCATTATGACACCGCGCGTCAACATGACGACAGAACAGAATACTTGCTCATAAAATCAAAAATATATACCCATTACACCTCAAAATGCGAAGTTTAAGGTTCAGATTGCAAGCAGTTGTCGCGTCTTGATTGAGCAAAACACGAAGAATGGTCACTCTATTTTGAGTGTTTTGCGATTGAAGAACGCGGCAAATGCGCCGCAAGATGAGCCTTACACTTCGCATTTTGAGGTGCAATGGGTATAGACAGTTTTTGTTTATGGCAATGGTTGCTTATACGTTTCTCGCACAAAATACCAAGCAATTAATGAAATAGAACTGCAGGCAATCAAATACAACGCCGGTGAAAAATATTTGCCTGTAGTTTCTACCAATGCTAAAGCAATCAATGGTGCTGTGCCACCAAAAATAGCGAGACTTACATTATAACCAATTGACAGTCCGGTATTGCGGATCCGCGCCACAAACATTTCTGCTAACATAGTAGGAACTAAACCTGCAATCGGCGCCAAGCAGACTGCAAACAACACTTGTGCAATCAATGCCGTCTGTAAAGAACCATGTGTCAAAAATTGAAAAATAGGCAATGCCAATAACAGCATAGCAACAATTCCAAATCCCATGACTGGTTTACGTCCGATCTTATCTGAAACGATCCCTGCTATGGGAATCAATACGGTGAACACGCCTAAGGCGATAAAATTAATTAATGCGACACCTTTGCTTGGTAAATGGATAAATTTAATTAAGAAACTGGTGAAGAAACCAATGAGGTAATAATTACTAGTCGCCATCACACAAACCAATAAGATGGCCAACAAGATTGATTTTGCACCATCAGTAAATAGCAATTTCAACAAGCTGGGTGCTAATGGATTTTTGCTTCCAGTTTTATTTTCTTGAAATGCAAAGTCNTCTTGACTACGCAAACGAATAATTAAACCAGCAATCCCCAAAATTCCNCCTAATACAAACGGCAAACGCCATCCCCATAAAAACAATTGAGTTGTGCTAGTCAATTCAGTGACTAACGCGACTACCGCCGAGCTTCCTGCGATACCAATAAAAGCACTACACATAACTAAACTGCCTGCAAAACCACGTTGATTGGGGGAGGCATGTTCAACCAAATAAGAGGTTGCACTAGTCAACTCTCCACTGACAGCAATTCCTTGAAGAATACGTAATAAGGTCAATAAGATAGGGGCTATGATGCCAGCGGTTCGATAGTCTGGCAAAAATGCAATCAAGAGGGTTGGAATAGTCATCAAGACCATAGAAATAATGAGTGCCTTCAAACGGCCAAAACGGTCACCAATAAGGCCCATCAAAACTCCACCAAAGGGCCGCACTAANAAGCTCAATGCAAACACGCCGAAAGTCAGTAATAAGGAAGAATATTGATTTTCCATTGGAAAGAATAAAGCGGCAAACAGATAGGCAAAGAAAGCATAGGTAGTAAAATCATACCATTCCAAAGCATTGCCAAAAATGCCGGCAACGATCACCCTGCCCTTATTAATCATATCCCAGTCCTTTTGGTGGTTAGTTTTTCCTGAAGCACATTAAACACTGAAGTGTTACGGCAGTCAAAATTAGTTCGTTCGATGCCTTCATTCCGTCACTGAGCCCCACAGCCAATAATGCCGGGACATCCATCATCTCACCGGTTAAGCAAGCCCCTAGCACTATGCCCACCTCTTCCTTCCTGGATCCCGCGGTCTTCGCCGCAGGATGACGAAATGAAGGCATAACACGACTGACCACTGCAAAGGCGGTTTATGAAAAATTTTCTCCGTCAATCCCACGGCGAAGACCGCGGGGTCCAGGAAAATGTCTTGGGCGATGATATGATGCCACAAACGCAATAGTGCACTTTCTCATAGGCAGCAGACCAAGCCAAACGCTTTGTTTTCTAAAATTCTCTTTAACATCAGCAAGTTAAAAAACAAAGTTTGCCTACTAACATTACTTTTTCATTTACTTTTAATGAGAAAAAGCTTACAATAATTGATCCTAAAATTCACACCGAAATGAAAATCATGCTAAAAAAACTAGTCTAACGTCCTTATTCGTCCTTGCATTATCCAGTGCCCCAATCATTGCCATTGGCGGGCCCGCAATGCCGCCTGCTGTAGTCCAAGTAGTGACCGCACAGCCAGCTGAATGGCAACAAAAGTTGTCTATTACCGGGAGTTTGACTGCATTACAAGGCATTATGCTGAAGCCAGAAATTGCCGGCCGAATCACTGAGATTTATTTTCAGCCTGGTCAATTTGTGCAAAAGGCACACCGCTCTTGGCAATGAATCAAGCTATTTTAAAAGCCAAGCTACAACTCAATGAAGCCAATCTCAAACTAAGCCAACAGAAGTTTGAACGGGCCAAAATTTTGTTACGGCAACATGCTGTCTCTAAAGAAGATTATGACACCGCCCAAGCAAACCTAACGATGAATCAAGCCCAGGTTGATCAAGCCAAAGCTGAACTTGAACAAGCAATAATCCGAGCCCCTTTTTCTGGCAAACTTGGCCTGAACTTAGTCAATGTCGGCGATTATGTTACGGAAGGCCAAAACCTAGTAAACTTACAAGCACTGAATCCAATCGTCGTCAATTTTAATCTACCAGAAAACTACTTAAGCAAAATCAAAGTAGGCGACACCGTAGCAATCCGTTCAGACGCTTACCCAAAGAAAGCTTCACAGGCAAAGTGTATGCGTCTGATTCAGTTGTCAATTCTGAGAACCGCAGTTTAGCGATACGCGCTTCCGTCCCTAATCCAGACAACAAATTATTGCCTGGCATGTTTATGCAAGTTGATCTCGGTCTAGGTGATAAAACCCCCGTTTTAGCGATTCCACAAATCGCATTATTGTCATCTCTACAAGGAAACTATGTCTATCGCGCGCTCAACGGCAAAGCCATTAAAACTCCCGTGGTAGTCCTGGCCCGCAATAATCAAACTGCCTACATTAAAAGCGGATTAAATGCAGGTGATGTTGTAGTGACAGACGGTCAATTTAAAATTACCAATAGTGGCGAACCTATAGCCATTGCAAAATGAGAAACTCAGCATGAATTTCACCGATTTTTTTATCAAACGTCCGGTATTTGCGTCAGTCCTTAGCTTGTTGATATTACTGATTGGCCTTATCAGTTACCAGAAATTATCAGTAAGACAATATCCCGAAGTCAGTAATACCGTAGTCAACGTGACTACTACGTACGCAGGTGCCAGCGCTGAATTAATGGAAAGTTTTGTTACCACCCCTATTGAAAATGCACTCACGGGTGTTGATGGAATTGATTATATTGTCGCCAATAATGCTCAAGGCAGCAGCACCATCACGGTTTATTTCAAGCTAGGAACTGATATTAATACTGCTGTTAATGATATCAGTGACAAAGTTGCATCGACACGCTCTTCATTACCCTCTGACATTGATGATCCTATTGTTAGCAAAGAAGACCCTAATGCCAATCCAACTTTGTTTATTTCTTTTAATAGTCAACAGTGGACTACGCAACAAGTCACGGATTATTTGTTACGTGTAATTCAACCTCAATTGGGCACTTTACCTGGCGTTGGCCAAGTGCAAATTNTTGGTGGTCGGGAATATGCAATGCGAATATGGCTTGATCCTCAGCGCATGGCAGCTCATCAAGTCAGTTTTTCGGATGTCAGCGACGCTTTAAAAATANATAATTTGCAATCACCTACTGGTATGATCAAAAGCGCCAATAATCAATTCAATGTGAATGCAACTACGGATATCAGCACCCCAACACAATTTAATCATCTCGTGATCCGCAATGATCAAGGACGCTTAATCCGCCTAGAAGATGTTGGTCATGCTGAATTAGGGGCGCAGAACACCGATTATTCGGTAATTGCCGATGGTAAAAATGCTGTCGTGCTCGCGATCACACCACAACCTTCAGCAAATCCATTAACCATCTCTAGCGTTGTGACTCAAACCTTGAATAAACTGCAACCACAATTCCCCGCCGATGTTACCTTCAATGTTGCATGGGACTCCTCTAAATTCATTGCTGCTTCTATTGCTGAAGTTAAAAAGACGGTCATCGAAGCCACTGTGGTAGTGTTGCTAATCATGTTATTGTTCTTAGGCTCGATGCGAATTTTATTGATTCCCGCCGTCACAATTCCGCTGTCATTACTCGGTGTCTGTGGCTTAATGTTAATCTGTGGGTTCTCGATCAATACGCTGACATTATTGGCCATGGTTTTAGCGATTGGTATGGTGGTTGACGACGCCATTGTAGTTTCAGAGAATATTCATCGCCACATGAGCCTGGGAAAAAGTGCTTTTAATGCAGCGATTGATGGCTCACGTGAAATTCAATTTGCCGTCATTGCAATGACTTTCACACTTGCGATTGTATTTGCGCCCATTGGTTTTCTGGATGATATCACTGGCGCTTTATTCAAAGAATTTGCTTTTAGTTTATCTGGCGCAGTGATTGTTTCAGGATTTATTGCTCTGACTTTAACACCAATGATGTGCTCCAAAATCATGACACCTCAAGCGTTACATGGCAAACTGGCAACACTATCAGACACAGCCCAAGACCATCTTGTTAAAATTTATCGTTGGTTGTTAGACAAAGTCTTGCGTNTGGTTTTGCCTATGATCGGCGCTGCATTAGGTATTGTTATTGTTGCTTTATTGACTTATCGCGCACTTCCACAAGAACTTGCACCACAAGAAGACGTTGGCGCTGTTATGACTATTATTAAAGCACCCGTTTCAGCCAACTTAAGTTATACTGAAAAATATTCATCTCGCTTAATCAATATTTTTGAAAGCGTACCAGAGAAAACTAATTTCGCTATCATCAATGGCTTTCCTTCTGGCGTTAATTCGGCACTAGCTTTCTTGGTATTAAAACCATGGGAAGACCGCAAACGTTCCGTCAATGATATTATTCAAACGCTGTTCCCACAATTATGGGGAATTAGCGGGGTCAAAGCATTTCCGGTCAATCCATTTAGTCTACCGGGTGCCAGCAGTTTTATGCCCGTCAATTTTGTTTTAAAAACAACAGGGACTTATAAAGAACTGGCTGATACCACACAANAAATAGTGACTGCAGCAAGCCAGTATCCTGGATTGGTCAACATTGATATCGATTTAAAATTTGACCGGCCAGAAATCAGTGTTTCGATTGATCGCAATAAAGCCGGTGATTTAGGCATTTCTATGAGTGACATTGGTAATGCACTGAGCACTAGTTTAAGTGAATCATCACTGAACCGATTTGCCATGAGTGGCCGCAGTTATGAAGTGATTCCACAATTGGCAGCCCCTTTTATGAATCAATCAGACGCCATCAATAATATTTCGTTGCGTGCTGCTAACGGTGAGTTAGTGCCTCTGTCTAACTTAGTCACTCTAAAAGAGATTACATCACCGGAAAACCTTAACCATTTCCAACAACAACGGTCAGCTACTATTACAGCGAGCGTTGCTCCTGGATACACATTAGGGCAAGCGTTGGATTATTTGACCAAAGCTGCCAAANAGATTGTGCCTCAAAATACTCAAATCGATTACTCCGGCAGCAGCCGCCAATTTATTCAAGCCAGTGGCGGTATGGTAACGACATTTATTTTGGCATTGATTTTTATTTACTTGATTTTGGCAGCACAATTTGAAAGTTTCACTGATCCATTAATTGTGATGTTTAGTGTGATACCTGCTATTGCCGGTGCCTTGCTGACACTTAAACTCGTGCATGGCACCATCAACATCTATACCGAAATCGGATTAATCACTTTGATTGGTTTAATCAGTAAACATGGGATTTTGTTGGTAGAATTCGGTAATCAACAATTGGAACAAGGCCTCACCCGCCGTGAAGCCATTTTAAACGCTGCTGCAATTCGCTTCCGTCCGATTTTAATGACCACTGCATCGATGGTACTAGGCGCCGTTCCCCTGGCTTTGGCAACTGGTGCGGGTGCATTAAGCCGACAACAAATCGGTTGGACCATCGTCGGCGGAATGACCTTTGGTACGTTGGTGACTTTATTTGTTGTGCCCTGTGCCTATTTGTTCATTGGCAAACTAGGCAGTTTACTCCGCCGCAAAGAACTGCCAAAACTCGATCAGTCAGCGACAGAGATTTCTCTAAAACAAGAATAAATTTTTCTGCCACAACCAAGGAACAATGATGAACTATCTTAAACGTTTTGTATTGGGTTGGTCACAATTGCCCGCCTGGCAANAAATTTTATTGGCCATGATGGTAGGCACCCTTTTGNGTCTATTGGCAGGCGAAAAAGCCCTGTATGTGAAACCAGTTGGGATCTTGTTTATTAATGCCATCAAAATGATGATTGTGCCCGTTGTGTTCACGGCGATTGTTTGCGCGATCTTGGCTATGAATAATCCACAAAAAATGCGGCGCGTTGGCACTAAAACTTTAATTGTCTATGTGATCAGCATGACTGTCGCTACCATCATTGGACTAGGCGTTGCTACATTGATAGCCCCAGGCAATGGTCTATCATTGGCGAGCACCTCCGATGCGCTCAATATTGGTAAAATGCCCACTGTGCTTGAGATGATCACCAATCTCATTCCAACCAATCCGTTTAATGCTTTCGCAACAGCCAATATTTTGCAATTGCTAGTATTTGCCGTTTTTATCGGCTTGGCAATCAATATGGCCGGTGAAAAAGCTAATCCGGTCAAAGACCTTTTCAATAGCTTATCAACCGTGGTTTTTAAACTCACTGCCCTTGTCATGAGTTTCGCGCCTTATGGTATTTTTGCTTTGATGGCCACCACAGCGGCTGAATTTGGATTACAAGCTTTATTACCGTTATTAAAACTGATTCTCTCTGGTTACTTGGCTTGTTTATTGCTATGCATCATTTTCTATATGGCAACTTTGCTATTAGTAGCAAGGCTTAGCCCGTTGCAATTCTTCCGAGGTATTGCCAGCGCTGTTATCTTCGCTTTTAGCAGCTCTAGCAGCACCGCCACCCTGCCCATCAGTGTGCGCTGTGCCGAAGAAAACCTGGGGATTTCAAAAGGGATTGCCNGGCTTTTACTGCCGCTTGGAACCACATTAAATCTTAACGGCTTGGCGATTTATTTGAGCATTGCCGTCGTATTTGCTGCTAATATTTACGGCATTGAATTAAACCTGACACATTTTATCACACTAGTAATCAGCATCGTATTGACCTCCATGGGTGCAGGCGGGATCCCTGGCTCTGCCATTATCGTGATGGGAGCAGTCATGTCATCGATAGGTTTACCACTCGGCGCCATTCCTCTCATTGCCGGTGTTGACCGGGTCATTGATATGGGAATGACAGCAACTAATGTAGCCGGCGATTTGTATGCAGCTACCGTCGTTGCCAAAAGTGAAAACGAACTGGATGAAACGGTCTATAACCGCAAAAGTGCTGTTGATAATAACTAGTCAGGTAACGTGATTTCTCCTAGCAGGTAAGGTATCACATTCCCAGTTAAAGCCACTGTATCGTCTTGCAATTCGCATAAGACCACCCCTCCGCGCGCTGACAATTGCTTAGCGCATAAACGGTCCTTCCCTAGGCGCTTGCCCCAATAAGGTGCCAATACGCAGTGAGTTGAGCCTGTAACAGGATCTTCGGGAATAGCTAGCTTAGGCGCAAAATAACGCGATACAAAATCATATTGCTCACCTGGTGCGGTGACCACCACCCCTCGTAAATCTAACTGCAGTAATCGGGCCAAATCTGGCCGTAAATCCCGGACTTGGCTTTCGGATGCGAGCACTAGCATATAATCCAGTGAACGATAGACAGCAACAGGAGTGACTCCCAAAGCCTCCACCAACAATCCAGAGACAGTGACTTGCTCTGCTGAAAGAGCTGGAAACTGCATAGTCAGCAATGAGCCTTTCTGTGTCACCCGTAATGCACCACTTAAGGTATGAAATACCACCTGGTCTGTCGCTGGTTTTAGAAACTGGAACACCACATAGGCTGCCGCCAAGGTAGCATGGCCACACAAACTGACCTCTCGGACGGGCGTAAACCAGCGCAATCTAAAATCATCGCCTTGTGGCACCAGAAAAGCGGTCTCGGAGAGATTATTTTCTGCAGCAATGGCTTGCAATAAATTGTCAGGCAGCCAATAAGGCAAAGGACAAACTGCGGCTGGATTGCCAGAAAACAATTGCTCAGCGAAAGCGTCTAGTTGATAAAGTTTGATTTTCATCACGGCAACTTCTATAGATTATGTTGAGACAAAAGGATAGCATGCTATCTAATTTTTGCAAGCAAAATTTGCTCCAAAGCAGACGGTGCAATACGCGCATTGGCTATGCTATAATCATTTGCTTCGAGTAGATGCTTTCGACTTAACGGCAACCTGCCCAAGCAAAAACTTAGACATAATCAGGGAGTGATTATAATGCTTGATGAAATCAAGACTATTGACCAAGAAGTTTCACCTAATCCCGCCCTTCATGATCCAGTCACCGGTTTATTAAATCGCAATTCATTACACGAACTTTTAAATAACGAAATTGCCCGTGCTGAGCGTTTTCATGAGAAATTTGCTGTAGTGGTTCTTGAGATCGAAAACTTGTCGAATATTATTCTCGAGTTTGGCGATGCAGCAGGCAAACATATTTTAAAAACGATTGCCATGTTTTTAAAAACAGAGTTACGCAATTATGATTTGCTTTACCGCCATCAAGAAAATCAATTTTTGATAATCATGCCAAAGATCAAACTCAACGAAACCGTTGAACGGATACGCCAATTAACGCAAGATATAAAAAATTCTATTGGGAGTATGCCAATAAATCACTGCCAATTGTCTCAGCAGCGGCAGGCATTGCCAGTTATCCAATTGATGCTAAAAGTGTCACTAGCTTGATCGCTGCCGCTAATAATGCCTTAGAACTTGCCAAAAAAATCCGCAAGAACGAATCGGCATTAACCGTGAAAAAGTGATATGAGCAACAATATCAAAAAATTAAAATCCAGCCTATTTACCTTAGCCATGCTGGGTATTTATAACGTGGGATACGCTAATAAATTGCCGCCTAACTTTGTATATTTAAGTGACATTGACCCAACAATCCAACAAGATATTCGTTACGCAGACCAGCATAATTTCATTGGGCGTCCAGTGAAAGGATATGGCGCCCCAGCCTGTATCCTGACCAAACCAGCAGCCCAGGCATTACAGCAAGTACAGACAGTGCTGCGAGCGAAAGGCCTGGGCCTGAAAGTATATGACTGTTACCGTCCACAAATGGCGGTCAATGATTTCATTCAATGGAGCCAACAGCCAAAGCTACAACAGACAAAAGCGGAATTTTATCCGCGCGTCAATAAGGCCGATTTATTTAAATTAGGCTATGTGGCGCAAAAGTCTGGCCATTCACGCGGCAGCACCATGGACCTGACTATTATCCCCCTTCATGGCGAACCACAGGCTGCTTATCATCCGGGACAAAAATTGGTTGCCTGTTATGCCCCCTTGTCACAGCGATTTCGTGATAATAGTATTGACATGGGAACAGGCTATGACTGTTTAGACAAAACAGCCGCTTTTTCTGATACTTCCATTAACAAAACAGCGCAGCAAAACCGAAGCCTACTGCAACAAATCATGACAAAATATGGCTTCGTACCCTATGAAAAGGAATGGTGGCACTTCACTTTGAGAAATGAGCCCTACCAAAACACTTATTTCAATTTTTTAATAGCCAATTAAGAATATGCTGGTTCACAGCTTGTGGTTGCTCCAGGGTGAGGAAATGCCCTCCTTGCGGCAAAACAACCAACGTAGAAGTAGGAATTTTCTGGTGAATCATNTTCATGGAAATCAGGGGAGTTGCAAAATCCTCAGAGGAACAAATAATTAATGTTTTAGCTTTGATCTTGCCCAAATGTGCTCTTTTATCATTAAAACTTATCACGGCTTTATGATGATTAATACACGCCTTAGGCCCCACTGATAGCACCATATCTTTGATCGACTCAATTAATGCTCTATCATTTTGTCGTGCTTCACTAATAACAATTTCTACAAACGGTTGCAATAATTCAGGTAGTTTTCCCGCTTGCACTTGCTGCATGCAATATCGATAAAAACCCTTAATATCTTCATCAAAACCATGGGCTTGGGTTGCTATTAACACAGCCTTTGGCGCAAAATCAGGATAATCAATCAATATTTGCTGGACAATAAATCCGCCAAAAGAAAGGCCAATAAGACACGCGACATCGTCATATTGTTTGACAACAAAATCAGCGATTGATTTGATATCTTCAAAATCAGAGATATCTGGCACAATTATCTCATAGTCATTCTTCAACAGCTCAATTTGGGGAGCAAACAAAAGCTCGTTAGACCAAGCACTGGGGAAAAAAACTAGCTTTTGCGTCATTGTTCAAAGTCCTTCAAAAAACCATAAAAAAGCCCCAATAATGGGGCTTTTAGGTCCTGGCAGTTATTATCTCCAACCACCAGCATTACCACGACCGCCGCCAAAACCACCACGGCCTTCGCCACGACCTTCACCACGACCACCACTACGTTTAGTTTCAGCACGAGCTTCAGAAACGATAATGGTACGGCCAGCGTGAGAAGAACCGTTTAAATCACGGATGGCTTTNTTAGCCTCATCTTCGCTCGACATTTCTACAAAGCCAAATCCTTTGCTTCTGCCACTAGCAGCATCCATAATCACTTTTGCTGAAACAACGCTACCAATAGCAGCAAATATTTTTTCTAACTCACCATCATCGATGCTATAAGACAGCGATCCAACATACAGCTTCTTTGTCATAACAATTTTCCCATAAGTAAAATAAAACAGAACCGTTCCTAGAGATCAGAAGCTTGTATCAATAGATCGCGCTATGAAACTCTTAGGCAGGCACCTAACGCCCTTTATAAATGTATATAAAGGAAATATGATTTTACCCTAAATCACCCGTTTGTGCCAGTATTGTCTGATCCACCAAATAGTGCATTTTTTAGTCAGGCAGAAGCGCCGACTAAGCCCCTGAGGAAAGCCATTTAACCAGTATTTTGCTCAAACTACCTCACTAATCGTAATAGCAACTATCACCAAGCCTTTCGCATTGAAATGTGTGGAATGCCATCTTCATCGTAAACTTCACCCAATGCTTGAAAGCCAAAACTCTCATAAAATTTCTTGAGATAAAACTGCGCAGAACACTTAATTTCAACACCTGGGTAATATTTGTTACAATACACCAGCAATTCTTGCATCATTTTCTTACCATAACCCTTGGTTCTGGCCGCCCTTGAGGTAACAACACGGCCAAACACTAAATAATTTTCTATGTCCGTGGGCGGAAATAAACGTAGATAAGCTACTAATTCTCCAGCCTCCTCTCCCAGCAAATGAATCGCATAGCTGTCTTTACCATCCGGGTCTAAATAAACACAACTTTGTTCCACCACAAAAACATCAGACCGCAATGCCAAAATGGCATACAATTCTGGCACCGATAAATCAGTAAAATTCAACCATCTAAAATTAAGCATATTGCCTCCTTTGTTTGTTATTATGATTGATAAATTCTAATACAAAAATCCATAAATACAGTACAGCACTTGACGTTTCCATTGATTTAATATTCAATAAAAGCCCAATTCAGGAAAAATTGGATTCGTTTTTAATATATAAAAGGAGTTATTATATATGATGTGCAAATTAACAGTAAAAAAATGGTGTCTAGTAGCAGGCTTGCTCTCGTTTTCCTCGCTTTGAATGCCTCTGCCGCCAACAACAAAACTACTGAACCAATGGTTGCCNCCCAATTATTTGATAAAGCCAATGCTAATGACCACTGGAAATCTGCCTTTGCTACAGGAAAACATGCACAAATAGTTTTTATGAGCATTACTCCTAGCACTAACNCCGAAAATGAAATTGGTGTCGAAACGCATCCATTTGACCAAGTCATTTTTGTAACTGAAGGCAACGGCAAAGCAGTCCTTAATGGAAAAACTGTTGACGTAAAAGCCGGTGATATGATTTTCATTCCGCTGGGCACAAAACACAATGTGATCAACTCAAACTCAGAAAAACCACTAAAAATAGTTAGCGTTTACTCCGATACTGACATTCCTTTTAATGCCAATTACGACAAGAAAGAAAATGAACCTAAAGAATAATTACACTTGCCACTCAGAGCACTGAGTGGCAATTCTTTATGCCTTCATAAAAGCCAACATAAAAAACATGCTAAGCCCACCCGGTATGTTCTAATTTTCTCTGGATACAATATTATCTGGACAACTTCACCAGCATTGATGAAAGCTATGAAAAATATTCAGACTACAGATAGTTCTAGCTAAACTGCTAAATAGGCAATGACCATTACGACTAGTGCAGGAAGATGCAGACAGTATTCAATTAGCCAATCTCACATAAGCAAAACCATGCCAACCATTAAAGCTGGCATGGTATCATTGGTTTAAGTAAGATATTTCGATTTTTTAACCATTTTGAATCAGGGTAGTATGCGAAAAGTAAAGTTCCATCTTTAATTGTTTTAATGATTGAACTTGAAAGCCTTGACTCTAATGCAAAGCAACCAGCGCTATGACCAATGCGACCATATGCATCAGCAAAAGAACGGCTTACATAACTTGCTGGATGAATCACCACATTGCGCCGCATGGCATAATCATTAAAGCCTTTTTCTAAGCCAATCAAGCGTAATGAATATCCATTATGACCAATATAAGGTTTTCCAGTCATATAAAGACCTAAGCTCGACATAGCACTGCCAACACGGTTTGAAAACGGNGTAGCATAATTACCGCCACTATTAAAACCATGCGCAACTAAGCCTTTATATAAAACAGTGTTCTTTTTTAGATCTAAGACCCACAAACGGTTTTCAGTGGAGGGCTTAGTATAATCGACAATTGTTACTAGACCTTTAGAATCGATGCCTTGTATTCTGGCCTTGTTATAAGCTTGCAAAGCTAATTTTACGACTTTAGGATTTAANATTTTTGCTTTGGCAGTAAATGCCTTGACTTGCTGATCGATGTTGGTGTTGTTGGTAACGGCAGGAACATCTGCAAAAACACAAGAACTAAAAAACATACCAATGTAAAAATGCTTAGTTTTACTATTCTTTTCATAGAAAAATTCTCCATCTTGAATTAACTACATTTATACATATTGCTCTCCTTATTCGTTTTTATTGATAAATTCCATTACAAACTTCTTTGTAAATTCCGTAATTGCTCAGCCAAAAGTCACGCGCAATATTTTTGACCCACAGCAACCGGCAATTACAGAAAAGGGCAAAGTTTATACAAACTTTGCCCTAATGTACAGTTTTTTGACATTTTTTAAAAATTTAGCCTTTTTAGGTTTAACTGCCTGTTTAAAAGAAAAATTTTGGCAACAATAATGGTAAAAAATGGCCTTTCCATGCCCTATTTAAGCAAAAAGAAAGAAAAGCGTTTTATTCTGATAGTGATTAATTAGTGGGAGTCTAAAACCAACTCAACAAGACGTTCAACATATTGCTTCATATCGAAATTTTCTAATGCAATCGCTTGCACTTTATCAGCGACTGATGCGTAATATTGCGGTGATTGATAAAATTTCAAAATCTTTTCTGCAGCTACTGTAATATTAGAAAAAGGCAAAATGCAACTAGCTGTCTCAGCACTTTGTTCTAAAAACTCTATAATACCAGTAGTTTTTTCAAAACAGATGATGGGTAGAGCTTGCATCATTGCATCTATTGCGACATTAGGCAATGGATCTAAGCGTGAAGAAAGAAAAACAAATCAGCAAATTTATAAACTTCTTCTAAATTGAAAATAGGCTCAATTAATTTACAACGATGTTGCATACCATAACGTTCTATTTGATCAATAATAAATTTCGAGTAATCGGGTGACACTTTAGAATCACCTATCCAAATCATTATAATATTAGCCACTGGATTAAGCCGAAAAATCTCTATCGCAGTTGCAAAAACAGATCAACGCCTTTACGATAATCAACAGTGCCTGCCCCCAATACAACAAATGGTCGACAAGAGCCTGAATTGTCAACGAAAATTGTTTGTTCTATTCTCTTCATTTCTGCTTCTTGATTGGTTTGCATCACTGGAACAATTGATTTTCCTTGTGGCAATATGCTCGAAGCCTCCAGCAAAGCTTTGGATTTTTTGAGAACGTGCTGTCTTTAACCATTTTAGCGGGAAAAACAATGTTTTTTATCATTTTAGTTTCAGATAAAAATCCTCTAAATGTGAATCATTTAAAAATTCATGAATCAAAAATATTGAAGGAATTGCGTTGGCCGCGATTGATTTTAAGACTAATTTAGATTCATAAGAATTAATAATGGCAAATTTGATGCCAAATCGCTTTTTAATTGCACTGATCGTCGCACCAGCACATAGAAGCAAATGCTCTTCAAAAGGACCAACAACATAAGCGCATGTTTGCTTAAAAGGAACAATCTCACCACCTCGCAATAAAACACAAATGACGTTGTAACGTTGCTTTAATTGCTCGCAAATGTTCCATGCCAATATGGGTGCACCAGTTCGTGTTGCATTATGGCTTATGAGCAAAATAGTCTCTTTTTCATTTGATAATGCTGAAGCAAGTGCTGTCATATCGACCAGTGGTTTTGTTGATCGGCCCTCTTGTTTGCCATATTTAAAAAGTGGGTAAATGGATCCATACCACTAGTAATAACATCTGGATAACATTCCAAGTAATAATCAGAATCGAAATCTCTAATTTCTCTAGAATGAAAAATAGAGTGATAAATCCTGGTGAAAAAACGATGGATTTTTCGTAGCTTACTCTGCACAGATATTGTAGAAACATTCTGCAATATATTATTTACTTGGCCATGCTTCATGCTTTATCTCAGCTTACATTGATTTATTTCATGGGCTGGCATTTTTTCTGACCCAAAATTTGGATATACGTAATTTTCATCTTGCCGACAACCCCTCACCTACTGTAGCAAACCTTTGAGCTTAGCATAGATAAATTATAAAAAATAGATAAAACTGATATTTTATTCACTTAAAAAATAAAAATCGCTTAAAAATACTAAAAACCGTGTTAAGATACTTAACCCAATGATTTAAAACAATTTAATACGGAGCTTACCATGCAAAAAATTATAATAATCGATACAACAACTATTACAGAAGAAAGCATGAAACAAGAGCTCGCCATGGCCGCTAAACAACAAGAACGCGACCAACAACAGCGGTCTTGGATATCGCAAGAATTTCTAAAAGAACCTCAAAAACGCAATGATTTTATCAAAATAGTAAATACCCTAGAATTTCTCGATCAAAACCTTAAGCATATTCAGAAAGATGATGCGCTAGATGAAAAATGGTCGCCTTATGTCAAATAAAAGGTAGATCTAATGAAGACTATATCGCCGCAAGAAAAATAGACACTGATCTCAGTGCTTTAAGCGATGACCAAATTGGACAAGGGATCTTTGATGCCATAATACAACTAAGCCAATTAATTGATAAAGATGCTAAAATCAAAGATGGCAGTGCAGGAGCAACATTAACAGCTTGTTTTGTAGTGTGTGATGCCAGCGGTAAAAAGTTTTTACAGCGCAATTAGGGATAGCTTCCCTTACATATTTCAGCTGAAGTCACACGTTTGGCTTGTAGGCATTATCTGGAAGATGAAAAAGAACGGCTGGAAAGAGAAGATGCCCATACAGTGTGGCAAAAAAATAAGGGATATATTGTATCGTCAGACAATCGCTGTATCGCAATTCCACGAGGCTTAGGATATAAAAATCCAAAATCAAAGGGATAATTAGCACTCCGACTATCTCTCAATATAATGTTAAAACTGATCAACAACAAAATTTATTGGTTCTCACCTCTGATGGCCCATTTGATATCAATGACGAAAATACTGTCAGTGAAGCCATTAAAACTAAAATTTTTGATGATGCTAAAGAAAGCCAATTATTTTATCAAGCCGCCAAAATTTGCGCTATTAGCTATAGAAGCATTAAAACTGAAGAAAATAAAAAACGTATAGATGACGCTTCGGCAATTGTAGTTGATTTAAGCCAGATGCCGCATGGAAATTATTTATTTGTTGTTAGTGATGGAAATAGCTACTATAAGCTTGACAAAGAAAATCTTGTCGCAAAGAAAGCTTGCAAGAATTTGCCTGTATTATTAAAAACCGAACTTGAAAAACACCAATATAATTCAAATAACAATCGACCATCTGGACAACAAAGCAGCTTTCATGACATCGAAAACTTGTCCCAAGAATTCAGTATGTTAAGTCAAAAGATATCTCAAACAAAAAGCATCAAAGTGATAACAGGCTTCAATTATATTATTCTAGTAGTGATACGGAAAATTCCCAGAATGATTCTACATTGAGCCTTGAAACCGACCAAGAAAACTCTCCCACTAGCCCTGAACACAAGAAGATCAAACACTTAGAAAGTTTTTCACCAAAAATACCCACCAGCGACTCTTCAAAATCTCGCCTATTTCAGCCAAAAAGCCTATTTGCGGATGAACCCTCTACTGATTCCTATTCTGAACAATATGCTCAAAAAGTGAACCAAACGAATTTGATTGCAATGCATATCAAATAATTAATCAAAAACTTGAAGAAAAAGCCGCAATTTTGTCAAAAAAACAAAGAAAGCCCCTAGGTTAAAAAGAACAGAAAGATCAGATCATATTCCCGATGCTCTTCCAAAGACTATAATTTCTAATTCAGAAGAAAAACCCCACTTAACACCTCGGGCGAGGCACAATATGACGAATATAGAGCTTATATGGATTCTTTATTCAAGCCAAAAAATCAGAACAAAAAAATAATAAAGGAGAAGAAAATCATGAGAAAGAAAATTTCACTGATGGAATTAACGATTCTGAAAAACCGTCCGATGAAACCGATTCATTCGAAATCTGAGATCAATGCTTGACTAAAAATATATTTGGCCATATATTGCCCTCGTTCGGACGATTTGGCACTGTAATAATCAACCCCGGTTATATAGGTATCAACAAAATAATTTTGATCATTGTTGGATTTAATATCTATAAAACCATCTTCGACAAAATCAACAGGAGAGAAACTGTGTTTGCCTGAATATACTGGATAATCAAAGGCATAAGCGGCTATTTTTGGGTATGTTATTTTAGTTTTATGAGACATGAAATATTCCCTCCAATTAATTATAATTCAAACTTAGTGGATTGTGATTCATCTATTCCAACATCTGGATTAGCTGAAGTAGCTGTTGGAGCCGGAGTATTAGGACTTGTTTCATTATTATTTTCTTCCATTTCTTGCTCTATACGATCAATTTCCTGATCAAATTTAACGAGTAGTTCAGCTAATACTGGCACTAAAGTTTGGGCAGAATTACCATTACATTCCGATAAAAATTGTTCAACTATGACTACCGATGGGCTGTTATACTTTTGTTGTAGTAAATTTTGTACAATCGGATTGGCCAAAAGTGCTTCACAATCCCGGCGAAAGTATCTACCTTCACAAAGACCAATCGTTCTAGATAAATTATGATAGTCAGCATTATTGGAATTATTGGCACTATTATTAAGATATATTTTACATAAGTCATAAAGTGTCTGAAATTTAATTATAGGTACTTGGTATAGGTCAATAGCTTTGAAAGTTGAATGGCTTGGTAAATATTTACTCAGTTCGACTAAAAGATTTTTAAACCGTCCAACTTGTTCGAAAGTTAAATGATCACAACTGTGATAAAACAAGGCAGATAAAAGCAGACGCGATTGTGTTAATTTAGATGAAAAATACTCTCCCGCTCGCCATAACATGTCTGCTAATTCAATTTTGGCTTCCTTTAGCTCTGGATAATTCCGCAATAATTTCCAAGCATGCACCATGTTAGCAGGATCTAAAGTAGCCATCTCAGCATAGCTTTTCCTAATGAAATATGCACAGCTTGCAATTTTTCCGAGTTTCCAGCGTATTTTTCATAAGAGCTTGAAATGCAGCAAATGAAGATTGAAATAAATCTGTTTGGTTATTGCTTTGCAAAGATGAATTATTTTCATTAGAGTTATTTTCATTAGAATTATTGACAGCCACTGATTTATTTAAAATTTTACCCATGATAATCTGAGCTTTTTTTGCAAGAATGATAAGGTTGGAGGTTGATTTTTTCTGAGCCTGTTTGAGAACTTGCAGATGGATGCTGTGGCTTGAAATTTATAGCATCGCGAAAAAGCTTTTCGGCACCTTCTATTCCTAGCTTATTTCTTTGTGTCATTTTTCACTAATTCTTCAGTAACACTAGTGGCGTTATCAGGCAAAATAATCTCTTCAAGAGTGAAATTATCCTCAAATAGTTGCTTCACAAATGCTTCTAGCACCTCAGGGCCAATGATATTACCTTTTAAACTCAAGCTAGTAAGATGGCTATTGTATTTTAATACATGGCCCAATAAATGAATATTACTATCATTAATACTAGAGATTTGAAAGCCAAGCTTAGTAATGCGTGGTAAATTAGTGAGTATTGTTAATATTTCTTCATCTAATTCTTTGTCTTCAGCGTGATAACCAACGATTAAGGTAGTTAGTGGACAATCTTCATTCGATAATTTTTCTTGTAGAGCCAAAGCAAATTCTGGCGAAATTTCACGAATTTCTAAGGTTGTAATGCCAGAATTATTTTTCAGAATTTCCCATAGCAGAGTAAATTGCATGTCAAAAGTAAATATTGGTGGCTTTTCAAAAGAGAAAGTTGGCTTGCTAACAAATATATCAAGTCGAAATACTTTAATTTGCTTTAAACAGCTTACCGCCTCGGCGATCAATGTTACATTGCTATCAAAAGCACCCGCTTTAGTAAAGCTTTCATCGAAAGCCAAACATAATGCCTTTAGTTTTCTCATGTCTCTTAACTTCTTAATTAAAGAAGCTGCTTTCTCTATTAGAGAAATACCGTCGTAAATTAAGCCATTATTTGTAAAATCTAATTTTAAATTTTCTATGTTATGCTTTGGATTAAGCAGCATTTCATCTGCTAAATCTAGAAAAATGAGGCGCATAAATTTTAACAGCTACGTCAAAAGTTTTTATTGAAGGATTATGGGTTAATGCAGAAGTTAAAAATTAATACCACCCTTTCCATAAGGATTATAATTTCTAAATAAAACATAATCAGACGATTTGACACTGTAATAATCAACCCCGGTTATATAGGTATCAACAAAATAATTTTGATCATTGTTGGATTTAATATCTATAAAACCATCTTCGACAAAATCAACAGGAGAGAAACTGTGTTTGCCTGAATATACTGGATAATCAAAGGCATAAGCGGCTATTTTTGGGTATGTTATTTTAGTTTTATGAGGCATGAAATATTCCCTCCAATTAATTATAATTCAAACTTAGTGGATTGTGATTCATCTATTCCAACATCTGGATTAGCTGAAGTAGCTGTTGGAGCCGGAGTATTAGGACTTGTTTCATTATTATTTTCTTCCATTTCTTGCTCTATACGATCAATTTCCTGATCAAATTTAACGAGTAGTTCAGCTAATACTGGCACTAAAGTTTGGGCAGAATTACCATTACATTCCGATAAAAATTGTTCAACTATGACTACCGATGGGCTGTTATACTTTTGTTGTAGTAAATTTTGTACAATCGGATTGGCCAAAAGTGCTTCACAATCCCGGCGAAAGTATCTACCTTCACAAAGACCAATCGTTCTAGATAAATTATGATAGTCAGCATTATTGGAATTATTGGCACTATTATTAAGATATATTTTACATAAGTCATAAAGTGTCTGAAATTTAATTATAGGTACTTGGTATAGGTCAATAGCTTTGAAAGTTGAATGGCTTGGTAAATATTTACTCAGTTCGACTAAAAGATTTTTAAACCGTCCAACTTGTTCGAAAGTTAAATGATCACAACTGTGATAAAACAAGGCAGATAAAAGCAGACGCGATTGTGTTAATTTAGATGAAAAATACTCTCCCGCTCGCCATAACATGTCTGCTAATTCAATTTTGGCTTCCTTTAGCTCTGGATAATTCCGCAATAATTTCCAAGCATGTACCATGTTAGCAGGATCTAAAGTAGCCATCTCAGCATAGCTTTTTCCTAATGAAATATGCACAGCTTGCAATTTTTCCGAGTTTCCAGCGTATTTTTCATAAGAGCTTGAAATGCAGCAAATGAAGATTGAAATAAATCTGTTTGGTTATTGCTTTGCAAAGATGAATTATTTTCATTAGAGTTATTTTCATTAGAATTATTGACAGCCACTGGTTTTTAAAATTTTACCCATGATAATCTGAGCTTTTTTTGCAAGAATGATAAGGTTGGAGGTTGATTTTTCTGAGCCTGTTTGAGAACTTGCAGATGGATGCTGTGGCTTGAAATTTATAGCATCGCGAAAAAGCTTTTCGGCACCTTCTATTCCTAGCTTATTTCTTTGTGTCATTTTTTCACTAATTCTTCAGTAACACTAGTGGCGTTATCAGGCAAAATAATCTCTTCAAGAGTGAAATTATCCTCAAATAGTTGCTTCACAAATGCTTCTAGCACCTCAGGGCCAATGATATTACCTTTTAAACTCAAGCTAGTAAGATGGCTATTGTATTTTAATACATGGCCCAATAAATGAATATTACTATCATTAATACTAGAGATTTGAAAGCCAAGCTTAGTAATGCGTGGTAAATTAGTGAGTATTGTTAATATTTCTTCATCTAATTCTTTGTCTTCAGCGTGATAACCAACGATTAAGGTAGTTAGTGAACAATCTTCATTCGATAATTTTTCTTGTAGGGCCAAAGCAAATTGTAAGGAAATTTCACGGATTTCTAATGTCTTAATGCCGGTATGGATTTTTAGAATTTCCCAAAGCAATTTAAATTGCATCTCGAAAGTAAATGGCGTTAATTTTTTAAATGAATCGGGGAATTCTTTATTAATTACATCTAGCCTGAATATTTCGATTTGATCCACACAGCTGATAGCGTCTGCAATTAATTTAACATTGCCATCAAAGCCATTAAACCCAGCAAAAGTTTCATCTAAAGCCAAACAGAGTGCTTTTAATTGAGACATATTGCGAAGTTTTTCAATAAATCCTTTCAATTCTAACGGCGTGATGGAAGGACGATTGGCATGAAGATTATTGGTTAAATCCAGTTTTATATTTTCTATATGATGAAATTCTTTTAATAACAATTCATCAGACAGTATATCCAAATAGCCAGCATATATTCCTAAAGCCACATCGAAAGTCTTCATAGCAGGATGACTTCTTAATACACGGAGAAGAAAATCTGTATTGCGCGCATCATTACGCGGGTTATGATTTCTAAATAAAACGTAATTTGAGGAATTTACCGTATGAAGATCTACACCATTGTGATTGCTATCTTCAAAATAATCTGGAAATGCAAAAGAAGTCAGAGATGAACATTGTTTTTCTGCCAATCGAGTTATTGAACCTAATAAAGTCAAATATACTGGGTAATCAAATGCATAGGCCTTGCGTTTTTGATAAGCAACTTTGGTATTGTGTGGCATAAATTTATCTCCAAACTAACGAGTGGTGCCAAAAATTCATTATATCACGTTAACCTTAAATAAATCTTAGGGGAATTTTAGAAATAAGCTGATATCCCTGATCCAAATAAGAGAGAAATGGCGTCTGTCAGGCTGAGAGTGGATTGTAATTCATCCATTCCAACACCTGGATTAGCTGAAGTAGCTAGTAACGATCTATCTAAATAAAACCATGCATCAACATGCAATTTATGACAAGCTAAAAATCATATCAAAATTAAATTTATTTTCTAGCTATGGCGACCTTTTTTCAGGTTTATCCGTTTTTTGCTCTAATATCAAACGATCTTTAGGCTTAAAAAGTCATACAAAGTTATTGTATTTTTATGCTTGCTTCCTTTTACTTTTGGAACTTCGGTGGGCTTGACAGCGGGTATGTCTGTAACAAAATAGGTTTCACTTCGAGGTTTATTTAATTCAGAATAACGCTTTCTAGGCTTATGAGGATGTATTTGCTGAGGTGTCTCTTTTGTCTTCTTTCTCTTTTCCTCCTCGAGGTTTTTAGTTGTTTAACGATTTTTTTATCCTTTGAACAACATTTTCAGGAACCTCTGCACATTTATTTAATAACATTGATTTATGTATCACTTGGTGGAAAGAAGGTTGGATTCTGCTCCTTTCTTCTCCAATTTTTACGATCATATTATTATTCACATGAGCAGGCACATCTGAAGTCAGCGATACGACAAGGAAATCCCCAGCTTTTTCATTCATTGCTTTAATGATAAGAACGGGTCTTGTTAACTTTGGGTCCGTTGCTGATGTGATTGCCCAATAGACTTCACCCTTTATTGGATTGCAATTATTATTAATCTCTTTAATGAGAACATTATTTTGAAAAATAAACTGTTAGTATAGCTTAGTTTATGTTGTCTAGTTTTTCTTTCGTATTTCGGGTTAACTTCACGGGGACAATTGATTTATCTGGCCGGATAATACTTAAAGTCTGTATGCCATAATTCGTTTGATTTTTTTGGCCATCACAATATTTAGCGAACTTATTATTATTTAAGTGATGATCGAATATTACTCTAGGAATATAGACCTTGCCATTCCTCTCGCTTCTTTGAAATTTTTTCTAATTAAATTTTGCGTTTGTAATTTTTCTAAGACAGTATGAATGCGTTTATCTGAATTGATGCCAAATTTGTGTCTTTCAAGCGCACGCATCGCCATAGTCTTGATACGCCGTTCATTATTGTTTGCAGCCAAGTTTTGCAATAAATTAAGCGCATCATCGGTTTTCATCCTTTCTAAGGATTGTACAACTGCAAGTTTCACCCCATAATGACTATCATTCATTAATTCAGCCGCTATCGCCATCGCGCCTTCGCTTTTATTTTTGCTAATCCAAAAGCAACGGCAGCACGCACCTGCCAATTTGGATGCGTGCTATAAAAACAATAACCATCTATACATATTTGTCCTTCCGCATCAATAGCAATACCATGATCCGCTACAGCAACAAAGCTACAGATACGTCTTTTTAGCTTGTTTATGCCCTCAACAACAATAGCTCGCTTCAATGTATTTTCATGGTCAGAACAATGACATTTAAAATCTTTGATGACCAGCGTTTGTTGTATAGCGAAGCCACTTTTTAAAGACCTGATTAATCGACCATAAGTAACTTGTTTGGGATGTATATAGTCAACACGAGTATTAGGCATAGTTGCATCCTTTTAATTTGTTGAAGCATTGATCGAATTCAATATATCTAATAACGAAACATAAAAAAGGGGTTATTATCTTAGCTAAACACTTAGCTTATTCTTCAGGCATCACATTAATGGTAATAGTTACGCTCACATGCTGTGTAACTGTAAATGAATCGGATATTCACCCACCCGACCTAAAGCGCCATAGGCATTGCCCAGGTTAGTGAGGGTAATGGCCATTTGATAATGGTCGGGGTCATAGTGCTGCTCTTTAATCGCTAAGGCTTATTGGTATCGCTGCAGCCTGGGTGCGTACATATATACGCGTAGCGAATCATTTTTAGTTGCACGATAATAGCGTTATTTTTTAAATGGAGTTATAGGAATGCAATGATTTGAATTAGCAATAGAAAATCAAAGCTCTCCAATGTCATTTACAACCAGTAAATACCATGGTATTATACCAAAATATTTAATCCAAAAGGTATTAATCCGCCAATGAACAAGTAAATTTCCTCCCATAGGATTTGGTTAATTCACCAAGTTTTAAACTCTTTTAGGAAATTTACTATGCCTAACCCTCGAGTCTTAATCAACAATTTACATTATAATTTACCTGACGGTAAGGCCCTTTTAAAGGACTAAATTTAACATTTTCTACCAAAAACGGGCCTAGTCGGTAGAAACGGTATTGGCAAATCAACTTTTATTAAGCTTATCCATGGGGAATTTCGTCCTAGTGTTGGCTCCATTCAGATTGAAGCCAAACTTGCATATGTTCCACAAATCCCTTTAATTGAACCGGCAACAACTATTGCTGGTTTCCTAGGTTTTGAAACTAAATTAAGAGCTTTTCAAAGAATTTTACAAGGCAGCACCAGCAAAGAAGATTTTTCCATTCTCAATGAAGATTGGGAAATTGAAAACNGTTTGCTAGAACAATTAGCAAGATTTGATTTAGACAAAATCCCCTATTTTTGTGATTTGGCAAAATTAAGCGGCGGAGAAATCACACGTTTATTCTTGACTAAGGCATTTTCTAATCAAGCAAATTTCCTTCTATTAGATGAGCCGACGAATCATTTAGACTATAAAACCAAAAATANNTTGTATCAGGCCATTCAACAATGGCATGGCGGGCTGATCATTATAAGTCATGAAAGAGAATTGTTAAACCTGATGAATGAGATAATTGAATTCAACACATTAGGACTTAATGTATATGGCGGCAATTATGAAACCTATACAGAACAAAAGCAGATTGAAGTGGCCGCAAGCACCATGCAATTTATTGAGGCANAAAAACAATTACAAATGACTAAATCAAGCATTCAATCATCACGTGAAAACCATGAGCAAAAGCGATCTTACGGGCGCCAACAAAGAAAGCTTGGAAAGATTGATAAATTAACAGCAAACTCCAAANAAGGACGTAGCGAGCGTACTCAGCATAAACTACTTATCAAACAAGAACGTTTGCTATCACAAGCAGAAACTCAATTACATGACACACGTCAAAAAATTGAAGTAATAGAAGAAATACGAGCAACGCTTCCCGCCACTCAAGTCNCCACAGAAAAAATAATTATTGATATCGATCATATTTGTTTTTCATATCCAGAACAACCACCATTAATTCAAAGTTTCAGCCTANAAATACAAGGCCCACGGCGTATTGCCATAGTTGGTGACAACGGAAGTGGCAAAACCACATTAATCAAACTGATTTTAAATCAAATTTTTCCACAAGAAGGAAAAATCCATTGGGGAACCAAACGCATTAGTTATTTAGACCAAAATACAGATATCTTATCGCCAGAACTTTCAGTACTAGAAAACTTTAAACTTATAAACCCACAAATGAATGATGAAGATTCGCATTGCTGTCTAGCACAATTTTTATTTAAAAATATATCCGTTAATAAGCTTGTCAAGAATTTAAGTGGTGGCGAAAGATTAAGAGCATCATTGGCATGCATATTTATGTCTAAATGCCCACCTCAACTCTTGATTTTAGATGAACCGACCAATCATCTTGACCTAGACAGCATCAAAATCATCGAATCTGCTTTANAAAATTATCAGGGAGCAATTATTGCTATTTCTCACGACCATCAATTTTTAACAAATATCGGAATTGAAGATACCATTAAAGCGCCTTTTATAAATAATTTATTTCTTTAAAACCTAAAGCGATTGGGTTTTTATTAATGTAAAAGTTTAAATTTTCACAATTTATTACATAATTGTACCCGATGGTTTTTTATCTTTTGTTTCTTCAGGCAATGGAATGAATTCTTGATCGTCTGTCGGAATTTTAGGAAACCGACTGCTTGCTTCACCTGGCCCATTGCTCCATGCTAATTTAGCCTGCTTAATTTTGTCTTTCGAACTAGAAACAAAATTCCAATAAATATAACGCTCCCCTACTGACTTTCCTCCGAGTAACATAAGCTCTGAATCTTCCAATGCCCTAATATTAAATTTTTCACCATGATGACAAACTGCCATTGAATACTGGTGAAATGGTTGATCATTAATAATTACATTGCCTTTGGCAACATAGGCACCTGATTCACGACCTTCTGATGGAACAACTAGCTTAGAACCTTTAGGAAGCTTGGCATGAAGATAGAATAGATTTGATAATACATTTACTGGACTCTGCTTTTGAAAAGCGTTGCCCAATAAAAGCGTCAATTCTACTTCCCCCATCATAAATTTAGGCAAAATAGATGCAGGATAATGGGTAAAGCTAGGCTTAATTTCTTCATGTTCTTCTGGTAATGCCACCCAACATTGTATCCCATTTAATCGACTACCTGTGCGGCGTATATCCTCCGGCGTTCTTTCAGAGTGTACAATACCTTGTCCAGCTATCATCCAATTAATAGCACCCGGTTCGATCAATTGTACTGAACCTAAACTATCGCGATGACAGATTTTACCTTCAAANAGATAAGTAACGGTAGCAAGATTGATATGCGGATGCGGCCTTACGTCCATTCCATTTCCTGCCGTAAAATTGGCAGGCCCCATGTGATCAAAAAATATAAAAGGGCCAACCATTTTATGGACAGATTCAGGCAATACTCGATGTACACTAAANCCTCCTAGATCACGTTCACGGCTGGGAAGGATTTCGATCTTTTCCATATCTACCACACTCCTGTATAAAGATTGAAATAGTACTGTATTTTTCAAAAATAATAGCCATCAAATTTAATAGCATTAAATTGAAAATTCAACTATGGCCTCTGATTTTTTAATTTTTCTTGCAATTTATCAAGCTTATCACGCGCACTTCTAGTCTGTGGATTATCAAAGCCAAATAATTTTTCACGTATATTGAGCGCACTCTCACAGTATTTAATTGCCTCATGTAATTCATTCAATCTATCACAACTTGAAGCCAGATTATAATAATAAGTACCAAGCCTTTCACTGAAAAATTCCACCTCTTGATGTAACTTTATAGATAAAATGAAATTCGATTTAGCCTCATTAAAGTTTTCACTTTTGAAAAATTTTAAAGCCAGCTGAGCATATTTTTCCGATTTTTGTAGGCTTTTTATTTGAGAAAAAGCTCCTCAGCTTGTATTAATTTTTCTTTGCACGAAACAACTTCACCAGTCAAAGCAGCAAATAATTTAATGGATTTTTCCACCATACTAGTGGCTTTATCGTATTGCTGTATTCTAACATGTGATTTCGCCAAGTGATAAAAACAAATCGCTTGATTCTCACTATCATCATCACACTCTTGGATTGCTTTGTTAAGCCACTGAATAGCTTCAGTGAAATTATCTTTTGAAAACATTCAATTGCTTTTAAATAAAGCTTATCCCAATTTTCACTCAAAAATGTTTTAAAGTCAGCGGTACTTACAAATTCAACAATTTTTTTATGGGCACTCAAAACATTCCGCCCTACAAGGACCATCTCATTAGTTTCATGATAAAAACTAAAAATATCTTCAATTGGCTTAAAAATCTCTCTAACTGACTTAATTGCCTAGAATTAGCAACTCTAAATACCGAATCTATCACCTTTCCTAATTCATCAGTCTTGTTAGGGAATTTATAATATTCCCTTACAGTAATGCTTGTAAATCTAATTTTAAGCATATTGTTCAAAGATTCTATAAACCTATCGACTTGTGGCAACGCTGCATAACGCTGACCATCTACAATATTACCATCACTTAATCTTGACCGAAAATCATAAACAGATAATTTAATTTTTTCATCATTATCAAACTCCAAGCTTATACATTCAGAGTTAATAGTCAGATCAATATCATTGACATTAGAATCAACAACAATTTCAATGTTTTTCCTTTTTTATTGGATGATCAAAATTTAATTTTGCTTTTTTCGCTTATATTGAGAATGATCCAAAATCGTTAAATCATTTAAGAAATATTCTGGAAAAACTCTTTTAATACGCCAATAATCTTCTTCATAGCTATATCCTAACTGTTCTCCAGCTTTAATTAATCTTTCAGCGACAAAAACAGTCATAGGACAACCAAATAAAAACCTGATTTTCTTATTATATTACTTTTTGCTATACTGGCTTTTATCGAAGGAGATTTGAATTCAATATTTGCTAACTCATCATCTTCCAATTCATCGGGAAGATGCTGCATGAATCGAATAATTCCTCCTTTGATCCTTGCATTAACACAAATATCATTATCCAACCTGTGTAAATAATCATCACCTGATTTATAGCCCTCTTCTTTCTCTTGAACTCCGCTATAAACACCAATAATCGTGCCTGGTTCAATGTCTTTTCGTGCAACTAATCCATATCCTACTTTTTCCCCCATGAAAGTGATCGCAATATCTTCGAGCGGATTCTCTAGTCGATGCTTTAATTTTTTTCATCTTTAGTCAATTTTTTTGGCTTTTTTGATGCTTGCTGAATGTCACTGTAATAGGAAGCTAAATCTTCGGTAGCCCATATACTCTCAGTGTATTCACAAGCAAATTTCTGTTGAAATTCGGCTTCAGATATAAAAATAACTTCACCTCCAATTTTTTCAACTACAGGGATAGCTTTCAATTTATTGGCAGAGAATAAAGGAAAAGTTTCATAAGAACTCCTAGTTTTAAGAAAAGGACATATACCCATTACACCCACAGGATGATCATGCTGATTTTGGAATGCAATAAGTATAATATCCATGAAAACTTAGAAAAGCTTAAAACCATAGTAAAGACATAATTGTTTGAAAATACTAATAAATTTTAGTGGAAAAAAACATTGACCTGAGTTATTCTATAGTAATTTTTCAATTCAGACAGGCTTCAAATCATGGCAACTTTACCAAAATGTCCCCAATGTAGCTCAGAATATACCTATCAAGATGGCAAACTTTTCATTTGCCCAGAGTGCGCACATGAATGGACAAATGAGGTAGTAGAANAAACAAATGAAACTGTTGTTAAAGATGCTAACGGCAATGTACTACAAGATGGTGATACTGTTACAGTCATCAAAGATTTAAAAATAAAAGGCTCTTCAGCCGTAGTCAAAGTAGGCACCAAAGTCAAAAACATCCGTCTAGTTGAAGGTGATCATAATATTGATTGCAAGATTGAAGGCATTGGGCCAATGAAATTGAAATCAGAATTTGTAAAAAAGTATAAATTCCCATAGAAGTTTAAACTTAATATGACTGACACTGTCAGTGTTGTTGCCCGCGGCTTGACCGCGGGATCGATTCCTATAGATCACATGCATTGAATGATGGATTCCTAGGATGACTGATAACAAAACTGATACCACCATCATATTAAATTTACAACCCACCAAAAACTCTGGATCTTATCAATTTTTTATATAAATGCTTAAATCAATCGTAGCGATGAAGCCATCTGACAAAAACTTAAGGCAAAGTCAGCAATTATAATTTTTACCAACCCTCTCAAAAGAATCAGCATCTAACAAAGATTCTCTGTTTTTATCAACTTTTATGCCAATTGGCACTGGGCCCTTTTTATCTCGAGAGCTCCAAAATGGCAATGAAATAAAAACATATTTCTGCTCAGTTTTTTTCTTTGTCATTAATTTTTCATTTTTTCTATAAGCGCTTCTTTATAGCTTTTGACACTTTCAGATGCGAGTTTTTCGATGGTTTATTGTGCATACTAACGTTATTAGGCAATGGAGGAAATGACGCAGTATCCGTCAATACTGATGGTGTCATATCATAACTTCTAATGAGCAATTTCTCTAACTCAAAATGAAATAAATTAACAATGCGTTCTTTAGTCTTTTGATAATCTTGAGAAACGTCCAACCATAGTGCGGCCACTAGCGCTTCCATATGATCAGCTAATCTATGAGAATTTAGGCGAACACCGACTTTTTCCTCTCCTACCCCCATAATCAAACTCTCACATAAATTTATATTTTTTGCTATCATAGGCAATAATTGAGAATTAGAAACAAACTTATTAAATAAAGGAGTAAGTATATCAGAATCAACAGATTCAAGTTTTGACATAAGCCATTCTGCTATAATACAACCAAATACTTTATCACCTAAAAATTCCAATGTCTGAAAGCTGGTCTTAGCATCTATTATTTCTTCTTCAAGGGCTGATGGTCGTATCAATGCATTCAAAATCAAATTATTATTATTAAATGTATGACCAAAATTGATTTGCAATTGATTTAATTTTGATGGCAATATTAATCCATCAGGAACACCAATCAACCTATTGACATGCGTTACGTCAGAAACGCTTAAAATATTCAGTAGCACAGACAGCACCACAAAATAATTAGCTTGGCTATCTATCCATATAGCACCAAATAAAGCTTGTATATGAGTAAACAGTACCTTGCCATTCGCCTGGATAGAGTTCAACTTTTCTCCCTGCCAAAAATAAGCGAACTGTCTAAGCCAATTTTTGGGAGGCCTGTACAATTAGTCCATTATGGCTCAATATACGTGAATGAGCCACGGTAAGCTTTCCCTCAGAATTAAATAACTCTGTGGCAAACAATAAATCACTAATCAACAAACCTAGTACATGTCCACCAAGAAATTTAAGCCTTGAAAAAGTCAACTTATGATCCAGATCCGGCGCCAAATTTTCTTCGATAGCCGCTGTTCGAGTGATAGCCAAAGCTAATAGATCGCTATCAGTGAACTTGTAACCTAGCTTTTCTTCCAACATAGAAACATCCTTTTGAAAAATTCACATAAACTTTGTCTTACATTATCTGAAATTAAAGTAGCTTTATTTTTGATAAATTCAACCCGATTTGATTCGGCCAGAGAACCAGATGAAAACGCCAATTTTACATTATCAGTATCTCACCGACCGTATTGTTTACTCTCATATAAAAACAGGGCACTAAATTAGGGGCTGCTTTATAAAAATGAATCGTTGACTAAACATCAGAAACATATGCAATAACGTAGCCAAATTCATAGCATTTGTCTTTGCGATCTATTAAATATTTACCTTTACAGCCAAACAACTTGATCAAAAAACAGGAAAAAATACAAGAAAATTTTCAAGTTTTTCCTATTTAAAGCTAATACCAGCCCAAAATACAATAAGCATCATTAGAAGTTTTTGGTGCTATTAATGTCTCCAAAAGATTACCGGCCCCAATCCTAGATCGACACATTTAGCGTTCGTTTCCATGGTGCTATATGCTATAATTTGTATAGAATCCAATCAAAACCGTGGGACATCTCTATGTTAAAAGAACTTACCCCGGCCGATCTCCATTGGTTACTTACCCATAGCAGAGAAAAGAAAATTCCATTAGGTGAAAAATTATCATCGAAGGAGAAGCATTAAAAGAAATTTATATCATTTTGTCAGGCCTTTTTCGATAGAATCAAAAAATAGTGATCAACGTATGATAGTTAGCAAGGGAGAAATCATAGGCGTAGCATTTTTTCTCATAGGAACAGGAACATTAGCAAATATTTCTGTTTCAGCCATCGAATCAAATTGCAAAGTACGTGCCATTCCTGTAGAGCCACTGTCTTCCCATCTCAAAAATGATAGTGATTTTGCTCTACGCTTCTATCGAATGGCAGCGAGAATACTTAGCGAAAGATCACAGAAGCTAGTAAAAACCTTTTTCCCTAAAACAACTCAAAAAACAACAGACAAAACTGCTCCTATACATGGGCCAGTTCCATTAATTGCAGAAAACAAACCTAATTTTGATTTGATCAAGCATTTACTTGAATCATGCACTCCATTACCAACCATTTTCAAAAACATGCAAGAGGGAAAAATAGATGATGCTCTAAAACAAAGAGAANAAAAGCTTTCTGCCGCAACACTATCAGCAAAAACGATTTACCTTTTATGGAAAATTNTCAAAAAAGAAGGAATTCATGACCTCGAAAATCGAATTATTTACCATGAACCGTCTGTTAAAGCAGAAGACAAACAATCACTAATATTTGATTCTCACGTCCAANAAACTGTAACCATTTTAATTGGTAATAAATTTATTTTATGCAGCAGCATTGGCATCCTCAAAATTGAACGCAAATTATTACGTAAAATTGCTTCTAAACTTGATATACCACGCAGCGAATTTAATATATACCTTAACCCCAGCATATTTGTTCCTGAAATCGAACTAGGACTATTACGAGGCATCGTTTCAACTTTCTTCTCACCTAATCGCATCACACAATTGAGCATTGTAGCATTAATCATACCCAGCTCATTCCCTGACAAAGACATCGCTATATCCTTATCTCCCTTTGAAAGCCTATTAATACCAAGCGCTCTTTTTCCAAAAATCGTCAAAAAATATGCAAAACTGGCTTATCCGTATATTCCTTTTGTTGAATTAAATGTTTAAAATATCCAGATCATGCGTTTGATTGTCATTGCCTAAATCAATTGATGATAGAAGACACGAAAAGCACTATTAATCAAAAAATGATACCACCCTCAGATTAAGCAAACTGTCTATTAATTACCTTGAATTGGCTATAAATGCCTCTGTGGTGGTCCCGCAGAAATTTCTATATTCAGCTTAATTGCCACCGTCCTCAAACAACTCTATAAATTCATTCGAAAATGTACTTGCAGTTTCTCACGAGGGCTATCATGCTCCTTAGCAAAAATAAATAGCCTGTGGTAGCCCCATAAAATTATTTAGAAAAATTTAATTCAATCTTGATTCCATCTGGATCAGCAATGAATATTTGATCGGCCCCATTTTCTTCTGGCACAACAAAATGCTTTAATGGAATTCCTAATTTAGACAAATGTTTTAGCATCCCTTCTAAGTCACTAGCACTAAACGCAATATGACTAATCGCAGAAGATGTCTGTGATATCTCTGTACTAAGAATATCTTTAATTTCAATATTCACTGGCGCTTGAACCAGATGTACAACGGGTTTATTTTCCACATATAGCCAATAGCCAGGAAATGAAAAAGGAGGACGATATCCCACTTTCATTCCTAAAACCTCAATATAAAATTGCTTACTTTTNTCAATATCACGAGCACGTATCAAATAATGATCGAGACAATTTAAAGGCATAACAGATTTCTCACATTAAGATAAAATATGGCCACCATCAACATAAAACGTTGCACCTGTGGTAAATGCGTTAGTCATTAAAAATAAAACTGCCTCTGCTAATTCCTCTGGTTTTCCAACATGCCCAACCGGCAATTTCTTCGATAGCGAATCAAACATCGCAATGCGGTCATTTTCTGCCAAACTAGCATAGCGTGGAGTGTCAACAATGCCTGGAGCAAGCACGTTAACACGAATAGGTGCTAACTCCACAGCCAATGCGCGACCTAAGCCTTCAACAGCGCTATTTACCGAAGCCATTATGGCCAGATTTGATTGCGGGCGTCGACTAATAACACCAGAGAAAAANACAATCGCCCCTCCAGTTCGTATTTTTGGAGTAGCATATTTGGCAGCATTATATTGACCCCAAAATTTACTCTCAAAGCCAGATTTTGCAGTAACAGAATCCATCGTTAAAAACCCGCCTTTGGGAACCGCTGAGCCTGGAGTTGTAATATAATCAATTTGATCTAATTCATTGAAAAATTTCTGAAGAGCACTTTCGTTTGTTATGTCTAACTGCTTAACTTCAACTTTATTTCCCAGTTCTTTCCTTGCTTTATCTACTGAACCTTTATTTAAGCCTGTAATCGTTACATAAGCACCTTTTTCTACTGCTAATTTTGCTGTAGCCGCCCCAATGCCTGAAGTACCGCCAATAATAACAACGTGTTTATTGCTTAGCTGCATACTCTAACCTCTCTAATTAAAACTTAATTATAGCCTAGCTCTAAACATTCTACCCACATAACACCCATATTTCAATATAAAATCGATTTTTAAATAAAAACGATTTTTATTGACTGGCTCCAGGTTTTTTAATAAAATATTGGTTGTTAACATAAGTCATTATTATCATGAATACATTGACAGATACCATTTATGAAGAAATATATGAAGACATTATTAGTGGCAGTTTGCAGCCAGGCCAGAAGCTTCATATAGCCTCTCTAGCTGAGAAATATAATGTAGGGTTAAGCCCCATACGAGAAGCCCTTTCTCGCCTATCAGCTAGCGATTTAGTCACTGCAAAAAGCCAACGCGGCTTTATTGTTGCGCCAATTTCACAGACTGATTTACATGACCTATATAAAACACGATCCTATATTGAAGAAACTGCGCTATCTTTATCTATTAAAAATGGAGATGACTCTTGGGAGGCAAATATTTTAGCAACATTTCATAGCCTTGCTAAATTTGAAACACAACAAATTAAAAATAAAGAAGAATACAAGGAGTGGGAAAAAAGACACCGAGCCTTTAATTTAGCCCTAATTAACGCTTGTAACTTAAACTATTTATTGCAAATTCAAAAACTATATGATTTGACAGAACGTTACCGTCGCCAATGGTTACTTGCAGGCTTAAAAAATAAANATGGTCTGCAACATGCCAAAGATCAGAAANAAATTATGAATGCGGCATTAGCACGAGACAGTCAATTAGCAACTAAATTACTCCACAAACACTTCGAAAATGCCGTGCAAATTATCGAAGCTTATTTTTTATCTAAAAACCTATTCGAAAATTCCTCACTTAGAAAATAGTGAGACATACTGCAGCAAACATCCTGAGCCAAACACATCAAATTAACAAAATCAAACGGCCCTGTAGCACTTAAAACAATGGCATCACCGAAGGCTTTCATCGCAAGATGAAATTAGAGCGTATGGATTTAGAAATTTTAAAAATTACCGATTACGAGTTAGAGTATTATGTTCATGAATAAGTGCCCCTAATTCGGGACAGAGCCTAATAAGTGCCCCCGTTTTCGGGATAGAGCCAGAAGATTTCCAATTTAATCAATTACTTAAACTGGCGTCCCCAAGGGGATTCGAATGAGCCGATCATATTTTTCGCTGATTTCAAAGGCTGCAAAAGACAATGAAAAGCAATATTTATCAATAAGTTACCTATTAGATGCAAAATGTATTAATTGTCTTTCATTGCCTTAAATTGGCTGCAAATGGCCCCGTGGTGGCCCCGTAAAATTAAAAAATCTTATCGTCAATAATTAAATATCCAGAATCAATATAAGCACTCGAGTCTAATAACAATATTTTAAAAATAATTTTTTCAATAATTTTATTTAAAAATACAAATGCTCTTTTTTGATCGGCACTACCTATCAAATCTAATCTTAGATATTCATGGGTATTATAATTTCTAAAATTAAAAGCAACTTTTAAATCTTCTTGCTCATAATCTATATCAAACGCAATTAACGAGCTGATAAAGTTTTTTAAATTTTTACTCTCCTTTTTTNNCAATACCAATCACTTTTTCATTTGATCATGATGAATATCAATTTCTTTTTGTTTAGCAGAACATAACCTCTGACTTACCAATTCAGTTTTTTGTAAGGCCTCAATTAATTTCCATAAAGCTTCTGCTCTTTCATAGCAATACAAAGAATTCAGTTGATCTTTATATCGCCGTAATAAAGATATTATTATATTTTGCTGTTCTTTTGAAACAGAAAAATACAAGCTAAGCGCCTGTTTTAATTGACTCCCAATTTTTTGTGGTTGAACCATTGTAGGACCAGATGTAACTGAATCGACAATATAACTAGAGAAAAACAAGGAGCAACCNGGAAAAGCCATTATAGTTGCACCTACAGGCTGTACATCGACAGTCTCAAANACTAATCTTCTTCTTTGAAAAGCCCCTAAAATATAAGCAAGGACTTCATGTATAAAAATATTAATCTTTTCTTTTATTACATAAGTAAGGTTNTGGTAAAAAGAGTTATCGTAGTGTAGCAAGAGATTAGCAGTATGCACACTACATCTAGGAGAATAGCCAAGTGTTTGTTTATTACTAGAACTATGATATTGATTAAATTGCTTTATTCTTTCTTGAATATTATGCAATGGCGATATTTCAATAAACCCAGAAAATTCATTATGAATTATATTATCAAGCTGGAATTGAAAGTTAAAATCAGATGGTATATCAACATTATATATTTTGGCTGTACTTATTACTCTAGCCATTTGGCGCCCCTAAATTCAAATATGTACATTGGAATCAATATTTATCATTACCTTATCGCGATGTCATCTCATTAATCAAATTTGAACCTTTAATATTAACATCTAAGGTCTCTTGTGAAACTAGTCGTATATTTTTAGGCAATCGGGCAGACTCCTCCATAATGACTTCAAATAAAGCACCGCGTTGTTGGACGTCGTAGCCAAATTCTATTATTCTCGTTTTTATATCACCTGCTTTATATTTAAAATAAAGTAATTTCGCTTGTTCCAGATCATTAGCAATAATGACGATTTCAGACATTGGAAGATTACGGTAATTAAAGCCCGCCAATTCGAATTGGCCATTTTTAACTACGTATAAATATTGTTGCATAAAATGGTTTCTCCTAATTTTTAACTAATGCTATTAAATGCTCTACCAATACTTGAACATCAGTATCAGGATTAATAGAGCCTGTGCGCACATTATCAATTTTAAGTTTTTTTGCATTTGCAATAGCTCTTTCAAGGCGTTGACTTGTTTGCTCAAATAAACCTTTAGCGCTCTTACTATAACTTGGCATATATTGGCGTAGGTCAGCAATTACATTATCGCTTGCAGAACGACTACCTGTTAAAGAATATGCTTTAGCGGTATAGATGAAGTGTAAAAGCAACCAAATTTCAAAACATGGTGACGAAACAATAGCTTGATATATTGGTTTGCTTTTTGTCTTACGACTTGGTTTATGATTTTTTGTCTTCTCAAGTGCTAATTCATAGCTTGCATGATTATCTCGATCAAAGACACAAAATACTCTGTCTATTCCTTCTCGGCTCTCAGCAGTTTGTATAGCAAATTCAACAATACTGATAGGGGCTGAACCTTTGGCGCTTGGCATAACTTCTACATTCGCTGTATTCAATCGTTTATCTTTAATAAGCCCTTTAAAATATCCCACTTCGGTTTTNTCGCCTTCGCATACAATCAGCACTGTTTCATAAGGCGATTTNTTCGCCGCACGACGCGCTAATTCTTTTGCTGTACGTTCTTTCCTTTTGTGGAATATTTTATCTGACCCCATGGGTTGCCCTTATTTAAAACTTTAATTCTCCAAANAAGGGCAATGCTCCATATCGTCCCATCAAATATCCTTTTTCTAACGCCTCGTCTTTACGAGGGCTGAAATCCGTAAGCGGATATAATTTTGATGCTTGTTCTTGGTCTTTTTCGATAAACCAAATTTGATCACGTCGAAATAGACCTGTATCAAGCAGAGAAGTATCATGTGTNGAAAAAATTAATTGTGCGCATTTTTGATTTAATTGTAAATTATGCATCAAGCTAATAAGAAAACGCACCATCTGAGGGTGCAAGCTATTATCTAGCTCATCAACAACTAAAACACGCCCATGTTGTAGCACGTCTAAAATAGGTCCTGCATAGGCGAATAAGCGCTTTGTTCCTTGAGATTCTTCTGTAAGAAAATCAAATCCAACATTTTCACCACCATCCTTGCTACGATGAAAAAGTGTAATAATAGGAAGCTCGGTTTCAGTAATAGTTTGCTCTGCAAATTTTCCTGCTTCAAAACGAATACCTACTTGCTGAGCTTTGCGCATATCAATNTTAACATCGGTAATACCAAGATCTGCCGCCTGTAAAAATTCAATAATTTTTGTTTTTTCTATTCCATCTAACACTCGTTGAATAGTAAATACCGGCTCAAATGTGGCATTACCTGCGAGAATAATTAGTTTATTGACAAACCAATTGAAGATCGGACGTAGCTGTTCACTATTCAAGTTAACAGCCGTTGATAAGAAAAGTGCATTAGCACGTGTAGATTCTTTCCATAATTGACGCTGATGGCCACCCAAAAGATGCGAGCCTAAGTACCAGTTATCTTTATCCTTTTTGCTGTCATATTCCCTTTCAAACCAGCGTTGAGCTTTACGACCTACATAAGCCAACAACGATTCATGTACAACTCGCTTAGAAGTCAGTGCAAAACTATATTGATAACGTACGCCATCCTCTACAAAAGTAATTTCAAATTCGGTAGGCTGTTCAATGGCTTTTGGATCAAGCCTAAAAGGCGTAACATTAAGTGCTTGACCTTCTCGGATACCCACAGCCGAAGTTTCAACCATGCTTCGCATAAAAGCCAAGGCAGTAATCAGGTTACTTTTACCGCCTGCATTAGGTCCATAGAGGACGGCTGAGCGCAACAGGTTTGGCGCAGCAGTAATTCCACTCTCCATGCAGTTTGATTCCTGGAGAGAAGTATCTTTGGCCGCTACCATGCTCAGAACTTGAGGTTCATGGAAGGAACGGTAGTTGCTGACTCGAAATTCAATTAGCATATAAGCCCATAATTCTTAATATAAGAATAATTATTGCACAATTTCCGCAAAAATCAAGTTTATTTTTAAAATGATGGCAATATATCCTAGCCCTTGGCTAACCTCAAAAGCATGAGTTCGGAGTCTTTCATATTCAGCCATATAAATCAGAAATTGATTTTTATGGCCGGTTATAAAGTCACTATAATCGGCCATAAAAAATTATGCATGAATTTTTACTAAAAACTATCATTGAGAAGCAAAAAAGCATATATTACAAACATGAGTAAAACTAGCTCAAAACAACTTGTTTCATACCTTAAACCTGGCCGAGTCTATCGGCGACAGACCCTTTTGCCTTTTTCTAAGGCACTAGATCGAGACCTTGCAACATTAACAAATAAAGGGGTTTTAGAAAAAGTTGCACCTGGACTCTACTATAAGCCAGCCACTTCAAAATTTGGTACTTTGCCTCCCAGTGATGCAGAACTAGTCAAAGAGTTCTTAAGAGGTGATCCATTTCTACTCTACTCCTGGAACCAGTATAATGCGCTTGGCTTAGGGTTAACTCAGCTTTATAACCAAGTCGTTGTCTATAACAACAAAAGACATGGAGTATTTAAACTTGGCGGAATGACATTTGATTTCCGCCGACCAGCACGAGGATTTCCTAGTAAACTGACTCCGGAGTTCTTACTGGTTGATTTAATAAATAATCTAAGCGAGTTAGCCGAAAATGCTGAGCTTGTTAAGTCTCAAATCAAAAGCAGCATCCACCAGTTTAACGCTAAGAAATTAGCTCTACATGTAAAGCTATTTGGGAAAATAGCAACAAAACATNTTTTTAAGAGAATTATCTATTAACTTTATATCAAATAGCTCTGTGGCAACCTGTAAACTCAACCAATCCCTAAACCTTTAACGGTTTTATATAGCTGCTATATTTGAAGTGGGCTGAGCTAAAGAATCCACCGCATTTTGCCTGCATCTCACAACCGCTACACTCTGGCATATACTCATTCTTCCAATCTGAAATACTCTTTACAGCGAATCGCCAGAGGCTTTTAGGTAATAAACAAAGCTGGTGATTATATATTGATACATGCACCCTAAATCGCTCTAAAATATCAATTGCTTCCAGAAGTTCATCTTGATATTCAATGGGGTCAACCCATAAATCATTGAGGTTTGCTTTAGTAAAACCTGTCATCTCTAATCCCATTAGCGCAACATGATCAACGAACAATAAGTTTCGAGTAATAAATTCAGCTAATTTAGGAAGGCGCTTATAAGTCTGTTTATGTAATACTACTCGAATTTCAACTTGTTGACCAAATGACTTTAAATTTAATATCCCTTTAACTGCCTCATTGAAACCATTATTTGCCTGCACTACATAATCATGAATATTAGAAACATCAGAATAAATAGGAATACCAAACATTAAATCTCGATGATTAACAGATGCAATTTTCTCAACGAACTCATGTTCAATAAATTTTCGGCCATTTGTTAAAACATGAACACTGGTATTTGGCAAATGCGTTTTAAGACGACTTAAAATAGCAACCAAGCCATCACCGAGTAATGTAGGTTCACCACCAGTGATGCCTATTTCAACAGTCTCTTTACTCATTAATGGAATCATTGACAAGATTTCATTTACTAGATGACTATCATTAATATTCCTAGGTGGTTGTGAACACATGAGGCAAAAATTATTACAGTTTTCTGTTACAAGAATTGAATTATGCGCTGAATTTTTCCGATATAAAACTCTAATGGACTGATTGGCAGGATCAATTACTGCTATATCACCATCAGAAACATACCCTAAATCTTCCGGTAATTGAAACACATTCAAATGATTATTTTCATTTGACTCAAATATTAAATACCCTTTAAAACCCTCCGGNCCAAAAATCGTAATTTTTATCTTTTTAACAAAGAAAATCTCTTTTCGAAGAGGCACAGGTAGATCTGGATTATCTGTTACTTTTGCGATAATTCTCTCTGAAAAGTTTAATGATGATTGAGGTTTTACTTTTGAGTAAAGTTTTAGCATATTAATATCTCACCCAACTCATGAGAACATTTCTTGCATCTTTTCTGTCTTCCAAAAGCGTAATCAAGTAACGCAAAATTTCCATATTTTTATGGCAAAACAAACTATTAGCTTTATTGCCAATAATATCCCCTTGAGTTGCGTGGTGGAATACTGGATCACTTCCACAATACGGCTGTAATCCGCAATCTGCACAACCTGGCATGCTTTCTGTCATAGTTTGTTCAAGAACGTCCAATAAAATATCAGAGCCAATAATTTCCTCATATGAATTGTCAAGTAAATTTCCTAACTTGAAAGTCTTATCACCCATCTCTGCAAGCATTCTTGCTTCATCAGAAGCATATACTTCACCGTTATAATTAAATACTATTGCACTAATCCCTATACCCGCTGGAGATTGAAGATCAACATAACCAGGCTCATTGGGGCTAAACATCTTGTTTAATATTATTGCTGCATATTGCTCTACAAAAAAATAACCTGTCTTATTGATGTCAATGATATATTCTAAACCTTCAATATAAAACTTAACCCATGAATCAGTATCGTATTTGTTATAGTTATTTGTTTTAATCGCAAAGCCATATGGGCTTAAAGGTCGTAGAAAGATAGAGTTAAAATTATGGCTAATATACTCATCAATTATTTCTTTAACCCGTGGCAAGCTTGCTTTGGTTGTAGTCATCAGTGCTGAAACACTATCAGGGCCCAATACCTCTTTTATCTTATTAACCCCATTTACTGTCATTTTATAACTATTTTTACCTGGCCTTGGCCTGTTTTTATTATGCAGGTCTGCTGGACCATCTAATGAAGTAGAAATTAAAATACCATGCTCATAGCAGAACTGAAGGATTTCATCATTAATAAATGCAAGATTGGTAGCAATAACAAATTGAATATTTTTATTTTCTACTTGGTTTTTATTTTTTACTGTTTGAACAATATATTTAATAAGCTCAAAGTTTAGCAACGGTTCACCACCCTGAAATTCTACTTTTAAATTTTCAGAGGGACTTCTAAACATAAAGCTGATAGCTTTATCTGCAATTTCTTGTGTCATGTCATAACATGAACTTTTGATATTCTGTCTTGAAACTTGGCAATAGGGGCAAGAATGATCACATCGAAGACTAACTACGAATATATGCAAACTGGTAAAGTTTGAAAGATTATTTTTCTTCGTACGTGTTTTTAATACAAGCAAGCTAACAGCTACATCAGATTCTTTATCATATAAAAAATGCTCAGATTTTAAATCATTGTAGATCTCTGATGTTGTTGAGATATTTTTATTTACAAAAGCGTAAAGGTCATTTCTTCCTAGGACTATATATTCTCCTACTAAGTTCGTAAGAACATATCTTTCTTCGTCTAACTTAATAAATCGAAAAGGAAGTAATTGATAAGTTTTATTTGTTTCTTGATAATATTGAAGCGGCTTAAATTTAACTTTTTCCGCAACCATATTATTCCTGCTCAATTAAGGAGGTTCTTGAAAATGCATGAGCAAGGATTAAGTTTCTGACAGGTTCAGTTTCTTTTGCTACAATTTCTCTAAGATTTTGATCTAATAATTCGTTATTAAAATCATTAATTATTCTGTCTTTTAAATCATTAGGAGTGTCTGGCTGAAAGCTAAAAATTACTCGTAGCTTATCAAGGCTATATTTTTCTAAACTTATCGAGCATTTGGCTGTAAATTTATAACAAGCCTTTTTNATAGAATCCAAGCTATATAAAGACAAATCAACTACCACCTCTGAATTATTATCAGAAATATTCAAACTATTCTGTTCTTTTACTTCCATAAGCTATCTACTACTTGAATAGTGTGAGGAATGTGAAGAATGAGAACTATGCGAGCTATGTGAAGCATGGGAATAATGTGAATAATGGCTTGCCAGCGTTTGCTTATTTTGATTATCAGCAGGCTGTATCAATAGTGGTTTTTTCAATAGATTTTGCCGATTGTTGAGTAGTAGATGCTGAGGAAGTATTCATTTGATTATTGCCATCATCCGGCATAGCAGAAGCTAATGGCGCTGTAACAGATAAAAGCGCGGCAACAGCAATTTTTATCGGCTTAAGAAATTTTCGCTTCCTATCTTCAGAGTTTGACATGGTTATATCTCTCCATAGATTAACTAATCTTAATATTACATTTTAAGGCTAAAAATGCAATCTACCTATCCAATGTTGGATTAGGCAAATATTTTACATATGTAAAGCTCAACTCCTCCTTACTTTAAGTGATTAGCCTTATTTTGCTCACAAAATTTACTACCTCATAAGCCCTAGCTAGCTGGCTTGCTTGCAAAATGCCAGAAACCTTGTCATATTTCCTGGGATAAGAGCCTTAACATGAGCATTTTAGCCTGGATTCAGCATTATGTTGAAACGCTTCCTAGAGAGAAGCCTTGTCTTTCTTTTACCCTACTTGATTATGGGTTACAGGTAGCGATTGATCAGGCTTTATCAAGACTAGCCAGTGCCGGGAAAATTGTAAAATTTACCCCTGGCGTATATACTCAGCTTGGCCAAAACCGCTATGTAGGTGAGACACCCCGGCACCATTTAAAATCGATAAAGCTATTGCAGCCAAAACAAGCTCTATGGCCCAGATTCACGGGGATGGAAACCACAAGACAATTTGGATTTAGACTATGAAACAAGGCATCCCAATAAATAATGAAATCCTTATATGGGCACGAGAACGCGCAGGATATGCCATCGAAGAAATGATTAAAAATTTCCCCAAGCTACCTGAGTGGGAAAATAATACTGCTTATCCAACATACTCACAGCTAGAATTATTAGCACAGAAATATAAAGTTACAATTGCATTATTCTTTNTTCCTACCCCTCCTAAAGAATTACCTATTGAAAAATCTTTAAGAGCTATAAATGAANAAGATGTACACAATTTAAAGCCTCAAGTTAGATTTTTATTTAGAAAAGCAAAAGCCTTTCAAATTTACTTAAAAGAACTTTTAATTGACGAACAGGAAAACCAACGTAAANAACTTAATTGGCTTACANGAAGGAACCACCAAGCCCCTGGTAGTTTAGCGGGGTTTGTAAGAAAAACTCTCAATGTACCAATAGAGATACAATTAGAATGGAAAAACCTTGATCAAGCTTTGGATGAATGGCGTAACATTCTTGCTGATAACGGAATATATGTTTTCAAAGATGCATTTAAAGACGACAGAATATCAGGATTTTGTATTTATGATGATTTATTTCCCGTTATTTATATAAATAACTCTATGAGCAAAAGCCGACAGATTTTTACAATCTTTCACGAATTAGCGCATCTAATTTTCAAAGAAAGTTACTTAGATTTATTTAATCCTTATTATCAAGAAAATGAGCTTCCTGATATAGAAGTTATATGTAATGCCTTTGCAGGTAATTTTCTAGTACCGGACAATAATTTTAAAAATACGTGTGAGAAATTTGATGTTATTAATAATATAGAATCTCTTGCACAGTTATATAAAGTCAGCAAAGAAGTAATATTGAGAAAAGCATTAAACAACGAATTAATTACAAAGAAATTATTTTCCTCGAAAATTAAAGAGTGGATTGAGCAAGCAAAGAGAAAAAAAGAGTTCACAAAAGCAAAAAGCGGCGGAAACTATTATCTTACAAAATTTCAATACCTGGGTGATTCTTACTCATTGTTGGTTTTCACCAAATATTTTCAAGGTAAAATTGATCTTGACAAAGCTTCAACATATTTAGATGTTAAACCAAAATTATTTTCTAAATTAGAAGATAAATTTTTAAAGAAAGGAGTATAACAATGTATGTTTTTGATACTTCTTCCTTTATTAAAATTTTTGGTTTCTATCCAAAGCGCTTTCCTTCACTTTGGCGTTCTTTCGAAGAATTACGCACCGAAGGTAAAATAGTTTCTGTACATGAGGTATTTAAAGAGATTAAAGATCGTTCTGGTGACATTACAGCTTGGGCAGAAAATAATAAATCAATTTTTCACGCGCCTACAGCAGAAGAAGCTAATTTTATANACAAGCCTTTTACTGTACGGAATGGCCATTTTCAGCACATAATANAAAGGGAGAACGTTTTAAAGGGTACTCCTGTTGCTGATCCTTTTATAATTGCAAGCGCAAAAGTGAAATCTGCAGCAGTGGTGACCGAGGAACTATATAAAGAGAATGGAAGCAAAATTCCTAATATATGTAAACATTTTGAAATAGAATGTTTAACTCTAGAAGGATTTATGGAAAAGAGGAATNGGGAATTTTAATTTTATTAATTAATTTGAACTGCTTATAAAACTAGTATTGAATGCCATTTGAGTATGTTTCTAAAGAAAACTTCTGATTTTTGAANATCAAAATCACATAACCATCTTTGATATCTGGCAAGTTAATATTCCATATTTTTTTGAACCGAATGTCACTTCTAGGAAGCGGCTGTTTTATAAGCTCATAAGCAATAGCAGCCTCTTCAGAAAGTAATCCTGATTTATAATGTTCCTCAATAAAATCAATATCAACTTGCAGCCAATTTAGCGCCTCATCCATCTCATGAATAGTAAATTGATTCCACACACAAGTATATGGTGCGCCCATATGACCACTGATCCAAAAATTAGGCATGAAATGTATCATCAAACGTGTTAATAAAGGTTCTTTGCCGGGACTAACATGAGAGACAAAAATGGATGGCTTTTCTTTATGTGTAACTTTCTTATATAAAGCACCAAATTGGTGCAAGGTTGCCCAAACTTTTCCGCATCTTCCTGCAATTGGTTTATCAAAAAGCTTNTTGCTTGTTAAAAAATTTCCACCCAACCCATAGAGTNNAAAATCCAGTTTATTATTATCTTTGAACTCATAAAATTGCTGCTCATCTAGAATATGTAAATTACTAATAGATAACCCTTCCCGCATTTTCTTCAGCACATGAGCATCTTCATGATTACCATAGACTGCATAAACAGGAGCAATAAACTTNTTCTTACCAGAAATATAATCAGGATAATGGCCAAGCAATTGGCGCTTATTAACGATGTCCATGAGATATTTTCGGTCGGTTTGTTTGTTGATTGTATATTCTCTCCAGTAAGGAGAATGAGATATTAATAGCCGTAATTCACGATGGCTTAACCTACGTATGCTGTCTTGATCGTAGAAGCCAAAATCACCTGCATGAATGACAAAGTCAGCTTGCACCTGTTCAACTTTTTCATTGATGATATCTAAGTTACCATGGGTATCACTGATTAGCAAAATCTTATACATAAACACCTGCCAAAGTTATTTTTTGTATTATAAAATCATTACAATTTTTTAAAAATTGTAAAAATATTCTCACAAAAATGTTCTTAAAAATACTTATAAATTTGTTATCAAAGATATCCTTACGGATTAATCTACTCCATTTATCGTGGAGTTATATCCTGTTACCCCCACACCTGTCGCAACGTGGTTGCAGAATAGAAAAATCAGCTAAAATCAAATAGTTATTTGCAAAAATGCGCTTGCAGAAACTCTTGCTGCAAGCTTGCATCAATTTGATGTAAATTTGCATCTCTTGCGCATCATTGTCGTTTCTTGTTTTTCATGTTTTTTACTGCAAAAATGTAGCAATTTGCAGCACGTTATATCAAATTAATATAAAAAGATGCTTTTTTATATTTTGTCTTTGATTGCCTTTTATTTTTGTGCTGCAATCTTACTCAGAGAATAAAAGCACAATTAGGCTGCTGTGCTAGGATTTAGCCTTACTGGTGCGCGTTTCATTAGTGAATCCAGTGAGGCTTGCTGCAGTGTTCTGGCCTTTTCTATGATGTCGCTGAGTGCCCATAAATAATCGTGTATCGTTTTCTCTGGGAAGTCTGAAAAGTCACAGCCTAGTGTCACATTGATAAGCGCTTCGGCTTTCGTTAGGCACGCACTTACGTCTTCACCAGCATCTTTTTGTTGATCGATTAATTCGAGCAGGTCGTTGAGGTTTAGATTACCCATGTCGCCACTCCTTTTCAGTTGTGGTGATAGGATTTTGAGCCAGGAATGCTTGGAAAGAATTGCACAGCCGGAACTGTGCCGGTACACTTGGGTTAGCCATGTTGACCTCTTCTGTAGGTTGATATGGTTAGCGTTGTTGAAGTGTTAGCGCACTTCAGCGACGCGCCTAGATTTTAGATACAAAACACATTCGAAACAGCTCAATGGTCCGGCACATTGATTTAAAAGTCAAGGGCCGGTCCATGCTTAAAATCAAAAAGTTTTTGCACTTCTTTTTTCATTTTCGTCGCTCAAAAATTAGCTCCATTAATTCCCGCATCCATTATTTGAAATGGACAATTTCATCCAAACTTTTTCTTCAACTTGCGATAAAGTTATTAATAAGAATTGGCACAACGTTTTGGGACCATTATGATGAGATGGGTGAAACTTAAAAATATTGTGAGTTGTCAGGTGATACACCGTATGCCGTTCATGCGAAACGGCGTAACGGTGTGTGGGTGGATGATATTCATTGCAGGATCGCGCCAGATGGTAATTTGTGGGTGAATTTAGATGAGATTGAGAAATGGGTGGCAAACGGGAATCGAGCAGTAATGCAAAATGCCCAGCAGGAGTAGAAATTCGCCATTGGAAAAATGGCACGACTTCGCTGCGCATTATTTTTCGCTATCGCGGCGTACGTTGCCGTGAAGGTTTGAAACTGCCCGCGACCGCGAACAACATTAAATATGCTGCGAATTTGCGGAGTGAAATTTTAAGTACCATTGCGCGTGGTACATTTAATTATCTCGATTATTTTCCTGATTCACTGAATGCGAAANAATTTGGTTATAAACAACCTTCTAATATTACGATTGGTACCATGTTAGAAGATTATCTCAAACAAGCCGAACGCACATTGGAATACAGCACATACATTGGCTATCGCAAGAAAACCGAACGTTATTTATTTCCTAACTTTCGCAATCTTCCTATTAGAGAATTAACGCCTGCCATGATTCGCGAATGGGTAAAAGATATTAAGCTCACGATGAAAACCGTGAGAAATATTATTATTCCATTACGTGCTGTGATTGAAACGGCATTGGTTGATGAAATTATTGATAAAAATCCACTAGATAATATTATTTTAAATAAACTAATCGACAAAGAAACCAGCAAAAGCGATTATGAAGTTGATCCTTTCGACAGAAAAGAAATTGCAGCCATTTTAAATACGGCTGAAGGGCAAGTTAAAAATTTATTTCAATTTGCTNTTTTCACAGGTTTACGCCCTTCTGAATTAATTGCCTTGGAATGGAATGATATTGATTGGATTAACGGCCAAGCCCATATTTCACGCGCAATTGTTTATGGGCGTGTAAAGAAGCCAAAAACTAAAGCTGGTATTCGTAATGTTTTATTATTACCGCCAGCGCTAGAAGCACTGAAAGCGCAAAAGCCATTCACCTTTATGAAAAGCAAATATGTTTTTCACACGCCTTTCTCAGATAAGCCTTGGTCAGCACCGTTTCAAATAAGACACGAAGCTTGGGTTCCCATATTACGCAAAGCAGGCGTGCGTTACCGTAACCCCTATCAAATGCGTCACACTTACGCATCCATGATGTTATCCAACGGCGAAAACATTATGTGGGTCGCTAAACAAATGGGACACGTCAATATAGAAATGGTGATGCGTATTTATGGTAAATGGCTGCCCGATAATTCCATTGCAACAGGCTACAAACCCGTCAATGATTGGAGCAAACACGTCGAATTAACAAAAACAAATGGCCCCGTGGTGGCCCCGCAAAGCTTTAAAAATGATTTGGCTCTACCCCGAAAGGAGGGCACTTTAACCGGACTTAGATTAATCTAAGTCTTTGTTTCACCGACCAAAGTGAGGTTAAAGATGCCCAAACGTGATCATATCCTAAATTTACCCGGCTTTTCCATTACCAAAGTGCTTAATTACAACCCATTAGTTCTGGCAGTCAGCTACCGACGCAAAGCACGTTGTCCTTATTGTCAGTCCACCCAACTACGTAAGAAAGACACCTTTACGCGTGAGATCCATCATGAGTTAATTGGGCTCAGGCCCATACGACTGCGGTTAAAAGCGCATAAGTTCTATTGCTCACATTGCCAGCGTTATTTTAATCAACGCTTCGAAGGTATCGGCAAATATCAACGCGCCACCGAACGCTTTAAAAACCAAATCTTTCACTATCACACGCAAGGCATTTCTCAANAAGATTTAGCACGCGACAGTAAAGTAGGCAAAACCACCATCGAGCGTTGGTATCATCAACAATATCAACGCGAATATGCTAAACAGCAAAATGATCCCTGTCCCACCATCTTAGGCATTGATGAACACCATTTCAATCGTAAACATGGTTTCGTTACCACTTTCTGTGATTTANAAAATCATAAAATCTTTGATATCGTCAAAGGACATTCGCAACAAACTCTACAAAGTTATTTACAACAATTGCCCCATAAAGACCGTGTAAAAGTGATTTGTATCGACTTATCGAATCGATATCGACAAATTATTCGACGCTATTTTCCTCAAGCTAAAATCGTCGCTGATCGCTTCCATGTTATTCGTTTGTTATATCATCAATACTTGCAAACTTATCATCACATCGATCCCACTTTAAAATATCAACGCGGTATGTTAACTGCTTTACGCACCAAGACAGCGCACTTGGATACTAAGCGTTTANCAAAAAGAAATGCCTATTTTAAACAACAACCCGCCGTGGAAGCGCTTTATCGTTTTAAACAACAACTCTATGGATTACTCATGTTGAAAACTCAGAAAGCAAAACAGTGTAAACACTTTATTCCTATCTTCTTAGATTTAATCAAGCAACTTAAACAGAGCNCCTTTAAACCGTTACAAACGTTAGGAAAAACATTGACCGCTTGGCAAGAAGAAATCGTCAGAATGTGGCGGTTTAGTAAAAACAATGGCATTACCGAAGGCTTTCATCGCAAGATGAAATTAATACAACGACGGGCTTATGGTTTTAGAAATTTTGAAAATTATCGATTACGAGTTAAAGTGTTATGTAGTTAATAAGTGCCCCCGTTTTCGGGATAGAGCCGAAGATTTCCAATTTAATCAACTACTTAAACTGGCGTCCCCAAGGGGATTCGAACCCCTGTTACTGCCGTGAAAGGGCAATGTCCTAGGCCTCTAGACGATGGGGACATATGAAATGTCGTTTTGTGGAGCTAGGCGGGATCGAACCGCCGACCTCTTGCATGCCATGCAAGCGCTCTCCCAGCTGAGCTATAGCCCTGAGAGGTGGCCATTCTAGGAGCTTAAGAATGGACTGTCAAGCATTAACTGTGAGTATATTGATTGCCTCCTCTAAACGCTTTAGTGTTCGGTCTTTGCCCATCAATCGGAGCGTGGTATCAATCGAGGGTGAGATGGTATTGCCAGTGATGGCAACACGAATTGGTTGGGCAATTTTGCCAAGTTTTAAGTTTTGTTCGCTGGCGATTTGGTTAATGGCTTCGTGGATCGTGGCCTCTTGCCAATCAGCAAGTGCCGCTAATTTNTGGCGCGCTGCTATTAATACGGGCAGGCTCTCTGCTGTCATATGACTGGCAACAGCTGCCTCATCAAACACCACGCTAGGTTCGTAAAAACAGCGGCTCTTCTCAGCCATCTCTTTTAATGTTTTGGCACGTTCTCGTTGCGCCAAAACAACGTCAGTCAACGCTGGCCCTTCGTTCGTAGACACGCCCATATGATGCAATTGCCAAGCCAGTTGCTCAGCGACATATTCTAACGAACTGGTCTTTATGTAATGTTGGTTTAGCCACAATAATTTCTCAGGATTAAATGCCGCTGCTGCCTTGCTGACCGCTTTTAGGCTGAAATATTGAATCATTTCTTCGCGGCTAAAAATTTCTTGGTCGCCATAAGCCCAACCAAGCCTCACAAGGTAATTCAACAAGGCTTCTGGTAAGTATCCATCGTCTCGATATTGCATCACACTGACGGCACCATGGCGCTTAGAAAAGCGTTTGCCGTCAGGTCCCAGGATCATAGGCAAGTGGGCATAAACCGGCACTGTCGCTCCCAATGCTCGCAGAATATTGATCTGCCGCGGTGTATTGTTGATATGGTCATCACCACGGATCACATGAGTAATTTGCATATCATAATCATCCACCACTACACAGAAATTGTAAGTCGGCGTGCCATCACTGCGCGCAATAATCAAATCATCTAATTCACTGTTAGCAAACGTAATTGTGCCACGCACTTGATCATCAAAACTGACAACTCCTTCTGTAGGATTACGAAACCGCACCACAAAAGGCCCACCGTTTGCGTCAAGATTCAAATCACGGCAATGACCGTCATAACGTGGCTTTTCTTTGTTTTCTTGTTGCTGAGTGCGCAACGCTTCTAAGCGCTCTTTGGAGCAACGGCAGCGGTAAGCTTTTCCTTCCGCCAATAACTGCGTGAGGACTTGTTGATAACGCGGCATGCGTTGCATTTGATAAAACGGGCCTTCATCGTAATCGAGATCAAGCCAAGCCATGCCCTCTAAAATCGCATCGACCGACTCTTGGGTTGAACGCTCAACATCAGTGTCTTCAATTCGCAAAATAAACTGGCCGCCAGACTGGCGTGCATATAGCCAACTAAACAATGCGGTGCGAGCACCGCCGATATGTAAATAACCAGTAGGACTTGGAGCAAAACGGGTACGGACGATCATTTTCACCTCGATATGTCGGCGACTTATTATTCAAAACTAAAAGAAAATAACAAAAAACCAGGGGCAGGCAATGCCACCGCTTCAACATACCGCTCTATCTGTAGAATTATCACACTATCTCTGTCAGACCTGGTACGTCAGCCTCGATCCACACACACTACAAACTGGAACTCATAATGACAGCCTTGAGGATTATTACCAAAATTGGTTATTTAATTACCGATGGTATTTTGGTATGCTAAACACCGGTCACTCAATAATAATTCTAAAAAGGCCATAGCCATGCCCACTGCATTGATTAATAATTATTTGAAACAAATCAATGACATCGTAGACCTGATTAAGTCACGTCATAAAGATAATCCTTCTTTTCAGCAAGAATTAAAATATTTAGACCAACAACATATCCACATAAAAATCCAAATAGAGCAATTAAAAGAAAACGAGTCGCAAAAACCTTTCAAAATTTAATACAACAATTAGACGAACTCTATATAGATTTTGAAATGCCGCAAATTTTGACATTAATGAAAAGAATCATTAATGACGTGACCGATCAAACAACGCAGACTGTTTTAAAAGCAAACTGGAAAATGCGCATTGAACATCATACAAAACCGGTGACTCAAAAACGAACCGCTGATTTTCAATTTCTTGTTCCTAAAGTCCCAGAAAACCGCTTAAAAAAACTTAAAGAAGATGACACCCTTAATAATAAAGTTAGCTCAAATGACAATAATAAAAATACTTATCATGAAATTAAATCAACACTACAATCAGTCGAATATCACAGTGGAAGTGACTCAGAAATTTCCGACATTGCCAACAGTGATGATGAATCTTCGCCTCTCCCTCCCCCTAAAATCATACCACCTTTAGAAGCCCCTAAACAAAGCGCAACAGCAGAAGGCGAAGAACCATCCATTCTAACAATCAACTAATTAAACAGTCACTACTTAATCACACCACAAGCAATCCGTGCACCGCCACCACCCAATTTTATCGGCACATCGGAATAATTATCACCGCCCTCATGCACCATTAACGCATGGCCGGTTAAATCGCTTAATTTTAACCGTGGCGCAAGTATCGGCAACGTCGCATTGCCTTGCGGATCTACATACAATGCCGGCAAATCACCTAAATGACCCTGATTGTCGTAAGGCCCTAAATGTTTATTAGTTTGCCCTGGATCAAAATGACCGCCTGCACTCATACCATCATCACCACACGTCGGGTTTACATGCAGGTGAAATCCATGCATTCCAGGCGATAATTTTTGTAAATTGGGTACAAGCAATACTCCATAAGGCGTCGCTTTGGCAGTGACTTTACCAATCTTGTCACCTTTTGCCGGTGAAATAGAATACATGGGAATATCCATATCCGCTTTTGCTATACCGAATATCATTAAAGCGCCACATAAAACTCCGGTAAATTTTCGCATGCAACCTCCTTTTAGACTGCGACTGTTTGACTTGTAATTGTGAACGTTGCCCGTTCACTTTGACCAGGCAACAACCAACGAGCACCACGGAAACTATTAAATGCATTAGGCAAACTTGTGCCTAACTGAGTAATAAAATAAGGTTTTTTCTGNTCAGTGGACAATCCCACATAAGGAAACATCGTCAATACATCTTGGCTCAAGGCATTTAATTCTAATAAAAACTCATCAGGATAAATTAATTGAATGGCATTATTTTCTCCCAACTGCAAACTTTGGCCATTCAAATCAGGTTGCACAATTGACATTGGCCAGGATTGCATTTCAAATTCCTGCAAGGGCTCAGGATAATCCGGCATAAACTGATAACGTCTAATGGGATCACATTGTAACAACATTTTNTCTTTGCCATGTCCTGGCATGGGTGTGACAAACCACGGNTAAAAACCAGCACAATACGGCATCATTTGAGTGCCTGTGTTAGTGAATACGACTTCACAGCGAAACAAGCGGAATTCGACTTGATAAGTTAAATTAATCTCGAAATTAAATGGAAACCATTCATGGGTCTGCTTATTGTCTTGCAAACGCAACACAATCCGGTCAGGTTGCCAACTGTCAATAATTTGCCAAGGCAAACGCCAGGCAAAACCATCAGACGGCATAGTATAAAATTTGCCTTCATAATAATATTGATCCGGCGTGCCATGACGTGACAATCGCCCACAAATTGGGAACAATAATGTCAAACCCCCAATNAAATCTTCATTGTTCTTTTGCCAAAAATTGTCGGGCATTGTTACTAATAATTCGCGATGTTTACGCGAATCAGGCATGGTCAATGAAGTAATCGTTGCGCCTTTGTCCGGCACTAAAGTTGCTTGAGTGCTACCATCCCGCGATGTAATGGTAAACACGTCATATAATCGAATGACTCTACGCTCTGCCATAAATGTCCTTATGTGATTGTCTATTCTGATTTCCGTTCAGCCATTGCCCGCAGCCCAGTCAATAAATCCATTGGCAATGGAAAAATAATAGTCGAACTTTTATTGCCAGCAATATCAATTAACGTTTGTAAATAACGTAATTGGATTGCCTGCGGTTGTTGTGCCAAAGTTTGGGCCGCTTTTAACAAGGTAGCAGAGGCTTGTAACTCCCCTTCGGCATTAATCACTTTTGCACGCCGTTCACGCTCTGCTTCTGCTTGACGTGCAATGGCCCTAACCATGCTTTCATCCAAGTCAACCCGCTTAATTTCTACAATACTGACTTTAATCCCCAAGCCACTGTTTGTTCGTCTAAAATTTTTGAATATCGGCATTTAACCGTTCACGTTCAGCTAACATTTCATCTAAATCATGCTGGCCTAAAACGGAACGCAATGTGGTCTGTGCTAATTGGCTGGTCGCTTCGTAATAATCTTCTACTTGAATAATGGCACGCTCAGGGTCCACGACACGAAAATAAACAACTGCATTGACCCGCACTGAAACGTTATCGTGAGAAATCACATCTTGCGGCGGCACATCCATCACTACCGTACGCAATTGCACCCGCACCATTTGTTGAATAATCGGCACGATAATAATTAATCCAGGCCCTTTGACTTTCCAAAACCGGCCCAAAGTAAAAATCACGGCCCGTTCGTATTCTTTCAATACGTGTAACATCGCAAATAAAAATAATGCAGCAATCCCAATCAATACATAAACAGCAATCATGTACATGCCCTATTCTCCTTAAAATGTTTATTGTTTGTGAATAATTTCCACCCGTAACACCAGCCCATCGACACCAATGACTTTCACTTGTTGTCCTGTTTGCAACGGTACCTCTGCTTTTACTTGCCACAATTCACCTTCAATTCTGGCCCAAGTCACTTGTTTTGCATCGATCACGATATCACCCACTGCACCGATTAATTGTTCCCGTCCACTCACCACTGGCCGTTTGCGGGCACGTAATACTAAATTGATTAACACCAAGAAAAAACCNGCGGTGACTGCTGTGATTACTAAAATTAAAGGTAATGCAATACGATAACCTGGCACATCAACATTTAACAACATAATAGAACCCACAATAAAAGCAGCAATGCCACCAACACCTAGAGCACCAAAACTGGCAATAAATACTTCAGCGACCATAAATACAATGCCCAACAAAATCAGCGCTAAACCGGCGTAATTAATCGGCAACAACTGCAGTCCATACAAAGCAATCAATAAACTGATTGCGCCAGCGACCCCNGGCAAAACAAAACCTGGATTAACAAATTCAAAGAACAGCCCCCACATGCCAATAATTAATAAAATATAAGCAATGTTGGGATCAGTGATGACGGACAAAAACCGCGTACGCCAATCCGGTTGCAATCCTTGAATGACTGCATTGATTGTATTTAACACGCGAGTTTGGCCTAATACAGACACTTGTTTACCATTGATTTTAACAAGCAATTGCTGCGGATTATCAGCAATTAAATTAATAATATTTTGTTGTAACGCTTCCGTTGCAGATAAACTCGCACTTTGCCGCACAGCTTGTTCTGCCCATTGCACATTACGGCCGCGTAATTGCGCTAAGCTGCGCAAATAAGCTGTGGCATCACTGATTTCTTTTTACTCATCGTATCAGTTGGCTTATTTTTTCTTTTTATTAGTTCCCTCTGTGTCCCCCATGCCAATTTGCACAGGTGTGGCTGCGCCCAAATTAGTCCCTGGCGCCATGGCCGCAATGTGGCTAGCATACACAATATAGGTTCCTGCACTAGCCGCCCTAGCACCACTGGGAGCGACATAAGCAACTACCGGTACAGGCGATGCTAAAATATCGCTGACAATCGCCCGCATCGATTGGTCCAAGCCACCTGGCGTATCCAGCTGCAAAATGACCACTGGAGCAGCCCTTTTCATCGCTAAATTTAAACCACGGTGTACATAATCGGCCGTTGCTGGGCCAATCGCACCTTTGATATTCAGCAATACGACATTTGGCCTGTTATTGGCAGCGTAAATAACCCAGGCCACCAATAAAAGCGTAATAAAACTGATATAAAAACGAAAATATCGACGTTGCAGCAAATGAGACATGATGATTTCCGGATGGTAATTGCTGGGAAAACTAACGGATTAATTTTCCCAGCTGATTTCCATTACATATTTTTGGTAGTTTCAGTGTCGCTGGCCGTGCATTTGCATGATGGACATTTTTATGACAACAACAAACAAATAAGTTATACAAGGCAGCAATTAAAACACCGGTGACAAATAAATGTAGGAAGCCCCATAATGCACCAATAAAGCTACCTAAAACTGTGGCACGATAACCTACATAAACTGAACCTGTTTCAGAAATAAAATCGACACTAAAACCACCTGCGGTGGCGATAAGGCCTGTAATCAGAATACTAAGCCCCCAAAGAATCCCTAATGCTAAACCAAGGGCCACGACATGAAGCTTGTTATAACAACATTTTGACATAGGACATCCTCCTTGATGTTGTTGATTGATTTCGGAAAATATTTTGAGCATTCCTGCTCACGATTATATTAATCGCCTCTCATTATATACCTATTACCTCGCAAAGGCGAATCGTCAAAACTCACTCTTCGACAAAATTGAGGATCCGGCGGCTTTTTAAGGCCAACCCAAAATTGGCGTAATCCATCTAATCCCGATTGTTGCAATACTCGCAATCCTTGTGAGCCTACAATGGCGTAATCGGCATAAGGCTTAAGAAACTCAATGTCCTCTGGCCCCGACACTCCAAAACCAACAGCAATAGGCAAATCAGTGACATCTCGCAGACGTTTTAATAACCCAATCAATTGCGTCCCAAATTCCGTTTTGCTCCCGTTACCCCGGTTCTTGCAACTGCGTAAACAAATCCTTTGGATGCCTTTGTCAGTAATTTTAAACGCGCATCAGATACATTAGGCGGTATCACTTGCACCGGCGCAAAATCCTGTTGTTCACAAGCGGCCAAATATTCAGCTGCCATATCAATAGGCAAATCAGGTACGATTGCTCCCTTCGCACCCACTGCTTTTGCATGGGCCACAAACTCAGCGAAGCCCTGTTTATAAATGATATTGGCATAGGTCATAAACACCAATGGTACTTGCCATTTAGCACTTGCCTGCTGCATGAAATTGAAGCAATCTTTCACTGTAACGCCCGCCGCTAATGCCGCATGATTCGCCGCCATAAATACCGGGCCGTCTGCTATCGGTTCTGAAAAAGGAATTTGCAATTCAATTAAATCCACGCCCACTTCCGCCATCAAACCCACGGCAGCCATCGCTAATTCGGGGCTAGGATAATTAATAATGCTATGCCCAATTAAACCAATTGTATTGTCAGGATATTTTTTAATAACATCGTTTTTATCTCTAACTTAGTAACTTTTTAATTGCGTCCGTAAATAATCAGCCCATGATTGATCTTTAAATGCACGTGCCATAGTAAAAATATCTTTATCTCCACGACCTGATAAATTAATTAAAACACTTTGCGTCGGCGCTAATTGCTGGACTTCACTAAAAGCGCATGCTAGTGCGTGAGCAGATTCTAATGCAGGAATAATACCTTCAGTGCGCATACACAACTCAATGGCAGCTAACACTTCTGCATCACCGGCGGCCGCAACTCGAATTTTACCACGCTCAGCCCAGTCAGCTAAAATGGGAGAAATACCGACAAAATCGAGACCTGCGGCCACTGAGTGAGTATCTAATAATTGACCGTCAGTGGATTGTAAAAATTGCGTCTTAAAGCCTTGTGCAATTCCAACTGTGCCTTGTTTAGAGGCAAGACGCGCCGCATGTTGGCCTGGCTCATCACCAACACCACCCGCTTCGACACCGACTAATTCTACATTATCTGTCAAAAAGCCCTGAAAAATTCCCAATGCATTTGAACCACCACCGATACAAGCATACACTTTGTCAGGCATGCAATCATAATACTGCAGCATCTGTTGGCGTGCTTCTAAGCCAATGACACTTTGGAAATAACTCACCAAAGCAGGAAACGGATGTGGGCCACACACAGTGCCTAACACATAATGGGTCGTTTCCAAATTGCCGGACCAATCACGTAATGCTTCATTAATTGCATCTTTTAAAGTGCAAGCGCCTTGGGTCACAGGCACCACTTTCGCACCCATCCGCTCCATCCAAAATACATTTGGACGTTGCCGATAAACATCTTCGCTGCCCATATAGATACAGGCATCTAACTTAAAACGAGCTGCCATCGTTGCCGTAGCCACCCCATGCTGACCGGCACCNGTTTCAGCAATGACTCGTGGCTTGCCAAGACGTTTTACTAGCAAACCTTGACCAATCACATTATTGATTTTATGAGCACCTGTCTGGCCCAAATCTTCACGCTTGATATAAATTTTGGCGCCACCTAATACTTCCGTTAAATTTTTAGCAAAAGTAATGGGCGTAGGACGGCCACTAAATTCCGCCAATTCCCGCATAAATAGCTGCCAAAAGTGAGAATCTTGAATGACGTCATAAAATACTTTTTCCAATTCTTCAAGATTGGGCCGTAAAATCTCGGGCACAAACTGACCGCCGTAATTACCATAAAATCCATTTTTATCTGGTAAAACTGGTTTTTCGGGTAGTGTGAGGGTGATATTAGTCAGACTTGGTTTCATAGGATTACTTAGCCTCAAATTGAATGCCTTGCGCTAAAGGCATGGATTGTCCCCAATTAATCGTGACGGTTTGGCGCCGCATATAAGCTTTCCAGGCATCAGAGCCTGCTTCGCGACCACCGCCAGTNGTGTTTTCACCACCAAAAGCACCGCCAATCTCCGCGCCCGAAGTGCTGATATTAATATTGGCAATGCCACAATCGCTGCCTAATTCCGATAAAAATAACTCCGCATGCGATAGTCGTTGGGTAAACAACGCAGAAGACAGTCCCTGTTCAACCTGGTTTTGCCATCGAATCGCTTCTTCAAAAGTGCGATAAGGCAGTAAATATAAAATCGGTGCAAATGTCTCTCTTTGTACCACATCCCAGTGATTGGCGGCCAGTACAATTGTAGGTTGGACAAAATAACCTGGGCCTGACAACTCTTTACCACCGTAAACAATTTTACCGCCTTGGGCGACTAATTCACACAATGCTTGATGATAGGTAGCCACAGCTTTTAGGTCTATCAATGGGCCCATTAAAGTTTCCGGCGATAACGGGTCACCTATTTTTACGTGAGAATAGGCTTTAATCAGTGCAGCTTGTAATTCATTAAGTCGGCTTTCATGGACAAATAAACGGCGAATAGTGGTACAGCGTTGACCAGCGGTGCCCACTGCACCAAAAACAATGGCTGGCAAGACTAAGCGTAAATCCGCGCTTTCATCTACAATTACAGCATTATTACCGCTCAATTCTAAAATCGTCTTTCCCAACCGTTTTGCCACTATCTCATTCACATGACGGCCTACTGCAATAGAACCCGTAAAAGAAATCAGCGGCAACCGTTCATCACTGACTAAACAATCAGCCAAATCAGTATCAGTGGCACATAAAGAAAANACTCCTTCATAACCTTGCTTAATCATCACTTCATTACATATTTGTTGTACAGCCATAGCACACAAAACTGCTTTAGATGCCGGCCGCCATATCACTGTATTGCCACAAATAGCCGCAATAAAAGCATTCCATGCCCAAACTGCCATTGGGAAATTAAAAGCCGTAATAACACCAATCGGGCCCAGCGGGTGCCATTGTTCATATAAACGGTGTTGTGGCCGTTCCGAAGGCATGGTTTTACCATATAACATGCGTGATAAACCCACGGCAAAATCTGCCATATCAATCATTTCTTGGACTTCACCATCCGCCTCTGATTTGATTTTACCCACTTCAAGACTAATCAATGTGCCAAGTAAATCTTTCTTGGCTCGCAATTCTTCGGCAATTAAACGTATTATTTCACCACGCTTGGGTGCAGGCAGTGAGCGCCATCGCATAAATGCTTGTTGTGCTGTGCTGATGACTATTGCTAAATCATCTTTGTTGGCAGTATAAACCGTAGCTATTTTTNNCGCTGTCGCTGGATTTATTATTTCGATGGATTTCGACTGCGTAGTCGTTGACCACCATTTGCCTGTGCTCACTGCTGTTTGATGATGATTGATGTTCAACTGAGTTAATATCTCTGCCATATATAATCCTTATAAGCTTCAGAAAAAACATCGATTTTAAAGAATGCATAGATGGACCAAGCAAAGCGGCTCCACTATGATTATTATGCCTAAAGCGAACTTAGCTCCTGCCGCACAAAAACCTTGCCAAAACGATTTTGTAAAAANTCACTTAGCTTTATTTGTTCTTGCAATACTAATCCTCGATAATGATTGGGATCAGCCAACACAACTTCCATCGCAGCACAAAGTCCAGCAGCAGTCGTGACTTGAATTGCAGCCCACTCTTTATCAAAAACGNNATGCGGATAAATTTTATTGACATAGGTTTCATTGATCCGATGTTTGCCTTTAATGCCCGTAATCGCCACATAAATCAACGCAACATCCTGGCTTGTCCTTGGCAAAACATTTTCTAAAATACGTTTTAATGTGGCGCGGTCTTCATTTAATCGCAAATCTTTCATTAAAAAGCGCATTTTTCGNCAATGACCTGGATAACGCAGTGTTTTATAGTTCATCGATTTAATACGGCCAGCATAAGTATTAGCAAGACTGCCAATCCCACCAGAGGTATTAAACGCTTCATAAGTCAAACCATCAATTTCAACCATTTCCAAATCTTCCAGTGGTTCAAAAGCCACCTTTTTGCCATCAACTATGCCATAACAAACATTACCATACTCATTAATTAATCCGTCTGTTGACCAGCTCAATACATAGTGCAATGCATTATTGACATTAATAGGAATATTGCCCACACGCAACTCAACGCTTTCTACTTGAGTGAATCCTTGAATCAAATCATGGGTCAAAATATTGATAAATCCGGGAGCTAAACCACAACGTGGCATGAAAACCTGTTCAGCATCATTGGCCAGTAATGCCACTTTTTCGGCAGATTCCACATCTTCTGTTAAATCAAAATAATGCAAATGATGTTGCTTAGCATACTCCGCAATTCTGACATTATAAAAATAAGGCAAACAAGAAATAATAATATCAAGACGATGCTCTGCTAAAAACTTATTCATCTGGGAGACATCGTCCACATCCAGTTTTATCAGTTTGAGCGACGACAATTGCTGCGTCACAGGCATGTCCACTGTGTGATGGCTGGCAAGATAGACATGATATTCACCTGTGTTGGCCAACCAACAAGCGATCAATGAACCAATATTTCCAGCGCCCAATACGAGAACAATACGCATGTTACATTCCTTGTTTTTATATCTGAAGCTCAGTTACTCCGAGTATATAATTGGTTTAAAGCATTAGCCAAACGATAACCAGCCAGCACAATTTGTTCAGCTGTAATTTTNTGGCCTTGCTGAATATAGTCTTGTGTGAGTTGCCGATTAGCAGGCACATTATAGACAAATTGGGCCGCTAGTTGAAAACTCTCTTTGGCCCAATCCGCTGGTTGCATGTCATTAATCCGGGCACCAAAATATTGCCGTGGATAAGTAGCACTAAGCTGTGCAGCAAGTTGTGTAATTTGTTTATTACTTAATGGATAACGTTTGTGCGGTAGACGAAAGGCACCGAGTCCTTGGTCCCAATAAGCATGTAAATTGGGCGCATAACGATTATTAATGGGGACTAAATTACCACTGCGATCACCGTTAGGAAATGCTTTGCTATACCGTTGTACACAATGCAAAGGTTGATGGACGTCGCCGACAAAATGCAATAAAAAGCGCAGAAATATACTTTTNTCATATTGACTGGCTTTAGTACTGGCCAACACTTGTTGGCTTTGATTGATGGCCCAAACTACATTTTCAGGGTCTGGTGGTTGGCCAGGCGTACCATCAACACTGAATGGATAATTGATAAAGTGCCAACTATTGAACGCATTAATGTCTTGATTACGAATTTGGTCTGCCCAAGTGGCTGCATAATAAAAACGACTTAGTGCCGGATAATCAGGATCTAATGTTTTGGTCAATGCATCGATTTGTTGTCGCGCAGCGGGNGTCAATTGCTGATAAGCAATTGCTGCAATCAGACGATGGCCAGTGCTGTCCCATGCCAAGGCATTGAGAGAAAAATAAATGTCCCTATTATAAACAATATTTTGATTATTTTTCGCTTCATATTTTTCGCAATAAGACTCGTTTTACGGAATGGTCTGCATCTTTCACCAAAATAAGTTTTGCTCGATCACGAAATGGTAAAATGTTTTCGTGCAGATTCGCTTCGTTGATCTGTTGCCAAACCTGCGCTGCAAACTTCATGGCTGCCTCATCAGTCATACTAAGAAATCGATTAAANAACGCTGCCGGATCTTCAATCGCTTTACGGCGAAATTGCATAAAGCGTTCAATATACCATTGCTTAATGACCGGAGTCGGTGCATCGACATAAATTGTAAAATCAAANAAGTCAGAAACAAATACGCGGCTTTGTTGACGCTGTTGCCCTACTTGCAATACATTCAAACCTTCCACGATGACAATGTCAGGTTGATCAACCAGTTGAAACTCATTAGGCATAATGTCGTAATAATGGTGCGAATAAACAGGCACTTTTAATTGGGGCTGGCCTGCTTTCAAGGCAGATAAAAATTCAATCAAACGGCGCAAATCATAACTTTCAGGAAATCCTTTACGATTAATCAGGCCACGTTCCTCCAAAGTCACATTGGGAAACAGATAACCATCGGTGGTGATCAGCGCCACACGGGGATGGTCTGGCCAACGTGCTAACAAGGCTTGCAGTATCCGTGACGTCGTGCTTTTGCCAACAGCCACGCTACCGGCGATACCGATGATATAAGGCACTTTAGGCGCCGCATGGCCAAAAACGNNGCTGGTGACCCGGTATAGCTCTTGGGTTGCAGCCACATATAAATTCAATAACCGCGACAATGGCAGGTAAATGTCAGTGACCTCTTCTATTGAAACTGGCTCATTCTGGCCACGCAATTGGACAATTTCTGCCTCTGTTAGAGGCAATGGCGTGTCATTGCGGAATTCACGCCACTGTTGGCGGGAAAATTCTAGGTAAGGTGAGTATTGTGGTTTCATGCCATATAACAGCTCATAAAATTTTGGCCAATTCTAGCAGTTGGCACAGGCTTTGTAGTACTTGATTATCATTATTTTTGAGGAATCATTTTTAAGCGCAGATGTCATGCCCAAAACTGTCCAGAATGGCCTCGTTCTCCATCATCCCGCGGGATCCCAAAAGCCAGCTTGGTAAAATCGGTTCCTTTGACAGACTTATCGAATCCCTAAGGCTCATAGCCAAGCATCATCGAACGCCCCTTTCCTGGATCCCGCGGTCTTTGCCGCGGGATGACGGCCAGTAAACGCCAATGTCCTTCTCGCAAAACTCACCACCCGTCGTCACGCGGCGAAGTGGGAGCCAGAAAAATCCAGCTTGGTAAAATCGGTTCCTTTGACAGACTTATCGAATCCCTAAGGCTCATAGCCAAGCATCATCGAACGCCCCTTTCCTGGATCCCGCGGTCTTTGCCGCGGGATTGTAAAGTTAGATATTTCGTTGACAAAATTGATAATTGAACGATTTTGTTGAGGGAATGGAGATGAGAAGGAATACAGAAGATAAGACGCTGGAAAGGAACTATATCCAGAAATGGCGGTTTTTAATCCAAGAATATGAGCTGACGAAAGCCAAACGCCACCCGCATTTTCGGTTTGTAACGGATTTTTATAAGCATCATAACACCTCGAGACAAGTTTTCTGAAGTATTACAACCGATTTAAAGTGAGTCGAGCAGACTGTCAACTCTTGCCTCAAAAAGAGGGCCGAAATGGAAGACGCGAAGACCACTGCCTTTGATCGAGCAAAAAGTGATAGAAGAACGGATCAAAGGAAACAATCGCTATGAAATTCATGCGATCTTGAAGCCGACATTAAAATCCCATACTCCAACGCCCTCGGGTATTTATGCTATTCTAAGACGTCAAGATCTGAATCGGTTGAAACCCAAGATGCGAGCCAATAAACGCCAAATTATTAAAGAGAGCCGGCCAATTAGGCCATGTAGATTGTCATCACTTGAGTAAGGATCTGCTGATCAACAGCACGAGACGCTATTATTTAGTTTGTGTGTTAGATGATTACAGCCGAATTAGTTGGGCTGAAGTGGTCGAGGACATCAAGAGTCTCACGGTGATGTTTGCCACCTTGAAATCGCTTAATTTATTGAATAGCGAATATCGTATCCAATTTGAAGAAGTGATCACAGATAATGGTTCGGAGTTTTGTAGCAAGCACAGCCCTGCTCATCATCCTTTTGAGCGAATGCTGCAAGAGCTGGGAATCAAACACCGTTATACGCAGCCTTACCGACCGCAAACGAATGGGAAAGTGGAGCGTTTTTGGCGAACGTTAAACGAAGACCTGATTGAGGGAACTACGTTTGACTCGATTGAGCATTTTAAAGACGAGTTAATCCAATATCTGTTGTATTACAATAATGTTCGATGCCATCAAGCACTCAATGGAATATCTCCAAAGGTGTTTCTGAAACCTCCGGTGAAAAGGGGTAACTATTCTTGTCAACGAATTACCTGACACATACAGGGATGACGGCCAGTAAACGCCAATGTCCTTCTCGCAAAACTCACCACCCGTCGTCACGCGGCGAAGTGGGAGCCAGAAAAAATCCAGCTTGGTAAAATCGGTTCCTTTGACAGGCTTATCCAATCTCTAAGACTCATAGCCAAGCATCATCGAACGCCCTTTCCTGGATCCCGCGGTCTTTGCCGCGGGATGACGGCCAGTAAACGCCAATGTCCTTCTCGCAAAACTCACCACCCGTCGTCACGCGGCGAAGTGGGAGCCAGAAAAAATCCAGCTTGGTAAAATCGGTTCCTTTGACAGACTTATCCAATCCCTAAGGCTCATAGCCAAGCATCATCGAACGCCCCCGCGGTCTTCGCCGCGGGATGACGGAGGATGAGTTTTGAGAGAAGGACATTGGCGTTTACTGGCCGTCATCCCGCGGCGAAGACCGCGGGATCCAGGACAAAGAGATACATCGGCAGAGTCGTTTCCTGTTTCCACGGCATAAAAACTTCTTTGAATACTTTATGTCTAGCATAATTATCAAGACGGCCTCTAAGTTGAACAAAACATATTCAAACTACCTGCATGACTAGGTCAGCTATCTCAGCTACAATGACCATCAAGATAACATTCAATAAGGACCGCCCCATGCAAACAACTGAGTTCATCTGGTTTAATGGCAAACTAGTCCCCTGGCAAGATGCAAAAATCCATGTGCTGACCCATAGCCTACATTACGCAACGGGCATTTTTGAAGGCATGCGTATGTATTTGACTGACCGCGGCCCAGCCATTTTCAGACTAGCTGAACATATTCAACGTTTGCTCTATTCTGCAAACGCAATCAGCATGAAAATTCCTTACACTGAGCAAGAAATAATTGAAGCGACCAAACAACTCGTTGCCGCGAATAAAGTCCAAGAATGTTACATCCGCCCTATCGCTTACTTTGGTTATGGTAAAATGGGAGTAAGCCCCATCGGTGCGCCGGTTGAGCTAGCAATTGCCTGTTGGCCATGGNGGGCTTACCTCTCTAATGATCCTATTGATATTCAAACCAGCCAATATATTCGCATCNCCCCTAATGCAACTGTCATTGACGCTAAGTTAAGCGGCCATTACTTGAATAGCGCCTTGGCCATCTTAAAATTACAAGGCACTCCTTATCATGAGGCATTACTTTTAGATACCAACGGCAATATTGTAGAGGGCCCGGCGGAAAACTTTTATANNGTCAAAAACCAAGTCATTTATACTCCTAAGTTAGGAGGAATTTTGGCAGGCATTACTCGTGATTCGGTCATTGCCATTGCTAAAAACNTAAATTTCAAACTAGTGGAAACTAATATTACACTGGCTGAAGCTTATGAAGCAGACGAAGCATTTTTANCTGGCACCGCTGCCGAAGTCACACCGATTAAATCAATTGATGACAATATTATTGGTGACGGCACCAAAGGGCCGGTCACAGAACAGATAGGGAATCAATATCAAAAAGTGGTACATGGACAAGACCCTGATTTTTTACATTATCTAACTTTTATTCAGACAAATAAGTAAATTTACCAGTAATATCATCCTCATTTCGAATATAGAGAAAAATAAAGCGACAAAGCAATCAAAATTGGCATTGTCGCTTTAACTTGATACAAATACACCCATGCAAATTTAGAAAATGATTGTTCTTATGATAATAATAAAATTTGAGACGGCTACTACAACTAACTAACAATTTTCTGCAATAACATTGCAACATCTTGATTCAATTTTTGCAGCAAGTCTGTTGCTGATAAATCCTGGCTTAAATAAGCTGCCTGCCCTGACCACAGGGACATAAAATCAGTATCACCCCGTTGTTCTGCTGCTTTGCGCATTGTACGAGTTAACGCATGCTGAATGGGATAATTTAAAACGGAGGCTGCATGGTCCGTCATAGTTTTAATAAATTGATTTTTNATGCCACGCGCCATCTTGCCAGAAAAACTNCGCGTCAATGTCGTGTTATCTGCATCCGTGGTGAACAATAATTGTTTATATTTGGAATGTATGCCAGATTCTTTACAGCCCATAAATGCTGTGCCCATTTGTACGCCAACTGCACCTAATGCTAATGCAGCAACAATGCCTCTTGCATCCATAATACCACCGGCAGCAACAATTGGTGTCCGGACTTGGTCAACTAATTGTGGCAACAAGGCCATTAAACCAATCAATGCATCTTCCGCTGGACCAATAAATGTGCCACGATGACCCCCGGCTTCGCTGCCTTGAGCAATGATAACGTCAACACCATTTTGTTCTAACAATTTTGCTTCAGCTAGATGAGTGGCAGTGCCAATAATGACTGTCCCATTGACGCGCAAAGCTTGTAAATATTCCGGTGCCGGAATCCCAAATGTAAAACTAAACACAGGAACTTTTTCTGCAATCAGGATTTCTATTTGTTCTCTAAAATCAGGCACGTATGGCGGCAATATACTAGTTAGTAATGCTGTGGGAAAAAGTTGATTAATTTCATTTTTAGCTTTTTCAATATCAGCTGACGCAGCATGATAAGATTGTGGCACAAAAAGATTAACAGCAAAAATTTGATCAGTTAAGGCTCTAATTTGTTTTAGCGCAGCTTTAATCTCAGTTGCTGATAAATAACCTGCAGCAAATGAACCTAAACCGCCCGCATTCGAAACGGCAGCGACTAATTCCGGTGTTGTTGCACCACCTGCCATGGGCGCTTGAATAATTGGTAATTTAATGTGCAGTTTTTTNGTCAAACGCGTGACTGGCCACATAAGATTAGTTCCATTAAAAAACAAGCAGTGCTCTCAAAAATGAGATGTCCAAGTATTTTGAGATTGGTTCAACTATATAGCATTAATTTTTTTATCTACGTATAGACGTACGAATATTTTTCTTGTAAATTCCACATCCCAAAAACACGAACAAATAGACGTATTAATTCATTTTTTAATACAATTCGATGGATAAAATTTAACTTTTTAGATAAATTTTATTAATAATTTCTTAAGATTTTACTGTTAGGCTAATTTCACAATTAACCGTTCAAATGCACAAAAAAGTTACATTTATTTTAAAGGAGCAAAAAAAATGGACCTTATTGACGCAGTGATTAATAATGACGTGACTATGGTCAAAAATTATTATCCGAAGGTGCGAACCCGAATATGCTATTGGACCACGCTCGCATTACACCGCTTCACTTTGCTGCCCAAAACAATTCTTTAGACGTGGTTCCTATTCTGATGCAAGCGGGTGCCGATCCTCATGCACAAGTCAATCCAGAAGGCTATACACCTTTGCATTTAGCAAAATTATTTAAACATCGTGAAATGATAGCCATGTTACATTTTTATAGTCGGCGGATCTATTAATTATTGGTAACTAGAAACCATCTCAAAAATGCGCAGGCAAAGCACTAAGCTGCTGAAGGTAACACTGAGAGGTCACCACAAATTTTTATATAAGAAAAATTTTTAGCAAACAATTAATTCAAACACTTATATGGAAATTCTTGGATGTTTCTCAGTGTGAAACCCATATCAGAGCAGTTACAATTATTTATTGATTAAGCTTTAGTGTTTTCGCGGTCATCGTCGTTTGCAAAGAGACTGATGCCAACCTAAGCCTAAGCCATGCCAATAATAAAAGCCCTGGGACGCCGGTGAAAAATGCAATGATGTAAAAAACCAGCCAACCTTTAGAGGCGACCAACAAGCCTGCAATTGGCCCAACGGACACGCGACCTATCGCTGATAATGAGGAAAGCAAAGTAAATTGAGTCGCAGTATAACGCTGATCACACAAACTCATTAAAAATGCGACAAAGGCAACTGTTGCCAATCCACCAAAANNACTCTCACAAAATATTGCCACGACCATCAGTGTGTAATTTTTGCCCATCATCGCCAGCAGAATAAACGGCAATGTGGAAAATAATTGTAAAATACCAAACCAAAGCAAAGCACGGTATAAGCCTAAGCGAGGAATCAACATACCACCTATGAGTGAGCCAACAACAGTAGCCAACATGCCCACTACTTTATAAATCATGCCCACATCTTGTAAGGTAAAACCTAGGCCGCGCAATAAGAAAGGAGTGCCTAATGCCAGGACAAATGCATCACCAATTTTATACAAAATAACAAACAACAAAATAATAATGCCTGCATCACGACTGAAAAATTCTTTTAAAGGTGCAACAAATGCTTCAGATAATTTGGTAGGCGCTGCTTTAACAGCTGGCTCTGGGGATGCAAATAAAGTAACTAATAAACCCAACAGCGTCAATAATGCCATTAACAAATACGTATTATGCCAACCAATATACGCGGCTATCACTAATGCCAAGCCACCGGAAACTACCATGGCGATACGATAACCGGTTGTACGCATTGCAGCGCCCATCCCTCGTTCTTGTGGCGTCAAAATTTCTGTAACATAAGCATCAATACCAATATCTTGGGTTGCAGAAAACAAAGCGACAACAAATGCTAAACCGGCCAATAGCCAAGGATTTAACTGAGGCTGTAAACAGGCCATACAAATTAAGGTGATGGTCAACCCTAATTGCATCAATAAAATCCAACCACGTCTTCTGCCTAAACGAGACAANAAAGTATAACGATCGAGAAATGGCGCCCATAAAACCTTAATCACATAGGGATAACTGAGCAAAGTAAGAATGCCGATAGTAACAATTGGAACACCAGCCACAGTATACCAAGCTTGCAGTGCCGTACCAGAGAGTGCTAATGGTAAACCTGATGCAAAACCTAGTAATAATATGACGGCAATTTTTCGGAGATTATGTCGAGTCATTGGTGTGCTTGAAGAGGCTGGCATGACTGAAAATCCTTTTCGTTAAGATACTGGAGAAGATGACGCAATCCGTAATGACAAATCAATGGCTTTCACATGCTTGGTCAAACTGCCCACTGAAATGTAATCCACACCCGTCTCAGCAATCTCGCGAATGTTTTCGATAGTAATGTTACCAGAAACTTCCAATGGCACACGACCGGCCGTTAATTGTACAGCTTCGCGTATCAGAGGAAGTGTAAAATTATCTAGCATAATCATATCGGGCATGGCAGCTAATGCTTCATAGAGTTCAGTCAGATTCTCCACCTCTACTTCGATTTTACGATCACTATGCNNATCTTTTGCTGTTTTGATGGCATTAGTAATTGAGCCACAAGCGAGAATATGATTTTCCTTGATTAAAAACATGTCATATAACCCAAAACGGTGGTTTTTACCACCACCACAGCGCACAGCATACTTTTGCGCCAAGCGCATTCCTGGGACCGTTTTACGGGTGTCTAATAACTGGGTACGAGTGCCTTGTAATTTCTTGACGTATTGGCTCACAACAGTGGCGGTACCAGACAACAGTTGCAAAAAATTTAAGGCTGTCCGTTCACCCGTCAGTAAGGATCTAGCCTTACCAGAAATGATACAAAGCGTTTGACCAGGATTGACTAAAGCACCATCGGCCACATGCCAAGTGATTTGCAAAGCCTCATCGACCGCATGGAAAGTAGCATCAACCCATTCAATACCACAAATGACGGCTGGCTCTTGCGCTACAATATGTGCTAATACTTGTTTTGTCTGCGGAATCAAGGCAGCAGTTACATCCCCAGTACCAATATCTTCAGCTAATGCCAAGCTGACCATGGAATTAATGGTGGCTGTTAGTGTCATTATTTTTCTCATGATTATTTGGGCTAGCTAATTTTTGGATTCTCTTAGCAAGGCTACGGCGTCGGCGCGCATTCCAAAGCCATGCTATCGGGCCAGATAATCCGTATAAAACGAAAATGGCAAATAATACTTCTGGCGGGTCGAGTGAAATCAGGACATAGATGAGCACCAAAACCAAAATCGCAATAAAAGGTACTTTTCCTTTTACATCAAGGTCTTTGAAACTGCGGTAAGGCACACCACTGACCATCAAAAANCTCACAATGATGGTGACTATTGCTGCACAAACAGCAATAAAATCGTAACTAGACAAACCATAACTGTCCCCCACCCAGACAAGGCCAGCAATAATACCAGCACCTGCTGGACTGGACAATCCTTGAAAATAACGTTTGTCGGCTTTTGCCAGTTGGGTATTAAAACGCGCCAAACGCAGAGCGACTGCCGCCGCAAAAATAAAAGCAGCCAACCAGCCTACTTTGCCCAACTGACTCAATGACCAACTATAAATAACTAAAGCCGGCGCAACACCAAATGACACCATGTCTGAAAGACTATCAAATTCAGCCCCAAAAGCTGTTTGCGTATTGGTCAAACGGGCAATACGGCCATCCAGGCTATCCATTACCATAGCAACAAAGATAGCAATCGCAGCATTGTCAAAATGACCTTTCATGGCGGCCACTACGGCATAAAACCCAGCAAATAATGCCGTCAGTGTAAAAAGATTGGGCAGAAGATAGATTCCTCGGGCCTTGGGCTGTTGTTCTTCGTGTTCCACTCGTATTACCTCTTCTAGTAGGTTGCGCCTCTCTCATTCGCTGGGAGAGGGCCTGATTCTGCCATAAAGTTCAGCGAATAAGATTAAAACAACAGAAACCAACGATGCAACTGTGCTATACTATCATACTGAATGATAAGATTAATTTTTTTGACATCATAATAACCTCAATCCCTATGAATGATAAGAAAAACCCCAAAATTATTATTGAAGGCGTGACCGAAAGCGGTGAAACGTTTCGTCCCAGTGACTGGGCCGAACGGATGAGCGGCAAGCTCTCAACGTTTCGCAACCACCGCATACTTTATTCGCCTTTGTTACAGCCCATCATGAAAGATGGCTATAAATGCGTAGTGTTAGATCACCGTTTAAAACAATCCAACCCGAAACTCTATCAATCGATTTTAGATTTTGCTGAAGCCAACCATTTGCGTATTTGTAAGGAAGACGAGGACGAAAATGGCAAACCAGAAGAAAAATAAACCCAATCCGCCTGCATCATCACTGGCAAGACTTAATTGGCGGTTGTTTCGGATCAACTCTCAAGAAGAGAAATTCTTGTCAGGCAGTGAAAGCTTTATTACTGAAACCATTCGTTCGTTTAAAATTTTTGGGAATATGNTTCACGGATTTTACGCTTTCCGCGACGTCCATAATTGCATTACTNTTTTTGGCTCGGCACGTTTTAGCCAGCATCAACGTTATTACAAACTCGCTTTTGAAACTGCTCGCGAATTGGCTATGCAAAATTACACTATTATGACAGGTGGTGGTCCTGGCATTATGGAGGCCGCCAACCGCGGCGCAAAAGCCGTACAAGGCCGTTCCATCGGCTGCAATATACGCCTGCCAAAGGAAGAAACACCCAATCCTTATTTGGATAAATGGATCACCTTTCGTTATNTTNTTGTACGTAAAGTGTTCTTAACAAAATATTCCTTTGCTTATATCTTTATGCCTGGTGGCTTCGGGACATTAGATGAANTTTTTGAAATGGCCACATTAATACAGACAGGAAAAATAAAAAACTTTCCTGTGGTACTGATTGGCAAAGATTTCTGGACGCCTCTGATCAATTACATGTTAGAAACATTGATTACGCAAGGGACCATTGATGACATTGACCTTAACAAATTTTTTATAACCGATTCGCCACAAGAAGTCGTGGCATACATCAACGAATTTAAAACGAACTTATTGCATGGATAATGAAGCAATCGCCATTCAACAAACAGTGTATGCTAATGGAGATGATTTCTTCAATGCATTACTGATTGATATTGCCCAAGCTAAANCAAAAATCGATCTGGAAATTTATATTTTCGAAAATGATAGCTTAGGCAAAGCAGTAGCGACACAGTTGGCCGATGCAGCAAGACGTGGCGTAAAAGTCAGAGTACTTGTTGACGGCGCAGGCACACCCGGTTGGGGCGGCGAACTAACTAATATCTTAGAAAATGCTGGCAGCAAGACCCAGATCTTTCACCCATTTCCATGGCATGTTTTACAATGGGGCCGTATTTATCTACGCGTCCCCGCGTTACATAAAGCGTTATATCTATTGACCAATCTCAATGCACGTAACCACCGTAAAGTTTGCCTTATTGATGACCGCATCGCCTATATGGGCAGTTTCAATATCAGCAAAGTTCATTTGTCCCATGAAATGGGTGGTGCTGGTTGGCGTGACACGGGTGTCAAACTACAGGGGATCGACTTAAAGCCATTGCAGGATGCTTTTGAAATGGCTTGGAACCACACACCAATACAAGAANAAATCAGTGCTTTCTTTCGTCACATCAACAAAGACCCGATCATTCGCTTAAATAATACTCGGCATCGGCGCCGCATTCTTTACAAAAACTTACTCAAACGCATTGACCGCTGCCAACAACGTATCTGGATGACAAATGCCTACTTTGTGCCGGACAATTTTCTATTACACAAATTGAGAGAAGCAGCACAACGGGGCGTTGATGTCAGAATTGTTTTGCCGCATAAATCCGATGTGTTTTTCATGCCTTGGGCCACCGCCAGTTTCTATCGTAGCTTACTGGCGGCTGGAGTTCGAATTTATGAATATTTACCGAGCATGTTACACACCAAGTTTCTTATTCTGGATGATTGGACATTAATAGGCTCCAGCAATTTGAATCATCGCAGTTTGCTGCACGATCTAGAGGTCGATATTAATATTGTGATGCCTATGGCGAAANAAGCCTTGGAACAACAATTTATTGCCGACACTGAACACAGCCAAGAAATTCATTTGTCTGACTTAAGTAAAAGACCACTCTATCAACGCATCATTGGGCGTATCTTACTTTATCTCAAATACTGGATATGACATCATGGCTTTTTTACACTAAAAATAATTACGTACAATATTCACAAAGGCTTCAGCGTTGGTAATACACGCTTTGTATTACATCAAATAAAAGATGCACTAAGCCAAGTCAATGCTGATGTGGNNTTTTTACAAGAAATACAAGGCGCTCACAGTGAGCACGTTGTGAATGTTGAAAACTGGCCGACAGAATCACAGTTTGAATTTCTGGCAGATCAACTTTGGTCACACTATGCTTATGGCAAAAATGCTATCTATAAACAAGGTCATCATGGCAATGCAATTCTTAGCAAATATCCCTTCATTGCCTGGGAAAATATTGATGTCTCGNTTTCAAAAAGTGCTAGCCGCAGTGTCTTACATGGCACAATCAATATACCTGAACATAATGTCAATATTCATATCATGTGCATCCATTTCGGTCTATTCAAACTGGAACGCGAAAAACAATTAAAGATGTTGTGTGACCGAATAGAGTCCCACGTTCCACATCATGAACCTTTAATTATTGCCGGTGATTTTAATGATTGGCGCGGCCATGCTGAAGAATTTTTAACCAAAGAACTCACTGTCAAAGAAGTGTTTCATACACTGACAGGGAAACATGCGCGCACTTTTCCGTCTTGGCGCCCGACATTGGCTGTTGACCGGGTCTATTACCGTGGTTTGCATCCTGAAATTTGCAAACGATTAACTAAAGAACCTTGGCACCGGCTCTCTGATCATGTACCGCTTTATGTTGAATTTTCATTATAGAAGGAACTAATCATGGCTGAGATAGATAAACTAGGATGGATCCATATANAAAACAAACAATTGCTCGGTGCCCGTTCTAAAGGCAAAACTATGTTTTATGTGCCTGGTGGGAAAAGAGAAAAAGGTGAAACAGATCAAGCTGCTTTATGCCGAGAAATTAAAGAAGAACTTTCAGTCGACTTAATACCAAGCAGTATCAAATACTTAGAAACATTCACAGATAAAGCCCATGACAAACCTAACGGCACAACAGTCAAAGTGACCTGTTACCTGGCCGATTTTAATGGTAAAATAGTGCCTAATGCTGAAATTGAAACTGTGGCCTGGTTAAACTATCAAAACCGACACCAATGTTCACAGGTCATGCAGTTAGTTATGGACTGGTTAAAATCGCAAAATTTGATTGAGTAAAAACGATAACCTTTGGACGCAGTATGGATTCTTGCACTTAGTCAGAGAGAAACATTAGTGAAATATTATCAGTGGATTTTATTTGACGCCGACGAAACTTTATTTTCCTTTGACGCTTTCACTGGCTTACAACGCGTATTTACTAAATATGGTATTGATTTTACATTACAAGATTACCAAGCTTATCAAAATATTAACCAAGCATTATGGACCGAATATCAAAACAATCAGATTACTGCACAACAATTGCAAAACCAACGTTTTGATGCCTGGGCCAACAAACTCCAAATCTCCTCACAAGAATTAAATCATGCGTTTTTGACAACTATGGCTGACATTTGTGTACCATTAGAGGGCACTATCAGTTTATTAAATTCATTAAAAGGCAAAGCCAAACTAGGCATCATCACTAATGGATTTACTGAAATGCAGCAAGCACGCCTAGAANAAACCGGTCTANAAAACCATTTTGATCTACTAGTGATATCGGAGCAAGTAGGCATTGCTAAGCCACACCAAGGGATTTTTGAGTACGCACTTTCAATCATGGGCCATCCAGATCGACATCAAGTATTAATGGTCGGCGATAATCCTGAGTCGGATATTTTAGGTGGGCTAAATGCGGGGCTTGATACCTGCTGGCTCAACGTCGATGGCAGAGCTGCACTAGAAGGTATCACTCCACATTATCAAGTTACTTCTTTGGCGGAATTGGAGAATTTACTGTTAGGAAAAAGTTCATATCAACTTAAATAGAGAGAGCACAACTATGTTAAAAAAACTACAACTATCTTGTCCTGTTGTTTATTTACAAGCAGCGTTTTAGCAACCACAACTTCGGTGGCCATTAATGCCAATAACACATCAAGCAATGATATCACTTGCAGCTACACGACTGAATCTGGCACAACCGCCACTACCAGCAATAACTGCGATTTAAGCAATTCGAATCCAGGTAATACAGCATCACCTTATATTACCTATTCATCCAATACTTCCACTGATCCTCAAGGCAATTTAACACTTTATATGACCAATACCTCAAGTGGAGATGATGTTGCCTTATGCACAGCCAAAGTTAGTTTGGCGGAAACAGCGATTGTCAAAAATTATTATCCTGATGCTTGTTCTCTCTCTGTGGCAGGCAATGCTTATGTTATTACTATTCACAATGTCACAACCAGCTCGAAATAATCAGCCTTGTTTTAAATAGTGTATGAAAAACAGATGTCATGCCAATTAATTGGCATGACATCCTGAATTTTTTGATACCGAAAATATTCAGATGTCGCCCTCTCAACAGTCAAAGTCCTTCAATTTTTCTTCATTTTCCTGTCTTTCTTGCTCTCGAACTTCTTGAGAAGGTTTTTAATATTGTTTTTCTAGAATTATCATTTTCTAATTTGTCACTAAAAACGATACATGCTTTTCGCAATAGGAGGATTTTCTATAGTATAACGATTGCCTATTTTGATTAAAAACTCTTGTAGTTTTACTAGTTCATTCCACTCTTGTGATAATTGCTTTAGCTTTTCTCTACTTTCTACCGACTGCTCGAACTTTTTATACGGTTCCATATGCTGTCGTGATTTAACTTGATCAACTCCTAATGACGACCATAATCTCTGTTGTGGTTGTGGCGTTGGTTTATTTGATTGTTGCTTTTCTGGATTTGAGTCATCAACTGGTTTTTAGTTGTTTTTTCAGAGTAGATAATTTTTATTATCTGGTACCACTGGTTCATCTGGTTGTCGTTGTAAGTCATCGAGCTGATCCAATTGCTCTTTTGGATCCAATCCTTGATCTAATTTTGCTTTATTTCTGCCAGCAGGCATAATTCTTTATCTGTTTTAGAGGTAAGGTTAATTCCCTCAAAATTCCGCTTGAGGTTGTTTAATTTTTGCAGCACAGTAGTCGCATTAGATTGATAAAGTTGTACGACATATGAACCCTCAATCTCCTCTTCAATTTCACTTATCAAAGAAACAAAAGCACCCAATGCCGACCCGGTTCTTTTACACCAAGCAACACCATTTGCGGTCAAGTGCTGAGGATCTCTAACTATATTTGGCCCATATAAACCAGCATCTATCAATCTTTTCTTTAATTGTTCCATATTTTCTAAATATCGCTCTCTTTCTTTCCCGAGTTCTTTAAATGCTTTCGACACAAAACAAAACCATTTCAATGCACGCAAGCAGATTATTTTTTCGACCATGGGTAGCGTGACGATAAGATCCTTGGCATTCTCACAGTAATCAAATGCTTTATGTATGTGATCTACAATACTGTTAATTTTATTTCTGACTTCATTAGTGACTGGTATTTTGTGGTTAAAGCAATAACTTAGAGGCTTTCTTTCAGTCCTCTACCCGCAATTATAGCGTGACATTCCGCCAAAGCAATGGCTGATTTAGTTTTTATACCAGGTTTCTTCTTGCTTTTTCGTACAAATCACGAAAACTTTCAATAGCTTTGTCGTGTTGCTTTTCTAAAAGAAAAGATAAAGCATAATTAAAATTTATCTCAAAGTTAGACTGCAAACTGGAAATTTCAACAGAAGCAGCTTTTTCTAAAGGCATAGAATCGGCAGTTGAATCTTGTTTTGGCAGCCTCAAATTACGGGCTTTTTGTATTTTTTCACCTTTTACATTTTCTTGGGTTTCTTCAGTACCTCTTAGCTCATCTTCCAATAATGATTGCGCACTTTTTTGATTCTTCAATTCTTGTTATAAATTCCTGATCCAAAACCTCTAGCAGCTTTTTATAATACAATGTTAATTCTTCAATGTAAGCATATGCCAAACCACCATAATTTTTATTAATATCATTCTGCGCAAAATTCATCAATTCAGTTAAGAATGATAAATTTGCAAGGATAAATTTATAATAATCCCTTCTTTCCTTAAATGTTAAATCATTTGCTTTTGCAACCGAATTATTGAGTTCACCAAGAATTTTAACTGTCATTTCTATCATTAATGATAGAATTTGCTGAGACATTTTATCTTTATCTTTAATCTTTTATAAGCTCTAAAAGCAATCTTAACCAACCCCAAGGTTATTAATTTTTCGACCAATATGCTTTAGTGTTAACCCTGCCAAGCGCATCAGCTGCCAATTCTATATGACGGTTCCTATACGCCCATCCAGCTTGATCCTTCTTATCTTTCATTACAAAAGAATAGTTATATGAATAGACAGCTTGATATAAAGCACCAAGCATCATGTGATTTGGCCAAACATTTCCACCATCCTCGTTATTCAATGATTCGCTTTCTATTTGTTTTGCGTTAGAAAAATTATAAAGCTGTATTGCCAACTGAATAAAATTCACACCAATAGTGTCTTCTTGCTGTGTCACAACTTCCGTATTTTTAACGTAAACGTGATATAATGTCGTAGCAATATAAATCTGTACGGCTGAAATATACTCAACATTAATATCTGCTTTTGTCAGCCGATGAAGCGTAAAAAGCTTTTTGCAAATGATGCCGAAGATGCACTTTCATTGATAAATCCTAACTGATTTATGATAAAAATCAAGCTCCTGAAAAGATCTTCCCGAACGTTACGGTATTGCTTTGAAGCTTCTTTGTCATACAAAGTGATGTATTCATCAAGATAGTGATTCACAGCAAGGGGATAAGTTAATGCCTCTATGTACCGTCTCTTGTCTTCTTTAGATACAGTAGCATCATCTAATTTAACTGACTTCTTCTCTGCTTCTTTCCGTGATCTATCTAATAAAGTTATTAAATTAGCGGTAGAATATGCTAATTCTTGTTCCCCATTTTCATTTTTAATGATCAATTTTCGATTTGCCGTTCTTCCTGCACGCAGATCCTCAAGTTTTTGTAAATAGTCATCATAAATAGCAGTTGAAGAAATAACAGCTTCTTTTTTCTGTTGTAGTTCTTCAAGCGGGGAAATGCCTGAGGCAATTGAGATTGAATATCTACGAACTTTTGAACAATGCGTTCACGAAGTACATTTGGATCAGTAGTTTGATAAATATTATTATTATTTTCATTAGATGGTGAAGGTAATGCTGCTTTTATGGCCGCAGAAGAAGAAGGGTGTTTCTGTCTTTTCATGATAAAAATCCTCTGATAAATCTTAATAATTATGTTTTAAATGATTTATTAAAGAACGCTTGAATATTCTATAGAGAGAATTTAAATGTCCACCTAAAAGCCATGATAACTCATTATTTTCCCTCCAACTCCTGCTTTAGTATATTCATACGTCATTCACAGCAGTTTGAGCCGTATTTCAACTATCGTAAAATAACATCGTTGGCTATAAAATGTAAAGTAATCCAGTGATGGCTTATTGGCCTGGGTTGCCTCGCCACAGTGAAATGAAGATATTGGTGCAAACCCTAAAAACTCAAAATAATCAGTAAGACAGATGCCATACCAATAAAATTGACATGGCATCATAATCAATCACAATAAATAGAATGTAAAACTAAGAACACCACTTCCAATTAAAAAACCCAGAGGACGATTTTCTTCATTACCTAGTAAACTCTCAGTTTCTTCTTGAGAATTTCTATCTGATAAACCAAAATGACAACACCAACTCAATAGCCCACTTTTAGAATGCGTTTGTCGATTTGGCGTAGTTTGAATTACCTCTTTAAAATATTTATTATAAAGGTCATCATTACCAGTTTTTTTAACTGTGCTACTATTTCTTTTGGGTTTAATTTTTCTGCAACCTCAACTGCTTCATGGAAACGCAACAATGACTTCTCTTGTGTAGAACCACATTTTGCATAGAACGCTTTTAACACCAAACTAATGCATTCAATTAATCCCACTAAATGATAAATATCAATAGCCGCCATGACTTCGTAACTTAATTGCTCTTTAAAAATCAAATGATAAGCATGCATGAATAAAGCCAACGCCGTTGGAAAAGATAAGCTGGTTCCAACAGCACATAAACCCACGGCTACCGTGGTGATTACCAGTCTATTGATTAGCTGTAATGGCAACGAATCTACAGCACGACCTAAAACCAAATTACGCGCCGCATCATAAATTCCTACAAATAAGTTACTGACAAGCTTACCGAAAATATAAGTAAAGCCAATGCTGACTATGCCTCCCAAAATACGTCCAGGCACTCCAAATCCCCAAGGTAACGCAGCGACCATCACTTCTTGTAAATTCCAAAAATTGGCCCAGGATAAAGGCCCTGTTGCTAAAAGACCAATGCCTCGAATTATTTCTCTCGACACTCTTGAACCTAAACATTCATCTATTTTCGCTTGATCCAAATCTTGTAATAAAATTGCCCAACGCTCACCCAGTGATTGAGCTTGGTTTACTGTTCTATTACGATGCTTTAGTTGATAAATCCATGCATCACGTAAATCTTGATTAAAACGTTTATGCTCTTTATCTGAGCCATCTAATTTTCTTAGTAACGCAGGAAGTTCTAAAGTCAGCAAATTAAGCGTAGACAAAAGCGATGCTGGCATTAAGCCAATAGCACTCAACATTGTTTGGGTGAAATTACTGCCCGTGGAAAGAGCCACCGCAATGGGTTGTATATTAGCGACACCCGCAAGGATTAAAATTCCCGTTCCTTTTACCACTTTTACCCTAACGCCCTCCAAAGAACTGATGTATTCTATAAATCGTTGTATGGCAGCCGGAGCAAAAAGAAATTTAGCCCCATAAAGTCTAATGCACTGCTAGCAAAAGGTATCTTCCACGCCTCTTTTTCCCCAAAATATTGAATGAGGGTTTTGCCCAAATCAGATGTTTTAGTATAAGTTTTACATGGCTCTATCATTAAAAACACTACATACCGCAGATGACGCACCAAATATGAACTTACTACTTATCCTGGCAACCTGTGGACAATACTTTTTAAAATATTTTCTGTTTCATGTGAATTAATATTATTAATATTTTCATCAAACATTGGGCTTTCCTTCTATGAAGTTGAAGCAAAATAAAGGGACATTTAATACTGCCTCTTTATTAGATGCTTATTTTTAAATGGTATTTTTAAATATATTTATGCTCTTGCTGTAAGGTCACCTATTTGTTAGCACTTCATCATCCGCGGCTTGGCCGTGGAGATCCATCATGCAATGCACGTACTCCATGGAATACTCCTGGATCCCGCGGTCAAGCCGCGGGATGACCAGACCTTTAGATCACAGCAAGCATCGAGCAGCCAAACACCTACAGAATTGATAGTCATCAGCGAAATACCTAACTTTTTACAATTGTAAAAGTCATCTATTGCGTTGATTAAGCCTATAACAATAAGGTTAATATTTAATCTAACTAACTATCAGTTTTTGTAAAACCCCGTCATCCCGTGGCTTGACCTTAGGAGATACATCATGCAATGCACGTACTCCATGGAATACCTCTCGATCCCGCGGTCAAGCCATAGGATAATGGGCACTTAAGTCACAGAGTGCAGAAAAGCGAGGTAAATAGCAATAAGATAAAAATAACAGAGATTTATTACATCATTTGCTCGCCTGGGCACTAAACTTCAAGCCATCTTCACCACGGTCTACTTTAATCGTTTGTCGCGGCAAGAATTTGCCCCCNAAAATGTCCAAAGCCAATGGATTTTCTAAATACTGTTGTATTGCCCGCTTGAGTGGTCTTGCCCCATAAACCGGGTCATAACCCACTTCTGCCAGATAATCCATGGCTTTATCACTGACAACTAAGTCCAACTCTCTTTCGAGCAACCGGTGACGTAAACGTTCAATTTGGATTTTAGCAATAGCCCGGATTTGTTTCTCATCCAATGGATGAAACACAACCACTTCGTCAATGCGATTGATAAATTCAGGCCGGAAATGCTGTCCCACAACCTCCATGACAGCTTTNTTCATACGGTCATAATTCTTTTCACCAGCCATCTCTTGGATCATTTGTGATCCCAAGTTCGATGTCATCACTACAACTGTATTACGAAAATCAACAGTGCGTCCCTGACCATCGGTCAAACGGCCATCGTCCAACACTTGTAACAGAATATTAAATACATCAGGATGCGCTTTTTCGACCTCATCCAATAAAATGACCGAATAAGGACGGCGTCGCACTGCCTCAGTCAAATACCCTCCTTCTTCATAACCTACATAGCCAGGAGGCGCACCAATTAATCTGGCAACGGTATGTTTTTCCATAAACTCAGACATATCTATCCGCACCATGGCTTCTTCGGTATCAAACATAAATTCTGCCAAAGCCTTGCATAATTCGGTTTTACCGACGCCTGTTGGCCCTAAAAACAAGAAGGACCCTATTGGACGCTTGGGATCACTTAAACCAGCACGCGAACGCAAGATAGCATTACAAACGACTGTGACGGCTTCATCTTGGCCAATCACGCGTTTATGTAATTCTTCTGACATGTGTAATAATTTNTCACGTTCGCCTTCCAACATTTTCGAAACGGGGATATGAGTCCACTTCGAAACCACTTCAGCAATTTCTTCCTCTGTTACACGATTACGCAATAAAGGTTTCGCTTTACGTTCGGATTCTTGTGCTTGCGCCAAACGTTTCTCTAATTCTGGAATTTTGCCATATTGCAATTCAGACATTTTGGCCAAATCGGTTTTACGGCGCGCATTTTCGAGCTCTACNTCTGGCTTTTTCCAGTTCTTCTTTGATTTGCTGGGCTCCTTGTAATGTTGCTTTTTCTGCTTTCCAAATTTCTTCCAGATCAGAATATTCTTTTTCTAACTTCACAATTTCTTTTTCTAAGTTTTCGAGACGCTTTTGGAAGCTTCATCAGTTTCTTTGCGCAACGCTTCCCGTTCAATTTTTAATTGAATTAAACGCCGCTCTAATTTGTCCATTTCTTCCGGTTTAGAATCAATTTCCATTCGAATTTGACTAGCGGCTTCATCAATCAAATCAATGGCCTTGTCTGGCAAATTACGGTCAGTGATATAACGATGTGACAATGTGGCTGCAGCGACAATGGCTGAGTCGGTAATCACAACCCCGTGATGGACTTCGTAACGTTCTTTCAAACCACGCAAAATAGCGATTGTGTCTGGCACTGAAGGTTCATCAACTAAGATTTTTTGGAAACGTCGTTCTAACGCAGCATCCTTTTCAATGAATTGTCGATATTCATCCAAGGTGGTGGCGCCAATACAATGTAATTCGCCACGCGCTAAGGCTGGCTTTAACATATTACTGGCATCCATGGCTCCCTCAGCTTTACCAGCGCCCACTAAAGTATGAATTTCATCAATAAATAAAATAATTTGGCCTTCTTGTTTGCCAAGTTCTTTCAACAATGCTTTTAAGCGCTCTTCAAATTCACCACGAAACTTGGCGCCAGCAATCAATGCCCCCATGTCGAGCACCAACAGTTTTTTATTTTTAAGCCCCTCAGGCACTTCGCCATTGACGATTCGCTGTGCCAAACCTTCTACAATTGCTGTTTTACCGACCCCCGGTTCACCAATCAAAACTGGATTGTTTTTAGTACGGCGTTGTAACACCTGAATAGTACGGCGGATCTCATCATCTCGCCCAATGACAGGGTCTAACTTACCTTTGATAGCACGCTCTGTTAAATCAATCGTATATTTNTGCAAGGCTTGACGGTTTTCTTCAGCACTGGCGTCTTGCACACTGGCACCGCCCCGCATCTCTTGAATGGCTTTTTCCAGAGTAGTCCGCGAAATACCAGCTTTACGCAATAAATCTCCTATTACACCCTGGTCTTCTAACGCCGCCAATAGAAAAAGCTCACTCGAAATGAATTGGTCTTTACGTTGTTGCGCCAACTTATCAATGACATTTAACAATCGGTTTAAATCTTGGGAGACGTGGACCTCGCCCGGCGTGCCACCTTCGACTTGTGGTAAACGTTTCAAGGCTTTGGCCAGTTCTGATTCAAGCTGTGGCAAATTGGCACCGGAACGACTGAGCAACGGCTTTGCCGTGCCATCATCTTGGTCCATTAAAGCCCGTAATAAATGTAAAGGCTCTATAAATTGATTGTCAGCGCCCAAAGCCAACGATTGAGCATCGGCCAATGCTTGTTGAAATTTATTGGTCAATTTATCCATTCGCATATCAGATTCTCCCCAAAAGTATGGTTTGAAAATGGGGCAGGCCCCGTCACTTTCAATGGCTTGGCTAGTCATAATGCTAATTTGGCAGGAATAATTGGACTGTGTCAATACAGGATATAAAAATAAACTCGCCTAATGTAGGATGGATCAAGCAAAGCGGATCCATCCTACATTAAAAATTCACATTTTCTATGTATGCATATAACTGTATTGACCTTGGGCATATCTGACTAAAAATAGTCGTTTTTCCTTGAAGGGTTGGCACAATGCAAAAACACCTTGGTTTTTCTTTACTCGAACTTTTAGTTGTTTTAATTATCATTAGTATTTTAACGACTACTGCTTATCCGCTTTACACAGCCCATGTATTAAAAGCGCATCGCACTGAAGCAACTCATGGTCTATTAGAACTATCAGCTAAGTTAGAATTATATCATTTGGTTCATCATTCCTATCACGGCGCCACCATTGACAATTTACAATTTAATACTTCAAACACACATGAATTTTATCAGTTCAGCATTACTCAAGCTGATGACGAAACATACCACATCCAAGCAGACCCATATGGCAACCAAATAAAGACAAGTCATGCGGTAGTTATTATTACAATCAAGCAGGAGAAAAAACATCTCAGGCGAAGCAAAAATCAGCAATTGTTGGTAATACTATGCATTCAATCCCTTAGGTTGTTCAGCATTGTCATTCTGCAATGCTGGCTCTTCAAGCGATTCAGTAAAGATATGTGAATTTCTGCCCACATACGCTTGTAATCTAGCCATGAATTGATGCATTTTTTGGCAATTTTTGTCAATTCGACAAAGGAAACCTCTTCATAAGGCTCATTATTAGTGCCATAATGATGTAAATTGGCCCGGTATTGTTCAAATGAAGTTTTGGTATTCTCTGCTAAACCACAAGGTATCACACAGGTAGTTGCAATCTCTTTACGAATAGCTTCGGGAAAAGATCGAATTTGTTGGCCTATTAACATCACCAACATTTTCAAACAAACCAACAACTCTTGGTTATTAGAAAATTCCTGAAGAGGTAACTTTCCATATTCAAGCCATAACAGTTGAAATTCTTGAACATACCGTAATAATTTTTTCATGTTATAATCAATGACTTTATTCACAATTCCTCGAGTAACAACATTCTCCCCAAGTCTTCACTAAAGCCATTAATATAAGATGAGCGGCCACGATGATCAGCAATCATTTTGATACAGTTCATCTCTTTTTCCAAATGATCAACAATTTGCTCATCTGTGTATTTTTCTACGAAAACACTATCGTTACCCAGTTTGTCTTTGCCTCGAATTGTCGCAATAAATTTTTGCACATCATTTAAAATTGTTATGGTCTCACTGATTTTCGTGACATTCTTTAGCCGCTCTAAAAATCCACTAATTGTTTTTTATGTCGCCGATGGATGCCATGACGAATATCATAAATTGATAAAACGATGGCGCGATAGACCTCAAGCAAGGATTTTTCATCAATATTTTCTTGGCAAATTTCACTATTACGATTGGCAAGCCGGACTAAAAAGTTGACGTATAACTGGAGCTTTTCAACACAATAGATCGAATAATTAAAAATAAGCGGGTTAGTACTGATCGATTGTTCCAGGTCTTTCATAAAAAATTCGAAGAAAAGTCCAATAATTCTGCCTCATCCAAAAATAGGCCTTGGGTTTTAAGAACTTGTAGTGTGTTAGCCAATGAATCCACTAATTGACGAGCAAAAATGATGAGATTTGCTAAAAATCCAAGCCGTTGTAATCATGATACAAAAGACCACGACGTACCATCTGCGCTTGAGCTTGGGCAATTACTTTAGAATTTATTTCAGATAATTCAATGTCGGCACAACAATCAGCCAGTGCGCCCATGAGCTTTATTATATAATAAGACAACGTATATTGAACCATCAATACATGATTTGGCTTTGAAAAGTCCCAGTTGCCATCATCAATGCCTTTTAATAGTTGCGCCACACACTGCAACATTACGTTGGCCATATGAATTTTAGGATTAAGTTTAATCATGCCTGCATAAGGATTAATTGTAGGCTTAGAAATTGTATTATCATCACTGACCAAACTGTGTGGGAGTGTTTGATAAGTGGATTTAAAACCTGGTTTCGTCCCAACCTTGGCCTGTGGTGGTGGCGCTTTTTTGGACTTTGCTGGCCTTCAGCGGCGGCTGCTTCATCTTCTTTTTGCTGAAGCCTGTGCTGTCTTTTTCTCTCTTCCATCTCTACTTTAGCGGTAGAAAATTTACTAAACCGTGCTTCCCAATTCGACAAATATTCACCCAAATATTTTTCGGTACTTGAGAGCAAAGACTCGACTGCTTCCAAAGATTTTACTAAATTTTCTATCTCTTGTGCATCAGGCTTATCTTGATTAATTGCTGATTTCAAAGAAACGAGGCCCTCAATTTTTGCATCAAGCTCATCATTTGTTTTTGTCTTAGTCTCGACCAATCGGTTGTAATACTGGAGAGTTTCGTTTGCTAGTTTATGCACATTAGCAAATTCTTCATCAGCTTCTTTGATTGAACTCAAGCTGGCTTCAACAGCAATTTTTGTATCAGTATTGTTTGATTGTTTTCCAAGTTAGCAAACTGAGTATTGATTGAATTGATTCGTGATTGCAGCAGTGCAATCTTTGGGGATAATTCATCATAACGTTTAATTAACTTGCCAACATTAGCCTCATTGGAAGATTCTTTAATTTTCCGAATGATCGCCTCTCTAATATTCTCGATTTTCGGCTGATTTATTTGCCTTATTTCATTCATGACAACAGATATATTATCATTACCAAACTCAATGGTCGGCTTGCATGACTTAAATATCTTTTAATGGCATTCTCAACTTCAATACCAAGAACCTTAGTATCAATAGAATACACTTGAAGTGAATCAACTGTCACTTGTTGTTTTGATGTACCAGACAGCCTAAACTCACCATCAGGAATATACTGCCATGAAGCATCATAAAATTGAGAAGTCAACGAGTTAAGCAATGTTAATATTGCTTGTACTTTTCTCTTTTTCCAATTTAACTTTTTCATTTTCTGATGTAACTGATAGGTGTGATATCCTGCATAGCCCACATTCCCAAATGTCAGCATAAATAACAAAAACAACCTGCAAAATAGAGATAATCTTTCCACGAATAAATTGAAAAATTTTCAATTGGAGCATATTGAACGTAACCAGGCAATTGATCAGCTATTCTATAAGCTTCTTTGGCCTCTTTTCTCATGTCCAAGGCCAGATAATCCTTGCCAAGCTGATAATAATAATATTTAAAATGATCGTTATAATAAGGATCATCTGCAGGAAGCGAGTCAATCACCCGTCGAATATACTGAACTCTTCCTGCATGGTTATTCACGCCAGGAACTTCTGTTGGAATATCAGTCTTCTGAAAATTTTTACGGCGCGGATAAAATTCGAATCGCTCCTCCTCAGAGTATAAATTTGAAGCGTAAATATCTCGATAAAATAATGGCCAATCTTTTTTGGATGGCTGGTTTGAGCGCCGGGATTATTAATAACATAAACAAGGGCATTACGTTCATCAGTAAAAATTCAACCTGCTCACGTGCTAACTTGATGGCCTCACGCGCTTCACGATCAACAAAAAAGCCTCAGCCGCAGTGCAAATTTCTCTGGCCTTTTTATATTCCCTAAATCAATATATCTGTTTACTAGCCAAACATAAGAAATAGGATATTGTTCAAGACTGAGAGCAATATTGAACGCAGTATTATCATCTTTCTGTTTAAAATGTATATCTGCCTGATGCAAAATTTTTATATGTAAAGCATTTCTATGATTTAACGGTAATTGTTTTCCCACTTCTACAGATTCATTGTACTTTTTTGCTGCAATAAAATATTAGCTTTTATCAATAATAAATTAGCATCGCCTGGGAAATTTACAAGCGCTTGCTCAGCTACTTCTATCTCAGGATATATGGACAAATACGCCAAATATGAACTTTTACGTGGCAACGAATATTTCAACCCTAACTGAAATGCTTGTTTGCTGCTGGAGCCAGATGTCTCTTGTGCTTTGACATAGTAATAAGCACCTAGGATATCACCGATCAAACGACTTCTCTCAAAGTAGGGAGACAAAACCGATAATAATTTAGCAATTCGTTCATCAACATCCTTGATAATTTTGTGATCAAAAAGCCTGGTCAGCTCAATCAATTTATCGGTGTCTTTACCCATAATGGGCTTTAAAATAATTCTTTGAATTTCATCGTTATACTGCATCCTGGCCAATTGATAAGCTGTCATTTCCTCAACCATCAAAGTAACATCAGCACCTCTGTCAATTAGTTCTTGTACAATTGGCAAATTATATTCGACAGCCGCATGTAAACATGTTGCACCATTGACATCTTGATAATTGACATCTACATTTCGGCGGAATAATTCTTGCACTAATTCTATATTAGATTTTGCACAAGCAACCAAAAGTAACCTACTAAGATCTACATTAGCTTCGGTAGTGGCCAGTGATAGCGGAGTTGCATTGTCAGGTGAAAAATATTCTCATCATGCGAAGCAATACCTGGATCTGCTGCTTGTGATTGGGCATAAACAGTCATGAATCGTTGCAATAGTAACAACAAAATTACCCAATATTGATCTTTTCCTTGTTGCTGTCCTCGACCACTTGTTGTTAATAATGATCTCGACAATGTCGAGAGAGGCTCAAGCTCAGATTTATTGTAGGGCTGTGTAATCGTATGTTGTTTAGAATTAATCTGTGCTTTCATTGTTTGCTGCAATTGTTCTTGCTCCAATTGTTGCAGCAATTTATTTAATAATCGGGATTCATCGGTTAATTCCCGCTTGGTTCCATACCAACCAGAATAATAACGATATTTATTAGGATGCCAAAAATCGTCTGAATCGACATAAATCCGGATGTTTTTAATTAATTGTGTCGCCAACATTGGCAGTTGTTCTTGATTGAGTCCGTGCAGACTGCGCCTAACAATGGCAATAACACCGTGGGTAGTTTTGGCCCTAGACCACTCACCAAACAAAGAAATAATCTGGACAGGCAATTGATATTTTTGGCAATATAATAGATATTATTCTCAGGCATATTTTTATAGTTATTATTAGATGCTTTTAATTTTTATATTGTATTGCGTAATCTCTTGTTAAGCAGTAACCTCACGCAACTCTTTAGGTAATGCAAAAGTAATCGTCTCTGGACGACCAGAAAGTTCAACAACTTCAGATGCGCCCCAAGCTAACAACTGGGCAATCACATCTTGTACGAGTTTTTCCGGTGCGGAAGCACCNGCTGTAAGACCAATCGTATTTTTATCAGTAAACCATGTGCGTTGTAACTGGGTGGCGTCATCCACCAACCATGCAGGCCGGCCTAATGATTCTGCCAATTCTTTTAGACGGCTCGAATTGGAACTAGTGACAGAGCCTACCACAATCACACCATCACTCAAACTGGCCAATTCTTTGACTGCATCTTGCCGGTTTTGAGTGGCATAACAAATATCCTCGCGCCGTGGCCCCATTAATTGTGGGAAACGTTGGCGTAATGCATCGATAATCCGCGTGGTGTCATCGACAGACAATGTAGTTTGTGTAACATAAGCGAGTTTGCTGGGNTTTTTTATGGCAAGTTTTGCCACATCGGCAACATTTTCCACTAAATAAATACCACCTTCAGGATTGTCATATTGTCCCATGGTGCCTTCCACTTCAGGATGTCCCGCATGGCCAATCAGTATGCATTCAATGCCCAAACGGCTATAGCGCACCACTTCCATATGGACTTTAGTAACTAATGGGCAAGTAGCATCAAATACCCGTAGACGGCGTTGTTTTGCTAACAAACGTACTTCTTGTGAAACACCGTGGGCACTAAANATCGCAATAGCCCCCTCAGGGATTTCAGTAATTTCATCGGTGAAAACCACGCCATTGCGACGAAATTCTTCCACCACATGCACGTTGTGCACTACTTCATGACGGACATAAATAGGCGGGCCAAATAATTCCAATGCACGTCTAACGATAGCAATTGCCCGGTCAACTCCGGCACAAAAACCCCGTGGATTCGCCAAAATAATTTTCATAAAGAACCTATTTACCATTNNTACTGGATTAGTTGATTTGGGTGCAGCAAATAGCCATAAGACTAACATAGCAGCACCTACAACAATTGCACTGTCAGCAATATTAAATGCTGGCCAGTACCAATCTTTTACATACCATTCAATAAAATCCACTACATATCCGTAACTCAAACGGTCCCATAAATTACCCAGTGCACCACCGACAATTAAGGCCAAAGCAATGGCTTGCCACCATTGCCGTCTAGATAATCTTCCCATCCATACCAATACAGCTGAACTGACACCGATTGCAATCGCCGTAAATAACCATGTAGCCCATGACGACTTAGCCAAGAAACTAAAGGCAGCGCCCGTGTTGTGATATAATACTAGGTTAAACCCAGGAAACACAGGCACCGTCTCACCATAAGTAAGATGTTTCAACACCAGCAATTTTGTCCAGCGGTCTAAAGCAATCACGACTACTGAAATCCATAACCAAGCTAAAGCTGACCGTTTAAGCATATTGCCGTATCTCTCCAGGGCCTTCAATATTAGTGACACACCGGCCACAAAGCTCAGGGTGTTCTAGATGATGACCAACATCAGGCCGACGGTGCCAACAGCGCACGCATTTAGGATCATCCGACGCAATCACTACAATGCCTAAATTTTCTGAATCAATCTTCACTTGTACCGCATGAGATGGCAAATCACTGTATGGCAATATTTGCGCCCCTGAAGTAATAAACACGAAACGCAATTCATCACCCAAGGCAGCTAATTGACGCGCTAAATCAGTGTGTGGTTGGCAATATAAAACTAGTTTGGCTTCAAGCGAAGAACCCAACATGCCTGCATTGCGACAACGTTCAATTTCTTTATTTACATGGGTACGCACTTGCATTAATGCATCCCAAAAAGCTTGCCGCGAGAATTCAGTCAATGGATCGTTCTTATCAACGACAGTTAATTGATCATACCATGTAGTCAGAAACACCGACTCTTGGGTTTCTCCNGGCATAGTTTGCCAAATTTCTTCTGCAGTAAAACTTAATATCGGCGCCAACCAACGCACCATTGCCGACAAAATATGATACATCGCTGTTTGCGCAGAACGCCTTGCCAAACTATTTTTGGCATGNGTGTATTGACGGTCTTTGATAATGTCTAAATAAAAACTGCCCATGTCTACGACACAGAAATTATGTAGCTTCTGATAAATTAAATGAAATTGAAATTCATCATAGGCCGTTTGCAATTCTGTTTGCAGTTGTTTTGCCCGCTCAATGGCCCAACGGTCCAATGATAATAATTTATCGGCTGGCACAACATGTTGGCTGGGAACAAAATCATGTAAATTTGCTAAAAANTAGCGTGCGGTATTACGAATACGACGATAAGCTTCCGAAGTACGTTGCAAGATTTCTTGTGATACTGCAATTTCACCACGATAGTCAGTCGCTGCAACCCATAAACGCAAAATATCGGCGCCTAAATTTTTAATCACTTGCTCGGGTGCAATCACATTGCCCAATGATTTCGACATTTTGCGGCCTTGCTCATCCACTGTAAAACCATGAGTAATGACGGTTTTATAAGGTGCGGTGGGATGCTCGCTATTAGCATTATCATCATTCGCACGCACTTGCATGGCTGTTGCCGACAATAGAGAAGATTGAAACCAGCCACGATATTGATCAGAACCTTCTAAATAAACATCGGCTGGAAAACGCAATTCAGGCCGTTGTTCTAACACTGAATAATGTGTCACGCCTGAATCAAACCAAACATCCAATACGTCNGGTATTTTTTCATAAACATCAGCTTCATCCGGAACCCAATCAGCAACGCTCGAAGCAAACCAAGCTTCAGTGCCTTTTTCTGCTACACGGTCAGCAATCGTTTGCATAATCGTAAACATTTTAGGATGGACTTTTTGGGTTTCTTTGTGCAACAACAAAGGCAACGGCGTGCCCCAACTACGTTGCCGTGAAATACACCAATCTGGGCGGCCAGCAATCATGCCTGTAATGCTGGTAACACCCCAGTCGGGTATCCAACGCACTTGTTCAGCGGCGTTAATTGCTCGTGTTTGTAATTTTTGATTTTCAATCGCCACAAACCATTGTGGTGTTGCGCGAAAAATCAACGGGGTTTTATGACGCCAACAATGCGGATAACTGTGCTCNAATTTTTTATTAAATAATAAGCGCTGACGTTGGGTCAAAATCTCAAGAATTTTNTCGTCTGCTTTGGCAACATGCAAGCCAGCAACCAACGGCATATTGGCCAAGTAGCGGCCTTCATTATCAATAGGATTAATAAATTTCAAACCCAGCCGCAAGCCCAACTCATAGTCTTCTGGGCCATGAGCAGGCGCAGTACTAACGGCACCGGTTCCGGTTTCACTGGTAACATGTTCACCCATGACGATGGGAACTTGCCGCTCATAAAANGGATGGTGCAGTAAAATGCCTTCTAAGGCATCGCCCTGTGATTTTGCTAAAATCTGATGTTCTTTAATCCCATAACGCGCCAAACAAGTCGCTAACAATTCACTCGCAAGTAATAAGCGTTCTGGCCCAAGTTCAGTACGCACTTGCACTAACACATATTCATTACCATGATGTAATGCTACCGCTTCATTCGCTGGTAAAGACCACGGAGTAGTCGTCCAAATCGGCACACTAATTGGCCCAGTGCCTGTTTGAATCAGGTTCATCCGGCTTAAAAATTCTGCCTCATTGACCACACTAAAACGTACATCAATAGCAGGCGCAGATCTTAATTGATATTCAACTTCTGCCTCTGCTAAAGCTGATTGGCAATCTAAACACCAATGGACCGGTTTAAAACCTTGCACTAAATGGCCATTCGCCAATATCTTGGCCAATGCCCTGATAATATTGGCTTCAAATGCAAACGTCATGGTTAGATAAGGATTGTTCCAATCACCCACAATTCCCAAACGTTGAAATTCTTCTTTNTGAATCGCGATCTGGCCTTTAGCATAATCACGACAGGCTTGGCGAAAAGCTTCAGGACTAATTTTCTCGCCCACTTTGCCAATTTTCTTTTCAACATTTAATTCAATCGGCAATCCATGACAGTCCCAACCAGGAATGTAAGGCGCATCATAACCCGACATGGTTTTGGCTTTGACAATGATGTCTTTCAAAATCTTATTGACTGCGTGGCCAATGTGAATATGGCCATTCGCGTAAGGAGGGCCATCGTGCAAAATGTATTTATCACGCCCTGCCCGCTGTTGACGTAACTTCTCATAGAGATTAATCTGCTGCCAGTGTTGTAAAAAGTCNGGCTCTCGTTGGGCCAAATTGGCTTTCATTGGAAAATCAGTGGTTGGCAAATTGAGGGTGTCTTTGTAATCTTTCATAACTATTCCGCACGTTGAGTCCCTGCGACCAGCCGCGGGGCATTAACTTGAAATTGATGCTGGCGTTTTGCATTGCTAAGCGTTGGCCAAAGCCACAACTGAATTAGATTGGCCAAAGGTCGTTTCGATTCTGGCTGAACGCTTATCTTCCATCAAGCCTAGCTTTGATGAGATTATCGCCACATTAACTGGTAATTGCAATGTCTCAGTAAGGAACCGATTATGCCTAAAACGACTGCCGATCTTCGGATTAAAACCATAAAGCCGCTGATTTCTCCAGCGATTCTCACTGAACAACTACCGCTTAGCGACAAAACCGCCAAATTGATTGGCCAAGCCCGACATGCGGCAACTCAAATTATTCATGGCAAAGATGACCGCTTGCTCGTGGTCGTTGGGCCTTGCTCAATCCACGATCCAAAAGCAGCTATCGAATATGCAGAAAAACTGCAAGCCGTGGCTAAACAGCTGCAAGATGAATTGTGTATTATTATGCGGGTGTATTTTGAAAAACCCNGCACTACGGTCGGCTGGAAAGGATTAATTAACGATCCCCACTTGGATGGTAGTTTTGCGATTAACCAAGGCCTGCATATTGCCCGACAATTGTTACTGGACATTAATGATATGGGACTAGCAGCAGGTACCGAGTTTTTAGATGCAATTATTCCTCAGTTTATCAGTGATCTGATTAGCTGGGGCGCAATCGGTGCCCGCACCACGGAAAGCCAGGTTCATCGTGAATTGGCTTCAGGGCTCTCCATGCCCATTGGGTTTAAAAATGGCACTACAGGCGATGTGCAAATTGCCATTGATGCTATCCGTGCTGCCCAACACCATCATCATTTTATTGGTGTCACTAAAGACGGTTTGGCCGCAATCGTTAGCACTGCAGGCAATGATGCTTGTCATGTAATTTTACGTGGCTCAAACACTGGCCCCAATTACGACAGCCATCATATCAATCAGGTGGCAAACCTATTAAAGAATGCCCATCTGCCAGCTTACGCAATGGTGGATTGCAGCCATGGTAACAGCAATAAAGATTATTTACGGCAAGCAAATGTCGTTGCTGATTTGTGCGAACAACTGGCTGCAGGAAATTCTGCGCTTTGTGGCATTATGCTCGAAAGCAATTTGATTGCCGGCAAACAAGCACTCAGCGATGGTAAAAACCTGGTTTATGGTCAAAGTGTCACTGACGGTTGTATTGATTGGACAGAAACATCTCGTTTATTGCATCAATTAGCGCAAGCTGTTAAAGCAAGACGGGCCAAAAGAGCAATCATTGAATCAAATTAGCTCTGGCTGAATAAGGTAAAATTATTACACGAGTTTTACCGCCTGGAGTGAATTCATGGTTTAACCAACGAGCATCTTCAGTGAATAAACGTACGCATCCGTGACTAGCATTGTATCCTGGTACCAAGGGCGAACCATGTAACGCATAGCCCCCATTAAAAAACATACAATAAGGCATCGGTGCTCCACCCTCACCCACTGGAAACTTAGTGGATACACAACCAGCCCCACCTTTGGAATACACCATGAAACTACCCGAAGGAGTAGTACAACGACGTTCAATGTCTTTACAATAACTTTGTCCGGCAGAACTAGGGCCCCATTTAACCAAATTGCCCTGTTCATCATAAGCTGCCCACGCTAGATCACCGGGAGCAACTACTACCGTTTTTACACCTTCCGTATCATATTGCTTAGGAAACGGCGCAATTAAATTAGTATCAATGGAAAGGTCATCGGGAACTGCAATCGTCATTCCGGTGCGTAAGCTAGTGTTCATGCGATTAATGCGTTTAACCAAGTCCCGTTCATACGGATCAGGGAACAATGAATACCATGTTTGGCCTTTGGTGATTTTTAAGCAATGATAGCCTTCATTTTGGCACAATTGTTCACGATAACTGCCTTTGGCAACAGCTAACCCAGCAAATGCCAATAGGCATACGACCCCAATACCTGTCGCTAGCTTAGACCACCTCATAGAGGCCCCCTCCCTTTCCTGCCTCAACCTCTCTGTTTAACTATAGACCATTTTCGCCCCTCTTTCTAAGCCCATGAAAAATAATGAAATATTGAATGTGCCTAACCCTCCCGTAAATTGGCAGGCCAAGAAGTTTTTGTTATGATGCAAACAACTAAAAATTAATGGGGAACCACCATGCAATTCATTGCCGAATATGGCATGTTTTTATTAAAAACCGCCACCCTTGTAATTGCTATACTGATTACACTTGCCGCTGTTCTTGCCATCAGCGTTAAAGGAAAAATCCGCGAACGCCTTACCATTAAAAAATTGAATGAAAAATACGCCGATTACCGCAAACTCTTGCGGGCAGCTATTCTGCCTAAATCTGAACAAAAAAAATTGGCCAAGGCCGAGAAAAAACTAAAAAGCAGCGNNGAAAAAACCGCATCATCAAAGCCCCGGATTTTTGTAATTAATTTTATTGGAGACATCAAAGCCTCAGGGGTCAAAGCATTACGAGAAGAGATCACGAGTATTTTGCAAATCGCCACTCCTAGCGATGAAGTCGTGGTGTGTGTAGAGAGCCCTGGCGGTATCGTCCATGCTTATGGTTTAGCAGCGTCGCAATTGGCACGCATTCGGNCAAAAAATATTCCGTTAACGGTGTGTGTTGATAAAGTTGCGGCCAGTGGTGGTTATTTAATGGCTTGTGTCGCCAACAAAATTTTAGCGGCTCCTTTTTCAATCATCGGTTCAATTGGTGTCATTGCACAATTGCCCAATTTTCATCGCNTTTTAAAAAAGAAAGACATTGATTTTGAACAAATCACTGCCGGCGAATACAAACGTACCTTAACAGTATTTGGCGAAAACACAGAAAAAGGCCGTGAGAAATTAAAGGAAGAAGTGGAGGAAATTCAACAACAATTTAAACAATTCATCACTCACTATCGGCCACAAGTCGACATTAGTAAAGTTGCTACCGGTGAACACTGGTTGGCACACCATGCATTATCACTACAACTTGTTGATGAACTCACGACCAGTGATGATTATTTATGGCAAGCCAGTCAAACCCATGATATTTACGAGATCAGTTATCGCGTTCGTAAAGGTTTATTGGAAAAATTTTCCAGTGGTGCTAGCCAAGCATTTTATAAAATTACGGGCCGCTTTACAGCGAATGATTCTAATCACTTGATTGCGTAAACCATGGCACACTCACATACCCATCATCACTCTGAGCACCACGCATTGACACCGCGTAATTTATTACTGGTGGCAGTAGTGATTACTTTATGTTTTGCTGCGGTTGAAGCAATTGCTGGGTGGTGGTCTGGATCATTAGTATTATTAAGTGACGCTGGCCACATGCTGGCTGATTCCCTTTCATTAGCAATTGCGGCTTTTGCCGCTTGGATAGCCAGCAAACCACCGACAGACCAACATACATACGGACTTGGTAGAGCTGAAGTCATTGGTGCTTGGATCAGCAGTTTATTAATGGTGGTGATGGTAATTGCCATTATTATTGAAGCCATTGCCAGGTTTCATGAACCAAAAACCGTCTCTGGCGTGCCTGTTATGATTGTTGCCAGTATTGGTTTAGTAGTCAATTTAGGCATTGCTTGGACTTTGAGCCATGGTGAGCAAACTTTAAATATGCGTGCCGCCATTATGCATGTTTTAAGCGATGTGCTTGGTTCAGTAGTTGCACTTATTTCTGGCGCTGTTATTTATTTTACCCATTGGACATTAATCGACCCACTGCTGTCTATTTTCATTTGTTTATTAATTTTATTTTCAAGCTTACAATTGCTGCGTGAATCACTACTAGTTTTAATGGAAGGTGTACCACCCCACATCGATTTGACCGAAGTGGGACACGCCATGGCAAAAGTTAAAAATGTTACTGCAGTGCATGACTTACATATTTGGACTCTGTCTTCTGGCGTAGTTATGTTATCAGCTCACATTGAAATTGATGACTTACAACAATGGCCGCAAATCTCGACTGCAATTAAACACCTGCTTGATGAGCATTACGGCATTGATCACATCACGTTGCAACCAGAAACTCATACTGCAATCTTACAGCCAATGGCTTACCATCATCGAGACGAACATTCGCATTGATGATATACTGATGATCTCAAAACAGCACAGGCTTAAATCAGAATGAATAAGCGCTATCAACCGCCGATAAGCGGCCATGAATCGATACTCGATTGGGAAAAAAGCGTAAAATTAGCCAATAACAATTCCCAATTAGCCAAAGAAATGCTGCAAATGCTGCTGACAGAACTTCCCGATGTGTACGCAGCAATTATCGCCAAACATCGAACCAATGACTGGGTCGGATTATATGAGTTAATTCATCGTATTCATGGTGCAGCCTGTTATTGTGGTGTGCCCCGATTGCAAAGTGTATTAAGCAAAATTGAAAACAATCTAAAAATGAATAATACCAGTCATATCGACCAATATATAGATATTTTATCAACTGAAATCAATTTGTTACAAACAACTGTTGCTAAAAATGATTTGCTAAAAGGTGAACATGCCAATGATAAATAATGTGAGCCCACAAGAGATTGCCAAATTCAACGCGCTTGCGTCCCAATGGTGGGACCTGCAAGGCCCTTGCAAACCATTACATGAAATTAATCCATTACGTCTTGGCTTCATCCAGCAACATGCTGGTGATTTGAATGGCAAGCGGATTTTAGACATTGGCTGTGGCGGAGGAATTTTAACGGAAAGTTTGGCCAATCTTGGCGCTAAAATGACAGGTATCGATTTAAGTGCCGATGCGATTGAAGTTGCCAAAGACCATGCAGCCAAGCAGAAACTATCGATTGAATACCTCTTAACCGATACTGCAACACTAGTCACCACCNAAAAAGACCAACCCTACGACATCATTACTTGCATGGAATTACTTGAACACGTGCCCGACCCTCAAGCACTCATCCAAGAATGCACTAAGTTAATCAAGCCCCATGGTAAACTATTTTTCTCGACCATCAACCGAAATTTAAAAGCTTATTTGTTTGCCATTATTGGCGCCGAACATATTTTACGTTGGCTACCCAAAGGTACACATGAATATGAAAAATTTATTCGCCCTCATGAATTGACACAATGGGCGCGCCAAGCCAATATCCAGGTAGATGCATTAGCTGGTATCAGTTATCACCCATGGACACGTGAATTTCGGCTAAACAACGATGTTTCCGTCAATTATTTAGCTTGTGCAACCTTTCATGGATGAGGCAATATGAAAACTAATTTAACAACTGTATTATTTGATTTAGATGGTACACTCCTCGACACAGCACCTGACTTGGCGACTGCTTTAAATACTGTGCTAACAAATCACCAACGACCCAAATTACCATTTGAAACAATTCGTCCTTATTCATCGATGGGAACACGAGGGCTGTTAAAACTCGGGTTTCAAATTGATGAAGCTCATGCCGAATATAAAGAATTACGCGAACAATTTTTACAAGCTTATNCATCACCATATTTTCGACGAAACCAGCATTTTCCTGGCATTGAGCAAGTGATTGCACAGGTAGAAAACCAAGGACTTCGCTGGGGCGTAGTCACTAATAAGCCATTTGGCCTGGCACAACAATTAATGCAACATTTTAAATTAATCGATCGCTGCGCCTGCCTTGTTGGTGGCGACACATTAGCAAAACATAAACCTGATCCAGAACAATTACTTTATGCCTGTGAAATGATAGGCTGTTCTACCGATGAGTGTGTTTACATTGGCGATGCTGCTCGTGATATTGAAGCGGCCCGTCGCGCCAATATGCGTTCTGTTGCAGCATTATATGGATATATTACTCCTGAAGAACGCCCTGAAACCTGGCAAGCTGACTATTATGTTGATCGCCCACAAGACATTATCGATTGGTTAATGAAAAACTTGAGTAAGTAAACCTGTTGCCACAACTCTCACTTTTTAAAGGATCTTAACATTGCCGTCATTGAGGCCTTGTGTATATACCCATTACACCTCAAAATGCGAAGTGTAAGGTTCAGATTGCAAGCAGTTGTCGCGTTCTGATTGAGCAAAGTGTTTTGCGATTGAAGAACGCGGCAAATGCGCCGCAAGATGAGCCTTACACTTCGCATTTAGTGTAATGGTATATGCGATTGTCATTCAAATTAATCTTATTAAGATCAATCATTTTTATGTTTTGATCAGCACAAGCACTGAAATAATACTTTTGATTTTAAATTTTGTAATTAAATGAAGTGGTGCAGATAATCATGCAGGATGGATCATGCGAAACAGATCCATCCTGCATTGAATCGCTATTGTTTCTTTGGCAGACTTTTGCTCACCAATTCATACACATCTTTCGATAATTTTTCAGCTTTGGCGATACGTTGCAATTGTGCCAACATCAATTGCTGCCGTTTGCTGTCGAATTTGCGCCATTGGATCAGTGCTTCCGTCAACCTAGATGCAACTTGCGGATTAATTGGGTCCATGATTAATATCTGGTCGGCCAAGAATTCATAGCCGCTGCCATCAATGGCATGAAAATTAATATAATTTGCATGAGCGAACGTGCCAATCAAGGAGCGTACTTTGTTAGGATTTTTATAAGTAAATGCCGGATGCTTTAACAATTGTTTCACAACTTGCAACGTGTTAGGCAAACTTGACATCGCTTGCAAAGCAAACCATTTGTCAATCACTAGGTCTTCAGCTTGCCAACGTTGATAAAATTGCCCCAGTAATTCGCTGCGCTCTTTACAATCCACATTCATTAATGCACTGAGTGCGCCCATAGCATCAGTCATATTATCCGCTTGTTGATATTGATGAACACAGAGTTTGATGGTATCAGGTTGAGCTAATTGTGCTAAATAAGCCAAACAAAGGTTTTTNAAACAGCGCTGATCAACTGCTTCACTATTAAATTTATACGGGTGAGCAGAATGATTTGCTTGATAAACTGCCAAAAANTCTTTACGCAATTGGCTTGCCAGCTCGATTTTAATGAACTCACGTACATTATGCAGTGCTTCTATATCGACAACATCCATCATCTCCATCAAGTAAGCCATACGTGGCACTGAAAGCATCAGGGCAATAAAAGATTTTTCCAAATGTTGGTTTTTNAAAACAGAACGCATTGCCTCTATAAATTCTGGTGGCAAATGCAATGATTGTTGCTGCTGATAGGCTTTGATGTTTTGCAAAATAATCTTGGTTGCGAGTTGTTGACTGGCATCCCAACGATTAAAACCATCGCTGTCATGTGCAATCAACAACAACAATTCTTTGTCTTCATAAGGATAACGGACCTTGACTGGCGCTGAAAAATTACGCAATAAAGAGGGAACTGGCGCCTCAGTGACATTAACGAACTTAAATGTATCGACTGTGTTTTTGATTGACAATATTTTAGTGTATTCCGTGCCAATGGCTTTTTCATGTTCGAGTTGCAACGGCATATCATTGCCTTTTGAATCCAACAAACCAATCGCCAACGGAATGTGGAAATTTTCCTTGCTAGGCTGCCCAGGTGAAGGCGGGCAAGATTGTTTCACAGTCAGCGTATACGTTTTATCTTTCGCATTATATTGACCTTGGATGTCTAACACTGGTGTGCCAGCTTGAGTATACCAACGACGAAACTGTGTCAAATCGATTTGCCCAGCCTCTTCCATCGATTTAATAAATTCTTCGGTCGTAACAGCATGACCATCATATTTTGTGAAATAAATGTCCATACCTTTGCGGAATTTATCTCTGCCAATGAGAGTCTCAATCATACGAATAACTTCTGAGCCTTTATTATAGACAGTCACCGTATAAAAATTATTGATCTCGATATAAGAATCAGGACGGATGGGATGTGCCATAGGGCCTGCATCTTGAAAANNTTGTGCTGTACGAATGACATTGACGTCACTAATACGCTTGACAGCGGCCGAATGCAGATCAGCAGTAAAACTTTGATCACGAAAAATCGTCAAGCCTTCTTTTAATGTAATTTGAAACCAATCACGACAGGTAACACGGTTTCCGCTCCAATTGTGGAAATACTCATGTCCTACAACACTTTCAATATTTAAATAATCATCGTCTGTTGCCGTGCTGGGTTTTGCTAATACATATTTATCATTAAATAAATTTAAGCCTTTGTTTTCCATTGCCCCAAAATTAAAATCGCTCACAGCAACGATCATGTACATGTCCAAATCGTATTCGCGACCAAATCGGTCTTCGTCCCATTTCATCGCCCGCTGCAATGAGGCCATCGCATGATGCGCTTGGTCTAATTTCCCAGGTTCTACATAAACCCGTAAAGCAATTTTTCGTCCAGAACGGCTAGTAAAAGTGTCTGCTAAATATTGATAATTGCCAGCAACCAAGGCAAACAAATAAGAGGGTTTTAATGAAGGATCTTCCCATTTCACCCAGTGACGATTGTCCGCCAAATTTCTCTCTTCAACCAAGTTACCATTGGATAACAATACAGGATACGCATCACGGTCTGCAGAGATGGTTGTTGTAAAACGGGTCATGACATCAGGACGATCTAANAAGTAAGTGATACGGCGAAAACCTTGTGATTCACATTGAGTACAATAATTGCCTTTGGATTGATAAAGCCCGCTCAATTTAGTGTTTTCATGCGGCTTGATTCGGACTATTGTTTCCAACGTAAAAGCATCACCGACATCATTAATAATGAGTTCATCATTCACCACCCGATAATGGTCTTTCGACAAAAGTTTGCCGTTTAGATCGACAGCTTGTAAATCAAGCTCCTCCCCTTTTAAAACTAAAGGCGCTGCTTTATGTTGACTTTCAGGATTACGTCGCATTTTTAATACAGCACGTACTTCGGTGTATGCTGGCAACAATTCAAAATGTAAATGCGTATCGTCAATTAAAAAATCAGGTTGCGAATAATCACTTAAATGAATGACTTTGGGTTGAATTGTTGCCGTAGTTTCCATGTCTAACTCCTTGAATTTAATTTAACCGATAATGTGTATCTAAGAATCAAATAACCTGTGATACCTGATAAAAATGAGCCTACGATAACACCTAATCGCACCATAGGCACATACTCGTCAACTATTCCTTCAAATGCCAAACCACCAATGAATAAACTCATTGTAAAACCGACACCACACAGAACAGCAATACCATATAAACTAGGCCAACTCATCTCTTGTGGTAATTTGATCAAACCTGTTTTAGTTGCCAACCAACTGGCCAATAAAACACCCAATTGTTTACCAATAAAAAGCCCCGCAATGATACCAAGCGTAACATGATTAAATAAATTTTGCAGTGTTGCGCCCGCGAAGGAGACGCCGGCATTAGCAAAACCAAATATAGGCAATATGCCGAATGCAACCCAAGGATGTAAACGGTGTTCTAAGCGCCGCAATGGCGAATTAACTATAGTCTCGCCAAATTCCCCTGTAGGAATCGTCAAGGCCAAAATTACTCCAGCAAGGACCGCATGAATACCAGATAGCAACATGGACAACCATAATGCTACTCCAAACAATAAATAAGGCCATAAACTCATCACGCGATAATGATTAAGCAGCCACAAAATAACCGTGAATAGCAGTACAAAGGCAAGCGCAAGAAAAGAGATATGCAAAGTATAAAACACAGCAATAATAAAAATGGCACCAATATCATCAAAAATAGCCAATGCCGTTAAAAATATTTTTAATGAAGTGTTAACTCGTGATCCGAGCAATCCCAACAACGCTAAAGCAAAGGCAATATCAGTTGCGGTTGGAATTGCCCAGCCTCGTAACGCAACTGGATAATTATGATTCACTAAAACATAAATAATAGCCGGCGCAAGCATGCCACCAATGGCTGCAAACGCAGGCAAACTGACTTTGCTNAATGAATTTAATTCACCTCGAATCACCTCACGTTTGATTTCTAGCCCTACCAATAAAAAGAACAAAACCATTAAGCCATCATTGATCCATAAAATTACTGGAGGCATTTGAAAACTGATGCCATCAATCCGGATAAAAATATGTTCGTTAAACACGGTTTGATAAAAAGTCGCTAAAGGAGTGTTATCAACAATCAATGCTAAAATTGCTACAAAAATNAGAATAATACCACTGGCTGATTCAAGCTTAATAAATTCACGTAATGCTCTAATTGGCATCGTTCAAACATCCATCATCACAAAAAGTTCTTTAAAACATAATAAAATGCAATGGTTAGGCCAGCTCCCACTGGTAAAGTAATCATCCAAGATAGAAAAATATTTCTTATGACACCTAAATCTAAGGCGCCGATACCACGCGCCAAGCCAACACCAATNACAGCCCCAACTAAAGTTTGGGTCGCTGACACAGGAATGCCACTGCTGGTTGAAACAACGACAGTTGAAGCAGCGGCTAATGTGGCNGCAAAAGCACGGCTTGGCGTCAAGGCAGTGATGCCTGACCCAACAGTCATAATGACTTTACGCCCATAGGTCAAAAACCCNACGACAACGGCCAAACAGCCAAATGTCATAATCAACCAAAATTCTCCCGTGAAATGACTATATTGAATACTGTCTTTGGCAATTGCCACAATTGAAAATACTGGGCCCACTGCAATGGCAACATCATTGGAACCATGAGCAAACACCATGGCACCTGCAGTCAGTACCATTAAAAGNGCAAACATTCGTTCAATATAGATAAACTGCAGCCGATGTGGCATCTCAGGTTCATAATTAATCTGCCGCAACAACCATTGACCAATCACCCAAATGAGCAAGCTACAAAAAATAACGACAAGAAAATTATGTTTAGTGTGTGGTAACAATGAAAAATGATGCAATGCTTTCAGCACAATCATGACAGACAATATAATCCCCAACAATAATAAATAGTAAGGGATGACTCGTTTAGCGCTGTTTAGAGGATGTTCAGTCCCAAAAATAAAATGCTGAATGCTCTGAAACAAAAGAAAGGCCAATAATCCAGCTAAAGTAGGCGATAATATCCAACTCAATAAAATTGATAAAATTTGTTGCCAATGAATAGCGTGAATTCCCAATACAATGGCGCCAAAACCAGCAATTGAACCCACTATGGTTTGCGTTACTGAAACGGGCGTGCCCCAAAAACTGGCCACGGTCAACCATGCTGCCGCCGCCAATAATACAGCCAACATGCCTCGCATTAATATCACTGGATCATGAATCGAGGCAAAATTAATAATTCCCGTACTGACTGTCCGCGCTACTCCCTGACCACCCAACAAACCACCAGCAAATTCAAATATAACAGCAATTAAAATAGCTTGTTTTACTGTGATGGCTTTAGAACCAATCGAAGTGCTCATGACATTGGCTAAGTCATTGGCTCCGACACTCCATGCCACGCCTAAACCAAAAAGTGCACCAAATAAAATATATAATAATTCATGGCTCATATTATCGCTCAACTTCTTCTTTTAACCACAAGCAGTGGCCTTTTGAGGCTTTATCAATGGTTTTTAAATGCTGTTCGTGTTGCACCAATTCTTCTGCGTTGGCAGCAATAACTGGCAGATTGGGTCGATCAGCAGACAATTGCAAAGCGGCAGCAACCGCCGCTGGCTGGCTGGCTTGTTCTACTGCTTCAATGAATAAAGTAGTCTGGCCACCTGTCATGGCCAAATAAACTTCTGCTAATAATTTAGCGTCTAATAAGGCGCCGTGATAAGTCCGATCAGAATTGTCAATTTGATAACGTTTACACAATGCATCCAAACTATTCGGCTGCCCTGGATGCTTTTGTCTGGCCAGTAATAACGAATCGATGACTTGGCAATAATTAATAATCGGTTGATAGTGTTTGCCAAGTAAACGGAGTTCATAATCTAAAAATCCGATATCAAACGGTGCGTTATGAATGATTAATTCAGCCCCATTNAGATAATCGACGATATTTTGTGCTGACTCACGAAACAAAGGTTTGTCTGCTAAAAATTCTGCTGAAATTCCATGTACTGCCTGAGCTTCTTTGTCGATGTCGCGTTGTGGATTAAAATAAGAATGAAAATTATTGCCGGTGAGTCGGCGATTTATTAATTCAACACAGCCAATTTCAATAATGCGGTGACCATCTGCCGTTGAAAGCCCTGTTGTTTCAGTATCTAATACAATTTGTCTCATGTTTTCTGTCAGTCCTTCNACACTTTTGAGTAACTCATCAATAGCATGATTGGCCAATTGATCAGCAATTTCATTTTCACGGTGGCCGCTATGGCCTTTTACCCAATGCCAAGTAATATGATGCTGTAACACGGCTGCATCAATTCTNTGCCACAAATCGATATTTTTGACTGGTTTTTATCGCTGGTACGCCAACCGTTTTTTCCATTGGGTTAACCAACGAGTAATGCCATTGCGGACATATTGTGAATCCGTAGTCAATTCAATATGGCATGAACGGTTTAAATTTTTCAGTGCATTAATTGCTGCTAACAATTCCATCCGATTATTTGTAGTCTCCCGTTCTGCGCCCNNCATATTTTTTTCATGGCCATTGTAACGCATAAACACGCCCCAACCGCCTGGCCCAGGGTTACCGCGACATGCGCCATCAGTGAATATTTCTACTTTATGCATGATTGCCTCAATGAGTTCGTGATGTAGGTTGAATGATTCCACCAGGCACAGTTATACGCTTACTAACTGCCCTCGGTTTGATCCAAACCATCGGAGCAATGTGTTTTTTGGCAACAATCATATAGACTGCACCCGAATATGGCCATAACAATTGGCCTAATAATTCTACAAAATATAATTTCTTTAATAGTTCCAAATCATGTAATGGCGGGCGAAAAAATAAAGTACGGTAACTTTCGATACTAAAGCCAAGTACTGTCAGCCAATGCCGAATGCGGAAGGAACTTAAAAACCTGCCTTGCTTGAGACTACTGTCGGCATTAGCCAGAGTCCTGCGCATTAGCCCCACATACTGAATGGTTGCAAGCCTAAGATGATCACTTTGCCACGCGGTGACAACACCTGGCTCACTTGTTCTAATATTGCACGTGGTTGTTTGGAAAACTCCAAAACATGCGGCAATAGTGCCACATCAATACTCTCTGGCAAAAACGGCAATTGTGTATAGTCGCCCACTAAACAAGTACCAGGAAAACTACAGGGACAAGCCGGGCTTATATGAATCCGATGGGGTATGCGGCAATTATGAAGCAAATTGACCTGCGGGCCGCCTAATTGCAATAGATGATAACCCAGCAGGTTTGGCATTAACTTATCAAGTGCCCGGCTCTCCGCTTGCAAAACTAGGTTACCCGGTACGTGATCAAACCAATTTTGCATTTCAAGATACGTTTCTTGCATGTGTTATATGTCCAAACTGTTGGCCTTAGGTTAACATATTCTTAAATTTGTCGCCATGACTGGCAGGAAATGCTGTTATCAAGGGAATTTTCAAACATGGAGACACCAGATGCCAATATCATCAATCATCGTCAAACCTATCCCTGCATTACGAGATAATTATATCTGGTGCATTATCAATCCTAGCAACCAACAATGTGCGATAGTTGACCCTGGCGTTGCCGAACCTGTGATCCAATACTTAGAAGCTAACCAACTGAAACTGTCTGCTATATTAATCACGCATCATCACCAAGATCATACTGGCGGCATCGCAGCACTCGCACCGTATTGCCAACGAGTATATGGTCCTGCCAATGAAAATATTCTGGGTGTCACTCATCGAGTAAAAGAAGGAAATGAGATTAACTTGCCCCAACTTGAAACGAAATTCGAGGTCTTGGACATTCCAGGGCATACTAGCGGCCACGTGGCCTACTATACTCCAGGCATGGTATTTTGCGGCGATACTTTATTTACTGCCGGTTGTGGCCGCCTGTTTGAAGGCACTGCGACCCAACTATGGCAATCATTGCAGAAGTTGGCCAACTTGCCAAACGACACCTTAGTCTATTGCGGGCATGAATACACCGCTGCCAACTTAAAATTCGCGCTAGCCGTTGACTCAGATAACCCTACTTTAATAGAGCGAATCAGTAACACAGCTGAATTACGCGCCAATCATCAGCCCACTGTACCCGCTCAATTGTCGCTAGAAAAGCAAACCAATCCCTTTNTACGGGTCACAGAGGCCGCCATTATCAGTGCCGTAAACCAGTATTTCAAGGAATCCAATACCGATAAAATTACTGTATTTGCCCGTTTGCGAACTTGGAAAGATCACTTTTCTTAAAAAAATAAATTAATAAAAATCATTGACTTAAAAAAATATTGTGGTTGGAACAGGACTTTGTCATTTGTCAACCTTGACCATACCCTCTCTCCCCGTAGTATGGGACGGATGCGAAATCAGATCTTGAGATCAACATGCCTAGCAATAGGCCTGGCCCTTGGACTGGCAGGATGTACCGGCGGTGAGTCTAGCTCACAAGCTGCCTGGTATAGCCATAATCCGCTCTATGCCTATTCCGGCGAGCAAGGCAACCTGTGGACCAATTTGCGCACTGAACTGAAAATGCCTGCCTATACTAACCGGCCAGAAGTGCAACAACAAATCCGCTGGTATCAAAAGCACCAAAGCTACCTTGCCCATGCTATGGTTGGATCAGCTCCCTATATCTATTACATTTACGAACAAACCAAANAGCACAACTTACCCAGTGAATTGGCATTAATTCCCATCATTGAAAGTGAATATAACCCCTATGCTAAATCGCACGCCGGAGCAATGGGGCTTTGGCAAATGATGCCTGGCACCGCCCGCGATTTTGGGCTGCGCCGCGATTGGTGGTACGATGGCCGTAAAGACGTCGTTGCTTCAACTAATGCTGCTTTACAATACTTTTCCTACTTACACAGTTACTTTGACAACTGGCCATTGGCAATTGCCGCCTATGATTGCGGGNAAGGCAAGGTAATGCAAGCCATGCATTATAATAAATACCGCCATGCAGCGACTGATTTCTGGAACCTTCCGCTGCCAACTGAAACCCGAATATATGTGCCTCGCTTATTGGCTTTAGCAGCTATTGTTAAAAATCCTGCCCGCTATCATATTAGCCTGCCTCCAATCAATAATGCGCCTTACGTCGCCCAAGTGAATATTGGCCATCCAATGGATCTCAATAAAGCGGCAAAAATGGCTGAGGTCAGCCCTGATACAATACGCGCCCTGAATCCAGGTTATGAACACGGCCGCATCGGCCCCAAAGGCCCCTATTCTTTATTAATACCTAAGGAAAAAGAAGAACCGTTTAAACTCAAATTGGCAGTGCTTTCCAATAAAAGCAAGGCGGCATGGCAAAAGCATGTGGTTAATTCACAAGAAAATCTAGCTAAAATTGCCGATATGTATAATTTAACAGTAGCTGAACTAACTGCCGTCAACGATTTGCATTCTGATCAACTTAAACCGAATCAAACATTACTAATCCCGCCAGCTAGTTTAATCCAATCGGTTAATCCAGCTGCTGCAATCCGGATGAGATTAGCAGCCAACAATACTGATAAAAGCACTCATTCAACTGAACCAACAACTACAGCAAGCAATGACAACCAAAACAACGCTGATACCTCTGTTAAATTAGCAANNAAAATGATGACAATAATACGGACACCCAGCCCACTAACACGGCTGTCTCTGATGATGCNNAAACTCATCAAACAATACGCTGACATATCACATTAAAAAGGCGATACGCTAAATAAAATCGCGAAGAAATATCAAGTCAAAGTAGCGGATTTACGCAGTTGGAACAAACTCAGCAAACGTCACATCTTAGCCATCGGCGATACCCTGACAATCAAGACTGAACGCCGAAGTGAAACTAAAGAAGTAGCAGTAAATGATGAACCGAATACAAATTCCGTTGCTAATGCAGCCGAGAAAGAGCCTCAATTAGCACTGAATAAGGATACTTCAGACAATAGGCCGCAAACCAATGAAACCAACACTAAACGTACCTATGTCGTAAAATCAGGAGATTACATTGGTAAAATAGCAAAACGTTACCATGTCACTAGCGACCAAATTTTACAATGGAACCGATTGTCCGAGGAACAAGCCCTCCAACCCGGACAAAAACTTGTCATCGAAGCTGACGCTTAAAAAGAGCTACATATTGCGCTATTTGCGAAATACTATATTATGGGCGCAATTCAATTATTAAATGAACCTCCCCATGACTGCACAGTTACTAGATGGCAAATTATTAGCCAGCTTGATAAGGCAAGATATTGCTGCTCGCATTAAAGCACGCCAAGCAAATGGACTTAGANGCCCTGGTTTGGCTGTTATCATCGTTGGCGATGATCCTGCTTCTGAAGTTTATGTCCGCAATAAACGACGTGCTAGCGAGGAAGTTGGCATCGTTTCCACAATACATCACTTATCCGCTCAAACTACCGAAGCCAGTTTATTGCAATTAATCACACAGTTGAATGAAGATGACAATGTTGATGGCATATTATTGCAACTACCATTACCAAAACACATTAATGAACATGCCTTATTAGAAGCCATCCAGCCAGAAAAAGATGTCGATGGTTTTCATCCTTATAATCTGGGACGATTGACACAACGCCGTCCTTTATTACGTCCATGCACACCTTACGGTATCATCAAATTGCTTCAACATGCCAAAATTGAGTTAGCAGGCAAAAATGCTGTTGTCGTCGGGGCCTCCAATATCGTTGGCAGGCCAATGGCATTAGAATTATTACTGACAAAATCAACCGTGACCATCTGTCATAAATTTACAGCTGACCTGCAATCACACATTAAAAACGCTGATATTTTAATCGTTGCTATCGGCAAAACCGACATCATCAATAGTAATTGGATCAAACCCGGCGCAGTTGTTGTCGATGTCGGCATGAATAGACTGCCCGATGGTTCCTTGGTAGGCGATGTCGAATTCGAAACCGCCAAGCATAAAGCCAGTTGGATCACGCCGGTTCCAGGCGGAGTTGGGCCGATGACAGTAGCTATGCTATTGCATAATACATTGTACGCTTGCGAACTGAAGGAAAAAAACGTCATTACTTCCCGAGAATAAACCAATCTATAAAACTCGCTCTGTAGGGGACAATTTTTTAGAAAGGTTAAGTATCTCGTTTATGGCTGATCAATTTGCTAGGTGTGGCCTAAGAATTCCATCATCCCGCGGCTTGACTGTGGGATCCAGGGGATTACGTGTATCGCATGAGAAATACTGCGGGATAACCAGAGGCAGAAAATCTAATTTTATACCTTACAAAGCAAAATCTAATGGAAATTTAAAAATATGAAGCGCATTATTCTAACAATCTCTTTATTGACTACCAGTCTTTGTTTTGCCAATCCAAGTTTTGATTGCCAAAAAGCTAAAACAGCTGCAGAAAAAGCTATCTGTGCTAACACTTCATTAAGTGATGATGATTGCCAGCTAGGACTTTATTATCAGACTTTGTTAGCGGTCAATCCGGCAAACAAAACTAGTTTAATCCAATCGCAGCAACAATGGTTAAAAAACGCAATCAAACAATGCAAGAAAGTGCTGATGCAGGTGGTTCTCTTTATGCAGAAAGAGAATCACAATTGGCTGAACAATTACGGCAAGCCTTACTCAAAGGCCCATTGAGAAATATTGCACTGGGAAAACAATATCAGCCTAACCAATTCTTAGCCGATTTAAACCATTGCAATTTTGCATTGTGTAATGCTTATAAAGCATATTTCTTGCTTCCAAACGATCCAAACCAAGCATACCAGTACTTGTTACAGGCAAGCCAACAATGGCAGGACTTTATGGGGCGTTGCACTTCCCTCTCTGCTTTTCATGATTCGAATACTCCAAGCACATTAACAGAGATCAAAACTGCCTATCCAAACCAAACCAGTATCACAGCAATGATTGCAAACATTAACCAAGGAATTTCTGCCGATGTGGATGCTCAACTTGGAATGCCATTATTGATCATTAAACATACGCCTGAAGCGCTCAACAACATGGATTACCGTTATGCTTTTATTGAAAGCGGCAGTTCACCACAGACCTATGTTGATGAAGCCTTGCCTGCTGCGCCAAAATTAGATGCGCTTGATCAACTGATCGCCAGCAAAATTGGGCCTTTAATTGAAAAATTACATGAGGCAGGCGAAATTGGTTCAATCTATCTTGACATTGATGCCGTCGGCGCCAACGACCGGCGCAAATTATTATTGGCTCCGCAGTTGATTAAAAGCCCGACTGCAGCAACCATTGCCCAAGTGTTAGAGGACGGTCATCAATGGTTTAAAACCAGTGATGAATACAATAACTTTGTGAACAAATTTAATGAAGCTGCAGCTGAGATCAGTCAGTATTACCAAAAACACCTGAATTAAATAGTTACGCTGCCACTGCGAAAGACTATTTGGCTAAATATGTCTATAATGATCTTCATTCTTATGACGACTATCTTAATTAAAATAAGATAGTCGTTTTTTGACAATCAAGTTGATGTATTCATCATCAATGCTAAATAGATACCTTCTAAGACCAAATCAGGAATGATCTTGTCAAAAACGTTTTCCTGCGTAAATAAATGCGAAAATCCACCTGTGCCAATAACAACAGGTGACTGATTATTGAATAAACTTTCTTTGGTTTGCCGGATAACTTCCTTAATAGCACCCAATTGTCCATAATAAAGGCCGATTTGAAGGCTTTCACGTGTAGACCTACTTACAGAATTCTCTGGTTTAACGATCTCAACCGAAGAAAGCTTGGCTGTATTATTTTGCAATGCTTCAATAGACAATCGCATACCTGCCATAATTGCACCACCCCAATATTCTTTAGAAGCAGACACAGCATCGCAGGTAGTGGCTGTTCCAAAGTCAACAACTATAACAGGTTGATTAGGATAACGATGTAATGCTGCCATAGCATTGGCAATACGATCAGAACCGACCTCCAATGGATTACGATATTTTATCTTTAATCCAGTTTTGACCCCTGCTTGCAACATGAAAGGTGATATATTAAAATATTTTTGACATGCAGAGCGCAATGAATAATCTATTTTAGGAACGACAGAACTTATAGCAATTCTCTCAATTTTACGGTAATCAAAATTATTTTCACGCAGCACATTCCGCAAAAAAATGCCCCACTCATCTGAACTACAATCATTTCGAGTGGCATGACGAAAGCGAAAAAGTAATTTATCTTTTGAATAAAGACCACCAAATAATTGAGAATTACCAACGTCCATACATAAAATCATTTCGATGACACCCTTTATATTTTTACTAATTAAAATAGTTTATTTTAATTTCAAATCGACAACTATTGGCTCCAAGCTCTCTTTTTGCGAGTCTATTTGAGCATAAGATAAAATAAATATTTCATCGCCTATCTCACCCCGCCTTGCCGCTGGACCATTCAAAGCAAAAATTCCACTTCCACGTTTTCCTTTAATCACATAAGTAATAAGCCTTTCACCATTGTTCAAATTGACAATATGGACTTGTTCATTTTCCTGAATATTGGCTTTTTCCATAATGGCCTCATCAATAGTGATACTTCCAACGTAAAATAAATCTTTGTAAGTAATCTTTGCATATGCAATTTTAGCCTTTAAAACCGTAATTAGCATTTACTTATAACTCCACATTATCAATCAAACGGACTGTTCGCAAACGCACAGCCCCAAACGGCGACCTTTATGCTCTGCAATATAATCCACACTGAAACCTAAACCTGCTAATTCAGCAGTAATTGACTCATTATCATGGCCGTTCTTTAATAGATAAGGAAAATTTTTTACCAAATTATAATCTTCCTTACTAAGTAGATTATTGCGAGAACTCAATGCGACACCATTAACATCGCGCACAATAGGACAACCGATTATGTCAGTATCAATAAAAAGCTTTNNTACCATACCTCTAATTAACTCTAATTGTTGAAAATCTTTTTCACCAAAATAAGCCCGATTTGGCTTAATTAGCAGCAATAGTTTCAACACCACTGTCAACATCCCGGTAAAATGTCCTGGACGGTGCTGACCACAAAATAATTTGCTTAAACAATTTTCATGAATTTGATAAATATAATCATCAGGATAAAGTACTTGCTTTTCAGGAAGAAAAACATAATCTACGTTCAATTCATCTGCCAAAGCCAAATCATCTGATAGAGTTCGTGGATATTGTTGATAATCCTGTAATTCATCAAATTGGTTTGGATTCACAAAAATAGATAATACCGTTTTATTATTTTCCTGCTTTGAACGAGCCAAAAGACTGGCATGGCCAGCATGTAAATTGCCCATGGTTGCCACAAAGCCGATGGAATCTTGTAGTTTTTGTCGGATTTGCTGCCACTCTTCTATTGAATTAATGATACAAGACATGAAAGATTTCTCCGTTTTTTAATAAGCATGCTTTGACTCTGGAAATTCCTCGTTAATGACTTCCATTTTGTATCTATTCAGCGCTTCTTTTATCAAATCAAATCCTCGGCAATACTGTTTGACAAAACGCGGATGTATATCGTTATAAAGTCCGAGTAAATCTTGCAGCACTAATATTTGACCATCAGTGCACTTACCAGCACCAATACCAATGGTTGGGATTTTTAATGTGTCAGTTATACGTTGTACTACATCATATTTAATGCATTCTAAGACGATGGCAAAGCACCCAGCTTGCTGTAATTGTATTGCCTGCTGCAACAAGCGTTCTGCCACTGCTTCATCAGCACCTTGACTACGAAAACCTCCAAGTTGATGCAGGTGTTGAATAGTTAAACCAATATGGCCCATCACAGGAATACCTGATTCAACAATATGATGAATCGTTTCTAAATTACCATCCGCTCCTTCTAACTTGACAGCTTGAGCCCCTGCACGAATTAATTGTTCAACATTGGACAAGGTGTTAGAAATACTTTTGCGATAGGATAAAAATGGTAAATCAGCAACAATGAATTTGTTGGGAGCTCCTTTAGACACTGCACCCGTATGATTTACCAACATGTCAACAGTTGCTGGGATAGTGTTTGGATGTCCATACATGACCATTGCCACACTATCACCCACTAAAATACTATCAATATCAGTTGCTGCCAGTATTTTAGCCATACAATAATCATAGCAAGTCACCATACTAATTTTTTGCTTATTTAGCTTTGCTTTTGCCAATCTAAAATATTATTCATGTTCTTTATCCTCAACAAAAATATCCACAAAAGCCTGATAAATTTTTTTAAAAGAATCCCTGATNAAACTCTGCAAATTGGCAGTGATAGTAAGATGATCATTACGGACTAATGGGCCAGTTAAAGCAGCCTCAGAAAGATGCTGCAAGTTATTGGCAATACGGTTTAAATAAGGAAAGGCCACTGACCTTGGAAGATTAAATTTTGTNTCTAATTCAGCAAANAATTTTTGCCACAATAAACAAGTGAAATTACCACTCATCACACATAAACTATGGTAAAAAGCCTTTAACTGGTTTGGAATCCGATAATGAATATTCGGCAGACCCGGCAATAGGCCAGCAAAATCAGGGGCATTTTCATCCAATATAAACGGAATTTCTTGATATACTGCCAGATTATATAAACTAGTATTAAATGTCATTAAAGGATGAGCTCCCCATGCTAAGGGAGTATAGAGACTTCCAGAACAGTGCACCAAAATTTGTTCTTGTAGAAATACATGTTCTTGAATGAAAGCTTCTATGTTTCTATCAGAAATCAGTAATAGCACATGCGTAGCATTTTGTATTTTGCTTGCTAATTGTTCAGCCTCAGCATCAAAACGTCGTGCCCAATGATCAAAAGAAAGATTTAATAACGTGAGATAATGCTTAAAATGCAGCGCAAGACGACCATCGCCAATGATGAGATAATGTGTGGGTACTTGTCGCATGGATCAAGTCCTAGATCATTAGGGTAAGCTAAATTCACTTGTCATTGCTTTTTCAAGTCAATGCAAATTTCTAATACAAATTTATTGTATACTGATTATACTCACAAAAACAAGAAGTACCAATATTTTACTCAACCCGCCGCCAGACTGTACCAGCAGCCGTATCTTCCAACTCAATTCCCATGGCTTGTAGTTCTTGTCGTACGCGGTCGGCTTCGGGCCAGTTTTTGTTGGCACGGGCGGCATTTCGGGCCGCAATCAATGCAGTCACTTTCTCTTGTTGGTCAGTATTAATGCCTTGCTGTAAAAATTCATTAGGCTGGTGTTGTAAAATCCCCAAGATTTCAGCTAATTGTTTTAATTGAACGGCTAATTTTTCTGCTGTGGAGCGATCGCCTTCCTCTTTATAACGATTTATTTCACGTACTAGATCAAACAACACGGCGATTGCTATGGGTGTATTGAAATCATCATCCATTGCTGCGAAAAACCGTTGAGCAAATTCATTTTCTTCCAAATTCATTTTGGGCAATGATGGAAAATCGCGTAAAGTCAGATAAAAACGTTCTAATGCTGATTTTGCACTATTTAAATTTTCTGCCGAATAATTAATGGGACTGCGATAATGACTGGCGAGTATGAAATAACGTATCACTTCTGCCGGATATTTTGCTAATACATCGCGGATCGTAGAAAAATTCCCGAGTGATTTTGACATTTTNTCCTGGTCAACTTGGACAAAACCTACATGCATCCACGTATTCACAAACTTGCATCCGGTAGTAGCCTCTGATTGTGCAATTTCATTTTGATGGTGTGGGAATTGTAAATCTAATCCACCACCATGAATGTCAAAATGTACACCTAATTGCTCTGTTGACATGGCGGAACATTCAATGTGCCATCCTGGGCGGCCTTTGCCCCACGGAGAATCCCAACTCGGCTCACCTGGCTTGGCCATTTTCCATAATACAAAGTCGAGCGGATCACGTTTCACATCAGCAACTTCCACCCGTACCCCTGCCCGTAACTTGTCCATCGCTTGATGAGCCAATTCGCCGTAATTTTTGAAACGACTGACTTCGTAATACACATCTCCATTATCAGCTACGTAAGCAAATTCTTTCGCTATCAATGTTTCAATCATGGCGATCATTTGTGGAATATATTGGGTCGCGCGAGGTTCAACATTGGGCGGCAATACATTCAGCGATTGACGATCTTCTTGCATTGCTTTAATAAAGCGCTCACCTAATTGAAAAAAATCTTCTTGGTTTTCATTGGCGCGCTTAATAATTTTGTCATCGATATCAGTAATGTTAACTACATATTTGACTTCATAACCTCGTGCACGCAGATAGCGAGACACCATATCAAATACCACAAATACTCTGGCATGTCCTACATGACAATAATCGTATACCGTCATCCCACAAACATACATATTCACTTTGCCGGGTTTCAACGGTTTAAACGTTTCTTTNTGACGTGTCAGGGTATTGTAAATTTGTAACATAATAACTCCGATAAGAAAAAACTTAGGGTTTATCATTGCGAGGCGTGTAACGACCTAAACCCCATGGATTGCCTCCTTGCTACGCTTAAGATGGCCAAAAAGTTAACGCTTAACGCCAAAGGCCCAAACGTTGCAACATTTTTTCTTTGCCTAATAAATGGAACACTTTCGCCATTTCTGGCCCATGCAGTTCACCTGTTAATGCTACACGCAAAGGTTGAAATAACATTTTNCCTTTGATTCCAAGCTTGCTTTGCAAGACTTGATTGACTGCTTGATAATCTGTGCCATGTTGATCAACAGCCGCCATTGCNTGTTTGAAAAATGCAGTGCCTGCTTGCTGTAATACTGGCTTATTTTCATCGGGTATTGGCAAATTATTTTCAAACAAAATTCTTGCCCAACGCAAACCATCCTCAGGCAAAGTAATATTGCTTCTCACCGCAGTAATAAATTCATTACGGAATTCATCAGGCACCAGTTGCTGCACTTTGGCACCTAACCATTGCCACAAACGTTCCTCTGATAATTGCGCTACTGCTGTCCGCTGCCAATACCACATTTGGTTGGCATCGAATTTAGCAGGCGCTGCGCCTAAATGGCTTACATTAAATTGGACAGCTAATTGGGACAATGGCATAAAACTGTCATCGGCATAATAATGGCCTAAACGGGCTAAATAATTCACAATCGCTTCTGGCAAGAAACCCGTCTCACGCAATTCTTGGATACTGCGACTGCCATGACGTTTCGATAATGGGCTGCCATCTTGGCCAACAATCAAACTAATATGACCATAATGCGGCACTGGTAATTTTAATGCTTGTAGAATTAGAATTTGCCGTGGCGTATTGGTCAAATGGTCTTCTCCGCGCAGCGCATGAGTAACTCCCATCAAAGCATCATCAATTGCATTGCAATACAANAAGGCNGGCGTGCCATCAGTGCGACGAATAATAAAATCACCTAAATCGTTGGTATTAAAACGTTGTTCGCCACGGACCAAATCCTGAAATACGACTTGCTCATTGAGGGGGACTGCAAACCGCAAAGTAAATTCCATGCCTTTGGCCAATTTTTCTCCTACTTGCTCTGGTGACAAATGCCGGCAAGTGCCCGGATAGCGGGGTGGTTTGCCTGAGGCCAACTGGACTTTGCGGGCAATAGCTAGTTGTTGTTCGGTACAAAAACACGGATAAGCCAGGTTTGCCGACTGCAAATCCGTATAATAACGATCATAGATCGCTTGTCGTTGCGACTGCCAATAAGGGCCATTGCCTAAATCATGCCCAGGCCCCTCTTGCCAGGCTAATCCCATCCATTGTAGATCTGTCATTAATCCCTGGGTAAAACTTTCGTCGGAACGTGCCTTATCAGTGTCCTCAATACGCAGCAAAAAAACGCCTTGCTGGCCTAATGCTAATAATGCATTAAACAGCGCTGTCCGCGCATTACCGAGATGGATCAAACCAGTGGGACTAGGAGCAAAGCGGGTCTTTAAATTAACGGCTGTCATTCTTGATTAATCCTATTTTCAGTGTTTATTCATTAAAAATCAGTTTACCAGCAAATATCCCCATTGGACAATGGATCAATAGTCTATCTTCAGCAACGCAAAAAGCATATAATCGCCCGATGCAATATACATTATTCATTTCCGACATCCATCTTTGCCCTGAACAACCCGGCATTACCCAGTTGTTCTTGGATNTTTTACAAGGCCCCGCCAAACAGGCGGATGCTGTTTATATTCTTGGCGACTTATTTGAGGTATGGATCGGGGACGATGATGACAATGCGTTTAATCTCCGCATTCAGAAAGCATTAAAACAACTCACTGGCCACGTTCCTGTCTATTTAATGGTCGGCAATCGTGATTTTTTGTTAGGCAAAACCTTCTGCCGCCGCACAGGTTGCCATTGGTTACCGGACCCCAGCGTCATTAATTTATATGGTCAACCTCTATTACTCATGCATGGTGACAGCTTATGCACTGAAGACAAACAACACCAACGCTTCCGTTTACTTAGCCGCTCCAAGCTGCTACAAGGCATATTTGTTTGTTTACCTCTACGGTTGCGCCGCCGTATTGCCAATACTATCCGGCAACGCAGCCAACAACGGCAACAACAATTATCACTGAGTATTATGGACGTAGTCCCTGCAGCGGTGGCCAAAACAATGACCCACTATCAGGTCAAGCAGCTAATTCATGGACATACCCATCGTCCTGGGTTTCATGACTTGACACTGCAGCAACAGTCTGCAAAACGTATTGTCTTGGGTGCCTGGCATAATGCGGGCAATATGCTGCAATATAATGCGGATGGGAGTGCTGAGCTGGTGACATTGCCCCCTACTTAACAATAGAAATGCTGCGGCTTGACGAAGAGTTACACAGCAAGTTACTTGTATTCTCTATCAAACAATGCTTCCTCCGCTTTTGCTTCAGCGGCAATTTGAGCTATATCATCTTGGTTTAATTGTAATCTCTCGATGGCTTTTTCAATCACTGCATCAGCCACTGCTGTCAAGAAACTGTCAAACACACAATAATCATACAACCATCGTGATTGAAATACCATGCGTTTTTCACGTGATTCCCAAGTTTCTATCGGCGCCTCGTTGTGCTGCATAAATGCTTCAATTTTATCAATGGCTTTAATAAATTTGCTTTCATAAGTCTGTTGAGTTTCATATTCATTCCATAAAGCATACATAGTTTCTGCTTGTAGATCACCCAATGAGGCAGTTATCTCTTGCATAGCACTTAATTCTGACGCATATTTCTGTTGTTTACTGGCTTTAGTTTGAGTAGCAAACACAGGGACATCTCCTACTTTTGCTTCAGCTAAATCATGCACCAAAGCCATTTGCAAACAAGTCATCAAATTCACTGGTTGATCAAGCTTATCGGCCCAGCGAAATGCTAATAAAGCCAAACGCCAAGAATGTTCAGCAACACTCTCTTGCCGACCATTGGATAACCAACTATGGCGCATTTCGGTTTTTAAATTTTCGGCCAAGTGTGCAAAATCAAGTTCTTTCTCAATAACTGCCTTTAATTTGACAGATGGTTTTTCACAACTATTGTCATAAATACCTAACTTATTTAATTAAACGCGCTTCAATCATTAATCGTTTCATTTCACTCACAGCAGCCGTCATTCCGACTATTACGGCACGTGCTACAATACTGTGGCCAATATTTAATTCATTCATTTCTGGAATAGCAGCAATAGGTTGCACATTATGATAATGCAACCCATGACCTGCATTCACAACCAATCCCAATTCTGCTGCCCGTTTTGCCGCCACTTTGACACGATTTAATTCGTGTGACCATTGCTGCGGGCTTGCCTCGACATAATGGCCAGTATGTATTTCAATCACTGGTGCCCCACAACGTTTTGCTGCCTCAACTTGGTCTAAGTCAGGATCAATAAATAAAGACACCTCAATACCTACAGCGACTAATTGCTCACAAGCATGACGAATCCGGGCCTCATTACCCACCACATTTAAACCACCCTCAGTAGTCAATTCTTCACGACGTTCTGGCACCAAACAGCAATGTTGCGGTTTAATTTGTTGAGCAAAAGCGATCATACTTTCTGTAGCGGCCATTTCCAAATTCATGCGGGTTTTGAGGGTTTCTCGCAAAATACGAACATCACGGTCTTGAATGTGGCGTCGGTCTTCACGTAAATGCACCGTAATACCATCAGCACCTGCGGTTTCCGCCATTAATGCAGCTTCTACCGGATCAGGATAAATAGTGCCACGCGCTTGTCGCAAAGTGGCGACATGATCAATATTAACGCCTAATAAAATAAACGGAGACAACATAGTGCCTTTCCTCTGTTTGTTTAANGCAAATAATTCACGACTACGCAGCTGTTTTTCTCCAAGCAATACACCTAATGCTTGCCTTAATAACCGTTTCGCTGCACGCAATTCGTCCGGGGCCTGCAAATTACCATTGCGCAAAGCTAATAACATTTTGCCGGAAAATACTTGATTAGACGTTTCTATTGTTTGCGGACAGGCAATAAAACCCATCTCTGGATCAAAACGATAACGTTTTTCAGCGACAATTTCTGCGCCTGACATTGCGTCATGGGTCAATGACAAGCCATAACCTAATTCTATTAATAATTCCAATTCAAAACGTCGTAAAACTAATTCTGTTGATTGCTGCTGCGACAAAGCCATTAATGTGGTTTGATAGGCCTCATATAGTTTTGGATGAGCATCATACCGATGCAGTAATCTCACCAGTAATTCATTCAAATAAAAACCACTCAATAAAGATTTGCTAGTCAACCAATAAGCTAAACCGTTGGGTTCTGCCTGTGTTAAATTAGCCAGCTCACCATTGCCAGACCATGAAATTAATAGCGGCNNAAAAGGTTGCAGCAAACCGCGGTAACGCGAACGTGTACCGCGGGCACCGCGAGCCACCGCATGGATACGCCCATGAGACCATGTGAAAATGTCTAGCAGCAAGCTGGAATCTCGATAAGGACGAGCATGTAATATAAAAGCTGGTTGTAAGACAATGCGCACACTCAACTCCTTTGCTTTGCTCTGTTTTGTTTATATTGTTACACCAGCTAGGCTTAGGTACAATACTTATCTGCAAAAATCCAATAGTTGCTGCATTTTAGCCATTTTAACAGGAATTATGCGCTATGTTATTAAAAATATTCCAAGCAGGTGAACCCGTGCTACGCCAAACTGCTCGGCGTTTGTCACGTGAAGAAATTCTTGGTTCTGAAATACAAGGCTTAATTCAACTCATGCAACAAACCATGTATAGCGCCCCTGGAGTCGGCGNNGCAGCACCCCAAATTGGTGAAAACATACAATTGGCCGTCATCGAAGATCGCAGCGAATACATGTTAGCGATTCCCAAGGAAGAACTCGTCAAACGAGAGCGCAAACCCGTTCCATTCCACGTAATCATTAATCCTAAAATAACTTGGCAAAGTGAAGCAACAGCTAGTTTTTTTGAAGGTTGCTTAAGCACTCAAGGCCTGATTGCCTATGTTCCAAGATCATTAGAAATCACCGTCGAATGCCTCAATGAACGCGCTGAGCCAGTGACCATTCAAGCCCGCGGCTGGTATGCCCGTATTTTGCAGCACGAAATTCAACATCTGCAAGGCACACTCTGTGTTGATCATATGTTACCTCGTTCATTGATGACAATTGAAAATTATATGAAATATTGGAAAGATAAGCCGATAGAAGATGTGCTAGAAGAATTAAAAATCAAGCATCAATCTTCATAGCCCAAACTACGCATTGCACGTTCATCATTCGACCAATTTTTGCGGATTTTTACCCACAATTGTAAAAATATTTTNTGGCCGAACATTTTNTCTAAATCCAGTCGTGCCGTTTTGCCAACTTCTTTCAATTTCAAACCGCCCGCGCCAATAATAATGGCTTTTTGTCCCGGTTTTTCAACCCAGATGGTCGCAATAATACGTAATATATTGCGAGTTTGTTTGAATTCTTCGACACTGACAGTGACAGAATGTGGTACTTCTTGATGCATTAACCATAATAATTTCTCACGGATCACCTCCGCAGCCATAAAACGCTCACTACGATCAGTGATTTGATCTTTAGGATATAAAAAGGGNCCTTCTGGCAAAAATTGAGTAATCACTTTCTCCAATGCGGCCACATTATCACCTTTTAAAGCGGCCAGTGGAATTACTGCTGCAAAGTTAAATTTTTGTTTTACTTCCTCGATAAACGGCAATAATTGGGTTTTATCGGCAACTTTATCAACTTTATTAATCACTAAAACAACTGGGCAAGTCGTCCGATTAAGTTTTNNTAGCACCCAGGTATCATCAGAGCGCCATTGTAATGCTTCAATGACCCATACAATCACATCCACATCACGCAAAGCGGTTAATGCAGCTTTATTTAAATAGCGATTTAATGCAGCTTTAGCTTCTTGATGTAAACCTGGCGTATCGACATATATAGTTTGAGTCTTGCCTGTGGTTTGAATGCCTAAAATACGTTGCCGCGTCGTTTGCGGTTTATGGGAAATAATACTGATTTTNTGTCCTAGCAAATGATTGAGTAAAGTAGATTTGCCGACATTAGGGCGGCCGATAATTGCAACGAAACCACAATTTGTCGTTTTAGTCATGGTTCAATATCTCAAACATTTTTGTGCGGCCTCTTGTTCTGCTTTACGGCGACTTGGCCCTACACCTTCAGAAATATGTGGAATACCAGCCACAGTGCACGTAATATAAAATGTTTGTGCATGTGCTTCACCGGTAATAGCAATGATTTTATACTCCGGTAATGGCAGTTTTTGGGCTTGCAAATATTCTTGCAGTTGGGTCTTAGGATCTTTCAAGCTGTCTAAGCTAGTCACGGCAGCTAAACGCGAACCAAACCAATTTAAAATACGCTCCTGACAAGTTTGTAAATCAGCATCTAAATAAATCGCACCAATAATAGCTTCCATCGCATCAGCTAAAATGGACTGACGACGATAACCGCCACTTTTTAACTCACCTGCTCCCAAGCGCAAAAANTCTCCGAGCTGAAATTCGTTGGCCAATATTGCTAACATCTCACCATTGACTAAGCGGGCACGCATACGACTCAACTCACCTTCCCGTGCTTTGGGATATAATTTGAATAATTCAGCAGCAATAATAAAATTCAAAATGGCATCACCTAAGAATTCCAAGCGTTCATTATTTTGATTGCCGACACTACGATGACTTAAAGCCGCCTCTAACAGCAAAGCATTTTTAAATTGGTAACCTAACTGTTGTNNATCAAGCGGCCGAGTTTTTGCATATTAATGAATTGCCTTGCCAGTTCTGTCCCAGCGGAAATGATGTGCGTTTGCGTCCCAGCTAATTAATAAGCGAACTGCCTTACCAATTAAATTGCGCTCTGGCACAAAGCCCCAATAACGGCTATCATCACTGTTGTCACGATTATCACCCATCATAAAATACATGCCGTCAGGAACGGTAACATCAAAATTATCAGTTTGCCCACCTTCAGGTTTGATGAAAATATCGTGTTGGATTCCAAGCAAATCTTCTTGTTTACGTACCATGAATTGTGGTTCCATGCCAGGTTCCACATCTTCTCCTGTACCAACAAAAGATTGTTTTGCCTCTTGGCCATTGACATATAACACTTTATCTTTATAAACAATATGATCACCAGGCATACCAACCAGACGTTTGACATAGACTATCGCAGGGTTCGGCGGCGCATAAAATAAAACTAAATCACCGCGTTTTGGCTCACCAATATTCACAAATTTTACATTGCCAATTGGAAACCGCAGACCATACGCATATTGATTCACTGCAATAAAATCACCTGCCAATACTGTCGGTTCCAAGGAACCTGTTGGCACATGATAAGGCTGAATTAAAAAGGAGCGGATTATCCAAACTAAAAACAATACCGGAAAAAATCCACGGGACTGTTCTAAAATAAATCCGCGTGGTTGGCCAGTCAGCCGGTGGCGCGAAAAAATAGCCATTCACTCAGTGAAATCAAACCAGTAACAATCACAATCATTGTCAACGTGATAGGAAAATTATCAATTGCCAAATACACAATAAACAACAATAAGACAGTGACTAATATATTGCGGCCAGAATGACGAGCTTTTTCACTCATCTTAACACGGGCATAACGGGTATCAAATCCAGCTATTACCCCTGTCAGCCCCAAAGCAAGAATTAAGACAATGATGTATTTCAAACTCATGTACATAGCAAAAATTCCCTATCATTAAAGTGTTCGACATTACTTTCAAATTTAATACTGTGAGCACAGTTATTATTTCGTGTCCCCATCGACTTTCAATACACTCAAAAANGCTTCTTGAGGAATTTCGACTTTGCCGATTTGTTTCATGCGTTTNTTACCAGCTTTTTGTTTNTCCAATAATTTACGTTTACGGCTGATGTCACCACCATAGCATTTTGCCAAAACATTTTTTCGCAATGCTTTGACAGATTCGCGGGCAATGATATGGGCGCCAATGGCCGCTTGGATCGCCACTTCAAACATTTGCCGCGGAATAATTTCACGCAAACGTGCGGTCAATTCACGGCCACGAGAATAAGCCTTTTCACGATGGACAATAGTGGCCAACGCATCGACTTTCTGTCCATTAATTAAAATATCCAATTTCACTAAATCAGCTGGCTCAAAATGATGAAAATTATAATCTAATGAAGCATAGCCGCGACTGACCGATTTTAATCGGTCAAAGAAATCTAATACGACTTCATTCATCGGTAATTGGTAAGTCATCGCCACTTGATTGCCAAGATATAACATCTTTTTCTGCACACCACGACGTTCAACACATAAAGTAATGACATTACCTACGTATTGCTGTGGCACTAATATATTCGCTTCCACAATAGGTTCACGCATTTCTTGAACTTGATCTACCGGTGGCAACTTAGCGGGATTATCGACTTGTAACACTTCATCGCGCTTGGAGATAATTTCATAAATTACGGTGGGCGCGGTGGTAATTAAATTAAGATGATATTCGCGCTCCAAACGTTCTTGCACTATTTCCATATGCAACATGCCAAGAAAACCACAGCGAAAACCAAAGCCAAGCGCATCGGACACTTCGGGCTCATAAAATAAAGCGGCATCGTTTAATCGCAGTTTTGCCAAAGCTTCACGGAAAGCTTCGTAGTCATCGGCATCAATGGGAAACAGGCCAGCAAATACTTGGGGTTTGACTTTNTTAAATCCTGCCAATGGAGCAGCGGCAGGGCGACTGGCCAAGGTCAACGTATCACCCACCGGTGCACCAAAAATTTCTTTAATGCCAGCCACCACAAAGCCTACTTCACCAGCACTTAATACTTGGGTAGGTTGGCGTTTAGGTGTAAAAATACCAACTTGGTCGACAATATGGGTTTTGCCTGTCGACATTACCATAATTTTATCGCCTACTTTTAATTCACCATTTTTAATACGGACCAATGACACCACACCTAAATAATTGTCGAACCATGAATCGATAATCAATGCTTGTAATGGTGCTTGTGGATCGCCTTCAGGAGGTGGGATCCGTGTCAGAATTTCTTCTAACAAATCTGCCACACCCAGCCCAGTCTTGGCACTAATGCGAACGGCATCGTGGGCCTCAATACCAATGATTTCCTCAATTTCTTTGATAACCCGGTCGGGATCAGCCTGCGGCAAATCAATTTTGTTGATAACTGGGACTACCGCCAAACCTTGCTCGATGGCGGTATAGCAAACTGCCAACGTCTGCGCCTCTACCCCCTGGCCGGCATCGACCAACAGTAAAGCACCTTCGCAGGCGGCCAAAGAACGGGAGACTTCATAAGAGAAGTCAACATGGCCTGGGGTATCAATAAAGTTCAATTGATAGGCTTGGCCGTTNTTGGCTTGATAACGCAAGGTGACGCTTTGCGCCTTGATAGTAATGCCTCGCTCTCGCTCCAAGTCCATGGAATCGAGTACTTGCTCGGTCATTTCTCGGTCAGAGAGGCCGCCACACAGTTGGATCAAGCGGTCAGCCAAGGTAGACTTACCGTGATCGATGTGCGCTATGATGGAAAAATTACGAATATTGTTCATGTGCGTAGAATGCCAAATTAATGCCCAATTTGAAAGCCCCTGAGGTAACTTTACTTTTGTAGCGGTATTATAAAACACAGGTTCTTACTGGCTTGTCTTACGCTAGTAATAACGTATACTGCCGCAGCTAGTATGAACATAAATAAGATTTCTCATGCCCCAACATCATCAACATGACATTTTAATCATTGGCAGCGGAGCCGCTGGCTTGACGCTGGCATTGCAACTCGCTGATCATGCCTCAATTGCCTTATTATCTAAAGGTAATTTATTAGAAGGCTGCACTTATTATGCTCAAGGTGGCATTGCTGCCGTCATGGCTGATAGCGATAGTACCGAATTACACTACCAAGATACCCTAGTAGCTGGTGCAGGTTTATGTGATGCTACTGCTGTGCGTTTTACCACACAAAATGCCAAAGCTGCTATTGAATGGCTAATTAAGCAAGGCGTGGAATTTACAACAGAGACACGCCCCGATGGCCGGCTTGATTATCATTTAACTCAAGAAGGCGGCCACAGTCATCGCCGAGTAGTGCATGCAGCAGATGCCACTGGCCAAGCCATTGCAACTACGTTAGCTAAAGCTGTCAAACAGCAGGCCAACATACAACTGTTTGAACATCACACTGCCATTGATTTAATTGTGCAACAAAAACGCTGTAACGGTGCTTATGTATTTAATAGCCAAAGCCAACAAGTCGATGTATTCCAAGCTAAAACAGTGATCTTGGCCACTGGCGGCGCCAGTAAAGTTTATCTTTATACGAGCAATCCCGACAGTGCCAGTGGTGATGGGATTGCTATGGCTTGGCGCGCTGGCTGTCAGGTGACCAATTTAGAATTTAATCAATTTCATCCCACTTGCCTTTATCATCCCAAAGCAAAATCATTTTTAATCACCGAAGCCGTGCGTGGTGAAGGCGGAATATTACGCCTGCCAGATGGCACGCGCTTTATGCCAAAATTCGATCCTAGGGCAGAATTGGCACCACGTGATATTGTGGCACGCGCAATCGACCATGAAATGAAACGCCTAGGAATCGATTACGTCTTGCTAGATATCAGCCATAAATCAGCGGCATTTATCCGCGAACATTTTCCCAATGTGTATCAACGCTGCTTACAATACGGTTTTGATATGACACAACAACCATTGCCGGTAGTGCCTGCAGCACACTACACTTGCGGCGGTGTAATCACTGATTTATCTGGCCAAACAGATATTGAAAATTTATATGCCATTGGCGAAGTCGCCTGTACTGGATTACATGGCGCCAATCGCATGGCAAGCAATTCTTTATTGGAATGTATTGTATTTGCTAATGCTTGTAGTCAGCGGATCAAAAATACGATTGCCTCGCTCACTTCACCCGCACCAGCAAAACCTTGGGATGAAAGCCAAGTTATCGATTCTGACGAAGAAATTGTCGTCACTCATAACTGGCATGAATTACGCCGGATGATGTGGGACTATGTTGGCATTGTACGCACCAATAAGCGTCTCGCACGTGCCCAAAACCGGATCACCTTATTAAAACAAGAAATCCAAGAATATTATTGCCACTTCAAAGTAACCAAAAATTTATTGGAATTACGTAATCTTGTAACTGTTGCCGATTTAATCGTACAAGCAGCGCTCACTCGTAAAGAAAGCCGCGGCCTGCATTACAATTTGGATTACCCAGCACAATCTATCTTCAATTCAGTTTGATCAAGCTAACAATCAAATGGCACTAAAGCCGCAGACTCGATGTATTTTCGGTGCTTATCATTACGAAGAGCGTAGCGATGAAGCAATCCATGTGGTCTCGGTCACTGGATTGCTTCATCGCTACGCTACTCGCAATCTGATGTATCGCTAGGAATTTTTATGTCGGTAGTTGAATTCATTGCTTACTAGCCCTCCTCGTCATCCCGCGGCGAAGACCGCGGGATGACGGATTATTTTACACCTTCAGCGAAATACTTAATCTTGACAGCAATAACACTTCTATTTTTTACGCCATTGCTTTCAAACTCGCTGATTTGTCTTACATAAAAATTCGTGGGGATACATCAGATGACGGATAGAGCTAGCAAGCAGTTCAAACACCCACATAAAAACTTGTAGGAATCCGTCAAAATAAAGCTCATCTAACCTTGTTTATCAACGAAACAACCCTGCCCGCAATTTACGGATCATTGCCGGTGGGACCACATCACCAAACAGCAGCACTGTCTTAGTTTTTTCCGCTGCGGTAATTTAAAACGTAAGATAATAACGTAATTTTTATGGCGGTAACATCATGCAAACTTGCTTCATATTGCTCACCACCACGGTTTTTAATTTCCAGTTTTTTCCATCCTTAGTTTGTAAACGGACAATGGCCACTCTCGAATAGACATGCAAACGCCAGGTGGTGATCATTTCCCATAAGATAGCTATCGCCAACAACATCTGAATATACCAAGGTATTTCAGAAAACACGACAATCAACATAGCGCCAGCGAACAGCAATATGAGCAAACTCATAAACCAACGTGACGGACGTAAAATTAAATCAAGATAATTCATCAGGACGTAACACCCAATCAATGTGCCATAAACCACCATTAGTCCGTTGTAAACAAACCAATGTTCCCGGTTGGAAATCAACAAATAAGGCATAAGGATCACGTGCCATTAATTCGCCCACTAAATGAGCCATAAAAGGCAAATGCCCCACTAATAACGTATCATCAGACCAACCACTAATGTCCTCTGCCACCGGCCCTACAGGATCATTAGGACTTAATCCTCGCATCACTGCAATGTCTTGTCCAGGTGCCATAACAGTGGCCAGTATTTCTGCCGTTTGTTGCGCACGCAATTTTCCACTGTGATAAACATGACTGACTAACACTCCTTGAGGACGCAAATAATCCACTAATCGCTGTAATTTTTGTTTACCGCGTTCACTCAAAGGACACTCAGGATCTATTTCCATGGGCACCGCTTCACCATGCCGCGCTAAATATATTTTCATATTCCAAATCCTTCTGGAGTTTATAGAGTTATAATTTGCCGCGCTTTCACCCCAGGTTGTTTGGGAGGATAGTAATCCGCTAATGAAACGGATAGTCCATTATCGCAGACAATTCTAGCATGATGTCGCGATAGACCATTTTGGTTTGTGACACCACAAGAATGGCAAATAATTCCAACTTCACGGACAATGCTACGAGCATAATTGGCAACTCGTGTCGCTTTATCTGCAGGATCTAAGCCTTTGGTATAACGCGGATTATGCGTTGTAATTCCTGTTGGACAACGGTTGGTATGGCATTTCAGTGCTTGGATACAACCCAATGCAAACATAAACCCTCGTGCTGAATTAACAAAATCAGCACCCACACATAATGCCCACGCGACATCTGCAGGTGTCACTAGTTTGCCTGCTGCTATTACTTTAATTCGTTCTTTCAAACCATATTCAACTAAAGAATCTACTAGCACGGGCAAGCTTTCATAAATCGGTAGCCCCATATAGTCAACTAAACTCATTGGTGCGGCACCGGTGCCACCTTCAGCACCATCTAAAGTAATAAAATCAGGCGCTGATTCAATGCCTCGTTTGATAATAGTGGTAAATAAATCATCCAACCATTCATAACTTCCCAATACTGCTTTAAAGCCAGTGGGTTTACCAGTGATCTCGCGTACGCGGTGAATAAAATCTAATAATTCAGCAGAATTACTAATTTCAGGAAAACGGTTTGGACTGAATGAATCCATGTGGACTGGAATGCCACGAATCGCTGCAATTTCAGGCGTGACTTTACTGGCTAACAATACACCACCTTTGCCAGGTTTTGCACCTTGGCTCAATTTGATTTCGAACATTTTAATGGCAGGATTGGCCGCTGCTTCACGCAATTTATCTTCACTTAAATCACCATTGAGATCACAAAATCCATATTTGGCTGTTCCAATTTGCGCGACTAAATCACAACCACCTTCTAGATGATAAGGAGATATGCCTCCTTCTCCTGTGTTTAACCAACAACCTGCCATCTTAGCACCATGGGAAAGTGCACGAATGGCTTCTTTTGACAAGGCCCCATAACTCATAGCAGCAATATTNAAAAAAGACTGGGTCACATAGCGTTCGCGACAGTAAGGCCCAATTTCAATTTCACCTGGATCAGCTGCATCGCGGCCCAACAAAGGAAAGGGTGCATCAACGAAAAANATTGTACCCGTTGGGCGCAAATCGCGGGTTGAACCAAAACCAATCATCGTATCCACATTCTTAGCAGCACGGTAAATCCAAGAACGAACGGCGCGGTTAAATGGCATCTCTTCACGGTCACTCGCAAATAAATATTGCCGCAAAAATCGNCCTAAATATTCCAAGATATAACGGAAATGGCCAATGATCGGATAATTGCGCAAAACTGCATGTTTTTTNTGAGTCTTATCATAGATAAAGACGGTCAGTAATAAAATTGCGAGAGACGACAAAACAACAATTCGTACGATGGCCCGTACGGTTTGGGCTTCCACTAAAAAACCAGGTTCTGGCATACGGTGCTCCTTTGATACCTCAATGATGCAACATTAACCGATCAACTATTTTTTGCAAGCGTTCGTAATGTGAACCTCGCCAATAAATTTTATGACAATTTTGACATCGTGCAAATTCAGTAAAATAATGCTGCGCATTAGGTGGCAATTGGTGCGCAACACGTTGCTTATTGACCGATACTAACCGGCCATTACAAAGTAAACAACGCGTAAATGGTTTGGCTTTGGCCCACAAATCAAACCGCCGCAAAACTTCCCGTATTTGTTCTAGTGGTTTAGTGGCACGTAACCAATAACCTCGTTGAACAGCTTTGTTTTTTAACAATCCAACATCTCGCGTTAAAATTGTACGGCGAGTTTCAACCGCAAGTTTCACTATCTCTCGGTCTTGGTAATCATTACGATACCATACATCAAAACCAAACAACCGCATATAACGTGCCAACTTGCCTAAATGAACATCTAAAATAAACTTGGGCTGCCGTAAACTGTGCCGCCGCACACGAGTCATTCCAGCCAATTCAATGCTTTCAAACACAGGATAGACTGCAACACGGTCACCATGGCGTAAACGATAGCGCAGTGAACGTGATTGCCCATTGACAAGTATTAAATCTATTTCGGTATGCGGCACTCCTAGCGCTTCAATCGCATCTTTCACGCTAGGATTGCCATTAAAAGAATAAGCAAATGCCAGCTTACGGCGGTCTGGCGGCAAAAAATCGTTTAATTCCTCATAAAAACGAAACTCTGCAGTATTGGTAGGCATTTATAAAGCCCGTACGCTCAACACACCTTCAATTTGACGGATGTCATCCAGAATGTGATTTGGAACCTCTTGATTAAGGTCAATCAGTGTATACGCCACCTCACCGCGTGATTTATTGAGCAAATCAATAATGTTCAATTTCACACTGGCTAGTTTAGTAGAAATTTGTCCCACCATGTTAGGAATATTGGCATTAGCAATGGCAAGACGATAACCACCATTACGCGGCATCACGACTTCCGGAAAATTGACAGAATTGGTGATGTTGCCATCTTCAAGAAATTCACGCAATTGTTTACAAGCCATCACAGCGCAATTTTCCTCTGCTTCATGAGTCGAAGCACCAAGATGTGGCAAAGCAATGACTTTTGGATTAGCCAACAATTTACTATTAGGAAAATCACAAACATAAGCACAAATTTTATTTTCGTTTAATGCTTGCAATAATACTCCTTCATCGATAATGCCACCACGCGCAAAATTCAATATCACAGCATTCGGTTTTAAAATGTGCAAGCGCGAAGAATTAATCATATTTTCAGTGTCTGGCGTCAATGGCACATGGAAAGTCACATAATCCGAGCGGCTCAATACTTCATCAATGCTGTTGGCTTTTTTGACCATGGCTGATAATTCCCAAGCACGTTGTACAGTGATGGTTGGATCATAACCGATTACTTGCATTCCTAATGCAATAGCGGCATTGGCTACTTTGACACCAATTGCACCTAAACCAATCACACCTAAAGTACGGCCTGCTAATTCAAAACCCACAAAATTTTTCTTATTTTTTTCTACTTGCTCATGAATACTGTGGTCATCCCCTGTTAGTTTGCGAGTATATTCCCAACTTTGACAAATATTACGTGAAGCCAACAACATCCCGGTTAAAACCAATTCTTTCACTGCATTTGCATTAGCACCCGGGGTATTAAACACAGGAATGCCCTGCGCAGTAAATTTACTAATTGGAATATTATTCACACCTGCGCCCGCACGAGCTACCGCTTTGACGGTGGCTGGCAACTCCATGCTATGCATATTAAAAGAACGTAATAAAATAGCATCTGGATGTTGTATCTCAGACGCAACTTCATAGCTATCACGTGGCAATTGTTCCAGCCCAATCGCGGCAATATTATTTAGGGTTTGAATTTTAAACATAAGTCACCTCTTATTTTTAAGCATTCGTACGTATCCGTTGAATCAGCGCAACAAAACGCGCATCAGTCGGTGGTTGATGTCCCATTAACCACGTAAATAAATCTTGATCATTATGTGTTAACAACTCTTTAAACAAGGCTTGTTCAGTGGGTGAAGCGGTAAGATAATGGTTTTCTAAAAATCGCCCTAAAAGTTCATCTAGTTCCAACATCCCACGCCGACATTGCCAACGCAATCTTGCTAATTCTAAATTCTCATTCCTCATATGAACACTCTCATTCATTTTGTTGACAAGTTAGTAGGGTGGATCAAGCGAAGCAGGCCCGCCAAATCATACCTTATAGTATCCACATTTTATATACCCAGGAAGAGCTCAGCGGCATTTTGAGGTGTATTCGGTATAGAACATCCGTTGCGAGTATATTGCCATAATTTTCCTATCAACCCCGGTATTGTCAACACCACTGCTGCTATATACGATTTACTCTCTACGTTTTTATTTAAAGGATTTTTTATGGCAATCTCGACGACAGGATCACGCGTATTGCTGTCTGCTACTATCGGCGGAGAAACTTACCAACCTTTGAGCTTGCAAGGTGATGTGGCCTTGTCACAGCCGTTTCGTTTCACCTTGACCATCCAAGCCCCTGACACGGTCTTGTTCATGCCCATGACGCCCATCATGATCCATCTCCGCTCCACCGAGTCCTCCGATGCCGAATACTTCGCCGCCATCCTCCAAAAGACTTCCTGGGTCACCAACCAAGGCCTCGATCCTAACAACGGGCCCTTGTGGATTATCACTGCTGTCCCTCGCTGGTGGTTGTTGTTTAACGACTATTCCCGCTTCCATTTCCGCCATAAAACCGTTATTCAAATCCTGCGTGAGGTCTTTGCTAAACTCGCCTATTTTCCCAATCAATGGAACATTCAATGCCGCCAATCCCTGGCCCCTATCGACTGGATTGTCCAAGCCATCGGTGAATCCGACGGCGCTTTTGTGCAACGGCTGTGGCGCCAAGCCGGTTTATTTTTCTGGACTAAAACCGAGGCTAATGGCCAGGAAATCTTATATCTCCGCGATGATCCCGCTGACTTTCCCACCAACACTTCTCCGCTGCGGGCAGTCCCCTCTTCCGGCCTGGTAATGCCTGACCACGAGTCCACGGTGATCATGCGGCAGCAACGTTATACTAGCTCTCCTCCCCAGGTGACCGTCCAAGACCATGCGATTGCCAGCCCACAGCAAACCATCCAGGGGCAAACGGCAGCAACCGCCCATGGCCACTGGCAAGTCTATGGCCTCGGCGCTCAATCCTCTGATCAGGCGCAGCGGATGGCAAGCCAACACAATCAGGCCCTCGCTGCCACCCATGAACAATGGCTGTTAGAACGTCAGGCCCCAGGGTTGGCCATCGGCCAGCGCATCGCTTGGCAAGACAATCGGCCCGCCGCGGTCATCACCGCAGCACGTTATGAGGCCTCGCAAATCAGTGAAGACCGCACAACCACCACGCGCTATCAAGCCTTGCTCACTGCCCAACCCCTCTCTCAACCCTTGGCACACCCCTTGACGCCTTTGCCTGAACAACCGCCGAGCTTACATGCCCACATCTCAAGCCAACGCACTGACGCCCAACTCAATGACGAGGGCCATTACTGGGCACAACCCGTGTCAGCACCGCCGCTCCCAGAAAACGCCCCCGCCTGGCCTAAACTCATGCCATTCGGCGGGCCGCCTACGGCAGACGATTCCGCTACCGGGTTGCACGCCCCTTTGCGCGACCAAGCCGAGGTCTTGATCGGCTTTATTCACGGCGATCCCAGCCAATCGGTCGTGTGGGCCTCTTTGCCCAACCCAGAACAATCCTCACCCGTCACCGCCGCCAATCCCAGCCAATCTCAATGGACCAGTCATTCGCAACACCGCTTGGCCTTTGACGATTCCGATGACAGCGCTACCGCAACCTTGGCCATGCCAACCACCGAATCTCACTTGCAACTCACTCACCATGCCGACAAGCCCGGCCTTTCTCTCCATGCCGGACAAGGTTGGTTACAACGCCAAGCCGAACAAAACCTCTTCGCACAAAGCCAACAGCACACGTCCGAACAAGCCGGCCAAAGTCAGATAGTCCAAGTCGGCCAAAACCATCAAGCCCAGGTGCAGCAAAATTTCACGGCACAGGCCACTCAAGGACAGTGGCAACAAGCCGCCACACAAAACCTCACCTTGAGCAGCCAAGCCCATTCCCAATTCATGGCCGGACAAGCCACTGACCTCACCGCCGCACAACAACTCTCGTTTCAGTCGAATGGCCAGTCGGTCTTTCAAGCCTCTCAAGGCCAAGTGCAACTCTCGGCAAACCAGGCCATCCAACTCGCCTCGCAAGGCGGGACAATTACTTTGGGCAATACAAAAGCGGGGTTGATGGCCACCCCTGAAGGCGACTGGATTTTGTTCGGCGATAGCTTTCAGGGCTACCCGCCAGAAACGCACGATCTCTACGGGGATGTCCATCAATTCAGTGGCGGCACAATGGCATTGAAGTCAGCGCCAACGCCCTCGGCAATCCAGCCTTTACCAACCTTGACACCTCACATCACGCCACTACAGCCCACTCGCGATTTATTGGTGTTGCAGTTAAGGCGCGATGATTCGGACACCGTCCCCACTGATTTTTGAAAGACACTCAGTTCACGATTAAAGTATGGCCTCCGTCAGACCACTCACCATCCACCCCAGCGCCAGCACAAACTTTTCAAGGACAATTAACCGGCCCTGAACTGCGGTTAATGTACCTTGATTTGCAACACCCGTTTTCCATTGAATTCACCGATCCTGCCACTCAGCAGGCCTTGCCTATCGTCCTTTGCCAAGGCAAGCCTTGTCCTGCTCGGACGATTTTATTAATTAATCCCGCAGATTATTCCGTTGAAACTTCACAAGACCCCGATCTCAATCACCTGCAACGAAAAACACTCACCTTAAAATTGGCCGTGATTCCACCCGTCGTTTTGGTCAATGCGCGTTATGATCAACCCGAGGTATTTGAGCACTATTGCCAACAAATCAATGTCCCTTTTTCCTCCAGTGATCAGAACGAAGTGGCCTCGGTGTTGCCTTATTTCAACCGGCAAGACCAACCCAAGGACCCGTACCGCCGCACTCAATTCACCGATCAAGAAATCGCTTTGTGGCAACAGCAAGGCAATAATGTCACCTGGTTGATTCATGGCTATAACGTGCCTTATGGGGAATTTGGGCAAGCGTTCGATTTTGTATCACCGCCCGCACTGCAGGACACTCCGGCTTATCGTGGATTTAAATCCACTCGTCAGATGGTATTGCGTGACTTATTGCATGAGGTGCCAGAAAAAATGGATATCGACTCCGATGCATTCGCTTTCGCTGATCCCTTCACTGCCGCGCGGTTAGATTCAACACAAGAAAAAAATTTAATATTAACAACGCACAAATCAATGGCGCAGGAACACATGGCTGGTTGCTCAACATGAGTTATAACTTAAACATGGCCACGGATCAGTTCGATGGCAAAAACCATTGGGAACGATTTACGCCCGTAATCACCGGCAGTTGGCAAGGCGATCCCGTTTCAGCATTGGATTACATTGCCGCGGTACCCATGGCAAAATATCCCGCCAGAATCTTTGCCAAGTTAATTCAGCAACAACTCGAAGCCGGCATTCAAGTCAACATCATCGCACACAGTTTAGGCAGTTTGGTTGTACTCAATATTTTGCAATTATTAGCAGAGGCAGGCTTGTGTGTGGAACACACCTTCTTATGGCAATCCGCCGTCCCCAACACTATTTTTCAACAACACCGCCTGTTCGCGAATATGATCGACTACATTATTATTTGCCCTTGGCACATCAAGGCTCCAAGCAATTCACCGTGTTATATTCCAACACCGATGATGTACTAGGCCCAGTCCTTGATGGCTCTTATCAGCAATTTAAAGACGATTTTTTAAAAAATGGCATGACCCTTCTGATTCCCGCGTTTATGCCGGCATCGGTTTAGCCATGCATTTCGTAGACAATCCCCATTTGCCTAATAAAATTATCAGCCCCTACAATATGTCCAATATGGTCGGCAAACCTTTCAGTTGGTTCTTAAAATATTCCTCCTCCGAAGAACGCGCCGCATTTTATCTCAACTTTATCCGTCAATTCCCGCGCGATGTTCACGGCCGCCCTCATATGCCCAGTTTGGCCGCACAAACCACCATCTATAAAGAACGCTATTACGACAGTTTTCATATCATGCACCTTTCTTTTCAAAATCTATTTACGAAAAATAATGATCCCGATCAAACCAGCTATATCCATCAAATGGTCAACGCCGCCTGGGAATTGGTCAATGCAGGAAAACCATCGCCAGTGTCTTAATCGACCAAGCCTTTACCTACATAAAAGACAAAGTGGTATTAGCAAATCCAGTCTATTTAGACACGATTACCATCGTCATCACTATCTTGATGAGCCAAAATGTAGAACCGCCTACCGCTTTGGGATATAGTGGGCCGGATTTTGAAGATGCTCATACTAGAGAATTACGTGATAGTGGTAAACTTAATCCCGTTAATCAACATGAGTGGTTGGCAAGTCATTCATCGATGCGGGTGCCGACTAAAGAAATGATGGATAATGTCTATAAACCTCATATTTGGGGTGCCACAAACTTTAATTTTGGGAAATACACAAAAAAATTGAAAGCATAAAGGATTATTAAATGGGTAAAAAAATATAATTGTAATTTTCTTAATTATATTGACAGGAGTTTTTATTCAAAAATATGGCTATGTATTTTCTTCTCACCCGCCATGGTCGTGAGTGTTTCTTCTGATGGAAAATATGTCATCTCATCTCATTTGAATAAAATAGTTATTTTATGGGATTTGACCAAACATAAAAAGCATATCATCTCCACTAATGCCAATATTTACAGCGCTTATTTCATCAAAAATTCACATAATTTCATGTGGCAAGATTTAAATGATAATGTTTATGTTCAATCTGTAGACAACAAAAAATTACTCAAGTTCCATAATTTTCCCACTTATGGACAAGTCATGACATCGGATCTTAAAACGTATATCGCAAGTGATCAAGATTGGAGTCTCTATAGTGGTTATGGAGCCAATCAAAAATTATTCAAGAAAGGGGCCGATGGGTTTNTGGGTTATGGCAAGTTATTAAATTTAACCTTGTCTAATGATGAGAAATTATTGCTTACTTCTGGCGCAGGCTCCTACCGAGATAAAGCACGCTTGATTTCAGGGCCTAATGCTATCGAAGAAAATTTTGACGACATTGCTAAATTCTCTTTTCTTGATGGCGTTGTGCTCTGGGATATAATTAATAATCAACCACTTCAGAAATTTCCTGGCAATAACGTAAAAACCTTTGCCACTTTAAGCCCAGATGATAAATATGTTATTGGTGGCGATGAAGATCTAAGCGCATTTTTATGGAATGCGCAAACAGGCAAGCAAGTTTTGGAACTTGATGACCTTTATTGGGGACGTCGGAGAGCTCCAAATGACCATGATGTAAAAATTNGGAACCGCAGCCATTTAATAAAAATACCAGACGATTTTATTGAAAAAAATGGTATGCATTCTAATTATGCTATTTTAGCTTTTAAGTTTATTGATCTTAATGGCCATTATTTACGCTTTACCACTGATGTTCCTTACGCTGTTTTACACTCAGTTACAGATCCTGCTCCGCTTAAATATTTCCCATTAGGTAAAGATCCTTTCCCAAGTGTCAGCAATTATTCGCGCGACCAATCCATCGACACCGCTCCCGCGGCANATATCTTAGTTACAGGCCAAGATAAAGGCAGTGGTATTATCGTTTATCATTTTGATCCACAAAAATTAACGCTTGAAAAGGTTTGGGTAGCAAAGGGATGATAATGAGCTTGATAAAAAAGCGGTGCTTTACTGAAGCAATGATTATTTATTACCGTTGTTATTAGCACAAGAAGAGTTAAGCACTAGATCCCTATCAATTTTTATGTAATTAGTTGAATTAATTGCTTACTAGCCTTCCTCGTCATCCCGCGGCGAAGACCGCGGGATCCATCAGGCAATGCGCACTCTATAGAATAGCCCTGGTTCAGGCGGTCTTCGCCGCGGGATGACGGATTTATTTTTACACCTGCAGCGAAATACTTAATCTTGACAGCAATAACAAGATTCTAGTTTTCGTGACATTTCTGTCACACTTGCTGATTTGTCTTTATAAAAATTCGTAGGGATACATCAGCTCGCAATGACAGCTCTAATACTGAAAATAGATTTAGGATTGGTGGATCCGCTCTGTTTGATCCACCCTGGTTTTTAATTTACCAGCAAGTTTGATCAGTAAACACTAATTGATCGACAGGAAAACCTTGTAATGCTGCTGACATTATCATCGTATGCAATTGAGTTTCATTGATCTGAGGTTTACGCGCCAAAATCCACAAAGAATCTCTTTTTGGATTGCCCACCATAACATATTGGTAATGTGGATCTAAATAAATGATCCAATAATTTGCGCGAAAAGGCCAAAAAAATTGGACTTTTAATTTCGCATTGCCGCTATGGTCGACGGGATAAGCTTTGGCTGTCGCTGTTTCCCATTGATTATTGCGCCAACAACGATTAGTCACTGCGATAAANTTTTTTTCTGCTTTGTATTCTGCCGTGCTACAGCGACAATTACGTTCAAAATAATTGGGCAATAAAGCAATTTCATACCACTTGCCTTGATAGGCAGCTAAATCCACATTGGCGACTGTTGCAACCTGCGGCCCTGGGATTTTGTCCCACCGCAAATAGACCACTAATATCAATGCAATAATACCTATTATCCACCAAAACCAATTGCGCATTAAATCACCTAATCAATAAGTCAACAAAGCCATCAATCTAGGGCATACTTGCTTAGATTGACTCCATTGTTATTTTGTATATGTGAACTTGACTCGCTGTGTGGGGCTACAAAGTAATTCGTAAGCAATCGTACCAGCACAAGCAGCGATTTCCTCGACTGGCAATCCATTGCCCCATAAAATCACAGGCGTGCCTAATTTAGCCTGTGGCAAATTGCGTAAATCAATTGTAATTAAGTCCATCGACACCCGACCAATCAAGGGACAACGAACGCCTTCAACTAATATAGGTGTGCCTGAAGCAGCATGGCGTGGATAACCATCGCCGTAACCTGCAGCAACAACCCCAATAGGCATGTTCTCAGGACATTGCCAGGTACTACCATAGCCAATCGACTCACCTTTTGGAATCATGTTGACTGCAATGATACGCGAACGAAATGTCATTACCGGCGCTAAGCCTAACTGTGGCGCCACTTGGTTCTGTAAAGGTGATACACCATACAACATAATTCCAGGCCTTATCCAATCAGCCCTCGCTTCAGGCCAGGCAATAATGGCCGCTGAATTCGCAATACTTTTGGGGCCAGGAAAACCTGCGGTGCAACTTTGAAACATGGCAATTTGCTGTTGGGTCTTATTATTTGAGATATCATCCGCATCGGACAAATGTGTCATCAAAATAATCGGCTTTTGCACCTGATGACAATCCAACAAAGCTTGATAAGCCTGTTGAAAACTGTCAGGTGAAAANCCAAGCCGATGCATGCCCGTGTCCAATTTTAACCAAATAGTGATTGGTGTTGGCAATGAAGCGATTTGCAGTAATTGAATTTGGCTAGGATGATGAATCACTAGCTCAAAACGATGCGCCGCAGCGATTTGCAATTCATCGACATTAGCAACGCCCGACATGAGGATGATGCGCGTTTTGATGCCTGCCTGGCGCAAAGTAATGCCTTCATCTAATGCTGCCACACCAAACCCATCTACTTGTTCACCAGCCAAAGTTGTGGCGATTGGAACCAAGCCATGACCGTATGCATTGGCCTTGACCATAGCCAGCACTTTAGAATGCGGGGCATAAGCCTTGACCTTTGCAAGATTGGCGCGAAGGGCTGCTAAATCGATTTCTGCAACAACTCTGTCCACCCTGGTCTCCCAGCTTTAATAAACGGATGAGGTAAAATTTTCAAAACGGGTATATTGCCCTAAGAATGTGAGGATAACTTTACCAATGGGACCATTACGTTGCTTGGCAATAATGATTTCGGCTTTGCCTTTGTCAGGGCTGTCTTCGTTATACACTTCGTCACGATAAATAAACATAATCAAGTCCGCATCTTGTTCGATGGCCCCTGATTCACGTAAATCCGACATCACTGGGCGGCGGTCTTGGCGTTGCTCTAAACTACGGTTGAGCTGCGATAAAGCGATAACCGGCGTTCGCATTTCTTTTGCTAATGCCTTAAGAGAGCGAGATATCTCTGAAATTTCACTGGTGCGGTTTTCTTTATTACCTGGCACCTGCATCAATTGCAAATAATCAATCAAAATCAAAGCGGGTTGTCCATGTTCACGCGCTATGCGCCGAGTACGTGCTCTTAACTCTGAAGGGCTAAGGGCTGGGGTATCATCAATGAACATGGGCGCTTCTGACAACATACTGACAGCAGAAGTAACCCGTGGCCAATCATCATCGTGTAATTTACCCGTANNCAGAAGACGGTGCTGGTCGATTCGCCCAAGTGATGACATCATCCGCAAAGCTAACTGTTCGGCTGGCATTTCCATACTAAAAACTAGTACTGGATTTTTAGATTTTATGGCGGCATGTTCTGCCATGTTCATGGCAAAAGTAGTTTTGCCCATTGAAGGCCGGCCAGCAACGATGACTAAATCNCCTTTNTGCAAACCAGAGGTCATATCATCAAGATCAGTAAACCCGGTTGAGACCCCTGTTATAGGTTCAGCGCTGTGATAAAGTGCATCAATTCGCTGAGTGGCTGCTGCCAAAGCTGTACTAATTCTGATTGGCCCATTGCCACGGCCACCCTGCTCAGCAATTTTAAAAATCTTGCGTTCCGCTTCGTCCAATAATTCAATACTGGTACGGCCTTCGGGATAAAAAGCTGCCTCAGAAATATCGTGGGCAGAACTAATCAATTGGCGTAAAACAGAGCGTTCACGAACAATATCAGCATAGGCGATAATATTGGCAGCACTTGGCGTGTTTTTAGCCAATTCAAATAAATAGACTTCACCACCAGCCTGCTCCAAGCGCTGAATGTGTTTTAATGCTTCAGCAATAGTTAATACGTCGAAAGGATGGTTACGCTGGGCCAACTCGTGCATGACTTGAAAAATCAATCGATGATCAGCGCGATAAAAATCATCTGTGGTAACACGATCAGCAATTTTGTCCCATGCTTTATTATCGAGCATCAAACCGCCTAATACTGCTTGTTCAGCCTCGATGGAATGCGGCGGCATCTTGGCCTGCTCCATTGGCATATCAAGCATTTTGTTTGGCTTGTTTTTTTAGCGATCGATGACATGGCGTTCCTTTATTGAAGGCTTAGAGCTGGTATTATACCGATTACACCTCAAGATGCGAGACTTAAGGTTTAGATTCAGTTTTTCAGACTTTGCATCATTTAAAGATGATTCAATGCTTTGAAGGTACAAACCCAGGGTCACCGTAACCAATCCAAACAGTGCAATAAACTAAACCTGAGATATTTTATCCAGAAATTTATAAGATGATAAAATGATGTAGGGTAGATCAAGTCAAGTGATCTACCCTTAGATAAGGAGACTACTCTTCTGGGACAATTTCAATAACAACAGTGGCAGATAATTCACTGTGTAATTGTAATTCCACATTATATTCACCCACTTGGCGAATAGCGCCTTCTGGAAGAATAATTTCACTTTTTCAACTTCTTGGCCGGCATCATGTATCGCTTTGATGATTTCACGTGTACCTACCGAACCGAACAATTTGCCTTCTTCCCTACTTTAGCAGGCACTTTGAAGTGCATACCATTCAGTTTGTCAGCACGTTGACGGGCTTTGGCCAATGCAGCTGCTGCTGCCTTTTCAAGTTCAGCACGATGAGCTTCAAAAGCTGCAATATTAGCAGCGGTTGCGGCAGCGGCTTTGCCTTGTGGAATTAAATAATTACGGCCATAACCGGGTTTGACTTTAACTTTATCGCCAATATGACCCAGGTTTCGAACTACATCTAATAAGATAACTTCCATTATAGACACCTCAGAATTTAGCCCCTGCAGGGCAATAAAGTTTAGTGTAAGTCACAATAAGGCAACAATGCCAAATAACGGGCAAGTTTAATTGCACGGGTCAATTGGCGTTGGTAACGAGCTGACGTACCGGTGATACGGCTGGGAACGATACGGCCCGATTCCATAATGTAATTTTTCAACATATCGACATCTTTATAATCGATTTGTTTCACGCCTTCGGCGGTGAAACGGCAATATTTTACGACGAAAATAACTAGCCATGATAATTCTTCTCCACTGTTAATCTATTCTTGATCGCCTTCAAGCTGTTCAATTTCCACTTCATCATCTTTGTGATGGCGGCGGGAATCAGACTTGCCTGGGAACAAGGGTGAAGGTTCGGTTTCAGCATGATCACGCAATAACACGAGACTGCGGATAATGGCATCGTTATAGCGGAAATTGTTCTTAAGCTCATTCAGTGTTTTATCATCGGATTCGATGTTCATTAACACGTAGTGGGCTTTATGGACTTTATTGATGGGATAAGCCAATTGACGTCGACCCCAATCTTCCAAACGATGGACTTGACCACCGCTTTCTTGGATGGTGGACTTATAACGCTTGACCATTGATGGTACTTGATCACTTTGGTCAGGATGGACCAATAATACAATTTCGTAATGACGCATAGTGCTTCCTCATGGTTAAAAGCCTTCTGCTGAGGCAGTAAGGCAAGGAAAATAGTAGCTCCCCGCAATTAAAAAGCAGGGAACGGCGGATTCTAGGGGTTTTAGTGGGTTTGTCAATTATATAACCCCTTCAAAAGAACCTGTTTCATAGTGAGCAAAGCACAGAAATAGTCGTTAGCTGCCTTAAGAGCATTGAATTAATATTACGTTAATATTAACCACCTAACCTCCCCACTAATCCAATAACTGAGAGCACTCAAGATGCCTATTTCTAGTGATGAAATTCTAACCGCGATCCAAAGAAATGATTTTGCCACCATTGCCGAAACCAAAGATCTGACTGTGTCGGCGTTTAATTTAGGCTTTCTAAATGAACGGCGTTCTCACTATGAGAGACTTTCTTTTTCCAGCAATGCAGAAAAACAGAATTGGGCAAACAAGATTACACTCCCATCGAAACGATATTGATCAATGGCCAATTAGCTTTTCTTCAATGGCTAATAAAACATAATCAGCTCATATTTATTCGCCACTATGCCCGAAAACCCAATATAGAAACAACTTATAATACCCTATCAGAAAACAGCAAAGAGCTAGCCATCTTAATTCACGCTTATGCTCATAGACACTATTTCGCAGCATTATGCATACTAGAAAGCGATGATTTTAAAAGACAACAAAAGAAAAACCCTCATTATGGGTCCGAAATTAGCCTAGGAAAAATTAAAGCGGCGTTATCAGAACTTATCAAACAACAAAATACTCGGCAGATGATCAATTTTTAAAAGAAAATTTCTTTATTGCCGTAATGAACGGAGATGTTAAAAAGCACTCGATATTATGGAATTGGCCATCTATAGGAGACAGCAATATGATATTTTCACTTTATTAAGACTGGTCCTCAAAACCCCCGAGTTTGCAGAGATGGGGATTGCAGCCAAATTGGTGAATTGCTTACCAACAAAGAATTTGTCGCTAAAATAGTGAAAGCAGGCATCGGTGATGCCACTAATAATGATGTACAATGGTCATTTTTTATGTTTGCATCTGAAAATCGTTTGCAAATTTTTCAATGGCAATTATTAGACAAACATGTTGATACTATTACCAGTAATCACTTATTTGAAAATCTAATTTTATCAGAGACTGAAAACGCTACGCTTATGAAATAGCGTTCTATTACTATGAAAAAACACCACTGATAATAACAATCATAATTCTTTAATACTTGATGCTTTATTATATGCTGCAATTGCCGATATCGGTTCATTTAATAGTACTTATCAAACGCTGCTGGCCCAGTGCCTGACCACTGCGCTTGGTGAAACCATGCCACAAAACCTGGCCGATGTAAGCGCTTTTATCGACACTCAATGGCAACGATTTAACCAAACTAATTTAGCGGCAACATTAATAGCTATGATTGACAAAAAAATTACTAATAACCAGTTAAAAGCAAAATTATCTTTTAGCATGGGGTTTATGCTAAAGCATCAAAACACTGGAAAAATGATGAAATCGAATTACTTTGCAATGATTACGAAGCGCAATATATGCTCGGATATATGTATTTGCATGGCTTGGGCAAAGAACAAAATGAAGCCAAAGCGAATCTATTCCTTGTAACATCGGGGCAAATGGGACATCGACCGGCACAACAGCTTATGACTCCTCAGAGGTTGCAATCTGCTTTTGAAGGATTTACAAAAAGAAATTTATGGCCTTCAGAAAGCAAATATCGCTTCGGTAAATATCTAATTGAAAACATTAACTCATTGCAGAGACAAAATTCTGAGGAAGATTGGCCATTAAAAGCCATTACTCTGCTATCCAGCATACCCAAAATCAACAATCAGATGCCACAACAATACTAAAAACATTGACTCAAGAGCCAACCTATTTAACTCCCGAGGCTAAATCCAAGTTAGCTGAAGCATTAATCATAGACAGCCCTGAAACTAGTCTATGTTATGCTAATGATCAAACCACTATAACAGCTTGTCTTGCACCACTTAGAAAACATCAAGGCAAATTGAGTTTGTCATCCCGTGGGTTAAATCGAGAACATTATTCATTTTTAGAACATGTACTCAAACTTAGCCAAGCTGACGATAAAAATTTCACAAAAGACTTTAATGCCAGTCTTTTTGATTTATTGGCAGATGGGCTAAAAGTATATGATGTTGATGCAGCAAGACTACTCAAACAAACATTTTATCAGCAAGGCTCTGCATTTTATTTATTAACACTACAACTCTTTATTAAGCATCATCAACTATTGAAAAGTGTCGACAAAACCAAGGACATTACCACTTACTTAGATGAGCTTATTAGTATTTATAATTCAGAAAATACAACTCTTGAAACTCAACAACAGATCAAGCAATTTTATCAGGAAATTTTAACAGACACCAAATTTAATAAGGCAAATTGTTTGCCTAGCCTAGTGAAAAACCCGCCCTTATTTATCAGCCTACAGAACTTTTATGCTGACATACAATTTCTCCGTTTCCCGTATTTACATTCTGTGGCAACAAAAAGTTTGTGTTACAATTGTTCGAAGACAAAAACATGCCTGAAATCCTAGGAGCAGAATTGCATGAGATGGCGTGTAACACCATCACAAGGCAGTTTGAAAACTTATATAGCGCCAAACATACGATTGACCCGACACTTACGGAGCTCGGCAATTATCTATTTACAAGATCACAGAAATTAGTCAAACAATTAGGGCACAATAAAATTTATCAATTTTTCCATCGAGCTGAAGTCAAATCCAGATTAAACAAAAATTACTTAAAAGTGAGGCTGCTGTCTCTCACAAAAGTTGCTGAATTTCAAAACCCTGCAGCATCACCTGATTTTCTTTTAGATTTAGCAACAACATTAACGGAGATATTTCACGAAGCGATTGAAAATAAAACCGCTGCAGACTTGTTGGGAAATTTTGTGGAAAATGATAATTGCATTGAAGGCACTTCTGCATCCTATTTTGGCTACGCTGACTTCTTATATGGTTGTTATCATCTATTATTGGCCCTCAATTCTGAGACCAACCCTGGATATCATCAAAACTCAGCATCCATACACTTAACTAGAGCAGCGGTAGCAAAAGTACCTTTTACCATGGCGAAAGAACTATTGGATATTTCAAGCAACACGAACAACAATAGTGTACGAGGTAAAATTTCTCTGGAATGTACGGCATTTGATAGTGATTCAATCACCAGTACGCAGCTGTCCTTGATCATTCAAAACAGCGAAAAACATATGTCATCAATAATAAAATCTATTTTTCAACTAAAAACACACCAACATACACGGCCATCATGCAAGCAGTTGACAATAAACCTGTCTCTGAAAGCATAGCTACCTGTTTAGAAACCCTGCTAAAACAACCGACAACTAAACCATTAACATGGGATGCCAGAGACAATAAAAACTGGCTTTATTAATTTATACACTCATCAATTTAACTGCCAAAAAGCTCCTGTTAACATCAATAGCAACGATGATTTATATAATGCAAGACCAAGAACAACTGTGGCACCCAATCCACAATCCATTGAGCAAAATGAAAATTTACTTGAGTTGTGATACAGTGCTCAGTAGCTGAGGCTTTTGGATTGCTTCGTCGTTTCACTGCTCGCAATCTGAGGTATCGTCACGAATTTTTAGGTAAGTAGTTGAAGTAATTGTTTACTAGCCTCCCGTCATCCCGCGGCGAAGACCGCGGGATCCATCAGGCAATACGCACTCCATCGAATAGCCCTGGATCCCGCGGTCTTCGCCGCGGGATGACGGCATGCCATTTCTGTGGCTCTTGCTGATTTGTCTTACCTAAAAATTCGTGGGGACACCTCAGATTGCGAGGAGCATAACGAGGAATAATGTGACCCGTATTTTTGGGACAGTTTATAGTATGCGTGATCAATGCTTAATCATGCTTTGTTTACAATCACTTGCACATTGATGCCAGCTAAAGGGTTATGGTCAGACCTGAAATAATAGTTTAAATAGGCTACCAACGGAATGTCACTGACTTTGCCGGTATATTTTGAAGCATGACGAAACATTAGTCCTTCCGAGGTGCGGATTGCAAGCCCCATGTGCAATACATCAAGCCGGGTGCCAATCCGCGCCCGCAAATCAGTATTGGGGCGAACGACTTCAATAATAGATCCCGATGGAATAGCAGCAAACGCTGCTGCATTAGGAAGTAATTTTCCATCTTTTGCCGAATAAAGCTGGTCTAATGGAATATATTTTAGCTGGCTTGTTTCCGGCTTGGTTGTCAATGCATAATTATGTAACTTGGTCAATAATGCATTAAATTCAGCTGCAGGAACAGATTGCAGCAATTTTATTTCATCCGGCGGTAAATGCCGGTACCAATTCGGTTTATCAATCACTGTATTAGCCGTACGATACGACAAACCTAGTTGATCAGTGATATCACGGATAAAACCTTGTTGCTGATTATTCTTGTTCCAGTCAACGCTCATAAAATGATTGCGTTTGACAAAAGCCACTTCGCCTTGGGCATATCTTACCTGATTAATATATTGTTTAAACTCCGCTAAATTTTTCGCTTGCGCCAAAGCCAGTACCATTTCAACAAAAGTGGTACAGTCAAACATGTCAGTACGATATAATGGGCCTTGATCAAATTCACCATTCATGCCCTCACCTTGAGCATGCAATAAATAGGGCTTATTTAAAAACTGNTCACTGATTTTTTCAATACGCATAGACAANGACATCGGTTTTAAGGTCTTATATATCCGTTGAACATCGCGGTCATAGGTTTGCATGTGATAAACGGGAATGGGTTTTTCTTGTGATGGAGCTTCTTGTTGCGTATCTCTGGCTTGCGCCTTGCCAAATTCTGCTGTCAAACTATTGGCCTGGCTTTTTAACATGACACAAATAGCCAATAATGTAATGACAAACAATATCAATCCTCTTGAAAAACCATAATAGCTCCTTAAAAATGTACTTATATTTGTTATCTATCAGAAATCATTCTCAGGGCAGAACTGCTTCGTTATTGCCCGTCACAGTCGCAGTGATAGGAGACGTTTTCAAATAATTTTTTAACAAAAAAATGACGAAATGTCATTATTTTAATCGCTGCCGCAATGCTTCAAATAAACAAACGCCAGTAGCGACTGAAACATTTAATGTGCCGATTGCACCGCTAGTTGGAATATAAAATAGCACATCGCAATGTTGTTTGGTTAATTGCCTCATTCCCGCACCTTCAGCACCTAACACTATTGCAATCGGCCCTGACAAGTCAGCCTGATATAAATTGTTACTACCTTCTTCCGTGGCCCCATATAACCAGATGCCTTGCTCTTTTAACCATCGCATAGTGCGTGCTAAATTAGTCACAGGAATAAAAGGAACAAATTCTGCTGCACCACTCGCCACTTTGCGCACTGTGGGTGTAATTCCAACTGCACGATCTTTTGGTGCAATCACTGCATGCACACCCGCTGCACTGGCAGTGCGTAAACAAGCACCTAAATTATGCGGATCTTGCACACCGTCTAGTATCAATAAAAATGCTGGGCCTGATACAGCTTCAATCAATGCTGGCAAATCACTTTCAAAATATTCTTTATCTGTTTGACAAATTGCAATAATTCCTTGATGTTTTGCATTGGGCAAGAGTTGATCTAATTGTTCACGCGAACTATAAATAATTTGAATTTGTTGTTTACGCGCTTGTTTTTCGATTGCAGCAAATTCATGGGCAACTTTATCTTGCAGTAAATATAATTTTGTGATTGACGTTGTTGTTTGTTGCAATGCAGCCTTTACTGCGTGCAAACCATAAATCAGACTGCCATTTTGCTTTTCCAACATATTGATTTCACCAAAAATTTTGCTAATTGTAATGGAAATCCAGTTTTTTTGCCATCAAATACTTGACCTCGTAATTTAATCTCGCTAAAAATAGCGCCATGAAATTCATTAACCAATTACGTTTTATTATTTGCATACTTGGACTGCTTGTGTTGACACAATTGAGCGGCTGTAGCTCAATGGGCACACACAGTGGCCGAGATGGCGCACCTAGCCGCGACGTGGATGTATCGCACGTCCATGATGCTGTACCCAAAGTTGAGGCACGCAGTAAATATGGCAACCCGAAATATTATTATGTCCACGGCAAANAACAATACGTGCTCAATAATGCCAAAGGTTACAACAAAGTGGGTTTTGCTTCTTGGTATGGTACAAAATTCCATGGCCAATTGACTTCCAGTCGTGAACCTTATGATATGTACGGCATGACTGCTGCCAGCCGCGATCTACCAATTCCAACTTATGTGCGCGTTACTAATTTAGAAAATGGCAAAAGTATTATTGTTAAAGTCAACGATCGCGGCCCATTTGTTGGCAATCGCTTAATTGACCTCTCTTATGTCGCGGCCAAANAATTAGGCTACGCTAATCACGGCACTACTTTAGTGCGTGTGACAGCGATTGATCCGGTAGAGTGGGCATCAGCACAAAAAGGCGCAACAACTAAACTGGCTATGGCGGACAATTCCAATATTCGCTATCAACAAACTAAACAAAGTAATNCAATATTTTTGCAAGTCGGGGCCTTTAGCAATCGACACAATGCCGAAGCGTTACGCAGCCGCATTGCAAAAATCACCCAAGCACCGGTAGCTATCAAACCTTCCTATGACCACTCTACACCACTTTACCGTGTCCAAATTGGGCCATTACTGGCAAGTGATTCAGTCAATCTCAGACAAACCCTAGAAAATAATGGCATCACCCAAAGCATAAGCGTGGTCAGTTAATTGATCCCTAAGGCTGCCAATAGATACGGTTGTCATTCTTCCAAAATGGGGTATACTGAATGACCAAAACCACTTGTTTTGCACAATAATTTTTGAGCATGAACTTTTAAAAATCACAGGGAACCAGTGAACAGGGCAAACAATGATGAATCGATTCAAAAAGCTTTATTGGTTATTTTAGCGTCAAGTTTTATAACTTTGATCGCGCAAGCAGCCGCTGACAATACCAACAATACAACACTCAACGTGCCCGCACAAACACAACAGCCTGCGGCCAATCCCACAACACAAAATCAACCCTTTACTGGTTTAGGTCCTATTAATAAAGCCCAACCAGTAACTGTTGTACCTGCTCCTCCCGCCGTTAAAGCAAAAGCGTTCGTTTTATTAGATGCAAAAAGCGGTGAAATATTGGCACAAGATAATGCGGACTTACGCTTAGAGCCTGCAAGCTTAACCAAAATCATGACGCTTTATATTATCTCAGCAGCATTAAAATCTGGACAAATTCATTTGACCGATATGGTTCCTATCAGTAAGACAGCCTGGAAAACTGGTGGTTCACGTATGTTCTTGCAAGTAGGCACACAAGTGCCAGTCAATGATCTGGTGCATGGAATTGTCATTGCTTCAGGAAATGACGCTGCTGTTGCAATGGCTGAATATATCGGCGGTACGCAAGAAAATTTTGTGAATATTATGAATGAAACTGCCGCTAATTTGGGAATGAAAAATACCCATTTTATGGACGTTAATGGCCTACCTGCTGCTGACCATTATAGCTCAGCCCACGACTTGGCCATTTTAGCGCGAGCTTTAGTGAACAATTTTCCCGATTATTATAAATCTTGGTACGGACAANAATGGTTTGAGTTTAACAATATTAAACAAGCTAACCGCAACAAATTATTATGGCGTGATTCAACCGTCGATGGAGTTAAAACTGGACATACTGACAATGCTGGCTATTGCTTAGTAGCCTCGGCTGAACGCAATGGTATGCGTTTGATAAGCGTAGTTTTAGGTGAACCTAGCGCAAACACACGCGCTGATGATAGCTTAGCGTTATTGAACTGGGGTTTTCGCTATTATGAAACCCATCAGCTTTATGCCGCTAATCAGTCCCTCGCTGAAATCCGCGTTTGGTTCGGTAAANATAAATTGTCCGCGATGGGCCTGGCACAAAATCTGTTCGTTACCATTCCACGCGGGCAATATAAAAATTTGAAGGCAAGCTTGACTATGGATGATCACTTGGTTGCCCCAATCATTAAGGGCCAGAAATATGGCCAAGTGTCCATTACATTGAATGATCAACCATTGGTGTCACAAGCGTTAATTGCCTTGGCCAACAATCCTGAAGGCAACCCTATTAGCAAAATGCGTGACCATATTATCCAATTTTTCAATCACAGCAGCTAATGCGTATCGTTTATTTAAACGGCAAATTTTTGCCAATTGAACAAGCAAAAGTGTCGGTATTAGACCGTGGTTTTCTCTTTGCCGATGGAGTTTATGAAGTTGTTCCTGTTTATGAAAATCACGCGTTTCGTTTAGAGCAACATTTAGAACGATTACGTACCAGCATGGCAGGCATTTCTCTCTCCTTGTCTACTTCCAATGCTGAATTAACTGAGATCATTCATCAATTATTAACAAAAATCAAGCCANTCAATGGCAACAGCCAAATGGTCTATCTCCAAGTTACACGGGGTGCAGCACCTGAACGTTATCATGCTTGGACAACAAATCTTGAGCCCACTGTATTTATACAAGCGACACCACTGCCTAAAATGGATGAAGCCGTTTTGCAANAAGGCCTCAAAGCAATCACTTTGCCCGATGTCCGCTGGGAAAATTGTCATATTAAATCGATCATGTTATTAGCCAATGTCTTAATGTTCCAACAAGCAAAACAAGAGGATGCGCAAGAAGCCATTTTATTACGTAATGGTTTAGTCATCGAAGGCGCCACTAGCAATGTATTTATTGTTAAAAATGGAATTATAAAAACACCACCGAAGTGCAATCACTTGCTGGGTGGAATCACGCGTGATTTTGTGATTGAATTGGCCAAAACCCATCATATTGCTTGTAAAGAAATCGCCATCACTGAAACTGAACTGCGCACAGCGGATGAAGTTTGGGTCACCAGTTCAACTAAAGAAATTTATCCTATTGTCAAATTGGATGATAAGGCTGTTGCTAATGGCAAGCCTGGCGAAGTATGGCAGCGTATGCATCAATATTATCGTCAATCCATTATTAACTTGATTAACCAAAAGTGAATTGTCATGAACGAAGAAAAGCCACCTGCATTACAATTTCCCTGTTTATATCCAATCAAAATAGTCGGCAAAAACAATGATCAATTTGAAATACTGGCCATCAGTATTATCAAANAACACGTGCCCAATCTTTCAGAAAATGCCATTAGTAATCGCTTGAGTAAANATGGTACTTACCGCGCCATGACGGTGACTATCGAAGCCACTAGCCAAGAACAACTGGATGCGATTTATCGTGAATTAAGCCAAGAAGAATTGGTGATAATGGCCTTGTGAAAAATACCTTAATGAGGCTTGCTTTCATTTAGATTTGCTTGGCGCTGCAACATTTTTTTCACCATATAAAAATACTTCATCATGCTTGATACAATAACTGCAGCATCAAACACATAAAGCATTTTGCCATATCTCGATGATGTTTTTTTGGCTGAAGCAGTTTGTGTCATCATGACTTCAGGATTGGCTGCATGCTCTCTCTGTTTGGCTTTTTTATTTAACCGATACATTAATACAGCACCCAACACAAGTCCTATACCACCAATGACGCCCACCATTGCAGCTTGTGGCGATTTAATTTTTGTTTTAATGTCACATAATCCTGCCCCATTTTAGTTTTTTCCTTATTGATGTTGCGGTCAGTCATTTTTATTTCACTATTTAAATGAAAAAGGCTCATATATTTTCGTGTCCAATCAGTGAATTTAATTGTCGACGGGTGGCAGAAAGTTTTAAATTTTGACGGCATTTCATCATGAGTAAAAGCACTGACGCCGCCAACAGAATATTGACGCCTACCACTATCATCAGCCCTACAAGCCAGCTCGAAAACACGCTTGCCATCCAAAAGCCAATGCGGCCATTAAACCAAACCATACGGTAGCTATTAAAAATCCCATTAGCAGGAATAGCCCGACTAAAGCTATCAGGCTTTTTCCTGCCAATTGAATTTCTAATGCTGCTAACCGAACAATGTCATGTACTATGGCCAACATTGTTTGGCTTAATGCAACCAGTGTGGTGATAAAATCCGTTTGATTTTGCTTTTCTTCTTCCATGATTCTATCTACGTAATAAAAATGCGATTCCTGCACCCACCAACGCTGCAATACCCAATGCAGTGAAAGGTTTTTCCCGCACATAATGCGTGACGACATTGCCTACTTCCTTGGAATGAGCTCTCAACTCATCTTTGACACGATTTAATAAGGTTTCTGCTTCCATGTCCCACCCTTGATTATGGATAAATGAGCGTAATTCTCTTTCGGCTTGCTCTCGAGTATAACCATATTTCTGTTGTATCACACCAGCCAACTCTTCAAATGTCCCTCTCATTTGTGCCAGATCATCCTTAGTGATCTTGCCCCATTGTGCTTGCAGTTTTCCATTCATTTCCTTCCAATGCCCCATGATTGCATCTCTGTTCATAAGAAATCTCCTTTTAGAGTAAATAACACAAATGTAAATTAAGTATAGGCAATGTTTTTAAATTTTCTGGCTGGGGATTTTTAACGGCTTTGGCAACACCTACATTCAATTGGAAGTTTGCGGTATAATTCGGCCAATTGAATCGAGCATAGGTAGGATATGGCAACGCAACCTCTTGAAAAAACTGAAAAAGTCATCGTCCGACGGTTAGGCTTAGTGGAGTATCAGCCTACCTGGGAAGCCATGCACCAATTCACTTCTAATAGAAGCAATGACCATGCTGATGAAATCTGGTTACTCGAACATCCGCCGGTGTTTACACAAGGCCAAGCTGGTAAAGCAGAACATGTATTAAACCCCGGCAATATCCCCGTAGTCGCAACAGATCGAGGTGGTCAAGTGACCTATCATGGCCCCGGCCAGCTGGTGGTATATCCTTTATTAGACTTACGGCGCTTGAACATTACGACCCGTGACCTAGTCACTAAAATTGAACAAAGCGTGATAGATTTGCTAGCCGATTACGGCATTACTGCCATGGCCCGCCGGGACGCTCCTGGGGTTTATGTTGGCGATGCTAAAATCTGTTCGATCGGCTTGCGTATCCGGCAAGGCTGCTGCTACCATGGTCTGGCTTTAAACGTAGACATGGATTTGGAGCCTTTTAGACGTATTAATCCTTGTGGCTACCAAAATATGGTCATGACTCAGATTAAAGCCTGGTGTGAACCAATCGACAAAGTTGTGCTGGAAAATAAAATGGTACACTATTTAGCGACACAATTTGGTTTTACTGATATTACCGAGTAGAGTATTTTAATGAGTTCATTGCCTAACAAAGAAGACCCTTCTAAATTACGCGGCGCGGATAAATTAGCACGCATTCCCGTTAAAATTGAAACCACAACAGCGCCCCTACGCAAGCCGGATTGGATCCGTATTCGCTTGCCAATCGATGATAAAGTGACTGAACTTAAAAACCTGCTGCGTGATAATCGTCTAGTCACCGTCTGCGAAGAAGCCTCTTGCCCTAACCTTTCAGAATGCTTTAGTCATGGAACTGCTACTTTCATGATTATGGGCGACAAATGTACCCGACGTTGCAGCTTTTGCGATGTTGCCCATGGCAAACCTGATCCTTTGGATACTAACGAACCAGCCAACCTGGCCCGCACCATTCAAGCCATGAAATTGAGCTACGTGGTTATCACTTCCGTAGACCGGGATGACTTACGCGATGGCGGAGCTGGCCATTTTGCTGCCTGCATTGCAGCAGTACGCGAACTAAACCCACAAATTAAAATTGAAGTCTTGGTGCCTGATTTTCGTGGCCGTATGGAAAAAGCACTGGATGCTCTAGCCACTGTAGCACCACCCGATGTATTTAATCACAACATCGAGACTGTACCACGCTTATACAAACAAGCCCGCCCTGGTTCCGACTATGAATGGTCGCTAAAACTACTCCAAGTATATAAACAACGGTTCCGAAGAGTGCCAACTAAATCTGGTTTAATGCTTGGACTAGGTGAAACCATGGAAGAAATTGAACAAGTGCTGACGGATTTACGTGCCCATGAGGTCGACATGTTGACCTTGGGCCAATACCTAGCTCCCAGCCAACATCATATCCCTGTGGCCCGTTATGTTACGCCAGCAGAATTCCAGCAATTGGCTGATCTTGCCAAGAAACTGGGTTTTAGCCATGTTGCCAGCGGCCCATTGGTACGTTCTTCTTATCATGCTGATCGACAAGCAGCAGGGAAATCGTTACTTAAAGTTGCATAAGGTTTAGCGAGAATCACTGGTTGAGGTAATTTATGTTTGACCACTATATTCAGCCGTTGGTGCAGTTTTTACATCAAAATCCTCATTGGGGCTGGATTATTTCCTATGTCATTGCGTTTATCGAATCATTGGCCATTATCGGCACGGTGGTGCCCGGCTCCCTGACTATGACTGCCATCGGTGTATTGATAGGCACGGGCGTGCTTGGGNTTCACCCTACTTTTATTGCAGCTATTTTTGGGGCCTATACTGGCGATATTTTGAGTTATTGGCTTGGCATCTATTACAACGACCGCTTACTGAAGTTATGGCCTTTTACCAAATACCCTTATCTCATCACTAAAGGTGAAGAGTTTNTTAAAAAACACGGTGGCAAAAGCGTACTCATTGGTCGTTTTAGTGGCCCAGTCCGCAGTTTGGTCCCCGTCATCGCTGGGGTATTAAAAATGAGCCCGCTCCGATTTTTTCCAATCTGTCTATTAGCAGCTTTCACTTGGGCTATAATTTATATTGTTCCAGGAATCATTCTTGGTGCTTTGTCATTAGAGTTGCCACCTAGCGCTGCTACTGAATTTATAGTTTTCTGTTTAGCCAGCATTGTCATTTTATGGGCCATCACTTGGCTTACAAAATACTTTATCGACAAAAGCTGGGGCCAAATTGACCGTAGTATTTACAACCTTTGGCAATATTTGAATGTCCATAAANGCTCTCATTGGATTACACAAGCTTTGCGTAACNCCCAGCACGATGAAGACCATCAACAATTATTAGTTGCGACCTTTATGATAGTTAATTTGGTGATTTTTCTGTGGATATTATTCCAAGTAATCACCCATGGTTTTCTGAGCCACTTGAACTTGCCCATTTACAATNTTTTAGAAAGCGTCCGAATTCAACGCGTGGATAACATCATGATCGCCATTACCATGCTGGGCGATAAACATGTCTTGTTAATCTTTGCTGGCTTAATTTTATTGTGGCTACTAGGCCATAAGCAATGGTGGTCAGCTTTACATTGGGTCGCAATCACTTTAATTAGCGAAATCGCCATTGAAGCTTTGAAACATTTCGTGTACTCGCCTAGACCTTCTTTGCTGCAGCCAATGACCANNGAGTTTTTCTTTTTAAGCGGCCATACTTTATTAAGTTTTACCTTGTTCACGACCCTAGCGCTAATAATCACGAATCATTTAGCTGCAAAACGACGCTCAGAGGCTTACTTGGGCGTGTTTTGTGTTGTACTCCTCATCGGGTTTTCAAGACTGTATTTGGGAGCACATTGGTTGACTGATGTGTTAGGCAGTATCTTTCTAGGCATCACCTTCGTATTGGCTTTAACGTTATCTTACCGTCGCCACACTATTAAACCATTGCCAGTATTCACCAGTACTGTTTATGCAATACTAGTATTGACAGTAATTTGGCTAGGATACAGTTATTTTCACTTCAATCACGTCCGGCAAGAATTAACCCGAAACTGGCCAGTAGCACAACTTGCCACCAGCCAGTGGTGGGAACAAAAACCCGATAAAATTAGATTGCCACTTTATCACATTGATCGTTTTGGCCACCCAGCCCAACCATTAAACGTGCAATGGTCTGGTGACTTAGCGACGATTCAAGCAAAGCTCACTGCAACAGGCTGGCAGTCACGGCCCACTGGTTTTAATTTAGAAACGGCAATTAACCGGCTGCTGCCAGATAAAAACCAAGCTAACTTACCATTGATACCCATGCTCTATCACGATAGACCACCCGCATTACTAATGACAAAAACCACAGGGCGGAACCAACCGATATTGATGTTACGGCTTTGGGTGTCGGATGTTAAATTTCAAAATTCGCAACAACCAATTTGGCTTGGGACAATTAATTACTATCGCGCACCCGAACGATGGATCAGCTTTAAAAAACAATTGCCAGAATATGTTAATGCAACCCAAGCGTTGGTACCGTACCTAACTCCGTTTACTTGGCGTTTACTGGAGTTGACTCCTGAGCAGCAGCCTAAAGAGATGCAGCACTTAAAATGGGACGGTAAATTATTACTGATTCAAACGAAATAAAATGAGCATTTTTGCGAAACTTTTGCTGCAAGCCCGGCCAAAGGTGACTGTTTCCGCCTGGCTGAATAGTTACGTTATTTTTATTATTCTTGATTTAAAATCCGCTCTCCCCATGGGGGCAGTAATTCGTGTGGAATGCCTAATTGATTTAAAATTCTTGCCACAACGAAATCAACTAAATCATGGATTGATGTGGGCTTATGATAAAATCCCGGCATTGCCGGTAAAATGGTAACGCCTAATTTCGCTAGTTTTAACATGTTTTCCAAATGAATCACTGACAACGGTGTTTCTCGCGGCACCAATATTAATTTTTTNTGTTCTTTGATCATTACATCGGCCGCACGTTCAATTAAATTATCACTCATCCCGTGGGCTATTGCAGCCAAACTGCCATCGCTACAAGGACAAACAACCATGGCATCAACCATCGCAGAACCACTGGCGATTGGCGCAGTCCATTCATGGGGCGCAAAGGCACGAATTTGGCCTGGAGATGCTTGAAAGGCATTAGTTAACATTTTNTCCAAGGCATCTGTCTGACCAGGCAATTTTAGATCTGCTTCTAAGACACTGACTGCATAAGCCGCTGGTGAAATTAATAAATAAACTCTATGCCCAGACCTGACAAGACATTCCAACAAACGCATTCCATAATCAATCCCTGATGCCCCAGTAATAGCAAGAGTCACTGTTTGTGTTTTTATGATAATCAATGATTTGATTATGTTGTGACACTGTATTTTCCTCATTTTTAGCCAGTTTTTATGGTTTAAAGGCCATCATAACAGAGTTAGTCAATAATCATCCAGTCCAAAAATTATTGTTTTCTTAATATTCAGTTAATTTTTCAGAGATAAAGTTCATCGCTCCTAGATTTTTAATATTAAAAACCACTTGGAGAAAATTCATGCCTAAGTTCACTTTTTGGTGTTGCCCAAAATCCTCTTATGAAACAATCAACGATGCTCCTTCAAATAATGATAATGATGAAGCCACAGAGTCAGAAAAGACATTACTTGCCTGGAAGTCACTGCTGGATTAGTTATCGGATTGGCTGTTTATGCTATAGCACCTGTGGCAACCTATTTTATTACTGGTAGCGGAAGTTACACAGGTGTTGCTGTAGGAGTTGAAGCCGTTTTAACATGTCTTGGTTTGGAGATATTTACAGATTGCAGTAGAAAGCAATCAGAAGAACCTGCACCCACACCAAGCATGACTGCATAAAAATATTGATAAAGAACACGTGGGGCAAAATTTAGAAATAGTTTTCCCAGCGTGTTCTTTAAATTTAGAAAATGAAAAACTTCTAAAAACTAACTAACAAAAAATGGCTGTGGCTGTTGAGCAATAGTATTTTTGCGTAATGCTGCCAATAGTTTTTCATGAATGCCATCAAAGCCTTTATTACTCATAATTAATACGTGATCACCCACACAAGCTTGCGACACGATATCATGAATGATGCTGTCGACATCCTCATGTACCCGTGATGGTTTCATTAACTCCGCCGCCACTTCATCAATGTTCCAGTCTGCTTCGACTGCAGGGCGTAAAAACAAAGTATAATCAGCCTCTTTCAGCCCTGCGACGATGCTTTCGCCATGACAACCATGACGCATGGTGTAAGATCCAAATTCAACAACAGCAATAATCCGCCCACTACGTGCCTTTGAACGTAAAGCAGCCAACGTGGCAGCAATGGCGGTAGGATGGTGCGCAAAATCATCATAGACAGTGACACCTTGAATTTGACCTCGGACTTCCAGTCGGCGTTTGACTCCCATAAAACTGCTCAGGGCAGCAACAGCCGTCGCAGGCTCCACACCTGCATGGTGGGCGGCAGCGATGGCAGCAAGGGCGTTTAATACATTATGCCGTCCGACTAATGACCATTGGACAACCCCTAGACGCTGCTGATTAAATAAGACCTCAAAGCGGCTACCATCATAATTAATATTGTCTGCTGACCAGCTAGCATTTTGTTCACCAAAAGTGACTACAGGGGTCCAACAGCCTTGAGCCAATACCCCAGCAAGATTAGCATCATCTTGTAAATGAATAATCTGGCCGTTACGTGGGATTGTGCGCACCAAATAATGAAACTGTTGTTGGATTGCTGCCAAATTCGGATAAATATCGGCATGGTCATATTCTAAATTATTCAAAATCAATGTGCGGGGATGGTAGTGAATAAATTTGGCACGTTTGTCGAAGAAAGCAGTATCGTATTCATCCGCCTCAATTACAAANAACGGTGATTTACCCAAACGAGCAGACACACCAAAATTATTGGGCATGCCTCCAATTAAAAACCCTGGATTTAATCCCGCATATTCCAAAATCCAAGCCAAAATCGAAGTCGTTGTAGTCTTGCCATGGGTGCCTGCAACAGCCAAGACCCAACGGTCCCTCAAAACTTCTTCTGCCAACCACTGGGCGCCAGAAACATAGGGCAAACTGTAATTAAGTGCGTATTCAACGCAAGGATTGCCCCGCGACAAAGCGTTGCCAATGACTACCTTATCTGGCGTTGGATCAAGATGAGTAGGATCATAGCCATCATATAATGTGATGCCTTGGGCCGCTAATTGAGTGCTCATGGGNGGATAGACCTGTTGGTCTGAGCCCGATACAGCATGGCCTGCTTCCTTTGCTAGTACCGCAACACCGGCCATAAAAGTGCCACAAATGCCTAAAATATGAACATTCATTGTCATACACCAATAAAGTTAATATAGATTATGTACTGCAACAAGCATACTGCCGTTGCATTTTATAAGTTTTGGGATTATATACTCTTCCAACTCTGATGTAATAAAAATAATAATATAGGGCGGATCAAGCAAAGCGGCGGATCCGCTATTCCTTATTGGTTGACCGTACAAGTGGTGGATCCGCTTCGCTTGATCCACTCTACACAATAAGTCAATTTCCATATAAATAGGACAAAGTCATTATGGCAAAGAAAATGCATTTTATGCCCAATCCGGCGGGGTCACAGCCGTCATCAATGCATCAGCCTGCGGTCTGATCGAGACAGCCAGAAAACATAAAAACAAAATCGGCAAAGTCTATGCTGGCGAGAATGGTATTATTGGTGCTTTAAAAGAAAGATTGATTGATACCAGTAAAGAATCCGCCAAGGCGATTGCAGGCCTCCGCTATACTCCAGGAGGAGCCTTTGGTTCCTGCCGTTACAAACTGAAAAGTCTGGATGAAAGCCGCCAACAATACGAACGCTTGATTGAAGTATTTGCTGCTCATGACATTGGCTATTTTTTTTATAATGGTGGTGGTGATTCTCAGGACACCGCCCACAAAGTTTCCCAAATGAGCCAAATCATGGGTTATCCTTTAGTTTGTATTGGTATTCCAAAGACTGTTGATAACGATCTCGCTTTTACCGACAACTGCCCCGGCTTTGGTTCTGTTGCCAAATATGTCGCTGTGTCAATCCGCGAAGCTGGCCTCGACGTCGCTTCTATGAGTGCTAGCTCTACCAAAATTTTTATTATGGAAGTAATGGGGCGTCATGCCGGTTGGATCGCTGCTGCTGCCGGACTGGCAGCGGAANAAGAAGGAGATGATCCTCATATTATTTTATTCCCTGAAATTGCGTTTGAGCCGGAGAAGTTTTTAGCCCAAGTCGATGCTTGTGTTAAAAAATATGATTATTGCACGATTGTCGTCTCAGAGGGCATTAGTGATAAAGAAGGTAAATTCCTCTCTGAAGTAGGCTTGACTGATGCCTTTGGCAATAAACAATTAGGCGGTGTAGCACCAATTGTCGCGCAACTAATCAAAAGCCAATTAGGCTACAAATACCATTGGGCAGTAGCTGATTATTTGCAACGCGCCGCTCGTCACATTGCAGCAAAAACCGACGTTGACCAAGCTTATGCGTTAGGTAAAGCAGCGATTGAATACGCATTAGCAGGTAAAAATAATGTGATGCTCACAATTGAACGCAAACCTGGCAAAACCTATCGCTGGGGAATTGGCAGTGTCTCTTTGGCCAAAGTAGCGAATGTTGAACATAAAATGCCGCGCAATTTTATCAGCAAAGATGGTTTTGGTATTACTGCTGCTTGTCGACGTTATTTAGAACCGTTAATTAAGGGGGAAGATTATCCACCCTATAAAAACGGCCTGCCAGCCTACGTTAAATTGCAAAACAAACTGGTGAAACAAAAATTAACTCCATGGGAAGCCTAGGCCCATTCGCATTACTAAAATATCGAAGGGCGGTAATTCTTACCGCCCGGGCCTATGACAATTATCATTCATATTGCCGACAAACTCCTGAAAAATGATTATTTTTCATTAGTACTATTTTGCTGTAAAAGTTGCCGTGTTAATTTAAGCAAATATGAAATACTGAATTCGTTTTCAACCTCTAATAAGTTTTCTTCCTGCCAATCTCGAATTTGTTTAACAAAAGCTTGTCCAATCACAAGACCATGGCGATGCACTAATTCCAACAACTGAGTAAACTGGTCTTCGACAAATAAGGGTGTTTGTTGCTGCAAAGCAATAACATCCTCGATAAAAACTGTCACTTTATTACAATGTATAAAAAATTCTCTCCCTGTTGATGCAGGCAAATATAAACGACACAAAATGTCAGGATCATAACCCAGTGACAATGATTGCAACTTGGCTTGAGCAGTCAATAACATTTGCCGCCATTGATGTAAATTTGTTGCACCATCGGGCTGTTTTCCATCAGTTGCTTGATAAATCCTAATAACATCAGTAATAGTCAATGTCAGCGGAAAAAATCCATCACGGTTCAGTTGTTGCAGCCTTAGCATAATAAATTCAACCGTAGAACTAATACTATGTTGTAAACTAGTAAAAATTGTACTCAATAATGCTGACCACTCTTCCAGGGAACCCTGTGCAATAATCGATAACATCGTATTTCTAATGCCTGGATGAGGCAATAAAGTCACCAAAACAAATGAGACTGCATTAGTTGCTTTAATTTGTCTATAGCTGTGAATGCTGCCAGATAAACCTGATCGTCTGGGAAAAACTTCTTAACCAAGCATCTGCATGTTGTTGCAATAGACATTTCACAAACGCTAATTTATCTTGAGAAGCTAAAAACGCATCAAATTCATCCACATTAATATAATCATCCAAGACTGACATGACTGAAAAACATACTCTGCTTGGCATAAATCTTGTCCACCCCAATAATTCATAAACATCTGCAATCGATCGTCAGACACAGACAAAAATTGCACAATATTTTTAGCCGAAGCCACCCCGTTAAATTCCGCATCAATATATTTATTGAAAATTGTTGGTGACAAAAAGTTTTGATATGCTGTTTGCATGAAAATTCTGCCAAGCCAGAATTTCTCGATAAAAATGGCTAAAAATGGAGATGTCCGCCGTATCAATCCATTAACATTCACTAAGCCGATAAAAGCTGGTAAAACGCTGAACAAAGCCTCATCAAACATTAAATTAAAACTTTTCATCATAGCCACTTGCGGCTGAGACTGCAAAAATAAAATGGCATTGTGCAATAGATCTAAGCGCATATCATGCTGAAGTTCGCTACGAAAAAGTCACTAATTTTTCCAAATGCAAAACCTCAATATATCCACACGAAAAATGGTTTTTATACTACGAACCACCCGTTGATTCATTAGCGAAACACGATCAACCAATACGCATATTTTATTAATAACATAATCAAAAGATGCGCCTTCGAACTGCACTTTCGTCAACACTAAATTTATCAACTCGAATTTGACTCTAACGTTCTCATAATCAATTATCGCCGTCTGACAATGCATTTTAATTTTTTATATACTTCAATACATCTCACACCGCGCCCTGTAACTTTTGCAATATTATTCAAAATATCATCAAGGCCTTTCAACCAAAAACCTTTGTCCTCTAATGAAAGTAAAAGCAAATTTATACAGGCGGCCTTAAATGCCAACTTTTCTTCACCTGAAACGAGAGAAATATTCTCTGCATAAAACTGTTTAAATCGCGAAATCTCTTCAAATAAAAAACAAACCTTCAAAAGCTCAGTTTGGCTGTTTTTTTGCTGTATCATCCAGTCTAAAAACTGATGAGCAAACTCTTGTATCAATAGGCCCTGTTGATTTAATTCGGCAAATACTTGCAACATCTTTTGCACATAAATAAACACTTCAGGACACGCCAGGAGTAATTTTATGCGTTTAAAAGAAACCAGGTTTTTTCAAACAACTCCTGTCCCTGTATCAAAGCGCAAACAAAATCATTAAACCTGGCTTGCTCTTTAACTGAGGTGCTGGCAAACCAATTTGATAAATAAGCAGGGTAACGGTATTGTAGTTTGCGGTGCTCTGGATGTTGCTTAAACGTTGTGTAAAAACTCTGGGCGTTGTTCTTAGCAGGATCTAATTCAAAGGTTTTTAATCGCGCATACCAAGGATTATTATGATGTTCAGAGTTTCCAAATTTCCATAATCTGTGGCAAGTGGAAATAAAAGCAATCAGCTCCTCGTTGTTTAAATAAGGAGTTATCAGTGCCAATATGTCATCTGGAATTGATAATAATATACTCGGCAATGGATTGGGCATCTCACCCTTCATTAATTGTTAAGCAACATTTTTAATAAAAAAACTATCTAATTCATTAAGATAACGCTGTCTATCATGATGCGACAAAAATGACCCTACAAATGCATTTTTGACTAGCAAAAATATTTCCTGTTTAGTCAAATGTTGCGCCTTTTGAATGGCAATGAAATTATCGACTAAATAACCNCCTAAAAATGCAGGATCATCTGAATTCACAGTGACGAACAAACCACACTCCAATAAATGTTTAAGCGGGTGATGTTTTAAATCTTTGACCACGTTCAATTTCAAGTTTGACAAGGGGCACATTGTCAACGGAATTTGCTTTTTCAATAAAAAATCAACCAGGCTTGGATCATCAACACAATGCACGCCATGATCGATCCTCGATGCTTCCAGCAATTTTAAAGCCTGCCAAATATATTCTGCTGGCCCCTCTTCTCCCGCATGGACAGTGACTGGAAAACCATGACGTCTTACTTCTGCAAATGCCCGTACGAATTTTTCTGGTGGATTGCCCAATTCAGCTGAATCTAAACCAACAGCAAGAATATGCTCTCGAAAAGGCAACGCTGCGGCTAAAGTAGCAATGGCTGACTCCTCGCTTAAATCACGCAAGAAACACATGATCAGCTTAGCTTGAATACCTAGGTTTTTCCCAGCATCCGCAATGGCCTTGATAAAACCCGCCATAAATACATCAAATGCAATGCCTCGTTGGGTATGGGTCTGGGGATCAAAAAANATTTCAGAGTAACGGATATTTTGTTGTGCTGCCCTGGCCAAGTAAGCGTACATCAATTCATAGAAATCTTGCTCAAACAGCAATACACTGGAGCACTGATAATAAATATCTAAAAAGCTNTGTAAATCATTGAAATGATAAGCGTCTCGTAATTGCTCAATATTTTTATATCGCAATGGTACACGATTACGATCCGCCAATTGGAACATTAACTCTGGTTCAAGAGTGCCCTCGATGTGAAGGTGTAATTCAGCCTTTGGTATTGCCCGAATAAAATCTTCCATAATTGAGTTTCCGGATCATTAAATTGATGAAGCTACTTAGATGTGGGTGGGCCATATCAACTTGGCCCACCTCTGATAAAAACTGACTTTGATTAACCGCTGTAATACATGTCCATTTCGATAGGATGAGTAGTAGTCCGTAAACGGATCACTTCTTCCATCTTGAGATGAATATAACTGTCGATCAAGTCTTGTGAGAAAACATCACCTTCTAATAAGAACGCATGGTCTTGTTTGAGACATTCCAAGGCTTCTTGTAATGTACCACAAACTTGAGGTATGTCAGCCTTCTCTTCTGGCGGTAAATCATAGAGGTTTTTGTCCATTGCATCGCCAGGATTGATCTTGTTCTTGATACCATCAATACCTGCCATCAGCATGGCTGCAAATGCCAAGTAAGGATTTGCCAATGGATCAGGAAAACGGATTTCGATACGGCGTCCTTTTGGACTGGGTACATAAGGCACGCGAATTGCCGCAGATCGATTACGCGCTGAATAAGCCAGCATGACCGGCGCTTCAAAACCTGGGACTAAGCGTTTATAGCTGTTCGTAGTTGGGTTAGTGAAGGCATTTAATGCGCGGGCATGTTTGATAATGCCACCAATGTAATAAAGCGCCATTTCTGACAAACCAGCATATTTGTCGCCTGCAAATAAATTTTTACCATCTCTGGCCAAAGACTGGTGACAGTGCATACCGCTACCATTGTCACCCACTAAAGGTTTCGGCATAAAAGTGGCGGTCTTACCATAAGCATGGGCAACGTTATGCACAACGTATTTTAAAATTTGGATATTGTCTGCTGACTTGACTAATTCATCATAACGAATATCAATTTCGTTTTGATTGGCAGTCGCCACTTCATGGTGATGGGTCTCAACGAAGAGCCCCATGTCTTTCATAATCATACACATGGCAGAACGGATATCTTGTGCTGAATCAACGGGAGGAACTGGGAAATAACCACCTTTGACTCGTGGGCGGTGACCGATATTACCCGCTTCGTAATGGGTTTCGGAGTTCCACGCTGCCTCTTGTGAATCGATGCTATAAAAGCAGCCATTCATGTCCACTTTCCAACGCACATCATCAAAAATGAAAAACTCAGGCTCAGGACCACAATAACAAGTATCAGCAATACCTGTGGATTTCAGAAACTCTTGAGCGCGACGGGCCAACGAACGTGGGTCACGTTCATAGGCTTGCATAGTGCTTGGTTCTACGATGTCACAACGTAAAATCAAAGTCGCTTCTTCAAAGAAAGGGTCCATTAAAGCAGTATTAGGGTCTGGCATCAGAATCATGTCGGAGCTATCAATGTTTTTCCAACCAGCAATGGAGGAACCGTCAAACATTTTGCCTTCTCGAAAGAAATCAGGCTCAACGGTTGCAACATCGACGGTAACATGCTGTTCTTTACCGCGGGTATCGGTAAAGCGCAAATCGACAAACTTCACGTTCTTTTCTTCAATCATCTTGAAGATATTTTTCACAGACGCATCTGACATGGTGCAACTCCTTAGAGAATTCAAGTTTTGGGCTGTTAAAGTAGAGAGAATATTGTATAAATCATTGCTCCGCAAGCTATAACAAAAATGTGGATCAGGCGAAGCAGACCTACCCTTCCAATCAGCAAAAGACTCGGTGGGTCTGCTTCGCTTGATCCACCCTACATTTGCATAGACTGGCATGACAAATACAACATCATTGAATGTATTATCTTAGCGGCCAATTCTGAAGTAAAATAGCATGCCAAGCAATAGCGAGTCGCAAAAATTATGAAAGCAGCTGAATTATTTGTAAAAGCCCTCGAAAATGAAGGAGTTAAGTATATTTTCGGGGTCCCAGGTGAAGAAAACCTTGATTTAATCGAGGCCATCAGACAGTCCAATATTGAATTAATTGTTACCCGACACGAGCAACCGGCGGGTTTTATGGCGGCCACCTTAGGCCGGCTCACGGGCAAAACCGGGGTTTGCCTATCTACTCTCGGCCCTGGCGCAACTAATTTAGTCACTGCTGCTGCTTATGCCCAATTAGGCGCCATGCCCATGCTGATGATCACTGGTCAAAAACCGATTAAAAAAAGCAAGCAAGGCCAGTTTCAAATTATTAACACCATTGCCATGATGCAACCGCTGACCAAATTCACTAAACAAATTGTTTATGGTCAAAACATTCCTAGCGCGATTCGCGAAGCATTTCGTCTCTCAAAACAAGAACGTCCTGGCGCTGTGCATCTTGAGTTACCCGAAGACGTTGCCCATGAAGAATGTGATGCGCCCCTCGTTGCGGTCAGTGACCCAGCCCAGCCTCATGCTTCCAATGAAGCTATCTTGCAAGCAGCCGCTATGATTCAAACAGCCAAACGCCCATTGCTCCTGATCGGGGCCGGCGCTAACCGCAAACAGACTTCACCGGCATTACAAGCCTTGGTCGATAAAACCCATATTCCTTTCTTCAATACACAAATGGGCAAAGGCGTTGTGGATGAACGCAGCCCTTATTTTATGGGAACAGCTGCTTTATCAGAGGGAGATTATCTGCATTGTGCTATCGACCGCGCTGATTTAATCGTCAATATTGGCCACGACGTAGTTGAGAAACCACCCTTCTTTATGCGTCATGGTGGCGCCAAAGTCATTCATATTAATTTCTTTCCAGCCAATATTGATGCGGTTTACTTTCCCAATCTTGAAGTCGTCGGTGATATTGCTCACACTGTCAGCCGCCTAACTGAGATCATGGAAAAATCGGCCAATTGGGACTTTGATTATTACCGCCGAATTAAAGAATTAGTAGAAGCGCAAATTACGGAAAAATCGACTTCTGATCAATATCCCTTATTGCCACAACGCATTGTACACGATATGCGTGCGGTCATGCCTGACGATGGAATTTTAGCGTTAGATAATGGCATGTATAAAATTTGGTTTGCACGCAATTACAAAGCTTACCGGCCCCATAGCTTATTGCTCGACAACGCATTAGCCAGCATGGGTGCAGGATTGCCTTCAGCGATGGCGGCACGGTTAGTTTATCCTGACCGGAAAATTGTGGCCGTTTGTGGTGATGGTGGTTTCATGATGAATTCGCAAGAATTAGAGACCGCCGTGCGACTCAAATTAAATTTAGTCGTCTTAATTTTACGAGATGACGGCTATGGCATGATCAAATGGAAACAAGAAGCCATGGGTTACACTAACTTTGGCCTTGATTACAAAAATCCTGATTTTGTCAAATATGCAGAAAGCTATGGCGCCAAAGGTTATCGTATTCAAAATACCGACAGTTTTGCCCAGATTGTTAATGATTGTTTGCATCAACCTGGCATTCACGTGATTGAAGTACCCATTGATTACAGTGAAAATGTCAAAGTGTTAGACAAAGAATTAAAAGAANAAACCTGTTTACTCTAACGAATGGAAATAAAATAATGGAACCTCATCATGCATGAATCTGAATTGACGACCTTACTACATCTTGCTGAAGGCTCAGCTTTATTAGCTGGACGACGGTTACAAGCATACCAACGAGAATGGTCAGTAATTATCGCTGAACATGACCGCGATGTGAAAGTAAAAGCCGACCGGTTGGCGGAAGAATTAATATTGTCGCAACTGAAAGGTGCTACTAAATTTCCTATTTTGACCGAAGAAACTGGATGGCATGGTGTCGCTGATGAACACCCGGTATGGATTGTTGACCCGCTTGATGGCAGCTTCAATTACTCGCAACGTATTCCATTTTGCTGCGTTGCTATTGGTCTGGTAAAACAAGGAAAACCATTACTCGGTGTGATTTATGATTTTAATCACGAAGAATTGTTCTCCGGTATTGTAGGTGTCGGTGCTTGGCTAAATTATTTTCCCATCCAAGTTTCTAATACAATTAAGTCACGAAGTGGCGTATTAAATACTGGTTTTCCTGCACGTCGGGATTACTCTGCCGAAGCACTCAATGAATTTTTCACCGCACTCAACNGTTGGCGTAAAGTACGTATGCTCGGCTCCGCTGCCCTCGCCCTAGCTTATGTTGCAGCAGGCCGCGCCGATGCTTATGAAGAGCAAGGCACTATGTTTTGGGATGTTGCAGCAGGTTGTGCTTTGGTTGAAGCGGCGGGCGGCAATGTAAGCTTAAGCGGCGACATTTATCAAGGGCCAATCAATGCACAAGCAGACAACGGTAAGTTAGAATTAACAGTGTAATGCTCTGCATTAACCAAATGAAAGCTTTGCATTAATTGTCGTGGCCAATTTTCAACTTGTTGTCAGTGCTGGTTTTAACAACGGCCGCCACCAAGCTTCATGTTCTAAATACCAGTTCACTGTTTTGGTAAATCCAGATAAAAAGTTTTCTTGTGGTTGATAACCCAATTCATTAATCGCTTTATCTGCATTAATGGCATAACGCCGGTCATGTCCTGGCCGGTCTTTCACAAATTGAATTAAATTACGAGTTGGCTTGCCTTGCGCTGCAGGACAGTGCGGATAGCGTTTTGCCAAGTCACTTTCTTTAGCAAACTTTTCATCGATTAATTGACAAACTAATTGTGCAATCGTGATATTAGTTTGTTCATTATTGCCACCAATATTATAAACCTCGCCTAATTTGCCTTGCGTTAAAATTAGTTCAATGCCACGACAATGATCTTCAACATATAACCAATCACGAATATTTTGCCCATCACCATAAATTGGCAATGCTTTGCCATGTAAAGCATGGGTGATTAGCAATGGAATTAATTTTTCAGGAAATTGGTACGGGCCATAATTATTCGAGCAATTACTTGTGGTAACAGGTAGGCCATAAGTGTGATGATAGGCACGTACTAAATGATCTGATGCAGCCTTGCTTGCGGAATAAGGAGAATTAGGTGCATAAGGCGTTGTTTCGGTAAACGCAGGGTCTGTGGGTGACAAAGAACCATAGACTTCATCCGTCGATACATGATGAAACCGGCAATGTGGTGTGCCTTTGCCTTCTAACAGCCAAACTTGACGTGCGGCTTTTAATAATTGATGTGTGCCTACAATATTGGTATTGATAAATTCATCAGGATGAGTAATTGAACGATCAACATGCGATTCAGCCGCAAAATGTACCAATGTGTCAATTTGTTCTTGCTGCAATAATTCTGTGACCAATGCATAGTCATTAATACTTCCATGCACAAAACGCAATTGCGGCGCAGTTTTTACTGCAGCTAAATTCGCAAGATTGCCTGCATAAGTTAATGCATCTAACACCACTAACCGATCTTGCGGTTGGTGTTGTAGCCAATAATGCACAAAATTAGCGCCAATAAAACCAGCACCACCTGTCACAAGTAATTTACGCACGCGGTAACTCCTCTAACATGGCTCGTAACGCGACTCGCCAATGTATGCCATAAAGCTCCAGTGCCTGCCATGAGCTAGTTTTATCCAGCACACTGTAATGTGGCCGCGGCGCTGGTAATGGATAATCGGCAGTAGTCAATGGTTTAATCGGTTTAGCACGCTGAATCAATCCCAACGAGAGGGCTTCCTCTTGAATAGCGCAAGCAAAATCATACCAACTGGTCACACCGGCATCAGTCCAATGAAAAATACCTGCTAACTGCGGCCGAGACACCATTTGCCAAATCGCTTTTGCCAACGTATTGGCCCAAGTAGGAGAACCAATTTGATCGGCAATTACACCTAAATGCTCACGTTCTTTTAATAAGCGTAAAATCGTATTAACAAAATTCTTGCCGTGGCTAGCATAGACCCAACTAGTACGCACAATCACTGCTTTATCAGGCGCATAAGCCAATGCAAATTGCTCACCTGCTTGCTTACTGCGGCCATAAGCACTTAAAGGATTGGTTGACGCAGAGGTCAAATAAGGCTTGCCTTGATTGCCATCAAAAACATAATCGGTAGAAACATGAATGAAACGCACNCCTAATTCAGCAGCGGCCTGCGCTAGNTTTTTAGTGCCTTCGGCATTCACTGCCATGGCCGGAGCAATATCAGTTTCAGCAGCATCCACTGCGTTATAGGCGGCCGCATTAATAATAAGATCTGGCCGCAAATGCATAGCTCGCTCCATGACTTGAGCTTGGTTGGTAATATCAAGTTCTGCATGGGTAAATGGCAATAGTTCGTGGTCAGTTGGCTGAATACGTTGCAGCTCCTTGCCTAATTGACCTGCAGCACCGGTCAACATAATTTTCATCCGTAATACTCCGCATTTTTAAATGATTGACCGGCAGCATCTTTTGCTGAAAGACTAGGCGCTTCTTGATTGACCAAAGGCCACGTAATGTCCAAATCAGGATCGTTCCAAAGGATGGAACGCTCATATTGCGGCGCATAAAAATCAGTGCAGCTATAAACAAAATCTGCTGTTTCACTTAACACATAGAAACCATGTGCAAATCCAGGCGGCACCCAAAGCAAGTGTTTATTTTCTGCCGATAAAATAGCACTGACCCATTTGCCAAAAGTAGGTGAGGTTTGGCGTAAATCCACAGCAACATCAAAGACCGTTCCTGACACGACCCGAACTAATTTGCCTTGTGGTTGCTGAATTTGATAATGCAGTCCGCGTAATACACCTTGTTGCGAGCGGCTATGATTGTCCTGGACAAAATCCAGTTGAATGCCAGCTTCAGCAAATTTCTTAGTTTGCCGCGTCTCCATAAANAAGCCACGCTCATCACCAAACACAGCAGGCTCAATTAAAATGACTTCGGGGATTGCCATAGGAACAAATTTCATGCAACTNACCTCTTCAGTTAACAAACTTAGCAAATATTGGCCATAACTGTTCTTCTTTAAAGGCNNCGCTAAGCGGGACAATTGTTCAGCATCGATATAACCTAGACGGAAAGCAATTTCTTCTGGGCAAGCAATTTTAAACCTNTGTCGTTGCTCGATAGTCTCGATAAACAGGCTTGCCTGCAACAATGATTCATGAGTGCCACTATCAAGCCAGGCAGTACCACGACCTAAATTGACCACTCGCAATTGTTGGTTATCTAAATAATGTCGGTTTACATCCGTAATTTCTAACTCGCCACGGGCAGAGGGCTTTAATCCTTTGGCAATATTCACAACTTGCTGGTCATAAAAATATAAACCTGTTACAGCGTAATTTGAACGTGGATTAGTCGGTTTNTCCTCAATACTGATGGCATTTCCCATCGCATCAAATTCTACAACACCGTATGCTTGAGGATGCTTGACATGGTAGGCAAATACAGTCGCACCACTTGTTATTCGATTGGACAGTTGTAAATGCTCGGTCAAATCATGGCCATAAAAAATATTATCGCCTAATACTAAAGCGCTAGGAGAATTACCAATAAAGCTTTCTCCTATGATAAATGCCTGTGCTAAACCATCGGGGGCAGGCTGCTCAGCGTAACTCAAACTTAGACCCCAGTTACTGCCATCACCTAATAACTGCCTAAAGCGAGGTAAATCTTGCGGGGTAGAAATGATTAAAATTTCTCGAATGCCGGCCAGCATTAAGGTGCTGATAGGATAATAAATCATCGGCTTATCATAGACTGGCAATAATTGTTTACTCACAACATGCGTCACGGGATATAAGCGGGTACCGGAGCCNCCTGCCAAAATAATGCCTTTGCGATTCATAAATACCTACCCTAGAGAAATTTAAAGCTGGGATTCTAACATCTCTAAAATATGACGACCATAGGGAATGTGCCCAGCATTGATCAATTATTGATCAAATTGCTGCGACAAAGGCCATGAAAACGATATTATGCCTGTGGTAAAGGATAACAGGCTTATTGAAATCCGTCCCAAAATAAGTAAGATTGCCTCCTGCCTCAAACTCCTGCAATTCAGTGGACCCTAGAATGCAAATAAAGTCCCTAGCAAAAAATGGCCTCTTCTGGTTGGTATTATTAGTTTTATTAATATTACGTCGGCCTGATCAATTGTTTCATGCCTATATCTGGGACGAAGACAAAAACATCATTTTACAGTGGTTTGAGCTAGGCACACTCAAGACTTTTCTGGCCCCTATTAATGGTTATCTGGTTACAGTGCCAAAGTTGATTAATTATTTCGGTCTTAAACTGTCATTTGCCTATTACCCAGAGATCAGCACTGGCTTGGCCATCCTATTTAATTTATTCAGCATCCTGATGGTAGCTTATGCCCCTAACTTAGTGGGCTGGCGTAAGCTGGCAGCATTAGCCGTCATTGTGGTGCCTACAGGAGCAGAAATCTATATTCTGCCTTTATACACCCTCTGGTTTGCCGGCTTGTTATTGATCATCGTCTTGCTTTGGCAAATGACACCAGAAACTAAAGGTTGGTATTTAATGCGGGCATTGCTTGTCTGCATCGGCGGTTCCTCCTCTCCGTTAATCGTTGCCTTAATGCCTGCTTTTTGGTTACGATTTATCATTCTAAAACGACGACGAGAAGCCATCATCGCGGCGATGAGTACTGTTTTGCTGCTATTCAAGGATGGTTCATCTATGCCAATCAGGCCGCCTCTCACGTTACCCAAAGTGATCATCTAATTAATCTTTGCCTCGACCGTTTTCTAGGCATGATGTTTTTTATTTTGCCAAGCAAACCCATTTTTATTGGGCTTTGATTTATGGCACCCTAGTATTGTTTGCTTGGCTACTTTGGCGGCTACGAAAACAGAAATTAGACCATTTTTGGTTTCAGCTTTTCCTATTTGGCTATATTTTTCTCACTGTGATTGCCGTCAATGGTTTGCGTGTGGATCTATCAATGATTCATCCTTATATAGCCGCACCCCGTTATTTCTTTTATCCTTTTGTGAGCTTGGCATTTTTCCTTTGTTGGCTCGGATATCATTCCGACCGGCTCGGTAAAATCATTGCTATTGGGATGTTATTGTTGGCCATCAGTAATGGGCTAGGGCATTATTCTCAACCCCATGATCGCATGAATTGGCGGGGTGACGTTGCCCAATGTCTGGCCAATAAAGAGGGCCACCACTTTTCGTCCTTCTTCGACGGCAAAGCGACTACAACCTGGGATTTGTATCTCACTCATGAGCAATGCGAACAATTATCCGATTGAGACAAAAGCTAGAATAGTGAGGGATGACAGTTGTCCCACTTATTAAGATAAGTTTTATTACTTACCCTATGTTTGCTATCATCGTTGCGCTGTAGAGGACAAAATTAAACTTCCGAGCCGTCATTGCAAGCTGATGTATCCCCACGAATTTTTAGGTAAGACAAATCAGCGAGTTCGAAAGGGCTTAAAACTAGCAGGTTGTTATTGCTGTCAAGATTAAGTATTTCGCTGAAGGTGAATCTCGTCATCCCGCGGCGAAGACCGCGGGATGACGGAGGGCTAGTAAGCAATTAATTCAATTACTTACATAAAAATTTGTGGGGATACATCAGCTCGCAATGACGTTTCCGGAATGTCCTCTACAGAGTTATTGTCGTCTTGCTACTGCTGTTTAAAGGAACTCTCATGCAAAAGAAATCTTCGCTACTGCAACACGGTCTGTTTTGGCTATTGCTACTCGTTCTACTGGTATTAAGAAGGCCCGATCAATTATTTCACGCCTATGTGTGGGACGAAGACAAGAATATTATGTTGCAATGGTTTGATTTAGGCGTAATCAAAACTTTCTTAGCCCCAATCAATGGCTATCTTATTACCATATCCAAGTTGATTAATTTTTCTGCATTACATATTTCATTTCTTTATTATCCGGAAGTCAGCACTGCACTCTCAATCTTGTTTGACTTTTTGGTACTATTAATGGTCGCTTATAGCCCAAATGTGCTAGGCTGGCGAAAAATTGCTGCCTTGTCTGTCGTGTTAATTCCGGCAAGTACTGAGATCCAAATATTGCCATTGTATACTTTTTGGTTTGCTGGCATTCTCCTGTTAGTTTCCTTGCTATGGCAATTTAAACAAGAGAGCAAGACTTGGTATGCTGTCAGGATTATCATGATGTTGCTCGGAGGGGCCTCTTCACCTCTTATCGTTTCATTGGCGCCAGCTTTCTGGCTGCGGCTAATCTATCTTCGGACAATACGTGAAACGGTTATTGCCAGCATTGCAACGGTGTTTGCACTGATACAAGGTTGGTTCGTTTATACACAAAGTTCATACTCTCAACCTAGCAAAATGCCATGGTATGAACTTTTAAAACTATCTTACGATCAATTTTTTGGTAAATTTTTTTATATTTTGCCCGTCATGCCCACCCGTTTTATTGGCTAGGAGTTTTTGCTATCACGCTCGGACTTATCTGGCTGCTAGTGCAAATAAAACGACGGGTTTATGCCGACAAACCACAATTCTATGCATTGTTACTTCAATTGGCACTACTGGGTTACATCGCATTGACCGCTATCGCTGCAAGCTGCATGCGAATTGACATCAGCATTATTGGCCAATTCGAACCAGCCCCACGATATTTCTTTTATCCTTATATCGCGCTCTCCTTTTTCCTCTGTTGGCTGGGATATCATTCAAACCAACTTGGCAAAATAGTGATATTAGCTTTATTAACGATGGCGTTTGCCAATAACATTGGTAAATATTCCAGGCCCCATGACGTTATGGACTGGCGCAGCCAAGTCAAAGCTTGCCTCGAAGGTCAGGATGGTTACCATTTCAAAATTTTCTTTGATGGCCATAAAGACAGAACTTGGGACATGTATATGACCACGGCCCAATGTAAACAATTGATGGGTAAAGACTGACGTTATTGCAATTGGCAATTAGCAGGTTGTTGAGTATAATCTCAAAACTTATTGCATTAGATTTTATTCACAACCCCATGAATTAAAAGAATAATTTGGCAATCACTAACGCCTACCAACGGTGTTTTGCCCAAATACTGTGAGACACATTTAACTTTTAAAGGCCGGCGTATGACTGACAAGAGCACTGAGAAACCAGCAAGCAACTACATTCCCCCGCCCTCGATGACAAATGGTTAAAGTACTATATCTTGCAATCTGAACTAGAAGCCGCCAAACATCGTATCCGCCATCTGGAACGTGCCTTAGACAGAATTGCCTACTCTGGGTGTTGGCGTTATACAGCGCCATTCCGATGGGCAACTAAAATTCCTTACCTCACACGCCAATGCACCTCGTTAATGCTGAATAAAATTAGGCACCNNCTAAAAATCGCGCAATTTATTAAGAAAAATTTAAACATCTATCAAAAACACGGTTGGCAAGCTTGTTATTATTCACTGACTCGGGTCTTGAGAAATTTAATTCAACAGCAACATTATCAACGCAATTACACCCACTGGCTCAAATTCATGCAACGAGACCCCAGTGCCCAGCTTTTAATGAAAAGCCAATTCAGTAATACTAGTTATCAACCACTACTCAGCTTAATCATGATACTTGATGGCGACAGCCATCTGGTCGGTTTAGAAAATACATTGGCTTCTTTAAAGGCCCAAAATTATCAATCATGGGAACTGATTATTATCAACCGCACCAGCCATGAAATAAAAGCTTCATGGGACCCATCACTGACTGTTCAAATTCATCATCAACCTGATCTAAACCTGACTGAAGCCTATAATTTTGGCTTTAGCAAAGTTGCTGGCGCATACACAGGTTTTATTTATTGTGGTGACAGCCTGGTCAATCATGCTTTAATGACGGTGGTAAAATATTTAAATGAGCATCCCACCACCCAAATACTCTATAGCGACGAAGACCGAGTAAAACAAAATAACCGTCGATACGATCCTGATTTCAAATCAGATTGGAACCCCTTGTTATTTCTTAATTATAATTATCTAGGCAATTTATTATTCTTGAATACTCAAACTGTGCGTGATATTGGCACATTGGACGCCACGACAACACAGATTGAAATAGATTATTTAATACTCCAAATACTCNAAAAACATCCACAGCAAACGATATTACATGTTCCATTCATTTTATATCATCGGCAGCAAGAGCCTAAATTAAGTCAATATACACAACGATTAATGTTAAAAATCNGTATTAAAATGCTGCAAAAATATTGCGATGATTCTGGCATCAAAGCAACTGTCCTGCCGAATGATTGGGACCCTAGCAAATGTCGCATTGCCTATCATTTGCCACAACCGGCCCCTAAAGTGAGCATTGTTATTCCTACCAAAGATAAAGCGGATTTATTAAAAGTATGCATTGATAGCGTTNTTGGAAAAACTTCCTATCCTAATTATGAAATTATTGTCATTGATAACAACAGCATTGAACCAGCCACCCAAGAATATTTTGCAAGCTTGGCCGACAAAAACAATATTCGCGTTGTTGCTATGCCAATCCCATTTAATTATTCCAAAATTAACAATGACGGAGTGAAGCTGGCAACTGGCTCAATCATCTGTCTTATGAATAACGACATTGAAGTGATCTCGCCCGGATGGCTTGAAGAAATGGTGAGTTTGGCGACATTGCCTGATGTAGGTGCCGTTGGCGCAAAATTATATTATCCCAATGACACCATCCAGCATGCTGGAGTGGTATTAGGATTGNGCGGAGTCGCCCACCATGTGTTTAATCACTTAGACCGAGACACTCAAATGTATTGTTACCGAGCTTTACATTGCCAACAGGATTTCTCAGCCGTCACCGGTGCTTGTATGGTGATCCGTAGGGAAGTTTATGATCAAGTCGGCGGATTAAACGAACAACTCGCCGTAGCTTATAATGACATCGATTTTTGCATCAAGCTTAAANAAGCCGGTTATCGCATTATCTGGACGCCCTATGCTGAATTATATCATCATGAATCAGCGACCCGAGGCTCTGACCACACACCTAAAAATCTAGACCGTTATTTACGCGAAGTGGAGTATATGCAAACCACTCACAGTGATTTTTTACTACAAGACCCTTTTTATAATCCTAATCTAAGCTTACACATTGCATTCGATTTTGCTTATCCGCCTCGCCTCAAGGAGTGTGCAGATGCAGAACAAGCATAATGAATTATCAATTGGATTTAAAATTTATCGTTATCTTATTGCTGCCATCATTAGTTTTTTCCAATCTTAGCACTGTATTTAGTGTTGCGTGACCATATAACCATTCCTATATGGGATGAGATGGCCATCATGCCTTCGGTGCTGCAGCGTTTCCTCAATGGCACTTCCATATGGCAAGATTTTGGAACACGCATAATATTCATCGTCTCGTCTTAACCAATGCGATTGATTTTCTTACCTATTTCTATTTACATGCGGCCCGTTTGCCACTTTGTTTATTACAATGGGCGACACAAACCGCAACATTCTTATTTATCGCCTTCCAATTAAATAAAATTATTGCTCATACCACCATACGTTATTGGCTATGTCTATTGTTCTTTGCTGCATTTTTATTTGCACCGCAAATGGGACTGATTTGGTTATGGGGATATTTGATTCAACAAACAATGACACCGTTTTTTTATATTTTGGCCTTATTTCTATTGGGCTATGATGATTTAAAACCACGGCGAGATGGGATAATTGCTACGTTGGCTATCCTTTGCTCATTGTCTTCATTCAACGGTCTTTTAATTTGGCCAAGCATTATCTTGTTACTGCTGTTAGGACGCGCTCCGTGGCGTGCCGTAATGTTTTATGCTGCCCTGGGTGCAATAACAATGGGTGTGTATGCCTATCACATTGGCAATTTAGACCAAGTTGTATATTCAGTCACCATTTTTGAAAGACTTAGATATTTCCTAACCTTCATTGGCTCCATGTTTTCAGTCCAAATTATTAATCGCGGCATCAAAATGGGCATCATCATCGTGGTTGTCAATCTAGGACTTTGGCTTTGGTTTCTATTTACTAAATCTCTCAGTCTCAATCAACGGCGCCAGCTGTTGCCATGGCTGGGAATGGGGATAATGACTTATGGCTCAGCTATTTTGGGCAGCATCGGCCGTATTGAAAATGGCTTGACCCAAGCTATGTCAGACCGTTACTTGCCACTATCATCGCCTTTATGGATTGGCAGTCTGGTCGTGTTGCTGGTGTTGTTATATCAAGTAAAAACCTTATATAAAAATCGTCGCCATTTTAGCCATGACGTTATTGTCTTGTAAGCTTATCGAATTTTATTCCAAAATGCTTATACAAGCTACATGACAGCTTTGTTTTACCAAAACCAATCTGTGTTAGCACGGGCAGCATTAGAACAAAATGCTTATGTCATCAATACACCAATCCCATTTGGAATGCTCTACCCACGACTAGAAGTGGCGCTAGATGGACTCAACAAACTAAAAAGAATCATCTTAGTCTGTATCAAAAGACCTATCCGATTATATTAAACCGTGACCCTAAAGATTTAGGATTACAAATTTCTGAGCAAAAATATGCAGGCACTTTCGAGAGTATTGATACACAAAGCCGATTAAACCCTGAAAGTAATATTAATCATTTATGTGCCCAAGGCTTAAGACCCAGTTTATTCGCGGCAGGTGATTTAGCATTAGATAACTATAAACAAATCAGTGAAATTTACATTATCGACAACAATAACAAAATTGTTGGCTTGGGGTTCCCATTAGTTGGGTATGAAGGCACCACTGCCAAAAATAAATTAAATACCTGGCTTGGCTTTGTCACTCCCAGTTTAATAACAGAAAAGAAACCAGCTAGGTTACGTGCTTATGCCCGGTTTAAAAATTCTAATCAGTTAAACAAGATGGGTGAACAAACACTGCAACCTATCAAACTTTGCACTAACATCAGTTAAGACGGACATCACAATTATGTTACCATTATGTGTTGATTTAGACGGAACATTAGTTAAAACCGATACTCTATGGGAATCGGTTTTATTATTGTTGAAACAAAATCCTTTAAATATTTTTTGGTGTTTTATCTGGCTATTGCAAGGTAAAGCCCAGCTAAAAGCTAAATTAGCACAACAAGCAACCCCTAATCCAGAATGTCTGCCCTATCACTCTGAGTTTNTGGATTATTTACAGCAACAACATGCTGCAGGACGGCCAATTTATTTAGTGACTGCTGCTGATTATAAAATTGCACGTGCTATTGCAGACCACCTTAAGATTTTCACTGATGTCATTGCCAGCGATGGCCAGCGCAATTTGCGTGGCACTGCCAAACGGCAAGTGTTGAATGAAAAATTCGGCAGAGGCAAATACGAATATGCAGGCAATGAAACTAACGATCTTCATGTTTGGCGAGACACAGCTGGCGCGCTTGTTGTCAGTAATGATCAAGCCCTGCTACAACGTTGCCAACAAGTGGCCCCTATTACTGCCACTTTTGCAGCAGCAGAACTGAGCATTAAAACATTTTTACGTGCCATCCGAGTACATCAGTTTAGTAAAAATATTTTAATTTTTGCGCCCTTAATTGTAGGCCATCAATTTTTCAACCCCGCACCTTTCCTTAATTGCTTGCTAGGTTTTCTTGCCTTCTCATTATTAGCCACCGTTGTTTACCTAAGCAACGACTTACTTGACTTAGAAGCTGATCGCAAACACCGTAGTAAACGCTTCCGTCCGCTAGCAGCTGGAGAAATGTCCATTCCAACTGCGATTATCAGTATTATTATATTTCTGTTCGCCAGCTTATTTATTATCCGTTTGTTACCAACATCATTTGTGATTGTGATTGCTGGCTACTTCACCATTACCTTGGCTTATTCTTGGTACATTAAANAACGTTTGTTGCTCGACGTTTTTACATTGGCCATTTTATATACCATGCGTGTGTTGGCCGGGATGACGTTGATTGATTCTCCTTATTCTCCCTGGCTAATTTCATTTTCATTGTTCTTGTTCTTAAGCCTGGCTTTTGTTAAACGGTATTCAGAACTTTATTTTGCTAACGTAGAAAATAAGACTGAGATCCCTGGACGTTCTTATTTAACGACCGACCTACCACAGTTAGGCATTTTTGGTATTGTCAGTGGTTATCTGTCGGTATTGGTGTTTGCGCTTTATATTAATTCCAATAAAATCCCCAGCCTCTATCAACATCCTCAATTACTTTGGCTGGTTTGTTTGTTACTGCTGTATTGGTTGACCCGCATCTGGTTATTGGCTTACCGTGGTCAAATCCATGAAGACCCCGTGTTATTTGCCGTCAAAGACAAAACTAGTTTTTTAATTTTAGGGGCAGCTTTTCTATTAATTGTTATGTCTGCATTTTAAAAGGTGAATTATGTTGACGCATACAGATAAAATTGTCATTACCGGAGCGGCTGGTTTAGTCGGCCAAAACCTGGTGTTATTGTTACAAGAACAAGGTTATACCAATTTACTTTGCTTGGATAAAAATCCAGCTAACTTAAAGCAGTTACAACAACTCAATCCTAACGTAACCATCATAACGGCTGATTTATCAATTCCAGGTGAATGGATGGATTGTTTTGCCAATGCGGCCGCCGTGGTCTGTTTACATGCCCAAATTACCGGATTAGAGCTTGATGAATTTAATCGAAATAATTTGTCAGCCACAGAAAATATGTTGGCCGTAATAAAACAACACCGAATTCCCTATCTAGTCCACATTAGCTCTTCTGTGGTCAATTCCAAAGCCAATGACTTTTATACAGCCACTAAAATTGCGCAAGAAAAATTAGTGCGCGAAAGCGGTATTAAACATTGCGTATTACGTCCCACGTTGATGTTTGGCTGGTTCGATCCTAAACATTTAGGTTGGTTAGCAGGCTTCATGCAACGCACCCCATTTTTTCCCATCCCTAACCAAGGTAAATATATTCGCCAGCCGTTATATAGCCGCGATTTTTGCCGCATTATTTTGGCCGCATTACAACAACAACCCGATAATCAAGTTTATGACATCGTCGGCAATGAGCAAGTATACTATATTGACCTAATCAAAATGGTAAAACGGNCCAGCCGTGCCAAAACACGCATTATTAAAATTCCCTATCATTTGTTCTATTGGTTATTGAAAATTTACGCGCTATTTGACCACAAACCCCCGTTCACTGCCGATCAATTAAAAGCACTGACTGCCGGTGATTNNTTTACTGGCATCGATCCTGAAACAGTTTTTAATGTTAAGTTAACGCCGTTGTCGCAAGCGATTACGGAAACTTTCCAACATCCGCTTTACAGCCAAATGGCATTAGCGGGAAAATCATCGGAGGAATTGCATCATGTCAACTCGTAAAAGCAAGGTTGCTGTTATTGGCGCTGGTCCAATGGGATTAATGGCTACTTATGAACTGTTAAAACAAGGCCATGACGTCTGTTTATATGAACGCGACCATCGTATCGGCGGCATGACTGCTTCTTTCGATTTAGGTGGCACTAAAATTGAACGCTTCTATCATTTCATCTGCGTTACCGATTATCCACTATTTGATTTACTTAAAGAATTAAACCTAGAGGACAAATTGGTATGGACAGCAACCAAAATGGGGTTTTTTCATCGTGATAAACTGCATGATTGGGGCGATCCTATCAGTTTGCTCAAATTTCCTGGCTTGAGTTTTTTAGCAAAATTCCGTTATGGCTTGCATGTATTACACAGTAAACGCATTAAAGATTGGTCCAAGTTAGACCAAGTAGAAGCTACTAGTTGGTTAAAACGTTGGCTCGGACAAGAAGCTTATGATGTGCTATGGGACAGTTTATTTAAATATAAATTCTATGATTTTCAAACTCATTTGTCCGCAGCATGGATTGGTGCCCGCATTCGGCGCATGGCACGTTCGCGTTCCAGCCTGTTAAAAGAGTCGTTGGGTTACCTCAAAGGCGGTTCAGATACATTGCTAGATGCCTTGGAAGCACGTATCCACGCCATGGGAGGTAAAATTTTATTGAATGCTGATGTGCAACAATTACAAACCGAAGAACAGAAAGTCACCGGCATTCTAGTCAATGACAAAATTGAAACGTTTGATCATGTCATTTCTACCGTGCCATTGCCTTACATTCCCAAGTTAGCGCCACAATTACCGACTCAATTAAAAGACCAAATTAGCAGCATTGCCAATATCGGTGTTGCTTGTGTGGTCTTAAAACTGAAGAAACCATTTGCTAAATATTTCTGGTTAAACATCAATGATCCTCGCATGGAAATCCCAGGTGTGATCGAATATTCTAATTTAAACCCTGAAGTAGGTCATGTGTTATACGTGCCTTATTACATGCCGCATAACCATGTTAAATATCGCAATACAGACGAACAGTTTGTCAGTGAAGTCATCGAAAAACTGTCGTTGATTAACCCGACATTTAGCGCCAATGATATTTTAGCCAGCAAAGTCGCACGTTATGCTTATGCACAAACGGTTTGTAGCCCTAATTTCTATGAGAAACTACCTAAGATGACTACACCAATCAAAGGTTTTTATATGGCAGACACAGCTTTCTATTATCCTGAAGACCGTTGTATTGCTGAAAGTGTGGCTGTCGGCACTCAACTTGCAAAATTGGTGCAACATGTCGATTGAGCGTATTTTTGTTTCGAAACAATTTATTAGATTTGCGTTAGTGGGTGGTTTTGCCGCCTTAGTGAATTTTCTCTCGCGTATCGCGCTGAGTTATATTCTGAGTTATGTTACTGCCATTGTTATCGCTTACATTCTCGGCATGTGCACTGCTTTTTTGCTGTGCCGATTGTTTGTTTTCGAACCACAACAACATAGTAATGTGACGCAAGCGTCTTATTTTATTTTGGTCAACGTGTTGGCTGTATTACAAACCATCGCTATCAGCTTGTTATTAGCAGATTGGTTATTAGTGGGAGTAATAATAGACACAAGTTTACGTGAAGCTGTCGCCCATTTCTTTGGCGTCTGCTTCCCGATATTTAGCAGTTTTATTGGCCATAAATATCTGACGTTTAGGTAATCTATCATGCGAAAAAGTGGTTGGGGCAACTATCCTGTCGTTGAACATCAACGAATCATTCCCTTTTTATGGCGTGATCAAGCATTGCCACATACAGGCAATATACCCTTACTACCGCATGGCCAAGGCCGTAGTTATGGTGATGTCGGTTTAAATTCACAAGGAATTTTATTAACGACTTCGCCACTTAACCGCTTGCTCGCTTTTGATCCTGAACAAGGATTATTGCAAGTAGAGGCAGGCGCGACACTCGCTGAGATTTTACAATTCATTGTCCCACGTGGCTGGTTTTTACCTGTAGTGCCTGGCACACAATTTGTTTCTGTTGGTGGCGCCATTGCTAACGATGTCCACGGTAAAAACCATCATGTCATGGGCACTTTTGGCAATCATGTAACAAGCATTGAATTACTTCGCTCTGACACTGGCCGACAAATTTGTAGCCCAACTCAACAAAGTGATTTATTTAAAGCAACGATTGCCGGCATGGGACTGACAGGTCTCATCCTCTCTGCCACATTACGCTTAAAACGAATTACCAGTAGCCAATTGACCGTCGAAAATATTCCTTTTAATGACCTTGATGAATTCTTTGAGCTATCGGCTGCATCGGCAGCCTCACATGAGTATACTGTGGCATGGATTGATGGCATGGCAAAAGGTGCGCAGTTAGGTCGTGGGATTTTTATGCGCGCCAATCATAGTCAAGCCAATGATCTGATAGATTATCGAACTCCCAAGAAAAAAACGTTAAGCGTCCCTTGTTATTTTCCGCATTTAGCATTAAACCCATTGAGCATTAAAGCATTCAATTATTGGTATTATCGCCGAGTAAAAACTGCAACCCAACAGAATGCATTTTATGCACCGTTTNTTNTCCCATTAGACAGTATTCTTAATTGGAACCGTATTTATGGCAAGAACGGTTTTATGCAATACCAATTAGTCATTCCAATGACCCATGGTCGGGTTGCTATTGAAGCAATTATGCAANAAATTTCTCAATCGAATGCAGCTTCTTTTCTATCGGTATTGAAACTATTTGGCGATGTAGCCTCTCCAGGTTTAATGTCATTTCCACAACCCGGTATTACTTTGGCATTGGATTTCCCGCATCGAGGCACTAAAACGCTGAAATTATTTAATGAGCTTGATCAAATTGTATTAGAACATGGCGGACGGCTTTATCCAGCCAAAGACGCCCACATGTCGGGAGCAATGTACCGGGCTGGTTATCCACAATGGCAACAACTGACAAACTACATCGACCCCAGCTTTTCGTCGAGCTTTTGGCGTCGAGTGACGGAGGACAGGCAATGACACAGAAAATTTTAGTGATTGGTGCTACTTCAGCGATGGCACAAGCCACCGCAAAATCTNATGCCACACGCGGCGCGCAATTATTTTTAGTTGGCCGCAATCAACAACGATTAGACACCATTGCTGCTGATTTACGTTTACGCGGTGCGCCTCAAGTAGATACTTATGCTTTAGACATTACCGCCACTGAACAACATACGCAATTGATTGAACAAGCCTATGAAACCTTGGGACAAATTGATGTTGTTTTAATTGCCCATGGTACCTTGCCTGATCAAGCTCAATGCCAACTTTCGTATGAACAATCTCTGCGGGAATTAAACGTCAATTTTCTCAGCGTCGTGTCATTACTGAACTTGCTTGGCAACCGCTTTGAAGCGCAACGTAGCGGCTGTATCGCAGTGATCACTTCTGTTGCGGGCGACCGTGGCCGTAAAAGCAATTATGTCTATGGGGCTGCCAAAGGTGGACTGACTATTTTTCTACAAGGCCTAAGACACCGTTTAGCGAGCGCTAATGTCAGCGTGCTAACCATCAAGCCTGGTTTTGTTGATACGCCTATGACCCAAAATTTCAAANAAGGCCTGCTTTGGGCCAAACCCGATGCAGTAGCAAAAGCCATCGTTAAAGCCATTGATAAACGCCGCGCTGAAATTTATGTACCGTGGTTTTGGTGGGGAATTATGAGTATTATCAAATCAGTACCGAACGTGGTATTCAATCGGTTGAATCTTTAGTTACATGTATTGTAGGGTGGATCAAGCGAAGCGGATCCACCAAATCATATTGCCCAAAGGAATGGTGGATCCGCTTCGCTTGATCCACCCTACATCTAAGTTTTAGCATTTAAGTAAATGAAGGAACACTTAACACAGCTATTTTCACACAAAGCTTTTCCAAATGAGGCTGAATTGTTTCCAATTGCAGATTAGTATTCGGGTATTTATCCGCCTTCTCGCCCTGAAAGTCTTTAATTGCAGACATAACATCTGACAAATCCTCGGCTTTAGCAATATGTTTCTTAAGCTTATTAAGGCTGCTACGTTTGCTATCGCTCGAATCGACGATACATTCTCCAATTTGATTTTTCACCAAATCAAGCACATCTTTCTCAATATTCCTGAGAAAATCTTTTTCTAACAAATCAAGAATATTTAAACGGAATTTCAATGGGATAGGCAACTGCTTATCTAGTGCATAAGTACTCACTTCACGATGACAATTCGCCTGAAACTTCAATAAGTCAGAAGACGAAATCACACCATTGGCCATGGCGACCTTTTCAGCCAATCGAATTAAATATCCCATTTTTCTTAGTATCTGCATCAATTTTGTGTTTTTCTCTTGCTCTGATTCAGCTGTAAAGCTAAAACTTTTAAGGTCTCTGACACATAGATCATAGGTTCCTTGGGACTCCGCTAACATTAATTTTCCAAGCGCTTGCTTCTTGCTAAAATCATTTAAAGATGAGTAAACTTCATATAAAAGGCTTGTTTTTAATTTTTGAGTTTCCAGCTCATTAGGCACACCCTTTCCAAGATCAACAAAAATATCATCTAAAAGCTGTATAATCTCATTGGAAAATTTTTGGCCATTATTATTAGATGTAGCACTATGGACATAAGGAACCATTTCTTGTAAAAACCCAACCAGGTTTAAAAATCTTGGTGTTTTAGATTGCAGATTAATCTCAGTTTTTTGATCAACAAATAATGAAAAGTGCGCCGCTTTGATCACTTCTAATACGTCATGGTGCATTAAAACATAAGCATGATCTACACTAATTTTCTTAATCCCAGGAGCGGAAAAATTGATACAAAAGCTTCTTTACTAACATCCGTTCCACTAAAAGTTACAGTACTTACACCCTCTATTTGTGGTCTCTCTAAATCTTCTAAATCGACAAACAGATTTCCACTGGAAAATGCAACTCAGAAATCTCTTTTTAAAGAAAACTGACTTAATAATATCAACAATATCATTGTATGCAATATTAGCGCCCAAAACTCTATTTTATTAACCTCGGCTTTTTGCAGATATATCTTATACTTCAGATCAGATTTATTAGATTGATTTAATCCGCTGACTTTTAAACAAGAATGTGTCTTTTCGATAGTAGATGAATTGTTATTATTATTCAGCGAATGGAGTACCGAAGAAGTCGAAATAGGATGCACAAACGCATAATCTTTACTTGGATCGCTTTGCGTTTTTGATATTGTTGGTTCAGATTTAATTGATGGTTCAAGAAAACCAAAAACATCACTAAATTCACGCCGCAAGTCAGCAACATAATCAAAAACTCCACATCGGGACATTCTTTTGATTGTCGCTTCAAATGAGGCCAAAATTTGAAAGATATGAGTCCTAACATCAATTACATAAATGTTATTATCTGAGTTAATCTCTTGCCTTAACTTTAGGCATGAAGCAACCGCATTTTTATAAATGGTTAATAATTTAGATTTGACCGCCAAAACTCTCCCTATTTGAAAATCTTTAAAAACTGCCGGCAAGTTGCTAGTAGTCAAATTTTTGCTTTTAAAAATCGCCTTAACTAAAGGCGTTAAATCAGATGCTCCAAATTCACACTTAGTAATATCAAACTGCACCAATTCGGTATTAGTAGTGATCAAATCAGCAATTGAAATAAGCTCACCTTCCAAATTCTCTGATTTAAGCCAGACTTTTTATCGTTCACTAGTGATTTTTTAACTTCAGGCTTCAATGGCATAATCTTTCCCCTCTATCAGTATCAATTAGTTAAAATTATAACTTTTCAAGGTTAAGGAAATATTAAAAAATATCGAAGACATAGACAAATTAATTGCTCAGCAAAAAACTGAACTTGATTGTTTTCCTATTTCGCTTTCACTCAATTGAAGCTACCACAGTCTGGCTTTATTATTTAAGTCAGTTTTGACTTTAAAAAGACAAGGTATATACCCATCACACCTCAAAATGCGAAGTGTAAGGCTCATCTTGCGGCGCATTTTGAGGTGTGATGGGTATAGCGGCAAACAAGAAATCCCAATTGGATGAATTCCGCCATGGCAAGATTAAGCAAATATTAAGATTATTTTTTAAAAACATAAAGTTGCCTCAAAATACTCGCGTATGTCATCCTGAGCGTAGCGAAGGATCTCCATTAGGAGGCACTTGAAGGAGATCCTTCACTACGCTCAGGATGACACTGTAATTTCACATTTTTGAGGCGGCCTCATATTAAATCATAGGCTTAAAAATAAAAGACCGCCAAGAGAAGGCTGTCGCCGAGATTATGCTATTGCCCAGGCTTATCCCAGCTACAATTTACATTACGTTGTCCAGTGTATTACTGCTTTGCGGAGGAGCCATAATGCTCTCAACACGGGCCTTAATACTGGCTAATTCTTCTGCCATTGATTTAAGCTTTTGTTTCTTCTCTTTATAAAAAACGGGTTTCAAAGGAGATTTGCTTTTAGGAGCATTGTCTAAAAGAGGTTTAGTGAAAACATCGATTGCTTGTAAAATGGCATTAACATCCGAAGCCTTATTTATTGACTCATCCAATGTGGTAAGAGCCTTGATTTTACTTTCTCTCCGGCATAACATTCCTTTAATTGTGTTTGGAGGATATCCAAAAGTATCGCTTTAGCAGTTTCAAAATGAGATGACTCTTTAGGAATCAACGCAATAAGGCTTAATCGTTGCGTAAGAGGAATGTAAAAATCTGAAGATGATGCAAAGACAGAAACATGTATATAACAATCAGTCTCAACATGAGATCGCCTTTTCACTTAACCACTCAAACCCTAACTTATACAAATCCTCTTTTTATATTTATTTAAAATCGTCATATATTGCTTATTTAAATTAACGATTATCCGTAAATTTGTATAAATGGCGTCGTGAGCAGGGCTTGCACCTATCTGTTTAATATTTTTTCTCGTCTTCACATTTCTCACTAATATGATCTAAAACACATTTAAGAGCCGCCTGATATTCCTCATAAAATTTCTTGGAAATAAAAGCGAAAGCAGAATCATCGATACAAATGGTATCCATTATATCACGCAATAACTTAAATTTTGCCTTAATAAGCTCCATACCTTCTATCTTTAATTGACTACTTTGTATTTTAAGAGGTAACATTTCCACATCTTGATACGACAATTTTTCTAAATAAGCCAATAATCCAGAACAACTCTCTTCCACTTTATCGTTAGATATCCCCACGATATAAGGAGAAATTTCCTCTAAAATGCCATTATATTAATAGCAGATTTTATGTGAGCGATTCTTGTATACAAAAATCCTTCCGCATAAGAAAAACAAACCTAATTTTATTTTTTCTTTCAATTAAATTAATAATGCCCCATTTAAGTAACAAAAATGGTTTATCAATCGCAACTTGAGACAGGCCTTCGGCCTCTACTAGTCTGCAGAAAGAGATTTTATCAACATTACATCGTTGAAATGCTAACGAGTGCAAAGAAATTGACTTGTTTCTGTCGCTCTTATCACCAACAATGGTACTATCAACAAACTTCAAGTCCATTTTAGTCTCAGGAAAACCTGCCAAGAGATCTTCTATATAGCTACACTCTACATTGCTACTGATAAATTCTAGAGCGGTTATGCCTTCTTTTATTCCTCGCTTTACATCGTCTTTATTAGCATCGTTAACACTATTAAAACCGGTTATTTTTAAAGCATTACCGGCCCGCTCAATATTTAATGCAGGCAAATCAGGAGATGAAGCCACCACTAATGTGTGCTGCAAAATTGTTGTAGTAGAGGAAGGAACATTATTATTATTATTTGAAGCTTGAGGTTTTTCAGGACTTTTAGCCAACTCTTCCACGGAAACAGGCAAGCCAGGAATATGATCTTTAATAGTACTTAAGTAACTAATTTCTTCTTTAAAAGAGGCCTCTAAATCAGCTTTATAATCAAAAAAACTGCATTTCCGCAAGTTGATTTAATTAACTCAAAAGATTTCCAATAAACTCCAATATTTGACTTAATTCCTCTAATTTCATCAATATCAGCACCGCTTTGACGAAGTGCCCTAACTTTTTCATACTCTTTCCATAAAAGGTCATACGTTTGAATTATACGGTTCTTATTGGCAAAAATTTTCTTGGCCTGTTCATCACTATAATATTCTCTAGGTAATATAGCATTCCCCAACTTTTTACTAAAAATCATTGCCTCTACTAATAACTTAACATCATCTTGGGATTGAAACTTACAATGCGAACTAAAATTCAATGTTTTTAATTTGGGATTTTGGCGGATAGCAGCTGCCATTGACCTCACTTGTTCACTGCTAAATCCTTCTTTAGCATCATTAATCGTCACTTTTTCATTGTTTTTAGATCATTTAAAATGCTTCGTGTAGCTAACATAAAATCGCCTCCTCTTAATTAAAAATAAATCGATATTATTAGTTTGAAATAATTACTTTGCAGCTCCTCGTCATCAGGTAACTTCACACCAATTTTTTAGTGATTGTCATTGCGAGGAGCATAGCGACGAAGCGATCCAACGACCGAAACCATATGGATTGCTTCGTCGCTATGCTCCTCGCAATGACAATCTGCTATTTCTATTGCAATCCTTTTGAGAGATTTTCAGTCATAGCGATGATCTTTAATTTATATCTGCTGTTTTTTAAATTTAATTGAACGGATAAAATTTTTCATGCTTGCTAACAATAGGAGCGACCCCAAACGCCCAACAATAGCCATATAAACTAATATGCGTAGACTCCAATGATATTGCGATTTAAAATGTTTATTAAAAAACAAAATCATCGCCTGGTGTTTGCGCCACAACACACGATACGGCCGTTTTCGGCCACACACACCTTTCGCGTGATATATCGCCACGTCCGGTACAAATAGAATTTGCCAATGATGTTGTTGAAATCGCCACATCCAATCAATGTCTTCGCCATAGAGAAAAAACGTNTCGTCTAAAGGCCCTACTGTAGCTAAAGCTGACGGTCGTACAAACATAAAAGCGCCGGAAATCGCTTCAACTGGCGCCACTTGCGTTGGCAATAATTTATTGGTGGCAATATCCATGCTTTCCACTGATTTATTGGACAGCCATTTATCAAGACGCAAAGCACGCACAAAAGCATTACGCAAATTAGGTAAGCGGCGAACACAAGTGGGTTGAATTGTTTCATCCATGTTTTTTATTAAACAGCCCGCCATGCCTGCTGTTGGATTTTCCTCCATGACTACCATCATCCGCAGTAATACATTTTTTCGATAAGANCAATCGGGATTTAAAAACAACCAATAATTGCCTTGCAACTTATCCAGCGCTAAATTATTGGCTTTGCTAAAACCTAAATTGGCTGAATTACGGATTAAATGTAACCGCTGCTCATTTGAATAATGTTGCTCAACCAAAGTAATACTGTTATCGGTAGAAGCATTATCCACCACAATCACTTCCAATGGTAAATCAATAGCAAATACCGACTGCAAACAGGCAAGCAAGTCACGGCCTGCGTTGAAATTAACAATAATGATAGAAACAAGTGGTTTCATAAAGCCCGCCCGATTAGTTTGNCCGCTGCGTCCACAAATACCGTCCCAAATGCCACGCATAATCATTTGCAGATGCTGCCAACGTGGTTTAGTAAACAATATATGAAACAGTATTTTAACGCACATTCGAGGTGCATCATTGATTTTCCAGGTCAAAGGAATATAAGAGCGCCGATAAATCAACACCCGATTACGAAAATTGTAATAATGTCGATAGGGGCTGTTATGATGGATTGTCATGCCCAATATTTGGGTAATATTGTCACCTAAACGGTGATGCATAATGGCATCACATACACCGAAACAAATATAACCCTTCGATTTAGCACGTAAACACCATTCAAGGTCGTTGTTATTAATAAATAAACCCTCATCAAATTCACCAATTTGATGGAACACAGCAATTTCTAGCAAAGTGCCTGAAGTAATAAGAAACTCAGCTTTAATATATTTATTACCATCCACATTCCACTGACAACAACGTTTCTTGATGCGCAAACCTGAAAACTGTAAAAANGTCGCAGGTTGCATCGTCCTTGCATCGACATGTACTGGGCCAACTGCTGCTACTTTTTGTTTTGCAGCCAACGATTGCAATGCGCACATTAAACGGCTGACCATGTCTTCGGCAGGCTCACTGTCTTGATCAAATAAAATTGCGTATTTAAACTGTTGTGATTCAGCCCAACGAATCCCTAAATTATGACCAGCAGCCACACCAATGTTGCTGGGACAATGTAAATAAGTCCAGGATTTAGGCGATAATTGTTGGTTTAATACTGTTTCAACTTTATTTGAGGCAGAATTATCCAGTAATAAAATATGCCCCACTTGGGAGGACAAACTAGTCAATAATCGCTGCAATACTGACAAGTCAGGATGATAAGCAACAATGACAGCACAGACCTCAGTTAATTGCATCGGCAGCTCCCAAATATAATTCACTAATGACAGCATCAGCCAATGGTTTTACCGTTTCAACAACTGGATTTTCATCAATTAAACGACTTTGATACAGCGTTTTAATGTCATCTGTTGCTAAGCCTCTGGCATAATATTCTTGCTGGAAATTTTGCCAACGGACTGTTTCTGGGCAACTCAGATAAATACGTTTACTTGCTCTGTTGACTAATGGCACCGACATTAACGCAACGACTCCTTCTATTACCAATACATCATCTGCAGCAAATTCAATATCAACCGCAGCTGGAATCGTTTCGCGATAATAACGATCATAAAAAGGCATGCGATAAACGCCTGGTTTTTGCAGTCCTTGCAAAATGAATGCTTCCGCATCAGATAAGCGATAACGGTTCATCACACCTTGATCAGCACGCTCGCTTTCGCTTTTCAACCAATTATCTAGCCGCAATACTTTGGTCGTATAGTTTTTGTCTAATAAGGCATATTTCAATGCCGTTGCTAAAGTACTTTTGCCCACCCTTGCTGGACCACCAATTAAAATCATGTCGCCTGGATGAACATCTCTTATTAACATGTTGGCCATTGCCATTAATTTTTGCCATTTGGTCATAATAAATTCGATGGCATCTGCCAAACGATAACACTCAAAATCTGCCCGCAAAAATAATCTCGATCGTCTCGGCAATGATGGGTTCGTAATAAAATAGACTTAAGACCAGCTTGTTTGGCCAAAGCAATCTCTGCATTGGTTTTAACAATGCACCAAGCATTGCGCTTATCTGTCACTGTTAACGGCGCTTGTAACGCATGCAATTCTGCCATTTCTTTTAAGCGGGCGATGACGGATATATCTTCCGTTGTTGTTAACGCTGTATCAATAAAAATGGTGGGCTTGATTGCATTATAATTTAATCGATAAACAGTTTGCATAGCAGCCAACAAAGCTTCCGGGCCAAATTGCATCAATGCTCTCAATTTAGCCCTTTCGCCAATAGTTTCACGCAATTCCGTTGACTGAACCAACGATTGTAATGCATTAAACCAATCCTCAGTTGAAGCAGCTAAAAACCGTCCTCACCATGAGTAATGGCCTGACGATAAGACTGTGTCGGTGAGGCTACAGTGGGCACCTGTACGAGTCCTGCTTCAAAATTTTTAATTGGCTTTTAGCGTCGCAAAAAGATTATGTAGTTCTAATGGCGCAAGATTAATATCAATAGTGGCCAAAAGCGCTAACATTTTTAAATAAGGCTGAAATGGAATTTTTCAATTCTATCAGCATACACTTGCCATGCGGGGCTTAAATCTAAATAGCCCACAATGACTAAACAGCATTGCGGATACAAGGCCATTAATTTCAATAAAGCAGCTTCACATTGTTGAAAGTCAACATTATGGCTCTTAGTGCCGCTAAAATAACCAATGCGCAATTGATTTGGCTTGATTTTTTAGGCATCAATGTTTTTGCTAATTCGAGTTGTTGAAAATTAATGGTATTAGGGATGCGTTTAGCAATGACACCTAAAGCAGTCATTCTTGCAACCAACACATCGGTAGGGGCAGTGGCATATTCACAGTTTTGTAATAAACGCTGGTGGCCTTGCATTACTTGTAAATAAATTTTCTCTGCGCTGCAGTAAAGCCTTGGATTTGCGGTAATAATTCTGGCTCAAAGGCCAGATCATCTATATCAAAAACAATTTGCATCGATTTGTGCTTAGCATATTGCAGGAAATCATTGATCGCGGCCGGATCAGGCATTGCAACTGGATCTAATGCTGCTGCTGCCAACGATAGACGTGCCAAAACAACAGTTTGAGCGTTAATTTGATATTTAATAAGATTTCTAATTTCTTGTTCAGCAAACGCTTGGGCGTTATAACCTGCTGCTTGTAATACTTCGACATTATTATGGACACGGTAACGGGCAGATTCTCCTGCTGCCAAACTGTAAATATAGATCACATGATAAGTTGATAAATAACGGGCGGCATCTTGCTGCATTGACTGTTTCAACTGCTGCTGCAACTGTAATTTTTGCCGGATTTTTCCTTGCAAACCAGCGATGGTAACTTCACCGCGTAACAAGGCTAAAGCAGTGACACTGACCAAACGGCCATAACCCTGCCATCTGGCATAAGCGTTTTTGGCTGTGTTAAATAACTTGGTATAACCCATCATTGTTAACCGTGGTTGCTTTTATAAAGCGCCAGTCCTTCCGCAACATCGCCAAAAACGGACTTTGCCGCCTTCCATTAGCAAAATTTTATTACAGATTTTATTGATTATTTCATTTGAGTGCGACGCTAAGATTACGATGCTTGATTGATCAATCAATTCTTGCATCCGCTGTTTAGCCTTTTGTATAAAAGTGGCATCACCCGCACCCACAACTTCATCGAGCACTAAAATTTCAGGAGCAATACTTGTGGCGACACCAAACGCAAGCCGCAAACGCATGCCCGTTGAATAAGTCCGAATAGGCACGGACAAATATTCACCTAAACCAGTAAACTCAGCGATTTCATCCATTTTATCCATGATCTGTTTACGGGTCAGGCCAAGCAATATGCCACGCATGATGATATTTTCATAACCGGTAGATTCATTATCGATGCCAAACATCACATCTAACAAAGGAGACACTCTGCCATCAATATGGATATTGCCAGAGGTGGGTTCATAAATCTGTGATAGCACGCGCAATAATGTGCTTTTTCCAGCACCATTATGGCCGATTAAACCAACTCTATCACCATGTGCAATATGCAAACTGATATTATCAAGAGCTTTCACTGTGACACAATTGCTGTCTGAAGTCGACAATTTACCACCTGTGCCAATGCGTAAAAACTGTTTTTTAATAGACCTTGCGCTTAAATGGTAAATAGGAAATTCAACAGATACTTTGTCTAAAATAATCGATGCCATATTGTTACCTATAACCAATAAATAATCCGATGCCGGCACTTGTTGAACACATATAACATCAGTACCAAGCCTACTAAAGCTAACGATAATGTAAATATGATTGCATGCAGCGATGGCATCGTTCCCATTAATGGGGCACGTAATAGTTCGATATATTGTGCAAAAGGATTAATCGCAACAATAAATTGAAAACGCTCGGGCAAAATCGCCGGGCTCCACATGATAGGTGTTAAAAAGAAACTGACTTGCATTAAACTAACGATGATCTGTGAAACGTCCCGATAGCGTGCGCCTAACATCGCTAATAACATACCATAAACAAATCCTGTCAATGCAATAATCAATACACCAGGAATAAACATCAACAAGGTCAAACCGGGGATNGATTTTTAAAAAACCATGATAGGAACAATGACTAAAATATTATGCGCAAAAATGATTAAACAACGACACAACACCCGCATGACAAATGCCGTGTATGGTAATTTCATTTGTTTGAGATAGCTCTCTGCTTCAATAAAGGTATTGGTGCCATCAATGATCAGCATGGAAATTAAATTCCAAGACAACATTCCTGCCGCCAAAAATGGATAATATTGTTTTAAATCAATTTTAAATAACTGGCCATATAAAAACCCCATCGTATAAATACTGATGGCCATACTAATAGTGATCCAAAATGGCCCTATGCTAGAACGGCGATAACGCAAACGGATATCTTGCCAACTTAACATAAGCCATAATGGCCAATTGAAAATGCCCCACAATAAATCACGCCGGGTATTTTGCGAGCGCGAACTCGTAGGCGCAGATAAATGAGTTGGTTGGGTCAAGGATAGGTCAGTACTCATAGCTTCATTACTCTAATTTCTGTTCTCAATAGTCATTAATCTATTTTGATTAATCAGCCAAAATAAGATTACTCTTCCCGTACTTTACAATAAGTTTCTTTTACCCATAACACGACAACTGAACCTAGCAATAAACAAAGCGGCAACGCTACCATCGACATACGATAGTCTTGAGCACTGTAAAACTGCATGCCATTATTGTCGACTACGCCGTGTGAAAACATGTCCAACATAAAACCAATAATAGGTTGTAATGCCGCGCCAATAATGACAGAAGCCATATTGGAAAAAGCCATCGATGTTCCCGCAATAGGACGAAAATTAATTTCACTGGCCACTGCATAAGAAACCACTAAACCCGCATTAACAACACCGTAAGCAAACAGCAATAGAAACAGCAGCGGTAACCATATTGGTGGCAAATACAAAATGATGGTCATCAATAGAAAGCTCATCATGATGGAAAACATCATGACTGGCCGGCGTTTTTGAATCGAATCGGATATCCATCCCATTAAAGGGCCACCAACTGCCCAACCAATAAAAATGACACTGACTGCAGTAGCGGCCATACTGGTGCTGATGCTATAGACACGAACTAGATAAGACACACCCCATAATTCTGCGAACGCAGCGGTGGGTGCGTATAACAATCCTGCAAAGGCGGCATTGACCCAAGTCTGAGGATTGCGCAATACCAAGACCAGTCCTTGCCATAAACCAATAGTTGACTTGCTGCTAGTAGCAGCAATGATCGGTCGGTCACGCACAAAAATACCAATCAAAATTGCCAATATTAATAAAACCATACCAATCATACCGACAGTCATGCGCCAACCCAAAGCATGGACTGTCACTGCCAATGAACTTAATGCAACGGCAACGCCCAACATTCCCAAAGCCTGAGTCATTCCTGCCAATAAACCAAAACGGTGCGGTGGAAACCATAAGGTGGCCAATTTAAGCGTCCCTACAAAGGCAAAGGCCGCGCCAAAGCCCATCAACAAACGGGCCAATTGTGCCAACAAAATATGTTGAGAAAATGCAAATAAAAAGCAGCCCGAAGCACAAATAATTGCCGTGACTGTCAACAAACGGTGAGCACCAAATCGATCAACCAAGGCTCCCACTGGCACTTGCATACTGATATAAGCGTAATAAAAACAAGCCGATAAGGTACCTATACCAAGGGCTTTGATTTGAAATGACTGCATGAGCTCAGGCACCATCACACTCGGAGATACCCTAGCAAAATATTCAACAAAAAAGAAAGCGGCACCCAATCCCCAAATTAGCCAAGGGTAATATTTACTGCCATTATTCTCAGGTAATTGCATGTTATTCATACCTTATTTAGAAGCCAGCTCATCAACGCATTGACCATAACAAAATGACCCCAACCATGGCAAATAAAATTGTCGGCAACGCTGCTGCCAGTAAAGGTGGAAACTGATATACCATGCTAAATGGTCCGAAAAACTCATTGAGGGTATAAAAAGTAAAACCGGTAATGATCCCAGCAACCATTCTCAGGCCCATAGTAGTTGAGCGCAGTGGCCCAAAAATAAAAGGAATGCCCAAACAAACCATGATCAAAGTAGCCAATGGTTGAAAAATCCGCTGCCAAAAGACGAACTGATATTGGTTGCTGTCTTGGCCGCTTTGATTGAGGTATTGGATTGAATGGTATAATTTCGGCAACGACTGCTGATTGGGATCAGTTTCAGAAATTCCAAGCAAACGTGGGTCTAAATGAATGTTCCATATTTCTTGTGCTAAAGGACGGCTGACAACGCGTTCTTTTCCTAAGGTGCTTTGTTTGACATTATAAAACGTCCATCGACCGTCTTGATAAACCCCACTCTCAGCAAAACTGGCTTTGGCCAGATGATGCTGCCGGTCGAACTCGTAACGAGTAATGCCTTGTAATTGGCCACGTTTAATGACTTGGTTAATGTGAATAAAATTATTGCCTTCGCGCACCCACAGCCCTTGCTGAGTATTGATGGCCTGGCCGCCACTCATTGCGACCGCTTTTTGCATTTCTGCATGTTGTTGCGCATGAGGCCCAATCCATTCACCTAATGCCATTGCAATAATTAATAATAAAACTGCCGCTTTTAATACAGCCCAAGTGATCTGACTAATTGACAACCCAGCAGCCCGCATAACGATTAATTCACTGCGCGAGGCCAATCGGCCAAGCGCCAACAAACTGCCGATTAATCCAGCCATTGGGAAGAATTGATAAATATTGCTAGGCAATAATTGCGGCACATACCATAAAACTTGAGAAATACCATAATCGCGGGTACCAATGTCCCGTAATTCGCTGACAAAAGTAATAAACGATTCAATGCCCAATAAGACCAATAAAACCAACAATGCCGATTCGATGACGGCGCGGGCAATATACCGATCTAATATTCCCATTAATTTCGCCCTCTAAGTTGCGACCAAAGGCGGCGCCAACCGATAAAGAACCCCAGCATAATCAATGTTAACAATAACATGCAACCATGAATCAACCACATCCCAGGCCGAGGTGAAAGCGTGCCTTTTGGATCGCCGCTTGGCTCACAAAAATCAGGTCTGCATACACGACATATAATAAAATAGCCGGCAATAAATTAGCAAAACGACCATAACGCGGCCGTACCCGACTCATAGCGACTCCTAGTAATGCCAAAATAATTGTGGCAACAGGCATTGCTAAACGCCACTGCAGCTCTGCAGCTGCCTCAATATCATTGCGTTTTTGCCATAATTGAATTGTCGGCAGCTGCTCTGCTTGTTGCCTCATCTTGGGCTGTGCTACCTGGATCCGTACCCCGTATTGTTTGTAATTCACAATCTGAAAATCATTTTGCCCAGGGACACCGGTGTAGCGGGAGCCATCTGTTAACACTAGAAATTCATCACCTGTCTCTTTATCGGTCATCTGATGTCCGGCATTAGCAGATACAATTGTCCAAGGTTCACCCAATTGGTCTGGCATTTTGGCCACAAAAACATTTCCGATTGAGCGCCGATCACGGGTCACATCTTCTACATATAACACCCAACGACCACTATCAAGCGTGACAAACCGTCCTGGGAATAAAGTCTCTAGTGGCGAGGCGGCCGCTGCTTGGGCATAAATATGGTCACGATAGGAAGCTAATTTGGGTTGCAGCCAAAGTGTTAGAAAAGCCACCATAATGGCAATAAAAACTGAAAATCCCAAAGTGGTGGCAATCAATTGTGCCTTACTGAAACCACAAGCGGAAAGCACTGTCATTTCATTATCAACGTACATCCGCCCATAAGCCAATAAGATGCCCAGAAAAAGCCCTAATGGCAACAAATAGCCCAATAATAAGGGCACTTGTAATGACATCAATTGCATGACTGCCCGTGGCGGCAAGCCGCCTGCAGCAGCCCGATTAAGATAATGAATAAATTGGTTTGAAATTAAGATAAGCAACAAGATAATGGTCGTGGCCAAAATTGTGGCGTAAACTTCTTTAGTCAAGTAACGAAATACAATCACTCACTTACCTCACGACGCACACAAACCTGATTGTATGCTGCATCTAAAAAAATAGCCGACCATTCTATCAAAATTCGGCATAGATTGGCACAGACTTAGTGACTATCGTGCGGATAAAACAAAGCCAATGCCCCTTTTTCTCAACCAGTTGCGTTCCTCAGTTGGCAACGGTAAAGTGACTCTATTTTTTACCGGCAGAGGCTAAATCCACTATGAAATCCACTTATGACCCACAAACGCTTGAACGTCACTGGTACCAATTATGGGAAAAATCAGGCTATTTCACTCCTTCCGGTAAAGGAGAAGCCTATTGCATTATGTTGCCACCACCCAATGTGACTGGCACCCTCCACATGGGCCATGGTTTCCAACAAACCTTGATGGACGCATTGATCCGTTACCATCGGATGCGGGGTTTTAATACGCTTTGGCAAGTAGGCACAGACCATGCCGGTATTGCTACTCAAATGGTGGTAGAACGACAGCTATTACAGCAAGGCCAATCCCGGCATGATTTAGGACGTGATGCCTTTGAGGAACGGGTTTGGGAGTGGAAAAACCAATCAGACAGCACAATTAAATCACAAATGCGCCGCCTTGGCGTCAGCACTGATTGGAGCCGTGAACGTTTTACTATGGACAAAGATATCTCCCAGGCAGTGATGGAGGTGTTCGTTCAGCTTTATGAGGAAGGCTTGATTTATCGCGGTAAGCGGTTGGTAAATTGGGACCCGGTGCTGCATACCGCCGTGTCAGACTTAGAAGTCATCAATGAGCCCCGCGCAGGCCAATTGTATTATATCCGTTATCCCTTCATTGATGGCAGCGGCCATATCGTTGTCGCAACTACTCGGCCAGAAACCTTATTTGGTGACGTGGCCGTTGCTGTTAATCCAGAAGATGAACGCTACCGCCAAGTGATCGGTAAACAACTGCGACTGCCATTAACGGAACGCACTATTCCAATTATTGCCGATGCCAGCGTATTGGCAGAATTTGGAACCGGCTGCGTCAAAATTACACCGGCACATGATTTTAATGATAATGCAATGGGCCAACGCCACCATTTGCCCATGTTGAATATTTTCACTCCTGATGCAAAACTCAATGATCAAGTGCCCAAAACCTATCAAGGCTTAGACCGATTTAAGGCCCGCGAACAAATTATTAAAGAACTCACTGCGCAAGAATTGATTGAAAAAATCGAACCCTACACGGTCTCCACGCCTATTGGTGATCGTTCGGGTGCTGTGCTTGAACCTTATTTAACTGACCAGTGGTACATGGCCATGTCTTCCTTAGCAGAACCCGCCATGGCCGCCGTGAAAGACCACTCTTTAAAATTCGTACCTGAGCAGTGGAGCAAAACTTACTTGCAATGGCTAGAAAATATTCAAGACTGGTGTATTAGCCGGCAGTTATGGTGGGGACACCGTATCCCTGCTTGGTATGATGACCAAGGTAATGTTTATGTGGCGCATAGCGAAACGGAAGCCAGGCAAAAACATAGCTTGCCAGAAAATTTAAAACTGCGCCAAGACGATGACGTGCTCGACACTTGGTTTTCAGCCGCACTCTGGCCATTTGCAACTTTGGGCTGGCCATCAAACACTGCTGAATTAAAAACTTTTTATCCCACCAGCGTATTAATTACTGGTTTCGATATTATTTTCTTTTGGGTCGCACGTATGGTCATGATGGGATTAAAATTTACTAATAACATCCCGTTTCATGAAGTGTATATCACCGGTCTTATTCGTGATGCGGAAGGCCAAAAAATGTCAAAATCCAAGGGCAATGTGCTTGACCCAATTGATTTGATTGATGGTATTGCTCTCGAGGATTTAATTGCCAAACGCACCAGTGGTTTGATGCAACCGGCGATGGCTAAACGTATTGCAGACAATACCCGCAAAGAATTTCCTAATGGAATCCCTGCCTTTGGTACGGATGCATTGCGATTTACTNTTTGTGCCTTAACTACTACCGGACGTGATATTCGCTTCGATTTGGCCCGCATTGAAGGCTACCGTAATTTTTGCAATAAATTATGGAACGCTGCCCGTTATGTATTAATGAACACAACAGAACACACCATCCCGACTACTACGACACCGGAGCAATGGAGCTTAACAGACCGCTGGATTATGTCACGTTTACAAGACACTATTGAACGTGTCTACAATGCGTTTGCACAATATCGCTTCGATTTATTAGCACATGCTATTTACGAATTTACTTGGAATGAATATTGCGATTGGTATTTGGAATTTTCAAAGCCCATTTTAACAGGACAAACCAGTGATGACGTGGCACGTGGTGTAACACGCCATACTTTATTGACAGTGCTAGAAACATTGTTGCGCCTGGCCCATCCATTGATGCCTTTTATCACGGAGGAAATTTGGCAACAAGTTGCACCATTACTAGGCAAACAAAGTGCCACAATTATGTTGCAGTCTTATCCCACATTAGATGCCAGACAACGCAATCTTGCGGCAGAAAATGAAATTGCATGGCTACAAAAAGTGATAGTAGGTGTTCGTAATATTCGAGGTGAAATGAATATTTCACCTAAGTTAGCATTACCCATCTTAGTANAAAATGCCTCTGCANAAGACCTGGCACGATTGCAACAACACCGCGCCTTACTAACGACTTTAGCCAAGATTGACTCACTACGGGAATTAGCACCAAATGAAGCTGTGCCACCCTCTGCTACTGCCATTGTGGATGAATTGGAATTACATATTCCTATGGCAGGATTAATTGATATCAATGCAGAATCAGCCCGTTTACAAAAAGAAATTGGCAAACAACAAAAAGAACTTGAGCAACTCAGCGGCAAATTGCAAAATGTGAATTATGTCGAGCGTGCTCCAGCAGAGGTAGTTGCCCGTGATCGCAACCGCGTCGCCGAATTGGAATTGGCAATTGTAAAATTAAAACAACAATTGGAGCGGCTAGCAACGATCACAGTTTAAAGGTATTTGGAAAATCGTAACCACAACGGTCTCAAAAATATCAGTATTTTTGAGACCGCCTAATTACCTAGCTAAAGGATTAGCGCCATGATTTATGAAACCGAACAACATTTGCTTATCACCACGTTGCAGCGTAGCGGTATTAAACATCCTAAAGTGCTTGCTGCCATGAATAAAATTCCCCGCCACTTATTCGTCAAACCAGAATTACAGAGCATGGCGTATAATGATAATGCGTTACCAATTGATTGTGAGCAAACTATTTCACAACCTTACATCGTCGCACGTATGACAGAGGCATTAATTGCAGACCACCCCATGCAAAAAGTCCTGGAAATCGGTACTGGTTCTGGTTATCAAGCCGCTATTTTGTCGCAATTAGTACCCGAAGTTTATACTATTGAGCGAATCAAAACCTTATTAGATCAGGCCACCCAACGTTTTGCCGAATTGAAATTACCGAATATTCAAACATTGCATGGCGATGGCCAATTTGGATGGCCAGAGCATAGTCCTTACGACGGCATCATTGTCACTGCTGCCGCCAGCGTAGTCCCTATGCCATTATTATCACAATTAGCCAATGGCGGACGTATGGTGATTCCTGTGGGAGAACCTCAAGCAGGCGTCCAAAAACTGCAATTAATCACACGTCATGGCAATACATTTCATTGGATTGCATTAGATACAGTCGTGTTTGTAGCATTAATGAAAGGTATTATTAAATAATTTGTTTTGCTAACACCCAAGCATCTTCACGACCATTCTTGCTAGGATAATAATTTGGCCGCACACTGATCTCATTAAATCCCAGTTTATGATAAAGCGCGATTGCAGAGTGGTTGGATTGTCTTACTTCCAGTAATGCTGTGGTAGCACCTTGTTGTTTTGCTAATGCTAAAACATGTTGCATTAATTGTTGCCCAAAGCCTTGTTGTCGATATTGAGCTGCTATACAAATATTTAAAATTTGACATTCTTGAGACCGAATCATTGCCACAATAAAACCAATAATTGTGTCATCGTCAGTGTAAACAAAAGCAGCATAACCGGCATGAAGTGAACTAGCAAAGGAATCCATCGACCAAGGAGACAGTTGGCTCTCCTGTTCGATTTGCCAAACTGCCTGTACATCCTCTAATCGCATTGGTCGTAATGTCATCGGTGCCCTACAACTTTAGTCATTGCACAAATAATTGCAAATCCTGCCATGCCATACGTTTTAATCCCGTATCACGCAATAAATCCAGCGGATGATAAGTGACAATTACTTCAGCGCGTTTAGCATTTTCTAAGCGTAACTCTGTTAATGGCAAACTATCATTTAACCAGTACTGCGCTATTTTTCCCCCAATAATAATACTTTGCTGATAGTCATTTGTTGGGTCAAGTAACAAGGCACCGCTTGTAGTTTGATCGCTTGCAACATTGCCTTTAACAACTGTTCGGCTTGGAATGAGACTTCGAGACTGATGTCATCCGACAACTCATATAGCAAAAGGCCAACACAGCTTCCGCTTGGGTTCAATAATTTAAAACTATTATATTGTGGCGTTTTTGCCCCAGGCAATGCAGTACACACTTGCCAGGTAGCTATGCCCATTGCTGCTAGATAGTTAACCTGCATAATATTCCTCGTGCTAATTCTGATTGCTGCTGTCTATAGCGGAGTATGCATTTCAGCGTTTTCGCGTTATTATTGTAGCATGGAAAATATTAAATTTAAGCTCACATGGATAGTGGCATCTCTGATACTGTTGGTGGGTATCTGCTTTGGCGGTTATCGTTGGCTACAAGAATACCGTTATCCTATTAGCAATGTCGCCTATGTGCAGGGCATCTCGCTGCCCGTTTCTGCTAAAACCTCAGGCAGAATAGCCAGCATTTATGTGCAAAATAACACCCTAGTCAAAAAAGGAGACATCTTATTATTGCTCGACTCCACCCCCGCCCAACTTGCCATTGCCCAAGCAGAGCAAACGCTGGCCCATTTAAAGCAAAATATTGTCCAATCGCGCGACGCTGTTAATACCGCCGAGAAAGAAACCGAAGAACGGCAACAAGAGTTATCAGAGTTAAGCCGTCAAGTGTTCCAAGAACAACAATTAGCTGCCTCAGGACAAATCACCAGTGATCAACTGTTGGAATACAAAGAAGCCTATCAAGCAGCCGGTTATGCTTTGGAAGAGGCGTATAATAAATTATCAGAGGCTTATCAAGCTTACGGGCCTCACGGAGCTTCAAACGACAAAATTGCAGCAGCCCAAGCAGCACTGAACAATGCCAAACAACGTTTAATTGATAATCGTGTCATCGCGCCAGTAGATGGTTATATAACTGATTTTAATTTGAAATTAGGCATGCGGATCGCACCAAAACTGCCCCTATTTAACATTATTGAAAATAACCAATGGTGGGTAGAGGCCTTATTTGAACCAGCTGTTGTCGCACGCATCAAACCAAAACAACTCGTCATTATACGTGAAACTAATAGGCCACAACGCGTCATCTATGGGATGATAGAGGAGGTCACTCCCAAGCTGCCTTGCCAATCCGAATCAAAATTTTATCCTATGACCATCAATTGCCATTACACCCTGGCTTGCCCGTGATGGTCACAGTCGATACCGGTCGCCTATTAGTCAATGAACAATTACCCGATGACCTGCCAGGTACTAAACAAACGGTAGAAATTTCATTAAAACCTGAAACGGAGACATCAACAGCCAATGCCCAAACTAGTATGAATCCCTAAAGGCCATTGGCATTTAGTTGTTAAATTGTTATCATCTGCTTCCTACGCGAGGGGATGGGCTTTAAGTCAACACATATACCCATTCACTTTGAATGTACAATCGAGGCGCAAGATGACAGATTGCATATTTTGTAAAATTGCCAACGGCGAGCAGCCGGCCACTATCGTTTACCAAGACGATCAAGTAGTCGCATTTGACGATTTATACCCCAAAGCGCCATTTCATAAATTGATCATCCCGCGTAAACACATCAATACACTTAACGATGCCAATGAGAATGACACCAAATTACTTGGCCATATGATGCTAGTGGCCCAAAAAATGGCTATGCAATTGGGCATCGCTGAGCCTGGTTATAGGGTCTTAATGAATTGCAATAAAGGCGGCGGGCAAGTTATTTATCACCTTCACTTACATCTGCTCGGCGGCAGAGTCATGAATTGGCCACCAGGTTAGTATCATGGAAAAACATTTTACTGAGATCATTAAAGCCATAGGGNAAGATATCCAACGCGACGGTCTAAAAGACACACCGAAGCGTGCTGCCCAAGCAATGCTTTATCTGACAGAGGGATATCATAAGAATATTGCTGATATCGTTAATGACGCCATTTTCGATTCTGATATGGACGAAATGGTATTAGTANAAAATATTGAACTCTATTCCTTATGCGAACATCATCTGCTGCCTTTTATTGGCAAATGTCATGTAGGCTACATTCCAAAAGGCAAAGTATTAGGATTATCTAAAATTGCGCGCATTGTCGATGTATTTGCTAGGCGCTTGCAAATTCAGGAAAAACTGACCCACCAGATTGCTGAATGCATTATGGAAGTGACTAATGCTTCCGGTGTGGGCGTGATCATTGAAGCCCAACATTTGTGCATGATGATGCGTGGTGTTGAAAAGCAAAATTCATTAATGAAAACCTCCATGATGCTGGGTAGTTTTCGCAGTGATGAACGTACACGCGCTGAATTCATTAATCTTGTAAAATAATTGATTTACAACGGTATTTTTTCTGATTGTTCCCTTTGCTAAACGGAGACAAACTGTTGCATTGGGCAAATGCTGTCATTAACAGCAGACTCACTGGAAGAAATTTTTGAATAAAAAAAACAGGGTGTGTCTCAGCACACCCTGCTTATGATTTTGATTTAGCCTGTTACAGCAGCTTCAACGTCTTTCATGCTCAAACGAATCCGGCCTTGACGGTCGATTTCGAGTACTTTTACTCGAACCATTTGGCCTTCATGTAGTTTGTCACTCACGTTTTCAACTCGCTCTGGGCTGATTTGAGAAATATGGACTAAGCCTGATTTACCAGACAAAAATTCCACAAATGCACCAAAATCAGTAATTTTAACGACTTTACCGTCGTAGATAGCACCTACTTCGACTTCTGCTGTAATTTGACATATACGGTCTTTAGCAGCTTCGCCTGCCGAACTATCAACAGCAAAGATTTGTACAGTGCCATCATCAGCGATATCGATAGTAGTACCTGTGGTTTCAGTAATGTCACGAATCGTCACACCACCCTTACCGATGACGTCCCGAATTTTATCTGGATTAATACGGAAGCTAATGATGCGTGGGGCATAAGTGGAAATTTGCGTTCTGGGTTGGTTGATCATTTGATTCATGATACCCAAGATATGCATTCTACCTTCACGTGCTTGCTTCAAAGCTTCATCCATAATCTGGCCAGTGATGCCTTGAATTTTAATGTCCATTTGCAATGCTGTCACACCGCGTTCAGTTCCTGCTACTTTAAAATCCATATCACCTAAATGATCTTCATCACCCAAAATATCACTTAAAACAGCATATTTATCGCCTTCTTTGATCAAGCCCATCGCAATACCTGCAACACTGGCTTTGATTGGAACACCAGCATCCATCAATGCCAAGCTTGTGCCACAAACAGAAGCCATTGAGCTAGAACCATTCGATTCAGTGATTTCTGAGACTACACGGACCACATAAGGAAAATCTTGTTTTGAGGGCATCACTGCTTGAATGCCTCGTTTTGCCAAACGGCCATGGCCTATTTCACGGCGTTTCGGTGATCCCATTTGGCCAACTTCTCCGACTGAATAAGGAGGAAAGTTATAATGCAACATAAAGTCTTCTTTGCGTTCGCCACCCAATTCATCCAAAATCTGGGCATCACGTTCAGTGCCCAAAGTAGCAACCACAAGAGCTTGAGTTTCACCGCGAGTGAATAAGGCAGAACCATGGGTACGAGGTAAAACGCCAACCCGCACATTGATTGGGCGTATCATCTTGGTATCTCGACCATCGATCCGCTTATTGCCGGCCAAAATAGCGCCACGCATAACCTGTTCCTCTAACCCACTCAACAAACTAGAAACTTCTTTGGCAGTAGGAGCACCTTCAGCTGCAGTACACAATTCAGCCAAGGTTTTCTCATAAATGGCAGCAATTTTGGCGCGACGCTCTGCTTTAGTTTGAATTTGATAGGCTGCTTTAATCGCATCATAGGCCAATGCACTGACCTGTTGTTGCAAGGCCAAGTTCTTTGCTGGTGGCTCCCATTGCCATTCTTCTCCATTACCACCACTACGAGCTTCGGTGACGAATTCTTGGATTGCTTGAATGGCAGTTTTCATCTGATCATGACCGAAAAGCACTGCTCGAAGCATGGTCTCTTCAGGCAACTCCTTTGCTTCTGACTCAACCATTAATACCGCTTCACGGGTGCCCGCGACTACAAGGTCTAAATCAGAAGTAGCCATTTCAGCATTAGTAGGGTTCAACAAGAAATTGCCACTACGGTAGCCCACCCTTGCTGCGCCTACTGGCCCATTAAAAGGAATGCCCGCAATGCCTAACGCAGCCGAAGCACCCAAAATAGAGATAATGTCTGGCTCAATTTGAGGGTCCAACGATAAGACAGTTGCTACGATTTGGACTTCCTTAGTAAATTCACTTGGGAAAAGTGGACGTAATGGCCGGTCAATCAAGCGGGAAATTAATGTTTCACGTTCAGTTGGCCTTCCTTCACGTTTGAAATAGCCGCCAGGGATTTTCCCTGCAGCATAAGTGCGTTCTTGATAATTGACAGTCAACGGGAAAAANTCACGCTCTTGCTGATCATCCTTGACGCCGACTGCTGTAACCAGGACTACAGTGTCACCCATGCTGGCAATGACAGAACCTGATGCTTGCCGAGCTATCTCTCCCGTTTCGAGTGTGACTACTTGGTTGCCATAGTTAAATGTTTTTTTGATTGCTTTTGACACGTGCTAGAACCTCTTTTATTTAATAGCGTAAACCGAGTTGTTCGATTAATTTTCGATACCGTTCAATATCTTTCTTTTGCAAATAATCCAACAACTTACGGCGTTGACTGACTAAACGCAACAAACCACGGCGCGAATGGTGGTCATGGCGATGAATTTTGAAATGTTCAGTCAATTGATTAATGCGGGTTGTCAGAATGGCAACCTGAACTTCCGGAGAACCGGTATCATGGGAATCACGTTGATATTGTTTAACGATATCTGCTTTTTCTACTGCTGATAATGACATGATAATACTCCTCTACTTAGTTAAACGACCCAAGAACCGCTGTCATTGACAGAACTTAGGCAAATTTTTGCACATTTTACCTTAATTTACCGATAATAGCGACCTATTTCGTACTTTTCGGTAACTCTCAGCTGATGGATAGAAACAGGGACTTTTGCCAAGATTGTAAGCATGGTTTCGGCAAAAATGAACTACGCTACCCCATATTAAAATTTCAGGCATTTGTGTGAGAGTTGATTAAACGAAGGGGTATCAATTTTGCATTCACTATTTCACCAACACCAAGAAATTGACCATTTTCATGTTTAATTCTAACAAGTCCGGTATTGTTTGGTGAATTGACGATGACTGTTTGTCCATGACACAGGCGCAGTGCGGACGAATCTGATAAAACCAATTCTGGCCATGCCATCAACATCGCATCAACCGGTAATAAATACTGATCAAGCCTCACATAATCAGTGGCTAAAGCAGTTAGTTCTTCCAATGACACCATTTGTTCTTGAGTAAATGTTGCTACTGCAATACGACGTAAAAATGACATGAGCACCACATCCCAAGAATGTACCTATATCTTCCACCAAAGTGCGAATGTAAGTACCTTTACTGCAGTGTACTTCTAAAGTGACTGCATCTGTCGATAAATCCAGTAGCTTAAGCGAATAAATAGTGATATTTCGTGATTTACGCTCCACCTCAATGCCTTGACGAGCCAATCGATATAACGGCTGACCATTCATTTTTAAAGCAGAATACATGGGTGGCACTTGCTGGATTTCGCCAGTAAACTCCTGCAAAATAGCAGTAAATTCCGCCGCATTTAATGTAGGAACGGGTTGGCTTGCAATGATCTCTCCCTCAGCATCGCCAGTGGTTGTCTTTTGGCCTAATCGCATTGTCACTAAATATTTTTTATCAGCATCCAATAAAATTTGGCTAAATTTGCTGGCTTCGCCAAGACAAATTGGCAACATACCACTCGCAAGCGGATCCAGACTACCCGTGTGGCCCGCTTTACGTGCAGAAAAACTACGTTTGATTTGTTGTAAAGCTGCATTTGAAGAGAAACCACTCGGTTTATCAAGCAATAAAACACCGTTGACTGTGCGTTTAATAGAAGTTGTTTTCATAAAAAACTAGTGTTGGTCTGATTTATTTTGCAAAGCTTGGTTTAATAATTTATTTAATTTATCAGCCCGTTCGATTGTTTCATCATAGATAAAACGTAATTTGGGTGTGATACGTAAATTAAGATTATCTGCCAAACAACGCCTAAAAACCAGTAGCGTGATTTAATGCTTTAGTGACTTCGTTCCGCTTCTCTGCATCGGAAAGCGTAAAAATATTTTAGCAATTGATAAATCACGGGAGACTTCTGCAGCCGTGATGGTGACCTGGGAAAAACGTGGATCGTGACTGGTTTGCAGTAGTAACTTGGCCAATTCACGCCGAATTTCATCAGCGATACGCTCAGTGCGATGTGAATGTGAATGTGAATGTGAATGTGAATGTGACAAAACGTTCTCTCCAATACCCAGCCAATCTTTTTATACAGCTAACTAAGCATTATAATTTTCTGGCTACCATTTTTACTTCATAAGCTTCAATCTGATCGCCAACTTTAATGTCGCTGTAATCTTTGATACCAATACCACATTCCATACCAGAACGGACTTCACTAGCATCATCTTTGAAACGACGCAGCGATTCAATCTGACCTTTGTAAACAACGACATTATCACGCAATACTCGAACTTGAGAAGTACGACGCACAACTCCTTCTACCACCATACAACCAGCAATTGCGCCCCATTTTGAGGAACGGAACACTTCGCGAATTTCTGCCAAACCCAAAATTTGTTCTTGATATTCTGGCGCCAACATTCCACTCAAGGCTGATTTCACTTGGTCAATTAAGTCGTAAATAATGCTGTAGTAACGTAAATCAATGCCTTCATTTTCAGCTAACTTACGCGCCGTAGCATCAGCACGTACATTGAAGCCTAAAACAATGGCATTGGAAGCTAACGCAAGATTAATATCGGAAGTGGTAATACCGCCAACACCGCTGGCAATCAACTGTACTTTCACTTCATCCGTTGATAACTTAGTCAATGCATCTGAAATTGCTTCCACCGAACCTTGCACATCTGCTTTCAAGACAATATTTAACGCATTAATTTTGCCTTCGTTCATTCTTTCAAAAATATTCTCTAACTTCGCCACGCCACGTGCTAGTTTGACATCCCTGTATTTACCTTGTCGGAACAAAGCAACTTCACGGGCTTTTCTCTCATTGGCAACCACAATGGCTTCATCGCCTGCACTTGGCGTTCCAGACAGTCCTAATACTTCGACTGGCATGGAAGGACCTGCTTCCTCTTTATTGCGACCATCATCACCGACCATGGCACGGACACGACCGTACTCAGTGCCTGCCAATAATATATCCCCTTTCTTAAGGGTGCCGCTTTGAACTAAGACCGTCGCTACTGGGCCACGGCCTTTGTCTAAGCGTGACTCAATGACTACCCCACGTGCTGGGCCTTCAGCTACTGCTTTTAATTCCAGTACTTCGGCTTGCAACAAAATGGCATCAAGCAATTCATCAATGCCTTGGCCCGTTTTTGCTGAAATAGGTTGGAAGATGGCATCACCACCCCAAGCCTCGGAGATTACACCATGGTGCGACAATTCGGTTTTGACACGTTCGGGATCAGCATCAGGCTTGTCCATTTTATTAACGGCAACCACTATGGGCACTTTAGCAGCACGTGCATGCTGAATCGCTTCAATCGTTTGTGGCATTACACCATCATCAGCCGCAACGACCAATACCACGATGTCAGTTGACTTAGCACCCCGGGCTCGCATTGCAGTGAATGCTTCATGGCCAGGTGTATCTAAAAATGTAATCATGCCTTTGGGTGTTTCTACGTGGTAAGCACCGATATGCTGAGTAATACCGCCGGCCTCACTGCTGACCACTTTGGTACGACGAATATAGTCAAGCAACGAAGTTTTACCATGGTCAACGTGGCCCATAATCGTTACTACAGGTGCCCGTGGGACCGGGTGCCCCTGCACCACTCCCGATTCAGACATCAAACTTTCTTCCAGCTCGCTTTCTTTTAACAGTTTGGGTTTGTGGCCTAATTCTTCTACGACAATAGCTGCTGTTTCTTGGTCAATGACTTGGTTAATAGTGGCCATCATGCCCATATTCATCATTGTTTTGATAACAGCAGCGACTTTGATTGACATTTTTGTGCCAAATCACCCACGGTGATGGTTTCAGGAATAGCGACTTCATGCACAACGGGTGCGCTGGGTTTTCAAAACCATGCTCTAATGACATTAACTTTGCTGATTTCAGCTCTTTGTCTTTGCCTGAAGTTTTCTTTTTCTTACGACGCGCAGCAGCGGGAATCATTTGTAATTCTTCGCGCTCATATTTAGCTAATTCGCGCTCATAGCTATCGTGATGCTCATGTTTGCCTTTACGTGGTTTCTCTTCAGCGACTGAAGTGACAGTAGTTTCCACTTCTGGCTCAGTTGGCAATACTTCAGTTTCAGGCTCAGCAACGACTGGCTTTTCAGATACAGGTGCTGTGGGTTCAGTTTCCATTATAGGTGTTTCTAGCACTGGTTCTTCAACCACAGGCGGTGCTTCTGGCTCAGGTTCAGGGAGCACAGGTTCTTCTACTTTGCGTTGTAAAGATATCTTACGCTTTACTTTAACAGTCACACTGGCCTTACGCGAACCAAGCTTGAGCTCTTCTTTGCTGATTTGTTGCCGTTTTAAGGAGAGCTTATTGCCTTGACCAGCTTTTAATTGTGTAAGATGGGACAATAGAATTTCTTGCTGGGAGTCGGTGAGGGCTTGATCAGGCTCAGTCACTGCGATACCCGCTTCTTGTAAATGGGCCAACAGTTGTTTAGTGGTAATACCCACTTTTTCTGCCAACTGTTTAACAGAGACCTGTGCCATAAATACCTCACCCTATTAATAACTATTTAGTCAGTAGATGGAAACCAGTATCTTGGATTGATTCATTGAACAAAAAACCGCAAAGAATACATTTATCTGTGTAAACTGCGTTTTATATCTTTTATTCAACCTCAACTCAAGGATTACCTATTTGCGCGACATCCAGACTTATACTGAATAATTTCATCGAATCACTGCTTCGCTTTAAGTGAAACAGTTAATCAATCGTTTTCTTCAAACCAAGGCGCACGCGCCGTCATAATTAATTTAGCCGCAGTTTCTTCGTCAATATCCGTAATATCAACTAAATCTGCTACGGATTGTTCAGCCAAATCTTCACGTGTGATAATGCCATTTTTTGCTAAAACCTGTGCTAACTGTGATGTCATGCCTTCCATTTCTAATAAATCCTGAGCTGGGCCTGCACCACGTTGTCCTGTCAGTTCTTGCGTCAACAATGCTTCTTTAGCACGGCGTCGCAACTCTGCAACAATTTCCTCATCAAAGCCTTCGACAGCCAATAACTCTTCTTCAGCAACATAGGCCACTTCTTCCAGACTGGTGATACCAGCTTGAATCAATGCTAAAGCAATGTCTTCATCAACATCTAGGTTTTCAACAAATTGTTTAGTCAACGCTTCAGACTCAGTTTGGCTCTTTTGCTCCGCTTCTGATTCCGACATGACATTCAATTTCCAACCGGTCAATTCACTGGCCAACCGTACATTTTGACCGCTACGACCAATCGCTTGTGACAATTGATCTTCACGAACAGCAATGTCCATCGACTTAGTAGTTTCGTCTACCACAATAGAAGCCACTTCAGCTGGCGCCATTGCATTAATGACGAGTTGTGCCGGATTATCATCCCATAAAATAATATCTATTCTTTCGCCAGCCAATTCACTAGAAACGGCTTGTACNCGGGAACCGCGCATGCCTACACAAGCACCGATGGGGTCAATACGGCCATCATTAGTTTTGACAGCAATTTTGGCTCGTGAGCCTGGATCCCGTGCTGCTGCCTTAATTTCGATGACTTCTTCCCCAATTTCAGGGACTTCGATTTTAAATAACTCAATCAACATTTCTGGTCGTGTGCGGCTTACGAGTAATTGCGGGCCTTTTTTATCATAATGCACATCATAGAGATAACCACGGATCCGGTCGCCAACACGGAAAGCCTCTCTGGGGATCATGTCTTCACGCATGATGATGGCTTCAGCATTATCACCTAAGTCTAAGGTAACACTATCACGGGTCACTCGTTTGACAACACCAACAACTAATTGACCAACCCGTTGTTTATATTGATCAACCATTTTAGCGCGCTCAGCTTCGCGCACTTTTTGGACAATCACTTGTTTGGCTTGTTGCGCCGCAATACGACCAAATTCAACCGATTCAACAGGCTCTTCAACTACATCACCAATGTCTAAGCTTGAATCAAGTTTTNNTGCTTCTGACAAATGCATTTGTTGGGATGGATTAAATTCATCATCACCTTCATCCATATCATCTGCTACCACTACCCAATAGCGAAAAGACTGATAGTCGCCAGTTTGCCGATCAATCGCAACGCGAATTGAAACCTCTTCGGGCATATAACGTTTTGCAGTAATAGTGGCCAATGCAGACTCAATTGCCATAAAGATTACCTCTTTAGCAACCCCTTTTTCATTGGATACAGAATCAACAACTAACAAAATATCTTTATTCATCGCTTATACCTCGGTATCAGGTACTAAATTTGCTTTTTCAATAGCTGCTAACGGCAGCGTCCATGTTTGACCATCAACAATCAACGTAATTGAGTCGCTATCAGTGGATTTTAATAGTCCCATAAAATTTCGTCTTTCATTCAAAGGAGTATGCAATCGAACTCGCACTTGCCGCCCTAAAAGCGTTGANTAGTGTGCCAATGTAAACAAAGGCCTATCGGTGCCGGGTGAAGAAACTTCTAAATGATATCTTCCCCGCATGAGGTCTTCTACATCCAAAATAGCGCCAACCTGACGGCTGACCGCTTCACAATCAGCAACTGTTACGCCGGTCGGGCTATCGATATAAACTCGTACTAAACTGCGGCCACTGCTTAAAAACACTTCACAGCCTACCAATTCGTAACCCAGTGTTGCCACTGCCGGCTCAATCAAGGCTGTAATTTCGTCTCTAACGCCTGCTTTTTCCACAGTTTCTTTGCCCTCGAATAAATCAAGTTTAAACTTCACACGAAGAATGAATCCTCGCGCTCAGTCAAAGGAGAGAACTGCGCTTTTCTCCCCACAACACATCATCGCTTTGTGCCCGCCGTAAGTGGCGGGGTATCAATAATACTCAAGACAGATGAATTTTATGTGTCCTCGCTTCCTATGGCCCTACCGCCAAAGCTCAGCACAACTCTTAAAACACACCTATTTCAAGCATAGGTCTACGTCAGAAATAAAAAATGGGCACTAGGCCCACATTCCGAATCATTGTTTTTGGTAGCGGGGGTAGGATTTGAACCTACGACCTTCGGGTTATGAGCCCGACGAGCTACCAGGCTGCTCCACCCCGCGTCAGAAATGAGATTGTAACGTAAAATTAGATTTGATTCAATTGATTAAGCGTCAATTATTTGATCATTTGATCAGGCCCTTACAAAAAGGCGGCCTGACAAATATGAAACAATACACCAGGAACAACGCCCAACGCCAGGATTAATAGGCCATTGAGAGTCATCACAAGTTTGACATCCACTGGGCAAACAATCGGTGAACTGGTTTTTGCTGGCTCAAAGTACATGACTTTTACTACTTTGATATAGTAGTAAGCGCCAATGATAGCAAATACTAAGGCAATAGTGGCCAGCCAAACCATATTAACTTCAATCAATGCTTCCAATACGGCTACTTTAGCCATAAAGCCTACCAAAGGNGGTATACCAGCCATCGAAAACATCACAATCAACATGACGAAAGCCAATAATGGGCTGCGGCTGTTTAACCCTTGGAAATCTTCAATTCGTTCAGCCTCAAACCCGGCTCTGCTCAGAATCACGATCATGCCAAAAGCAACCAAAGTCATAACAGCGTAAGCAATCATATAAAAGTGGCTNGCCGCATAACCATTAGGAGTAGCCGTCAACAAACCCAAGCTCATATAGCCAATATGTGCAATAGATGAATAAGCTAACATTCGTTTTAAATTAGACTGCACAATCGCAACGATATTGCCATAACCCATCGACAACAACGCTATGACTATTAATAATTGCTGCCATTGAATAGACAATCCCGGCATGGCATCGACCAATAAACGAAGCGCTAAAGCCAAACCTGCTATCTTAGGAGCACTGGCAATAAACAATGTTGCCGAACTGGGAGCGCCCTGATAAACATCGGGCACCCACATATGGAATGGAACTGCCCCTAACTTAAATGCGATGCCAACAATCGCAAACACTAGCCCAAAAACTAAAATAGGCTGTTGAGCTACAGGAGTAGTAGCAATGGACTGCGCTACTGCTGGCAGTGAAATGGTTTGAGTAACCCCATAGATCATCGATAAGCCATATAACAAAATGGCTGATGCCAACGAACCAACTACAAAATATTTCATGGCAGCTTCTGAACAAAGCTTGTTCTCACGCTGCAATGCCACCATGGCATAAACCGGCAGTGAAAACAGCTCTAAGCCTAAAAACAAAGTCAAAAAATCATAGGCAGAAATCAATACCATCATGCCTAAAACTGCAAACAATCCTAGTACATAATATTCAATCTGATAATGCGGCATGCGGGTTTTGACATATTCCCGCGAATAAAGAAACACAGCAAAGCTGCAAAGCACTACAGCAACTTTCAACAAAACTGCCAATGGATCATAAATAAATGATCCCATAAATGTAACAACGATAGGCTTGGCAGGGATCTTTATAAGCAATACGGTCGCCACAACTAACGTGAGCAGCACTAACCAAAAACTGATTGCAGCTCCATGACGTTTTGCAAATAGCCCTACTAGCAAGGCTATACAACCCATCACCAGAACCAATATTTCCGGCAAAGCTACAATAAAATTAGGTATTTCAATATTCATTCTTTATGACCTTCTATAACTAAATTTTCACAGCTATACTCAAATCAATTAAATGCACAATTGTTGCATGAAAAATATTGATTAACCATTGTGGATACAAACCGATAAAAAATACTGGAATGACTAACAACACAAAAATGATATGATCAATCGTGCTAATTTCTTTTAATTTATTGACCTGTGGATGAGTAATCGGGCCAAAAAACACCCGCTTATACATCCACAAGGTATAAGCCGCACCAATCACTAAAGTCGATGCAGCNAAAAATGTGATCAAAAANCTGGCGTTAAACGTGGCCAATAAAATCATAAATTCGCCAACAAACCCTGATGTGCCCGGTAAGCCAACGTTAGACATGGCAAACACCATAAAAAATGCAGCGAAAATAGGCATTTTATGGGCGATACCACCAAAATCTTTGATGGAGCGGGTATGTAATTGTTCATACAACATACCAAATGCTAAGAACATTGCACCTGCACCAAATGCATGCGAAATCATCTGGATCATCGCCCCTTCTAAACCAAGATAGGCGCTGTGATAATCACCTTTATCAAACACTAAAATGTATAGTAAAAAACATCCCAGTGTTACAAACCCCATGTGGGCCACCGAAGAATACGCAATCAATTTTTTCATGTCAGTTTGCGCAATCGCGATAAAACCGATGTACACAATCGCAATCAAGGACAATACAATCATCACCCACTGCATCGCATGGCTAGCATCCGGCGTAATCGGCAAGCTAAAACGTAAAAATCCGTAAGCACCAATTTTTAGCATCAAAGCCGCCAACACAACTGAACCACCCGCAGGCGCCTCTGTATGAGCATCAGGTAACCAGGTGTGCACCGGCCACATGGGCACTTTCACTGCAAATGCCAACAATAAAGCCAAGAAAATAAACATCTGTTGGTTCATGTTCAGTTTGAGCGGATAAAAATCTAAAATGCCAAAATTACCGGCTTTAATTCCTAGATATAACAACACCACTAACATTAACGCTGAACCTAAAAANGTATATAAGAAGAACTTAATTGCCGCATAAGAACGATTTTCACTGCCCCAAATACCAATGCTTAAATACATTGGAATTAACATCCCTTCCCAAAANAGATAAAACAAGATGGAATCNAATGCAGCGAAAACACCCACCACCATGCCTTGCATGACTAAAAATGCAGCCAGGTATTGCGCTACTTTTTGATGGATTGTTTCCCAAGAAGACAGAACCACTAACAAGGTAGTGAAATTAGTCAACAAGATTAATGGCATTGAAATACCATCAACGCCAAGATAATAGTAAATGTGATAAACGGGGATCCAAGGTAAACGCTCAACAAACTGCATTTGGTAGCTATTGCCGTCAAACCCCAAATACAATGGTACGCTTAATATCAAGCAGAGAATAGAAACTGCTAAAGCAATATAACGCGCACGATTAGCATTCTTATCACCGCCCATCATTAATACAACGACACTGCCAAGCACTGGCAGCCAAATTAAAAGACTAAGTAATGGTAAATCTGACCACATGGACTCAACCTAATTCCGTTAACGCAATAATAATAGCCAGCCTAAAAACACGCACAAACCTAAAATCATGGCAAATGCGTAATGATAGAGGTATCCCGACTGTAAACGACGTAACCAACTCGACAAGCGAGTAATAGCACGCCCCGAACCGTTCACTAATAAACCATCGATTAATTTGAGATCGGCATAGTGAAANAAGAAATTACTCAAACCCCGCCCACCTCGAACAAACACCCAGTGGTTAAAAGCATCAAAACCATATTTTTTAATTAAGATGTAATACAGATAGCGGAAATGCTTGGCCATAAATACCGGGACTGCCGGAAATCGCACATAACAAAGCCACGCGATCAAAATACCTGCCAAACCGAACCAAAATGGCAATGCAGTAAAAGCAGATTTTATTTGTAATAATGCCCCAGGATAATCAACACTCAACTGTTTTAATGTTTCAGGAACATAGATAGTATCCGCCAGCATGCCGGGTGTTTGATACAACATCGGCCCAATTAATGCCATCCCTAGAAACACACTCGGTATCATTAAAATGATAAGAGGCACTGTGACGACATAAGGTGCTTCATGCAAACCATAACGCATCGATTCATCCATTCTCTCTTTGCCATGAAATGCCAGGAANAACGCACGAAAAATATAGAGTGCCGTAATAAACGTAGCAATTAATAAGGCAATATAAGCATATTTGGCACCAGGCAAGGCAGCAAGGTGGACGGCTTCAATAATGGAATCTTTCGAATAATATCCTGCAAACGGTGGGATAGCAGACAGCGATAAAGCACCAATCAAAAATGCTAAATAAGTAATGGGCATGTATTTACGAAGATTGCCCATTTTCCATAAATTTTGCTCATGATGCAGCATGATAATGACAGAACCTGCTGCCAAAAATAACAAAGCTTTAAAACAAGCATGTGTGATTAAATGAAACATACTGGCCGCATAAGCAGAGGCCCCAGCAGCTGCCATCATGTAACCCAACTGTGACATTGTCGAGTAAGCAATAACACGTTTAATGTCATTTTGCACTAATCCTAATATACCCATAAATAATGCGCCTGTGGCCCCAACGATTAATACCATACTGAGGGCAATCGGAGAATATTGATACATAGGTGATAAACGCGCCACCATATAAACACCGGCTGTGACCATGGTTGCTGCATGGATCAGAGCGGAGATTGGTGTCGGGCCTTCCATAGATTCTGGTAACCATACATGTAATGGCACTTGCGCTGATTTACCCATCGCGCCCACAAACAATAAAATGCCAATCACGGTCAGAATAGACCACTCAAAATGGGGCCAAACAGCTACCGTCACGGTGGCAAGCTTCGGTGCAGCTGCAAACATGTCGCCATAATCCAAGCTGCCGACATAAGCCAAAATAGCCGCAATACCAATGATGAAACCAAAATCACCCACACGATTGACTAAAAATGCTTTTAAACTGCCCTGCACAGCGGATTCTTTTGAACCAAAACCAATCAATAAATACGAAACTAAACCCACGCCTTCCCAACCAAAAAATAACAAACCAAAGTTGTTGGCGACAACCAAGCTTAGCATTGCAAAAGTAAATAAAGACATATAACTAAAAAAGCGCTGGTAGCCAGAATCCTCACGCATGTAACCAATACTATAAATATGTACCAGCAAAGAAATAAAACACACAGTAACCATCATAATTGCACTTAACCGGTCAATTAAAAAACCCACACTGAGGGTAATATTACCGGCGGTAGCTAANGTATAGAGGTTGAAATTATAGGCGGGTTGCGACTGAATCACGACATAATTGAACAGTGCTAATGAACACACAAAAGCAACAGCAATTCCAAAAATAGTAATTGTATGCGCACCACGCCGCCCAATCTGTTTGCCTGCTAAACCAGCAGCAAGCGCACCAATCAACGGAGCTATGACCGCAGTGACCGCTAAATTTTGGATTATGTGTAGATCTAATGCCGCCATTTCATCAACCTTTCAATTCATCAATTTCTTGAACATTGATATTGCCGCGTTGCCGAAACAATACAACCAATATAGCCAGGCCAATAGCAGATTCTGCGGCTGCCACCGTCAAAATGAAAAATACGAACACTTCACCCGTGGTCTGTCCATGGTACTGTGAGAAAGCAATAAAATTAGTGTTTACTGCCAATAACAATAATTCAATACACATTAGCAACACGATCATGTTTTTGCGGTTGATAATCATACCAGCAAAACCCAGACCAAACAGTAATGCACTTAAGATCAAATAATTGACTAATGGTACCATATTAACTGCCTTTTTTAGGATCAACTAATTGCACCCGGTCTTTGCCCGCACCGCAATTTGTTGCGCAATGTTTTGTACTTTACGATTTCTTCTACCACGAAACGCCAGACTGATCGCTGCAATAATTGCCACCAACAATAAGACTGCGGCCAATTCAAATGGATACATATACTCGGTATATAATACTGCACCTAACTCTTTCACATTGCTATAGTCAACTGGCCGGAGAGTCATACTGACATCACGCAACAAATGACTGCTGCTCAATGCCAACACCATGATCGCAAGCAATAAGACCACAACTAAAATACCAAGTGGTAGATACCGCACAAAGCCCTTACGCAAGGAGACCAAATCGATATTCAACATCATGACCACAAACAAAAACAGCGTCATAACGGCACCGACATAAACAAAAATCAACACCAAAGACAGAAACTCGGCCTGCATCAGCATCCATAAAATAGAGCTGGCAAANAATGCCAAGACTAAAAACAACACCCCGTGTACAGGGTTACGGGCAATAATGACCATGCCCGCAGAAACCAACAACAAGGCAGCAAAAACATAAAAAATGACTAAAGGTGCAATCATCGATATATCACCGGTACTTAGAATCTTCGGCCCTGTCCGCNNCGCTAATCGTTTTTCAAAAAAATCTCCAACCAATAATAACTTATCTTTGGTCATGATATTTTCCCCACGCTCTTCCTGATGATAATGCACTTCGGGAGTCAACACGATCGCATCCACAGGGCAAGCTTCTTCACAAAATCCACAATTAATGCATTTAAACGCATCAATGTCATATCGGGTAGTACGGCGTGAGCCATCTTCGCGCGGCTCGGCTTCAATAGTAATGGCTAATGCCGGACAAACTGCTTCGCATAATTTACAAGCAATACAGCGTTCTTCCCCATTCGGATAACGCCGCAGCGCGAGCATGCCACGAAAACGCGGTGAAACTGGAGTTTCTTCTTCAGGATATTGAATAGTGATCTTGCGCTTTAAAAAATAACGCCACGTCACCGTCAATCCTTTGAGCAGCTCTAATAGCAAGAAACTTTTAATGATACTTTTCAATTTTTCATAATTAATAGTACTTTTATCTAAAATGCACCGTTATTTGTTGGGCCAAGCTGTTATCCACCAAACCAAGGTCTCACTTGCAATTGAGACAATGCAGCCACCACTACAATCCAAACTAATGTTACCGGAATTAAAACCTTCCAACCTAAATGCATGATTTGATCATAACGGTAGCGTGGGAAAGTTGCCCGCATCCAAATATAGAGGAACAAAAAGCAACAAACTTTCATTATCATCCAAATAAAACCCGGTACCCAAGCAAATAAGCTACCTAACACGGGAATACCTTGAAATGGCGACAACCATCCACCCCAAAACATGATCACCGCAATTGAGGAGACCAGGATCATGTTGGAATATTCTGCTAAGAAGAAACCGGCAAAACCAACACCTGAATATTCTACATGAAAACCAGCAACAATTTCCGACTCACCTTCAGCCACGTCAAATGGCGCCCGATTAGTTTCAGCAACAGCGGAAATCCAATACACTAAAAACAATGGCAATAGCGGCAGCCAAAACCAATGCCAAATACCACCACTTTGCTCTGTGACAATTTGTGTCAAATTCATTGAATTAGCTGCTAATAATACGCCTACTAGTGCAAAACCCATTGCAATTTCATAAGAGATTGTCTGCGCCGCTGCGCGCAATGCTCCAAACATAGCGTATTTTGAATTAGCAGCCCAACCAGCAATCATGACACCATAAACTCCCAAAGATGTGATTGCAAACAACATCAATAAGCCGGCATTAACATCTGCTAGAACCAAGCCTTTATCAAATGGAATCACTGACCATGCTGTTAACGCAGGTGCCAATGTAATCACTGGAGCAATAATGAATAATAACTTATTAGCCGGCAAAGGCACGATGACTTCTTTCAGTAGTAACTTAATCACATCAGCGATTGGTTGACCTAAGCCTAAAATACCGACGCGATTAGGCCCGATTCGGGCTTGCATAAAACCAACGATTTTTCGCTCAGCCAGTGTCAAATAAGCCACAGCTAAAAGCAAGGGTAAAATAATGATTAAAATTTTTACTATGATCCAGAGCAAAGACAAGAGTTCATCAACCACAACTAGGCCCCCGCAAGGTAATTACATCATTACCACTGCCAAATCCTGCAGTTTCATTTAAACCTGCCGGCAGCAACACGGTATTATCAGCAACTCTCTCATCAATCACCAGTGGTAAAGTCACACTGGTGTCCTGTTGAAGCGCATTGACTAACATCCCTTCCGTCAATTTCAACTGCGCAGCAAGCCGCGAATTGATACGAATCGAAGCCGCTGCCGGAGTAATAGTTGCCTGTAATGCCTTAGCATGGCGGACTAGGTTGTCAACTCGATACATGGGCCATTCTGCTAACCGCATCAATCCTGTAGCCGCAGACAAATGATCAGGTTTATATTCCCGCACTTTACCGATAGCTGGTGTCAAGTGTTCGCCAATCAAACCGGCCGCTTCTTGTCTGATATCTTCGATAGTTTCATAGTCAAATCCTGGCAAATCACACAGATTGCCTAAGACCCGTAATACTTTCCAGGCTGGTTTTACTTGTTCTAGCGGTAAACTGACTGCAGCAAAATCTTGCCAACGGCCTTCCACATTAATGAAACTGCCTGGCGTTTCGGAGAATGGTGCTATCGGTAATAATATATGCGCATACTCTTCCATCATTTTATTGCGAAATGGCGTAAAACAGATCACTAATTCTGCCTGACGCAAAGCAGCCAACGTCTTGGCTGGAAAAGCGCAATCAAATTCGGGTTCAACACCGAATAAAATATAGGCGCGTAATGCCTCATCAAACATAGTCTTTGCATTCAAGCCAACTGTTGTGGCAGCTTGTCCACCCGGACGTCGGTGTGGTACCGCACCTGCTAACCATGCACCGGCAGAATTGGCTCCGTCCGTAAAATAACCGACTTGAGCATCAATCAAATCTGCCAAAATATCAGTCAACATCCGAATAGTAGCAGCTTGTGGATGATGTAATGCAGCAGCACCCAGGAATATGCCACAACGCTCTCCGCTTAGAATTTTNTCAGCAAATGCTTGTTCAGCTGCATTCAATTTTGTCGACACCAATGCAGTTACATGAGCGGGCAATGTCTTGTTACTTTGTTGTGCCACAGCTTGTACAATATTGGCCAACATTTGTGGAAGATGATGGTTATCCACAATCATCTTAGCGGTTGTGTCAAAATTAAAATCGTAATCGACTGGGTTTAAACATAAAATTTGAGCACCATTCAAACTTGCCTTACGAATACGATGACAACCCAAAGGTTGTTCACGCCGCACATCAGAACCGATCAAGAAAACTGTATTTAAATCCTCAATTTTCTCTAACGTAATTCCCAAATGTGGGTAGGCTGCTAATAATTCCTGGTCAGCAAAATCTTGTTCCCGAATACGATGATCAATGTGTGGGCTACCTAAAGCACGGATAAATTTTTGTAATAAATAATTTTCTTCCACCGTAGCATTGGGGGTTGATAAAGCAGCAATTTGCTCATTGCCATGTTGCTTTTGTATTTGTTGCAAGTTGTTGGCAATCAATTCTAATACGGTTTCCCAATCAGTTTCTTGCCAATAACCATTCTGTTTGATACGTGGCTTCAGTAAACGTTCTTTACTGTTCAAAGCTTCATAACTAAATCTGTCACGGTCCGATAGCCAATTTTCGTTGATCGCTTCATTATCACGAGGCACGACTCGCATTACATTACGATAATGTGACCGTTCATGACTGCGTGTATGGATAAAAATATTAGAACCGATGCAATCATGGGCCGCAATACTGGGATGTTGAGTCAATTCCCAAGAACGTGCTGTAAAACGATAAGGCTTGGATGTCAGTGCACCTACAGGGCAAAGATCGATAATATTGCCGGAAATTTCTGATTTGATCGCACGCTGCACATACGTACCAATTTCAGTATGCTCACCCCGACCAAGCGCGCCTAATTCGCGTAAACCAGCGATCTCTTCGCCAAAACGCACACAACGGGTGCATTGAATACAACGTGTCATATCGGATGCAATCAATGGGCCTAAGTTTTTATCTTTGACTGAGCGTTTGCCTTGGTTATAACGCGATAAACCTTCACCATAACCCATCGATAAATCTTGCAACTCACATTCACCACCTTGATCACAGATGGGACAATCCAATGGATGATTGACTAACAAAAATTCCATAACAGCGCGTTGCGCCGCCAATGCTTTGGGCGAACGAGTCAATACTTTCATGCCGGGAGTGACCGGTGTTGCACAAGCAGGCAACGGTTTAGCAGATTTTTCTACTTCTACTAAACACATACGACAATTGGCCGCAATCGACAATTTGCGATGATAACAAAAGCGCGGAATATAAATTCCCGCTGCATCAGCTGCTTCAATTACCATCTTGCCTTGTTCGACTTCTAATTTNTTGCCGTCTATTTCAAATTCAATCATAATGTTTCACTTAATTATTGCAAAATTTTCTGCACTATCGTCATTGCTTCATGCAACGACAGAGTGATCATATTAACTAACTTAAGGTTTACACCTAACCATTCACCATACATTTCTTATATTTGATATGATATTCAAATTCATCATAAAAATGCTTCAAAATNCCACCCACTGGCCAAGCCACTGCTTCGCCAAAGGCACAAATAGTACGGCCTTCAATATTTTTCGCAATTGAACGTAATCGCTCTAAATCACCTAATTCGCCGCGTTTGTTTTCAATACGATCAATAGTCCGCCATACCCAGCCAGAACCCTCACGGCAGGGAGTACACTGACCGCAGGATTCATCCATATAGAATTTACTAATCACTCGTAAAGCACGCACCATACAAACCGATTCATCCATCACAATAATACCGCCTGTGCCTAACATCGACCCAGCTTTAACTAAACTGTCATAATCCATGTTAGTCTCCATGATAATCTCCGCCGGCAAAATTGGCATGGAAGTACCGCCCGGAATCACCGCTTTTAATTTAGCACCATCTCGGACACCTCCTGCCATTTCTAATATGTCACGGAACGGTGTGCCCAGTGGGACTTCATAATTACCAGGTTTATTTACATGGCCAGAGATACAAAATATTTTTGTGCCGCCATTGTTAGGTTTGCCTTGTTCTAAAAACCATTGACTGCCTTTAGCCAAAATAACGGGAACAGAGGCTAAGGTCTCAGTATTGTTAATAGTGGTAGGCCGACCATATAAACCGTAATTTGCAGGAAACGGTGGTTTAAAGCGTGGGTAACCTTTTTTCCCNTCTAAGGATTCCATCAATGCTGTCTCTTCACCACAAATATAAGCACCAGCACCAATATGGTTATGAATTTCGAGATCCACTCCAGAACCTAAAATATTGTTTCCTAGTAAACCTGCCGCTCTCGCTTCAGCAAGCGCATGTTCACAACGTTGAAATCCCTCCCAAAATTCACCACGGATATAGTTATAAGCAACCGTCACACCCATCGCATAAGCAGCAATCGCCATGCCTTCTATCAATTGATGAGGATTAAAACGTAAAATGTCGCGGTCTTTGAATGTGCCAGGCTCACCTTCGTCGGAATTACAAATTAAATATTTTTGTCCAGGCACATCACGAGAAATAAAACTCCATTTCAGCCCTGTTGGAAAACCAGCGCCCCCACGGCCACGTAATGATGCATTTTTAATTTCAGCAATAATTTGTTCTGGTGGTGTTTTNTCGCGCAAAATTTTGCGCCAAACTTCATAACCACCCACACTTTCGTAAGCTTTTAAGGTCCATGGTTCAGGCAAATGCGAAGTACGATAGCAGACTTGGGATGTCATTTGGCTGCCTCCTGCTTTAATTCAGTCAATATGGCATCAATTTTTTCTGGAGTAACATTTTCTCGATAAATTTTATTGTCAATCAACATTGCAGGTGCACCACCACAAGCAGCTAAACATTCTGCTTCCATTAAAGTGAATTGGCCATCAGACGTAGTTTCGCCCATTTTGATGCCCAAACGCTCTTCAAGATGTTTAACGATTTTNTCTGAACCACATAAAAANCAAGAAATACTAGTGCACACCGCTAGCTTATGTTTGCCGACAGGTTCTAAGGAATACATCGAATAAAAAGTGGCCACTTCAAAAACGGCAATATTAGGAATTTTTAAATATTCTGCCACAGCTTCCATTAAAGGCTCAGTCAATGATCCACCATTTTGTTCTTGCACGATACGCAATGCTGGCAACACCGCAGATTGCTGTTGTTGCGGCGGATATTTTTATCCAGCGATCGATTTCTTCGCGTGTTGCGGTCGATAATAAATGTATTTTCGAAGTGGTCATTAACGGTCAATCTCCCCGAACACAATATCTAAACTTGAAATAATAGCGACAAGGTCTGCTATCATATGGCCATTGCAAATTTCATTCATTGCCGCCAAATGTGGAAAACCTGCAGCCCGAATTTTAAGACGGTATGGTTTATTAGCACCATCGGAGATCAAATAAATTCCAAATTCACCTTTAGGATGTTCCACGGCAGCGTAAGTTTCGCCGGCTGGAATGCAGAAACCTTCAGTGAATAATTTAAAATGATGAATCAAGCCTTCCATATCACGCTTCATTTCTTCACGTCGCGGCTGGACTACTTTGTAATCTTTTAACATCACTGGGCCTGGGTTATGGAACAACCATTCCACACATTGACGAATAATATGATTCGACTGACGCATTTCCTCAATACGCACTAGATAACGATCATAACAGTCACCGTTTTTGCCAACTGGTATTGCAAAATCAAGTTGGTCATAAACTTCATAAGGCTGCATTTTACGCAAGTCCCAAGCGACGCCTGATGCACGCAACATTGGCCCCGTAAAACCCAATTGAATTGCCCGTTCAGCAGAAATCTGGCCGATACCAACCGTGCGTTGTTTCCAAATACGGTTATCTGTCAGCAAATTTTCATAGTCATCAATCAATTTAGGAAAACGTTCAGTAAAGTCCCAAATAAAATTCAACAATGAGGCACGCCGTGGCTCGTTTAAATCGTCTATTTCTTTTTTAGTGCGCCAAGGTGATGGCTGATATTGTGGCATTTTGTCCGGCAAATCACGATAAACACCGCCTGGACGATAATAAGTTGCATGCATGCGGGCACCTGATACTGCCTCATACATATCCATTAAATCTTCCCGCTCGCGGAAACAATAAAGAAATACGGTCATGGCGCCAACGTCTAAGGCATGAGCACCTAACCATAATAAATGGTTCATGATGCGGGTAATTTCATCAAACATGACACGAATATATTGCGCACGTATAGGCGCAGTAATGCCTAATAGTTTTTCAATTGCGAGCACATAAGCATGCTCATTACACATCATCGAAACATAATCTAACCGGTCCATATAACCAATGCTCTGATTATAAGGCTTGGTCTCTGCCAATTTTTCTGTCGCACGATGTAATAAACCGACATGGGGATCAGCCGCACGAATGACTTCACCATCGACTTCTAAAATCAAGCGTAAAACGCCATGGGCAGCCGGATGCTGTGGGCCAAAATTGACAGTATAATTACGGATCTCAGCCATTGTTTTTCGCTTCTACTTGATGTTCAGGAGATAAATAACGATTGTCCAGACGAATGACTTTAGGCACCAACGTTCTCGGTTGAATACTGACTGGTTCATAAACGCAACGTTGTGAAGCGGCATCGTAGCGCATCTCAACATTGCCAATCAAAGGAAAATCTTTACGGAATGGATGACCTACAAAACCATAGTCAGTCAAAATGCGGCGTAAGTCAGGATGTCCTTTAAACAAAATGCCAAACAAGTCAAACGCTTCGCGTTCATACCAATTTGCTGATGGCCATACAGTAATGACGGAATCAACCATGGGTTGTTCGTCTGCTAAAAACACGCAATCGTAAACGGTGATTATGCTTATAAGAAAGCAAATGATAGACCGCTGCAAACCGCGGTTTGTCCCAAGGAATAATGCGTTCTTCGTGGCTACGATCAACGGCACGGCTAAAACCTGTAAACGTAGTATCTTTTGTTTGCCATTGAGCAATACCGTAATAAAGATAATCGACACCACAAACGTCAATTAACATGTCAAATGCAAAAGAAGGTTCATCACGCAAAGCAACGCACATAGCCAGTAAATGTTCTGCCGAAACCTCAAGAGTAATCTGCTCGTTAGCAATATGACAATTGATGATTTGTTCAGCAAAACGTGTTTGCAGTTGTTCAGCTAGTATCTCTGGCTTTGTCACTGATAACTCCCAATTTACCTTGTCAGCTTATTTTTTATTTACGCACAATTTTGTTTTTACGTCGGATCTTGTTTTGTAATTGAATTACGCCGTAAACCAAAGCCTCAGCTGTCGGTGGACAACCTGGCACATAAATATCAACTGGTACAATTCGGTCACAACCACGCACAACAGAATAAGCGTAATGATAATAACCACCACCATTTGCACAAGACCCCATTGAAATGACCCAACGTGGCTCTGCCATTTGATCATAAACTTTACGTAATGCGGGTGCCATCTTGTTGCATAGAGTACCTGCTACGATCATCACATCAGATTGACGTGGGCTTGGACGATAAATTAAACCAAAACGATCCAAATCGTAACGGGAAGCAGCAGCGTGCATCATTTCAACGGCGCAACAAGCTAATCCAAACGAAACCGGCCACATCGAACCAGTCCGTGCCCAATTAACTAATTTTTCAACTGTGGTGGTAATAAAGCCTTGTTGTTGGACTTCGACTACTCCCATTCCAGCGCCCCTTTTTCCACTCATAAATAAAGCCGACAACCAAAATCGACAAAAATACCATCATGGCAGTAAAACCAAACCAACCGATGGTATGTTGCACTACAGCCCATGGAAATAAGAAGGCTGTCTCTAAGTCAAAAATAATGAACAAAATAGCAATCAGATAAAAACGCACATCAAAAGGCAAACGTGCATCTTCAAAAGGTGGAAAACCGCATTCATAAGCAGAAAGTTTAGCTGGGTCAGGTTTACGTGGGCCAAATAGCCGACCTAAGCCTAATAACACAAAACCCAATACAACCCCAATGATCATGAAGACTAGGATTGGCAAGTAATTTTGTAACATAGACCTCCCCATCTCTGCAGTAAGGCCAGAGATACCTTATCAATTGGTGCCGAAGATCGGACTCGAACCGATACAGCTTGCGCCACTGCCCCTCAAAGCAGCGTGTCTACCAATTCCACCACTTCGGCGTGATTCCCTATTATTATGGACCAGACTTAGGTACTGGCGCCGGTACAGGAGACACAGGTTGTTGTCCTACGCTGTTCGGCACTGGAGCGCCTTGAGTCGATGTTACCGGTGGTGCCTCTTGCGTTGCTTTGTGATGAGGAGCTGCCAGGTAACTGAGAGTTAAACTAGTGATAAAAAACACAGCGGCCAGGCCACCAGTCAATTTCATCATAAAAGGTAATGAGCCTTGGCTACCGAACATCGTGTTGGATGCACCTCCACCAAAACCTGCGCCCATATCGGCGCCTTTACCTTGTTGCAGTAATACTAAGGCAATCAAACTGACTGCGGCTAACACATGAAGAATCAAAATTAATTGTTGCATGACCTAGCTATATCCAAAANNTTCATTTGCATCTAATGACGCCCCACCAATTAAGCCGCCATCAATATCAGGCATAAGAAANAGCTCTTTGGCATTGGCCCGTTTAACGCTACCACCATAAAGTATTCGTAGACGTTGTGCAACATTCTTATCCAGTTCAGCAATTTGCCGTCGGATAAACTGGTGCACCGCCTGGGCTTGTTCGGGTTTAGCCGTTTGCCCAGTACCAATTGCCCATACAGGTTCGTAGGCAATCACTGCCTTCGAAAACAAATCGACCCCACCTTTCAAGCTGAGTACAGCAGCTAACTGCTGCTGAATTACTTGCTCGGTTTTGCTTGCTTCCCGTTCAGCCAAGGTCTCGCCAACACATAACACTGGTTTTAAACCTGCGGCCAAAGCAGCGGCAAACTTTTCCGCTACGATTATATTCGTTTCGCCATATAAAGTACGACGCTCGGAATGGCCAACCAACACATAGCGACAGCCAAAATCAACCAGCATGTTAGGTGATATTTCGCCAGTGAAAGCGCCTTCTACTTGAGCGCTGACATTCTGGGCGCCCCAAGCAATTTGGCTATTGGCCAAAGCCACCGATGCCTGCTCGATAAACAAATAAGGAGGAAANACGACTAACTCAACGCCTTGGATTTGGGCACTGCCTTGTTTGATGGCATTCAACAACTGCGCTACGCTGGCACGGGAACCATACATTTTCCAATTACCAGCTACCATCGGCTGTCGCATTGACTTCCCCTTACTTTTAATACCCAGAATACGGCGGCAATTTTAACCAACCCCTATGAACTTACAATAACGATTTGCTTAGGAAGGACTTGAAATTAATACTATCAATGATGTTGCAAAATGAATGGGTGACATGCTGACGCGGGTAATGGCTGGCTATAGTAGAACCCCTGTATCTCGTCACAGTGGTGTTCTCGCAAATAACGCAGTTGCTGCTCTGTCTGTACTCCTTCAGCTACAATGCCCAATTGCAATCCTTTGGCCATTGCGATAATTGCTTGTACCAAATAGGCGCCACCTTGTGTAGTAAACATATCATGGGTAAAAGACTGGTCGATTTTGAGCTTATCGATAGGGAAACGGCGTAGATAACTTAAACTCGAATACCCAATACCAAAATCATCAATCACGATGCTGGCACCTAAATGCTTCATCTCTAGCAAAACATCATGAATATCAACATTGTCGAATATCATACTTTCTGTTAATTCAAACTCAATTAAATGCGAAGGCATTTTGCTGTCAGCAATTATTCTTGCAATGTCATCAACAAAATGACGCTGACGGAATTGTTGGCTAGAAAGATTAATTGAAATATGTAACGGGAAGCCATACTGATCGAGCCAACGTCTTGCTTGCTCAAATGCAGTTACCATGACCCATTCACCAATTTCATTAATAAGCCCTGTCTCCTCAGCAATGCCGATAAATTCTTTGGGCATAATCACGTTGCGTTTAGGATGTTGCCAACGTAGCAAAGCTTCAAATCCGCTAATCTGATTAGTAATCAAGTTCAATATCGGCTGAAAATTTAGCGAAAACTCTTTATGCTTAAGAGCATGCCGCAAATCCATCTCTAATTCTAAACGTTCTAATGCTTTGACATTCATCTCTTGAGTGTAAAACTGAAAAGTGTTACGGCCTTTNTGTTTTGCTAAAAACATGGCCGCATCACTATTACGTAATAATGTTTCAGCATCACCACCATCTTTAGGAAAGATGCTAACACCAATACTGCTTGTAACGTTTATTTCCCTGCCCTCCAATGAAAAAGGTTGCAACAATGTGGATATACAACCCGTTACGACTCTGACAATATCTTCCTCTCTATGTAATGATGTCAATGATATGACAAACTCATCTCCTCCCCAACGTGACAGCGTATCGGTGGCCCGCAAGCAGAATTGCAATCGCTGTGCAACCATCTGCAATATCTTGTCACCATCACTGTGGCCTAAACTGTCATTGATAATTTTAAACCGGTCCAAATCAAGAAATAAAACTCCCAACAAAAGTCCAGTCCGTTTAGCATAATTAATTGCTTGTTGGATACGGTCAATAATCAAAAGGCGATTTGGCAAATTAGTCAAGGGATCATGGGTCGCTTGATGCACTATCTGCGCTTGCATTTTATGCCGCTCTGTTACGTCACGAAAACTCCACACTCGACCGATAATTTGACCATTCAGCCATTGTGGCTGTGAATAACATTCAAATACGCGCCCATCATGCAGCATGATCTCATCAAAACTCGCTGCGGCCGGATTGATTTTTAACTCAGAAACTTTATTTGAAAATACCAATGCTTCGGCAATTTTTTCATTATGGCTGAGCAGCTTTTTTAAATGCATGCCTGCTGTCAATTTAGCAGGTACAATTTCCCACATAACCAGGAACTTCTGATTGAAATCAACAATTTTTTGCTGATTATCAACAACTAAAAGTCCATCGGCAGTGGCTTCTAATGTTGCTTTCACTAATGATAATGATTTAGTCAATTCACGGCTACTGCGCCATGTAGTTTGAATAAATTCAATGAAAAGCCCAAATGCCGCGCCAATCAATAATCCAAAAATAATGATGGCATTAGGAAGTGCCTCATGAATTGAAACCTTGCTTTGGCTAATGAATGAATGCCAAAGTAATAGAGTTGCAAAAACACACCGCTGGCAATAATTAAAGACAGAGACTTACTCAAATCAATCTGTGATAACTGGCTTCTATACCAAACCGAAGCTGTCAGGCCAGTGCCCAGTAATAAAAAACAAACGGCTGTATTAATGCCTATCGGAGAAAAATTATCAGCAAAATGGATCCCCTGAAAACCAACAAAAAACTCGTCAATAAAACCGATGCTAATGTGAAAATTACTAAACCAAGCCATTCCGCAATAAGGACATTGCTTCTTTTCTCAGAACTGTTTGCCAAAAACAATGCCAGGCTGGCAAACCCAAAATCATGATGATGTTGGGAGACATATGCTCAAACTGCAACCAGCGGGATATATCGAGTATCTTTTGATTAGTTATGTGGTTACTGTGCAAAACTAGTTGTGAAAATTCGAAAAAACCAATGCTAATCCAAGACTGGCAAAAACGAGACAATTTAGTAAAACCATAGACACAAGTCAAAATGCCCATTGCGAGCACAAAAAACCAAATGCGGCATGATAAGTCATATTAATTAAATTGTTTTGTAAAATCTGCCAAAAATGGGGGCTATACACCACAACAATAAAATAGCTAGCGTTAGCAAGATTATTAAATAACCTGCACTCAACGCAGCATATCGACTAATCGCAGCAGTGGTCAGCTTCGACATCGTATCACATCCTGTGATATTAAATTTATTTATGCTAGCAAGTCGCTTTCTTCGTCACAATTTCATTCACTTGTGCCACTAATTGATTGGCAATCTTTTCAATCTGTGCATTGTCCTCACCTTCAACCATGACTCTAATCACTGGCTCAGTACCAGATGAACGCACTAAGATTCGGCCTTTACCAGCTAATGTATGCTCAGCGGCCTTCACTGCTTTTTGCATCTCAGGCTCTTTATTAATATCAAAAATGACTGGCACTTTGACATTAATTAATAAATGAGGGTATTTATGCATCTCTGCTTTTATNTCAGACAAAGTTTTGCCTGTACTGCAAATTGCACGCAAAACTTGTAAAGCAGAGATAATGCCATCACCAGTGGTCGTCAGATTTAAATTAACAATGTGACCTGACGGCTCGCCACCTAAAACNCAATTCGATTGGACCAGTTCTTCCATCACGTAGCGGTCACCTACTTTCGTTCGCTTGAAAGGAATTTTTAATTTAGCCAGGCTCTGTTCCAGGCCTAAATTGCTCATCACCGTGCCTACTACACCACCATGTAAACTGTGATGATGTGAGTTATCAGCCGCAATAATATAGAGTAATTCATCACCATCGACGACATTTCCTTGTCGATCGATCATGATGAGGCGATCACCATCGCCATCTAATGCAATGCCAATATCTGCTTGTTCTGCAAGTACNCGTTTTTGTAAGTTAGCTGTGTTGGTGGCACCACAATCTGCATTGATATTAAACCCATCAGGATGGACAGCAACCTTAATAACATCAGCGCCCAATTCGCGAAAAACGCTAGGGGCAACGTGATAAGTAGCACCATTAGCACAATCAACCACGATTTTAAAACCAGCCAAACTCATGCCTGTCGGAAATGTGCTCTTACAAAACTCGATATAGCGGCCAGGCGCATCCGACATACGGGTGGCTTTACCAAGTTTTGCTGTGTCAACAACAGTCATGGTTTTTTCTAGTTGCTGCTCAATTTCAAGTTCGAGCTCATCTAATAATTTTGTCCCTTGGGCAGAGAANAACTTGATGCCATTATCATAATAAGGATTGTGAGAGGCGCTAATCACAATACCTGCTTGAGCACGCAAAGTTCGGGTCAAATAAGCAATAGCGGGTGTCGGCATTGGCCCGAGCAATTGAATATTAGTGCCCGCCGCTGACAGACCTGCCTCCAACGCGGACTCCAACATGTACCCTGAGATACGGGTATCTTTACCAATTAAAACTTTGCCGCCAGGCCGCTTGCCTAAGACTAAACCAGCTGCCCAGCCTAGTTTCAACACAAACTCTGGATTGATTAAAGATTGACCAACTCGACCACGGATACCGTCCGTTCCAAAATATTTACGTATTGCCATACACAAACTAACCCATTTTATTAATTCGTTTTTATTCAGTGAATATCGTCATTGCGAAGCGATTCAGCAATAACAAAAATTTGCTTCATTTTCTGTTACAATAGACCAGGACAAGACAAATATCCCTGCATCATATACTACACCCCTAATTTCTGGGCCTGATAATAACATATATAATGCCTAGTTTAAAAAAATTTAAAAGCCGAGGTAGCTTTATGAGTCGAGATAAAAACACTGCATTATACTCAACCATGTCCGCATTAGAATTGACAAAGCTTCTGGATCAAGAACCTTGTTGTGTGATTTCAAGACTTGAAAACGATGATATATCAACTTTAAGGCATCTCTTATCTCAACAAAATTATGCGGCTGTCAAAAGTGACATTGAAAAAATATTCAATTTTTTATCACACTATTCGTCTGTTCAATTAGCACAGTTCGCTTTAACTATTGTTGAATTTATAACGATGAGATTCAAACAAGAGGACGCTGACGAAATAACCCACAGCATAGAAACACTATGCCATCGAATCATCAAAGAAGTATTACCAAGAATCACAATCCCATCAAGAATTCAGTTTTATTTAAAAGCAGGAGATGTCTTTTTCAATAATGCCTCCTGTTCATTGGCTTTGCCATACTATACTCAGGCACATAATGAATTAAAGCAGCTCAACCATACAGATCCAACGTTAGCAAATTTTTACATCATTGCAGAAAAACTCTTAGAAAAAAAACGTACTTTCCTAGAACTTAAAACTCAACACCATTTAAAACTTCATTAATCATCAAAGCATTTAAAGCAATAAAAAATGACATGACCATTTCAACCTGGTTCGAAAAAGATGTTAAAAGCTATAAAGACAGAACACAAGAGCAAGTACAGCTGGCACTACAGGAAATAGATAAAATTCATGCTGATTTAACAGAATTACCTGACAATGACAAAACACTGTCAAATTTGCTGATCTGCTTATTAAACTATTGGCGTGAGAATCTAATTGAAGTTTTCGACAATACCCAAGATTACACCCTTCTAAAGAAAAACTTCTTTATAGCTATTGAACCACTGAAAGAAACAGCACATAAGCTTATTAAGCACCATCAATGGCAACTGGCAAAAGCTTGCTATGCGCTTATCATTGAATATGGAAATAAGCTGCCTGACTTTGACAGCCTTGAATTCAGAAATATGCTGAACCAACTAAGCGAAAGCCAAAAACCTTCGCCCGGCCATGACAAAATCACCGGTAAATTACCAAGCACTGTGGCAAACTTGGCAAGAAAAACTGGTTGAAGCACGCGAAACATTCAAAAACGGAATTCTCCTCCAATGGTCAACAAGAGTTTTCTGCATCAATAATTAATATTTGGAAAAACCTAGCAAAGACTACCACCCAAGTATTGGGCGAACCACCTTGTGGATTTACATTATTAGGCACCGGATCTTTTAGCCATCAATCTTGCGGACTGTTTTCGGATATTGAAGGCGCTTTACTCATTGCAAATGAAAAATATCGCAATCATCCGTATTTTTTTGACTGGATTACGCTATTGCAATTTCATGTAAATAGTCTGGGAGATGCTTGGCGTCTTATAGGAAATGAAAAATATCGACAGGACTATGCTTTGATGGCAAAAATTTTAAATATATTACCAATGAACAAAAAGAACTACTACAAACCCCTGAGGCACTGGCTGAATGGGTCAGTAATGGCGAACTTCAGGGGAATTTAGGCTTAGCATATAGTTTGTTACATCCGGTTGAAATTTTTCTCTCAACAAAAAGGTGAACATGGTTTATTTGCACGCTACCAAAGTAAACTAACAGTTAAAAAACCAATTATAGAGGAATACTATAAAATTCATACCAAAGAGTGGCAAGAAACCCAAAAATCAAAGAATCTTGACATAGTTGATATTAAAGAACGTTATCTAGCACGATTACTTTATTGGTGCATGGATGTTGCACTGTACCAAGGCTATCAGGATCAAGATCAACTAATATTAACAAATGTTCCTCAAATAATAATGCTCTGGGAAAAGCAAAATATTTTCTCAGCCCCTTTCATTAATCTAATCAATACAGCTTATACTCAGTTACAAACGCTGCGCAATAACAAGCAATTGAAACGAGGCGGAAGGCCGGACGAAGTTGTTTTTGAAAAACCAACGCCGGCCCATTCCTACCAGAACTCACTCCTAATGAAGCAAAAAGTCTCGAAATTATAAATGCAATTATTAATATGGCATATAATGGCCTAACACAACTGGCTCATTTAGTAACAAATCCATATGACCCGATAAAAACCGTTATTTCAAAATGGAAATCTAGCCAAAACACCATTTCAACCATGGAAGAAAAAAGAACAATTATTTAGTTTTCATAGAAGACCCCTTTTAAAATCACTTAGCTTAGTATTAACTCAATGCGATGACCTAGACATCTACAAACAATATTACGAATTAATTCCGAATGTTTATCGACATACTTTCATCAAATACCTTGAAGAACAAAACATATCTATTACTATCATCGAAGCATTGAGTCACTCTAGCGACCAAAAAGGTATTCGCATCTCGGCAAAACGTCAACGAGTAGAATGGGAAAACGTATTACTTGAAAAATAACTGATCCAATACCCTCCTGTGATTTTCTTATAGTATCTAAATTGCCAGCACCGCATAATTGCCATTCACTGCCAGGAAGATCTACACGTTGTTATGTGATTCATAATGACACTTTTCTTTTCGTAGATAAAGAAAACTACTATTATACTGACGTCAAAAATGTTACCCTGATAAGATTAGGTTGATTAAAAATCTATTAAACCTTGATGATATTTCAGCTGAAAATGACATTCAACTTATTGAAGAATTACCTATCGACACAATAACGCACATTATATCTATTACAGGCCAAGCCCATTATAACGATACCGACTCTAAACAACGCGTTTTAGTCCAATGGGCAAATGTTGACAAAAACCCATGACACGCTTTTTAAAACCTCATATTCAAAAAGAAATATTTAATCCAGATGGGACTTTAAATGAAAAAGACTGTCAAAAAGATGGTCAACGTTGGGTGAAAGCATTACATGCAGAACAAAATGATCAACTTGATGAAACCATTGCTTATGTCAAGTTCCCAGAGCTGCCAGGAATGCAGATGGCAGCTGAAACCATAGCGGATCGAATCAGCAATCAAGGTGCACGCAGCACACTGTTAAGGTGCCTTCATCCTCAAAAGAAATTGGCTTATCCATTATTATTTTCACAACCTGCAGGAAAAACATTACTCAATATTCAACGTGAATCCAGCAATTTAAATACCTTTGAAGCCACTTTAAGCCCGTATAATTACACATTAAAAATATTCGAATCGATCTTCATTCGCAGTGGTGATGGAAAAGCAAGCAATATTGCTGCCATCAAACGCCATTCAAATGAAACAAGCTTAATTCATTTTGATGCCGAACAATGTTTCAATAGTGAATTGATAAAAAATGATTTATTGGGAGAAAAGCTAAACTTGAAAGACCTAGTTTTTGCTTTAAACCATTTAAAGAAGGAAAATTAAATCGGGAAGCTGTTATTGACACCATGAATTTACATCCCAAAACATTAATTGAAGATTGGCTAGAAGAATTAGACGCATTTAACAAGTGTTGGCTAGGAAACCCTAAAACATCCACACCCGGAATATTTACTCAAGAAGAAGTAGTACACTGGGCAAACCAAACCAATTATCAATTTTGCTTTATACCCGCAGCTTTTTCATACGGCACAATAACCATCTCATACCAACTATTCTTGGAACTGCGAGCTCTATTTTTCGATACAAACCAATCACCTGAAAAGCTAGTAGCCCCTGAAACTTGGCCAAGTAATCATCAAGCCCTAGTTGGCGAAATATATCCTGCTATTATACCTCATTACGAAAAAGCTCGGTTAAGCGCAAATACGCCGGAGGGGCGCTTCAATGCTCTACCTACAGATTATGAAAAAGTCATTGATCCTGATTGCTCTGTACCGGTATCCAAAAGCAAAAAACAGGCAATAAAGATTATATCGAACAATCTCTCACCGGCATGGACCCCAAAAAGCGAAAAGACTTGCGTACCGCCCTAAAACAAGGTGAATTTTGGGGGCCAAAACAAGCTATTCAAAATGAATTACTACCTGTTGAAGCTTATTATCAAAAAATTGACCGATTTTGTGAGCAACTCGAACGAGGTGAAACTCAAGAATTTCAAGATATACAACATGCAAATTATCTTAAACAACGCATAATAAATAAACTGGCCTGGCAAGATTTACCTGAAGAAGTTCAACAAAAAATAATTACCATATTGCCTAGCATATCATTTAAAAACTTTTTTTATCAAATAACACTGCGCTAAGCCCACTAGCCCTAGAACAAATCTTAAATTCATCACGAAACTTGACTCATTTAAAATTAAGTGGCCCGCTGTTGACGGAAAAATCATTGCAGCAAGTGGCCTATCTTCCTGTCTTAAAATGGCTTGAAATTAGCCATATTAATATCAACAAGCTGAAGATCAATCCTTGGCTCATGCCATTCAGCAAAGATACTTTTACTCAACTGAATCAACTGACCATAGAAAACTGCAACTCACTAGAAACATTAGAAATAATGCCTCCCAATTAAAAATCATAAGAATAACAAAATGTAATCGATTGGTTAACATCAAATTAAAAGCACTATCAATAGCGGAAGTAGACATCACTCCTTCAAGTTCTATCAATTATTCACTTCTAACTAAATCACCACTAAATCGCGACAATTTTTTGCATGCAGACCAACATTTTATTATGGCATTGAATCAAGGAAATACCGAAACATTAGAATGGTTTCTAAATGTCTTTAAGATTGATCTTAATTTTCGCTATCCTGATGGAAACACCTTATTGCATATAGCTTTTAAAAACCGTGCCCCACTAAACATACTAGAATTTCTAATCGTCAAAGGTGCCAAATGCTTCTACAACAATGAGCTTAAGACTCCCTTTGATATTGGCATGGAACTTGATGAGAGTTATATTAGTTTGTTGGCCTCGCATCAAATATGTATGGCAGAAGTTGAGATCAAGATTGCTTTAATAGGCTTTTACGGCACTGGAAAAAATCATTTAATTGCTAACTTCACGGGAAACAGTTACATTGAAAGAAATAACAAACCACTTCAAGCCATTGACTTTTACAAAAGCCNNATTCCAATTAATGGCATTAAATATAAACTTTTCATATCTAATGTGACTTTAGCGGTACACAATTTAGGTTACGACATGTACAGTGAAAAATATTACCAAGGCACCGAAGTTTTTATTATTTTTTATTCAATAACAGATCGAAAAACATTCGAACGTGTCNGAATTATACGCAAGCTCTGCCCGAACAATAAGGAAGAATTCTCCTATTTTTTAGTTGGCAATAAAAGTGACTTAAATGACCAGCGAACTGTCAGTTATGAAGAAGGACTGGAAATGNGCAAAAAAATTCAGGCAATTGAATTTTTCGAGTGTTCTGCGGTAAAAAATATTAACATAAATGAGGTATTTTTAGCAGCATGCAAATCAGTTAAAAAAGATATAACTTTCAATCCCATGAATTTTAAAGAAAACATTAATACAAACCCGACATTGCGGGAGAGTTTTTCTCATAAAAGGGGCAAAAATATTCGCGCCGGTTAATAACATATATTATGTAGGGTGGATCAGCGAAGCCGATCCACCCTACACGAACTACATGACTATATTCTTGCAATACACATATATTTATTCTGCAATAAATCCACCCGACTGCAACTTAAATAAATTCGCATAGATACCATTTTCTCGTTGGAGCAATTGCTCATGCGACCCTTCTTCAACAATTTTTCCTGAATCGAAAACTAAAATTCGATCAGCATTCAGTATAGTGGATAGACGATGGGCAATCATAATGGAAGTTCGTCCATGAGTTAACCTATGTAAAGCCTCTTGCACCGCCCGCTCACTTTTAGAATCAAGTGAACTAGTGGCCTCATCTAAAATTAAAATTGGGCGGTCGGCTAATATGGCCCTAGCAATTGCAATGCGTTGACGTTCACCACCCGATAATTTAATGCCACGCTCGCCAACAAGAGTTGCATATTGTTCTGGTAAGCTCATAATAAAGTCTTCGATATGCGCTTTGCGTGCAGCCGCATGAATTTCAGCATCAGTGGCAGTAGGTTTGGCGTAAGCAATATTTTCCTTTAAACTGCGGTGAAATAAAATTGGGTCTTGTGGAACTAAGGCAATAGCGCTACGTAAAGAATGGCGCGAGCCATGCAAAATATCTTGACCATCAATCAATATCCGCCCTTTTTGAATAGCATACAGCCCTTGTAATAAACGGATAAAACTGGTCTTGCCACCGCCCGAATGCCCCACTAATGCAATTCGCTCACCAGCGCATATCTTGACTGAAAGGTCTTTAAAAATAGGGCGGCTTTTATCTGGATAAGTAAATTCAACCCGATCAAAAATAATTTCACCTTGATTAATTTTTAATTCAGCAAGCGCCGCGTCAGCATTTGTTTCGGGTTTTTCATTGATAAGATCAATCACACCATGTAAATCATAAGATGACGTTAGAAGGTTTTTAATATTTTCTCCAACATCACGGATATAAGATTGCATAATCGTATAAGCAAAAGCCAAGTATGCCATGCTTTCAACAGTTGCTTGCCCTTGAAAAAATACNCANAGTGCCTCCCCCATTAAAATAGCCAACATACCGGCCAGTAACATGCGCTGTATAAAACCCGCCATGTTACCCAAATGATAAGCTCGAAGATTTTTAATACGCAGGTCGCTGGTAATNGTCTAAAAACGTGATATTTCATACGGTTCTTGTGCATAAGATTTGGTTGACGCAACACCGCTAATGCAATCCGCTAAACAAGCATTAAAATTATCTTGTGCTTTGGCATAAACCCCTTGCGCCGGCCCTGAAATTTTAAGCACTAAAAATGCACTAATAAGTACAAGCACGATCAAATAACCTATCATCAATATCGCCAATAGAGGGAACTTAAGCATAAGAAATACCATGCTGCCGACCAAAACGACCGCCGTTGGGAAAATACGTGTCAGAATTTGATCTTCAAAAACCTCAATTTTTTGTCGAGCACGATTTATCTTTGAAATTATGCTACCAGTAAAAGTATTGACGAAAAACTTTTCAGGCAGTTGATATACATGTTCAAACACATCATCTATTAATGACTTGAACAAGTTTGTTTCNAAAATAATTGTAAATAAGATATACCCCAGAAAAAGTAATGCTTGCAATAAATAAGTACCAAGAAAAATTCCCAAGCGGTAAAGAATGTCAATGTGACTTTGATGTTGTTGGATTGCCTGTAAAAACAAAGAAAGCGCACTAGGCAAATAAGCTTCCAATAAAGCTGCCATCAATAATAACAAAAGGATTAACAAGAATTTTTTGGTTGTTTAAACCAATAGCCTGCAGCAAACTTAAGTACATCTAAAAAGAATGGGATGTTTTTTATTACAGAAGTAGTCATAGTATATCTCAATAATTGCACTATTTGTGAAGTTGACACGCCAAAATCAGTAGGCTTTAATAATTAGCTTGCAACACAGCAACCAATAAATCTAATGCGTCAATGGTAGCCAACACATCATGTGTGCGAATAATATTCGCTCCATTAAGCACAGCAATCACAGCCCCAGCAACACTAGCATGTAATCGTTCTGCAACCGGTCGGCCTTTTAATATTTTTCCAATAGTACTTTTGCGAGACAATCCCATCAAAATAGGAAGTTGCAAAGTCTTTAATTCTGCTAAGCGTTTTAACAAAATTAAATTATGTTCCGCTGTTTTACCAAACCCAAAACCTGGATCAATGATAATACGTGTCTGGGCAATGCCTATTGTTTCACAAGCTGCAATGCGCTCTTGTAAAAATGCNATGACTTCTGCCACCACATCAGTATAGTGTGGGCCCTGTTGCATCGTAGTGGGATTACCTTGCATATGCATGAGACAGATACCAACATCTGTTGCAGCAACTGTTTGCAACGCGCCTGGTGCTTGTAGCGCATTAATGTCATTAATAATATCCGCACCAGCCGCAATGACAGCTTGCATCACTTCCGGCTTACTTGTGTCAACGGCAATCGGTACATCGATTTCTCGTCGCAAACGCATCACTACAGGAACCACTCGCGCTAATTCCACCTCAACTGACACCGGCTGGCTGCCAGGGCGAGTCGATTCACCGCCAATATCAATAATAGCCGCTCCTTCTGCAACCATCGCCACTGCACGACGCACACAATCATCCAAATTGTTGACACGACTTTCGGGATAAAATGAATCAGGCGTAATATTTAGTATTGCCATCACTTTGGGCTGGGTTAAATCAAGGGATTTATTTCGATAATTGAAAATCATTGCTAACAGCATGTAGGGTGGATCAAGCGAAGCCGATCCACCAGATTATAGGGTCAATTAGAATGGTGGATCCGCTTCGCTTGATCCACCCTGGTTTGATTTTTATTCTGAGGTACCGGCATCTTGTTGTTTGGTGTAATCAACAAACGACTGTCTCTCTGAAGTATTAGTTTGCTTACCTTTGTTGTCAGGTTTGATACTGCTGTCTTCCCAGCCTTTTGGTGTCCTTGCTTCACGACCTGCCATAATGTCAGCAATTTGCTGTTCATCAATGGTTTCATATTTAATCAAGGCCTCGGCCATTAAGTGTAATTTCTCAATATTATCACGCAGAATTTTCTCAGCACGTCGATAATTACGATCAATAATCTCACGGACTTCTTCATCAATAATACGCGCCGTTGCATCAGCCACTTCACGTCGACGGTTCATCGAGCGGCCCAAGAACACTTCGCCTTCGTCTTCACCATAAGTCAGCGGTCCGAGCTTTTCTGACAAGCCCCACTTAGTGACCATGTTACGGGCTATTTCTGTCGCACGTTCAATGTCATTAGAAGCACCCGTGGTAATTTTTTCGATACCAAAAATAATCAGCTCTGCCAAGCGACCACCAAACAATCCAGAAATTTGGCTTTCTAAACGTTGCTTGGTATAGCTATAACGGTCTTCTTCAGGCAAGAACATAGTCACGCCCAAAGCACGGCCACGAGGAATAATGCTGACTTTGTAGACTGGATCATGTTCAGGCACAGATAAGCCCACGATAGCATGGCCCGCTTCATGATAAGCTGTCAGACGTTTCTCTTGCTCATTCATTACCATAGAGCGACGTTCTGCTCCCATCATAATTTTGTCTTTTGCCTTTTCAAACTCTACCATGCCTACTTCATTTTTATTGGCACGTGCAGCAAACAGCGCTGCTTCATTCACTAGATTAGCTAAATCTGCACCCGAGAAACCTGGGGTACCACGTGCAATAATCATGGCATCTGAATCTTTTGCTAAGGGCACTTTTCGCATATGCACTTTGATAATTTGTTCACGACCACGAACATCCGGCAATGGTACTACTACTTGACGGTCAAAACGGCCTGGACGGAGCAATGCTGGATCCAACACGTCTGGACGGTTGGTAGCTGCCATAACAATGACGCCTTCTTTTCCTTCAAAACCATCCATCTCCACTAACAATTGGTTTAAAGTCTGTTCACGTTCATCATGACCACCGCCTAAACCTGCGCCACGATGGCGGCCAACAGCGTCAATTTCATCAATAAAAATAATGCAAGGGGCTTGTTTNTTGGCCTGATCAAACATGTCACGCACACGGGAAGCACCCACACCCACAAACATTTCCACGAAATCAGAGCCTGATATCGTAAAGAATGGGACTTTAGCTTCGCCTGCGACTGCTTTTGCTAATAAGGTCTTACCTGTACCCGGCGAACCTACCAATAAAACACCACAGGGGATCTTTCCACCCAATTTCTGAAATTTGGCAGGGTCTTTCAAGAATTCCACTAATTCTTTGACTTCTTCCTTGGCCTCTTCGCAACCAGCCACATCAGCAAACGTCACTTTGACTTGGTCTTCTCCCAATAAACGGGCACGGCTGCGGCCAAAGGCCATGGGCCCACGGCTACCACCGCCCTGCATTTGCCGCATGAAAAAGATCCATACTGCAATCAGTAATAAAATAGGGAACCAATTGATGAAAATCTGCATCAGTAGGCCTTTNTGTTCAGGCGGTTTGACATCGACTTCAGCGCCTTTGGCCAATAAATTATTGAGTAATGATTGATCATCATTAGGTAAATAGGTAGTAAATGCTTGACGGTTTTTGAAGGAACCTTCAACAGCGCGCCCTTCAATTGTCACACCGGCTACTTGGCCTTGTTGTACCGATTGCACAAACTGCGAATAGGTGAGCTTTTCAGCAGTGGTGCGCTTTGGGCCAAAATTATTAAAGACGGTAATTAAGATAATGGCGATGATTAGCCAGAGTAATAGATTCTTTATCATGTCGCTCAACGTGGTGCCCTCTAGAGAGTAAATATAGATATATCATTATATTATACCCTTAAATCCCTGTCCGAATAAATAAACTTCACTCGATCTTGCCCTGGAAGCTTTCGGCTTTAACACCCGGACGGTTTGAAATTGCTGTCTAAGTGATTTTAAAAAACTGTCAAACCCCTCCCCTTGGAAGGTTTTGACCAAAAACCTCCTTTAGGATGAAGCACTTTTGTGCCAACTCCAGCGCCAATTCAGCAAGGTACATGCTTTTGGCTGGTCTACAGCATCCAGCCCACTCATATTGGGCGCCATGTCAGAAATCACTAAGTCAATCGGGGCATGGTCAATCAACTGCAACAAGGTCTCTAATACGGCTTCACTGGTAAAATCCCCTTGAATAAATTCAACTCCGGCTAATGCATCCATCGGCAAAATATCTAAGGCAATCACCCTGCCTTTGTCCCCCACCAGCTGCTTGGCCACTTGCGCCCATCCACCAGGGGCAGCCCCTAAATCGACTACGGTCATACCTGGCTTAAACAGTCTTAGCTTCTCCTGGATTTCTAATAATTTATAGGCCGCACGCGAGCGGTATCCTTCTTGTTGGGCACGTTTGACATAAGGATCGCTAAAATGTTCTTGTAGCCAGCGATTACTCGTTTTGGAGCGGCTCATTGGAAAGCTTACCTTTGCGATTAAGATGTTGATAAACCATAAATTGTGCCCTGACAATAATCCAGATTACGGCAATAAAACTGAAACCTAATAATAAGAGAAGCTGATAAAGCCATTGAGTCGTGATATGATCCACACTCATTAATAAGACTAAACCGCTGCAAACAATAACGACTAATTGCCATTTCATGCGGTCAAATAAACGTAATTCATTCTGAGGCACAACTATACACCTATGATAACCATGAAAAGAAATGATCCTTTTTCCAACAACTGCGCAAACGAGCCCCCTCGCTAAAACCAGTCGTTTTAATTGGCCAACACGGCCTGACTGACAATGTTCAGCAAGAAATTGCCAATGCGCTACTACATCATGAACTGATTAAAATTCGCATTAATACGCGCGACAGAGAATATCTTAAGCAAGTCACTGCCGCAATCTGCGAATTTCATCAAGCTGAGTTGATTCAACATATCGGACATACAATCGTCATTTACAAAGCCAACCCAGATAAATAGAACTACTAGCTTGTATCAACGGGCCACAAAATGGATAATAACAAACTTGTTCAACTATTGCACAACAAAGGTGGTAGCATGAAAAAATTAATGGGTTTGTTCTTGGTAATCTTCACTACCAGTTGGATAGCTGGTTGCGCCCCCAATATTTCGGCGAACAATTACAATGCTTCTAACGTGGGCACCACTAACAAAGTAGTGGCTGGCACTATTATTAATGCGCGCCCTGTTCAGGTTTCGAATAATACCGGCACCGGCGGGCTTGCTGGCGGTGTGGCTGGTGCAGCTGCGGGTTCTACCATCGGAGGTAGTACTGCGGTCAATATTATCGGTGGTGTGGCCGGTGCATTGGCTGGCGGTCTGCTCGGCAATGCCACTGAAAAACAGTTATCAAAACAGACTGGAATGGAATACATCGTTAAAACCAGTAATGGCAACATGTTATCCATCGTCCAAGGTTCCGATACTCAATTGAGCGTAGGCCAACATGTCATGGTCATTCTCGGCTCAGGCGGTACACCTTCTCGTATCATCCCAGCTTAATCTCATCTAGGCACTGCTGCCTATGACTGCAGCAGTGCCACTTTTGAAAGGACTCTCCATGTACGTCGGCATTTATAAAATTACCCTTCGCTTGCCTTCTAACCAAAACCTCAAAGGCAAACGCCGTATTATTCAATCCTTGATTCAAAACTTACGCGGTCATTTCAACGCCGCAGTTGCCGAGGTTGAACACCATGATTTATGGCAATTGGCCACAATAGGCATCACTACTGTCAGCAATGATGCTAATTATTTACAGCAATTACAAAGCAAACTCATGGCTAAAATTGAAAGCATGCAGGGGGAATTTGAAATTACCAACGTGCAGCAAGAGATTTTGTCAGGAGTTTAACCCTTACATTTTATGTTGCATTCATCCAATTATTATCAACAAATTGAAGTACAACTTGAGAAAACCCTCAACTTTGAGGAGTTTTCTGCATTAATTGACATGTTGGCATTATATTCCCATGCATGGCTGTCCAATCAATTAACACTTCCACCTTATCTTAAAAGATTAAATCAGCTGATTGCCATTAATTGGTTTGAATTAATGCAAGATAAAATCATGCCCTGGCAAAAGTACAGTGAATTTTGTCAAACCTTGGTTACACTGGTAGGTGAATATAATCCCGACACAGCCACACCCAAATTAATCAATTTATTACTTGAATTTTTCCAAACTCGAATGAAGTGCAACGCACTAATATTTGTCAACGACTATCAGCTAGTCCAGGCCATGTCACACAAAGAGAGTGGGAAAGAAAATTAGTCCAACGATTAAAAATAGATTTTTGTCATTTTACCCCGGCTGAACAAGCAACATTATCTTATAAAATCAGCCAAATTTATTTAGCTAATGGGCATGATACAACAGCATTATGGCATGCAAACTCAGCCTATTCACTCTCCCCAACCACTGAACATGCCAGTTTAAAAACAGAACTGGAAATGGCTTTATTGCATTTTAATCAATATCAACTACGCCGCCCTGAGCAAAAACGATTATTAATGCAAAATTATATTATTGGCTTACAAAGGCAATACAAAAGATATTTACAAAACAAAGGTGTTGATGTTTTCACCATTGAACAAGAGCTGAACCAAACGGAAAAATTTTAAAAGATAATATCGCCAATTACTTAAACCCCATCATCGCAAAAGCAAATCAATTCCCCAATATCTGCTTATCACGTTTCGATGCTGATGATATTAAACCTTTTACTGAATGCAGTTATGCGTTGATTCAATACCCTCGCGTTCAAAAGAATATGCTGCCCCATCAGCTGCAACTATAGAAAATTCACTATGGTATCAACAACGAGCCCAACTAGAAAAACTACGCCTTAAAATAGCCGAGAACAATGATCCACTGGTTAGCGCTTTATCTACCTATCAATCAGGTATTTTAGGCATATTATCCAACGCTATTACTATCATCGCTAAACAACTAGGGGATGCCCCGTGTGAATGGTGTTTTCTAGTGGCAGGCTCGCATGCACGTGGTGATATGTATCAATTTTCTGATTTAGAAATCGCTTTATTACTTGCAAAACCAGAATATCGTTTACACCCCTATTTTCAAGCGCTAGTAAAACAATTGCATGAACACTTGTTAAATATAGGGGATCCTTGGCAATGGAACCATTTTCTCCTCAATGCTGTGGCCTGCATATAGACCAAGGAAATTTGAATCAACTCTTGTTGCCTGAACAAAATTCAATTAATGAGAATGATGTTTTATTATTGCTACAACATCCAGTTGCATTGGCCACATGGACAGTTGACCTCTGCCTTTCTCCTGACGATGCTCGGTTTCCGTTGGCTTTCAGCCTGTTAGCAACACAATATCTCGCCGGTAGTGCACAAGGTAAACCGTTATTTGATCAGTTTCAAGATACATTGGCAACACAACTGACCCCAGAAAACGTCAACAAATTGCTAAAAATTTTTGTCGAAGCTATAGTTTGCCGCTGCCACAGCATGCAACCAAAGAATGGTTAAAATCATTGGCATTATGGTCAATTGCCACTCAATTATATCAAGAAAAATGTTGCAAGACTATCCCAAGCATCTCATGGCCTGTTAAATCAGCAAAACATTGGCCTTCCGAAAAGTTTAACTAGTTGCCTTGCCGATCTTATGAAAACTTGGGTACGACAACGAATCACTGGCATAGTTCATGAATCACACTACAGCGCAGAATTTCTGGCCCTCTTATTATCGCTACTTTATGAGCCTAATGGGCTGGCGATGGCTGGACAAAATCGTCTAAAAGCATTGTTGCAAGTTCTATGGCTTGAGCAAACTACTATTTCAATAAAACCTTGGATTAGCAATGGTTTATTAAATGCACTAAACAAGTCCAGTAAAAAGTTAAATCGGCCAATTCCATTACTGTAGTTTGCCACTCCTGGACAGCCTTAGAGCAATGTTTACGGCAATATTGCGTTGAAGCAATGAAAGAACTGAATCCCACTTGGATAGCCATACTCAAAAACCACCCTAACAACAATCATTTGCTAGAAGATTTATGCAAAAACGCACAAGCCGTCCTTTTTTATTTAGCAATGATATGGCAGATTAATCAACAGAGTTTGCCGCAAAATAAACATTTTGTTTCACTGCTAAAAGAATCAAAAAGTCTTTTCTCTGGGAAATTCCGTTATTAGTGAATTATGGGAAGCCATTGAAACTTGTTTCAACAATCTCAGCAAATCTGATTTTAATGCAGCAGCCTTAATAACATTACAATTATTGTATGATGGAATTTGGCTTCCCTTGCAGCAAAGTCTTGGCAATATTCCACCAAGCCAACCAGGCAATTACCCTAAATTATTACAATCCTTATTGCGAACATTTTTACAACAACGCTATAATCAATTTATACAACATTACAATGACCTCTCAATTTTACAACTAGCTTTATTTACCGCCATACCCGATTGTCCAAGTGCTTGTGGTTGGTCACCTGTCTATGCAACAGAGATGCAGCAATGGTTGACCCAGCTACAGTCGCTTACAGTAGAAGAAAAATCCAGCTGCCGAATAGAGGGACTTCCTAGCTTAAACAAAAATCAATACCTACCAGCTGAAATAGTTAAACAGCTTTTTCACGGCAACAATTCGTTGGCAATGTGATGTCAGCCAATCATTGTCAAATCAGTCAATTTGAATGGCAAGGCACTGCATTCTATCTAAAATGGAAACAAGGCAATCGAGAAACCCTGCTAGGACGTGAATTTGCCGTTGAGCATTGGCACCGTTTGCTGGGTGGCCATTGTTTATTAGCACCTGGTTGGCCTGTTAAATTGACCTACATTGACGATCGTAATCAAACCATTGGCATTTATTATTGTTGGCTTTCTCGTGCAGTGCCAGGCCAGTCACTTGCTACAGTAATGCAACAAAACCCTTCCTGGTTAGAAGAAATTGACCGTGTGCAATATGGACAGCATTGGATTTTGACTTACACTATCCCTTTTGAAGATGCCAACCCATTCAATTTCAATATTGAGCATCAACAAGAGACCAGCAGAACATCACTTTACTCATTCGATAATGGCCATAGTTTTGTCGCTTCACATCGTTTACAACAACAGGGATTTTTACTAAACAGACTGTAATCAATTCTGACTTATTAAACATTAAAACAATGATATATTTATTACCAGGGCAACAATGGTTGTTTAATGAACGAGTATTGTCATATCTCCAACTATTAGACACTCAAGAGACTTATTATTTCTGGCAAAAACAACTAAAACAAATCAATGTCATTTTTAAAACTTTACTTCCAGTCACACAGACGGCATTAGTTGATCTCGATGCTAATGTGACACTGTGCACATCAGAACGGTTACATTTATTGCAGCAACACTTTCTAAATCACCCATCTCGCTTGACTTATGAAAAGACATTGCAAAGCTTGGACCCAATAGTGGCGCTCTCTTATCAATTTTGGCAAGGCAGGATTCGCAATGCACAAGATTTTATGCAACTTGATCCACAAGCTTATGTGCCAAACCCTAAAAATGGAAAAATTTATTCTAGCACTAGCTTTCTACAAATTAAAACCCAAACAATCAATCCTATCAATCTTCAGGCAAGCTTGAGACTGCCCTTAAGTTATTTCAATAAAAAACCATTTCAACAATTGCGCCAAAACGAAGAAAACAACAAAAACCAACAAAGATTTTATCTTGAATTACTTAAAGCGACTGCAAAACGAACCACCACTGACAATAATAATACTGATACTTTGGAAGAGCTGGATCTTGCTGGCTGTGAAGTCATTGATGATGGTGAGTTAATTGAGTTACTTAGATTTTTACCAAACTTACGACGGTTAAATATTGAAAATTGTCGCCAACTTGGCGCTCAAACTGTCTTTAAGATATTAACAAACCATCTCAGTGCCAATTCATTTTATAACAAAACAACGGATGTTCTATGTTATCAATTGACAAAGATAAAATTAACTACCGGATTTCATCGAAAAGAAAACCACACCATTACTCTTACAGGCCAGCATAAAGACCGTGAACTGCTTGCTTCAAAAATAAATCCCTATTGGCAAATAATACATCAAGTTTTAGATGAAACTAATCAATTGTCTCATAATAATCCACAAAATTTAATTATATACAGCCGTATTTTGGAAAAATGGTCAATAACAAATCATGATCTAGAAAAACATATTGTCCTCTTAAAAAATGCATTCAGGACAAAAAACATCCGCTACGAGAAAAAGCAATAGATACATTATATCGTTTAGATTGCACAGATAATCTTGAATTTTATCCTGATATAGATAGTGAAGAGATATTAGAAACAATAACCTCTGAAAAATCCTTGGATTTATTGCATTCTAAAATGCAATTTATGCGTATTATAGCATTAAAAGGCATGTATTATGACCACACCAACTCTCATTCTCTTTCACATTACAAGAACAAAATAAACACTTTACTAAAGGTAGTAAAAAATGATAAATGCGCTAATGTTCGAAAAAATCTATTAATGTCTTGCATGAATATATGATAATACCACAATTTTCGAAGATTATTGAGTCTGCATTATTACAATGCATGGACACAGATGAATCAGAATCCGTGCGCATTAAAGCCAGGAGACTATCCAACAAACACCAGAAGAATTCTTATCAAATGATTTACGAATCAAGCGAATTAAATTTAATCTTATAAATCATTTAGATGAGGAAAAAAATTTGAAGAATCAATAAATAGCTTAGATCTAACTGAACATCAGATTTCGAACATAATGGCTCTTGTAATCGATTACGATAAAGAGGAAGTGTTCAAAAAGCACTAGAATTCATGCAACAAGACAATTCATTTAAGGCGCGAATAGCTGCGGCAGAAGGATTGTTACCGCGGCTATTCAATCAACAACGCGATCTATTTTCATTAACAATAGATACGGGAGAAACATCACTACAGCGGCGAAAATCAGACACAACAAAATTGGCAGCCATTGTAACAATCTTACTCTCTTGGGCGCGCGACAAAAATCTCGACTTTGAATATCGAGAAGAATCAATTAATTTGTTGGCCAGACATCTAGGGCCTACTGATGCGGTAAATTATTTGCAAAAACATTATTAAACCTTTTTCAATCTCACCTGAAGAAGATGAAGAATATTTGCCAGAATCATTTGGCAACAATAATCAAAACTTTTGGAACTCAGCCAAAAAGAATGATGATAGCGAAGAGGCATCTAATGCTTTGCTTCAAAACAGTAGCATGAAATGACCAAACACAACAATGTCACACCAACAGAGACTCACTTCAATGTCTTAGCACTACGTCATCCCGCGGCGAAGACCGCGGGATTGATCAGACAATACACACTCCATCGAATAGCACTGGTTCCCGCGGTCTTCGCCGCGGGATGACGCGGTTTATTTTTACACCTGCAGCGAAATACCTAATCTTGACAGTTACGTAGGGTGGATCAACCGAAGCGGATCCACCAAAACATATTGCCAAAGGAATGGTGGATCCGCTTCGCTTGATCCACCCTACATTTATTTACTGACTACATGCCCAAACAAATCATATTCGTCAGCTTCGTCAATAACGACGTTGGTGAAATCGCCAACTTTTAATCCAGCTGTATTAGCAAAATAAACCTTACCATCGATTTCTGGGGCATCAGCAGCACTGCGTGCAACCACCGTATCGTCTTCGATTGCATCAATTATGACTTGGATTGTTTTGCCAACTTTTTGCTGCAAACGCTCAGCGCTGATGTGGGCTTGGAGTTCCATAAATTGTTCCCAACGTGCTTGTTTAACTTCTTCAGGAACCGGATTAGGCAAATCATTGGCTTTCGCACCTTCTACTGGAGAATATTTAAAACAGCCAACGCGGTCTAACTGCGCCGCTTCAATAAACTCTAACAATTGTTCGAAATCAGCCTCTGTTTCGCCAGGAAAACCAACAATAAAGGTACTGCGAATTGTTAACTCAGGACAAATAGCACGCCATGCTTGTACTCTAGCTAAATTATTACTGCTATTGGCAGGACGTTTCATGGCTTTTAATACAGCTGGGCTAGCGTGTTGAAATGGCACGTCTAAATAAGGCAAAATCTTGCCCTCTGCCATTAATGGAATAATTTGGTCAACATGTGGATAAGGATAAACATAATGCATTCGCACCCAAATGCCTAATTCACCCAATGCTGTTGCTAAATCCACCAAATGCGTACGATAGGTTTGATTGCGCCAAGTGTCCTCACGATATTCTATATCAACACCATAAGCACTGGTGTCTTGAGAAATAATTAATAGTTCTTTCACACCGGCTTGCGCCAACTTTTCTGCTTCACGCAATACTTCCCCAACAGGACGGCTCACCAGTTTGCCGCGCATGGATGGAATAATGCAAAACGTGCAACGGTGATTACAACCTTCTGAAATTTTTAAATAAGCATAATGCCTTGGCGTTAATTTAATGCCTTGCGGTGGAATTAAGCTCATATAAGGATCATGTTGTGGCGGTAAATGTTTGTGTACTGCTTTCAATACTGCTTCATAATTATGTGGCCCAGTAATTTCTAATACATCGGGAAAACGATCGGTAATTTGNTTCTTTTTAGCACCTAAACAACCAGTGACCACTACCTTGCCATTTTCTTGTAATGCCTCACCAATAGCTGACAACGATTCTTCAACGGCATCATTGATAAATCCACAAGTGTTGACGACCACCAAATCAGCTGAATCGTAAGTCGGCACAATTTGATAACCCTCAGCCCGCAATTGCGTGATAATGCGCTCAGAATCCACTAATGCTTTAGGACAACCAAGACTGACAAAACCTATTTTAGGAGATTGCATTTTAATTTCACTCGCTTATGAATTATTTATAACATGCCTAATTGTAATTTAGCTGCATCGGACATCCGGCTTTGGTCCCAGGGTGGATCAAATACAATATTGACTTCAGCAACAACAATGCCGGGAATGGCCAATAATTTTTGTTTTACATCAGCTGCCAACACTGGCCCCATCCCACAACCGGGTGCTGTTAATGTCATTTGAATGTCCGCTTGATGTTGCTCAGGTTGGTCTGGCAAAGGCGAAAGTGTACACTGATAAATTAAGCCTAAATCAACAATATTCACTGGAATTTCAGGGTCATAACAAGTGCGCAATTGTTCCCAAACTTGGTCTTCTAATGACAAGCTATTGCTGGCTTCATTGTCTGGCAAAATAATTTCTTTACCTAAAGCATCTGCATCTTTGCCATCAATTCGTGCCAAATTACCATAAACGCCCACCGTATAAGTCCCACCTAAAGCCTGACTGATGGTGACTTCAGTGCCTTTGGGCAAACTTATTTTAGCGCCAGAAGGAATCAACAAGGCATCGCAATCACGGCGTAGAATAATAATTTCACCATACATTAGTCAGCGCCCTCTTTAAAAGTAAAACTTTCACCACAACCACAATTCGCAATTGCATTCGGGTTCTTAAACTGCCATTGCCATGCACCCAGGCCCTTTTGTTCGACATCCAATTGTGTTCCTTGCAATGGAGCCACTGCATCTGCAGCTAGATAAATAGTGATGCCACTTATCTCTAGTTTTTATCGGTCGTTTGCGGTGCTGGTACAATTTCTGTAACGTATTTCCAACCCGAACAACCTGCTGGTTTCACACTAATGCGGAAAAACGCGGGTTGTGGTGCTTTTGTAATATTTTCTGCAAACGCTCAATGGCCGTTGTTGTCAATGAAATAATCGTACTCATAAAATACTTCTCACTCAGTTGTAATTGGCTTTGTTTCTTTTTCAATAGCACCTAGCAAAGTATGCCAAGCTAAAGTCGCACATTTAACACGTGCAGGATATTCAGCAACACCTGCCAATACCGCTAATTTGCCTAAATTTTCAGTTTCTGATAATACATGCAACGTCACCATCTGATGAAAATTATTAAATAATGTTTTAACTTCATCCAATGTTTTACCTTTAATCGCTTCTGTCATTAATGACGCTGACGCCATTGAAATAGCACAGCCACTGCCTTGAAAAGTGACTGCTTCTACCCGCTGGCCTGGTGTTAATATCAAATAAACCGTCACCTTATCACCACATAAAGGATTATGTCCTTCTTTGCAATAATGGGCTTCTGGCATTGCGCTAAAATTTCGNNCGGCCGGCGCCCATGGTCTAAGATCACTTCTTGATATAATTCACGTAAATCAGTCATTAAATAACCTCTTAGCNNATTTTCAAGTGCGACCACTAACGCATCAACCTCTGCGGTCGTATTGTAAATTCCCAATGACACACGTGCTGTTGCTGGTAATTCGTAACGTTGCATCAATGGCATGGCACAATGATGGCCAGCACGAACCGCAATACCATGATGGTCGAGAATCGTGGCCAAATCATGAGGATGAATGCCCTCGACTACAAAAGAAATAACGCTGGCTTTGTGAGATGCTGTACCAATGATTCGCAGGCCAGCAATGTTTTGTAATGCAGCAGTAGCATAATCCAATAAGTACTGTTCATGCTGTTGGATATTTGCCATACCTATCGTTGTCAAATATTCAATCGCTGCTCCCATGCCTATTGCATCAGCAATTGAGGGTGTGCCCGCTTCAAATTTAGCGGGCAATCCTGCATAAGTTGTCTTAGCAAAACTTACTTGATCAATCATACTGCCACCTCCTTGATAGGGTGGCATTTGCTCGAGCCAATGACGTTTTCCATACAGTACACCGATACCCGTAGGCGCATACATTTTATGGCCGGAAAATACGTAAAAATCACAATCCAGTGCTTGCACATCCACTGCCATATGCGGCACAGCTTGAGCACCATCGAGCAAAACAGGTACCTTGTGTTGATGAGCCATAGCAATAATGTCTGCAACTGGATTAATTGTGCCTAACACATTCGAAACATGCGTAATCGCCACCATTTTTGTCCGCGGTGACAATAACTGCTGGTATACAGCCATGTCCAATTCACCGGCATCAGTGACTGGCACCACGCGTAATTTAGCACCGACTTGTTCGCACCATAATTGCCACGGCACAATATTAGAGTGATGTTCCATTGTGCTAATAATAATTTCATCATCGCGGCCAACAAATTTTCGACCATAACTTTGTGCGACCAAATTAATGGCTTCAGTCGTGCCCCGTACAAAAACAATTTCTTCAATTCGGGCAGCATTAATAAATTGCCGCACACTTTCACGGGCATGCTCGTAAGCGTTTGTGGCCGCATCACTCAAGCTATGCACACCACGATGTACATTCGCATTATCGTGATAATAATAATACGTCATTTTATCGATCACGGTCTTTGGTTTTTGACTGGTGGCCGCATTGTCTAAATAAATCAACGGATGGCCATGAATACGCCGCTCTAAAATAGGGAAGTCTTTTCGCAAANNTTAGACCAATCAATGGTTGGGTTCACTTTCAAATGCATAATATTCTCACGCCAACTGATTGACTACGACAGCGAGCTTTTCCTGGCTCATCACTTGTAGTCGTTCTCTTAACCAAGGTAAATGCACTTGTGCCAAAATTTCCTCAGCAAAAGCTTCTGTTAAAATGACCATTGCAGCGGCCTCATCAATGCCTCGGCTTCGTAAATAAAATAATGCCGCCGGATCCAGTTGTCCTACTGTCGCACCATGAGCACATTTCACATCGTCGGCATAAATCTCTAATTCAGGCTTAGTATTAATAGTCGCTGCACGACTTAACAATAAATTGCGATTAATCTGTTTGGCAGAAATATGTTGGGAATTTTTAGGCACTACTACTTTACCATTAAAAATACCGGTTGCTTTGCCTGCTAAAATGCCTTTGTACAATTGCTGGCTATTGGTGTATGCGGCCGCATGTTGAATGCATAAATGTTGATCTATATGCTGGTGGTCTGCCCCCAAATAAATGCCTTGCATAACGCAACTTGCGCCTTTACCCGACAAACGATTATCGACTTCATCACGCACCAAACGCCCACCGGAAGCATATTGAAACCAATGCAATTGACTATCACTCTGCTGCGTACAATAAGTACTAGTAAAATGCTGTGCCTGCAAAGCTTGTTGTTGAATTTGATAAAACTCAACATTCGCTGAACTACCTAATTGCAATTGTGTCACTATATTTTGCAAACAAGCCCCTTGTTTCAACATCATATATTCATTAATAATTTTAACGGAGGATCCGCGGTCAAACATCATCACATTACGTAAATGCTGCATATTATACTGGTCTGAATTGGTAACATTAATAATGTGCACTGGCCGTGATAAAGTCACTTGCGGCGGCACATATAAAAATACACCATCCATCATTAATGCACCGTTTAAATGCGACAATGCTGAAGTTTGTGGCAACGCAAAACAGGTTTGCAAATATTCAGCATGAGCATGCCACGCCGTAGCCAAATTGCTTAATACGACGCCGACCGGTAGACCAGAAACACTCGACCAATGTGGTACATACCAACCATTTAAAAAAACTAAATGATAACAGTCACAACTGGCCAAGCACATCGATAATTCAGGCACGGGTTTGCTAGCTGCTGACTCTAATACTGGCAAATTGTAATCTTGATTATGTAACGCAGTAAGGTCTGTATATTTCCAATTTTCTAAATGTTTACTAGGAAAACCTTTGGCAAGAAATTGTTGTAATTGCTCTTCACGCCAAGCTTTTAACCATCCAGGCGACTGATAGCGGTATTCCGTCAGGATTTTCTGTAGATAAGTACGGTATTTATTTTCAATGGCTGTTTGATTCATTGGCGCATTCTCACATTAAGCGGTTTGCAGCTGTTCAAGCCAACTATAACCTTTTTCCTCTAATTGCAACGCCAGTTCTTTGCCTCCTGATTTCACAATCTTACCTTGTGCCAACACATGCACATAGTCTGGCACAATGTAATCCAACAATCGTTGATAATGGGTTACAACAACAAAAGAACGTTCGCTATGACGTAATGTATTGACCCCTTGCGCCACTTGTTGCAATGCATCAATATCCAAACCAGAATCGGTTTCATCTAAAATCGTCAATTTCGGCTGTAATAACAACATTTGTAAGACTTCGTTGCGTTTNTTNTCACCGCCTGAAAATCCTTCATTGACTGACCGTTGTAAAAANGATTCTTGCAAATTCACCATTTTAATTTTNTCTTTAATCATGGCAATAAAATCCATCGCATCATATTCCGATTCACCACGCTGCTTACGGATGCTATTGATCGCTGCTTTCAGAAAATACATATTGTTAACACCGGGAATTTCCACAGGATATTGAAATGCTAAAAACAGCCCTGCCACTGCCCTTTCTTCCGGCAACATAGCCAGTAAATTTTGTCCTTGATATTCAATTTCACCACGAGTCACCGTGTACCCAGGCCTGCCAGCCAAAATATTGGCCAGTGTACTTTTACCAGAACCATTTGGCCCCATAATCGCATGTACTTCACCTGGATTAATTTTTAAATTAATGCCGCGCAACACTTCTTTTTGACCATCCACTTTTGCATGTAAATTATTTATAACTAACATTTTAAACCTCTATCAATCAACGTCTAANCCAACACTGCCTTCTAAACTGACTTCAAGTAATTTCTGTGCTTCAACCGCAAATTCTAATGGCAGTTCTTTGAACACTTGTTTGCAAAAACCATTGACTATCATAGACACGGCATTTTCAGTGTTGATGCCGCGTTGATTACAATAAAATAATTGCTCTTCGCCAATGCGCGAAGTAGACGCCTCATGCTCTACTTGTGCCGTTGCATTTTTACTNTCGATATAAGGAAAAGTATGAGCAGCACAACGATCACCTAACAATAATGAATCACATTGAGTGTAATTACGCGCCTGTGTTGCTGTTGGCAATACCCGGACTAATCCGCGGTAAGTATTTTGGCCTTGGCCAGCAGAAATGCCTTTTGAAATAATAGTACTGCGGGTATTTTTGCCGAGATGAATCATTTTAGTGCCAGTGTCCGCTTGTTGTAAGTGATTAGTCAGCGCGACTGAATAAAACTCACCGACAGAGTGGTCCCCTTGCAACACTACACTCGGATATTTCCAGGTGATGGCAGAACCAGTTTCAATTTGTGTCCACGATATTTTGGCATGAGCACCACGACAAACACCGCGCTTGGTCACAAAATTATAAATCCCACCTTTTCCTTCTTTATCGCCTGGATACCAATTTTGTACGGTAGAATATTTGATTTGGGCTTTTTCCAATGCAACTAATTCAACTACTGCCGCATGCAATTGATTTTCATCACGCATGGGCGCAGTACATCCCTCCAAATAACTAACATAGCTGCCTTCATCAGCAATAATTAAAGTACGTTCAAATTGGCCTGTTTTAGCAGCATTAATGCGGAAATAAGTGGATAATTCCATCGGACAGCGCACACCCTTGGGAATATAAACAAACGAACCGTCGCTAAATACGGCTGAATTTAAAGCTGCAAAAAAATTGTCACGGTAAGGTACAACACTGCCTAAATATTTTTTAATCAAGTCAGGATGAGTTTTGACTGCTTCTGAAAACGGACAAAANATTACTCCCGCCTCAGCTAATTTTTCTTTAAACGTGGTTGCCACAGAGACGCTATCAAACACCGCATCCACCGCTACACCAGCCAAGCGCTCTTGTTCATGCAATGGGATGCCTAATTTGCGATAAGTTTCCAGAATGGCTGGGTCAACTTCGGCCAGGCTCTTTGGCCCATCGCTGGCAGTTTTAGGCGCCGAGTAATAAATAATGGATTGATAATCGATAGGAGGATATTTTACTGTTGCCCACACCGGCGGCTTTAAGGTCAACCAATGACGATAAGCGGCCAATCGCCATTCCAATAAAAAATCGGGTTCATTTTTNTTAGCTGAAATTAATCGGACGGTCTCTTCACTCAGACCCGGAGCAATGACATCCGAGGCAACATCGGTCACAAATCCATGCTCGTATTTTTGGTTGACGACTTGTCCCAAATAATTTTCTCATCAATCATGCTGATTGGTCCTCTAACTGTACTGCAAAAACTGGATATTTAGCCTTCACGCGTTGGGTTAACATTGGCTTGTGCAATGGTTTCGCCATATCGGCAAGAGTCAAACTTTCTAAGACCTCAGAAATGACCTGGTTTATCAATAGCCAATTGCCGCGAATAGAACAAATGCTGTCATGAGCACATAAATTGGCGCTTTGGCTACATTCCGTAATGGCGGGCAAGCCATCAATGGCTGTCACCATATCAGCCAAAGTAATTTCTTCAGGGCTTTTGGCCAAGCGATAACCGCCGCCTGCACCACGAGCGGAGGCCACTAAACCTGCTTCTGACAGCAATTTTAGAATTTTACTGACAGTTGGCGCAGCCACTGGCACCTGTCTAGCAATTCCAGCAGCACTCAATAATTGAGTTGGCTGGCGTGCCATATAATTCATGATAACCATGGCGTAATCTGCTAACTTGCTAATTCGTAACACAATTTTTCCCCGGTAATGGGTATATTTGGGTGCTAATCACAATGCGTCTACTCATATAGTACCAGAGTTGTCTAAATTGGCAAATCATTGAATGCAATTAAAATGCGGCCCTTAAAGACCTTTATTAATTTCAGACTCTTGCTGTTTTTAGCTGAAATTTATAAGCTTGCTTAATATATTACTAACTCACGAGGCAACCATGGCGGAAATCCTGCACCAACTTTTCATTAAAGCGCCTCCCAACAAAATCTATCAAGCCTTGACTGAACAAAAGGGGCTGGCCAGTTGGTGGACCCGTTATGTGCGCACCGAAGCATTGGTCAACTCGATTGCGGAATTTACTTTTAATAAAGGCCAAGTACATCTGCGCATGAAAATTTTGCGTCTGATCTTAAATAAAGCAGTCGTCTGGCACTGCTTAGGTGGCCACCCTGAATGGGAGGACACTCAAATCTACTTTGAATTAGAACCTTCAGGGACGGGTACTATTGTGCACTTTGCTCACCGTGGCTGGAAACGTTCTACTGGCATTCTACCGCAATGCAGCTTTGATTGGGCACGCTATTTAATGAGCCTGCGTGCTTATATAGAAAAAGGCAAAGGTTATCCCGCGCGTGATTAAAAATGTAGGGTGGATCAAGCGAAGCGGATCCACCATTCTAATTGGCCATATGATTTGGTGGGCCTGCTTTGCTTGATCCATCCTACGTTATTAGTCAATTTTTTCTAAAAAGATCAACGTAGCAATAATCTAGCAAAAATTAAATAATAGGAAAAAAATTATGTCAGCAACTAAACCAGTGATGTTCAGCGGCATCCAACCTTCTGGCAATTTATTAATCGGCCATTACATCGGTGCCATTAGACAATGGGTGGAATTACAATCACAATATGATTGTTTATTTTCTTTAGTTGACATGCACACAATCACCGTGAAACAAGATCCTAAACAATTACGTGAACGTTGCTATGAATGCGCAGCGCTCTACATTGCTTGTGGCATTGATCCTGAANAAAATATTATTTTCCTGCAATCTCATGTACCTGCTCACGCTGAACTGGCCTGGATTTTAAATTGCTACACCTATATGGGCGAATTACAGCGCATGACACAATTCAAAGACAAATCGCAACGTCATGCAACCAACGTGAACGCTGGTTTATTTGATTATCCTGTATTAATGGCGGCTGATATTTTACTTTACAACACCAATTTAGTGCCTGTTGGCGAAGACCAAAAACAACATTTAGAACTGACCCGTGATATTGCCATTCGCTTTAACAATCTCTATGGTGAAATTTTTACTGTACCAGAACCTTATATCCCAGCAATGGGTGCACGGATCATGAGTTTATTGGAACCCACANAAAAAATGTCGAAATCAGATAGTAACCCCAATAATTATATTGCTTTGTTGGACACGCCGGAAACCATCTTGAACAAATTAAAACGTGCTGTTACTGACTCTGAAAGTGAAATCCGTTTTGATGTTAAAAATAAACCAGGTGTTAGTAATTTATTGAATATCATTGCTGTGCTTTCTAATCAAACGATACCTCAGCTTGAACAATATTATCAAGGCAAAGGCTATAGCGCATTGAAAACTGACGCAGCAGAAACCATGATCGAATTTCTAAAGCCGGTGCAAACTCGTTACCATGAATTACGCGCTGATGATCAACAATTGCGAGATATACTGCAACGCGGCGCAGAACAAGCTCGACACCGTGCTGATAAGATCCTGACAAAAGCACAAGAAGCCATTGGTTTTGTCGTCGCCAATTCATAATTGGCTTACAAGGATGTAACAATGCAAAAACCTATTTATTTTACGATATTGAAACTACCGGACTCAATAAAGCTTTTGACCAAGTATTGCAGTTTGCGGCAATCCGTACTGATCTTAACTTAAATGAAATCTCGCGGCATGAATTCAAGATCAAATTGAATTGTGACGTCATCCCAGCTCCTGGAGCGATCATCACGCATCAGTTGTCACTATTTGAGCTGATGCATGGCATGAAAGAAATTGATGCTATCAAAGCAATCCACGAATTACTCAATACGCCAGGAACTATCAGCCTAGGTTTTAATACGTTAAATTTTGATGATGAATTTTTGCGGTTTTCTTTTTATCGCAATTTATTGCCACCTTACACACATCAATATGCAAACCAATGCAGCCGCCTTGATATTTTTCCAATGTTGTCCATGTACTATTTACTTCACCCCGACGTTTTAAAATGGCCGCCGCGCGAGCAAAGAATCAGTTTAAAATTGGCCGATTTGGCTGCTTACAATGGTTTCGAAGCAGGCCGCGCCCACGACGCTATGAATGATGTCGTCAACACAGTATCATTGGCCAAACGCTTACAAAGCCTGCCTGATTTTTGGGAACAAGTGATCAGTNTTNTTGACAAAAATAAAACTCCATCGCACATCAATCAATTGTCCGTTGCATTTGAACAAGATGGTCAACGTTATCGTGAGGCGATTTTAATCGACAACAGTTTGGGATTTGACCAGCAGTATTTATGTCCAGTCATCTATCTGGGCACCCACCAACATTATAAANACCAAACGCTCTGGTTACGATTAGACAATGTGCCATTCAGTGAAGCAGTCACACCAGCTCCTGCTGAGTATACCTATGTATTTAACAAAAAATTGGGCGAACCAATGTTTGTGCTGCCACCTAGTGCTGAGTTAACTCGGCGTTTAACTGAAGTAAGACTGGAATGCGCTACCCGCAACAAATCTTGGTTGCAAGAGCATCCAGCACATCTGCAAGCAATCCGAAATTATTATCAACAATTTACTTATCCCAAAGTACCAAACTTAGATGTCGACGCTGCATTGTATGACAATGGTTTTCCGAGTGACCAAGAACAACAACTTTGTGCGCGATTTCATGCCCTATCTACGAGTGAAAAGTTCAATGCGCAATGGGTTTCTCCANATCCTAATTTACAAGCTATGGCGATCCGCATTTTAGGCAGGCATTATCATGAATATTTACCTACTCAGCTGGCGGCAGAATTTGCTGCCTACTTAGCACAAATCAATCCAACCGACCCAAGCCAAGGGCTGATTGATTATCGTGGCCAAAAACGGATGACTCCGCAACAAGCATTGGAAGAAATTGAAAAAGAACGTAAGAAACCAGAATTAAGCCGATTTCAACAACAATTACTTAATGAACTAGAAACTTATTTACAGCAATTCTTCTTACAAAAAATTAGAAATGGATCATGCCATTTAATGTAAAAATCTGCATTTTACTTAGTGCACCGGATTGTCATCTGCAATATGATTGCTCGGACTAGCGGTGTACATCTGAGGCGCATTATCATTTTGTGCCCGATTAAGGGTGACACTGACCTGGGGTGGATATACATAAGTTGTTTTTGGGGTCTGGATTTGCGCAAAGCCTTTCAGCGGCTCTGAAGTCAAATAAACATTTTTGCCTTTGCCGTAACAACCCCAGTTGTCGCTACATAGCCAGGTTTACGGCAAATCACTGTCAAACCATACATGCTGCGGACAATTTTAATAGTTTGAGGCGTTGCATCCACTTTCCAAACGCCCTTGTCATTACTTAACTGGCAACTAGCCCCTGTTGGACTGGTGATCACATAAATTGTCTGTTGCTTGCGGTTATCGCGTAACAATTGACAGCTTGATAAGACTGCCACCACCAAGCAAACTGCCATTAAAATAAATATCTTACGCATGCCCCTCTCCTCAATCAATGCATCATGAATCACTGCGTTTTTATTATCACAATCGGCACCAGTTTTAGCTACATTGTATTAATTGTCAAGCCCGCTGCTAATCTAAAACATTTGAGCATGTCAGATTTTAGCATTATTAAAAAAGCATGGCATAATACTAGCTGTCTCTCATTTTTATTATCAAGGAGGTTAATCATGGCCCTCACCCCATCCAACCCATTGACACTTGGCATGTCAGCACCTGATTTCACCTTGCCAGATACTATCACTGGTAAGAAAATGTCATTGGCCGATTTTAAATCACCCAAAGCAACTGTGATTATGTTTATCTGCAACCATTGCCCTTTTGTGAAACATGTACGTCATGAAATCGCACAACTGGCAAAAGATTACCTGCCAAAGGGCATTAAATTGGTTGCTATTAGTGCCAATGATATCGATAGTTACCCCGAAGACTCGCCGGAANAAATGCACCAAATGGCCAAAGATCTGGATTTTAAATTTCCTTATTTGTATGACGAAACCCAAGAAGTAGCAAAGGCTTATCAGGCCGTTTGCACCCCTGAGTTTTATATTTTTGATCATCAGTTAAAATTGGTTTACCACGGCCAATTGGACGATTCACGGCCTAATAATGGTATTCCTGTAACAGGCCATGATGTGCGACAGGCATTAGACAACCTCTTGGCAGGAAATCCCGTTGCTGCGACACAAAAGCCGAGCATTGGCTGTAATATCAAGTGGCGCGAGTAAAATTGTGTAAAAATCTACACTTGATCTGACAAACGATATCAAAACAAATCCCGTCATCCCGCGGCTTGACCGCGGGATCCATGGGAGTGACCGGATACCCTTAAGTATTCTAATAGTCTGTGCATTGCATGATAGATCTCGCGGTCAAGCCGCAAGATGACGAAGGTGTTACAGTGTCAGTCATATTAAGTCTAAAATTTTACAACTAAGCAAGTCTACTGGGTTCGTAACTGGGAAGAGTAAAACAAATACTTAGTGAGGTGTCAGTAAAGTCGGGGCCAGTTCATCACCTCCTCAATGGCCTGGAATAGCACCTCCGCAGGACGCTCACTAAATTGATACAGCATCAATAATTTTCCCGCAAGGTGAGCGGCGTATAACCTTGCTCCGTCATTAATTTCACTGCTTCCAACTTGAATTCTTTAGTAAATTTCGTTTTTCTTGCTCATTGTAACGCCTTGTTAAGTTAATAAATTTTACTCCATTCTCTTAGCTTTTGTGCCTGCTTTAATTCACATCAGTGCTAGAAAATTCATGCATGAATTTTTAAGTTTACCTTAATGTATCTTTGCTAAGATATGCCAAAGGTTGACGAAATTCGAGAAGCAAGAGCAGTGTGATATGAAACAGGTAAAATTAGCCTTCGCCACACTTACTGATATAAATCAAGTTATAGCCAATCCAAGAAGAAATGACTGCATATGTCTAGATTTAGACGACATGCTTCCTGCTTCACAGCACGAAAAAAGCCCTAATAAAGAACCTAAATTGGCTCAAAGAAATAGGCATTAAGGTATTAGTTACTACTCGTGATTCTACAATAGCCTCTGAATTTAATGATTTTAATCCGATTAAACCTGAATTACTCATAGAGCATATAAAAAATTTAAAGAACCACCAAAAAGAATTTCTATTGTCAGCTCTTCAAAAGAATTACTAGATCATTATGCAGGACAAAATAACATAGATGGAATAACTTCCAAAGTTAAACTATACCAATACAGTCCTCCTAAACATCAAAATATCCTGAAACAGGAAAATAAACCCAAAAATTTCCCAGACACCTTAGAAAATTATGGTGATCCAATATCATTAGATAGCCAGACAAACAACACCTTTAAGATCAGTTCAAAAATGAAAATGATCCTGTATTAGTGCTGAAATTTAATGCTAATCAAGATGCAATCAAGTTAAAGATATTATGTAATGCTATTTATCATCTGTTAGGCGTAAATGTTCCTGCCAGTGAAGCTTTTAACACCTTACCTCCTGAGTTAGCTAAAGAACTAGGCATAGCACAACACGGTATATATCAAATTTCCGAGTACATAGATATAAAACCTAGTGTCGACAATAAAATAAATCCCAAAATCATTGAAGCCATACAAAGCGATTTCGTAAAACATGTGTTACTTGGCAATATTGGCATTATCAGAGCAAATAACGTAGTCGAAACCACCAATGGTGAAATCAAAGTAATAAATGCTGATAGCGATCATTTATTAAAATTGTTACAAAATAGAAACGAAGAATCGGGAATTGTTGCAGAAATTGATGCGATGAGATCGGGAGTAGATAGCAAAGAATGGTTTGGATCAATAACTGACCATGAGATTAAACAACAGGTTTTTGAACTACTTAAATTAGAACAGACAATTGAACAAGAAGTATGGCAGATTGCAGAAAAATTAGAATTGCCTGACACTCTACGCGTCAAATTCTTACAGTTCTTGTCGGATCGCTTAGATTATTTAGCGTTACGATTTTGTCCAGAAATTAAACGTTATCCTAAAACTGATCGCAAGAGTGACGACAACCAAACCGCTGCAGGCGTACTCACTTTTACCATGCATAATCAAAAACCGGATGAGCCTCAGGAACTTTATGTTTTATTATCTAAACGTTGCGATCATTTCAGTGATAACAAAGAAGCCTTATGGGATTGCTTTGGAGGCGGTAGTGAGACTGTTGATGATTATTTACATGTCACAGCTGCTCGTGAAGTTCTTGAAGAATCGGCCAAAGAATTATTACACCCACCGACCGCATTGTTAAGCTCCCCGTTTCACGATTTCGTTACTGAAAAAAATGGTAAGCCATTTATTTATCGCATGTATCTTCGCGAACATGAGTATATCGACCCTAGTAAATTTAAAGACCATGAACATTCAGAACACAAATGGATCAAACTATCTGATTTAAAAAATAGCCTGCAACAAGCGCCCATCTTAGAAAATGGAAAAGAAACTGCGGAAGTTATTAGCGAAGGAAAAAAATACTATTGTTCCCAGAGTTTTATCAGCTATTAAAACAACAAACAATACTTGACAATATTTCTTCACCCCGCAAAAACCTTTTAAATTGCCGTTAAAAGCAACAAAAAAACAAACCAAAAGAATAATGCAAAAGAACCAACCGAAAAAAGATACCGCCAAAGAAGCACCTTTACGACATTTTCACTCGCCACAAGAGTTAACCTGGCAAGCCAAAAACAGTATTAGATTATTTACAAACATTAATAGAATTAAAACAAGCGTTTGCAGAAGAGAAAAAACAAAAGATTCAGATGAGCCACATGTGACAAAAAACTCTGAATCACCATCAGAATTACACTTACACGCCATTCTCAGAGATGAGTATGAAAAGATAATCCATTAAAAAATATTATAAATATACTTGGAAAAGCATCAAATCATACAAGCGAATTAAAAACTTTCAGATACCGAAAAAGACAACCTATATAAGCAATGTTTGCGTTTATTAACGGCAGAAAAACAAGGCAGCCCTGAGCGCATCTATTTCTACCATGGCTGCTCAAGCCAAGTAGCTTTTTCTTATGAAATTTATTCAGCAATAAATCAGCTCTTGCAAGCAAATAAACAGTGGTTTTCTTTTCGCGCCACTGATGAATATTTTAAAACATTTGCTAATATTGAAGCATTCATTCAACATTACACAAGCATCAGCAGCGATGGGATTATAGACAATAATTCCCCACAATATAACGAAACAACTTTATCAGCCAATATTGCTTTATTTTCGAATTACGAAATTTCAGGCAGCTTTTCTTTGGGATATTTTTAGAAAATAAAACGGCCAGAGATATTGATTTAAAAGCAATGTTAAAAAATATTTTGGCTTCTTCGGGGATGCCAGAAACGCTGCTAAATCCTTTACTTCAAATTTATGAAACCTATTATAAAGACTATGGCGGCACACTCTATCAATTTAGCATGCCAGTTGATGTAGCAGATTCGCTCTCGTATACAGCTTCGATAGGCGGCCCATTAAATCCCTATAAAGGTTCTTATAAATTAAGCGAAGTCTTTCGATTATTAAAAGCAGACTTAGATAGCAACAATCCAGATGATGTAAATCTTGCTGTAAACTATCTGGAAAAATTACAAGTCCGCGTGATGACTCCTCCACATCAAGCTTTGGAAGTTAATCGCGTAACATTGCATGATATAAAAACACGCAACCACAGCATAAACTTGAAGATTTCTCTGATCTGATTAAAAACTTATTATATGAGATGGTCCTTGATTCCAACACAGATCTTTTACATCCATCCGTGCCCGCAGAACGTATCTTTGCTGAGCATTTAAAAAGAATCAGTTATCCAGAGAAAAAGGCATATCCATTGCTTTTATAAATAGAGCTTTTGAAGCTCAAGAACATGAAAAATAAAACAATACGTCAAAGAAAGCCCTGAGATTGCAGAGCATGCACTGGCATTAAGCGTTGAAAAAACCTGGAAAATGTCGCTGGGTTTATTGTTAACTTATATCCTGAATTTAAAATAGCTAAAATTAAACCACCCACTTCCTATATTGATTCACTATCAAACAATAAAAATGATGTGCCAATTTCGCTATTTGACTTGATTTTCCAACACAGCACACGAAAAGATGAATTATTAGAAGCCTGCTTTGGCAAAGAATGGGTCAAAGAATTACCACACGACTTTAAGCATACAAACTCTGCATTATACTACATATTAAAAGCATTACCAGAAAATGAACGAACCTCTTATGCAGAAAAACACTTAGATAAAAGCTCAAACCTTGAGTGCATAGGTCAAATAATTTCTGTATTACCACAAACTGATCAATTAAAGTTACTAGAATCAATACTAAACAATTCTGCTTTAAAAATAGAAAATATTAACGAAATTTATGGTTCGATTTTCAATGCAATACAAAATGAAGACGATCTGATTAAAATCATTGAATTTTGCTTAATTCAAGACCCTACTAGAATTCCAACAGTTTCAGTCTTTAGTACCGGACTTAAAAAAATCAGCTCATCACAACAAAAATTGCAAAAACATATTTTGACATAAACACAGATATACCTAATGTTGAGTTTTCAGACGCATTTGACTTTAGATATTTAATACAAGCACTCCACAATGGGGATGATATAAAATATATATGTCAATATACTTTACAAAAACCAATATTTTTGAGGCCCTTAAACGAACAGCTTTTAATTGGCTAAAAGAAAATTCACCAGATTCTGTAGAACCAAAACAAGCACTTGCAGACGCAATTAAATGGGGAAATTGTGAAATTGTTCTCAAGCTTAAAAATGAGAACCCAGACATTTTTAAAAATAAATTGCCTCTTGATTACTTAAATTATGATTCAAAAGATATTAGTATTTTTACAGCAATAGTACTTGGCGAGAAAAACAAAGAAAGTCTTCTTAAAATTATCTTTGGTGACGACTGGCAAAGTCATATCAAAAACGATGACATCATTGATTGCGCAGATGCATCGAATACCATCCAGGATTTTAATGCGTTATTTAAATTACTTTCAGACGAACAATGTAAGCTTCTATGCAATCTGCAACAAGATAAACTCAAGTTGCTTTTTAAAGAAAAAGACTATTATAGATTATTTGAATCCATTTCTCCTGAAAATTCAAAATTATTGTCTCAGCGTTTAAAGAATTCTTTCTATTAGAAATATCCAATCTAAGACAATATGAAGATTTAGTTTCTAATATCAGCCTTGAACAGCAAAATGCCTTATATGAAATATGGCAAACGACATATCCAAAATTTTCCAGTCCCTTAAAAACGTTCTAACAATATTCAATGATAATAATAAACGAAAGCATGTAATGCTTTATGAAACCAGAAAAATGAGCTCCTTAATCTAATAAATACAATCGATGATTTATTCACGCTAGCAAACTATATATCACCTGCTTATTATGACTTAAGTTTAAAGATACTTAACCCATACAATGACGCTGGTTTTAATCAATGGATTGAAAATAGCCATAATAAAATTCTCATTGCATTAGACAATGATAAAAACACATGGAAATTATATCAAGCAAAAATGATAAAAGTGGCTTTTATGAAACTGAGATTCCTGATGAAGTTAATGTTAACGAGCTTATCCAAGACCCCAATTCTGAATATAATATTTTGCGCACAATCATTGATAAACGTATAATTGATTATACTTTACCATATTATTGCGATGTAATTGAATCATGCAAGCATAAATTATTAAATTTTATTAAATCCAGCCATGACTTTAACCATCTGCGATCAGCCGCTCCACCAATATTTCAAGAAGAATTTTTCAAACAATGCATTAATAAAATATTAGACATTATCAAACAGGATCAAATTGCTGTATCAAGCATACAAAAAGCTTTAATCTAACAGCAGATGAATTTATATTAATTATTGACTATATAAAAACCAACCTACAGAATTTATTAAAAGCCATACGATGCTTGAAAGCTTCCTTAAAACTCTGTCTGAAGAAGAGCAAACCCAGTTTTTGATACAAAACAAAGCTTTTGTAAGTGAGATTATTAAAGAACACTCATTTTATTTATATTTTCCAGCACTTATCAAAAATTTAACCAAAGCACATAAAATCATTGTTATCACAGAATGGAGCGATGTTTTAACTACTTCTATCAAGGATGGTTGGCAATTCAATAGCTTTTTGATGGGGTTTTTAAAGAGGAACGGGCACAGATTTGTAAAAGTCAATCTGCGTTGCTAGAAAATATAGTAAAAACAATACTTATTCTGGTGCAAATCAAATAAATTATCTAATTAGAGATTTATCACTTGAAGAATGTCAAGAAGTATTTCAAACTTGGAAAACATAGTTTTTCTGCTTGTAAGCCAAAAAATGCAAGGGAATTAACCCAATTATTTGACGGACTAGACCCAGAAAAACATAGGGCGATATATATTGAATGTAAGAATTTTTATATAGAGGCTATAAGATCAGACCCCAACCAATTTTTAATTATTGCCAAAATTTTAGCACACGATGAACTCAAGGAAGTTTATCTATCGTGCAAAAATGAAATATTATCTTTGTTAAAAAACCATATTTTTATGAATTCCGTGAATTCATGAAGTTTTTGAAGAAAAAGAATTCAAAGAAATATTAAACTATTGTAAAGAGCAAAAATTAATATCTGCCGACCATCAGATTTTAATAGCCTATGCAAAGACATCAAACAAGATCAACGTGATTTTCTCTACGAACAGAGCATTGAGAGTTTAGTTAAAAACACTTACTCCCTATCCACTTTGGGCGATATTTTACCTCATCTAACACCAGAAAAAATATCAGATTTTTGCCAAAGATGCATGAATAGCATCAATAGTTATCTGGTTTTTTCTGACTTTAATGAATTACTTGACAAATTAAATCCAGAACAATGCCAAGCATTATGCGTTGTTTTTCAGGGAAAAATCATCAGTCGCATACAAACAATTGATGAGTTTTATTCCAACTTTGAAAAATTGGATACAGAAAAACATCATATATTGTATGAAACTTGTAAAAATCACTTATGGAAGTTGATTGATAAGAAATCTGATTTTACATTAATAACTACACGATTGACACCTAATCAACGAACAGAATTGGTAGAGTTGATCGAGAATTACGTAAATATATTTGAAAACAAATTGCATAAAATATACCCAAATAATCCTAAATCGAGGATGATTTCATTTTTCCAAACCAACTTAGCAACCAAGTTAAAAGACGGAAAAATATACTGGATAAATTTGTATTAATTAAGCAAGAATTAAAAGACCCTCTTTCACAAGCAACTAAAATAATGAAATCAATTGAAATGGATTCTGTACCGGAGAGTTTTACTGCGCTAAGCATGTCTAGATAATTTGTAAAAGTGTAAAATTTACACTTGATCTGACAAACGGTGTCAAATTTGAATGAGAAGTTACAAAAACACTAAAATAAATCATCTTCCATGGCTGGTGTAATTTCAACATTCAATTCATTGTCAACTAAACGTTTTGCTTCCAAAGCCTTAAAGTCCCACCAATCACCATCCATTAATTGGCTTGGCTTAATACTCTGTAGAGCATGCAAAATATTGCTGGGAACTTTAGGGTTCTCTTTGGCCAAGTCATCAATTAAACGGCGGACACGTTGCCGCACCAAATTAGTTTGTGAACCACACAAATTACAGGGGATAATAGGAAATTGTTGCTCTGCAGCATAAGCCGTAATGTCTGCCTCTTGGCAATAGGCTAATGGCCGTATAAGAATATGACGCTTATCATCCGTCAATAACTTTGGCGGCATGGAACGAACCTCGCCATTATACAAAATTGACATTAACAATGTTCGGATTAAATCATCACGATGATGGCCAAGCGCAATTTTAGTGTAACCGTGTTCACGCGCATAACGATAAATAATGCCCCGACGTAAACGTGAACAAAGCGAGCAATAGGTTTTGCCTTCCGGAATTTTNTCTTTGACAATGCTGTAGGTATCGCGATGCAAAACTTCGTAAGGAATTTCATGCGATTCCAACCACTGCCGTAATTTACTATCGTCCCAACCGGGTTGTGCTTGATCCAGGGTAAAAGCAAAAATATTAAATTTATGGTTGGTGCGAAGTTTTAATTTACGCAATAACGACAATAGAGTAAATGAATCTTTACCACCAGACAAACATACCATCACTTTGTCACCAGTCTGGATCATATTAAAATCAGCAATGGCTTTACCCGTATAATGGAGTAATTTTTTTCTATTATTGATTCAGGCATGGAAAAATCTTTTATTAAAGAAAATTAAGAGTGACCTAGTTAAATATATTCAACTTTAGTCACTTCATATTCAGTGGAACCTTGTGGCGTTGTGACTTCTAACGCATCACCGACGTATTTACCAATCATAGTGCGGGCAATAGGCGAAGTGACCGATATTTTGCCATTCTTGATGTCTGCTTCATCTTCGCCCACAATTTGATAAGTCACTTCCTTTTCATTTTCAAGATCGAACAAAGTGACTGTCGCACCAAAAACAACTTTGCCATCATTATTAAGTTTGGTGACATCAATAATGTGAGCATGTGACAAACGAGATTCGACATAGCGAATGCGAGCTTCAATCAAACCCTGACGTTCCTTGGCTGCATGATATTCAGCATTCTCCTTCAAATCCCCGTGAGCCCTGGCTTCCGCAATGGCTTGAATAATCTGTGGGCGATCCACTCGTTTTAATCGCTCTAATTCTTGGCGCAATTGCTCAGCGCCTACTAATGTCATTGGATATTTAGTCATAATTGCCTCAACATCTCATGCAAATCTTGCAACCTTGAAACACCACCTGTGCGCGCCTGGCGAATCGCCATACAAGCAGCCTTGCCTCCCGCTAATGTCGTAGTATAAAACACTTTGTGTTGCACGGCGTTGCGTCGAATAGTGAATGAATCGCCATAAGCCCGCTCACCTTCAACGGTATTGATGATAAAAGCGATTTCATCATTCTTAATCATATCGACAATATGTGGCCGCCCTTCGGCTACTTTATTGACTATTTCACAAGTGATATCATTATTACGCAATACTTCTGCTGTGCCACGTGTTGCGACAATTTCAAAGCCCAAATCAATCAACATTCGCGCTACTTCAATCGCACGCAATTTGTCAGCATCTCGCAAACTCATAAAAACACGGCCTTGTTGCGGCAGCTTATTACCAACACCTAATTGGCCTTTATTATAGGCTTCACTGAATGTGCTGCCAATGCCCATAGCTTCACCGGTTGATTTCATTTCCGGCCCTAACATCGGATCAACACCAGGGAATTTAATAAAGGGGAAAATTGGTTGTTTAACTGAATAATAAGGTGGCATCGTTTCTTTTACACCGGCTTGCTCTCGCAAACTAATACCAACCATACACTTCGCCGCAATTTTTGCTAATGGCAAACCAATGGCTTTTGAAACGAAGGGAACTGTACGTGAAGCACGCGGATTGACCTCTAATACATAGATATTCCCATCTTGGATAGCAAACTGCGCATTCATCAAACCAATCACACCTAATTCTAATGCAATCTTGCGCATTTGTTCCCGCAATTCATTTTGAATCGCTTGGCTCAAACTGTGTGGTGGCAATGAGCAAGAAGAGTCGCCCGAATGAATGCCCGCTTGTTCAATGTGTTCCATAATGCCGGCAATAAATACTTCTTTGCCATCACAAATTGCATCTACATCCACTTCAATCGCTTGATCAAGAAAACGGTCAAGCAATAAAGGATTATCGGGAGAAACCTCTGTACATGCCTGAAAATAACGGCGCAGTTCTTTTTCGGTATAAATGATTTCCATGCCGCGACCACCTAGCACATAGGATGGGCGCACTACTAATGGGTAGGCAAATACCTGGGCCAAACGAATGCCTTCTTCAACACTGCGGACAGTGCCATTAGGTGGTTGCAATAAATTCAGTTTGTGGACTAATTGTAAAAATTGTTCTCGGTCTTCGGCGCGATCAATCGCTTCAGCAGAGGTACCAATGATGGGCACACCGGCTGCTGCCAACCGTTTCGCTAATTTTAGCGGTGTTTGGCCACCGTATTGTACAATCACACCCTCAGGTTTTTCTAAATCGATGATTTCCAATACGTCTTCTAATGTTAGCGGCTCGAAATATAAACGGTCTGATGTATCATAATCCGTTGAAACCGTCTCAGGATTGCAATTAATCATGATGGTCTCAAAACCTGTCTCACGTAACGCTAATGCGGCATGCACACAACAATAATCAAATTCAATGCCTTGTCCAATTCGATTCGGACCGCTGCCTAATACTACTACTTTGCGTCGATTGCTGGGCAATGCTTCGCATTCTTCTTCATAGGTGGAATATAAATAAGCCGTGCTAGTGGCAAATTCTGCTGCACAGGTATCAACCCGTTTATAGACTGGGCGCACACCTAATTGACGTCGCTGTTGGCGTATTTCTAATTCTTCTACACCCAGTAATTTTGCCAACCGTTGATCAGAAAAACCTTTGCGTTTTAATTCGCGTAATAATGTTGCATTTAATTGCGACAAATTCAATTTCGCGACTTTTTGTTCCAAGGCGACCAATTCTTCAATTTGCACTAAAAACCATGGATCAATTAAAGTAAAACTTTGAATTTCTTCTAAGGTGAAACCAGCACGGAATGCATCGGCGATATACCAGAGACGATTCCAACCTACTCTATGCAATTCATGACGAATTTTTCTTTGNGCATCGGCAGTATGCAAATCAATTTTGGGCGTCAAACCATCAACACCAATCTCTAAACTGCGCAATGCTTTNTGCAAAGACTCTTGGAAAGTACGACCAATCGCCATGACTTCGCCTACCGATTTCATTTGCGTAGTTAAACGCGGATCGGTCTTAGGAAACTTTTCAAAATTAAAGCGCGGAATTTTAGTGACAACATAGTCAATGCTGGGTTCAAAAGACGCCGGTGTTTTGCCACCGGTAATTTCATTACGCAATTCATCTAAGGTATAACCCACGGCTAATTTCGCAGCCACTTTAGCAATCGGAAAACCCGTTGCTTTAGAGGCCAATGCAGAGGAACGCGACACGCGTGGGTTCATTTCAATGACCATCATACGGCCATCTTGCGGACTAATTGCAAATTGCACGTTAGAGCCACCGGTATTGACGCCAATTTCCCGCAATACTGCAATCGAAGCATCACGCATGCGTTGATATTCTTTATCAGTTAAGGTTTGCGCTGGCGCTACTGTGATGGAATCACCCGTGTGAACACCCATGGGATCTAAATTTTCAATGGAGCAGACAATAATGCAATTATCTTTCTGATCACGCACTACTTCCATTTCAAACTCTTTCCAACCGATAATTGATTCTTCAATTAACACTTCTGTGGTGGGAGATTGGTCTAAACCCCGTTCACAAATTTCGACAAATTCTTCCCGGTTATATGCAATGCCGCCACCACTGCCACCCAAGGTAAAGGAAGGGCGGATAATGGCTGGGAAACCCGTTTTTCTACTNACTGCCATCGCCTCTGCCATACTATGTGCAATCCCAGAGCGCGCCATCTCTAAACCAATTTTACACATCGCTTGACGAAACAATTCCCGATCTTCAGCTTTGCTAATGGCTTCACGGGAAGCACCAATCATTTCCACGCCGTATTTTTCTAATACGCCTTCACGCACTAAATCTAAGGCGCAATTCAATGCGGTTTGCCCACCCATAGTAGGCAACAGGGCATCAGGACGTTCTTTCGCGATGATTTGTTCGACAACATCCCAGCGGACCGGTTCGATATAAGTAGCATCGGCCAATTCGGGATCAGTCATAATAGTAGCTGGATTTGAATTAACTAGAATGACCCGATAGCCTTCTTCGCGCAAGGCTTTGCAAGCTTGTGCACCTGCATAATCGAACTCACATGCCTGGCCAATGACGATTGGGCCAGAACCTAGTAACAAGATTGATTTAATATCAGTGCGTTTCGGCATAAATAATGATTACATCTTTTAAGTAATGGATTCAGCAACCCGATGTGATTGTTTGCTCATCACATCAATAAAACGATCAAATAAACCAACCACATCGTGGGGCCCAGGACTGGCTTCTGGATGTCCTTGAAACCCAAAAGCGGGTTTTTCAACATGTTCGATGCCTTGCAAAGTCGCATCAAATAATGAGCGGTGTGTTGGGCGCAATTTTTGGGGCAATGAAGCTTCTTCAACGGCAAAGCCATGATTTTGGCTACTAATAAACACATGCCCTGTGACTAAATCTTGTACGGGATGGTTAGCGCCATGATGACCAAATTTCATTTTCATGGTCTTAGCACCGCAAGCCAATGCCAATAATTGATAACCCAAACAAATGCCAAATAAAGGCATATTGGCAGCCAGTAATGTATCAATAGCGGTGATAGCATAAGCACATGCCGCCGGGTCACCAGGGCCATTGGATAAAAATACGCCATCTGGACGCATGGCTAATACTTCAGTAGCTGGCGTTGTTGCCGGAACTACCGTAATTCGGCAACCACGGTCGGCCAATAAACGTAAAATATTGCGCTTAACTCCGAAATCATAAGCAACTACATGGAAACGTGGCTTAGGGGCAGATGGTTGCCCCCAACTGCCCTCTGTCCAGGTATAAGTTTCGCGCGTGGAAACATGCTGGGCCAAATCGACCCCAGCCAGGCTTGGGAAACTACGAGCCAACTTTAAAGCTGTTTGTTCATCGATATTATCACCGGCCATAATACAGCCTGATTGCGCCCCTTCTTCACGTAAAATCCGGGTCAAGCGTCGAGTGTCGATATCAGCAATCGCTACTACATCAAAATGTTTCAAATAATCAGGCAAAGCGGCCTTAGCTCGCCAGTTGCTATGTAAAACGGGTAAATCACGCACAATGAGTCCGGTGGCCCAAATACGAGCAGACTCAGCATCTTCTAAATTGACGCCGACATTGCCAATATGGGGATAAGTCAGGGTAATCATTTGGCCAGCATAGGAGGGGTCAGTCAACATTTCTTGGTAGCCAGTCATGGCAGTATTGAAAACAACTTCGCCAACAGCTTGCCCTTCGGCACCAATACTACGCCCNCTAAATACACTACCATTCGCAAGTACAAGCAACGCTGGTTTATTCAATCAACCCTCCACTAGGCATTATTTTCGACCATGTACCATTTTACGGAAAACCTGATAAATGTCCATGACTTAATCATGTTCAAACCACTTAAATACTCTGCGTAGGAATCTTTTGACAGGCTTAGCAAAGTTTGTTAAAAAATGAAGCATGACTAGCTTGTTGATCAATAGTTTCCGCGCTCCAGCCCAGGCCACCCTTCCTGGTATTTTCCTTTTGCTCGGCCGCTAGGCCGTAGTCTATGAATGATTCAAAACCTAACAACCGCATTTTTTCAGATAGTTAAAGGACAATCAAAATGAAATTCCATCGCTCTATCGGCTCTGTAGGATTGCTCTTATCCGCTGTGGGTGGCATTGTTGGCTCAGGCTGGTTATTTGGTCCACTATATGCCGCGCAAGTTGCCGGGCCCGCCGCTATCTTATCGTGGATTATCGGTGGCATCTTAATGATCATCATTGGATTTACCTTTGCTGAATTGGCTGCTGCTTTTCCAGTGGCCGGCGGCATGGTTCATTTCGCCGAGTTAAGCCATGGTCCGTTGATGAGTTTTACCATTGGTTGGACAGTATGGCTGTCAAGCGTAGTAGTTGCCCCTGTTGAAACCTTGGCGCTCGTGCAATACGCTGCCAATTATATTCCTGGCTTGGTAGTGCCAGCAGACCAATCTCATGTCCTGACTGCTAAAGGAATCATTGCTTCGGCCATTGTCATGTTCATCATGTGTTATTTCAATTTTATGNGCGCCAAATTTNTTAGCCGCTTTAGTACTGGCATGGTTNTTATAAAATTAATTGTGCCCATATTGACTGTTATTACCTTACTATCCATTGACTTCCACCCAAGTAATTTTCAGATCGCCGGTGGGTTCATGCCTTATGGTTGGGAAGGCGTGATGGCGGCGCTACCGTTAGGTGGCATTATTTTCTCTTTCATTGGTTATAGCCCGGCAATCCAAATGGCTGGCGAAGCCAAAAATCCGCAATACGCGATTCCATTAGCTATTCTTGGATCGTTAGTTTGCTGCATGGTATTGTATTTTATGCTGCAATTTGCCTTTGTTGGCGCTTTGCCACATGAGTTCTTATCGCAAGGATGGAGCAAATTACATTTCAGTAATGACAACGGCCCGTTTGCTGGAATTTTGTTAAGCCTAGGCGCTATTTGGCTAGTATTTATCATTTATATCGATGCAATTGTTTCACCGTTTGGCACCGGCTTTATTTACACTGGATCGACTGCCCGCGTTAATTATGCAATGAGCCAGGTAGGAATTNTTCCGCATTTTATGCAGCATTTAAATAAACGCGGCGTTCCAATGAAAGCGGTGATGGCTAACTTTGTCATCGGCTTGATTTTGTTCTTGCCTTTCCCTGGTTGGCAAAGCATGGTAAGTTTTATTATTTCTTGTTTCGTTATTTCCTACAGCATTGGGCCGATTGCATTAATCACACTGCGTCGCAGCTATGCTGATCATCCACGACCGTTTAAAATGCCTTATGCTGAATTGATTGCCCCGTTAGCGTTTTATATTTGCAATCTATTAATTTATTGGACTGGCTGGCAAACTGTGTCACGCCTGTTAATTGCATTGGCAATTGGTTTGGCTATCTTTGTGATACGTTATCCGAAACTAAAAAGCCAACAACCTAATCTACATATATCCCGCGCCTTCTGGTTAATTGTCTATTTTGTTGGCTTAGGCGTACTCTCATATCTTGGCAGTTTTGGTCAAGGGAAAAGTATTTTGACTTTTGGCGCGGACTTCATCGTCATTGCTATTTTCAGCATATTTATTTATTTACTTGCAATCAGGTCTGCCCGACGTGACATATAAAAGTCTTCTAAGTAATAAGCGCAGCAGATAAGAATATAGGCATGCTCAAGATGAACAATATTTAAGAGAAACCATGATCTTCTGGGCCTTCAAGATCATCACTTTGATCTGCCATCTTCTTATAGCCCTCTACACGAGGTTTGCCACAACAGAAAAAGTACCATCGGTTTCTAGATGATGGGGTTGAATGCGCCTTGTTCCACGTCGCTCTTTGTTCAGGAAATTTATTATTCAACTCATCATCATTAACAAGTATCTCCTTCTCATATTGATTATTAGGCGGCTCTGCTAAACAACATCTGATTAACGCCCCCATTAATAGCGCCATTTGCGTTGTTATAATACCTAACAATATATAAGTACCAACTAACTCAGTGACAGCAGAAGCAAATTCAGCTAGCCACGGATCTTTATTTTCATAGTTTGCTTGCCACACATTAGGCAGTCCACCTAAAACGCAGATGGCTAATGTACAGAGGCCCAACAACATATTAGCCAATAATTGCAGCTTTGCAGGCCATTGATATTGCCCCGTGACTATATCCAATGCAATCTCAACTATGGCTTTACCCAAAGGAAAAGCCGTAATAAAGGTCAAAATAACGATGTAGGCATACTGGGTTACACCAAAAGCGGTAGCCTCTGTATCTGACATAAAAGAAAATCTTCCCTATTCCTTTCGATACAGGATAAAAACTATAATATCCCACCATAGCAGGTATCGTTATACTCATTCCACCTAATAACCCGAGCGTAAATTTAAATTCTTGATAAGGAGTAGTAATAGATTTCCATTCTCCATAAAGTCCTTTTATTATAAGGACAGAGGTCCCCATGACTGCAGGAGCACAAATGAAATTAGAGTTGAATGAAGTAATTTGAAACACACGTTTTACCCAAGGTCGTTCGAAATATTCAGTCATAATATCAAATAGTCGACCTGGTTTTGTCTCATGCACTAATGGAATAAAGTCGTCAAGGATTCTTTCCGTTAAAAATGCAAATGTTAAGCCCGGAACTATACCAGAAAAAAGATTAATGAATTTAAGACTTTTAACCGTTATCCCTTTAAAGCTTTTATCTGTTTTCTGAATAGAGTAAGGAAGATCCCGCCACCATTCGCTGTTCAATAAATTTTCACTGATCATATAACTAATAGGCTTCAGATTTTCCAAGTTATACATAGCAATCACAAAAATTTACCAAGATGCGCCGATAGCCCCACTGCGGAGGACAAAGGAACATTTTTTCTAATCTATAAAATTCCACATAAGCGGCCACTCCCAACGGCACCATGGCCACCAAAACCTGGCCTATGCCAAAGCAATAGGTAACGCCCATCACCATTTTTTGTTTTAAAGGAGAACGACTTTGAATTTGATTGTTCATGATTTTTAAAAATCCTCTTTGATTAATCCAATTTTAATTACAAAAATATGAACGAAGAATTAACCTGTAAAATTAGGGCATCCATAGCGGTAATAGTCATTCATAGCTCCTACAGCAGGCCTAGAATTACTAATATTATGCGGATAAGCTTGAAAACCACCCTGCCAAAAATTAGCATGATTAGCGCTAACATGAGAATTATGCTTAAAATTATATAGGCGGTTTGAGCTAAAAACACTTAGTTTTTCTAATTTTATAGCAAGCAACTTATTATATAAATCAACTTTATTTAATATCCTCGCCATTGCCAATGGGGTATATCCATTTTTATCGATTAGATCTATATTAGCCCTTTTTTGCCCAAAAATAACCGCATCTCTATAGTGAAAAATGGCCCAATGTAAAGCACTCCATCCTGAAACATCTGTTTGATTAATATCACAGTAACAACTAAGCATGATAATAATCCGCATCGAAACTCCACAGAAAATTGCATAAATCAAAGGAGTCAATTGCAACTCCCAAAACGAGCGAATGCGTGAACACGACGCCTTGAGGGCATTCTTATTATTGAATAGTAATACTAAATTACTTTGATTGTTCTACACGATTAAGCGAAATAGCAAGTCAAAATATAAAATTCTCAGAAAAAACTATCTGCAGATTTATAGTGGCTTGCTATGTTATTAGACAAGTAACAATAAACTAGGACTTTAAGCTTTCAAANAATTTCTTGACCCCTTCAAACCAACCCTTGGCTTGAGGTGAATGTTTTTCACCACCACGGGCCAACGATTCACCAAATTGTTGCAATAANATCTTTTGTTCACGTGTAAGATTAACCGGTGTCTCAACTAACACTTTGCAAAACAGATCACCTGTTGCACTGCCACGCATCGCCTTGACACCTTTGCTGCGTAAGCGGAACATCTTGCCACTTTGTGTCTCAGCAGGAATTTTTAATTTGACATCGCCTTCTAAAGTTGGCACATCTAATTCACCACCCAACGCCGCCACAATGAAACTAACAGGCACCTCACAGTACAAATCATTACCTTCGCGCGTAAAGATTGCATGCGGTTTAATACGAATTTGCACATATAAATCACCGGCAGGTGCACCATGCATTCCCGCTTCACCTTCACCGGATAACCGGATCCGGTCACCCGTGTCAACACCTGCAGGAATTTTAACAGATAAAGTTTTTTGTTCTTGCACACGACCTTGTCCATGACAAGCATTACAAGGATCACTGATCACTTGCCCATTGCCACGACAAGTGGGACAAGTCTGTTGTACAGTAAAAAATCCTTGTTGAATCCGGACTTGACCGACACCACCGCAAGTACGGCAATTAGTGGGTGCTGAACCACTACGAGCACCACTACCATCACAAACTTTACACTTCGACCAAGCAGGAATTCGAATTTGTACCGTAGTACCATGCACCGCCTGTTCTAAACTCAATTCGAGATTATAGGCAAGATCTGCACCACGTTGTGCCCGACTCTGACCACCGCGACCCATGCCAAAAATGTCACCAAAAATGTCGCCAAAGATATTACCAATATCACCAAAATCAAAACCTTGAGCACCGGCGCCTTGATTCACACCGGCGTGACCAAACTGATCATAAGCTGCACGTTTACGATCATCTGTCAACACTTCGTAGGCTTCTTTGACTTCTTTGAACTTAACCTCAGCTTCGTGATCACCAGGATTGCGGTCAGGGTGATACTTCATCGCTAATTTGCGATAAGCTTTNTTGATTTCCGCTTCACTGGAATTACGTGAGACGCCAAGGGTTTCGTAATAATCTCGTTTTGTTGTCATAGATGCATGCTATCGTTTAGCTTAATTTAAAGACAGAGGGCACAACGCACATGGATTGATTAGCGCGCGTGCCCACCACGGTTTACAGGTAAAAATGCACACCGATCCTATGTTTCACTGACATGAACAATATGCCAAACAGACCAATGCTATTTTTAATACCTATTATTTTTTCTTTTTCTCGTCGTCTTTGACTTCTTCAAATTCAGCATCAACGACGTTTTCACCACCAGCTTTTTGTCCACCACCTGCTGTGCCACCAGTGTCACCACCACCTGCTTCACCCTGAGCACCGCCCGCAGCGCCGCCTTGTTTAGCATACAGACGCTCTGCCATTTTCGAAGAAGCACTGCCCAACACTTCTGTTGCGCTTTCGATGGCGGCTTTGTCTTCGCCCTTCATCACGTCTTTTAATTTTTGAATAGCAGATTCGATATTAGCTTTTTCATCACCCGTTACTTGATCGCCTAAATCTTTCATTGATTTGGTGGCTGCATGAATCATGTTTTCAGCTTTGTTACGGACTTCTACTAATTCATGGAACTTACGGTCTTGCTCACGATGTTCCTCGGCGTCTTTTACCATATTTTTAATTTCATCTTCAGATAAACCTGAGGATGCTTTAATTGCAATGGTTTGCTGTTTACCAGTTGCCTTATCCTTAGCAGAAACATGTAAAATACCGTTGGCATCAATGTCAAAAGTCACTTCAATTTGCGGCATACCTCGCGCTGCGGGTGGAATATCAGCTAAGTCAAAACGACCCAACGATTTGTTGGCTGAAGCCATTTCACGTTCACCTTGTAATACATGAATGGTGACTGCCGTTTGATTGTCTTCTGCGGTTGAAAANACCTGTGTTGCCTTGGTTGGGATCGTAGTATTTTTNTCAATTAATTTGGTCATTACACCACCCAAGGTTTCAATGCCTAAAGACAAGGGTGTTACGTCTAATAATAAGACGTCTTTGACTTCACCCGATAAAACGGCCGCTTGGATCGCAGCACCGATCGCAACAGCTTCGTCAGGATTGACGTCTTTGCGTGGTTCTTTAGCAAATAAATTTTTGACGGTTTCTTGCACTTTTGGCATCCGTGTTTGACCGCCCACCAAGATCACTTCATCAATATCAGACACTTTCAAACCAGCATCATTGAGTGCTGTTTTGCAAGGTGCAATAGTACGTTCAATTAAGTCTTCAACTAATGATTCTAATTTTGCACGAGTTACGCGAATGTTTAAATGTTTTGGACCACTAGCATCAGCTGTGATGTATGGCAGATTAACATCAGTTTGCTGGGTTGATGACAACTCAATTTTAGCTTTTTCTGCTGCTTCTTTGAGTCGTTGTAATGCTAATGGATCGTTATGCAAATCAATGCCCGTTTCTTTNTTGAATTCACCTGACAAATAATCAATCAAGCGTTTATCAAAATCTTCACCACCTAAGAAAGTATCACCATTAGTGGCCAATACTTCAAATTGATGTTCACCTTCAACTTCTGCAATTTCAATGATGGAAATATCAAATGTACCACCACCCAAGTCGTATACTGCAATTTTACGGTCGCCTTTTTTCTTGTCTAAACCATAAGCCAAGGCAGCAGCTGTAGGTTCATTAATGATACGCTTGACTTCTAAACCTGCAATTCTTCCCGCATCTTTGGTCGCTTGACGTTGCGAGTCGTTGAAATATGCTGGCACGGTAATCACCGCCTCTTTTACTTCTTCACCCAAATAATCTTCAGCGGTCTTTTTCATCTTCATTAACACTTGCGCAGACACTTGTTGTGGCGCTAATTTNTTACCCTCTGCTTCGACCCAAGCATCACCGTTATCAGCACGAATAATTTTGTAAGGCACCATTTTAATATCGCGCTGTACTATTTCTTCGTCAAAACGGCGGCCGATTAAACGTTTAATTGCATATAAGGTATTGTGAGGATTAGTCACTGCTTGGCGTTTGGCTGGTTGGCCCACTAAAATTTCGCCGTCTTTAGTATAAGCCACAACAGACGGTGTTGTACGATCACCTTCGCTGTTTTCAATCACACGAACTTTACCGCCTTCCATTACTGCTACGCAGGAGTTAGTGGTTCCCAAGTCGATGCCAATAATTTTGTTTGCCATAAAAATTTATCTCCAATTCAAGTTATAACAGCTATATGTGGTCATTGCTCAAAATTTCAAGTGGTTCAATTAGCTACTGCGCTTTAGACACCACGACTAACGCAGGCCGTAATAAACGGTCTTGTAATAAATATCCTTTTTGTAATACTTGAATGACCGTATTGGGTTGTACTTTAGGATCAACCACTGTAGATACGGCCTGATGTAACTCTGGGTTAAACGGCTGGCCTTGAGGATCAACTGGTTTAATGCCAAATTTATCCAATACTTTTAGCAACATATTTAACGTTAATTCCATACCCTCGCGCATACTCTTATATGCTTCATGCATAATAGTAGGCTCGGCCAAACCACGTTCCATACTGTCAACCACACCTAATAATTCGGAAGCAATTTTTCCAAGCCATATTTATGAGCATTAGAAATATCACGCTCAACCCGGCGACGGTTGTTTTCCAGCTCAGCCTGGGCCCGCAGATATTGGTTCCAATAGTCATTGGCCTTATTTTCCATTTCTGTCAATTTTGCTTCGAGCGCCTCATAGCTAGGATGCTCCAATGCCTCATGGTCAACCGCTTCATTCACAGTGTCATCCTTTCTGTGTTCGTCGTGTTTTTTCCCATTGATCACCTCATCAAAAAATTCCAAATAGAAAGACCACCGAATGGCCTGAAGATTGTTTCAGTTAGATGGGGGCGGTTTAGTATAATTCAAGACTTCCGCTAGACTTTATCGCTCAAGGCGGCACTCAATAATTTGGCCGTGACATCAACAGCAGAAATGACCCGGTCGTAAGGCATACGTGTCGGCCCGATTACGCCAAGCACACCCAGCACTTTTCCAGCCACTGAATAAGGAGTCGTGACGATACTGCAAGCATCCAGCTCCTCATAGCCTGACTCCTGGCCAATGAAAATTTGTACCCCATTGGCGCCAACACAGGCCTCTAANAGATGCAATACATTACGCTTGTGCGCCAACGCTTCAAACAGGGAGCGCAATCGGTCTATGCCCGCTTGTTCTGCCAATTCCAATAAATGGCTCTGGCCGGCCAAGACGTAATCCTCGTTTNNTTGCTCATCGAAGGCTTTACTGGCCAATTCTTTGACTGCCAATAGGATAGCCTCCATATTGGCGCGGTCTAATTGTATGTCCGCCATTAAAACCTGTTGGATTGTCTGTAAGTCCTTGCCAGAATACTCTTGCACCAAATAATTTCCTGCCTGCTGTAATTCACTCGGAGAATATGGCCGGTCAGTGTAAATAATCTGGTTTTGGACCTCGGTTTCATTGATGACCATGATGACAAGCACNCGGTTCCCTGACAAGGGCAAAAATTCAATATGGCTCAACACGTATTGTTCGCGTCGTGGTATGGTGACTAATCCCGCCAGTTTAGTCACCTGAGATAACATGTTAGAGGCAGTTTCCACTAAGGTAGCGGAATCGGCATGGCGCGGCAATTGCTCTCGTAGCTGATTAATCTCATTGGCATGAAATGGTTGCACGGTCAGTAAAGTGTTTACAAACAACCGATAACCACGCGATGTGGGGATCCGTCCAGCCGAGGTATGAGGCGAGCGAATATAACCCGCCTCCTCTAAATCAGCCATAATATTGCGGACAGTGGCTGGACTAAGGGCCAAACTCGCCTCCTCAGCAATGGCCTTAGAGCCCACTGGCTGACCGTCGCGAATATAGCGCTCGACTATTAGCTTGAGAATTTGTAGGGAACGATCGTTCATAATTTTTCTTAAAAGATTTAATTTTTAAATAATTGTGGCATCCACTCGCAATTTCAATAGCTTCGGTTAATTTCCCCAGTTTTCGCATCAGAGTGCTGGCGAAGCTGGAATTAAATACGCTATGATAACTGTAATTTAAAAGGGAACATAGCTGTATGGCAACTGCAAAAACATTCAATCGAGTGGCTTTAATTGGCCGGCAACGCGGTGAAGGGATTATCGACACTTTATATGCCCTANAAAATTATCTCCGCTCGCAAAAAGTGGCGGTAGTTTTTGAGCAAGAAACAGCGGCCATTTTATCGCAAGTACAACAACCCAGCGTTCCCCGTCATGAATTGGCCCAACACTGCGATTTGATTATCGCCGTAGGGGGTGACGGCAGCTTACTGAATGCAGCCCATATCGCTACTGACCAAAACTTGCCTGTGCTCGGCATTAACCGTGGCCGACTGNGGTTTTTGACCGACATTTACCCCGAAGAATTCAGTAAAATTCAAAAAGTACTAAACGGTCATTATTATGAAGAACAGCGTNTTTTACTGACGGCAAAGCTTGAAGTTGACGACGAAATTATTGCCACCGAAGATGCTTTAAACGATGTCGTGCTATTGCCAGGCGATACAGCCCATATGATTGAATTTGCTATTTATATCGATCAACAATTTGTTTGTAACCAACGCGCTGATGGAATGATTGTGGCAACACCCACGGGCTCGACTGCTTACTCTCTCTCGGGTGGCGGCCCAATTTTACATCCATCGCTTAATGCAATGGTGCTTGTTGCAATGTTTCCACACACGTTAAGCAGTCGGCCAATTGTGGTCAGCGGCACCAGCCAAATCGAAATTGCTGTTAATGAAGAAAATGAGACCACCCCTTTTGTAAGTTGCGATGGCCAAAAACGGGTTGCCTTGCCACCAGGCGGAAAATTAATTATTACGCAAAAATCACGCCAATTACGGCTAATTCATCCATTAGATTATAACTATTTCGAAACATTAAGAGTTAAATTAGGCTGGGAAAGTAAANCACTGATGCTAACACAAATACAGGTCAAAGATTTTGCTTTAATTGATACGCTCACACTGGAATTAGAACCAGGGCTGACTGTGCTCACTGGCGAAACCGGTGCTGGAAAATCGATTATTATTGATGCCTTAGAATTAGCACTCGGTGAGCGTGCTGATGCCCAAGCTATTCGGCACGGGGCAGAACGTTGTGAAATCAATGTAAGTTTTGCTCTGTCGCAATTGCCACAAGCCAAACAATGGTTACAAGACCATGAACTGAGCAGTGATGATGAATGCATTATCCGTCGTGTTATTAGCCAAGATGGACGTTCACGCAACATGATCAATGGCACACCTTGCACCTTGCAAATGCTACGTGAATTAGGCAGTTTATTGATTAGCATTCATGGCCAACACCAACACCAAGCCTTATTAAAACGCGATCAACAGCGGCAATTGCTCGATGATTTTGCGGGCCATGATATTTTATGTAAAAAAATTCACGCTTTGTATCAACAATGGCATCAGACCCAGCAAACTTTATTGGAGTTGGAACAATCACAAAAAGACCGCGCCGCACGCACCGAATTGTTGCAATTTCATTTACAAGAATTGGAAAGCTTGAATTTACGCGCCGCTGAAATTCCAGAACTAGAGCAAGAACNNAAAAAACTTGCCAATGCTGAGCAATTAATGGGACGCGGGCAACAAGCATTGGAATTATTACGTGATAATGAAAATAATAATCTGTTGCGTTTATTGCATAACAGCAAACAATTATTGCAACCCATCAGCGATCTCGATGCAAAATTGCAACGGCCAATGNAGGCCTTAGACACCGCTGCCATTCATCTCAATGAAGCCGCAGAACAATTGCAGGATTTCCTCGACCAATTGGACATTGATGAAAAACATGCGCAATGGGTAGAAAATCGTTTAGATACGATTTATCAATTGGCGCGTAAACATCAAGTCAATGCCGCTGACCTACCCGCATTAACAGCGCGTTTTGCAGCTGAATTAGCACAATTATCGCAGCTGGATGAAAAAATTACGGCAACANCAAAAACAATTACAAACCGTCAACGAGGCCTATCAACAACAAGCCCAACAACTGCGACACAGCCGGCAACAAGCCGCCAATAAATTGGCCAAGNNTTGGTTACAGAGAAAATGCAGCAATTAGGCTTTAGCGGCGGCCATTTCGCGATTGAATTAATACCATTAGCAGAAAACGAAATTACTCCACATGGCACTGAGCGCATCGAGTTTTTAGTGAGCGCAAATCCAGGCCAACCATTACAAGCATTAGCAAAAGTCGCTTCCGGCGGTGAATTATCACGTATTGGATTAGCAATTCAGGTAATCANNGCGCAAAAAATTAATACACCCACTTTGATCTTTGATGAAGTGGATGTCGGGATTGGCGGCACCACAGCAGCCGTGGTAGGCAAATTATTACGCGCTCTCGGCCACACTGCTCAAGTGTTGTGTGTGACTCACCTAGCCCAAGTTGCCTCACAAGGCATGCAACATTTTGTGNTGCAAAAAGCCACAAAAGCAGGCAATACTTTTACCCGTTTATTACTATTGGATGAAACTGAGCGAGTACAAGAGTTAGCACGGATGTTAGGCGGTATTAAAATTACCGAGCAAACATTGGCCCATGCACGTGAAATGTTACAACAAGCAGAAACTGCATAAAATAAATGTAGGATATATATCGATTACACTTCAGCATGAAAAGTTTAGCGTATTGGTGATCGGATAAAAGCTGTGCGACATTAAACTTCTTTGGAAATATTGGAAAAAATAAATGATTGTTGAGATCGCCGATCACAGATAACTTTCAAGTCCTACATTCGCCATTGTTCACATCTTGTCATCCCGCAGCGAAGACCGCGGGAACCAGGGTTATTCTGTGGAGTACGTATACATTTATTCATCGGCATTGATTTCACAATTCCGACAAATTCCATAGATTGTCAAGCTATGATCAGTCATAGTAAAGCCTGCTTTTTTNGCAATGTCTTCTTGATGTTTTTCAATGACATTATCNAAAAATTCTTCAACTTTACCGCATTTAATACAAACAATATGGTCATGGTGTTCATTTTGGGCGGCCTCAAAGACAGAATAACCCCCTTCAAAATTATGTCGCACCACCAATCCCGCTGCCTCAAATTGAGTCAACACACGATAAACCGTTGCCAAACCAACATCTTCACCCGCTTGTTGCAATAGGCGATAAACATCTTCCGCACTCACATGGTGCGGTTCAGACTTTTCAAGAATTTCAAGAATTTTGCGGCGTGGCGAGGTGACTTTTAAGCCAACTTTACGCAGCTCTTGGTCTTGTTCGGGAATCTCAGCATCCTTTTTCATCATCACAAAATATGTTATCCTGTCAGCTGGTTAAATCACTCAAAAGGTTTCATTGTTATGCGCAAAGCGTTTCAGGCATTGCTAATCGCAACCTGCATTATCTTAACTGGTTGCACTAATATACTCAAACCCTATCAACCCCCAATCCAACAAGGCAATATTTTAACGGCCGACATGGTGCAAAAAATTAAACCTGGCTTAAATAAAAGAGAAGTGCTCAATATTTTAGGCAATCCTGTCTTGACTGATCCGTTCGATGAAAACACATGGATTTATGTTTACACCTTAAAACCGAGCCATGGCAAATATCAAGAGAAGAAATTACTGATCACGTTCCGTAACGGCCGTGTGGTTTCTTATAGTACCAATATAAATGCGAAACAACTACCCATGCCCAGCCTGACAAAATAAGAAAAGATATGGGGTCGACTTGCTTGACATGCCTGCCCCTTATTATTTTATTATTTCGCTTTTTCTGCGCCCGTATGCGTCTTGCTTGTTTAGGATCAATCAGCAAAGAGCGGTAAATTTCGACCCGATCACCAGATTTAAGTGGCGTATTGAGTGGCACCAACTTACCAAAAACGCCGACTTGGGCTTGATTAATATCAATTTCGGGAAACAATTTTAAGATACCCGAGGTCTCAATTGCGTGCTTCACTGTGGTACCGGGATCAATCCTTACTGGAATGACTACTTGCTTATCAGCATGGGCAAACGTGACTTCAATGTCAATCATGATCCATAAACCTGCTCTGCTCGTTTAGTAAATGCGTCCACTAGTAAATTAGCGACTTGAGTAAACAATGGCCCAAAAGCGATTGCCAACAGTTTGTTAGAAAATTCAAATTCCAGATCCAAGGTCACTTGGCAAGATTCGTTGGGCAACGGATCAAAACGCCAGAACCCCTCTAAATGTTTAAAAGGCCCCTCAACCAAGCGAATTTCAATCATTTTATCGGTCTGCAAGCGGTTCAAGGTAGTAAATGCTTTTTCAAAGCCACCCCGGGCAAAATGGATCCTGGCCTTGACTTCATCAGTATCGCGATGTAATAACTCGACCTGATTACAGGAAGGAATAAATTCGGGATAACGCTCTACATCGTTGACTAAATCAAACATTTGTTTTGCAGTATATGGCACGATTGCACTGCGACGAATATCAGTCATAATAATACACCTTAACCAATTAAGATTAACCAGTGCACATGGTATAATATTTTTATGAACAAACCAAAAAAACCATGCCCCCAACCCAACCATCGCTGTCAACCGCAAAGCACGGCATGATTACCACATCGAGGAAACTTTCGAAGCCGGTATAGTGTTGCAAGGTTGGGAGGTCAAAAGCCTACGCGATAACCGAGTCCAACTCAATGACAGTTATGTGATTCTAAAAGGTGGCGAGGCTTGGCTGCTAAATGCTCATGTCACTCCGCTAGGCACCGTTTCGACCCATATTCATGCCGACCCCGTTCGTACCCGAAAATTGTTGCTGACTAACCGGGAATTGAGCAAACTACATGGCGCCGCAAAACGAGAAGGTTATACTATTATTCCTTTATCGTTGTATTGGAAACGCAACCGTGCCAAATTGGAAATCGGCTTGGCCAAAGGCAAANAACTCTACGACAAGCGTGAAACCGAAAAACAACGCGCTTGGGACAAAGAAAACTCCNGCTTATTAAAACGCAATAAATGAGGAATATTTTATGCATCACTGGCTTAAACTATGCTGGCTAATTTTGTTTTCAACTGCCGCCCTGGCAGATACTAATCAACTTTGCAAGCCCACTCCATTTTTAAATCCGGGCTTTGATTTTAAAGCCTTTGCCCAATGCCAAAAATTTATTAATAAATGCCCGCATATGGGTGCCATCGTGAACGAGACCTGTGTTAATAAACAAGTCAAAAAACAAAGCGTTTGCTCGCAAGCACAACAACTGGCCAAAACCCTCAATGTATCTGTGAGCCAATTGACGGCCACTCAAGTCAATCAATTGACTCAGTTCACCGTTGTGTTCCCTGCTGACGGCCAACAACAATTTTATTTACTGACTCCCGAACATTGTGTCATTGATACTGTGATCGATCCACGAAAACTGGATTCTAACTTAGCCAAACAATACAAAGATAAGTCTTTCATGATGACAACCTGGGGCAAACCTCAATATCACACCAATGCTGACGGCAGCCAAAGTGTTGATATCTTATTAAAAATCACGGACCAATGCGTTGCCTGCCCCACTTTAGGCTGGGCCACACTGGAATTTACAACAGCAAAAGATGGTAGCTTCCTACAAGCCCGCTTGAAAAATTTTAGTGAGCAACAACCACAAGCCGCTCAATAAAAATGCAAGGTGGATCAGCAAAGCGGATCCACCTTTTCCACTGATTTTAAAAATCACGATTAAGACAATCGGCATAAGCAAGCATAAACTTTACATCATTAGTCATNGTTTTGGTGCTGTTTTTTAGTGCTTCCAATGAAATACATAACAAACGGCTTAATTCGTCGTTGCTTTGAAATTTTGACATAATACTATCTGTCTGCATTTTGACAACAAACAGAAAAAAACAGCATCCATCATGGTAGTTAATAGAATAGGGAATAAGTTGCAATAAACTGATTTTCATGCCAGTTTCTTCTTGCAACTCATTGACTGTCATTTGTTGAATGTTTTCAAAACTCGTAATCGGTTTTTCATCGAGGTTTAAAGTGCCACCAATAATATCAATAAGGCCTGGACTTTGCACTGTACCTGCACCCACAACTCCCAATACAATTTGCTTATTTTTTAATATTGGTAAGATGCAAGTAAAAGAATGCGCTATTAAACGGCCTAAACCAAATGCTTTAAATTTTTCCAAGCCCACTTGGTTCTTATACATAATATCTTTGTATTCACACTTACCCATTTCAAGAATGATCTTTTGGTCCTTCACTCTAATAGTTTCCACTGTGCAAACAGTCCCGTTCCATAACTTATCACCGTATTTCTGCTTGCAGGCTAACCAAAATGCCTCTCGAAAATTAAGATATTCCTCTGTATAGTTATTTTTTTTATTTTGCGTGAGGATAGCAATAGAAACTGAAGGGACATCCAAGATCAATGCCCAAGGATTTTGATAGTCTTTTTGAAAACAGACCTCTAATTGGTCAATGTGACTCAGATGGTACAATTGAGGCTGATATGAAACCGGCATTTAATTCTCCAGCTCAATCCATAAAAACTTTTACATTGCATAGTCTTTATTATAGGCCAACTGACACGGATCCAATTGTTAGAAAGCCGTTCAACACTTCCCGTCATGGCATCTATACTTAATTAAGGACAGCGGCTATAGGGAGTAAGTCATGAAAATTGTCAAAGTCAGTGCAGTCATTGTCATTGGTCTCATTTTGTCCAACCCGAGTTTTGCTAAACAATATCAATTTATGTATAAAGGCTCGCAGGCTTGCGGCATGGCAGAAGCACCTTATATTACGGTAAAATGTGATAACACTGTGGTACCTGTGGGTTTTGTTTACCCTAAACAACGCGTATTGGTGGACTTGGACGATTATGGCTGCCGGAACATTAGCATGGTAATGATCGGCATTAGCGAGCGTGGAAGGTCGAAGCCAGTTTATGGGATTTGCCCACCAACGGTCTATAAGGCGAAAACTTGGGTTGGTGGCAGTGAAAAATTCACCATTACTGATACAAGTTATCGCTCTGCACCTTACGCATGCGAGAATAAATAACAAGGATGTTCATGTGATTCTAACTAAAGTTTGTTGCCGATTATTCGGAACTTTTCTTTTATTAGCCATCCCTTACGCGCAAGCCCAAGAGCAAGTCACTGGCACACTCGGATCACCCACAGCCACAACAACTATTGAAGGTACTTATTTGCCACCACCTCCGCCAACTTTTGGTGGCCATATTGAACTTAACGCTGCCCAATCGACGCCCTGGTGGCCACCCCGAATAGTCNCCCCGAAAGGCGCACCCAATATTCTGTTAATCATGACCGATGATGTGGGATTTGGTGCACCCAGCACATTTGGCGGCACTATTCCAACGCCAACCCTAGATCGGGTCGCTAATATGGGGTTGCGTTATACCAATTTCCATTCGACGTCATTGTGTTCTCCTAGCCGTGCCGCTCTAATTACTGGACGTAATCACCATTCAGTTGGCTCAGGGGTGGTATCAGAACAATCGACTGGCTTTCCTGGCTATGACAGTATCATCACTAAAGACACTGCCACTATTGCAGAAATCCTGCGCCAACACGGTTATGCAACAGCCTGGTTTGGCAAAGACCATAACACACCTGATTTTCAGGCCAGCCAAGTCGGGCCATTTGACCAATGGCCCACGGGGATGGGGTTTGACTATTTTTATGGCTTTGTCGGCGGTGATACAAGCCAATGGCAACCAAATTTATTTCGAAATACGACCCCGATTTATCCTTACATAGGCCATCCAGGCTGGAACCTGACTACGGCCATGGCGGATGAAGCCATTGCCTGGTTGCAACAATTAAACCAAATTGCCCCTAGTAAACCCTTCTTTGTTTACTATGTGCCAGGCGGCACTCATGCCCCTCATCATCCTACTCCCGAATGGATTGCCAAATTTCATGGCCAATTTGATCAAGGTTGGAATGTGCAACGCGATAAAATATACGCTAATCAATTGCGCTTAGGCGTTATTCCTAAAAATGCCGAACTCACCNCTTGGCCTGACAAACTGTTGCCACGCTGGGACAGTTTGACTCCGGAAGAAAAGAAAATGTATGCCCGTCAAGCTGAGGTTTATGCCGCTTATTTGGCCTATACCGACCATGAGATCGGACGAGTGATCCAAGCCCTACAAGACATGGGCAAACTAGACAATACGCTGATTATTTATATCAGTGGCGATAATGGTTCCAGCGCTGAGGGCACCTTGATAGGTACACCTAATGAAGTTGCTTCATTTAATGGCATTAATATTCCTGTGGCTGAACAATTGCAGCATTACTATGATATTTGGGGCTCTGATCAAACTTATCCTCATATGGCGGTGGCTTGGTCATGGGCGTTTGATACACCTTTTAGTTGGACCAAGCAAATTGCTTCGCATTTTGGTGGCACCAAACAGNGAGTCGCCATTGCGTGGCCAAAACGGATCAAAGACCATGGTGGAATCCGTTGGCAATTTCACCATGTGATTGATATTGTGCCCACGATTTTGGAAGCAACTGGAATCCAAGCACCAGTGATGGTCAATGGGATTACACAGCGGCCGATTGAAGGCGTGAGCATGGTGTATACCTTTGACAACGCAGACGAACCTTCGCACCATCACACGCAGTATTTCGAAATGATGGGTGACCGCGCTATCTATCACGATGGCTGGATTGCAAGCACGACTCCTCTGCGTGCACCATGGGACCTCACAGGGCCAGTCACCAATGATCCAGCTAATGCATTTAAATGGGAATTGTATGATCTCAATAAGGATTGGACACAAAGCCAGGATATAGCCGCGACTAATCCAGCCAAATTACGCGAGTTGCAACAATTGTTTTGGGTAGAAGCCGCTAAATACCAAGTATTGCCACTCGACTCTGCCGTCGCTGCACGTATATTGACACCACGACCTAGTTTGAATGCTGGCCAAGAAATTTTTACTTATACCAGCCCGCTGATTGGCATCCCACACGGCGACTCACCTAAATTACTCAATAAATCCTATACCATCACCGCAGACATTGAAGTGCCCAAAGATGGAGCTGAAGGCATGATTGTGACACAAGGTGGCCGGTTTGCAGGTTATGGTTTCTATCTATTAAACAGTAAACCCGTATTTGTTTGGAATTTATTTGGCCGTGAACGTTTCCGCTGGGAAGGCAAAGATGCACTTTCCCCAGGCAAACACCGTTTGGAATTTGAATTCAACTATGAAGGCGGACGCTTAGTCGATTTAAAAGCAGGCTATAGCGGACTTGGTAAAGGTGGCACTGGCATATTAACCGTGGATGGTAAAACAGTCGCGAAATTAAGAATGCCTCACACTGTGCCATTATTATTACAATGGGATGAAACTTTTGATATTGGCGCTGATACTGGTACGCCAGTTGACGATCAAGATTATCAAGTACCGTTCCATTTCACCGGAAAATTAGACAAATTAACGATTCAATTAAAACCTACTTGGATCAGCACTAAAATACAAAAACTGATGCAATGGAAACAACAGCGAAATAATGAGGCGAGTGAATAAATTTTTCTGTCCTCTCTAATGGGAGAGGACAGAAAATAAATGCCTTATTGCGCAGGCGGCGTCAAATGTTTAAGGAAAGCTTGAGTCATTTGCACCCGATCACTACCATCTGCATTCGGATTCAAATTTAATGCATAATCCAAGGGCCAAGCACTGCCCCCTGCCCATCCATTCCAGCCAATAAATACATCACTATTAGTTTCAAGAAAACTTAAAAGATATCGACGTCTTGATAACAACTGGGTTGTTGGTTTGCGCCAATCTCAGTTAAAAAAGCTTTGTAATGATTTTTACGTAGCCAATCAACAAAGGATTGGGCATTTTCTACTTGCAACACATTGCTGGGAGCAACACAAACCGTATCAGCATTGCCACCACCACCGCCGCCAGTAGGCGCACTAAAATATTCATGCACATCAATAGCAAAATTATTGGCAGAATCTACAATTCCCGTCATCACTTGAGAATTAGGCGTACCACACCAAGAAACACTCCAAGAATACAGACCGTCCCAGCAATTGCCTGGCACTAAAATTAAATTTTTCGCACCCGCAGCACGGATAGCGGCAATGGCTGCATTATCATTTTTCAGCACTAATTCCGTGCTCATATCATGCGGCTCATTCATCAATTCAAAAATCACTTTAGAATTGTCTTTATATTCACCTGCCAGATGCGCCCACACATCCGCAAAATTCTGTGTAGTCACAGCACTGGTTGTGCCAATGATTTGATGATTGTAACGCATGTAATTATGCAAATCTAAAATCACATTCAAACCATTTTGCGTGGCATATTCAATGAAGTTCTTAATTTGCTGTTCATAACCAGCATCATATGTTGACAAAGTTGGTTGCAAATATTCCCATTTAATCGGCAAACGAATTACATTACTGCCCTTCTTTGCAAAATAAATCACATCATTTTTTGTGGGAAATTGGGCATCGCTAATGCTATTACCAAACTCAGCCCCTGCTAAATTCACGCCTCGTGAAGGAACAGTGCTATAAACACTAATTTGGCTTGGCATAGTTGGCTGATTTAATGTGCCTGTCACTGCGTAAGGTGCATTAGAACCTGTTGGTGAAAGTAAATTAAAATAACCTTGAGGGTCTGCAGTCAATGTGACATTAGTATGATTAAAACTTACACCAATATGGCCGACATAATTCACACATTGTGGATTTCCATTAGTATAAGAAACCGATTGACACAAATCATATTCGAGATCGATCGAAGAATTGTTCTGGTCTAAATTGACCCACTGTGAAGCGCCTGGTTGCAATATGCCATAACACGCTTTTCCTGTGCCCCCTTCGGCACAATAACCCGCATTTGCACTCGTCGTCGCGGACAATACAAATGTATAAGAGGTGGCATTTTGCACCCCAGTGGAAGAATAAGTAGTAGCTAAAGCTTGCCCGCTCACGAAAGAAAATAAGAGCAGATTTAACAGCGCCAACCTAAACTTCATCATGTTCTCCCATCGAGATTTTGGCTTTTTATTACTATAAAAGAGAATTGCGCTAATATAAAGCAAAATAAATTTTCACCATTTAATAAAAATTTAAGGTTTTACAGGTAGTTAGATGCTCCAAACTCATCAGCTTACTATATTAAACCCGATGTTTTTGCGCTATAATATAAGGTACAAAATTGGAAAAAGAGCTGATAATAGATAAATTATCAACCACTTACCCAATCCCATCGAATTCGGGGGCGACCTGGTTTCGACGTGGGTTACAAAGCCAAAGGCGCATGTCGAGAACGCAATTTCACTCGTAAAAATGAGTTGCAAAACTATAGTTGCCAATAACGACAACTTCAAAGTAGCCGTCGCCGCTTAATAGCGGTGATCTACCCATTGCCAGAGCTTGCTAGTGGGCGCTGTCACAATGGTCATAGCACACCAGCTCGTAGCCTAACTTGCTCAGCGTTAGCTACTAAAACTAATGAGCTCGCTGCTTAGATATCCTGCTAACCGGAGCTTTAAGCGGCTAAAATAGATGATTAGCTAAACATGTAGTGCTAATGGTAGAGGGCTTGCGGACGCGGGTTCGATTCCCGCCGCCTCCACCATTTTAAAAGACCATCAAAGATTACGAAAGACCATTAAAAGACATTAAAAATCAATCAGTTAAAATTTATTTTTTGTGTTCTATATGGTCTTTTGTAGTCTTTCATAGTCCCCAGATGTGCCCAAAACGAGCCCAAAAATTGACTAAAATTGTCCTGATAATCTAAAGCTTATCCTTTATATCTGATGGTCGAAAATTCTTATCAACCTTTACCATACCTTTTTGATGCATCTTAAAGATGTTTTGTAATAAAATTAAAAGCAGCCTCCATGTTCTATAAGAAATATCGTAACTTCATCACAAAAAAATTTTTGAGGTGAGCTGAAAGAGTGCTGCTAAAACAAATTTAGTTATTGAGGTAACAATGCAATGTCATCAATGTGAAAACCGAGGTTTTTACCGATACGAACAAACCCAAATTTATCTTTGTCTAAGTTGTTATAGTAAGCTACAAGAAGCCGAAACGAATAAATTGAATACCCTTTTACAACTAAATCAGCATGTGCAGCAAATGACTAACGCATTAGTCGGCTACGATTTATTTCCAAAAGTTGAAAAAATTGTGCGAAAAGGAGACACCGCCGTGAATCAAACAAATGTTACTAACACATTCGGTTTAATTAATACAGGAAGTATACATGCGGATAATGAGACGAACGCAGAAAAGGACAAGATTCAATTTATAATTATTTAAAAACCTTTAAATAATTATTATTTATTCGATACTTATAATGAGTAATTTAAAATATCCTTATATACTACCGCTTCATTCATATGGATTCTTTTATTTTTGGCCATAGGTATCGGCGGGCCGCAANCCTAAACAAGCTCCGAATCTTTGCGCTGCTGAAATAAAACTACAAAANGCTATTAATTCAACTATTTCAGAATCTGAAAANACATTTTTCATGCGAAGAATTTCATTCTCATCAATAGATGTATGATCAATAGCAAACTTATTTGCAAAACGTAGCGCTTCTAACAAACGTGCGGAATTTGGGTTTTCATCAGGTGGTCCTGCTTTTGCCATGCAATATTGGCATAAATTATTAAAAGCCAAAGCACGTCTAATCTGTTCAAGAAATTCTGGATTAAATTTTTTACTTTGAAAAAANGCTGATTCAAGCTGTTCCCATCGACTTGAAATATCTGGCGCGTGACCTATTAATTTTTCAAAAGGCGTTGAACCATTTTCTGAAAACTTAATATATGACATTTTGACTCCATTCTAAAAAGTATTGTTTAGAAAAGATAAAGTACCTCAAAAACCACTACTAGCTGCTATTTGAACAACTAGAATCACTCTCATAATCTTCAAAAGGACTACGTGAGTCGCTACAATTAGGATATAAGTTACCATAACTAAAAGGATTTTTTGATTGTTTGATTTAATTTGTTGATCATCTTTTTTGAAACATGGTTGGTATTATCTGGTGGTTTTGGGAGAGCTGATTCTTTATGCCCTGGGTTAACTCGATAGAAAAATGATGCAAAAAATCTCNNTTGCAGATTTTTTGCATATCGATCAGTGAAACCCTCTAAATTGCTTCCATGGTCATCCCATTTTGAGTCACCCGGTTCAATTTTATTGGCATTTTTAATAGCTTTTAGAGATTCTTTGTGGGCTTCCAAAGCTTTTGCTAAATGAGGCCCAGCTTGCGCATTCTTTTGTCTTAGATACTGCGATTGTGTCTGCATAATTAATTCTTTAACTTCATTTTTATTGCTTTGTCTCTCTTCCTGTAATCTTTTATGCATGGAAGCATAGTGAGGGATAACCCCATCATCTGAGTTATCGTCACGNATTATCTTTGATGATCGAATGTTCACATATTCTTTTAGTNNAGCAGGCAAAGCTTCAAAAGCATAGCCTGCATTGATTTCCCAACCAGCTAAAGTAACGCCAAATTTAATGAAGGGCTTGGCGAGCCATCCTAAAAATTTTCCTATTATACTTTCTGGAAGGCAAGGAAGCAAGCAGCAAGGGGTCAAGAAGGCAAGAAGGCAAGGGGTCAAGTATTCATTTGTAATAAGTCAATTCTAAAGTTATTACAAATGAATACTTGACCCCTCTACTTCATAATAGCGCGCGGGTATTGAAAAACAAAATGCATCCCCATATGTAGCTTATTAACCATTTAGAAGGAAATTTGATATGTCAACGGGCAAAAAACCAGCATCACTGGCAGGTAGAAGTCTACAACGCAAAGGTACATCAAAAAATGAAAAAACAGTTGCAGCAAGCGATTTAGCACAAGCACCAAAAAGGAAAAAGCCGAAAAGCAAAAATAGGAAGCTACAGTGCCTACTAAATTAAGAGTGACTTACAATCTTGCATTGGACAAGTCTCAATATACATTTACTGCCTAACAGCTGTTATAATAAGTATACTCAATTTATAATCTTGCAAATTAAACAGGCAAATTATCATGTCGTTAACTGAAGTAGATTTGTATTTACCTATTGGCGAACAAATGCTTTGCCAAATCATAGATGGCGGCACTGGTAATTTAGAGAAAATCATCTCCAGTTTAAATGTTCCTCAAATTGCTTCCTTGTTGCTATTACAGAAACTTTCTGAGATGAAAAATAAGCCGTCTATTCATCCTGAAAGATTTCTTGCAGAAAGGATTAACGTTTTGAATTCTCGAATAAAAAGGGATGGGCTACCCTCGATGAAAGCTGAAGTGGTTTTAGTACTCAATTTTAAGAATATTGAGGAAGGTTACAAGTTATTATCATCTTTCAAGATAGCATTACTTGATGAAGAGGCAATTAGAGATCAGAATTATCTAACTTTCGAAGCTAAATGGGATTATACATTTAATGAAAAGTACAGAGAAAATTTAAGAGATCCTTGGTTAGTGTTAATGATCATANTAACAGGTAAGATCCAAACTCTTACAGAAGAACAAAGCCGAATCTATCGAGAAATTGAAGCCCAAACTGATGACCATATCCATGTCCAAGGGTATGCGGGTACAGGTAAATCATCTCTCATANAAAATCTCATTTCTATGCTTGATAGAAAAGGAGTTCAAATTCTTATCCTTGCTGAACGCCAAAAGCAAATTGAGGCTTTAGTGTCAGGAATCGGTCAAATGAATCATGTTTTTACAAAAACTTTTGCCAGCCTAGCATATGACATTATTCCGCAAGACTTAACTAATCGCACAAATCGGAATATGCGGAACATAAGCTCATCTCGTGCAACTATGTCAGATGATGAAGTTATCAGGCACTTTGGGATTCTACCTAGCGGTAAATTATCACCACACTTTATAGCCCGAGCTAGTCGCGGTACGTTATTTGGATTCTGCCATAGTGAAGACTACATCATTCAACTAAGCCATATCCCAAATTGGTGTGTTTCTTCACTTGATGAAACAACTAAACAGGTTGTGCTTCACTATGCAGCGGAACTATGGGAGGAAATTATTAACCCGACATCAAAGAATTTTAAACCACACATTAGAGGTTATCACCGAATCAAGTGGGCAGCACTAAATGGTTGGCAAATTCCACGTAGATATACCCACATCCTAATTGATGAATGTCATGACTTGGCAAAACCAATGCTGCAAATCCTGGATCGTAGCACTCAAGCTGTAATAAGCCTAGGCGATGAATATCAAAATCTACAGGGCAGCTCACAACAACGTTCTCATATCATTCGACATCGGGAAGTTACTCATTCAGTACGATCTGGACGCTCGATTGAAAATATAGTTAATCCAATTATTGATATACATCCCGGCAAGACTAAAGTTCCTTTTCACGGAGACCCATTAAATAATCTAGAGATTACTTACTACAATAAACCACAAGTACCAGATAAACCTGTTACAATTTTAGTTAGTGGAATGTGGGGGCTATTTGAATGGGCACAGCGCGTGGCATCCAAAGATTTTAATCTTATTCTGTTATCAGACATCAAAAATTTGAATATGTTTGTTAATGATTGTATTGAATTGTATCATCGTGATATACAGCCCCGCCATGGGAAATTATTTCGCTTTAAAGATTGGGATGAAGTAACACGTCATCATCATGATAACCAAAGTTTCCAGAATATCGATACACTGCTTAGCAAAGGTTATGGATATAAAGATTGGGAAAAAACGTCGGCTAAGTTTACTCAAAGTAACTCAAACTCTTATTTACTTGGAATGGTTGAAGATGTACGTAACCATGAATTTCAAGCAGTCATGATTACTCCTGAAGTTATCAGTCCTGTTTGGCAAGCTAAGCCAGAAAATATTGGAGCCGTGGGCTCTGCTATTTATGTTGCTGTGACGCGTGCAAAGCAGTGTCTTATTGTTCCAGAAGAATTAAGGAATTGGATAGAAGAGATCGCCGTTAGCTAATCAATCCTCAATACTATCGATTTTCCTATGCAAACAATAATTAGATTTAATAATATCGAAGGATTTGCAGTTGAGTTTCGTTTCACTCAATCCAACCTACATTTGCTTTATCCCTTAGCCTGATCTTTATAGAAATATTTTCTTTTAGGATCATGTACCTCTTTCCAGGTCACAGCCGTAGTAATTCGATTTCTAGTGCTTACATTGGCAACAACTTTTAATTAATTTCTACAAACCCCTATTTTGTTAAAAGTCAAATTAGCTATGTAAGTTAATAAAAGTGCCAACAATCATTCCTGAAATTAAATACTATCAGTCGCTTGTTATTTTTAAACTCATCATCAATATTTTTAATCGATTCATATACTTCTATCTGAAACATATTTCCAATATGCAGATACATTTGTCTCAAGCAAAGATGAGAATGCATTAATGCAATAAAATTACGTTTTCTGAAATCATTATCAACATCAATTCCTGATTTTACTAAATACTCTACCAAATCATTAGCATGAGCATTACGTGAAAAATTTCTATACATGGAATGATACCACTCAACTTTATCATCAAGGCGAGCTCTTTGCTCTATATTCATACCTGTAAATCCATGCTTTTTAATNCTTTTAATATATTCATCATCATACTCCAATTCGATATCTACAACAATTTTTTCCAATTCACTACTTGTCCATATTGCTTCTTTTAAAACCTTCTCTTGTAGAATCGCATCCTTCTTNTTCATAATAATTAAACTATAAAAAACTTTTTGNCAAGCATTCTCGAAGCCTTCTTCTTCTGAAAGCCTGACAAAAAAACCATAATTTAAATTTGTTTCAAACAAAGATCTTATTAATATCTGAGCATCTTCAAATAGATCTAATTTCTGTAGTTGCAGTATCCCATCNAAAAGATCTACCGCCTTATAATAAAAGGCTACTGGAAATAGATGTAAGGGTGAAAAATCGCTATCCTTCGTATCTACTGAATAAAGAATCTCCATTAATAAAATCCTAGCAAGAATTTTTAACTGGCTATTTAAGCCAAATAATTCCTTATCCATACTGGCTCCTAGAAATACCCTCAAATATTTTTAGGTCGAGTCAAACCTTTATTAAAATAAATTGTGACTCAGATAATCCATGAAAATCATCTTAAAGCTTTATACGTAATGTTAACTAAGACTGCCAAATTAAACTTCATCATCACAAAAACTAGGAATCCAATCGATGGATTTCTTGTTGTATTACCTTGTTTATAAATGATTTCGAAGTTTTAAAGTGTTTTCAACGAAATCTATATTCATTATTTTTCCAGCTCTAATTACATAAGTCATGAAATTTCTGCTATCTTTATCAGATATTTTTTCANNGTTTATTGTACTTCAGATCAGGAAATCGATATCTGCTATGTAATGCTGCTCTATCAACACTTTTTTCCAATCTTTCATACCCATTTCTTTAGCTTTTGACTTAAGCTTATTGAATGTAGCTCTAATTCCATGAACAACCCTTCTCTTATACCGTTGAATTGTCTGTTCTTTTATATAAGGTTCAATTCCATCATAGCCAAATCCCAGGTACTCAAACTTATTCCCCTTCGATAACATACCATTAACAAAATAAGATATAGTTTGCTTTTTTTGCCTAAAAAAGCTTGTTACCNNCTGGGACGATAGTGCAGAATGCGTTTCTTTTATAATTATCTCTTCATCTCCATTATTGCATATCCAGAGGATATCATCTGAATAACGTCGATAATAAGCACCCAATTTGTTTGCCAACTCAGATAAAATAGTATCAAACTCCATCATGTAAATATTTGCTATTATATCTGATAAGGGAGAGCCTTGAGGAATCCCATAATCCTTATTTGGATTTGGTTTAATTAAGTTATTATTTTTCCAGCTANNTTTTTCGCGAAAAACTTCAGGCTTACACAGCTGAATATAATCTGAAAACATTTCTTTGCGTGATGTTGAATATTTTTGTGGATAGCATTTCCTTGCCCTTTCNGATTTAGACCTCTTATATAGTTCTAAATATCCCAACTGTTCAAGGCATTGATCAAGGTCTACCACATGATATTGCGTTATACTATCGTAAACCTTTTGATGATCCCGAGGAAGTGAGGCAAACCCCATCACTTCAAGCCANATTTTTAAAATATTACTATGATCTAATGATTCAAAAAATTTTGTNATATCTAAAGTAATTGCCACACAATTNTTACGCCTTCTTACCTCGGCAAATGCCTCAGAGGCATAATGAATATTACATTTACCACTATTAGCCCTGTCCAAAAGGGGAATCTTTCGATATGCAATAACTACATCGCTGATACCTTTGTTTATCAATATCTGTTCGTACTTTGCATAAAGTATTTCCCGATAATAAGAATAAATATAAGCATCTCGATGCGCTGCAAATTTTATGGGACGTAACTTAATATGAGAGTCATAATGACAATCGCCTTCTTCATCAAATTTTTCTTGNATGGCTACAAATTTACGTGTTTTCTTTGTATATTCCAAAAATGGAAAGAATTGATGCTCAGCAACTTTTAGAGGATTAGTAACGAGTTGAACTGCTTCTGAAAGAGATATAGGCGCATCAAAATGCGGGTAGCCCTTGCGCTTTTCCTTTGCCCATTTAATGTCGACATTCATTAGCCAATTTCCATATGAAAGGACAGAAAGCAAAGTAGTGCACATCCACTTATACGCTTTCTGTCCACACAGAGCATTTACATGCTCACATAGTCCACTGTGCAAAAATTTAACATTATTAGTTATTGTAACACCATCACCTTACTTGTATCAGGAGCGATTACAGCCATGCTATTAATAAACAGAGACTTAACCATTTCAATACATTCTTGTGTTGACGTTCATAACGTAGTACTCCTCATCAACAGACAATACTGCCAAATCAGATTTTCAACAGATGGAGGCGGATATTTATATTTCAAGGGTTAAAGCAATAAATATTCTTCAGATATGCCAGCCTCCCAATCACCAAAAAGGCAAGGTCGACGACGCTGTACAGATGAGCCTATGGCCTTCCACATATTCGCCGAGCCCGCGGATATACTTCAACTCCTTCGCAATCAAAGTAGTTAATATTAGTATTGACATTAGCCACTTATGAAAAGGTATTAATCACTTCTCCAGCAGTATTAATTGGCCTCATCTCACCATACCGCAAGATACGTCTCATGAGCGTATAGATAACACCCGAAAATTACTCTAAAATGAGAACCAAAAGGCAAGAAGGCAAGGTCAAGTATTCATTTGTAATAAGTCAATTCTAAAGTTATTACAAATGAATACTTGACCCCTCTACTTTCTAAGCTAGCCGATGAAAAAGGGTTATTCTTGGCGGTAACCCCTACTGGTTCAAAATACTGGCGTTTTAAATACCGTTTTGGAGGCAAGGAAAATTATTGTCGATCGGAGTGTACCCAGATGTCACTTTGGCGGCGGCTAGAAATAAGCGAGATGAGGCACGTAAGCAACTTGCTGATAACATTGACCCAAGTGTGGCTAAACAAGTTTTCAAGCGATCCTTAAAGTTAGGAGTTGAAAACAGCTTTGAAGCAATAGCTCGAGAATGGTATGCCAAATATTCCTCACAATGGGTGCCTAGCCATAGCGAAAAATCATTCGCCGTTTTGAACGTGATATTTTTCCTTGGCTTGGCAACAAACCTATCACTGAAATTAATGCGTCAGAATTGCTATTAACATTACGCCGCATTGAAAGCCGCGGTGCTATCGAAACAACACACAGAGCATTACAAAATTGCGGGCAAGTATTTCGATACGCCATTGCTACTGTGCAAAGGGGTCAGGCTTGGGATTTGGGGATTTATTTATTATCTTTCTTAATCCCCAAATCCCAAGCCTGACACCTGCAGACTGGTAGTCATCAATGATGACTAAATTAGGCTGGGCATACTTAATGAATGGGTAGATGTGCTATATGATTACAAAACACGAAATGCAATGGGAACAATTTAAGCAGTATGTTAATCAGACGAATGATACAGTTAATTGGATTTATAGAGGGCATGCCTCTAAAGATTGGTTATTAGAATCAACGCTGTATCGATTTTTAAGAAAACAAAAAGAAACGTTCCTCGCTAAAGATCATTGGCACATACTTAAAACTGCACTATCCAATGACAAAATAAAACATCACCCAGATTTTAATAATTTAATTTTACCTGAAAGAAATCCTTTCATAATCGGTCTTTTAGCTGGCGATGAACAACACAAAGAAGATTTTAAAAATGTTTTTCATGCCATGATAAAATTAAGACACTTAGGCTTTCCCAGCCCACTTTTAGATTGGACACGAAACTTTAAGGTAGCTGCATTTTTCCCTATCAAATGTTGAAGCAAATAACGACATTGCTATCATCAGAATTAAAATTCTATCAAACTTCGATCCTTTCAAATTGAATGTTATTGATTCAGATTTTCATTTCTCATCTGCCGATTCTAGACATGAAAGGCAAGAGTCTATTTACACATTAGCTATTATCCAGGGGCACGCAGATACTTTAGTTTCTCCAGAAAAAGAATTGGCCCAATATTACACACAGGCGCATACGATAACTTAAATTTATCAAATATTCTAATAGAAAAATATATTATTACTGATAGCAAAGAAAAGCGATTGGCAATTTTGAATGAATTATACAATGAAGGATTTAGCTTTGAAAAATTTATGGAGAAACTCATATTTTAGAAAACACCGTATTAAAAGACTTAGCCATTCAAACAATATTGCTAGCAAATAATGTTGATCTCAACCAAGATCGAAAAACTCAAAAGACTGCATGCTTAATAAGCTAAAACCGAACAGACAGCCGTTGTTTACTAACAACTCAACATAACGCAACTTCTATTTTTGAAAATACTTTCATAGAGCAAGGCAAGGGGTCAAGTATTCATTTGTAATAAGTCAATTCTAAAGTTATTACAAATGAATACTTGACCTCTACTACTTTCCTTAAAAAACTCTATCACCACGTTTAATTTTCTTAGTGTTTCCACAGCTCCATCGCATCTGAACAAATTGACCACTTTTATTTTTTGAAACATCTTCTGAGAAGGCTTCCCATGATTTATCAAGTATGGGATTCCATGTAAGTAAATATGTATTAATAATGACTCCTCCCTTTGCAAATTGAAAAATACTTATGTAAATTATCTTAGTTAATAGGTAATATCGAGCACATAAGCATTTAAACTTATATCATTCGTTGAAAGATTGCTAGCTTGTTGATCCAATATATTCTTTAAATTTACTAATGAGCCATCAGTAACTCGAAAACAAAATTGCTTTCCAGATTCTTCATTTGACCAACGTTCGCAATAGTACCAGCCAACCAAATATAATCCAATTTTATAATCTCCCAAATATTCATTTTTTAACTGTGAATACATTGCTTCCATTAAATCTTTATTCCAACAGCCCTTCACTTCAATAACAACCGCAACTTTATCAATAACATTTCTTTTTGAATCAGTCACTATTGCTTCAACAAGGATATCAATCCTATTACCTACACCCTTACCCGTAATATTTCGAATTTCAACTTCTCGATTAATTATAATATTATTAGATTTTAATTCTTCTTTCAGTCGATTGGTGATAAATTCAGCAAGGCGAATTTCAGTTTTNGGTTTATTCGCATCCTCCTCCCATAAAAGTGGTGCTTCAGAAATAACTCCTTTTAACCTACTCTGGATTTTGTTCAATGCAATAATAATGGTTTCTAATAATTCACTCTCATTCCTTACTATTCTCAACTCTGAATAATCGATAAATTTAATAATTTCCAGTGGCTTTAAAGGCAACCAAGTAGCCCCACGGGTAATTTTACACGCCTCATAATGTACATGTTTTAACCAGTTTTTATCAGGGAAAAANTTAGCTATTTTTGCAAGAGCTTCGCAAGAAGCTGATGTTCCTTTNTCTTGCAAGTATGAAATACAGCCATTGCGAAAAGTTTTTATGTTATCACGAGCACTAAGTGGATGAACTCCTTTATATTGAGGATCTTCACTTTCCGGAAACTGTTGCTCAAGCCAAATATAAACTTCTGCAATTTGAAACTCATCTAGTTCGATAATGGGTCGGATGCCACTCAATGTGGTGTCTACAAGAGTTGAAATAACTGCTCGACCAAATTCGACATTAGATTTTAAAATAGGCCACAATTGTAACCAAACATCCTGAGCCACATACTGAATTAATAGACTAGCAGACATGACGGCTTTATTTTTATCAATTTCAGAATTNATTAAGGTTTTTTCGATTAAATCTATAGCAAATAATTTTGCTTGACCTTCTTTATTCTTCAGTAACAATTGCAATAAAGTCTTAAATGCTGCGATAGTTAACTCAGGTAACAGGAGTTTGCTTAACAAGACTTCAGCAATTCTGCCATCCCATATTAGCTGTACACGATCTAAAATCATAAAATCACTNGTGTTTTCTAAATCGATAGCACATCGTTTATCTATAGCATTTAACACTGCCGTTGGATTAGCCTGGTAAGCTTTTTGCAAAAAAGCNGCATAAATTTCTTTGTCATCTTCGCTTATAAAAGGATAAATTGTAATTAACGGCGTCCATTTCCCNCATAAACCAGTTGACATTTTTTCAAAATATTCGGGTAATTCGCTATGTAAAATAAACAAAGCAGGATAAGCTGACATTGCATCTAAACTATAACTGCCCGTACTATTAAAAATAGCTTCCAAATCAGGACTGGCTCCTTCAAGATAAGCAGCAGCAGCCATTAATATTCTTCTTTTAGTTGATAACGATGCTCTTTGCCAACCAGGTTGTTTTAAGATACTATTATTTGACCAATCAAACGTGCCATCTTCCATAATTGAAAGGTAATAAAATAATTTTGGCCATTCATTGTATTTTCCTGACTCAATTTCAATTAAAACTTGCTCAATTCCATCTCCACGTAAAGAACTAATATCTTCAGGNTAAATTATGCTTTTCTTCTTTTGTGACTCTTTAAATAATTCCCTTACTTTATTTGTTTCTTCAGAATCAAGTAACACTGGGTTAACTAACCAGCTCAATGTCTTTGCAAGTATCATATTGCGAGATTTAGCCTCAATACCACAAACTTCAAGAATGGCATTAACAGTAGTAGTTTTTATGTTAGAATGGGTTAACCACGATATTAAATGTGCGATCACTGATTGGCTCTTCTCATCTGGATAAATTGGTAGCAATTCCAATAGCCACAATATATCATCTTCGTATAAAAGTCCTTCATGAATTAGCATCCGAGCACCACGATCCGGATTTTCTATAAAAGGCATAATTGCGCATACCAGCATGTGCCGTTTTTCAACATCTTGCTGTATCCCTTCAAATCTTCTATTATTTCCATAATTATTAAAAATATGATCATATCGATTTAACAGAATCCATGCGGTTTCAGCAAAGTAATCTAATACGCCTGGTTGATCCAAAAGCGTCCACGCTTTAAGCATAATTGCGTCAACAAAACGCTGTATCACATAATCCATAGCAGAAATTTTACCCTGCTTTTGAATCCATTTTAGCGCGCAAATCAAATGTTCGGCTGTAAAACTATTTACAAGTTCTTTATCTACAAACGTGAAATAAGCACCTACTAAATTTGGATTTTTGGCTCTTTTAATACANGCAAATAATTCCTCTGCCATAATGTCAGTAGGCCACAACCCCCTTAATGCGATGCCTTTTAATTCATCATCCGGATCTTCACCACCTAAGCCAAGCATTAGAGGTCTTAATTTCTGCTTGATTGCTCTATCAGCAATTCTATTAACAGCATAACCAGCTGCTATTCTGATATACATATTCTCTGAAGGATCTAATACAATAGCGATTAAAATATCTTGCAAAGATTTCAATTGGCATGCTACTGCAACATCAATTGCTAAAATACGTACATTTTCATTTTTAGCAATATCCTCAATATAAGGTGCAAGCTGTTCAGCCAAATCATCATGATATAATTTTTTATATCTATCTCTGAATCTCCGTCTATCTTCAAATAATTTAGAACTTTCTAATAAATCCATAAGTTGATTTACTAACTTACTTTTATCTGTGCCAGACGCAATTAACACATCGCTTTCCAATAACATTTCTGGNTTGAATTTTAATATTAAATTAGAAAAATCAGGACTCAATTCAGTTAGCCAAGCTGCAGTTTCATAAAGTTGTGGAATTACTTTATTACCTGCATCAGGATTAGATAGGAGACTTAAAATTCTTTCGTGATTCAATTTGATTTTAAACAAAGACCAGGAAGCAAGATATTCTGCAAAGGTCTGATGCGCCCAACCCATATAATTATTACCGCGAGATACAAAGAGTCCTGTATCAACAACTTCCAAAATACTTTGACGATTAATTAATAATGTGTCATTAATTTTACGATTTTTTAAACAATCGTATAAATCATCTATTGATAAACTATTTTTAGGTTTATCACTTTCTGAGCCTACCCAAATTGCACCGTAATTTCCAAATAAAGTAATCAACGCAATTTGAGCGGCAATTTCCAATCTTTGGTTGCAACTAAGTTGCCCCTGGTTACCCGCTCGTTTACGGCTTATACTAATTTCATCTGCTAACTTCAGACACCCTTGATAATAAAGTTCAGTACGTTTTGCAGGCAATGATTGACTTTCTTTAAATATGCTTAACAATAAATTTAGAGTCACAGGTCGACTTGCTAATGGTACAAGCCCACCATTCTCCACTACTTTAACAAAGTTATCTGCATCAATACTTTGTATTTCTGCAGCTACTCGCACATCACTTCTTCGTAATGGTGCTAACTCAAACACAACAACATTACTCTCGCCCCAAATATCATCAATATCTGTCTCTGCTGAGACAGGCCAAGCAGCAGTACGACAAGTTATTCGCACATAAAGTCTTTCAGTGTGATGCTCCTTAAATCTACTTAATAAGTAATTTATAACTGTAGGAATGCTCAATTTGCATTCATCTAAACTATCCAAATAAATATGCAAAATAATATCTGACTCTAAGTACTGTTTAAATTTTTCACTTCCAAATAATTTTTTNTCTAAAAGAGATAAATCATTATATATGTTTAAATTTAGCCAAATTAAACCCTGGCCAGCTGCTTTAATTTCCAATTCAATATTTTTCTTTCGTTGCTTAAAANNAGCACTTTTCCCTATTCCTGGCTCACCAAGTAAAATTAAACATTTCTTATCTTTAATAGACTCAAATTTAACGACATCTGGATTATAAATGCGGCCAAACTCATCTTCAGGATCAAAAAGAAATCCTCCATCGTTTAAATTAATTTTTCCGTGTGGCGGAACCCAGAATCGAAGCCAAGGATATGATCTATTCATAAAAATTCGAAACTCTCCATTCCATTTCGGTTTTCAAACCCATGCAATACTTCCAACGACTGAATAATGATTTGGTTAAATTAAATTTACTTTATAATTTTTGCCACATTGCTCCTCTCCCACCACTACTAACAGCAATTGTCCCTTCATCACGCATTTGTCTTAAAACTCGGCGAATCATATCACGGCTGATCCCTGGACAATCTGCTTCAATATCAATAATAGAAAAAGGACCAACTTTACGGTTAATAGCAGATCGAATTAATTCGGTTTTTGAACCTTTAATAGTGGTAATAACCCCCACTCGTTCTTCAAATTCACGATAAGCACGCAACAGTACTCCCCAGAAATAATTTAACCAAGGTCTAACATCATGCTTTCCTGAATGCCAATATTGAGAACTCTTTTCAAGCGTTTCATAATAACTCTCTTTACTGTCCTCAAAAATGCGTTCCAAACTGATATAATGTCCAACTTGATAGTCAAATTGGTAAAGCAACATTAAAGTTAGCAATCGTGATATTCGACCGTTACCATCACTAAAAGGGTGAATGCATAAAAANTCAAGAATCACTAAAGGAATTAAAACAAGCGCATCTTGTTTATGTTCTGTTAGTGCAATAGCATAATTTTTTGTTAATTCATCCATCGCACTTGGCACCAAATGAGCTTTTGTGGGAATAAATCGAGTACGATGTGTACCATCTAAATACTTTTCAATTATTTCATTATCAGCTGCTTTCCAACGTCCACCTGGGTTAGGCATATACCGATACAAAATTTCATGCAATTGCAAAATCACATTGGGCGTAAAAGGCATATGTTCGGCAGATTCATGAATGAGGTTAAGTGCATCTCGATATCCAGCAATTTCTTGTTCTGAGCGACTTTTGGGGACAGCATCTCTTAACACTAACTCCTCAATTTTTTTATGGGGTAACTCTATTCCCTCTAGTCGATTCGAAGATTCACTCGACTCAATTTTAGCGACTAATCGTAGGCTATTAAGAGTTTCGGGCGATTGCTTGAAAAATAGGGCCTGCTTCCCACGATATTCCCCAAGAGACCGTAATGTACTAACTTGGTCAGCGGTGAAACTAAGGTTATCAAGGTATCTTGGGGTAAGTGAATTCATCAAGCAACGCCTAGTAGATTAAAGTGGGTAATGTTACCACTGATATTACCTACTTGTGAAGGGGCATTGCCTACTTTCAAAGTATCCCAAATTGCGCTCTACATCCTCATGCTGCTTGCGGTTCACTCGAAAGTTACTCTAAGATAAGGGCAGGGATGGGGTTCAATTGATTTCTCAGTACCAAAAATCTGGGGGTAATTCTGGGGTATATTTGAAACAGCGCCTGAAATAAACATTATTTAATCAAATAGATAAATATGAGATTCAATTCCGCCGCCCCACCAAATTGTAGAAGTAAAAATGGATACACCTACAATTGATTTTAACTGAAAGTTTCCAAATCTTAGGAAATTACTTTTTGTTCTACAAAATCTTACCAATAGCTTAAATTGCGTCCAGCTTAATTGTCTCCGCACCGCAGAGATTTTCTAAGATGTAAATACGCTTATGTAGCAAGTAATCTCATCAATAAAAGTCATACTTATTAGCAAGGAGTTTTAACAAATGGCCATAGCAACCCTCACCAGCAAAGGTCAAACCACCATTCCTCAAGAAATACGTTCATATCTCGGACTGCATGCAGGAGATAAAGTAGAGTTCCTTATTGAGAAGAATGGCAAGGTAGTTCTCAAGCCACTCACCGCCGACGTTCGAGAGTTGAAAGGTTGCCTCCCAAACCCCAAAAATANNGTTACCATAGAAGAAATGAATAAAGCCATTTCTAAATGATGGCTCTGGGCTATGCAAGGAATTGATACTAACTTGCCTACGCCAACTCTTAGGGCAATCCTAAAAGTCGACAAACTACAGACTTTATCGAGACAACAGACTGCAAAGCCTCGTCTTCGTTACTAATGTTCATTCGCTATTCGCGAATAGCGAATATAGGATCTGTAATCTGCCTTTTCCTGCGTCAGTGCTTTGTTATCTAACTTATCTTATTGATTAATAATGAGATTAAATGCGATAAAACTGGTATCTATAGATGCCAGTTTGGACTTGGTATTTATAGATACCATGAAATGGCCTGCCGTGATTAAGACTTAAGAAACAATAGATTAAATTATACTTTAAAAGTATAATTATACTTTAATGTATAAAATAGTATAAAAATAGCATAGCATGATAAAAGCCCCCCTGGTCTAGGCCTTACCAAACAAGTGCTAGGCATGTTTGAAATTTTTTAATCTTTATAGGATCTTAAAATGCTTAATGAATCAACGCCTGAAACCATGTCAAAAGAACTCTCTAATTCAGAGCAAACTTCTTCAGTTTTAGAGCAATTTTCTGGAGAAAATCAAGCAAAATATTATGAGCAAAAACCTACAAAATTGGCGAAAAATCGAAAATCATTCCTTTTAACGCCATGCAGCAAACACTTGGCAGTCTAGCACAAAAATCGATTTGCGACTTAGGATGCGGAAATGGTTATTATGGACGTGAGTGCATAGAGAGAGGCGCTAACTCAGTAGAAGGATATGATTTATCTGAAGACATGATTAAGGAAGCAAATTCTTTGATTAAAAATCCAGAAAAAGAAAAATATCGAGTCAAAAACGTGCTTGAAATCAACTCAGATAATAATTTAAAAGAAACTTTTGATATGGTCCTCGTTGTATACCTTTGGAATTATGCGGAAAATCCTGAANAACTTTCACTATTTATGAAAACAGCATTTTGGCTTTTAAAGGATGGAGGTGTAGCTTTTGTTGTGACAGATAATAAGAAAAGTATTCCAGATTATCAAAAATTGGCAAAATATGGCATGTTTAGAGATCCCAATTTTATTCCAGAACAAAATGATCAAGATGGACTAAAAGTCGATTACATATTTGGAAAAAGCATCGAAACAGGACATCGTCTAACAAATTACCGCATGAGCAAAGAAACCNCTAATTACAACAGCTAAAAAGTAGGATTTAATATTAAATCGCATAACTTGGAGTTGCCACCAGAACTACAAAACAATGCCAAGGATTGGGAAGATTTTTTAGATACGCCACCAATAGAAATCTACAGTTTATCAAAATAGAACTTGGGCTTTATTCATATCCAATATATTTTGAATCGGCAATATTAAATGGCATGTTTCACCCCCTCATTTTAAATGCATGAATTGGCAATTTTATCAGTTTTAGGAAATTCGGCAAGAACCAGCTGGCGCCAGGCTTGGGTTTCGGGATTTAGTAGCAGGGTGAGTCAGAGTCGAGGAATCCCGAAAGCCAAGCCTGCCCCCCACCCCTGCAAATACCAAAAGCAATGAAGCTCACGGATAGGAGATTGCAAGGCACCAATAGCAACGACCCACTGAGATTATCTTGTGCTGCACCAACCAAAATTTATCTGATTATCCAAAACTAAAGTCAGAGCCAAGCTGATCTTCACAAACAGGATTTTGATCAAGTAGTTGTGTGCGCCTTACAATGGTCAATCGTATACTATGCGTTTTATTTTCAAAATTATCTACGTTTCCGAAATCTAAAGTACGGGCTTGATTGTTCTGTACTTCAGCATTATCCACTTCAGCTTGTTGCATAATATTTTGATTTTTCAATACCTGTAAAGATTCCAAAAGTTTGTATACTGATTTTGACATAATTCAAATTTATTTTTAACTTCAGCATACTCATCTCGGTTGACCAAATTACCTTCCGAGGGATTTAGCAAACTATCAAGATAAGTTAAGCATTTACCTTGGTAATCAAGCGCTTGCTGACAGTAGTCAGAATCTTCGATTCTAATAAGTCCTTTTATTTGAGCATCGAAAATAGCTCTTTGGGACGTTAGGATCTGGCTCTGTTCTTGCAAAAAGGCCTTTTCTGCATTATAAAACGATTCAAAGCTAGGTGATTGAACTACTTTGTCGCTAACATCACTATTTAGTAGAATGTTCTTAATTCCTTTAAAAACGCTTCTTCCGCATAATCAAGCGGTTCAAATTTAGATGATTTAAAATTTTCTGGAATTTTACTAACTGGAAAGTATTTATTGAAAGGCCCTCCACAATTGTATGGCGCAGATATTTGTGTGGCGGCGGGCGATTTTTTCCAAAATGGAAAAATAAAACTGCTCTGAAAATTTCTAAAAGTATTAACAAGCGAATTGGTAGCCGTGGTTACTGAAGCCAATATTTGTTCATATTTGGTCATTAACTTAGAATCATTTAAGCCGTATTCTTCTTTAATTAATTCAAACGATGACTGATCAGTCGACTGAATAAACTCCTGAAATTCAGTTGAATGATCTGCAATAATTAATGCTTTTATTTTATCTATAAAACAATCTTTACCAAATAATAATTGTGCTGTATAAGGTGTTGGTGTATTGGTTTTTTCCTTCTGACGTTTTTCAAGCAGGAACACATACAACTTAAAAGCACCAAAGGCTGACGGCTTGCTCCCCAGGGTTTGAATATTCAATGAGTTGTTCGCTTATAGCAGTTGATTCTTTAAGGGCATCTGAATCTTCTTTGGGAATGCTGTGTATCAATGGTTTAAAAGCATCAGTTACAGCTTTAACATAGTCTATTGGCATAGATCACCTGCAAGAAAGTAGTTAATTTTATAGGAAGCCTCTTTATACGAAATAACAACTAGCATTATTCTAGCATTAATAAATAGATTAATAAAATTTAATTTGGAACATCTATGTAGTTCAAGCAGCATTCAATTTAACATATTTATTAATTCATGATTTGCTGATACAATCTTTCACTAATTTTTCTGCAATTATTTATCACTAGCATTTCTTTTAGAGAATAACCACTAGAATGTATCAAAAAGCTCCTCGCATATTAATTAATCAATTAAATAAAAATACACAAAATTTCAATTATTATCAAACTAGGTGGCGATATGCAAAAATTGGCTTAACACCACCCACTCTATTTTAGGACTTTCTTTACTAATAAAAGCAGAATAGTTCTTTATATTGCTCGCTCTAGAAGTTACAATAACGTCCTAATTGAGAAAACAACTTTATATGTCTGAGGAGACCCCATGCAAACTAACACATCTACACCTAGCTTAAAAAGATTGATTATCACGCTCATTCTGTTGCAAATTATCATGGGTGTCACTATTGGCGGTGTTAATATTTTATTGACTGATGTGCTTCAATGGATCCCAGATAACTCTGCTGTCACGACTGGGATCAATATTGCCAGTATGTGGCTGGCCGGTTACATCTTTGGTTATCGGCAAGAGAAAAATATCCTAGCTTTCTTCATAATAAACTTAATAAAATAGCCCTTATCACCAGCTTGACCTGGTTTATTCCTCTTGCGCTAGTTACCTGTATAATCACGCTTTACCAGGATGGAGTCCAAGTAAACGCCGGTGGTTTTCTATTTTTATTGATATGGTTTACCTTTTGCGGTTTTTGACTTATTTAGTGACGTACCTATCAATTAAACAAGGAATCAAAATTAGAGCAAGATATTTAAAACAAAATATGACCGCACAATAAATTAATTTAAGATGGCAAGCTTTCGTTGAGTTAGCTCCAAATAAAAGCTTGCCATTGTCTTCGTTTAACTCATTGATAATGAGAAATCATGAATAGCTGAGCCTGAAAACTCACTGATTAAATCCTGATAAGCAACAAACTGTTTGACTCCTGCGGGAACAATGTTTTCGTAATTTTCTACTTGATAAAATGGGGCAAGCTGATTGGCGATTAATAAGCACTCATAAAGGCTATGATTACCGCCACTTACCATAAAAGCAGAACAAGCGAACACATATTCATGAAATTCTGCGGCATTTAAATTTCCATATAATAAAGCCCCTAAAATGAATGAACCCATGTGGCCTGATGGGCCGGCAACGAATGGGATTCCTTTTGTGAAAAAAATTATAATGTTCGGAACTTTTATCAGGAACAAACCGATTCAAAGCAGGAAAATGCTGTTCTACTGCAATATTTAACTTCTTTTAAAAAAGGTATTTCTATTGATCCCAGGAGAAGTCGTCAACACTTTTGAGTAATTGGTCTCTAATCGCCCACGGTCTTTAAAAAACTTGTCGGGAAATATTGTTTTACAAAGCTCTCCTTTTTACTTGCGCTTTCATGGTTAAAGTGATCATAAAAATAATGAATAAAAATAGCATGGATCAATAGAATACAGCTAAGTTCTGTGTTTTGGTTTTGCAAACTATCCAGTAGTTGAGTATAAATTTGCTCCTTGGTCATCGATTCAGACAATTTAGCTAAATGGCCATAAAACTCCAAGCCATATAATTGTTGTTGTATTCTAGGGTCCTGATCTATTCGAAGCATGGCAATTTCTTTATTGTCCCGCAAAAGTTGCAGGACAATGCCAGATACTTTGCTAACACTGTCAAACTGGCCCAACTGATTTTTCAGCGCCAATGCAGCGAGTTTAGATTCAAAATACCGCTTATGCTCGTCTTTGAGTTCTTCTAAAAATGGTCGCACTATCATGGTTTTCTCCTCGGTTGCAATTAAGTACGAAAACCAGGATAATGCCTTTGCATTTATAAGTTAAATATATTGTTTTTATTATTTTGATAAATAAATCTTATTGAGAAACCGATGAATTTACGTGATTTAAAGTATTTAGTAGCACTAGCAGATCATGGCCATTTTGGCAAAGCCGCCGAAGCTTGCTGTGTTAGCCAGCCAGCTTTGAGTATACAAATCAAGAAATTAGAAGAGGTGCTTGGAGTTGTTTTGGTAGAACGTATCAATAAGACTTTTCTATTGACCCCCATTGGCAAAACAATTGCCGAACGGGCACGGGCCCTTTTGCAACAAGCCAATGAAATAAAAATTTTAGCTAAACAAGCTCAAGACCCTTTTTCAGGTGAGCTTAAACTTGGATTCATTTCGACAGTCGGCCCCTATCTTTTACCGTATATTATGCCTAACTTATCTAAGAGCTTTCCTCGTTTAATGTTTTATTTAGTTGAAGAAAAGACTCAATATCTTTTAGATGAGGTCCGATGCGGAGAACTAGATGCGGCCATAGTCTCTTTAAATATCTCAGAAGCAGATCTTACGTCTCAAATGCTGTATGAAGAAGAATTTAAACTGGCTGTCTCTAATAAGAATGAATTGAGTAAANAATTGATTATTAAGCCGACCGATTTAAAAAACCAAGCAGTATTATTGCTTGAGGAAGGCCATTGCTTGCGTACTGCAGCACTAGAATTTTGTGATAAAATCAAAACCGCAGAAAGAAAAAGCTTTCAAGCAACAAGTTTAGAAACATTACACCATATGGTGATGGTAAATACTGGCGTAACACTGATGCCCAGCTTAGCTTGTAAAAATAATCCCGCTATTCGCTATATCCCATTGCACTCACAACCAAAACGAATCATTGGTATGGCGTGGCGAAACTCTGATACTAAAACAGTATTACTTGCTTCCGTACTCGAATGTATTAAAAAATCAATTTCAAAAGAAAAGCTAATCCAAGTTTTATAAGCTGGAACTACTAGATTGCATATTTTTTGTTAAAAGCCACGAGGATACACTAGCTCGCAATAAGGATATCCTATCGCTACGCTGACGTGCGCTAGTTTTTGAGACAGATTCTAGTACTTAAATTAATTTATAGAACCTCATGGTTTTACAGCTTAGCAGTCATGATTGTTGATTCTGTTAAATCGGTGGCAGATATATTCAATCTCTGCAAACCAAGTTTTCACCCGGTTAATATTTTCTCTTTTAGGATAAGGTTCAAACATTCTGGATTATTTTTATAAATCTGCTTGCCATCAAGCATGGTATCTTATTTACAATAGATACTATCAAAACAATTTTCTATGTTGAATTTTTTAAGATCAGGAATGACCGTTTCTCTGGATCGTGCAGAATGCAAGATCACTCTGACTCCATCTTTTTTAAAACTTGAATAAATTCACTAAAATTTTCTGATAGTTTTAAATGATCATTTCTTTTTCTGCGAACAAGCGTTGAAAATCTTTATAATTTTCTTTAAGTTGATTTTCAATGGATGGGTTTTCTTTCGATTTTAACCCAATATAGTTGACCAAGCTAATTCCGCCAACAGCACCCCATTTCTTGACCTCCGCAAAAACGATTCCATAAATTCAACGCCAAAACTGGCATTAGCACTCTCTTGCCAGGCTTTTTCTGTGCCAATTAAGATAACGTCATCAAGATCGATGACAACTGCTTCAGGTTTTTTAATAATCGACTAGCTTTATGATCTCGAAAATACATGATGATTTAACCCTATTGAATTACTACAGAGTTAAATAACTTATAAACATTAAACAATTCTTAAGCATGACAAAAAATAGTTAAAATACCTGAAAAAATTGGCAGTGATCCATGAGTGACTGATCTCTTGCTCCAACGAATAATATATCTTAGAATAAATAAAAATTCATGGATGAATTATATAACACCCATATTTTTAAGATGGCTTCTATTAATATTGTAAGGAGACAATGCAAGTAATGGAACCCAAAAAGAATTTAGAAACAGCCAGTGAAACGCTATCTACAAATGTTAACACTCGGTTGGACACTCCGCTTTCACCCGAATTTATTAAAAAGTCATCTCTATGGAAGCGCGGATTTCTGGTCGGCCCTGGCATACTTGTGGCTGTTGGTTATATTGATCCGGGCAACTGGGCAACAGATCTTGCCGGCGGATCATATGCCGGTTATACACTTTTGTCCGTTGTATTGGTATCGTGCTTGCTGGCCATGTTTTTACAAATTATGAGCGCAAGGCTTGGCATAGCAACGGGGAAAGACCTGGCCGAAAATACACGCGAAGCTTGGCCAAGATATGCGTGGTTAATTTGGATTTCTGCTGAGCTTGCAATTATAGCAACTGATCTGGCTGAGGTTATAGGCTCAGCTATTGCACTTAAACTACTTTTCTCGGTTCCCATTACAATGGGTGTTTTATTGACTGCTTTTGACGTATTTTTAATCCTTGCATTAGATAAACGAGGATCACATTTATTGGAGCGCATTGTTGCATCATTACTCTTCATAGTTGCCTGTGGTTTTGTGTACCAACTGCTGTTAGCTCGTCCAGCACTGGGAGAGGTTTTGCACGGTTTTGTGCCAAGCACAGATCTTATTTTAGATCCGAAACTTCTTTACCTAGCTATTGGTATTGTTGGGGCCACCATAATGCCACATAATCTTTATTTACACTCAAACCTTGTTACGCAACATTTATCCAACGAAAATAAATCCAAGGCTGCCACACTTGCTACAATAAACACGATTATTTCTTTGAGTGGTGCAATGCTGCTTAATTCTGCATTAATCATTTTAGCGGGATCGGTTTTCCACGTTCCTGGACATATTGAAATCGCGGAAATTACCGAAGCTCACCGATTGCTTGCACCTCTGCTGGGATCGGTTGCTGCGCCGATTGTCTTCGCAGTGATGTTACTTGCTTGCGGTCAAAGTGCAACTATAACAGGCACACTGGCAGGACAAGTTGTGATGTCTGGTTTTATCCGTTTACGCATGAGATTATGGATACGTCGATTAATTACCCGTTCAATGGCAATCATTCCTGCAATCCTAGTAATCTTATACTGTGGTGAACATGCTTTAACTGAACTGATTGTGAGCTCTCAGGTGTTCTTGAGTCTACAGCTACCCATCGCCATGATATCAGTACTCATTCTCACTTCTCAAGTTCATCGCATGGGACTATTGGTCAATCGTTTCTGGATGAAACAACTTGGCTGGATAAGCGCATTAATCATTATTTTGGCCAACGCCGTTTTGATCACGCAAATTATTCTAAAATAGCAGTGCCCAATATTAATTTTTTGATCATCATTAATCCGGCACTATTGGTTTATCGCGATTAGGTATCTTGGCTAATACAGATTCGTTAATATGTAAATGAGCTTTCACTAATTCATGCGGTGTAAGTGCCAAAAATTGTGAAAAAGAAATATCTTCGAAATGATCACTACGAAACAATTCGAGAAAACGTAATGTTGTTTTACCGGTGTTCTCAACATAGTGTGGCATAAATCGAGGTACATAGCCTACATCACCGGCTTGGTAATCAAAGGTAGCGGCCGTTGCTGTAGCAGAAAATACAGTCATCCGCGCCTGGCCTGAAAGATAGAATTGCCATTCATCACCATTCGAATGCCAATGCAATTCACGCATTCCACCGGGTTGAATTTCAACAATGGCTGCTGCAATCGTGGTGGCTGCAGGAAATATGCGCGAATCAATCACACGGATTGAACCACTCTTTGTACGTACCGGTTGCTGCGCCATCATTCGGTGACTAAACCATTTGGGCACAGGGCCAGCACCCATCCTAGTGATTTGATCTTGAGTGAGAGGGCCTGGAATTTTGGATGGAAAAATATAAAGCTCTTTGTTTGGGATCCGGGCAAAAGCACTTTTAGGAACACCAAAGTTTTTNGCTAAAACCGCTTTAGGCATACGCGATAATACATCAGTCAATAAAAACGTTTTATTTTCATCGAAATTACCATCGTCAAAGACCAATAGAAATTCGCAACCACCTTTCTCAAGACCTTGGATTGAATGCGGAATCCCAGCAGGAAAATACCAACCATCACCTTCGCCAACATCATCGGCAAAAGTTCGACATTCTTGATCTACAGCAGTGATACGGGCCCGTCCTTTAATCATGTAAGCCCATTCAGCTTCTTTGTGCCAATGTAATTCACGAATCGCACCAGCCTCAAGCCTCATATTAACACCCGCAATCTCCGTTGCGATCGGTAACTCACGTACTGTCGCTTGCCGGGCCCATCCTCCCTCCTCCAATCGCATATGGCTATCAGCGAAAGACCATTTTAAGTTAGGCATCGTACCTGCATCAGTTTGCGGCGGTGATAGACGGTCACGATTTTCGGCTTCACGGCTGGGATTCTTCGGGCCAAGAATTGACGCACCCTCTTTGCCACGAATGGGTTGGATTCTATGAGAAGTTCTGGTCCGTTTAATTTTTTCATCGATGAAACCTCCTTGCATATTTTCAGTATAGCATACAAAGAATTTTGCAAGTCGCACTTGGATAATTATTGAACTGAATATCTAGCAATTTTTGCATTATTTTTCATCTGGTTTCGATCATGCTAATTGCTGGAGTTATTTCAACACCAGTATATACTATAAGCAAGAAACTTTAAGAAGCTTCTCAATGGATGACTATGAATCAATAGCGTGGCTGATAGTGCCATTTGTAACCTATGCTTTTGTGCCATTTTGCACTGTGATTGCATTATTATTACTTTAATATATTAAAGATACGTATCTGAAGGAGACTAATTGTGAGTGAGAAAATAGCTTATAGAGGCGATATTTTTTATTTTAAAGACACAGCAACATTGGCGAATTTGCCCGCCAAANAAGACATCGCTGCTAATACTCACCAATATGTGTACATTGAAGATGGTGTACTCGTGGTTTCTGACGGAAAAATCACGGATGTCGGTAGTTTCTCCGACNTTAAAAATATACTTATCGATTGCAAACAAGTAGATTATAAAGGTAAATTGATAACACCCGGTTTTATCGATACTCATCAACATGCCTCACAAAGTGCTATTGTGGCAGCCTACGGTGAAAAGTTATTAGAGTGGTTACATGATTATGTATTTCCTGGAGAAAGTGCTTATCACGATCTAGCAAAATCGAAACAAGACTTAAACTTCTTTCTTGATTATCTTATTAAAAATGGCACAACTACTGCCGTCTCTTATGGGCCATTATTTTATGATGCTGCAGACATTTTCTTTGAAGAACTTAATAAAAGAAAAATGCGTTTCATTACAGGCAATGTTTTAATGGACACTAATTCTCCTGATGAGTTGCGCTTAACCACCCTGGAAAATTACGATAACTGCNAAAAATTGATTACTAAATGGAACAATAAAGGAAGGCTTTCTTATTGCATTTCGCCACGTTTCGCATTGTCATGTTCANGAAAAATGCTGGAACTGTGTGGCGCTCTTAAANAGNAACATCCTGATATGTACATCCAAACCCACTTAGATGAAAATCTTTCCGAGATAGCTGCAGTGAAAAATATTTTCCCCTGGAGCAAAAATTATTTAGATGTTTATGCATGTTATGGCTTGGTGACTGACCGCTCAGTATTTGGGCATTGCATTCATACGACTGATGATGAATTAGAATTATTTAAAGAATCAGGTGCTATTATCGCGTGGTGTCCTTTAAGTAATAATTTTTTAGGCAGTGGTTTATTTAATTATGCGAGGGCAGAAAAATACACCGATAAAATCACTTTGGGGACTGATTGGGGCGCTGCGAATTCACTCTCCATGCTTGCCGCAATGGCTGATGCCTATAAAGTTTCCATGCTAAACAGTATTAAATTACCAAGCATGGTGCGCTGGTATTTGGCAACGTTAGGTGCAGCCAAAGCATTACAGCTGGATGATAAAATTGGTTCTTTCAAACCAGGCAAAGAAGCGGATTTCATTGTGATCGATCCAGATGCCTCACCATTTTTAAAATATCGTCACCAGCAAGTACATGATATTTTTGATCTACTGTTTATTTTGATGACGCTAGGAGATGAGCGCAATATTGCAGCAACTTATATCTTTGGAGAACCTGCTTACATAAAAGACAGTCACGCTGAAGGATGATGAGGGCACAAATTCGAAAAACCATCCGTCACCACGGTATTGTAGTTCTATACCCATTACACCTCAAAATGCGAAGTGTAAGGTTCATATTGCAAGCAGTTGTCGCGTTTTGATTGAGCAAAACACGAAGAATAGTCACTCTATTTTGAGTGTTTTGCGATTGAAGAACGCGGCAACTGCGCCGCAAGATGAGCCTTACACTTCGCATTTTGAGGTGTAATCGGTATATATTAGGATTAGTTTCAGTGGCATAAGCCTGATTAATTCCAATGAAAAATAACACTACAAAAATACCTTTGACCATAATCGATAAAACTCCTGTCTAAATCAGCCAATAAGTCTGAGGCTTACTCTTTTATTTGATGTATAAAATCAGAATTATTGTAATAAAGAGTCATTTTACCAATCTTGCCATCATGAATTTCAAAAAGTGGCTGCCATTAAGGACGTATTTTTGGTTTTTGCTTTGATATCGATAAGTGGGTAATCTTTTACATAAGTTCCATGATTGACCCAACTGGCTGCTGCATACTTTCCGTCGTCAGAAACGAGGATAACGATATGATCTAATTTTTCATTGAAAGAGGCGAATATCTCTTTTGTTAAGGCCTCAAATGACTTTAAACCTTTTTCTATCTTTCCTTGATTAACGTCATAAAGTATATTGTTCGAAAGAAGCGAAAAATACGCTGATGCATCTCTTTTATTGTACGTATCATAATAGGCTTTAACCAGGTTAATCGATTTTTCCTGTTGTGCATTTTTGGCTTTAGGTATGCTAATGAATATAGAGTCAGCGTTAGTCGACGCATATGCCGAAAAGGCAAATAAACCAATAAAAACAATCAAAACCAGTGATAGACATCGATAAAGTTTCATGCTAATTCTCTCCCTGAATCAATATTACAAAACGCCTTAAGGACAGGACATCCTTGACCATCCTTTGATAAAACATGTTAAAATATATGTCATTTAATAATAAACAAGATAACATTTTTTAACATGTTAGCAAACATAACCATTACACCAAAAAATTGGAACTGTAATGCTGATTTAGAGATCAATGACATCAACTTGCAAGCGTTTTAAATTCGCTTCACATGCGGCTTTAATATAAGCAGGCGATGTGTCTATTGCAAAGCCTTTACCTTGTTGGACAAATCCCATTTTTGTCGCCAATACAAGTTTGGCTCGTTGGGTCACCCGGTTAAATAATATAAAAGCTGCAGCACCAATCTACTATAATTTAAGGGGTATAAACTATTTATTGATAGTGGTGGAGGGGAAAAAGATGAATATGATTAAGCCTTTAGTACTGGCCACGCTACTGACTGGGGCAAGTACAGCCAGTTTAGCAGAACAATTTACTATTAATTATCCTGTTAATCCTGATAATTCAATACTTTATATTGCTTTGTCAGCAACGTGTCAACCGCCTTCTGGCAACCCAACAACAACAAACTTCGGTAATGTGCCACAAAGCCCATCACCTTCTTTTATATTCTTTAGCAGTCAATTGAATAATTGCCCAACCAATTCGAAAGTTACAGTGAAATTTGCCAATGGCTCAAGCGGCAGTTGTCCAGAAGTAACTTTGACAGGAAGCAGCTCGACAATTTTTGTCTTTAACATTGTTGCAACTGATTCAAAATCTCTGAGTTGCAAACCGCAGTAATAGACTTAATTAATAATTACAAAACGGTTTTGCAAATGATATAGTTACGGCTAGAATTGACCGTTGACTGTTTTTTCAAAAAATTGACCAATATCATCAATAAAACCGACACTATTTCACAGTTATTTAATATATTAGCTACTACACCGATATTAATCGATCCTCAATTTTGGTCCTGCAAGAAGTTGTCGCGCCTAATTCGGCAAAACGCGAGAAATAGTCAACGCTATTTTGAGTGTTTTGCGATTGAAGAACGCGGCAAATTCGCCACAAGATTAGCCTTAAAATTCGTATTTTGAGGTGTAATGGGTATCTATGTACTTAATCAAATAATTGTTTGATCCAAACAGTATTATGAATCCGGCAAAATTATTCGAAGAAACTTTCCTCTGCCTGTTTCAACAGGCGAGAGGAAAGTGATTATGTTTAATATTTAAGGCTTAAAATCAATTCCAAGGCCTTTTGCAACCCGGATACCGTAATCGGGATCAGCTTTATAAAAATGACCAATCTGTCGTACTTGAATCTCCTTCGGCACTGGAGCCATAGCACGGACTATATTATCAATTAACTGGCTCTTTTGGTCCTCATTCATAAGCCGATAAAGATCTCCTGCTTGATGATAATCATCATTGCCTTTGCGATGATCATAACGGTCTACGTCACCGGAAATTTTCAATGGTGGCTCTTTGAAGCGTTTATCGTCAATTGGGCCATTAAAGCTATTTGGCTGATAATTGACTGCACTACCATAATTGCCATCAAAACGCATATGACCATCTCGGTTATAAGTATGCACTGGGCAACGTGGTTTATTGACCGGCAATTGGGTGTAATTCACGCCAATTCGATAACGATGTGTATCCGCATAAGACAGCAAACGGGCTTGCAACATTTTATCTGGCGAAGGCCCCATGCCTGGCGGGGTATTGCCTGGCTCAAACGCGGCTTGCTCTACTTCTGCAAAGTAATTTTCTGGATTACGATTAAGCTCTAAAATAGCAACATCGATCGGTGGGTAATCTTTATGTGGCCAGACTTTAGTTAAATCAAATGGATGAATACGATATGTCTCCGCATCTTTTTCTGGCATAATTTGGACTTGTACTCGCCATTTTGGAAAATCACCTTTNTCTATTGCATTAAATAAATCACGACGATGATAGTCTAAATCCGCACCTGCTATTTTCGCTGCTTCAGCATCAGTTAAACATTTAATGCCTTGCATAGTTTTTAAATGCCATTTGACCCAAAAGCGTTCGCCTTTTTCATTCCACAAACTAAAAGTGTGAGAAGAATAACCGTTCATATTACGATAAGTGGCCGGTATGCCACGATCTGAAAATAATATAGTCACTTGATGCAATGATTCTGGAGAAAGGCTCCAGAAATCCCATTGCATGGTATTATCACGCAAACCAGTTCTCGGGTGCCGTTTTTGTGAATGAATAAAATCTTGAAATTTCAATGGATCTCGGACAAANAACACGGGNGTATTATTGCCAACCAAGTCCCAATTGCCTTCTTCGGTATAAAACTTGCAGGCAAAGCCTCGAGGATCACGCGCTGTGTCAGCAGAACCTTGTTCACCGGCAACAGTAGAAAAGCGCAGAAACATATCACATTTATTGCCCACTTTAGAAAACAACTTTGCACAAGTATATTTAGAAATATCACCTGTAATGGTCAACGTACCATAAGCGCCCGCCCCTTTGGCATGCACTACACGTTCCGGTACCCGTTCTCGATTAAAATGCGCCATGCGCTCCATAAGTTGATAATCAGCCATTAACACTGGGCCACGTGGGCCTGCAGTCAGACTGTTCTGATTATCAGCGACAGGTATTCCTGCTTCTGTTGTCATAAATGGGCATTTGCTCATCATTTTCTCCTTTATTAAAAACATATACTCTTTGAGTGCATACAATTTCCACTTTCAGATGTGGTAGTCACTCATTCACAATAAATTATTTTTTCTTCGAAGGCAATTTAATAGTCCTGCCGGCTATCATAAATACACCTTTGCCACAATAATGCAAGTATTGAAAGTATAATCACGATTACTAATAACACAACCAATGATAGGTGGTTCCAAATCAATCTAGTGTGCCATGACATGGCCATGATATTAGGCATATTTTTTTGAGCACTCGTTGCCAAGTAGGATAAACACAGCGTTTTTTCTTCATGGTGACATACTTATTTCCTTATCATTTGATACTTTGAGCAAAACTATAGGTTTCTCTCTCAGTGCTTATGCATTAGCCGGATGGTCATTTCCGATCATGCTTGGCACTATTTTTACGCTAGGAATGATAATAACAGATGGGTTAAACGGCTATTTAGTTGCTTATTTAATTAAAGGCATGGACAAATGGTCACAAATGACTTCTCGCACTATTGGCTTTTTAATTGGTAGCTTTAGCTTAGTAATTTCTATTTACTACTTCTTTATGTTTTTAACTTCTAATAAGTAGCAAAATATTCTTTAATTACTTTTGGATCTTGTGTCTTGGTCAATGCCAACATCAGTAAAATCCTGGCTTTTTGCGGATTTAGATCGTCCGCAGAAACTAAACCGAGTTTGCTGTCTAAACTATCAACATAATCATAAGTGACATAACCACTGCCTGTACGAGAACTTCTGACTATCATCATGCCTTTGTCTCTGGCTTGTTGCATTAATTTCCTTTCGGGNGCCGCGATATTGCCATCACCACTGCCAGCAAAAACAACGCCTTTAATGCTATTATTAGCAATAGCATTCTCAAACAATTGACCATCAGTGCCGGCATATTCATAAATAATCTCTACCTTCGGCAGGACAGTTAAATTTGTAACATCAAAAGGTGTGTTCACCGTATGTTGGCGTAATGGATTCTTATAAAAATGAACAGAGCCAAAGTCAACAATGCCAATTGGCCCTGTATTGAGTGATCTAAATGTATCTGATCTTGTCGTGTTGGTTTTAGTAACATCCCTAGCATTAAAAATTTGGTCATTCATCACAACCAATACACCTTTGCCAACTGCTTGCGGTGAAGTTGCAACAGCAACTGCATTATAAAGGTTCAAAGGGCCATCAGCGCTAATTGAAGTTGCAGGCCGCATTGCTCCCACTAATACTACCGGTTTGTTGCTTTTCACCACTAAATTCAAAAAGTAAGCAGTTTCCTCCATCGTGTCAGTACCATGCGTAATGACAACACCATTGACTTCTTTTTTNTGCAAAACTTCATTGACTGTTTTAGCTAATTTTAACCAATCAGAAATGGTAATATCCGCACTATCGATCCGCATCAAGTCAATGGCACTGATTTTTGCCAACTGATTGAGTTGTGGAACATCCTTAAGTAATTCACTGGCACTCAATACCCCAGCCTGATAATTGCTTGAAACAGCCGACTTTGCCTCTCCAGCAATTGTCCCTCCAGTCTGAATGATATAAATAGAGGGCAATTTATTGGCCAAACACGAGAGGTTAACTAAAAGCGTTACTATCGTTAGTAATAACAGCTGTGTTTTCTTCAACATTATTTTTCCTTTAAGCTCAAAGGCATACGGCACTTATTGTAATTATAGCATCACGCTATATTTTTCTGGTTGCCCCAAACTAACACCCAATCATTGCGAACGGATGTATCCGCAGAATTCTTATGTAAGACAAATCAACGAGTTCAAAAGCAATCGCATAAAAACTAGAAGCTTGTTATTGCTGCCAAGATTAAGTATTTGGCTGAAGGTGTAAAAATAAATGCCGTCATCCCGTGGCGAAGACCGCGGGAACCAGGGCTATTTGATGGAGTGCGTATTGCCTGATAGATCCCGCGGTCTTCGCTGCGGGATGACGAGGAGGGCTAGTAGGCAATTCAACGGCTTACATAAAAATTCGTGGGGATAACTCAGCTCACAATGACAGCTCATAAAAATTGATGGTGATGATAGCGACACCACTAAATTAGTTTAATTAAATTTCATAGAATCAGAACTCTCTTCCTCAACTTGTGTAATCCTCCAATACCTGAACTATTATTGCCATTTCTTTTTGTTGATCGTTTTGTAATGTAGTATATACATCCAAGATCAATGTACTCTTCAGCTCACTTAAAGTGTAAACTTGCTTCTCTTCAAATTTTAATTTCGCTGAAACCTCCAATGGGCTCCTTATTATTTAATGTATTGTTGCTTTTAAAATAAAATAGAAACACCGAATGTCAAAGTATTTTCGCTTGTCGTGTCCTCTTCTGCCTGTTCAAAATCTTTAAAAACACCGTAATCTTGCTGGTGCTCGAATTCACTAAAAAGGCTTAATTGGGGCGTGATCCGATAATAAGGCCGAACTGTGAAGCGCAACTGATTTAAACCACTAGCAATCTCAGATGTAGCAACAGTCTTGCTTGCAGCTATGGCACGTATTCCTGCTCTTATAAAAATTATTGGTAATCTGAGTATCTCTCGACAATTCAATATCAAATTTAATACTGCCATCACGGTAATAAAGCCTCACATCTGTGTCGATAAAGTAAGGCATAAGCCCCTCTATCCCAATGCCTGGTTGCCAATATGCAGTTTCGGAAGGACGATAAAAATAATTTACACCACCTTTGACTGCCCAAAACTGGTTAATCAAATGCCAATAAAAAATATCTAGGTCTGCATTTTCTACTGTGCCTTGGTCCATCTCAGCATCGTTGGCAAACAATTCAATCTTGTGATAGTCACCACCAAATAAACTTTTAAATGTCAGTTGTTGAACATTGTTGAAAGGGTCTTCACCCACATCTAAGAAATTAGCTAAATAACGTCCTGGTGGATGTGGCATTGGATCTTGAATCAATGAATAATCAAGCGGCCGTTTTGTATCCTCTCTCACAATTGCTCGATTACGATAAGGCAATTGCTTGATAACGGATTCTGGCTTAGTATCAGCTTTTGCTAAATTGATTAGCGTTGAATATTGCCAGACACGTGCCATCCCAGCCACCATGTGATAAAGATGATGGCAATGAAAAACCATTGGCCGCTGGCATCTGTGTCAAAATCAGCAACGACTGTGCTACCAGGCGCAACATCAATAGTATGCAATAAAGGATCATAACTACCATGGCCATTGCGTAAAATAAACCAATGCCCATGAATGTGCATAGGATGATGCATCATTGAATTATTGGTAAAGATAATCCGGTAACGTTTTCCTGGTTCAATGACAATAGGCTTGGCTTTATACTCTGGCCGACCATTAATAAACCAAATATAACGCCCCATATAACCAAATAATTCCATTCGAATAGGATTGACTGGTTTACTAGGATCATTGGTTTTAACAGCTGCTGTCAAATTTTGATATTTGGTTCCTGTCGTCATTGACGGAACTGTTGTCATCACAGCAGGTGTGATAACATCATTTTTAATAGTGGGCTCAGTAGGCATTTGCATTTCAGCATGGTGTGACATGCCTGTCATTTCCCCATGCCCACCACGCATGCCCTGCATTTCATTTTGCATCATTTGTCGCGTGACTGGTTCTGGCTCAGGAAATGGCGTGACTTGTTGATATGAAACTGTTTGTTGCGGTGTTGTCACCAGTGCGCCATAGGCAGCACCAATAGTATCCGCAGATTCAGCATAAATAATATAAGGACCATGCTTCTCAATTTTCACCAAAACATCATAGGTTTCTCCAGGAGTGATCCAAAATCATGCACCCAATAAGGTGCAACATCATTGCCTTCCACTTGGACCACCTGCATACTGGCATTAGGTATTTTAACGTGAAAATTAGTGCTGGCACTGGCACCAATAAAACGCAACCGTACAACATCGCCTAATTTTACAGGCGCTGTCCAAGGATTTGTTTTTGGCTGTCCATTCAATAGAAATGCATCGTAAGCAATATCGCTCAGATCATAAATTCCCATCCGCATTTTTGCATTCCCATATAATCAGCCACCACTTGATGTCGTTCCTGTGGTGTATGGGCACGCCGATATGAACGAATAAAGTGCATTAAAGACGGTTGCAAAGGAAATTTCGGTGAATAATAGTCACCGTCTTTTTTAAATTTCGGTAAATTTTTCTGGATAGGTGTTGCTCCAATCTGATAAAACTACCACATAATCTTTAGTAAAACGATATGTTGGAAGTCGCGGTGGATCAATGATAAATGCACCATATAAACCTTGCTGTTCTTGCAAACCTGCATGGGCGTGGTACCAATAAGTACCTGATTGATATAGTGTGAATTGATAATGAAACACTTCACCAGGCAAAATTGGTTTTGACTGACACCTACAACACCATCCATTTGCCAAGGAACTAATATACCATGCCAATGGATCGCAGTGCCTTTATTTAAATGGTTGTAAACATTAATGGTAACATGATCGCCTTGTTTAAAATGTAAAGTCGGCGCAGGAATTTGATTATTGACTGCAATAGCTTGCCTTGGTTTGCCAGCAAAATAAACTGTTTTATAGCCTACCACTAAATCAATTGTACGATTGGCTGCCAAAGAAAAAGGACAACAGAGAAATCCGAATACCAAGATGATGCCCCATCTTATAATACGAGCCAGGCTATCATTCCTTTTCACTTCTTCGCTCCATCAATACTGATTAAGAATCAGCGATTCTAGCATATTTCTTGATGCCCTCTAGCATTTTTTATCTGCCGTGTAAATCATATACTCATTACACCTCATAGATATAAAAACTTTCTGTTGAAAATTAAATAACTTAACGATAAAGTGTGAGTATGTATTTTTATACATCATCTGCAGGATAATTTATGTCAATTTTGGCAGGCAAAACGGTATTAATCACCGGCGGAAACCGCGGCATTGGCCATGCTATTGGTTTACGATTTGCGAAAGAAAAAGCAAATATCGTTATTCTGGCCAAAGATTCTCCCAGCCCCCATGCCACGATCAATTTGCATAGCGCTACAGAATCAATAAAAGCGGCTGGAGGCAATGCTTTAGCAATTGATGCTGACATCAGCAATAATGATGAAATTCAAACGAGCATTGCTAAAGCTGTTGCTGAATATGGTGCCATTGACATATTAATTAATAATGCAGCCTGTTTTTGTTTCGCTGACAGTATTAATACTTCAACTGAACAATGGGACTTATTATTTTCAGTCAATGCGCGGGCAACATTTTTCTTATCGCAAGCTTGCTTCCCTTATTTAAAACAAGCAACTAATCCGCATATTTTAAATATATCCCCACCATTAGACATGAATCCAGGTTGGTTTAAACACCATTTGGCATTCACTATGTCGAAATATAACATGAGCATGTGTACGTTAGGAATGGCGGCCGAATTTAGACCCGCTAAGATTGCTGTCAATTCATTATGGCCACAGACAACAATTGCAACTACCACGATTAAAGATCATTTTTTACCAAACGTATATGCTGGCAGTCGCTGGCCAACTATTATGGCTGATGCCGCTTTTGAGATAATTCAACGTGACTCTAAACATTTCACCGGTAATTTTATTATTGATGAAATATTACTGCGTGAAATAGGCATCACTGATTTTACTCATTATGCTGTGGATCCAAACTCACCATTAGCACAAGACCTTTTTGTCCCTGAAAATAAAGATTATGGTAACGAATTTTCACTGTCTCAAGAATTATTCAAAGAGTCACGTTGAACCATTTTTATGGATGAAAGCCCATGACAAAAGCAGACCAAAGCAAGCAATTTAGTGAAACCATTAAACAAGGCTATACATTTTCTCAGGAAGGAATTGTGCTCGGAGGCGCTGTATTTGATGGCAAACCTGTTGATAAGTTACTGGTACAAGCTGAGCTTGCAACACTCAATCGTCACGGCCTGATTGCAGGGGCTACCGGCACCGGCAAAACTAGAACACTACAANAAATTACTGAGGCCTTATCTAGCCATGGCTGTCCCGTATTCATCATGGACATCAAAGGTGATTTAAGTGGTATTTCACAGCCAGGGACCAGCAATCCTAAAATAGAACAAAGACAACAACATATTGGCACTGAATGGAAACCTCAAGCTTTCCCGGTGGAGTTTTTGACTATTTCCAATGAACCCGGTGTGCGCTTACGAGCAACCGTCTCTGAATTTGGCCCCTTATTGCTATCACGCATTCTAGAATTAAACGAAACTCAATCCAGCGTTGTATCATTAATTTTTAAATTCTGTGACGACAATCATTTACCTTTATTGGACATAAAAGATTTTAAANAAGCATTACAATATCTAACTAATGAAGGTAAGGACACTATTAAACAAGATTACGGCGTGATTAGTACAGCATCAGCTAGCGCCATCATTCGCAAATTAGTGGAATTAGAGGAACAAGGCGCTGATTTATTTTTCGGTGAAGCATCTTTTGATGTGAATGATCTGATGCGCACTGACGCGCAAGGACGCGGTTATGTCAACATTTTAAGGCTGACTGATATTCAAAACCGACCAAAGCTTNTTTCAACGTTTATGCTGTGCATGCTGGCAGAGGTCTATGAAAAGCTGCCTGAGGTAGGTGATNATAGAAAACCGAAATTGATTATTTTTATTGATGAGGCACATCTTATATTTGATCAAGCTTCCAAAGCTTTGCTTGATCAAATTGAAATGATTGTAAAGTTGATCCGATCTAAAGGTGTCGGCATTTATTTTTGCACTCAAAGCCCTACCGACATTCCTGCTTCTGTGCTGGGACAATTAGGCATGAAAGTACAACATTCATTACGGGCATTCACTGCCAAAGATAGGAAAGCTATTAAATTAGTTGCAGAAAACTATCCTAATACGGATTTTTATGATGTGGCTGAATTACTGACTTCTCTTGGAATCGGTGAAGCATTGGTCACTGTTTTGAATGACAAAGGCGCACCCACACCGCTCGTAGATACATTAATCAGCACACCTGAATCCAGCATGACAACCATCACCAACGCACAAATTGAAGCAGTCGTGGCACGATCTGCATTGGCCAATAAATATAAAGAAACGTTGGACAGAGACAGTGCTTATGAAATGTTGTCGCAGAAATTAGGACAAGCGCCATCATCAACTACAACGGCCCAAGAAAAAGGTGGCAAGAAAGCCAAGAGCATGATTGAACAAATTGCTTCCAGCCCAATGGCACGGCAGGCCGGCAGAACATTGGTCAGAGAGATTACGCGGGGATTGTTTGGTATATTAGGCGGCAAAAAATAGTCGGTTTAATCATCATAATAAAATGAATTTTCAAGACGGTTTTCCAATAACAATCGTTGTTCTGCTAAATTTTGCTGTTGCTCTTGCCAATAACGCAAAGTATTAAACCATGGAAAATTCAGCGGAAATGCTGGATCTTGCCAACGCTTTGCCAACCAAGCTGAATAATGCAACATACGCAAAGCCCTTAAGGCCTCGATCAATTGCAATTCCCGAAAATTAAATTCACAAAATTCCGTATAACCACGCAATAGATGGTCTAATTGGGCCTCTGTTTCAGCCTGCGTGCCCCCTGCCATTAACATCCATAAATCTTGCACTGCAGGCCCCATGATGCAATCATCCAAGTCAACTATTCGCGGCCCCTGAGTATTCCACAATAAATTGCCCGCATGACAATCACCGNNTAACCGGATGTAATCCAATTTCCCTGTTTGCAAAAAACATTGCGCTATGGCCTGTAATAAACCCTCCACAGTGGCGCAATAGGACTGGCGTAATTCGGCTGGGATAAAATTGTGTTCCAATAAAAACTGATAAGGTTGATGGCCATAAGTGTGGACATCTAAATTTAGCCGCTGTTGAAATGGTCGGCAGCGGCCAACTGCATGGAGCCGGCCTATAAACCGCCCCATCCACTCTAGCTGCTCTAAATTATCTAATTCCAAGGTACGACCGCCTTGACGNGGAAACAGGGCAAATCGATAGCCTGCGTATTCGGCCAAGGTCTGGCCTGAAGCCAGGCACAGAGGCGGCACAACGGGAATATCATGTGCCACTAATTCAGCGGCAAACTGATGTTCTTCAAGAATAGCGGCATCAGACCAACGCTGTGGCCGATAGAATTTGGCAATAATAAAACTTTCTTCGGCCTCAATGCCTAACTGGTAAACCCGATTTTCGTAGCTGTTTAATGCCAATAAGCTGCCAGTACAGGAGAAACCTGCGCTCTCGACGGCATGCAAAATCAAACTAGGGTCTAAATTGGCATAGGGGGTATGTGGATTGTTCAAGTAAGTATCTATTCAGCTGAGATAATTGACCCATCAATAAACACTGATGGGCCAATTTATTCGTTTAACCAGGCAGGCAGACTGCCTGGAAAAGCACACTATCAAAAACGTTACTATTCAACGATAGTCACGTTTTCTGCTTGCGGGCCTTTTTGTCCTTGCGTCACATCAAATTCCACTGCTTGGCCTTCTTTCAAAGTGCGGAAGCCGGAGCTTTGAATTGCGCTGAAGTGTACAAACACGTCTGAGCCATTTTCACGTTGGATGAACCCAAACCCTTTATCACTGTTGAACCATTTAACGGTTCCTTTTTCACGTACTGCCATAATATAAACCTTTATTTAAAATAGAAAAATTTTTAAGACCCGCTCCAGTGTATGTGTTAAATCCGTTATTCACATTGAATTTTACTCATAAACTTTCACGGCGACGGCTATAATCTATCAGAATTTTTTTATTTAGTCTCTACTTCTATGAAAAACCTATTACTATATTTATATCTTGCTCTGTGAGAATGACACATACTATACCGGTTATACGGTGGATTTATTGCGTCGTTATCAAGCGCATTGCCGCGGCAAATGCAAATATACACGTAGTTTCAAACCCTTAGCCATTGCCCAAAGCTGGCGTGTCGAGGGCACAAAAAGCACGGCTATGCAAATTGAATGCTTTATTAAGCGCTTAAAAACCCGCCNNAAACAACGCTTAATTGACTTCCCGCTGAACTTAGCAAACACTTTCCTTGCTGTTTCCCCATCACTACAGCCGGCGAGATCCAGGCTTAGGATAGCGTTTTTGTAGCCACAATAAGCCGAAACCCAAGACAGGTAGAAAAATATCTGCCCAAAGCGCAACGCCAACATTGCCCGGCGCAAAATTATGGGCCGTTATCATTTGATAAATATGGCCTAAAGCCGCTCCCCAATAGAAAAGNGCCGGCCCAATGATTGCTGCAGCACGAAACGGCCAACTCGCCCGAAATGCCAAGATATTTGCAATAGCAAACCCTAAACTGGCAAAACCGACTTCAGCCTGAAAGGGGCTTTGGGCCCAACCGATAAACTGGGCCGCCATATCGCCGAAAAATACGTGCATAATAAAATTATAAAAATAATTAAAACCGAAACCGATCAATAAAACATAACTAAATACAGCTTCGACCACTTGGTTTCTAGTCAAAGGCTTAGGCTTAGTTAGCAGAGAAATAGCCGCAGCAATCAATGCAATGACTAAAAANGTCAGGGCAAAATTACTGGCCGCAAAGACTATCAAGCTTTCAAACATAATAACGCTCCTTGTCTGCCAATCTAGGCATTTAAACTATTATGGAATGATATATCATTGATAACTTCTTCCTTGTGAGAAAACACATTAAGAAATTCAGTTGGTTTGTACAATTTCGCTCGCTGTCGCATTAACTCTGACATAACCTTTTTATTATGCGAGTCAGATGTAGTTTCTTGTTTGTCCTCGCTTACTACTAAAGGTGTTTCACATTCAATACTTGATCTCACAAAATCCAAGAGTTTATTATACTCATCTTTAAAAGCAGACGGACACTCGCCGACATTTTGCTCCAGAATATCTATAATTGAATTGTTCCTTCCATCAATAACAGACAAATCAGCACCATTCCTAATAAGGAAATATATTACTTTTAACTTTTCTTTTTCAAATCCATCTAACAATAAATAGATGGCGTTAATTAATAACGAGCCTTTTCCTCCAATATGATTGAAATCCGCTCCAAATTTTTTAAGCAACGATAAAATTTCGACCACATTATCTGTACGCAAAGCAGAAAACATCGGTTCAACATACCAATAATCTCGATATATTACTTGGTTATCGCTGTCACGTGCCACACTGGCCCTGCTCTTATCAATCAAAGGAAGAAGTTGCTCAACTAACTTAACATGGCCTGCTTGTACCATAGAGAGCAACGGCGAATGATTTTTGTAAGGTTTTGCATCTGCACCTTTTGCAATAAGAAGCTCAACAATTGCAAGATATTCACGTGGCTTAAATAACCTACGCAGGCGCTCATCACTGGATTCATATTGATTGCATAAAAAGCGGCTTTTTCCAAAGGTGTTTCGCCAGCTCTGTTTTGCAAATTAATATCTGCGCCTAATTCTATCAACAATGCGACCCAGCTAAGATCGCCCTCTTGAATAGCATAATGAAGCAATGTCTCACCATCATCATCGATTGTATTAATATCAAACTGTGAAAGTAGATAAGCGACTATGTCGTCATGATTATTATCTCTAGCCTCCACGACGGCTTTAACATTTAATGCTTTATGACTGCGAGGGTTTTTGCTAGCTCTTGAACAACTGGAAAATGGCCATTGGCTGCGGCTAAAACAATGGGATATTTTTTTCTTCATGAAAATACTCTCTTTCTTCTCCACTTGCATTGGGATCAACTCCTGCTATTAGCCTTATTTTGACAGTCTCGATATCACCGCACTCTGCCGCACTCCAAAGAGGAACCAAATTTATGATGCCTTTATTGCTTATTGAACGGCCTCGTTTTGCAAAGCATTGTTCTAACCTTGCTAAAAGTATTTCACGACGTGGGGACTCTACATTAACAAGATCATTAAAAGTAACAATAGCTTTTTCAGCGCCTTTTGCCCCAAATGCAATTAATATCTCACGTGTAACAGGCTGACCATTAACGGAAATTCCTAAAAAATTAAATCCTGAAACATCTAAATCATTTAGAAAATCCAAAGACATGAAATCCATGCCTATGGCATAATCCAATAAAATTTTTATTGCATTTTTATGCGAGGAATTTAGTTCATTGTCGAGATTATCACTTTCACGCACATTTTCATTGTTATTATTGCTAGCCCCCTCTATTTTTTTATCTTTATGCTTTCTTATGACCTTTTTTTCAGTAATTCATAAATCATTTTAGATTTACTTTTTGGATTTTCCTGTTTGGGAACAGGCTTCACACGATGCTCATTTCTCACCCAATTCAATGCTAATTCAATATCGGCCTTATGACTTAGTAGTGTTTCAATCATGAGGACATTATTGTCTTGTGCGGACTTAAAAGAATAGGCTGACGTTTTGGGCCAATAGTCACAAAATTCGGATTATTTCCCATTTCAATTAAATAACCCACAATGTCCGGATGGTTAGCAGTAAACGCCGTTATTATGTCTTTTCTTGCATCGTCTTTGTCCCATAATCTTTGCTTAATGATTGCTGTAACAATTAATTTGACTATAGGTAAATGACCAGAAATACAAGCAAAATACATAACCGAAGGTCTTTTTTAGGATTTTCTTTATCACGCAAGCCTTGAATATTAGACCATTTAATTGAACTCAAAAAACCTGACGGTCTCTTCTTGCTTTAGCAAAATAGCATCACGAAAAGCATCGAGCACACTATCATCGTTACAGATTTTATGCCAACTACCCTCGGTCTTTTTTGTTGGACAAATTCTTTTATTTCTTCAAGCCTACCCGCTTGAACAAGGACGCTTAAATCTTGAAACATAAACATTGCCTTTGATGTAATTTAATCATGTGGATCAATTTGCTCTACCCTAAAGTAGCCCACAAATTTTTGTGGTTATGGTGATCCTTTAGAAAGAACAATAGCCCCTCCTCGCTCGATCCATCCTACATATTAATCCTCAACTCTCTTTTCTAACAATTCCCAACGCTGATAGGCCACTTCCAAGTCGGCGTTTAGCTGTGTCAGTTTAGCNATTGACTGCCGTAATTTTATCGGGGATTGTTGATAAAATTCAGGACTAGCTATTTGCTGCAATAGTTCAGCTTGTTCTGCTTCCAATTTTTCGATTCGCTGTGGTAATTCCTCCAGCTCCCTCTGTTCTTTGTAACTTAATTTCTTTGTTTGATTGCTGGAAGTGGCTTCAATTTTCTTCGTTTCAGTTTTTTGTGGCTTAGCTGGAAGCGTACTTATAACTTTACTTTGCTGCAACCAATCCGTATAACCNCCAATATATTCTTGGATTTTACCATTGCCTTCAAACACTAAAGTGCTCGTGACTACATTATCTAANAATTCACGGTCATGACTCACTAATAATAATGTGCCTTGATATTGGCTAAGCAATTCTTCCAATAATTCCAAGGTCTCAATATCTAAATCATTAGTAGGCTCATCCATGACTAATAAATTACTTGGCCGGCTGAATAATCGTGCTAATAATAGGCGATTACATTCACCACCTGACAATGCTTTTGCTGCAATTCGTGCTCGCTGCGGAGTAAATAAAAAATCGCCGAGATAACTGATAATGTGCCGTTTAGCACCATTGATCTCCACCATGTCACTGCCTTGCGATACATTTTCTGCCACGGTCTTTTCTAAATCCAATTCAGCGCGCAGCTGATCAAAATAGGCAATCTCTAATTTGGTCCCTTGTGTCACACTGCCTTGTTGCGGTGGAATTTTTTGTAATAAAATATTTAATAAAGTGCTTTTGCCAATCCCATTAGGCCCAATTAAACCAATACGGTCACCGCGCATGATGCGTATGGAAAAATCTCGAATGATCGGGCGTTGGTCATATTGCTGTGATATATGCTGGGCCTCAATCACCAATTGACCAGACTTATCTGCTTCACTGACATTCATTTTGACCAACCCNTGGCGTTCACGCCGTTGGTTACGCTCCCGGCGCATTGCTTCTAAAGCGCGTACACGACCTTCATTTCTTGTACGCCGTGCCTTAATGCCCTGACGGATCCATTTTTCTTCCTGCGCTAATTTCTTATCAAATTCTGCATTNGAGTTTTCTTCAGCATGCAACATCTCCGCTTTGCGACGCAANAANTTAGCATAGTCACCTGGCCAAGAGGTCAATTGGCCGCGGTCTAATTCTACAATTCGTGTTGCTAAACGTTGTAATAATGCGCGGTCATGAGTCACAAAAATCAGGCCAATATTACAATTTAATAATTGGTCTTCAAGCCACTGAATCGCTTCAATATCTAAATGATTGGTGGGTTCATCTAACAATAATAATTCGGGCTCAATCACTAATGCCCTTGCTAATGCTGCACGGCGCTGCCAACCACCAGACAATTCGGCAACTTTTGCCAAAGGATCTAATTCTAAGCGCGTCAATATTGCAGTAATTTCTCGGTCAAAATGCCAACCTTTATTGGTATCGAGCGCGTGCTGTACACGGGCCAGTTGTTGCAAATCTTCCGGAGTTTGCGCGACTGCGAGCCGTTGTGTTAATTGATGATAAGTCGCCAATAGTTGGCCTGTTTCAGCCAATCCTTCTGCCACAAATTCAAAGACAGTTGTCTCGCTTTGTTGCGGCAATTCTTGCGCTAACCGCGCCATACGCAACCCAGGCTTACGCCACACTTCACCGCTGTCAGGCTTTTCAATGCCTTCAATGATTTTTAATAACGATGATTTTCCGGCACCATTGCGGCCGATCAAACAAACCCGCTCACCCGAAGCAATTTGCAATTTGACCTGGTCTAATAATATTTGCTGACCGAAGGCAAGTGAGACATTTTCTAAAGAAATTAAGTTACTCATGGAATAATTATCTTTGCTCTAATTAATGGCTGACATCATTTTGCATGTTTAATTAGCAAATAATATTCTGCCGGTTTTTTGCCAGGATTAATGATTTGATGGGGATGATTGGCTTCAAAATAAAAACTGTCGCCCATTTTTAGCAGATTTTTTCACCAGCCACTGGAATTTCTAATTCACCTTTTAGCATATAAACATATTTCTCGCCACCGAGTGGCATTGGTAGGCAACTGATGGATGTCTGCGCCGGCAATGTCACTTGCAACCATTCTAACGTCATCCCTTCAAATACAGGAGATAATAATTTTCTGATGATGTGTTGGGCATCGTGCCAAACGGCTTGTTCACCTGCGGGAATATATACAGTACGCGCTTTGACATTGGGATGTAGCATTTCTGATAAAGTCCTATCAAGCGCTGCTGCCAATCTTGCCGCGACATCTAATGTTGGCTGTACTTTGTTCTGTTCAATTTTACAGATCATCGATTTACTGACTTGTGCAAGCTCAGCCAAGGCCTGCATGCTGTAGCCTTTCTTTAAACAGAAGCGCGTGCAATTGTTCTGCAAACTGTGTCATATCACTATCTCATCGAGGACATACTACTTGAAGTAGCGTAGCTTACACTATCATTGTCCAGAGATCACCTGCAACCCTAAGCCTTGTATTAGTTTACTATTAGAATAAATTCGTTTATTATATGAAACATTAGTTTAGGGGGCCTCATGCTCAACATGCAATCCAATACATTGAAAAATCTTAGTTTATTTGTCTCATTGGTACTTGCTTGGGGCATTCAATGGCCCTGCGTAAAACTAGCACTGCATGATATGCCACCTCTTTGGCTAGGCGCATTTCGATTTATCAGCGGTGCTCTTATTTTATTTGGTTATTTACTGCTAACACGTCAATTAATACTTCCCCCTAAACGTAGCTTGGCGATTTTATTTTCTGTTGGCATAGGACAGTTTGGCATTTTCATCGGACTGGTAAATATTGCCTTACAATACGTAGAAACTGGACGCTCATTAATTTTGGCTTATAGCACGCCATTATGGGTTGCACCACTGGCCATTTTCATTTTCAAAGAACGCATGTCATATCAGAAAATTTCTGGCCTCATATTAGGCTTATTTGGGATCGCTATTTTATTTAATCCGGCCAGTTTTGATTGGTCCAATAAAACATTAATTTTTGGCAACGGCTTATTATTAAGCGCTGCCGCTATTTGGGGCATTGTTATCCTCCATATTCGCTACAGTAAAGTAACGTATAACACTTTACAACTGATGCCATGGCAACTATTAGTGGCAGGATTATTTCTGTTAGTGTTAGCTCATTATGCTGAACCTCACCCCTCTGTCCATTGGACTGGCCAATTAATCAGTCTGCTTNTTTATATTGGGTTCATTGGGACAGCTTTTGCTTGTTGGGCAGTTGTTGAAGTCAATAAGCGATTGACTGCCGTTGCTACTTCATTAGGAATGCTGGGTGTTCCTGTAGTAGGCACATTTAGTTCCACATTAATTTTCATGCAGCCATTGTCATTTAATACAGTCATTGCTTTGATTTTTATGATCAGTGGTATTGCTATTGCCAGTGTGAATTGGCAAAAACAGAGAACAGTACGCTTAAAATTTAATTTCTTCAACAAAACAGCAATGAAAAAGAATGAACTTATCAAAATCACAGTTATCATCAACGACGCGGCATTAAAATACTTAATAAAAATCGAGGGACATGAATTACTCTTGATGACATGCCATGCAAGAAAACCTCGAATTAAACATGATGGTAGGTCTAGGAGGCATCGCAGTCAATGGTGTTGACTGATTAAATTTTTCAACATTAGTTTTTGCATTAGTAATCCGCGTTTGTAATATATCTTTGTATGGCCATTGCGAATAATGTGGTGACAATTTGGCATTATTGTAAATTTTAATTGCTGTTTGCCAATCACCTTGCTTGACTAGCATATCACCCATATTTAGGAAAAAGCCTTCAAAATTATGCGGTGCAATCCATGAGTTCCAGCAAGCACGACTGGTGCCTTGTGTAGTCTGTAAATGCATGTAAGGAGTATAATCCGGATTACGCCGATCAACTTTTTTNCCTGCACAAATATCTAATGTTCGCCATTGCCATGCTAATGCTTGCCGAAATAATTTATCATCTCGCGGCAATGTGCTGAGTGGATAACTCGCTGTAAAATAATTAAATTGTGGCCACGCATGAATTGCACGTTTCAACGTCAAATAACCTTTAGTTTGCTCACGTTGATTTGCAAATAGTTTNCCTTCAACTAATTGCGAGACACCATAAAATCCTAGGATCCGGGCATCATTTGGTGCCAACTCATGTGCATCAGCGAAATATTTATGGGCCAAAATAATATGATTCACAATATTTGGCGGTAATTGTGTAAGACGTTGGCGTTCAGATATCCACCAAATATGAGCGAAACCCAAATAAGCGGCCAACTCAGGATCATTTGGATACTGTAAATAAGCTGCAGTCAATAATTCCGTTGTTTCTGGCAATCGATCATAATGGCCTTGATGCAATGTCATCCAAAATTGCCGCTTTGCTTGCGTGGCCAATGGTGTGTCAGCCAATATTGGCTTTTTGGCTGGAGCAAATGCAACTGCTAATTTATCACAGCCCGCAACCAGCAAGGTGATTAGCGCTATGAAAATTACACCATATAAATACTGCCTAATCATATTTAGATCCTTACTTAATTCATAAAAATTGGCATGATTCTAATCGATTTCCTTAAGGTTTGCTTAAAAAATTCCCATTAAAATCTTTTTATTGGTTTTTTAATGTCTTTTTATCCAATACTTGTCTTTTATTTTCATTGCTTTCCTGCTAGACTTTTTTAAACACATTCACGAAATACATGCCCGCATTTTTATAAAATTTACTGATGAGACCAATTTGATGATTAGACCGATTGATAACGCACTCATTGATGCTGTCGCTGATAATGATACCCAAAAAGTGCGTGAACTATTGGAGCAAGGAGCAAACCCAAATATCGTGATTGACGATGCCTTGATTACTCCACTGCATTTTGCTGCCCAAAATAATGCCCGTGAGATTGCATTATTGCTCTATACAGCAGGCGCTGATTTAAATAGCATGACCGATGACGGTGAAACACCGATTGATATTGCTAAAGAATTTGGCCATTCAGCATTGGCTCAGCTATTGCTTAAGTTGAAAAATCAAAATCATTGATCGTTTATCTTAGTACTTGAAAAACCGTATAAAAATTTTATGATTAGCCAATAAAGGGCCTCTGTCGGGTAAAAAACTGCCAAAATGGCTATTTTTCAGGTATAATAAGTCGTACTATTTGGCCTCAGGGACTGGGCGACTCAACAACGTAACATTATGAATGCCCATGTTAAACCCAATCTGTAAACCAAACTGCTTAGACTGTGGCACACGCTACTGTCGCTTACCAACCGGCCTCGATGGGCAGGAATTAGCTTTATTAAACACCCTCTCTAAACGCCACATCAACATTAAGCGTGGTGACTATCTTTATCGCCAAGGACAACCGGCGCAGATGTTCTATGTCGTGACTGCAGGCACGTTAAAAAGCGTGATGCTGTCAGAAAATGGCGATGAAGCGATCGTTGGTTTTTATTTTATGGGCGACATGTTGGGGCTGGAATCTTTGCATAACCACGCCCATTTGACTTCAGCAATTGGTTTAGCCGACAGCCAAGTGTGTGAAATCAATTTGGAAAGTTTGCTCGACATTAATGCCAAACTGCCTAAACTGCAGCGCACATTGCTTGATTTAATTAGCGCTCAATTAGGCCAACAAATAGCTGGCAACAGCAAACGCACAGCACTGCAGAATTTAGTAGCTTTTCTGCTAACGATGGGCAACCGTTTGGGGCAACCCTATAATAACACCATCGAATTTGAATTAATTATGGCACGTTATGATATTGCTAACTATTTACATTTGACGATTGAAACCATTAGCCGATTATTGACTCGCTTACAAATTGCCAAGCTAATTAGCGTACAACGTAATCATATTAAACTGCTAGACATAAACCAACTGCAGAAAATTGCACTTGGGACAATTAATCTTTAGCCATCTCTTTATTAGCCGGATCAGTAACTTCTAACCATAATGCATTGATGATAGCTAAACTGCATGCCAAACTTACACCTAAAATCCAAGCAAAATACCACATAAACTCACCTACTAGTAATAATCATGTTCATGTTCTTTAATAGCAGTTTCTGTGACTTTACCGCGCATAACGCGATAAACCCAAGCCGTGTAAAGTAAAATAATCGGCATAAAAATAACTGCTGAAACTAGCATAATCCCTAAAGTCAATTCACTCGATGAGGCATCCCACACTAGTAAACTATGCGAAGGTTGGCTGCTGGATGGCAAAATGAAGGGAAACAAAGTCACCCCTACTGTAGTAATAATGGCTGCAATACTAATGCCACTCGTCACAAAAGCAGCATAAAATTGCCGCAGGCCTACTAGTAATGCGGCCAATAACGGTGCGAATAAGCCTACTAATGGCACCGCCCACAGCAAAGGATAAGCACGGAAATTACTTAACCACGCACCCGTATGTAAAACAACTTGTTTATGCACAGGATTGGAATAACCATCATGGGCAATAGGTTGTGCTAATGCATAACCATCCACTCCCCATGCAATCCAAAANCCACCGATCAAAAATAATAATGACAATAGAATTCCACACCATTGCGCAACACGCATAGCGCGCGCCATCACTGTTCCCTCTGTTTTGATGACCAAATATAAACCGCCATGCAATAACAACATACAAACACTGACAAGGCCGCAATATAAAGCAAAGGGATTAAACAGTTCCCAAAANCTGCCAGTATAAAACGCACGTAAATCAGCATCAAAATGGAATGGAACACCTTGAATTACATTACCGATCGCCACGCCAAATACTAACGCAGGCAAGGCACCTCCAATAAACAAAGCAAAATCCCATATTTGCCGCCAACGCGGATTAGTTAATTTGCTGCGAAATTTAAAACCTACTGGCCGCAAGATAAATGACATTAATACAGCCAACATTGCCAAATAAAAACCAGAAAAAGAAACGGCATAAATCGTAGGCCAAGCAGCAAAAATAGCACCAGCCCCTAATATGATCCAAACTTGATTGCCTTCCCATACAGGGCCTACTGTATTGATAACCATGCGCCGTTCCAGATCGGTACGGCTGATCCATGGCAGCAATGCCCCTACGCCTAAATCAAAACCATCGGTCACAGCAAAGCCAATGATTAATACGCCCAATAAAACCCACCAAATAATGCGTAATACTTCATAATCAAAAACCATGATTGTTTCCTCTTAATCAGCAAGTGGCTTTGTTTTTGAATGCAAAAATGCGCCAGGATAACGTAACCCATCAGGGCCAAGGCGAATGTATTTTTGTAATAGATACACTTCAACAATTGCCAAACTAGTGTAANNAAGCACAAACCCGCACAGACTGACCCATAACTGGCCTGTCGCCAATGAAGATGTACCTAAATAAGTCGGCAACACACCTTCAATCGCCCAAGGTTGACGCCCATTTTCTGCCACAAACCAACCTAATTCAGACGCCAACCAAGGTAATGGCAAACTCAACATGGCGGCCCACAAAAACCAACGTTTTTGTAATTGTTGACGGATTGATAAGAAAAATGCCGTAGCAAACAACAAGATAAAAAACATGCCACAAGCCACCATAATGCGAAACGACCAAAACAATGGGGCTACATTGGGCACTGTGTCCCATGCAGCTGCTTGAATTTGGCTAGGCGTAGCATTGACTACTTGCGGAGTGTAACGTTTTAATAATAAACCATAACCTAAATCTTGCTGATGTTGGGCAAACAATTGTTGCGCTTGTTGATCATTATTGTCAGCCAATAAACGTTGTAATGCACCATACGCCACCATACCATTTTGAATGCGCTGTTGCGCCTCAGACACTAAGTCATTAATACCTTGTACGGGAGTATTTAATGAACGAGTCGCAATTAAACCTAATGCATAAGGAACTTTTATTGCATACTTAGTTTCATGGGCTTCTTTGTCCGGAATACCAAATAAATTAAAACTGGCGGGNGCTGGTTCTGTATTCCACATGCCTTCAATCGCCGCTACTTTCATGCGCTGATTTTCAGTGGCTAAATAACCACTTTCATCACCTAATACTACGGCTGATAAAGCCGCGGCTAAACCAAACGCAGCAGCAACACTGATGGAACGTTTAGCTATTTCAACATTGCGGTTACGCAATAAATAATAAGCGCTAATCGCCAATACAAATACGGCGCCGGTGACATAACCAGCACTGACCGTGTGAACAAATTTTGCTTGTGCGACCGGATTAAACAGTACATCATAAAAACTACTGACTTCCATGCGCATAGTATGAAAATTAAAAATNGCGCCCGCCGGATGTTGCATCCAACCATTGGCGATTAAGATCCATAATGCAGATAAGTTAGAACCTAAAGCAACCAGCCAAGTGACCGTCAGATGGGCGCCTTTTGACATGCGGTTCCAACCAAAGAAAAACAGGCCAACAAATGTACCTTCCAAGAAAAATGCCATCAATCCTTCAATAGCTAACGGCGCCCCAAAAATGTCACCGACATAATGGGAGTAATACGCCCAGTTAGTGCCAAATTGGAATTCCATCGTGATGCCGGTGGCGACACCCATAGCAAAATTGATTCCAAATAAAATCCCCCAAAACTTAACCATGTCCCGCCAAATAGTACGGCCAGTCATGACATAGACTGTTTCCATAATACCTAATATGAGAGACAAACCTAGCGTCAAAGGAACAAATAAAAANTGATAGAGTGCGGTCAGGCCAAATTGAACCCGTGATAAAGTGACGACATCGAGTTGTTCTATCATAAAGAATCTCGCTAGGTAGAATGAAGTAATTGTTGTTGCATCAAATTCGCATTTACAGGAACTTCATGTGATGGTGAAAAGCAAATCAACCAAAGCAATGCCAATAAGCAACCCTTGATTACAAAGAGCAGAATGATTTCCCGCCGTAAATGTTGATGGTGTTTTTTGCTGACATAAGCGTTAATATAAACTAATTTACTAATTTTACTTTGATCTAGATCAAACGTCGGAAGGAAATATACCAATGGCATCTACGGCAGATTTTGTAAATCAACAGTGGGACTCGTCAATTCTACCTACTTTGATTGAGTATATCCGCATTCCCAACCAATCCCCTGCCTATGATCCCGATTGGCAAACCAATGGTCATATGCAACGAGCAGCAAACTTATTTCTGCAATGGTGTCAGCAACATCCTTTACGTGATATGCAATGCAAGCTGCATCAATTTCCTGGCAGAACTCCATTACTCATGATCGAGGTGCCCGGACAAGTGGACAAAACTGTCTTATTGTATGGGCATTTAGACAAACAACCTCCCATGACAGGGTGGAACGAAGGCCTCGGACCATGGCACCCTGTGGTAAAAAATCAGCGTCTTTATGGCCGCGGTGGTGCTGATGATGGTTATGCTATGTTTGCAGCGATGACAGCTATTGCTGCCTTACAACAACAAGACATTCCTCATGCACGGTGTGTGATTTTGATTGAGGCCTGCGAAGAAAGCGGTAGCTTAGATTTGCCTATTTATTTAGAACATTTAGCTGGTGAAATGGGAACACCTGACTTAGTCGTTTGCCTGGATTCGGGTTGCGGTAATTATGATCAATTATGGTGTACTACTTCGTTACGTGGCCAGATCTCTGCCGAACTGAACGTCAGTATACTGACCGAAGGTGTGCATTCAGGTTCTGCTAGTGGTATTGTTCCTTCTAGTTTTCGCATTATCCGGCAGTTATTAGACCGGATTGAAGATGTTCATTCCGGCATTATTCGTTTGCCTGCTATGCATGTGAACATCCCTAGTCATCGCGTTGAGGAAGCCAAGCAAGCAGCGGCTATTTTAGGTGATGCGGTGTGGCAAAACTTTCCTTGGGTCAACGGAGCCAAACCTGGCTTACAAGATAATGTTGAGTTAATTTTGAACCGCACTTGGCGGCCGACCCTAAGCATCACGGGTGTACAAGGTATTCCAGATACTAGTAAAGCTGGCAATGTACTGCGGCCCAACACTTGCCTAACATTATCATTCCGCTTACCGCCCACTTGCGATGCAGCGGCTGCGAGTGATGCCTTGGCAGCCGTGTTAATGGAAGCACCACCTTATGGTGCTAAAGTAGAACTAGCCATGAAACAAATCTGCAACGGCTGGAATGCACCGACATTAGCACCCTGGTTGGCTCAAGCCGTCAATCAAGCTTCACTGCAACATTTTGCTAAACCTGCTTGTTATCATGGAGAAGGGNGTGCGATCCCCTTCATGGGCATGTTAGGAGCGCAGTTTCCCGACGCCCAATTCATGATTACCGGCGTGCTAGGGCCGCATTCAAATGCACATGGGCCAAATGAGTTTTTAGACATCCCTACCGCCAAANAAGTCACAGCCTGCCTAGCTGAAGTGTTAGCCACCCACTTCCAAGAAAAATCAAATAGAACAAAAGTTACCTCTTACACGCCCCTCGTTTTCTAACTGCAACGAGGGAATTTAATTCAGACTGCACTATAATTTACTTATAAAGGACTGAAAGAGGGAGGAACTCTTAATGAAAACTATTTATCTGTATTTAACAGCCTGTCTAATGGCCAGTATTGCCATGACGGGTTATGGCGCTTGTGAATCAAATACCGTGGCCCAAGTCACCATTCAAAACCAAACTAATCCAGCCATTAAATTGATGGTAATGCCAGCTTATTTCTCGGGCATGTCACCCACTTATATTACGATTGGCCAGTCACAAACAGGAAATCTGGCCAATGTGCCCGTCAACTCAGGCAATTATATTCAAGTTTTTAACTACTCTAATATGAAACAGATTTGTAATATTCAAATTACACAACCACTCCAAAGCATGAGTATTCAAGTTGTCGGAACCAGTTGCAACACACCATCCACTGTACAATGCCAATAAATTCCAATGTAGGGTAGACCGCTTTCACTCTGCCCTACAATTGTAAACTGCTTTGGGGTTTCCGTTGACCCTAATCGTGTACTGAGGTAATTTAACCTGATTTACGCATAGGGTTAAAACAATGGCGCGCAAACCAGCAGCTCCCTCCAATGACAGTTTTAATTTTGAAACTGCTTTAAATGAACTCAATACCATTGTTGAGAAAATGGAAGCTGGCGGCCTCAGCTTAGAGGAATCGCTTGGCCAATTTGAACGTGGTATTGCATTGACCCGACAATGCCAACAAGCATTGACCGATGCTCAACAAAAAGTACAAATTTTAATGCAAAAAGCGGCAAGGCTGGTTTAGAACCTTTCGCAGCGGACCTTGATGACGAGACTGATGTGTGAATTATTCTGATTACCTTAACCAACGCCAACAATTAGTCAATCAACAACTGACTGCTTTTTGCCCAATAATACTGAATTGCCCCAACGGCTGCATGAGGCCATGCGTTACACTGTATTAAATGGCGGTAAACGCATCCGTCCTTTACTAGTTTATGCCACCGGTGAAATGCTAGGGCGACAACAGAACAACTCCACCGTCCCGCTTGTGCTATTGAATTAATGCATTGTTATTCGCTTGTGCATGATGATCTGCCAGCAATGGATAATGATGATCTGCGGCGTGGCATGCCAACTTGTCATAAAGCTTTTGATGAAGCAACTGCTATTTTGACAGGAGATGCCTTACAAAGCTTGGCTTTTAGTTTATTGGCAGACACAGACCCACTATTGCTTTCTCCTTCAATTCAAATCCGCATGATTGCCACCTTAGCTAATGCAGCGGGTTCAAGAGGGATGGCGGGAGGACAAGACCTCGATTTGCTCGCGGCCGGTCAACGATTGTCACTAGCTGAACTCCAAACTTTACATCGCTTAAAAACCGGGGCTTTGATTCGTGCAAGCGTGCAATTAGGTGGTTTAGCTGCCAATAGTGACGAAACAACTTTAACTGCCTTAGCTGAATTTGCTAATAACATCGGTCTAGCGTTTCAAATTCAAGATGATATTATTGATGTTGAAAGCAGCACCGAATTGTTAGGCAAACGCCAAGGTGCTGATATAGCCCATCACAAAGCCACTTATCCCGCCCTCATGGGCATGGAAGCCGCTAAAACACAAGTAAAAATACTTTATGAAGCAGCATTGACCGAGTTACAGCCTTTTGCTGATGCGGCCAATCCCTTGCGCTTATTGGCGAGTTATATTATACAACGACAGTTTTGACGCACTGTCACAATGAGGTAGAATAACGGCATCATGTCAATCAATATCAATGAATTTCCTTACTGGCGCAAATTAATAGTCCTGCTGATCTGCGTCGTCTGGATGAACCTCAATTAACGCAAGTGGCGGCTGAATTACGTCGATTTATTATTCTTGCTTTGAATGAATGCGGTGGGCATTTTGCTGGCAATATCGGTGCAATTGAACTGACTATTGCGCTCCATTATGTTTTCAACACACCTGATGACCGTCTGATTTGGGATGTTGGCCACCAAGCCTATCCTCATAAAGTACTGACTGGGCGTCGAGATCAATTGACCACAATCCGACAACCGAACGGATTGGCACCTTTTAAAGCGGGAAGAAAGCCCCTATGATTTTTTGGTGCAGGCCATTCCAGTACTTCGATTGGTGCAGCACTCGGTATGGCTATCGCCAATCATTTGTCCGGCAATCCACGTAAAGCCGTAGCTATTATTGGTGACGGTGGTATCACCGCAGGAATGGCATTTGAAGCATTAAACCATGCCGGTAGTTTGGAAAATGTCGATTTGCTGGTGGTGCTAAATGACAATGATATGTCGATTTCACCCAATGTAGGTGGTTTAAATAATTACCTTTCACGCATGTTGACTAGCCGGTTATACATTGCACTACGCGAAGGCAGCAAAAAGTATTAGCTAAAATGCCACCTGTACGCGAACTGGCTAAGTTAACGGAGACCCATGTTAAAGGCATGATTGCCCCGGGCACATTATTTGAAGAATTAGGTTTTAACTATGTCGGCCCTGTTGACGGCCATGATATTCATACCCTCGTTAAAACATTAGAAAATATGAAGCAATTGCATGGACCACAGTTTCTCCATGTGCGCACGGTAAAAGGCAAAGGTTATCCTCCCGCTGAAGCTGATCCTGTGGGTTATCACGCTGTTAAACCTGGTTTTTATACCGCCGATCAAAATCCTTCAGCAAGCAGCGCAGCTAAACCAAACAAACCTACTTATTCTGAAGTGTTTGGTGACTGGTTATGCGATATGGCTGCAATCGATGATAAATTAATTGCTATTACGCCGGCCATGTGTGAAGGATCTGGCATGGTGCGTTTTGCTAATACATTTCCTGAGCGCTATTTCGATGTTGCCATCGCTGAACAACACAGTGTCACTGTTGCAGCGGGCATGGCCTGTGAAGGCAAAAAACCGGTTGTGGCGATTTATTCTACTTTTTACAACGCGCTTACGATCAATTAATTCATGATGTCGCTTTACAAAATTTAGATGTGACTTTTGCAATTGACCGCGCTGGGTTAGTCGGTGGCGATGGGCCAACCCATGCAGGCAGTTTTGATCTGAGTTATTTACGTTGCATTCCCAATATGATAATTCTCGCTCCGGCAGATGAAAACGAATGCCGCCAAATGTTATACACTGCTTATCAATATCCTGGCCCTGCAGCAGTACGTTATCCGCGTGGCCAAGGGCCAGGTGTTGCGATACAGACTGAAATGAGCCTATTACCTTTCGGCAAAGCAGAAGTAAAACGCCAAGGTAAACAAGTGGCCATTCTAAACTTTGGAGCATTGTTGTCCACTGCTTTTGAAGCAGGTGAAAAACTCGATGCTACTGTTGTCAACATGCGTTTTGTCAAACCATTAGATGAAAGTCTAATTATCGAACTTGCCAAACAACATGATTTATTGGTAACTGTTGAAGAAAATACTGTCCTTGGTGGAGCTGGCAGTGCTGTGAATGAATTATTAGCGCGTGAAAATATATTATGCCCCATTCTTAATTTAGGCTTGCCTGATAAAAATATTGAGCACGGCATTCATAGCAAAATGCTGGCAGAGTGTGGTTTAGATGCGGCTGGTATTTTGAACTCAATAAAGCGCCGATTGGCGGAGTTACAGTAGACTTCTCTCTCAAAACAAATCTGCATCTGATGGATCCCACGAATTTTTATGTAAGTATTTTACTTAGCTTGCTTACGGAAATTAACCTGTAGGCTCTCAACAGAAATGCGTATTTCACCATCAGCCGTTCGTATAGCATGCCCTACAGAAGGTGCCCAAGCATGACCGTAAATGATTTCTAATGTAGTGGGAAATACACCGTCTGCTTGTTGGAAAGTGGAATATTGTTGCAAAAATGTTGCCAGNCGTTGTTTGCCAGTCAGTGTTTTGCGTCTATCTGCTGCGATATTTTGCCAACCCAGGGCTTTTAAATCTTGAAATAATACATTAGTGCTTTGATATTCTAATGTTAAATATTCCATTTCCATGACCGGGTCTAAAAATTGTGCTTGTAATAATTGATCGCCTATATCATGCATATCCACCAGCGAGTGCACATGTGGCATGGTATCAACTTGGGCCCAGCTTTGGCGGATTTCACGTAGACTATCAGGGCCTAAACTAGAAAACAGAAACAATCCCTCAGGACGTAAAACACGACGAATTTCTTGCAACAATAACGATAAATCATCACACCAAAGTAAGCTTAAATTGGCGAAGACAGCATCTATTTGACCAGTCAAAAAAGGCAATTTTTCGTAATCGGCACAAATACGTGTCGTTTTTCGCCACCATCGCCATCCCGTTTTAATTTGCTGTAATAGAGGTACCGTCATTTCCAACGAAATTATTTGTGCATTGGGATAACGCTGTCGTAACAAAGCACTACTGTGCCCCGTTTTAGCACCTAAATCTAAAATAAACTGTGGCTCAAGTTTTATTGGCAACAAATGTTCAAACAGCCGATCAGCAATTTCATTGGGTAAGTAAGCAGCTTTAGAATAAGTCGAGGCCGTTCGTGCCAACAGACGGCGACGCGTTGTTTTAGGGTCTAATATCGTCATGACGGTATTTCATAAAGCATTCATTTTATTTACGATGCCGGCATGATGCCAACACTATTACATCGATTATATCAATGGTTGCTCCCATTTACCTGCATTTTATGCGGGCAGAACGCTAATCACGCCCAACGGGACTTATGTGATACCTGCCTAGCAGAGTTGCCTTGGATACATAAAGGCTGCCATCAATGCGGTGGCGCCTTGGCTTCCGTAACGAATGCTGATTATTGCGGCCGTTGTTTACCAGAAATATCCACTTATCTACAGACTATTGCCTTATTCAGCTACCAAGACCCTATTACTCACATGATAAGCAAATTGAAGTTCCAACATGAATTATTATATGCGCCTGCTCGGCGAATTATTGGCNAAAAACTAAAACAACATTATCACAACACCGCTTTACCAGAAATCATCCTACCTATGCCACTGCATCATCAACGATTACGCGAACGTGGTTTCAATCAAGCCCTCGAAATTGCACGCCCTGTGGCCAAACAGTTAAATCTACCAATTAATGCTCAATTAGGTCAGCGATTAAAACCAACTCGGCCACAAGCAATGATTCCTGCAACTGAACGTGCAGCCAATGTAAAACAAGCCTTTGCTGTTAACTCCCATTTATCTTTCAAGCACATTGCCATTATTGATGATGTCGTCACCACTGGTCATACTGTGGGAGAATTGAGCCAANTGCTTATTAAAAAAGGAGTCGAANAAATCAGCATTTGGTGCATTGCAAAGACGGATTATTTGAAATTTAAAACTTAATCCAGAGTCAAAGCCTGCTAGAAATGCAATCGTCGCATTAATTCCTCTGATTCTTCATCTGTGAGCCGCAGCAACGAATTTTCATTTGACTCAACATTCATTGCATCATTATTATCACAATGTGGCACATTATCTATTATCACTGTTGTCATTTTACATACTCTTGCCTTACGCGATGTTTCAATGGCCTGTTGGCTTTGTTCATAAAACGTATGATAATTGTATCTTATATTAATCATTCGCAAAGCTTTCTCTAACTCTGGTGATAAAACATCGAAATCCCATGCACTAATTAAAACCCGTTGATATCCTTGGTTGAATTGAATTTTGTAAGCGCATTTAGAAACATCTTTAGGTTCAGAAAAGACTGGCAATCGACTTACAACGTCTCGCATATAAAAAGTCATATGCCCTTGATTAAACCAGATTTTCTGAGGGTTTTTACAAGTTTTATAAGATTTCAGAGGGTCCGCATGATCGGAGACTTGCAATGCTTGTAATTCCACAAGATATATAACGGCTAATTTCAATATTTCATTAGCATAAAATATATCATAACGAGCACATTCTTGCGTCAAAAAATAAAATTCGATCATGCCTAAGTCAGGATCCGCTGCTTGTCTATACACATTTCTAAAAATATCAAATAAGGCAGCCATTCTGGCTTTAATGCCAGGACATGAAATGAGGCTAATTAATTCTTGTTTATACTTTGATTGCGCTTCAATCCAGTAAGTTCGGTTATATCGCATGTTTCCCCATTTATTATTATTAAAATTGGGCACTTCAAATAAAATCTTGGGTCAGCAGGTTTTATGAGTCGAAAATTCAGCTAAAACCAATATTTTTTAAGAGGCTTTGTTCCACTTCAAATCTAATTCGCGAGCTGCTTTGACTTGATCAATTCGTCTCACTGGTGTCCGTAATGGCGCTTCATTTAACAAATTAGGTTCGGTAGTCATTTCTTGCCGTATCGTTTGCATAATAGCAACGAAATTATCAAGGGTGGCCTTGCTTTCAGTTTCTGTAGGTTCAATCAGCAAACACTCTGGCACTAATAGCGGAAAATAAGTCGTAGGTGCATAACAGTCGTAATCCAATAAACGCTTTGCTACATCAAGCGCCGTAATTGCATAAGCTTGTTTTTCTTTTTTNAACGTTATAATAAATTCATGGGTAGCACGTCGCTTAGGATAGGCCAGGCTAAAACCTGCTTGTTGTAATTTCTTTTGTAAATAATTGGCATTTAATACCGCAAATTCTGCGACACGTGGCATGCCTTGCCTGCCTAACATCATAGCATAAGCATAAGCGCGTAAAATGACACCTGCATTGCCCATAAAAGTAGATAATCGGCCAATCGTCTGCGGACAATCTTTTTCAGTCAATAACACATAATCATGACCGTTTTTGCCNACACGTGGCACTGGCAAAAATGCAGCCAACCGTTCATTGGCCAACACAGGGCCCCCTCCTGGGCCACCACCACCGTGAGGTGTAGCAAAGGTTTTGTGCAAATTAATATGCATCACATCAAAACCCATTTTTGCTGGTGAGATTTTGCCTAATATGGCGTTGAGATTGGCGCCATCATAATACATTAATCCACCTGCCGCATGCACCATTGTGCTAATATCAAGAATCTTGCGTTCAAATATGCCTAAAGTTGACGGATTAGTTAGCATCATGCCTGCTGTCTTGGGGCCTAATGCGGCTTGTAATGCCATTAAATCCATATCACCATTTGGTGTTGTTGGAATTTCTCGTGTCGTAAAACCACACATCGCTGCTGAAGCCGGATTAGTACCGTGGGCCGAATCAGGGATTAGAATTTCAGTACGTTGTTGATCACCACGCGCTAAATGATAAGCACGGATCATAGCAACTCCAGCAAATTCGCCTTGTGCTCCTGCCAATGGGCATAAACTGACGGCTGACATGCCAGTAATGGTCTGTAGAATATGCTGTAATTCATAAGCACATTTTAGAAAACCTTGGCTATTTGCAGGCATGGCCAATGGATGTCTCTGCAAAAATCCAGGCAACATCGCTAAACGGTGCGCACCACGCGGATTATATTTCATAGTGCACGACCCTAGCGGATAAAATTGTGTGTCAATAGAATAATTTTTCTGCGATAGTTTGGTGTAATGACGCACCACTTGCAACTCTGATACCTCAGGCAATAACAATGGCCGTGTACGCAAGAGTTGGGAAGGAATATCGGTAACAACTGCTTTTTCTTGTGGTATTTGTGCGGTGGCCTGCGCTTGGGGCCGTGACATTTCAAAAATCAACATTGCATCATCCCTTAGCTAATGTTTTGACGGTTGTTTTTCGCGATGTTCCATTACTTGCATGAGTTGTTGATAATAATAATTTAAATCAGCACTAGTTTTAGTTTCTGTAACACAAATTAGTAAAGTTTCACCCAATTCTGGATAATCATTCGCAAGCGAATGGCCTGCTTGAATGCCTAATGCTGCTAATGCAGGCAATATTTCGGTTACTGGTTTGTTAAATCGCAAGACAAATTCATGAAAAATNGGCCTGGTAAACACCATTGCCACACCGGGAATTGTTGTTAATTGTTGCGCTAATGATATTGCACGTTGATGGCTTAATGCAGCAACTCGACGCAGCCCCTCGGGGCCTAATAAACTGAGATGAATTGTCACCGCTGTAGCCAATAAATTTTGATTAGTGCAAATATTGGATGTCGCTTTCGCGCGACGAATATGTTGTTCGCGTGCTTGCAAAGTTAATGTAAAGGCGGTGTGGCCTTGATTATCGACTGTACGTGCCACGATACGTCCAGGTAATTGATGTACCCAGGTTTTGCGCGTTGCTAAAAACCCGCAATAAGGGCCACCTGAGGAGAGCGGAATCCCAAAAGGCTGAGCTTCACCACAGACAATATCTGCCCCTCGTTGCCCCCAATCACCTGGTTCTTTCAACAATGCCATTGCTAATGGATTCACCACAGCAATCACTAGCATATTATGCGCATGCGCCCAATCAGTCAACGCATCAACTTCCTCCAAATTACCGAAAAANTTCGGTTGCGGAACAATCAATGCAGCCGCCTCCATTTGTTCTAAATTGGCTGAGGGAATAATGCCTTGTTTGATATCCAATGGCAGCTCAATAATTTCAATGCCCTGTGGAGAGACAAGGGTTTTTACTACTTGTCGATAATGAGGATGCACAGTGCTCGGTAATAAAATCCGTTTGCTAGTAGCGCGTGGTTGACAACGCAATGCCATTAATACTGCCTCTGCTAAGGCGGATGCGCCATCATACAAAGAGGCATTGGCCACTTCCATACCAACAATATTGGCCATCATGGTTTGAAACTCATACAAGAGTTGTAATGTTCCTTGACTGGCTTCTGCTTGATAAGGTGTGTAACTGGTGTAAAATTCACCGCGACTGACTAAATCCCATACCGCTGCAGGAATATGATGTTCGTATGCGCCTGCACCGATAAAACAAAGCCCTGCTTCATCACGCTTGGCTTGCTCACGCATCAAGCGGCTGATTTCCATTTCATTCAAGCCATCAGCTAAATTAGCGGCTGGATGATTTACTAATTCCTGTGGAATTTCAGAGAACAACTCTTCTGTTGACGAGACCCCGATCGCTGCAAGCATTGCCTGGATTTCATCGTCCGTATGCGGAATAAATGGCATGTTACCTCGTCCTTGACTTGATTAATTAGCAGCTGCCACAACAACACGTATCGCCTGAGGGAGATCCTTCGCTACTCTCAAGATGACAGTATTATCTCACGAGATCTGAGACTACTTCTAGGATTCATCATCCTCAACACTTTCTTCATTGGCAATTTGCTCTCGATATTGTTCAGCACGCATTAATTTATCATACTCACGTTCATTATAAGGTTTAATGCGGAACAACCAACCATCACCATAAGGATCGTTGTTTACTGTACCAGGCATGTCTATTAGGGCTTCATTCACTTCAACAATCTCGCCACCGATCGGCGCATAGACATCAGACGCGGCCTTGACAGATTCCACCACAGCGATTTCATCACCTGCCTGCACTTCACTCTCAATCTCGGGTAATTCAATGAAAACCAAGTCACCCAATAAATTTTGGGCATACTCAGTAATTCCCACCACGAGTGTTCCATCCTCCTCGAGGCGCACCCATTCATGACTAGGTGTATATCTTAAATCAGCTGGCACATCTTGCATATTAGTCCTCTCTTCACTGAGTTTTAAAGTATAACCATTGCTGCTGGCCTAGTAATTATTTTAAAGTTTTGTAAACACTTCTACCATGCCTAACAAAGGTGGTCGCACAATTTTTGCTGATAACGATTTGCCATGTACCATGACGACACATTCATCACTGACAATATTGGCAGGTAACATCGCTAGTGCAATCCCGCATTGTAGTGTAGGAGAAAAACTACCACTTGTAATTTGGCCTTCACCATCTGCAGGAATGACCACTCGCTGATGATTACGCAATACCCCCTTNTCCGTCAACACCAAGCCAATTAATCGTTGTGAAATTCCTTGTTCACGTTGTTGCAGCAATGCCTTNTTGCCAATGAATTGGCGTGAAGCATCTTCCCAAGCAATCGTCCAAGCTAAACTCGCTTCCAAGGGAGTAGTCGATTCGTCCATATCAATTCCATATAAATTTAGGCCGGCCTCCAACCGCAAAGTATCTCTTGCAGCAAGTCCGCAAGGCTTCACGCCATGAGATAACAACTGCTGCCAAAGCTGCTCGGCAGCCATCGGTGGCAAGATAATCTCTAAGCCATCCTCACCCGTGTACCCTGTGCGTGCGCATAGCCAAGCCTCGTCTGTAATTAGATGAAATGGCGCCAGGTTGTGAAGCTTTTCAGCAATCCTAGACGGCAATAAGGGTGTAGTCTTTGCTATCGCTTGTGGGCCTTGCACCGCCAATATTGCTAAATCAGGCTGCGAGACAATAGTGACATTGAATTGGGTCTGTTGTTGCTGCAGCCATGCCAGATCTTTNTCACGTGTTGCTGCATTACAGACTAAACGATAATTCTCAGGTGTTAATTGATACACAATGAGATCATCAAGAATACCACCCCTGTCATTCAGCATACAGGTATAAAGCGCTTTTCCGGGTTTAATTTTTGCCACATCATTGGTCAATAAATAACGCAAAAATCAGTCGCATCTTGANCCATTAATATCCACAATAGTCATGTGTGAAACATCAAATACACCTGCATCACGGCGAACATAGAGATGTTCATTTAATTGGGATCCATAATGCAGTGGTAATTCCCAACCATGAAATGGAACAAATTTTGCACTAACTGATTGTTGTAATGAATAAAGTGAAGTGCGGTTCAACATCAAACAATTCCTTTCTCTATATTGTTAGTCCTTATTTCTGCTTTGCTCTAAGGTCATCTCCCGTCAGTCTTTTAGGCAGACATCTACATATTAACTAACTTAAATACTATATTGCACTTTATTTATATTATGTTAATGTTTGCAAGGTTATGCATAAGACATATCCCATGTCATTGATTGTCAAAATCTATAATATTATCAATGCTATATTCAATTGAGGTTCACTGAATATGGAAGATCATCTCAAGAAAATTGCTTACTTAGAGAAAATTATTGCTTTAAGCCCTGGCAACGTTTACTGGAAAGACATCCATGGTAAGTACTTGGGTTGTAACGAAAATTGCGCCAAAATTCTGAAACTGCCTAACCGCGAAGCTATCATTGGCAAAACAGACTATGATTTGATGAGCCAAGAATTGGCTGACGCTGTCCGCAAAGCTGACTGCGACATCATGGCCAAAAATGAAAAAACTATTCTTGAAGAAGTGGGTTTCGATATTCATGGCAAACCTGCCATTTATTTGACTGAAAAAGTGCCACTACACGATGAACAAGACAGAGTCTGTGGTATCCTGGGAATTTCTATTAATATCACTGAGCGCAAACTCTCAGAAAAAAGCTGCAAGAAGCTAATTTATCATTGGAAATGAATAATCAGATAAAATCAAAATTTATCTTGCAGANTGTCGTATATTGACAACCTCATTGCTATGTTGCCTGGAAATATCTATTGGAAAAATCGGGAAGGTGTGTATCTCGGTTGCAATGACAATGCGGCCAAGATTGTTGGTTTCAAATCACGGGATGAGGTCATTGGCAAGAGATTAAGTGACTTCGTCGACAAAAAATATGCTGAAACAATAGAACAGAATGATGAAAAAATCATGCTGGCCAATCAAGCAGAAACATTGGAAGAAAAAGCATTTGATCAAGAAGGTAATCCTGCAATTTATCTGACTAGAAAAGCCCCGTTGCATGATGAANAAGGTAATGTCATTGGGCTATTGGGCATCTCTTTAGATATTTCCGATAGGATAAAACAAGAAAAATNNATTGCAAGAAGCAAAACAAAAGCTGAAGCAGCCAATCAAGCAAAATCTGATTTTCTCTCATTGATCAGCCACGAACTGCGCATACCATTAGCCAGTGTACTAGGACTAGCACAACTCATGAATACCGAAGACTTGTCCACCACACACCGGGAACAATTGACCGACCTAATGAAATCAGCCAACCATTTATTATCCTTAGTCAATGATTTGTTAGATATTGCAAAACTAGAAGCCGGCAAATGGAACTGCATTACATGCCTATCAATTTACAAAAAATCCTGGATGATGTTGCAGCCATGACACAGCCTCAAGCTCATGCAAAGGCATCAAATTTATAGTTTCCTATTCAGAAAAATACCACCAGAAATTATTTCTGATCCTAAAATATTACGGCAAATTATCTTAAATTTAGTCAACAATGCCGTAAAATTTACCGAGAAAGGCCATGTCAATATTAAAATTGATTATATCGAAAACGATCAATTACCTGCGCTACTTTTATTAGTGGAAGATACCGGTATTGGCATTCCCACGGAAAAACAAAGCAGCATTTTTGACCGCTTTGCACAAGTAGATGCCTTAAGGACACGGCGTTACGGCGGTACTGGGCTTGGCTTGGCTCTTGTCAAAGAATATATTCAAACCTTAGGCGGCACAATTAACCTCAAAAGTGAGCTTGGCAAAGGCACTCTTTTTATCTGTCAAATCCCTATTAAACTGATCCCAGTCGAAAATCCACAGACTATCAAAATTGAAGCGATAGACAAAAATATCAATACAGGCACAACACCAATCAAACGAGTGTTGGTCTCAACGCCTCAAATACTTATTGTCGAAGATGAACCCATCATCCAGCGCATTCATAAAGCGATGTTGGAGCAGTTTCTATTCACTGTGGACATTGCTGCCACAGGAAAGCAAGCCTTATCGCTCTACGATAAAAAAGATTATGATCTCATATTCATGGACATTGGTTTACCTGACATGGACGGGTTTGACATCACACGGCAAATACGACTAAAACAAGCGCACCGGTCTCATTCATCCATTGTCGCAATCACTGCTTACGATAATAATCAAGACCGGGAAAAATGCTTTTTGGCTGGCATGGACGATGTCATCATCAAACCAGTTAATTTACAACAGCTAAAACAAATCGTAGACAAGTTTTTGAAATATTCTTAATCCTAGCTTGAAATTATTTTTCAACCATTATATGAGGGGGCATCGAATACAGTTTGCCCCAGCATTTCTGCCGCTGCATTTAATTTATTAATCTCTTCAATCAGGGCCTGATATTGTTCTTTACTCATAGGCGATTGATTAAATTGTTGGCTTAACAACTGAATATGTGCCGTTAAAGTTTGGGCATTAAGCAGTGTCATTTGCACTGATGTGTCAATAGACATTCTTGACTGCGGTATTGGAATAGGAGTGGTACTAGGTTTACGCCAAAATAATGAGTTAGTTGATGGCCTGGCAGCATTATCATGTGAGTCAGATTTTGGGCCTGTCACTTGATTATCATTACAATTAGTCAGTGCTTTTGTATATCAATGCGAAGAATTTCCATTCCATAAAAAGTGGAAATTTTTCAATAAACGTATAAAAATCATTGTAATTTTTTGATCGCGTAATGGATAAGCCATATAGTTAATTCTTAAATCCATGGCCATGGTAACAATCATAGCAATGTCCAAAACAGCGAATTTAATGCAATATTTGTGAACATTGTCTTTTTCAAATAGTCTATTCTGCTTCTGCGCATCCTGTTTAAAATTATTAGTCCTAATGCCAGCCATTGATTTGACAATTTTATAAAATTCGTAAGCGATACTTAGCAATAACTGATGATCATGAGATAGCTGTAAATGTAATCCCCGTGTTTCAACAATTTCTCAGTTTTATTATTAAAAGGGACTTGTTTAGCAACCGCCGCAACTTGGCAAGAAGCCATCTCACTAAGATATTGAAGGATTAAAGTCTCTATATTTTGCGCTCTATCACGCTCATCTATTAGCCGAATTAATTCATATGCTTTTTCAAAAAATAGAAGGTTGTCTCTGAAATGACAAGGCATCGCAGGAGGAACACCAGGGAAGATGATAAGATTAATACATTGTTATCATCATTTGATTCTTTAATTTCAGGATTAGCTTCAATTTCATACCAACGAACAACTTTCGAATTATTACTGGTAATATATCGACGATACTCATCGACCCATTGATCACCTTTGCTCCTGGCTTTAGACCGTGCAGCAGGTTCTTTCAAAGAGGGATCTTGTATTAAAAAATTGAGATACTGCAACTCACAAGCGACAAACCACAATAGATTTGCACCACTGTCCTTAACAAGATCAAGTGTTGCATGAAATTGATCATCTTCGTGGTATTTTTGACCGACACTGATACCTAAACATACTGTTTTGTCTTTTAAATTACCGCTAAACTGCTTACCATCAAGCGTCTTAAAAGTAGCGGTGTAAAGATTATAAGCAAATAACTCAGTATCACTAGTACCCATGACTAACCTCATTGCAATTGTGGGCATATAAGTATCAAATCAATTTGATCACTAATGCGCTATTCAATGAAAATATATGCAACACGTCCCGTTGTGTACATAGCGTAATATTTTTTATTGTATAATATCTTGATTTATAAACCAAGCTATGGTTCGTATTTGAGGCTCAAATGGTTCGAATATGAACATACTGTATTGGCAATCAGAAAGTCTTCGCTAAACTAGGCAAATCTCCTGCTAACCCCATTGCATGCTTCATGCAAAAATTTTTCACTAATGTTAATTGGTTTACTTGCTGCATGCCTTTATTTCTTAAAGCAACCATAGGTTTAAATTGCGCAGCGAATAATTGTTTAAAACCGTCCATCAGACCAATCATTAACCAATTGTAGCCTTTGCGCCAACGTTCATAATGGCGTAATGTTAATAAACTGCCCAAATCACGTTGTTGTTGCATGGCAAGCTGTAAGCTCTCGGCTAAACAAGCTGCATCTAAAATGCCTAAATTAACTCCTTGCCCAGCCAATGGATGGATGGTGTGAGCAGCATCGCCAATCAAAGCAATTCGTGGTGTGACATATTGTTTTGCATGGCGCATCATCAGTGAAAANCTGAGGCGTTTATCACACACCTCAACGTCTCCCAATTCAGCTGCAAATGCGGTGGTAATATTTTGTGCAAAGCTCGTGTCGGAAAGTTGTAATAAACGCTGGTTTTCAGCCTCATCACTCGACCACACGATTGAACAATAATGCGGCTCACTTAGCGGCAAAAATGCCAATGGGCCCGTGGATAAGAAACGTTGGCGTGCCGTGTTTTGATGCGGCAACTCAGTTTTTACTGTAGTCACAATAGCGTGTTGGTGATAAGACCGCTGATGCAAACTGATACCTGCTTGTTGTCGCACCCATGAATGTGCGCCATCAGCCCCTACAAGTAATTGCGCAGTTAGTGCATGTTCCGGTAAAAGCAGACGTATTTGAGTTAATTCACGTTGTATTCGCAATGGTTGTGTTGAGTGAATCAAAGTAATATTAGGATGTTGTGTTGCCTGCTGCCATAATGCCGCTTGCATCACCCGATTCTCCACAATATGGCCCAACACTGGTTCAGCAATTTCTAATGCATCAAAATGAATCGCACCATTACCAGTGGCGTCCCAGACTTTCATTTTTTGCATTATTCCATAACGATAATGCTGTTGTATTATCGGCCAGACATTTAATGCTTGCCAGATTTGTTGTGAGGCCAGATTAATTGCACTTACGCGCAAGTCAAAACTGTCTAATTCTGCAGTAACGGATGGTTGGTTTTCAATTACAGCCACGCGAACATTCGCCATAGCAGCCGCATTAGCAAATGTCAGCCCCACCGCACCGGCACCAATTACAATCACATCAAAATGAGTTGTTTGCATCATTTGGCATTAACCTAAAGTCAATCCACACATTAATTTGGGCACACGGCCATGATGACCTAGCAAATTTCGCACAATTTCTTTNTTCGCTAATGGCAACAAATCTGTACAAACAAGGCCTAATGTGCGAAGCCATTTTAGCAGCAAACTGGACTGAGCAAATGCACGTACCGTCCAATCGGTAAAACGAATAATATTGGCTTGATCTTGTTGCCGCCACTGTTCATATTGCATGAGTACAGCTAGAGAACCTAACTGATCTGGAGGGCTTTGTTGCAATATCTCTGCCAAAGCTGCCACATCTCGCAAAGCCAAATTAAATCCCTGTCCTGCCAAAGGATGGACAGTGTGAGCTGCATTCCCTAATAAAACAATGCCGGGTTGCACAACTGGATCTGCTGTCATTAGACGCAATGGATAAATATGTCGCTTGCCAACAGTTAATAACTTTCCTAAACGATAGCCAAATTGCTGCTGTAATGCTGCTAAAAATTCAACTTCAGGCTTGGCCGCCAATTCTGTTGCAACGGTTGATGATACTGTCCATATCAACGCGGACTGTTGTTGTGTCAATGGTAACAAAGCTAACGGCCCTTGTTGCGTTAAGCGCTCATAAGCCACATTATTATGGGGTTTGGCAGTGGTTAAGGTTGCCACCAAAGCCATTTGTTGATAATCATGCTCTTTGCGTTTAACCGGAATTGGCATGGCAAAATTAGCCTTGCCGCCATCAGCCATCACTAGTAACTGCGTTTGNATGATAACAAGTTTTTGCTCATGAATAAATGCCACTTGAGTTAGACCGTTGACATATTCTAAACCAGTGACCATGGCTGGTTGGATCATTTTNATTGCTGGCAAAGACGGTAAAGCCGTCTCTAATGCAGCGGCGATTGATTGCGCCGGCACTACGTGACCAAAACTGGGAACACGATGTGCTTTGGCGGTAAACACGCAACTGCCATAGTGATGCTGCTGTGAAACATGGATGGTATCAATCGGCGCTGCAAACGGTTGTAGTTTTTCCCACAAATGAAGCGCCTTAAANATTAGCTGACTAGTATAGGACAACGCGATGGCCCTACCTTCCCCTGCAGTAATGTCTTGAGAAGGACGTGATTCAATCAAAGTCACGCTAATGCCTTGCTGTGCCAAGGCAATAGCTAAGCTGGTCCCGACTAAACCAGCTCCTACAATAGTAATATTAGAAGCTGTCATCATAGTCACAAGTTTCGAACTTCAGCACCATAACGTAATTCAGCATCATGCAATAAAATCAATGGCATGACAGCGATGGTTATTGGCATAAATAATAATGTAATAATAAATACGATGATATTGATTGCTATAGCATCCTTGCTATTAATCAACCCTACAAAAAGCATATTAATCAGCATATATAAAAGAAATATGAACACCACAATAAAAACCACCCGCCGCATGTCGCGCCATACCAACCGAACACTTAGTTGAATGCTTTTGAATGCTGAATTATCGTAAAGGACCACGATAGGGAACGCAAAATAAAGTAAGAAAACTACCGCGGCGGCGATCACTATGGCCAATACTTTGAAGATGATGTCTAAACCACGATTATTCAAAGAATCAGACAAAGAAGTACCAAAGCTGATTAAACTATAACAAATAAAAAATAATATGATGCTAATCACCAGCAATAAAAAGTCATTAATAATAAGCTCAAGTAGCGCTGCTTAGCACGCCTGAAAGATTCAATCAAACTGGGCAAATTGCCTTGCAACATCACATGGACATAGTGATAAATCATTGCCGTAATAAATAAAAAAACCAAGGCACCGGCTATAAAAATGACCAAAACAATGCCTGGCTTCAAACTCAGGGTTTGGTTGGGTGTGAGATATAAACCAGTGATTGCTGTGAAAAAGTATTGATGGCCACTAAAAGAACAAATAACGGCCATAATCGAATACCAACCGGCCCGGCAGCCGAAAAATGTGATTTAACAATTGACCAATACCCAAGGGAACAGGACTATAAGTGCGCATTGCAACATCTCCTCAATAGTTAGCGCGATTATACTCTTGTTGCCGCTGAGGTCTTAGGAATTTTTTAATAACAGCTATTTACGCATTAAAGCTTCAATCTCGGAAACCTGTTTTGGGACATCCTTACTCAGTACATCACACCCCGAACCGGTCACTACCACATCGTCTTCAATCCTGACCCCGATATGCCACCATTTTCTATCCACTTCAGGCGAAGGACGAATATAAATGCCAGGCTCTACCGTAAAAGCCATGCCTACCTCTAAAGGACGCCATGCATTTTTAAGACGATACGCACCCACATCATGCACATCCATGCCCAGCCAATGCCCAACATTATGCATATAAAATTGACGGTATGTTTGTTGTGCAATCAAGCTATCCACTCGCCCCTGCAGCAACCCAACGTCCACCATGCCTTCGGTCAATACCTGCACCGCAGTTTGCTGCAGCGAGTCCCATAAGACTCCAGGTTTGATCTGGGCGATGACTGCCATTTGAGCCGCCAATACGACTTCATAAATAGCACGCTGCTCGGCTGTAAAACGGCCGTTGGCAGGAAAGGTACGAGTGATGTCAGCAGCGTAGTTTTGGTATTCCCCCGCCGCATCGATCAATACCAAATCCCCGTCCTGGATTTGACGGTTATTACTCACATAATGTAAAACACAAGCATTAGGCCCTGAGCCCACAATAGGGCTATAAGCAGGGGCTTCACAACCTTGACGATAAAAATCGTACAACAATTGTGCAGCAATTTCATATTCCCTCATCCCAGCAACACAGGTCTGCATGGAATGCACATGAGCTTGGGCTGAAATTTCTGCTGCTTTACGCATGACAGCAACTTCTGCCGGTGTTTTAACCAACCGCATCTCATGCAACAGGCGGCTCACATCGATGACTTCTGAGGGGGCGCCCACACCTGCCCGCACTTTTGCTCGTAGTTGGTTAATCCAACCAAATACCCGTTGATCAAACTGCCGGTTTTGGCCAATAGGGTAGTAAATCCGTTCATACTGTGTTAAGAAGGTCGGCAATTTTGCATCTAATGTATTGATATTAAATGCTTGGTTGGCGCCATACTCACTACAAGCGCCCTCCTGGCCGGCACGAATCCCGTTCCAAATTTCCGCTTCGAGGTTACGCTCACGGTTAAATAAGACATATTCCCCCTCCGGCCGGCCTGGCATTAGCAGTGCCACTGCTTCCGGCTCAGGAAACCCTGTTAGGTAATAAAAATCACTGTTTTGGCGGTATAAATAATCCACATCCCCATTACGACGGCTTTCTGGGGCCGCCATAACGAGGGCCATGCTATTAGGCGGCAATGCACGCAGCAACTGCTGACGTCGTTCAGCAAAAAATCTTGTGACAGCATAAAATCCTTCTTGTCAACGCTAGGAAAGAGGAGAGTATAACAAAATTCAACGATTGCTGCTGAACCTTACGCGATAAGGGGCTAATAAGCAAAATAGATAAAAGGTTTGCTGTTCTGCGATTGAGTGTTGACCAATCCCAGCCCAGCCGCGTAAAATTTACCAATAAAGGCTAAAGGCTGAGATCATGAATGAACTGCAATTAAATTCCCTAGAAATACAAATTGAAAGCTTATTGCAATCCTGGCAACAGTTAAAACACGAAAATACCCTGCTTCGTCATAAACTAGCCAGGCTCACCAAAGAGCGGGCAGAGCTTTTGGACAAAAATCAACGCGCCATTGCTCGGGTAAAAAATTATTGGCCCAATTAAGGAATGAAATTTTATGAGCGACGCAAATAATTCCATCACCGTAAAAATCTTAGGCAAAGAATACAAAATCAAATGTCCTCCCGAAAAAGTGGCTGAATTACAAGAGTCCGCTCACTATTTAGATAAAATGATGCAAGAAATTCGTGACAGCGGCGCTGTTTTAAGCGTTGACCGGATTGCCGTACTTGCGGCACTCAATATTTCGCATGAAATGCTTATTCTCAAAAAACAAAACATTCTTATATTGAATTAATGGGACGCCGGATCCAAGACGTACAGCGCAAAATTGAATTAGCACTGGTAACAGAACAACCAGTTGAGTTATAATGCTTGTCACCTCTGTGATATTTGCCAGCAATCAAACGATTCTAGAACTATACTCATGAAGATTGGAAGTCAGATAGAGGTTGCCCTTGTGCATTCCGCAAGCCGGAAAGCCTTAAAGTGGCCCTGAGACTTCCACCCTGAACGTCATGTTCAGAATCTTCTTTGCAGCGCTATCGCGGAGGTAACTGATATCATGGACCGTCAGCAATTGCGCCGACAATTGCTTGCTCAGCGTCGGCAACTTTCCCCTGCTTTTATGCAACATGCTGCTTCGCAGATTAGCCAACAAATTGTAGTGAATCCTATTTTTCTTCGCAGCCATCGCATCGCTTTTTATTTAGCCACTAAAAATGAATTAGATCCCACACCGTTACTAGTACGCGCCTGGGAAATGGGCAAACAATGTTATCTGCCCATTTTACATCCGCTATCACATAATAAATTATGGTTCGCCCCTTACCATCCCAATGATCGCTTGGTCAAAAATCATTATGGTATTTTGCAACCCACTTTATCTTCCTCACCATTATTGCCAGCATGGGCATTAAATCTGGTCATTGTGCCGATGGTTGGCTTTGATAGCGACGGGAACCGTTTAGGAATGGGCAAAGGTTATTACGACCGTACTTTTGCTTTCAAAAATACAGTCATCGCAACCAACCTTTGTTGCTAGGAATTGGTTATGACATGCAAAAACCGTGTTATTACAACCTCAATCATGGGACATTAAATTAGATTCTGTGATTACGGAAACCCATTGGTACTAGTCTACTCAAAAACACCGAAAAATGGAGGCTGAATCAACGAAACAAACCGCTCTTTGTAATCTTTTTCAGTATTTTTCTAAAACCCATTCGTTTCGAGTGTAGACAGATTTAATATTGCTTCCCATTCCTCTGGCGTCACCGGCATAATCGACAAGCGATTACCTCGGCGTAACAATGGCATTTGCTGCAATGCTGGCACTGTTTTCAATTCATTCAACGTAATAATGCTTGAAAATTTTTTCCGCAGTTTTACATCAACCATATACCATCGAGGTTTAGTAGGGTCAGAATCAGGGTCATAATACTGGCTCTTAGGATCAAATGCGCTATGATCTGGATACCCTTCGCGCACAATTTCTACAATGCCAACTATGCCAGGTATTTTACAACTGGAATGATAAAAATCCTAAATCACCGCAATGCATCTGGTCACGCAACATATTACGCACTTGATAATTGCGTACTCCGTCCCAAGGCGAAATTTGGTTAGGCATTTTTGCCAAATGTTCAATGCTAAAAGTTTCTGGTTCTGATTTTAATAACCAATAAGCCATTTTCTAAACCTGCGTTATAATAAGTTCAATTATTATAGGGACATCACTATGAATACGACGATTATCTGGTTTCGTCAAGATTTACGTTTAACTGACAATCCTGCGTTTTATCATGCCATTAAAGAAAGCGAAACTGTCCTGCCTGTGTATATTGACGATACTAATGTACCCTCCCGCTGGCGGCCTGGTGGAGCTAGCCAATGGTGGCTACATCAAAGCTTGACCCATTTGGCCGAAAGTTTAGCAAAGCATGGCCTGCCACTCGTATTACGACGCGGCAATGCAAAAGAAATTTTATTCGCACTGCTTAAAGAAGCACAAGCGACAGCTGTGTATTGGAACCGTTGCTATGAACCCTATGCGATTGCTCGCGACAAAAAAATTAAAGCCGAATTACAAACCATGGGCATTAAAACGCAAACTTATAATGCCAGTTTATTGTTTGAGCCTTGGGAAATTACCAATAAAGAAGGTAATTATTTCAAAGTATTTACCCGCTTTTGGCAAACCTGCTTAAAAGCCCAGCNNCCCGATAGGCCATTACCAGCACCCAATTTTAATCGAGAAAATAAATTAATTTTGCCGAGTGAAAAATTAGCTGATTGGCATTTATTGCCTACTCAACCTGATTGGAGTGGTGGCATTGCTGCTCATTGGCGTCCCGGTGAACAATACGCGAAGCAACAATTGCAAAATTTTTTACGCCACCACGTTGGTCATTATGCACAAGCGCGTGATTTTCCAAGCTTAACAGGTACCTCTAAATTATCACCCTATTTGCATTTTGGCGAAATCAGCCCACGCCAAATTTGGCATGCGACACAACAGGCATTGGCCAACCAGGGTAGTTTAGCCGGCAATATTGAAAAATTTCTGAGTGAATTGGGCTGGCGTGAATTTTCTTATCATTTGTTATATCACTTTCCATCGCTAGCAGAACAACCATTTCGGCCTGAATTCGCTGATTTTCCTTGGCATAATCAACAAAAACAATTAAAAGCCTGGCAACAAGGCAAAACCGGATATCCTATTATCGATGCTGGTATGCGGGAATTATGGCATACGGGTTGGATGCACAATCGGGTTCGGATGTTGGTGGCCTCTTTTCTCACAAAAGATTTATTCATTCCTTGGCAAATAGGTGAGGCTTGGTTTTGGGACACATTAGTAGATGCCGATTTAGCCAATAATGCTGCTAGCTGGCAATGGGTCGCTGGCTGTGGTGCTGATGCAGCGCCTTATTTTCGAATTTTTAATCCAAGCCTGCAAAGTATGAAGTTTGATCCTAGCGGTAAATACATTAAGCAATGGTTGCCAGAGCTGGGGCATTTACCTAATGAATATGTACATCAACCCGCAGCTGCACCAGCGGAGGTGTTAAGCAAAGCTAAAATAACCTTAGGCAAAGATTACCCATATCCGATTGTTGATCACGATGTCCGACGCAAAGAAGCTTTAGCAATCTTTCAAGCACTGCGAAAAAATGATTCTCAAAAACGAGCATTCATGAAATTAAATAAATTATGTATTTACTCAGCCCTAAAGTGATAGGGTAGCTAGGACGTTCAATTTTGAGCGGAATTTTAAAGGTTTTTAAAAGAAAATTGCTCACATACCCATGTATGCTCCGTTTTTCTTTTAAAAACCTTTAAAATTCAGCCAAAAGTGGACGCCCGCTTCTAGGGGCAAGTAGTTACTAAATTATCAAGGATAAAGCAGTTCTATCTGCCATTGGCCTTGAGCATTTTTATGATAACAAATCCGCGTGTGCAAGCGATGAGAGCCTGCTTCCCAAAACTCCATGGTTTGTGGTTTTAACCTAAAACCAGACCAAAATTCAGGCCGTGGCACAGTTTGCCCNTCAAAACGCCGTTGAAAAGCTTCGAAGCGTTGCATTAATTCATCTTGTGCTGATAGTTGTTGTGATTGATAAGATGCCCACGCACCTATTTGACTCTCTCTCGGACGCGAAGCGAAGTATTCATCCGCTTCAGTGGCAGTGACTAATTCCACTACGCCCTCAATCCTGACCTGATGATTACTAGTAGGCCAATAAAAACAAAGTGCTGCCAACGGATTGTCGATTAATTCTCGGGCCTTGTGGCTCCCTAAATTAGTATAAAAAGTGAAACCTCGCGCATCAAAGGCTTTCAACAAGACCACACGCGCCGATGGTTTACCGTCTTTAGTGGCTGTCGCTAACACCATTGCTGTTGGATCAATATTGCTGGTTTCTTTTGCTGCAGCAAACCAAGCCTGGAATAGTGCAATTGGATCATTGGAAAATGTGGCATTCATCATTGTCTCACTGATTAAATTGTTAAATTAAACTCATTCTCTTTTAACCACTGTTCTGCTAGTTTGTAATTAGGATACCATTTTTCAACCCTCGCCCAAAAGCGGCGCGAATGATTATGATGCAATAAATGTGCCAATTCGTGCAAAATAACATAATCAATCACCCACCAAGGCGCCATAATCAAACGCCAAGTAAAACATAAATTACCTTCGGGCGAACAAGAACCCCATTGACGACGAGCATTGGTAATAGTGATTTTACGAAAATTGAGCCCTACTCGGGCGGCATGTTCTTGAACACGGGCTGGAATCAATTGTTTAGCCTGTTGTTTATACCAGCGACCAAACAACCATTGCGCCCGCTGTTGTAGCATATGATGCAAACTAAAACCTTGTGCTGCTTGAAAATGCAATTTTAAGCGAGGCTCGCTCGTTAATTGCAATGGATATTGCACACCTAAAAATAANAATTGCTCACCTGTTACAAATTGTTTCGGTGCCACAGCTGCACGCAACGATTGGATGCGCTGCAATTGTTTTGCAATCCAACGCTGTTTCTCTTGAATAAATGCCATAATCTCAGTATTCGCCATACGCAACGGCGCACGCACCAACACACGTGCCTCATTGGTCACTTCAATACTGATCGTTCGACGCCGCGAACGAATTAATTCGTAGTTATCGGTCATAATGATACAAATGTAAGTGGATCAAGCAGATTCACCATATCTACCCTCCGTCATTCCGCGGCGAAGACCGCGGGACCCAGAAGAATACCTCATTCCATCAACAACGTTCCATTTTGTTGCGTTGTGTTTATTTAGTCAGGAAGTAAACATCCATGATTTTGCCATACTGTCTCTTTTTCCTGAATCCCGCGGTCTTCACCGCGGGATAACGACAGGGACAGTAGGGCGAGCGGATCCACTCTGTGTACATTATTATATCAGTTTAACACTGCTTCTTGATTAACTTCAGGTTCCTCAGGATTTGTAGCTTGAGTTTCTTGCACTAGACCCAACTCCATCGCCCATTTTTTGGGAGTAAAACCTTGGGTATCAAGGCACTCAGGATTTGCATTTTTCGATAATAAAAACTCAACATTTTTTTGTTTATCAAAAGCATAGGCTCGATGCAAAGGAGTCTGCTGACCATATCCAGCCAAATTAATTTCCGCCCCCTTACTTAATAACAAATCAAGTACATCACTGCAACCATGACTGGCAGCCAAATGTATCGGTGCAAGACACCAGTCATTAAGCGTATTAATAGGGACTTTAACCTGTCTTTGTTCATAAAAGCTTAACAACCAGGCCATTAATTGTGGATTTGGACTGATGGCGGCACTATGTAATAATGTATTGCCGTTTTCATCTCTGAAATTCAAATCATCAATTAAGACAGTCATTAACTGGAACAATTCAACTTTCCCTGCTATTGCTGCTTCCCACAAAAATTGGGTAAATAAGGGCTTAAGATTTTTTACAGCCATTTTAATTTTAGAATCAGTCATTAATTCCTGTAGCAATAACGGAAATGAGTATGCAGGTATTTCTGATTGCATAAAACCAGCAATAAATCCATTTAATAGCGCTGTTCCTGTATCATTCAAATGGCGTTTCATTTCAATGTTTTGGACGAATTGTTGTTTTTTCTTGGCAATCTTATTTAGCACATCAAATAACTGAGTAAATGTTCTTGCGCTGGCTTGCAGACTACGGACCAAACCAGTTTCAGCCGAATTATTATTATTTTCTTGCCATAAAAATTGGCTATTCAATTTTTCTATCAATCGAGACAGAACTTTGGCAGGTTCTTTAATACGTTCTAATTGCGAATTATTATTGTCCGAAGAATTGTTATTGGCCAGAGATTGGACTGTTTTTAACTGCGCAATAAGACCTTCAGAAAAACTCTTACCATCCGCACGTTGGCACAATAATTCATTCACATTATTTTTCATCTCTAGCAAATCATGCGCCATATATTTGTCAGCAAACTCCGGCGTTAAATATTGGCTCACTGCTTTTAGCTCTTTGTTTTTAAAAATGATATAATCCGCACCATAAACAGGTGTATTAACAAACTCACAATCAAGTTCTAACAATTCTTGATAGCAAAGCTTAAGAAACAACCGAACAAACTCTTTTATGGTCTCACTGTCCATACTACCATAAAATTCCGCCAACGGCTTTAATTCATCGGCAACCACAGGTGTTGCGCTATTCAATTGCGCAGTAATTGTGCCGACAGAATTTTCAGGATTAGCCGATGTTTTAAAACCAAAATTAAAAGGCTGCTTTTGATAGCGTTGTAATAACAAGCCAACTTTTTTAGCATTTGGTCGGTCTACAGTCACATTATTGGCATCAACACCTTTTGCAATAAAAACATTAACATCAACAAGGCCTTATCGCCTTCTGATAAAACCCGATCTAAAGCAGTCTGATTACCACTGCCTGGGAGATTGATTTTTGCGCCATATTGCAACAATAATTTTAAGCGCTGTACATAGCGCATTTTATCGTCTTCATCATCGTATTCAGAAGTAATGGGAGTCACTGCCAAATGCAGCGGCGTCCATTGTTGACCATTAAATACATTTAAGGGCGTAATTCGATTATCAAGCAACCACTTAAAAGTTTCTGGCTCAGCACTGACTGAAGCTGAATGGACAGTAAATGACCCATCCTTGCTTCGTTTTAATAACAACGAGGCAACATGGCCGGCAAGATAGGTTAATGTTGTAAAATCTGCTCCTTTATAAAGAGCTGTATGCAACAAAGTGAAACCACGTTGCTGGTCTTTTTCAGCCAAAGAAATTCCTATAACTAAAAATAATTCACAAGCATATTGGCTGTTAGGCCTACCGATGACATCAAACAACATTTGATTAAATGCTTGCCTGGTGGTTGGACTTAATAAACTAACATCTAATTTTTCTCAGACCGCAAAGTTTGAATAAAATGTTGGAAACGCTGTTTCTCCTGTTCAGTTTTCGGCGCCGCTTGAATCCAACCTAAAATAAATTGGTAAAAATCATACACTCTCATCGAAACGTTGGTTTCGTTTTGCGAACTTAATATAAAGTTCCACACCTGAATAAATTTATTGCAAGCAAAAGCATAATCGCCCGATTTCACATTTGACAGAATTTCAGCAGCAACCCCCATACTCTGAGCCTGCTGAACCTTAAGCTGAATTAATTCATCTCTAGATCGTACGAATTGGGCATGCTTTTCATCAGAAAATAGCTCCCTTGAATTTGTGAGATAATTAGAAATGACTTCCATGGCCTCTGCATTAAATTGACCTTGGTTATTACGCAGCATATTAATATTCATTTCAAAAATGTTTCTATCATTTCAACGATTTCATCAACCGCTTTCTGATCATCATATGGAAACAACTCTGATAAATATTTTGCATGCGGATAATCATCAAAATGATGGCCAATGATTTTTCCATCCAATAATTTTTGCAACCAAATCCTATTATAGTCATATTGCTGCGCCTTGTTTGCCCAAACCTGAACAATCAAATGTGAGATTGGAAACCATGAACTTTTTAATAACCTAGAAATGACTTTATTTAATTCCTCATACCCCCGTTGAGTCATTGGAAATGGCCAACTTTGTTGCAAAACTTTGTCAATAATTAATTTTGCGCTGCGTGTTGCCTGGTCCAATCCATCGCGCATTTCTTGAGATTCATTCTTGAAATTCTTAACAATATCATGCTGGCTCTTGATCATTTTATCAATGATTTCAAAGGTTCTTTTGTCCGTCAACAATCCATATTGGGCCTTATCAGCCTCGCTGCCATACTTATCCAATAACAAATAAAAATGTTGGTTAAAAATAGAACGCTGATCGCCAGGAAACTGTGAAAAAATTAACGGGCGAATATATCCAAGCAAACTATTGGCAGATGGCTGAGTATTATCATTATGGGAAACAGCATGGACCAAGGTTGGATAAAGAGTAAAACGCCGCAACCAGAGAGGCTGAGCGAGGATTTCCCAATTCTTGTTTTGACACAAATAGTCAAAACGTTTTTGATAATAGCTGGTCGATAATTTACTGTCGGCCACTAAATCAAATATTCTACTATAATATTCATCTTCACCATTATAATTAGCCAAATATTGCTCTATTTTTGAAGCAACAGGTCTTTAAAACCATTTTCAAATGAAAAATAATCTTCACGGCTTTAAAAACGCTTTCTAAAGTCACCAGCATTTGATTGTCTTGATCAATCATAATTGTCTTTGTGCCATCCAATGCATAAGCCGTCTTTTCGCTAAGAATGGCAGAGATGAATTGAAAAGCAATATTGGCCACAAAATAACGTTTATTCTGCCACTTTTTATGGCGAAGTCGTCAAAATCCCGTAAAAATAGGTAAGCAGGAGAGTCTGTCACATAAACTTGAGGCAATAAATAATAATTAACCAAACAGCTTTTAAACCTATCTGCATCATGACGTGTTTGTGCACATAACTGAGTAATGCACTCCGAAACCGAAGCAGCAGGAGGATATTCCAATCCCAATATCAAACGCATAATAGTGTTAATCACTGTCTCAACCTGGTCGTTCTCGATCAGTACTAGCACATCTTCAAACAGCTGTTTTACTTTGGCAGTATTATCATTAATATAATTTTTATCTTGATAATATTCCTGAGCTTCTAAAGCAGTCAATAAATAGGATATTGCTGATGTGGAAAATTGCTGTTCTATTTTTTAAGGTCATTACAAATAGAACTAAAATTCTCACTCGTTCCCCAATAATTGGAAACCACGTCAATACAAGTAAATATGGCCTTAATTTTTCTTTTCAAATCCAATAATTGATCAAAACTTTCAGTAGCAATTTGTCCCGAAGAGACCAGCATTGGCAATTGCTGGAATTTTTGCAGCAATACAGTAAATGCCTGTAATATTCGACCTGATAAATCCTCATAGATTTTATCAACCTTTTTAACCATAAACTTAAACACTCATCTGTCTGACTACCAACTAGTTTACTTAAGGCACCAATTTTAGATTTTTTTCCGTTGCAGAGGAAACGGCTTTTTCTAATAAATTAAACGTTTTAACAATATTTCTTGATAATGGCATCAAAAGAATTAATTCATCATGCTCTTGATTATTATTATCTGACTTGGGGCTAACAACCTGCGACAATAAATCAAACAAATCAGACAATGCCAAACCAAGCTCAATAAAACGATAATGATTTGAAAAATAACCATATAACGCATCATTATAATTAGCTTTTGCATTTGGTTGAAAATTATCAGGCAGCCAAACTAAGCCATAGTTAGGTGATTGCCACAACTTAATTCCCAGCTGTTTAGTTTCAATATCCAAAATAGTCTTTATGTCGGCCTTATAATTTTGTGACAAAATCGCTATAAACTCATGAAATAATTTTGGAGTTAACTTTCTTCGCGGTTTATATTCTTTCAGCTTTAAAATCATTTGCTGCTTCAATATTTTTTATCAGCGAAAATTTGACAAATATTAATCAAGATATCTTCGTATTGAAGGTCTCGTTTTTGAAAAGAGACTTTTAATCTCGCCGCCATAGCTGATAGAACCAAATCTTTCTCAACTGACAATTGAGATTCTAATTGAGTAATATATTGAGAAAATCTCCCCCAAGACCAGGTTCTAATTGATATGTGGGCATCTGTTGTTTTAATTTTTTAATAGTTATTTCTATGCCTTGCAAGATATCCCACATTTGTTTAATATCTTTGGCGGCGAAATGCGCCAATTTTGCATGGCTTGCCCAACTTGCTCTTAAACCAATAATTTCTGCATCTTGCTTCGATTTCTTTTCCAAACTGTCCCAATAAGCCTCTTGTTGCAAACTCCCAGACTGAATATTATACCAATGGATTTGATCGAGATATTGATGGATGACACCCAAGATATCTTTTTGGTCTACTTTTGCTGGATCGACACCCTGCTTATATTCTTCTGTGTCTGCAATTTTGCGCCGCAAATGCTCATAGCTTTTGATTGCCTGTAATAGGACTGCCATAGTTTCATTAAGTGATTGAAATCGTTTTGCTGCTAATTCTTTTTTAAGCTGTTCATCTCGTGTAAAAATAATCACTTCAGGATTTAATGGAGCAGCAACTTCTCGTTGGGCAATATTTCCTAGTTGTGTCATGATTTTTCTCCAATACAAATAATAGCTAACAGAAAAAATGCAGGGTGGATCAAGCGAAGCGGATCCACCAAACCATATTGCAAATCATACTGCAATCAGGATAGGTCGATTCGCTTGATCCACCCTACAGGAAAAACATTGGGAGCCATTGTAAGACTATTAGTTAGCAGAAGTAAATTAGGGAGCCGAATAAAAATGCTGGCACTAAAGCCAAAATAATTTGACTTGGCCTTGCCCCGGCTGTGCTAAGCTTTGTTTCAACCAAAACAACAATCGTTGTAATGCCTCTTCAAACTGCCAAGGTGGATTTATAATAATCATGCCGCATCCATTTAGACCTATCGGTGAATCTGCAGGACAGACTAAAAATTCAAAGCCTAAACACGCATTGGCAGGGACTTGCGCTATCTGTTGATAAAAAGCCGTTAAAGGCGATGCAGCTTTGATAGGATACCATATGACAAAAATGCCATTCGCCCATCGTTCTAAGCCATGTTGCAATGCCGTAATCACTTGCTGCCACTCATCTACCGCTTCATAAGGTGGATCAATTAAGACCAACCCTCGACGTATGGTAGGCGGCAACAAGGCTTTCATCATTTCATAACCGTCTCGATGATGCACTGCCACTTGTTTGTCTTGCAAAAATAATTGTCGTAGTGTCTGATGAATTTTGGGTTGCAACTCAGAAATAATCATTTGATCTGACGGACGTAGTAGCTGTCTAACAAATAATGGTGACCCTGGATAAAACCGCCGTTCTGTTGTTTGATGCTGTTGATTAATCGTGTCAATGATTGCTAAATAATCTTTGATTAACTGCGGTGTTGTTGCCGTCACTTTTATCTTGGCAATGCCCACTAGGTACTCTTGTGTGGCTTGCGATTCAATGGTTTGCAAATCATAAATTCCAGCACCCGCATGAGTATCGATATAAACGAAAGGNTTTTGCTTTTGTTGTAACACTTGAATCAATGCTAACAGCGTAGCATGTTTTACAACATCAGAAAAACCACCGGCATGATAAGCGTGCTGGTAATTCATAAAGTTACTTGGCCAATAAACGGGCTTTGACTGTAGTCAATAAAGCATCTTTCTCAGCCAACCATTGATTAGTTTGCTCAGACAATTTCTGCCAATATTGGAGCTGCGCTGCCACCTGCGGCTTACTCGTGCCACCTTGACTATTACGTGCATTGACAACCGTTGTCATCGCCAACACAACATAAATATCTTCGGCAATTAACGGCGAAAAACGCTGTAATTCTGTCAAAGGGATTTGTTGTAAATGTTGCTGTTGTTGCAAGGCATATTGCACAATTTCACCCACCATAGCATGTGCCTGGCGAAACGGCATGCCTTTGCTGGCCAGATAATCGGCTAAATCAGTTGCATTGATAAAGCCTGCTTGTGTCGCTTGTAACATTCGATCAGCACGTATTTGCATGGTACTGATTAATGGCGCCATAATTTGCAATGAATGTTGCACTGTCTTTACTGCATCAAACAATGGTTCTTTGTCTTCTTGCATGTCTTTGTTATAGGCTAATGGCAGTCCTTTAAGCATGGTCAGCAAATTAGTCAAGGCACCATAAACTCTGCCTGTTTTACCGCGAATTAATTCAGGCACGTCAGGGTTCTTTTTCTGCGGCATAATGCTACTGCCAGTGCAATAAGCATCGGCCAATTCAACAAAACCAAATTCTTGGCTAGTCCATAACACTAATTCTTCGCTTAAACGCGACAAATGCATGGCAATTAGAGCAGCAATCGCTAAATACTCCACTACAAAATCACGATCACTGACAGCATCCAAACTGTTCTCATACAAACCATCAAAACCGAGTATATTGGCAACATAATGCCGATCAATGGGAAACCCTGTTCCCGCTAATGCGCCTGCACCCAATGGCAATTGATTCAAACGCTGCCAACTGTCTTGTAATCGTGAAATATCGCGTGACAACATGGCGACATAAGCTAATAAATGATGCGCTAATAAAATAGGTTGCGCCCGCTGTAAATGAGTATAACCCGGCATAATAACATCGATATGTTGCTCTGCTTGTTGCATTAACGCTTGTTGTAATTGCAAAATCGCAGCAACACTAGCCAAGGTCTGCTTACGTAAATACAAATGTACATCTAAAGCGACTTGATCATTGCGGCTACGCGCTGTGTGCAACTTGCCAGCAACTGCGCCAATTTTNTGCGTGAGCAAACGCTCAATATTCATATGAATATCTTCATCGGCCAAATTGAATTCAAGGCCCTGCTGCTGATAATGTGCAAAAATATCAATTAAACCTTGGCGAACTGCAGTGACTTCTTCTCCCGCTAAAATGCCGCATTGACCAAGCATGCTGACATGGGCCAAACTGCCTAAAATATCTTCTTCTGCTAATTGATAATCGAAAGGAATTGATGCAGTGAATTCTTCTACTTGCGTCGTGGTGGCACTGGTAAAACGACCACCCCAAAGTTTGTCATTGATCATGGTTTTATCGCTCTTAGAACATTATAAATAGGCTTTGATTTGAACTGCCACACTACGTCATCCCGCAGTCTTCGCTGCGGGATGACATAAGGTGAACTGCTAGAATGATGGGAGCTTCGCTTGGCCCACTCTACACTTTATGTAATTTATTTAACTGTTTCTTTTTCGTCTCGCTCCACCCGANTTCACCATCGCATAAACCTGTGTCGGTAAACCCCATAATTTAATAAAACCTACACCAGCTTGATGATCAAATTGATCAGCTGCTTGATACGTAGCCAATTCCAAATTATATAAAGAATTGGGTGACACACGACCAACAACAGTTGCATGGCCTTTTAACAATTTAATTCGCACCACCCCAGTCACTGTTGTTTGTGTTTGTTGGATGAAAGCCAATAAAGCATCTCGCAACGGCGAGAACCACAGACCTTCATAAATTAAATTGGCCATGCGTTGTTCGATCAACGGTTTGAAATGTGCCAATTCACGTGGCAAAGTCAATGCTTCCAACGCACGATGGGCGGTAATTAATGTTAACGCAGCAGGCGCTTCATACACTTCTCGCGATTTAATACCGACCAAACGGCTTTCAATGTGATCAATTCGTCCTACACCGTGTTTACCTGCTAATTTATTCAATTCAGCAATTAACTCTACTAGTGGCATCGCCTTGTTGTTCAGGGCCGTGGGCACACCTTTGGTAAAAGTAATCGTAATTTCTTCTGCTTGATCTGGCGTATTGGCCAATGATTGTGTCCATTCATAAGCTGCCTCGGGTGGTTCTGCCCAAGGATCTTCTAACACACCGCATTCACAGCTGCGTCCCCATAAATTTTGATCAATGCTAAATGGATTATTTAAATCAATTGGCAAAGGNATATTGTGCTGTTGCGCATAATGGATCGCTGCTTCTCGTGCCATCGGATTTTGTCGTGCAGGCGCAATAATTTTCAAATGCGGCGCTAATGCCATAATCGTCACATCAAACCGGACTTGATCATTGCCTTTGCCAGTGCAACCATGCGCTACTGCTTCTGCACCTTCTTGTTGTGCAATTTCTACAAGTTTNTTCGCAATCAAGGGTCGCGACAAAGCAGATACTAACGGATAAATATTTTCATACAATGCATTCGATTGTAATGCCGGCAAAATATAATCTTTGGCAAATTCATTCCGCACATCAATCACGTAACATTTGCTAGCACCTACTTTTAGTGCTTTATTTTTNACAAACTCTAAGTCTTTGCCCTCACCCACATCAAAACAAGCCGCAATCACATCATAACCATATTGCTCTTGTAACCATTTAATCGCACAAGAAGTGTCTAAGCCACCGGAATAAGCTAAAATAATTTTGGGTTTCATGAATACTGCTCCTCAGTCAATATGGAATGGATGGGTTGTTTAGATAATAATGCAGCCAATAAGGCTTTTTGCACATGCAATCGATTTTCGCTTTGTTGATAAATCACAGAACACGGTTTATCAGGCAAAGTCACACTGACTTCTTGGCCACGTTGCATTGGCATACAATGCATAAATACAGCATCTGTACGGGCATATTTCATCAGAGCTTCATTGACTTGAAAGCCCGCGAATTGGTCTAAGGCCACCTGGCCTTCAAAACCCATACTCGTCCACACATCGGTATAAACTGCATGGGCATCAGAAACTGCAGCCAGTGGTGAATCACAAGCCACAACGGAACCACCGTTTGCAGCGCTAGCCACCGCTTTGGCCACCACATGCGGCAATGGTGCGCGGTCTTGCGGACAACAATAATGTAATTTAATGCCTAAGCGGGGCGCAGTTAACAATAAGCTATGCAATACATTATTACCATCACCAATATAAGCTAAATGCAGATTTTTCAATTCATGAAAACACTCTTGCAACGTCAACATATCTGCCAACGCTTGGCAAGGATGATAATTATTCGATAATCCATTAATCACCGGAATCGATGACACCTGGGCCATCCGTGTCAAATAAGCATCCGCATGGGTCCGCACCATCACTGCATGACAATACCCCGCCAACACACGAATCTGGTCTTCTGGCTCCTCAGCCTTACGATGGTCACTGACGCTTTCTACCACATCACCGCCCAGCTCTCGCATGGCCACAGTGAAACTAAAACGAGTCCGCAGCGAGGGCTTGCTAAACAATAAAGCTAAATGCTGGTTGGCCAATAATGGCGTGGTCAAGCCTTTAGCCCGGGCTTGCTTAAATTGCTGCGCCAGCTTGAAAAGATGTAGCATTTCGGGGCTNGAGAGCTCAGCCCCAGTTAATAGATGTCGCGTGAGTAGATTAGTCATAATAATGCATAAATATTTATTAGAATTGCATATTTAATCAATTGAATGCCTAATTGTCAAGGGAATTTTCAGCAAGCTTGCTTTCATAGATATATGATATATAAATACATTAATATTATAGAGAAAAACGCAATGGAAAAAATTCTAATTACTTTACCCGATCAACTTGCTAATCGTCTACGAGCAACCATTCCTTCTGGTCAACGTAGTAAGATTATCACTCACCTTATTGAAAAAGAAATTCAACATCGAGAAAAAAATTGTATGAATGCGCTGTTGCTCTTGAAAAAGACGAAGCTTTACGCAAAGAAATGGCTGAATGGGATTCAACTACACGCGATGGAATAGATGATGAATCGTGGTGATATTTATTGGGTTGATTTAAATCCAACACGCGGATCAGAAATTAATAAACATAGGTCTTGTGTGATTATTAGCGTAAACCCAATCAACTCAGCACGTCATACCGTAGTTGTAGTACCACTTTCTACTTCTGCCAAACCCAGACCACCCATTGCCTTAGCTGTTCACTGTCTTGATCAAATAGCTACTGCAGTATGTGATCAAATTCGTACTGTAGACAAAACACGTCTTGGCAAATTGGCTGGCAAACTCTCAGTAAAAGATCTAAACTCGCTTGAAAACAGCCTACGTCAAGTTTTAGGCTTATAAATGCAAGTTTAGATTTAGCACGAAGAATGAATCCTCGTGCAATGAAAAGTATGAGCGGAATGATCTGCTTGCTTGGTCGAGTTTATATAACTGAAAAATATAACACAATTAAGATAGGATGGATCAAGCGAAACGGATCCACTCCTACATTAATTCATGCTTTCAATTGCTCAACCACCATTTCCAGCGCCGTTTGAATGATCGCAACCGCTTTATCCACTTCGGCTTCGGTGATGATATAAGGAGGCAATAAACGTAAGACTTTGCCTGCAGTAACATTAGCTAATAAGCCATGTTGATGACAAGCGCGTAATACTTGTTTGGCATCAATGGATAATTCAATTCCCACCATTAATCCTTTGCCACGCACAGCGGTAATGGCTTGTGGCCAGCGTTTTGCTAGGGCCTGTAATTGGGTTTGTAAATAATCCCCAATTTGACTGGCGCGCGCTAAATAATTGCTACTCAATAAAGTAGATAAAGTGGCATAAGCCGCAGCAGTGGCAACCGGATTACCACCAAATGTGGTGCCATGATCACCTGGTTGAAAGCCACTGGCAACGGTTTCAGTGGCACATAACACACCAAGTGGTAAACCGTTGGCGATGCCTTTGGCCAAAGTAATCATATCAGGTTTAATGCCATAACTTTGATAGGCAAAGAAACTGCCTAATCGGCCTAAACCACATTGGATTTCATCAAAGATTAATAATGCGCCTTTACGATTACAAGCTTCGCGCGCAGCGATTAANAAGGCTTCCGTTGCAGGATTAATCCCGCCCTCGCCTTGTACTGGCTCTAATAAAACCGCAGCCGTAGAGTCATCAATCGCTGCTGTTAACATGGCCACATCATTCCAAACAACCGACTGGAAACCGACAGGCATTGGACCAAAACCTTGTTGTAATTCAGGCTTGTGGGTCGCTGCTAATGATCCTAATGTGCGACCATGAAATGCTTGAGTCGCGGAAATAATTTGATAACGGTTAGTTTCCCCTTTGCGCCAATGATATTTACGCGCTAATTTGATCGCCGCTTCATTCGCTTCTGTACCTGAATTACAAAAANNGACCCGGTCTAAACCGCCTTGTTTTACCAATAATTCAGCTAAACGTAGGGCAGGTTCGGTATAAAATAAATTTGAGGCATGCATCAATGTGTGGGCTTGTTCAGTGATCGCTTTGACTACTGCAGGATGACAATGGCCTAATGGAATAGTCGCAATGCCGCCGAGAAAATCTAAGTATTCCTTGCCATCTGCATCCCATACTTTGACGCCTTCACCACGTACAATAGCAATAGGATAGCGGTCATAAGTACGCATTAAATATTGATGATCAAGCGCTTGTAATTCGGCTGTGCGTGTGGACATAAATTAATCCCTGTAAGTGAAGTGAAGCGAAGCGAATCCACTGTATATTGTGGATCCGCTTCGCTTGATCCACCCTAAATTTTATTAACTCATCACCATCGTACCAACACCGTGGTCAGTAAATACTTCTAACAACAAACTGTGTTGCACTCGACCGTCAATAATATGCACGCGTTGGGTGCCTGCTTGTAATGCAGCGAAACAAGCATTTAATTTAGGAATCATGCCGCCTTCTAATTTGCCGTTTAAAATCCAATCTTTGGCTTGGTCAACAGTAATATGACTGACTAAACTATTAGGATCATTTTTATCAGCACGTATGCCTTCAACATCAGTCAGAAAAACCAATTTTTCGGCCCTTAATGCTGCTGCAATAGCACCTGCCGCTGTGTCTGCATTAATATTATAACTTTGACCATTGGTATCTACACCGATGGGTGCAATGACTGGCACAAAATTACCATGCAACAAGGTCTCTAAAACCGTAATATTCACCTGATCAACATCACCCACAAAACCTAAATCTACGGTTTCACCACTACCAATGCGTTGGTGCAAACGCTTGCTGGCATGCAATAATTGACCGTCTTGGCCTGATAAACCAATGGCGCGAACGCCATGTTGATTTAATCGCGTCACAATGTTGCGATTCGTTTTGCCAACTAATGTCATTTGGACTAATTCCATCGTTGCCGCATCAGTCACACGAAGACCATCAATAAATTTAGGTGTAATTCCCATTTTNTCACACAGGGAATTAATTTCAGGGCCACCGCCATGCNNCACAATTGGATACATGCCACAAAACTTCATTAGCGCAATATCCTGCATGACTGCTTCTTGTAAATTGGCCGCTGCCATCGCCGCACCGCCGTATTTAATCACAATAATTTTGCCAGCGAATTCACGAATATAAGGCAGTGCTTCCACTAGAATAGTGGTTTTATTATGGTGCATCGACATAATTTAACTCCGATAAGACCCGTTAATAGTCACATAATCATGGGACAAATCACATCCCCAGGCAGTGGCTGACGCAGACCCATTGTGCAAATAGGCTTTAATAATAATTTCTTTTTCAGCCAATACCGCAGCTGCTGCTGTTTCATCAAATGCCAATCCTGCGCCCTTTTGCATGACCGGTACATTGCCAATATAAAGATCCACTTTATTGGGATCAAATTGGGCACCGGAATAACCCAAGGCACATAATATTCGCCCCAATTAGCATCACTGCCAAATAAGGCCGTTTTTACAAGCGCAGAATTACAGACGGCTAATGCTGCTTTTCTGGCATCTTCTTGAGTTGAAGCACCATGGACTTGCATTTCCATTAATTTGGTTGCGCCTTCTCCATCTCGCACTACCGCCTTGGCCAAATGCGTTAACACATAAGTAAGACCAGCAACAAAGTAGCTAAAAGTCGGTGAATCAGGATGAATTTCAGGGTTGCCCGCCATGCCATTGGCCAAACTGATCACACAATCATTGGTAGAAGTGTCACCATCCACAGTGATCATGTTAAATGAAGTTTCAATTGCTAATTTTAATGCTTTTTGTAATGCCATGGCTGATACAGCTGCATCGGTGGTAACAAAACCTAAGGTGGTGGCCATATTGGGAAAAATCATGCCTGAACCTTTTGCAATGCCGCCTATTTTAATTGGCACGCCAGCCACATCAATTTCAATGGCAATTTCTTTAGGAAACGTGTCTGTTGTCATAATGGCTGCGGCAGCGGCTGCTGAACCTTGATGGCTCAATGCCTTGGCTGCTTGCTGAATACCAAGCTGGATTTTTTCATTGGCAAATTCACCCCAATGACGCCCGTACTGGCAACAGCGACCAAGTCTACATCAATCCCAAGAGCTTTTGCGGTTTGCTGACACATGTCCACAGCATCAGTCATGCCTTGAGCACCGGTGCAAGCATTGGCATTACCACTGTTGATAACGATGGCTTGCAATACATGATTGCTAATTTTTGTTGTGAAATAATGACGGGCGCTGCTTTTACACGGTTGGTGGTAAATACCCCTGCTGCCGTAGCTGCTTGTTCACTGTAAATGATAGCAACATCTTTTTATCAGTTTTTGCCTTTAATGTCCGCACTCACGCCACTGGCTTTAAAACCGCCAGGAGCACAAATTCCGCCTTGAATAAATTGCATATAAGCCTCAATTTGAATCTAGGGTGAATCAAGCGAAGTGGATCCACCATTCCGGTTGGCAGTCAGATAGAGAAGCCGCTTCGCTTGATCCACTCTATCTCTTTGGGCAGATTATTCCCGCACCCAGTGGGGAATATCCATTGATGTCAATGCGGCATCTGCCTGTTCATTGGTTGCATCATCTGGCTCTACCAAATAGTGAATCATAGCAATCTCATCACAAGAATTAAACTTGTGACAATTAATGCATTCACTCCACACTTTTTGTGGCAGCTTTTCTTTTTGNATCACACGAAAATTCAGTTTTTCAAAAAATCCCGCNTGATAGGTCAGCGCAAAAACCCGCTTTAATGCCATTTGTTCCGCTTCTTGCAGCAATAATTTCACAATGCCACGACCAATGCCTTGTCCAGTCAAACGGGGTTGCACTGCTAGGGAACGGATTTCTGCCAAATCATGCCACATTACATGTAACGCCCCAACTGCCACAATTTCACCCTCTTGTACCGCGACCGCAAAATCCCGCATATTTTCGTATAAGGACAATAAAGTGCGACGTAACATTACACCTTGTATGGCATATTCATTCACTAATCGGTGAATAGCAGGCACATCAGTAGTTACAGCTTTTCGGTATTCAATCATGCAAGACCTATGGATAGAGTGGTACAAGTTGAGTAAGCCCCAAGGTTTCAGGCAGACCAAACATCAAATTCATGTTTTGAATAGCTTGCCCCGCAGCACCTTTGACTAAATTATCAATCACACTAATCACAATCAAGCGTCCCGTGCGAGGATCAACCTGCAAGCCAATATCGCAAAAATTAGCGCCTTTCACATGCTTGGTTTCCGGCAAATGGCCGAGGGGACGCAAACGGACAAAAGGCTCATTATCATAGGCAGCATGGTAAATTTCCCAAACTTGTTGGGCAGTAAGCGATTGGGTCAAACGGAAATAAGCGGTGGTGAGAATGCCGCGCACCATCGGTACTAAATGTGGGGTAAATTGCACTTGGATAGGCACATGACTGAGTTCAGTCAGTGTTTGCTCAATTTCAGGCGTGTGGCGGTGCGCTCCGGCAATGTTATAAGCTTTAAAATTTTCCGTCACTTCGCTGACATGGGCACCCAATGACAGCCCCCTGCCTGCACCGGAAGTGCCCGATTTTGAATCAAANATGATGTTTTCAAGGTCAATAATACCCGCCTTAATTGCAGGCATTGCCGCTAAAGCACAGCTGGTAGGATAACAGCCTGGATTAGCAATCAACTGGGCATTAGGGACTTTGGTACGACCACCTACCTCAGGTAACCCATAAACAGCCGCATCCAATAAATCCTGTGCTGCAGGGACATGTTGATACCAGCGTTGATAAATATCAGGATTTTTAAGACGAAAATCAGCACCCAGATCGATTAAACGTTTGCCTGCCTTTAAAATCGTTGGCGCCATTTCCATGGCCACCCCATGCGGCATGGCAGTAAAAACCACATCGGCCAAACCTGCCATTTGCAAGGCATCATGCGAATTGCCTTTCATATGGACAAGTTGTTGTAAATGGGGATAGACCGAAGCAAAGGATTGGTCTACATAGGACTCAGTGCCCACATAAACCACAGAGACAGATGGATGATTATGTAAAATGCGCAATAATTCGACGCCAATATAGCCCGTACTGCCGGCAATCGCGACCTTAATCATGGTTTTTCCACTCCTCGACTACATGCATAAAAATATCATAAAATGAATATTTATTCAACCTGGACCAAATTTGAGTGCTTTCCTAAGCACTCCATTGTTATTGCTTTTCAAAAATACCTTGTAATGAGGGCAAGATAACAAAGAAGTATTTAAAAATTCGATTGCCATGCCAATAACCTGGCATCACAATTCTATATTAATTAGGGCTTAAATTGAACTATACAAATCTATGCCATTTTTTCGATGTTTATTAATATTGATTTAATCTAAATTTTTTAAAATAGGTGCTCTCTTAGAGGGGGAGAGTCAATGGCAACAGCATTATTACAGCAACAGATTTTTCAAGCAATTATAGATAACAATCTAACAAGATTAAAAAATTTAGCCAGTCATCCAAGTTTTAGTGTCGATATTCGCGACGATAATAGAAAAACCCCATTAATGTTGGCTTGTGAACACAATCAACTAGACATGGTCATTTGGCTGTTATCACGCAACCCTGATGTTAATGCCATTGACAAAGAAGGTTTTTCCAGCCTGCACTATGCTGCTCAATCTGGTTCTGATGCAATTGCAGGATTATTACTGCTAAACCACGCTTATATAAATCAGCGTGATTTAGATGGTTACACACCGTTACATCATGCCATTATGTTTAAAAATGTTTCCGTTGTAAAGTTACTGCTAACCAATAAAGCTTTAGTCAATGTTGCTGCCGATGAGCACAAAATAACGCCACTTCATTGTGCAACACAAATGAATGATGGCGTCGCTGCTCAATTATTAATTGAACATGGCGCTGCCTTATCAGCACGACTGACTAATGGCAAAACAGCTTTAGAATTAGCGGCTTATCTTCGAGCTCAACAAGTAATTGATTGTCTGATTAATAACACTCTGACTACTCAAAAAGAAATCGATAGCATCATGATACAAAGAATTGTGGCAGTTATGTTCAATTGCAAAGAAATATATGATTTGTGTCTTGCCAAACAAAATCTTGACCATCATGGCGGCAGTAATGATGAAACAGAAATGATTTATATAATACAACCATTATTAGCCGCTTTCATTGCTGAAAACCCTCTTTATCAAACTCAATTAAACCCAATTTTATCTATCTTCAACTCCTATAAAAATTGAAGATCTTGATAAGCCCAATTATTCATTAGAAAACGAACCGTTCATATTCACGCACACAGGTTATGATAACCATATGCTGTATGCCCTTATTTCTCCCAGTGATGACCCTAAAAAATGACATTAACAATGGCTGAACGAGGCGCTTTTCTCTGGCCCCTGATAACAACGGGAAAGTAAAATCTATCCGTAGCATCAATTTTGCTAAACACCTGTTGCCTGAAATTATTCATAAATTACATTTGGCCGACGAAGCCAATAGACAAACTGCTGAAAAATCTTATGGGATGAAATCCCGCACCTAGCCAGGTCACAATATCTTCCCTCTTTTAAAGTAAGACAAAAACCCTTTAAAAATGACTGGTGTTATGCTGGCAATGCTAAAAGCATGCTGCTCAATTTATTCATAAAAACATTTGATAGCGTCACTCAAGGACGCCGGTGGTACCAAAATTTATGCTTTTTGCACATGAAAAACTTTAGTCGAATATCGTTTAAAGAGCCTGGATACATTTAAAAATGAGATCATCGACATTTGTGAGAAAAAAATAGAGCATCTGCAAATCAAACACAATCCAGCCCAATTACAGCACAGCATGAGACCACAAAACTGCTCAAATACAATCATGTCTGACGCTCTTACAATTACTCCGTAGATTTGCTATGATGGCTGCCTTTTTTGCCAGCGGAAAATTTAATGATGATCACTCAATTACGTAACATTGCCATTATCGCCCATGTCGACCATGGTAAAACCACCCTCGTCGACCGCTTACTACAACAAACCAACGCCCTGGCGCAACGAGGCCCAGTCGCGGAACGTGTCATGGACTCCAATGATTTAGAAAAAGAACGGGGCATTACAATTCTTGCCAAAAATACCGCGATTAACTGGAACGGTTACCGCATCAATATCGTTGATACCCCTGGCCACGCTGACTTTGGGGGTGAGGTGGAACGGATTTTATCGATGGTTGATTCAGTGCTACTGCTTGTCGATGCCTGCGATGGCCCAATGCCACAGACCCGCTTCGTGACCCAANAAGCCTTTGCTCGTGGCTTAAAACCCATTGTTGTTATCAATAAAGTTGACCGTGATGGCGCACGGCCTGATTGGGTAGTTGATCAAGTATTCGATTTGTTCGACCGCTTGGGGGCAACTAATGAACAATTAGATTTCCCGATTGTTTACGCTTCTGCATTGCAAGGTTATGCCACTTTGGATTTGGCAGTATTAAGCGACAACATGACTCCTTTGTTACAAACCATTATCGAACGAGTGCCCCCACCGCAAGTCGATGGCGAAGGGCCGTTCCAAATGCAAATCAGTGCGCTGGATTACTCCAGTTACGTGGGCACGATTGGTATTGGCCGCGTGACTCGTGGCCGGGTGACTCCTAATATGGCAGTGAAAATTATCGACCGTGATAATAACATTCGCTCTGGCCGGATTTTACAAGTACTCGGCTACCAGGGTCTAAACCGTGTCCAAATGGATGAAGCAACAGCAGGCGATATTATTGCGATCAATGGTATTGAAAACTTACGTATTTCCGATACTTTATGCGATCCTCAAACTGTCGAAGCATTGCCACTGCTCGAAGTAGACGAACCAACTATCAGCATGACATTCCAAGTCAATACCTCACCATTTGCTGGCAAAGAAGGCAAATACCTCACCAGCCGTCAAATTCGTGAACGTTTAGACCGGGAATTGATTCACAACGTAGCATTACGTGTAACTGAAATGGATGATCCCGATAAGTTTTTAGTCTCTGGCCGTGGTGAATTGCACTTGTCCATTTTACTAGAAACCATGCGGCGCGAAGGCTATGAATTAGCTGTTTCTCGGCCTCAAGTCATCATGAAGACTGTTGGTGAAGAACAACACGAGCCTTACGAATTATTGATTGTGGATGTTGCTGAAGCTTACCAAGGCAGCGTGATCGAATTGCTAGGCCAACGCAAAGGCGAACTCAAGTCTATGGACAATGATGGTAAAGGCCGCGCCCGCTTAGAATATATTATTCCTTCACGTGGTTTGATGGGTTTTCGCAATGAATTTTTAACTGCCACTGCAGGGACAGGCTTGTTGCACCATGTCTTTGATCATTATGGCCCCAGTAAAGCAGGCACTATTGCTGAACGGCGCAATGGCGTATTGATTTCAAACGGAGTAGGCAAAGCAACAGCCTATGCTATTTGGAACCTACAAGACCGTGGCCGGATGTTTATCTCACCTCAAACGGATGTGTATGAAGGTATGATTATTGGGATTCACAGCCGTGACAATGATTTAGTCGTGAATGTCACACGAGAAAAACAACTAACCAATATTCGTGCCGCTGGCTCTGATGAAAACATTTTGTTGACTCCGCCCATTCAAATGTCATTGGAACAAGCATTGGAATTTATTGGCGATGATGAATTAGTGGAAATCACCCCACAAAGCATTCGTCTGCGCAAANAGCAATTGCTAGAACATGAACGTAAACGGGCTGAAAGACAAAAAGCCAGTTAATTCAAACTCAAGATGGGCCAACTAGTTTGCGCTTGGCCCATCTTATCATGCCAATCAGAATAATTCATTGACAGGAAACACATGCCCCTAAGTTTTTGACAATAAAATCAATATAATTTTGTTGATCAGAATCACTATCAAATAAATGCAAGTCATCAAAAATAATCGCATTTACGCTAACGGCCAACCAAACCACCAATAGTTCCGGCTTGATCGTTGACTTAATCTTGCCATTTTTTGTAAATAGCAAATTGGCTCTAACCAATTTTTGGGGGCCAGTATATTACCTGCAATCAATTGCTCGCGTTTTGATTCCATAGCTTGCCAACGCAATAACCGCACCAAATCCGGATGTTGCTGAAAAGCGCTTAAGCGTTGTCGTACAGCGGCTGTTAAAAAATCTTGGAAAGATTCAGGTTGTTTATCCAAAGGTTCAATCGCTAATTCTTCAACAATGCTTTCTTTTACCTTGCGCCATAATTCGGCTTTGTTGCTAAAATGATGAAAAATCAAGTTCTCATTGACCTGTGCTGCTTTCGCAATTGCCTGAGTTGAGGTCGCAGAAAATCCCGCTTTAGCAAATAGCTTACGTGCCGCTTTTAAAATAGTGGTACGGGTCTTATCCGCTGATTTTCGTTGTATTAATTTTTTGGCCATATAATAATAAATCAATAAATGTGTCTAGGTCAGTCGGCAATTCTGCCCCACACCAAGCAATGTGCCAATCCGGCCTTAACAAGTAATAATTTTGGTCATAAAGCTTTTTAGCATTATCATAAGATAAATTAAAGACAATCAATGACAAATGACGCGCTAAAAAGCTNTGTTTGATTGTAGCAATTCTTGCCTCGGTTGTTCCAGCATTAATGAGTAATGTATAGCTTAGTTGCAAACCATCATAAAAAATTTTTTCAGCACTGACTTGGAAGTGGGGCGCAAANAATCCAGGCCTAGCTTTAGGATGATATAAACTCGGATCAAATTCACTATTTTTATCGGCGTTAAAAATAATGGGCGAATCCGTATAACAATAGCCCAAAGCAATGCCTAAACTGATGGCATGTTGTTTAGCAAGACGTTCATTTTCGTATGAAAACTCATTTGGCCTTGTCTCTGGTGGATACAATTCACGTACTTGACGCGCATCGTAGGCGTTTTTTNNCGATGCTGCTAGATTACAAAGTGCAACAGGTCGACGTTCCATTTCATAACTGTCTAATAATCGCTCATCAACTTTATCTTTAATGACTGCAGCTAACTTCCAACCAAGATTGACTACATCCCCCAACCCCGTATTCAAACCATGGCCACCTGTCGGCGGTAACACATGCGCGGCATCACCTGCTAATAATATTCTGTTAACACGATATTTTTGTGCGACTTCTGCCCGCATCAACCATTCATTAACATAGTGAATGGTTTTATCAAAGGTAAAGCCCGCAATTTTTCTAAGCCAAGCNGTGGCTTCTATCTCGATAGTTGTTGACTGCTCTGATTGCATCATCAAGCCATACCATAAATGATTAGTATAATCGACACAGCCAATGGAAGCAGGTTTGTCTAATGATAAATTGTAATAAAGAATGCCTTTCGGCACGGTCATTTGTTCTGTCAATTGACGCGAAGTAAATAATACATTTAACATGCGCTGCATGGGTGATTCGATTTGCATTTCAACACCGATCGAAGCTCGAACAAAACTATTGGCACCATCACAACCTACTAAATAATCTGCCGCAATAGAAAATTCAGCTTTAGTTGTTCTATTAACAGCGGTTACTTCAACATAGTCTGTGTGTTGTTCAATCTGGATCACTTCACAGGGCTTTAACAAACTTACACATGAAAAATGATTGACACGTTCACGCAACACCGACTCTGTGATCCACAAAGGAATCCGCAAATAGTTTTCTGATGATAAATCAGCGGAGATGTTTGCAGCAAAATCGACCTGAGCATAAACCTTGCCAGCCAAGCCATTGCACCAAATCGCGTGGAGAGGATAGTTGTCCGGCAATAATTTACGGGCAATTAACTGGCGGTGAATGCCCCAGCGACGGAAAAATTCCATTGAGCGCGGGTTCAGCAATTGTGCCTTCGGCAGCAACAATGAATCAGCATATTTTTCAATGATAATGGTTTCAATGCCTAATAATCCAAGCTCTATTCCCAATGCCAAACCAACAGGGCCGCCGCCGACAACGACTACCGAACATTTCTTCATGCCACCCTCTCATTAATTGAGTGATTACTCAATTAATGATAATCAAAATTTAGTGAATGGTCAATTAGAGATTGATGCTCGGGCCATAACACCAAATCCTGGCAATTCGACGTTCAGGCAATTTCACCCTAATCTCCCATAATCCATGGCCTAAGCATAAGCCTCCTACAAGCCCACATTGTATCAATAATGGTGCCTTTCTTTTTCAAGGGCTGATTAATCCTTCATACTCAGATTCCTAGATTACTTATTTTGAATAGGAATTAATAACCCGCTGCTAGAAATTTAAGGTAGGAGAGATAAGGTGTAAGTCATTATTTACAACTTACACCTCTTTCAATGAAATTTAGGAGTTAATTTTGGAGTTGCATTGGAACCGTATTATCTAATTGAGCAATACTTTGCGTTGATTGCTCAGACTGCCAAAATGATGGTTTATTGTGAAAAGTAATTGTCTGTTTTCTACTTTCTTCCTTATATTCTACCAATCTCGGCGCTGGAGCAGAGAAATGCATCACTAATTTGAAACCATCAAAATTTTCCTCACCCGTAAAACGCTTACAACCTATTTTACAGTATTGATGGACTCGGCCATCTGCTCCTATTAGAAAGAAATACTTAAATGAAGCTAATCCTTGCTGCATTGCTTTATCAATCAAATAAGCCATTAAAAACGTTCTCTGCTCGTCTTCAGGTGATTTTTCATAACTACCTTGAAAAGCCTCCACCGGCAATAATTGGGTGTAAACTACTTCATCCGAAAGATACGCTGCAGAAGACAACGGAGTTTTTAAAGCACGCACTGTCGCTACGATGTTGCCAGTGCTTTTTCCAGGACAAAAAAGGAACAACATACATGTTTTCATAACGGTTCTGCATGCCAACTATATCACCCTCTGCGTATTCTTTCATTTTTCCAGGCGTAAAATTAGCATTGTCTTTTAAAAACTGCAAAGTTCCTTATAACGCTCGGCACGAGTTCGTCCCACAAGCATCGCTGATACACCAACAACCAGTTGATATTTTTCATCTAGTTGTTGCGCCAACTGCAAATGTTGCGCCACTTTTTACTAGCGCCATCTCGTAAATCAGCAACATTAGCATAGAGCACCCTGTCAAATCGCTGCCCAGTTACCATCGGCTCATTAGGAGGCGTGAAATCTTTCATTATTTTCTTTTCAGGAATTAAGAAAAACTTCTTTGCTCCATGATTCTTAATGATGAGATCAGCTGTAGAATTCAATGCCTTGTCCTGATTGTCTTTGGTTTGTTCCTCAAATCCTTCAACAGGCGCACCAAATAAAGTATGGTCTTCCGCATCGATTGTAGTCGCTGTCACATTCTTACTTTGACTGGTGGGCAACAAACGAACCTGATTTGCATTCAGTCCCACTTGTTCATAACCATAAAAATCAGGATTATTAGTGTTTAAATGATGGACTGGCATAATACGTACCTCTTATTAATTTATTTTTCTCTTCTTTTTCTTCGGCAAATACAAATCAGTAATCGTACCCTCAAACACTTCAGCTGCCATCATGATGGTCTCACCTAATGTTGGATGTGGATGAATTGTTAAAGCAATATCTTCGGCATCGCAGCCCATTTCAATGGCTAAGGCAAGCTCACTGATTAAATCACCCGCATTGACGCCGACAATACCAGCACCAATAACACGCTGTGTAGTTTCATCAAATAAAATCTTAGTCATGCCTTCTTCACGGCCTAAGCTTAATGCACGGCCACTGGCTGCCCATGGGAATACACCTTTACCATACTTAATGCCTTGCGCTTTCGCTTCGTTCTCGGTGAGACCAGCCCAAGCGACCTCTGGATCAGTATATGCCACTGAAGGAATGGTTTTAGGATCAAAATAATGTTTCATGCCAGCAATCACTTCAGCAGCTAAACGGCCTTCAGGCGTGGCTTTATGGGCCAACATTGGATTACCGACGATATCACCAATGGCAAAAATATGCGGCACGTTAGTACGTTGTTGTTTGTCAACTGGAATAAAACCACGTTCATTTACATAGACACCGGCTTTATCTGCATCGACTAAATCACTGTTGGGACGACGACCAACTGCCACCAAAATACGATCAAAGCGTTGAGGTTCAGCCGGTGCAGCGTCACCTTCAAAAGTAACCCATAAGCCATCTTTCTTCGCTTCAACTTTAGTGACCTTGGTTTTTAACAGAATTTTNTCATAGCGTTTTTCAATGCGTTTNTGCAATGGCATGACCACATCGCGATCAGCACCTGGAATAATTTGGTCCATTAATTCAACAATAGTGATCTTTGCACCTAATGCATGATAAACAGTTGCCATTTCTAAACCGATAATGCCGCCACCAATGACTAACATGCTGCCACTGACATCTGCCAATTCCAAAGCTCCTGTAGAATCAATTACACGTGGATCATCAGGAATAAATGGTAACTTGACTGGACGTGAACCCGCCGCAATCACGGCATTTTGAAATTCAATCACTTGTTTACCGTCTTTGCCTTCTACCGCTAATTGATTAGAAGAAATAAATTTGCCAACACCTGTCACAATTTGAACTTGACGTTGTTTCGCCAGCATTTTCAAACCACCGGTCAATCGATTAACAACACCATTTTTCCATTCAAGTATTTTNTTAACATCAATTTTCGGTGTCCCAAATTCAACACCATGTTTGTTCATATCGCTGACATCATCAATGACTTTGGCAACATGCAGTAAAGCTTTGGAAGGAATACAACCGACGTTTAAACAAACACCACCAATGGTTTCATAACGCTCCACTAGCACCACNTTNTTACCTAAATCAGCGGCACGAAATGCTGCTGCATAACCACCTGGGCCACTGCCAAGGACCACTACTTCTGTATTAATTGTTGCATTAGCCATTGAAATACCTCGAAGTTAAAATTAGTTGTAAAAATCTATACTTGATCTGAAAAACAGCGTCAAAAAACAAGTCATGTCATCCCGCAGTTTGATCCATCAATGGACCCACCCTACATAATTTATTTCCCTAGAAAATACTTATATTAATAACGTACGAATATCCGCTAAATGTTGTCCTACTGCGACAATGAAGCGTGCGCCTTCCGCACCATCAATTACGCGATGGTCATAAGACAGTGATAGTGGCAACATCAAACGCGGTACAAAATTACCTTCTTGATAAACAGGTTTTATCGATGATTTCGAAACACCTAAAATCGCAACATCTGGTGTGTTGACTATTGGCGTAAAAGCAGTACCACCAATGCCACCCAAACTTGAAATAGTAAAACAGCTACCAGACATTTCTGCTGGAGTCAGGCCTTTCTCACGCGCTTTNTTGCTAATCACAGCTAACTCTTTCGCTAATTCTGCCAAAGTTTTTTTATCAACATCTCTAATAACAGGGACAACCAGACCATTAGGCGTATCTACCGCAATCCCAATATTAAAATATTTTTTATAAATTAAGTTTTCACCATTAGAATCCAATGAAGCATTAAATTGCGGATATTGTTTTAATGCAGCCACAACCGCTTGCATGATAAAAACCAAAGGCGTTAATTTAACACCTTGCGCTTCCATCGCTTCTTTTTGGCTTTTGCGAAACTCTTCCATCTCTGTAATATCGACTTCATCAAACTGCGTCACGTGTGGCACAGTGATCCAAGCCCGATGTAAATTAACACCCGTCAGGCGTTTAATCTTGTTCAACGGTTTGACTTCGATTTCACCAAATTTGGCAAAATCAACTTTGGGTGCTGGCGGCACAGCAAAACCACCACCAGTTTGGGCTTTTGTAATTCTGCTNTTAACAAATGCTTGTAAATCTTCTTTAACAATTCGACCTTTTGGCCCTGTCCCACGCACACGTTGTAAATCAATGCCAAATTCTCGGGCAATTTTACGCACCGATGGCCCTGCATGGACGTTTGCCATGCTCACAAAACTGGTAGGTTCTGCTGATGATGGTGCTGCAGCAGCAGGTTGTGGTGCTGCAACAGGTGCGGCAGGCGCTGCTGTGGGTTGCGAGGCCGGTTGAGCAACAGCAGTTCCCATCGTTTCCAGGGTTAAAATTAAATCATTTTGTGAGACCTTATCACCGACTTTCACAGCAACTGTTTGCACTTTACCAGCAAACGGTGATGGAATTTCCATGGTAGCTTTATCGCCTTCTAAAGTAATCAGNGATTGTTCTGCCTTCACTTGATCGCCAGGTTTCACCATGACTTCAATGACATCCACTTGGGTCGCACCACCAATATCAGGAATTCGGACTTCTTGCATGGCAGAAGCTGCAGGAGCAGGTGTTGGAGCATTAGCAGGGGCNGGCAGTTGCTGCAGATGCCGTTGTTTCAGTTTTTCTGCGCTGGCATCCGTGGTTTCTAAAGTTAAAATCACAGAACCCTGCGATACTTTATCACCCACTTTTACTTTTAATGCCTGTACTTTGCCAGCAAAAGGCGCCGGAATTTCCATCGTCGCCTTATCACCTTCAAGTGTAATTAAGGATTGTTCAGGCGCAACGGTATCGCCAGGTTTGACTAACACTTCAATTACATCTACCTCTGTTGCTCCGCCTAAATCGGGAACTAACACTTCCTTTATCGTTGCCACTGTTTCATCTCCACGATGCGATTGTTCGTTTTACATTTTTAATGTAGGGTGGATCAAGCGAAGCGGATCCACCATGCTTTAAGCCGTATGATTTGGTGGATCCGCTTCGCTTGATCCACACTACATAAACTATACTGTCACAGGATCGGGTTTATTAGGATCGATGCCTAGTTGTTGCATTGCTTTGGTCAGGTTCGCTACTGGAAACTTACCTTCATCAGCTAATGCTTTTAACGCAGTGTAAGCAATATAGTTTGCATCTACTTCGAAGAAATAACGCAATTTGTGTCGCGTATCACTACGGCCAAAGCCATCAGTGCCCAACACATGATATTGATGTGGCACATAAGCACGAATTTGATCAGCAAACAGTTTGATATAATCGGTTGCTGCAACAACTGGGCCGGAACGTGATTGCAAACACTCTGTTACATAACTTTGCTTCGGTTTTTCTTGTGGATGGATACGATTATAACGCTCAATTGCTAAACCATCGCGACGCAATTCGGTAAAACTCGTGACGCTCCAAACATCAGCACCAATATTAAATTGTTTGGCCAAAATATCGGCCGCTGCGATGACTTCACGTAAAATCGTACCAGAACCTAATAATTGCAAACGTACGTTGGCTTGGGGCAATGTTTCGCTAAATAAATACATGCCTTTAATGATGCCTGCCTCAGCCCCTTCTGGCATTGCAGGATGGGTGTAATTTTCATTCATTACCGTGATGTAATAATACTCATCCACTTGATCAACATACATTCGCTGCATGCCATGCTGCAAAATCACCGCTAATTCATAACTGAATGTTGGGTCATAGCTGCGGCAATTTGGCACCACACTGGAAATAATATGGCTATGGCCATCATCGTGTTGCAATCCTTCACCAGCCAAAGTGGTACGCCCTGCTGTGCCACCTAATAAAAAGCCTCGGCAACGCATATCACCTGCTGCCCATGCCAAATCACCAACGCGTTGAAAACCAAACATCGAATAAAAAATAAAGAACGGAATTAATGGTACACCGGTTGTGCTGTAGGAATTAGCCGCTGCCATCCAAGAAGCAAAAGCACCTGCCTCAGTGATGCCTTCTTCTAATAATTGTCCATCTTTCGCTTCGCGGTAGTACATCAATTGATCTTTATCAACTGGTTCGTAAAGTTGCCCCACCGGTGAATAAATACCGATTTGACGAAACAAACCTTCCATACCGAAAGTACGACATTCATCAGGCACAATTGGCACAACCCGCTTGCCAACATTATTATCTTTTAACAAAATCGTTAAAAAACGTACAAATGCCATTGTCGTAGAAATTTCACGATCGCCAGTGCTTTCTAATACAGGTGAAAACGCTGTTAATGGCGGCACCACAAGTTTTTCACTGTCAGCATAACGCTTTGGTAAATAGCCCCCNAAAGCTTGGCGACGTTCATGTAAGAATTTAATCTCTGGGCTGTCATTGCCGGGATGATAAAAATCCAATTTTTCAATTTGCTTATCGTTCACAGGAATTTTGAAACGATCACGGAATGCTTTTAATTCTTCCACTGACATTTTNTTCTGTTGATGGGTGATATTGAGCGCTTCACCTGCTGTTCCCATACCATAGCCTTTGACTGTTTTAATCAATAAAACCGTCGGTTGGCCTTCATGTTTTATCGCTGCGCTATAAGCTGCATATAATTTTTGCCGGTCATGCCCACCGCTGGTAAGTTTTTTAACNTGGTCATCACTCATGTCAGCGACTAATTGCTTCAATTCAGGATATTTACCAAANAACTTCTCGCGAATATAAGCACCATCTTTAGCTTCAAAATTTTGGAATTCACCATCGACACACTCTTGTAGTCGTTTTAATAACAAACCGGATTTGTCTTTGGCAAACAAAGGGTCCCAGGCGCTACTGAAAATGACTTTAATCACATTCCAACCTGCACCACGAAAAACGCCTTCTAATTCTTGAATGATTTTACCGTTGCCGCGTACTGGACCATCTAGACGTTGCAAATTACAATTGATAACAAAAATTAAATTGTCTAGTTTTTCACGGCTGGCAACAGTGAGGGCACCGACTGAATCTACCTCGTCCATTTCGCCATCACCACAAAATACCCAGATTTTCCGGCCAGAGGTATTAGCTAAACCACGATTTTCTAAGTATTTAAATAACCGCGCTTGATAAATGGCTTGCAAAGGACCTAGCCCCATGGAAACCGTTGGAAATTGCCAAAAGTCAGGCATCAACCAAGGATGTGGATAAGAGGCAATGCCTTTACCATCAACTTCTTGGCGGAAATTTTTNAATTGCTCTTCCGTCAAACGGCCTTCAAGAAAAGCACGGGCATAAATGCCTGGTGCTGAATGGCCTTGAATATAGAGCAAATCACCCATTTGTTGCTCATTACGGCCACGGAAGAAATAATTAAATCCAATTTCATAAATCTGGCCTGCTGAAGCATAGGAAGCCAAATGACCACCCAACTCGGGATTTTCTTTGCCTGCGTGCAATACCATTACTTTAGCATTCCAACGGATGATGGCACTGAGGCGTCGGCCAATATCGCCATAATCAGGCATTTTGGTTTCTTGTTCGGGTGCAATAGTATTGATATAAGGTGTAGTGATACCGGTCGGTACACTCACTCCCTCTTGGTTTGCTTTGGTCAATAATTGCTGTAATAGAAATTCAGCGCGGTTTNNTCCAGTAAAACTCACCACTGACTTGAGGGCGTCCAGCCACTCTCTGGTTTCTACCGGATCAATATCCACAGTGATGTTGTTTTCAATTTTATCTGACACGGCATTACTCCTCGGCTCACTGAATTGTTGCCGAATAGTAACTCATTGAAGCAGGTAAGCCAAGAGGGGTATGCCTCTAGCAAGAGAGGGATAGCAACGTCTCACTTGGAGAGGCTCTACCTTTCTGGATCCCGCGGTCTTCGCCGCGGGATGACGGCAGGTGGTAATCAGCTGCCTGGGGTGACGCTAATTATAACCATCCACCTAGAGTGAATAAGGCAATCACAACTAGCCAAAGCCACAAACTCCGGTCTACTAACGCCAAAGCATGGCGGGTCTCAGCTGTATCGGCAATGGAGGATTCATGTTTCTCACCATGCAATGCTGCCAAACCGACTCCACAGTGAAAGCATCGTTATAAGCAATGCCAGAACGGAAGTGGCGCATAATAAATTGAAAGCCGGCCATAAAATTGCCCATCAGGGCATAGCCCAACCCAGCGATACGCACAGGCAACCAGTTGATGACTGCCAACAGTTTGGTTGCAGCATCACGGTAACCAATAAATTCTGAATCAGGTCGGCTGGCCGATTGCAGTAAACTATACAAAGCATAATAGAACACTGCTCCGAAAGGGCCTAAAATGATATACCAAAACCAAACTGCAAAAATTTCGCCCGTTGTATGCTGAAATAAATTTTCTGTCAGGGCCCGTGATGACATGTGCTCGTTACCGGGTGTCATGACAGTTGCTTTGTCAGTGGCGTTAGTGCCATTACTCAATGTAAAAGAATTGGCCAGTTTTTCAGAGGATAAGCATTAACACAATACCAAAGAATGACTACTTGAAACAGAAAATCCCATACATGAAACCAGTGCCCATCCAGCAGATAAGCAATCAAGGCAACAATTAATGCTAATGGCAATAATGTAACAATAACACCTATCGGGTTGCCCTCTGACCATGGCTTTGCAGAGACGTAGCGCGGCCAACGGAAATAATGCGTTAACCAGCCAGTGGTATGATACTCAGGGACAGCGTAAGCATAACGTTGCAGCAGTAAAACCACTAACAGGATAAGCAACTTCATTATATGTTCTCCTTGCTCAACAATTGTCGATAATAATCCCAACGGAAAGCGGGGCCTGGATCTGTCTTCCGTCCTGGCGCAATATCGCTGTGGCCAACAATTCGATCTAAAGTAATGGGATAGTTGTCCAATAGCGCTCGCGTCAGTTTTGCCAATACTTCATACTGCGTAGTTGTATAAGGTACTGTATCTGTGCCTTCCAATTCAATGCCGATTGAAAAATCATTGCAACGCTCTCGCCCCTGGAAGTTGGACTGTCCCGCATGCCACGCCCTTAAATGAAAGGGTACATATTGAATTACTTCACCATCACGCCTTATTAATACATGGGCCGCCACCTGTAAATTGAGCAATGCAGCAAAAGACGGGTCAGCGCTGGGATTTAGCCGATTCAAAAATAAGTCCGTGATCGCGTCACCACCAAACTGACCGGGTGGCAAACTGATACCATGAATCACCAGTAAGCTAATATCATTTGCATCAGGACGTTGATCACAGTTAGGCGAGAGTGAATGGGTCACACCATTAATCAAATGTGTCTGCTTATCAATTGTAAAATGAGTCAACATTAATCTCGCCGTAATTTGTCAGTGACCGCCATCGGCGTTGGATACCGTAAAATAACAATATAAGACGAAATGATAAAGGTAAGAATACTGGTGGCTTGAATTAAATTCGATGCTTCTTGACCAATCAAACCGACATTGCCCGCAACATAAGCCAATAACAGCGAAAACTCACTGACTTGCCCCAAACGCCAACCAATTTCCCAGGCGATATGTTTCGGTTCATCGGTTTGTCGCAATAAGAAACGGAACACCACAGGCTTAAGCAACAATAATAAGGTGGCCAAAAGCAGCGAAGGCATGACAACACTTTTAGATAGNTTCAAGTCGAAGCCCGCCCCCACTGAGAAGAAAAACAATACCAAGAAAAANTCCCGTAATGGTTTTAAACTTTCAGCAATATACAGAGCAATCGGCCCTTCGGCGATCGACACACCAGCAATAAATGCACCTACTTCATACGATAATCCGGCTTGCTCTGCCAACACTGACATGCTCAAACACCAGGCAATCGCCAACAAAAACATATATTCACGAATACGGTCAAAGCGGGTAAATAATTTTACGATCACAAAACGTTGGAACACGAAGGCAAAAGTGACTAATGCCGGTAACGAAAACACAATTAAGCCAAGGCGTGCTAAATTAATCTCAGTAGCACCAATGCCTTGAATCACTAGCAAGGCAACAATTGCCAACAAATCTTGCATCAGCAAAATACTAATCATGATTTCACCGGTGTGTTGATGATGCAAGACCGTAGTCGGTAACAGCTTCAAACCGATAATAGTGCTGGAAAACATCATTGCTGTGCCAACAATCATGCCTTCTGTTTCCGTCAACCCCATTAAACGGGCAACGGCATAACCAATGACCGCAAACACCAACGAGCTGACCAAAGCAATCCAAGTCGTGCGCTTAAACATGTGCAATAGATTCTGCGGCTGCAAATTCAATCCAATGAGAAACAAAAGAAAGATAATACCGACATCGCCAGTGCGTTCGACTAAATTCGCATTGCCGATTAATTTCAAACCTGATGGCCCAAATAAAACGCCCAATAAAATATAGGCGACTAACATTGATTGGCGGGTATATAACGCCAAAGTGGAGAAAACTGCGGCCCCAGTAAATATTAAGAAAATATTAAAAACAATGGTACTGTCGTGCATAGCTACTTTACCTAATCAGTCGTACTCTTTATTGTTTATTACGCCCCTTGAATGCGGGAAGTTTAATGTCCGGATAAAACGGCCTTCTGTCGAGCATATGCAAGATAAGGATTGAAAAATCGCATCTTGAGGTGCAATAGCGAGTATTGTACTATGATTTTTAATACAGGGCACGCAGTAATATGGCTTAATCATGAGAGCAGCTTAATGAACAATCAAACAGTAGTCGATTTATTAATCATTGGTGGTGGTATTAATGGTGCTGGTATTGCAGTGGATGCCATAGGCCGTGGGTTATCAGTGATGTTATGCGAAAAAGCCGATCTGGCATCTGGCACTTCTTGGAAAAGTAGTAAATTAATTCATGGTGGGCTGCGTTATCTTGAATATTATGAATTCCGTTTAGTACAAAAAGCCCTCAAGGAACGTGAAGTATTGCTGCGCAAAGCACCTCACATTATTCGTCCACTGCGTTTTATTATGCCTTATGTGCCACAATTAAGGCCTGCTTGGATCATTCGCCTCGGCCTGTTTCTTTATGACCATCTTGGCAAGCGCAAGATCTTACCTCACTCTTATAAATTGAATTTGCGCCAAGATATCGCTGGTAAACCATTAAAGGAAAACTACTCTATTGGTTTTAGTTATGCTGATTGTTACGTTGACGATGCCCGTCTCGTTATAGTCAATGCAATCCAGGCAAAAAATTTAGGGGCAAATATTTTGACTCACACAGAAGTCATTGCAGCAGAACGTCATACTGATCACTGGATGGTAACCATCAAAAATAATCTCACGCATGTAACACAAAGTGTACGAGCTAAAATGCTAGTCAACGCCGCAGGCCCATGGGTAGAACAATTGATTCACCGTTTGCATATACCAGCCAAACATCATTTGGCTCTAGTANAAGGCAGCCACATCGTTGTACCCAAACTGTATTCAACTGATGATGCCTACTTATTACAATGCAAAGACAAACGGGTAGTTTTTGTCATTCCTTTTGCAGAGAATTATTCGCTAATTGGTACAACTGACTTATCTTATGCTGGCCCTTTAGACAATATTGAAATAGAGCAAAGTGAAATTGATTATTTACTCACACTGACTAATCAATTTTTTCAACGTCAATTACAGCCAACAGACATTATTTGGTCTTTCGCTGGTGTCAGACCGCTGTTAAATAATCATGCGAATAATCTTTCTGCCATCACTCGTGATTATTATTTAGAGTTTGATCATCCAAGTCATGAGGCACCGATGTTGACCGTTTTCGGCGGCAAAATTACCACTTATCGTGAATTAGCAGAATCTGCTATGTCACACATAGGAAAAATATTTCCGCACCTCAAACCTGCTTGGACAGCCAATGCACCATTGCCAGGTGGTGACATTCCTAATGCCGATTTCACTGCATTTTTACAACAAACCAAAGCCAATTATCCTTGGTTGCCGGAGACAACATTACAACGTTATGCGCATCAATATGGCACATTGGTTAGTACATTATTGGATAAGGCAAACTCCTTAGAAGATTTAGGCGAATTACTAGGAGCTGATTTGTACGAACGTGAAGTGGAGTATCTGGTCACCTATGAATGGGCTCAAACCGCCGATGATATTTTGTGGCGAAGAACTAAATTGGGACTGGTTTTTCCGCAACAAAACATTGAAAAATTGACAAGTTGTATTGCCAAAAAGTGGCGCCCATTAAAACATAGTAAAATGTGCGGTGGATCAAGCGAAACGGATTCACCATTCCACGTTGGCAATTTGATTTGCCGGATCCACTGCAAAAATTACTTTTAATAAAAATAAAGCCCTGGGAAAACTGGTGATGATTAATTACCAGAACCCGACTCTTTTGACAATTGTGTAGCAATCTCTTGCCGCACTTTATCCATATCCAGAGACTGCGTCTGTTCAATTAAATCAGTCAACGCAGCCGCAGGCAATGCACCTGCTTCAGCATAGACAGCGATGTTTTGCCGTAAAATAACGACAAAAGGTACCGAACGAATGTTAAAATCCTGCGCTAATTCCTGTTCTTTTTCAATATCGACGCTACCAAATACGACTTGCGGATATTGTTTGGCAATCTCATGAATCACTTGCGCCAACGCTTTGCAAGGCGCGCACCATTCCGCCCAAAAATCCACGACGACTAATTCACTCTCAGCCACGACTTGATCAAAATTGTCTTTGGTCAACTCCACCAGTTGCGGCTTGCCGTCTAAAATGGCAAAAATGCGGTCACGGACCGCTTCCACGCTGCCTAGGCCAGATATTTGAACGTAATGCGGGGCACTTGGATCTTTTTCAGCCCACTGACGATAGTAATCCACTAAGGGTTTTGTCTGTTGATGATAAACATCCAGGCGTTTTCGCACCGTCGCTTCACTATCATCTTCGCGCTGTACTAATGGTTCACCCGTCATATCGTCTTTATTAGGCACTTTAGGTGGATTATAAAGCGTGTGATAACTTCGCCCCGATGCAGGATGTACCCAACGACCGCTCATGCGTTTAACAATTTCGTCATCACCCACTGCCACTTCAATCACATAATCCAACGGAACCTTGGCCTCTTTAAGCGCCTCTGCTTGTACGNNAGTACGTGGCACACCATCGAGTAAAAANCCTTTTTGACAATCAGGTTGGGCCAACCGCTCACGTACAATACCAATAATAATATCGTCAGATACTAAATCGCCCCGTTCCATGATTTGTTGTGCTGCCAAACCAAGCGGTGTTTTTCTNTTGATGGCAGCACGTAACATATCACCAGTAGAAATCTGTGGAATGCCGTATTTTTCGCAAATAAAGCGTGCTTGCGTGCCTTTGCCAGCGCCGGGTGAGCCCAATAGAATCAAACGCATGAATCACTACTCCTAGGTTAATGATGGTCATTTTGGCATAGGTAAGAAGTACAACGCAATCAATGCCAACCCGCCAATCAGCATAAATATGCAACTCATTAAGGAAATTTCTTCTGGATTGTCACGATGAGATTTAAAACGGATCAAAGCACCCAAAGTCAGGCCTACTCCAATGACAACACAAATAACTTGGACCATTTTGGTAATTGTACGCACCGAGGTATCTAAGCCATGCACAACCGAAGTCAAGCTTTCGGCAATTGCGGCCTTGCTAAGCAAAAGCATTATCGCTAATATGACAACAGCGGTGAGTTTGAAACGGAATTTTGAATTAATCATTATAACCACCCATGTAATCCTGGGATTATAAAGACTTTATTTTGATAGACAAGAATTTATGGAAATCAACCCAAAACTGCTGCTCCCTTCTGGCGTCAACTGTACCTTTCATGGTGGCATAAATTGCTTCCAAGATTATGTCCAAGGTTGCCAAAATTTTATCGCTACTGGCAGGATTGACTTGGATGACGCATCGAGAAATATGATCGTTCGAAGCAATAGCCCTTTTGAATATCGACTTGACCAATATGGCAAGCCACGTAAAGGCATTTTACTGATCCACGGCCTTTATGATTCGCCATTTACTATGCGCGATTTAGCGGAACATTTTTATCAACAAGGATTTTTCGTTCGTGCGTTGTTATTGCCAGGCCATGGCACGGTGCCAGGCGATTTATTAAAAATTCACTATCAAGAATGGATCAGGGCCGCTGCTTATGGTATTGAAAGTTTTGCTAATGAGGTTGAAGAATTGTATCTTGCTGGATTTTCAATGGGTGCAACACTCGGACTTTATCATGCATTACAGGGCGCGCCGCTCAAAGCTATGATTTTGATTGCCCCTGCCTTGAAAGCAAAACGTTATAGTGCCCGCTTTGCACAAACACACCGTATCATGGGGCTGTTTAGTGAAAAAGCCCGTTGGTACCAACAAGTCCCGCAAATCAGTTATGCCCGTTATGAACTCTTTCCTTGCAATGCCGCTTACCAAATTTATCGTCTGATGCGCAGCACCCGTAATCTGCTGACACAAAGAGCATTAAATATTCCTTTATTTGTCGTGACAAGCAAAGATGACGAATCAACAGATGTCAATGCTACACTATTATTTTTTGTGAATCAGCCAAACCCGAAAAACCGTTTATTGTTTTATACTGATGAGTCAACGTATTTTGAAAACGACCGCATCATCACCCTGCCTAGCGCTGTCCCTGAACAACACATTTTAAATTTTTCTCATATTTCCTTGCCCATTGCCCCCAGTAATCCTTATCTTGGCGAAAACGGCGAATACCGCGATTTTCAACATTATCAACAACAACCTCCAGCAGCAACTGAAACGGTTTATCAAGGCGCGCTCAGTAAANAAAATCTCGACAACTATGTATTGCAACGCCTGACATACAATCCTGACTTTGCTGGCATGATCAAACGAATGGACGAATTCTTAGACAACGTGGATCAATAGAGACACTTAGCTACATTGCCATCAACACGTGGCCTTCCACTTAAGCTCAACACAATGCGTTTTGCATACTGCTGTTGTTGGGCGCAATAATAAAAACTGCCTTGTTGTCCATTAGTAAAACCGGTCGATACAAATTCAATGACAGCATTTTGGGAAAAATTGCCTGACCAAAATAAATGGTCACCTGCCGCAACAGCGGGATAAACCCGCAATATTTGTTGTGGAGTTTTAATCAATTGTCCTGCTTGCCAATTGCCATCACAATCATGGCCGTTACTAGAGCCACAAAAAGTGACCGTGGTTGCTTGTTGTATCGCACTAGTACGGGCAAATTGGATTGCAGCCACAAGTTGGTTCACTGCCACATCACTGCGGTTATTAATACCGATGGAGTGCAATGCATAAACACCCATTGATAATAAAATAATGGTGATGGTGAGTGTGACAAGCAATTCTATCAAAGTAAATCCTTGCTGATACCCTTGCATGCGTTTTTATTGCACCAAATTGTCACTGACCACTAAACGCTGCAGCCATATTCTTGCGGTCTTCACTAAATTTTCCTCTACTGCAATGATTTCCAACGGATAGCCATCAATACGCAAACAAATACCTGCTTCAGGTAGTGTCTCTAAATGCTCAGTAATTAAGCCATTCAAGGTTTTAGGCCCCTCCGTAGAAAAATGAACTCCTAACAAGCGGTTCAATTCGCGAATAGTAATGCTGCCATCAATAAAATAACTGCCATCCTCTTGTGGGGTGATGCCTTTATTAGCAGGCTGCAAACTCGTAGTAAATTCACCCACGATTTCTTCCAAAATATCTTCTAATGTAACCAATCCTTGAATATCACCGTATTCATCAACGACTAAACCAGAACGACATTTTTCCCGCTGAAAATTCAATAATTGTTGGTTCAATGAAGTGCCCTTTGGAACAAAATACATCGGATCAGCTACCATCATTAAACTGTTTTTATTGAGCGTTTGGTTGGCCAATAAATTAAGAGCGCGACGCAAATGTAACATACCTTGCACCTGATCAATGCTACCACGATAAATAGGCAAACGTGTATGTTGGGTCTGCGTCAGTAATTGTAAAATGTCATCCCAATCATGGTCTAAATCAATGCCAATAACATCATTACGCGGCACCATAATGTCTTCTACATTTACTTTTTCTAAATCCAATATACTTAACAGCATTTTACGATAACGGCCAAAACTACCCGTCGTCTCATAGACTAATGTCCGCAATTCTTCCTGACTCAACGTGTCTATGCGACGTGAAGTAATTCTGACGCCAAAGATGCGTAACAGACCATTGGAAAAACTGTTAATTAACCAAACTGCTGGATAAATTATTTTTAATAACCATGTTAAAGGCCAAGAAGCGAGAAAAGCTGTACGTTCCGGATAAACAGCGGCCAATGTCTTTGGCATTACTTCGACAAAAATCATAATAGCCAATGTTAACACAACTGTTGCAATCGCCACGCCAACATCACCAAATAACCGGACTGCAATTAATGTAGTCACAACAGACGCTAAAATATTGGCCACTGTGTTACCGATAAGAATAGCGCCCAATAAACGATCAGGCCGCTTTAATAATTGATTGACACGAACTGCGGGCAGATATTTTTTACGTAGCAAATGACGCAGACGATAGCGATTGATTGCCATCATCCCAGTCTCTGACGCAGAGAANAATGCCGATAGCAGCAATAAAACAGCAAGACATAACAAAAATAACTCCAAACTCCCAAACTTCATGCCAACCAGCTCCTTGCTAATAATTGACTACCAAAATAAACAATCACCAGTAATAACACGCCACTTAATGTCCCATAAATAGCTTTACGTCCACGCCAGCCAAAATAATGTCGACCAATTAACAACCCACCAAAAATTAACCAAGCAACTACCACCAGCAAGCTTTTTGGCAATAACATGCCCGTCAGTCCATGCCGAAANAATACGAGGCTAGTGATCATTAACAAAGTCAGCAAAATAAATCCCAACCAAATCAGTTGGAACAATAGTGATTCCATCGTTTCCAATGGCGGTAATTTCTGCAGCACAAAAGCCGCTCGCCGGCCACGCAATTGTTGTTCTTGTAACGCCAACAATACTGCTTGCAGTCCCGCCATCATCAATACACTGACTGTAAGTACTGATAATAAAATATGCCACAACTCCTGAGGATTCGCTGCGGTATCAACAATATGCATCCCAGGGTGACTATTCACCAATAGAACAGAGCATGCTGCTACAGGGAAAATTAACAATGCCAAACTGGTAATGGGTTTACGCCATGCACTAACGATGATTAATACGGCAATTACCCAAGCAACTAATGAAAACATATTGGTGAAAGAAAGATTTTGTCCATCTGGTTGATCAATCCAACGGTATAGAAGGTAAGCATGGGTCAAAATGGCTGGATAACTGAGCCACCAGTAATAACGGCGATGCAACGATTGGATCCACCCCAGCCACTCAGCTAGCACCCCACCCGCTACTACCAGATACAGCAACACAGCCATTACACTCAGCAGTTGCATCCACATAGACATATTCTCCAATTCTGTCCCTAACTGTCTTCATCAGGTATAATGTGGCATCTTACTATTAACTAGAGCAGGATACCCAATGTTTCAAAGCTTAACTGAACGTTTGACCCAAACGCTTAAAAACCTCAGTGGCCAAGGCCGTCTTACTGAAAATAACATTAAAGATACCTTACGAGAAGTACGCGTCGCATTATTAGAAGCCGATGTTAGTTTAAAAGTGGCCGAAGCTTTCATTGAAGACATCCGCACTAAAGCAATTGGCCAAGAAGTGCTGAAAAGCCTGCGCCCTGGCGATGCCCTGATAAAAATTGTACACGATGAATTGGTGGCAACATTAGGGGAATCGCTTGCGGAATTAAACTTGCAAACCCAGCCTCCCGCCGTGATCTTGATGGCAGGCTTACAAGGTTCAGGCAAGACCACTACCGTTGCTAAATTAGCGAACTGGTTAAAACAGAACAAGCAAAAATCTGTATTATTGGTCAGTGCTGACGTTTACCGGCCTGCTGCTATCGATCAATTAGCAACCCTTGCTAAACAAATTGATGTTGAATTTTTTCCTAGTGACCCTAGCCAAAAACCGGTTGCCATTGCTGAGGCAGCCATTGGACATGCTCGGCGTAAATTTATCGACGTTGTCATCATCGACACCGCCGGCCGTATGCATATTGATGCTGACATGATGGATGAAATCAAGAAAATTCACGCCGCCATCAAACCCATTGAAACTTTGTTCGTAGTGGACAGCATGACCGGTCAAGATGCCATTAATACAGCAAAAGCCTTTAATGAAACTCTGCCGCTGACCGGCGTCATTTTAACCAAGACCGACGGCGACACCCGCGGCGGTGCTGCCTTGTCAATTCGCAAAATCACGGGTAAGCCCATTAAATTTATGGGGGTCGGTGAAAAAATCGATGCCATTGAACCTTTTTACCCCGACCGATTGGCCTCACGTATTTTAGGCATGGGTGACATTTTATCTCTGGTCGAACAAGCGCAACACAAAATAGACGTCAAAAAAGCCGAAAAAATTGCTAAAAAACTGAAGAAAGGCCAAGGCTTCGACTTGGAAGACTTCCGTGACCAATTACAGCAGATGCGCAAACTAGGTGGCATGAGCAGCATCTTAAGTAAATTGCCTGGCCTTGGCCAATTACCACCCCAAGCAAAGCAGATGTTAGATGATAAAAGCTTTATTCGGATGGAAGCGATCATCAATTCCATGACACCCAAGGAAAGGCTTTTCCCAGCGGTGATCAATGGCTCACGTAAACGCCGTATCGCTGTTGGCTCCGGCACAGAAGTACAAGACGTCAACCGTCTGTTACGCCAATACGAACAGATGCAAAAAATGATGAAAAAGCTCAAAGGCGGCAACATGATGAAAATGCTGGGCAAATTCAAAGGTATTTTGCCGCCAGGTGGGATGATGCAATAATGCGTGATTGTCCTTAGTGAAGGGAGAGGGCCTCTTCCCTAGTGCTGCTGAATGGAGATTCTTTGCTTTGCTGAGAGCGACAAATCGTCTTTTAGGCAGGACAAGCACGAAACACACAAAAACCCTTCCCTATTCATGATTTTTGGTAGAATAGCTGACCATCTTAAGACCCGAATGAGGAAATAATTATTTATGGTAGTGATTCGTTTAGCTCGTGGTGGCGCTACTAAGCGGCCATTTTATCATGTGGTTGTTGCTGACAGCCGTCGTGCCCGTGGTGGGCGTTATATTGAGCGAATTGGTNTTTTAAATCCAGTTGCTCGCGGCCAAGAAGTTTACTTACATCTTAATCAAGAACGCATTAATTATTGGGTTGGCCAAGGCGCACAACCTAGCGAACGTGTTGAAAAACTGATTAAAGACTATTCCCAAATGGGTGAAAAAACCGGCACCCTCATCAGACCGATGTTGGATGCTAAAGTTGAAGCGCGTAAAGCCAAAGCAAAAGCGAAAAAAGCGTTAGTCACTGAGGCAGAAGCCAAAGAAGAACAAAGCGCTGAAGGCTAATCACCGCTTTCATAGCCACTGAGTATTTGCAGCAAATTGATGAGTAAAGCCCCTGAAAAAGTCATTGTCGGACGCATTGGGGCTCCTCACGGAGTCAAAGGCTGGGTAAAGATTATTTCTTTCACAGAGCCCACCACCAATATCCTGGACTACCAGCCTTGGCTCATCCAACAAAAAAACCACTGGGTTACTGTCACTGTCGATGCTGAACAAGTACATGCCAATGCCATTGTAGTGAAACTGCCTGGCTGTGATGACCGTGATACAGCACAGACCTATACCAATGCCGACATTGCCATCACAGCTGATCAATTACCGGCCTTAGAGACCAATGAATTTTATTGGCATGATTTAATTGGCGCTACAGTGATCAATTTGCAACAAGTAACACTCGGTGTGGTCGACCATTTAATCGCCACTGGGTCAAATGACGTGATGATAGTGAAAGCTGAACGCGAGCGATTAATTCCTTACATCAGCCAAGTCATTAAAAAGGTCGACCTGGAAGCAAAACAAATTATTGTTGATTGGGACGCTGATNTTTTAATGCGGATTGGAGTCATCAGTTTATTTCCAGAGATGTTTGCTGCACTCGATTTTGGGATTGTGGGACGGGCGCAAGAAAAACAACTGCTGAGCATCCAGCACTGGAACCCAAGGGACTTTGCCCATGATAAGCACCGTACGGTAGATGACCGGCCTTATGGTGGTGGCCCAGGCATGGTAATGATGGTAGAACCTCTACGGGGAGCCATCCGCGCAGCTAGACAAACTTTGGGGGAAGCAGCCCATGTCATTTATTTATCGCCCCAAGGGCGGCGATTGACACAAGCTGATTTGCCCAACTTAGTTACCCAGCAACCACTGGTCTTGCTAGCAGGCCGCTATGAAGGCATTGATGAACGGCTTTTGGCCACCGACATTGACGCAGAATGGTCGATAGGCGATTATGTATTAAGCGGCGGCGAGTTAGCAGCAATGGTAATGATTGATGCCATGGCACGCTTACTGCCTGGTGTGGTGGGAGATGAGGAATCAGTAAGGCAGGATTCTTTCTCCAACCTGCTATTGGATTGCCCGCATTACACACGTCCTGTCGAGATAGATGGACAAATAGTGCCAAGTGTGTTATTAAGCGGCGATCATCAAGCGATTACACGCTGGCGGCTAAAACAGTCCCTGGGACGAACATGGCTACGCCGGCCAGATTTGTTAGCTTCAAGACCATTATCGGTCAATGAGCAAGCATTATTGGACGAGTTTATACTCGAAATGAAAGCAGTTGAGGATTAATTATGAGTAAGGTTATTCAAGAACTTGAACAAGCAGCAATGCGTANAAGACCATATCCAACCCTTTTCGCCTGGCGACTTGATCAACGTACAAGTAAAGGTGGTTGAAGGTAACCGTGAACGTTTACAAGCTTACGAAGGCGTAGTCATTGCTATCCGTAACCGTGGTTTAAATTCCTCTTTCACCGTCCGCAAAATTTCGCACGGTGAGGGTGTTGAACGGGTATTTCAAACCTATAGTCCTACCATCGCCGGCGTTAAAGTTGTACGTCGTGGTGATGTCCGTCAAGCAAAACTCTACTATTTGCGTGAACGCTCTGGACGCCAAGCCCGTATTAAAGAAAAAATTACTCAAAAACCAGTAACGACACTGAAGAGTAATATTACTCATGTAGGTGGATCAAGCGAAGCGGATCCACCTTGCATATACCTGCCCTATTGAGATCATGATGCAAAATCCTAGCTACCCAGCAAGCATGATTGATTCACCCACTCTTGTACCTCTTGCATCTATTGGCATTATCAAAGCCAGCGGCGCACAAACTGCTAAATTCCTTCAAGGCCAATTAACCTGTGACGTCAGTGCGGTCAATGCCCAACAAAGTTGTTTAGGTGCCTATTGCAATGTCAAAGGCAGAATATTAGCAGTGTTCAGACTATTAGCATGGGGCCCAGATTTTTATTTGCTTATGCCCCGCAGTGTGGTGCCTAACACAATTAACACTCTTGCAAAATACGCTGCTTTTTCAAAAGTGACCGTGGCTGATGCTAGCGAAGAATTGACGCTGATTGGTTGTGCCGGCAACACAATAGACACGCTGCTTACTCAAGCCACCGCCAATGTTCCCTCTCAAAAGGGGCGGTCATTGCCTCCAATGATTATCTCATTATCAATGTTTCAACCGAGANTGCCCCGCTTTGTTGTGATGGGCAAAGCCGATGCATTGGCTCATCTGCAGCAACAATTAACACCTAAGCTGACTGTCGCCAATGCTGCGACCTGGGAGTTATTAGACATTGCAGCCGGTATTCCTCATATCTATGAAACCACTCAAGAATTGTTTACACCGCACATGTTAAACTTAGATTTGTTGCATGCAGTCAATTTAAATAAAGGCTGTTATCTCGGCCAAGAAATCATTGCCCGCACCCATTATTTAGGTAAATCTAAACGACGCATGTTTAAAATAAATTTCACCGCCTCACATTCAATTGCACCTGGCAGCGTAATTGTCGATGCCAATGGCCAATCTGTTGGAAATTTGGTGATGGCTGCTGCTACAACCGCCGCTGATTATATTGGCCTGGCCGTATTGCCAGAAGATCTAGTGGCGAGTGATCAATTTTCTTTGTTATGGGAACAAGCAGCCGTTGTTATAAAAATATCAGTGAACTTCTCTATTAAAAATAAAACAGGAGAATCACGATCCAAATGAACCACTTAATGAAAGGCGTTCTGCTGATATTATTGGGTTATCTTTGCAACGCATTGATGAGCGTTTGCGCCAAAACATTAGTACATACTGTACCGATGACCACTATTGTGATGTTTCAATATTGGGCCGCTGCTTTATTAACATTGCCAGCAATAATCAAAAACGGCCTAAGTACTATTAAAACTGAGCGTTTAGGCCTGATGTTATTGCGTTGTTCGACCGGCATTACCAGTTTTCTGGCGCTTNTTTTCTCGATTAAATATTTGCCTTTAGTCAACAGTGTATTATTACAAAATACTTATCCATTATTTTTGCCTATTGTTATTTGGTTATGGCTGCGACAAGCCATACCGAAANAAATCTGGGCCAGCATTTTGATCGGTTTTTTAGGCATTATCTTAATATTAAAACCGAATGCAACCATCATTCATCCGGCTGCAATCATTGGCTTATTGGGTGGCGTGGTTTCTGCTGTCTCGGTGACCTGCATTGCACTATTANAAAAAACCGAACCAACACAACGCATTCTATTTTATACTTTTTGCCTGGCGCTATCCTCATGACGCCTTTTTATTTCACGATGTAACCCACCTCACTTTTCCTATAATAATCGCCTTAATCGGTGTCGGTTCATTTTGTATTTAGCACAAATGTTCATTGCCATGTCGTTCCATTATGCAAAAGCCAGCGTGCTTGCGCCTTTTGTTNATTCTGCTGTTGTGTTCAGTGGTCTGCTTGGCTGGTTATTTTGGGATGATGTACCAGATTCGATTGGTTTTCTTGGCATTGGTTTAGTTTCTATTGGCGGCATTATCACTATTGTTTTAGAACAACGCAGCAAAAAATGGAAATTTCTGCAGCAGATGAAGCGCTTGAAAACACCAAAGCAAAGATTTAATTTGCATGATTAAGTGATTATTTTTAAAGAAAAATAAAATTATCACCCTTTTTAAATAAACAAGTAAAAAATTATCCGTAGTCAATAACTTGACTGGTCGAAGTATTTCACTAAACTAAACACACATTTTATAACTATAAAGGCCAATAAAAAAAATGACCCTCTCTCCGACAGTAATCCCTATATTAATACCCTACAAACAAGCATCCACGACGATAATGTTCTTCTTGTTGAGTTTATGCTTAAAAACTATCTATGTTAGGAATACCATTAAATCAAGTTAAATTTTCTAACGGAAATACACCTTTACACGAAGCCAATGTCCATCGAAAAACAAGAATAATGCAACTGCTCTATTCATTAAAAGCAGACATTAATGAAAAAATAAAAATCGTGATACCCCTTTACAAGTTGCCACTAAAAACGGCCTGGATGATATGGTCACTTGGTTATGTCAACATAATGCTAAGTTAGAAACCACTGATGCCAATGGTGAAACTGCTTTGCAAGTTGCCAGTAAAAAACAAATGCCAAAATTGTGGCAATATTATGTCTACACGGCGCTAATACTGAAGTCACAGATCATGAAAAACGAACGCCTCTTATAGAAGCGTCATATGCAGGTGATTTAGAGACAGTAAAAGCACTCTATCACGGCCATGCCAATATTAATGCTACTGATATTCGTAACATTACTTCCCTTCACTATGCTGCAATCAAGGGACATTGGCAAGTTGTTGCTTTTCTATTGCAAAGCGGCATCAATATTAAAGTGGCAGCTAATCTTGACTTTAAAAACCCTCGTTTAGTTGAAGATTCGCCAATACCTAGTATAAGAGAGTTTGTTAAAAGAAATAAAGCAGGCGAATTTGGCAACGAATTCAATAAATTAGAAAGACTCTATGCCAAATTTGGTTTTTATATGGCACATACTGAAAATGCCTTTATGCCAACTATTCCTAGAAAAACTGCACTATATTATGCCGTCTTGGGAGGCTGCATAAAAACCACCCTTATTTTACTAGAAAAATATGTCGCAACGGATTTCCAATTTTTCAAAATGGAAATAGCCGACGTTTTATATTATTTAATAGACAATATAGAATTTAAAAACAAGATCCTCAGCGAATATTCTCACCTTTTTAATAACAAAGACTTTTGTCATTGTTATTATGTGGAGAGAGCAATCATGAAATGTGGTTTAAAAGCCATCTTCACAATAAAATTCATCCGAAAGGCTCTACCATAAGGGCCATGACGGTTTCTGAATGGAAATCTCTCAAATGGGTCTACTTATTTAAAATATTGCTTGCAGAAAAACTGGTTCATCGACAAACAGCTGATATCGATGACCAGGAAATATTGTTTTTAAAACAATTAATCTCCGCCATTTTAGCTCACCTTAAAAACTTTATGATTTCCAATCAACTAGCATCTCAACTGGCAATAACCAATTCTGATCCTTCAGTAGAGAATTTTAGAGGCTTAATTGAAAAAATTAAAGACGAAATAAAAATTGATGTAAATCAGGTTGATGAAGATAACATGACTTTCTTTCATCACCTTGCAAATACAAATTGTTTTAATATTTTTCAAAAAGAAATCGTGGCAATCTTCTATGAAATCACTGATATGTTATCAATCACCTCTACCGAACTATCGGTCTTAACTCGAAGGCAACTTCTGTCTCCCTGGATTTTGCCACCGGAAACTTATTTTACCGCATGGTCGATGCACTTTTAATGAAAGCTGTGCCCATAACCCTTTTGCTAAAATGTCGAATAATCGGCAGTATTATTCAGAAATCATATTTCATGCCTATAGGCAAGCACTGCAACAAAGCAATGATAATACTTATGAGAATTACCAATCAGTTAAAGAAGAAATTTTCGCATATTTTGACAAACATACTATTGCAATATTACCATCACTACTCGAAGACTATGACTTACCTCCCAGGTACGATAATATACCCTGTTTGGACAAAACGATGGCACCCGCTCCATTGACCGAACATGCGGCCAAATTATTTAACAATACCTCATGGCACATAGGGCCTATTTGTTTTTCTGACACAACATCCACCTAAGAGGCCCACAGATGATCCTGTTGTGAAACAACAAAGTCGTTATTCAATATTCCCCTCTCCAGAAATCAGCAATAAAATTACCTATTTACAATGCCATCAGTATGCCACTGAAATGTTACAAGTCTTGTCAAAAAGATTCTAGACGGAGTTGTGTGCCTCAATGAGAGCATGAAAAATTTACTGGCACAAAGCATGGAAACTTTGTTAGCCATTCACAGTTCTGATTTCAATTATGGCGTTAAGCTTAAACGTCTTTCAGATTCTGTCGAAATATTATGGCAAAAAATCACTCACATTTATGCGCAACATTATTTAAACGATGCCACAAAATCAGAATACGTGAACATACTGAAATCTTTCCAGCTTATGCCCGATAACCTGAGAGGCAATTTAAAGATCATTGAATATTTTATGGAAACTTTAGATAGTTTTGAAAGAAATTCAGTTTCCATGCTGAAATATGCTCGGTAAAATAAACTATGCAAGCAAACAGAGTTGACTCTGATTGGTGCTCGTTATGCAACAATTCTCTGATTTGTTTTACATGAAAATTCGTGACGACAAGCAGGACTAACTTGCACTACAAACTATGAGAAAATCAAATTTGAACCAACTCCTCTACGTCAAACTTGCTGCTACCTCTGCTACTAACTGACGTAACCAGATTTGTGCTGGGTCTTGTGTGGTTTTCGGGTGCCAAACTTGGCGTACAATGGCTATTGGNATTAGAAAAGGCGCTGGCTGGGTCGCCAATTCTAATTTAGAACCTAATACTTTGGCCACCCGCTCCAGCACTAGTGCAATCAAATTCGTCTGTGGCAAAACATATAATGCACTTAATGCATGGGGTAAAGTAAGCCTGACTTTGCGGGCAATATTGGCGGCTTTAATTTGTTGTTCACTTAACGTTTCAGCACGCGATTCAAAAATAAAGTCACCNAAATGTTCTACTTTTGCATACTCTGCAAAAGTCAGTGGNCTTTTAATNAAAGGGTTTTGCTTCCAGCCAACACAAACACTGCGGTCTTTAAATAACTCTTGGGTCAATAAACCAGAAGGAATTTCAGCATATATTCCCACTGCCAAATCGATGGTAGAGTCAGCCAACATAGTTTCATCTGTTAAATAATTCAGATGCTTCGACNNAATATCAATATGCGGTGCTTGTTTTATAATTTGTTGCATCAAGGCTGGCAATAATACAAATTCTGAATAATCCGACATCCCCAAAACAAAACTGCGTCGTGCCTTGCCAGGAATAAAAGGCTCTGGATTAGCAAACACAATCGCTGCTTTATTCAAAGCATCGCGCACAGGTTCTGCTAAAGCCAAGGCCCTAGGCGTTGGTAACATGACATTGCCGCGCCCACGCACAAATAGCTCGTCTTTAAATGTTTCGCGTAATTGTTTCAAAATATTACTCATGGCGGATTGTGTAATATTGAGTTTCTGACCAGCTCGCGTCACATGACGTTCTGTAAGCAACACATCCAATGCCACCAGTAAATTAAGATTGACCCTAGATAAATTCATTTTTGTGATGACTCTTATAAAAATTATCAATTTTACTAATAATAAGAACAGAAGTATACTGCTTTTAAAATCTTACTATAAAGGGTACTTTTATGTTAAAAATCAATAATTTAACAAAAGGCATCGGCATGGCTTTACTAGGCTATCTCGCTATTGCCCTCATGAGCAGCTGCGGTAAGACCGTGGCATCCCATCAAGTACCGACCAGCACGATTGTCTTTNTTCAATACTCGATTTCACTCTTATTAACTTTGCCAACAATCTTCAAACAAGGCATCAGCAGCCTGAAAACCAATCATCTTGGGTTAATGTTATTACGCTGTTTGACAGGCTTAACCAGCTCTGCAGCACTATTTTGCGCAATTAACTACATTCCGTTAGTCAACGCTGTCTTATTACAAAATACAGCTCCTTTATTCGTTCCTATTATAATTTGGTTGTGGCTGCGCAAAACAATTAACCGGCAATTATGGTGGGGAATTATGGTTGGTTTTATTGGTGTCATTTTCATTCTCAAACCCAATGCACAAATCATTCATCCTGCCTCATTTATTGGTTTAACAGCAGGCATATTATCAAGTATCTCACTAGTAAGTATTTCTTTGCTGAAACAGACTGAACCCACGAACCGTATTTTATTTTACTCTTTCTTTCCCAGTAGCCTCATCATGCTGCCATTGGCATTAATGCATCCTATCCATTTTACTTGGCCGATTATTGCAGGTTTAATAGGTGTAGGAATTTTTATGTACTTGTCACAGATGTTAATTACTATGGCATTTCATTACGGTAAAACGACTATTTTGGCACCTATGTGCTATTCGGTGGTAGTTTTCAGCGGACTGTTAGGTTGGCTATTCTGGCACCATGTACCTGACTGGATCAATGGTATTGGGATCGCTTTAGTTTGTGCAGGAGGCATCATTACTATTGCATTAGAACAGCGTAGTAAACCTGTTACAGCAACAACTAATACGGAACAAGGCCAAGCTAAAACACTGCCGGTTTAAGTAATGTAAGATGAACAAGGGCATTACAAGAAATAGCGTAAAATTATTTAAAAACTCGAAGCGGGCCATTGCGAGCTGATTATCCCTACGAATTTTTATGTAAGACAAATCAGTGAGTTTGAAAGCAATGGCGTAAAAAATAGCAGCTTGTTATTGCTGTCAAGATTAAGTATTTCGCTTAGGTGTAAAAATAAATCCCGTCATCCCGCGGCGAAGACCGCGGGAACCAGGCTATTCTCTATAGAGTGCGAATTGCCTGATGGATCCCGCGGTCTTCGCCGCGGGATGACAGGAGGCTAGTAAGCAATTAATTCAACTGCTTGCATAAAAATTCGTAGGGATAATCAGCTCGCAATGGCCCGCTACGAGTTTTTCTTTGTATAGGCAATTAATCTGATTCACTCATCTCAAAATGCGAATAGCAAAATAGATAAGTAAGTCAGCTCACGGGCAAAAATAATGACACTGCACAACTTAACATTCATTGAATGTTAAGTTGATATGTCTTTTATTGGCAACAAACAAGCCGTATTGCAAACCATAGCAGACAATGCCCCAAATTAAATCGCCCAGGATTGCATTACGTAANAACGGCAATGCCGCGGTATAACAAGCAAGCAAGCCGGTGGTTGATTTTGGATACCAATCGTTCAGCAGCCAAACACCTAAATTGGTCCATAACCAAAATCCCAAGCCAGACATCAAAACTATCGCTAGCCATCGCCAGAGAGATGAGCGCTGCCTCAGCAACAATGGCGCCAATAAGACCATTACTAGATAAGCAGAATAGTTAAACCATTGCCAATTTCCATGCCAAGAAAAATGATAAACCAAACTCAGTACAACGTCTGAAAACAATATCGCCGCCATAGTAAAAATAATGGCACGGATGCGCGTCCAATAAAGGCCCGCCATTAAGCACAAACTGATTAAGGGAGTCGCATTCGGTGGGTGCGGTAATAAACGCGCTAATACCACGATCATTGACCATAATAACGGCGCTAACAGCCAATAAAATTTGCTTTTTCGCATCGGCGCTCCTAGCTGCATTGGTGAAAACTACTTTTAAAAGACCAGCAAACACCGCGAAACAATGCAACATTTTTCAGCAGCAATCAAGCTTAAAATAACCTTAAAACAACGTGAGAAAATGCAAAATTTTTTACTTGCTATGGGGGAATGCTTGCCCTATCATACGCGGTTCTGGCTGAATTTTTTGGCTTTGGGGGAGATGAAAAATGTCTGATTATGATGCTATAAATAATGCCGAAAATCAATACGGCAATGCGGGCAGATCGATTAATTACACAATTAAATACAAATTTTATGCCTTTTTGTTTATAGTTTTATAGTCTTGCTTGCGGCTGAATCCAGCACAGAAAATTATTACGCAGGCGCGAACAATCCATACATTAAAAAATTGATCCTACACTCAGTCAAGCTTTACTCATTATGCTCTGTATCATTGTATCTACCTCAAGAGACATTTTCTTCTATGGCGGTTCCATTGCTCGCCGTTGCGGAGTGGAAGAACCTTCATCTTATCTGCGCCAAATATTTCCTTTTATTCGTTTTTCCGTATTTCTGGTGACATTGGCCACTGGCTTGGTGCAATTCTTCCGAATGCAACATCTAATCAAAGATGAATTTCATGATGACGGTGACATTAATTTCATCTTTTCAACCATTAGTGCTTTCATCGCCGCAACATACAGCACCGGCACTGAAGTATTGAACACTTACTATGCCAGTAAATCTGACCATTATGAAGTCATTGAAATTGATAATGAAACCTTTCAGCCGTTATTAACCCCAGCATTTCGCAAAGAACCCCAAGGGAAAAAAATGGCTCGCAGCACGATTGGTTTCTTTAGTCGCCTAGGTGCGAGCAATTCCGCCTTCACCGAGTCTTTGGCATTGCATAATTTAATGCAAAAGGCAACTGGCCTTTGGCTGCTTCATGTACGATTGCCAGCAGTGTTACTATTTTAATGTATTTGCAAAACAACGCTTTTGCAGGCGATGAATTTCGGCAAAATTTCAACAAACTTTTCAGCTGCAAACCAGCAGAAAACGAAATGCCAACAACAGGAAAAAGCAAACATACAATACTGAGTCGTCTCATTACATTTGTCATTGGTGCGATCACAACAGGGGTCAATTTAAACCTGACCCGTTACACAATTTATAATGAACTACTTGACTCTTACGGCAATGATCCTGACATGATGTTTCAAATGCTTGGAATTATCGGCGGCACTATATACGCCATCGGTGAACTCACGGAAATTGCAAGTCTACATGACGGCATAAAAATTTTGTTGCCTAAATTATTTGATAGTATTGCAGAGTTTTTTGATGATTGCTGTGCTCCATCGGAAGAAAATGAATTTAACTGAGTGAACAGCAATATCACCTCATTCAATGAATAGTATTAAACCTAGGGTGGATCAAGGAAGCGGATCCACCCTAGATTATTGGTTCGTAGCAAAAATTCAGTTAATGCCGAAAAGAATTGTATAATTGTTTGAATAAATGACAGGGAGTTAACATTATGGCAAAGGTTTTTCTGGCAATCCATGGCGGCGCTGGTAATGTCGATACGGCTCGTCGCGATGATGCTATCGTACAAACAAGGCTACAATCATTGCGGCAAATCTTACAACAAGGTATTGCTTTATTGACCAGCGGTAGCACTGCCCTCAATGCCGTCACCGAAGCCGTTGTGCAATTGGAAAGCGATGCCAACTTCAATGCCGGGCGCGGCTCGGTACTCTCTGCAGCGAATATTGCAGAAATGGATGCAGCTATTATGGATGGTCATTCCCGTCGCGCTGGTGCAGTCGCTGGTGTACATCACATACAAAATCCCATTCTTGGTGCCCGTGCAGTTATGTTACAGAGTGAACATGTATTAATGGTAGGCATAGGTGCAGAAATTNTTTGCCAACAACAAAGCATTGCTATGCAGCCTAAAGAATATTTCATTACACCAGCGCGGCAAGCACAATTAACACGCCTGCAAAATCGTCCTGAAGTACCGACATTAGATGATTTATCCTTAGGCACTGTGGGTGCCGTTGCACTCGATAGTCACGGCCATTTAGCAGCAGCCACCTCCACCGGAGGCAAAGTCAATAAACTCACTGGACGGGTTGGCGACTCACCTCTTATTGGTGCAGGTACATGGGCAGATGATTCTTGTGCCATCTCTGCTACTGGCGATGGGGAGGCTATTATCCGTTGTGCATTTGCCCATGAAATCGCCGCCCAAATGCGACTCGGCAAACATAATTTAACAAAAGCCTGCCAACAAGCGCTGGTACAACTTGACAGCTTAGGTGGACGTGGCGGCTGTATTGCAGTAAGCCGTACAGGGGAATATGCCTTGCTGTTTAATACCAGCGCCATGTATCGGGGTTGGGCAACTAGTCACAGCGATGCCAAAGTGTCATTGTAATCAATAAAACTTGTTTATTTTTTAATCAATTTTATTACTTGACGCACCTTTAGTTATTGATTTTTGCGAAATACCTAACAATTATGCGATAATCAGCGCTCGGTATGGGCTGTATTAAACAACCAAACCAAAGTGCCTTTTGAAAACATTGGATTCAACCGGCATTATTTTGCTAACCTTAGTTGGGAAGCTAATTCGTTATTAATTAAGGAGGATACTATGAAAAAATCTTGTTATCTGCGATGGTAGTTGGTGCAATGTCTTTTGCGGTCAATGGTTTTGCAGCTGACACTTCAATGTCAAGCAGCACAACAGGTACAACCATGCAACAAGAAGCAATGAAAACCTGGCAAAGCATGTCTCCAACAGAGAAAAAGAAGTCCGTGAAAAATTGAAAGCTGCTTGGAAAAAACTGACCCCAGAACAAAAAGAACAAATCCGCAAAAAGCACAGAAAAATGGGAAAGCTTAACACCTGATCAAAAACAAAAATTGATCGATGAGTTCATGGCTACACAAGCAACAACCCATTAAGCTAGCAGTTTGTAAAGCAGAACTGCCGTCGTTAAAACCGACGGCAGTTTTCAGGCCACTCTTCATTAAAGCTTTAACAAATTCAACAAGCTGTACAGATTTTTACAGTTTAATCTACTAGCACTATTTCATTCACCGATTTCTTTAACATCCGCGTTAATGCAGCCGCTTCTATTGGTTTAGAAAAATAATGGCCTTGACCTTCTGTGCAATTTAATTTGCGTAAAAACTTTAACTGGTCGATGTTTTGAATGCCTTCAGCCAACACCGTGATTCCAAGGCTATTGGCCATTGCAATGATTGCTTTGACAAAATTAACTTCATCATTACTATCAGGAATTTTATGCACAAACGAACGATCAATTTTTAAGCGGTTTATCGGAAAGCGTTTCAGGCAGCTTAAACTGGAATTTCCTACCCCAAAATCACCAATCGATAAACTAACACCCGCTGCTTTCAAATCATGTAATGTTGCCGCTACTTCATCGGCATCTCCCATTAACATGGGCTCAGTCAATTCAAGCTCCAATAACTTAGGATCCATCTGCGCTTTCTGTAATGCAGTTTTTAGTACATTGGCCAAACTTTTTGCNTTAAACTGATAAGCAGAAATATTAATTGCGATTCTAATCGGCACAAAACCGTTTTGTTGCCACGATTGGCTTTGTGTGCAAACAGTATTCAATACCCATTCACCTAATGTATTAATAATACCCAATTCTTCGGCCAATGGAATAAATACACCAGGCGAAATAATGCCGCGCTTAGGATGTACCCAGCGAAGCAATGCTTCTGCGCCTATGATGGCCTCTGTTTGCAAATCTACAATAGGTTGATAATGCAACAATAATTGGTTTTTTTCTAGCGCTAGCTGTAATTCATTTTCAAGTTGTAAATGTTCAATGGTGTAAGCATTCATTTCAGTAGTGTAAAATTCAAAATGATTACGGCCATTTCGTTTGGCACGGTTCATGGCTATGTCTGCGTTACTCAATAATGCATCAATATCTTGCCCATCTTTAGGATAAAAACTAACACCCATGCTGGCTGTCATATGCATGGTTTTGCCATGAAANGAAAAAGGCTTTGCCAATGACTCAATGCAATATTTAATAATCGATACTGCGCTTTCCTGTTTATTCAATCCCGTCAACACCATGACAAACTGGTCACCTGCTAAGCGTGCCAATGTATCATTGTCACGCAATTGACTGCGAATACGCATCACCAATAATTTCAATATCTCATCACCATCATCGTGGCCCAATGTATTATTGATTTGTTTAAAACGGTCGAAATCTAACAGCAAAATAGCTACTAAAGTATGGGAACTGCGTGCCTGATTAATTGCTTGTTGGATGCGGTCTAATAACAAAGCTTTGTTCGGCAAACCCGTCAAATTATCGCGTATCGCTTGACGTAATAATTGTCTTTCCATTTGCCGCTGTAAAGTAATATCACGAAATCCCCATAAACGGCCAATAATCTGGGCGCCATCACGTTGTGGTTGCGAATAACGTTCAAAAGTTCGTTTGTCTTTTAGGGTAAATTGATCTAAATTTTCAGCAGCAGGATCTTTACGTAGTTCCTCTACTTTCAACAAAAATTTTTCAGGTTTTTCCAATTGGCGACTTAAATAAGTCATCAAACGTTCATGATTGCCCTCCACTATATAGTGTTCAGGCAAGTTCCACATTTGTATAAACCGACGATTACAAGTAAAAATCCGACCAACATTATCGACAACTAAAACACCCTCTGGCATTGCCTCAATAATGGTTTTTAATTTGACGGCCATACGTTGCATTGCTTGTGTTTGATGTTGCATTTTTTGTTTAAAACGGACGCTAGCACCTGCCAAAACCGCAATGAGAGAGACAGCAACAAGACCAACCAATGGGAACAATAGCGTTGCGTTATTGTAAGCTTGCAAACATTGATAACCTATCGCACCCATAACAAGAACACCAAAACTAGTGATTAATGGCAAAGAGAGTTGTTGCAGTGAATGGTGTCGCCCAATGCTTCTGTGCAAAGCCAAAATAAAAATACTGACGCCCAACAACAATAATCCCAGCGTGATGATGGGCACCCAGGTAATCATTCCAAAATGACGTAATGGGAATTCCAGTCTGATTAAATAATCTGTCGTTGCAAAACCACCAAAAGCAGCAATCAACAAACCACACCAGGCCGACAATGGCACAACATAACGACGCGGCCAGCCTCTTCCTAGCATCAACAAACCACTCCCCGCCAAAACCAAACAAACAGCTACCCCGATAGTGATATACGGAGGAGAGCTGGTTTGAGCCTGAAAATAATGAACTTGTTCTGCTGCTGGCCATAGTAGGCTGGTTTCTAATAAAGATATTAGCCCACCTAAAGCAAGTAGGGCACCAATACTGATCGTCAGCAAAGAACGGTGGAAGAGACCTGCCACAGTCCCAATCGAAGCCAAAGTAAAACTAAAAGAAGTTACATAGAGTAAGGCGGGATGGAGCAAAAGCGCAGTCAAAAAATGATTACGCCAAGTGACAATAAGACCAATGCCAGCCACTGCCAGCGTTATGGCAATCATCACCACTAGCCATTCAGCCGATTTTCTCAAGATGAACTTCCGTGTTGTCATTGTTTTTCCCCGTATTTTTAGCCAGTCCCTTTACGCTTGATAAAAGCATTATTCAACAAAGCCCTATCCAATTACAACAACCAAAGTCCCCCAAAAGCAAAATCTGGCAAAATAGGGTCATCCAGCCTCACCTGGAAAGAAATCCTTCAATAAACTTATTTTTGCACCCTGCTCCAAACTCATAATTTTTACTAGAACGGGTTTTCTCTGCTACAAACCAACATACTATTAGCGTTCTTGTGATGGGCATGGCACCCGGCAAAAGGATATGCGGCGTGCCATTAAAACTGGGGCAATTTCTAAACAGGAGAGATAACTATGCAGCTCATTGAGGCCATCATTAATGACAACACCGACGTTATTGAGGATCTACTTAATGCAGGAACCGATCCCAATATGAAAGTGGATGACGGGCTAACACCACTCCATTTCGCAGCGGCTTATAATGCCATCCATGCTGCAGCAATCTTGATAGATGCAGGCGCAAAACTTTACCTATTGGACGACAATGGTGAAGCACCCTATGATGTCGCCAAATCCTGTGGCCATGAAGAAATGGCTTTGTTACTAATAGATGATTTCTATTTTAATTCGACAAGGTGCGAAAAGCAGTAACAATACTGTATTTTTCATTTAATTCATGCAGAACACTTATTGATTTTTATCTGGATAAAAACTTTTATAGGCTTTTGTTACGATTAACCACTGCAAATTCGGTGAGTATATGCGGACGAATTTGTGTCTCACTGAGAATATGAAAACTTTAATGCCACGCACTACTTCAGCATCTGCAATCATAGACCGATGACAGCGCCAAGGCACTGCTTCAGCACACAGAATTGCTGTTTTATAACGTCGATTAAGTAACTGATTTAAGTGCTTCAAACCCGTATAAAATGCAGGTGTTTGCATATAGTCTGCAAAACCACGGAAACTGGCGTTTTGCCACGCTTGATTAATCGAATCTTTACGCGCGTGACGTAAGCCGCCTAATTCTGCTATATGCTGATAGCGGATATGAATTTGGCGCAAAGTAATTTGCAATTGATCGCCGTTAAACCAAGGCAATCGACGTGATTTTGGAATGGTGCGTACATCAACCAACTGAGTAATGCCATGCGCTTGCAGTATTGCAATGAAATCAGCCAAACTACGATTAGAATGTCCAATAGTATAAAGAACCGGCATAAGCAATCACCATTAAGATACAATGTGTCTTTATCGCATTATACGCCTTGAAGCTTGTCATAAAAATCACTTGCCATTGGCAACAATATCAAGGATATTTTAAAGGGTACTTAATAATAATAGCGCCAAGGAGTGGTTTCGGTGCGATGGCCTTACTTGATCAAATTGAGCTGTATAGTGTTGTGCTTCGTTACCATGAGCGCAATGGCTGAACTGAGCGTTGTTGATGAAAACTTTGCCAAAATGGTGCAAAACCCGATTGCTGATTTAATTAGCCTGCCTTTTCAAAATAACACCAATTACGGCCTAGGCAAATATAATCGGACGCAAGACATACTCTATGCCCAACCACTGCTGCCGTTTAATCTCAATCCAAACTGGACGATTTATTCAAGAACTATCATCCCCTATATCGTGCAACCGGATTTGCTTCACCCTGAGGGTTATACGGATGGTTTAGGTGATATAATTCCAGCCGTCTTAATCGGGCCGCGCTTCAAAGGTGGCAACTTTCTGGGCAGCTGGCCCAACCGTGTCCATACCCACAGCAACCAATCAAGTCCTCGGTGCCGGCAAATGGAGCGCAGGGCCTGAGGTCGTACTAGTAGCCATGCCAGGGCGTTGGGTGTTTGCAGCTATTGCTAATAATTTTTGGTCATTTGCCGGCGACAAAGACCGGCGGACTGTGAATTTAGGCGTATTACAAACCTTTGTTAACTTTAATATCACCAATGGCTGGTATCTCGTCTCCTCACCTGTGATCACCGCTGACTGGGAAGCACAACCCGACAATCGTTGGACAGTGCCTGTCGGCGGGGAATAGGCAAAATATTCCGTATTAATAGAACCATGGGCATTAATACGCAAATCCAAGCTTTCGATTACGCCGCTTCCCCCAAACAGTTTGGCCCAAATTGGACACTACGATTTGAGCTGCAATTTCTCTTTCCCAAAAATCCTAGCTTATAGATTTAACTGGGCAATCACGCCAAATACAGACAAAAGCCACAAAATGACAGCCACAATCACAACAATATTCAGAATAGTCTTAATAGAACGAGCCATGGGTATATAAGTATTAATCAACCACAACAAGACCCCAATAATCACTAGAATAAGAATGATATAAATCAATGACATAGCAAACACTCCCTTTAATAGCCATTGCACAGACACATTATTTATATAGCACAATTTGCCAAATACATTTCGCGGCAAAAATCTTGCCAGCCTAGTGAATATCAGAGATAGTTGCCTTAATAAAAGCTGTTTTTGTAAGGACACCATGAAACAAACCATTGCTATTTGCCTAGGGAAAGGCAAAAATATTCTTTTCTGTTGTTTATCACTGTTTTATTGTTATCTTGCCCATGCTGAGATAGACCAAAATGCTTTTGTATGGTCAGGAATTAATATCCTCAATGATGCATCGACAACGTTGCCATTTTTATTTGATGCCGCCGCCCAAGCACGTTACAACATCACCGAAGGCACTTATGCTGAAACTCGCACTGAAATCGGTCTAGGTCGCCAATTGAATCCAAACCTCAGCGGCTGGATAGGTTATAACTGGATAGGCCGCAATAATTCTTCCGACGATGATGCCAGTCAACAAGAACAACGTCTTTGGCAACAATTCATTTGGTCTCCGTTTACGCAACATTCAAATTTCACTATCAGGTCACGTTTTGAAGAACGAAAAGATGTCGACCGACAAGTTTGGGGATTGCGTTTACGGGAACGCTTTACCTGGCGATTCCCGAAAAATAGCCAATAAACTCACACCGATTATTTATGATGAAATATTTTTTACCGTAAAACCCACTGATTGGACTACTAATCGTTTTATTGACCAAAACCGTATTTTTGCCGGCATTGAAATCCCCGTAATTAAAAAACGAATTTACAAATCGGTTATTTAAGCCGTCTTACTTTCGAATCACCCGATAAATTAGACCATATTCTGTATGTAAATATGAATTTGATTTTTTAATGTTTTATATGATTTGAGATCATTCGTATTCTATGATGAGCATATAATGAGTACAAATTGAACGACTTTACAAAGTTCTTGTTTGTAGTAGACTAGACGTCTTTCAAAATTCTCAAATCATAACAATTAAAAGGAATTACAAATGGACTTACAATCTCTCCATTCACATTTGGACACATTGAATAAACTATATCACCAAAATGCAAAACTCACAGACATCATCAATTGTTGTTTGATTGGTTATCGGATGGCTGCATTAAAAGCGCCCAATACCGTATCACCTAATTTTAAGGACTTTATTACGCTATTGGACGCGCTTGAAAAAACCCGATTTATCTGAAAAATTACAAACAGAGAACAACGATACTCATCCCAAATACAGCCCATCACATTGGCAACAGCCTAAGACATTGTTACTTTCTGCTCCCTGTTTGCAATTATTTTATCTCTATACTTTTACTTGGCACCTGCGACGGGCCATCGGCAAAATTTTGGAATCGAAATCGATTATTGAATTAGTCGAAATACTGCAGCTGCCATATCCCGAAATAATTAATCATTTAGAAATAATAGATATTATGTCAGCTTTTGATACCAAAGTAACTAGCCTCAAAAGGCGCTCAATAATTCATTATTAGAAAAATACTGGCATTAGAAATCGAAATGAGAAATCAAAAATAATAATACTGAAATTGACCGTGAGTTTCAATTTGAACAACTTTGTCAGTTATTGGATTCTTCTCAATCTCAATATTTTCAATTTTTTAAATGTTTGTTCTCTATCAAACACCTTGGAGAGAATGAAGAAAAATAATGACTCTATCGATTTTCAATCTCCCTCTTGGTAATTTTGAAATAGCAGAATATTATTTTCACATGGAAAATAATACAGGATCGGCTGAACATTATTATCAACAATCAATCCTTCAAGGTTATGTTTTCTCAGGGCATGAACAGCAAAATTGTGCTATCCAAGGGTTAATTAACTTGAAGTTAAGCTTAATCAATAATACCAACTCGGCTCCAGAAGATTCAGTCCAATTTCAAATCACAGATAATCACAGTAGTAGTATGGGCCTTAATTCCCTAGACTCAGGTGAAAACAGCGAAAGTTTGACTGTAGAGAGATTAGAGAATTTCCTTAACCATGCTGCCGAATTATTTGAGTTACCAGAGGCAATGCGTTATTTTAATGAATTGGAATCAACGCATAAGTTTAATTAACCGCTCTGGAGGCTATCCTATGTCAATCAAATATTGGTACTTCTTGCTGCCCACTTTAATAATTAGCTCGAATATTTTTATCGACGTCGCTTATGCAACCGAAAACAATACCACCAAAATTCGCTGGAGTTACGAAGGAAAGACTGGGCCCGATTACTGGGGAGAACTATCACCCAATTTTACTACCTGTGCCACTGGCCAATTACAATCACCCATCAATATCCCTAATAAAACCACACCCGTTGCCAATTCTTTACTATTGCATTATGAACCAACACCCATGAATATAGAAAAAGATGGAAATACGGAACTGTACATTGGCCATACCAAGACTATTATTAATGATGGCCATACGATTCAATTAAACTTCCCCAAAAGCAAGCACCTTGAATCCGCCACCTATAACGGAGTCTTATATCATTTAGTGCAATTTCACTTACACACTCCCAGTGAAAACCAGATACAACAACATAGTTTCCCACTTGAAATTCATTTTGTGCATCAAAATGACCAAGGGCAGCTTTTGGTGCTAGGGGTATTCGTCACCCCTGGTGCAGCAAACTCAACTTTGCAAGAAATCATTGACCATTTACCGGAAAAACCGGCANAAAACATCGCGGTACCACACACCAAAATCAACCCGATTAATTTAATCCCCAGCAAAAATGATTATTACAGCTTTGAAGGATCATTAACCACTCCCCCTTGCTCAGAAAAAGTGCGCTGGGTTGTTTTGTCTGAACCCATCACCGCTTCACCTGAGCAGATTACAGCACTTAAAAAAGCCATCGGGTTCAATAATGCGCGTCCAATACAGCCCTTGCATGACCGTCCCATTTTACATTCAGTTGAACAATAGTCGAAAAAAATAGAATGTTGTAACAACTGTCAATTGCGAGGAACATAGCGACAAAGCAATCCATTCGGTATAATGACGTTTTCATTCAACGCAGGAGCATCTTATGAAATTATCATCTTTAGTTGTCCTTGGCCTGAGCCTAGTTTGCGCTGGTGCATTGGCCGCTAATAATCCCACTGACACCACTAGCAACGCAACAACAGCACAAACCGGTGATGCGTTCTTAGCTGCTAATAAANCAAAACCTGGGGTTGTCACCTTGCCTGATGGCTTGCAATACAAAATCATTAAAGCGGGAAATGGTCCTCAACCAACTGATAGCGATGTTGTGACCGTGCATTATGTTGGCAAATTAATCGATGGGACCGAATTTGATAGCTCCTATAAGCGTGGCCAACCTGCCACTTTTCCAGTTTCTGGCGTGATTCCTGGTTGGACAGAAGCATTGAAACTAATGAAGACTGGTTCTACTTGGGAATTATATATTCCCGCATCGCTTGCTTACGGTGAACGAGGTGCACCACCCATTATTGGCCCCAATGAAACGTTAATTTTTAAAGTAAGTTTACTCGGTATCAACAAACAGTAATATTATTTTGCAAAGGGAGCAACCATGCTCCCTTTATTTTTACTTGTCCACTAGACGACTTGGCCAGCTGCCCAACCCGATGACCATGCCCATTGAAAATTATAACCGCCTAACCATCCTGTCACATCTAATACTTCACCCACAAANAACAAACCAGGGACTGCTTGTGCTTCCATCGTTTTAGAAGAAACAGCGTCACAATCGACACCACCTAATGTGACTTCTGCGGTGCGGTAACCCTCGGTGCCATTGGGTTTTAACTGCCAAGCTTGCAGTTGTTTTGTTATTTCATGAAATTCACGGTGAGAAAAAGCGGCTAATTTCTTTTCTGCTAAATCAACATTGACCAAAGTCTCAATCAGCCGTTTCGGTAAATGATTTAATAAAGCAGTTTTTAATTGTTTTTGTGCTTGTTGTTGCTGCATCGTCTTTAACCAATCAAACAATGATAATTTTGGCAATAAATTAATCTCAATCGTCTCACCAGGCTGCCAATAAGACGATATCTGTAATACGGCAGGGCCGCTAATACCACGATGCGTAAACAGTATATTCTCACAGAAACTTTGTTGCTCATGACTTACGATACTGTCTACTGCAATTCCAGTCAAAGGTGATAATTTTTCTTTATCTGCATCATGCAATGTTAATGGTACTAGTCCTGCACGAGTTGGCCACACTTTAATTCCAAATTGTGCCGCAATTTTATAACCCCAAGGACTAGCCCCCATTGTCGGGATAGACAAACCGCCACTTGCGATGACCAATGCTTGACAATGAAAACCACCGCGATTGGTTTTTAATTTAAAATGCTGGCCAGGCAACTTTTCGACCGTTTCTATTTGTGTATTAAGACGGATTTCAACGCTTGATTGCTGACATTCTAACAACAACATATCAAGAATATCTTTAGACTTGTTATCGCAAAACAGCTGGCCTAAGGTTTTTTCATGGAAGGAAATACGATGTCGTTTGACTAATTCAATGAAGTCCCATTGAGTATAACGTTTGAGGGCTGATTTACAAAAATGTGGATTATGGGAAATATANTTTTCAGGAGTGACATGGTAATTGGTAAAATTACAGCGGCCGCCTCCTGACATTAAAATTTTTTTNCCTGGCTTATTAGCATGGTCTAACACAATGACTTTGCGCTGGCGCTTGCCAGCCTCTATTGCACACATCAGGCCTGCAGCACCAGCACCAACAATAACGACATCAAATATTTCCATGATAGTTATTTAATCACTTCCCAAAAGTCACTTCACTCGGTTTTGCTAACAGCTCATCACGCTGTGCCCGCCATGCCTGCATGTGGGGCGTTTGACGATGTTGCTCATGGGCGGCACGATCGACCCAATTTTCATAGAACATAAATTTAGCCGGGTTATCAAGGCAACTGTGTAAATCGTAGTTGACGCAACCTGGTTCCTCGGAACTAGGACGCACCAGCGACATTAACAAGGTTTTGAGCGCTTGTTCTTTGCCTGGCTTTGCTTCCAAAATGGCTAATACCGTATATTTTTTATGCTGCATTTTCAAACTCCAAATGAATCCTGATTGCCCATCATAACATGAGCAAATCAAAGGAACTTAATTAATTAAAAACTATCTCAAAAATACTAGGACACATCATCCATCTCACGAATTTTTATATAAGCAGTTGAATTAATTGCTTACTAGCCCTCCTCGTCATCCGCGGCGAAGACCGCAGGATCCATCAGGCAATACGCTCCGGTTCCCGCGGTCTTCGCCGCGGGATGACGGGATTTATTTTACACCTGCAGCGAAATACTTAATCTTGACAGCAACAACAAGCTTCTAGTTTTTACGCCCATTGCTTTCGAACTCGCTGATTTGTCTTACCTAAAAATTCGTGGGGATACAGATTGTGAGGAATGTATCGAAGTATTATTAAATATTTAAGAACCACTAAACTTGCTTGATTCTTGAGGAGTGCTTGACTAGAATTGCGCTTTTTTAAGGAGAAAAACTCATGAAATTACTTAACCGTTATTGCCTTTCACTGATGTTGTTATTGTTTAGTTCTTTTATCCCTAACGCCATGGCTGCCGATAATTCAGCCTATCTCAGTGTAGCAACGGCACAAAATCCACAACAAGCTCAAACTATCAGCTTAGTCAAAACCTATTATGACGCTTTGAATAAAAATGACATGCAGCAGTTTTTTCTGTTATCGCCCCCAATGTCATACACAACATCAATCAGGGCCCAACAGAAAAAGGCCTCGATAAATTCAAAAATTTATGCAACTCGGCAATGATTCTTTTTCTGAAAAGCTCAGCCATATTGTCATTATGGTGTCTAACGATGGCAAATATGCTGCAGCCCTCTGGCAAGATAAAGGGGTTTATAAAAAGACTTCCCTGGAATGGAAATAAAGCCAAAGGCCAGAAATATACCCTCAATGGTGGTCATTTCTTTGAGATCAAAAACGATAAAATCGCCAGTGTGACTACGTATTACAACTTAACCGATTTCATGCAACAAATTAAAAATAGTTCTTTCTACAAAGAGCCGGAGGGACAACGTCCCTCCCTCTCTCTTTGCCCTTCCTCCATTATTTTTCTGCATGGGCATTGATTGTGGGCCTTGTGGTGGCATTGGCATCATATGACACCCTTGCATTTGCATACGATGCATGCCCATTCCCATCATCATTGGTCCCATAGGCATTACAGGTAAGCTGATGCCCGTGTCCGCCTTAATCTTCATGACGGAATCCACTTGTGCTTGCAGGATTTGGCTACGCAAATCATTAATTTCTTTCATCAAGGTGTTTACTTCCCTTTATTAACGCTTGGCTGCATCAAATCAGCATTTAGCATCATTTCTTTGGCCCGTAACATGCTGACTTTAGGGCGTAATTGATCGCGCAGAGCTTTGATATCAGCCTCGAACGCTGCTTTTTCTCTGGACTGAGTGATTCAACATCCTTCATCATAGGGCAGCCCATCATGGGACCAGGGCCTGGATGATGTGGAGCTGGTGCAGGGGGACTGCCATTGCTGTTAAACTCCCAGCCAATAGCCCTGCCATTAAACCAATTGTTAATAAATGTTTTCTCATGTTTTTATCTCCTATTAAAATTCAAAAGATGTAATATTGACTGCACCGTTGTATATTACCCCTTACCAGTAACTTAATTATGTCAATAACAGTGAATTTTGTAACAACCTTGTTACATTGTAATTTATGAATGAATATACCACCCTATTAGTCATAGACGATGATCAACAAGTTTGCGAATTATTACGTGATTTTCTTAGCAAACATGGTTATCACGTCATAGTCGGCCATCATGGCAACGAGATAGAACCTGCGTTGGCCAATCATGCCGTTAAATTGATTATTATCGACATTATGCTGCCAGGCGAAGATGGCTTAAGCTTGTGCCGTAAAATTAGAAAAACTTCGGACATTCCCATCATTATCTTAAGTGCATTAGGCGAGGACGTTGATAGAATTATCGGGCTAGAAATCGGCGCCGATGATTACCTGGCAAAACCGTTTAATCCGCGGGAATTGCTGGCCAGAATTAAAGCACTGTTGCGGCGCACCAGCTATGCCCCTACCAGCAAACACGCATTAACACCGATTAAAGTCCATTTTGACCGATGGATCCTAGATCAACGGCAACATTATCTCATTGCTGAAAATGGCCTAAAAGTCCCGCTTAGTAAGAGCGAATTCGATTTATTATTGGTGTTTATTGAAAACCCACAACGAATATTAAGCCGCGACCAACTGCTTGATATGAGCAAAGGCAGAGAGTATCTGGCATTTGACCGCTCCATTGATGTGCAAATTGGCCGATTACGCAAANAACTTGAACAAGATCCAAAAGACCCTAAAATAATTAAAACCGTCCGTAATACGGGCTATCAATTCACTACTGACGTTAGATACGAATACGAATGAACAATGACCCCTTAAATTCACTCACCAAAATCCGCAAAAAAACGTTTTGGGTATTGTTACTTGGCTTTGTGGTAATTTTGGTATCAAGCTTTTGTTTTATTAGGCAGCCGCCCCTTATTTGATCCCATCCATAACCAACGTTTAGTGACTGCACAAATCATGCAAATTTATCATTTAGTTGATCAAGCCAACGCAACTAAAATCAGTGTGCCACCCCACCGCATTTTAGCCAACTCAATATTAGTGATGCCCCTATGAATACTGCACAAATTATTGATGCTCCCAACCCCATTAAAATTTTTAATTATATGATGAGTAACCCTAACAAACGCTCGCTGGGATTACAGTTGCATAATGGCAAATGGTTAAATATCATCATAAAATCTCCTTGGCCCAAATTTTGGTTAGGCTTAATAGGCCCATTATTATTGCTCTCGGTTTTATTATGCTGTTTAGTATTTCTCTGTTTATGGTCCGTAAAACGCTTGACCCTGCCACTGGAAAAATTATTTTTAATCATGCATAACCCGAACTATGGCGAAAACATTGTTGCCAATACTGGCAATGCTGATGTCGATAAAATCATTTCTGAGTTCCAACAACTCAATGCTCGCATCAACAAATTAATGAAAGTACGCACTCAAATGTTGGCAGCCATATCACATGATTTAAAAACTCCGATTACCCGTCTTAAATTACGCGTTGAATACTTGCCTGATGACCGTCAATATCAAAAAGCCTTGCATGATTTGGCTGAAATGGACAACATGATCAGCTCTGTTTTGGCATATACCCGCGATGATGCTAACAACGGCCCGCTGGAACGTTTTGATATGAATGCACTACTTGAATCCATCACCCACGATTTCAGTGATGCTGGTTTCGATGTGAGTTATCAAGGAATGGAGCGGCCGGTTTCATTTTATGGTTCGATCAGCAACTTGCGCCGTGCCTTTAATAACTTGATTGATAATGCCATCAAATATGGTAAACAAGCTAAAATAAAAATGACTTCTGACAATAAAGAAATTCAAATTTTAATTGATGATGCTGGCCCTGGTATTGCCAAAGAACATGTTGAGCAAGTCTTTGAACCATTTNTTCGAGTGGAAGCATCAAGATCGCGTGAAACGGGTGGTGTTGGGTTAGGCCTGACAATTGCCAGAGATATTATCATGGCGCATCATGGCGATATTCAATTGCAAAACTTATCCCAAAGCGGTTTAAGAGTCAGCGTTAAATTGCCGATTTCTTAATTAATTTTCTTAATTAATTTTTATTTTCTCTAAATAAACATGTCCCAACCCACATATTCTTCTGTGTGTTGGGACAGATGACCAAGTCAACTTAACCGATTATATTGCACGTTTTTCGACAATACGTCCGGTTGCAGGGTTAAATATCAATACCCATTTTTGTCCTACGTTATCAACAGCAATTACCTTATAGAAACAACCTTCCCTATGGACTTGTTGACAACATCTATCAGCAAGCACTGTATAACCCATGCGTGCAGCATTTTCTACAATGCTCTTAGGATAGAAGAACGTTTTGTCATAACCACATACCCATCGGAAGTGACAGGTCACAGGTTTGTTACAGTAATGGTGATATTTGTGATAGCACGAACCTGCAAATGAAGCAGGCGCAGCACCTACCAAAAATGCACCAGCCACGATTGATAATAATACTTTCTTGTTCATGATTTCCCTCCTCATAAACTTGCATTGATAATGATAGCAGCTGTTCAAATATTTTCCATTTAGCATTGCTATGTGATAATAAGTGGTGCTAAGTCACTGTTTTCCCATCTAACTGTAAAAGTCTTTCTTATAATAAAAAATGTTTTTATCCCTATTTTTATCAAAATAAATTAATTTTTAAGTGCCATGATCACAATCATTTACATCTATAATAAGTATGAATAGAAAGGAGTCATACATCATGTTCCACATTAAAAATATTGTCAGCATCGGTGTACTATTATTAGCTGTTCCTGCATTTGCCACCTTTTATTGTCCAAGCAGTATTACTTGTAGCGGCACCAGTTTAAATAGTTGCAAAGTCGACAATAATCAAATGGGTTGGAAAATATATGATTACACCAATGTACCTCCGTATGATATTCATCCCGGAAAATTTCCGTTTGTTTTTGCAGCAGGTGCTACAAGTGCTGATCCCAGCCAACGTAGTGGTTGTACTTATGGCGATTTAAGCTTAAACATTTATATTACTTTGCCAGGAAAATCACTCTATCCAGAATATCAAAGCAGTAAAGCCTGGGTGAATATGTACAGAAGCAGTTACGCTTGTAAATCATCTGATCCGAAAGAATGTCCGCTTTCTTTTGGTAAATAACGCTAGTAGTTTTTATATGTGACAATAATAAGAGCAGGAATGACGAAAGAAATCATTGAAAAAGCCGAAGCTATACCAGCCTACACTCAAAATAAAATTATTACAGCAGTATTCACTCACCGTCATCCCGCGGTCTTCGCCGCGCGATGACGGAAAGAAAGGGCGGAGTATAAAGGGCTGCAGTGAGAAGAAAAACCCAGACACCTAAAATTAAATTTTAGCTGCAACAACTGATTGTATTGCAGTAACAATCGAATTTAATTGCGGCACACTGGCCATTTCCAAACTGTGGGCCAATCCAATACCAGGCGCAAAGGCACCTGCAAGCAAACGCGGTGGTGCGGCCAATTGATAGAAAAACTCATCTACTGTGCGTCGAATTAAATGTTCACCAAAATTAGTCACTTCTGTATCTTCGTTGACATAAATAACACATTTTGTTTTGCTAATGGATTCTGCAACCATTTTCCAATCGTATGGCCACAAGGTGCGCAAATCAATGACTTCAGCTTGGATGCCTTCATTTTGTAATTGTTTTGCAGCAGCCACGCACAATGGTAAAGTGCGGCCATAACTGACTACTGTAATATCAGTGCCTGAATGTACAATTTTCGCTTCGCCAATGTTAACACTATAATCGGTCAAACCGCTGGGCCATTGTGGTTGCCAATTTTGTGCGGCTTCTTTCTGCACCGGTTTATCAATCATGTTTTTCAATTCACGATTGCCTTCAGGAGTTAATGGTGGCTCACCTGGAATGGCTTCATCGCCTAATTGATACATTAATGCTTTTGGCAGCAATAACATAGTCGGATTCAATTCTCTAAGACATGAAATCATCAAGCCATACGCATCTTTCGGATTCGACGGTATTACAATTTTCCAGCCAGGAATATGTGTCATCATTGCGTCAAATGAATGCGAATGATAAATCGAACCTCGAATTCCACTGCCAACAGGTGTCATGATTGTCATGGGCAAATTCCAATCACCGTATGAGGCCCAACAAGTGTTACCTGCTAGCTTTAATAAATCAATGGAATTAAAAATGTAATCACAAAACTGAATTTCAGCAACGCAACGTTGCCCAGCGAATGCAAGCCCCATCGCAGCACCGATAATTCCGCGCTCATCAAGCGGCGTGTTCCAAGCTGTCTTGAGTCCTTGAGTGGCAGTAAANACGCCACCCAATGGTGCGCCAACATCTTGACCAAATACATTAGTGAGGCCTAAATTTTCTTCACCGTAATGAAGGGCCATTCGTATTGCTTGAGCCATAGTAGCCATTTACCAATATTTCCCTTTNTGTTGAAAATAGGTGTAATCATAAATCGAACTTGGGTCTGGTTGCGGTTCATTTTTCACTTGATCAGCATAAGACCGCATTTCATCAGTGTAATGTTCTCGTATCTGCTGAATCTCTTCAGTAGACAATAAACCGGCTTGTTGCAGTTTATTTTCATAAATCGCCAAAGGATCTTCTTCTTGCGCTTGAAAAATGGCGCCACTCGCCGAGCTATGCCCATATAGACGAGAAACATAAGCTTCCAGTAATACCGGTTTTCTTTCTTGACGAATGTAAGTCATTGCTGCATCAATCGCCGTATAGGATTCGGCAACATCATTTCCATTGACAATCATTGTCTTCATGCCAAATGCCCTACCACGGTCTGCAATATGTTTTTCACTGTGTTGGCTATCAGCCGAAGTAGAAATTCCCCAACGATTATTAGTGACAATGATTAACATTGGTAATTCATTATTGGGACGCGTTGACCAAACCAAGCATGAGGCAAAATCACCTTCAGCAGTGCCGGCATCTCCGCCATTGACTATCGTGATGCCACTACCACCATGGTCTTTTTGGGCAATGCCAGTGCCAATTGCAACAGCATACTGGGTTTCAATCGGTGAAGTGATCGGTACTACATTCCATTTACGGATTGAGTAATGACTAGAAAANTTGCGACCACCCGAATGAGGGTCGGTGGCAGTATTACGCATTTGGCGAATCGCATCCAGCGGGTTCATCCCCATGGCAAGCAGGATCGCACTGGAACGGTAATGCAGATGGAGAAAGTCATAATCTAGGCCCTGGCCCTTCTTGATCAATAAACCCAGAGGCACATTAAATGCTTCCTCTCCAGGGCCACCAATCCAGAAAAATCCTTGGTTTTGCTTGAACATGGTTATGAGCCGCTCTTCAAGTGCCCGTGCTTTGACCATGAGATTATAAATTTCTAACTGTTTTTCCGTATCCACCTTCAATGCCCTCAATGAACCAGCCTTATTTATACTCGAAGCGGATGAGTTTTAGGTGTTATAGCGCTCATTTGGCAATGAGATTGGCCCGTTCTGATTGAGCAAAATACGAGGAGTCGTCTCTATTTTGAGTGTCTTGCGATTGAAGAACGGGCCAAGATCGTCGTCAGATGGGATGCTAGAACACCTAAAACTCATCCGCTTTGAGTATATAACTCGATTAAAAGAAAAAGCAACCTTGACTTATGTAGTAAGCCCCCTGTGAAGCATTGATCGCTCTGTTTTAAGCGTGGGGCTGAGCATCCACTAGAGATTGGCTAAGTAAGATATGGCCCTGTGAATATAAAACTGCCCGGCCAGCTATTAACACCCGATCAGCCTGATATTGGCAAATTAATTCACCACCACGTGATGACAACTGCCTAGCATGCAATTTAGTTTTACCCAGACGCTTTGCCCAATAGGGGACTAACCAACTGTGGACTGCGCCGGTCACCGCATCTTCAACCATATTTTTATTAGGGTAAAATGTACGCGACACAAAATCAACTTGATCACCAGGTGCAGTCACTGTGATGCCGCGATACGGCAATTGTTTGAGCATTGAAATATTAGGGGTTAACTGTTTCACCTGTATTTCTGATTGCAAAATGACGATACATCGTTCATGTTGCGATTGATAAATTGCTTCAACCTTTATTTCCAATGCTGGTTCAATTTTATTTTCTATATGCGCTACTTCTAATAATTTTGCAATTAATGCCAGCACAATAAAATCATGATTGCGCTCCAGTAATAGGCTTTCCGAGCGTGATTGAAGCTGGACTTTTTGCCAAGTAGGTTCTAAATAATGGAAAATAACATAAGCCGCGGCAAGTGCTCCATGCCCACACATTTCCAATTCATAGTCCGGTGTGAACCAACGTACTACAAAAACATCGTTATTTTGTGATAAAAATGCAGTGACTGGCAGATTATTTTGTTTGGCTATAGTTTGCAGAACAGTATCGGGCAACGATTTTGGCAATAAACAAACTGCGGCAGGATTGCCAGAAAANATTTGATCTGTAAAAGTGTCTATATGATAGATAGAAAATGAATGATCTTCTTTTATCATTTGTCAACTCAGCCTGCCTTTGCAGAACCAAAATCATTGATGCCAATTCCTCGTTGTGCCAAGGCTTTTTGTTCTGCTCTTTGCAAATGAGGCACTATTTTCTCGCCACGGTGCCCACTAAGCCCATCATAGTTAATTTGAATATTAAAGCCAAACTAACAAATCCAATATCATGGTCGTAAGGCAAAAAGTCACTGGCAAAAACCATTAATATGGCTATCACCCATAAATAGCCAATGGCGGCAGCCGCCATCATTCTAAACCAAAAATATCGTCCCTGAAAAATCTTCTTCCAATAATCAAGCAGGTAAGCGTTGATCGCATAAGCTGTATAAATAAAACCGAGTTTAATCAAAGTGATATTAAATTTACTATTAAAAACAATTTCATAGGGCAACGATAATGAATAACTTGCCCATAATTTTAAATTTAATAGGCAATAACTCAACAGTAGAAAGATTAATTCACATAGAAGCACCCAACGAAACAAACGGATAAATGCTTTAAAACCATACACTTCCGTAATAATATCACCAATAACATACCAAAATGGTGCAGTCAGGGCAGTAACAAAGATAACACCAAATGGAGTATGGAGTAATCTATGTACGAAAATCAATGGAATTAAGCTAAAAACTAACAACAGAACTGTTAAATAAGGAAGATACCGATACCGTAATACTAGCTCCATGGCTTATTCCTTTTAGCCAATTTTAGTAAAACTATGATAACAAAACATGGCAGCTATTGCAGTTTTTCTTTATAACCTCCTTATATATCAAATACTAAGCATACTGCCCTAGCGATCATGGAAGTTCTAGTATACTATTAAATGGAAAGTATTAAATTAGTATTGATATTCACTGTTTAAGAATAAAGGAAACCATAATGAAAAAAATAAAACTATTTGTTCTGACATTAGCAGCCAGCTTTTCTCTTAACTCTGTATTAGCTGCCGTGCCAACAGTCAATCAATATCGAATTGAAAAGACCTGTGGCACCAGAACAATCGCCACAACAATACAGTATTTCTGTGAAAGAAGACATGACGGTCGCTAAACCATCGTTTCCATTTTATACCCAACTTAGTCCGTTGCATTCTGGCACGCTTTATGCCATTCCACCCTATGACGCAGCCAATCAATTACCTAACATCGGCAAATGGATGATTGCAGTCCAAACTGGACAAAAAAATACTGTCTATGTGCCAGCTCATTGGCTCGATGATTTAAATGCCAAAGGCCAATACATTATTGAACCCATTAATTACATCTTCGTTGTTTATAAAAACAATCCCGAGCAAGCAACAGAACTGTTGAAAAATGCCCTAGTAAAAGCCGGGTTTTCAGTAAAATGGTCTGGGCCAGAATATCACAGTGACAATTATCACGCTTATATTGGCGGAACATTAGTGACTCAAATCAAACGTAGTGATGGTGTATTTCTCACATTTTCTAATAATCATTGGTTAAAGCAAAATGATCATTTTAGAGTCATGGGGCCTTTCCAGACTCATATGGACAATAAAACTGCATTTATTTTTGTTGCCTCTGTCTCTGAGGAATCGGCTTGGAGTGAAAAACTCAATGCGGGCCATGCCTATGTCTCATTTGGACACGCACGCGATAATTTAGCAAATGCTTTGATTCAAAACGGTCATCCAACTTACTATGTCACTACCAACAACACACTTAACACTGCAAAAGAATCGACTGAAGATCACGACAACAAAGCTTTTGTGACGGTTTTTAAATAACTTTGGGCAAAAAGGTTGCTTCTCTCAACTAGCTTCTCAATTACATTAGGTATAAAATACCTTTCAACAGCATCATTTAGCAGGATACTCGCATGAAAAATATTTTATGCTATGGTGATTCCAATACTTGGGGAAACATTGCAGGAGCCATGAACATGGAGCTGCGGCTTGCGCAACGGTTCAAATATAATCAACGTTGGACAGGCATATTACAACAACTGCTGAATTCCAATTACTATATCATTGAGGCTGGCTTAAATGGCCGCACCACAGCATTTGACGAAACCAGTGTGGTCCGCCCCTCAAGAAACGGGCTTGCGACATTACCTGGCATATTGGAAATGCATTATCCCATAGATTTAGTCGTGATTATGTTGGGAACTAACGACGTTAAAATGGAATACAATGCGTCTGTTAGCCAAATTACGCAAAATATGCAGCAACTGATTCGTACCATAAAAAACAGCCATTTTGGGCCTAATTACCAAGCACCTCATGTATTGTTGATTAGTCCTGCGCCAATTCATCGAGTCGATTCACCCACATTTGGCATGTTTTATAATGAATCTTCCGTGACTAAATCACAACAACTCGGCCAGCATTATGCAAAACTAGCAGCTGAAGAAAATNGTGCTTTTCTCGATGCTACACCTTTGGTGACAGTCAGCGAAAACGACGGGGTTCATTTCGATCTGGCTAGCCATACAGCACTCGCCAAAAAACTGGCTGAAAAATACAAGCTATCCAGATTTAATACCGTCTTACGAGCAAAGACAAGATTAGATTAATTTGATTGATCATGGTCTTTATCACGCTGCATTGCCTCTAAAAGCCTAATTTGCAGTTTGGCATGCCATTTTACGAATTTTGAATACAATAGAACTCCCACGATCAATATGCAGACCAAAACAATGATCAACATCTCTACTGGCGGCAACAGGCTAGAACTTAAAGCAAAAATACAGATCATCACGCTCATTAATACTAGTACTGGAATAATCTCAGAAATCATTTTCCTGATATTTTTAGTGTATCGTTTATCAACTTTTTCTTTGACGCTCAATTCAGCCAACAACATACTCAATGCCTTGGCTTTGCGGTAAATAGCAATTAANAANGGCAATGATAGCATTAATGCAATGCCCCAAATAATGGTTTTTTGAAAACGCTCACCGGTAAGAGCCGTNGATTTTTTCGCCCCAAGATGTTGTGGCAAGATAAGCACCGCCAAAAAGATAGCTGCCATAATCAACAAATTAACTACTAAATGCGCAATGCTGCGACGTACAATTTTAGTGACTTCAATATTGTCCTGAGATGGCTTAATGTTCTCTATCCATGTCGTATACAAACTAAACATATTCACCACTTTGATTGGCATTATTCGATGCATAGTCGTGGTGAACGCGTCCGAAGATCTAATAAGATATGGCGTTAAAAATGTAGTAATTGCCGAAACAGCAACGGCGATAGGATAAAGAAAATTGCTAGTTACCTGTAAAGTCATCCCCAATGAGGCAATAATAAATGAAAACTCACCTATCTGTGCCAAACCCATCCCCACCCTAACTGAAGTCTTAGCATCACGGCCGGTCATAAACGTTCCAATACTGCAAGACAGCACCTTGCCTACAACAACAACTAATGTAATGACAATAATCGGCAATGCATAATTAATCACTACTTTAGGATCAAATAATAAACCAACCGAGACGAAAAANATTGCACTAAACATATCACGCAATGGCATGATTATTTTCTCAATCAAGCCTAACTGTCGAGATTCAGCAATGATTGCACCAATCACAAAGGCACCTAAAGCAACGCTATAATCCAGTTTTACTACTAACAAGCAAAAGCCAAAGCAAATCCCCAAAACCGAGATCAACAACATTTCTTTGTTTTTAAAAGTTGCCACATAAGCCAGCACCCGCGGGACTAATAGAATACCCAAAACCAAAGACACTGCTAAAAATGAAGCAAGCTTAATGCTAGTAACAATAATATCCTGGGCATGCAATGAGCCAGTCACAGCTATGCCTGACAACAAAGCAAGGATTGCAATCGCAAAAATGTCCTCAACAATTAAAATACCGAAAATTAATTGAGCAAAACTTTCCCGTTTTAAACCTAGTTCCTCCAAAGCTTTTACTATGATTGTAGTTGAAGAAATGGCAAGAATGGCGCCCAGGAAAATAGCATCAATTGCAGACCAGTGAAATAGTCTACCAATTTCATAGCCAAACCACATCATTAGCACAATTTCTGCAAAAGCTGCCACCACAGCAGCAAAACCTACTTTACTGAGTTTATGTAGATCAAACTCGAGCCCCAAAGAAAACATTAAAAANATGATGCCAAGCTCAGCTAGCGTATTGATGATATTTTCATCATGGATGAATGAAAANGGCGGAGTATGCGGGCCAATAATAATCCCAGCAAGAATATAACCAAGTACTACTGGTTGTTTGAAACGATGGCATAAAACCGTTATCACGCCAGCAATCAACATGATAATTGCTAAATCTTGTATGAATAGCAAAACGTGACTGTTCAAGATGATTAGCCTTAATAAGCTTAATAAGTGATAAAACTTTAGCCGCTTAATCTATTTTGGTCAACCTTTTGATAAATTTGCCAATAAAATATCCGTCCTATTAATAGGTCAAAAGCTATTGATTTTAAACGTGCTCAATGCCATCATTGAAGCCATCGTCAATAATCAAAGAATCAATTGAGGGACCGTCATGACTAAAAGAATCGCCATATTGGTAGGGAGCCTCCGCAAAGGTTCATTTAACCGCAAAGTTGCCAACGAACTAATCAAGCTGGCACCAGCATCATTAGACATGCACATTGTAGAAATTGGCAATTTGCCACTCTATAATGAAGACCTTGACAACAACCACCCACCACAAGAATGGCTGTCTTTTCGAGAANAAATCAAGCAAGCAGACGGTTTTTTATTTGCTACACCGGAATACAATCGTTCGGTGCCCGGCGTACTTAAAAATGCATTAGACGTTGGCTCACGCCCTTATGGAAAAAGTGTGTGGGAAGGTAAACCAGGCGCAATTATCAGTGTTTCACCTGGTGCCATTGGTGGCTTTGGTGCCAACCACCATTTACGTCAATCGTTAGTATTTTTGAATGTGCCTTGTATGCAGCAGCCTGAAGCGTATGTTGGCAATATTACACAGTTACTTAATGAAGATGGCAGCATTAAAAACGAGGCCACTGCAGAATTTCTGAAAAAATTCATGACTGCTTTTGTAACGTGGGTCAACAATAATTCAAAACTGGATAACACCTGCTTTGGATATTCTGGATCTTCTCAAGCATCTACCGTCAAAGGCCAGCCATGATTGAAAACAATGGATTGGCCCTTGCTTCAGTCCTTATATATAGTTTGATATCAAAGTAGCTTTATTTGCCAACGCTGATACAGTTTATCATTAAACTGAAAAATACTTGAAAAGTTAGTATTAGGTTTTTTAAATCGCCTCGGTTACAATAAAGAGCCCCATCACAAATAGTTTAGATAATATATGTCATGTTATTAGAAGATAACTTTGATAAGCTAAAATTTTCAGTGATTTCTGCTTTCATGTTCTGAGTCAATTGACCCTCCAAAGATTCCACAAATTCAATAATCTTATCCTTGAATTTTATAATTTCAGCTAGATTACCTTCTATCGTAAAATAGGAGTTTTTCGAAACGGTTGGGAATTCAGTGACTAGTTCATGATGCTGTACAAAATTATACTTGTTTAATTGGTCAATTCTCTGTTTAATTTTTTTATATGAAATATTTTTTGCTTGCAAGAAATGAACACAGATCTTTCCTGTAGCAACCATTTTGTTAATTGTAAAAATAATCCTAGTTATATGAACCGGGGAAGGTACTTGCTTACTGTAATTCATAAAAATGTGGCATCAGTGTCCTCACTTCTCAGTTGCCATAAACTTTCATTCCTAACAACAGGTGTTTTTGACACAACCTCGATATTATTATTCAAAAGATTATTGACTTCATTAAATGCACCCACTGGCAGCAAACCCAAAGTAAAAAACCTTGGAGAATTACTGCTGGCCGCCCTTGGCATATCTAAATATTGCTCTTTCTTTCTTTTTTATGGTTTGAATTGTCAGCGGGTTCTTTTTGCGTAAAAACAATAGTATTAAATAAAGGACTATCAAATGCAAAATTAAGGAAAATATTTTCATGCTCCTGTGCCAAAAACTTGTTTCGCAACATCGCTTGTTTGATTAAATTGACTTTCACTATATATTCCGGCTCTCCTGGAGAGACGCCCATGAAATAGTTAATGGGTTGACCAGTTTCAGGATTGAAATTAGTCATCAAGCTTACTGTGTTCCCCAAGCTTTTGCTAACTCGACCATTTCATTGTCGTTACGTGGAAACATAAATAAACTATAACCAGCACCACCTCTAGCGACCATTTCTAATTTTGATTGATAACTGACCGTTTTTAATTGTTCTTCATAGATTTCAAATTGCAGCTCGGTAATAAATACGACTTGCTTTAGTTGGCCTAAAAATGTAATTGCATCGGATGCAGAATCAATATCAACACTTTTAAGCATTAAAGTTTTACTGTAAGCTATAGAAAATTTTTTACCTTCTATCATGACTTCTGGATTGCTATAATCAAGCTTAAGATGTTGCCCGGGTAGTAAAATTAAACGATTAAAACCAAAAGCACCTACCGAAACCTCAACTAAAAATGAATAAATATAATCATGCAAAGCTTTTTTAGGGCATTGATCAACATTAAATCTGCGTGTTTTACTTGATCATGAATAGGAATTTCTCGTATTACTGCTTCCAATATTTGATCACTAATAGGCAACTGCATTATCTCTACTTGAGCCTTTAGTTGACATTCCTTCCATCCCGGATGCAAGAAAAATAATTTTTCCAACTCTGCAACTTGCAGCGTGTCAAAGACTACCCCTAGATTTTTAGCATTAAATACAAAAGCTAACGTCAAAATATTATTTTGGACAATCCAATCCTTAATTTGGCTTATATCAACATAATTTTTGCTGCGTTGGCGTCTTTAAAAATAATGATATTGCTACCAATTGATGGCTTGAAACATCATCATTGACGACCAACTTAAGCTGGTATATTTCAGAGTGATTAACCGGAATTAGATAAATGCAACGTGTAAGTTTAGGCATGCGCTGCCACCTCCGCAATAAAATAGACAAAAACCATAGTCAGCTGTCCACTATTGCTGGACTAGCGAAAACTATTGGTCAGAAATCATGATCATTCTTTAGTTTTTTTCTTCTTAATATTACTAAAAGCTGAATTAATCAGTTTCATTCACTTTTCTACTTTTTGGTTGCAGTCTCAAATGTATAAACTTGATCGAGCAGCTCTTTAATCAGCAAAGTTTTTCATTTCTAAATAGTCAAAACCGGATATTGGTGTTAGCCTACCAATAGGGGCCTAATAAACCCACTTTACTGCTGCTCAATTATAACCCGATTATAACCAAGATGATAGTCAAAGTCGCTATTATCTTGGTTATAAGACGACGCTATTATTTATTTGACAGAATTATTATCTAAATTATACATTAGGCAATCGACCGTCGATTACAGGGAACTGAGTCAGCAATGACATTCATCATATTAAATTTATAACAGCAGTGCTCAATAATGCAATCATGTTTATTATGATAATCAATTTTAAAACAGCAACGCATAAAATGGATTTTATATGCAAAAACTCATCCGCCCCACACATTTGAGATTAGACAATAGTGAAATAGAACGGCATGCAACCTGGTTAGAATTGTTTTTTGATCTTGTTTTTGCCATTATTTTTGCGGAAATAGCGGTTAGATTGATACATCATTTAACTTTTATTGGTATGATAGAATGCAGTGTCTTGTTCCTCGTTGTTATGTGGACTTGGGTTAGTTACACCGTGTTTGCTGCACGGTTTGACAATGACGATGCACTGCACTGGTTAATGACTTTCGTCATCATGTTTGCCAGTGTAATAATGGCCATTCAAATTCCCATTGCCTTGGAGAAAGGCGCTACCGGTTTCTCAATTGGTTTTCTATTATCACAGTTGTCCTTGTTATTTCTTTATGCAAGAGTTTATTATGACGAAGGCACGCCCAAGGACATCACACTGTTTTATATACTTGGTTTTGGACTAGCAAGCATTTGCTGGAGCATCTCACTATTTTTTAATCCTCCGATGACTTTCATCTTCTGGGGCCCTGCTATGTTTATCTATCTTATTATTCCATGGATTNGGCAGAAAAAAATTCTGTCAAAAGCCCCTCTCGACACTATTTATATTCCTGAACGCTTTGGTTTATTCACGATCATTGTATTAGGCCAAACTATTGCCTCAGTCGTATTTGGGCTTCGTCACGCCAACTGGAATCTTTACTCATTTATTGCCAGCATTATGGCGTTTATTTTGGCCATCATCATTTGGGGCCAATACTACCGTTTCACTAAAATAGCCGACTACAAATGTACCTTACGTTCTGGGCAACCTTACATTTACGCCCATATCCCATTAATCATTGGCTTGATTATCATGGGAGTTTGCACGGAAACATTTATCACTAATCCACTATTAAAAAGCAAAGAAATCCATTTTATCTTCGCATTCGCGACAATTTTATACCTCACGTCATTTTATCTATTGCAATATATTGCAATACGTAAATTTAAAATTAGAGGAATAACTTATATTATAGGGGCGGCCGCCACTATCATTTTATTTTCATTCGATTCACTGTACTCTGCCGTAATCATGACAGGTCTTGTGTTTATCTTTGCGATGCTATTCAGCATTCAATATTGGATTGGACAAAAAAGAGCAAATTGGATAAGGAACGATATAACTGTTGAAACATCAATGGGTTACCACATGAACTGGTAAATTGCTCATTATTGTATAAACTTTATTAAAGATGGGAAATTCTTGCAACAAGGAGGTAACATGAAAAACCCTATTTTATTGGCCGTCATTAGTACATTGGCAGCAAGCAGTGCCTCAGCATTCACCATCGCGGTCTTGCCTAACAACAACCATGGCACTACTTCACAAAACATCACGGTTCAATGCAGCCAAACTACCAGTAAAATCACACTGCAAATGACTTGTACCTTACCCGATAAATTCAACATCCAAGCAGATCAATTAATATCAGAAGATAGTGTATTATCATTCACTAACACCAACACTTCTACTGTTGTGGGCAGTTTGACCTTAAAAGGTAGACTTAATTATTCTAACCAAAGTGTAATTTTGACCAATGCGCTTGCTACTCAACAAACATCCGGATCATTTAACTTTGTCTATACACCCTCATTACAATTAAAAACGCCTACGGTGACAGGAACATCGTTAAATTGCAATAATATTTATACCACCACCGCTAATTGCAGTGTTGCCGCTTCATCATGATTTGAAAAACTAGGATGGGTAAGAAACAACAACATTACCCGTGCTTTTATCAATATAACAATTAGTCTCATAACTTTCAGTGACTGTTACTGTTTTATCAGCAACTTGAACAGCGCACATAGGTGCAACGCCTTGGACACCTGTCATGAGTGTTAATGTGAAAACAGCCGTGGGAGTCGTTGTATCAGGAGATGCTAACTGAAGCATCAGCGAGCTATCAGGGGCAATATAAGCTGGCAAGTTATCGCTCGTAATTTTGGTTCTCTGCATAGAATAGACATAATCGATGTTATATAACGAATGATTTTCTATAGTAACTATTACCGAATCATTGGCAAAAGCAATATTAGCCAAACCAACACAGAACAAACCCATCATTAATCGCTTTAACATGCCATTCTCCAGGTGTATCCTATTGATCATATAGCTAATAGTATAATAACATGAGCTTAAGGTTTTATTAAATTTTACTAGCAATTCATTCAAAGGCTGCCCTATGCAAAACGATACCGAAGCGCTTAACCGACTCTATTTGCTGTCATTATCACATATCATCTCGAAAGCTGTTACTTTGGCAGCAAAGATAAGGCTTGATCAATACTTATCAATAGAGCCTGTTGATATCACTGTTATTGCAAAACAGTTTAACTTTGATCCCCAAGCAATGTATCGTTTTTTAAGGCTTTTAGATATCTATGAAATTGTTAAACTCAGCGATAATAAGCAAGTCACAGCCGGCAAGTTATTGCCCTATTTAGACCGGATATTAAGCCCTCATATTTTAGATAGTTATCAATTTATCGAGAATCTCGACTCGACGTTGCAAAACAATCAAGCCTGTTATGCCAACACGTTTGGCCTTGATTTCTATCCGCATTTACTTAAAAATCCTGAAAAATTAGAACAATTTAAAATTTGGTGCACTAAATCAGCCCATGATTGGTTGTCCTACGTTGACACCCTATATGATTTTACAAAATTCAACACTATTGTCGACGTAGGTGGCGGTGAAGGCAATTTTTAGCGAAATTGCTTGCAAAAACCCAACTCAACAAGGCATTCTTTTGATCAGCCCAATGTAATCAAACAAGCAATCACCATTTTTAATCAATATCAGATTGGCGCTAGAGTCAAAGCAATTGGTGGTGACTTTTTCCAATCTGTCCCTGCTGGCGGCGATGCTTACATTATTTGTCGGACTTTATTAAATTGGGACGATACAGATGCAGTAAAAATCATTAACAAATGCCATGAAGTCATGACTTCTGACAGTACTTTACTCGTCATTGATTTTGTTGTTCCTCAAAAGGCCATCCACAATATGAGTTTGNGGATTATAAACGATCTTAATCTAATGGCCTGTGTTAATAGCACTAATCGCACTGAACAAGAATGGCGTAATTTAATTGAAAATCCGCTTTCACACTTAAACAAATTTACACCTCCCCTCCTAATATGACACCAAAACCTGTCTTACCAATTATCATTTTAGAAATGATTAAATAATACTATCGGGAGATCCCTCCCTGTCATGATGCATTGATTATAAACGTTTTTGTCAGCACCTGCAAGTCCCTAGGCCTTCCAAGGATTTTTTTATTAGTAATCTATACTTATATTCAGAGGGGCGAGGGAGGACAAAGACAATGTTGAAAACTAGGCATAAGTTACTACTGGGCATTTTAGCTATTTTAAGTGTTTTTCCATCAGCCCAGGCCTGGGACAAAGGAATTTACTTAACACAATATACCCTCGAAAATCCTAAANAATTAGACCATCTTATTCAAGAAGCCAAGGCCACAGGCATCAATACTTTTGTGATAGATCACAACTATTACAGCTCACACTATGCACCAGCAATCGCTAAAGTGAAAGCTGCCGGCATTAAATATGTGGCGCGAATTGTTGTATTTTCTGATGGCGGTAATGCCAAACAAATTCATTCACAAGCACACTGGGAAGATAAACTAAAACTTGCGAATGATGCAATCAAAGCCGGCGCAGACGTCGTGCAACTTGATTATATCCGTTACAGTTCGAAAGAAAAGGCTAATCCACAACATGCCAAAGATGTTTATCAGATCATAAAGTGGTTTAAATCAAAAATCAACGCGCAAAACGTGCCAATGGAAATTGATATATTTGGTGAAGTCAGTTATTACCCTTCCATGCATATCGGTCAAGATATCAAAATGTTTTCCGATAGCGTTGATGGAGTCAATCCCATGGTTTATCCATCTCATTTCTGGCCATATCAAAAATACTCAGCTGTGCCATATGATACTATTAACAATTCTTTAAATGCATTGGAAGAACAATTTGATGGCAAACCACCTTTCAAAATCCATGCCTTTATCGAAGCAGCAAATTATCATTATCTAAGAAAAACCTCTAATGCTGAGAAACAAAAATACTTACTTGCTGAAATTCGTGCGGTGGAGAATGTAGATAGTGTTTCTGGGTGGTACGTATGGAGCGCAAACAATGTTTATGATAACTTGTTCCAAGTATTAAAAGATAATAAAACTCGACCTGCTGATTTTCCGGTCATTAAAACTGTAGAAATTGAATTAATCGATACTACAGCAAAAATGCTGATCTCAAAATCCTACGCCCAAAAGTTTATAAGCCATAAATTAAGGCCAAATACAATTTTTAAAACTTGTTATTTGGCCAATTCCAAAACTTTTTAATAAAATCCGTCTTCTCAACCGTATATCGTTCACGATCGTTACCATATTTTTTTGCCAATCCAAGTTTTAATGCTGCATATTCTTGCACCAAGTCTGGATGCTTACGCAAATAATCACGAAACGCAATCCTATCGTTCCAATAAGCTGAATTATATGTAAACAAATGCACATGGTAGCGCTTTTTCTCGCCAAACGGTGGCATGCCTTTAACAAAGAACATCCGTTCCGGATCAGGGTTGTCTTCCCAATATTCATAGCCTAAAAAATAGCTTTTGTGATTGAGCTGGTTTGATCGCATTAAATAATTATTGAATTCTTCCTCGGTCAGAGGAGGATTGATCAGGAGCTATGGAGAGATTGGCTTTGTTGCATAGCAGAGAGAAATTCAGTTTTATCAGCAGAGACAAGGGCACGGATAGAAATAGTTGGTTTCATAACACAGTCTCTTAAGATGTAATGGATATATTACAGTTTATCGACTGGAATCTTAATATAACTCACCTGATTCTCCTCTGGTTCTCCAAACGTGCCAGCTCTTAAATTAACCTGAATAGAAGGTAAAAGTAATTTGGGAACCGCTTTGCCTTTGTCCCGTTTATTACGCATTTGAACATAATCAGTCTTAGATATCTTGGTATTAATAAGCACATTTTTTTCTTTNTGCTCTTTAACAGTAGAAAGGTGGCATTCTTTTCGGCCTTCAGGCGGGTAATCATGACACATAAAAATCCGTGTACTATCGGGCAATGCTAAGATTCGTTGTATTGAATTGTACATAGTATCAGCACTGCCACCAGGAAAATCAGTACGGGCCGTGCCTATATCAGGCATGAAAATAGTATCACCAACAAANATAGCATCCTCAATTAAATAACTAGCACAAGCAGGAGTATGGCCTGGAGTATGAATAATCCTAATGTCCATATTGCCAAGTTTGACCGTTTCGTTATCATCGAATAATTTATCGAATTGAGATGCATCAAGCTTGGTATCACGATAGGTATTAAAAATAGGCACCCATAGCGCTAATACTTCTTTGATTTTGGATCCAATACCAATTTTTCCACCGAGTTTCTCTTTNAAAAANTGTGAAGCAGTAAGATGATCGGCATGAATATGAGTCTCTAATATCCATTCGACTCTTAATTGATTTTGCTCAATATAGGCAACAATCTCATTAGCAGATTGCGTATTAGTTTTTCCAGAGTATTGATCATAATTTAATACGGAATCAATGATGGCCACCTTATTAGTGGTTCTATCAGAAACCACATGAGTGAATGTAGCAGTATCTTGATCAAAAAANGTTTTAATATCTATCGTCATGATATTTATCTCCATTTACTAAAAACAATTCTTTCCCAAAATGACAATTGCCATAGCCAAAACCAAGCAAGTAAAGCCTTTTTAAATAAGAAGCAGGCGGTTTATGTGTCCCCAATAAATGCCTAGTAACATACCAATGAATAAAATACATAACTAAGTACCAGCATGTATTATTTATTCCACGGCATTTTGGCTAATAATTTGGCCATTCCACACCATCCAGAGATCCCCGCATACATTAATCCAAGGCCTACAAACGACGAAATGATATAAAATGCAGGATGCACCAATGTACCCAAGATAATGCCACATAAAACTAAAAACCCTGCAACAACTTGTGTTTGCCGATCNAGGGGCAGTATTTTACTCTCAGATTTTCTGACATTGAAACCAGCGGCCTCCCATGCCTTAATTCCACCCTCCAATGAATACACATCAAGCGTCGGGTCTTGAGCAAGCAGCTTTTTGCATGCTTCAACACTTCTTCTTCCGGAACCACAATGAATAACAATTGTCTTGTTTTTGGAAGGTAATTTTTCATGAGAAATTTGCGATAGAGGAATTAAATAAGCCCCTTCAATGTTTTCAGAGCGATATTCAGCTGGTTCTCGAACATCAATTAATAACACATTGGCATTATCTAACCTGGATTTAAGCTCAGTTGCCGTGATTGTTTTCATAGTAAGAGACCTCTTTAAATGTAATATTAACTAACCGTTCCAAACAATTATCAGATATTATATATACCCATTAAGATCGACAGCAAAAATGGATGAGGCTTTCTCAAAATACTAGCGCACGGCACCCTAAGCGTAGCGAAGGATGCCGTTAGTGTAACCTCGCATTTTTGAGGTAGCTTCATGTAATTTTATTAACCAATTTTTCTGTACTTTATGCCTGCAATTAACAAACTCAAGAAATAGATTATTCATATTTCCAATGGTTATTATTAGTATGATATCATATTAATTACCAATGATTATCACTATATCATTAAACTGGACACCACAATGAAAATTGTCTTACTATCTGACCATCCTCACCTGATACCTAGCCTAGCGAATCAATGGTATGAAACTTTGGGAAAAAGTTGGGTTCCAAATGCTACTATTCAATCAGCCGAAGAGAGATTTATTAGTCATCTTAACCATGATCGTTTACCATTAGCCTATGTCATGTTAGATGATCAACAAAATCCGATCGGCATGGTGTGTTTAAGGGTCAATGAATCCATCCGTACAGAATTGACACCATGGTTAGGTGGGCTATTTATTCACCCAGATCATCGCCGGCGTGGTCATGGTGAAAAGTTGATTAATTGTGTTAAGCAACAAGCAAAAGTAATGAATTTTAATAAACTATACCTACTTACTTTTGATCCTAGTTTGCCAACATGGTATGCCCGCTTAGGTTGGGAATTGTTGGATAATGATACTNTTTTAGGGAAACCCATAGTGATTATGGAAACCTTATTGAATATCAATCATTAATCATTTGGAGAGAACTATGCATAATTTATTATTTGATCTTGGCCGAATTGGCATCGGCATGATTCTTTTGTTAACAGCTNTTTTTGACTATAAAGCCAAGACACAAATTTTTGGTTTGATGACACAAAAGAAGCTGCCCGTGCCAAAACTGCTTTTTATTGGCGGCATTGTTTGGAAAATATTAACAAGTCTTGGCCTAATTTTTAGTTTGTACACTTACTGGGCGGCCCTACTCTTGGCCGTATATATTTTTATTGCAAATTTAATATTTAATAGTTTTTGGTCTGTACCGAAAGAACAACGTGATATGAGCCTAAGCTTATTTATACTCTGCCTTGGATTGTGCTTTGGTTTATTAGCAATAGCTGGCGCATACTAACTATTCCTATTCGACATTATTCTAATAATAAGGAACTAATTTGTGGCCAAGTTTTTCCTGCAAGTCAAACAAAGCACCATTTTAAGATGGGAATACTTGAATAATGATTATGATATTTATGGTTTATATGCTGATCGCTTCTATGATGCCACAATGATCTTATTAAGAAACAAGAAGTATCGCAGGATTGCCCTATTACATGCGGATTCCTCAGTAACTTTTGAAGATCTTCAATATGAATTAAAATGGATTGGCCATGATTGTGAAAAATCATTTATATCAAAGATGTTCCACTAGCACATGACCACTTAAATGATTTATTTGCAAATGATAAATTAAGGGAACAATTTGAAATCAGGCTTATTAAATCACAATACAACAAAATAAAACCGATAGCTGATACCAACATGTCCCTTCTAACTGACAACAGTTCTGCCTCAGAATTCGATGCTGATATGATCTTTCTTACTAAAGACAAAATCTTAACAAGTAAACAATCAATTGACGGATATACATTGCTTAGTAATGACATGTGTATTTTCTCCATTTACAGCTCTTTTCAAGAATCACTTCTCCCTCGAAAAGGAAGTCGATGCCCAGCTACAGCCCCTCTAAAACAAGAAGATACTGCTAAAGTTTTAGAAGAAAGGACCAATAATGAAAACACAAAAGCATACTGGGTATACACTACCACCAACAAAAATGCTCAAGCAGCCAATTTGATCAGCAATTCTTTTCAAGGAACAATGGAAGATAAATTTCCTAAAATTGGAATCAATTGTTTCTCATCTAAAACCATTGCTGAAGGAAAATTGCAGAATTTTTTTAAAGCTTCACCCGTAAAATATGGTGGCCCAAGAAAAGGTTTTATATTTGAATTTAATATGACAGCAACGGAATTCGTCACTTGTTTCTATACCAGAATGTCAAAAAAATGGATATGAAACAGCAAAAATTTGACGCGCCCACGGGATTCACCGAATACACATATGATAGAGAAAAAGATCAGCTAATTCATGGACTGATTCCAAACCAAGAGATTGAGGCATCAAGTGAAGTTATCAGCAATCTAAATCCTCTCTAACTGGAACCAACGGCGAGATTGCGTATTTGCCTTTTTAAAGCATCGTTAAGCCGCTGTCTTAATAATATTAATTCTTACAAGAATAAATGATTTACAAATACCTAGCCCATGCTTTGAGTATATTTTAGTCAAATCTATTGCGCATCCTTAAGAACTCAGCTAAGCTGTCAAAGAAGCAATCGATAAAATCAATAAGTTACCTAAAAGTAATTCTAAAATAAAAGAGAGTAATCCTATGCTTTTAATAAGCTACGCAAATCTGATTAAAAAGCTGGAGAAAAACTAGCTACACACAACATTAAGCTCAGATATAAAAAGATCGCCGAAATAGTGACTACCATTATAAACGATCCCAATAGTCAAAGAGAAAACGAAGATGATGCTTTCTCGATAATTAAAAGCTATATTGAACAACATGTTTTGCAATATGAAACATTTGTTGATAGCATTTTTACTTTGACAAAAGCAGACTCTGATCAAAACCAAAATGGTCACACTTCATTTGTTTTAACAGAGTACCTTCCATTTCTCACAGAAACTCTTGAAAATGCTAAAAACGTAATATGCCACATCCGCCTATTGCAAGCATAATGAATCGATTATCTGGCTTACAAGTTTACGGACAAGACCCCACATCACCCAATCAAACAAATATTGTAACAATAATAAAACAACCTCAAAAAATGTCAGCCATGCCCTCAAATTCAAATGATAGACCAATTGATGAAGCATTTAATCTAGCGAGACCTTTTTTGATAAAAATTTAGACCAAATGGATGATTTAGCGACTTATTTCTCAAAAAATTTATCTCAACTGGACGCTTTTTTCCAGAAAATAATTCCAATAATAATTCATTAAGAGTCGAATCGAATAACCTTGCCAATATTCCATTGATTGATTCTCAGAGCAATATCTCTACAACTGAAATGGCAGATGTTGCTACAACAACTTTACCAGATAATCCATCACTGCAATCAACACAAGCGACTGATTCAGGGGAATTTTCTGTTCAATTTCTTGAATTTCTAAAAATGCTGCCCTTAATTCTGCAGCTCTTGTTAAGGAGAAATTAATTAAAGAAACTGAAAAGCTTTCTTTCAGATTCCAATATAATACTGACAAAGAGCATAGCAAATCTAAGGAATCAGTACCAAAAATCTATGAAATAGAGGCGATTGACACTGGGTTTCTTGAAGCTGAATCAATACCGGGAGATAATGGCCTCGTCAGCAATGACCAATTATATTATACTTCAATAAAAAAACCGGCAAAAAAAGCCGCTTTTTCAAGGTGACGAATCTCTGGAACTGCCTTTTAAAAAGCCAAAAGATCAACCTTCATTACTTACACCAGCAACATTTAATCCAGAAACCACTGCAACAAATGATAATCAAAATTCTGTATCATCCGATTCAAACATACCTCAGATTGACTCAGAAACCATGGAAAAATATTTTGATTTTCAATAAGAAATTAACATTTGATATAGATTGAATTATGCCCAGCTATCACCCATTGAATGTTACTTTTTCCATAAAAATACAGGAACGTATCTAAATTTAGATACGTTCCTGTATAGGCTAACATTGTGTTATTGAAAGCTTATTACCGATATCTGCTGTGCCTACTTTAGAAATAATTTAAGTGCCCCCTAAAATGGGAAAGACCCAAAATTATCGATTACGAGTTAAAGTGTTATGTAGTTAATAAGTGCCCCCGTTTTCGGGATAGAGCCATAATTTATTGATTTAATTAATTTTTCCTGGTGCCGATGAGCAGAATCGAACTGCTGACCTACTGATTACGAATTATAAAATCCTCTATTGTAACAGTTTTTACTCAGTTTGAATTTCTTTGAAATCTTCTTTATTTCCCGATATTTCCTGTTAGAATAAGTCAGAAGGTCTTTTAATCATTTTGCTATAGTCCTTCTACATGGCTTCTACATGGAAAGTACAAATGAAGATAACCAAAAGTACCGTAGATAAAATCAAGCCCCCTTCCGATAAAGCTCAAACTTTCTATCGTGACGATATTTTAAAAGGTTTCGCCCTGAGAATCACCGCCAATGGTATAAAAAGCTTTGTTGTTGAGAAATTGATCAACCATAAAGTCCGCCGGATTACACTCGGCCGCTATGGCGAGCTTACCGTAGAGCAAGCCCGTAAAGAAGCCCAAAAGATATTAGGTAAAATTGCCACTGGCATAGACCCTATCGCTGAAAAGCAGCAACTCAAGGCTCAAGCAGTCACCTTATTAGAAGTTTTTGAAGACTATCTGAAAACACGTAAGGCCCTCAAGCCTAAAACGATCTATGACTACAATAGGGTTATGAATCAATCATTCAAGGATTGGCNNAAAAAGCCCCTTCTCGACATTACCAAAGACAAGATAGCAAAACAGCATTCCTATCTTGGTAAAGAACACGGCGAAGCATACGCTAACCTTGCTATGCGTTTATTACGTGCCCTCTTTAACTTTGCTGCAGGACAATACGAAGATTGCAAAGGTCATTCGTTAGTGACTGAAAACCCTGTTAAACGCTTATCTCAAACACGTGCTTGGTATCGGATTGAGAGACGGCAAACCTATATCAAGCCTCACCAACTTGCTGAGTGGTACCAAGGTGTCACAAAGCTCGAAAATACGACATTACGGGACTATCTCTTATTTATCTTATTTACCGGCTTGCGAAGGCAAGAAGCCGCTAAGCTTCAATGGGAACAGGTGGACTTGAAAGCTAAGATGATTAAAATCGTTGATACCAAGAATCATCAAGATCATATTCTTCCTATCTCTGATTATTTATGCCAATTATTAATGAACAGAAAACCACGAGCCATCAATGACTATGTGTTTCCTGGCACTGGCAAAGGCGGTTATATTGTTGAACCGAGGAAGCAAATGGCCAAGGTAACCAAAGAAACGGGGATTAGCTTCACCGTGCATGACCTCCGCCGATCCTTTATTACCATAGCCGAAAGTTTAGACATTTCAGCTTATGCGGTAAAACGCTTGATCAACCATAAAATGAATAATGATGTAACAGCAGGCTATATTGTGGCTGATGTTGAAAGACTCCGAAAACCAATGCAGCAAATAACAGATTATCTTCTGTCACAAATGGGGTTGAAAACTACACCTTCAGTAATTCCATTTAAAGCCAGTAAACAAGTATTACCAGCTTAATTTTATTTAAAGGTAAAAATATGAAACATCAAGGTCGTTATACAGTTCAAACTGATGAAGATATGCAGCCTAATTCAAATAATGAAGTACTCAAAAATTATCTTAATATTATATCTAAAGAAGAAATAGAAATTCTTGAGCAACAAGAATTAAAACGAACTGAACTAGACCTAATTAAGATATTTGATGAAAATTACCAATTCACTGGTGAAGATATCTGCAATATTCACAAATTATGGCTAGGCGATATTTACCCTTCAGCCGGAAGATATCGAACGGTTAGAATGGAAAAAGATGGGTTTCCGTTTGCAATGCCAAACCGCATTCCTGTATTAATGAAAGAATTTGAAGATAAATACCTAGCCAAATACACCCCTTGTCATTTTTCTAACTCTGATGAATTAGCTAATGCACTTGCCACTGTCCACGTTGAATTAATTTTAATTCACCCATTTCGTGAAGGAAACGGAAGGACAGCACGCTTGTTAGCAGACTTAATGTCTATGCAAGCTAAANAACCACCGTTAAATTTTGGCTTAATTGATCAGACTGTGAATCATAACAATTTTAGTCAATATATCATGGCCATTCATGCGGGCTTAAATGGAAATTATGAACCTATGCAGAATATTTTTAATAAATTACTTGGACAATCGCTTATTTAGCATTTCTAAATAGACTTGATGTGTTCTGTCATGAGGAATTTCAACGACATGTGAGGAGGCGGCCTTTATGCCCTCTACCCCACAAGAGGTGACAACCGAGCGCTCTATCAGCATTTTTCGGGTGGCGGGGTCTTTCAGATAAGGATTGGTTTCAATCAGTGTCTTCATGCTGACATTATAACAAAGTGAGGGTTGAAAATCACCCTCATAGAGGGGGAAAGAATGCTGTGCTGGGAGACTGGCACCATCCCATGCCAATGTGGGTAATCATTGGTTAAGAGTGGGGCGAGCAGTGCCTGAAACACTGACCACCCCTTCCACAACTGAAATTTAAGGAGATCCAATCATGGAGAACGTTAATTTTACTGCTCAGCAAGCTAAACCGCAAATGAATGGCTATTACTCACACTCTTCTGCCAATGACCAATATCAACAGTCGCCTGAAAAGGAATATGAATACGATTACAACTTTCCTGTCAGCGCAATATTTGATTTATTACAAAAATGCCCTATTGGTTCGCCATTACACCACGAAAATACCCCTACCAGCCTTTTAAAGACCATAGACCACTGCTGTGAAGAAGCACTTGATTCGATACATAGAAGCATTGCAAGTCTTGGAGATGTACTGGCCGTTGCTGTAGAAAATGAAGATGCAGGAATAGATAGTGGTAGCATAAGTAGTATGGGTTATCTTTTTCAAATGCTAGGTAGAATGGCAACTGACCTTCTTTCCTTCAAATCCAATGCAGAATATGAATTACAGAGAAGAGGTTAATTAGCTAGTAGCCTTGACAATATTTATTAATTTAAAAGGAATTTAGAAATGGAAAAAGATATATATGATGATGCAATCTATCAACTTCGCAGTGGTATAGAAGCTCTTGACTTAATTAACAATATCGATAGATGCTTAGGCCAGGCTGAAGCTTTGTCTTCTATGATGATGGAAACTTCAGGCCTAGAAATTTATAGCGATAAAGAAACAATTGAAAGATATACAGAAACAATAAAAACCTAGTTTCAGAAGGAAAATTTTTAGCCAATATTCTGTATAAGGAATACACTGAGTTAAAACCATGAAATAAACGAGTCTGCCAAAACCTAGCCCGACGGGGCGAAGAACCAGCACCTCACTGGCCTGGTTTTGGCATTTTAAATTGAGGGCGTTGAGGAGCGCATGATAATGAAAAAAATCACATGAAAGACTTTATTCTAATTCCAATGATCCAAAGTTAAGCGGCATAGATTCCGATTCAGAAGAAAATTATCTGGAACCTAATTATAAAGATTGGGTAATAATGGATTATTGGAGCTGGTTCCAAGCAGGCTGTCTTCTTAAAGAAGTTGATCCAAATTTAGTAGATAAAAATGGGATTTGGAATTTCCAAAAGAATATAAGCATGTAGAAACTTTCGCACGCACAATGATCACTTGGAACCCAGGTAATCACCATCCTTTTGGTGGATTAATAAAGCACTAAAGGAAGAGATCGAGATACCCCAAAAGTTATTTATTGAAATAAAGAGAAAGTTTTTAAATTATTGTATTACTGATGAGAATAAGGAGCGATATACATCATCATTCCCTTGTCTTGCAAATTATATTGGTATTAACCTTGCTCCAAAAAAGAAAGTCCCAGACATACTTCAAATATAGACTTTGAGTATTGGGCTGAGAAAGATAAATGGAAAAAATATGAAGTCGCTGTGCTCATATGCAAATTAGACCCTCAAAACATTCAATGTTTACATCATGGCAAAGGCATCATGTACCATATACTGGACGAAAAATAGAAATAAGCATCGACTTTGATTCCGATGGCAAAGCCATTAGATATATAAGAGTTCCTGAAGAATATCGTAATGAAATTAAAAATAAATTTGAGACTATTGATACATGGCTTGATAGCCCAGAAAACCATCCTTATTCTTATATTAACAGAGCACTTAACAGCCCTTCTGGTACTTTGTCGGTGCCAGATGAACTCTGGAAAGCAATAGAAAAAGATTTGTATATGAATGTGAAAATTATCCTAATCTTACTGAAGAGTACAAGATAATTGCAAAGAAAGCGGGTATATTTCCTGAAAATAATAAGCCATCGGAGCAGCCTAATAAACAAAAAATAGAGAATAATCTTCTTAAGATTATAGGCTTACTAGCCACATACTGCGCAAAGCGTAAAAAAATGCCTCTGCTAATGCAGAGGTTAGTGTTAGCGCCCTCGTTAAGGAATTATCGCCACTCATAACAAGTGAAAATGATCGATTCCCCCTGGTCTTAGCGAAAGACAACTAAGGGAAAAGATTGGTGCGGGGCTTGCCCTTATAGAACCCTTACTTCAGAAGCAATCTGTTTAGAATAAACAGTAGATTTCCATTTACTGTTATTTTGGCAACTGCCAGCAATTTTTGGCAGTTGCCACCCTCATGTTTAAGAATCATTCATAATTTTTCCTGTCATTAACCATTAACAAGGAAAATTTATGAAAAATTCCAATATAGAAAAAACAAAAATTCTTCAAGAATTCTGGCAAGCGCCACTTGAAGCTTTATTTGATCAAAAAACCATAGCGGCGGTTCGGTGCTGTTCTAATAGCCTGCTCGAAAGAGAACGGTGGGCAGGTGACGGCATTCCTTATATTAAGGTCAAACACAAATGTCTATATCGTAAAGCAGATGTCGTTAATTGGATCAATCAGCATCAAGTAAAAATTTCTACTAGCCAATGTGAGGTGTCCCATGTTTGATAATGCCCACAACCAAAGAGTCCGATTGCTGGGATGGCTTAAAAGTACCATCGAATCACTACAGTCGATGCTCGAGCAAAATTAAACATTCTTCACCCTCCAGCGCGAATTTTGGAATTACGCCGATCTGGGTACAACATAGTTACCCATTGGACAACTATCTTTGATGATATGAACCAGGCACATCGCATCGGTGAATATATTCTGATGGGAGAAAATAAAAATGTTTAAACAAGAACAGAAGATATCTAAAGAGCTCTCCAGAATTGCCGAAGTTGTTAAGCAAAAAGCATATCGAAATGAACCATCGAAAGAAATAACCCGCTGGTTTACCCGTGAATTGCAATTATTAAGGGAGAAGTTTCAATGAGAAAATTTCCCCTTATGGCAGGCGTCTTAGAGAGCAAATTCAAAAAGGATTACAGCTTTCTAATGACCTGTATGTCCTAATTGGCCATCGAGCATTCGAAGCTGCAAAAGCTTTTACTACATCACAAATAGTACTAGCTTTGCCTCCGCATGATTCTCCCTACAGCTATGAATGGCCAGTGGCAGATATGTCTGTGCTACTAATTAATACAGGAGAAGCCTCAGAGGATTTAGTAAGAAAAACTGCCCATGCACTTTTATCTGCAAAAGCAAAAATTGTGAGAGCCATTGACACTAACAATGGCTCTTTAACCGTATTTAGAAGGTAAAAACAAAAATGAAAGATCAAACGTTACAAGAGTTGAATGATCAATTTGGTACTCTACCGCAATCAGATTCATTGATCAATGCGCCATCGGTATTACGACCTATTATCAATCTTGGAGATGCCGTCTTAGATTTTGAAGGTCTGTTAGGAATAGATTTACCCGTTCGTGAGAAAATACTTCCCTGGCTACCAGCGGGCGGGTTGGCAATGGTCGCAGCTGAAAGGGGATTGGGGAAAACACACTTTGCGTTAAGTTTAGCTGGTTATCTGGCCGGGAATAAAAGCTTTATGAAATGGCCTGTATCTAGACCACGCAATGTGTTGTACGTAGATGGCGAAATGGCTTTAAGCGATATACGGCAAAGACTTCGGGAATTTGTTAATGAAAAACCTAAAGGAAACTTACAAGTATTATCACACGAACTGTTTTACGCAAAATACGAAAAAGATTTATGTATTTCAGATGATACCACTCAGCAGGCAATCTTGACTCTATTAAATAAATGCAATATCGATTTGCTGATACTAGATAATCTTTCCTCGCTTACCAATATTAGAGAAGACAAAGCAGATGATTGGCGCAACCACATGTTGCCTTTTCTAATTGCTTGCCGTCGAAGAGGCACAGCTGTCCTAATTGTGCACCATTGCGGGAAGGGCGGTGAACAGAGAGGTACTGGTGCACGTGAAGATCACTTAGATACTAGCATCAAGCTTATTAAATCAGACGATGTCACTAATACTGAAGGGTGTAGATTCCAGGTTGTTTTTACAAAATCTCGTGGCTGTTATGGAAAACCCGTAGAATCTTTCATTGCCTCATTAGTGAAGGATAATGGTAGCCTAGCTTGGGAGCTTACAAGCCTCGAAGAGTCGACCAAAGATAGATTAATCCAGCTAATTAATGATGCTGGTGACGAAGGAATTAATGTAACCCAGGCTTCGCAGGAGCTAGGTGTCACTAAAGGAATGGTATCACGTTTAAAAAACGAGCTAGAGTCAGAAGGTGTTATTCAATTTTCCCGTGGAAAAAACCCAATGAAGATTGCAGCTAATTGGAAGCGAACAAAATGATTGTTTACCGATTGTTTACCTTGTTGTTTACTAAAAATTACTTAAAAGTCTGATTGTTTACTGGTTTACCTGCGCACTGTTTACACATGTTTTTAGTAAACAATCTATTTAATTTACTGAAAAATAAAGAAATTATTGTTTACTTAGCTGGTAAACTAACCTTTTTGTTTACCATCAAGTAAACAATCCTATCAAAAGATTGTTTACCCATTGTTTACTGGTAAACGATAAATCTACAATTTATCATTGGGTGCTATAAAGTAAGATTCAATGCTTAATAACAGGGAATAACAGGCAAATAACAGAGAAAAAGTAAAATATGAGTACATTAGAGCAGCGTAAACGTCTTCGAGCCTACATCAAGAAAATTGATAAATTATTTGAGGTATGGCAATCGAAAGAGTCACGTGAACATAAGCCATTTTTACCCCCTCTGCCGGAAGATTTAGTAGGATTAACTTGCGGCGCTAAAACCAGAGCAGGCACACCCTGTAAACAGAAAGGAATATTCATTAATGGTCGTTGTAAACTTCATGGAGGAATGAGTACAGGACCTAAGACCAAAGCAGGANAAAAGCGATCATCAGAAAATGGCTTATGCCCAAAGAAGAGCAAACTCCATGTCGAGCTCATAAAAGCTAACATTGAGTACATATCAACACTAATTTATTGACAAAACTAAATTTAGTCTTTATTATAAATTTATAATTAATACTAAATTTATTCGATGGACTTATTAGGTATAAATCTATGTCTGTAAGCTACGACAACCCTTTTAGGCCAGGTGCTGGTCATAAACCTCCTTATCTTGCAGGAAGAACCTTTGAGCAAGATGAAGTACGTAGTTTTCTAAAGCAAGAGGTTGTTACTCAAAATATCGTACTTACCGGCCTCCGCGGAGTTGGGAAAACTGTTCTTTTAGAATCATTGAAGCCTATTGCTTATGAAGAAGGTTGGTTATGGGCTGGAACTGACATGTCGGAATCTGCAAGTGTAACTGAAGAGACATTGGCCATTAGAATATTGGCAGACATATCACGAGTAACTTCTACGTTGCTTGTAGGCAGAAAAACTGTATACCCTCCCGGTTTTTCTAGTACTCCTGAAGTTACAGAGGAACCATTAAATTACGAAAAGTTAGTGCAAATTTATACAAGTACCCCTGGACTTATTTCTGATAAATTGAAAGCCACCTTGGAAATTGTTTGGGAAGTTATGCCTTTAAAAGATAGAATTAAAGGAATAGTTTTCGCTTATGACGAAGCCCAAAACCTTGCTGACCATGCAAAGCGAGATCAATATCCATTGTCCCTTCTATTGGAAGTTTTTCAATCACTACAAAGGAAAAATATCCCTTATCTTTTAATTCTTACTGGCCTTCCAACGCTTTTCCCTAAATTAGTTGAATCTAGAACTTATGCAGAACGAATGTTTCATGTGATTTTTTTAAAACAATTATCTTTAGAAGATACTAAAGAGGCCATAACTAAGCCAATACAAGTTACAAATTCACCCATAAAATTTTCAGCAGAAACCGTCACTGACATTGCTAAATTATCTGGAGGATATCCCTATTTCATTCAATTTATATGTAAAGAGGCATTTGACCTCTGGATAGCAAAAGTCCCCAGCGGAGAGATACCAAAGGTACCATTAGCTGATATTATCAGAAAACTCGATACAGATNTTNTTCAAGGTAGATGGGCAAGAGCTACTGATAGGCAAAGATCACTTTTAAAAGTCATTGCTAATTTAGAAAGATGTAATGAAGAATTTACAGTTCAAGAAGTTGCTGAAAAATCGAAAAGCCTATTAAGCAAACCATTTAGTGCTAGTCATGTTAATCAGATGCTCTTAACACTATCAGAAATAGGATTAGTTTATAAAAATAGATTTGGGAAATACTCTTTAGCCGTGCCTCTATTGGGTGAATTCATTTTGCGTCAACCCCCTTCTTACGAATAAAGTCAAATCTTCTACATAGCTTCTACATATTATATTTAAAGTTGTGATGTATTAATTTAACTCTTTGATTTTCCTGGTGCCGATGCGCGGAATCGAACCGCGGACCTACTGATTACGAATCTCAAAAGTCCCATATACCCACTGATTAACAGAGTTTAACAAATCTTTACAAAACTTACTATTACAGCTATTCTTTGTTTTCTGGTGCTATGCCAAATTTAACCTATTTTTCTCTCTAACATAGCACCAGCCTAGCACTGATAACCCAGAATGCGGCATTAGTTTACAAGGAACCCCTATGACCAATACGAATAATAAAATAAACTTTACAAAATCTGAGTTAGATTCCTTAAAGTCTCCCCTGCCTGGAAAAAGAGCATACTACTATGATACCAAAATACGTGGGCTGGGCCTTAGTATCACAAGCAATGGTGTTAAATCTTTTATCGTCTATCGTTGGGTCAACGGTAAACCTGAGCGGATTACTTTGGGCCGTTATCCTGATTTATCCGTTGAGCAAGCGCGCCGTAAAGCTGCTGAAATTAATGCAACCATCGCCAAGGGTGAAAATCCTAATGATAAACGTCGAATAGACCGGGAAGAAATCACCTTTGAAGCTTTGTTTAAGGAATATCTGGAACGTCATGCTAAACTTCATAAAAAATCTTGGAAAGAAGATGAAGCGCAGCACAAACGTTATTTAACCCATTGGAATAAACGCAAACTTTCCAGCATTACCAAAGCAGATATTCAAAAGTTACATCAGGATATTGGTTGTAAAAAGGACNATTATGCAGCTAACCGTTTATTATCTCTACTGAGTATTTTATTTAACAAAGCCAATGAACTAGGGTTATGGGATAAGTCTAACCCTGCTTCTGGTATTAAGAAATTTCATGAATCCTCTCGTGATCGCTTTTTACAGTCCAATGAATTACCGCGCTTTTTCAAAGCGCTTGCANAAGAACCTAATGATACCGTCCGTGACTATGTTTTATTAAGCTTATTGACTGGCGCGCGACGAGCAAATGTGCAAGCAATGCGCTGGGAACAAATTAATTTAGAACAACGTGAATGGCGTATTCCTGATACTAAAAACCGTACTCCGCAAATTATCACTTTAACAGATGAAGCAGTCGCTATTTTGCAAAAGCGAAAAACATCTGTTTCAAGCGAATTTGTATTTCCGAGCGGCGGACGTGCTGGACACTTAGTAGAACCCAAANAAGGTTGGCAACGTATCTTAGAAAGTGCTGAAATTCAAAATCTTCGCTTACATGATCTGCGTCGGACGTTGGGCAGTTGGCAAGCGCGAACCGGTGCTTCGCTTGCAGTAATCGGGAAATCACTCAACCACAAATCACCTTCGACCACATCTATTTATGCACGTTTAGATTTAGATCCCGTACGTGATTCAGTTGAAAAAGCTACTAAAGCAATGTTAGTTGCAGCAGGTATTCAATCTGTTGAGAAACATGAACCAGAAATTGTTAAGTAACAAGAGGCAACATGAAAAACGTTAAAATAAAAACAGTAAAGCAGCTTCCGTCTTGGTTTAAGTTAGAAAATTACAGTAAGACTAAAAGCTTTGGTACAGTTGAGTGGTACAATGAGTTAATGCCGCGGTTCTATATAATGAAAATAAGGTTGAAAAATTTGTCAATGATGTCTCTGACTCATATCAAAGATGGGATTTGATTAAAAAGAGGGCTTGCTGTTTTATTCATCCCGTAAACAAAATGTAAGCCATAGAGCAACATTGATTTGCCCTCAAGTACAAGTACTCAGAAAAACAGATGAAATACCTGCTCATGGTGAACTTGAATTTGCCAGCACGACATCGCTTTCAAACTTCCACGCTTATGCAAGTTACTGGTTGCTTGAAGCACCAATGCGTGAAGAAATAGTTGAAAATATGCGTGAACTTCTTAAAGATGATACAAGTGAGGAAGTATTTCAGCCACTGCATGGAAAAGCAGCTGAATGGGGAGGAAAACCTTTTGATGACTTTCCAAGTGATGTGGTGATGGGACTCAAAAATAAATTCGCCTATGCAAGAGTTAACTTACATGCCAGCAATGAACAAATTAAAAAAGATTTCGCATTGTGGTTAGCAGCCGAGAGAAAACGACGCAATCAATCTACCTCTAAAAAGAATTTTAATGATATTGATTTTGTCAGCTGGTATGAATCGGCTGTTTTACCCTATCTTGATCTTACGTTTTGGGCAACCACAGAAAACGTGAAAATAAATCAATATGCTATTGCCCAAGCAATTTTTACTGATGCCTATGCCGTAGGCTCCGATGTTGATCCGCTGGGTAAACTCAAGACCACCAAGAAAAAGGCGGAGTATCTTATGAATTATGAAACCATAAAACTGCTTGAATTGCAGATTACCGATTTCGCTAACAGCCGTTAGCGAAAGTTAACTATTGACCTGCTTTAGAACAAAAATAGGCGAAATTTCGGAAAAATTCTGCGTCAAAATCGTTCCAGAAAATAAAATTTATAAACCTTTTCCAGAAAAATTTCTTCATTTTTCATGCCTTCAATTCTTAATAAAAATTGCTCTAGCATACTCGTGTTACCGGAAAATTTTTGACTTTTAACGAGGATACGACTATGCAAAATAAAAATACAAACCCCAGTTTTTCCAATTTATTTAACCAACCCTCCGAACTCCTAACACGCGAGCAAGCGGCAGAATACCTCGGTGTGACTGCACGTACATTGGCAGTATGGGCTTGTGTGAAACGCTATCCATTGCCCTACGTAAAAGTGGGACGATTAGTGAAGTATCGACGCAGTGATTTAGACGACTTTATTGCTCGCCGTACTGTTATCCAACAAGAAATCTAGGAGGTTGCCATGAGAAAGATAAAAAATAATCTGCACGGCATAAAATTTGATCGTCATCATCTGCCCAAGCCATTTCATTACTACTCGAAGCATTTTCCGCATTTGAAAATGCGAGCGCAGTGGGTTAGCGTGCACTGCTGCTTTCACGTTGATCGGCAACCTAGCCTGCGGTTGAACTTAGAGACGGGGGCTTTTCGTTGTTTTGGTTGTGGCGTGAAAGGGGTGATGTGTTGGCATTTCATCAGCAGCTTCATAAGCTAACTTTTATTGAAGCAGCTCGCTTCTTTGGAGCGTGGTATGATTAATCAACTGATTGACGAAACGCCTAGTCATGTGGCGCGGCAACTAGCAGCCAAACAACTTGCTGAAGGTTACGAATTTTTAGCGATTCATGTTTATGAAGATACCAAAAATAAGCCTTTGTATTGGCGCATTCGACTGAAGCATCCCATCACTCAGCAAAAATGGATACGTCCTATGCATCAAACTGCATCAGGGCAATATCTGCTAAAAGAGCCATCGTTTTTGCAAGGCAAACCGCTTTATCGTTTACCGGAAATTCTTCAGCATTCTGACGAAACTGTTTGGGTGGTTGAAGGGGAACAGTGTGCTGATCAATTAGCGAAGTTAGGTCTCATCGCAACCACATCAGGTGGTGTCGAAAGCGCAGATACTACCGATTGGTCACCGCTTAAAAGCAGAAATATTATTATTTGGCGAGACAATGATGCTCCAGGATTACGCTATGCAGAAACTGTTACACAACAGTTACAAGCATTGAATTGTATCGTTCATTGGATTGATATAAATCCATTATTATTGCCAGAAAAAGGCGACTGCGTGGATTGGTTAGCTAATCATCCTGATGCGAATAAAGCGATGATTGAAAGCTTATCTTTAATGATACCCATGAATGAAGAAAATGCTCGGCAAAATATTAACAAGAAAAATCAATTAACTGCTTCTTGTTTTCGAGTAACTGAGCAAGATGTGTATTACGAACAACCAGACAGCGATCCTNCTTTTATTTGCTCAAAGCTAGAAATTAGAGCATTAGTTCGTGATTCGGCTTCCGAAAATTGGGGACGCTTATTAGCCTTCAATGATGCAGACCAACATGAACACAGCTGGGCGATGCCGATGCAAATGTTGAAAGGCAGCGGCGAAGAATTACGCAGCGAATTGCTGCGTATGGGACTGGAAATGGCAGCCAGTAAACGTGCACGCAATTTGCTCATTGAATACATCACCAGTAGTAAGCCAGAACAAAGAGCACGCTGTGTAACAGGTACTGGTTGGTATCGTAATGTCTTTGTATTCCCACAACATACTATCGGAGAATGCTCGGAAACCATTCTTTATCAATCTGAAAACCCTACGCGTGATTATAGCCAAGCAGGAACGTTGGCAGATTGGCAACAACATATTGCTGCTTACTGTTATGGAAACTCCCGTTTGGTATTTGCTGTTTCAATGGCTTTCGCTGCTCTTTTGCTATATCCCACCCGCAGTGAATCCGGTGGAATTAATCTTGTTGGCGAATCCAGTATTGGCAAAACTACTGCACTGCGTGTAGCTGCATCGGTATATGGCGCGCCGGATTACCTGAGCTGTTGGCGTGCTACGACCAATGGCCTAGAGGCATTGGCTGCATTGCGCTCGGATACGTTATTGATCTTGGACGAACTAGCCCAAGTTGACCCAAAAGAAGCCGGTGAAATTGCTTATATGCTGGCGAACGGAAGTGGTAAAACACGCGCAGCTAAGACAGGCACAACACGGCCAAAACATGAATGGCGATTATTGTTTTTATCGGCAGGTGAAATTGGCTTAGCACAACACATGCGCGATGCTGGCAAAAGAGCTAAAGCAGGACAAGAAGTTCGGTTAGTAGACATCCCTGCCGATGCAGGTTGCGGCTTGGGGCTTNTTGAAACTTTACATCACTTCTCTTCCTCCGCTGACTTAAGCAAAATACTGGTTGAGCATAGCCAAAAATATTATGGCGTTGCTGCCACCGCTTTTCTGGAANAAATTACTACTCCCGAAACGTTCCAGGGATTAAACAAACTTATTCAAGATTACTGCCAAAGCTTCATGACCAACCAGTTACCGCTTAATGCGAGTGGTCAAGTCTATCGCGTTTGCCAGCGGTTTGCGCTAATTGCTGCTGCTGGTGAATTAGCCACAGCATATGACATTACAGGTTGGCCGACAGGTGCAGCGTTTGACGCAGTAGCCGATTGTTTTCAAGCATGGATAGAACAACGGGGCGGCATCGAAAATCAGGAACGTCATCACATCCTAATGCAAGTGCGTGCTNTTNTTGAAGCGCATGGCGAATCACGTTTTACAGACTGGCACGCCGATCATTCTAAAACCGTTAATCGCGCAGGATTTAAACGTAATGATCCACAGAAAGGTCTGCAATTTTACGTTTTACCTGAAATATTCCGTACGGAAATTTGTAACGGCCTAGATTATCGCCTTGTTTGCAAAGTATTAATGGAAGAAGGCTGGCTGTTGCCTTCCGAAAACAAGCAAGCTTATCGACGAGAATATTTACCCAGCATCGGACGTAGCCGCTGTTACATCATCACTGCCAAGTTATGGGAAGATTGATATGCCATCTGGATTTTTACAAATTACCAAAAATCATTTGTCCTGCTTGTCCCACTTGTCCTATCAGACACAACTCATTGGAAACGCAAAGATTTTTATTTTTCGATGCACGGGACAACTAGAACAAATAACATTTTTCGCTTGTCCCATGCTTAGGCAAAAATAAAGAAAATAATTTCAAGCAATTAGCCACACGGGACAAATGGGACAAGCAGGACAAAGATAAAAACACTCATGCCAACAAATTTTATTTCATTAGCACATTGTTTTCAGCTGTCATAAAAATCTGTTTTAGCACTATAACAATTTTCCAATTCATCGCCCCGCTGTGCCTTACGCGCAAAATGCGCGCAAAGTCACAGCGGGGCTTCACTTTACGGAGGTCACGCAACAATGAATGCGCAACACTTTAATGCAACGACGGAACTCAACAAACTTCGTCAACATAAAGCTATTTGTCGTAAACAACATTATCAACACTCTCGCCTCAACAAATATCGAGTAGAACTTGTTGAGCTATATAAAGCAGGAGCAAGCTTACGTGAATTGACTTTATGGTTGCGACGCGAAAACGAATCCTCATATCGCACACCACCATCGCACGTTTCTTAAATAAACTGCCAGAGCTTCACCATGCCCAGCTTCCGTAATGCCAAGTCGCAAGCCAAGCACGCTCTCAAGCAAAACTTAAGCATTGGCACGGCACGTCATGGACATGCCAAGGACAATAAGGTACATAGTTTGGGAACACAAAGAAGTTACACGCAAGCGCTTACGCATGTTACACAATGGCTACAGGATAATCGCTTAGGTGATCTTAAAAGTCTTAATCAAGCCACAGCACTCAATTATTTGGAGCAACGCAGTCAAACAGTTGGTCAGAAAACGCTAGATCAAGAGCGACAAGCGATTCAGATATATTTGCAAATTAAATTGCCAGTCATCAAATCGGAATTAGAACAGGCTGTGAAAAGCCGTGCCTACACCGATGCACAAGTCAGCTTAATTGCACAAGCGCAAACAGCTAAACACCGACTCGCTACACAAATTGCTTTGACTGCGGGATTACGAGCACATGAATTATTTACCTTGCGGAGAAAAGAGGAACAAGCGATGAGCTCACATCGAGTCTGGTTAAGCAATCGTTTTATTGGACGAGAAGGACAAATTTACACAGTCATTGGTAAAGGTGGATTAATTCGCGAAGTATTAATACCTACCCATTTAGCGCAAGCATTAGAAAGCAAGCGATTATCACAGCCTATTACAGTGAAAGATAGAACCATTAAGTATACTCAGCACTATGCTATTGGTGGCGGTAAAGATTGGTCTAATAGCTTTTCCGCGGCAAGCCAGCGTGTACTAGGTTGGTCACATGGCGCACACGGCCTTCGACACAGCTATGCACAAATACGTATGGAAGAACTACAGCAGCAAGGGTTTCATTATGAAAGTGCTCTCCAAATTGTCAGCCAAGCATTGGGCCATTTTCGAGCTGAAATTACCAAGGTTTACTTGCGCTGATTTTTGTGCTTGCAAAAATTGATAAAAAGTGCAAAATAACCACGTTAAACAGTCGAATTTCTGGCTCGACTTAAAAATGCCAGAATACTGCTCACGTTTAATGGTGAGTAGTTTAAATCTTAAACACCCTTGGCTTATTATTATCACAGACTATAATAATTATTATTCATCGTTGTTACTGCTTGAAAGTAGTGTTCAAGCAGTTTAATTCATCAATATTTATGTCACAACAGGTGACTAAATCTCTATACATCCGATTAAAAAAGAAATTTCGTAAAATCTTTTCATAAGATATAACTTTTAATTACTATGTTTATTTCTTGTTGGAGGATGAAATAATGCTCTATAGTTATCGATCACTAAAATCGATATGGCACGATCAGTCCGGGCCAGGGAAACTTTAATCCTAAATTGGGGCGAATCGGTGGTAACCAATCTGCCGCACAATTGAGTATCTCGATTGTGGGAAATTCTAACGTTACATTTGAAGGGTAGAAAATATGGATAATGAAAAGCCGAAAAACTTAAGTTTTTAAAATAAGAAGCATACGAGATTTAAATGAAGCACTTAAATTCGTGTATTCTATTAATATGGCAATCGGTTTTATAGTTGTAGCCTTTGGTTATTTAACAATTAGATTTATGCCAGGGGATTCTTCATCCCTGTTTCTTTTCGTATTGTTAGTGGCTTTCCTGACATTAACCATATCGTTTTTTCAATTTTTCTTTCTTTTTAGCCCCAATAATTGGATGGGACTACTTTCATCGATAGATACTTGTAGAATTATTGTGGGAAAAGAAAGAGCAAAAACAGTTAAAAACTCATACAAATCTAACTTGCTAGATGAAACACTCCAGGACCGCATACGTATATTAGCTTGGTATTGTATTCCTATTTTTATTTACTTTTCTGCAATATTTTTACCTGCTATTTTTGGTATGGAGGCAAAGACATGGCTAACAATTTTAGCTTTAATAGGGATAACTTGTGTAGTAGGAACGCCTATTCTATCCTCAAAAAGGATCATGAAGAAAAACCATTACAATCAATAAAAACCATTGATAAATTAGTTGCTATTTTTAAAATAATTGTTGTCTCAATAGGATCTGGCACACTTTTATTGGTGGGCAATATCTATGTTTTTATTTCCATATATGGCATTCATGAACAGCAACATATTATTTTCTTATTAATCCTGGTGGTAATATCATCTGGAGTTTGCCTGTTTCCACCCAAAAAAGCTGGAACCCTCACTTATGGATGATTGTTGTAGCGTTTTCCTCGACCCTCTTCATTTTTTCATTTTCGGTTTTGCCAGCGAAAATTCAAAACTGGATATGAAAGCGCTCAAACTTGTTTCTTATGGAGCAAGTTTAGAAGTGGACAGTGATGGATGTCAGATATTAGCGCATAATCAATTTCCCATCAAATGCGAAAAATACCGGAATATATCACGTCGATAATATAGACATCTTATGGAGGATCGGCGAATATTATTTACATTATCAAGGAGTGGATAATAAAGAACATTATCTAATTATGCCATCTCATATACTTGCTTGGTCACCTAAACCCAAATAGCAACTAAAAATAGTTTATGGCCTGCTAGAGATTTTCACCAGCCACATTCAAGCTCTACACTTCTGATAGGCCATAAGTGCTTAGCGCGATCAATCCTCCAACAATCACACATATAATTTAAAAAATCACAAATGTAATTTGACAAGCGTTCGCCACCAGCTGAATAAAAATCAGCATAATATGCCATTTCTATACCACGTCGCGAACTAATTGGGTGGATTTCGGTCTCTAATAAATAATGGATAAAATGTGCTACTAAATGAGAACCAAAGCTTTTTTACGTTTCTTAGGAGTGACCCACACTAAATGATTATCGATTGCCACCCTTGAGATCTTATTAGACTTAGTCATTTCAACCGCACTAATATCGAAACACATAATCGCGTCAGGAGGCGATAAAAATGAAGTATTATCTTGCCACATTAATAGATTACGATAATCTTTTGCAAGCTCCAGCTTTCGTCCAATAACTTCCCTTTAACTTTTATTAAATTCCGAAGTTTGTTTAAACTCCATTTGCTATGACCCAATATACTTTTTGTTGACAAAGAGGGACCTTCCTCTTCTTTACATAGGAAATAATCAACGTCCATGGATGAAAGTGTGACTCCACGCCATTTCTTTGGAAATAATTTTTCATTTAATTCATCAATGTTCATATTACATCTTTAATGTGGCTTTGAGTTTATCTAACATTAATTGCCGCTTCTTTTTATCCATGCGGTTTATATTCATCACTTTCCACTTCAGTGATGGCCATTGATCCAAATGTTGGAATGGCATTAAGTCGAACTGTGGCTCACCTTGTTTCACGGATAGTAAAAATAATCTTTCATTTATTGTTAATGAATTATTTAAAAAGGAAATCATCTTCTCACGAACATCCAATAATTGCTCCAAAGTAACATCGACAGCCGTCATTCTTGAAAATTCTCGATGGAATAGTTGCTCAATAGTTATTCGATTGGGTGATAGTAATTCATGTAGGGGTCGAACATCGCTGGCAAGATAAATTACAAAGGCTTGGCGGATTGCATCTATAATTCCACCATTTTCCAATAACAATTTAATGTCAAATAAGTCCCTAGGATGTTGCCTATTTAATGCAGCACAGAGTTTGCCTGCATAAAGCTCCCATGTAACCATAAGTGGAACTTTATCCAAGAAAGCATCAAATTGTTGATTGATTTTCTTGCACAATGTACCTTCTACTATTGGATAAAGTGTACCACGTGCAATAAAATTCGGCTCTATTTTGATCATGGTGTTTTGGTGATAAACAAGCAGCTTGAGCAAATAATTATTTTGCTGGCTTATCTGTTCTTTAATAATAAATTGAGGATTAATCTTTTGAATATGGGTTGCAATTTTGCGTAAGCCCGTTTGTATTTCTGATAAACTGGTTTCTCTATCAGTGAAATGTTGGTAAGTGAGATCGATGTCTACAGAGAGTCTTGGTAAATCGTGGATGAATAGGTTAAGCGCCGTTCCACCCTTTAAACAAAAATAGCGCTGGTCACGAATGGCAGGCAAACATTGCAGCAAGAGCTTTACTTGTCGAATGTATTGTTCGCTAAACATGCCCTATCCCCTCTTCTTCTTTTTCCCTTAAAATAGGCACAGAGATTTGGTATTTTGCAATATAGTGGCCACCTTGCCCTATTTTTCGTTTACCTTTTCCTAAATCAAGGGACTTAATATTCAGGTGCGTAAAACATGGAAGGTGGTGTTTTTCAGCGAGATATAAAAATAATCGTTTAACTTTGATAGATAAGCATTGTTGCAATAAAGTTCGTGTAATCTGTGGCCGCAATAGCCTCAGATTTTCAACAAGATCATGAGCATGAGCGTAATCAAACTTTTGTGGCACGAGGGCAAGTAATTCTAAAATTGCCTGCTCAGGTGAAGCAATGTCGATGGTAACGTTATCGACTTTTCTGCTCTCTAAATTTTCATTGCGTTTAAAGAGATGGCGCTGGATATAGATGCATTCAGGAAATGCCTCTGAAAACCATTTTGGTAGAGGTTTCTTATGGGCCGTAGTATTAAATAAATAAAATGGAGATTTGGTTTCATTAAAAGCAACATTTTGTGCCAAGCCATGTAACTCAAGCGCCGTAATGCTTCCTACATGCATAGGTAGATTTAATTCTTTTTGTAGTGCATAGACAGCGCCCGGCCATTGAAGTTGCTCCCCTATCTTCAGATAGGCGCCTTGCCCTACCTTGCGGATCCAACCACTATCACAATATTTTTTGATTAATTGCTTATAATAGCCATGCTTAGTGAGCCAATAGGAAGTTAGCACCACACCATATGGCCATTTGCTTAACAGCTGTTTTATTTTATTGTTTTTAAGTCTACTCATAGTTGACTATTTATCATGAAAACAAACTATCTGTCAAGAAAAGTTTGTTTAAATGTATAAAAGACTACTTCTGGTAGACTTATATCATTAAAAATAAACTAAGCCGGGGTCAGTTTTGGAAGCTGGAAAACACAGACTCGGATCAAATCCGAAACTTAATATTTGTTCAAATATTGGCGAAGGGCTTTTATGACTATCTCCGTGACAGTCGTATCCTCATCCAAAGCCCTTTGTTTGATTTGTTTATAAAAGCTCTTTGGAACATTAACATTCATTTTTGTTATTTCTTCTTTCTCTTCAGGCACAGGGGCATCCTTGGACTTTTTACTGAGATGCTTCGTCTTTGAACTCGTCATATTCAACTCCCTATTTATTTCGCCGATTTATAGGTCAATGCCCGGCGTATAGTAGCTGACTTATATGAGCAAATCATCTTTGTACATAAATACTTATTTACTTATGTAAGTAAATAAGCTATCATCCATTGAACATACACATAAATGATGACGCACTTACATGCCATTAACCACACCTACTAACAAGGAGTAAGCCATGGCTGAACCAAGAGTGGCTGATTTCATCGCAGCACTAAACCAACATATAGTCTTTCAAGAGACTATTGCTGAGCATCTATCAAAGATAGAAGCACTCATAAATGTGGCATTGGACGAAAATTTTCTTGATCAGTCTCAGCCCACTATTCATGACTATTTGTGGACAGTTGGCGACATTGTGCGCCAGGCACGGGGTTTTAGCCAACTTGCCTTAGATTTTCTGCTTAAAACCATGCCTACAGAACAGAAAGTTTAAAGAGCCCGTAAGTCCTATGTAACATGTTCATTTATGTTCGGGATTTTGTGGACGAACATGGCCGCTTGGAACGTTTAATTTTTTATCCCTAATTTATGTACCTCAGCAATGGCTAACACGATTGCAATAATAACGAGTATGATAATAATCGTCGTAGTTTTTCATAATAAGCCCCCTGATATAAAAATATCTAATTCCACTATCACTTAGCAGCTTCTTTAAGTGCGTTAGCAATAACGCCACTCACATCGATAGCATTTGTTATGTGCTGAATCGTATTACAACTGATTATCTTTCTCACACCTGCTTTCAGCAGGTCTTCATATGCATTTGCTGAAAACAAAGGATGCACTGCGATGCAAATGGGCGGTTTCATTCCTAATGCTTGTAAATGCTTCACCGTCTCAATCATGGTTCTGGCAGTGGAAATAATATCGTCGAGTAAAATGGGAATACATTCCTTATATTGTTCAATTTTTGGCAAAGATACCGTCACTAATCGGTCACCTTTTCTAATTTTNTCTAGGGTGATAAAGGGTGAATTTACTCTTTTNGCAATATCTGCTACCCATTGTTCACTTTCTTTATCGGGGCCAATAATAATAGGGTTATCTACATGCTGCCTTATCCATTGTGCAACGGGTTCGGCTGCATGCAGAACCGTCGTTGGAATGGTATATATTTCACTGAGAGAATGGTATCGATGTAAATGTGGATCAATGGTTACTAACCAATCAAAATAACGAGAGAGCAATGATGCAAAGTATTGCGAGGTAATGCCTTCTCCCGGATTAAATTGTTTATCTTGACGCACATATGCTAAGTAAGGTACAACTAAACTTACTTCTTTTATTCCCAAATTTCTTGCTGTTTCTGCAAGAAAAAGCAAAGGTAATATTTTGTCATTGGGACGATCTAAACTTGCCAACAATAAAATTTTACGGTCTTTTACATCGGAATCTATTTTCACGTAAGTTTCTTCATCAGGAAATTGTCTCAAAACAACTTTGCCAATTTCATAACGGTCTTGTCTATTAATTCCTTCCACCAATGAAGTTTGATCTAAAGAAAATAAAATGGGTTTCATGCTATTTTCCCTATCTGGATAATTTCCTGTTCTTGCTCAAGAAAATGGGTTGCATATTTCAACTCGCCACTTGTTTCGGAATGAATAACAAATAATGGTTGATTTTTCTCAACAGAAGCATGCAGTGGCGTGAGTAATTCTACACCGGCTGCTTTTGATTTGGGGGCACCGGCTAATTTTGCAATACGCGCAATACGCCGGTTATCAATGGCCATCACTTTGCCTGAGTGTTTTGCCATCACAATATGTTTATATTGAGCGACTGATGGTTCAAACAATCCACCTTGTGCTTTACAAATAGCTTGGAATTTTTGCCAAGCGCGGCCCGTATCTAATAATGAGATTGCTATTTGTTTTCCCGTTCCTCTGGCAACCTTTGATGAAAACTCAAGAACGTAACCTGCCAATGCCAATGCGCGATCACGTAAATCTTGCGGAGCATCTTTATCGGATTGAAGCACAGCCAAAACATCTTTGGCTTCTAAAGCAGGGCCAATACCACGGCCCACAGGCTGTGATCCATCGGTGAATAGNAGAGCGCACTTCGACATTGAATTTTTACCAATGTTTTCAAGGTAATTTTCTAACAAATGCGCCATTTGCATCGTTCTTACTTTTGCGGTAGGCCCAATCGGAATGTCTATAACAATATGAGTAGAACCTGCCGCAATTTTNTTAGATAATATCGAAGCGACTAATTGTCCTTCGCTGTCTAGATCAGCAACACGTTCAATGCGAATTAAAATATCATCTGCTGGGCTTAACGCTACCGAACCGCCCCATACAATACAACCATTTTCCTTTTCAACCACTTTACGCATGGCGGTAAGACTCAGATCAACAGGAGCTAATACCTCCATCGTATCTGCCGTACCAGAAGGCGAAGTAATGGCGCGCGAGGATGTTTTTGGCATGGTGAGGCCAAAAGCAGCAACAATTGGCACCACAATCATGCTGGTTCGATTGCCAGGCAATCCGCCCACACAATGTTTATCTAAAATAAATTTCGATGGCCATTCTAAGCGGTCACCGGCTTTGATCATGGATCGAGTGAGATACAATATTTCTTTTTCATTCAATCGGCCTCCTGCACAAGCCGTTAGAAACGTTGCAATATGAATATCAGAATATTGCCCAACAGCAACGTCTTGCACGATGCTGTCAATTTCATTTTCTGTTAATTCACTGCCATAAACTTTAGCGCGAACATAACTCAACGAAGTGAGTGGCTTGGGATGCGCTAAAGCGATTTCATCACCTTCTTTAGCGTCCAAAAGTTCCCAGGCATATTGAGATAATCCCGCTTCGCAATGTTCCAAAAGATGGTTTTCAATCGTGTTTAACGTTGCCAAAATAGATCGATTACCGAGCGAGACTTGAATGCGGGCTTGCGCTTCAAAACCCTCGGAGCGGCAAATGTGACAATCTTTTCGCATGTAAATGACCGCTTCTTTGTATGTATCAATGCCTAATTGTTTTAAACGGAGCGCCTGACTTTCTTTCTGCATTACNAATTGTTCCGTTTGTAGATATTCTGGCAGTACACACGGCCAACCTAATTTTCCTTCGATTTTAGCTTTCAATGCTGATCTTCCTTCGGGTTCACCATGCGTAATAAAAACTTTCTTGGGCGGTTTCTTGAAATTAGTTAACCAACCTAATATTTCTTCCGCATCTGCATGTGCTGATGTGTTTCCCATAAATTCAACTTGCGCGCGAACCGGTACCATTTGTCCGTGAATTTTAACTTCGCGTTCGCCATTTTGCATTCTTGCACCTCGCGTGCCGCCAGCTTGATAACCGGTGAAAAGAATAGTATTACGTCCATCGGGTGCGAAGGCTTTAATATGATGTAGCACTCGTCCACCTGTCGCCATGCCACTGGCTGATATAACAATAATAGGCATTCGATAAGTATCGATCTTNTTAGAATCCTCAACCGAATTCACATAAGTTGCGAGGTCGCATACACTATCGCATACTTTTGGGGTTAAACGATGCTCATCTCTATGCTTATGAAGAAGTTGGGTGACATTGGTTGCCATCGGACTATCTAAGAACACCGGAAGATTTGGAATCTCGCCAGCTGTTTTGAGTTGATAAAGATAATAAAGCAAATTTTGTGCGCGGCCCACTGCAAAAGCGGGAATAATCACACTGCCACCACGTTTGACTGTTTGATTAATAATTTTGCCCAATAGTTTTTGTGGAGGTTCAACGCTGTGTTGGCGATTGCCATAAGTAGATTCAACTACCAAATAATCCGTAGCTTGAATGATGGCAGGTGCTCGCATCATGGCATCATGCGGCCGCCCCAAATCCCCTGTAAAGGTTATCAATTTATTTTGATAAGTAATTTGCACCAAGGCCGATCCCAGAATATGCCCTGCGCGGGAAAATCTTAAATTACTATCAAACAGCGCATAGTCTTTATCAAAATCCATTGGATTAAATTGAGCCAATACATTTTCTGCCTCTTCTTTAGTGTAGAGAGGTAATGCTGGTGTATGTTTAGAGTAACCATATTTATTGGCATAATAGGCTTCTTCTTCTTGGAGATAACCACTATCAGGTAAGAGAATAGCGCATAATTCTTTAGTGGCTAAAGTGGAATAAATTGGCCCTTTAAATCCATTTTTAGCAAGCAAGGGTAAATAACCAGTGTGATCAATATGTGCATGAGTCAGAACGACGGCATCAATATCTGCAGGATTGATCGGTAATTTGTCCCAGTTACGTAGCCTAAGTTCTTTATAACCTTGAAACAAACCACAATCCACCAATACCTTCTTTGAACCTAAAGTCAGTAAATACTTAGATCCCGTGACGGTTCCTGTTGCGCCTAGAAAAGACAATTGCATTTCGCCTCCTTGACCTGCATGCTTGCGCTAGTTTAAATAAGAAGAATATTGAATTAGCCCTAATCAACCAAACAAGGCTATGTCAAAATGGACAAAAATGGAATGCCAATTAGAGATAATTTCAATCATACTGCATTTCCTTAAGGTTATAGGAGTATTTCGGGTAGAATAGTTTGACATTCACCTCAAGGTGAATGTCAATATATAATAAGATTTTTGTAACTGTCAGCCAGTAGATGGAAACATGCCATAAAGGATGAGCAACAACACTCACATAAACTAGGAAGGATCTGTTATGTATAAACATATTCTATTCGCAGTGGAATTTGACAAGGGGACAGACAGAAACATCGAACAAATCAAACGACTTGTTGAAATTTGCCACCCTCCTAAAGTCAGTCTTATTCATGTGGCTGAACCCCTTCCTTATTACATCTATCCCAATCTCTCACAGGAAGAACAGGATGCACAATGTATTGAACGTGCAACACATCAATTGACAGCGGTAGGGAAAAATTAAATGTGCCTGCCAACAATCAATACGTTCCTCTTGGAAATCCTAAAGACATTATTCCACTGTTCATTAAACAACAGGAGGTTGACTTGCTCATTGTAGGACACCATACCAGACATGGCCTTTATCATTTGCTAGGTTCCACTGCTTATGCTTTGCTGTCAGACGCGACTTGTCATGTTTTAATCTTGCCTTATCAACCCTATTGATAATGAGAAAGCAATGTCAATATTTAGGTTAAAAAGCAAAATAAACGACATTAATCGTTTACGTAAAATTCTCGCCACGGTTTTTGAAATGGGCGGCGGCATTTTGCTCAAGAAAATGCGCTTAAAATATTTAGTGCCCTGGACATGCAAAATTCATTGTTTTTTTAAACCGCGTCATCCGAAGAATTGTCTTATTCAAATGAAAAGAAATGAGCCGGTCATTTCTGCAGAAGTTCTTCGTAAAATGTTAGAGAAACTCGGGCCTACCTTTGTTAAATTAGGACAAGTGTTAAGCTTGCGTGCTGATCTCGTGGGTGAANAAATTTCAGAAGAGCTCTCAAAGCTGCAAAGCGATGTCACGCCATTTTCTTGGCAGGAAGCACAGCAAATTCTCACAAAAGAATTAGGACAAAAGCCAGAACGCATCTTTAAAAAATTGAAAAAACCTATTGCAGCTGCTTCTCTGGCGCAAGTCCATCGCGCTTATTTGAAAGATGGTACAGAAGTGGCAATTAAAATTCAGCGCCCACATATCCGAACCATCATTGAACAAGACATTCAACTTCTTTTTTATTTTGCACACCTTGTTGAACGATTTTTACCTGAGTTGTCCCCTTATCAACCCGTGCGAGTCATTAAAGAATTTGCCGATTGGACGCTGCGAGAGCTAGATTTCAAAGCGGAAGGTAATAATGCGGAACGCTTTCGTTTTGTTTTTAAAGAAAATCCCCATGTCCACATTCCTTTGANNTTTTGGGACTATACGACCTCAAGAATACTTGTTATGGAATTTATGCACGGAGTGAAAGCCAATGATATTGTTGGCATTAAAAAATTAGGCATCAATCCGAAAAAGATTGCTTTTATTGGCATTGATGCGATATTTCAGCAAATTTTAATGGATGGTNTTTTTCACGCTGATCCGCATCCGGGCAACTTTTTTGCGCTANAAAACAACGTTCTGTGCCTTCATGACTTTGGGATGGTAGGTTATCTAACGGCAGAACAGCGCAAAGAATTGGTAAGTTGTTTTGTCGCTTTTGTTGAAAAAGACATCGATNCATTTTTTAAACATTTTATGCACCTTGCCATCTTATCAGATCAAAGTGATGTCATTAACTTTCAGAAAGAGGTATCCAACATTCTTTCTGAGTTTTTCTTTTCTCCCAAACAACCCAGCATTGCTGGCTTGTTCTTCCGCATCATTAATAGAGGTGCTATCTACGGGATTCGTTTTCCAGCTGATTTGGCATTATTTGGCAAAGTAGTGATCACAACCGAAGCGATGGGCTTGAAATTATATCCGGAATTTAACTTTAATAAGACACTGCAACCATTTATACAAAAAGCTTACCAATTTTATTTAGACCCAAAAAGAACACTGCAAAATTTCAAAGCCAATGTTTTTGATGATTTAGCATTTTTCGAAACTTTGCCGGAAAGAACGCAAAAATTATTATCGCGTATGGAAAGCGGCGATTTGAGCATAAAAGTTGATCCTTCTGAATGGCTGGAATTGAAANAAGAATTTGACCGTCAAAATACAGTCCGAATTCTGAGTGTAGTTTTAGTTGCTGTACTTATTACTACCGGCATACTTCTGCATTTTGAAGGTGTAAGAACCATTGCCAACATTCCATTGAGTAGTTTAGGAATAATGGCTTCGGCAATTCTTCTCGTCTGGCTTATTTTAAAATTAAGGAAAGGGCCGAAGAAGTGAATTAAAATGTTATATACCTATGAGAAATCATTTTAGATACTCCCGTCATTGCGAGCGCAACGAAGCAATCCAGGAAAACCTAAAAAACCTGGATTGCTTCGCTGCGCTCGCAATGACACAGGGGTTCTAATCTTAGAAATGATTTCCTAGCAGTATAGCTTGTGAACGATTCTAAAATGACAAAGGAAATAACAATGATCACCGATCCAGTATGTGGCATGCAAATCAGCGAAAAATCTGCTGTTAAAAACACAGTTTATAACGGACAATCTTATTATTTCTGCTCTGCAAAGTGTTTCACGCAATTTCAAGCCAATCCAACCCAGTATGCTAAAAATTCAGCTGAACATAAAGTCACAAAACCCAAAGAAACACTGCACTCCGGTGAAATGGCAAAAGATCCCATTTGCGGTATGGTTATCGATAAAGCAACGGCGCTTAAATCTGAACGGGGCGGACGCAGTTATTATTTTTGTAGTACCAATTGTCTGCATACGTTTGAATCACCCGAAGCCGAACTGAAATCCATGCGCCGGCGGGTCACCATCGCATTGACGGGCGTGCTAGCACTTGCCATTCTTCGTGCTGCTGCCTTTCTCACTTTAGCCGCCGGCGCCACCATTGTCACTTGGGCACCTATTCCCGCATTGCCTTGGTTTACTTGGGGCATGTGGTTATTTCTCTTAGTGACGCCCGTGCAATTTATCGGCGGCTGGAGTTTTTATAAAGGTTCATGGGATGCTATTAGAACGCACCGCATCAATATGGATNTTTTAATTGCACTGGGCACTAGTGTCGCTTATTTCTATAGTGTAGCCGTGCTGTTCTTCCCCGATGTTCTACCCGTGAAAGTCGATGAACGTAATGTTTATTTCGAAGTTTCTGCGGTGATTATCGCCTTTGTGTTATTGGGCAAATACATGGAAGAAATCATCAAGAAACGTTCTTCGGCAGCAGTGCGAAAGTTGTTAGATTTAAAACCTGCTACAGCGCATGTGATACGTGATGGGCAAGAAGCTGAAATTCCGGCAGAAAATATCATGGTGGATGAAATCATCATCGTACGCCCTGGCGAGAAAATTCCAACTGATGGTACCGTGACAGAAGGTGCCTCTTCCGTAGATGAGTCCATGCTTACTGGAGAATCAATGCCTGTAGAAAAATNNATAGGTGCTCAAGTCATTGGCGGTACACTCAACCGTACTGGTTCGTTCCGTTTTAAAGCTACTAAGGTGGGCGCAGAAACCGCTTTGGCACAAATTATCAAAATGGTCGAAGATGCTCAGACAAGTAGTGCTCAAATACAGCGGATTGCAGATAAAGTGACAGCTTATTTTGTTCCAGCTGTGGTGATTGTGGCTNTTTTAGCATTTNTTGGTTGGTGGCTTATTGGCAATTTTCCGCAAGGGCTTCTTGCTTTCATTGCTGTACTCATCATCTCTTGTCCTTGCGCACTGGGAATCGCAACGCCCGCTGCACTGATGGTCGGTGTGGGGAAAGGTGCAAGCAATGGCATATTGATCCGCGGTGGCGAAGTTTTAGAACGGGCGGAAAAACTAACGGCCGTTGTTTTTGACAAAACAGGGACTTTAACACGCGGCGAACCTAATGTGACAGACATCATCACGCTTTCTTCCCAATTCGAAAATGAGGTTTTAACTTTCGCAGCAGCACTTGAATCAGGATCAGAACATCCTTTGGGTGAAGCGATAGTGCGCGCTGCGCAACATCGTAAATTAGCACTTCCAGCCATATCTCAATTTGAAGCTATTCCCGGCCACGGCATTCGTGGGGAAATAGCAGGCCACTCCATTCTGCTCGGCAACCGCCGCTTGTTTCAATCTGCCAACATATCAATTACAGCAGCAGAACATGCTATGTCACGACTAGAAACGGAGGGCAAAACCGCCATGCTAATTGCTTGTGACCAAGTATTGATTGGCACTATTGCCGTAGCTGATACGCTAAAACCCGAAGCCAAAGAAGCCATTGCTTCTTTGCAAGCGGATAAGATGGAAGTTGTGATGCTTACCGGAGACAATAAACGAACCGCCGATGCCATCGCAAAGCAGTTAGGTATTACCGAAGTGATCGCCGAAGTTCTACCCCAATCTAAAGTAGAAGTCATTCAGGCGTTACAAAAACAAGGTAAGTTTGTTGCAATGGTGGGCGACGGTGTGAATGACGCCCCTGCTCTAGCCACCGCCACCATTGGTATTGCCATTGGTTCAGGTTCCGATGTAGCCAAAGAAACGGGAGGAATTATTCTAATCAAAAATGACCTCAATGATGTGGTGACAGCCATCCGCATATCACGTGCCACCATGCGCAAGATTAAGCAAAACCTATTTTGGGCATTCATCTATAACAGCATTGGTATTCCCGTTGCCGCACTAGGTNTTTTGAACCCAATTATCGCAGCAGCTGCGATGGCTTTAAGCTCACTTTCTGTTATTGCCAACTCAGCGCTATTAAAAATACAAAAATTGAAGAAGTAATTGTGAGATCATAAATTGAGATCATAAATGAGGACATATAGTAAATCTTTTGCTTTGCCTTCCATTGGTGAACGGATAGAAAGCTTAAGGTTAATGCTAAGGTTAGACTTTGCCCTTCCCCTACAACCAACAGTTGCATGCATTCTAATCAACTATAATTATGAAAGAGACTATTCAATTGCAGGGGAGGGTGTCATGGGATGGTTAGCACGAAACTGGTTTTGGGTACTGTTGTTCGTTCTATTTATCGCGATGCATTTTGGACATGGGCACGGCGGACACGGATCTGATAGTGGCGGTTGTGGGCATGGGAGAGGTAAACGTTCAGACAAGGATGACCAGAGTCCGACCGAGAAGAACCCATCTAGCAGCCATCAACACTAAAGGAGGAACAGATCATGTTAAACACAAAACTAGTTACTTGGGCTTTGGGCATATTTGGTGCCATTACCTTTATTGTTTGCGTCATTTGGGGGCTGGTAATGCCTGCAAGTTTGCACATGAAAGATTTTCTTGAACTGGTATTGCCTGCATTCAAATGGCTCACTTTTGCTGGTTTTTGCTTGGGACTGTTAGAAAGTTTTCTCTACGGTGTTTATGTAGGGATTGTGTTTTGCCCAATCTATAACCTGCTATACCGATGGTTTGGTGCAGAGAAAAGTCAAAACAAATGAGTGAATACAATTCATGGAAAAGAAACAATGGCATTTCTCTATTTGGTATTTTCTGGTCGTTTTTTGATAATAGTAGCCATTCAAAACTTTCTATCGGCACCGCATATTCAGAATATTTCCTATAGTGATTTCAAAACACGTGCATAACAAATCGGAAACAGCTAGAACAATAATGGTAATCCCTGCAACTTTTGCTAATACTATTCCAGCACCTTCGGTACGCAATGACCAAATGAGTAAAGACACATCAACAGCTATGGCAATGAGTTCCAGCGCAAAGCTTATGTGAGATAGGAAACATAGAATACACCTCCATATGTGATGAGTGAAAACAATAATCCACTTTTAAAGTGTGGTATCTATAGCCATGCTCGTTGAATAAGATTAAATTCAGTAGTTTATTCACTATTTCATGACTTAATTCGTGTTATTACTATTTTTAAAGAACAATCCATACAGCACGGGTAAAACCAATAAAGTTAAGGCCGTTGATGAAATCAATCCACCAACGACCACTGTAGCCAAAGGCCGCTGAATTTCAGCCCCTACCCCACGTGCTAATAGCATAGGAATTAAACCGAGTGCAGTAATAAAAGCAGTCATCAAAACAGGACGCAAGCGCGACAATGCGCCTATAAAAACTGCCTCTTCCGTAGGTAATCCGCCTTGTTTGTTTTGATTGATGGCATTGACTAACACCACGCCGTTTAGTACCGCAATACCAAATAAGGCAATAAATCCAATTGAACCTGGCACGGATAAATATTGGCCTGATATAAATAATGCGAGAATTCCACCAATCAATGCTAGTGGCACATTAATCATAATAAGTAGTGCTTGACCTGCTGAATTGAATGCAAAATATAACAGTAAGAAAATTAAACCGAGTGAAATCGGCACAACAATCATTAAGCGCGCCTGCGCACGCTGTTGATTTTCAAACTGACCGCCATAGGTAATCGTATAACCAGGCGGCAGTTTTACTTTTTGTTCAATTTGCTGTTGAATATCAGAGACCACACTACCCATATCGCGACCTTCGACATTGGTTTGAATAACAACGCGGCGCTGGACATTATCACGTCGAATTTGTGGTGGAGCGGATTCGATTTGGATACTGGCAACATCTACAAGACGTACCCAAGCACCTTTAGGTGATTGCAAAATGAGATGACTAATGGCTTCCACACTATCCCGATAGGGCTTGGCTAAACGTACATAAATGTCATAGCGTTCATTTCCGCTAATCACCTGCCCTGCGGTTTTACCACCAATGGCATCGGAGATTAAGGACATAACTTCTCCTACCGAAATGCCATAACGCATGAGTGCTTCCCGATTAGGCCGGATTACCAATTGTGCTTCACCTGTAATTTGTTCCATCGCTACATCTCGCGTACCTTTAATTGACTTCACAATGGATTCAATAGCTTTGCCTTTGTCAGCGAGCACTGATAAATCCGCGCCAAATAATTTAATTGCCAATTGAGCGCGTACGCCTGATAGTAATTCATCGACACGGCTTGCAATCGGTTGTGAAAAAGCAAATAGCAGACCTGGGTACACAGCCATTTTCTTCTCCATGAGAATTTGTAATTGTTGACGATTGCTGGCTGATGTCCATTGGTTAACGGGTTTTAAACCCACCACGATTTCTACATTGGAAACGGGTTCAGGATCACCACCTAATTCAGGTCTTCCAATACGACTCGAGGCATAAGTGACTTCGGGAAACGTCATCAATTGTTGCTCAAGTTTTTGAGCGACAGTGAGTGAAGTTTCTAAACTTGCTGAGGGTGCAAGTGTAACGCGAATATTGAGCGTGCCTTCTTCCAATTCTGGTACAAATTCCGTACCTAAAAANGGAAGCAGCAAAAGTGAAATGATAAATAAAATAATCGCCGTAATAATCGTATATTTTGGATAAACCAAAACTTTACTAAGTAATTTACGATACCCCGCTGCAATGGGACGTAATACAAAACTTTCGCGGTGTTTAATGCCAAATTTAAAGAAATACGTTGCGAGTGCAGGAATCACCATCATCGCAACCAACAAAGAGGCTAACATGGATAACACAATGCTAATGGCCATCGGTTGAAATAATTTACCTTCCACGCCTTGAAGTGTGAATAAAGGAGTAAAAACTACAATGATGATGAGTACTGCATAAAAAACAGGGCGAGCGACTTCACGCGCCGCTTCTTGAATTCTGAGTGGAACGGCATGTTCTGCTTTGCCATTTTCTTCCGCTAATTTAGATAAGTGATGAGTAGAACCTGGCTCACTTAAATGTTTAAAAATGTTTTCCATCATGACCACCGAACCATCGACCATCATTCCAATCGCAATGGCCAAGCCACCCAGTGACATTAGGTTGGCTGAAATACCCCAATAAGCCATCACCATTAATGCAAGACCTATCGAGATTGGAACCGAGATGAGCACCAACAATGTGGTGCGTAGATTCATTAAAAACAAGAACAGCACGATGAAAATTAAAATAAAGGCTTCAATGAGTGCTTTAACTACAGTATGTACAGCCTGCTGAATAAGATTGGCTTGATCATAAACAGACTGCAGCGTAACTCCTTGAGGTAAAGCTTTNTGAACCAATGGAAGCTTCGCTTTAATGCCATCAATCGTGGCTTTGGTATTAGCACCAATACGCTTTAATACAATACCCGTCACCACCTCACCCAACGATTGTGGTTTCCCTTGTGCATTGCGTTCAGTCATGGTGACAGCGCCTTGACGAATTTCGCTGCCATAAGCCACTTGTGCTACATCACGTACACGAATGACAACGCCATCTTTGTCTTTCACAGGAATATCGCCAATATCTTGTAATCCTTTATCTCCGTTTCTAACCCAACCTACGCCACGAATGACGAGCTGTTCGGCACCCTGATCAAGATACCAGCCCCCTGCATTGCGGTTATTTGCTTCAACCGCATTGATTAAATCCTCAATCGTTAATTTATAAGCCAACAATCTCGCTGGATCGACCTGCACTTGGTATTGACGTACTTGACCACCAAANGAGAGTACATCGGTAACGCCATCGACAGGTGCTAACAACAGTTTAACCACCCAATCGTTTAAACCACGAAGAAACATGGCATCATATTTTTGCGGATTATCGCTACGCAAAATATATTGAAACACTTGTCCTAAGCCTGATGTGTTTGGCCCCATTTCAGGCACACCAACACCAGGCGGAATTTCTTCACGAGCGACTTGTAGGCGTTCAAATACTTGTTGGCGGGCAAAATAAATATCGACATTATCTTTAAAGACGACGGTAACAACGGATAAGCCTACTTTGGAAATTGAACGCACTTCGGCGACATCGGGTAGCGCATACATGACGGCTTCAATGGGATAGGTAATCAACTGCTCAACTTCTTTAGCAGCTAAACCAGGGGCTTCGGTATTCACGGCCACTTGCACGTTAGTAACATCAGGAAAAGCATCTAAATTCAGCTTAGGCAAAACTAAGATTGCTGCAATAATGGCAGCCAATAATCCCAATAGCACTAAGAGACGATTGTTAACAGCAATATCAATGAGTTTATTTAACATAAGTTTTTGCCTTTCTTAGTGACCATGTGCATCAAAGCCTTTCTTACTAAGTTCAGAATGGATAAAAAATGTACCTTTCGTGACTACGCGCGTACCTGCCGAGATACCTTCAATGACGGCTTGGTTATCAATGACTTCAACTACTTTTACTTCAGCGGGTTGAAATGCTCCAGATTCCTTCTCGATATAAACAGCCCAATCTCCATCCGCCGTGCGTACAACGGATTCAACAGGGACGGCTAGGATAGGTGCCGTTTGTCCTGCCTCAATCTGGCAATTCACAAATTGGCCTGGATGTAACAAATCATTTTCGTTGGGAACCTCAATGCGAATTGAACGAGTGCGTGTAGTTTCATCTAATTGATGGTGTACTTGAGTCACATGCCCTATGAGTGAGCGGTTACTTACTACAATTCGCACGGTATCACCCATCGTAATAGGACGCACGAGATCGGGTGGTAATTTCGCATCAACCCAGACGGTGGCTTCATCGACAATCTGTAACAACACACGCCCGGGTTCGATCAATTCGCCTTCGGTAAAATTAATGTTAAACACGGTACCATTACGTGGCGCCATGAGATTAAACTCACCTTTAGCTTGTGAGGGTTTCTGTGTACGCAATAATTCACTAATTTCGCTTTCGGTCATGCCGTAAGCCAATGCCGTTGAGTAAGCCCGTTGATAAGATACTTGTGCTTCTGAATATCTTTTACCTGATACAGCATCTTTACCTAAACTTTTCACCCGTTCCCATTCCTGAGCAGCCAGTAAAAAATCACCTTGTGTTTTGGCCATATCAACGCTGGACATTGTTACGAGTAATTGTCCTTCTTTGACATGCTCGCCTTCTTGGATATGACGTTGAATTACTTGCGCGGCAACACGAGTGGTTATCTTAGTGGTCAAATTCGCATTGGGGATAACTTCACCTGGCGCTGAAATTAGTGCTGTTAATCCTTTGGGCTGTAAAGTGGTTACGACGATACCCGCCATTTGCTGAGAAGCGGCACTTAAGGTGGTTGTATTTTGGGTCTCACTATTATCATTGCTGCTAGCAAGTATCATTTTTGAAATAACAGTAAAATAAATCCAGTGATCAGGAAAACAATCATGCGTTTGTCTTTTATCATTAAAATTTACTCCTCATAGCGATCTGTGCTGTAACCAGCGTTCACCTTGTCCCGATGCTTTTAACCAATCTACCCATGCTTGCCAGGCACGACCTTTTAACTCGGCTCCTGCGATTTGACTATCTACCCGTTGCTTGAGTTGAACTATATAATCAGTGGTGTTAATTTCACCTGCTTGCCATAAGCGTTCAATCAATGTCATACCGTCACTGAGCGGTTTGCCAGAGACTTGCTGCCAACGCAAAGTTGCTTGATAAAGGATTTGATAACGTTCGGCGCTGCTTTCAATTTCCGCGCGTGCTTGACGAACCAAGGCTAACCGTTTTTGATCGGCTTCAATGGCATCATAATTAGCTGCATCCACTTCAGCACGGTAAGGATTGCGTACAAATAATGGAATACTGACTGTCAAACCAATTAATCGACGCTGTTCTTCTCCTTCTTTTGTGTAGCCACCTTGTACGCCAATGGTTGGATCGGGATATCGTTGTTTTATTGCCAAACGAATGCGTGCTTCTGCACTTAAGTATTGGTTATTAAGAATTTGTAAAATAGGTAATTGATAAAGCAAGGCTTCCGTTTCATCATTAGTCAATTGCAATTTAGGTAATGTAGTAGGAAAACGTGGCCAATGCGCTTGTTTGAATCCCGTGATGGCTCGCAATGTTTGCAAGGCTTGATTGAGACTGCTCTCTGCATCGGCCTGCTGCGCTAGGGCTTCTGATAATGCAAGTTGAGCTAAATCTACATCGACCCGTGGTACGTCCCCATTGGTATGACGTTTTTGAGTAAGTGCAACAAACTGTTGTAATAAGTACTTACGTTCTTTAGCCAGAGAAACCACTTGCTGATTGGCTTGATAGGCCGCTAATGCACTCAGTATTTCAGCTGTGAATTGTTGACGTAAGTTAGCTAACTGAGCTTCGGCAACTTGAAGATCAGCGAAACCGACTTTNTCACGCGCACCGCGTTTATTCTTCCAATCTACCGTCTGATTGATACCCGCACTGTATGTATCTTCGACGGAGCTTTGTGCTTCGCCCGTCAGTTCAGGGTTATAAAGCGGTTGTGCAGCAGCTTTTGTNCGGGCTTGTGCTGCCATTACATTAGCTTCTGCGGCGCGAATAGCGGGATTACTTTCCAAAGCTTGCTGTACAAAAATACGAAGTGAAGCATTCGTAATGATGGGCTGGGAAGCGATGCGGTCTTATGAAAGGCCGCTGCATTTACCAAAAGAGGCATCAAACCCATACAAAAGGCTAAGAAAATTATTTTGTGAGTAGACTCACTCATCACAATCAAGCGAGAGACCCTAAACAGAAAAAAAGAAAATGATGCTTTTAGTTGTTTTCTTCCCTAGCATTTTTATCCCTATGCCTCGTATTTCTTGCCTTTTACGAGTGTATCACTTTTAAGATTAATCTTTCCAAATTATACGGCTAAATGGGTTTTACTTTTGCAGATATGTTTCCTTGCCTGCAAAAACTTTTGAAGCCAGAAAACTAGCTTTTATTGAATTAAAATTAATTAATCTCAATCCATTGGCAACAACAATCAAACTTGCACCCATATCCGCAAAAATAGCCATCCAAAGCGATGCTAAACCAAACAAAGCCAAGATAAAGAAAATCGCTTTAATTCCGATGGATAAACTAATATTTTCCAAAAGTTTGTGCCAAGTGCGACGACTTAATCGGATAAAGAAAGGCAGTTTATTGAGGTTATCTTCCATTAAGGCAATATCTGCCGTTTCTAAAGCCACATCCGTACCCGCTTTGCCCATGGCAAAGCCAACAGAAGCTTTAGCAAGCGCAGGTGCATCATTAATGCCATCGCCAATCATTCCTACCATGCCATATTGTTTGAGTAATTCATCAATTGTCCTTAATTTATCTTCGGGTAAAAGATTAGCGCGCACATCATCTATCCCTAGGTTCCTTGCAATCGCCTGCGCAGTAGTTGGATTATCGCCCGTGATCATAACGGACTTTAATCCTAATTGATGCAGTGCTTTTATAGTAGGTTGGCTGGATTCGCGCGGTGTATCAGCAACAGCAAGAATGCCCATCACNATTTTTTCAGTGCCTAAGACCACGGTGGTTTTGCCTGCTTCCTCTAGCCGCTTCAGTTGCATCTCTATGTCAGAATTACAAATGCCTTTTTCTTCCGCCATACGATGATTACCTAGAAAATAGCGCTGGCCATTCATTATTCCGACAACACCTCGCCCAGGAACAGCTTCAAATTGATCAACCGATAATAATGAATTTACAGGATTGCTTTTTTGCCACTGCATCACAATGGCTTCTGCAATAGGATGCTCGGAATGCACATCTAAACTCGCAGCAAGTTGTAAGATTTGTTTTTCCGAAAAAGATTGCCATGCAATACTATCTGTAACAATAGGTTTTCCATAAGTTAATGTGCCTGTCTTATCCATTGCAATGGCTTTTAGTTTGTGTCCCATTTCTAAATAGACACCGCCTTTAATCAGTACCCCGTGTTTTGCCGCAGCAGCTAATCCACTCACAATAGTCACGGGTGTTGAGATAACCAAAGCACAAGGACAGGCAATGACCAGCAATACTAATGCCTTATAAAACCAAGGCAAAAAGCCGCGCCAAAAANNTAATGGCGGAATGGTTGCAACCAGTATGGCTACAATGACCATCGTAGGGGTGTAATATTTTGCAAATTGATCGACGAAACGTTGCGTCGGAGCACGCTCTGTTTGAGCTTGTTGAACTGCACGAATAATTTTAGCCAGTAACGTATTTCCTGGTTGAGCTGTCACCTTAAATTCAAAGGAACCTCGCTCATTAATTGTCCCTGCAAAAACAGCATCACCAATTTTNTTGCTAACGGGCATGGATTCGCCCGTGATAGGTGCTTGATTGACGGTAGACTGCCCTTTGGTAATGACACCATCTAACGGAATGCGTTCGCCAGGCTTCACCCATACGATGGTATCGATGGCAATTTCATACACGGGTTTAATTTGCCAACTACCTTCATTTTGCTGCACCGTTGCAGTATCCGGGGTAATTTCCATTAAGCTACGAATAGCAAGGCGCGCTCGATCTAAAGAATACACTTCAATCAATTCAGCCAACGCAAAGAAANNAGTGACCATCGCTGCCTCTGGCCATTCACCGATCGCAATGGCGCCAATAATAGCGATACTCATCAAAAAGTTCATATTGAGGTTAAAATGCCGTATTGCACGCAACCCTTTTAGAAAAGTTTGACGGCCACCCACTAACATGGAGATAACGGCTAGCGAAATAACGGAAATGGAGTGCTCAACCTGTGTGCTAAATGCAATGATTTCAGCACTCAATGCTAAGAAACCTGATAATCCGATAATGGCCCAATCTTTTTTGTGACTGCTNTTAGGAAATGTTAAGCGACCTTTTTCATGCGCTTCTGATTTGATATGAGACTCCATGCCCAGTGATTTTAGACTGTTTTGTACGTCAGCTATATCTGATAACGTATGGGTAATGGTGAGTTCTTTTTGCAGAAGGTTAAACGTTAATTCTTCTATACCGGGTTTGGATTGTAGTTTGCTTTTAATTGATTTAATCTCCTCGGGACAATCCATTTGAGGAACATAAAGTGTCGTTTTAGGCATGTTCTTTGTTACCTTGTTTGCGATTAGATAATAGATTAGCGCAAGATTAATTAACTTAAAACCAATAGTTAAATACTTCCCAAATTCCTGCGAATAACCCAAACACAGCGGTAATTAATAAAATTGCGCCCACCAACATCGCATACCATCCTTTCAACCGATATTTATCGGGTAAGGTACGTCGCGCTAATAAATATAAAAATCCCAGTACAATCGGCAAGAGTAATGCATTCATGACTTCTACCCCTACGCTGAGATTGACTAAATTAATGGCGTTTGAAGCCACTAAGATGCCACCTAAAATTAGGACAGCCGTGTAAATACCATAAAACCACGGCGCATCTTTAGGATGATCTTGAAGCGAACGGCGAAAACCCATGACTTCTCCCATGCCCCACGCAGCCGTCAAAGAAACCACAATCGTGGCAACTAATGCAGCACCCATCATGCCAGCCGCAAACAAAAGACGCCCTGCTGTAAAACCCAAACTCGGTGTAATGGCATCACTAATTTGATGCACCGTATAAAGNGGTGCTCCAGGATTCGTTTTACCAATTGTTGCTGCTGTGATAATCAACATAGCAGCCATAATGAGTTGCGTAATTAAAGCGCCGATAGCCGTGTCCCAACGGGCAGGACGAAGACATGTTGCATCCAACCCCTTATCCAGAACAGCCGATTGCTGGTAAAAAATCATCCACGGCATAATAACAGCACCGATATTGCCTGCGGCTAAATAAAGATACGAGCTATTGTTCCAAGGTATATTAACTAATCCTTGTGCTATTTCATGTGTGATAGGTTTTGCATTCCAAGCCACCCATAAGAAAGCTAACTCAAAAATACCAATCAGAATAGCAATACGCTCCACCGAACGATAAGAACCCGTCCAAGCCACAACCGTAAGAAAAATCACGACGATAGACACCGTTTGCCAAGGTGGAATACCGAATAGTTGACCTACGCCAGTTAAGCCACTGAGTTCGGTAAGGATGGCGCCAATACATGAAACTACTAAAGTTAATACCGATAACCAAGCCCAGCCTCTACCGAAATGATGCTTGATTAACTCACCATGCCCCATGCCCGTCACTAATCCTAAGCGAACGGTTAATTCCTGAGCAATAAAGAGGATAGGTATTAAAATAAGTTGCAGAATAAGTAATTTATAACCCCAAATGGCTCCACTTTGCGCTGCCGTAATAAGACTTCCCGCATCGGTATCGGCCAGCATAACCACCAAACCAGGGCCAAGTACGGCCATCCAAGGCAACGATTTACGCAAAGAAGACGTATCTGAACGCAACGTAGTAGGTGTAGTCATATAATATTTAACCTTCTTATGTTGTTTTGTAATACAGAGGGGTTTATTATAAAGATAATGAGAATCATTATCAAATGAAATTATCGGTAGTTAGACATGATTACAGTCTGAGCAAGAGCTTTTTTTCCAGAATTAAGGATAACCGTGGTGATGCAAGATAGCATTTCAACCTACTAAATTCGAAAGAACGCTTACTGGAGAGCAATACAACATACATTTTTTAAATACCGTTGTATTTTTATTTACAAAATTTTGCTGGGTAGGTATGCTCGTTTTATGGTTATTGCTATATTTACCTCCATTGCTACACGTGCTGTCGTAAAAGTATCCCACTTCTTTTGAATCCGCTTGCGGGCACTATAAGATGCATTGTGGCAATTAATCATGCATTGTAAAAAATCAACGAGAATGAAATAAACATGCCGATACTTACATTAATTAAAGCAATACAAAAAAATGAAGTTCAATCCATTGATGATCTTTTATCTTCTTATAACAAAGAAGATTTGAAAGTCACAGACAAAGCCGGTAATAGCCTTCTGCATTATTTGATTAAATATGGCCAAACTGAAATGGCTGAAAAGCTATTCAACTATTATAAAGAATTCAGTATTGCTGAATTCACTGCGCTCAAAAATAAACAATCAGAAAACCCTTTGCATTGGTTAATTCGTTACCGACGGGATATCTTTGTAGTAATACCAAAGGTTTTTCAACCCCAAGTTATCTTAGCTTGGATTAACCAACCTAATGCTCATGGCAATACACCGCTACACCTAGCAGTAACGCTTGGCAATTCAGTAGGTATAGATCAATTATTGGAACTAGGAAAACAGAACATTCATATCAATTCTCGTAATTTTCAAGGGCAAACATCACTACATATAGCGGCACAAAAAAATATGTATGCATTGCTGAAGCGTTAGTTAAACATAAACCGGACACGACTCTGGTTGATAATGCAGGCAATACTGCCTTGCATTTAGCAGCCTTGAATTTAAATAATTCTATTTTTGAGTTGTTATTAAAAGAAGGATCCTCCATTGCAATAAAAAACCGTCAGCAGAAAACGCCTATTGATCTACGCATTGACGCTATGAAACGACAAGGAAAATGGCGGACATTCATATTAGTTGCTATTGGTACTGCATGCCCTGTCGCTACGATTTTAACGTTTTCCAGTTTGCCTTTCATTGCGGCGATATTTAACGTTCCTGAATATATTATGTATATAATTACCGCGTTGAGTCTCCTCTCCGCATTTGCCGTGATATGGGGTAAATATGAAATCAATGTCATTAAATACGGCAAAAGCGCTCAGCAAAGCTTACAGCTTCAGGTGAGAAAAATCAGCACTGAAACTGTCTTGCGGGAATGTAAAGAACTCGAGGCCGACTTTAAGACAGAAGCCAATTACGACGACAGCACCCTTATAAATAAGGTTACGCAACTTAGTGAACGTCTTAAACTGACACTGTCAAACGATTATTTCGATCCCTATCATTTTAAGAAAAGACAGTTAATGAGAAATCCAGCCGATTGGGCAACACGGCGTGATAAAGTATGCACTTTGTTTAGCACCATAGGCAGCTTTTTTGCGGTTATAGCGGTATACTAGGCATCAGTGCCTTTATCGAGCAAGCCAATTTTATAAACCACTTACTTTCTGCTATCCCGACTTCCATTCGTTTGTATACTGACCTCGCTTATGCAATTTTAGTTGGGCTGGGCATTTTTCATTTTTCCTCTAAAAGACTTATAAAAATGCACTTCTAACCTTTGGCGCAAAGCATTTGGCTTTTTATAAGGCACAACAAGACTTAGTTGTCTTATACAATGAAGCACAGACCGCTTATAAAAACCTTGCTTCACATAAACAAACTAATGATGTGGAAACTTCCCCACCATACAATAACATTGATCTTTCTAATGATGACTTGTTAATTTTTAAAACAGACCAATCTGTCTCTAACCAAAATACAGCGGGTAGTGTGTCAGAAATAAATAATAGTGATCATGTCGTTATCGACATGCATAACAATGATGCAAGTTTTGGAAAAATAAAACCCCTATTACCACCGCTTCTCCATCTTCCTCCTCATATAAACCTGATCAGAGAATAACCCATCATACCAATCAGAAAGATGATTTTGCACATCAGACGCAAACTAATTATCCTAAAGAAAAAAATATGTCGCTGTCAATATACATAGCAATGATGTAAGTTTTGGAAAAATGAAATCCCTGTTCCTACTACTTCTCCATCTTCCTCCTCGCATGAACCTGATCGGGGAATACTCCATCAGACCAGTCAGCAAAAAATTAATTATAATTATTCATATTTTGTAATTTTACTGAGTGAAATGACTTCATTAATCATATAAAAGTTGTAGTTGAGGACACTCATGATTGTGAGAGCATATTATCTTCACTCCGAGAACTTTTACTATCACAGTTCAAAATTTCACATGTTACTTTGCAGCACGAAATCAAGAATTGCATGATTGATAAAGATGTTTGTCACTTATCGGATTCGAAACATTAAGTTATTAATTAAGGAGTATGTTTTATGAGTTTTTCAAAATCTATTTACCGCTTGGCTTGGGGGCGGTCACCATGGTAGAGGAAATTATGATAATTGGGATGGGAAACATTCGAAACATGGATTTGCTCATATAAGTCAGCTACTATATTACCAATAATCGGCCCGTATAAAACGGCGGGATAGGGATTGTCATAAAAGCCTTACGTCAATATTTGAATACATAGAAAATCACATTTCATGCAAAACACATCGATACAGCATAGTTCCGGTTATGTGTATGCCATCATTGCAGGCATTTTATTTGGCGCAAGCACGCCTGCGGCAAAATATTTATTAGGTGCGATCAGCCCATGGTTATTAGCGGGATTATTATATTTAGGTTCTGGATTAGGACTCAGCATTGTTTTGATAATGAGGCATTTCATTATCAAAAAATCCTCTGAAGCAAACCTGACATACCATGATTACGGTTGGTTAGTGGGTGCGACGATTTTTGGTGGCATTATGGGGCCTGTATTACTCATGATGGGATTAGTACAAATGAATGCTGCTACAGCATCATTACTCTTAAATCTTGAAAGCATTTTTACGGCCTTAGTTGCTTGGATTATTTTTAAAGAACATACTCATAAACGGTTGGTATTAGGGATGTTCTTAATTATAGCGGGTGGTGTTGTTCTGGCATGGCAAAACTATGTGGAATTTAACAACGGGATTGGTTTTATTTTCATTGCGGGTGCATGTTTTGCTTGGGCAATCGATAATAACATAACACGTAAAATCTCAGCGGCTGATCCTTTAAAAATTGTTGCAATCAAANGTTTCGTTGCTGGCAGTACCAATATAATACTCGCTGTCATTTTTGGCGCTACCTTATCAAATAAACTTGGAGCATTGTCTACCAGTGCAGTGATTGGATTTATTGGCTATGGCCTTAGTTTAATCTGCTTTATTTTAGCATTGCGTCATATTGGTACAGCACGCACCAGCGCTTGTTTTTCCCTAGCACCCTTTGTTGGCGCTGGCATTTCCATACTCTTTCTCGGTGAGACTTTGTCGGTACAATTAATAATGGCAGGGATTTTGATGGGATGGGGAATTTGGCTGCATTTAACAGAGTCTCATATTCATGAACATCAACATAATTTACTCATTCATACACATAAACATTATCATGATGAGCATCATCAGCATGAACATCTGCCCACTGACCTGACAGGAGAACCTCACTCGCATCTACACGTACATACGCCACTGCTGCATAACCACCCGCATTATCCAGATATTCATCATCAGCATTGTCATGGAAATAAAGTAAAAAATAGTTAAGTGAAATTTACTAATCCCAAGTGTATAATAAGCTTGATCTTAACATTAAGGTTAGGCTGTATAGATTATCTTAACTCACAGGGAACAGTGTGATGCGCTATCTGACCATCGGTGAACTAGCCAAACAAACAGGCGTGAGTAATGTGGCAATCCGCTATTATGAGCGATATGGACTTTGCCTAAAGCTATACGTAAAACATCGGGGTACCGCTTGTATCCTGAAACCATCACTAAACAAATTCGCTTTATTAAAAATGCTAAATTGGTGGGATTTTCTTTAGAAGAGATCAAAGAGTTTTTATCCTTACAAACACGCAAACAAACAACAAGCCAACAAATTAAAGCCCTTATACAAACTAAGCTCGATGTTGTGCAAACAAAAATGATCGCTTTGCAAAACATGCATACGGCACTTGCACAATTGATTGCATCCTGCGATGGGAAAGTCGCTTTACAGGAATGTCCTATTCTGGAAACACTTTATGATGATGATATGGAGAAGCAAAACATAAAATCCGGCCTAAAAACAAAGCTTGCCATAAAAATAAGGACTGAAAAATAATATGAAAAATGGATATTGCCATTCTTTCTTATTTTTCATGCTATTCATCGTTTTTATGCAATCTATTTTTGCTGATACGCCGTCATTGCCACTGTCGTTGTTCGTCGCTGAACGGCTTGCTATAATGAACAGTCCTGAATTGCAGCGTCTGCATGCGAATGCAGAAGCGTTAGAACAACAAGCAGTAGCCGATGGTCAATTACCTGATCCACAATTGATGGCGGGCGCAATTAATGTACCCACCGATTCATTTAGTTTTACCCAAGACGAGATGACCATGATAGAAGCAGGCCTACAACAAAGTTTTCCACCGGGCCATTCTCGGCGTTATAAATCAGCACAAACTAAAGCGATGGCGGAAGCAGAGCGCCGACAGATGCATGACCAAGCGTTAGTGTTATTGCAGGATGTGCGCACCACTTGGCTAGGCCTTTATTATTGGACACATGCAAAGCAGGTTATCCGCGCTAATCGCCAATTATTGGCTTATTTAGTCAAAGCCACTTTATCGCAATATAAAGTCGGCAACGCAAATCAAGCGGATGTTTTGCAAGCCCAAGTAGAATTGACACGCCTGGATGATCAAGCCGTGCAAATTGATCAGCAAATTGCATTATTAAAAGCGCAACTCGGCCGCAGAATAGGCCAAGAGCAAGCGAACCGTCCTTTAACAGCGGCACTTCCGCATTGGCCTGCACCGCCACCGCTATCGCAATTAGCAGAAACCTTACAGCAACATCCCTTGTTAAGTGTTGATGCTGCCAAAATTCAAGCGAGCGAAGCACAAGTGGCTTATGCTAAAGAACAATATAAACCTGGCTTTATGATTGATGCAGGTTATGGCTTTCGCCAGGGAACAATGAATGGATCACCGCGTTCGGATATGGTAGGCGCGCAATTGACTATTGATTTACCGATTTTTACGCATCAACGTCAAGATAAACGCTTACAATCCAGCACTTCGCAATTAGTCGCGTCGCAATTAGATCAACAAATTCATTATCGAGATTTAGCGGAAGTATTACATAGTCAATATGCAACTTGGGAGTTGCTAGCACAGCGCGAAACATTATTCCGGCAACGCTTAATACCCGAAGCAGAGCAAAATGCAAAAGCCACTTTACGTGCTTATCAAAGTGCTACTATTGATGTCACGCCTGTACTCAAAGCGTATGGGACTAAGTTAGATACAGAACTACAGCTACTGCAAATCCAAGTAGAACGCACTAAAGCACGCGCTATGCTGCTTTATTTACAAGGAAAATAGGCAATGATGAAAAAGGCTTAACCGGAATTATTATTCTGACATTGATCGCCGTGATCGTAGGCATGATTATTCAACATCAATTGGATATAAGAAAATCCAATAAAACCACTACAAAAACTACACAAAAGCCAGCGTACTGGATTGATTCGATGGAGCCGATTATTCATTATCCGGGGCCTGGTAAATCGCGCATGGGCATGGAATTAATACCGGTGTATGCGAATCAAACACAAGATAACTCCACTGTTAAAATTTCACCTGCTGTCATTAACAATTTAGGTATACGCACCATACCTGTGATGCAAAGTGCTTTACCACGACAGATTGAAACCGTGGGATATGTCGAACCTAATGAAAATGCTATTAGTCATATTCACATGTATACAGATGGTTGGATCAAAAAACTCTTAGTAAAAGCCAATGAAGAGCCCGTCAAAAAAGGCCAATTACTTTTTCAACTTTACTCGCCTACGCTTGTTAACGCGCAAGAAGAATATTTGCTGGCATTAGACAGTAGAAATGCGGATTTAATTGCTGCCTCTTATGCGAAATTAAAAGCATTAAATGTTGCTGATTCGCAAATTCAAAATTTGCAGAAAACTCGCAAAGTAAGTCAATTAGTGAATATCTACGCTCCGCAAGACGGTGTGGTCACTAAGCTCAATGTGCGTGAAGGTATGCGTGTCACACCCGAAATAGAAATCATGGAAATAACCGACTTGTCCACTATTTGGTTGATAGCCAACATCATTGAAACGCAAGCAGGTTGGGTAAAGGTAGGACAACCCGCTACAGCAACGTTAACTGCTTACCCTAATAAAGTATGGCAAGGAACCGTTGATTATGTTTATCCAGAAATGGATACCACTACTCGCACACTCAAAATACGTTTGCAGTTTGCTAATCCCACTCTTTTGCTAAAACCTGGCATGTATGCAACGGTGACACTCTTTGCTGGTATAAAAGAAAATGTACTCAGCATTCCTAAAGAAGCATTGATTCGCAGTAGCCATGGCGATTATGTTGTTGTTTCGCTGGGCGATGGACGTTTTCAAGTCCGCGCTATTACTGTTGGTATGGAATCTAACGATCGCGCCGAAATTCTTTCTGGTTTGACATCAGGCGAATCGGTGGTTATTTCCGGCCAATTTCTTATTGACTCGGAAGCCAATTTAAAAGCGAGTATGCAAAGGATGTCACCATGATCGCACACATTATTCGTTGGTCGCTGGCAAATCGGTTTTTGATATTACTTGCATCCATATTATTACTGTTGTGGGGCATTTACACGATTAAAAATACGGCCGTTGATGCAATCCCCGATCTATCTGATGTGCAAGTGATTATCAAAACCGATTATCCAGGCCAAGCACCACAAGTAGTTGAAGATCAAGTCACTTATCCACTCACTACCTCCATGTTGGCGGTACCAGGCGCAGTGACGGTGCGTGGTGAATCCAGTTTTGGTGTTTCCTATGTGTATGTGATTTTTAAAGACGGTACCGATTTATATTGGGCGAGATCACGTGTTTTAGAATATTTAAGCCAAATTTCCAATCGTTTGCCGCCTGGTGCACGCACTGCGTTAGGCCCTGATGCAACTGGTGTGGGTTGGGTCTATGAATATGCTTTAGTTGATCGTACTGGCAAGCATGATTTATCGCAGCTCACCAGTTTGCAAAATTGGTTTTTAAAATTTGAATTGCAAAAAGTACCTGGTGTCGCTGAAGTGGCAACGGCAGGTGGCATGGTGCGGCAATATCAAATTACTTTAGATCCTGATCGATTACGTGCCTATGGTTTAACGCTTGAGCAAGTTAAACAAGCGATCCAACGTGGCAATCGCGAAACAGGCGGTTCTGCTGTAGAAATGGGTGAGGCAGAATACATGGTAAGAGCCAGCGGCTATCTCAAATCGATTCAGGACATCGAACAAATTCCCGTTGGTTTAGGCAAAAATGGCGTTCCTGTTCTTTTAAAAGAAGTGGCTACTGTTCAACTCGGGCCTGAAATGCGTCGTGGTATCGCTGAATTAAATGGGCAAGGTGAAGTAGTCGGCGGCATTATTGTGATGCGTTACGGACAAAATGCTATGCAAACTATCAAAAGTGTTAAAGAAAAATTAGCCCAACTCAAAGCGAGCTTACCGCCTGGAGCTGAAATAGTTACTACCTACGATCGATCTAGTTTAATTCAACGTGCTATTAATACCTTGCGCGACAAACTGATTGAAGAATTTATCGTTGTTTCACTCATTTGTATCGCTTTTCTTTTTCACTTTCGTTCATCACTGGTGATTATCATCAGTCTTCCTCTTGGCATTCTTATGGCGTTAATTGCTATGCGTTTACAAGGCATCAACGCCAATATCATGTCATTGGGCGGCATTGCGATTGCGATTGGTGCCATGGTAGATGCAGCGATTGTGATGATTGAAAATGCGCATAAACATTTTGAGCGTAATCTTGTGACGGCAGAAAACCGTTGGCAAATTATCCAACAATCTGCATTGGAAGTCGGCCCGCCGCTGTTCTTTTCATTGCTGATTATTACTTTTAGTTTCTTGCCTATTTTTACATTGCAAGCACAAGAAGGCCGATTATTTTCACCGTTAGCGTATACCAAAACTTATGCTATGGCCGCCGCCGCCGTGCTTTCTATCACATTAGTCCCTGTACTGATGGGTTATTTAATCCGCGGCAAAATCAGCCCAGAACAAAAAAATCCTTTAAATCATGCGCTGTTTCTCGTTTACCGCCCTTTGATTCAAGCCATATTGAAAGCACCTAAATGGGTATTAATCATCGCAATTATCATCACACTGATTGGCTTTTGGCCATTGTCACGTTTAGGTGGTGAATTTATGCCTGAATTAGATGAAGGCGATTTACTTTATATGCCTACCACATTTCCTGGCATCTCGGTGGGCAAAGCCCAACAAGTTTTACAGCAAACCGATAAATTGATTGCTACAGTGCCTGAAGTGAAAACCGTATTCGGTAAAATGGGTCGTGCGGAAACGGCCACGGATCCTGCGCCCTTATCGATGGTGGAAACGGTGATTCAATTTAAACCCAAGAGTGAATGGCGACCTGGCATAACTATAGAGGCATTACGTGCAGAATTGGCAGCAAGGGTTGATTTACCGGGATTATCGAATGCCTGGGTGATGCCAATTCGCACGCGCATTGATATGTTGGCGACTGGCATTAAAACACCTGTCGGCATTAAAATCGCTGGCCCTGATTTAAGCGTAATTCAAGGTATTGGCCAACAGCTTGAGAAAATATTACAACCTGTACCTGGCACGGCTTCTGTCTTCGCAGAACGTGTTGCCAGCGCGCATTATATTCAAATTGATATTGATCGATTCAGAGCGGCACGTTATGGACTCAATATCGAAGATATACAAGACATTGTTGAAACAGCAGTTGGAGGCATGAATGTTACGCAAACCGTAGAAGGCAGAGAACGTTACCCTGTTAATCTGCGCTATCCACGTGATATTCGTGATTCACTTGATCAATTACGTTTGTTGCCTATTGTGACTCCTGCAAGTGCGGTGGTTCCGTTGAGTGACATAGCGAATGTGAATGTCACGGAAGGCCCTGACATGATTCGTAGCGAAAATGCGCGCCTCAATGGTTGGGTGTTTATCGACATTAAAGATCGTGATTTAAGCTCTTATGTGAGTGAAGCACAACGGCTTGTGAATCAACAAATAAAATTACCTGCTGGTTACTCGCTCACTTGGTCAGGACAATATGAATATTTAGAACGTGCAAAAGAACGTTTAGCCGTTATCGCGCCATTTACGCTCGTGATTATTTTCTTACTACTTTATCTTAATTTCCGCCGTTTCACGGAAGTGATTATTATTCTTGTCACATTACCACTTGCTTTAGTGGGTGGTATTTGGTTGCTGTATTTATTGGGCTATCATTTATCTGTAGCTGTCGGCGTTGGCTTTATTGCACTAGCGGGTGTGGCCGTTGAAATTGGTGTGGTCATGTTAGTGTATCTCAACCAAGCATTAGCCAAGCAGCAAACAGTTGCGCAACAAGAAAATCGTCCGCTCACCAAANAAGATATTCAAACCGCTGTTGTTGAAGGTGCTTTGTTACGCTTACGACCCATTATGATGACCGTTTCAGCCATTATCGGCGGTCTATTGCCCATCATGCTGTTCGGCGGCACGGGTTCAGAAGTCATGCGCCGCATTGCCGCACCGATGATTGGCGGGATGATCAGTGCAACTTTATTGACGCTGATTGTGATACCGGCGGTTTATCTCTTATGGAAACAGAGACGGCTTAGTGAAAATTAATGTTGAATTATGGACGTCCTACAATTGGCAAAAGACTTGATAATATTCGTAAAAAGGGCTGATACTATTAGTATCTTTGACGGATATTATCAAGCCATGAAATTATAGTTATATTTAATTTATCCGTAATGATGGCAAGTTCATCATCAGTTATATTATTAAAATTTGACATTTACCTTAGGATAAATGTCAAATTATTTCATCACCTTCGATGGCTTAATGGACAAAACACTAAAGGAAAAAACATGGAAAAAGTTATTCTTGAAGTAGGCGGCTTGCTATCGGTACTAAGTGCGAAAGGCGTTGAGAAACGGCTTGCAAAACTTCCTGGCATAAAGCGTGTTGAAGTCGGCTATGTGACCGGCAATGTCACCGTTGAATATGATGAAACTGTAACGGACCTAAAAACCATCAAAGCTGAAATACGTAAATGTGGTTATCATTGCCAAGGTGAAATGTTACCAACACATATTTGTGCGCCAACTGATCCCTCTGTAGCAATAGCAATCCCAACTGAAAAACTAACAATAAAGCCTATAGAACATGCTGAGCATGTTGAGGCAATGACGCATGGAGAAATGGATATGCAAGCCATGGTGTGCGATCTGCGTAACCGTTTCTGGACCTGTCTCATCTTCAGCTTGCCGATCTTTCTTTATTCTCCCATGGGCATGAAGTTTATCGCGTTGAAACCACCGTTTGGAATGGATCTTAACCTCTTTCTATTTTTCCCAGCCAGCGCCGCCATTCTCTATCCAGTGTGGCCTTTTGTCACAGAAGCCTATAAGGCGCTTAAAAATAGGATACTCAACATGGCGGTATTGGTTATTCTCAGTGTTGGGACGGGTTATCTTTTCAGCGTGGGGGCTACGTTTNTTNTCAAGGGTGAGCAGTTTTACGAAGCGGCTGCAGTGCTGCTTGTATTCATCCTTCTAGGGCATTGGCTCGAAATGCGTGCTCGTGCTGGCGCTTCAGAGGCTATTCGGACATTGCTAGACCTTGCACCACCTATGGCCTCAGTGATCCGGGAAGGCCGCGAGGTGGAAGTGCCCACCGCTGAAGTGGTAGTAGGTGATATCGTCATATTACGACCCGGTAACAAAATACCTGTGGATGGTGAAGTTATCGAGNGGAAATCTGATGTGGATGAATCTATGCTGACTGGCGAATCTATGCTGGTAACAAAGATTCATGGTAATGCTGTCGTTGGGGCAACGATTAATAAAAGTGGAAGTTTGCGTTATCGTGCAACAAAGGTTGGAGCGGATACCGCTTTGGCCCAAATCGTGAAACTGGTTCAGGAAGCGCAAAACTCAAAAGCCCCTGCACAATTGCTGGCGGACCGGGCTTCGCATTGGCTAGTCCTTGCTGCAATCGTTATTGGACTACTTACTTTCTCGGTATGGTTTTGGTGGATTGGTCAACCACTTCTATTCGCTCTTACATTGACTATTACTGTTTTTGTTATTGCCTGCCCCGATGCTCTGGGTCTTGCCACACCGATGGCAGTGATGGTGGGAACAGGGTTGGGAGCTATGAACGGCATCCTCTTCAAGAATGCTGCTGCGCTGGAAGAGGCTACCAAGCTTGATGTGGTGATTTTTGACAAGACAGGCACACTGACAATGGGCCAACCTGAAGTAGTGGAGATAGCCTCTTCGCAAGATACCAACATTGAAACAGTATTAAGCTTGGCAGCCTCCGTTGAACAAGGGTCAGAACATCCATTGGCACAGGCCATTTTGAAGCGTGTGGAACATTTGCCTACAAAAACGGCTTCAGGCTTCGCCATTATTGAAGGGATGGGCGCTAGTGCAGAACTGGTAGGANAAAAAGTTTTAATCGGAAACCGGAAGCTGATGGATTCGCAAGGTGTGGACATGGCCGATTTGNTTAAAAAAGCCCAGGAACTACAAGGAGCTGGACGTACAGTCGTGCATGTGGCTGAAGATAGAAAACTCATCGGCCTGATCGCTATAGCCGATGCCCCGCGTCCCACATCGGCAGCCACAGTCAAGAAACTGCGTGAACAAGGTGTACAAGTGGCAATGCTGACCGGTGATAATGAAAGCACTGCTAAGCGAATTGCAAAAGGGTTGGGCATCGATATAGTCTTTGCTGATGTGCTTCCTGGCGACAAGGCTAAANAAGTAAAAGCATTGCAATCCCAAGGCAAANAAGTAGGCATGGTCGGCGATGGCATTAATGATGCGCCTGCCTTGACGCAGGCGGATGTCGGATTTGCTATTGGCGCAGGCACGGATGTAGCCATGGAAAGTGCCCATGTTGTATTAATGAAGAGCGACCCGTTCGATGTGGTTACCGCTATCGCATTATCACGCGCCACATTGCGCAAAATGCACCAAAATCTTTTCTGGGCAGTCGCTTATAACATCATCGCTTTCCCTTTAGCAGCGGGCATACTTTATCCCGTATTGCTAAGCCCAGAGATCGCTGCTATCGCGATGTCTGGCAGCTCCGTGCTTGTTGCAGTTAATGCATTGCTTTTGAAACGGATAAAACTTCCTGGCCTTCGACGGGCCCAACAGCCAAGCACTGCCACTCTTCCTGCGAGAGAAAACGATGAACATGCTGGTCATGGTATGCGATAAGTACTCATTAATTTTGAGAAAGCCTCAACTTTTTGGCAACCAGTTACTATACCCAAATTTTGGGTGTATAATGATGGTAACCTAAAAGGAGGTGCTACGATGCAACCCATTTACTTCACCACTAAAGTCGCTACAGAGACCAGTTTTTGCAATCGAGTGAAAGAAAGTCAAACCCTTCTGGCGAATATTCGGAAANATCAGCATACCGTCGTGGTAGGCCCCAGACGCTATGGTAAAACCAGTTTAGTCACCCATGCATTAACACAAAGCCAACACCCTTTTGCACGAATTGATTTATTTTGTGTGGTGTATGAAGAAGATATTTGTAAANAAGTAGCTAAGGGCATCTCGAAGCTTATCAGACAGATAGCCTCTTTCTCCGAAAAAACGATAAGCATCCTAGAGCAATGTTTCAAATCCGCTTACATTGCTTTTAGTGCAGGTCAAATTGAAATCAAAGTCGAATTTGGAAAATTCGCGGCCGATCCTGTAAGTCAGTTGGAAGACCTATTAGAAGGACTGGAATTGCTGGCTAAANAACATAAANAACCTGTGGTTCTGTTTTTTGATGAATTCCAAGACGTGTTAAAAGCCGATGAAACCAATAAAATCCAAGCAGCTATCCGATCCGTAGCTCAACACTCTCGCTACGTAACCTATCTCTTTTCTGGCAGTTCTCGTATGATGCTCAACAAAATATTTGATGATAAAAACCAACCTCTTTATATGTTGTGCCAANAAATGATTTTAGAAAGGATTGCGNCCCCTGATTTTAAATTGCATATTCAGATGGCTGCTCAACGGCATTGGAAAAACCCATTGGCTGATGATACTATTTTGGCCATCTTATCATTAACTGAATCACACNCCTATTACGTAAATTTATTATGTAATTTGCTGTGGGAGTCCGNNAAAAAACCGACTATTGCTGATGTAACAACTTGCTGGGACAAAGCATTACTGGAAAATAAAGGCAAAATCATTGCTGATTTGGAACCCCTTAATGCTAATCGGATTAAAGTGATTATCACCATCGCGTTACTCGGTATAGTCAATGAACCTAATAGCAAAATTTTTCTCGATAAAGTTAAATTACCGCTTTCCAGTACACAAAATGCGGTTAAGTACCTAATTAACCATGATTACTTATATGACTCAAAGGAAGGTCTAACATTGACTGATCCATTGATGCGTAAATTCATTCAAGACCATTATCGATTATAAATTCCTTAGAGTATGACCTCGAGCCTCCGCACATTTATAGGAGTATTTTTCAATAACCTATAAAATTATGACATATAAATTATGCTGGGCGAACCATGCATAACCATATACCTGCCCCAGACCGAAGTCCGATGACCCGGTAGAAGCTCGGGGTTAACTTAACTATAGTACATTTGATCATTTTTCCACATTAATGAAGTGTCAAAAAGTCAACTACAATGCCTTTATGCTTTTATTAAGTCTGAGATAGATAAAAATTTATTATATTAGATAAACTTGAATAATGTAATTATTCAGCCTTTAGATGAAAAAAATCAATTACTCAGGGCGACTAATTAATCCGTATCGTCTTCCCGCAAGGATAATTTGATGGAAATAACATCCATCAAATCTTTAAGTGTAATAATGCCATAAAGTTCACCATTGTCTGTGACAATCATGCGGCTAATTCCTTGAGAATTCATCGTTTGCAGAACCTTTGATACAGCAGTTTTCACATCTATCACAAAATCCGGCGAATAAGCACGCATGACTTGCTTCACTTGCACATCAGGCCATTTTTCTTTTGGGATAGTTTTGATTTCGTGGAATGAAATGCTGCCGACCAGTTTTCCATTTTCTGTCACTGGGTAAAGCTTGTGATAGTATTTATAAAAATAATTGTCTACAAGCTCTTGAAGATTAACCGTTGAGGGCACAGTAACAAGATTAGTTTTGACATATTTTTTAATTTGCTCTCCGTGAAACATTTCTCCAATAAGCATATCCTGATAAGATGCTTTGGAAATATGCTGCAGAAANAATCCTATCAAAAACATCCAAAGTCCCTCGATGATGACCCCTTGAATAAAGCGAAAAATCCCGAAGAAAATTAATATATAGCCTAAACCGGTGCCCCAATTACATGCAATCCGTGTTGCCCATTTTAAATCTTTTTTCCACCACCACAATATAGAACGAAGTACACGTCCGCCATCTAATGGAAATCCCGGCAAAAGATTGAAAATACCTACAACAAAATTAATCATGCTCAAATAACCAATGACACCATTGAGGAGCACTGGCCATTTTTCAGCAAGACCTATTTGAAAAAGCACGCTAAATATCACACCTAAGAAGATACTGAATGCAGGGCCTGCTAAAGACATGAGTAATTCTGATTTCGGATCAGGCGGGGCTTTGCTCATCTCCGCAATACCACCAAAGATAAAAAGTGTAATGCCAGCAATAGGTACTTCATAATGACGACCAACAAGCGAATGACTCAGTTCATGCAGAATAATAGAAATAAATAGTCCCGCTGCGCCAATAATTCCCATGATCCAATAAGTATCTTTACTTAAATTGGGATATTTCATGGGAAAGTAGCCAGCAGCCAGCGTCCATGTAATAAGAACAGCTAAAAANATCCATGACCAATCCAACCTGATTTCAAAACCAAACAGATTCAATAAATGCAATCCTGTTCTTTTGACCGCTTGTTTAGTCATCTTGATCGTCCTTTCTTTTAAAACCAATGGCTTCTAAACGACGTGCAATATTGGGGTGAGTAGAAAACAAATCGCTGAAAGATTTTTTACTGCCAATCCCCATTGTTGTTGGATCAAAGATATACGCTTCACGTCGTATCGATTCATGTGGCGTATCATGATAAGCTTTTGCATATTTCTCTTGATGCGCATCATAATCACCTTGAATCTTCAGTAAAGCCTGCGCGAGTGGTTCATTATCACGTGTTAACTCTACCGAACCTGCATCTGCCATATATTCTCGCGTTCGGCTTAAAAATAACATGAGAATCACCGTCAATAAAGGCAAAACAAAACGTAAAATGATAATGACTAATACTAGCCAGTTGCCTCCTTCGCGTTCTGAGCGACGGCCGCGGCCAAAAGCAATGTTATAAAATAACAGATCGATCATGATCAACATTAAATTGGCTAATACAGAAGCCATCAGTGTCAATCGAATATCCAAATGTCGAATATGACTTAATTCATGTGCCATCACCGCTTGAATTTCAGCACGGTTTAATTTTTCCAATAAACCTCGGGTAATAGCAATCATGGCGGATTTTTCACTGTAACCACTGGCAAAAGCATTCATATAATCTGCTTCGATGATAAAAACGCGCGGCATAAATCGAAGGCCCGCGGCCACTTGCATTTCTTCAACGGTATTATAAAGTTGTTTTTCTGGCAGCGTTTTAGCGGATTCAAGCGTCACTTCGTGATACGCCGTTCCTAGCAACATTAATTTGTCATACCACCTAAAAGTGACCCATAATGAAATAATCGCGATGACTGAAGTGATTAACGTGGCATAAGGAATAAACTTCCATGTCAATATCGAATAAAAAATGGGAGATAACGGTAACTGCGGATATTTCTCTGAATAAATGAATAAATCCACTACTAGACCCAATGCAATATAAAGTAAAATAAAAACACTAATGACAAGAAAAGTACGCCGTTGATTACTGCGCAATAATTGTCGCCAATCAGCTGTCTTTCTTTGATACTCTTTCAATGAAGTAAGAGCCATAACATCACATCTTCACCTTATACTCTTCCATTTGTTTTATTTTNTCCTCATCTAAATGCCAATAAGGAAATGTAAAGTCTAACCTGCTGCGAAATAAGCTGACAACAATGGCCGGGAAAACCGATTTNTTCTTGGCGTTATAACGTTCGATACTGTCATTGTAAGCTTGTTTTGCAAAAGCCAACTTATTTTCGGTATTCGAAATTTCTTCTTGTAACTGCAAAGCATTTTGATTGGCTTTCAGATCAGGATATTGCTCAAACACGACATTTAATCCCGATAATATGCCTGAAATTTTTGTTTCTGCTGTCATGCTGGCTGCTGTATCACCTTGAGCTTTGGCGGTTAAGGCTTGGTTGCGTAAGGCAACCACTTCTTTGAGAGTCGATTTTTCATAATCCATATAGTTTTTGACGACGTTAATCAACGATTCAAACACTTTATAGCGACGGTCTAATTGGACATCAATCTGCCGCTCGTTATTACGCACCGCCTCAATCATGGCAATCAAAGCATTGTAGATCATCACTCCAGAAACGATGAGAAGAGCCGCGATAATAACAATAACGATAAGTGTCAGCATAAAAAGCTCCATTTATAACAGTCATAATTCTTTAATAGTTCCCACTAGCGACTGCGGTTAGGATGAGTATTTTGACAATGACTCACACCCTTCCTATACTAAATTAGGGACTTACAAATAATTATAGTACTCAGGAGAGGAATAACCATGACACAGTATAAAAATATCTTAATTGCAGTTGATCTTCATCCTTCCTGCGATGAACGGATTATCCAACGTGCTGTCGAACTGAGCAAAACTTATCATGCGAATCTCTCGATTCTGCACAGTGTTGAACACATCAATGCTTATGGCGCCGCACAAGCCTATGATGTCATTGCGGGAGTTGAACAACAACTTGCCGAAAGCGCTAAAATAACCTTGAGCGCTTTAGCAGAAAAATATGGTATTCCTTCAGAGCGACAAATCATTGAAATAGGACCGCCTAAGTGGATCATCTTAGAACAAGCGAAANAACTCAACGTGGATCTTATTGTTATCGGCAGTCATGGTCGGCATGGCATTCGTTTGTTGCTGGGCTCAACAGCAAATGCCGTTCTTCATCATGCAGAATGTGACATATTAACCATTCGTGTGAAAGAGACTCAAGGAATCAAATGAACAACAAATAACCCCTACAATATCTAAATAATAATTCCTTGTGGGTTCATGTGACCGCACAGTGCTGCAATTTCCTGCGGCTCTAAGAGTCGTTCCAATGCCATACCTAAGCTCTGAGCACAAGCTTGAACAATATGCGCCCAGGTTTGGCGATTCACAAACAGCATACCTGGCGTATCTAACGTACCACCCTGATTAACAAAGCCTAAAAANACACTTTGAGCACCGGTATCAAGGGGCCTTAATATTCCCGCTATCACTTCCGGATGTGTATGAGTGACAAAAATTCGCGATTTTATTTGGGGTGGATAATAAAAAGATTTNACCTCCTCATCTGAAGCACAAAAATCTGCTTCCCGGCTGCTGCGTGGATAACGAAATCGTGCAGGCTCAATCATATAATTAACTGCTGCAAAAATATTTCTCTCTTCAAGTCGTTTTGCCGCTAATATAGCTTGTTGCAGTTGATAAGAACCGATTGCTGTAATAATAACGTTGGGTTGAGCATGGGCAGTCACCCACACAACACGGCTCACTCCATCACGCAATAATTGCTTGGCGTGATCTTCATTAAAATAATTAGGAATACGTTCTTTTGAAGCAATTAGTGTAAAGATTTTTCCATGTGTGTGATAACACGCATCAAGCACTGCAACTGCCGTGTTATAATCTGCAGGAAATAATACGCGTGAAATATCCGATGGTTCCTCTAACAAGGCTTCACACATGGTTGGATCTTGGTGTGAACGTTCATTCTTACCATTTTCATAAGTATGCGAAGTCAATACGATAGGCACAGATAGCCAACCTGGCTCTCGGCTCTGAGAAAGCAAATGATCTGACCAATTTAATTCTTGTCTGATAGCACCGAGCATTTTGGGCGCAAATGCTTCATAAGTAACCACTAAATTAATTCCCGCTTTATTTCCAAGACATGCGCATACGACTGCTTCTTCATTTAACACGGTGATGACTTTACCTTCGATCGCTTCAGCAACTCCCGGTTCAACTTCTGTGACGCGATGTTTCAGCGCATCCAGCGTCTTTCGCATATGATTTGAAAGCATTTCATCAGGATTACCTACACGAGGCCGGAGATCTGGATTAGCTTGTACATAAGCTAAAAATGTGGCATCAATGGCTGACATGGGACACTCGTTACTGACTTGACCTTCTTTTAAATCAAGAAAATGCAGCACGGGATAATGCTTCATACCAACCTTACGGTTTGCAATAGGATGATCACGTTCATGCAATCGATGGGATTGTGCATGATTCATCAATTTCTGACGGGCTTGAAGAATTTCATCTAAGGGAACAAATAATTTCTGAGCACTAGCATTAAAGTTTTTNCTTGCCAATGAATCGGTACGAGGATTAGTACCCAACGGAAGATTGTGTGCGGCATTAGTACCTTCTCCATAAAAACCGGCACCTTTTTTAGCCACTGCAACGCCATAAGGCAATAAAATGGGATAAGCGGGTTTTTGTTGCAAAATAGATTGGCATCGCTCCTGTAACAAACATTCCCCTTCAAGAATCATACAAGTAAACGCCGCAGGATCCGTACCATCAAAAATGATAGGATCGAAATGATACGTTTTTAAATGCTGTATAAATAAAGATAAACCAGGCCCTTGTGATAGCATCGAGCGTTGATCAATACGCCGCCCATTGTATATCATGATGGGGACAACGAGTCCCGTATCTTCTGCACGCCACCACCTTGGCGCCCAATCAGAACCTCGCTGTTCTTCAAAAGCACCATCTGACAAAAATGCGATTAAGCGTTCCCTNGATAATGGCATGTGAACATATTGCAAATCCGCAAAACCGAGATAACCACCTTCTAAATATCCGCCTGCGGTATGAATATTCACATGGCTTCCTAGAGGAGAATCTTGCTGTCCTTGTTCATTTAAGCGATAAGAATAAAAATCGTTAACATAACGGATTAAGCCTTCTTGAGTAAGTGAATAGCGCTCTGCATGTTCTGGGCGCATGTTATTGAGTAAAAGATTGATGCTATCAATTGCAGCCACACAGTGCCCTTGCCCCATTATCCAACCTCGTGTAATGCCACTGATTGCATTTGCCAGTAGATAACCCACATAAGCGGGAACCATATTCAGCGAACCACCCGTATGGCCTTGTGGGGATAATTTAAAATCATTGGCTTCGAGTGGGACTCCTTTTAAATCGACGCGCTGTGCATAGGTTTGATGCACAACAAGCCACATTGCAGCATTGGTTATGCGATCGGCTGCTTCAAATAATTTTAATACCGTTGTCTGAGCAACATCTGATGACAATTGTGTTTTAAGGATTTTCTTTACCCACGCTTGCGTATGCTCATGATGCACAATGACTCCATAACCATGAGCCCATCGTTGAAAATGCTGTTCCAAATCATCCATCTAAACATCTCCTTTTTACTGCCTTGTTTTCATGATATTGAACGTATGCTGCGCTATGATGGATTCTTCATTTGTGGGAATAACCCATACAGGTATTGCGCTCTCTGAGGAACTAATGCACGACTCGTTTTTGTTATTGGCAACTGGATTTAATCTAATACCTAACCAAGACGCTAAGTCACAAATTTTTGCACGAATGTCTGGCGAATTTTCTCCAATGCCCGCCGTAAAAATGAGTCCGTCAAGTCCATTCAGGGTGGCAGTTAATGCACCGATCTCACGGTTAATATGATAAACAAAATAATCAATGGCCAGTTTTGCTTTCCGATCTTTATTTTCCAGTAAAACTTGAATATCACCACTAATGCTCGATAAACCCAATAATCCTGAGTGCTCGTATAATAATTCAGAAAGTTGCTTTACACTCATATTTTCATTGGTTAATAGATAGAGTAGAACACCGGGATCAATGGTGCCACAACGTGTCCCCATCGGCAAACCCTCTAATACGGAAAAACCCATGGTTGTTGCCACACTTTTCCGTTCACGAATGGCACATAAACTCGCGCCATATCCAAGATGAGCAATGATGATTCGACTATTTGCAACGTGTTTTCCTAAATAGTTAGGCAACACCTGTGCAATGTATTCATAAGAAAGACCATGAAATCCATACCGCCTAATTGGCACAGCAGCAATATCGTCAGGTAAGGCAAAGAGCCGAGCAAGCGGTAATTGCGTTTGATGAAACGCTGTATCAAAACAAGCAACTTGGCACAATTGAGGATAGCGTTTGGATAGAAATTTGATTGGAAAAATCGTATATGGCTGGTGCAATGGCGCAAGCCCATTAAAACGTTCCAGTTGATTAACTATCGCATCATCAATCAATACGGGCTGCGTATAGAGATGACCACCATGCACAATACGATGACCTGCAGCAAAAATTTTATATTGCGAATAATTTAATTCTAACCAATAAACAATTTTTTCCAACGCTTGTTTATGTGCCATCGTTAAACGTTTGCTTTGGTTAGCATATATTTCCTGATGGATACTATCATTACGTTGATTCCTTACAAGAAAATGGGGTTTTTCGTCCAAAGACGAAATCTGCCCTCGCACAACTATTTCAAGAGTCATGCGATGATTGATTGCAAATAAAGCAAACTTAATACTTGATGATCCTGCATTTAAAATGAATAAACTATCACGCATCATCTTAGTCATCCTCGAACAAATCAGTCATGCAATGCAATGTCATGGTCTCTGTTTCATTAATGGGGTAATATTTGTTTGTGTTGCTTGACGGGCCATATAAACAGCACTCGATAAAATGATAATTGCTCCGATTCCCGTCCACACATCTAATCGTTCTCTAAACAGCCAATACGCCAAAATCAACGTAAAAATCAACCGTGTAAAATCAAGCGGTAAAATAATGGTTAAATCGGCATTACGGTAAGCCAGAAAGATAGCAAAAAAATTGACCAAAAATGTCAATCCCAATAAGCCAATCATCATGATCTGTGTTATGGTGGGTGTTTTCCAAACAAACATTGCGAAGGGTAACGATAATAATGTCATCCATAACGTCTCATAAAAGGTTTGCGTAGCAAGCCTTTCTATGCGTGTTTGAATTTTGGTAAAAATTTCGGATGCAGAGGAAAANACTGCACTGACTATGGCTAAAATGGAACCCAACGCTACTATTTCAATCCCAGGGCGCAGAATAAGTAGAATACCGAAGAAACTCATTACCAGCGCAAGACACCGTTTAGAATTGAATCGTTCGCCTAAAAATAAAACAGCGGCAATGCCGGTAAAAAGAGGGGCAAGGTAGCTGATTGCCGTAGCTTCCGTAATGGGAATCAATTTAAGCACATAAAACCATGTCACTAAACTGAGCACACTAAACATAACGCGCAGGACATACATGCGAGGCGCCTTGATTTTTAANTTGTCTTTCTCGCACGAAAAAGCCCAAATCAACATGCACAAAAACGAAAACAAACTACTCAAGAAAAANAGCTCAAAAATTTGAAATCCCTCATTCGTGCACAATCTCACCATGATTGACATGATCGCAAGGTTCAAGCAATGCAATAGCATCCAAAAATGCCAACGAGCGTAGAGGGTTGTTGTAACACATTCATATCCCTTTCATTTATTTGTAAATTTAAGCCAACAAAAATGTTCATAAAGCCCTGACCATAACATACCAAATGTATACGCAAATAATAATTCTTCGATAGGAATGCCNAAAATCAATATCCCCGTCAATGCAGACAAATTCCAAGTTTGTTTTACAAAATCGGGAAANAATTAAAATAATAATTAAGAAGAAAACAAAATAAAGGAACAGAAACAAAAACCACCTAGCCATATTTCTTTTTTTAAATCAGGGCGACAATATAATGCAGCAAGTGCGCCAATAAACATCGCAACAATGGCGCAATAAATATGATTTAACGGTGTCCACACTGCGAGCGCTGTAAAAATGAGAAGCGGAACCCACAAAATAAATCCATGCCACCGATGGCGTTTCTGTTTGGCTTCCTCCTGCGGAATTATTTTAAGATGAACTTTGAAGATCCATTTATATAAAACAGAGGCGATACCACCAATCGCAAAAGTGAAGATGAAGCTTTCAATATCAAACCGCGTGCGATGTGCCAAATCGAATAAGGAAAGTGGGTGCCAATAATCGGGGACAAAAAGAGGTTCTGTAACACCTAATAACATAGTGAGAAAACTAAGCAAAAGCATTTCTTTTCGGAAATCTTTNTTNACAATAAACAATATCCCCCAAATAAGAAGAAACATTAAAGACCCAGTAAACCAAGCATATTGAATCATCGATTTAATTTTTATTTCATTTTAAAATACAGTAGCCCGCAATATGTACGGGCTACTTATTATCATAGAAATAGTTTAATGCTTTTGCATCATACCACCACCCATTTTTCCCATACCCTCTGTCGATTTACTTTGCATTGTGCTGATACCAGAGGGTGTTTGAAAATAACCTTCGTGCCAATATTTCACTGCATAGTAAATACTACATAAAATATCTACTGCAGCGACAATAGCGATAAGGATACCCACTATTTTTGCTAAGGAAGCCCCCACTCCTTCTTGACGCATACCCCAAATGAATAAACCAATCCCCAATGCAATAGCAATCAACGCCAGTGCAATAGCAGAGTGAAATGTAAACATCATAATACTTCTCCTTTAAGTTTGTGACTTACGAAAATGAGGAATAAAAGCGGGTATTTTTTCAGCATAACGCTTGTATTCCTCACCAAATTCTACCAAGACTTCTTTTTCCTCTTTTTTTGCTAGCCGAACATATACATAAACCAGTATCGGAAACATCACTAGCGTTATCAACGTTGGCCACTGCAATAAAAAGCCAATCATCACCAGAATAAAACCATCATATTGTGGATGACGAACCCTCGCATAAAGCCCCGTTGTGGCTAATTTATTCTCTTTCTGTGCTTGATAAAGCGTATTCCATGCTGAATAAATAACATAAAGACCACCAAATATCAGAACATTGCTCACGATATGAAAAACATCAAAATGCGGATTTCCCTTCATGCCAAACAATGTATGTAATAAATGGCCTGCATCATGCGAAAACCAATGTACTCCGGGATAATATTTTGAGAGCCATCCTGACAAGAGGAAGATGGTCAAGGGAAANCCATACATTTCCGTGAAGTAAGCCACCACAAATGCCGAAAATGCGCCAAACGAACGCCAGTCCCGTTTGGTTTTAAATTTCGTGAAACTGTACGCAAACAAAATAAAAATAGCTGAATTGATGAGCACTAAAAACCACAACCCATACGCATTTGATTCTTCCATGATTCAATCCTTTTTTCAGAAGACGTATCCTCTTCTTTTTCATCTTTATGATGGTGGCCATGTCCGCCATGCTTTCCATGCATAAAATGCATCAACGGGCAAAGTAGGAAGATCAGTACCCACCAAGGGAAGGAGACAAAAACCAGCAACATGTGCTCTATGTTCAGTAATGAGATAGTATCCAATGATCCCAATAATAATCACTGCAATAAACGTAGAGAAGGTTTGCCAAATGCTCTTTTGCCTCTTCTGCCGCTGCGGTTCTTGTTGTGAGTTGTGATGATGTTCCAATGCCATAGTGACTTCCTTGTCAAAAGCTTTTGCTGATTAATTTTAGCTAACGTTGGCTACTTAACTTTTGCATAGCTTAGCACATTCATGACAAGCTTTGGCGCATTCTTTGGACAATTTGTCACTGTGCTTTTCACATTCTGTTGCACAAAGTTCACAAGCCTTAGCGCAAAGTATCATGATGTCTTTTGCTAACGGATCACCACGTGTGCAGAGGGTAATACACAGTGAACAAATTTGTGAACAAGTCACACACGCTTTTAAGCAATCTGCGTATGCATGACCTTCCATCGCACAGCATTCAAAAGCGTATTTTTCGCATGCTTGAATACATTTCATACAAGCTTCCATCAGGGTTTCTAAATTTTTCATTTGCATAACCGTTCTCCTTAAGTTTTTAAAATATCCGTGTCCTTTTAAAATAGAACAGAAATTCCGAAAGTCAATGTGTTCTCACTGGTCGATTCTCCGTCATCACTTTGTAGATTATTAAAAACACCATAATCTTGATCATGCTCAAATTCGGTAAACAGATTGAGTCCAGGTGCAATACGATAATAGGGTCTAATGGAATAACGCATTTGATTCAAACCACTGCCAATTTCATCTTCAGTAACAGTAGCTGTCGCTAAAATACTCCGAACTTCTAATCGCACAAANAAGTTATTGGTGATCTGCGTATCGCGTGATAACTCTATATCGAATTTAACACTGCCATCGTGATAATAAGTTCTAGCATTGGTATCAATAAAATAAGGCATCAATCCTTCGATACCCACGCCAGGTTGCCAATAAGGGGTATCGGCTGGACGATAAAAATAATTCACACCACCTTTGATGGCCCAAAATTGACTGATCAAATGCCAATAAAAAATATCCATGTCAGCATTTTCAACTTGCCCTTCTTTCATTTCCGCGTCGTTCATGAACAATTCAAGTTTGTTGTAATCGCGCCCATAAAGACCTTTAAATGTCACTTCTTGCACATTATTAAAGGGGTCTTCACCCAAATCGAGAAAACTTGCAAGAAATAAAGCAGGCGGGTGCGCCATTGGATGATGAATGAGAGACGGATCAATGGGCATGGATTCATCGACCCTTACAATCGGCCTGTTGAAATAAGTTTGGGGCACAATTTGTGTTTCAGGTTTAGTTTTTCTNTTCACAATATCGATGATGGTGGTGTACTGAAATACACGTGCCATACCAGCCACCATATGATAAAGGTGATGGCAATGGAAAAACCATTGCCCACTGGCATCGGCATCAAAGTCTACAACCACGGTGCTGCCTGGCGCCACATCAATAGTATGCAATAAAGGATCATAAGCACCGTGTCCATTGCGCAAAATAAACCAATGGCCATGAATATGCATGGGATGATGCATCATCGAATTATTAGTAAAAATAATGCGGTAACGTTTGCCGGCTTCAATGCGAATAGGTTGAACTTGGTGTTCTGTCTTGCCATTAATCATCCAAATAAAACGGTCCATGTAGCCAAACAATTCCATTCTAATGATTTTAACTGGCTTGTTTGGGTCGTTTGTTTTTACAGCCGCTGTCAAATCTTGATATTTTGTTCCAGTTGTTTTNTCAGTAGTCAAAGAAGGAGAAACTGTTGGCATGATGGTATCGCCGATGATAGTCGGCTCTGTCGGCATGTTCATTGTCATAGCATGGCCCATTGCCATATTTTTATTCATATTCATGTTTGAATTCATTTTCATATTTGACATTGCTTGGTGCGTAGCGTGATCAGCAGAAGTNATTTTCACCGATGCGTGTGACATTAACATGTGCATGTCATGAGAACTTGTCGGTTCCATTTTCATTGCAGGAGAAGAGTGCATAGACATGGTTTGTGAATTCTGGTTCTGCATTGCATCAGACGACGAACCCGCACCATGATTCATCCCTGACATCATGTTGTTCATCATCTCTCTAGTCACAGGCAGCGGTTCAGGAAATGGAATGACATGTTGATAATCCACAACTTGTTGGGGATTCGTCAGCAAAGCACCTACAGCAGCACCCAAAGTATCCGCTGATTCTGCATAAATAATATAAGGTTCATTTTTNTGAATTTTAACCAGCACATCATAGGTTTCACCCGGAGTAATAAAGAACTCATCTATCATATAAGGCTGCACATCATTGCCTTGTACATGCACCATTTGCATCTGAGTGCCTGGAATTTTCACGTGAAAATTCGTGCTGCCNCCGGCACCGATAAAACGCAGACGTACAATATCGCCCACTTTAACTGGCGCTGTCCAAGGATGCGTTTTAGGTTGGCCATTGAGTAGAAATGTGTCATAAGCTACATCACTAATATCATAAATACTCATGCGCATTTGTTGCATCATTTTATAATCACTGATTAATAACTTACGCTCTTCGGGTGTCGCCTTGCGATAATCATGAATAAATTTCATTAATGAGGGTTGTAACTTAAATCGCGGCGAATAATAATCACCTTCTTTTTTNAAATTAGCGAAAATTTTCTCTGGATACGTGTTACTCCAATCGGATAAAACGACAACATAATCTTTTGTGTATTTATAGTGCGGTGGTTGTGGCGGATCAATCACAAAGGCGCCATAGAGTCCCTGCTGTTCTTGTAGACCTGCATGCGCATGATACCAATACGTTCCTGCTTGATAGAGCGTAAATTGATAATGAAAAACGCCACCTGGAGGAATGGGTTTNTGCGTGATGCCTTCCACACCATCCATTTGCCACGGCACGAGTATGCCATGCCAATGAATCGCTGTTCCTTTATTTAAATGATTGTAAACATTAATAGTGACGTGATCACCTTCTTTAAAATGCAACGTTGGCGCAGGAATTTGATCATTCACTGCGATGGCTTGCCTGGCTTTGCCAGCAAAATAAACCGTCTTGTAAGCAACAACTAAATCAACTGTACGATTAGCGGCAAAAATGGTAGGCAAATAGAAAAGACAAATAAATAAAACAACGAAATTACTTAATAATTTTATGCACTTATTTGGCATCTTTGCCATGATTTGGCAACTCCATTGCTTAGTTACTGGTTGTCTGTCATATCAGATAAATTGCTTTCTGTAATACGGTTCAACGCATTTGCAGGGCAAACATAGGCATTACCTGACATGTTATGCGTATCAACTAACAATGTGCCCTCACGTCTTTTCATGTAAGTGGTTTGGTGAACGCCCACTACAATAACATTCGCCCCTAATTTTAATGCTTGGTTCTTCATTACATTTATTTGATCAGCTTGCAGGTTTTTATGTGAGGTGTACATTTGCGTCGATCCATTGACATCGTATGCTGAAACTTGTCCTACATAGCTACAACTTTTAGGTGCTGTTTGTGTGGTCATGATAATTTTTCAGCCCCGGTTGCAATGGTCTTACCAAAGCACAGCTAACAATGAAACTCATAGCGCCCATGATGCTTAATAAAGCGATAAATTTTTTCATGTATTATTTCCCGTTCTTCAATTAATGTGATTCATTGTTATTGTGCTCATGATGGTCTGTATCTTCCTGTTCATTTGAATTCGATGTGCTTGAAGTGTTCGACTGATTCGGTGTCATCGCTTCATGATGATGATGATGCCCTTGACCTTCCGATTTAGGCAATGACATAACACCCAGACCATGTCGATAGACCAACTCCCCTCCTCGCCATGCCGTTGATAATAATAAGGCTTGGACAATCAGCAAGGCGAAAACAAACATTAAGGTCAATTTTTTGCGATTGTAGTGACGCCATCCTGACCACAATCCCACCAAAATAATTGCCGTCGCTGTCCATAATGCCCACTTTCGATGGTCTAGCATGGCTAGATGCGCAGGTTCATCGTGATTGACTGTATTAAAAGCATAAAAACCAGCTAATATCGTCAGAATGGTGATAAAGCCCCCAACCCACAAACACCACTGTCCTACCGTTGCAAATTCAGCAATGAGTTGGTTTGAAATGATTTTGAACGTGCTGCTNAAATAAGCGAGTACATAAAAGCCNACCGCAATGCTGACTAATGCCACTGTAAAGTGCACAAAAATAGGATGCCAATTGGGGATAATTTCTATCAAATGAATTCTCCTTGATTTATATTGATAAATAGCTACCCTGTTCCACCGAGAGAAAAATAGTTTGACATTAACCTCAAGGTGAATGTCAATATAATAGTAGTAAGCTGAAAGGAGAGAGTTCATATGCATTATTTAACCGTTGGAGAACTAGCTGACCAAGCAGGGGTCACCAAAGTAGCCATCCGTTATTACGAACGCTGTGGGCTTTTACCTAAAGCGACCCGTTTATCATCAGGCTATCGTGCCTACCCTGAAATCATTATTAATCGCCTTCGTTTTATTAAAAATGCTAAGTCCGTAGGCTTTACGTTAGAGGAAATTCAGGAATTAATCGCACTTCAAGAACAACCCAATGCAACAAGCCAAGATATTAAATCACGGACGACAATTAAATTAGGCATCATTCAAGAAAAAATTCAATCGCTGCAACAAATGGCCAATACATTGGAACAGCTTGTTCAATCATGCGACGGCCAAGGCACTCTTCACCAATGCCCAATTTTGGAAACGCTTTACAAGAAGACTGTCCGCTAAAAAGAATGATTTAACTGATCTTCCTGATGAGGTGTTGTTGCATAATAGAGAATTAACCCCATTGCTAACACCGCCAACGAACCAGCAAAAACCACATTGGCTTAACAAAGAACTCCCTTTGCCCGGTGTTTTCAGTGGTTTCAAAAATCTTTTGCAAAGCGATCAGCAAGGTTTTTTTATAAATTTTTGTTGGATCTGAGGAGCAAGAAAATCAACAGCACTTTGATATGCTATCACAGCCTCAACGGGAATTTGACATTCTGTTAGTAATTGGGGATTTTCATCTAATAGTATTTTTGTTGCCCATCATAGCGCAAGCCTGTCTTATTAAAATGTGTAAGAATCGGAATCAATAGATGAAAAAGTTTGTTACGATCAATTTGTGATGATGGATAGTCTTGTAGGTACTGATTAATATGTGACGTAGCGATACCCGTTCTTAGCAACGTCTTTACCGCTTCTTCTCCCTCATGGATACTTTCTTGAAATAAAGATAACAATTGCTCAAGCCTGCCCTGATTTATCTTTACTTGAGACTTGCCTCTAAGCGATGTTTTTATCTGCCGATAAACTTCTTCAAATCGTTTAGATTTGCAGTCAATTGCAGTCAATCCAAGCGGATAAACATCATCAAAACCATACCCAGGTTCAGCTGCCAATAAATTATCTGGACTTAATGAATCTTTATTATATAAATAAAAAAATCGATAATGTTTTGATACTTCTTGCCCGCCTATTTTAATTAGAAAATGCTGAACTCTGTGATGATTCAATCCTAAAATAACGACTATTCCCAATCCTTGCTCTTCATTTTTCTACGAATGCTTTCCAATTCCTGAGCAATACCTTGATCACGAATTACTGTCACTTTGTCGAGCAAATCAGATCTCGTGTTTAAAGCATCTCTATATTTACCTAAAAATTATCTATGCCATATAACTTTGCGTTAGAAAAACGCGATAAAACTCTATAAATAGCCAGACGCTGTTCACTCGAAATAATCGATTGCTCTATTTGCTGACGTTGACTACTATCTAAAAGATGGGATGGTATGCGTTGCTGTTTAAGCTTATCAATTGACAAGGTAAGCAACTTGACTGCATTGTCGAATGTATACGAAGCATAAGCATTGCTTTCTTCACAAAATGCTAAATACTTATCTTGAACAAGCCGCTCCACACAATGCTCAAAAAAGCGGCACCACATATTCAGAATGTATCTCAAAAATTACAATCACTGGTCGCATTTTTAGCCATGCTATTCGCCCAAAATGAAACCCAGTGTGTCATTTACCTTGGGGTGAATGTCAACACTAATAGAACCCTGTAATCGCAACATAGCACCCACATAGCACCACTAATAATGACTGAAATTCAAAATTAAATTTTTGTCTATAATTTATTGATCTAATGAATTTTTCTGGTGCCGATGAGCAGAATCGAACTGCTGACCTACTGATTACGAATCAGTTGCTCTACCAACTGAGCTACATCGGCCTGTTTGGTGGGGTTTGGGGGATGAGTATAAAAGACTAGGAGCGGTATTGCAAATGGGAGGCGGGTGGCCTATAAAGCGGGGGATGGATTAAATAAGGATAGGGTTATGGCCAAAAAATGACTGTGATTCAAGGATTTACTTTGATTGAGATGATGATTGTGATTGCAATTATCGCTATCTTGGTCGGGATTGGAATGCCTTCTTATAAATCTTATACGCGGAAGGCGCATTATAGTGAGGTGGTGGCAGCAGCCTCACCGTTTAAGGCGGGGTTGAGGAGTGTTTTAATACTAACGGTTCGTTGGATGGTTGTGATAATGGGCAAAATGGGGTGCCTCCCGCCATTATGGCCAGTAATGATGCGCAAGGTGGTATGGTGGATAGCGTCAATGTGGAAAAAGGCGTTATTACAGTGGTGCCAAAGGACAAGTATGGTATCACGCCAAACGATACCTATGTGCTAACTCCTGACATTTATAATGATGCCTTGACCTGGAATTCATCTGGAGGCGGTGTCGAGCTAGGCTATGCTAAATAATTTATGCAAGCTATCACCATGCATTCATTAAATCATTTTCTGCAATCGTTGGTCACAGCGGGCTGGATTTCTCATGAGCAGGCAGGCAAAACACGGCAAGCTGTGACTGAACAAAAGGGTCATTGTCCCGTTTTTGTTGCAACAACAATGGTTGTCTGGCCGTGATTTGGCGAATGCATTGGCAGATTATTTAAAATTGCCACAAATTGATTTAAGTACGATAGACCTTTCAAGTTTGCCATTACAACTGATTGATCCCAAGCTGATACAAGAACATGAAGTTTTACCAATTAGCGCAAGTAAAACGCAATTGCAAGTGGCTATTTTTGATTTGGCCAACATGGCTTTATTGGAAGAAATTAAATTTCATAGCAGCCGCCATGTTGCTCCTGTGATTGTGGATTATGATCAATTAGCTGAATTATTGCAGCAAATATCACGTGAACAGCACTACACCAAAATGCATGCAGCCGATCCACAACAAGACATTTCTATTATCCAATTAGTACAACAAATTTTTAATGACGCTGTTCGTCTACGGGCCTCGGACATTCATTTTGAGCCTTATGAAAACTATTATCGAATTCGAATGCGGATTGACGGTCTGTTGCATGAAATTTTACAACCACCTCGGGCTTATATGAACCGCATTACTGCCCGCNTTAAAATTCTTGCGAAATTAGACATTGCAGAGCGGCGGATACCACAAGATGGACGTTTCACTTTTCATAACTCTCAACATCTGACACGTGATTGCCGTGTCAGTACTTGTCCAACATTGTTTGGCGAANAAATCGTGGTACGGTTATTGGATGCAAACACACCGACACTCTCCATTACTGAATTAGGATTAGCAATGCAACAACAACAATTATTAATGGACATGATAAAAAAACCTCAAGGCATGATCCTAGTGACAGGCCCAACGGGCAGTGGCAAAACAGTGACGTTATACAGTTTATTACATTTACTGAATAGCNATCGAAAAAATATTTCCACTGTGGAAGACCCTGTGGAAATTAAAATTGCTGGCATTAATCAAGTACACGTTAATCCCAAAGCTGGCTTGACTTTTGCGGGGGCATTACGCAGTTTTTTACGGCAAGATCCTGATATTATTATGCTAGGTGAAATCCGTGATACTGAAACTGCTGAAATCGCAATAAAAGCGGCGCAAACAGGGCATTTGGTCTTATCAACCGTCCATACCAATAGCGCTAGCGAAACTATTATACGCTTGATCAATATGGGAATTGCACCCCATCACATTGCGAGCTCAGTCAATTTAATTATTGCTCAGCGCTTACTGCGACGGTTATGTTCCTTTTGTAAAACTCCCTCACCCTACTTGAACAAAAAATTTGNNCCTTCCCGTTTGTTAGAAAATACGGTTTACCAGGCAAACTCTGCTGCTTGTACCCAATGCACTAAAGGTTATCAAGGCCGGATCGGAGTGTATGAATTACTGCCTGTTACACCTGCTATCGGCAATTTAATGCTTAAAGCTGAACCGATTGCTATTAACAATTATCTGCAACAACAAGGTATGCAAGATTTACGTAGTTCTGCATTAGAGAAAGTCGCTGCTGGCATAACTAGTCTGGCCGAAGTAGATCGCGTGATTAACTAAATGAACAGAACTGAACCGAATAAGATATTGTTTCATTGGCAAGGAATGCACCGTCAAGGTAAGCGAATGCGTGGCACAATGTTAGCAAGCGATTCACAAGCAGTGATTGCCCAATTAGAGGCCCAACAAATCATTGCCTTGCAAATCAAATCTAAACGTTTTCAATTTCATCGACGTAAATCATCTGCGATCAACACTGCTCAGCTCGGTGAATTGACTCAACAATTAGCCGCTCTGCTGCAAGCAGGAATGCCGTTGGCCACAGGATTACAAATATTGGCAGATAGTCAAATCAATCAAAATACGGCGTCTTTGTTAATTGAAATTAAAAGCCAATTAGAAAGTGGCTACAGTTTCAGTGAAGTATTGGCAAAGTATCCTCAATATTTTAATAAATTATTTTGTCATTTGATTGCTATTGGCGAACAAACGGGCACATTGATCGCTATGTTAACGCAATTAAGCCGGCAATTAATCAGACTGTCTGCCACCAAAAATAAAATCCGCAAAGCACTGGTCTATCCATTCACCGTTAGCAGTGTTGCCGTGATCATTACATTTGCATTAATCAGTTTTGTATTGCCACAATTCACTCAATTATTTCAAGAAGCAGGTGCTGATTTGCCGTTTTATTCAAAACTGGTATTAGCTATTGCCAGCCATCTACCACTATTTACTGGTTTATTTGTAGTCATTATATTGCTAACTATCTTTGGTATAAAAATTGGCATTAGACATTCACCGTCATTAGGTTTAAAACTCGCACGATGGCAGTTGCGATTGCCGATTTTGGGCCGATTAATTCAACAAGCTATTATCGCCCGTATTATGCGTATCTTAGCAACTACATTAGCAGCCGGCATTCCATTAGCTGATGCGTTACCCTTAATTAATTTATCTGCTAGAAACCTAGTTTTTCAAACCGCATTACAAGAATGGCACACTCAAATGCAAAATGGTGCATCCATTTATCAAGCCATGTCAATGACACAAACATTTCCACCAGCGGTAACTTCGTTAGTGGCCATCGCTGAAGAAAGTGGCACTTTAACTGTCACTTTAGAACACATTGCTGCTAATTATGAAAGTCAACTAGAAACCACGCTTGAAAACTTTACCAAACTATTTGAACCCGTCATCATGCTAGTCTTAGGCTGTTTATTGGGCGGCCTGATTGCAGCACTTTATTTGCCCATTTTTCACTTGGGTAATGTGTTATAAACCACTCACTATTCAACACATCATCAAGCTTTATTATAAAATTGCGAGCCTGATGCGATAGCAATTTCACAATAATTTTATCTGCACACAATTTGATTAGAGATGAAGCTAGCTATGTTTTGACCATATATTGGTAAAAAATGAACAATCACTTAATGAAACATTAATCTCTGCGCCCTATAATTTCGCCCATAACGAGAATAAAAGAGGCGACATGTATGCGTTATGATGTGGAATGGCTTACTGAATTGATTATTTTTTAAAACTTAATTTAGCTCTTTATAATAATGCAAATTTAATCAATCAGGAAAACTTTAAAGACCGTCTCAAATCGCATCCTGTTAATATTAATATGGACACGGCTGATCATCCGAAATGATGCTCAAAAAAGCCAATCAGTATTTATATGTTGCCTTTGAAATTCTTAACATGCCCACAATCATTGACAATGCTATTACATATGCCCACCATATAATCATTCTATTAACGAGAATCAAACAAGCTATTACTAGTCTTCAGATAGCAGAGGTCGAACATTTATTGCCTCTATTAACTAAAGAAAATCGCAATATTATCGACATCTTGCTCTTTCTGAGAGAAGAAAATTTCCTTGGTCATTTAGCCATCCCTATATTCGTCGATGTCTTATTTATAGACGAACAGCAATTCAGTGATATCGCTTTATTAGAAACCCATAGTTTGGTTGATCTTACAGTTTATTTTCATCAGGTGAAGATGTTAAGATTACTGGTAGATGCTGGCGCCAATGTCACGCAAACCTATCCTTTTTAAAGGATTCGGGACGTTTTTTCTTTGAAAAGTTTTATTCACACTTTTTCCAATAAAAAGTCCATCAAGCAGATTGGGAAGCAGCCATCAGAGAACACGAGCAAATTGAAAATGAAACGAGTGCAATTTTTTTGACAAAAAACGTGGCTAATAATAACTATCAAAATAATCAATCTATGCGGCCTTCAAAGACCAGTCAATTTTTAACAAGCGACCAATATGAGACGGCCTTATTGGCGCAATTGGGGAAAGCTTGTTTAGCATGCATGAATATTACGCATAAAGCTTATCCGGGTTTTAACCACGCCAGTTTAAATGCGGGACTCTTTGCTAAACTAGGGGCTTTTTATCTGGACATGGTCAAAGACCCCAGCATTATTATTCCTGATGAATTAGTTGAACAAATCTGCAGACTCAAGCAGGCCACTCTTTTTGGTATAACACTAGCCGCCATAATAATTGTGCAAAAGATTTTCGTTTTTTGAACATAAAAATATCGCTAATTGGTCATTACAGATGCTGCATGTCTCGGAGAAAGAAGCTGAAACAATGAAAGCTTATTTAGATAATATAGCCAGTAATATTTCTCAATATCAATTGATGATTTTAAAAATAACAATGCGCTTATTGGTTGAGAATCATTTGGTGCGGCCTACCACAAAACCTGACCTGTCAGAATCGGACTATATCACCTTGCTCAATGCTGCTAATAAACGATTGAAAGAATCAACGTTATACTTTCATCTCATTAAAAAAATCATGCTTTGCCCGATAAAGTATTTTTTTATCAAAATGGTCAATTTCATTTCCGCGATTATTTTAATCCACTGGAGAAAGTCATTACTTATGTCAATCAATCGCTTGTGTTAGAAGCAATGCAAACAGGGGCAGACGATGGTTCCAATCAAAAAATACAGCAAATTTTAAATACTGCCTATAAAGCGGGGTTGCTAACCAACGATGATATTGAGTTAGCAGATGAATACTACCAACTTAATTTGACACCTACACAACAACTATAGGCAGCCTTAAATATAATTTTAGCTATACTGCAATGAACCTTCACTATTTATCAAAGGCTGTTCTTCATCGTCTTGACTGCTTCTAGGTATAGGATTGATAGCTTGATAAGCTTGGTTCATCCGATCGAACATAAAGGTAAAAAGCTTTCTCCTGTCAAAGCAACCATCATTGCCCCTAGTAACTGCAAACTGTAATAAGCAACAAAGGCACAAGCAACACTGTTTGGACTATTAAAAGCATAATTAGCGACAAAAAACACTGCTGCGCTTAAGAAATAAGTTTCAAATGAATTTATAAACGCCGGCTTGAATACTTCTATTCCATGTTTACTGCCAATAATGGAGAATTGCGCCATTTGCCCAAAGACTACATTTAAACTGATCGCTATACCTAACGGGATCCAATCGTCGCTTATGAAGTATTTCAAGAATTGCGTCACGCCACTTGCCGTAACACGAATTTTAGTTTGCGTGCTGATAATGTCGGCTATTTTTAACAAAGACTGCTGGATTTTTCTGCAGTGTGCTCTGCCTCAATCGCATGACCAGGAGTTTTAGTGCCACGCATCTTTAAAAATAAATCTAAGATCCTGCCTTCATAACTGCGGGAATTGGAAACCAACAATAATAAGGCCGTCGTGATACAGGCAGAAATGATTAATAAATCTTTTTCTAACATTTCCAGATTAGATTTCAAACCGTTATTACACTGTCCTTCCCAACAACTCTTAATGTACATGTTGAACCATACATCATTAAAGAAATATAACAAAGCATTAGGCAATGCATATCCCAATATAGATGATATTCTCGCGATCATTTTCTCGCTAAATCTTGCCGTTGGGACAATCGGAGAAAACCCTAGCTCTTGTGCTGAACTTGATCGGATTAATGTAGTTTGGTCAAAAAAACAAGTACGTATTTTTTGATAACCATAGGCAGAAAAAGCCAGATTATTACGTAAAATATGGATGGACTCGGCCAATAAAGTCATATTAAAAACCGTCATACCCACATTAAAACTCGACGACATTTGAAAACCATAATGCATGAGGCCATAAACTAGCCCTCCCACTACAGCACTGTCCATCGAACCCAACATGACTTGTTCGAAAAGTTGAATCGTGTCATTTTTTCCCAAAATGGAGAACTGTGCCAACTGGCCGGTAGACATAGTCACTACCATAGTAATGCCTAATACCCATCTTGGGTTGCCAAAAAACATATTCAGCAGTTTCACTACTGAACCGGTCATAATAAATGTTTTCGCTGTTGTGCCTACAATATTAGCGACTGTTTTATAAAACGCATGAAAATTATCCAGGTGATGTTTGTTTAGTCCACCTACTAGCTGATAACCTGCGTTTTTAGCCGCGTCTTTTGTGAAACAAATCTTCACACAATTGGTAAATATTGATTTGATTAGAAACACTTAACAAAGCCACACTGGCCAATACGTTAGCAAGAATTAAATAATTGTCTGTTAGCCATGTCTGACTGGCAGGAAATTCGCGTTGCCATTCACCATTACTACAATTGGATAAATATTCATAAAAAATGATGCCGTTTTTAAGATAGAGAGCAAAATCAGGAAAAGTGTAACCAAGTGAACTAGTGAAGGCAGAAATGATTTTTTGTACTTTTGGGTCGGTGGCTGGTGTAATGGCTGAACCTGTCATGAAAACCCCCTCATGGTTATCGTGCTGCCGCGATTTTATCAAAGCTAAACGCAATTACAATCTCTATTTGCTAATCGAACTCAAATTGTTAAAATCCAGGCATGGATTTTATTAATTGGAATCTCAATCATCCTCTCTTTTTCATGACGCTTGCCGTTGTGTTTGGATTGATCGTCGGTAGTTTTTTAAATGTAGTCATCTACCGGCTCCCTATTATGCTGCAGCAAGCTTGGCGCAATGAATGCCTGCAATTACTCCATGAAACCACGCCTGATGTCAAACAACCACTGAATTTGTGGTTGCCCCGTTCACATTGCCCACATTGTCAATTCCCTGTGGCATGGCGCTATAATATTCCACTCATAGGTTTTCTTTTGCTACGAGGACGTTGTGCGAATTGCTGGCAAGCCATTAGTTGGCGCTATCCACTGGTAGAATTATTGACTGCACTGCTCACTGCATTCATTGTTATTAAATTTGGCTGCAGTTGGCAAACCCTTGCTGCTTTGGCTTTTACCTGGTTTTTGTTGGCAGCCACTTTTATCGATCTTGAGACCCAATTACTACCAGATGAACTGACGCTTGCGTTATTATGGTTAGGTTTACTAGTCAACACAGCATCTCTGTTTGCTCCCACCACCTCCGCCATTGTAGGTGCAGTTTGTGGCTATTGCAGCCTCTGGCTAGTTGGCTGGCTATTTCAACGTTTCCGAGGTGTAGCCGGCATGGGTCACGGAGATTACAAATTATTTGCCGCTTTTGGCGCTTGGTTTGGTTGGCAAGCGTTGCCAAGCATTATTTTAGTTGCGGCGCTAGTCGGTAGTATTATTGGCATTATGTTAATTTTTTCCCGTCGCATCCAGACATCGACACCGATTGCATTTGGGCCTTATTTAGCCTTGGCTGGCTGGCTGTGCNTTATTTTGGCCTAGCCCGTTATTAGGTATTTGGTAATGTTAGTCATCGGTTTGACTGGCGGCATAGGCAGCGGTAAAACCACCGTCGCCNAATTTTTTGCAGCCCTTGGTGTCCCCGTTATTGATACTGACCAATTGGCCCGCGATGTCGTCGTACCTAACAGCCCTGCTTTGATTAAAATCATTGCCCGCCATGGCCCCGATATTTTATTGCCTGATAAAAGCTTAAACCGACAAAAACTACGAGAAATTATCTTCAAAGATGCCTCTGAGCGGCAATGGCTTGAACAGTTATTGCATCCGCTTATACGTAAAGCGATGCAAGAGAAAATAACCGCGCTGACCGAACCTTATTGTATTGTAGTCATCCCTTTGTTAGCAGAAACGGCACCTAATGAATTGATTGATCGTGTTCTAGTGGTCGACGCACCCGAAAAAGAACAACTTTTGCGCACTCAACAGCGTGATCAATTGTCACATGAAGCAGTCAAAGCAATTATTCAAGCTCAAGCCCATCGTGAAAAACGACTAGCAATTGCTGATGATATTATAATGAATAATGGGGATTTGGCGCATTTGCAGCGACAAGTCGCTGAATTACATTACAAGTATCTGCAGCTCTGTAAAAAATAACAGTACCATCATCAACGAAATAGATCCTTCGCCACGAGGCTGGCAGCATAAGTAACATCAAAAAAATCTTTTAATGAAATAACGTTGTATTACAGCATTTGCTAGCTTGATCACCCCTAGCATAAGCAGTAATATAGACAGGTCAATTATTACACACCGAAGACCAAGATGAATAAGCCCGAAACTATGTCAACGACCCTCCCTAATTCTGATGCAACAGAACCGAAAACAACGAGCCATGCGTGGCGTACTTATGCCTTACTCATCGCATTGGTGGTGTTTTGGGCGCTTAATATTCCTTTGGCAAAAATGGGCATGGCCTATATGTCGCCTATCTGGCTGACTATTGGCCGCTTGGCTGTCGGTACTGTATCAGTTTTCGCATTATTAATAGCTACAAAACAACTACAACTCCCCAAGCGTCGCGATTTGCCTTTGGTCATCAGCATTGGCGTGTTACAAATGGCAATATTCCAATTATTAATTAATCTGGGGATGATGACTACCCATGCTGGCCGCGCCGGTATTTTAATCTATTCCACCCCACTTTGGGTCACCCCCATCGCTATTTTGTTGTTCTCAGAACGGCTTACTATGGCAAAACTGCTTGGCTTGCTCTGTGGAATCGCTGGAATTTTAGTACTTTTCAGTCCCAGCAGTTTTAATTGGCACGATAAACACACAATCATAGGCAATCTGTTGCTCCTATTAGCGGCCGTAAGCTGGGCCATAGCTATGGTACATACCCGTTACGGCAAATGGTTTAGCCNNCCCATCGTATTATTGCCTTGGCAATTACTGATTGGCACGCTCATATCGATGTGTTTCATCCCCTTTACTACTCCATTTGCTAGTATTGATTGGCACTTAATTTTATGGGTCGTGATATTGTTCAGCGGCGTAGTGGCGACAGGATTTGGGTATTATGCTAGTTTGACAGTCAGCAAAACATTACCGGTCATTACCACCTCGCTTTGTATGTTAGCTGTGCCAGTACTGTCCCTGGTCTTTTCTGACTGGCTGCTAGGCGAAAAATTGACTTTCAGTAACCTGCTGGCCAGTGGCTTAATCATTGGTGGCTTAGTTTTCATTACCTTGGAAAACCGGCAGAAGAAGTAAGATAATTCAATTGTTGGCACTGGCTAGCCACAAAGTAAGTTTGCATTGAATCAACCGCTTCGAGTATAGTTTTAGCAGGATGGGCATTGTTGTCGCGATAATCAAACAATGACTAGAACAAAGGACCACCGACGCGAGCAAAAATACCTTGGCAGACGAAATCATATATGAACAACCTCTCAACGAGCATTTACGCGTATGCTTGCGTTTGGAGCATCTATTTCAGCGCATTGAGGATACAAATACCGTTCTTACTCCTCAACACAACCAAACTACCATTCATGCCCTTTTAGATGTCGTCAATGTCTTAGACCGGCCTGATATTAAAGGAAAATTTACCACCGCTTTGATGGAGCTGCGGTCTTATTTGACTAAAATGTTACAAACGCCACAAGTCAACAACGAAAAGCTGCAATATTTTTTGACTGAAATCGAACAAGCAAATACTTACTTAGAAGCCATCCAGGGTAAAATCGGACAATCATTACGTGAAAATGAATTTTTAAACGATATTCGTTTGAATCTGTCGAAACCAGGTGGGACTGCCAATTTTAACTGCCCAGGCTATCATTTATGGTTGGAGCAAAGTGAGGAACTGCGGCAACAATGCTTAAATGAATGGCAAGCCGAATTAGTGCCTATCCAANAAATAGCTAACTTATTATTACAAATGATCCGCGCCAGCAGCGAACTACAAAACAAATTTGCTAACCAAGGTNTTTTTCAGCAGTCTCTCTCACTGCAAATTCCGTATCAATTAATCCGCATTAGCGTTTCTAATTTTATCAAAGCCTACCCTGAGATCAGTGTAGGCAGGCACCGCTTGTCAGTGCATNTTTTCACCCCTAATTTTGGGGGACGGCCTGTGCATGTGACCAATAATATCCCATTCAAATTGGCCTGTTGCGGTTATACCTAAACAATAAACCTAGCAAACATCCTCAGACTTCCGCAACATTGATGATACAGCCTCTTTCAGTGTCAGCAACTGTGTAGCAAAACCTTCATTATAAAAATAAGTTAAAAAAAAGAGCCCAGTTTTCTGGACTCTTTTTCGCAGATATATAGAATCCGCTTCGCTTGCCACCTAATATTGTTTTAATAATTACATTGACGATTCTAAATTACCTTTGATGTTTTCGATGATCCCATTTTCTTCTAGAAACTCTATCATCTCTTGGGCTTCCTCAATTGAAGCCATGTCAATTAGAATTAATACCTCGTCATTTTTTTCTTTAGTATAACTCATATCAAACGGACCTTTTTACTCTTATGTAAATAGCCCTTTAGCGCATAACAAACACTAAAAGTAATTAATGGCATGAAATTTGAAAGATAAGTTATTTTCAGCAAGTAGCCCGGACAACTATCTGTTTTTGTAGCCTTGAACGAGCATAGCGAAATCAAGGTTAATATCCTTTCAACTCAAAGTGAATTTTATGTATTTATTACAGCAAAAAATAACCCGTCAATCTCATTGATCAACCATCACCATTGATTCCTTGATCTCGCTACGCTCGTTCAAGGCTACGAATTATCAATCATACAGGCTACTTGCTATGGATTATTCTTAATCAACTAGTACTTCTATGTCTTGAAACTTCAAGGCTTCTTTAAAATTTTGTAGAATTTCCGCCTGTTTTTCCTTTAAAATAGGAGTCCCATCATCCCATTTTTCAAAAGCATTTTTNGTAATGTTCACACACAGCCTCCTGTTTGGTAAAAAGCCACGTTCAACTTCTATTGATATAACTTTTAATTTGTCTATATATTGAATGGTGAAACGGCCAACAGATTGCACTACAAACCCTTTGTCACTTTTCACACCTTGCTTATTTATCCATGTAAACATTATTTACCTCTAAAAGTTAAACTTGGTTTGAGATTTAATTCATCAATTCCTAAAACTTGTTCATTTGTTAATAACTCAGGAAGTTCTGCAGTACGATAGATGCTTGTTGGCCTGACCATACCTATAACAGCACGTACTTGTCCACTTGCTTTTTGTGCTGCTGTTCGTGATGCGGCTTCCCAAATTTGTGTAGCTTCTTGAGGGGTAAANGGAGAGTTTTTCCAAATAAATCCATTTCTTCAAGCCATTTACCGCCTGTCGTCATCTCCAAAGTAATACCTCCATTATTCTTTGCATATTCTTGTGCTATCCGCATACCATCTTTACCCAATCCAGACCAAAGAATAAGTTGATTTTGTGGTGTTTTTAAACCCAAATCATCCGCATATTGAATCACTTGTTCAGGTGTCCATCCTTCTAAGGGATGTTTAGCAACTGCTGAAGCAGTATCTGCTATAACTTCTGGCACTGTTTCAATTTCTTTTCTTGCAAAAACGCTACCAACTTTTTCTAACAATCCAATTGTCATTTTTTCTAATCTTATTTCAGGCAGTATGTACATTACAGGAGCAACTGATTCCAAGCCTGCCTCTCCTGATTGATAATGATAGCCATTTTCTGTAGGGGTGTACCAAGCATTATTTTCCTTATCATAATAACGATCAATGCCATCTATTCCTTGATATAACATGGCGCCACTAGGAAGCTGCGTAACAATCGTTTGATTTTCACTCGATGAGTTTGTTTTCAAATTCACCTGCCTCCCCCAATGCTGTCCCTTGGCAGCCACGATAACGCGCTTGCCTTTCAGTTCTGCACTCCCATCGGGATGGATCGTCAAACTGGCTTTGCCATTGGTGATTATCAGGGGGCTTTGCCGCTGCCTAATACATGGGCACCTTGTTGGCCTTGGACTAGGAGCTGTTGGGCCTGCAAGACCAAGGGCCCTTCGGTGCTCATAGCGCTGAGCGGGCCGGTTTGGGCGATGAAGTGTTGCCCGCTGTGCCAGCGTAAATCTTGGCCGGCACTGAAAAGGGCCTGTTGTGACTTGATTTGGGCGGTTTGTTGGATGTCGGTGCTCAGGCGGCTGCCGGTGGTGAGGGCATGGTCGTTTTGGACGACGATGCGGTGGTCACCGCCGATTTGTTGGGTATAGTCTTGGCCGACGGTGGTGACGGCGTCTTGCAGGGCATAGAAATCCATATCGCCCCGTTGGGTGGCGAGGGTGGTTTGGACTTGGCCTGCAGTGGCTTGCATTGACACGTGCTGTTCGGTTTGGGGAGTGGCCAGCAGGATGGTTGGTTGATGGGGATCATCGTTGAAGGCCAGGAGTTGTTGTTGCCGAGTTTGAATGCGAAGTTCGGTAGCGTTGTTGGCGGTGACGGGAGTGGGAGTGTTGTCGGTATGTAAAGTACCGAGCAATGAGGCCCGGTCGAGGTCGCCGTCTTCGCCTAAACAGACGACGTTAGTCCCTTGTGCCAGAGGGAAGTGAAAGCCGATGCCAGGGCCGGTGCCGGGTTGGTTTAATCGCAGTGGCGCACTGGCCTGGCCAGCCGCCGTATTGCCGTTATCAAAGCCAAACCTGACGTGGTACTGGCCTTGATCGGTGAGGCCTGGCTGACGGCTTGCGGTATCTTGTTGTTCGACGACTGCTGTGACTGCGCCTTGATAAGGTCTGGCGGGTCGGGGCACGGGCGGTCGATAGGCCTGGTTAGCGGGAATTAAGATGGCTTGGTTGACATAGGTGAGCCCTGGCAAGGTGTTGGGCTGATCAGGCGTTGTGTTGGGCGCATAAACCGTGGCATCCCGACAATCACCTTGATGGTTGACTTGAATCACATAGAAGTCATTGCCGATGGCGGTTTGTTGGGATGAAGCCAAGCCGGATAAGGTGATGCGCTGACCCGGAACCAGGCCGACGGCTTCGGTGCCTAAATTCACCACCAGCCGTTGTGCATCTAAAGCTGCTTGGCGGGCTTGGATTAGCCATTGTCCGGCTCCATTCGTGGGAACAGGCTCGATGGTATGCCATTGCGTGCCATGGCCGGGGACTGGGTTGCTAGGATTACCGCTAAACTCCCATCGTTCCTGGGGCGCTTCCGTGGGGGCCTCGACTAAGTGGGCTTGGGCAGGCAAGGTGTTCCATTGGGCATTGACTTGAAAAGCCCGTTCGGGGGCGGTGTGGCTGAATCACCTAGCGGTGCTACTGGCAAAGTAAGCCCATTAGCATTCATCAGCTGGCTGATGTCATCGGCGATGGTCCATTGTGGCCCGGCAGGCCCAGGCATAAAACCATCACAAAGCCCCCAATAAGCCAGTAAGCGTTGCACCAAAGCGGCATCGGATTCATTGACTTGGGTGATTTGAGGGCAAGGGGAAAATCTTGGCGCAAACGAAATTGAAAATGGACTTTCTCGACCCAATTGGCTTCAGTCAAGACTTGGCGGATGACGTCGATGACAGATTGGTTGACGAAAACGCGGTTGGTGTGTTGCAAAGACAGGAGTGCGCAAGGAGAAGCCAAGGTGGCTTGGTAAATAACATTCGCTTGGTCTGGAGTGATGCCAAGGGACTGGGCTTGGGTTAAATAACCAGCGATGCGGCGTTGTTTGCCCCAAGCGCCAGTGAGGACTAAGGTCGCAGGTTCACCCAACCACGATTCTAACGTTAACCGGTCGGTAGATTGGAATTGCAACGACCATTCAAACGGTTGGGCAATGCCTTCTTGCGCATGCAGAATTTGTAAGACATCAAAAGATTGATTAGCCAATTGAAGGGTGAACTGCGCTTCCATGAAAGACTCCATTCTGATCAAGAAAAACTCAATCAGAACCAAGCCAGGGAATATCTAATGGCAAAAATAAGATGAAGTCAATACAGTAACTGACGCGTGGGGCTCAAATGCAATAAATTCACTAAATCATATTCCGCACTTTGCTTGATCCACCTCACTATGTGGATTTTTGATGCATCAATGCCATGACAATTGGATGATTGGCCACCGGAATCGCTAAATGCAATAAAGTTTCCATATCGACCCAGCGAACACAGGATTGGCCAGCACAAGCTTTGGCTTCACCTGAATATTCGGTCACTTGCCAGACATCTAATAAGACTTGTTTTTCTGGATATTGATGGGTGATTTTAAGCAAGGGTTCAGCAGTAGCCACTGTAATGCCGACTTCTTCGGCAAGTTCTCTGACCAGCGCCTGCAGTGGCGTCTCACCGGGCTCTACTTTTCCACCGGGAAACTCCCACAAATCGCCTTGGTCGACATGCTTTGGCCTAAGCGCAACCAAGACTTCTTTNTTAGAGTTTAAAACAACACCAACAGCAACGTGAATCAAGGGATGGCTCCGTAATAATGCGCTTATTCCATCCGGCCATGGCAATGTTTATATTTNTTGCCAGAACCGCACGGACAAGGATCATTTCGGCCAACTTTTGGAGCGCTGCGTACAAACGTGTCTGCAGCAATACCTTCACTTTCAAGGGCCATTTCCTCGCTTTCCATGGCAGTTATTTCTGCATGTTGAAATTGCAATGGCTGATTAGCCGCTGCTTGACGACGTTGTGCTTCAGCGGCTTCAATTTCCTCAGGTGCTTGCAGCTGAATCGTATATAACGTGCTCACGACTGCATATTTTAAATTGTCCAACATACTAGTGAATAACTCAAAAGCCTCTCGTTTAAATTCTTGCACCGGATTTTTTTGTGCATAGCCACGCAAATGAATGCCCAAGCGTAGATGATCAATCGCCGCCAGATGTTCTTTCCAATGCGTATCCAATTGTTGCAACATCACGGATTTTTCTAATTGTCGCAAAACTATCGGTCCTAATTGCGCTTCTTTTTGTTCATAAGCTTTACGAAATTCTTCTAAGATGCGTTGGCGTAATGTTTCTTCATGCAACTCATCATCTTTGGCCAACCAACCTTGAATATCGAGTGCCAAGTTGAAATTGTCAGCCAATTCACCTTGCAACATCGGGATGTCCCATTGGTCTTCTAAACTTTGTGGCGGAATAAATTTATCAATCGATGCCATCACCACATCTTCAGTAATTGCTTTAATGGTATCAGCAATGTTTTCTGCAGACATTAATTCAAAGCGTTGTTGATAGATGACTTTACGTTGATCATTAGCGACATCATCGTATTCCAACAAATGTTTGCGCACATCAAAATTGTAGCCTTCCATTTTACGTTGTGCATTTTCAATCGCTTTGTTGACGTAACGATGTTCAAGCACTTCGTTTTCTTTCATGCCTAAACGTCGCATGAAAGCAGCAACTGCCGGTGAAGCAAAAATTCGCATTAAGTTGTCTTCTAAACTTAAATAGAACTGTGATGAACCAGGATCACCTTGACGACCAGCACGACCACGTAATTGATTATCGATACGGCGTGATTCATTACGTTCTGTACCCAATACATGCAAGCCACCTGCTTTAATGACTTGCTCATGCCGTTTACGCCATGCTTCATAAGCAGCATCGATTTGTTGTGATGTTAAATCGGGTTGCTCAGCTAATTCAGCTTCTAAATTTCCACCTAAAATAATATCAGTACCACGGCCTGCCATGTTAGTGGCAATCGTGACAGCACCTGGCTTGCCTGCTTGTGCAATAATTTTTGCCTCTTTTTCATGGTATTTTGCATTCAAGACTTGATGCGGAATTTTNTCTTTTGCAAAAATTCTNGAAATGAGTTCTGAAGTGTCGATGGAAGCCGTACCTACTAATACTGGCTGGCCTTTTTCATGTCGTGTTTTTAAATCAAGCAAAATAGCACGGAATTTTTCTTGTGCTGTTAAATAGACCTGATCGGATCTGTCTTGCCGTACCATGGGTTTATTGGTTGGCACAACCACTACTTCTAGACCATAAATGTGTTGAAATTCGTAAGCTTCAGTATCTGCAGTCCCTGTCATGCCTGACAATTTTTCATAAAGCCGGAAATAATTTTGAAATGTAATAGTGGCCAATGTTTGGTTTTCACTATAAATCGGCACACCTTCTTTGGCTTCAACAGCCTGGTGCAAACCATCAGACCAGCGCCTGCCCGGCATTAAACGGCCAGTGTGTTCATCCACAATGATGACTTTATTGTCTTTGACAATATATTCGACATCACGGTGAAACAAAGCATAGGCCCGCAGGCATGCATTTAAATAATGTAACAATGAAATATTTTGTACGCCGTAAAGGCTTTCGCCCGGATTTAACAAATTAGCAGCAATTAATAATTCTTCAACGTGCTGATGGCCTTCTTCTGTCAAATAGACCTGACGGGCTTTTTCATCAACAGTGTAATCACCTGGACCATTTTCTTCTTTTTGACGGACCAATTTAGGAATCAACGTATTAATTGTCACGTATAATTCAGAGCTTTCTTCAGCAGGGCCAGAAATGATTAATGGAGTACGTGCTTCGTCAATTAAAATAGAATCAACTTCGTCCACAATAGCATGATGCAATTGCCGTTGTACGCGATCAGCCAATGTAAAAGCCATATTATCGCGCAAGTAGTCAAAGCCAAACTCATTATTAGTGCCATACGTAATGTCTGCAGCATAAGCAGCACGTTTTTGGTCAGCAGGCATATCGGGTAAGTTGACGCCGACAGTCAATCCTAGGAAATCATAAATCGGGCCCATCCACTGCGCGTCGCGTTTGGCTAGGTAATCGTTAACAGTGACGATGTGAACACCCTTGCCAGTCAGTGCATTTAAATAGGCAGGCAATGTAGCGACTAAGGTCTTGCCTTCGCCAGTACGCATTTCTGCAATTTTACCACTATGCAAAACGATACCGCCGATTAATTGCACATCAAAATGACGTAGTTTGAGAGTGCGTTTACTGGCTTCACGAACGGTGGCAAATGCCTCCGGCAACAGACTGTCTAAGCTAGCACCAGCCGCAAGCCGCTGTTTGAATTCATCAGTCTTGGCACGTAATTGTTCATCAGTGAGCGCTTCCATGTTAGGTTCAAGCGCATTAATTTGGGCAACGTATCGTTGCATTGCCTTTAATAAACGTTGATTGCGTGTACCAAAAATTTTACTTAATAGTTTAGTTAGCATAAGCTTCTTGATGTGTTTGAATGAATTCCAGACTTCTGTTGGTCAGTGAAAAGAGCTAGGCTTCTCTTCCTGACAATCCCTCGTCGCTCGTGCCCGCCGCAAGCGACGGGACTAATATACCGTGGGCCGGCTTGCGGCCAGCCTACAATAATAAAGTCGCCATTGTGGCATAGAATAGGAGCGCCATGCAAACCTTCGATGAAATGAGCTTACAGCCATTGAATCAAATTCTTACCAAGACCAAGTTGGCCAGTATTACAGCAAAGGCAAAGTGTTTGAGCCAATTAGAGCAAGCCCTGCAAGTATTGCTGCCACCAGATTGTGCTAGTCATTGTAAAGTCGCTCACTGGCAAGATGGAAACTTGGGACTGGTGGTAGAAACGGCAGCAATGATGACCCGATTACGCTTCTTACATGATCAATTGCTGGCTGCGCTGGGAGCAGATCCTTTGTTCCAGGGCATCAAGTCCATCCAATATCGTGTTCGCCCTAAAATATCTACTGCTACAGTAAAGCCTCACTGGCAACCTAATGTTCCTGGGCCGGAGGCGCTGGCTATGTTGACTGCCACTGCGATGGAGACCCAAGAAATAGCTTTACGGCAGGCGCTATTAAACTTGGTCGCTGGTTTTAGCAATAGCAAAAAGAATGTTTAATACTCAATGTCATGCCAGCCCCTGTCATCCTGAACGTAACAAAGGATGGCACTACTGTGGAAAATGGATGGTTTAATCATTCGGCACGCGGTGCCAAATGATGGGGGCTGCCGCCTCAATATCCACATTGAACATGACGGGTTCAAAAGCCTTTGCCATTGGATTAATACAAGCCAAGTTATACCCAGTACCGACCCGGCTTTTAAAAACTCGACGCAACAAATCTTCACCATTTTTTAAACGGACGATGCAATCACGGGTGACAATCGTATCAATCTTTTCTTCATAGCGAAAACGGCCACCAACATAATCCCCTGGCTGATAGAGCGGGCTCATAAAATCATCGCTGACCATCAGGATAATTGCATCGGGATAAAGTTCTTTGAAAAAGCTAGCTTCTTTGACCATGCATAAGGAATCGTCTTGTAAATAAGACTGGTCTTGATCTTCACGGACCATGCCAACCGGCTCTCTGACTGGCCGAATTAAATAATGGTCGCTTGCAAAATAACGTCCTAAATCAACAGACACTTTCGGTGGCAAGCCAACGCCTTCCAATACCCACTCGCGGGTCAACAAAATGCCTTCTTTGCGATACATTTCAATACAGCGACGCAGGCCTTTTTCCGTGATGGGGGCAACACCGTTTTCCCAGGCTTTTAATGTCGCCGCAGGCAGGCGATGTTTTGCTTCAATTACTTCTCGGGTCAAGCGTGCCATTTTTCGAATAGCTTTGAGACGCTGTGATGGAGTGTGTAATTTCAGATTTATTTCTTTTGAATCTTCTCGCGGCATAAGTCATCAGCTCAGTCTATCGTTTAACTATAGCCAACATCCTAATGTTGACATCCCTTTTACTTTTTAAATCCGCTTCCATAATTGCGGAAGACGTATAACATTAGTTTAGCAGCGATATTATCCAGTGACTATCACTTAACTGCAAGATGAATATCATAATCAATAATAAGTGGTGCGTGATCAGAAAAACGTTTNTCTTTATAGATTGAAACATGTTTTATTAATGACTCCAGTTGCGGCGAAATCACTTGATAATCTATCCGCCAACCGACATTTTTTCCNCAGGCTGCGCCACGTGATGACCAAAATGTATATTGATCTGGCGAATGATTCAATACGCGAAATGCATCAATCCAGCCTAATTGACCGAATACTTTATCAAGCCAAGCACGTTCCTCTGGCAAGAATCCNGAGTTTTTCTGATTGCTGCGCCAATTTTTTAAATCAATGTTTTTATGCGCAATATTCCAGTCACCACAAATAATGTAATGCCGTTTTTGTTGGCGCATTTTGCTAAGTTCATGATAAAAATGGTCCATGAATTCATATTTAATTGCCTGCCGATGTGCCCCACTCGTGCCTGAAGGCATATATAACGAAATAATACTCAATGTCGGATAATCAAGGCGCAAATAGCGTCCTTCTCTGTCAGCATTTTCCCAGCCCATACCAATTTGTACATGCTCTGGTTGCTGCCGACAATAAATCCCAACGCCACTATAACCGGCTTTTTCCGCATCGGCAAAATAACTGCTATAACCAGCCAAATGCAATGATTCAGGCAGCGTATGCTGTAAATGGGCCTTTGTTTCTTGCAAACAGATAAAATCAGCGTGTTCGTTCTTTAACCAATCAAACAAGCCTTTNTTAGCGGCGGCGCGTATTCCATTGACATTAAAAGTAATAATCCGCATGTTTTTCCAAAATCAAAATCGTTTAGTGAGGATGGCGGTCACAAATTCTGACTGATAACCTCCCGAGGCGCCAGTAATGCCACCACCTTCGGTGCGAATGGATTTACCAGCACCTAGTTGTAAATACCAACTTTTATAGATGCCAATAAATGCGCTGCCAGAAAAATCCAATGCTAAGCCATAATGCGGGAAATTACTATCTCGTTGTGGGCCAAAGGCAGCTTGGAAACTATAGCCAACATTATAGCTTTGTTGAAAATAAGCCATCGCCGCAGCTTGATAGCGTTGATAGAAATGTGGATCATAATAACCATTATTGAGGTTTTGGCTAAAACTTAATACATGCCCAATCAAGCCCAAATTAATATTTACATATTGAGCACGTACCGCAGCAAACGAAGGATTAACGGTCAAACGCAATGACTGATTAGTATCAGTATACGTATCGTATTCTCCAGTTATATTCAAATAACGTTGCACCCAAGGTTGCCAAGCCATATTGAACACTGTCGCACGTTGCTTAATGCCAAGCGAAACTGCACGTGCAGAAACATTGTAAACATCGTAGAACTGGCCTAATGAAATATAACCTTGTTGGCCCAGTTGTCTATTAATATCAATATCATACATACCGAAAGAACTTACACCCTGAATATTGCCTGTCCCTACCCGCATACGCGTATACCATGCCGGTGTCCAAAAACGTGTAAATCCAATCCAACCGTTATTATCGTATACACCCGATGTACCATTAATATTATTCAAACCACTGGTTTCAGGCGCTGTTAAATATTCATATTTTATCCCAGCAATTAAGGCTGTTTCAGGATTGAAATAATAAGTGCCATTAAGTAGATTCTTGGTAATTTCTACTTGATCTGAGTCATCTGAATGATAAGTGTTGAAATTGAGATTTGAACGTAAAGGGGTACGAATAAAATCATTCAAAGTTTTAGTGTCGTTTGAATCTGGTTTTAATTCTGTTAAATAATTTAATGTGGTCAATGCCTCACTATATTGATTGGCATAGTTTTGAGCATAAGCTTTGGTGTATAACAACCCATAATCATTCGGATTTTTGNNAAGCAATGGATCGACTATCTTTAAAGAACTTTTCCATCTTGCAGCTAACGCTAATATCCGCGCTCTTTCAGCCAAATATTTTTCATCGGCTCCAAAACGGGCTTGGTATTGATCAAGTGTTTGTAATGCTGTCCGAAAATCACCACGCCAACTGTTGATACTAGCATAATCTAACCATGCTTGAGGGACTTCGGGATAACGTTGTAAAAATTGTTCATATCCGATGGCAGCACGGTCTAACTGATTATGTTGTACATAATCATGTAATATGGCCAATGCTCTGGCCTGTTCATCTAATGGTTTTTTGTCCACCGATCTTTTTGTGGTTTTATTTTGTTTTAATGCAGACATAGCCAGTTGATTAGTGGGATCAATTATTAATATCTTCCGATAGGTTGCTTCAGCCAAACTGGGATCCCCAGCCCAATTGGCCAATTGAGTTTGTGCTTGCAAATAAGTAAGATCCTGGGGTTTTAATTTTACCGCGCGTTGGACGGCGGCTAATGCTTTTNNAGGCTGTTTTGTCACAGCATAAGCTTGTGAACTTTGAAATTGTGCTTCAGCGTTATCGGGCTCTAACTCGGCATATTTTGCAAAAGCGATAGCAGCTTTTTGGGAATGATTTAAATGTGCCTCAATATCGCCAATACGCTTCCATAATTCAGGTTGTTGTGGGTTTNNTTGCAGTGATTGCTGATAGATAACAACTGCCTGGCTCCAGTTTTTTCCCTTCCGCAATCAGTCCATCAGCTGGTACTGCAGCAGCCGCAGAAAAAATTGGCAACATTAACCCAGTAAATACGAGCCATTTGGTTTTTTTGCATCATTATTTACGCCATTTTCTGTTTTTAAANACCCAAATGTCTGCTGCAAATACCCCCATTACAAACAAATCATATAAAACCAAAGCATAACGTATTGGCGTCACCAATATGCCTTGAAAAAAATATCGCAACCGATGCTTAGTCACCATCCCCAAGACAGTGCTATGCAAAGAATTNTCCGCGCCCAACACCACAGCTATGGGCTCCCACCATTGCCACATCAACATCAATAAAACAGTCACTGGAAAAGAAATTTTNTCAAATGCTGCCAAAAAAATCATCCATCCGATCGGACGCCCGTACTGTTTAGTGTAATCACGGCCAAATGATTGTCGATATGCTTCTTTGATGATTCGTTTTTCTAATATTTTTTCTGTTCTAAACTACGATTGTCCCGAATTTTTTAGCCAATAACGGAATGATTTGAATGGCGTTTTTATTAAATCATTGAAATAATAGCAGCTCTGAAAAAANGAAGAAGACCACTTTAATACTTGTTTGAATAAAAATGATATTTCCGGCTCTTGAGTACGGGCATAAACATCGAATACTTGAATATTACGATAACCATAATCAGTGAATGAAAAACCAATAAAAATATCTTCTGAAGTCGTTAAATCAAGCCCTAATTCTCCACTGTGCTGATCAAACAGGTTTTTAATATATTCACGGCGATAAGCGACAGCGCAACCGACTGGATTGATAATCGTACCAAAATAGGTCATCTCACCATGATAAACAAACCCTTGCAAATAACGGTACAACGCATCCCGATAAAAATCAGTAATGGCACGCTGCCAACGTTGCCACCATTTTTTAACTTTGAAATAATCGGCATAGGGATGTTCTTGTAATATTCGTTGTAGCACAGGTGAATTACGTAGCATATTACGTCTTGATTTACCAGAAAGCGGCAAGATAATGCCACATGCGCTAGCAATACCAACGCCTTGATAAAGTTCTTGCACTAAACGTTCAATATAATTTTCTGACTCTAAAACCGTGTCACCATCAAGTACAAACTGGACATCTGATTTACTTTGATCAGCCGCATAGTACAAGCCTGGTGTTTTCCCTTCCGAACGAGGCCGTTGTATAATTTCCACTGATAATCCGAGCTGCTGACAGGTGTCATTGGCAACCATTACTGTATTATCTTTACTGGCATCATCAATAATAATAATTTTACGCGGCCTACAAGTCTGTTTAGCTAAAGAAGCAAGGCATAACCCAATTTGCATTTGTTCATTATAAGTGGGAATGATGACATCAATTATTGCTGTACGCCAATCGTCTTTAGGTGTAGGAATGGTTTTGTCTGGCCCATGTATCATGCCCAGAATACTCACAATTGATACAGGGCTNAAAAGAAAGATAGGAGTTGCACCCATACATTAAATCCTTTTAGATACGAACATTTTTAATTAATTTTCTTGTTTTATCGAATCTATCAGCATCTTTAAACCTTGCTGCAAACCATAATTAGCTATTAAGTCTAAAGCTTCGTTGGCAGTGTTTGGATCACCTTTTGAGTGTAATACATCACCTATCCGTGGATTACTATAAATGATCTCTACTTTCTTATCCATTAATCTCATCAATAAACTGGCTATTTCATTCACCGACACTGAAATACCCGTGCAAACGTTATATACATGGCTTTGCTTGTTTTGAAGTTCCATACTTCTTATGAAAAAATGGACTACGTCCTCAACATAAACAAAATCCCTGGTTTGAGTGCCATCACCAAAAACCTCCAAGGCTTGATCACTCAATAAGTTATATATAAAGTTAGTGATTACACCCGCATACATACTGTCACGATTTTGTTTTGGACCATAAACATTAAATATTCTAAGTCCCGTATTGGGAACTTGATAAACCAAATTGGCTGCGGTCGCATACAGTTCACATGAGAGCTTATCAGCACCATAGGTGGACAATGGCTTTACTTGCAACGATTCCTTGAGTGGTAAATTTTTATTGTCACCGTAAACCGCACAAGAAGAGGCATAAACAACTGGTACAGGCACCCGCCCAGCACCACATCGAGCAGCATTGAATACATTAATGGTACCCATCAAGTTGACTCCCGTCGAATCAAGCCAATTTTCATGACACGCCACCAAAGAGACAACCGCGGCCAAATGAAAACAACCATCTACTTTTTGCAATAGCTCTTGCATTAACTTTTCATCACGAACATCACCTTCAATAAAATTAGCTGCTTTTGGCAAATTGGCTAATTTTCCTGTGGAAAGATTATCAACCACGTATATGACATGCCCCATTTCCAACAGTGTTTCAACCAAATGGCTGCCAATAAAACCNGCACCCCCAGTTACCAGATAACGAGCGTTCTTTGGCAGAGTTATTTTCGCAATCACTTCCTTATGCATTACCTTTCCCTCTTAAAAATAATTTTCTGAAAAATACTTGATAGTTGCAATAGTTCTGCATAAAGCAAGATATTGTCTAAAACCAAAGGATTCCAGTGTGGTCAAGATAAATATAACAACAACATACGACAATCGACGATAACGATTAAATGTTAAGAAATTGATTAACAAATTTGCCATTGTCAAAAATGTAGCGAAACCCCAAGCAAGTAAAATAAATAGAATCGCAGTTGGCACATCTAATATCCCTATCCACCAACTAAGCAAAACCATTAAATAAGCAGTAAACTCTACTAAAGCGCCGCCTACTTCNAAAAACAAATAGAAAGGATAAGAAAATAATCCTACGACACCATAACGCGGATTGAATAACATGTATAAATAAGGCATAAAACTGCGCAACAAACCATCTTGCCAATTGTTTCTTTGTCGCCAATAACGCTTTAATGTATCTGGGACGTCTGTCCATGCAAACGCTGTAGGTGTAAAATGAATTTTATAAGGATATTTGTGTTGCCTCATATAAGCATGAAGATGAACTATAATTTCCGCATCTTGGGCATAGTTGTTTAACATATAACCACCAATGTCTAGTGCGATTTCNCTTTCAAATAATGTGAATGCTCCGGCATAGGAAAGAGCGCCTCCAAATAAATTCCATCCGGCACGGCCATATAAAAATGAGCGCAAATATTCACATGACTGTAATGCTACAACAAGATTTTTAGAAATCCTAACATCGACTAATTCCCCATTTTTCACTTTACAACCATTTAATATATATACAGCACCTCCAACCACAATAGTATGAGGATAATATAACATATTGAAAATCATACGACCGATTGCCTCAGGCTCAATAACTGTGTCTGCATCCAAACTGGCAAATATAGGTGAATGGCTCGCATTAATGCCTACATTTAATGTATCGCCCGTCCCGCTATGCTCTTTATCAATAACTACCAAGTTATCATGGATTTTAGAAATATAATGTGTTTTGACTTTAGCTGTTTTTATTTTNTGATGCACCACTGGCATTGTAGGCAATAAATCAAATTTTTTNATTAACCTTTGAAGCGTATCATCGGTAGAGCCATCATTGACCACTAGAATTTCTATATTTGGATACCTAGAATTAATTAGGCTGTAAATTGCTTCCATGACTAAATCAGGCATATTGTAAACCGGAACAATGATAGAAATAGGAGGCAATATTTTGTTATTAACAAGTTTGTCTAAATCACCCCACTCCATCTCATTAAATTTGTGTATAATATCAGGGAATGCCGTAATCAACAGAAAAATATAGCCAATACTCAATAGGATAAAATAACAAAGTATGGCAATGTTTATAGTATATATAAAGTATTCAAGCATCTATTCACCTAACACCGTAATTAGGTTATGCAAGACATGTTGTGAAACTTCGTAAGCATAACGATCAATTTCAGGGTCAACGTTCTGCAATACATTAATGCCCACTTCACCAATATCTTTCAATGCATTGGCAGCATTGATTCTTACCCACCAGCTTTTATCATGCAAACTTTCAGCTAAATATTTAACTACGGCAGCAGACCCTATTTTTCCTAACTGGGTTACTGCAATCGCCCGCACTTGCCACAAGTTGTCAGAAATCATTTTACCAAGCAAATCAATGGCTTTTTTGACGGAAGCTTTCCTAGATATTTTGTCGCTGAAATTCTTAATTCAATGTTGGCTGAATACAAATCTTCTTCTTGCGGAAAATAATAATCTTTTTTTGAAAACATTAATGCGCGATAGCAAGCGGCACGAACATAACCATCTTTCACTTCAGACAAATAATCGACAACTATTTCAAAAACCTTATCAGCTGCGTGTGCAAAACTTTGCAAATAAATTGTCTGGGCTAACCGCCTTTCAGCAGCCATTTTCATGATGAGCTTAATGACTATTTCACGGGTTGCAAGCGATACTGCAACGAACCCCGCATGAAAAGTAATCAAGGGTACAGGATCATTGAGCAACTGCATCACTATTTTTCATCACTCTCTGTCACCATCAATTCAAATGCTCTGATGCTATATAATCTTTTTTCCAACGCTTTTTATATGCCACCCTTGCTCTTGGCAAAATAATATATTCAATAATACTTGCCCTGATCAATGGCCATTGCATCGTCTTATCAACTTTGTCTCTATCATTGACTACCGTTAGCAATATATTGAGACGGCGAAAATTCCTCGGCATTTTTCCCACACTCGTATTTGAATCACCGCGAACTATTTTTTCTACATATTTTTCACAGAGAGAAATTTTTTGTTTCACGTTTCTTTTTGTAAAAGAAATGCTTTAACAACGTAGGTTGTCATCACTATTGAGAGAATCAACAGCATTTCTACCCAAACGATAATTTCAATAATCCACAAATAGGTTCTCATAATACCTTTTACTAAAAATGCCAGCTTAGACTTCCCGCAATGGTAGGCAAATTACGGATATTTCCATTAACGAACTCTTGGTGATCCATGCCAAAACCAAAATCAAAAAACAGTGTCTGTGATCGGAGTTCTACCATTTATCCACGCCCCTATCGCCTTGAGGATTATGAACTTTCCTGAAGACAAATCGGCAATATCAGGCTCTCTGCCCGTGCCCACAGTAATGCCAATAAATTTATTAGCATTATTACTAAAATAGCGTCGCAATGTTGTTGTATAATAAAGTGAATTGCTGGGATTGAAAAAATGTTGCCGAACAGATATCCAATAACTGCCAGCATTTTTTCCCAACTCAGCAGTGTAATCATAAATTCTATTGTTGTTATAACGGATATATCTTTGGCCTACCGAACCATCAAACTCCATTGGGAAATTAAAATAGCCTTCCACAATTGACTGATTATGCGCGTAGACCACGCCATTCGAACGGCCATAATTTAAATGTAAATAAGCCCATTTAAATAATTTTGGATAGACATCAACGACATATTGGACTGAATCTTGTCCTGGTTTTGCACCATTATTAACACCGCCTCCAATCGTGCCTAAAGGGGTATTACGCGCATAAAACAGTGAGGAATAAGTCCATCCTTGATGGTTATCGCTAGCATAGTATAAATTTTCGCTGATCCCCAATAAATTAGGGGTATTCAACAAAATAGAATTTGAATCTTTAAGGTTTTTNAGTAATTTCCTTGCATCAGCATTATCAGGATACAGTTGTACAACGGTTTTTAAAATACTTATGGCATTTTTATATTGCTTTAACTCTGTATATGCCACTGCTTGTTTATATAACAGCGTAGGATCGTTTGGATGAAGCTTAAGACCTACTTCAACTGTCTCTATTGCNTGATTGATATTGTTCCGTCGCAAACTCAACNNGTCAATGAATGCAAGCCTTGCGTCCAAATAATCTGGTTTATGCTGTAGAATATAAATCAATTGCTCCGAAGCAGCCGAGTAATTTTCTCTTGAGAGTAAATTCTGGCTAGTAATNAAACGTGCATCGTATTCATTGACCTGAACTTTTATAGTTTTTAAAGCCTCAATCTTGGCCTGCTGTTTCTTTCCTGCGTTATAAAGTACCAGTATCTGTGGATATTCCATTACTTTTATTTTATTTTCAGCCCCTTTTCTTTAAGCAGCATTGGTTTTTCTATGAACTCTTGCAATGGAACAGTCATGGCCCGAGTAACAACCTTTTATTTGATATGCATCTTTATTATTTGAATCTTGCTTCAACAAATATTCAGCTTGTTCTAGTGCTGCTTGATAATTACGCTGAGCCACATATGCTTTTGCTAATAACAATCTGACATCAGATTCATTTGGATAGTTTCTCAAAATGGACTCGGCTGTTTGCTGTACTTCACTATATTGGTGCCTATCAAGCATTTGNACGTAAATTTTGATAATAATCGGGGATAGCGTTGGCACTCTCTTTGTCACCTTAATAGCTCTNGTCTTGTACTTCTGTTTTTAATTCTCTTTTAATATATTCATTAGGTGGTATATTATTTTGTTTTTTTGTTGGAGAGAAACCAAATAATCCCTTAATTTTATCGCAGCAGCATTGTCAGGCTGAGAAGAAAGAAGTTGATTCACTGCAGCAAGAGCGGGATCATATTGCTGCAGTTCAGCGTATGCTTGCGCTTTTTCAATAAAAAAGTTACTATTAGGGCTNATTTTTAGTCCCTGGTCCGCCAAGGTGATCGCTTTCTGATAATTGTCTGTCAGCAAAGCAGCGCTAATAGCAACTTCACGTGCATCATCATAGCGGGGATTTTTGNNCAAAATATAATCAGTTTGTTCTGTGACGGCGGAATATTTTTCTTCTTTTATATATATTTTTGCCAAGAGCAATCTAACATCCAGCTCATCCGGATATTTTTTNATGATTGCCTCAGCATTTTGCTTTGCTAGTTCTAACTGACCGCTGGCCACCAATTGTTGTAATTTTTGATAATAATCGGCTGGAAGTTGATTAGGCCACCATTTTAACCGTGATAGCAGCGAGTGGCCTTCTGTTTCGGCATTAGCAATCGCACAGAATAATACTAAAATGCAAACTACAAAATTTGACGTAAAATGCGGGAAAAAACCTTTCTTCCGTGAATTAATATAACCACTCAACGATTCCTTTCTTGTTAACATGAAAGTCTTATTCCAAATCTTGCTAACCGTGGTGTCTTTTTTAAAAAATTATTTAAAACGGCAATTGCAGTCCTGGTTCAATCTTTAATAATTGTTCACGGAATGATTGTTGGATCCTTTGCAACGCCCCNTCATTGTCCGCTTCAAAACGCAAAATCAAATAAGGTGTTGTGTTCGATGGCCGCAACAAACCCCAGCCATCAATGAAATCGGCGCGAACACCGTCGATTGTATTAATTTCTGCACCCGGAAAATGGGCTCGTTGCGCAAACCGTTCCATAACCTGCCATTTTTGGGATTCCGTGACAGGCAATTTTAATTCTGGGGTATTAATGCTATCAGGAATGGCATGGAATATTTCACTGCAACGCCGTTTGTCCTTTGAGAGGATTTCTAAAAACTTAGCTCCAGCATATAAACCATCATCAAACCCATACCAATTTTCTTTAAAAAAGATATGACCGCTCATTTCACCGGCAAGCAATGCATCAGACTCTGCTAATTTTGCTTTTAAAAGTGAATGGCCTGTCTTCCACATTAATGGCCGGCCTTGATGTTGCTGAATCACATCACGTAAATGTCGTGAACATTTCACATCATAGATGATCTCACTCTGTGGATGCCTGGACAACAAATCGATGGCAAATAACATCATTTGTCGGTCTGGCCAAATAATTTCGCCACGATCAGTGACAACCCCTAAACGGTCACCATCGCCATCGAAAGCAAGGCCTACATCTGCTTGGTTGCGTTCAACCGCATCCATTAGCAAATGTAAATTTTCAGGCTCGCTGGGATCAGGATGATGATTGGGAAAATGACCGTCCACTTCACAAAANAGTGGAATGATGTCACAACCTAATGCTTGAAACAACGCTGGCGCAACATTGCCTGTAATACCATTGCCACAATCAATCACCACTTTTAATTTGCGTGCTAATTTGACCCGTTGTAATACGGCTTGATAATAATCCGGTAAAATAGCATGTGTAGTCATTTTACCGTGGCCTGTGTGAAACTGTTGTTTCGTAATGCGCTGATACAACTGTTGGATTGCATCACCTGATAATGTTTGCCGGCCTAACACAATTTTAATACCATTGTAATCAGGTGGATTATGACTACCTGTCAACATCACCCCAGAACTAGCAATGGTATATGCCGCGTAATACAACACAGGTGTGGGCACAGCGCCAATATCAATCACATTACAACCCGTACTTAAAATACCGCGGCACAATGCTGCCAGTAACGTGGGGCCAGATAAACGGCCATCACGGGCAACAGCGATTGTATGCTCACCACGATCAATGGCTTCACTGGCAATTGCTTTACCAATTAATTCAACACTAGCTGGAGTCAAGGTTTTATCGACAATGCCCCTAATATCATAAGCACGAAAAATTTCTGCAGAAACAGTTGTCATCAACAAATAACCTCAATGTTTGCCTGAATGACCAAACCGCCATCACCACGATCAGTGGCGGCAAATTCTGTCACTACTTCGAACTCAGCTTGAATTATAGGAACGAGTACTAGTTGTGCAATTCTCTCACCAGGTTGGATGGTATAAACCATTTGGCTTCGGTTCCAACAAGAAACCATTAACGGGCCTTGATAATCAGAATCGATTAATCCCGTGCCATTGCCTAATACAATCCCATGTTTGTGGCCCAAGCCTGAACGAGGCAGAATTTTGCCGGCCATGTATGGGTCAGCAATATAAATAGCAATGCCGGTATTAATCAACTCGGTACTGCCTGGCGCCAATTGCAATGGCGCATCAATGCATGCACGTAGATCGAGCCCGGCCGAACCATCGGTTGCATACTGTGGCAAAGGAAATTCTTTGCCAACACGCTGATCGAGTATTTTAACTTGGATTTTTGCGCATCGTTAGGGATTCCTGAAACTTGGCCAGAACCAGCAATTTTTTGCTCCACTTCTCGTGGTTCACCATAATAAACAATTTTGCCTGAACCAGCGACTCTGACCATTAATTTTTAGTCGCAAAAGCCGACACCTGCCCACTGCCACTCAATCTTATTTCAGCATCGTTTGCTTTCAGGTCTTTTGCATTAATAATGCCCGTGCCCATCAATCGCAAATCAACTGCCTGCACATTGCCTGCCAAAGTTATTTGGCCTGTGCCATTTAATTTAACCTTGACCTTGTCGGCTTTTAAACCAACTACATTAACCATGCCCTTGCCATCTAATTCAATCTTGGTTAAATCAGCAGCATTCACCGTAATTTTTGGCTTGCTAGTTGCCAATAAATTTTTATTTTTAGCTGGCATAACCGTCAACGTATCGCCTTTTACATTCGTTTGAATAAAAGGTACGATGTTATCATCCGCCGTGACTGATACCTGTGGGCCTTGGCCGCCTACGGTAGCCACCACCTCAAAATCGCCCAATAAAACAATTTTATTAAAACTAGCGGCACTGCGATTATCGGTGATTTGTTTGCCACTACCTTTGATTGGTTGTTGACCGCAAGCAGCGAGTAACAAGCTCAATCCAACAGCAAAAATAGTAATCAAATTAAATTTCAGCTTCATAATAAGTCCTCCATAACACATAGTGCCCGACATTGTAGCATGTTTCCAACGACATCTCACAATATTGCCATTCAATCCGAATTCTCCGTCTCACTTTGGTGGTAAACACTAAAACACGGTATTGTTGCTCTAATTCGAGCATTTATACAATGCTTAAATTTTTATAAGGAGCATAAGCCAATGAGTATTCGGCACTGGCCAATAACAGAAAGGCCCCGGGAAAAACTGTTGAATCAAGGCCCTCAAGCCTTATCTGATGCCGAATTGATTGCTATTTTTCTGCGAACAGGCGTCAGCGGTCAAAATGCAATCGATTTAGCACGCCAACTATTACAAGATTTCGGTGGACTACGTGGTCTGCTCGAAGCCGATTATGAGCGAATCGCCCATACCCGGGGCATTGGCCAGGCAAAATATGTATTGTTCCAAGCGGCGTTAGAAATAGGCCGTCGTTATCTATATGCTAATTTACAGCGGCTCGACATCATGTCGCATGCGCAAGATGCCTGCCAATATCTACAAGCGAAACTCGCAAGCTATCAACGCGAAGTTTTTGCTTGTTTATACCTTGATAACCGCCACCGCATTATTCAGTTTGATGAATTATTTCACGGCAGCATTGCCAGCGCCACCGTGTATCCCCGAGAGGTCATTAAGCGAGCCTTGGTCCATAATGCAGCCGCCGTTATCTTTGCCCATAACCACCCTTCAGGCGTTGCCGAACCAAGCCAAGATGACATTGAATTGACCAAACGATTAATGAACGCCCTTGAGCCACTCGAAATTCGGGTGCTTGATCATATTGTGGTCGGGAGCAATGAGGCAGTATCCATGGCAGCCAGAGGACTTCTCTAAAAAAGAATAGCACTTGTTTGTAAGTTGGATTTTTGGTATAAAGTATGACTTTTTCGAGTCGAGGAGCTAAATTTATGGCCAACGTCTGTATGGTAACGGGCAAAAAGCCCCAATATGGGAACCGGGTCTCCCATGCCAACAACAAGACCAGACATCGTTTCATGCCTAACTTACAGACGCGTAAGTATTGGGTACCTAGCCGCAAACAGTATGTGACCATCACTGTTTCGCGCAAAGGCATACGCACCATTGATAAATATGGTATTGAACAAGTTTTAGCAGATTTAGCTGCTGCTGGCATTAACCTCTAGAGGAAGCATCATGGCGAAAGGTAAGGGTCGTGATAAAGTAAAATTGGTTTCAACGGGTGTAACCCTGAAGGCAAACCAACTCGTTATACTTATACAACGACGATAAATAAAACCAAATTACAAGGCAAAAGCTCGAATTTATGAAACACGATCCAATGGCGCGAAACCCCGATACCGGCCGGCGCGGCGCACACGTGCTTTTCAAACAAGAAAAATCTAGCTCTTCAGCCACTCTATATAAGGTGGATTAAAGCGATACAGCAAGTCCACCTTTTTATTCTTATCAGCAGTCACCACTTCAAAATACTGCAGTTATCCTGGGTCAGGCATATCATTACCCGCACCTCAAGTTCATACAAAACCTTGGCTTTCAGGGATGTATTAGGGCTTTATTTTGATGAAATCAGGCTGATTTATAGGGATGTATGGCTTTAGGGTAACAGTGCAAAAATGCACAGTGATTGTTTACATTAACAAAAAAATTCCCTGCCGAAGCAGGGAATTTTTATCCCTTTGAAGACTAAGCCCTTCCTCGGACTGGTTGTAAAGAGTACTGTTTTAATTGACGTGCAAATTCAACCAAAGCATTGATACGACTTGCTTCTGCTTGTTTGCACCATTCTTGCAGGTATTCTAATAAATCTTTNTGGCCCTCTGCGGTCCTTTGCCACAAAGCCTGCAAACGGTTTTGGAACTGATAAATGACTTGTAATTGTGCGTTATGCTCAATGGCTGTAGTCACTTTACGTTTCTTCGCTTTTAAAAGAAACTCATTAGCCCTAAACATTCGACGTGCCCGATTGAACATTTTTGTGTGGNNAATCACACGCCTTCTTTTTTCTTCCTTAATCACAGGAATCACCACTTGGCGGAAGTAACGATCCATGACTTGAATTCGGTGGCTAATCAATGCCCTTACTACTTCCATATCAATTTGGGATTTTTCAGGATCCACCTTCAGCTGAACCGGTGCTTGACGAACATTAGCTAATTTAAACAGCATTAAAATACGAATCCATAACCAGCCAATGTCGAATTCCCACCATTTTGAAGACAATTTGGCAGAAGTTGCAAAAGCATGGTGATTATTGTGCAGTTCTTCACCCCCAATTAAGAATCCCCAGGGAACGACATTACGTGAGGTATCAGGTGAAGCAAAGTTACGGTATCCCCAAAAGTGGCCAATCCCGTTGATAACGCCTTGAGCAAACAATGGCAACCAAGCCATTTGGATTGCCCAAATGACTAGGCCTACCCAACCAAATAAAACGATGTCGATCGCCAGCATTAAAAATATGCCCCACGAATCGAAACGACCATAAACATTACGTTCCATCCAGTCATCTGGTGTACCTACGCCATAACGATCTAAGATACCTTCTTCTTTGGCACTTTTGCGGTATAAACCAGCACCAGCAAANAATACCCGAACGATACCGTAAATTTGTGGACTATGTGGATCTTCTTGGGTTTCTACTTTAGCATGGTGTTTACGATGCACTGCCACCCATTCTTTGGTGTTCATGCCCGTAGCGAGCCATAGCCAGAAGCGGAATACATGGCTAATAAGCGGATGCAGCGTCAGCGCTCGATGCGCCTGACAGCGATGTAAAAATNNGGTCACGCTAAGAATTGTCAGTTGCGTGAATACAATAGTAATAACAATATAAGCCCAAAGGGGCAGATGAAATAAGCCATAGATCATTATTCATGACTCCTATACAATAGCAAAAATTGAGTCTTCCTTACCGCTAAAACGTATGCCAGAATTACCGGAAGTTGAAACTAGCAGACAAGGTATTATACCACATTTAGAGGGACGACGGGTGATTAATCTTACCGTCCGGGCCCCTCGCTTGCGTTGGCCAATCCCGCCCGAACTGGCGGCAGAACTGCCTGGCCAACGCATAATGAGCGTTACCCGACGTGGTAAGTACTTGTTATTAAGCGCTCAAACTGGCACGATTATTTTGCACCTGGGAATGTCAGGCTGTCTCCGGATCCTCCCTGTTGGGACTCCCCCAAACNTGCATGATCATGTCGACCTTGAATTGGAACAGGGCAAGATTTTACGCTTCAGCGATCCCCGTCGTTTCGGCGCATTATTATGGACAACCCAAGACCCCAAACTGCACCCTTTATTAGCAAAACTAGGCCCTGAACCGCTAAATGATGAGTTTTCTGGGNAATATCTCTTTTCGCAGTCACGCGGCCGAAAAACCGCCATTAAGCTATTGATTATGAATAGCCAAGTGGTAGTGGGCGTTGGCAACATCTATGCCAATGAAGCTTTATTTAGTGCTGGAATACGTCCTCAGCGGCCTTGCGGGAAAGTATCGTTGGTTGAATACAAGCGCTTAGCCAAAGCTATTAAAAATACGCTAACCAAAGCCATTAAAGCCGGCGGCACTACTTTGCGCGATTTTGCCAGCACCGATGGCAAACCTGGTTATTTTAGGCATGAATTACAGGTCTATGCGCGGGAGGGAGAAAATTGCCTTCGTTGTCATACTCCATTAAAAACGAGTCGATTAGGTCAACGCGCTACGGTTTATTGTTCATCTTGTCAGTCTTAAAACAGTCTTGCGTAAGACTGACCCAATGTATTCATTGCATTTCATATTGTTTAAAAAGTAAACTAACGATTGATTTTCGGGTAAATAATTTGAAGGGGGAAACCATGGGCAAAGCGACACAACGTAAGAAACAAACACCAACTGTTCCACCACAACAACCAGCCAATACTGCAGTACCATCCAATAATACCGGTATTGTCAGCATGCTGAATAATTTAATTAATTTTCTATATAATCATCCAGGACTCTGTTTCACAGGAGGATTACTGTTAACAGCAGGGATTACCTCATACATCTCAAAAATTCGGGCTGTGATCGTTTTAGTCTCATCAAAGGCAATCTAACGGAAGCAAACCTACTTATTTTTGCTGAAAACCACAATTTTAAAGCTGATACTGTCCAATGCCTTGACGAACTTACGATCAAAAAAACATTGGCAAACATACGGTTTTAGTTGAGAGCGCCCCTAGTAACCTAGTAGTGAATTGTGAAGATTTTGACATCACTCCGCATAGCGATCGAACCTGCATTGGTTGGAACGACGCAGATCACTTCAATCAAGTTAATTTAAAAATGAATGAACAAATCCAAGCAACCATCTATAAAGATATTAAAAGTTGGTATATTACATTTGGCGGCTCAAGTAAAAAATGTGATGATTATCTAGATTATGCTATCAAACATCACATCAGTGAACGAGACAAAATCGGTCATCAACATCATTTTAGCCTGAGTGATTATGCAGACGGCACATTAAAAGTTTATAGTAAAAACGAAATTCAATATCTCGGACAAATTACCACGATAAAAGTAATGGAAGAAGTACAAAGCTTGCGGCTGCAAGGCAAAAGTTATCAAGAGATCTTTAGCGAAAAACAGGATTATTTAGCACTTAAGCCTCCTGCCAATAATCCCTCTGAAATTTATAGAAGTAGCCAAGAGATGATAAATGCGATCTCAAAACAAAATGAAGCCCTGGCACGTACTTTAGAAAAACATAATAAAGGTTTTACCGCAGTTATTGGCGGCAAAGGGCACTTCATGCACTTTAAAGGATCTCGCATGCCGGGCGTTACCCAAATTCACAAAAAATTAGAAGAATTTTCTGATACAAATCCTTATGCTATTTTGGCTATGGATTGATTATGACAAATCATTTCGCCTCTCCCGCTGGAGAGGCGAATGATTTTCAAAGTTTTCATCAAAAAAATTTAAACCTGATTTACGATTTTTGCGTTTCAGTTAAATATTTATATTTTTCTAACAATTGTTCTTGGGTTTCTTGATAGTCAGGATTTAAAGGAATGCAATCGACGGGACAAACTTCTCGGCATTGCGGGACTGCAAAATGGCCGACACATTCAGTACAGCGATTGGGATCAATAACGTAAATTTCTGGGCCTTGAGAAATGGCCTGATTAGGACATTCTGCTTCGCACACATCACAATTAATACATTCATCAGTAATCATCAATGCCATGATGGCTCCTCATCGCTGCCGCATGGCAGCTACCACTGCAGCTGGCACAAAGGCACTTACATCGCCTCCAATGCTAATGATCTCNCTGACTATAGTGGATGAAATAAAACTGTATTGCTCGGCGGGTGCAAGAAATACTGTTTCCAACTCTGGTGCTAAATGCCGATTCATAGCCGCAATTTGTAACTCATATTCAAAATCAGCAACCGCACGTAAACCACGCAATAAGATCGTTGCCTGATGGCGGCGTGCAAAGTCCACTGATAAACCCGTTAGCGTTTCTACCAAAATATTGGCATGGTCTGATAAGGCTAATTTACACCATTCAATCCGTTGCTCAAGATTAAACGCCGGTGTTTTACGGGCACTTTCTGCCACAGCGACAACAACACGATCAAATAATCGGGCAGCCCGGGTGACAATATCAACATGTCCTTTGGTGATTGGATCAAAAGTACCTGGATAGATGGCAATACTCATGCATTACTCTAATAACAAACAGAAACCGTGATTATAAAGAATTTTTGCCTGCTGGCCAATAAATGGCAACATTAACCATCTATTGGCACGGGCAACGGCCGTTGGCAGCTTAACACCAACTGCGATATTGTTTCCTGAGGGCAATATGAGATCAGGAGCAATCTCTAGCAAAGGGTACAACACAAATTCACGTTGTTTTAGACCAACATGCGGCACAATTAAATTGGGAGTATTAATGCTCTCAACACCATATAATAAAATATCGAGGTCTAAGGTCCTTGGCCCCCAACGCAAACTGCGCTGTCGGCCATGATGATTTTCAATTTGCTGTAAATGATGCAACACTGCATGTGGTGATAATGTAGTAGTCAATTTGGCAACGGCATTAATAAAATCAGGTTGATCACTGGGGCCCAGCGGGGTAGTACGATATAGCTTAGAAGCCTTAATAAATTGGCTTTTGGGCATCGCTTGCAACTCACACAATGCGCGCCGGATTTGCTCTACCGGCAGAGCCAGATTACTGCCTAATCCAACGAATAATTCTACCACTTTANNTTTCCTACGACGCCTTCCACGATGCGGAGTCACCGGTACCTGCTTTAATAGCTCAATGCGTTGGGTTTCATCGGCAGCTTGTATTTTAGTCCACCACTCTCCCAAATCTTGGATGGCTTCGCCCGCCTCCACTCGCAGCAATAAAAAATCAAAAGCTGCACGAAAACGCGGATGTTGTAAGGTGTAATAAACCTGTTTGCGTGTGCGCCTTTGAAACCTAGCTTGCATTGCCCAAATTTCTCGCGTCAGCGTAGTAATCCGGCGTGGAATAGCTAATGTCTCCAACTGGATTTTTAACACTGTATTGATTGCTGTCTGCGAAGCCATAAAGGCAGACATTCCCTCAGCTATCAAGGTTTGTATTTGTTCTTGGTAAGGTTGCCACAATAGAACAGCAAATAAAAATGCGGGGTTCAACGTTTTTTCTAATGCAGTACGCTCATCAGCATTGATGAGTGCATGTTTAATTAATGCTTGAAACACGGTGTTTTTGGANTCATCGAGACATGTTTTTGTCTGTGGAAATAATAAAGGGTAGAGCTGATATTCTTCTAACAATTTAAACGCTGCCAAGGCTTTGCCACTACTATAGAGTTTAATGATTTCTTCATATAAACGTGCCGAAGGAACGTGAAATAACGTATTACCAAGCTCATGAATTTTCTGGCCAGTATGTGCCTCAATGCTAAAATTTAATTTTGCAGCCAATCGAATAGCACGCAACATACGAATAGGGTCTTCTTGATAACGCTGCTGTGGATCACCTATCATCCGTAATACACGCTGCTGGACATCAATCATGCCGCCGGTGTAATCAACAACGGAAAAATCAGCCACATTGTAGTACAACGCATTGACGGTGAAATCACGGCGAAAAACATCGTCTTCTAAATTACCATAGACATTATCGCGGACGATCATTCCTGTCGCTGTTTTGTGTCGTTCTGTTGTCACAGCTGACTCTTCACCCGCACGGAAAGTCGCAACCTCAACAATGCCTTCTTTGAAATAAATATGCGCCAAACGGAAACGCCTACCGATCAAACGGCAATTACGAAATAATTTCTGCACATCCTCCGGCAACGCATCAGTAGCAATATCAAAATCTTTTGGCGCTAAACCTAACAATAAATCTCGCACCCCACCACCTACTAAATAGGCAGCATAACCAGCATTTTTTAAACGATACAAAACTTTAAGCGCGTTTTTATCGATATTTTCACGGGAAATACTGTGGCTCGTGCGAGCGTAAATGACAGGTTGCACACCACTGTGGGTGGGTTTATGCGTTGGCCGCCACCATTTAAAAATTTTCTTTATAATTTTAATTATTGTCCCCTCCCCGAGAACCTGCACTGTTTCATAAATCACTTATTTTTAGTTGGAAATAAATACCTGACAACAACTGCCAATAAACCAATTACGTTGAGTGTTGTCGTCCCCAACAAAGCCATAATCGCTTGGTCAGAGATGGCAAAATGGCGATAATGTACAAAAATCCATAAACACCCAAAATATAGGCTGCTACAAAACTAAATACAATCATGCCGTATAGTTTACGCGCTCGCCTATCGTCTTTTAAACATTCTACTTCTTCTAACACTTTTTCGTTTTTGCCCGTTCTTGATCAATTTTTCTTTTAAATAATCGGGTTGGTTCTCTAACGCATCTTGAATACCGGCCCGTGTTTCATTATCGGGTACATATAAATCATCCAGAGCAAAATGTATCCGAGCTAATTTTTCCTCATCCATTTTCCATCCCTAATTGCGCAAAATAATCCTTAATCACCGCATCATCAATGACCTGTCCCGGCTTTTCAAAACCTCGTTGTTCATACCAAGCGCGATACCACGGGCTACCTGGTAAGTGTGACCAATTAGATAATTGTATGCCCGTATATTTTTTATAAACGTTCCAGACCCGTTCGAGCAAAGCAATCGTATACTTATCATCGGGCTGGACCTGAAATGGCATAGTGAGTACTTCACCCGTATTAGGGTCGACTAAAAATCGATTGCTAATGAATTGATGACATCATTACCGAAATGCTTAAACTCATGATAAACACTCTCAATCACAGGCCCAAATTTCCACGCCTGGACTGCTTCATCTATAAGAGGCACATCATTCAGCGCCAATGACCATCCATGAGCCACATAAATCAATTTGGCCAATTTCATCGGCGTCAAACCTAGGTGTTCCTGACGCGCCTTTTCCAGAAAAAATTGGCAATTGTTTTCGCTGGGTATGGCATGGACAAGTTTTACTCCTTTAATTGACCGACCGTATCTTATCGCAGCTAGGCCTAAGTTGCACTACTGTAACAAGGATAATGCCAACGAAGATAAGCATCCTGCTGCCATCCTTCTTCTGAAGATTGCTTGCCGGGTTCTAAAGTGCATATAATAATCAATTCACCCATTAAATTTGCATGAGAAAATTATGACAAACACGGTCCACGTCATCGGTGCTGCTGCTGGTATTGCTGCTAATATAAGCGGGTGTAGTTTCGCGCCTATTTTCCTGCAAAATTCCCCTTTTTACAATACCCAGATATCGAATTAGACTGGGAAGAAATTCTTTACATTGCCCGTTCTGAACGAGGCTTGGCTGCAACCGATGCAGTTGCCGCATTATGCCAACAATTAGCCGAATATACTTACCGTTTTACTCAAGAAAAACAGCATTTTTTAACAATTGGTGGCGACCATTCTTGCGCTATTGGCACTTGGAGTGGCGCTGCCGCCGCTTTACGCCGCCAGGGCCCATTAGGCCTATTGTGGATTGATGCCCATATGGACAGCCACACACCCGCAACCACATTGACTGGCAATATTCATGGAATGCCCATGGCTTGTTTATTGGGCGAAGGGCCTAAACAACTGACCACCATTCTTGATGCACAACCTAAATTATTGCCCGAACATGTATGTCTCGTTGGCATTCGTAGCTTTGAGCCTGCTGAAGCCGAATTGCTCAAACGACTCAACGTGCGTTGTTTTTTAATGCCCGAAATCAAAGAACGTGGACTGACCACTGTGCTTACCGAGGCGCTACAAATCGTCACCCAAGGTACAGTAGGTTATGGCGTGAGTATTGACATTGATGCCTTTGATCCACACGAAGCGCCCGCTGTCGGCGTTCCAGAACCAGATGGATTGAATGCGGCTGAAGTATGTGCCNTTTTAACTCGGGTTCAACCAGACCCGCGCTTTGTTGGCGCGGAAATTACCGAATTTAACCCGAATCTCGATGACAATCACCGCACTGAAAAACTAGTGGGTGAATTAATTAAGGCACTTTNNTTAGCAGAGGTCAAGCCAATGAATAAAATGATCGATTTAGAAAATGAATTTTGTGCCCATAACTATAAACCCTTGCCTGTAGTTCTAGTCAAAGGCAGTGGTGTTCATGTTTGGGACGAAAACGGCAAGCAATACATTGATATGATGAGCGCCTATTCAGCCGTTAGCCACGGTCATTGTCACCCTCGTCTAGTCAAAGCCTTGTCTGAGCAAGCACAACAACTTGGTATTGTCTCGCGGGCTNTTTATTCCAATAGACTAGCCCCTTTTTTAAAACTTGCTTGCGAGATGACTGGCCAAGCCAAAGCTTTGCCTATGAATACCGGTGCTGAGGGAGTGGAAACCGCCATCAAGGCGGCACGTAAATGGGCCTACTCAATAAAAGGCGTGGCAGAGAACCAAGCAGAAATCATTGTCTGTCAAAATAATTTTCATGGCCGCACCACTACCATTATCAGCATGTCAAGCGAACCCGGCTACCGCGCTGGTTTTGGTCCTTTTACGCCTGGTTTTAAGCTTATTCCTTATGGGGACGCTAAAGCATTGGCCGCTGCTATTACACCTAATACCGCTGCTTTTCTGGTAGAACCTATTCAAGGTGAAGCGGGCATACTGATTCCTCCTGCTGGTTATTTACGCGAATGTTTTGAAATTTGTCGTCGAAATAATGTGTTATTTATTGCCGATGAAATTCAAACTGGATTAGGTCGCACTGGAAAATTACTTGCTTGTGATCATGAACAAGTGAAACCTGATGGATTAATTCTTGGCAAAGCATTAGGCGGCGGTTTATTGCCTGTTTCTATGTTTTTAAGTCGTAATGACGTAATGGAAATTTTTACTCCTGGCACTCATGGTAGCACCTTTGGTGGTAATGCCTTATCAGCAACTGTCGGCTTGGTGGCATTGCAAACACTTACTGATGAAAACTTGGTGGCGCGTTCTGCAGAACTTGGCGACTACATGTTAAAACAATTACAGCAAATCCAAAGCCCATTAATCAAAGAAATTCGTGGCAAAGGTTTGTTTATCGGAATTGAAATTAACGCAAAATATGCCAGCGCCCGCGATGTGTGCTTGCAGTTGATGGAACATGGCATACTCAGCAAAGAAACGCATGAAACCGTTGTGCGGTTGGCACCTCCATTGGTGATTACTCGCGAACAAATTGATACGGCGGTGAAAGCCATTACTGATGTGTTAACACATTTCGCTGGTGTGAAATAAACCCATCCATTGTATCGTGATGTTAGCGAGGGACTTTTCTTCAGATAGCATCGAGAGAAACTCCTTCGCTAAGCTCAAGCCAATGCGTCTGGCCACTAGACATTAACTTACTAGCTGTTGCAATTTTTTTGTAATTGCCCCTATTTCACCTTGGTTAATTGCTTGATGGTTAATGGCAATCACAGGCTTTATCCCCATTAATGCATTAGTCAAAAACATTTCTTCTGCCTGAATTATTTGTGCTGCAGAAATAGCTGATTCAACTACTGTAATATTTAATTGCTGTAAAAATTGCAATACGATAGAACGCATCACACCTGGTAGCACGCCTTCACGAATAGATGCGGTATAAACTTTATGGTTAATCACCACAAATAAATTGCTCATACTGCCACACACTACTTTCGCCTGTGTATTTAATAACAACGCCTCATCTGCACCATGTTCTTGCGCTTCGCAACGCGCCATTATATTGTCCAAATAATTTAAGGTTTTTATTTGGCTCAACGAAGAATATTCATTGCGACGAAAATCAGATAAATACACGCTGAATGTCTCTGAATATTGTGGCAGTGGTGCGCAAGTGATTAATAACGTAGGTTGTTGGATTTCAGGTGGCAGTAATCCTCTCGAGCCATTTCCACGCGTTAAAGTAATGCGCAAACTAGCAGTTTGACTAGATAAATTATTATGGGCCAATAAAGTTGTAATTAAATTTTTGAGCGTTATTAAATCAAGCGTAAATTTTAATTTAAGCCGCTGCGCCGATGTTTGTAATCTCTCCCAATGCAAAGCCAAATGGCATGGAAAACCTGATTCAATCCGTATTGTGGTAAACACACCATCGCCCAATAAAAAGCCGCGATCTTGTGGATCAATCGCGGCGACATCTGCGGAAATGAAATTGCCATTGAGATAAAAAACATGCATGGAAATTTTTCAACCTGTCAGTTTTAAAAAGTTACGTAAAATATCATGGCCATATTGTGTTAATATAGACTCTGGATGAAATTGCACACCGAAAATCGGCCAATGACGATGTTGCAATCCCATAATTTGGTCTTCGGCATTCTTAGCAGTAATCAATAAATCATCTGGAAAATTTTCGTGACTGACTATTAAAGAATGATAACGTCCTGCAAAAAATGGACTTGGCACTTCAGCAAATAATGCCTCTTGTTGATGATATACAAGGCTGGCCTTACCATGACAGGGATAATCAGCCCGCATTATTTTAGCACCAAATGCCGCTCCAATTACCTGATGACCTAAACAAACACCTAATATCGGCAATTTTGCCTTAAATTTATCAACGATTTCCAACGAAGCTCCTGCTTGCTGCGGCCCACCAGGGCCTGGAGATAATAATATGTGANNTACCGGCATACGAACAATTTCATCCGTGGTAATATTGTCATTGCGTTTAACTATACAATGCTGTCCTAACTCATTAATATAACGTGCCAAATTGTAAACAAACGAATCGTAATTATCGATCAATAAAATCATCTGTTTANNATCAGCCATCAATGTTGCAAACAAAGCTTGGGCTTTGACTAAAGTTTCTTCATATTCTTGTGCAGGATCGGAATCTACAACAATGCCGCCACCCACATGAAAAGTTAATTGTTGGTTTTTAATGACAAACGTACGAATCGTAATTGCCATGTCCATATCACCATCGAAACCCAAATAACCAAATGCACCACAATAAGGGCCTCGCTGACAAGGCTCTAATTCAGCAATGATTTCCATGGCCCTCACCTTAGGGGCACCTGTAATAGAACCACCAGGAAAAGTCGCTTGTAATAAATCAATGGCGTCTTTCTCAGGCATTAGTTTTGCTTGTACTCTTGAAACAAGATGATGCACTGTGGCATATGTTTCTAAACCACACCATTGCGTAACTTGTACACTGTGTGGTTGACAGACGCGTGATAAATCATTACGTAATAAATCGACAATCATGGTATTTTCAGCGCGGTTTTTNTCACTGTCAAGGAGTGCTTTTGCCAAATATTGATCGTGTTGAGAACAGGCATCGCGGCGAGAAGTGCCTTTAATAGGCCGTGTTTCGACTTGATTTTGTTGTAAGCGCAAAAACGTNTCTGGTGAAGCAGCAATCAAAGTAGTGTCATCAAATTGTAAAAACCTGCGNTAAGGCGCTGGATTAATGCGACGTAATCGCTGATATAGTGGATAAAGCGATAAGTCGTTATTTAAATGGACACTGAATCGTTGGGACAAATTAACCTGAAAAATATCACCGGCGAAAATATATTCTTTGCANCGTCTCACTGCTTGTTGATAATCGTCACTATTAAAATTCGAACTGAGGGCCGTAGTAAAATCTTGCTTGTGTCTCAATGGAGTTAAACTGGGCTGAGATAACTCTGCCAGCAACCAATCAAGACGTTGTGCAGCACGTTGTTGCCGCAAGCTCACTTCTTGTTCCGGCAAACCACTGGAAAAAATGAAGCTGCGTTGGTCTTGATGATCGAAAGCGATGACTAAGTCGTAGCATCCTAACAATAAATCAGGTAATTGCATATCATCGTGATTACCAAGTACTTTCTCTAAATGGTGCAATAATTCATATGAAAANAATCCGACCATGCCACCCTGAAATGGAGGCAATTCTGGATATGGTAATAATGAATACTTTGACAATACTTGTCGCAGAAAAAACCATGGGTCTTGCACCAGTATCTTGCCATCTATGCTGATTTGCTGATTTTTAACAGTTATTTTAGTAAAAGGATCTAATACAATAAAACTGTAACGGCCAATATCGGAATGTGCCATGGCACTTTCGAGTAATATTGCCCATGGCCTAGATGCAAATTTTACAAACACATCAGCCGGTGATTGATAAAAATTTCTTTGACTAACGGTTGCATAGATATCGCTACTTTATTCAAAGAAAGGAGGTAATTGTTTTGTTAAATCATTTTTCTCATTGACACAATTTCCAGTAAGAGCAAAACCCCGTAATTGTTGCTGCTGATCATAATACAAAGCGCGAAAATGTTTGGCTTCACCTTTGACCTGCCATTCACCGACGACATCACTCGGCGGNGGTGACACCACAATTGGACAAGTGGGAGTTTTAATCACTACTGGCATCGCGGGATATGCCACACGGGTTGCAACACCCGTGAGAGTTTTAGCAAGTGCTCGCGCACAATTTAATAGTGGGGCAACAAACAGTAATACTAAACCATTGACCTCAGCACAATCTCCTAAAGCATAAACGTTTTCAACACTCGTTTGTAAATAACGGTCAACGACAATGCCACGACTAACATGTATGCCTGCTTGCTTTGCTAATTGAATCTGTGGCCGCAGACCCGTGGCAATCAATACTTTATCGACGAGCAAATGCGCAGGATTTTTNATCTCGATTTGCAATCGTTGTTGATAATGATTAATTGCAGTGGCTGCTTGGCCTAAATACCATTGCACACCTTCTGCAGCAAATGCTTGTTGTAATACTTGGCCTATTGCAGGTGGTACAAGACTCATTAACGGATAAGTTGTAGGTGAGATTATATTGACTTGATGGCCACTATTAATTAAATCATTGGCAAATTCACATCCTACTAAACCAGAACCAATGATGCCGATTGTTTTTGCAGGTTGTAAATCTTGACGAAAACGCGTGTAATCCTCTAAATCATTGACATAAAACGCGGCAGTCACTGCATCACCTTTTAAATCCGGTTTAATGACTTCAGCGCCTAACGCTAATACCAGCTTTGAATAACGGTAAGCTTTTTCATTGGCCCATACTGTTTGTGTCACAGTATCAATAGTCGTCACCCGGGTCTTGGTCAACAAAGTTGCTTGCAATTGTGTTGCCATACCTTCTGCATCAGCAACTGCCAGCATTTCAGGTGTTTTNTTGCTGCTTAAGGCAGTGGACAATAATGGTTTAGAATAAAAACGGCCATCGCTGGCAGTGATGATCAGCAATGGTGTTTGAGTGTCTAGCTTACGCCATTCTTTTGCAAGCATATAACCGGCCAGACCGGTTCCAATAATAATAACTGGATCCATAAATTTTCACTTTTAAAAATCAATGAGAGAACTTCATTTTAGGCAGTATAATTAAATTAGCAAGCTGAATATTGGTAGCCGTAAAATAAGCTAATAAAAGATTTCTCAACAATCGCAGACAATTATTTCTTAAAAACTTCACGTAAAAAAGCAGGNATTCGTTCTTCAAGCCAATATTTAGGCTGCCATGGAGTGCCGGTAACAAAACCGACATGGCCACCACCTTGACTAATTTCCAAGGTTAAATGCGGGGACAATTCATGGTCTTCAGCAATCACGTCAGCTGTCATAAATGGATCATCTATTGAGTGCAAGACCAATGTAGGCACTTTAATATGCTTGAGAAAAGGCCGGGAACTGGATTTGGTATAATAATCTTTAGCATCAGTAAAGCCGTGCAGCGGCGCCGTAACTCTATCATCAAATTCCAAAAATTACGCACANGAATTGACTTCTTTCATGTCGATGGGCACCATTGCTGGCGACGTTTTAAATTTATTTTGTACTAAACTAATTAAGCTACGCAGAATCCACCATTGATACAAGCGAGAAAACCCAATGTTGACACGGTTTGCCGCTTTTCTNAATTCGAACGGTACTGAAACAGCCACTGCACCTAATAAAGGATTATGTGAACCTGTTTCGCCCAACCATTTCAGTAATACATTCCCACCCAAAGAAATTCCAACTGCCGCCATTGGCTTACGCGGATAACGTTTACGCAAGGCAGCCACTAAAGTATTCACATCATTGGTGTCACCACAATGATAATAACGCGCTAAACGGTTTGGCTCACCACTGCAACCACGGAAATGCATAAACACCGCACACCAGCCTTCTTCTGCAAATGCATGTAGCAGACCACGCGCATAAGGAGATTTAATAGAACCACCTAGACCATGTAGGATTAGTACCAAGGGGCCGGTGGTATTGCCTGCCCAATCTAAATCGACAAAGTCCCCGTCAGGTAACTCAAAACGTTCACGCACAGTGTCAATCAGCGGTTGACGCCAAAATAAGGTAGGCCAGATGGTCTGCAGATGGGGATTTGCCAGCCACCATGGAGTCTTAAAATCACTGTGCTTAATCATACATCTATCACATCAAGTTCCAGTCAACTGTCCTTGTTGCAACTCAGCGTTGCTTGCTACTCAACTCATGTACAGCGTCAACTAAGACAGCTACATTCTCTGGCGGCACATCGGGATAAATGCCATGCCCTAGGTTAAAGACATGGCCGACGCCTTGGCCATAACTCTCTAAAATTATAGCAACTTCCTCTCGAATGCGTTGTGGGTTGGCATATAAAACAGAGGGATCCATATTGCCTTGCAAGGCGACTTTACCACCTACTCTTTGCCTTGCACTGCCTATATCAATAGTCCAATCAATACCAACTGCATCGCAGCCGCTAGCAACAATTGCCTCTAACCATAGACCACCATTCTTGGTAAACAAAATGACGGGAACACGCCGACCATCGTGTTCTTTTGGTAANTTTTGTACAATTTTCTGCATGTAGTGTAAAGAAAACAACCGATAGTCGCGCGGTGTAAGCACCCCACCCCAGGTATCAAAAATCATCACCGCATCAGCACCAGCAATGATTTGTTGTTGCAGATAGAGAATTACCGCATCGGCCAATATATCCAGTAGTTGGGCCAACAATTGTGGCGCATCAAACAACATACGTTTAATAATGTTGAATTGCTTGCTACTGCCTCCCTCGACCATATAAGTTGCCAAAGTCCAAGGACTGCCAGAAAAACCAATTAATGGCACGCTACCAGCCAAGGCTTGTTTGGTCAGACGGATGGCAGAAAATACATAGTCCAGCTCTGCCATATCAGGGACGCGTAACTGCATAATATCGCTCTCGCTGCGGACTGGCTTAGCAAATTGTGGCCCTTCACCCGCGGTAAAGCAGAGTCCTAAGCCCATAGCATCAGGAATTGTCAAAATATCTGAAAANATGATCGCCGCATCTAACTGAAAACGCCGCAGTGGTTGTAAAGTTACTTCACATGCCAATTCTGGTGTTTTACACAATGTCATGAAGTCCTGGGCTTTTGCTCTGACAGCACGATATTCAGGTAAATAGCGTCCTGCCTGGCGCATAATCCAAATAGGGGTCATATCAACGGGTTGACGTAATAACGCTCGAATAAAACGATGATTTGATTGCATGAGATAATTCGATTTAGTTAAGTAAATGAGAGATTGAGTATAACAATATAATAGTGATTATGGCGATTATTTGTAGATTGAGGGCAGATGCAATTGAGACCTCGTCCGCCCTCAGTCTGAAGTTTTTACTGTGCTGGTGTCACCACAATGGCTTTTCCAGGGGTTTTTTCTACAACGACTGTTGAACCATTCGGTTTCTGCACTACAACGGTTGAACCATTAGATTTTTGCACCACAACGGCATGGGGCCTGGCTGCCGGTGTGACTATAACAGTAGTAGGACGTGGCGCAGCAGGTTGAGGCGCCGGCGGAGTTACTACGACTACGCGTGGCTTTGGTCGCACAATCACGGTGGTAGGTGCCGGTGCTGGTGGCGGAGTTACTACAACTGTTTGCCCATTGCTGGTAGTGGTAGTAGTGGTGGTGGTTGTCGTTGTTGCTGGATAATAAGTCTCTGGCATAACACAACCACTTAATAATAGTGTGCAGCCAATAATGCTAAACCCTAGTTTTTTCATAAATTGCCCCCTCGAAAAGATGGTTAGATTATAACCATCCCAATACGGATGTCTATAAAGAAAATCGACCCAAGAAATGAGCTGGACGAGACCTGCAAAGCAGATCTAGCCTAGTTTATCAAAAAAGGTCGGAGAAATTGACCAGTATAAGATTTTTGATTTTGCGCTACTTGTGCAGGTGTGCCTACGGCAATAATTTCACCACCCCGATTGCCCCCTTCAGGGCCAAGATCAATAATCCAGTCGGAAGTTTTAATCACATCTAAGTTGTGTTCAATTACCACCACTGTATTGCCATGATCACGTAATCGATGCAACACTTCTAATAATTGTTTAATGTCATGGAAATGCAACCCTGTTGTAGGTTCATCTAATAAATATAATGTATTGCCCGTATCACGGCGTGATAATTCTTTTGCTAGTTTAATGCGTTGTGCTTCACCACCGGATAGCGTCGTAGCACTCTGTCCTAAATGAATATAGCTCAAACCTACTTCAATCAAAGTCTGCAATTTACGCGCTAACATCGGTACGGCATCAAAAAATTGACGAGCTTCTTCAACGGTCATTTCTAATACTTCATTAATATTTTTGCCTTTGTATTGCACATCAAGTGTTTCGCGATTATAGCGTTTGCCTTTGCATACATCACAAGTCACATAAACATCCGCCAAAAANTGCATTTCCACTTTAATCACACCATCACCTTCGCAAGCTTCACAGCGGCCACCTTTCACATTAAAACTAAACCGTCCGGGTTGATAGCCACGTGAACGTGCTTCTTGGGTGCCCGCAAATAGTTCACGAATGATAGTAAACAAGCCTGTATAAGTGGCTGGATTAGAACGTGGTGTACGGCCAATCGGTGTTTGATCAATCGAAACTACTTTATCAAAAAAATGTAAGCCAGTGATATTGTCCAAGGGCCCTGGCTCTTGCGTTGACATATCATTAATTTCTCTGGCAACTATGGGATAAAGCGTATCATTAATCAAACTGGATTTGCCTGAGCCTGAAACACCCGTAATACAAGTCATCAAACCGACTGGAATATCCACGTCTACATTTTTCAGATTATTGCAACGTGCTCCACGAAGTCGGACTACTCGTTTGGGATCATAAGCAGCCAATTTTTTGGGAATAGGAATGGCGCGCTTTCCCGCAAGATACTCGCCCGTTAACGATTTAGGATTGGCAATAATTTCTTGTGGTGAACCTTGAGCAACAATTTCGCCACCATGAATGCCTGCACCAGGACCAATATCAATGACATGATCCGCATGACGAATCGCATCCTCATCATGCTCAACTACAATGACAGTGTTGCCTAAGTCTCGCAACCGCAATAATGTATGCAATAAACGTTCATTGTCACGTTGGTGCAAACCAATAGAAGGTTCATCTAAAATATACATGACGCCCACTAAACCGGAACCAATTTGGCTTGCTAAACGAATACGTTGCGTTTCACCACCTGATAAAGTATCCGCACTACGATCGAGTGTCAGATAATCTAAACCAACGCTCATCAAAAAGTTCAACCGGCTATCAATTTCTTTAATGATTTTNTCAGCAATTTTTCTNCTCGTGCCCGCCAATTTTAATTGACGGAAAAATGTTAATGACTGGCCAATTGGCAATGCAGCAATTGCCGGCAAGCTTTCTTCACCAATATATACATTACGCGCTTCCACCCTCAAACGAGTTCCCTCACAATCTTGGCATGCACTGGTGGTTAAATATTTAGCTAACTCTTCACGCACCATATTAGATTGTGTTTCATGGTAACGCCGTTCCATATTCACAACAACACCCTCAAACGGATGACGACGTTTGACTTTTTTTCCATTCTCAGTTTGATAATAAAAATCAATTTCTTTNTCATCGCTACCATACAAAATCACATCTTGTACTCGGGACGATAAATTAGTAAACGGCGTGTCGATGTCAAAACCATAGTGTTTTGCCAATGACAATAACATTTGGAAATAATACAAATTACGTCGGTCCCAACCACGAATAGCCCCTTCAGCCAAACTTAAACTGGAATCATGGATGATTTTTAGGNNATCAAAAAATTGCTGTACACCCAAACCATCACAAGTAGGACAAGCACCGACAGGATTATTGAATGAAAATAATCTAGGCTCTAATTCAGCAAGACTGTAACCGCAACTTGGGCAGGCAAATTTCGAAGAAAACGTTTGTTCTTTGCCGGCGCCTTTTTCCATGAAAGCAACTATTGCAATTCCCTCTGACAAATGTAATGCCGTTTCAAATGATTCTGCTAATCGTAATCGCAAATCTTCACGCACTTTAATTCGATCTACAACAACTTCAATGGTGTGTTTNTTGCGTAAATCTAATTTCGGTGCAGCATCTAAATCAACCACTTCACCGTCAATCCGTGCGCGGACATAACCTTGATTGCGTAATTGTGCAATCACTTGAACATGCTCACCTTTTCGTTCCTGCACAATAGGCGCCAAAATCATTAATTTCGTGCCTTCAGGATAGGACAATACATTGTCCACCATTTGGCTGACCGTTTGCGCTTCTAATGTGAGATTATGTGCTGGGCAACGTGGTTGACCAACACGTGCATACAAAAGCCGTAAATAATCGTAAATTTCGGTAATAGTCCCTACGGTAGAACGTGGATTATGGGAAGTTGCTTTNTGTTCAATTGAAATTGCAGGCGATAATCCTTCGATCAAATCCACATCGGGTTTNTCCATCACCGAGAGGAATTGGCGGGCATAAGCCGACAAAGACTCTACATAACGTCGCTGCCCTTCTGCATAGAGGGTATCGAAAGCCAAAGAAGATTTACCAGAACCGGACAGACCAGTAATTACAATTAATTTATCGCGGGGCAAATCAAGGTCTACATTTTTCAGATTGTGGGTACGGGCCCCACGGATACGGATCGCATTCGTCATACTTACCAAACCATTCTACATTGCTCTAAAGGAGGCATATTGTAACAAAATCCCTCCATAGATACGAACGGCAATTGCCCCTTTTTTCATGATTTGCTTAGCTAAAGCCTACGTTAAAAATCGCATCTTAAACAGTAATGAGTATATAATAATTGTCATTTATTGACCCTTAATTCTTGGTAGCTTAAATGTCTGATTCGCAATCTTCGCNTCAATGCCACTATTGCCCTGGCCTTTATTTTTGTGTTCCGCATGTTAGGCTTGTTTATGATCTTGCCGGTCTTCGCAGTCTATGCTCAGACGCTGACAGGCACTAGCCCCGGCCTGTTGGGATTGGCTTTAGGAATCTATGGTTTGACGCAAGGCTTATTTCAACTGCCTTTTGGGGCTATTTCTGACCGCCTTGGACGGAAACAGGTAATCGCCGCTGGGCTAGTGGTCTTTATAATCGGCAGTATTATTGCTGCGTTATCATCCTCGATTGAAGGGGTGATCTTGGGGCGCGCCTTACAAGGCATTGGTGCTGTCGGCAGTACGATTATGGCGTTGGTTGCTGATCTGACGAGAGTCGAACACCGTACCCGTGCTATGGCGATTTTAGGAGTATCCATCGGCTTTACTTTTACTTTGGCTATGATTTTAGGCCCCTTATTAAATGCCTGGATTTCTGTGCCAGGTATTTTTGGCTCACGGCGCTAATGGGAGCAATCAGCTTACTGATCTTGTATATTGCCGTGCCGACCCCGGCAACTAAAAATCTCATACGTGAACCGTTTACTGTCTGTTTACAAACTGTCTTCAAAGAAGCCAACCTATGGAAACTCAACTTTGGGATATTCTGTCTACACGCCATATTAACTGCCAGCTTTGTAGCCATTCCAATTTTATTAGCCGACCAATTACATATTCCCAGCCAGCACCAATGGTATATCTACCTGGGCGTGTTAATTGTATCCTTTGTGCTAATGATGGCTTTTATCAGCATTGGTGAAAGACGCGGTTACTATCGCGGTTTGCAACTGGGCGCTATTGGCGGACTAGTATTAGCCGAATTACTGCTTTGGGCATTACCTACTAGCCTATTCAGCTTATTAATTTGCATGACATTATTTTTTACTGCTTTTAATTTGCTGGAAGCTTCTTTACCCTCTCTGGTCAGCAAACTCGTCCCCATGGAACGTCGCGGGATGGCGATGGGAGTGTATTCCAGCTGTCAATTCCTGGGGATCTTTGCAGGCGGCAGCTTAGCAGGCTGGGTGTTTGGTATGTGGAAAATGGATGGGGTGCTATTACTCGCAGCAGGCATTGGTTGCATTTGGCTCCTTGCCGCTTTATGGATGCCCGCAGTTAAACAGGACAATGAACAGAAATTAACACAATAAGTACAGTATTGCTTCTGTTACCCAATTCGCAATACAATGCCAAGATTGAATCGACATACCACTACTTAGGAGATTAGATTATGGCTAGAGGCATTAATAAAGTCATTTTAATTGGTAATTTAGGCAACGACCCAGAAGTTCGCTATACGCCCAATGGCAGCGCTGTAGCCAACATCACTCTAGCCACCAGTGAAACATGGCGTGATAAACAATCAGGTGAATTGCAAGACCGCACCGAATGGCACCGCGTGGTTTTCTTCAATCGTTTGGCAGAAATTGTTGGTGAATATTTGCGTAAAGGTTCTAAAATTTATGTCGAAGGCAGTTTAAGAACGCGCAAATGGCAAGACAAAAATGGTGTTGACCGTTATACCACTGAAATCATTGCTAATGAAATGCATATTCTTGACAGCCGCAATGCCGGTGCCAATACACAACAGGCTGCTGCCGGAAATGCACAAAATAATTCTAACGCTAATAATACTGTACCTGAAATGGCAGACGTTAAAGAATTTGACGATGATATCCCTTTCTAATCCAGCTAAAAGTTTTTGATTTTTGATAAATGCCTGATAAATATTTTCGTTTACCAGGCATTTTTTTGCAGCAACAGCTTCTAAAATTTAATTTAAAAAACTTGCAAAATAAATTTGGCTTCACTATGATATGGAAATGCGCCGATTTGATGCTACAGATTGCGGGCGCAAAATAAATGCGGCTAAAGCAGTGCAGCGAGTATCAAGCTCGTAGTTCCTGATTTAGCCCTACTATTCAACATAGTGAGGGCACAACAATGAAAAACACTTCTCTTCTCTACTCTTATTCATTTCTATCATCTCTTGTTATTTCCTCATGCGCATGCGTGACCTGTTCTAACATCATCGCGCAGGGCGATCGTTAGGGCAGGTAAAATATTTTCCTGCAAATAATATATTTCACAACTGAATAAATTGTTTATTTGGTAACGATTAATCTTTACTTAAAAATAAGAGGAATATGTCATGCCTACTTTTAACAAACCTACCCAAGAAAAATTACAAAAGAATGCTGTAAAATTCGCAGCTGCCGTATACAAAGCTCAAGCTGGAAATCAAGCCGAGGCTGAAGTTGCAAAAGCCAAACTTAAGCAAGAAGCGATACTTAACAAAGCAACTAACCAGTGGGGATATGGACGCGGCCCTATTCTTAGCATTTTTCATGGCCTCAATACGGCGAAAAACTCAATGCTGAATCAGCTTTAACATCGCTCAGATCTTCCATTGGAAGTCCGGAAAAAATAGTCGTTGAAAAACGATCGACTATATCAGCTGGATTATATGCAATACAATTACAATTTGAAAAAACTGTCACTCTGAGTATCGACGAATTGAATGCTATCAATGCTTCACTACAAGCAAGTTTTCTTGCCAAATTAGAGGGTGAACATAAATTCAGTCTCAGTATTGATAATAATTCAACTACATATACAAAGACGCCAGCCAATAAAGCAACTGTTAATAATTTCTCTATTTATATTAATGATGCAATACATTCAAATAAATGGTCTGAAGTATCTTTTAAAAACGCAATAAATGCCGCACTGGAGACATTAAAAGAATTTGAATTTATTGATTTTAATAAAAAATCAAAATTGAGCGTGAAATATTTGGAAAACCATCACAAGAAAAACTGAAAAAGAACGCTGAAAAATTTGATAAAGCTCAAATAAGTGGTGATAGAGTGGAGCAAGAAAGGCTTCTTAACAAAGCAACCAATCAGTGGGGATACGGCCGCGGCCCTGTGCTTGGTATTTTTCATGGACTCAATACAGCGCAAAAGTTCAATACTGAATTAGCTCTAACATCACTCAGATCTGCCATTGGGAACCCAGAAAACATAGTTGTCGAAAAACGATCAACTATATCAGCTGGATTATATGCCATAGAATTGCAATTTGAAAATCCTGCTTCTATCAGTAGAGATGAATTGATTGCTATCAATGCGTCACTACAAGCAAATTTTCTTGCCAAATTAGAAGGAGAACATAAGTTCAGCCTCAGCATTAACAATAATTCAAACACATATAAAGAAACTTCTTCTAATGAGCTGCTTGTTAATAATATTTCTATTCATATTAATGAGGCAGTACATTCCAATAAATGGTCTGAAGTGTCGTTTGATGAGGCAATCAATGCAGCACTGAAAACATTGGAAGAGTTAAAATTAATCAATGATGCCGCAAAAAATAAAGTCGAAAATGAAATTTATGGAGAACAGCCACAAGCATCGTTTCAACTAAGCTAGGGTTACAAGTTCACTTTTGCTCTCATTACAATGGGAGCAAAAGTGACGTGACTGGTTTCAAAAATGCCGTAAATACAGCCATGCAGGCACTTGCCTTTTCATCCTTAAAAGTCAAGGTTCCGTAACCAAATCTCTTCTTCTCAGAATTTTATTTTTACAAAATAAAATTGATTATTTATGGGTAATAAAAAGTCACATAATCAAATCAACTCTTTTTCTATATTTTGAATTAACTTCTGTAACAGCTCAGATAATATTTTAGCTTCACTTTTAGAAAGGCCTGTCGTAGCAATTTCATTAATTTCATCTGCGCATATTAATACATGCTGTAATAGGCGTTTTGCCTTTGTTGTTAAAAANATATTAGTTGCTCGCCTGTCTTGTTGACAATGACGCCGTTGAATAAAACCATCGCGCTCCATTCTGTCTAGCGTCCTTACTGCAGTGGGTTGTTCAATGCCAATTTTGCGATGTAAGGCTGCTTGGGTTTGCCCATCCTCTTCTGAAAGTAATAACAAAAATGGCGTATAGGCATGAGGAATATCATATTGACGGAGGCGCTTGTTTGCCAGCCGAATGAATAATTGGCTGGCGGTTTTAATCAGTGTAGAAATACGCTGTTCGCTCACTCTGATTGCCTCAAAATTACTTGATGATTTATATAGTATGCTATATAATAGCTTTAAATGCAAATGGAGACTTCCAATGCTGCCTTTACACCATAAAACTATTACCCTTGAATCAACCCCTCTTTCCCATTTCACCGGCAAACAAATCTGGCTCAAGATGGAATGTTATCAACCTGTTGGGTCATTTAAAATTAGAGGCATCGGCCGACTTTGCCAATATTATGTAGCCCAAGGTAAANAACAACTGGTTTCTTCTTCTGGTGGAAATGCTGGGCTCGCAACAGCTTATGCAGGCCGCAAACTTGGTGTAGAAGTAACCGTCTTCTTACCTACCACTAGCAAACAAATTTACCTTGATGCCATTGCCGCTGAAGGCGCTCGTATTGAAATTAAGGGCGATGCCTGGGACGAAGCTAATGCTGCAGCATTAGCTTATGTTGAAAAAACCGGCGGTGCATATATCCCACCTTTTGATCACCCATTGATTTGGGCAGGGAATTCCACCATGATCGATGAGGTGGCAGAAATAGGCATCAAACCAGATGCTGTGGTTGCATCTGTTGGGGGTGGTGGTTTAGCTTGCGGCATTCTTTCAGGGATGGAGCGGCAGGGTTGGGACGATGTACCATTAATCACAGTAGAAACGGAAGGCGCAGCATCTTTTACCACATCTGTTAAAACCAATGAGTGGGTAACACTAGCAAAAATAGATTCTATTGCCACAACATTAGGCGCCAAACGTGTCGCTAAAACATTGTTTGAATGGCGCAATAAACACGTTATTTTCCCGTCGACTGTGAGTGATCGCAGCGCCGTGCTTGCCTGTCAAAGTTTTCTAAATGACCATCGTGTATTAGTTGAACCTGCATCAGGTGCAGCATTATCTGTTATTTATGAAAAAATGNAGAAAATCATGCAATATAAATCAATCTTGGTCATAGTCTGCGGCGGGGTCGGTATTTCACCAGCATTGTTGACTGAATATCTAGGAAAATAAATATGTTACTACTGAACCAAAAAGATATTGAACAATGCATTAATATGCCTGAAGCCATTGCAACTATGCGTTCAGTATTTTTGCAATTGAGCAAAAATCAAGTTGAAATGCCACAACGAATGACAATCCAAAACAAAAATAATCAAAGTATGGCATTCTTCATGCCAGCACAATTAAATGCCACCCATCAGCTTGGAACCAAAATTGTTACTTTTTTTCCTAATAATGCTAGCAAATCATTACCAACTATTAATGGTGTTATCCTCTTATTGGATACGGAAACCGGTGCTGTTAAAGCATTATTGGAAGCAAGTTATTTAACAGCGATTAGAACGGGTGCTGTCAGTGGTTTAGCTACAGAGTTATTGAGTGATGATCAAGCAAGACATGTTGCTATCATTGGTTCAGGAGCGCAAGCAAGAACCCAATTATCTGCTGTTTGTGCAGTCAGAAACATAACCCATATCTATATTTACTCGAGGACTTTTGCCAATACTGAACGTTTAGTTGCCGAAATTACCCAAAATTACCCTCAGATTAAGAATATCTATGCTTGCAAAAACGTAATCGATGCTTGTAAAAATGCAGATATCATTTGTACTGCAACCAATGCAACCACACCTATTATTGAACAATATTATTTAAGACCGCACTGTCATATTAATGCTGTCGGTTCGCATTCAAAAGAGATGCAAGAAATTAGCGGCTCAGTTTTGCGTGAAGCAAAGATTATTGTCGATCACAAATCTGCTGCACTAATTGAGGCAGGAGAAGTAATTCATGCTATTGAGAATGGAATTTTAGCCGAAGATAAATTAATAGAACTTGGTGAAATAATTGGTGGTGCCNCAAAATCATATTCCATTAAAAAACCAACTGACAGTTTTAAATCAGTCGGTCTTGCCATTCAAGATGTGGCGATTGCGGAAACAGTGCTTGTGAATGCATTGACTAAANAGTTAGGCACTCAGGTGCAGTTTTGATTGATTAATTTGTTGCCTTGCTTAATTTGCAACCTGAGAAATCAGCGGATGGCGCTTTGCCTGTCGTATTTTGACAAGTGACACCATAATGAATTGCTTTATGTTTGGTATTATTCGTAGCATTAAGATCTTGTTGTACAGCGGCGATCTCTTGTTGCGCTTCAGACCAAAATACTGTATTGACTAATGCGCAGCCACCTGCAGCAGGATAATTAGCTGAGGTAAAATAGAATTTATAAGTATAGGTGCATTTACCATTGCTGCAACTTTGCTGGCTACTGGTACCTGTATAGGCAGCAAGATCGGCAAAATTATATCCCCATAACGCCAATCCAAGTGGAGAGGTAGGATCGTTGTAAAAGGTTTGGTAATAAGTACTACATTCTTGCGGCGAAGAAAAAGTAGTCGATAACTGAACTTCAGCAACACCATTAATTGTGAAAACGGAAGTTAGCAGGATTAATATCCACTTTTTCATATATGCCCCAATATTATTATTCGTGATCATGATGATGGTGGTGGTGATCATCTTCTGGACGATCAACTAGCTCAACCAGTGCCATTGGAGCACTGTCACCAGCACGGAAGCCACATTTCAAAATTCGCAAATAACCACCTGGACGGGCTTTATAACGTGGACCCAAATTGGTAAACAATTTGCCCACCGCTGCTTTATCACGAAGACGATTAAATGCCAAACGACGTTTTGCAACATTATCTTCTTTNGCTAGTGTAATCATTGGCTCAGCAAAGCGNGCGTAATTCTTTGCTTTAGCCAAAGTTGTCGTTATGATTTCGTGTTTGAATAGCGACACCATCATGTTACGAAACATTGCTTGACGATGACTGCTATTACGGCCCAATTGTTTACCACTGTTACGATGTCGCATGGTTAGAGATTCCTATGTTTAACCAGTTATTCTTCTTTAGCCTTGCTTTCTTTTTCCTTTTCTCTCTCTNTTATTCTTTGACGCTTCCGTCGCCAAACCAGCTGGAGGCCAGCTGTCTAATTTCATGCCTAATGCAAGGCCACGAGATGAAAGCACATTTTTGATTTCCATTAACGATTTCTTGCCTAAGTTTGGTGTCTTTAGCAAATCGTTTTCTGAACGTTGCACTAAATCACCAATGTAATAAATATTCTCGGCTTTGAGACAGTTGGCTGCTCTTACTGTCAATTCAAGATCATCTACTGGACGCAATAAAATTGGGTCAATAGGCTGATGATGTTCTTGTGGTTCATATTTTTCTTCGTGTCGCAATTCAACAAACGCGGCCAACTGATGTTGGAGAATAGTAGCTGAGCGGCGAATCGCTTCTTCAGGATCTAAAGTTCCATTGGTTTCTAAATCGATAATTAATTTGTCTAAGTCTGTACGTTTTTCAACACGTGCATTTTCAACTTGGTAAGCAACACGTTTAACAGGACTAAATGAAGCATCTAATTGTAAATGCCCAATAGGACGAGTATCACCTTCAGCAATACGGCTAGAGACAGGAACATAGCCTCGACCCACAATAACTTTGAGTGTCATTTTCAATTCACCATCTTTAGTAAGATGTGCAATGACGTGCTCAGGATTAATGATCTCAACATTATGTTCTGGTTTAATATCACCAGCGGTAACGGGACCAGCGCCTTTNTTGTGCAGGGTCAAGACTGCATGGCTAGTGCCGTGCAATTTAATCGCAATACCTTTCAAATTTAACAAAATGTCAACAACGTCTTCGCGAACGCCATCAATAGTGCTGTATTCGTGTAATACGCCATCGATTTGAGCTTCTACAACAGCAGCGCCCGGCATGGAGGATAAAAGAATACGGCGAAGCGCATTGCCTAATGTGTGTCCAAAGCCACGCTCCAGAGGCTCCAAGACGATCTTGAAGTGGCTCGGACTGACAGTCAATACTTGAATAGAATGTGGCGTTAAAAAACTGGTATAAATATCCTGCATTTGGGTACCTCTACTTCGAGTAAAGCTCAACAACAAGGTTAACTTTGAACTCAGGTGGTAAATCACTCATTTCTGGGTAATGCTTAAACACACCCTTCATTTGCTTTGCGTCTATTTCGAGCCATTCACTAGGCTTTCTCTGCTTGGAAAGTTCCAATGCAGCAACAATTCTTAATTGGCCCTTGGCTTTATCACGAACAGCAATATTATCACCTGGCTTAATTAAGTAAGATGGAATAGTTACTATTTCACCATTTACTAAAATAGATCCATGGTTTACTAATTGTCTCGCTTCAGCACGGGTAGACGCAAATCCAAGTCGATAAACAACGTTATCCAATCGGGATTCAAGAATCTTCAATAACTCTTCACCGGTTGAACCCTTACGACGATCTGCTTCAACGTAATAGCGTCTGAATTGTCGTTCCAAGACACCATAATAGCGGCGAAGCATCTGCTTCATACGCATTTGTACACCATAGTCAGTTAAACGACCACGGCGTTGGCCATGTTGTCCAGGGCCATTATCTAATTTGCACTTAGATTCAATTGAACGAATACCGCTTTTGAGTTGCAAATCAGTACCTTCGCGGCGAGATAATTTACATTTTGGGCCAATATACTTAGCCATATTCTACAAGCTCCTAAACACGACGTCTTTTGGGTGGACGGCAACCATTATGTGGCACAGCCGTACAGTCAGTAATATTGTCAATACGATAGCCTAAACCATACAACGCACGAACAGCGGATTCACGTCCTGGTCCCGGCCCCTTCACAAACACATCTAATGTTTCAAGGCCATAATCTTTTGCAGATGTGCCTGCTTTNTCAGCAGCTACTTGCGCTGCAAATGGGGTTCCTTTTCGAGAACCACGAAAGCCAGACCCGCCAGCACTAGCCCATGCTACAACGTTTCCGAAATTATCGGTAATTGTGATAGTGGTATTATTAAATGATGCCAAAACATGCGCCTTACCCTGGGTAATTTTGTGCTTTTGTTTCAGCTTTTACGAACTACTGGTTTCTCTTTTGCCATATATATTGTTCCAAAACTTCGTGTTATTTCTTAATTGGTTTCCGTTTGCCCTTGCGTGTTCTTGCGTTAGTGCGTGTACGTTGTCCACGAACTGGCAANNGCCCCGACGATGGCGAACTCCGCGATTACAGCCAAGATCCATTAAGCGCTTGATGTTCATCGCAATTTCACGTCTTAAGTCACCTTCAAGCGCGTATTTGCCTACTTCTGTCCGAATTGAATTTAACTCAGCTTCAGTAAGGTCCTTAACTTTGGTAACAGGATTAACGCCAGCTGCTTGGCATATCTCACTTGCTCGCGAAGGCCCAATCCCAAAGATATAGGTAAGCGCTATTCTTATGTGTTTTTGTACTGGAATGTTTACTCCGGCAATGCGTGCCATTCGAACTCTCCTCTAACTGGTAAACAGGCCGACCTGTTTACCCGGATAATAAAAAGCTAATTAGGATAACCTCGGTACTATAAAAAAGCAACTGCAATATCAGTAGTTGCAACCCAAAATTTGCCCCTCATCTAACTAAACAAGGGGTATAAACTAGCCTTGACGTTGTTTATGTCTAGCATCCTTGCAGATGATATGTACAACACCGCCTCGACGTACAACCTTGCAATTACGGCAGAGTTTNTTAACAGATACTCTTACTTTCACAATTAATCCCCCATCAAAAACTTATCGCATCAACCCTATATTCTGTCCACGCAAATGAGCCTTTTTCATAATAGACTCATACTGATGAGACATTAGGTGTGCTTGTACTTGAGCCATAAAATCCATAATAACAACCACTACAATAAGTAGTGAAGTGCCGCCAAAGTAAAANGGTACGTGCCAACCAACAATTAGAAATTCGGGTAATAATGCTACTAAGGTTAAATATATTGCTCCTACTAAGGTCAAACGTGTCATGACCAAGTCAATATAATTAGCCGTTTGCTCTCCTGGCCTAATTCCCGGAATTAAAGCACCTGACTTNTTCAGGTTCTCAGCAGTGTCCTTTGGATTAAATACTAATGCTGTATAAAANAAGCTAAANAATACTATTGCAGCAGTATAAATAATCAAATATACGGGTTGGCCTGGTGATATAGCTAATACCACATCATTTAACCACCCCATTCCCTTACTATTGGCAAAAAATTGGCTAATAGCTCCGGGGAANAGAATAATACTTGAAGCAAAGATGGGAGGGATGACGCCCGCCATATTTACTTTCAATGGCAAATGTGAACTCTGAGCCGCATAAATGCGTCTACCTTGCTGACGTTTAGCATAATTAATAGTTATACGTCGCTGGCCTCGCTCCACAAATACAATAATACCTGTCACTACCACCACCAGCGCCAATAAAATCAACAGGGAAAAAACCTGCATTTGTCCCTGTCGGACTTGCTCCATAACTTGACCTATTGCAGCTGGAAAACGTGACACAATACCGGCAAAAATTATTAAGGAGATACCGTTACCAATCCCTCTCTCGGTCATCTGTTCACCTAGCCACATCAAAAACATAGTACCAGTTACCAAAGTAATCGTTGCTACAAAATAAAAGCTAAATCCTGGATTGATTGCAATTCCATAGCCTACTAATGTCTTTGAGATGCCAATAGCTTGAAAAGTAGAGAGTACTAAGGTGCCAAAGCGAGTGTACTGATTTAGCTTACGTCTGCCCGATTCACCCTCTTTCTTTAATTGTTCAAACTTAGGTACCACTACTGTCAATAACTGCATAATAATTGATGCAGAAATATAAGGGATGACTCCTAATGCAAAAACAGTGTAGTGCTGCAATGCACCACCAGAAAACATATTGAATAAGCCTAAAATGCCACCTTTTTGCTGATTAAACAAATCAGCCAATCTTTCAGGGTTAATACCAGGGACAGGAACATGGGCACCAATACGAAATATGATGATTCCGAGAAGCACGAATAAAAGCCTACGCTTCAATTCGCCAAGCCCGCCTTGAGATAACCCTAGACCCAGTTTTGGTGCCGCCATTTATGCTTCAACCTTTCCACCAGCAGCTTCAATAGCAGCTTTTGCACCGCGAGTTACCGCTATTCCTTTCACTGTGACAGCTTTGTCTAATTTCCCACTTGATATGATCTTGGCATACTTTGCAGCTTTAGGAAGAACATTGGCTGCCTTTAAGGATGCTATATCAATAAACGCTGTATCCACTTTTGTCAATTCATTGAGTCGGACTTCAAAAGTAACTAAAGCTTTAAGCGAAGTGAATCCAAATTTAGGAAGCCTTCTCTGCATAGGCATTTGCCCACCTTCAAAGCCAACTTTATGGAAACCACCGGCACGTGCCTTTTGACCTTTATGCCCACGACCGCAAGTTTTGCCTTTGCCACTACCAATACCACGGCCCAATCGTTTTCCTGTTTTTTTNGCCCCGATAGCAGGCTTAAGTGTATTCAAACGCATTTTTAAACTTCCTCAACCTTCAACNAAATAAGACACTTTCTGAATCATGCCCCGAATACTTGGGTTATCAATTAATTCCACAGTATGATGCAAACGACGCAGTCCTAAGCCTTTGACACAGGCTTTGTGACTTTCATGGCGACGATTAGTACTGTGAATTAACGTTACTTTGAGACGTTTAGCAACCATGATTTTATTCCATAATTTCTTCGACTGTTTTTCCACGCTTCTCAGCAACAGCTTCCGGAGAAGACATTTGCACCAAGCCATTGATAGTTGCACGAACTACGTTGGTTGGATTTGAGGAGCCGATACATTTAGCTAGAATATCTTTTACACCAAGCACTTCAAGTACAGCACGCATAGCGTTTCCAGCAATAATACCCGTACCAGGTGAAGCTGGACGCATCAAAACTTTAGTTGAACCATGTCGACCAATGATCTGATGTAAAATGGTATCGCCTTTCAATTCGATCTGATACATATTGCGTCGTGCACTTTCCATGGCTTTTTGGATAGCAGAGGGCACTTCTCGTGATTTACCACGACCGAAACCAACTTTGCCATTACCATTACCAACGACCACTAAGGCAGAAAAACCAAAAACTCGGCCACCTTTAACCACTTTAGCAGTTCGGTTAACAGCCACTAATTTTTCAAATTCTTGACGTGTTATATCAGCTGTTTCAACATCATAATTTGGCATTTGAGAACCCTATTAAAAATCAAGACCACCTTCACGAGCAGCTTCTGCCAGTGCTTTAATACGACCATGATATCTAAACCCTGAACGATCAAAAGCAACTTCACTGATACCCGCATCACGACCGCGTTTAGCAATATATTGGCCAACTAATTTTGCCGCCGTTACATTGCCACCATAATTTAATTGCGAACGAATTTCTTTATCAAGCGTGGAAGCATGAGCTATTACTCTAGCACCCGTTGAATCGATGAGTTGGGCGTAAATGTGTTTCGGTGTGCGATACACACATAGCCTTACTTTACCTAATTCTTTTATTTTGGCACGCGTACTCAGCGCACGCCGTAATCTCGATGCTTTCTTATCCATTACTTCTTCTTGGCCTCTTTCNAAAATAATTACTTGATCATGAAACCGTACCCCTTTGCCTTTGTAAGGTTCGGGTGGCCGATACTTGATAATATCAGCACTCACTTGTCCCACGAGTTGTTTATCAACACCTTTCACAATAATTTCTGTTTGTGATGGTGTTTCAATGGTGATACCAGCTGGTACTTTATATTTAACGGGATGAGAATGTCCCAAAGTCAAACCTAATTCTTTGCCTTGTGCTTGTGCACGATATCCAACTCCCACCAGCACTAGCTTTACCTTATATTCATCTTTAACGCCCTGCACCATGTTGTTCACAATAGATCGCATGGTACCAGCAATGGCATCAGATTCAGAGTCACGAGGTTCAAACTCGATACCTCTTTCAGTTTTAATAACTTTTACTTTTGCTGGAATTTTATGTTGTAAACTGCCTTTACTGCTTTTAACAGTGACGATTTCAGCATCTATTGTCACATCAACGCCTGCAGGTATTACAACTGGTTTTTGCCACTCTTGACGACATAGCTTACTCCTAACTAACGTATCCTATTACTTCACCACCTTGGCCAACTCGACGCGCTGCACGGTCAGTCATCAATCCATTGGAGGTTGACACAATTGCGATACCTAAGCCATTTTTAACGTTTGGCAAAGATTTCTTACCTTTATAGATACGTAAACCGGGACGGCTAACTCTGCTTAAGTGCTCTATAACAGGCTTACCCATGTAATATTTTAAGGTGATTACCAACATTTCTTTGCCATCGTCATTTTCATTACGATAACTCTGAACATAACCTTCTTCTTGCAATAGCTTAGCAATCGCAGTTTTCAATTTAGAAGCCGGCATAGCAACTTCAGACATCGCAACAGCTTGCGCGTTGCGAATTCGTGTAAACATATCAGCAATAGGATCTTGCATACTCATAGGTATCTTACCAACTTGATTTAACTAATCCTGGGACATCGCCGCGCATTGCAACAATTCGCAGGCACAAACGACACAGACCAAATTTACGATATACCGCATGCGTTCTGCCACAAGACTTACAGCGGCGTTGCACACGTACGGGACTTTCATCACGAGGACGTTTGCTCAATTTATCAACTAAAGTAGCCTTCTCATCGAAATTGATCGTTTGATCTTTAATGAGGTCTCTCAGTTTGTTACGAGCATTTTTAGCCCTACTTGACGACTTTATACGACGTAATTCACGTCCAATCATAGATAATTTAGCCATTTAATATACTACCTCATTCCTTAAATGGAAACTCAAAGGCAGCCAAAAGTGCGCGACCTTCTTCATTTGTTTTTGCAGTTGTGGTAATCGCAATGTTAAGACCACGAATTGCATCAATCTTATCGTAATCAATTTCAGGAAATACGATTTGTTCACGAATACCGATATTGTAATTTCCCGCACCATCAAATCCTTTTGGACTAAAACCACGGAAGTCACGGATACGTGGTATAGAAATACATACTAGTCTTTCGAGAAAATCATACATGCGCTGACGACGCAAAGTCACTTTGCAACCAATAGGCCAGCCTTCCCGTATTTTAAAGGTAGCAATCGATTTTCGCGCTGTAGTAATAATAACTTTCTGGCCGGCAATCTTTGTAAGATCTTCTGCTGCATTTGTAATAATTTTTTTATCAGCAACTGCTTCACCAACACCCATGTTCAAGGTGATTTTGATTATGCGCGGGACTTCCATAACACTTTTGTATCCAAATTGCTGTTGCAATTGAGGCACAATTTTCTCTTTGTATAAACTCTCAAAAGTAGACATAAACTTTCTAACCCTGTGTATCTATGATTTCATTATTGGATTTAAAGTAGCGAACTTTCTTGCCNNATCTTCTAATACTTTGAATCCAACGCGATCAGCTTTTTGNGTTGCTGGATTATATAAAGCAACATTTGAAACATGAATCGGGGCTTCCTTGTCAAGAATTCCACCTTGCACACCCTGGTTAGGATTAGGGCGCAAATGTTTTTTAACCATGTTAATGCCTTCAACCACAACACGATCATTTTTCAGGACGCGCAAAACTTTGCCACGCCGTCCTTTGTCTTTACCGACTAGGACAATAACTTCATCGTTACTTTTTATCTTTCGCATTGCCATATAAAAATCTCTAACTATTAATAGTATTTATAAAACTTCCGGCGCCAATGAAATGATTTTCATGAAATTTTCTGTGCGCAGCTCTCTTGTTACTGGCCCGAAAATACGAGTACCGATAGGCTGTAACTGGTTATTTAGCAATACTACAGAGTTGCTATCAAATCGAATCAATGAGCCATCTTGACGACGCACACCTTTACGAGTGCGAACTACAACAGCGTTCAAAACCTCACCTTTNTTAACTTTACCACGTGAGATAGCTTCTTTAACGCTTACTTTAATAACATCGCCTACGCCAGCGTAACGACGCTTAGAGCCGCCCAAAACTTTAATACACATGACTCGGCGGGCGCCGCTGTTATCTGCTACTTCTAAAACTGAACGCATTTGTATCATTTTTTTCTCCACCTAATTTAATAGGCAAGCTCTCCAGAAATAGGGTCGGTGATTATAACATAGGAACTGCTTAATACACCTAAACTTTTATACTGCTTTCTGTAAAATTTCTACCAACACCCATGTTTTTGTTTTCGACAAAGGTCTTGATTCTTTGATCAAGACAGTGTCCCCTTCATTAAGCTCGTTCGCTTCATCATGAACATGATATTTAGTAGAGCGACGAATATACTTTTCATATACAGGATGCTTGACCCGTCGTTCAACTTTTACTACAGCAGTTTTGTTCATTTTGGTACTGACGACTTTCCCCGTCAAGGTTCGAGTGAGTTTAGTCTTCTCAGTCATACGGTTANNCGCCTTCTCGTTGAGAATTGTATTAATACGTGCAATGTCACGTTGAACTTTGTTGAATAAATGCGGCTTCGGTACCTGCCCCATNGCCTTTTGCATGCGTAAATTAAACTGTTCCCGCAATAATTCTTTCAGTTCATCCCGCAGTTGTTGCNNGGATTTTTTACGTAATTCACTCGCTTTCATTTAAATCACCGTTCTTGTTGCAAAAATTGTCAAAACGGGCAATTTGGCTGCCGCTAATTCAAACGCCTCTCTTGCTTGCTCTTCAGTTACACCTTCTATTTCAAACAACATACGGCCTGGCTCAATGAGAGCAACCCAATATTCCACACTACCTTTACCTTTACCTTGACGGACTTCTAAAGGCTTTTTNGTAATTGGCTTATCAGGAAAAACGCGAATCCACATTTTACCACCACGCTTAACACATCGAGCGATCGCGCGACGCGCAGCTTCAAGTTGTCGAGCTGTTAAGCGACAACGACCGGCTGCTTTTAAACCGTAATCACCAAAAGCGACGGTATTGCCTCGATTTGCCAATCCACGGTTACGACCTTTGTGTTGTTTACGATATTTAGTTCGTTTAGGCTGTAACATTATTTATCCCCACATTCATGTCAACTGCTATTCAGTTACTGCAGCTGTAGCTTCTTCTTTGCTAAAAACTTCGCCTTTGAAAATCCAAACTTTGACCCCAATTACACCATACGTTGTTTTTGCAATCGCAGTAGCATAATCAATGTCGGCCCGAAAAGTGTGCAAAGGTACTCGACCTTCACGATACCACTCTGTTCGCGCAATTTCAGCACCACCCAAACGGCCGCTGACTGTAATTTTGATGCCTAAGGCACCTGCACGCAGAGCATTTTGGACTGCTCGCTTCATTGCACGACGAAACATAACACGACGTTCCAATTGCTGTGCTACACTTTCAGCCACTAATTTGGCATCNAATTCAGGCTTACGCACTTCTTCGATGTTGAGATGCACGGGAATACCCATCATTCGGCTAACTTCCTGACGCAAATCCTCAACTTCGTTGCCTTTNTTGCCAATAATCACGCCTGGTCGTGCACTGTGAATTGTAATGCGTGCATTTCGAGCAGGTCTTTCAATTTGAATACGACTGATCGAAGCACCGATTAATTTCTTTTCNAAAAATTGTCGAACTTTTAAGTCAGCGTTGAGATAGTCGGCATAATTATTCGTATTTGCATACCATTTGGCAGTCCAGTCTTTAATAATGCCTAATCGAATGCCAACTGGATTTACTTTCTGTCCCATTATGACCTCTCTTTAGTTTTTTCTGACACAACAACAGTTATATGACTGGTGCGTTTAATAATGCGGGATGATCTTCCTTTTGCACGTGGCATTATTCTTTTCAGGGTTGGTCCCACATCAACCGTAATTTTTGATACCTTTAACTCATCAATGTCCGCCCCAGCATTATGTTCCGCATTAGCAATTGCAGAGCTAAGCACTTTNTTAATAATTTCTGCGGCTTTNTTAGTGCTAAAGTTCAACAATGATATCGCTTTATCAACTGGCAGGCCTCGTATTTGATCGGCAACCAATCTTGCTTTNCTGTGGCGATACGCGAGCATAACGTAAAATTGCAGATGTAGCCATTATGCCTCTCCTTCTTTCTTAACTTTACGATCACCAGAGTGACCTTTAAAAGTACGGGTAATTGCAAATTCACCTAATTTATGGCCAACCATATTTTCAGTAATAAATATAGGCACATGTGCTTTGCCATTGTGAATGGCAATGGTGAAACCGACCATCTCCGGCACAACCATTGAACGGCGTGACCAGGTTTTTATCGGCCGTTTGCTACTGCTAGCAATAGCCTCTCTTATCTTTTAGATAAATGATGATCTAGAAATGGTCCTTTCTTTACAGAACGTGGCACAGTAGCTACCTCTCAAATCTTACTTTATTGACGACGGTCACGAATAATCATATTACTCGTGCGCTTATTCTTACGCGTCTTATACCCTTTAGTCGGAACACCCGTTGGGCTAACCGGATGACGACCACCACTAGTACGGCCTTCACCACCACCATGAGGATGGTCAACTGGGTTCATCGCGACACCACGAACGCTTGGGCGTATTCCGCGCCAACGCGTTGCACCTGCTTTACCTAGTGAGCGCAAATTATGCTCAGCATTCGATACTTCACCAATACAGGCTCGACATTCAACCAAAACCTTTCGCAATTCGCCTGAACGCATACGAATCACTGCATGCCCGCTCTCTCGTGCTACTAATTGAGCAGAAGCTCCAGCACTCCGAACGAGTTGTGCACCTTTATTTTTCTTTAACTCAATACAATGAATTGTGGTGCCTACTGGAATATTTTCCAATGGCAAACAATTGCCTACTTTGATCGGTGCTTGTGGACCAGACATAACTTCATCACCGACTTTTAAATCTTTCGGAGCAATAATATAACGACGTTCGCCATCGACATATAAAACCAATGCAATATGAGCACTGCGATTTGGATCATATTCTAAACGTTCTACTTGTCCAGCGATACCATCTTTATTGCGCACAAAATCAATTAAACGGTAATGCTTNTTATGACCGCCGCCTCGGTGACGTACAGTGACACGACCGGCATTATTACGGCCATCAGTCCGTCTTTGTGGTGCAAGTAATGGTTCATAGCCTGAGCCTTTGTATAACTCAGGATTGACCACTTTGACAACAAAGCGACGACCTGGAGAAGTTGGTTTAACTTTTACTATTGGCATTTTTCAACCCTTTTGTCTTATGCTTGCGCACCACCAAAATCAATTTTATGTCCAGATTGAAGACTTACGTAGGCTTTTTCCAACCACTGCGTTTACCTTCAATTTGTCCAAAACGCTTAGTTCGCTGCTTAACATTTGTAACGCGTACATCTGCAACTTTCACATTGAACATCAATTCTACTGCCCGCTTAATCTCAGGTTTAGTGGCAGTTTTGCACACTTTAAACACATATTGTTGCTCTAAGCTAGCTAACATTGTGCTTTTTTCCGAAACATGTGGAGCCAGCAGGATTTTCATTAAGTTTTCTTCTCTCATCCTAACCACTCCTCAAGTTGTCTAATCGCTGATACCGTCATTAGAACTTTATCATACGCTAATAAGTTAACAGGATTTACTTCATTAGCTTCATAAATATCCACTTGATGTAGATTACGTGCCGCTAACACCAAATTTTCATCAAGTTTATCCGTAACAATCAAAACATCAGCTAAATCTAATGTTTTTAATTTGCCTAATAGCTCTTTTGTCTTAGGAGCTGTAACAACAAAATCTTCAACAACCACTAAACGATCTTGATTAACTAATTCGGACAAAATTGATCGTAATGCCCCTTGGTACATTTTGCGATTAACTTTNTGTTCAAAACACCGCGGCTTAGCTGCAAATGTAATACCACCACCTCGCCATATTGGACTACGGCTGGTACCGGCACGAGCACGACCAGTTCCTTTTTGGCGCCATGGTTTTGCACCACCNCCGCTTACCTCAGCACGAGTTTTNTGAGCCTTGGTTCCTGCTCGAGCTGCCGCCAAATAGGCAGTTACAACCTGATGAACCAATGCCGGTTTATAGACTTGACCAAAAATGTTTTCGGATACTTTAACGCTTTTGGTAGCAGTTTTACCGGAAGCAACTAGTTTAAGTTCCATTATTCACCCCGCTTGTCAGATTTTTTGTTTTTAACAGAGGGCAATACAACTACTTTTCCGCCTGGAGCACCTGGAATAGCTCCCTTGACCAAAATCAAGTTTCGTTCAACATCAATTTTAACAATGCTTTGGTTCAATGCTACTCGATTAACATCGCCCATGTGACCGGACATACGTTTGCCTTTAAAGACTCGACCTGGCGTCTGACGTTGACCGATAGATCCTGGAGCACGATGCGACAATGAGTTACCATGGGTCGCGTCTTGAGTACGAAAATTATGACGTTTTACGGTACCAGCAAAGCCTTTACCTCGCGTCACACCACGAACATCCACTTTTTGCCCAACTTGGAACAAATCAACTTTTAACTCAGAACCAACGTTAATGTCTTGGCCTTCATCGCCTTTGATACAGAACTCATGCAAGCCATCACCTGCCTCAACATTGGCTTTAGCAAAATGGCCAGCTGCGGGTTTATTAACACGCGATGCTGGTTTCTTGCTCCAAGTGACCTGTAAGGCCTGATATCCATCATTATCGATAGTTTTGACTTGAGTAACACGATTAGAGAGCACTTCTATCACACTAACAGGTATAGAAGTACCGTCTTCAGTGAAGACTCTTGTCATTCCACATTTGCGACCAATTAATCCAATTGGCATATGTCCCCTAGCAGAACTATTCCCTGAAACGTTGGGAATTTGTTCATAACTGCTTTTAAAATTTAATCAACGCTGATTTGTACATCCACGCCCGCTGCTAAATCCAATTTCATCAATGCATCTACAGTTTTGTCAGTAGGATACATGATATCTACTAGACGTTTATGAGTACGAATCTCATATTGGTCACGCGCATCTTTATCCACGTGTGGCGAGATTAAGATGGTGAATTTCTCAATTCTGGTTGGCAAGGGAATGGGGCCCTTAATTTGGGCTCCAGTCCGCTTTGCTGTATCTACAATCTCTCGAGTTGCTTTATCGATAAGACGGTGATCAAATGCTTTTAAACGTATTCTAATGCGTTGATTTTTCTTTATAGCTGCCATAATAGCTTACTCGATAACTTTACTAACGACGCCTGCACCTACAGTGCGACCACCTTCCCGAATTGCAAATCGTAAACCTTCTTCCATCGCAATCGGTGATATCAATGTCACTACCATCTTGATGTTGTCTCCTGGCATCACCATCTCAACACCCGCCGGTAATTCCACTTCNCCTGTCACGTCCGTCGTGCGGAAATAAAACTGCGGACGATATCCTTTGAAAAATGGCGTATGACGTCCACCTTCCTCTTTCGATAAAATATACACTTCCGATTCAAACTTCGTGTGCGGGGTTATCGTTCCTGGCTTCGCCAATACTTGTCCTCGTTCTACGTCTTCTCGTTTCGTGCCTCGTAACAATATCCCTACGTTGTCCCCTGCTCGTCCTTCATCCAACAACTTGCGGAACATCTCTACTCCCGTACACGTCGTCTTCTGTGTCGGCCGTATCCCAACTATCTCGATTTCTTCACCTACCTTCACTATCCCTCGTTCGATTCGTCCTGTCACCACCGTTCCTCGACCCGATATCGAGAACACATCCTCTATCGGCATCAAGAATGGCATGTTCACCGGCCGTTCCGGAACTGGAATATATTGGTCCATCGTCTCTACTAACTTCAATATCGCTGGAATTCCTATCTCACTCTTGTCTCCTTCCAACGCTTTCAACGCTGAACCCACTACAATCGGGGTATCATCTCCAGGAAAATCGTATTTGTTTAACAAATCCCGAATCTCCATTTGCACCAACTCTAACAACTCCGGATCATCTACCATGTCCGCTTTGTTCAAAAATACTACTATGTACGGAACCCCTACTTGTCGCGCTAACAAAATATGTTCTCGCGTCTGCGGCATCGGACCGTCTGCTGCAGATACCACCAAAATCGCTCCGTCCATTTGCGCCGCACCCGTGATCATGTTCTTCACATAGTCCGCGTGTCCAGGGCAGTCTACATGCGCATAGTGTCGCTTGTCTGATTGATATTCCACGTGCGATGTCGCTATCGTTATCCCTCGCGCTCGTTCTTCCGGCGCGTTATCAATTTGGTCGTATGCCTTAAAATCTCCGCCAAACTTCTCCGCTAATACTTTCGACAGCGCCGCTGTCAATGTCGTCTTACCATGGTCCACGTGGCCTATCGTGCCTACGTTCACATGCTCTTTCGTTCGTTCAAATTTTTCCTTTGACATGACTATCTACCCTTGGTTGATATTANNCTGTTTCTTAATGACTGTTTCTGCAACGCTCGCAGGCGCTTCAAGATATTTACCAAACTCCATTGCGTAACTAGCACGGCCCTGAGTTAATGATCGCAACTGGGTTGCATAGCCAAACATTTCTGCCAATGGCACTTCCGCACTTATTACCTTACCAGTGGGATTTTCATCCATACCTATGATAATGCCGCGACGACGATTCAAGTCACCAACAACATCACCCATATAATCCTCAGANGTAACAACTTCCACCTTCATTATCGGTTCTAAAAGTACCGGACTTGCCTTACCCGCACCTTCTTTGAAAGCCATAGAACCGGCAATTTTAAACGCCATTTCGCTAGAGTCAACATCATGGTAAGAACCATCAAACAGAGTTACTTTGACGTCAACTACTGGATAACCAGCTAATACACCATTATCAAGCTGTTCTTTAATGCCTTTTTCAACAGCAGGAATGTATTCTTTNGGAATTACACCACCGACGATTGCATTCTCAAATTCAAAACCTTTGCCTGCTTCAAGTGGTTCCAACTTGATCCATACATGACCGTACTGACCACGACCGCCAGTCTGACGAATATACTTGCCTTCTTGTTCAACAGACTTGCGAATCGTTTCACGATAAGCCACTTGCGGTTTACCCACATTTGCTTCGACATTGAATTCACGACGCATACGATCAACAATAATTTCTAAATGCAATTCGCCCATTCCTGAAATAATCGTTTGACCCGATTCTTCATCGGTACGCACGCGGAAAGATGGATCTTCTTGTGCTAATTTGCCTAATGCAATGCCCATTTTCTCTTGGTCAGCCTTGGTTTTAGGCTCTACTGCTACGTGAATAACAGGCTCTGGAAACTCCATTTTNTCTAAAGTAATAATTTTCTCTGGGTCGCATATGGTGTCACCGGTCATCACTGTCTTCAGACCAACCGCAGCACCGATATCGCCAGCTAATACTTCTTTAATTTCTTGACGTGAATTGGCATGCATTTGCAATAACCGACCAATACGCTCACGCTTGCCTTTTAAAACGTTATATACGGTATCACCCGATGACAAAGTTCCGGAATAAACGCGGAAATACGTCAATGTGCCCACAAATGGGTCTGTAGCAATTTTGAATGCTAATGCTGAGAAAGGCTCTTTATCACCTGCATGGCGCTCAATTTGTGTACCAGCAGCATCATCAGCAGTACCTCTTACTGGAGGTTTATCTGCCGGAGATGGTAAAAACTCAATGACAGCATCCAATAAAGCTTGAACACCTTTGTTTTTAAAGGCTGTGCCACACAGCATAGGAATAATTTCATTATTAATTGTACGCTTACGCAGCCCTGCCTTGATTTGGTCAATTGACAAATCACCATGCTCAAGATAAGCATTCATCAACTCTTCGGAAGCCTCTGCTGCAGCTTCAACCATTTTGTCACGGTATTCCTGACAAAGATCGGCTATGTCGGCAGGTATTTCACGCGCTTGATAAGTCATTCCTTTATCAGACTCATTCCAGTAGATGGCTTGCATACGAATAAGATCGACTACGCCAAGGAATTTTTCTTCAGCACCGATCGGAATTTGTATCGGAATAGGGTTAGCGCCTAAGCGAGTCTTGACTTGACCGACTACACGCAAGAAATCAGCGCCTGGGCGGTCCATTTTATTAACAAACCCAAGCCGGGGAACGCCATACTTATTAGCTTGCCGCCATACGGTTTCAGTTTGCGGCTCCACACCACCCACAGAACAAAATACAGCGCAAGCACCATCAAGAACGCGTAATGAGCGCTCTACCTCAATGGTGAAGTCGACGTGTCCAGGAGTATCAATGATATTAATCCGATGTGTAGGGAACTGTCGATCCATACCACTCCAATAGCAAGTGGTAGCGGCAGAGGTAATAGTAATACCTCGCTCTTGTTCCTGCTCCATCCAATCCATGACAGCAGTGCCTTCATGAACCTCACCAATTTTATGAGATACGCCGGTATAATACAGAATTCGCTCTGTCGTTGTAGTTTTACCCGCATCAATGTGTGCCATGATGCCGATATTACGATAATGCTCTATTGGGGTCGTACGTGCCATAATTAATTACCACCGATAATGTGCAAATGCTTGGTTGGCTTTCGCCATCTTGTGGACGTCTTCACGCTTCTTAACTGCACCGCCACGATTATGCATTGCATCAAGAATTTCATTTGCTAAACGTAAACTCATTGTTTTNTCACCACGCTGATTAGCGAATTCCACTAGCCAACGCATACCTAATGCTGTCCGTCGATCGGGACGAATTTCTACTGGCACCTGATAAGTTGATCCACCTACACGCCGCGATTTCACTTCGACTGTGGGGCGCACATTGTCAAGCGCTTTCTCCAGAGCACGCAACGCCGCATCTCGCGCATTAGTACTCACACGGATGCCGCCACCTTGCTTAGCACCGCCTTTTCCGCCTTCACCTTCATCACCGCGCTCAATAACCTTTTCTAAAGCGCCATAGACAATTTTTTCTGCAACCGATTTCTTACCGCTACGCATAACGCAGTTAATAAACTTTGCAACCATTTCATTACTAAATAATGGATCTGGCATGATCGGTCGCTTTGGAGCAGCTTTTCTTCTCGACATAGTAAATCAATTCCTCTTTCTTACTGTTTTGGCTTCTTTTCACCATACTTAGAACGGNCCTTGCTTTCTACCACCAACACCTGCCGAATCTAAACTACCACGGACAATATGATAACGAACACCGGGCAAGTCTTTAACACGACCGCCGCGAATGAGGACAACAGAGTGTTCCTGCAAGTTATGGCCTTCGCCACCGATATACGCAGTTACTTCGCTGCCATTCGTCAATCGCACACGAGCAACCTTTCGCAAAGCTGAGTTAGGTTTTTAGGGTCGTGGGTATACACGTGTGCACACACCCCGCTTCTGTGGGCATCGGTCCAATGCTGGCACCGTGCTCTTTACGCGCTTAATGCTACGCGGTTTACGAACTAACTGACTAACTCTTGTCATATGTGCTATTCGCTCCAAATTTTGATTCTGGCCAAGCTGTTATGCACCCTGGCTGATGCATAGCTCCAATACAACCATTAATAATGGGGCCCTACTAAAAGCGGCGCATTATCTAGCTAAAGGATGCTAAATACCCCTTTCTCCTCGAAAGTGGAGGCGGGATTTTAAAAAAGGTATGAGGTTGATGTCAAGCTGAACTTACTAAGACGATTAAAAAGTCGTTTTATCTTTCAGCTGCTCGCTAGGAACATCTGCAATTGCTCAATCTTAATGCAAAAGCATTGTAACTCTACACTAACAGACCTTCTTTACTTTAAATATCTTACATTTAATTTTAAAGCAGAAAGAGGAGTAACCTCCTCTCTCTACTCGCTGTATTTACTGTTGTCCTTCACCAGAGGGATGCTCATTATCAGGCGATTTCAACGCTTCGCTGAGAGCACGTTCAACCTCAGCCACATCAACACCTTCGCTAGCTGGCGCTGGTTTTCCTCAGCTGCTGGCCCTTGGCGTTTCTTCTGTCGCATTGCATGATAAGCAAATCCCGTACCTGCCGGTATCAAACGGCCTACAATGATATTTTCTTTGAGGCCTTTCAATTCATCAAACTTACCGCTGACAGAGGCCTCTGTAAGCACACGTGTAGTTTCTTGGAAGGAAGCAGCAGAGATAAACGATTCCGTTGCTAACGAAGCTTTTGTAATGCCTAGGAGAACTGGCTCATACAGAGCTTGTAGTTTACCCTCTTTAGCAGCAAGTTCATTCTCCTCCAGAACTCGGTTTCTTTCAACCTGCTCGCCAACCAGTAATCGTGTATCACCACCACTGGTAATGACGACCTTGCGTAACATCTGTCTAACGATAATTTCAATGTGTTTATCGTTAATTTTAACACCCTGTAGTCGGTAAACGTCTTGGACTTCATTAACGATGTACTCAGCCAATGCGCTGACACCAAGTAAGCGAAGAATATCATGTGAGTCGGGTTGCCCATCGGCAATGACTTCNCCTTTCTCAACATTTTCACCTTCAAACACAGTTACGTGTCGCCATTTTGGCACCAATTCCTCATGGACCTTGTTGTCTACACCAGTAATAATTAAACGGCGTTTGTCCTTAGTCTCCTTACCGAAGCTCACTACCCCAGAAATCTCTGCCAAGATAGCCGCATCTTTTGGTCGACGTGCTTCAAACAAGTCTGCAACTCGAGGTAAGCCACCGGTAATATCACGAGTCTTACTGGTTTCTTGCGGAATACGAGCGATGACGTCACCTACCCCTACACTTGCACCATCTTCCAGATTAATGATGGCGCCATTTGGCATAAAGTAATGAGCTGAAACGTTGGTTCCAGACAAACACAAGTCTTGTCCATCTTTATCAACCAGTTTCAGCATAGGACGCAGTTCTTTGCTCGTCGCCGTACGCTGTTTAGGATTCATAACCACAATACTGCTTAGTCCGGTGACTTCGTCAGTTTGACGGGTCATGGTGATGCCTTCAATCAAGTCAACGAATTGTACAAAACCATCTACTTCAGTGATAATTGGGTGGGTATGTGGATCCCACTGCGCCACTATTTGGCCTGGTTCAGTTTGACTGCCATCAGCCACTGATAAGACTGCTCCATACGGGACTTTATAACGCTCACGCTCACGCCCCTGTGCATCAATGACCATTAACTCACCTGACCGTGACACAGCAACTAGATTACCGCTGACATGCTTAACAGTTTTAATATTATGGAGACGAATTCGACCTTTGGTTTTTACCTGAACGTTATTAGCTACCATAGCACGTGATGCCGCACCACCGATGTGGAAGGTACGCATGGTCAACTGAGTGCCAGGTTCACCAATGGATTGCGCCGCAATAACACCGACCGCTTCACCAATATTAACCAAATGGCCCCGACCTAAGTCACGGCCATAGCATTTTGCACAAACGCCATAACGGGTCTCACAGCTAATGGGTGATCGGACTTTGACCCGGTCTACCCCTTGGGTTTCCATCAAATCAACCAGACGTTCATCTAACAAAGTACCTGCTGGCGCTATAACATTGCCGGATTGTGGATCAATAATATCTTCTGCACATACACGCCCCAGTACACGTTCACGTAGCGGCTCTACCACATCACCACCTTCAATATGTGGCATCATGATAAGACCGTTAGAGGTACCGCAATCTATTTCAGTCACTACCACGTCCTGAGACACGTCTACCAAACGACGGGTCAAATAACCTGAATTCGCCGTTTTTAATGCGGTATCCGCCAAACCTTTACGAGCACCGTGGGTAGAAATAAAGTATTGCAATACGTTCAAACCTTCACGGAAATTCGCAGTAATAGGTGTTTCAATAATGGTGCCATCTGGTTTTGCCATCAAGCCTCGCATACCGGCCAACTGACGAATCTGTGCAGCTGAACCTCGAGCGCCTGAATCTGCCATCATGTAGATGGAGTTGAACGAGTCTTGCGCTACCATTTTGCCTTTAGCATCTTTTACATGGTCTTTGGAGAGTTTTTCCATCATCGCCTTGGCAACCTGGTCGTTGGTATGTGACCAAATATCCACAACTTTGCTATAACGCTCGCCTTGGGTAACTAAACCAGAGGCGTATTGTTTTTCAATTTCGCGGACTTCTTCTTCAGCTTTAGCAATGATTTCTGTCTTACTCTCAGGGATCACTAAGTCATCTACACCAATTGACATACCAGAACGGGTAGCATGATGGAAACCGGTATACATTAATTGGTCAGCAAAAATTACGCTTTCTTTGAGACCTAATTCACGATAGCAAGTATTTAATAACTTCGAAATGGCCTTTTTGGTCATGGCGACGTTAATTAAATCAAATGACAGGCCTTCTGGAAGTATTTTCCACAATAATACTCGGCCTACTGTCGTATCAACTCGACGAATATTTTCCTCGCGTGAACCGTCCTCTTTGACTAATACCTCGCGAATACGGACTTTAATCTTCGCTTGAATGTCTACCGCACTATTTTCATAGGCACGATGCACTTCATCATCATCAGCAAAAATCATTCCTTCGCCTTTAGCATTAATGCGCTCGCGGGTCATGTAATACAAACCTAATACCACGTCTTGGGTCGGTACAATAATCGGTTCACCATGTGCTGGTGACAGAATATTATTGGTCGACATCATTAAAGTACGTGCTTCCAATTGTGCTTCTAAGGTTAAGGGAACGTGTACCGCCATCTGGTCACCGTCGAAGTCGGCGTTATATGCCGTACAAACCAACGGATGTAATTGGATCGCCTTACCTTCAATTAAAACTGGTTCAAATGCTTGAATACCCAATCTATGCAATGTTGGCGCACGATTTAGCAACACGGGATGTTCACGGATCACTTCTTCCAAAATGTCCCAAACTTCCGGTGCTTCGCGCTCAACCATACGTTTTGCCGCTTTAATGGTTGAAGCTAGGCCACGTTTTTGCAATTTGCTAAAAATGAATGGCTTAAACAATTCCAGCGCCATTTTCTTTGGCAAACCACATTGGTGTAAACGTAAGGTAGGACCAACTACGATTACAGAACGGCCAGAATAGTCAACGCGTTTACCTAAGAGGTTTTGACGGAAACGGCCAGCTTTACCTTTGATCATATCAGCCAAAGATTTTAATGGCCGCTTGTTACTACCAGTAACAGCCCTACCACGACGGCCGTTATCCAATAAAGCGTCCACCGCTTCTTGCAACATACGTTTNTCGTTACGAACGATAATGTCTGGCGCATTGAGTTCGAGCAGACGACGCAGACGATTGTTACGATTAATTACACGTCGATAAAGATCATTAAGATCCGATGTCGCAAAACGACCACCATCCAACGGCACTAATGGACGCAAATCAGGCGGCAATACCGGCAATACTGTCAATATCATCCAATCTGGTTTATTACCAGATTCCAAAAACGCTTCCATAACTTTAAGACGTTTGGTGATCTTGCGCAGTTTGGTTTCCGAACCCACTTGTGCCATTTCTTCGCGCAAGCGTCGTACTTCTTCTTCCAAGTTTTGAGCTTGTAGCAATTTCTGGATGGCTTCCGCCCCCATCAGTGCTTCAAATTCATCACCATATTCTTCCAATGCATCAAGATACGCTTCATCCGATAATAACTGACCACGTTCTAATGGTGTCATACCTGGATCAACTACAACGAAGGCTTCAAAATAAAGAATTCGTTCAATATCACGTAAAGTCATATCCAATAACAAGCCAATACGTGATGGCAAAGATTTGAGATACCAGATATGGGCTACTGGGCATGCTAATTCAATGTGCCCCATGCGTTCACGACGCACTTTAGCTAATGTGACTTCCACACCGCATTTTTCGCAGATAACGCCGCGATGCTTCAAGCGCTTATATTTTCCGCATAAGCATTCATAGTCTTTGATCGGACCAAAGATTTTGGCACAAAACAGCCCATCCCGTTCGGGCTTAAATGTGCGATAGTTAATGGTTTCTGGCTTNTTGACTTCACCAAAAGACCAAGAACGGATCATATCGGGTGATGCTAATCCAATTTTGATTGCATCAAATTCACCTAAGTGTTCTCTTCTGAGGAGATTAACGAGATCTTTCAAGGCGGTTCTCCCATCAAATCAATTTACAAGTTAAAATTCATTAAAAATTTCATCAAGGTGAAGGACTTTCCAATTTTCCTTCACCTTCAATTTCTAAACAGTACTANNTTCAGTATCAAGACTGAAATCAATGCTTAACGAGCGTATTTCTTTAACAAGCACGTTAAAGGACTCTGGCATACCTGCTTCCATACGATGATCGCCATCAACAATGTTTTTATACATCTTAGTACGACCTGTGACGTCGTCAGACTTCACCGTCAACATTTCTTGTAATGTATAAGCAGCACCATAAGCTTCCAACGCCCACACTTCCATTTCACCAAAACGTTGGCCACCGAATTGTGCTTTACCACCTAGTGGTTGTTGTGTGACCAAGCTATAGGAACCCGTGGAACGTGCATGCATTTTGTCATCAACTAAGTGATTCAATTTCAGCATGTACATATAACCCACTGTCACTGATCGGTCAAAACGGTTGCCTGTACGTCCATCGTATAACCAGGTTTGGCCTGATTCCGGCAATCCTGCAAGGTTTAGCATCTCTTTAATTTCAGCTTCACTGGCACCATCAAATGCAGGAGTAGAGACAGGAACGCCCGCACGCAAGTTTTGAGCTAATGTCATAATTTCTTCATCAGACAAAGACTTCAAGTTTTCTTTCTTGGTGCCGCCTAATGCATAAACACTATCAATAAACTTACGTAACTCACCTGTGCTACGTTTTTGTTCTAACATTTCACCAATTCGTAAGCCAAGACCTTTTGCGGCCCAGCCCAAGTGAGTTTCTAACACTTGTCCTACGTTCATACGTGAAGGCACGCCTAATGGATTTAATACGATGTCAACTGGGGTCCCATTTTCCATATAAGGCATATCTTCAATTGGGACGATGGTAGCAATAACGCCCTTATTACCATGGCGACCAGCCATTTTGTCACCTGGTTGAATACGACGTTTAACAGCCAAATAAACTTTTACAATCTTAATTACGCCTGGTGCTAAATCATCACCTTGGGTTAGTTTCTTGCGTTTTGCATCCAGTTTTTCATCATGATCCAGCTGCAATTGTTTTAATTGCTGCGCTGCTGCCTCTATCCGTTGGTTGGTTTTATCGTCACGAACGCTGATTTCAAACCATTTATCACGTGGCACTGTTGTTAAATAGGCTTTTGCAATTTTAGTACCTGCTTTTAAGCCTTTAGGGCCACTGTCTGCTGTTTGATTGATAAGCATTTCTTCAACGCGTTGAAAGATCGCTTCTTGACGAATGCGTAATTCATCATCCAAGTCTTTNTTCGCTTGTAATAATGCCGCTTTCTCAATCGATTCAGCACGTTCATCTTTTTGNACGCCTTCACGAGTAAAAATTTGTACGTCAATGACGGTGCCATTCATACCAGGAGGTACGCGTAATGAACTGTCTTTCACATCTGACGCTTTCTCACCGAAAATGGCACGCAGTAATTTCTCTTCAGGTGTTAATTGGGTCTCACCTTTNGGTGTGACCTTACCCACGAGAATATCACCTGTATTGACTTCAGCACCGATGTAGACAATACCTGACTTATCCAACTTAGCGAGTGCGCTCTCACCCACATTAGGAATGTCCGCTGTGATTTCTTCAGGGCCTAGTTTGGTGTCACGAGCCACACAAGTCAGTTCTTGAATATGAATGGTAGTAAAACGGTCTTCTTCAACCAATCGTTCGGAAATTAAAATTGAGTCTTCAAAGTTATAACCATTCCACGGCATGAAGGCGACCAACAAATTTTGTCCTAAAGCCAACTCACCTAAATCGGTTGATGGGCCATCGGCCAATACGTCATTCTTTGATACTTTATCACCGACTTCAACTAACGGCCGTTGATTGATACAAGTGTTATGGTTAGAACGGGTAAACTTAGTCAAGCTATAAATATCAACGCCTGTGTCATCAGCGGAAGTGGTTTCGTCTGGGTTAGCGCGTACAACGATACGTGATGCATCGACTGAATCAACAATACCGCCACGTTTAGCAATCACAGTAACACCGGAGTCAACTGCCACTCGACGTTCTAATCCTGTACCTACCAATGGTTTTTCAGGACGTAAATTTGGCACTGCTTGACGTTGCATGTTAGAACCCATCAACGCACGGTTAGCATCGTCATGTTCCAAAAATGGAATTAATGAAGCAGCTACTGACACAATCTGTTGTGGCGAAACGTCCATATAATTGACTTTGTCCGGCGTGGTCAATGTAAATTCACCTTTATGCCGGCAAGACACTAATTCATCAGTAATACGGCCCTCTTTATCGACATTAGTATTGGCCTGCGCAATGTAGAAGTTGCCCTCTTCAATGGCGGACAAATAGTCAAAATCATCCGTTACGCGACCATCAACTACTTTTAAATAAGGGCTTTCCAAGAAACCATAATCATTGGTACGGGCAAATACAGCCAAAGAGTTAATTAAACCAATGTTCGGGCCCTCAGGGGTTTCAATCGGACATACACGACCATAGTGTGTCGGATGCACGTCACGAACTTCGAAACCGGCACGTTCACGGGTTAAACCACCAGGCCCTAAGGCTGAAACACGCCGTTTATGCGTTACTTCTGATAATGGATTATTTTGGTCCATAAATTGTGACAATTGGCTGGAACCAAANAATTCTTTAATTGCGGCAGAAATCGGTTTGGCATTAATTAAATCTTGTGGCATTAAATTTTCAATATCAGCCAAACTCAAGCGGTCTTTTACTGCACGTTCAACCCGCACTAAACCAACACGGAATTGGTTTTCTGCCATTTCACCAACGCTACGCACACGACGATTGCCTAAATGATCGATATCATCCACTTCACCGCGGCCATCGCGAATATCAACCAATACTTTCAAGACATCAATAATATCTTGTTTACTCAATACACCTGAGCCAACGAAATCTTCGCGTCCAACACGACGATTAAATTTCATACGCCCTACAGCAGAAAGATCGTAACGATCAGCTGAGAAAAATAAGCTGTTGAAAAGATTTTCTGCAGCCTCTTTAGTCGGTGGTTCGCCTGGGCGCATCATACGATAAATTTCCACCAATGCCTCAAATTGATTATTGGTAGGATCAATACGCAGGGTATCTGAAATATATGGCCCTCGATCCAGATCATTGGTATAAAGTGTTGAAAATGATTTGATGCCTGCCTTCAACAGACGGTTAAGCAATTCGCTATTAATTTCTTGATTAGCTTGGGCAATCACTTCACCGGTTTGTTGATCAACAATCGGTTTTGCAATGACTTTCCCATACAAATATTCTGCAGGCAGTTCTAATTTATCAATGCCGGCTTTCTCAATCTGACGGATAAACCGAGCAGAAATACGACGGCCTTTTTCAACAATGACTTTGCCGTTCTTCGCTACAATATCATTAATCGCAATTTCACCGCGTAAGCGATCTGGCACTAAATCAAGGATGAATTTATCGCCTTCAATATTGAAGGTATTAAAATCAAAAAACATCTCCAAAATTTCTTCTGTCGTATACCCCAATGCACGCAAAATGATAGTGGCAGGTAATTTACGACGTCGATCGATACGTGCATAAACAACATCTTTCGGATCGTATTCGAAATCCAACCAGGAACCGCGATAAGGGATAATGCGAGCTGAATATAACAACTTACCAGAGGAGTGAGTTTTGCCTTTATCGTGCTCGAAAAAGACACCCGGAGAGCGGTGTAATTGAGATACTACAACTCGCTCAGTGCCATTAACCACGAAACTACCGGTTTCAGTCATTAATGGAATTTCACCCATGTAAACTTCTTGTTCTTTAATATCTTTGATGGTTTCACCACCAGGACTTTCTTTATCATAAATCACTAAACGAACTTTCACACGCAACGGTGCAGCGTAAGTTAAACCGCGTGAACGGCATTCGCGCACATCAAACATCGGTTCGCCGAGTGTAAAGCTGACATATTCTAATCTCGCATTGCCAGAATAACTGGTAATCGGAAATACTGATTTAAATGCTGCATGCAAACCAGTATCTGGGCGTTTATCAGCCTGAGTGCCTGTTTGTAGAAAACGAGCATAAGAATCTAATTGGGTAGCCAGCAAAAANGGAATATCAATGGCGCTTGGTCGCTTGCCAAAGTCATTACGTATACGTTTTTTNTCGGTGTATGAATAGGTATGAGTGCGTTTGTGGGCTTTCTCTGCAGAAGTCACTTGGATCATGAGTATTCCCCGCTATTGTCGAGATATCATATAGTCATTGCATTGCTGCATAATGACTATCAGTTTCAAAAATGATAGTAACTGGCATGATGGTTTATTTCATGCCAGTTACACGAAAACGATGTTACCTAGTAACACCTATTACTTAACTTCAACCGCTGCGCCTGCGGTTTCAAGTTGTTTCTTAATGTTGGCTGCTTCGTCTTTGGACACAGCTTCTTTTACCAAAGAAGGAACACCTTCTACCATGTCTTTAGCTTCTTTTAAGCCAAGACCAGTGATAGCGCGGATCACTTTAATTACTTCGATTTTGTTTGCACCGAAGTTGGTCATGGTAACGTTAAACTCGGTNTTTTCTTCTGCTGGAGCAGCAGCACCGGCAGCAACAGCGCCCGCCATAGCTGGCATTGCAACTGCAGCAGCAGAAACGCCGAATTTATCTTCAATGGCTTTAACTAAATCAACTACTTCCATTACGCTCATTTTTGCAATGGCATCTAAAATTTGATCATTTGAAATTGCAGCTGACATTATCGATTTCTCCTCAAAAATATAGTTATGATCACTCAATTTGTTTGCTCTTTAGGCCGCTTGCTTTTGATCACGAACTGCCGCAACAGCGCGTGCCAACATGTTTTGCGGCTCGGCCAAGGTACGTGCCAACTTGGTAATTGGCGCGATCAATACCGATGCGAGCATACCTAATGCTTGCTCACGGGTCGGCAAATCAGCGACTGCTTTCAGGCTTTCTGCACCTAAAAGTTTGCCACCTAATGCCAATGCCTTTACCACTAATTTATCATGGTCTTTACCAAAATCTCGTAACAATCGAGCTGCTGCACCAGGATCTTTGCGAGCAAACAACAATACGAGAGGGCCAACCAATGCAGAGTTCAAACAAGCATATTCAGTATTCTCTAATGCTCGTTGTGCCAAAGTATTACGCACCACACGCATATAAATATCCGATTGGCGTGCTTTGTTACGTAATTCGGTCATTTCTGCAACAGTTAAACCACGATATTCAGCAGCAATGGCAGATACTGAGCTATTAGCAACGTCGGACACTTCCGCAACAATTGCTTTTTTATCTTCTAGTTTCAGTGCCATTGCACCTTCTCCCATTAGGTTGAAATTATCATCATGTTTTAGCCATTCCAATTACCTATGACTGACTCAATCATGATGTTGTTTTTACCTATGGTGATCATAGTTAGGAACATGCCTAATCGCGATCACCGTCTACGCAGGCAAATATATTTAAGTAATATACACGAGGTATATATACACCTGCGGTCTTCGACGGAGAAAGCATTTAATGACAATAAATGCTTTCTACCGCGAATTCTTTTATCACCCAACTTACAATTTCATTCGTAGTTGAGCAAAACCTTTCTCTTTAAACTGGCAAACTAGCTTGATCGATAACAATACCAGGGCCCATAGTGCTTGAAACGGTGATTTTCTTTAAATAAACCCCTTTCGATGCACTTGGTTTAGCTTTCTTCACATCGATTAACAAGGCTTCTAAATTTTCTTTTAAGGCTTTGGCCTCAAAATCCACCTTGCCGATGGCGCAATGGACAATACCAGCCTTATCAGTACGAAAACGTACTTGACCGCCTTTTGCATTTTTAACCGCAGTAGCTGTATCAGCCGTTACCGTGCCCACTTTAGGGTTTGGCATTAAACCACGTGGCCCTAAAATTTGGCCTAACTGGCCAACAATACGCATTGAATCTGGCGTGGCAATGACCACGTCAAAATCTATCTGTCCTGCTTTAACTGAGTCAGCTAAATCCTCCAAGCCAACGATATCAGCACCCGCTGCTTTTGCTTTATTAGCTTGTTCGCCTTGAGCAAATACGGCAATTCGTACTGTCTTACCTGTTCCGTGCGGCATTAATGTTGCCCCACGAATCGCTTGTTCTGATTTACGAGCGTCAATACCAAGATTGATGCTAACATCAAAACTTTCGGTNAGTTTTCTTGAACTTGGTTTTTTGGCGCATTCTTTGATGATGTTAATTGCTTCATCAATTGAATACATTTTTCCAGGTTGAACTCTTTCATTAATAAATTTTTGTCGCTTTGAAATCTTCGGCATGTTAGACCACTCCCTCTACTTCAATACCCATGCTACGTGCGGTACCAGCAATAGTACGGACTGCTGCGTCCAGGCTAACGGCGCTGAGGTCAGCGGCCTTGATTTTAGCAATCTCTTCTAATTGTTTACGTGTGACTTTACCCACTTTGTTGCTGTGTGGGGTTGCACTGCCTGACGTAATGCCCGCAGCCTTTTTCAACAAAATCGGCGCTGGTGTAGTCTTGGTAATAAACGTAAAACTACGGTCAGAATAAACTGTAATAATGACAGGCGTGGGTGTGCCTTTTTCAATGTTTTGAGTTTTTGCATTGAATGCCTTACAAAATTCCATAATATTGACGCCTTGTTGGCCTAATGCTGGGCCCACTGGCGGACTTGGATTTGCTTCACCTGCTTTANNATTTGCAAGCGAACATATGCTTGTATCTTTTTGCCATTTTATCTCCCGGGTATTAACGCTAACTAACTATTTAACTCTAAAAAGCAAAAGCTTATCTTTATGAAGTAAACAGTTATTTTAGCTCCCTAGTTTTGATTACGCTTTCTCAACTTGTCCAAACTCCAATTCGACTGGAGTTGAACGCCCAAAAATTAATACAGAAACTCTTAATCGGTTNTTCTCATAGTTGACGTCTTCAACCACACCATTGAAATCGGCAAATGGGCCATCAATAACACGCACCACTTCCCCAGGCTCGTAAAGCACTTTTGGTTTAGGTTTATCGACACCCGCTTGAACCCGACGCAATATAGCATCAGCTTGTTCATCAGGAATGGGAGCTGGACGATCACTGGTACCACCAATGAACCCTAACACTCGCGGAATGCTTCTGACTAAGTGCCAGGTATCTTCATCCATTACCATTCTTACCAATACATATCCTGGGAAAAATTTGCGCTCGCTTTTACGTTTTTGCCCTTTGCGCATTTCAACCACTTCTTCGGTGGGCACAAGTATTTCATCAAACTTCGCTTCCATCTCTTTTCTTAAGCGAATACGTTCTTTAAGCGCTTGTACTACATAATTTTCAAACCCAGAATAAGCATGGATCACANNTACCAACGCTTTTCCGAAGTAGTACTAATTTTATTGTCTTTGCTCTGTTGTGCCATCAGGTTATCCTCGTTGTCCAGTCAACCAACTGACTCCCCACATTAATATAGAATCGATGCCCCATAGCAGTAGTGAAACAACGACTACCATAGCGATCACTATCATGGTCGTCTGTATGGTCTCTTGGCGAGTGGGCCATACGACCTTTCGCAATTCCAATCGTGCATCTTTAGCAAACTGCCAAATAGCTTTGCCTTGGGTTGTTTGCAATGCAACTATTGCGATTAAACATAGTAATACAATGCCAATTGCCGCACGTATCGCCCAAGCCACATCACGATAATAATAATTCGCAACAATACCGCCAATTAACAAAATTAAAGCCAACAACCACATGGGCTTATTTAATTTTGACTTAGAGCTGAGCCTTTTGTCGTAATGACTTTGTTTATTACCGTTTGCGTCATTGTCTTGTCATTCGCTTCTATAAATGAACGTTCAAGAAAGATCTTGCACATTTGGCAGGCCAGGAGGGTCTCGAACCCCCAACCTGCGGTTTGGAGACCGCCGCTCTGCCAATTGAGCTACTGGCCTAATACTTAAAATTAATCAATATAATAATCGTCCAATCCGAGATAACTCGGATTGGACGATTATTTGTTCGAACAACATTACTCAATAACTTTACTAACGACGCCTGCACCTACAGTGCGACCACCTTCCCGAATTGCAAATCGTAAACCTTCTTCCATCGCAATCGGTGATATCAATGTCACTACCATCTTGATGTTGTCTCCTGGCATCACCATCTCAACACCCGCCGGTAATTCCACTTCCCCTGTCACGTCCGTCGTGCGGAAATAAAACTGCGGACGATATCCTTTGAAAAATGGCGTATGACGTCCACCTTCCTCTTTCGATAAAATATACACTTCCGATTCAAACTTCGTGTGCGGGGTTATCGTTCCTGGCTTCGCCAATACTTGTCCTCGTTCTACGTCTTCTCGTTTCGTGCCTCGTAACAATATCCCTACGTTGTCCCCTGCTCGTCCTTCATCCAACAACTTGCGGAACATCTCTACTCCCGTACACGTCGTCTTCTGTGTCGGCCGTATCCCAACTATCTCGATTTCTTCACCTACCTTCACTATCCCTCGTTCGATTCGTCCTGTCACCACCGTTCCTCGACCCGATATCGAGAACACATCCTCTATCGGCATCAAGAATGGCATGTTCACCGGCCGTTCCGGAACTGGAATATATTGGTCCATCGTCTCTACTAACTTCAATATCGCTGGAATTCCTATCTCACTCTTGTCTCCTTCCAACGCTTTCAACGCTGAACCCACTACAATCGGGGTATCATCTCCAGGAAAATCGTATTTGTTTAACAAATCCCGAATCTCCATTTGCACCAACTCTAACAACTCCGGATCATCTACCATGTCCGCTTTGTTCAAAAATACTACTATGTACGGAACCCCTACTTGTCGCGCTAACAAAATATGTTCTCGCGTCTGCGGCATCGGACCGTCTGCTGCAGATACCACCAAAATCGCTCCGTCCATTTGCGCCGCACCCGTGATCATGTTCTTCACATAGTCCGCGTGTCCAGGGCAGTCTACATGCGCATAGTGTCGCTTGTCTGATTGATATTCCACGTGCGATGTCGCTATCGTTATCCCTCGCGCTCGTTCTTCCGGCGCGTTATCAATTTGGTCGTATGCCTTAAAATCTCCGCCAAACTTCTCCGCTAATACTTTCGACAGCGCCGCTGTCAATGTCGTCTTACCATGGTCTACGTGGCCTATCGTGCCTACGTTCACATGCTCTTTCGTTCGTTCAAATTTTTCCTTTGACATTAGTCATAACCTCCAAAGGCTTATATACATTAAATTAATATCTATTCATCTGGTGCCCACAACCGGAATCGAACCGGTGACCTCTTCCTTACCAAGGAAGTGCTCTACCGACTGAGCTATATGGGCCATTTCAGAAGACAGAGGATAACAATAGCGCTGGCTTATTGCTATTCTCAACCATCTGGCCTTCTCTGGAGCGGGTGATGGGAATCGAACCCACACCATCAGCTTGGAAGGCTGAGGTTCTACCATTGAACTACACCCGCGGCGAACCCAATGGAGGGGCAGGATTCGAACCTGCGAAGGCGTAAGCCGTCAGATTTACAGTCTGATCCCTTTGACCGCTCGGGAACCCCTCCGCGAAAAAATCAAGCAGGGTATTTTCTGTTAAGGCCAAATGAATGTCAATAGTAAATTATTGACATGTAATGAAAATCTGCGGCTATTCAGCACCACATTAACGACATCAAACCCAGGAAATAAATTTTTCAATGGTAACATAGAGTTGGGCCATTTTCCAGATATTTTACATAAAATTAATAGACTCAACTCTGATTAGCTTGGCCATTTACCATAATAAATGGCTGCGACATTGCCTAAAACTGCCAAAGCGCCCGTATAATGCTCAGCAGGCTTAAACCAATATAGGTTACAACTACCTACTTCAGGCAATCCGCTGAGTTTTGGCTGGCTAGTATTGATCCCCTCCACGGTGAATTGATTCAATGGCAAGGACAATCCTTTACCAATGGCTTTCACTACCGCCTCTTTACAGGTCCAAAAATTAAANAATTTATACCGTTGCTTGTCAGCAGGAGCTGCAACAATTGCCTGATATTCGGATTCAGTAAACCACCGCTCAGCAATGGCTAATGATTCAATATCTTTACAAAGATATTCTACATCAATTCCCACTAGAAATGCTTTACTTACGGCATAAACGGCAATGTCATGTGAATGGGATAAATTAAAATGGCATTCTAAGGAAGCGATTTGCGGTTTCCCATGAGGCCCTGCGGTCAACTCAATGGATTCAGGNCTGATTTTTAGATAGTGAGCTAGAATTTCCCGCAATACACCTTTTGACACAATCGCCCGTTGACGGTGCTCTAAAAACTGTAACCGCTCGACTCGGGCACGCTCGGCTGCATTGAGCAAATGCCATAAATCAGCCCGCCGTTCATCAGAAACCTGCAAGTCAACCGACCAGACATGAACATCATTGTTTTGCAAATCAGGCAATTGAGCAGGACACTCCCATAAAAGCTTTACCATAAATTTATTATACAAAAATCTCAGTCAGAAAATTTTGCATTGCCTGCCACGAACGTTTTTCAGCAATCGGTTTATATACCAAGCCTAAATCAACATCATTTGCCCGTGGATTAGTAAATGCATGCATTGTGTTACCATAAATATGCAGCTGCCAATCAGCACCCGCTGCCGTCATTTCTTGCTCAAAAGCCAATACCTGATCGGGCTTTCCCATCGGATCATCATGCCCATGAATGGCCAATACTTTGGCTTTAATTTTATTTTTCGGCAGCCCTTCTGGCGCATTTAATAAACCATGAAAACTCACCACGCCACGGATATCCGTGCCACTACGAGCCAAATCTAAAACACAAAGACCACCAAAACAAAAGCCAATCGCTGCAATTTTATTTGAATCCACCATGGGCAACTGTGATGCTGTATTTAATCCCGCCAATATGCGCCGCAACAAAATNTTACGATCTGTTACTAATGGTTGCATAAGCGCCATTTTTTCTGCAGTATCTTTGCCAGTAACACCTTGACCATACATATCCAAAGCAAAACCTACATAACCCAGCTTAGCTAACTGCTCTGCCTTGCTATCAGCAAAATCATTGCGCCCAGACCAATCATGCGACACTAATACCAAGGGTCGCTTCTCATGTTTGTCACCATCAAAAAATGCATGGCCTTCTAAAGTGACATTGTCATCACGATAAGTAACTTTTTGTGATTGCATCACTTGGCTCCTTCTTAAATTCATGTTAGAAACAATTTCGCACTTGCCGAAACTTATTAGCTTAGAGCATATTTCAATAATTTTGCATTTATTGCAACAACGACCGTGCTTAACGACATCAATACAGCACCCAACGCTGGTGATAGTAAAATATCAAATTTATACAATATGCCGGCTGCCAANGGAATAGCAACCACATTATAGCCAGTTGCCCAAAATAAATTTTGCAGCATTTTACGCGTGGTAGCGCGTGCTAAAGTAATAATCGATACGATATCTAATGGATTATTTCTCACTAAAATAATATCGGCAGTTTCAACAGCAACATCAGTGCCTGCACCGATAGCAATGCCCACATCCGCTTGCGCTAATGCAGGCGCATCATTTACCCCATCACCCGCCATTGCTACTAGCCAACCACGTGCTTGAATGGATTTAATTTTNTCAGCCTTCTGCTGCGGCGGTACCTCGGCAAAATAATCGGTCAAACCCAGTTGTTTTGCCACTCGCTCTGCCACTGCGGTCTGATCACCTGTTAACATCACACAATGGATTCCCATTGCGTGCAATTGAGCAATGGCAGCCTTGGCATCTAAACGCACTACATCGTTTAATGCAATAATGGCACATAATAAACTATCAATAATGACAAANACCAAACTCTCACCACTGGCCAACATAGGTTCCAATAGAGATTCNTGGAGCAGTAAAGACAACTCTTTGGCATAAGCTGGACTAGCAATTTGTATCGAATGCTGCCCAACCTTGGCTTGCACTCCTTTGCCTGGCACTGACTTAAATTCCGTCACCGGTAAAATCTGGCCAACACCACTAGCCAATGCTTTTGCTAAAGGATGCTCTGATTGAGACTCCACTGAAGCAACATAAGTTAATAATTCATTTTTGGTAAATCGATCATTTAACATGATGACTTCTGTGACAGCAAACTGCCCTTCAGTTAAGGTGCCTGTTTTATCAAAAACAACCGCGTTAATATGACGTGCTTTTTCAAATGCCGTTCGGTTTCGAATTAATAAGCCATGAGCTGCGGCCATTGCCGTAGAAACTGAAACTACTAAAGGAATTGCCAAGCCTAATGCATGGGGACAAGTAATGACCATAACAGTAACCATGCGCTCAAGCGAGAATGCAAACCCTTGCGATGTTAATTGCCACCATATCAATAAGGTAATAACGCCAGAGAAAATGGCAATAACCGTCAGCCATAAACCTGCCTGGTCTGCCAAATTTTGAGTATTTGATTTGCTGGATTGTGCCTGTTGGACTAAAGCAATGACCTGAGATAAAAACGAATCGCGCCCTAGTTTTTCAATTTGTATGACCAGTGCACCCTCACCATTAATTGCGCCAGCGATGACTGCATCTCCAGGCTGTTTTACTACTGGCTGAGATTCACCTGTTAAAATGGCTTCATTGACTTGGCTGGTTCCAGTTAATACTTTACCATCGGCGGGAATTTTNTCACCTGGCTTGACTAACACACGATCTTGCAGTTGCAAATCGGCAATTGGCACATCCTGCACCTGCTCTTGTAAATCAATTTTATGCGCCACTGTAGGTAATAAAGCGGCTAAATGTTCCAACGCTTTGCTTGCACCGAGCACCGATTTCATTTCAATCCAGTGCCCTAGCAACATAATGTCGATTAAAGTAGCCAGCTCCCAAAANAAGATTGGGCCAGGCAAGCCAAAGACCACTAATGCACTATAGATATAAGCCACAGAAATAGCTAAGGCGATTAATGTCATCATGCCTGGGCGCTTCTGTTTTATCTCCGCATACATGCCCGATAAAAACGGCCAGCCACCATAAAAATAAATAACGCTAGAAAGCAACCATAGGACAATATTATTTTTAGGCAACAACCAATCAATATGCAACCATTGCTGGATCATCGGAGTCAAGAAAACTACTGGCAATGTCAGAATAATGCAAACAGCAAAGCGACGTTGAAACTCTTGCAACATATGACTATGAGATGTTGCAGCATGCCGATCAATCACATGGTTAGTATTATGGCATTGCATCATTCACCCTACCTTATTTACAAACTCTGATAAATTTCTCGCTTATTCAAATTTTGTAATGGCCTAGCATTATATTTAATCACATTTTTTAAAATATTGAATTTGGTGCGGTGAAGCAGTCAGCGGTGTCGCCATTACTATCCAAATAACCCCTTCACTGCAAGGTGGCGTTGTCAAGGACCCAAGATAGACATAATGAGTTTTCTTCGCTGGGATTAGTTTAAACGGATTTAAATGTACATATTTCTGTTTATTTGTTACAGAATGATGCCACAGTTCTGTCAAAAAAACATTACTATGCCCAGGCTTGATAAGCACACTCACAATTAGCCATTGATCTTGATGATTTTTATGCAACAATTGTACTTCCATCTCACGCTGCTTATCATCGATTTCGTGTTCACTCGGAGTACGCATTTGAATGCTTTCTAAAAAAATTGTTCATTGTTAAACAACACATAATTTCTAGCATTAGACAGAGTAAATAACTTATCACCCACTGCATTTTTGCTAAAATTGGCTGCAGCATAATGAAAAATGAGGTTATCATTGGCATGTTTAGCTGTTTTGGTATGAATATCAATGGGAGATTGTTGCTGCCCATGAAGGCATAATTTAAATTCCTTATGAAGACGCCCCCAGTGACGCGGACCGGTATTGCCTTGATAACTCCAATTCTCTGCCAAAACCAATAGTGGCCACAAGATACAACTCAATAAGCCTAACCTTAGAGCATTGCGTGAAGTAGCACATTTAGAAATCCAATCAAATGCCATAAATCCCTCTGATAAAAAATAATGTTCCTTTATAATCGGCTAATCTGGTCTAGTAATTTATGTTATATTGAAATCATACCAACAACAATATAAAATCGAAAGTTTCTAGCTTGGCAAAAGCGAAACCCACAGTCTCAGCAGCGATAATATCTTTATGCTTTACGTATTTCTTTAAACAGAAATTTCTACTATACTCTGCACCCCAACAAACAGTCATCGACTAGAAAGGAGGCAATCATGGCAAGAACTGAACAAACTCAACCAGGTTTCTCGTTGATCAGAACGCTAATCAATGGTTCTAAAATATTATTTTTGCTGAGCGGAGGTACTGCCTTAGTCTGGGGCCTTAACAAATTATTTAAACAAGAAGATGTTACACAAATCGATGCAGCGCCACAAGATACAACTGCGTTAGCGGGAGCTTCTGTTAACAGCTACCGTCTTATTACCGATGCTCAATTATCTCAGTTGATTACAGAAGCAAAGAGTGCTTACAAACAAACAACAGCCCCAACAATCATTAAAAACAAACTCGAGATCCATAACGGTGAAACAGAATTTTGGGCCCGGATGAGTTAAATTCCTATTACTCTGGATATAATGTGACTGAACAAAGCAACCTTGTGTTTCAAGTTGTTGGCAGCCCAACTCACGGATACTTTGGTAATCAAACTAATCAAGATATTAGGACTTTTACTCAAGAAGATATTAATAAGAAAAATCAAATTTATTTTAAGTCTGACGACAATCACGAAGCACCCACAATTAAGCTAATCGTTAAAACACCAGACTGTCCGCCCATTAACACAACGCAAACTGATTGGCAAGATTGTACCAGCCAAATCAGCAGTACTGATGTCACCTTTATTGATGATCAGAAAAATAAAGTACCTGCCTCTGTTATTGGTGGTGTCATTGCTGGAGCCGTGAGTTTTGGCGCATTAGTGGGCGCAGGATTTTGGGAATGCGTCGATATTTAAGTTATCGTGATGAACAAGTCTTATTACGCAACAAAAATCCGAACTTATATATCTTCTTAAATGGGTTAAAAGTAACAGAAATTTCTGAAACAACACTCTCTGATATCAAGTGGAGTGACGCCTTTAATGCTATTTTAACTGAAGCCAAAATTTCCATTGACGAACTCGAACCAAAGCCTAAAAAGCAATATATAGAAGCTATGGCAAGCGCTTGCAAGCAAATTCTAAGACAATACAAAATTACTATCATCCCTGAAAATATTGAAACCTATAAGAGTGAAATTACGCAATCTTTAAAAGACAAGACAAAACATATTAACCTTGGTAGGGCAACTTTAACTTCAGAAGAAATGGTAAGTTTCAACGCCTAAAATTAGATAAAAGACAAAAACCATGACAATTTCTAATGATAAATTATTGCTTTCTCAGAAAGAAGCCCAACTACGCCAAAGAATTATTAACTTGACGCTTGGGCAAGCTGAGTTGTTTATTCAAGTCTCAGCGCTGCGGGCAGAGTTAGAAAGCATTGCTCAAAAACATCCTAACAAAACCAATGGCAGTGATTTCAACACTGCCATTCATGAATTGTTAACCTTGGCAGACCAATGCATCCACCCTTCTTTGATCTTAACCAACTCAAAAATTTTTTTCGCAGAAGACGATGTCACCACCACGCAATGCAACACCGTCACATTGTCCAACTTGATTGATCAAATCACCAATAAGATTGTTGTGCTTGACATTCCAGAGTTTACTGAAATTAAAAACATTCTAAATAAAATCCTTGCTTACTACACCCAATATTCACAACAGGTTTTAGCCGCCAAACTTGGAGAAGATTCGAAATCACTTAAGAAATTAATGGAAAGTAAAGCTGTCTTGATTAATGAGGAAGGTGATTGTTATGAAATTCCCATGAAAATTGCCTATGAAATCTTAGGCATTGATAGGCACGGCAACTCAGCAGCCACACGTGAACTTGGGACACACCGAGTCGCACGACTAAAGACAAAAGATGGCGACATCCATTGTAAAAGTAGCAGCATCAGCGACATTAAACCAGCAGCCGAAAAAGCCGCTTACTTTTTGGCAAAAGCATTAGGCTTTAATATTCTTTCTCCGATAGAATCCGTATTTTTGGTCGGTCTCCGCTTCCAAAGACCACAGAAGCTTGGCAGTAGCAGCCTTATTGAAAACTTTGATCAGGCATACACTACGTTGGTGCAGATGAGTTTCACTATCGATGGGATCAATATTGAACATCTACTTAACGCTTATAATACTTATCAAACGATTGATCTGGCTTGTCGCAATTTTTCCTATGATCGCCAAAAAAACTTATATAGCTTTAAAATTATCTTTGACTCTATCAGATCGAACCAATATTTTAATAACTACATTACTACCGAAGCAGCTTCAATTGCTAATATTATTACTGCTGATGCAGAATATGTGGCGCGAGCAGTGCTCAAAGGAATGGCTACTATTGATCCCCAAAACAGGCCAAAGGATTTCAATGATCTCAATAAAAGCTATGTTAAGCAAATTGAAAATATAAACGACATTATTTCAAAACGGCCACGCACTGAAAATTCTAATTCGATTAATGAAATCATTCTAAAAGGCGTCGCTTTTGTTGCAACATGGCCCGAATTAACCCAAGGCAAAGAATTTGTTGAAGTCATATCATTAGTCAATGAATTGGAACAAGCTGCCAACTTATTTAAAAAATTCAGCACAGACGAATTTATTCTCTTCATGAATAATTTTTATTCACGGTTCGACAAAGTGAGCTATAGCCAACATTCAATTTTTGATATCATCATCGGCACATCGGATGCCAAGCCATCAAATCATATGGCTGAAGTAATACCGTCCAATCGTTCATGGGCAGCAACCGGCATCGATAACGATGAATTCACCGAACAAACTGTGGCCATTGATCGTGAAGGTACACATGTAAACTGTTTTCGGAGTTTTTTCCCACACTGCCACAGCGAGAAGAAGCCATTGAGCCTTCAAGTATAGCCCGCTGCAAAGTAAAGTTGGCTGAAACCATCATGTTAGATTTTTTTGTAGACATGCAACAATGGCACAAGAAGTCTCAAGCTCAAATTACCCAAAAAGAGTCACGCTCTCACCCTATTCAGAAATATCACCACATCATTTCTATGTTGCAAGCAAAGACATTGCTCCACAGATATCGAGGCCAATGGTTAACGCCTGGTTCAATAAAATAAAAATTTTTACACAGCTCTTATCAGAAAATACTATTCTATCGATCGATGAGATTTTTGAAAAACTCGAACCTTTGGCTTTTTATTTTATAAAACTGTCTTGAGCAAATCAAAGACACAACCTTTTTGAATATCAATGAGATATATGCCCAAATATACTCCGTAGAAAACTCTTTTGAAAACCTATTTAGCACTGAAAACAACGGCACCAAAGTCATGGATTCTGAGGTCAAGGCAAAATTAGAGCGAGCAGCAGTCAAAATAGAAAGCCATGAAAATGACAATAACAATACTGACTCAAATCTCTCAAGCCTGGATGATTTAGCAAAAGACTTTATACAAAACATGGACTTCAATCCATTCAATACTGAACAATTTATTGCGAGTTTATTCAAAATAAAAGAACATTTTTCAGTCAAAAAATTCAAAACTTTGACTCCAGAAATAGTACGCCGACACATTTTTAGTATTATGAGAGCCCCTCACCCAGAGCTTTTTGTTATTTGACTGAGATAGAAAACTTCGATCCAAATATGAGTGTGGATAAAAATGGTAATACCGCACTTCATTTTTTATTGCAACAAGACACCCAAAGCCAAGGTGTTCGTCAGATGATACGAGCACTCCTGAAACTGCGCAATACGAACATCTACAGCACTAATAACGAAAAACGAATACCCATTTTTTTAGCCAAAAATGGACCGTCAGCTGGTTCAAATGTTTGTGCAAGAAAAAATTACAACATCAACATCCGCGACATTAATGGGCAATCTGTCTTTGAATATGCTATCGACCAGCCCATTGAAAAATGGACCTTGAGTTAATTGAGCACCTGATATTCGAACTTGAGGTGGAGGATATAAAACCTGCCGATTATTTTGCTTTTTAGATAAAATCCAATCCAATCAGAAATTAATGCTGCGCTTAAAAAACTAACGAATACTCTAGGATGGTACACCCGTCTTTATGAAATTACGACAACAACGCCTCAGACCCAAAAATATTTCTTGCCAGCAATAAACCATCAGGGCAAAACATGGGGCAACGCTATTTAAAAGAGGAAATTTATAATACCATCTTTAAAAAAGATCATAGAATTAACACTCAAAACGATTATGGTAGAAGCGATGTGACAACAGCGACTATGGGAGGAGCTGTTTTTGTTTTAAGACCTACCCCGATTTCCCTCTAAATGAATTATCTTATCGGTGGCTGTATAACAACCTACTCAAAATGCTTGACTTAAAAGACTTTAAAAGACTTTATTCAGCTTGTTTTATGTTTGCAGATGAAACAGATAAACTTTACCCTGTCTTAATCTCTGATTTCATCGAAGGAACCAACCTTAAAAATGCGTTAATAAACAAAACCGCAAACCTTGATCAAATAAGCCCGGAAAGTGTTTTTGTTACCTCATTTCTTGCAACAATAACTATCCAAAGAGACCAGAACCCTAGCAATTTCATCTTACGAAACTTATCTAACGATAGTAATGACAACACTTCTTCCACTCAGTACGAAATCTCTCCCTGTGACAGTGATCGCATGGGAAGAACTTTATACTCCACTAATGAAAACCAAGAATCAGAATTAAACGTAAATGCTTTCCCACTGTATTTAAACCAAATTAAAACTAAATATAAATTTTCATTTCGAGAAAGAATAGTCCATGCTAACCTACAAACATATTTCAAGAATTGGCTCTTGTGGCTTAACGACCATTACCATTCGCTAATTAGCTTTCAAAGGTTTCTCAACAAAAGAACCACGCATAATGTTTTTGAAATTAGCTTAACCCTCGATTCCATTCTCTTCATAACCGAAGCATTCAGCAGAACTCAAGCGCTCATGATGAAACAAGGGTTTTTTCAATTCAAGAATTATTAGAGAACATATCTCCCTCTTTCGGCTGCTGGCTAACACAAATACACAGCAGCGATGATCCTCCTAATGTAAAATATAATAGAGCAACCGAAGAATTCAGCAAGGTCGTAAAAAAGGTTATCTTTCAAAAGATGACAAGGCTTTTGTTTCTCATGTACAGAATGAAAATGAAAAATCAAAGAAAAAAAGCAAAATTACCCATTACACCGTCAGCTGCCGCCGACATTGTCGACAATTTTTTCAAACAGACACAAGAGATACAGAATATCATTCTTAGAGTAAAAAGTGGTGACTATCAGGTCTTAGAGACCATCATTTCTCCAGAGGTAATAGAGAAAGTCCTAGCAGAAATTAAAATTTCCAACTTATCTGCCCAACTACAATCCAGTCTTTTTGGAATTATCTCAAAGTTAGCGCATCGCCGCCTCAATCTTTTGGTATTCTCAAAAATTGATATTTCCGATGATGAGCTAGAGGTTGTTTTAAAAATTCGGAGGACCTTGAATCATTAAAACTCGGCACGACTCAATTATCAACTAACACATTAAAACTAATCAAACGTTATTGTCCTGGTATAAAATCTTTAACCTTATCTGCCGAACCCGTTAATTCAGTTAAAATGGATTTCAGAAAACAACAAAAATCCAACAAAAGACGTATTCAAAGCATGATCCCCGGAATAAGCACCAATAGCATTAAAAGAATGCTGTCCTTTAGATCACCAGCTCTTAACTTTGAAAAACTACAAAGAGTCAATCTAAATGACATTAATGATCTCGACAAAATCACACTGCACTGCCCTAGAATTATTTCTTTGAAAACATGCCTGCACTAGAAAATATTGTCATACTGGAATATGAAAGCCTAGAGCAAGTAGAAATAAAAAACTGCCCCAAAATTAACATCAGTTTCATCCGAGAAATCAGGCTTAGAAATCGTAACGTTAAAATTTCTTGTGATCACTCAATTCCCGAACAATCACTAACTTTATGGAGCGTAACTAGGTCAGCAAATCAGGAACTTGAAGAAAGTGAATGCAGTAATTTAATAGGGTTCTCTGACTCTCTGATTTTAAACGGAAGCAACCCTTCGCGAAGCCAACTGCTGTCTATTTTTAAACATCCTTATGTTAGCAAGATAAAGGCCTTATACGCCAGAGGCTGCCCATTTGCTAACTACAACTTCATTGTACAAGTTTTTCGAATACCCAACAGTTTCCTACTGTGGAGCGCTTTGATTTAGTTAATTATCATCGTTATAAACACTCTCAAAATGGCACGATCACGACTAAAGACAAACATCATCAAGTGCGGCATGCCGAATTCGGCCCAGATGATAATCTATATGTACTCACTGCATTTGAAAATAAATATTTCGTAAAAAAATGGGATATTCGAGGAGACACTGCTCTGGAATCCCCAGAACTAGAAAAATTAGACAATGTAACGCATTTTTGTTTTCTGCATTCCGGCGAACTCGTAGTTGTCCAAAACCAAAAAACCCTCAAACTTTATAATCTAAATAATGGCAAAGAGGAGACATTACTAGACAACCCGCCTCACCCCATTTTGTCAGTTACAAGCAAAGGCGACCTCATTCTAGCCAATACGACAAATAAAGCATTAATATTGGTATATGTTAGACCAGGGTTAGGGCAACAAAATTGAAAGTTCTGAACTATGAACACCACAGCGTCATTAAGTGCATGACATTTATCAATAATGAAAAAATTCTTTTGGGAACTCAAAATGGCTATGTTACGACCCTAAATATAAAAGAATTTCAGTTTAGCCCTTTTATTAAAATCCATTCTAAAGCCATTACCGCCTTAAATCATTATTCACGCGACAGTAATTTGTACATGAGCAGTTCTGATGACGGCTACATTAAAGTATTTGAACTAGCAACCATCAATAATCCAGATAAACCACTTAAAATAAAAGAGGAAATACCTTCACTATCTACATCTCACCCAGACAATAATAACTCAACAACAGATAAGGATTCTGTGACTACAGCAGTGACATTGATTGAAAACCATCTTATTGCATTTTCAGTCAATACTTTTGATAAAAACTGCAGCGAAGGATATTCAAATTAGTGATTTATGATGATGTCACCAAATTTTATACCGAACTACCTGATTTTCATGAATACAAAATAAACCAGTTATTAATATCCCCCATGGGGAATCTGGTCTCAATAGGAAGCGATGGTAAAATTAAAACCTTTCATTTTACTCCTAATACAATAAAACTATCCCCTTTGCCGGCAACCATTGATATAGCACCCGGGCCAGAAAAAACGCACTGCTCTTATTTAAATATAAAGATAAAAACGCTTTAGAAAAAATGCATGTCACAATAAATCAATTCCTGGACTACCTCGCTGGCCCTAATACCTTTCAGATAATGAAATTAGAAGCGCCGTTTACTGAAAATGACCTGACAGATTTGACCGAAAACCAAAAACAACAAGCGTTGCAGTATGATGGCATTTTATTGATTAAATTCGAACAGCATAAAGTTATTGATAGTGTGATTCAAGAGCTAAAATCCATCGTTTACGAATTCATTAAAGCCTTGATACCACGCTTACCCGTCTTTAATGCAGCAATGACTACCATTTCAAACACAGCAACCAATGTAGGCCCTTATTATATTATCCCTAACATCGGTAACACGCCTATTATTACAACAAGAACTAAATCACCTACTCCTGCATCAACATCGCCTGCAGATAAGAAAAAGGAGCAACGGTGTCCTCTACACGAGTAAGCGCTATTAACATCTCCTCATTGTCTAAAAGTAAAGAAGTCCCAGATCCGTCAGCAACTAACAACAATACAATTCCGGGATTTTCCTAGCGGGCATTTATAATTTTATTCACTCGCTGTATCTGGTAGAAATCCATCAACCTGCATGTTCCATAATTGTGTGAAATGCTGATTGGCTTGCAGTAATTCAACTCTTGCGCCATCTTCAACAATCTTACCCTTATCAAACACTAAAATTCGATCCATGTTTGCTAACGTTGAAAGTCGATGTGCAATAACAATGGTGGTTTTATCTTGCATGATTTGCTGCAAACTTTCTTGGATTAATTTCTCCGTGACAGAATCTAATGAAGAAGTAGCTTCATCTAAAATTAGAATGGGTGCGTTTTTTAAAATGGCTCTTGCAATGGCGATACGCTGGCGTTGACCACCTGACAATTTTATGCCGCGCTCCCCTACCAAAGAATCATAACCAGCATCCAGTTTTTCAATAAATTCATCACAATGCGCCAACTTAGCCGCCCGCATCACTTCAGCATCTGTTGCATCTAAACGACCATAACGTATATTTTCCAGCAAACTTCGATGAAATAAACTAGGGTCTTGTGGAATCATAGCAATCTGTTGTCGCAATGAATCTTGCGTCACTTGGGCAATATCTTGACCATCAATTAAAATACGGCCTGATTTCACATCATAAAACCGCAAAATAAGATTTACAAAGGTGGATTTACCGGAACCTGAAAAACCAACAAGCCCTACTTTTTGACCTGCAGCAATGGTCACATTTAAACAACTAAAAACAGGCCGGTTCTTATGGTATTCAAAACTGACCGACTCAAAGCGAATCTGTCCAGATGGAACCACCAATTTAATAGCATTTTTAGCATCAACAATATCATGGCTTTGACGGACTAAACTCAATGCATCACTAATGGTACCAGCCTCTCTTGCAAACAATGCAATCTGATAACTAACATACCAGACCCAACCTAATACCCAAAATGTCTGCATGCCTACTTGAGTAAAATCCCCCAAAGTCACCCATTGATGGATCCAACCATACAATAAAGTAAAGATCATGCCAAAAATAAGCATCAGCCCACTAATGCCTAAGCCGATGCGTGTCAGCTCAGTGACCCACATAGCTTTTTTNGCCTTAACAATTTCATCTTGTTGAAATTTTGCCAAATACTCCGTTTCAAATTGAGCGCGCGCGAATAGACGCACGTTTAAAATATTGGTCAACACATCAACGATCTTGCCACCCATGGTTGAAACGGAATCAGCATGCATTTCCCAAACATAATTACCATAACGNAAGTATCAAAAAGTCAGGCCCAAATGCAGACAAAGCCAAAATAATAAAATTCCAGCAAAAATAGGCTTAGTCAACCACATCATCACAAAAATAATCATTATTCCAGTAGCTGCCGTGATAAACTGAAAGAGAATAATTTCCAATAAGGTTTGCGTACTTGTGGGCAAATCAGCNAATTTNTTCGCAATGTTGCCTGCAAAACGGCCTGAAAAATATTCATGTGAATGCTGTTTGACATAAGCAAATACCTTTGCCCTAATATTGGCCCGCATTGTCGGAAAAGTATAAATCGAAACAATACCTTGCAAACGCATAAATAATTCGGCAATAAGCCAGAATAGAACTAACAATAATAAGGTCCCACTAAGAGCGTGATAAATTTCTTTGGGCGCACTTTGATAGGATTGTAGCGTGTTGACAATGCGCTTTAAAAAATAGGGGAAAAAAGCCTCATTAGCTGACCAGGCAACTGATGCAAGTATCAAAACGGCGAACTTAAGCCATTGTTGCCGCACAAAATAATAAAGAAATGCAAAAGCCGTACGTGGAAGCTTCATAAAAATACCCAACAAAAAGTTATAACCATTCAAAATCAAATGCATACAGATCAATCTTTTTCGTTGATCTAATGAGTTAGCCAAATAGTTTCATGAGGGGACTCGGGAAAAATTATTTATGGGGAAGCGATCCTACTAACCTTGCATTGATAATGCAAGTTATTTTTAATAAAAAGCCTGGCCTTTCATTGGATATTTATTCAACACAAATCTGGCTAAAACCGAGCCCTTTTTGCTGGATCCCTTCAATGATTTTCGGTAACGCAGCTACAGTTTCCTCTCGCTTATTAAAACCATCATGCAATAATATCACTTGGCCTGAATGCGCATTTTTNACGACCCAATTAACAATTTTATCAACGCCAGGACGATCATAATCAAATGAATTAAATCCCATGGGAACCGGAACCATACCTAAAGATCGGATAGTGTTTCTAACATGTTGATTTGAAGCATTAAATGGATAACGCAAACAAACCGGTTTNTTGCCAATGATGTTATAAATAATGACCTGTGGCGCTTCAATCTCTTTGTGTAATTCTGCATTATTTAGCTTGGTGAGAAATGGATGGGACAATGTATGATTGCCAATAGCATGGCCTGCCTCATCGACCTGCTTGACCATGTCCGGATTTTTTCGNCATTCCCCCACCATAAAAAATGTCGCTTTTATATTATATTGTTTCAAGATAGCCAAGATTTGAGGCGTGTATTCTGCTGTAGGCCCATCATCAAAAGTCAAAGCAACAGTCCCAGCAGCTGGCTTAGTTTGAACGGTGGACAAATTAATTGTTGCAAAGGCGGGCAACCCTGTTAAGAAAAANATAAGCGTGAAAAGAGAAGGTTTGAGGTTCATAAGAAAATCCTTTTTCATCTATCACTGCAGTAGGATATTTATCATACACCACAGATAAGCAAAGATACAATTTTCAATAAATGCAAGGATTTTCAACTAATTTTAAAAACACCCTTATTCTCAAGACTAATTTTTGACATGCAGGCTTTGTATTGCTTCTTTTTCTTGCAAAAACATTTCCCAAGCTGCCGCGTAGGAAATCTCACGAACATCTAATGCGTCGAACTGTTTCAATAAATTTTCTCTTTGAAATAACTCTAAAGCTGCCATTTTGAAGCTCTCTTTGGTTTTGCTATTGCAGATTTTGAAAACTACATTACGATCACAACCTTGGGAAATATTTTTCAATGATTCGCAATAATACACATGTCTTCCGCGTTACATCCGCATGAAACCTGACTTTTGTCGCTGCACATTTTTATTCATTTTAATCACCACTCCTGTTATCTCTGAAAGTTGTAATATTAATACAACTTATTCGGAAATATGTCAATCTATGTTATATCTTTCATTAAATCAGTCTTGACAAAAAAATCACAACAAAACAATCACTTAAATATATACCCTATGAAAACGGTTCAAATAAGATGCTTTTGCTTTTATCAAAAATTCAAGTTTTGCCCAAAAAACCAGACCAACTTGATAAAGTTGTATTTTTAGGTATTCTGTTTCCACAATGGCTAAACATTACCATAAACTCAGCAAAGTCCTTCAACGTCTGTTATTCGAAAGACGAATGAAACCGGTGGATCTCGCCCGCGAAGTAGACTTACCACAACCTACTGTTCACCGCCTTATTAGCGGAAAGTCCACTAGACCCTATCGCTCATCTTTAGAGCCTATTGCTGCCTACTTTTCTATCACTGTAGATCAGCTCCTGGGAGAACAACCTTTAGATGAAGCTGAGCACGCTAAGTTGCCCACTAAAGTCCAGTTTAAAGAAATCCCGATGATCAAATGGGATGCTATCGAAGGCTATTTACAACAGGGCCTCGCCAAAGATCATGATGCTTATGTTATGGGTGCACCCTCGCTCAGTGACCATGCTTTTGCCACAGTGCTCGAAGATTCATCCATGGAACCTGTATTTCCTAAAAATTCCACCTTAATATTTGATCCAACCCAAACCGCCAAAGATCGGAACTATGTCCTTATTCAATTAAAAGAGGTAAAATTGCCGATATTTAGGCAATTATTAATTGATGGCAAAGACCAATATTTAAAGCCACTGAATCCCGACCTAAGCAGTTTCAAAATGCGATTACTCGAAGAAGGGGACATGATCGTTGCAGTTTTGATTGAAGCAAGAACCAGTTTTCATCAAGACTAAGAAATAGCGGAGTGACTACATATGCGGCGTATTATCCATTTTTAAAAAATTGATTGTTCAGCAAATCAATGCATATAAGCAACGGCCAAAACCCATTCTCTATCGTGTTGCCGATATCGAAACCGAAGGCGACGAACACACCTGTGTAATTCAAGTGATTGGCAAAGGCCTGACTTTCAAAATAAAACCTGAAAAACTACTGGCCAATGATGAACGTATTGATTACTTTTCTCAAAAAGACATTCGCACATTGACTTATCTTGGTTATTTAAATATTAACAGCCCCAAATATAAAGTACTTGCTAAAAAACATTCCGAAAAACTCAATAAAATGGTATTCGCCGTGCATAAACGTGGTGAAAAAATCCTATTATAAAAACTGCCGATGAAATTTCAATTGATGAAGAAATCTTGGAGAGCCTTAGCAAAAAGATGCGCATATGGTGGGATATATCACTGCAACAGAGCAAACATTGCTGGAAGAACAGGAAAAAACCCGCTTAAAAAATGAACGCCTGGCATCAACTAAGAAAGATTTGTTAGAAGAATAATCAACCCGGTATTTTCGCTTCGAAACTGAATTTTAATGATTACATAAATTAAAGGGCTGGTGAAATTCTCGCAAATAAAGTTCTTTTGTTTTTTATAGTTTTCAATTAGTGTTTGCGGATCATCTCCTGGCATGGCCGGATCATGATGCAGATAATGACCAAAAATATTGAGACAATCATGGAAATATTTTTTGGTATATAAAACATGGTTATGCCATACTTCATCAACATGGCGCGTCGGAACCAAAAACTCACCTTTATTTTTTTGATCAATAAAAGAAAGTTTTTATATTGCTGCACACATCGTATCGCTTCATCCTCTGTCCAACGGGGCAATGGATAACGTTCAGACGTCATGTATTCCACGATATAAACCAAATCAAGCTTGGCAAGATAATCTTGTGCAGCAGCAACACTCACTTCTTCAGCATGCACGATTTGAGGATTTAAAAGACCGGCTTGTTGCATAAGTCAATATACCGCTAGCTTAAACCTTACCGCCGCAGCCTCCACCACAACCAGCACCGCAAGCCGTGCCACAAGCAGCTTCAGTCGAATGTTGTTCAGAGGAAAAACGATTATCAAAGATTTTATTAGAAGGGGACATAAAAATTTCATCTAACAACGACTGGTCGGCTGTATTAATATTCTGAGAATCTAGCATAACAATCGCCCTCATAATTGTTAAACAAGTGTGATATTGGCGTGATTTTATACATCATAAGAACCTAAGTCAAATACTACGTCAATATGGAATGCTTTAGCCTCATTGAGATATTGCTCTAAACCAGAGAAAGGCACAGCTTCTTTGACAGCGGCTATAGCAGCTTCGTCAAGGCTTGGGACACCACTAGATTTCAACACAGTTAAATTGCTTACATAACCATTGGTTAACAAGGTAAACGCTAACGTGACCCTTCCTTGCTTATTAAGTTGTAAAGCATTGGCAGGATAATGTTGATGTTTTTGAATCGCAACATGCAGCAATTTCAGTAACTCAGATACTTTTGCACCATTACTAGCATTGGATTGTATTCTTTTGTCAGTTGCTGACAAATCATTATTGACTGCCGTTGATTGTTTTTTTCCTGTAACTTAGCGGAATTCGTTTTTGTAAGCACTGGTCTCAAAGTACTGACGTGCGTATTTATTGCATTCAATGGTTCTTGTTTTACAAAAGACTGTTGGTCCTTGGCTTTGTTTTCCTTAGGTGTGGAGGTTGTATATCGGTGGCCATCCATTTTCTGCACATACAAAAAACTGGAAATGACTTTTACATTTTGCTCACCTGAACGGACTCGATTTTGCACAGCATGGCTCATGCCATAAAAAAACAATATAAGGAGCAACAAGTGCAACCCCATTGCACCGATGCAAGACAAAACAGTTGTTTTATTTGTTTTCAATATATCCATTATAAAAACATTTTTGCAGTCAACAAAAGTTTCTGCCAACACCAGGATAGAAAGTCTCAGCCTGGGTTGAAGGGCTATAAACAGTATACGCACTATATCGCTGATTAAATAAATTTTCTACTTCACAGCCAATATTAAATTTTTTACGCCCATATTCTAGTCCAGCATCATGTAGCCAATATGCCGGCACTTTTTGACCAACATTAGCGACATCTTGCGATGCAAAAGCACTGCCATTATAGATGGCTGCATATTTTATATGCCAATGTTTTATAAACTGATAATCTGCCCCAATATTGCCATTGATGGCCGGTACCGCAGGAATAAAGTTTCCGTCATTAGTGCCGCTGACAAAACGGGCATCAACATAGTTCAATTGACCATTAACCGTGAAATTAGAAAACATGATGAATTTTTCAGTCAATGTCACGCCATTGCGCTGAGTTTTAGGAAAATTACTGAAAGAACCGAAAGGAGCTGCGCTGGTTTGAGTAGGGTTAAATGCAATTTCATTATTTAAATCCAAACGATACAAACTTAATTGCAGTTTATTACGAGGCGCCTGCCATTGTATTCCACTTTCATAAGATACACCCGTTTGTGGTTGCAGCGAACTGATAGCCGCGGGCAATGTAGTTTGTTCATTGGCTTTAGGCATGCGAAAATTACCATCACGACGAACGAAGAAATCCCACTGTTCACTTGCATGGAATGCCAATCCTTGCTCAGTGACAAACACTTGATTTAATGCATGCATATCTTGTGACGTGGCTTTGACCAAATTATTGTTCTGCCATGCTTTCCGCGCACCCAATGTAGCATCAAACCGCGATAAGAATGGTACAATCAACCGACCATACAAATCATTTTCGACCGCATCAGCCTGTTGCGCTGTATTGCCACTATTAATTTGAAAATGATTACCAATTCCCTCATAGCCCAAGCGTATCTGGCTATTAAAAATTTTACCAATAATCACTGGATTTAAACTGGCAGTTTCGTCATTTCGCGTGTAGGTGGAGTTAATAAATCCATCACCATCGATATTGTTATAACTGGCTCTTGTTTCAATTATCCAGTCTGGATGAATTTCCTGTTTATTCAATAACTGCAAGATCGTTGTCGTATAATGATTAAAATTTCCAGGAGTCGTCGCTTGCCTTGGATTGCTGTCATATTGCTGTTTTGTCAAACCTCCTGGCAAATCAATGCGGTCATCAAAAAGCTTAGCAGTTAAGCTCAATGTACCACTTGAATAATCTCTGCCCAATTGCAAATTTCCTACTTGGTCTGTTTGTTTATTACTATCACGATAATTGTCAGTATTATTTAAATAACCATTTAATTTAAAAACNAAACCGTTTTCCCATTTATTTCCCAATAAAATGCTATAGAACTGCTTATTAAAACTGCCGTATCCTACGGTTGCATCAGCCATCCATTTTTCGGGATGCCGCGTTGTAATATTCATCAAACCACCTACAGCTTGATCACCCCACAATGAACCTTGACTACCTTGGACAATTTCAATTTTTTGTATATCTGATAAAACCACTGCATTAAAATTCGGTGCTAATATACTGGGGTTGCTCAAAGGAAAACCGTCAATAGTAATCAAGGTATTGGCAAATGCATTATCGCCAAATCCACGAATACTAAAAACCGGCAAGCTATTGTCGTTGGTGTTATTCAAGACTCTGACAATGCTTTGTTCCTGCTTAAGTAAATCAGCGAGATTAGTGTTGGTACTCTCCACCACTGTTTTGCGAGTGATCTGGGTCGTCTGCACATTTTCTTGAGAAGAACTTTCTATTGGCTGGTCTGGGCCAACACTGACTTCAGGAATTACGAGCGGCAAGTCCTCAGCAAGCACACAACTGACTAGGCACAATAATCCAAGGCTGAAAATATGAATCTTTCTCATTGCACATAAACAAAATGAACGTTATTGGACTTCTAAGTGCTTGATAAAGCAGCTTTTAAGCATCTCAACTTTGAAGGGAGATGATATCATCATGATAGTTGGCGTAAGATATCATAAAAGCAGTGAGAATCAATCAATTTGTGTATTTTTTGGCTTTGACGATTTTGAAGAAAGTTTGCCAATTAACAGTTAATTGTACTGAATTCATCAACGAGCAGAAATTTTTATCAAGCCCTATTTACCAATTTTCACCCAAAGGCCGCGCTTCGACCTCAAAAGTCCAAGCGGAAGAAGGTTGCTGTGTCAACCAAAATACCGTAGATGCCACATCTTCGGGTTTGACAAAANNGCTGTCCGGTTTATCTGGCATTTTNTCGCGAGTATTTTGCAAAGCAACTACACCATCAATAATCACTATTGCAACATGGATGCCTTGTGGCCAAAGATGTTTGGCCATCGATTCAGCTAAGCTACGTTGTGCCGCTTTAGCAGGTGCAAATGCAGCCGTTTTAATGCCACCACGACGAGATGCTGTAGCACCAATTACAATAATGCTGCCTTGNTTTTTCTTTTTCATTGCAGGAATAACTTGTTGGGCTGTCGTTAAAAAACCTAATGTATTGACACGCCATGACGCCTCAAAAGCTTCCGGTGTAATTTCTTCTACATTGCCCCAAGTTCCTGAGCCTGCGTTATAAACTAATATATCAATTTCACCTAATTCTTTGCGAATTTGCGTAAAAGCATTATTAACTGAAGCGACATCTGCCACATCACATTGGTAAGCATGCGTGTTTTTAAGCTCTTTTGCCAATTGTGAAGTAAACTCTTTATGCCGAGCTAAGAGTGCAACAGCATATCCTTCTTTTGCAAACTGCCGTGCAAAAGCCGCCCCGTTTCCTGGGCCTACTCCTACGATAACACAAAGTGCTTGCTTCATTGACATATCTCCTTTTTAACAACATGCGTATACCAGCAAATATACCCATACCATCTCAAAATGCAAATTTTAACACGTATTTTGAGATGGCATGGGTATATTTGCTGACATTAATCTTCATACAATGAATTATTTTGATTAATTAATAAAAGCGTTAGATCCGCGAGGCCCTCAGGCCTAAAATAATTTATGACTACAAATGCGTAATGAATCAATCATTCCATAATTGACAAAAAGCTTCTCCTTGATATTACCAAAGATAAAACAGCCAAGCAGCGCTCCTATCTTAGTGAAGAACACGGATGAAGTGAACGCTAACCTTGCTATGCGCTTACTACGGGCTCTCTTTAGCTTTGCAGGGGGACAATATGAAGACAACAAAAGTCATCATCGGGTAAAATTAATGACGAATTCAACTAACTAAACTGTGGAATGCATTCTTCCATATAGAGCTCGACGTTTACATTATTAGACTTTAGTATATTTTTAAGCGCTGGAACCATCGCGCAGATCTCTTTGACATCAATGGGGCTATCCGATTTAGTCGCTATTAGTATGGAACCATCTGCTTCCTCATTATAACGAGCAAGTGGTTTTGCTGATTTAAAACCAGCCGTAGTCACCATACTCAAAAATATAATGGGGTATTAACTTTTACTTTCTTAGTCCCATCAAATAAATATCCAAAAAGTGAAATTTTAGAGACTGGCTCTCTATTTTTGTTTCAGCATTAATAAACAGCAAGACACCTTCATCATTTAAGACTCTTTGTGCTGCTTCAAAACATTTTGCAGATTGATTGACTTGCTGGGGGCATAATTAATACAAACTATGTCAAAACGCCTATCTAAGAGCGCTGTATCGATAGCTACTCTAGACCCTATATTGGCAACTAGATCAGGATTTTTACTAGCGTTTTGGCCAACAGTATAGATTTGGTCGGAAATCGATATATTATCGGCTTGGGAATTAGAATGAGCCGCATCAAAAAGTATCATAGCGCCTTCAAAATCTTTAATGTCACGGTTAAATTTAAAAGCCGACCTTTCTTTTTCAATTTCAATTAACTTTTCAAGCAATTTAATACTGTCTTTCAATGAAAATTGATTATTAGCATAGTAAGGTTCTTTACCATATCTTTTAAACTTGTTTTGCAAATATTCTTTCAGATAATTTAGAAAGTGCAGCGTGCCAACCTCTACCGATCTATAACCATCTTGTTGTAACTCTATGGCCCCGCAATTTCCATATAAAGCATAAAAATCAAGGGCATTGGCATCAAGCTTATTTATCTTTATTGGATTATCTACTGAGGGTGTCATGATGATAAAGTCCAAACCATCAGCTTCTTGAGGTGAGAAATTTATTGCATCGGAATTAGATCCTATTTTTGCCAATAATTTTGTTTTATTAATAGCTTTTTATTATCATTACTAATTCATCGCCACTGATATTTAATCTTTCTTTTACTTCCGGCGGCATCCAATGAAAAGCTTTCCCAGGGCCTTTTTTCAGGGAAAAAGTTTATATAATTGCACAGAGATCATTTCAGATATTTGGCAGCCAGCTGCTCTTATTATGTTTTCTTGTGGGTTCATGGCCAATGCTGGAAATAAGGAGATTACTCCTGGCTTTAAAGAAAACTCATCTCTGACAAGCTTTAAAAGATTATTTTCGGTATCATAACCACCATATGCGTTATTAAGTTTTAATAGAGTGTCAAAATGGTAAGGAGAAATATTAAAACGATACTGGTTAATTCCTGATACTTTATCGCCTTCTATTATTGTTAATATACTTTTGCTTTGCCTATTAATGGAAATTCTAATCTTTCACAATGAAATTCCAAATGTTTAATAATGAATTCTTTACATATTTTTGAATATTCCAAGATTCACACTGTTGTAAAAAGATTGAAACAGATTGGTCGCTATTTACTTTGGCCAACGGGGTTTCGCCGCCATTACGATTTGCTACGCTTAATTTAATCAACTCAATGAAATCTTTCCATCCACTACCTGCATTCGTGCAATAAATACTTTCCTCGTTGTTTTCATCAAAAAATGGGTGATGAATTCAGGCATTAATACCTCTCTAATTCATTCTATAAAGTAGCCGATTTACCAAATTCCCATTATATCTGGTCAACCTTAAACCAAAGTTAAATTTCATCGCAAGATGAAATTGATTCAACGTAGAGCCTATGGATTTAGAAATTTTGAAAATTACCGATTACTAGTTAGAGCATTATGCTCTTGAATAAGAGCTCGCTAAAGTGGGGAAACAGCCCCATAACCATTGAAATTTCTGGAGCTGGCGGACGGAATCGAACCGACGACCTACTGATTACAAATCAGTTGCTCTACCTACTGAGCTACGCCAGCGTGCGGGTGGGTTTAGAAAAGAGGGACAATTCTATGTCATTTAAGACTCATTGGCAAACAGCTTGTGCTAAAAAACCAGCCTAGGCGCTAATTGCCTGGGCTGGTGGAAGTACTGCCGCGCTGGTCTTTGGTGAAGGCGCGTATTTTGATGTTAGTGCTGTTGACTTGGACCGGCCCTTGATAGAGGGATGAGCTTGGGATTGGATCAGTACCATCCAAAGTGTAACGTAGGGCCAAACCAGGAAATTCATCATTGGCTTCTAATATATTGTTTTGCAAGCGAATACCGGGCGGTGAAATGCGATATTTGACGCCATAATAGTCTAAATGGGGCAAGTAATATTGGCCCATGCGCGCAGAGAAATCTTGCCAATTGCGCCGTTTAGCCGGTGTCCAAGCAACCTCGGCAAGCGCTGCCGCTTTAGGGAAGGCCATATAGTCTAACTGATCAGCAGATGTTAAATTCTCTGACCATAATGCGCCCTCAACGCCTTGGATTTTGTCTGCCACATTGCTGGGCCAATCAGCTGGCGCGGGTGAAAATGAATAAGCAATAAAAGTATCAACATAACCTGCCCAATTGTAACCAATTTCATAGGGATCAGCATTGTAAGCCAAATCAAAATAAAGTGATTGTGCCGGCATCATGATGACAGGATAACCTTGTTCCGCAAGGCTACGACCCCCATCAGCACTAGTCCATGCATAAACTAAGGTACTTGGATCTACAGTGCCACCATTAGTAACCTCTTGCCAACCTGCCATAGTTTTGTTATCGGCTGCTAATATTTGCTGTACTTTTTTCATAAAATAATTTTGCAGCTGTTCTGTATCAGTCAACCCATTTTGTTGCATGATAGCTTGGCAATTAGGTGAATTTTCCCATGCACCTTTTGGACGTTCATCGCCACCCACATGAATATACTTTCCAGGAAATAAACTTGCGACTTCGCTCATAATACCTTGAATAACGGTATACGTATTGGAAATACAGGGTGACAATACATTATCGTTGTAGCCTTGGACACTGGTATAAGTTGATTGGTCTTGAGGATCGACCAACAAATCTGGCAAACTTTTNATCATTGCGCGCGCATGGCCTGGCATATCAATTTCAGGAATTATTTCGATATGACGTATTTGCGCATACTTAACAATGCCACGAATATCTTCTTGTGTGTAGTAACCACCATAAGGTGCATAACCTGAACCTAATGCAGGTTGTAATATTTGATTAAATCCACGTGTGCTACCTATTTGTGTTAGCTGAGGATATTTGTTGATTTGAATTCGCCAACCTTCATCATCACTGATGTGCCAATGGAATACATTTAACTTATTAAATGCCATTAAATCTAATAAACGTTTAACTTGTGCAGGAGTAAAATAATGCCGTGCCACATCGAGATGTAATCCACGATAGGCAAAACGTGGATAATCTTTAATGGTCACTTCAGGCACTGTCCATNNAGAANNTATTTTTTGTTGCTGCTTGCTCATGATTTGTGGTGGCATTAGCTGGCGTAATGTCTGCACTCCATAAAAAACNCCAGCACTGCTATTGGCACTGATTAAAATTTGCTTTGGTCGCACAATAAGTAAGTAACCTTCTTCGCCTAAATCTTTAGTTGCTCCAACACTGGTAAACACAATATCACCCGACCATGGTCTTATAGGCAAGCGATAATTACTACCCATGGCTGGTTTAACGGCTTGCTGTAAAAACTGGGCGGCCTCTTGTGCACCTGCATTATTCCATTGGACTTTAATGCTGGTTTTGGTNGTAAAAATAAATTTACCTTCACCACGAACCAACGAAACAGGCAAAGGGACTATCAAAGAATTGTTTGGAGTTATACTACTATTAGCCGGATTGCCCTCAATTGAAGCCGCATTTTTATTAAGATTTTTATTGTATTCGTCTGGATTAGGTGTCCATGGCAATAACTGATTATTAAAATCAACGGTATATTTAGTTGTATTGCCAGCCGTATCTTGGGTAGTTAGAAAATAACCGACTGGAGCTTGAGAGACATTTTGTACTAAATGCTGGCCTTGTAATGGGATAGTAACGGAGCCACCAGCAGGCAAAGCATTTTGGCCATGAAATCCCCAAAATCACCCGTGGTATGCACAATATCTACCCCTTGTGCTGACTGAATCGCATATGGCGTGTTGTACCATAGGGTCCAATTTTCTAGAGAAGTATTAGTATTATTTTTTAATATCATGTGCGCGCTATAACTATCGGCATCATTTTGCTCCATGACAAAATCAACGCTTAGAGCAGCAGAGCCATCGGTAATAGCCAAACATGTGGCATTGGAAATTAACAGTAAAGAGGCAAGTACGAAACCAATCACCCTTTTATGTTGCATAAAATATCCTTGCGAAAATTGCTTTGTAGAAAAGTTTAGTCTACTAACCTTAAGATTGCCTTAATTAATTGGCAGCCCCGCTCAAAAAAGTAAACTCACTGTTTTAGTGGTTAGGAATTTATCCCTATGTCTATTTGGTTCAAATCTTACGACCTACAAGCGGTAAAACCTATGGCTGAAAAATATTTAGTAGGCTATTTAGGAATCGAACTTACAGCACTCGGTGACAATTACTTAAAAGGCACTATGCCAGTTGATGAACGGACGTGGATGCCACTAGGGATATTGCATGGCGGAGCCTCTTGTGTGCTCGCTGAATCTTTAGCAAGCTTTGCGACTTTTTAACCATTGATCCTGCATCACAACGTATGGTGGGATTAGAAATTAATGCTAACCATCTACGCCAAGTTAAACAAGGTTATGTCACGGGAACAGCACGCCCCATTCATATTGGCCGTAGTACTCAAGTGTGGGACATTCAAATTCAGGACGAAGAAGAAAAGTTGGTTTGTATAAGCCGTATGACAATGGCCATTTTAGGTTTATAGACCCAATGCCTTAGTAGCCAAAAGAATACAGCAGCAAAATCATTGAGAAGAAGCATTTAAAAGCAGCTTAAGACTTTTGCCACTATAAAATTTATTTAATACTACAAAAGTCGGATCACCCATTAGTTTTCTGTCCCAAGATTGAGATAGTTTCTCACCTTTGACCGTGACTAACTGTTGACCATCTTTAGTTGTTTCTGAAACAACCAAGTTACAATCCGTTTTGTTTTTGTCCATATAAATTTCTGCTTGATATTCTGTTTTTGGCTTTGGAACGAATGAAAATACCATGTTACATTGATAGGTAATACCTGCTTGATTTTGTTCTGTGATAATTTTAGTCACAAATTTTTTCCCTGCAGGAATTTTGAATTTTAAATGGTCCTTATAATTAATCGGCAATATGTTAGCCGCTCGTCGTTGTTGATAGCATTCTGTCTTTCGGTTGCTTGTTTTTCTAATATATAAACCGTATACTTCTCTACGCCAGGATGAGTGATAAAATCAACATTAGCCGTTGGGCCAGAAACAGGTGATTGGTATTGCGCAGTGCAACCAGATAAAAATATTGTACTACTAATCAAAAATAAAATTTGGATGATGAAAAATTTTTTCCGCGTAAATACCATGTTTATTACCTGTATTATTGAAATTGCGCTTAACTGGATTTATTGGTTTTAAACTAATCAGACTAAACCAAGTATGTGTGATAAAAGAATAGACTCTAATAATTGGTACATGTGTCTTATCCCCTCAGAATAATGATCAAATATTATACAATAATGTAATTGAAAGCAAGTTTTTAACCCGTTTCCTCGAAAAATCAATGGGTTAAGCGAGTGATAATTGGCCAAGTACTGCCTGATAAACTTCCGTAGGTGTAATATCATTGACGGCAGTTTTTGATGATTGTGTGTTGTGGTCGGACTGGGTATGGACCAGTACACAAGGGGTTGGTTATGCCAAACATAGATATTAAAGAAATATTTGTTGCTGATGCTACATGCAATGGGCCTGTGTCTTGCGTGATAAATAATGACAAATACTGCATTAATGCGGTCATTTGTTGTAATGAGGTTTTACCTATTAAATTAATGGTATCGGGAATTGCTTTAATAAATGGTTTACTCAAAAACTTCTCATTGCGCGAACCGGTCAATACAAATTTCACATTAGGATTACAAGCCTGTAACTGCTTTGCCAATGCGATATAATTTCCTAAAGGCCAAATTCGCGGATCTTTATCACGTTTCGAATACCATATCTTCCAACCATGATTTGCAGTGCGCCCTGACCCTAAATGTAAGCCTATCAAAATTTTATTATCNCCTATTACCTAGCATTTTTTTATTATTGCAAAATCATGTTGCGTTGGGCAAAGCACATATCGCCGATCATCCTCTTCTAAATCGCAACCAAGAATACCTCGCACAAAATCTAATGTGTCATCAGCACGATGTTTGTTATTAGTATACGGCCTCATGACAATTGCATGTTTGTTTTCAGCCGTCAAATATTCTTTAGCTTTATCATGATGTAGGCCAATAACTAGTGGATATTCTTTTACCAGTTTTTGTATTTTATTTTTTCGCCTTGTGGCATAAATTTTATGAATATCGGGATTACCACAAAATGTATCAGCACCTCTTGTGCTCATCACAACAACATCTAATGTGGCGTGCGGATTGTGCTTCTTTAAAAGTCGAATAGCAGGAGTACAAATTAAATTGTTTCCCACATGATTAGTCGTTAACAACAATACTTTATTAGGTATCTTCATAAACACACGGCTAAGAGCAAGTTTCTGTCGCAGAGATGACCAAACCATTTGTGCACTGCTGATAATTATTATGATTATAAAGAGACACATTCACATTATAACCATGTGTATTTTGCACAATGTAAACGCATCGCATCGTATTACTTACTTTGACAAAATCTGTTAATAGATTATTTAGCCCAATAAGTGTGCCGCCTTGAACATCACCAGGTTGAGGCGGATTGTTCGGGTGGTCAGATTCAAATTCAGCGCCGTCTTTATTAAGACCAGACCACCAACCATAAACTAGCGATTCACCCACAGGATTAAATTCAATATTAGTGGGGCAGAGTTGATAATAAGGATTAGCTAATACAGACAGTGAAAATGCGCTTAAAGCTAAGACAAGTATTTTTCATATAATCTCCGCCTCTTTTGAATGGCGTGATTATATCTCAAATAATAAAATCCCCTCACTAAGACTTCTTAATGAGGATTCCGGATTAAAACCTGGCGATGTCCTACTTTCGCATAGGGAGACCCTAGACTATCATCGGCGCTGAGCGGTTTCACTTCTGAGTTCGAAATGGGATCAGGTGGTTCCCGCTCGCTATTGTCGCCAGGTAACTGGTGGAGTTTGTCATTAAACAAACTCAGCATTCGGTGAGCATTAACATTTGAGTGTTAATATTTTGTAAAAGCGTTTATCAAATTCGCATTCCTGGCCTAGTAACCATTTGAAGTTATATGGCCAAGACTCACGGTCAATTAGTACAGGTTAGCTTCACACATTACTGTGCTTCCACACCCTGCCTATCAAAGTTGTAGTCTTCAACAGACCTTTAGGGACCTTACAGGTCCAGAGAGATCTAATCTTGAGGGGGCTTCCCACTTAGATGCTTTCAGCGGTTATCCCGTCCGTACATAGCTACCCGGCAATGCCATTGGCATGACAACCGGAACACCAGAGGTACGTTCACTCCGGTCCTCTCGTACTAGGAGCAACTCCTCTCAAATCTCTAACGCCCACGGCAGATAGGGACCGAACTGTCTCACGACGTTCTAAACCCAGCTCGCGTACCACTTTAAATGGCGAACAGCCATACCCTTGGGACCGGCTACAGCCCCAGGATGTGATGAGCCGACATCGAGGTGCCAAACACCGCCGTCGATATGAACTCTTGGGCGGTATCAGCCTGTTATCCCCGGCGTACCTTTTATCCGTTGAGCGATGGCCCTTCCATACAGAACCACCGGATCACTAAGACCTACTTTCGTACCTGCTCGACTTGTCAGTCTCGCAGTTAAGCACTCTTNTGCCTTTACACGCATTGCGCGATTTCCGACCGCGCTGAGAGTACCTTCGTGCTCCTCCGTTACTCTTTGGGAGGAGACCGCCCCAGTCAAACTACCCACCATACACTGTCTCTAACCCGGATCACGGGTTAAGGTTAGAACCTCAAACACTCCAGGGTGGTATTTCAAGGTTGGCTCCATCGAGACTAGCGTCCCGACTTCAAAGCCTCCCACCTATCCTACACAGGAGAGTTCAAAGTTCAATGTAAAGTTGTAGTAAAGGTGCACGGGGTCTTTCCGTCTTGCCGCGGGTACGCCGCATCTTCACAGCGATTTCAACTTCACTGAGCCTCGGATGGAGACAGTGTGGCTATCGTTACGCCATTCGTGCAGGTCGGAACTTACCCGACAAGGAATTTCGCTACCTTAGGACCGTTATAGTTACGGCCGCCGTTTACCGGGGCTTCGATCAAGAGCTTTGCCTTACGGCTGACCCCATCACTTAACCTTCCGGCACCGGGCAGGCGTCACACCCTATACTTCCTCTTACGAGTTTGCAGAGTGCTGTGTTTTTAATAAACAGTCGTAGCCACCAATTTGTTTCAACCTCTAACGGCTAGGAGAGTAAATCTCTTCACCAAAAGAGGCGCACCTTCTCCCGAAGTTACGGTGCCATTTTGCCTAGTTCCTTCATCCGAGTTATCTCAAACGCCTTAGTATTCTCAACTAGTCCACCTGTGTCGGTTTGGGGTACGGTTCAATAACATCTGAAGCTTAGAGAGTTTTCCTGGAAGCATGGCATCGGTTACTTCTCTAGTACCGAAATACTAGATCGTCATCACGTCTCAGAATAAGAGTTCCCGGATTTTCCTAAGAACTCATCCTACACGCTTAAACCACCACAACCAACGGGTGGTTAACTTAGCCTTCTCCGTCATCCCATCGCAATGTTACCAAGTACAGGAATATTAACCTGTTTCCCATCAGCTACGCATTTCTGCCTCACCTTAGGGGCCGACTCACCCTGCGCCGATTACCGTTGCGCAGGAAACCTTGGACTTTCGG
>CP058706.1:0-982500 GCA_013414725.1 Coxiellaceae bacterium | reverse complement strand
CTGATAAATAACCTGAATAGTACTGCCACTAATAACAGGTTGTAAGTAATTTAATTGATTTAGCCCATAATAGCACTGGTTCAAATTTAATGACGGCTGAGTAGACAAGCTCCAATTCATGGAAAAGCCATAAATAGGATCTGACGTTGTTACGGTATTAGTTGTTAAAGCATAATAGCCACTCTGACAAGGATAGCTTTGGCCTACAGCTCCTGTAATGCCTAATAATTGCCAGCTGGGCTGCCCACCTCCATTCATTGTGCTGGAAGAATAACCAGGGAATGGAAACTCAAATGTAAGCTGCGCCAATGCCTGAGTCGATGCTAATGCACTTAATAGTGCAGCCATGATGAAAGCTGTATTCTTACGCATAACTCCCTCCTTTATTACTCTCACTCACTCGCACAATTCTTGTCATAGTCAAAACAAACATTAAATGTAACATTACAAGTGCTAGTAGCCTCATCTAAAGTCGCACTCTTAACTGCACACTGCGTCTTCCCAGTTCCAATTGCAGAAGCCCAACAAGAGGCGCCATTATAATATGTTGTGAAATAAACAGTACACGTATTGCTGCTACTTGATTGATCAATGTAAGTAATTCGAGGCATATCTGATGGCGGAGAACTCATAGCAGATTTATTAGTAGCACCTTGCATCCAATCCAATATAAAAGTCGAAGGAGTGCCACCACTTGGCATCAATATACTGCTTGGCAACTTCGTATAAAAATCTTGATCTTTCACCGGCGTACTCAGATTAAATTTCATATTACTGAAATTCTTAATAGTCCCCGATACTTTACTAGGCACTGTATCAGCATTCGCAAATAGAGGCATTGCAAAAATAGTTGTTAATAAAATAGTTTTCCAACCACTGCTATTAATAGTCAACAATTTCATGGGCGTACCTCTTTACTCTTTTGTGAACTAAGTCTTTTTACTGTAGCATCAAATTGACAAAGAGAATTATCACTAGTGGCTACATTAATGACAGGACAAGTGATTGAATTGTCTGATGCTGTTTGAAAAATAATTGAGCACTGCTTCGCTTTGTTATAATAAGCATTCACAAACCCGAAAGTACAAGACGCGCCATCAGCTGCTGTATAAACAATCAAATCAGAAATTGCGGGATTAGAGCAAGAGGTGTCTGATTTCACATCGGTGAATTTAGCAGAATCCCCAGGCAATAACCGATTCGTCGCTGGTTGCTCTACAAAAGAAGAAGCACAGCTATAATATAAATAATTTTTATTTGTCTCTGCTTTAGTTAGCGTCAGGGCGGCGGCCGTTTCGTTTTTAATAGATATTTTTATTCGTTGATCAGTTGGAACAGCGGCAAAAGAAAATAAGGGCAAAACTAGTCCTATCATCGCTATGGTAGTAGATTTTTAATTTCGTCATTTGAGCGCTCATTTAAACAAATAATTTGTTGAAACCATTAATTGATAATTAATGCCCTTTTGTTTGGCAGTTTTACTTCCCTCTCCGCCAGCATATAAATTAAAAGAACAATTAGTGCTAGTCGAGCTTATCTGACTACCGCTGCAATTAATATTTTTACTGCTTGCCAGCCACGCGATTTCACAATTTGCCAAAACATATTGGCCTTCATATTTAGTGGTCACAGTGAACTTACATCCTTCCCCATCATCATTTCTCACATAACTGATTTCACCAGTAATTTTTGGAGAAGAACATGATGCACTGGTCTGCACAAATTTCTGGCTCATTCCAGGTATCAAAGTAGGATTGGCAGGTGGGTTCGGACTAGCTTGTGAACTACAGCTGGTACTGATTATTTTATACGACTGAAAACTGATCGGCGATGCATTATTATTTGTAACGGTAGAATTCGTCGTCACAGTAACATTCGCTGCCAACACAGGTGAAACACCTGCCAAAAATAGCAACCCCACAATAACACGTAGTCTCAACATATCAGCCAATCCCCTCAATAATACCTAACCTATATGCTTAATAATACTACACTTTCCTTAAGTCTACCTTAAAACTACTGTTACCCACTGATAAGTATGACTTTTCTGCGCCTGGGAAATTTGACAATCGCTGCCTAACTGATTTTATTTTTTGGATGACATCAAATTACAACTTGATGTATCGATAGCGGATTAGAAAGCTTGTCTGTAGTTTCCTAAGCCCGCGCCTGCTTTGAAAGTGTCAAAGCAATGCGAGCGAATTTCCGCTTACCTATTTGATAAATATGAGGATTTCCGCCCTCAACCCGAAGCTGCGGATCACTGACTTTNTCACCATCAATCCGGACTGCACCTTGCTGCACCATGCGAATTGCTTCAGAAGTACTGCTCACCAAGCCTGCATTTTTCAGCAGGACCGCTAGCGGCATTGCCTCCTCACTGTCGAGCTCAATTAATGGCAAATCTTGAGGAATTTCACGTCGCTGGAAACGGGCAACAAAATCGGCATAAGCCTGCTCGGCAGCGGCCACATCATGGAACCGTGCCACAATTTCCTTGGCCAACAAAACCTTATAATCTCGAGGATTAGCGCCCTTCTCTACCTCTTCACGAAACCGATCAATTTCCACCATAGGACGGAAACTCAATAATTCAAAATACCGCCACATTAAGCTATCAGAAATAGACATCAACTTGCCAAACATGTCCTGAGGTGGTTCATCGATACCAATATAATTATCCAAAGATTTCGACATTTTCTGCACGCCATCAAGACCTTCCAGTAGTGGCATAGTAATGACAATCTGTGGCGCCTGACCAAAATGTTTTTGCAGTTCCCGCCCCATTAAAAGATTAAACTTCTGGTCAGTCCCACCTAATTCCACATCAGCTTGCATAGCGACCGAGTCATAACCTTGTAATAAAGGATATAAAAACTCATGAATGGCAATAGACTGGCTAGCCGCAAACCGTTTGCTAAAATCATCTCGCTCTAACATCCGGGCAACAGTATGAGTGGCGGCTAACTTAATCAATTCTGCTGCTGTCAGATTATTCATCCACATTGAATTGAACATAATTTTGGTCTTNTTAGGGTCCAAAATTTTAAAAATCTGTTTTTCATAAGTCCTGGCATTGGCTTCAACTTGTTCCCGGGTCAATGGCGGCCGGGTAGCGTTTTTACCACTAGGATCCCCAATCATTCCAGTAAAATCACCGATTAAAAACATCACTTCATGGCCTAAATCTTGAAACTGCCGCATCTTATTAATTAAAACGGTATGGCCTAAATGCAGGTCAGGCGCTGTCGGATCAAATCCGGTTTTTACTCGCAAGGGCTTGTTAGCATTGAGTTTAGTGACTAACTCATCTTGTAATAACACTTCGACTGCACCACGGGTAATGACGGCTAACGCATCAGCTGCTGCTGTCATAGACTGCTCCTCTCAAATAAAAACCATAACTTATTGAATATAATAAACAAAAAATGACACGCCAACAGTCTACCACAAAAACCCATAAAAGCGCATTTTTTGTTTGACCTGATTAGTTAGCTCGTTTAAGGTAATCTCATCACACCGAATCGTTATTCACTCAAGGGATATCTAGTAATGGATACAATCCTAGCTCCAATTGACAAATTAATCACAGAAATTGGACGTTTAATGACAGTTCGTCCACGGACGACAGGACTGATCCTATTACTGCTGGTTGCCACATGGGCTGGTATATTCTTTTTCGTCTCCAATAAATCCCATTCCACCTCTGATACAACCCTTTAGCAGCTACCGCCGCTGCTCCCACAGTAACAGAAGAAAAACTGCGGCTGCTACAATAGCTAATACAATTACAACCTCCGCACCCGTGCTAAAACAAGGTAATTGGAAAACCGTTAAAGTAAAAAAACGCGATAATCTGGCTCGTATTTTCAAACGTTTGGATATCAAACAGTCTGACCTTGCTGCCATAATGGCGCTAGGAAGCAGCACTCAAGCCTTGACTCATTTACATCCTGGTCAGGAATTACAAGTATTGGTCGACAATAGACAGCTTGAACAACTGAGCTTTACAAACGATGGACAAAATATATTAGTAGTGACCCGCTCTGAACAAGGGTTTGCTGCACAAACAATCACGAATAACACTGACACCGCTAACAATCCTCCAGCCGTGGCCCTCACTAACGCAACACCTGAAGCCGCCAGTAAAACCAATACCCCAAGCACTGCGGCGCCAGTTCCTGCAAAAACAGCCATCATTCCCAATGCTATTAAATCAATTACTCTGACAATCAATCATTCCATCTCAGAGGCTGTCCGCAGGGCTGGTCTCTCAGCCAAACTTGCCAATGAATTGAGTCATGTTTTGAGCAGCAATCCAAGCTTGATTAAACAAATCCATACTGGCGACAAACTTGCCCTGGTGTATCAAAAAGACCAAGTTGCGGATAAAAAGAGCCTGCCCAATATTCTGATCGCTGAACTTTCCAGCCGTCACGGCAAATCTTTACGTTTAGTGCGATACACAGATCCAAAAGGCAATACGGAATACTACACCCCCAAGGTTACTCACTAAAACCTTCCATTTTACGTGCCCCTCTTGCTTATGAACGTATTTCTTCTTATTTTTCTCACCACCGCTGGCAACCCATATTGCATTTCTTCGTCCACACGAAGGCATTGATTATGCTGCCCGTTATGGCACGCCTATCAAAGCGGCTGGCGATGGAAAATTAGCTTATGTTGGCGTGAAAGGTGGTTACGGTAACACAGTGGTCATTAAACACGTGGCTGGCTATAGCACTCTTTATGCTCATTTATCTCGCTATGCTAGCAAGCTAAAGCCAGGCAGCATTGTTCACCAAGGACAAATCATCGGCTATGTCGGCAGCAGTGGCTTGGCAACCGGCGCTCATCTTCATTACGAGATCCGTTTACGTAACGTACCTCAAAACCCACTTACCGTGGCGCTACCAACAGGATCTCCTATTCCTAAAGCCTACCGGTCTCAGTTTTTACAAGAAGTACAACGGCTTCTAGCAGAATACGATTCTAAACAAATGCCTAAATTGGCTGCTGTTAAAGATGATGTGAGTAATGAATCTTAATAATTCATACTGATTGTGGCGGCCACTTGACCCCCTTGCCAAAATAAATGATAATTATTCCTAATTAGATACGAGGGGCTTATGACAATCATCTTTACTGACAGTGCTGCCGCTAAAGTCAACGAGCTCATAAAAGAGGAAGGCAACACAGCTCTGAAATTAAGAGTTTTTATTACCGGCGGTGGTTGTTCCGGCTTCCAATATGGTTTTACCTTTGATGAAACTGTCAACGACGATGATACCCTAATCGAAAAATGGCTCATTGACGATCCTTTTGGCTGGCCATTGCCGTCAACATTTTCCAACAACAAANCCTCCATGTCCAACAACCAGCTACAAGGCTTATGTTTATTATTGGTCTTGCTTGCCCGCCAAAATGACAAAGGCAACATAGCAACACGCGTGATTCTCCTAGTCGATGCCATGAGTTTTCAATACTTGATGGGCGCTAAAATTGATTATCGCGAAGACGGTAATGGCGCACAATTTGTTATTCAAAACCCGAATGCCAAAACTACCTGCGGTTGTGGTTCATCCTTTTCAGCTTAACTATTGATCCAATCAATCAGTTCGGTCTTGCAAATGTTTGCTAAAGACAGAGACTTTTTCCTTATTATTCACATACTGATAAGGCTGCCCCCAAGGATCTACTGGAATTTGGTTTAAATACCCGCCGGTTCTCCAATGTGATGGCAATGGCGGTGTTGAAGGCATAGTGACCAATGCTTGCAGACCTTGCTCAGTGCTTGGATACACGCCATTGTCCAACTTATACTGGTCCAAAGCACTTTGGATCGCCAAAGTGTCTTGCTTAATCCGCATAATATCAACGGCTGGTTTTTTGTGAGTTACTACGCCTGGTTTAGGCACAGTGAAGAGTTTAAGCGCGGCTATCACTAAAACAGCCACTATGGCCAATGCCAAAATCACTTTTAACCAGGCAAAGCCTCGAAGACGATGCATCATGTCCATTTAACTACATCCTTATATAGTCGATTAGCAAGTCAAAAGATAATCGCTATGACTAAGATATGCAAGATAACTATGCTTGATAAAACTCGGCCGCAGCGCGGCCGAGTTTTTTATCCATTTAATTTCGCGGCACAACTGGTTGGTCTTACATAAAAATACTTGCCTATAGCAAGAACACTGCAAACAGGTATACTGCTAACAAAAATTTTGAGGGCATTCCTATGTTATGGATCTTGGCATTTCATATTATCTTTGTCGTCACCTGGTTCAGTGGGCTGTTTTATTTGCCCCGCTTGTTTGTTTACCATGCAATGAGCTCCGACCAAGTTAGTATTGAGCGATTCAAAATCATGGAGCGCAAACTCTACTACGGTATTATCCTCCCCAGCTCTATTTTGGCAACTTTATTGGGTCTCTGGTTGTTCAGTTACAATAGCTCCGTCTATTGGCAGTTAGGATGGATGTATGCAAAACTCAGCATGGTATTAGTACTATGGCTCTACCAATTCTATCTAGGCCACTTACGCAAATGTTTCCAGCGCGACAAANACCCACATGGTCACGTTTTCTATCGTTGGCTGAATGAATTTCCAGTGGTATTGCTGATAGGTATTATCATTATGGTCGTGGTTAAGCCCTAAACAGGCTGTTATAATTCCGTTAACTTTCACCACGGATCGATAATTAATGCTTAAAAATGGTCAAAATGGATGGCTTGTCTAAGCATGGTCGCCCTGACAATGACTACATTGCTGGCAAATGGCAATGGGCTCGATACTGGCACGCCATCACAGAATTCAAATCAGGCCAACCCTGGGCAACCAACCAATGTTTCTGCACCACCTCCGCCAATGACACCGACTACTTTGCAATTACTGCAAGCGACCAATGAATCACCCAATTCTAGTAAAGCAAACCTTGCTGTATCAACAGGACGACTTTGGAACCTTCGCAATACAGATATCTTGACCTTAATTGATGAGGTCTCACGAGAAACAGGTAAAAATTTTATTGTTGATCCCCGCGTCAGTGGCAAAGTCACGATCATTAGCACTAAACCCATANCCCCTGCAGAACTCTATCACGTATTTCTATCAGTGCTTCAAGTCAATGGCTATGCCACAGTCCCCGTTGGCCCAGCTATCAAAATTGTCCCCAATTCTGATGCTAACGCCCAAGGGACCACAGTGACATCAGGCCCTCGCCCTAGCTTAGGCGAGACCATTGTGGTACGGGTGCTGCCAGTCAAATATATTACTGCCGAACAACTAGTGCCGATCTTGAGAAACTTATTACCATCCTGGGCCAGTATTTCTGTCTATGCACCCAGCAATACCTTAATCATCGGTGGGAGCGCCACCAGTGTTGATAAAATTGCTAAAATTGTATCTCAAATTGACTCGAGAAATGCCGGTGGCATTGAAATGATCCCACTAAAACATGCTACTGCCAGCGAAGTGGTAGTCACATTAAATAATTTAGAGAATTCATTACGAGCAGGAGGCCAGCGTGCCGATGCATGGTTTGTTGCCGACCAACGTACTAATAGCGTGTTATTGAGTGGCAGTTTAGAAACACGTTTACGGATGCAAATGTTAATTGCACAGCTTGATACGCCCAATGCCAGCAGTGCAACTATTGATACTCAAGTGGNNTTTTTACATTATTTAAACGCAGTGAAGTTTGCACCCACATTGATGAAAATTGCACAAGGCAAAGCAAGCATTACTGCTGCTGGGGGAGCAGGTGGAGAAAAATCAGCTACCGGCACCACAGAAACAACTCCTGCTGCAGGCACTCCCATCGCTACGCCAGTTGATAATACGTACGGTAATGCCACGAGCAGCGAATCGTCTGATTTAAATATTCAGTCCGATGCTTCTGCTAATGCATTAATCATCACTGCCCCAGCAGCATTAATGAAGCGGCTACGTAAAGTCATTACTCGCTTAGATGTCAGACCGGCACAAGTATTAGTTCAAGCAGCGATTGTTGAAATCGACGATGACGAATTACGTAAATTTGGTGTGCAATGGGGAAGCATCCCTGCTGACGTTCAAGATGGCAGCGCAAGCCCGATCAACCAATTTGAATTTGGCGTAGGCATTATTAATTCTGGCACCTGGCAGTTTTTAATTAGTGCGCTGCAACAAAATACCAAAACCAACATTCTCTCTACACCAACTGTTGTCGTACTCGATAATCAAAAAGCAGATCTTTCGGTCGGTGAACAAGTCGGCATTCAAACCGGTAGCTATGCCACTACCGGCTCTGCTGCCACCGCCACTCCCTTCACAACAACTGATCGACAAAATTTTGCGCTTGAATTATCAGTTGTGCCCCAAATTACCATTGGCAAAGCCGTACAACTACAAATTGTACAAACCGACAACTCTCTACAAAATCCAACAAACCCAGGCAGCAACCCGGTATCAAACGTCAGCAAAATAAAAACCAGCGTCATCGTCAATAGCGGTGATATTTTAGTATTGGGTGGTTTAATCAGTAATAGCGTGATTGAAGAAACTAGCAAAACACCGTTCATTGGTGACATTCCTCTAATCGGACGATTGCTTTCATTTAAAGGTCATACTAAAAACAAGAAAAATCTAATGGTGTTTTTACATCCTGTTATTTTACATTCGCCTGAAGACAATGATGCAGTTACCAAAGGCAGATATAATTATATGCGCCAACTGCAATTAGATGTCACACCAGCCAATGCAAAAGATAAGAATCTGTTGCCTGAATGGAAAGATTATCACGAAATACCAGCCCCATTTAATAATGATTGTGGTGATATGAATGGCAGACCTGACTGCGGCTAAAGATAAAAAGTTGGCCTATACGTTTGCTAAACAACATGGTGTTGTTTTGACTGATTTGAGCCAAGATAAAGCGGAAATCAGTTATCGACCTCCATTAAATCCACTCACCCTCATGGAATTGCGTAATTTTTTTCAACGCCCCATTCACTTGATCAGCGTAGACCCCGAAACATTTAGCCAACTTCTCAGCAAATATTATCAAGGTGACAACAGCACTGCCCAACAAGTTGTCGAGGATTTAGGGGAAGAATTAAATCTTGGCGATTTAATGCAAGAACTGCCTAAAACTGCAGATTTATTAGAAATGCAAGATGATGCCCCCATTATTCGATTATTAAATGCGTTACTTGCACAAGCTATAAAAGAAAAAGCTTCTGATATTCACATTGAAACTTTTGAAAACCAAGTCACAATTCGCTATCGGGTTGATGGTATTTTGCATGAAGTCTTAAGCCCTCCCAGAGCCATTGCGCCACTGCTTATCTCGCGAGTAAAAGTCATGGCAAAATTAGACATCGCTGAAAAACGTTTGCCACAAGATGGCAGAATTGCTATTCGCATTGGTGGACGTCCACTGGATGTCCGCGTATCTACCATTCCATCGAGTCATGGTGAACGAGTTGTGATGCGTTTATTAGATAAACAAGCGGCACGTTTAGACATGTCCGTTCTCGGAATGGCACCAGAAACATTAACGCGTATGCAACAACTCATCGACAAACCACACGGCATTATTCTGGTGACGGGTCCAACGGGTTCTGGTAAAACCACAACACTCTATGCTGCTTTAACCACATTAAATCAAACGACTCGCAATGTCATGACGGTCGAAGATCCGATCGAATATGATTTGCCTGGCATTGCGCAAACACAAGTCAATCCTAAAGTGGAAATGACATTTGCACGCGGCCTACGCGCTATTTTGCGACAAGACCCAGACGTGGTGATGGTAGGTGAGATACGTGATCGCGAGACAGCAGAAATTGCAGTGCAAGCAAGTTTGACCGGTCACTTAGTTTTGTCCACTCTGCATACCAACACTGCGATAGGTGCAATTACCCGATTACGTGATATGGGCGTTGAAAGTTTTTTATTATCATCAAGCTTAATTGGCGTATTAGCCCAACGCTTGGTCCGCTTATTGTGTAATGCTTGCAAACAACCGCATATTGCAACTCCCAGTGAATGCCAAATCTTGGGTGTATCAACCGACAATCCACCCACGATTTATGAACCTCAAGGATGCCCCACTTGCCGCAATATTGGTTATAGTGGCCGTACAGGTATTTATGAATTAATTTTAATCGACCAAAACCTTAGTAAAATGATCCATGAAAATGCCAGCGAACAACAACTCTCTGCTTACGCTCGTAAAGTTGCTCCCAGCATCCGTCAAGATGGTTTTCGTCGGGTATTAGCAGGCGCTACTTCGCTAGAAGAAATTTTACGGGTAACCAACGAGGAATAATCTGTTATGCCGGCATTTCAATTCATTGCGATTGATCGTCAAGGAAAGCAAGTAAAAGGCATTCGCGAGGCAGATTCTGCACGGCAAATACGGCAGCAACTACGTGAGCAAGGACTAACTCCGATTGCTGTCGAAAACGTTGCTGCCGAAGCGGTCAAAACTAGCAAACCACTGAGTTGGTCATTACGCCGTTCACGCTATCGGTTAAATGTATCAGCTATAGCTCTATTCACACGACAACTGGCAACCTTAGTAGCTGCGGGCATGCCACTCGAAGAAAGCTTACAAGCGGTGGCTGAGCAAACCGAAAAAGCAACAGCANAAAGTTTAATTTTAGGTGTACGCGCCCGCGTATTAGAGGGCCATTCACTCGCTGCAAGCATGGCAGAATTTCCACAAGCATTTTCAGATGTGTATCGCGGCACTATTGCCGCAGGTGAGCAAACTGGACGCTTAGATTTAGTATTATTCCGCTTAGCAGACTACACCGAACAAGTGCAACAGATGCGANCAAAAATTCAACAAGCATTAATTTATCCCACTACCATGTCACTGATCTCCTTCAGCATTGTCNATTTTTTACTCGTTTATGTAGTCCCGAGCATTGTTGAAGTTTTTCAAGGCACAGGACAGTCACTACCCACACTCACAAAAGTTTTATTAGTGATCAGCTCTGGCATCCAACATTACGGTCTTTATTTATTAATTGGATTGCTATTGAGCATTTGGTTATTTCGCCGTGCTTTAAAACAAGAAAAATTTCGTTTTCGCTTTCACACTTGGCTATTAAAATTACCAGTATTTGGCAACACTATCAGAACCATTGATACTGCACGTNTTTCACGCACCTTTGGAATTCTTATCGCAGCTGGCATGCCTGCATTAGATGCCATGCGCATGTCGGCAAAATTAGTCAATCGTTTACCGATACGTGATGCATTAACAACAGCGACAAAACAAGTCAGCGAAGGCACGAGTATTCACCGTGCCTTACAACAGACCGGTTATTTTTCCNCCATGAGCGTCCATTTAATCGCCAGCGGCGAAGCCAGCGGTCAACTTGCACAAATGTTAGAACACGCTTCTAGCCAACAAGATGACGATGTGCGCCGCCTTATTGAAGTGAGTTTGCGCTTGTTTGAACCAGCCTTAATTATTGTCATGGGCTTGATCGTTTTATTTATCGCACTTGCTGTGCTAGTGCCTGTGTTATCTTTGCAACAATTGACAGGCTGATCCAGTCAAATCAATACCGAAAAACGCGATATCAAACTTTCGCAAGAAAATTAATCTAATGTAGGGTGGATCAAGCGAAACGGATCCACCAAATCATAAAAAATGGTGGATCCGTTTCGTTTGATCCACCCTACATTATCTGTACAAACACAAAATATTTTTTACACTTAACAAATCGATAGTATTAAATCAAAAATAACTAGGTAGCATTATTTATAGATTCCGTCCTAAGCTCATGCAGCTCTGATTCTATATAATCAAACATTAATTGATAACACTTTTGTGCTGCTACATATATCAAGTTACCATTGCCTAACTTCTCAGCAGCTTGTATTATTTTAGCCAAACCCTCTTTCTTATTGATTTTATTTTCATCTATTTCTTTTAATATCCTGCTTATGTTATTCAGATTTTTACATATAGATTTTCCAAAAAATCGATCCGAAGTTAAAACATGAAGATTTGAATATTCTTGATGCAGCAGCCTTAATTTTAAAAATTCTTATCAAATGCAGTTTTATATTCCTAGGATTTGACATACTCAAACCTTTCTCAGTCTCTTTTAGCTGATTTTTTCTAGGGATACGCATCTGTGCATTCAAAGCAGCAACCTCAGTCCTACTTCCTTCGTTATATGGCGTCCCAGTATTTTTTGGGGCCTGAGCTTTTTCTTGGATTGGTCTTGTATTGGTGCCTGCTCCTGCATTAAATTATCACTACTTATGCCAGGCGCTTTATAACCATACTCCAATAAATTCTCTGATATCTTCCATGTTCCAGGATTAATATTGTTTGTTGGGTTAAATTGACGCCACTCTGTTAATATTTTTAGTAATTCTTGCAAAGATATTAACCATTGACCTGGATTTTCCAGCATTTCAGTCTTAAAGGTCTCCATGTTTTCATTGGATATGCTCAAACCACCTATATTTTCTGAAGCAAAAAAATCGACAGAATAAGGCTCAATAATGCCTAGTTCTTGCAAACGGCCTTGAATAGAGGTGTAGTCTAAACCCGATATTAATTGGATAGTTGCCATTAACAAACCGTATTTCTCATAAAGGTTATTGATCGCTTTTAACTTGTGCTGAAGCACGTATGCTAGTAAGCAAATTTTGTTGGCACAGATCCACAATTTTTTTGACCACTGCCCCATGCTCTTCTAAATTAGCCATTGGCTCAATTTTAAAACCTCTTTCCTTAAACAGCGATCCAATATCCGTTACCACACTCAAGAGCAATTTAAGTTTTTGTTTCGTAGCAACATCAAAATTTTCGATGGCTTTTTCAATATCTTTTGACTATTCTCCTTTTTAACAGAATGAATGATTTTATCAAAAACCTTCGGGCACTGATTCATCTAAACACTTTAATACCAGTTTAAATTCATGAATCATTGCCTCTTGCTGTTCTTGCGTAGCTTCAAAGATATATTTTAAAAATAAACTTGCCAAAGAACCTGTGACACCACATTTTAACCCAGATAACTTTTCAGAAAAATTTAATACGGAATTAAGTGTCTTAGGCCCTTTTTTCAATAAAATGTCTAAATAAGCCAAAGCAGTGTCCAAGTCTTTGCACTTATCAGGATCATAAATGAAAGCATTCGATGTTGCAGAAAATATCTGGTAAAGCCCCATGAATCGAATCTCGTCAGGAACCAGCGGTATTTTCAAAGTTTTCTCTAATTGTGAAGGACGCGAAAGCAGCCCCAACCCTAAAGGTGAATCAGGTGAGCCATACATAGCCAACAACAAAAATTCATCAAAATTAACGTCATTTCCATTGTTAAGGTCTTTTTAAGATAGGCCTCTACTGTAAACGCATTAAAACTCGCGACAACAGATCGATAACAGCCAATCGCCTTGCCCAAACAATCGTGATAACTGAATACAATTGATAACTCATAGAGGCCTTCTTTATTTTTTTCAAAACTATAATTGGTTATCACCGCCCCCAAATTCAAAGCTTCAGCCTTATAAAACACATCAAGTATCGGCATATCAAGTTCCAATGACGCTAGCAAATTTCTTGGAAAAATAAGCGGTATTGAATTAGCATGTATTGATGTCAATAAAACATCGTCTTTTGCATGCTCAGTATCTTTCCTATTTTTTTGATTTCAGCTGATCATAATACTTATTGTACAAATCCACGATAGGTTGATTATAAGCATTTTGTTGTTTGTTTTGGTCAGGCTTGTCCTCTTGCCAGTGAGATTTAACAAAATCCATCTCTGCAGAATCCAAGCATGCCGTGACTTGACCTGCTGGAGTATTTAATTTCACATAAAGCGTTTTATTATCTGGCGCCACCATTGATATCGGTGTGTCATAAACGTTTCTGATCATTTGATCAATTTTTTCTCCCACTTTATGAGGATTACGCCATTTCGTGTTTATAATTTTATTCCAAAAGCCAATACCAAGTGTCTTAATGGTATTATTCTCGTCTAAATAAACATTGCCATCCAAGCCCGTTTTTGACAATTCTTCTGCGCTGTCAATTAGCCTTTCAACCCATTGGTATCTTTGAACCGGTTGAAAATCTATTTTCGAAACATCATACTGTTCTAAGGCAATGTCTAACAACTCTTGGCGGTAATCTTGAGCTGAAATTTTAGTATTTTCGGCATTAAAACGCTGTTTCACTTTTTTATTGCGTAATTAATGCCCTCATAGGCCAATACCACTGAATTAGCCAATATCAACAACCTGCTTTGGCCAAAAGCAATGAATTCCTGTATTGCTTGCAACTCATCAATTAATGCCTGAAAAATGCCTTGAAGTTTATTTTGATTGATCAAATCAATTACCCATTGATTGTCTTTACTGAGGGAAGATAACACCTCGCTGACTATCGCTGATAGAACTTCAAAATTAGCCAATTCTTGCTCAGACTCATAGCCCATTTTTCTTGAAATGACACCCATAAAATGCCATGGATTAAAATTGTTACATCTCAATTTACCATTAAAACTATCAATATAGTTAAGTCCGGTAAAGTTTTTGTTCTTAGATGACTTAAGATATCTTTCTAATTTATAAACAAGCTTCTCAGCTTGATGATTAATAACAACGATCTCTTGATTAATCCTGGCCAAATGATCGCTAATTTGTCCCGCCTCTTGTTTGGCATCCATATCGGATATGGCAGACAATATCAAACGATTTTGATGCTTTAACTCATGACAATGCGTGTCTATTAATTCTTTAATTTGCTTAACATTTTTGCTTGCTCTCGCAGAATATTATTCATATTATCATTGGCAACAGTCTGCAATTTCTCCAATATTAACTTGGAAAATTCCCTCAAGTCCTCTATTCCTTTTACAACAGCCTCCATCGTTCCAGAGGGTGGTGCTATCCAATGACTCACTACATTAAGCAAAGTAAAGACCAGTCCTACCGTCCCAATTGATGATGGCAGCAGGCTCGCCAAAAATGCTTTTCTCGTCTCTGCATTACTTAATGCATAAATAATATTTTGATAAAACCCTTTCTGATTTCCATTTTCCACAGATGTTTCATTTTCACTTGGGCCATGATAAACTTTTAATTTATCGCCAATTTCAACACATTTTTCGTAAATATTGAAAATGACAGAAATAGCCGACGTCCCCATTTGCAAATGGTGGCTGGCCTTGCTTAATTCTGCCAACTTTATATTGTTATTTTTGCAGAATTCGGCTATTTTAGGCGCCGCTTGCATGTCACAAAAGAAACGCTCAATAGCACCGGTTGCATAGCCCGTTGCCGCCAACGTCTGCCGAATGACAAAATAATCCTCTTGTATTTTTCTAATAATATAGTCATCGGCATTCCTAATACCTGCTGCAATATGACGAGCATTCTCTTCTTCTTTTTTATCTGGCGGCAATGCCATAAATGCTTGATCTTCTTTTTCTGCCGCATCTCTTTCTTTTTCTATCCATCGCCTAATAAAATCAAGGCCAGACTTTTTAAAGCTTCTTCTCTAACTAATTCTGACTCTGACTTTTCAATAGCGCTTTGATTTTTTTAATTTCTGATCCGTATGCCTCTACTGCATTAGTTGCGGTTATGTTATCTGCCGTGACTTCTGCCAACTCTTTAGAAGATTTTGCGATCTCCTGTTTTAGCTTCTTCTCCTTTTTCGATGGCTCCGCGGATTGCTTTTTTCTCTTCTTCTTTGCTTTCTCAAGCTGTCGTTTTTTTGTTGCAATTTCATTCTCTAATTGATTTTTCTAGTTTCATTAAATTTCAATCTTCCCTCTAAATCCTTTTTAGCCTGCTGCATTCTTTGGATTTCTTGAGTTTTATCAGCAATAGATTTAGTCAGCCTATCTTTAAATATCTCAGCAGATACATAGAATGGATTGGCCACTAAAAATTGTTCCTGTTCAGACTTTACTGCTTCCAAAGTCCTTAATTGTCGTTCTATATTCCCAATATGAACATCATGAAGTTGAATCAACGTGGCTGTACTGGTAATTTCCTCATTAACTTTATTGACCTGTTTTTGTTGAGCCATTTGATTTTTGATTCAAATATTTTAACTGCCAAAGAAGCCGTCTGAGCTAGACATTTAGCAATTGTCCCATCAGGCATTAATACAGTAACTGTTTCCAAAATAGCGCTTGCACGTGACAAAAACTATTGAACTCAAACTTATTCAACATCTCTATTAATTTTAATTGGTATTGCTCCAACTCTCCTCTGTTATTATGTAATTTTTCCCTGTCATCTCTTAAACCAGCTATCTGTTTATCAAATTCTGCCAATTGCGACCTGAATTCTTTAATTTTAGTGAGCATGCCGGCATGCAAGCCGTTGTACATATCATGGTGTAATGCCTGATAGTTCTCATAATTTCTGGCCAAGTAAGGTTCTACATCTTCGATTAACTGATACAAACCCCGCTTTTTAAGTTGGTCAATAACATTCTGCTTGATTTCATCTTTCTTATTTTCAAATTCTTTTTCATTCTTTTTTACCAAGTAAATTTTCCATGCCAAATTGGCGATCGTGTTAAATGTTCCTCTCCCTGCATGCAGCAACTGTTGCCGATTTTCTCGAGTTCTTTGCTGAACTTCTTGGTCGACTGAATCCAAAGCATCATCAAGTTCTTTAATGTCATTTGAAATTTTTCCAAATCACATGTTACATTTCTAGCATTACCATCAGCCTTTAGCGCTCCATTATGATGATGGTTTGAGGATTGGTTTTTCACTGTATCGGCTTTAGGATTTTTCTAAAAAAATCAATAAATTTATCAACTATGTTTTTTGCACACAAGCTTGTAAATAAGAATCTTGTAAAATCAACGATGCGCCCTCAGGAACCACTAGCCCATATTCCTCACAAGCGGCTTGATAGTTTTTCTTACATTCTTTAACTGCTGCCATGCATTCTTGAATCACAGCTTCTGCACGTTTTCCAATAGGGCTTTCTGCAAAAAAGTAGCGACTGGCTTCGCCATTTCATAAGCTAAATTGCCTATTTTTTCATAACTTCTTGAACCAAACCTATTTCCACATTCGCATGATGCGCGAATGGATATTTGGCAACAAAGGCTCGGTATGCATAAGGATTATTCTTATTTTTGGGATCATTAAAAAATTTAGGCGCTTCTTCCTTCCAAACTTTCTCATAACGTTTTAAAAGATCATCCGGACTTAACATCGCCACTAGCCCAATCCCACTTATTGCCAATCCACCACTCTTACCAACCAACTTAAATAGCGGTTTAAACATCGAATGTACTATTCCTACGAAAGCTCCTCCTACAACAACAGCTTCAGAAATATTTTTATTGGGATCCTCATTATAGTGCCTTTTGCTACATCAATTCCCATCTTTAGATTTACACCTGCCCCCAACAATCCTATCCCCGTATTTATAAGCTTGCTGGTTGCTGGCACGGCTCTTACTATTCTATAACGTGGTTTTAATTCTTCAGGTATTATCTCGATAGGTTCATTATATCCAATCGTTCTTTGTGGATTAGGTTTGTCTATTATCTCAAAATCTGTATATCCTAGTCTTTTTGGGTATTAGGCTTATCTATTTTCTCTCTTGTAGTCTTCACCGGTAATGTATTGCTCGTGTGTGCAACTTCCTCATTACTAATTTGTGATTTTTTTGAGGTGCAGGACGAGGTGTTGGAAAAGCAATAAACTTTTCAAGCTGCGGATGAATTTTATTTAATCCTTCGCAAATCTCTGGCACAGACTCTTGCCACTCTTTTGGATATTGCACATATCCCTGCAATGCCATTGCATATCTTGCATAAGGACTGTAGCTTGCATATAAATTGGCAAATACAGGATTTCGTCGAAATACGCTTTCAAAATACTCCTTATTAAATCTCTGTAAATCAATTTGTGAAACGGGAACTTCAGTAATCAATCCGGGATATTTTTTAATTTCAGTGATAAGTGTTTTTAGACTTGCAGCCGATGATAATTTACTAGTATCCACGCAAAATACGTTATATAAAAATCCTTGATCTTCACAGAAAAAACTAGTGGCTGCTACAGTATCAGGTTTAACTGTATAAGCATTAAATAAATTTGGCGTATAAGGAGCTGTCTGCTCAGTAAACTCTGCATCATCATTCTCATTCTTGATATCTGGCTGGCTTGAAAAATATTTTTTTCCAAAATGGGTGGTTCATGATTTTCAACTTTCCTGGCTTCTGGTGTTTGATAACTCCATTGCTCTTGATATTTCCGCTTTTCGCTAAGAAAATCACGAAAAACGCTTCCTCCACCTCTAATCCATGTTTTTTAAACACATGTTTAATGACTTTTGTTGCTCCTTCCTATTGCAATTATAATCCGAGTAATGATCAATGCCCCAACGTCCTGATGGATGCTTGTACGCGATTTTACCATTAACAACATAAAAATTGCCTAAGGCAACTACCGGCCGAAAACCAACAATTTCGGCATGGCTCACAGGCACTTGCTCCCAGATAGGCTCACCTTTGCGATCAAAATCAATCACTCTATTATTTATAAGTATTGATACACCCTTATAATCATGAAATTGCTTTATTTCTGCAGCTCTATCAGGCTTGATTTTTATTTTTCACTATATTCCTCGGCTATTATTAATTCACCATCTGACAAAATAACAAACTGATAAGTTCTTGGATCGCTGTTTTTTAACGACTTTATTTCACTGACAGATACGAGTGATACTTCGATAGGAAACTCGCCAGATTTTTCTTTTGGCCCAGAATATTGATAAAGCCCGGGCTCTTTATCAATGCCGAATTTTGTAAATTTTCCACAGCCTTACCGGGTTTTTCCATATTTGTTAAAAATGTATCTCTAATGACGGGTGGTTCTTGATAAACCTCAGGAGAAATGGCCAGCAATGCCTCATAAATCTCTGGCTCATGCATTTTCAAAAATTTCGTGTCCTCAAAAAAGCCTTCATGGCATAAGCCAATCTCTCCACTATTTTTTTATCGTCTTTATAATGCTTTAGCACAAAGTCTTCTATATCGCTGACTAAGCGTGACCCAAGTCTCAACCTTTCTTCATATTTTTCATTAAACCTTAATAAGTTTTCATAGCTAACCTTGCCAAGCTTGACAAATGGATTGCCTTCCTTAGTTAAAGCATGAGTTAACTCATGCACCATATTAGAAGTTAATTCACGCACCACATCAGAAGCTATATATTCATCATTATAGGATCCCACTTGCAAATAAATAATTTTTTTGCCATCGTGCAAAAGTGAGACTAAGGCAACAGCTGACCGATAATTTGCAGGCTTAACAGGATTCTTGTCTAAAGTTGCCAAGTAGGTGTTATATTTCCTGGTCGCATCTGCCAAAGTTTCAAAATATTTTTTAGCTTGAATATAAAATTCTTCAGGCCTATCTACCTCTGCTCGGCGTGTTGCAAATTCCGCTAGTCTCTCAATAGCTCTACTAGTAACAATGGCTGATACATAACTTTCGTTATAATGAATAACACCGCAAGTCTCATATTTGCGAAATGAGGTGCCAAAATCATGGATTATCATTTCTGGTGGTAGATTACCTTTTAGTAACAATCGATATTGATAGCTTTGCGCTATTGGAAATATCGCAGGTACTTGCTCAGGGTTACCTGTTATTTGACAATTGATGTACTTATATTGTTTTATATTATTGTTGCCCTCACGATTAATCAAATTATTCTGTTCAACTACCGAGGCTTGTTTAGAACGAATAACATTTAACTCGTTTGCTGAGTCTAGCACCAACATTAAACGCTGCAGCAAATCGGCTGTACAAATTTTAGGATCACCTGAAGCATCATGATAGAATTGTTCTGTATCTAATCCCAACACCAATCCTGGATCAGCGATATTTTTAATAGACAATGAATACTCTGGCCAACGTGCCCACCGGACTTTTGCATCATCTTTTTTAAATAGGCCTCAAGCTCCGCCTTATACACAGCATCGTATTTTTTCGTGTAATCTTTCCCAGCTTTTGCAGCTTCTCTATGGGCTTTATTTTTAATTTCTTCAATGATTTTTGGCTCAAACTCCAAGGTAAAATAGTTTTCTTTTCGCAACAGGCGCGTATTAAATACATGAGCGGATTCACTACGAACATGCACTCCCACTGTGGCTTGTTCAGTACGAATTGGATTACGTTCCATGTTGGCCAGAAACTCTTCTCTTGGCTCAAAAGCGTAATACTCAGAAAGAACACCGCCGTCTGCTGTTTTCTCTGGCAAACCTTCTTCACTGTATTTATCTGTGTCAGGCCTGAAACGTAAAAAAATCAGCTTGATTACTAAAATGATCAAACATGAAAGACAACTCTTTATCAGAAATCGCTTGATTTTCAAGTGTCTTCAATACAGTTTGAATTTGATCTTGCAACGCTTTCGGATTTTCTGAATAACTTCGTTTAAACTTAGAAATGTGGCTCAAAATTTCCAACCTTGCCTGTTTAGTAACCCCAACCCTGTCCAGAACCCAACCCACCATATGCGCCGGAATGATTTCCCAATGGCCGTCAACATAAACTGCCTTTATATAAGACTTATTTTCAAATGTATAAATGGCGTGAATTAATGAATATTCATTGTTTGGGCCATACTTTTTACCCAATCCAACCCTTCATTTATTGAAATTTTCCGGTTATTATTATTTTGTGCTGTCTCTTGAAACGGAACAACTTTTGCTTCATTATCTTTGGCATGTATATCATCGATATTTAATTTTACATCACTTAAGCTTGGAAACAATGGCGTTATTGATGCGGGTTGATTTCCCGATTATTATCATTATTATTGTTTTTAGCTGCTTCCTGAAACGAAACTATTTTTGTTTTTCAGCCGCATCATCTCTTATTTCTTTCATAAAGTCTTGGACATTTAAATTTTGGCTGATGGTTAATTTAAAAAAATTATCCAAATTTGGAAATAATTGCCTTGTAACTTTTTCATTTTCTTCTAAAAATAAAAATAAGCCCAAGCTCTTGCATAAGGATGTTTATCAAATGCCTGGGGTAATTCTCTGAATTGATTTGCTATTTCCAGTTCTTTGTTTTGAAATTGAGACAATTGAGCTAAATCTACATCAAACTTAATGTAATCCTGTTTGTATGCCGTCAGCAATGAATCATGATCTATTTTTATATGAGAGATTGTGAAAATGCGTTAATAATTTCTCGATTAAATATATCTTCTGAACCAAGCAATGGCCCAAATTTCAATGGATTTATATAGGATGTTGTATACGTATACCCCTTATCTATCCCAAAAGTTACTGATTTCAGTGTAGGCAATTCGCATGCCACATTAACATCACAATCCCTTACTAATGTTTTATCTCTAAACAAACTGCCTATCTTGCCATCTTGGGTATAAATTGGTTGAATCTTAGATTCCGTTTCAACTATGATTTGCTCACAATTTTCAGCAATAATAATAAGACTGCCATTTTCTAATTGATGATTTATAAACCCATAAATTATTCGTTTTTCATATATTTTGCTATGCTTTAAATTACTCAAGTATTCCTTTATTAGGCCAACATGATTTTCTACTTTCGCAAAAATTCCTTCATAATTCTGATATACTTGACCATCAACGATAATTTTTCGAGATTTTTTATTAAAATTGAACGGCATACATGTTCCTCTAGTAATAATTGCTTCTTTACAACATCCTTATTACTAACGAACCTGCTGAGGATTTTCAGAAGGTCAGACGCTTACTGCTTGTACAACACTGTTGTTGGAGCATTATAGAATTCAAAAAAGCCTGTCTATTGTACTTTAGTACGATTCATACCTGCGTCCCATCACCCTGCAGCGTGCTGGTGTATCCCCACGAATTTTTATGTAAGACCAATCAGCGAATGTGACAGAAATGGTGCAAAAACTAGAATCTTGTTATTGCTGTAAAGGTTAAGTATTTCGCTGAACGTGTAAAAATAAATCCCGTCATCCCACGGGATGACGAGGAAGGCCAGTAAGCAATTCCACTAGTGTCCATTTATTTTAGCAACTACGGTATTGCTACCCTTACTTATGCTGATTAGGATTTTACTATTTGCAGTTAAGAAGGAATTTTTATGGCAATCTCGACGACAGGATCACGCGTATTGCTGTCTGCTACTATCGGCGGAGAAACTTACCAACCTTTGAGCTTGCAAGGTGATGTGGCCTTGTCACAGCCGTTTCGTTTCACCTTGACCATCCAAGCCCCTGACACGGTCTTGTTCATGCCCATGACGCCCATCATGATCCATCTCCGCTCCACCGAGTCCTCCGATGCCGAATACTTCGCCGCCATCCTCCAAAAGACTTCCTGGGTCACCAACCAAGGCCTCGATCCTAACAACGGGCCCTTGTGGATTATCACTGCTGTCCCTCGCTGGTGGTTGTTGTTTAACGACTATTCCCGCTTCCATTTCCGCCATAAAACCGTTATTCAAATCCTGCGTGAGGTCTTTGCTAAACTCGCCTATTTTCCCAATCAATGGAACATTCAATGCCGCCAATCCCTGGCCCCTATCGACTGGATTGTCCAAGCCATCGGTGAATCCGACGGCGCTTTTGTGCAACGGCTGTGGCGCCAAGCCGGTTTATTTTTCTGGACTAAAACCGAGGCTAACGGCCAGGAAATCTTATATCTCCGCGATGATCCCGCTGACTTTCCCACCAACACTTCTCCGCTGCGGGCAGTCCCTCTTCCGGCCTGGTAATGCCTGACCACGAGTCCACGGTGATCATGCGGCAGCAACGTTATACTAGCTCTCCTCCCCAGGTGACCGTCCAAGACCATGCGATTGCCAGCCCACAGCAAACCATCCAGGGGCAAACGGCAGCAACCGCCCATGGCCACTGGCAAGTCTATGGCCTCGGCGCTCAATCCTCTGATCAGGCGCAGCGGATGGCAAGCCAACACAATCAGGCCCTCGCTGCCACCCATGAACAATGGCTGTTAGAACGTCAGGCCCCAGGGTTGGCCATCGGCCAGCGCATCGCTTGGCAAGACAATCGGCCCGCCGCGGTCATCACCGCAGCACGTTATGAGGCCTCGCAAATCAGTCAAGACCGCACAACCACCACGCGCTATCAAGCCTTGCTCACTGCCCAACCCTCTCTCAACCCTTGGCACACCCCTTGACGCCTTTGCCTGAACAACCGCCGAGCTTACATGCCCACATCTCAAGCCAACGCACTGACGCCCAACTCAATGACGAGGGCCATTACTGGGCACAACCCGTGTCAGCACCGCCGCTCCCAGAAAACGCCCCCGCCTGGCCTAAACTCATGCCATTCGGCGGGCCGCCTACGGCAGACGATTCCGCTACCGGGTTGCACGCCCCTTTGCGCGACCAAGCCGAGGTCTTGATCGGCTTTATTCACGGCGATCCCAGCCAATCGGTCGTGTGGGCCTCTTTGCCCAACCCAGAACAATCCTCACCCGTCACCGCCGCCAATCCCAGCCAATCTCAATGGACCAGTCATTCGCAACACCGCTTGGCCTTTGACGATTCCGATGACAGCGCTACCGCAACCTTGGCCATGCCAACCACCGAATCTCACTTGCAACTCACTCACCATGCCGACAAGCCCGGCCTTTCTCTCCATGCCGGACAAGGTTGGTTACAACGCCAAGCCGAACAAAACCTCTTCGCACAAAGCCAACAGCACACGTCCGAACAAGCCGGCCAAAGTCAGATAGTCCAAGTCGGCCAAAACCATCAAGCCCAGGTGCAGCAAAATTTCACGGCACAGGCCACTCAAGGACAGTGGCAACAAGCCGCCACACAAAACCTCACCTTGAGCAGCCAAGCCCATTCCCAATTCATGGCCGGACAAGCCACTGACCTCACCGCCGCACAACAACTCTCGTTTCAGTCGAATGGCCAATCGGTCTTTCAAGCCTCTCAAGGCCAAGTGCAACTCTCGGCAAACCAGGCCATCCAACTCGCCTCGCAAGGCGGGACAATTACTTTGGGCAATACAAAAGCGGGGTTGATGGCCACCCCTGAAGGCGACTGGATTTTGTTCGGCGATAGCTTTCAGGGCTACCCGCCAGAAACGCACGATCTCTACGGGGATGTCCATCAATTCAGTGGCGGCACAATGGCATTGAAGTCAGCGCCAACGCCCTCGGCAATCCAGCCTTTACCAACCTTGACACCTCACATCACGCCACTACAGCCCACTCGCGATTTATTGGTGTTGCAGTTAAGGCGCGATGATTCGGACACCGTCCCCACTGATTTTTGAAAGACACTCAGTTCACGATTAAAGTATGGCCTCCGTCAGACCACTCACCATCCACCCCAGCGCCAGCACAAACTTTTCAAGGACAATTAACCGGCCCTGAACTGCGGTTAATGTACCTTGATTTGCAACACCCGTTTTCCATTGAATTCACCGATCCTGCCACTCAGCAGGCCTTGCCTATCGTCCTTTGCCAAGGCAAGCCTTGTCCTGCTCGGACGATTTTATTAATTAATCCCGCAGATTATTCCGTTGAAACTTCACAAGACCCCGATCTCAATCACCTGCAACGAAAAACACTCACCTTAAAATTGGCCGTGATTCCACCCGTCGTTTTGGTCAATGCGCGTTATGATCAACCCGAGGTATTTGAGCACTATTGCCAACAAATCCATGTCCCTTTTTCCTCCAGTGATCAGAACGAAGTGGCCTCGGTGTTGCCTTATTTCAACCGGCAAGACCAACCCAAGGACCCGTACCGCCGCACTCAATTCACCGATCAAGAAATCGCTTTGTGGCAACAGCAAGGCAATAATGTCACCTGGTTGATTCATGGCTATAACGTGCCTTATGGGGAATTTGGGCATGCGTTCGATTTTGTATCACCGCCCGCACTGCAGGACACTCCGGCTTATCGTGGATTTAAATCCACTCGTCAGGTGGTATTGCGTGACTTATTGCATGAGGTGCCAGAAAAAATGGATATCGACTCCGATGCATTCGCTTTCGCTGATCCCTTCACTGCCGCGCGGTTAGATTCAACACAAGAAAAAAATTTAATATTAACAACGCACAAATCAATGGCGCAGGAACACATGGCTGGTTGCTCAACATGAGTTATAACTTAAACATGGCCACGGATCAGTTCGATGGCAAAAACCATTGGGAACGATTTACGCCCGTAATCACCGGCAGTTGGCAAGGCGATCCCGTTTCAGCATTGGATTACATTGCCGCGGTAACCATGGCAAAATATCCCGCCAGAATCTTTGCCAAGTTAATTCAGCAACAACTCGAAGCCGGCATTCAAGTCAACATCATCGCACACAGTTTAGGCAGTTTGGTTGTACTCAATATTTTGCAATTATTAGCAGAGGCAGGCTTGTGTGTGGAACACACCTTCTTATGGCAATCCGCCGTCCCCAACACTATTTTTTCAACAACACCGCCTGTTCGCGAATATGATCGACTACATTATTATTTGCCCTTGGCACATCAAGGCTCCAAGCAATTCACCGTGTTATATTCCAACACCGATGATGTACTAGGCCCAGTCCTTGATGGCTCTTATCAGCAATTTAAAGACGATTTTTTAAAAAATGGCATGACCCTTCTGATTCCCGCGTTTATGCCGGCATCGGTTTAGCCATGCATTTCGTAGACAATCCCCATTTGCCTAATAAAATTATCAGCCCCTACAATATGTCCAATATGGTCGGCAAACCTTTCAGTTGGTTCTTAAAATATTCCTCCTCCGAAGAACGCGCCGCATTTTATCTCAACTTTATCCGTCAATTCCCGCGCGATGTTCACGGCCGCCCCATATGCCCAGTTTGGCCGCACAAACCACCATCTATAAAGAACGCTATTACGACAGTTTTCATATCATGCATCTTTCTTTTCAAAATCTATTTACGAAAAATAATGATCCCGATCAAACCAGCTATATCCATCAAATGGTCAACGCCGCCTGGGAATTGGTCAATGCAGGAAAACCATCGCCAGTGTCTTAATCGACCAAGCCTTTACCTACATAAAAGACAAAGTGGTATTAGCAAATCCAGTCTATTTAGACACGATTACCATCGTCATCACTATCTTGATGAGCCAAAATGTAGAACCGCCTACCGCTTTGGGATATAGTGGGCCGGATTTTAAGGACGATCATACTAGACATTTATGGCAGAGCGGGAAACTTATCCCTGTTAATCAATATCCTTGGCTAGCAAGTCATTCATCGATGCGGGTGCCAACTAAAGAAATGATGGATAATGTTTATAAAAATGGATCATTGCTCCCAATACACCATATGGGATAAAACATTTTGGAAAATATCTTTAGTTTAAGGAAAAACTCAAATGATCAAAGTTAAAAAGCTTTTATATTGGGTGATTATTCCCATCATTCTTATGGCTCTCATTTTATTCTCCTTTGTTCCCAAACCAGGAGCGATAATGGTGCTGAGTCTTTCCTCTGATGGTAATTATGCTGTCACAAGCCATCTAGGCAACATTGTAATTTTATGGGACATTACTAAAAAACAAANNAAAATCATATCGCGACATGCCAACATTTATAGTGCTTATTTTATTAAAAACACCCATAACTTTATGTGGCAAGATTTGAAAGACATTGTTCATGTACAAAATGTATCCGAAAAGAAATTAANNAAATTCTCCAATTTCGCCACTTATGGTCATGTCCTCACCTCCGACTTACAGCATTATTTTTCGGTTGATAAAGATTGGAATCTCTATTCAGGCTACGAAGAAACACAGCAAAAAATAATGGATGACAGTCACTCGGGTGGATTCATTGGCGCAGGAAAATTATTAAATCTTTCTTTGTCTAGCGATAATCAACTTTTATTGAGTTCAGGAATTGGATGGAGAGATTACGATAATCTACCTTCGTCAAAACTGCATTACACTGTTGAAAAACAGCAACAAAATGGGATTCAGATGATTAGAAATATACCATTTCTTGAGGGAATTACGCTTTGGCAGGTATCGACTGGTATATCATTACAAAGATACCCTGGCCCTCTGGCCAAAGCCATAGGAATTTTAAGTCCGGATGATAAATATGTTGTAGGTGGAGACGAAGGATCAGGAGCTTTTTATNGGAATACACAAACTGGAAAGCGGGTTTTCGAGCTCGATGATCTTTACTGGGGACGTCCGAATAACCCTAATGATATGCCAAGCACATGGGATCGTAGCCATTTAATAAAATGGCCTGATGATTTTGTTGAAAAAAATGGTTCTTCACCTACCATTAACGCAATTATGGCCTTAAAGTTTATTGATCTAAATGGTCATTATTTGCGATTCACTACTTATGTGCCTTACGCTGTTTTACATTCAGTAACTGATCCTGCTCCACTTAAATATTTCCGATTAGGTAAAGATCCTTTCCCAAGTGTCAGTGATTATTCACGTAACCAATCCATTGACACCGCCCCTGCCGCAAACATTTTAGTCACCGGTCAAGATGATGGAAACGGTATTATCGTTTATCATTTTGATCCACAAAAATTAACGCTTGAAAAGGTTTGGGTAGCAAAAGGATGATAATGAGCTCAATAGGAAAGTAGGCAAGGCCTAAATTAAAGCACAATAATGAAACTTTAAGCTCCGGATTCACTGCTCAACATGAGTTATAACTTAAACATGGCCACGGATCAGTTCGATGGCAAAAACCATTGGGAACGATTTACGCCCGTAATCACCGGCAGTTGGCAAGGCGATCCCGTTTCAGCATTGGATTACATTGCCGCGGTAACCATGGCAAAATATCCCGCCAGAATCTTTGCCAAGTTAATTCAGCAACAACTCGAAGCCGGCATTCAAGTCAACATCATCGCACACAGTTTAGGCAGTTTGGTTGTACTCAATATTTTGCAATTATTAGCAGAGGCAGGCTTGTGTGTGGAACACACCTTCTTATGGCAATCCGCCGTCCCCAACACTATTTTTTCAACAACACCGCCTGTTCGCGAATATGATCGACTACATTATTATTTGCCCTTGGCACATCAAGGCTCCAAGCAATTCACCGTGTTATATTCCAACACCGATGATGTACTAGGCCCAGTCCTTGATGGCTCTTATCAGCAATTTAAAGACGATTTTTAAAAAATGGCATGACCCTTCTGATTCCCGCGTTTATGCCGGCATCGGTTTAGCCATGCATTTCGTAGACAATCCCCATTTGCCTAATAAAATTATCAGCCCCTACAATATGTCCAATATGGTCGGCAAACCTTTCAGTTGGTTCTTAAAATATTCCTCCTCCGAAGAACGCGCCGCATTTTATCTCAACTTTATCCGTCAATTCCCGCGCGATGTTCACGGCCGCCCCCATATGCCCAGTTTGGCCGCACAAACCACCATCTATAAAGAACGCTATTACGACAGTTTTCATATCATGCATCTTTCTTTTCAAAATCTATTTACGAAAAATAATGATCCCGATCAAACCAGCTATATCCATCAAATGGTCAACGCCGCCTGGGAATTGGTCAATGCAGGAAAACCATCGCCAGTGTCTTAATCGACCAAGCCTTTACCTACATAAAAGACAAAGTGGTATTAGCAAATCCAGTCTATTTAGACACGATTACCATCGTTATCACTATCTTGATGAGCCAAAATGTAGAACCGCCTACCGCTTTGGGATATAGTGGGCCGGATTTTGAAGATGCTCATACTAGAGAATTACGTGATAGTGGTAAACTTAATCCCGTTAATCAACATGAGTGGTTGGCAAGTCATTCATCGATGCGTGTACCGACTAAAGAAATGATGGACAATGTTTATAAGCAATTCATTATTAGCAAAGATAAAGGCATTAAGCATTTCGGAAAATACAAATATTAATCTTATCAAAAATGGAATTTTAAAATGAAAAAGCAAAAATGCTTTTAGCAATATTGATACTGTTTTTTTTGATTATCGGCATACTGTATCTTTGCAGACCCAAAGCCGGTCCAGTCACGGTCTTAAGTCTCTCTTCAGATGGTAAATACGCGGTAAGCTCCAATTTTAATAATTTTCTTATTTTATGGGATATCTCTAATAGGCAAAAAAATTNNATTTCTCGCCATGCTAATATTTATAGCGCCTATTTCATCAAAAAAACCCCTTATTTTATCTGGCAAGATTTAGACAATTATGTGCATGTACAAAGTATCAATGGCAAGGAAATCTTGAAATTTCATAACTTCCCCACCTACGGTCAAGTTATGACTTCTGATCTCAAGCATTATTTTGCATCTGCACAAAATTGGAATCTGTACTCTGGATATGGTAAAAGCCAAAAGATGATTATGAATGATTATGAAAGAGGCGGTTTTATTGGTGCAGGTAAACTTTTANATTTAACTTTATCTAACGACAATCGTTATCTTCTCACATCGGGTTTAGGTGGTGATTTTGATAAAATTCCAGTTAATATTCTAACAAATCAACAAGCTGAAGAGCACGGATACGATGTAGGTAACGAATCTCTTTTTGATGGAACTACATTATGGAATGTGGATACTGGTATACCTNTTCCAAAATTCCCGGGACATTATGCGAAACTTATTGCTACCCTAAGCCCAGATGATAAATATGTTGTAGGTGGAGACGAAGGATCAGGTGCCTTTTTATGGAATACACAAACTGGAAAGCGGGTTTTCGAGCTCGATGATCTTTACTGGGGACATCCGAATAACTCTAACGATATGCCAAGCACATGGGATCGTAGCCATTTAATAAAGATACCTGATGATTTTGTTGAAAAAATGGTTCAACATCTTATCGCGCTATCTTATCATTCAAATTCANTTGATCTAAATGGTCATTATTTGCGATTCACTACTTATGTGCCTTACGCTGTTTTACATTCAGTAACTGATCCTGCTCCACTTAAATATTTCCGATTAGGTAAAGATCCTTTCCCAAGTGTCAGCAATTATTCGCGCGATCAATCCATTGACACCGCTCCTGCCGCAAACATTTTAGTCACCGGTCAAGATGATGGAAACGGTATTATCGTTTATCATTTTGATCCACAAAAATTAACGCTTGAAAAGGTTTGGGTAACAAAGGGATGATAATGAGCTTGATGAGAAAGCAATGGTTTATTGCCATTGATCATGCGTAGATTTGTCGCTTTGAATGAAAGCCCAAAAGAACCGCTGACGAATTAGCAATTTTTCTACCAGGTTTAAAAGACGATGATAGTTGGCAAGATAGTCCTGGTTAAGCATTGACCTACTTCGCCACTGTGCCCATAGTAAAATATCGCGTCAGAATATTCGATCAGTTAATTCAGCGAGGCAAGCATGAGTGTACAACTCATGCTCTTATCGATAAGATTATTATTTGTCTCTGACGCAGCAAAATTTAAAACAATTGCATTATACCCGAGCAGCAAACCAATTATTAGCAATGCTAGATGTCGTTATTAGACGAATCATCATGGCCGTCTTCTGACGGTTGCCACAATTCGATTTTCAATCCGCCAGGTGCCATAACATGTGCGAATCGCCCATGCGGGTCATCTTCAAATCTAGACACCGGAACAATGCCACGTTTGCCCAATGTATCCAACATTTCGTCCAAATTGTCGACCCGCAAGTTAATCATTATAGGCAGTGTAGATGGCGCAAAATATTCACTGTCCATTGCAGCGATATTTAGCACCGTGTAACCACGTTGGTTTACTTCGTCGAGCTCACGCCAGAAAAACTGTGTTCCGCCCCAATCCTGCATTGGGATGTTTAAATTCTCTTTCAACCAGCCGATCAATTCCTTATTTTGTTCAGTGCGTATGAATACACCCCCAATTCCAGTCACTTTTGCCATTTCATTCTCCAGATTCGCCGTCCTATTAAATATTGCTCAAAATTGAGCTAACCCACAATTGCATAGATTACATTGATTCTGCGATGTGTAAAAGCCACAATTTACCTTTGATAAAGATCCCAGGGGATACATCCAGACTATTTTTACCTGTTTTTAATGCTTCGCGCGAATTAAATTCACCCTGGCGGTCAGAGGGAAGAATCACGATTCTCTCCTCTGACAACTCCCCCTTCGCAATAGGTAACCCTTATCTAGCAATCAGGGTTTTACGGAGTTATTAATGGCATTTTTTGGTGAGGCACAAAATTATTATGAGTGATAAAGGTGGCCACCGTAGAAAAAGGGAAGCCGCTTCAATGATGCACCCTTGTGAACAGACATAAAGCGTGCTGCAATACAAATTATAAGTTCAAGCAATTTGCAAGCGATGGCTGTCATGTATATTGCTTGTGCCCTAAAAAATTGGCGCTATCTCGTCTTGAGGTAAAAAACGAAGAATATTCACCGTAGCTCTTTTCATAATATTATTGTATAATTTTTACACAAACACTCTATGGCCTACCTAACTGTCTGTTAATATGATAGAAAATTGCAACGACAACAATAATTCCACTCTTGATAGCACTCCTATTCCCTATAAAAGAACGGTCTTTACTTTACCTACTGAATTCCCCGTTTACCAAATTTATTTAGAAAGCTATAAAGAGGGACGGCTAAGGCTAGGACTGACAAGCTCTGCGTGGGGAGGCCAACCTTTTGATATAGACCGTGAAAATGTTTATTGGACTATTAAGAATAAACTTCCATTGGTATTTGAAATTCTATATCCCGTTATTGTTGATTCTCTCTATGTAACAAACCATTTCCAGAAATACCTTGAAAGAATTAATTATGAATTTTTGCGGGCCTTATAGAAGATATTATTGATTACAAAATGTGCGATCCTCGCGGCAAAGTAGTGGATCAAGATAATCCTGTTGTGATGGCTAATATTAAGCGTAGAAATGAGGCCGGAGGAAAACAAGGTCTTTTTCAAAGACTCTGTAATCATGCAAAGCAGCCTCATGTTATTGAAGCCTATCTGAACTACTTTAGACAAAAGCATGACTACTATCCGCCCGAAATTCTTCAAGCTTATGGCATTCTTCAAGGCATCACTTTTCATTTTTGGCAAAAAAACCCCAATGGTAGCATTCAACCTCACAAAGATTTTTCTTTACAAGCTCCTTCAAGAAATCAGCCCAATATCAATTTGGTATATGAAATAAATGCACACAATTAAACAATACTGACAGCAATGAAAATTTATTTAATAATACCTCGCTTTTAATTGGACTGCTACGAGATATTGATGGCTTTAAATTACAGAACCATACTATTTACTTTGATTTTGACTTCAGATTTATTTTCGAAATTGAGAATATTATTTCTACTATTTTTCAGATTACAAAAATAAATATTGCCATGAAAATTGGCCTGCGTTTTATTCGTTATTTATATGAATTTCATGACGACTTTTTAAGAGGATTTCCCGATAACTCTCCTCCTTTTACTACAGAAATTGCTGATTACTGCTACAAAAAACAAGCAATCGCTTGCAAAAAAACCGTGTGGCAACCTAACAACAGTGATTCCAAATTAGGCTCCGTCATCTTGAGTATTAAAGAGCACGGATCTCTTGACTTAACCATCTACGCAAAGACAGTTCTACACTATGGTTTTATTCGCGATGCTCTTCAATCCATTCAGTGGCACAAGCACGACACAAATTATTCTGATTATTATGGCTATATTAGCTATTATTTTAACGTCAGAGAAATCCATTCCAAGGAAAAAATAGAACAGAGTTTTCAACAAATATTTGAACGACTAATACGTGATTTAAAGGTGCCTAACACCGTTAAAAGAGACTTTCTGAAAGAATTGGAAGAATATTTTTCTCTCAACGAAACCTCTTTAAATAATACTGAGCCACCCGACCAAAAGCTTTTTCCATTTTACAGAACAGAATATTACCTCAGTGGTGGCAAAGAGAAGGATTCATGTAAAAATATAAGACCAACATCAGAACAAATGTATCTGGCCGCTTTCAACGCTACTCCTAATAGCCTATTAAAATTTTTACGCCAAGGCTTATCGCCCAATTTCGTTTACGATGATAATTCATTATTAGAGGCCTTGATAACACACGGGCCCGACTATGCAAAATCGAGCGAAGATGTGCTTGATAGCATGAAGATTTTAATTGACTATGGCGTCGACCCTAATCAAAAAACCCTAGAAGGAAGTTATCAAAAAATGCTGGTCACGTGGTTAGCACAGAATAGTTATGAGGCTTGTTTAGCGCGAAGTGCCAACAAAAATTCTGTGCGCTATAATCACAAAAAGTGGAAACTCCGATTAGAAATGCTTGCTATGTTAATGTGTATCCCGGGTTTCGAAGTAGATATCACCGACATGCACCGTGATTTCATGCATACTGCTTATGCTCAAATTATCGAGCAAGCAAATTATTTGATTAGAATTAAACCCGTGGAATACAGTATCAACAATATTGTTGTCAAAGCAAATGCAAGAATCATGTTCGAGACTACTGATAATAATCAGATTGAATTAGAAGTGAGATATTCCTCATTAAAGCTTCCGCTTAAAATAGCTTCAAAAGATGAAGTAAAAATACTGCTTGGTTTATTCAAACAGGCTTTCCCCTGGGTCGAAGAAAACCACCTTCACAAATTACTTGCCTATGCTTTGACGGTAAAAACAGGCACTTTGTATTTAGATATTATCCGTTCTAAAAATCATAATCATCGAATTGTAGGCTTTAATATTTCTGAAGTTGTGAGCACTAACCCAGATGGCTCTCCTATCTTGATTGATGGCAAACCAGCTGTCATCCATCATTTACGCCTAAGTGTCTGTACATTAGGATATAAGCATCTTATGCACATTGTGCAGTATCAACGAGGCTTTGCCTTAACTTGTCGCGAAAAAGGTTAAAATCCAATCGACCTGTAGTTACTACGATGGATCTTGTTAGTTTTTATGGATTAATGCAACTGAAAAAGTTTGTTTCATATCCAAGATTCAAATCCTTAGAGGAATTGATATCTGTTATTAATGAAGCTGTTTATGAAGGTGAGATTTTTAAAGCAGAAAACGATTTCTTTTATTTTGACGATGAAGGACTTGCAAAAGCACTGGGAAAGCCAATATCTTTTATTAAAGCTTTAAAAACTTGCTATGTAGATAGTTATGTCGGTTATGCTAACAAAATTTCAAACCTTCAAAACAAAGCATCTAAGGATTTTTATGAAAAGTTTTTCTTAGGCAATGGTTCATCGGGTTCAATCATGGGGTATTTTGCAACAATCCTACTGCATTTTTGCATTTGTGAAAACAACATCCGAAGCCATGGCAAATAAAGATTTTCCACTTGATAAAATCTATCAAGATATGGAAAGCGTTCTGGAGCCTGTTAATAATTCAACTAAAATGGCCAGATATTAAAGGCCAAGATTTGTACTGAAAAACTTAAGAAGGATCCCCGCGCAGCATGTTATCCTGAGCACAGTGAAATATCTTATTGATGCACCACACAAGGAAGATCCTTCGCTGCGCTGGATGAAGGGGTTCTCCAAGTCTACTTCTATTTTTTGGAATGATAATAGAAGGCAATTTATTAAACAACATGCCCAATTGAAATTGATTATTGCAATCAAATTTCTCTTTAATATTTCTAATATGGGCCTTAACGGTGCGAAGGGTAATAGTTAAAATTACTGCAATTTCTTCCAATGTCTTCCCCATCGACAACCAATACAAGCACTCCAATTCTCTTTTAGTAATGTATCTTTCTGTGTCGATATAAAACCGCTCTATCTCCAAGTTGGCCTTAAAGTGGTGTTGATCAAATGGAAACGTATTAGCCACTTGAAAACCACTCTGTTGCTTAGGAAGTTCGAANCTTAATTTCCAAGCCTTTTTTAACTCCTTATGCTCAGCAATCTTTTCTTTATAATACAGAATAAATGTTTTCAACAACTCTAAATGACTTAGATAACAATCGTTAATACTGACATTACCAAGTTGCGTGGCGAAATGAAAATAATCTTTAGTTTTGCCATTTTGTTGCATAATAGTAAAAGTATGGCCGTAATTGAAGCTCCTAAAAATATCCTCTAACGCTTGTGTCTCGTTTTTAAGCTCTAAACTGTCCCAAATCACATACTGCTCATTCATATTAGATTGGGCCATATGGATATCATAATGATAATAATGCTTCTCTAAATATAACTTAATATAAGCAGGTTCCAACCCCAGCGCAGAAAATCTGCCTTGCTCATCAATATGGGCTTGAGAAAAATAAGTAATACCCAACGTTTTTAATGGCTGGCAGATATTTTTNAGATCTTCAGCATAATTAATCAATGGATGTGATAATAGTTTTCTTTGATTCACGTCTTCTTCCATTATCAAAATTTATGTTCCAGCCTGATAGAAGCGTCATCCATCGATGCTTCGTTTGCATCCATTGCCACCTCCAAGAGAGGCATTAATTTCTCTAAATAAGCCCTTGTCTCATCATCGTCGAGTGAAATCGCCGTTAAAACATACCCTGAACCACCTCTGTGCGATCGGTCTTTTTGATCAGCTGGATTATTGCTCAGATTCTGAAATCCCAATCTCATACTTCCATCAACGTAACTCTCAAAATACAGGTGCCTAAACACAAATTCCACAGGGAATTCTACAATTGCTCTTTTATAAGGTATCTGCAAAAGCGTTGACGTAATATGTGAATGGCTATTTAAATGTATATTTCTAAACATATCGCTACTTTAAAATGGATAAATCACATGAATAGTTGACAAATTATACAAGCAATAATAGCAATATCAATTTATTGTCGTTTCGTGAGACAAAAACAAATCACATTCTTAATGTAAAATTAAATTAATAAATCTTAGGCGTTTTTGATTCATTTTATGAATCTTTGTCCTCAATAAAAAATTAATCCGATCAAGTTTTTTAAGGATACCTTAAGCTAGGTTACATACAATCCCCTCATACCGCCCATAGATTCCTAACTATAGGCTTTTTGACTTCGCCAGGAGATTATGACAATGCGATTGAAACCTGCTAATCGTGGTTTATTGACAGCATTCTTTTCCAGTTTATTGGCCAGTATTTTCTGCGTAAGCAGCTATGCTGACACTAGCAACTTACAAGAAGTACCCGCACAATTTTCCTATCAAAACGGCACTATCACCATTACCAATTCAAGTGGCTCTGTCGATCTAAGCAATGGTTTAGTATTGTCTTTTAATTACGGCGCTAACGTTGATAGCTTTTGGGAAGCCCGTGGATGGGATGGAAACAAACTGCTCAAGGACAAAGCAATAGCTATCAATTAAGTGGCTGTGCGACCGACCAAGTATTGGATAAAAATCATCCTATTACAGTTCAATTTACTCCACCTTGGGGCAATAGCAGCCAACCTTCTAGTTTTAAACTGTATTCCACTATTCTGCCCGATCCAGCACCTGTCCAAGTGGACATTAAGACTGCGCCCGGTATTATCACCATCAGTAATAACACCACAGCCGCTATTAATACACAAAAATGAAATTAGCTTTCAATTATTCCGGTAGTATTAATAGTGTTTGGGGTTCACCTTGGATACCTTGGAAAATCACACATACAGGTAATCAATACGTATTAGAAGGCGGCATCAAATCGTGGGACTGCAATCCATCGCAATTAGCACCGGGCGAATCTATTACCATCCAATACAGTGGTAATACCATTGATGCGACACCTGCACCAGTATTCAGTGCGGTTGCTGGTAAACCTGCTGCTTATGGTGAAATCAAGTAACAATGCCAAGCCAACCTACTGGCGTCACTACTGTTCCAAATGTTGCCGTCAACAGCCAAAAACAACCAGGCACATGGGGTCAAACGATTAACTTCAAACAACTACCATTAGCCAATTACACTGTCACTGCTGATAGCGTATTAGATAAAGATGGAGTTGGTTATGATGCCATCGTTAGCCCAAACCAAGTGAGTCTTGCGACTGCTAACCAAGTGGTAAAAGTGAATGTTAGCTATCAAAAGCAGGCCGTTGGTAGTTTAAAAATTATGATGCCTGCCGCACCTGCAGCTGAGTTGGTAAAAGTCTCTCCGACTGTTAACGTGACTAATGCTCAAACTGGCGCAGCAGTCAATGTTCCCACTGCTGAATGGGGCAAACCATTAGTTATTAGCAATTTGCCTGCTAACAAAAACTACAACATTACAGCAACCAATCTAACAACCAGTGATAACACGACTTTTAAAGCACAAGTGAACCCATCTCAAGTCACTGTGCCTGCTAATGGTGAAGCGACCAGCACAATTACTTACGTCACTGATGCCATACCAATCGTAAAATACGGTGACGTTAAAACGAGCGTTGTCGCCTATCCTAGCACCGGCAATATTACCTTGCATTTTATTAATCAATCTGACAACAGCACTACCAATAAGTCGGTCAGCAGCAGTGGCAATACAACTGTGCAACTGCCGGAAGGAAGTTATTCAGTAACAACGGATTCCGTGCAAAATAATGGCAAAACCTACTATGCCACCATATCGCCAGCTACTGTGACAGTCAGCCAAAGTCAGGCTGCTAATCTCAGCGTGACCTATGCTGTCAATACTAGCAAATTATATGGCGGCTACTTTGAAACCTGGTCTAGCCCCTGGAAAAGCAAGGGCGCTGATACAGACTTAGCTAACATGCCAGCTTATGTTAACGTGGTTTACCTGTCCTTCATGCAGCCTGATGCTACTTATAGCGGCAATTTGCAACTGCAAGGCACTGGTATCCAAACCAGTTACGATGGTCAAACGTTGAAAGATGCTATCACCGCATTAAAGCAACGCAATCCTAATACCAAAGTGTTAGTGGCCGTTGGCGGTGCTACCTACTTCAATTGGAGCAGTTTCAATCCTTCCGCCATTGCTCGCTTTGTCAATGATTTCGGTTTGGATGGAGTAGACATTGACTACGAACCCTCTAATCCGGCTTGCACGACCAACAATGGTAAAGTCAGCTGTCAATCAGATAGTGAATTTGCCGGCGTGATCCAAGCGATGCGTAATCAATTGCCACGTCCTAAGATGATTACAGTCGCTGCGTGGAGTATTGGTGCTTACGGTGAGGGTGAATGGGCTAATGCACAACCGATGGGAGCAAGCACTGGCTTATTGATTAACCCATTAAAACAAGTGGGAGATCAAATCGATATGCTTAATGTTATGTCCTATGACGCTAGCAATGCATATGATCCTAAACAAGCATTAAAAGCTTACCAACATTATTTCAGTGGTAAAATCTTGATGGGCGTAGAAGTTCCACCCGAAGCATGGGGCGGCCACACTTATACCATGTCTGAAGTAAATTCGTTGGCACAATATGTTATCCAAAATAACGGTGCTGGTATGATGATCTGGAGCTTACAANAACGTACCAACCCAGCCAGTGACAGCAACCCGAATTCCAATATGATGTCACAAGCTATCTGTCAAAATTTTGGATTAACGGATTGCAGTAAAAACTTGCCTGGTTACTAAAATCAGTTGACCTCAGTAAAGCCCCGTGATTAACCTCACGGGGCATTTATTAAAAAATGCATCCTACACAATTGTTTCTATTCCAATTCCCATCACATTCAGACAAGCAATTTAAAGACGCTAATTTAATACTAGTTTAAGTTAACTTTTATATAATGTCCGCAAAAGTAAAATTGAGAACGGCTTCAATGAATGCCCAATGTTTGAACGAATTATTAATTCTCTTATATCGCTTAGAAAAGCATGCTGAGGAGGACAGCCCAATATAAAATATCTTGTAGAAACAAGACAAAATTTACAAATTCCCTACCATCAGATAGTTGCTGTTGTTTTTAATCACCCTTATTCTCCCTGCGTCATTGAAAAATTTAGAATCTTTGCTACTTTACTTGAAAGCGTTTCATTCAAACTCGAACATTACATTCATTTGGCGATTGGATTAACGTTCCTCGCTGAAGATGTTGGAAAAGCCATCAATGCATTATTAGATCTACAAGATGCACTTATCAGTGATACTGCCATACAAAGCCAAAAACCAGATTAATCAACAAAAAAGCCCCTTTTAAATCTTCAGATTTTCATCAAGAGCAAACTTCACACGTCGACTCATTGCCTGATGAGATTTTAAAATTAATTTTAATTGAAAGAATAATGGGGTGCGCATCTTGGCTCGAGCTCATGCATTGTATTATGAAAACCCGCAATGTAAACAAAAAATTCAGATCATTATTAGAAGACCGCATCGTTTCAGACAATATCAATCAAAAATGCAGCAGCTTGGGTCACAAAATGAATTTTCAAACAAGCTAAAAGTTGCCGCCATATTTAAGGTAATGAGCCTATATAACAGTACTTATTTACAGATTTTCATCACTCCATCAGACATAAAATCTTGCACACTTGACGAAATTCTCCGGATTTTAATCAAGCACCGCGCCAGCAAAGAAGTTTTTGACAGTTTATTTAACCTAAACATAAAAATCAGAGATATAAAAGGAGCATGGGACCTTATAAATCAGCCTGATTTTCCTCTCAAAGAGACATTGACTACCGACCCAAAATGGACGGCAGAAATTCTAGCATCCATGTTTACCAATTATAGCTATAGAGTCGACCTAAATTTGACGGCTGAAGCATTAAAAATAGCCGTAAAATCTCAGAACCCTCGGCTTGTTTTATTTTTCGCAAAACCTCTTAATCTAGGACTTCATAAAAGATATATACAACTATTTAATGAGGCCATGAAATCAAATACCAAATCCGAAATTGATATGATTAAAAATATAATTAATCGTAATTATGCGTTTAAAAACAACTATCATCGATTATTCAGCTCGGCGAAACGTCAACCTTATACAAAATGCCCGATAATGTTATTAGCATTTTAGAATCACTTTGCACCTATCTTCGAAAAAATCCGTGCCTAGATCCAAAAATATTGTACCAAAAATGGAAACGTGAATTGAGTCAATCTGAACAAATAGACCCATTGGCTGTTTTAGGAAACTACGATAGTAAACCAGTTAACCACTTTAAAATAAAATGTCTGCCATTACTGACAGAGTATGCCAATTTTAGCTCGAAGCCCATTATAAATAACAGCAACGATAACAACTCAGGTCCGCCAATGCCTCAATGATTTCTCTCTTAAAAAACACTCCCTTTGAGGATTACTAGGCTCCCTTTGCCTTGCACTGGGTTAATCAATAAATCACGGAAAGGCAAATAAAAAATTTAAGGATATTTTAAGCTAGCCGGAGTAGACTAAAAAATTATTCAACTATTTTTAGGGATACGATCATGGCGAAACTACCGAATTTTTCAGGACGTCATTGGTTAGTTGGGATCAGTCTTGTTGGACTGAGTCTTTCCGGTTTTGCAACAACCTACTCAACCCAATTTAACCAGGTGGGCTCAACTTGGGGCAGCGGTTTCCAAGCTCAAATCATATCTCCTGAGAAAATTGGAAATTTTGTTTTATCGTTTACCTATCCCAAAGAATATGCCATCAGTGGTTACTGGGGCGGTGATGGTTTACAGCAATCTCAAAACTGCGATAGCGTCTCTTGCACCTACCAATTCAAAGGTTATGCCTACAATGCTCCATTAAACTTTGGTTACGTTGTTAGCTATGCTGGCAAAACAGCTATTGTGGCCCAGCCTACTAATATTCAATTGACTGACAATGCTAATCCTCAAGACGCCGGCGTACCGGCCACCCCCAATTAAGTTTTACGAGTGTTGCTAGCAGCGAAACTGGCAAATCCAATGTCGATGTCAAATGGGACATTTGGTGGGGCAATAATGGGCGCAGCTTCCAACTGTTCGAAAACGATAAACTGGTCGACAGTGGTGATTTAACGGCTAATAGCCCTAATGCTCAGACTCACACCTCAACACTGACTAATCGTGCTCCAGGCACTTATAGCTATAAAGTGGTGGTTACCAACTCCAAAGGCAGCGTCACAGCAACGAATAGTTATACCGTGACTGATTACGGCACAGCGCCAACCCCGCCTGCCCCGCCTGTCACAACCAGCAGTATCAGTATCTCTCCTGGGGATTCAACAACCCAACAAGTGGCACAACTTGTCGTTAAACAAGGCCAAACAGCCAGCTTTAATCTCAACGAAGACGGCGTAAAAAGCCCACAATATCGATTAACGTTTAGTAATCCTGGCGTGATTAAAAGTTCGCAAGTTTCTGCGCAAGGCGTTATGACTTTAACAGCAAGTGATCAATTAGGACGCACAGCATTAAAGATTGAAGACCCTAATACTCATGCCGTACGTTATGTCGGAATCGTCACCGTAGACAAAAACAATAACCGTCCTGGTTTACCAACCTACTTAGCTGTTGGTTCAGTCAGCCAAGATGATACAGCTACGATTAATTTCTGGCAGCAATTTGGCCCAGGCGAAACCAACAAACGTGTCGACATCCGTTATATTTATTTAAATAATGGCCCATACAATGGTTGGTCAACATGGGGCAACCGAGTGCCGACATTTGTGAACAATAGCCTGAAATTAGGCATGATTCCTTTCTTTGTTTATTACAACATCAATAATGGCAGTGATAGTTTGTACGCCATTAAAGAAAACATGCAAAACAAAGACTTTATGGAAGCCTATTTTAAAGACCTGAAACTGGCTGTGACTCAAGCTAAGACTGCAGCCAATGGTGAGCGCGTGGGTTTTGTGTTAGAAGCTGATATGCTTGGATATTTCCAACAAGCCGAACCCAACAAAAGCCCAAAAGAACAACCCGTGCTGACTAATGCAGCCTATAGCTCAGGTGTTTTAGATGCGAATGATCCACAATTTGAAAACAATATCACTGGTTTAGTCAAAGCCATTAATTACATCATCCGTAAATATGACTCTACAGCCATTCTAGGCTGGCAATTAAATCTCTGGGCCAATCCACAAGATAACGGCGGCACAGGAATTATTCATGCCACTGACAGTTGCAATCAAACTGACGCTACTTGCATCGCCCAAGCCCGACAAAAAATTATTAATAACGCAAAGGGTTTAATGCAATATGGTTTGGCAGCAGAGATTAATTACAAAGCTGACTTTGTATCGATTGATAAATACGGTTTAGATGGTGGCCAACAAGCCAATGCTAAAAACTCACCTGAAAAATCAACTTGGTTCTGGAACGCTACTTTGTGGAACAATTACTTATTGTTTGTGAATACCTTACATCAAGAAAGTAATTTACCGATTGTATTGTGGCAAATTCCGGTTGGCCATATTAATAGTCCAACGTCTATTAGTCCTTACAGCAATCAACCTTTTGCTGTCTTGCCTAATACCAATGCCAAATATGAAGATTCTGCTGGCACATTTTCTTAGGTGATAGTTTTAGCTACACCACTCCTGACCGTAATAACAGTTACTTTGCTAACGCTTATAACGATAGCAAAGTAACGAAACAAGGCAACACTATTACCTGGCAAAACCACATGCAAGAAACCGCCAATGCCGGTGTTGCTGCAATTCTGTTTGGTGCTGGTGTAGGTGATAGCACACAAGGCACACCCGCCCCTACCAGTGGCGATACCAATAATCCAACTGATGATTATTGGTGGATCAGCAAAGTACAGGAATATTATAAAAACACGGTTAAAGCCATCGTTAACATCAATTAATCCTCCTCTAGGGTGGGCAGCAGCCCACCCTCCCTGAGAACGGGACTATGCCGCATTCATTTAATGAAACTTTTTATCCTTGGGCGAACCCCGTTCTGCTTGATCTGCCCTGCCCAACTTGAAAAATTTCAATAACTTGCTTAAAATGCCCCAGAAAAATCATTTTTTGATAATTTTAGGGGTTAAAAATGCAAAGAGCCGCTTTGGAGGCGTTAAAAAACGGAAAGAACGTCGCTGCTTTCACGTGGACAAATTGCCGAACAATCAGTTATCATGATCATATCCTAACCACCCCATTTTATATGATTGCCGAATTACCACGTATAATTAAAACAGTTCTTTAAATGTATTTACTCACACCTAAATTGATAGGGTAGCTAGGACGTTCAATTTTGAAGCGATGCTCATCTGTTCTATGATTTTAGAGATTCTTGCTCCAGCTAGTGCAAGCCGGAAAGAACTCATTTAGCAATTAATGTCATTCTCCCCGCACAAAACCGATATTCGGCCCTGCAGTCAGTGACAAAGTCTTGACTTGTACATTGTACTGACGTGATAAAGTAATCAACCATTGGATTAATGCATCAAACGACACATCTTTTACTGTCAAAGCATATTCTCCTGCTTCATTGCGATTGGCAAAAGAGACTTGCGGTAAATTGGCTTGTTGTAATGTTTGCTGCAAAATATCTTCGGAAAAAGCGGTGTTACTCAGATTAGTCAACGGTGATAATTCATTGGCACGCTGTTGCAGCACTTTTAAATTTTGCAAGGTTGCTTGTTGGTCTACTACATCCTGCTGCAATTGAGCAATCTTATCGTTTACAGGTGCCCAAATATAAGCATACAGCAACAATAATAAAACTACGCCCCCTCCTACGCCAACCATCAGTTGTTCACGTGGCGCCAAGTTCTGAAACCATTGTTTGATCATTATTTTCACCTTGAAATAGTCAATTCAATTTGCTGATTTATAGATGCTTGTTGTACTTTCAAACCGGCAGATGATAAATGCTTTTTAACATTTGCCACCTGTGCTGCGACACTAGCAGGAAAACGAACCCGCAATTGATTATTAGCAAAATCCAAGCTCAAAAAAGGCAGCCTATTTGCCTGAAAAATTGGCCCTGCTTTTGCTAATAACTGCAAAACTCTCCACCGCTGGCGGCAGTTTGCATGCGCTCTAATTTAGCCTTAAGCTTTGCTGTTGGGTCATCTGGCATTTGATTGCCAGCAAAATGCTCTGTGATAATAGTAGAAATCTGTGATTGTAATTGTTGACTCTGTTGTGAAAGATAAAAATATTTAATTAGAGTAAATGTAATTGTTAACAGTAATGTAGCCAAGGCCAAAATAACAGCGGTTCGCCAAATTTTCTCTGCACGAGTAGATTGAGGCACAACTTGATACTGTTGTTGCAACAAATTAATGGGCTGTGTCTGCCAACAAGTTTGTACTGCCTGCTCTAATAATGTTAAAGGCTGATTATTTATTTCAACTGCAACCGCCATAGTCGGCAACTCCAAGATGGCTTTATCACGTTGGTCGACAATGATTTTTGTGGGATGTGCAACGTTGCTTGTTGTAATTCCGTCAACAACAAAGGCATTAAATTCAGGGTATCAACAGCAAAACCACTGACAATGCCTGTCCTTACCACTGCCATCTCATTTTCAATATAAGCATGCCACTCTTGAGGCAATACCTCTAAAGCAAAAACTGCTGGAAACAATCGTTCAGGCATTATCTGCGCTTGTTGCAGCCAATTTATCCATTGCTGCATAACTGTTTGACGCACCACTGCGACGGGTAATTTTGCCTGCCGAATATTTTCGGGAACAGCAAAAATACTCAGTTGGTTCATGTAATAAATGTTCTTCTAAGGCATAAGGAATCGCATTAATTAACTGTTTTTTATTTAATTGTGGTAACTCCACCGTAGTTAACAACACATCGGTGGCTGGAACAACTACAATGACTTCTGCGGTCGCTGCAATTGTCGTTAAATCCGCCAATGTTGACTGCGTCAATGTATGCACAATATTTCCGGTTGCATCACATAGTAACCATGCAACTTGTTCAGGCGTATCGAGATAAATAAATAATTTATTTTTCATAATGCCCTGCTACTATTCGGTATTTTGGGTTTGCCAAATGATTTTGGCTTGAATCGTTTGCGCCATCACTAAACGCTGCAATAATGTATACATTGTCAAGCTTTGCTGCCCTTGCGCAACCGTTGCGACCACCATAAAAAANGTACTGGTCACAACCACATCATCACCCGTGATATTATATTTAGCGATGGCAGGCAATGCTAAAAAGTTGCGNGTATCAGTGAATGGCTGTTGTTTCCTCCTGGCAATGATTTCTTCTGCCTCTGCCACCGTCATGCTGGGACTAAGCGTCAATAACACTGGCAAGCTGGCTGTATTCACATTAATAGCCGCCGTATCCGAATCTGGATAGGCAGCCACATAAGGCAATAAACGTTGATAAATGATCGGAGTCACACCAGCGACTAAACGTAATTCACTGATGCTAGTCATAAAGCGATGTGCTGCCCGATAAGGCGGGCGGTGTCGCGCATAAGATTCATCATTAGCAGAGGTACCGCTGATAGGAAGCAGCCACTCATTTAATGCCACCGCTATTTGCTCAGCTTGTTTTGCTGAAACTTCCGGCGCAACTGCCTGTAATAAATGAATGAACTTAGCATAAGCAGCAGGATTTATTAAGCTATTCAAATTGAAACGCGATTGTAAATCATTCAATGTGCCTGTGATTTGATAACCACCTGGTTGTGTGGTCTTAAATGTTAAGGGTAACTTATCGACTAATTGGTTTTTTTATCGTTCAACAAATTCNTGTTGCAATACACCTATTCCCCATTGGGTAACACCGTCGGCATAAAGCTGCATTTGCTCATCAGCAACAATTTGTCCGGTCTGAAAAGTCCCATATTGCACCACTGTCATGAGTGTCACCGCTAATCCAGCAACCAGTGTGACTACTAGCAAAGCAGTAATTAATGCAGCCCCAGTCGTTTTATTTCTGACCATTTCCCTAGCATACCTATTAACGTGTTAAATTCACTCCACCAGGCACAATAAATAAACGGCTCACCACACCACGCCCTCGCAATGTTAACACAACTTGAATTGCACGCGGCAAAGTCTGATCACCACTCACTAAAGGCCAAAATTCACGTGCGACATTGTTTTTATCTAAATACGCAAATTTAATTGCTACTACATTCGTCAAAATGACACGCGTTTGTTGCGGACTATTTGATAATTGATCCAATGCTGCTTCAGCCGTACGAACTAAAGCGCCTTTTTCCAAACGATAACTGACACGTTGTAAAGTGCTACGTTGTTCTTGTGCCAATGGATTAACTAAACCACCGCGAGTGAATGTGAGACGAGTATCATTACCTAACAATGCTGGACGCCATTGGCCATCACGGTCAGTCACCGGACGTGGCACAATTTGTGTCATATCACGCTCTAATAATGTCAGCGCCACTTGTAGTTGACCTAATGACAACAACTGTTGTTTCACTGCATTTTGAGTATTGACTACTGTACGCAAACCCATTGCAATAATGGTTGCCACCAGCACGAAAATAAACATGGCCACTAAGATTTCAACCAAAGTAAAACCCGCCTGACGCATCACCTTCCTCATGTTAATGCTGCCGCTTCGCGCCGAGCAGGGCTTACCGGCCAATAACCAATCAACTGCACTATACTCCCACCCTCTGCAGTTTTCCGCACCACCACCGTGATTTGCCATACATTTGGATCAGGCGTTGCTGTCAATGTGGCATTCCAATACCAAACACGATCAAAAATCTTCCATTGCCCTGCCGCTGCATTTTGATTACCCGTAGGTGAAAGCGCCAATAAACCCAAACGTGCCTCAGTCATTATTTCTGCAGCCGCCCACGTGGCATAAGTTTTGTCTTGTAAATAAGCGGTATTACGAGTGGCACCTAGCGTGACCTTTATCACAGCGGCCAATGCAATCGCCAATACCGTCAGCGCTACCAAAATTTCTAATAAAGTAAAACCCCGTTGTCGACGCTGGTTTTTCACGGTGCTTTTGCTCCCATGGGTGTCATGACAGGCTTCCCGTTAGCATCTATCTCGATTACCACAGCCGGTGCACGACCAATCTGGCCAAGATAAATACGAAATGGGGTAATGTCCCCTGTAGGAGAAAATAAAATCTGCGGCGCCGGTGTTGTCAGCGAAACAGGCAATGCCACATTGGTTCCTGCAATTTCTAAGCGGACATTCACTGCATGGGCCAACGAATGCTGCACAAACAAACGTGGCGACAACGACTGCCACTGATTATTGGTAAATTGAAAATATTGATAGCTTCGCTGTGAAAACATTAAACCAAGCGGCCGTGACTGCAACAAGGCTTGTTGATTAGCAGCAGCAATGCTAAGGACTAAATCATTTGCTGTTGCTTGCACTTGGCGTTGTGTCCAACCACCACCTAAAGTAAACATCGCGGTGCCGATTAAAATCCCGATGATCACGATGACCACCATGATTTCAATCAAAGTAAAACCGGATGTGCGCCTAATCACTGTTGGTCTACGTTACTGATCGTACCTTTTCCAGGCTGATTTTGGCGCCCGTAAGTGAAGATTTGAATGCGTTCATTATCATTCACATAATGATAGGCATGGCCCCATGGATCGATTGGCACTTTATTAAGATAGCCATCCTCTTTCCAATTCATAGGCACGGGTGGCGCTGACGGTTTGGTTACTAATGCTTGCAGTCCTTGTTCGGTGGTGGGATAAAAACCATTATCTAATTTGTATAAGTCTAAAGCGCTTTGGATTGCTAAAATATCTTGCTTGGCTTTCACTTCTCGCGCTTGCTCAGGGCGGCTCAAAAATTTGGGCGCAACTATAACTGCTAAAATAGCTAAAATAACGACAACAACCATGACCTCAATTAAGGTAAAACCTTTCACAGAATGACGTGACTTACTAAGCATAAGAGACCTCTCTAATAATCAGGGACCATTTTTAGGGACGGCGCTGGTAAACTAAAGACTGGGTTTTGTGCAGCCAACATATGATCAATGACCGATAACGCTCTAGCAGCATCAGGATAGCCCTGTTGTGCTGAAAGCCGCATCCAATGCTGTGCCATCATTAAATCTTTAGTTACACCTTTACCATAAAAATACATATAACCAATTGCATACTGCGCTCTCGCATCACCCTCTTTGCTGCGGGCAACAGCTGATAAAAGGCGACTTCATAATTGCCAGTCGCAAAATTTTCTTTGCCTAACAAATATTGTCGTTGTTGATAAGACACTTGCTGCTGACTGGCACAAGCCACCAACACTAGCATCACGCTAAATAATAGCGTGAATCTTAACATCAGCTTGATAAACTGCTGAAGCAATGTTTGTGGATGATAAGCCATGTCCGCTCACTAAAATTCTTTTTGGCCACTACGGTCCCACTGATGCTTTGGGCCGCGGCATCAGCATTTTTCAACTTGGCCGTTCCTTTTTATCAAAACACTGTCCGGCAAAACCTTAACTAATAGTATACCACCAGGCAATGACTCACCAGGTCGATATAACTTGCTCAGCGGTTCACCAGGGCCTTCTATGACCACATAAGAATGCTGGTCATCGGGAGCATAAAATATGCCTGTGATTTTTAAGTTTAAACTCGACAATGGGATTTCATTACTAGTCACGCCAAATAAGTGCAGCGTTGGAATCGGTTGAATTGGGGCAATATTCAATGGCGTGGTGGGTTTGGCAATTAACGGTGCTATTGGAGTCTCGGGTGATAATACTTTGACCAAGCTTAATACTTGAAAAATGATCAGCAAGACCAATAAGCCAATCACCACATAGCCCCATTGCTCGGCACGCCTGCCACGGAAATAAGGATGAGAAAACCAATTTAATTGCGGCCATCGCAGCATCGTTAATTTAATCCTTTTACTGACCCGCTTATTTCTCTAAGCAATCTCAATCATTTCAAAGTCTAACTTGGTCGCACCACAATCAGGGCATAACCAATCTTCCCGCACATCGGCCCAGAGAGTGCCCGGTGCAATACCGTCATCTGGCCAGCCTTCTGCCTCATCGTATATAAAACCGCATAACAAACACATATATTTCTTGAATTCCATAGTCCTCTTTCCTAATTCGCATTTAAAAAAATATCAAGTAAAATAGAGACTTCCATTTTAACCTTGGAACCCTCCGTATGTCACATTGTGAAAAATTATTCATCGAAGCGCAACAATATATTCCTGGCGGCGTCAATTCTCCTGTCAGAGCTTTTCGCGCAGTTGGCGGCACTCCCCTTNATTTTAAACAAGGCCACGGCGCCTATCTCATCGATGAAGACAATCGTCGCTATATTGACTATGTCTGTTCATGGGGCCCCTTGATTTTGGGGCATGCCTATCCAACGGTAGTTGAAGCCGTGCAAACCACGGCAGCTAAAGGGCTTAGTTTCGGCGCACCCTGTGCCCTAGAAATTGCACTCGCCAGTCAAATTTGCCATCTGATGCCTAATATTGAGAAGGTCCGGATGGTGAACTCGGGCACCGAAGCAGCCATGTCAGCCATTCGTCTTGCCCGTGCTGCCACTGGCCGGAACAAAATCATTAAATTTGAAGGCTGTTATCATGGCCACGTTGACTCATTACTCGTTAAGGCCGGCTCAGGCGCATTGACCTTTGGCACCNCCAGCTCGCCAGGCGTGCCCAACTCGATTGTAGAGCACACGTTAATCGCCACATTCAATGATATTGATAGTGTACAAGCCTTGTTTGAACAACACGGTAATGATATTGCTGCGATTGTTATTGAACCTATTGCTGCCAACATGAACTTGGTGATGCCATTGCCCGGATTTCTGTCGACCTTGCGGCAATTATGTGATCAATATAAAAGCTTACTCATTTTTGATGAAGTCATAACAGGCTTCCGGGTTGCTTTGGGCGGCGCTCAACAATATTTCAATATTAAACCTGATTTGACCATTTTAGGAAAAATCATCGGTGGCGGCATGCCCGTAGGTGCTTTTGGTGGCCGCACTGACATTATGGAACAATTAGCACCTATCGGTCCGGTATACCAAGCAGGGACACTGTCTGGCAACCCCGTCGCGATGGCAGCTGGGTTGGCCACTTTAAAAGCCCTTACTACGCCCAATTTCTATCAGAAATTGGAAGCCACTAGCCAACAGCTAATGACTGGACTCAGCACATTGGCAACAAGCCTGAAGATACCTTTTAAAGCCAAACACATTGGCAGTTTATTTGGGCTGTTTTTCACAGAGGCCGCTGATATTGAATCTTATCAGCAAGTGCTGCAATGCAATCAAGCGCATTTCCGGTCATTTNTTCATGCGATGTTACGCCAAGGTGTTTATTTGGCGCCTTCTGCTTATGAGGCCGGTTTTGTCTCCGCAGCACACGGCATCGATGAAATCAATGCGACCTTGAAAGCGGCTGAACAAGCGTTTGTGGAAATTAAAAATAAGACTGCCACTGGCAGACCCGTGTGTGTTATTGCTTTGGCTTATCAAGCAGTGAATCACGAATATCTGTCAGGGTCTCATTCATACGAAAAAACAAAATAGCAATTTCACAGATGATACGAATCACAATAGGCCCTAAAATCAATACTTCCAAGCCATAGATAATGTCGCGATGAAAAAATCGACAATAGCAGTGACCAGACAAAACGCCACTACTACCCAAAATGCTACCTGCACTAATATGGGTGCCAACATTCGCCGAAACAACATAAAATCGCGCACAACGACTTGCATAAGACCTCCTAAGGTTTCTTCGTATCATTCTAAGCGTAACGGGGACAACAGTATTCACCAGCCAACTTTTGCTGGCAGGCCGGAACACACTAGCATAATGCTATTGATGATACTGATAAATTATCATAAAACACAGGTTTCAACTAAAATATATTTCTATACAATTGATTGTCACTTGAAATGAGAAAACCTATGTCTTCATGGCTACGTTATTTTTATACTGCAGTTTTCTATTTGGCCTTGCCATTTTTATTGTTGCGCCTGTGGCGACGCAGCAAACTGTTTCCTGATTATCGTCAGCGTTGGCATGAACGGTTAGGGCAGATTCAACTGCATGATCCACGGCCTGTGTTATGGATCCACGCAGTTTCAGTAGGTGAAACCATAGCAGCAACTCCGTTAGCACGACAATTACTACAACAGTATCCCGCTTATCAAATCATTATTACGACAATGACGGCCACAGGTGCCGCACAAGTCAAGCGTAGCCTCAATGATCAAGTAACGCATTTTTATTTGCCTTACGACTTGCCTATTTTTATGCGCCGTNTTTTAAATCGGTTACAGCCTAAAATAGGTATTATCATGGAAACAGAATTATGGCCCAATTTATTGCATATCAGCGCTGAGCAANAAATCCCTATTATTTTAGCTAATGCCCGACTGTCAGCACGCTCAGCCCGCGGTTATCGCTGGCTGAATGGTTTGATGCGAACGATGCTGAACAACTTGTATTTAATACTGACGCAAACTGATGCTGATGCCAAACGTTATCTTGCATTAGGCGCCAGCAAAAACAAAATTGTGACCGTTGGCAATATTAAATTTGATATTGATCCACCCTCTGGCATTCAAACACAAGCGCTGCAATTACGTTCTCATATCAATGCCACTGAAAGACCTGTTTGGATAGCTGCCAGTACTCATGCCGGAGAAGAAGAAATCATTTTAACAGCATTCAGCAAAATTCGGACTGAAGTCCCCAATGCATTATTAATCTTGGTTCCACGCCACCCGGAACGTTTTGACAGCGTTGCTGCTTTATCAACGCAACGTTTCAAAACTTGCCGTCGCAGCAGTGGCCTGTTTACCAATGACTGTGTTGTTTACTTAGGCGATTCAATGGGAGAATTATGGCTATATTACGCCATGGCTGATGTTGCATTTGTTGGTGGAAGTTTAGTTGCAGTAGGTGGTCATAATCTATTAGAGCCAGCCGCATTGGAATTGCCTATTATTACAGGAAATCATTTATTCAATTTTGCCGTTATCAGTGATTTACTACGTCAAGCCGATGCATTGATAACCGTCGATAATTCAGAGCAATTAAACGCCGCTGTAATCCGTTTATTCAAAGACTCTAAATTGCGTCAATATTATGGCAACAATGCACAGCAAGTCGTGATGCAACAACGCGGAGCATTACAACAACATTTGAAGTATATCCAACCTTTGCTAAATTGAAAAAGCGCCTTATAGCATTCCTAACAATTTTAAATATCTTTAATTTTTTATAAGATAAATAAGAGCACGCCATGCTAAGCGTAGCGCTGAGGTATCTCCACGAATTTTTTATAAGTGTTTGAGATTGCCTATATCAAGAGAAAACGCGTTACCAAGACACGTATCGATTTGATCGATAAGATCCAAGAGTTTGCTATTTTATTCGTTAATGGAGGAGGGAAATTAATTGACCATGTACGCACGATACAACTAAATGAAGACTTACCTCCTTTATTTTATTTACTAAACCTTTTTAATTGAATGCATGATGCAAGCTTGCGCTGGATTTGAGTTATTCAACTTCTCCCAGCTCTCCCGGATACGGGTGTAAATTTCTTTTAAGCTATCATTATTTTGTTGTAGATAAAAAGATCGAATATGGCAGGCAGCATGAAAAAATTTAGAGCATTAGCATAAAAGCCCATCTGATAATAACAGTTGGCTATATTTTTAAATAAAATGGCTGCTTCAATATGCTTTTCTCCATGTATTTTCATAACTATCTTTAGGGCTTTATAATAATACTCTAATGCAGTTTGATACTCATTGTTTGCGTATGCTTTTTTCCGGCATTTGCACATTCCTCTGCAGTTTTTTGATGTGTCTGATAGTTTTTATTTTTACCTGGTTTAGGCATGAACAATTCATTCTGTAAATTTTTTCTATACAGCCCCATTAGCTTTTTAATACCAATTCCCTTATTAATATGTATCTCAGTTATATCGTTTGTATTTACTAAATATTTAATGAATTCATTCACTATTTCACTGCTAACATAGATAAACTTGCAGTTTTCATTGCCGTTAAAAACTTCAATATATCCATTATTTAAATGATCATGTAAACGCAAGGTTCTAGTAGAAAATTTATTAGCAACACCAAAAGACAATGGGATCCTTACCAAGGAATGATCCTTACAATTAAATCCAAAATCTATTAAGCTATTTTGCGGCAATGTGTCTGCTTTATCTTGTAAATAATTTTCACACACCTCATCACTCAACAAATATTCATTATATAGGCTATAAAAGTCTTCCAGATTAGGTAAACATGCAAATACTTTTCTGATATTGCCTGACAGTAGCTCATACATAATTGCCTCTAAATCAGCCGCAGACATTTTTAATTTGGATTGTATTCCTGGACTTGGCTTTTGTGATTGGATGCTTGATTTAGACTCAAATGGTCGATAAAAATGATTTTTAGTCAAAAGCTCAGATTGAATATTTAATCGGCCAATATAAAATTCCTTATAATCGTCATGCGTAGCTTTATTGGTTTTTATAATAAATTGCTCTTTAAAATGAAAGTTAATTCCATGTTTATGACTTATTCCACCAAGGTAAGCAATGATATTTATAAGGTTATTTAAAGACGTATTATCTTCGGTATTTCCTCCAGCCATGATCACATAAACATTATCATCAAAAGAAACCAACCTGGCTTCCCAATCAAAGTTTTTCTTGTAATCAACGTGAATTAGCATGCGATTACCTTTGTTGTCATAGAAATATAAAGCAATACAATTTCTTATGCTTTTGTTAAAAAAGCTCAACAGCATTGAGATATGAATTATTTTGAAACAAGATCTCCCGCTGATAACATAAAGCATATTTAGTTTGTAGCAATGTTTGTTCGTCGGGCCTTATATAAGGTTTAACAGGTAAATGTTGAATACATTCTGAAAAAAATGAAAGGTCACTTGGTTCTTGTGTAGGCTCAAAACCGAAGCCCCAATATGAAACTTGCCGCCCATTATTCTTTTTCTCCAATAGAGAATCACCAGTAATATCATTTTCAACAAGTAGTATACAGACCTAATATTAAGTTTTCTTAATTAGATATAGAGCATCAAATGGTTAATTAACCTAAACTAATAGAGTTAGGTCTGCTTGCTAAGACAGACAATGAAATTTGCTGACTTTTTCAAATTAATTCGATTGTTCGGAATATTTTTCATTCACCTAAAACCCTCATTCCTTGATCTCGCAGCGCTCGTTCAAGGCTACAAAAAATAGACAGTCATGCGGGCTAATTGCTTAAAATATGCATTGCGAGATGTTTTTCCCTACCTTTGTGAAAACACCTACTAGACAATATTTTATTCATCAATTACTTTTTGATGAAGATAAATGGATTATGACAGGATTGAGTTTCTTCAAACTGGAAGAAAGTTGGGCTAATGCTGTTTTGGCATCCGCTGATGTTGCATAATTGCCATAAACGACTTGATAGCGCAATTGACCGGCTTTATTTTTGAAAACAATATATCTCGCCTTACCTTGAAGACCATTTGCATCAATGAATGCTTGCGCATGCTCAGCGGAGCGGCTTGTAAATAATTCTATAGTATAGCGGCCATTATGGATNTGCATTAGTTTTTGTAGACTTAGTTGATGTTTTTTCGATGTTGTTGCAGCGGGTGGTGGCAATTGATTAGTGTTCTCAGTGGCCGCTGGTGCTGCGGATTTTTCTGGTGTTAACTTTTCTGGTTTGGACACGACTGGCGGTGTTCCTTCATAAGTTCCCGGTTGCACTCCTGGTGCATCAATGACAATCCGGACATTCTTACGCAACCATGAGTTCATTTGTGCTAAATCATTTGGATTTAATGTGCCCGCTTGTTCTTTTAGCGTTAAGATGTTAATTAAATAACTGTACTGATCTTGAGAATAAGTCTGCAATGATTGATACAGCGTAGTCTCAGCATTTAATACATCAACCATAGTACGTGTGCCCACTTTATAAGAAGCAATCGTTGCGTCCAATTGGGCCTTATTCGACTTAATCGCTTCCTTATCAGCTACAATTTTGCTAATACCAGAAACAACTCCGAGATAAGAAGTCCGTGTATTGGCAACTGCTTGACGATAATTTAATTCCAGCTGTTGTAACGAAAATTGATATTGATCACGTGCTTGTCGGGTTTGCGAGAGAATTTTGCCACCTTGATAGATTGGGATAGTGAGATTNAGCACCTGCTTCCCAAATTTTTGCTCAAATTGGCCTAATCCTGAAGAATTATTATTATAGTTGTCCGCGTAATCGCCGGTCAGATTAATTTGTGGCAAATGTTGTGCTCGTTGCACGCTAATATTTTCTTGCGCCACAATCGCCCCAAATTTTGCTGCCAACACATTATAATTTTGTTCAGTGGCTATCCTGACCCAGGATTCCATTTGTGAAGGGCGCGGTGTAATTAAAGGCAGCGTATCATCGACACCCGCCAAATTAGCATAAGTACGATTAGTAATTTGTCGCAACGACTCCATTGCATCAGCTAACTGTACCTTAGCCACAATTTCATTGGCAACAATAGTATCGTAGCTCGATTGAGCATTTAATAAATTGGTGATGGCTGTTACACCGACTTCGTATTGCTGTTTGGTTTGATACAGCTGCTCACCCACCGCAACTTTTTGTGCATGAGTATAGATCAAATTACTATTGGCGGTTAATACATTAAAATAAGCATTTGCCACCCGCATCATCAAATCTTGGCAAGCATAATTATAAGTAGCATGTGCTTGCTTCACCGTAGCTTTTGCACCTTTCAATCCTGCCCAAGCAACACCGTTGAATAAAGGTTGAGATAATGCCAGCTCGTATTGACGTTGGTTATTGGTATAATTACTCGTACCACCACTAAAAGCACTGCCCGCTGTTTGCGAAATTGATTGAAAATTATAAGTGCCTTTAAAAGAAAGATTAGGCAACAACAATGACCACGCCTGAGGTAAGTTTTCGCTAGTAGACAAATAAGTCTGATAAGCCGCCTTAAATGTAGGATCAGTCCCAATGGCTTGGTGATACACTTGCAATAAGTTTTCAGCCGAACTGGAAACTGTAGCCAAGCTGCCCACTAATGCAATAATGATTGTGCGAACGCACCGTTTCATGTTTGTTATAATCCTTATTCCCTCTTCAGCAACCTGATATTATCACGTTGCTCAGCTGTTTTAGCAATATATACTCTTTTGCTGCAAGCACATTTTAAAATATAAAGCGCGATGGTTCTTGTACTGTTGGTAAACGGGGCCAGCTTGTCTCAAACAATTTCATAATTTGCCACTGGTCATCTGCTTGCTTCGTCAAGAGAGTAGCGGTCATCACTGGCGAATTACCGATGATAGCNAAAATCCGGCCATTTATCGCCAAATTATTGCATAATTTAGGTGATAACTGCGGTACCGATCCGGTCAAAACGATCACTTGATAAGGCGCGTGCTGTGTCCAACCTTGAGAAGCGTCTCCCAATTCAAAACTCACGTTGATGCAAGCTTGATTGGCNAACTTTTGCGCAGCTTCGTCTAATAATGTTTGCTCAATACTCACCACATAAACTTGTTGCGCTTGCTTCGCCAACAAGGTAGTCAGGTAACCACTTTCGGCGCCAACCTGCAACACTGATTCGTTCGACTGGATTGCTAATGCCTGCAAAATCCGCCCTACTTCTTTAGGTGGCAACATTAGTTGACCATCACCGATCGGAATTGCAGCATCCGCATAAGCTAATTCCTGATAAGCGGTTGGTACAAAGGACTCTCGCGGTAAGTTACCCATTAAGTGCAAAACTTTTTCATCAGATACATCCCAGGCCCGCACTTGTTGCTTTACCATGGTTTCACGTGCTTGTTCGATTATCAGCATGATATCTCATCAATGAAAAAATAGGGGCCTGCATTGTAACCGAATTTTTGACTTGTCCCAATAGTATTGTGAGGTAAGTTGGCTCTGCTTCACTTGATCCAGCCTAGATTTCAATAATAGGATGTGACACCATTCAAAACTATCCGATGTAAAACAACTGAGAGCGCTATTCATGAAACAAGCTTTTCCAGTCCGTATGACTGCTGCTGATGTGACAATCCAGCAACGAAAAACGGTGTTCCAAAATTTTTGGTCATCGATCAATTGGTTTTGCAACATCGCCTGTTTGCTGGCGGGATGAGTGGCCCCATCAACCGTGAACTTTGCATGCGCTTCCGGGTGGGAGCTTTATTGCCTTATGATCCCAAACTTAATCAAGTGGTATTACTAGAACAATTCCGGATCGGCGCTTTAGAAGATGAAACCAGTCCTTGGTTAATTGAATTGGTGGCCGGTATTCTGACTGATGCCAATGAATCATTGACCGAACTGGTCAGGCGTGAATCACAAGAAGAAGCCGGCTTAACTATCGAAGCTTTACAGCCCATCTGCGATTACTGGGTAAGTCCCGGGGCAAGTGCCGAACGAGTGGCGCTATTTTGCGGCAAAGTCGATGCCTCCAAAGCAGCCGGAATCCATGGTTTGGCCGAAGAACACGAAGATATTTTTGTGCACACGGTTGCTGTTGAAGAGGCCTTTGCTGCAGTACGCCAGGGAAGGATCAATAATGCCGCCACTATTATCGCATTACAGTGGTTGGAATTAAATTTGGCACGAGTCCGGCAACAGTGGCACGAATAATGCTAGTTTTATTTTCGAAAGAGGCTGGGTAGAATACGGCCACACTTAGTTAAATTTAGGCACCCCATGGCAATAGAGAAAAACCCAAAGGCGGCTATACCGCGGAAGCAATTGAAGTCCTCAGTGGCCTTGAACCAGTACAACGCCGTCCAGGCATGTATACCGACACCAGCCGTCCAAACCATTTGGCACAAGAAGTCATCGACAATAGCGTCGATGAGGCGCTGGCTGGTCACGCTAGCATGATCAAAGTCATCCTTCACAAAGATGGTTCGCTCTCTGTTATCGATAACGGCCGGGGCATGCCGGTAGACATTCATCCCGAAGAAAAGCTCAGCGGTGTCGAATTGATCATGACACGGCTGCATGCTGGGGCAAAATTTTCACNNAAAAACTACCAATATTCTGGCGGGTTGCATGGCGTAGGTATTTCTGTTGTTAACGCCTTATCAAAAATTAATCNNGTCACGGTACAACGCGACGGCCAAATCTATCAAATGGAATTCGCCGACGGCCACACTGTCAGCAAGTTAAAAGTGGTTGGCAAAGTGGCCAACAAACACGATACTGGGACCACTGTCCGTTTTTGGCCAGACACCAAGTATTTTGATTCACCCAAATTCTCTGTCTCACAATTACGTCACGTCCTCCGGGCCAAGGCTGTCCTATGCCGTGGGCTCCGAGTTGAATTCCTGGATGAACAATCAGGTGATACTGATGTATGGCATTATGAAGATGGCTTACCTGCTTATCTCCAAGAAGCGGTGGGCAAAATAACCACCCTACCACCAGAACCGTTTGTTGGCAGTTTTACAGGAACAGGTGAGGCGGTGGATTGGGCCGTCACCTGGTTGCCAGAAGGGNGTGAAGGCGTCACAGAAAGCTATGTGAACCTAATTCCCACTGCCCAAGGGGGCACTCATGTCAATGGTCTTCGTACCGGCCTCTCCGACGCGATGCGTGAATTTTGTGAAATTCGCAAGTTACTGCCTCGCGGTATCAAAATTAACGCCGAAGATTTATGGGACAGTTGTGCCTATGTGTTATCAGCAAAAATCGCTGACCCCCAATTTTCCGGTCAAACCAAAGAACGCCTGACATCCCGCCAATGCGCTACTTTTGTGGCAGGGGTCACTAAAGATGCTTTTAGTTTATGGCTGAATCAACATGTCAATTACGGTGAAGCGTTAGCAGAATTGGCGATTGCCAATGCCCAAAAACGTTTACAACTGACAAAACAAGTCGCCCGCAAAAAGATCACCGCCGGCCCAGCCCTACCCGGCAAATTGGCGGATTGTGTCAACCAAGACCCGCTGCGCAGTGAATTGTTCTTGGTAGAAGGCGACTCTGCCGGTGGTTCTGCTAAACAAGCCCGTGACCGCGAATTCCAGGCGGTCATGCCCTTGCGTGGTAAAATCCTCAATACCTGGGAAGTGGCCTCAGAAGAAGTCTTGGGCTCACAAGAAGTCCATGATATCGCCGTTGCTATCGGCATCGATCCAGGGTCGAATGACCTCTCGGGCTTACGTTATGGCAAGGTTTGCATTTTAGCTGATGCTGACTCCGACGGTTTACACATCGCCACCTTACTTTGCGCGCTATTTGTCCGTCACTTCAAAGCCTTAGTCATGGCTGGCCATGTGTTTGTGGCCATGCCGCCATTGTTCCGGCTTGATGTCGGCAAAGAAACTNTTTATGCTTTAGATGAGCAAGAAAAACAAGGCATTTTAGACCGCATTGCTGCCGAAAATAAANAAGGCCAAATTACAGTCACCCGTTTCAAAGGTCTGGGTGAAATGAATCCCTTACAATTACGGGAGACAACCATGGCACCAGACACACGTCGTTTGGTGCAATTAACCATCGAAGAGCCAGTGAGCGTTGATAACTTGCTGGACATGCTTCTAGCCAAGCGGCGCAGCAATGACCGTAAAAGTTGGCTGGAAACCAAAGGTGATTTAGCGGAGATTTAATTATGCAACACAGCGCAGGCTTTTGTAAATTGACCCAAGAAGCAAAACAACAAGTTCGCGAAACTGATATCGCGACTATTTATGCTCGATTAAATAAAGGTGAACAGTTTTACTTAATCGATGTACGTGAAAGTGATGAATGGCAACGCGGTCATTTGCCAAATGCAACCCATCTGAGTAAAGGCATAATTGAACGCGACATTGAAAAACTAGTGCCTGATTTTAATGCTGAAATCGTATTGTATTGCGGCGGTGGCAGCCGTTCAGCGTTGGCAGCACTCAATTTACAACAAATGGGCTACAACAATGTTATTTCAATGGATGGCGGTTTCCGCGCTTGGGCAGCAGCAAACTATCCCATCAACTATGAAGAAAAATAAGCCTTGCTCTTGCATCAAGGACCATCAGCAGTTCACAAGGAGAAACGCGTGTTAAAAATCTTAATCAGCACATTGCTTATTATTTTCACCAATATTTGCTTGGCTAATCCAACAACACCAACCGGGGGATTAGTTTCGCTAAAACAGCTGGCATTACTTTAATCCGCGAGGACTTAATTATTGGCCCACAAAAATTCAAATCAGCTACGTTTTTTCTAATACAACGAAGCAAGATATTACTGTGCCTATGTCACTGCCATTAACCAGCGATAGCATTCAACAAGACAGCGAATTCTCTCCCGCTCAAATCAGAGCACAAGGTAAAACCGTAACGTATAACACTGGCGTACGTGCCATTATGGATGGCCGTGATATCACCGCTGTTTTACAAAATGCACAGCTTCCTACCGACCCTAGTTTAATTACCGATACCAGCAGGTCCAACCTAGTCACAATCAACGCTTGGCAATCAAAAGCGAAAGAACTTAAACTGGTTGATAAAGTCGGCAATCCACTATGGCATGAAGAAAAAGCCATGTTTGGAACCAAACCTTTCCCGTAGGAAAGCCGCTATTAATTGAGGTATCTTACTTGCCACAAACCAACGCTTTGTCTGTTCCTGTCACTGCTGAAAATGATCCCGCTAAATTGATCACTTCCCAAATTAAACAAGATTTTGGCATTAATCTAGCTGATTTTCGCAATGGTGATAGCTTGTTACATTGGGCATTGCAGGTCTTTAATAATACGGCCAATCAAGGCACGCAAGAAATTAATTTACAGAACATTGTGTTTGATTTTAATGACGGCTTAACTTGGGCCATGCCAATTGAAAACTTTAGTTTAACTATCAATAAACCCAAGAGTGGGGCTGTCGCACTCAACCATGCTTTGCCTAAACACGGGGTCAGAGAAAATGAAACAGACGCTTATCTACGAATCTTCGTCGACAACTTTAAAACCAAAAATGCATTAAATATTTTGTTCGCGACAATGGAACCAAAACAAACCACTATGGACAGTGAGGTGCAAGGAAGCAAATGATGACTTTTATAACAATGAGAAAACTATGCCAAAATCTACCAAACACCAAGTTGTTGAATATATTCCAACAAAACAAGTCGAACTGCTAGCAGCAGAGCTCAAAGAAATCACTGGCGATAAAATCAGACAATTCATTGTAGATAAGCTGGGCAAAGAAAACTTAAGAACAGCAGATCTTCGTAATTTATATGTAAAAGAATTTATTAACTCCAACGAACAAAGACTGGGAATAACCGTCGAAAAATCCCAAATTTCCTTAGACGGCCACATTTCACTGTCAGATGCCACCCTTAATTTTTATGAGAAAATCAAAATCAACAACGTCGCCTGGAAAAAATAGAGTCATTGAAACTGTATTGGTTAATAAAACAACTTTCTACAAATTGATCGATGCAAGCAAAGCCTCAGATTTACACTCTGTAAAAAAGACCGCAGCGCCTAAAGCAAGAAAACCTCAAGGAATGGGGATCAGCGATCCTGTAGAACTGAATAAAAGCATATTAAAACTGATCCAAGCCGTTCCAATGATCACTCAAATTGAAATTTTTGCAATATTATCCCCTGGCCATAGCGAAAGCGCTTTTAATGCACACATGGCAAAGTTAGAACAGCAAGGCCTGATCACCCGAGTTGCTTCTGCCGGCAAAAATTCGGGCAGGGGCCATCGCAAATCTTGTTGTTTAACCAAGAAATATATCGACTCGCTAAATCTTAATGAGGACGAACGCCAAAAACTCATGACATTACACCTCATCTCCACTGATGAGGTAATGACAACACCACCCTTGACAAAAGAACAAGAAATTCAACCTGGTCAGCAACCCTTGAGTGAGCTGCAAACGCTTGCAACAACCAAATTGCCACAGGAAACAGCCAATCTTATTCAACAAGAGAGAATACTAATTTCCCACATCGCCAATTTCCCTGGCATACTACGGTCAGAGTTGGCTGAGAAAGAAGAATTACTGATGTCAGCAACTAAAATTCGCATATCTCTGAACAAACTTGAAGAAAAACAGATAATCAGGTACGTAAAAACATTAGCCAAGCCGGTAGAAGAGGAGAAAAAACCAAGATTTATTTAGATAATGCATATTTTGCCTATTGTCTTAGCAACAATAGCTCACAAAATGATATAAAAACTAATGCAAGAACATTTTGTGGCGGAAGATGAAGTTAAGCAATATTTAACAAAACTGCCAACTCTCTCTCCTGAAGAGCAAATTGGGAATGTGACAAAGAGAAAAGCGACCTGCGATATTTTGAAAGAGCCTCCAAAAGATCGCGGCCAACATCAACTGAAAAGACCACAATAAACAATAATAATCAAACCGAGGCATCTCCCGGTACAATTAACTCACCTGAAGTACTATCGGGATGGCATCAGCATAATTTTCTAAAACAATCCCTAGCGGGCCCCAACTAAGCAGCAATGATCCCAATGACCTAACTTGCTCTGATAATGACGAATCAAGTAATCTAGAACCGTAAAAATGGTTTCCCTATCAGTAACTGTCAGCCCCTTCGTCATCTCGCGACTTGATCGCGGGGTGACAAAATTTATGTTGACACTGCTTGTCTGATTACGTCTCGTTTTTCCTTTGACTTCTTTGGCAAGTTTTACATGCACTTCGGATAAGGTCATTTAATCATCTTTGCAAGTAAACATCATAACGAATTCCCGTTCCTAGAATTTGATGATGTGGTTTTAATCCAGCTAAGTAAGGAGCTAATTTTGGCCTTTTAACGACTACTCGCTGTTTAGCGCGTTGTAATGCTTGTTGCAATAATTGATCGGCATCTAAATCAGCGCCAACAAGTAAACGCAAATAACGCAATTTTTTTNNGACTAGAGCGGTTTTAGATCGGTCTGGATACATTGGGTCTAAATAAATAACATCAGGAAAATTATCAGGCCTTAAGTTGGCTAACCACTGCAAGGCGTCCGTCTGTATTAACCGTATTTGCCAACGCTCTGCATAAAACTGTTGAGCGCGCTGCAAACCATCTTCAAGCAAAACTGCTACAATCAGTGAACGTTCCAATAATGTCATGTCACAACCTAATTGCGCTAATACGGCAGCATCCTGTCCTAGACCCGCAGTAGCATCCACAATACTAGGCTTAATTGCACCCTTAATGCCCACTGCACGCGCCAATAATTCATTTTGTTTACTGACTTTGGTCAGCCGCTGCTGGGTCTTTCCAGCGACAAAATCAACCACTAATGGCCCAGGCGCTTTAGCGCCTGTTTGCTGTAACTCCAGATATTCAGGCGTGACAATTAATAAAAATGTATAATCAGATACATCCTTGCTCGTGGTCAATGGCAAATGTAAACGCTCCGCCAATATTCTAGCACGCGGCAAGCACATTGAATTGACCGGAAAAATTCCAATTTTATTGAATTTTGCATGATGGCAAATTTAATCAAGCACAAGCATAAAGTCAAACCTACCCGATCATTAGGTTATTGAGATCTTCTTTTACCTTGAAAAATCTACCTATACCACCAGATTTTCAAGAATGAAAAGGGGTCACATCCATATTATTTTCGTAGCAATCACTGATACGTGCCAACTCACGCCCTGAGAAGCGCGCACCTGGCTACAAAACCTTGGCTCTCAGGATGAAAGCTTAGAGCCTACAGGGATGTATTCACAGCGTGTTTTGTGGCCAGGTGCGCGCTTCTCAGGGCAATAATATGGCCCCGTATTGACATTAAATACAGAACCTCTAGGATGGGAACTCGCCAATCATCAGCTGTCACCTGAGGAACCTATGTCAACTAGCAATCAATTTGCCCTATTAAAACAGCGTGCATTTTTGCCTCTTTTTATTACTCAAGCACTTGAGGCTTTTAACGATAATCTTTTCAAAATCACCTTGATCACCATCGCGGGTTATTTGTTGAAACAAGGAGCGGCTCCGGGTCAAGACACTTTATTACAAGCCAGCGTATTTACTATTTTTGTCGTGCCCTTCTTTCTGTTCTCGGCGACGGCTGGACAAATTGCCGATAAATTTTCTAAGACCATTTTAATCCGTATCATTAAAGCATTTGAAGTAGGTTGCACTGTTTTGGCGGGCATTGGTATTTATCAAAATAATTTTACGCTTTTATTGATCACTTTATTTCTATTGAGCACTCATTCTGCTNTTTTTGGGCCAATCAAATATTCTATCTTGCCTGAGTTAGTGGCTCCTCCTCAGATCTTAGCAGGCAATGCTTTAATTGAAGCCAGCACATTTCTGGCGATTCTCGTAGGCACTGTGCTCGGCAGTTCTTTATTTGTATTGCCGCCTGCTCAAGCAAAAATCATTGTTTTTGTTTTGCTTACTGGCTGTGCGCTCATCGGTTGGATCAGTAGTTTTCTTATTCCTAAAACGGCAAACGCATCACCGAGCTTAAAAATCAATCTCAATTTCGTCTCGCAAAGCTGGCAAATCATTAATCATACACGACAATATCGAGACGTATTTTTAAGTATTCTTGGCATTTCATGGTTTTGGTTTGTTGGTGCCATCTTTTAACAGAAATCACCCCTTTACCACGAATTACNNCTCCATGGCGACCCTAATGTTAATTCAGCGTTTTTAACTGCATTTTCTTTTGGTATCGCTGTTGGTTCATTGTTATGCAATCAATTACTAAAAGGGGAAATCAATACTAAATATGTGCCCGTCGGCATTATTGGCATGACAATTTTTATGTTAGATATCGCATATACTGCTNCACCTTTATGATTACGCCCCAACTCAGCTTATATTAGCTTGGGCCAATTTTTATCGGGGCCTTGGCATAATTGGCGGTTATTGTTGGACAGTTTTTTAATTGCTCTATTAGGGNGCACCTATATTGTTCCACTTTATGCCGTGATGCAAACCCGTACTCCTAATAATGAACGTTCACGAATTATTGCTGGCAATAATGTGCTTAACTCAATGTTCCTCGTATTAAGCGCTATTTTGTTTTTTGTCNTAAGCTATTTACACTTCCATGCCAGCACAATTTTTCTCACTGTCGCACTACTCAATGCTGCCGTGGCTATTTACATCTGCAAAATCATTCCCCAAGCCGTGGTCAAATCTTTTGTTAATTGGTTTTTCCGCGTTTTCTATCATGCAGAAATTAAAAACTTGGAAAATTACAAAAATGCCGGAGACCGCGTCATTATTATTGCCAACCATACGTCATTCATTGACGTGTTATTACTGGCCGCATTTTTACCAGACACATTGACTTTTGCCATTAACACCGAAGTCGCAAAAAATNGGTGGCTTAAACCTGTATTACGTCTAGTAGAGACATTCCCAATTGATCCAACTAGCCCCATGAGCACGAAAGGAATGATCAAAATCATCAAAGCAGGAAAAAATGTGNTCATTTTTCCTGAAGGCCGCCTGACCGTCACAGGTGCATTAATGAAAATCTATCAAGGCCCTGTGATGATTGCAGAAAAATCAGATGCCATGATAGTACCTATTCGTATTGATGGGGTGCAATATACACCCTTCTCACGCCTGCGCGGTAAGTTACGCACCCGGTGGTTTCCANAAATCACCTTGACCGTATTGCCTGCTTGCAAATTAACGCCCGCAACAGATGCCACTAAACAAGCTTATCGTGAGGCAATGGGCCAACACTTATATCGCATCATGACCGATATGATGTTTGAAAGTAGCCGCTATCAGAAAACATTATTTCGTGGTCTATTAGATGCGCGTAAAATCCATGGTGGTGACCATCCTATCGCTGAAGACATTCAACGCCAGCCACTCAATTACAATCAATTCATTATGCGTTGTTATGTAATAGGCCGTTATTTAAAAACTAAAACAGCTTTTGCTGAAAATGTTGGGGTATTATTGCCTACCTCTGTAAACACATTGCTCACTNTTTTCGGCCTGCAAGCTTATGGTCGTGTTCCAGCCATGTTAAATTACTCTGCTGGTTTTCAACAAATTGACAGTGCTTGTAAAACTGCAAAAGTAAAACTTATTATTACTGCACGGCCATTTGTAGCGGCAGCTAAATTAGACGGTTTGCTTGAAAAATTAAGTGGCCAAGGCTTACAGATTATTTATCTAGATGATTTAAAGTCTCACTTAGGGCGTTTTGCCAAATTAAGCAGTTATCTAATTTCACTTTTTGCTACTTGGGTATACCGCGCCATTGAGAAAAACAGAAACNCATCCGAACCTGCCGTCATATTATTTACTTCCGGTTCTGAAGGCTCACCCAAAGGTGTAGTACTAAGTCATAGCAATTTACTCGCTAACTGTTTCCAACTGGCTTCTGTTATCGATTTTACTGCCAAAGATTTAATCTTTAATTTCTTACCGACATTTCATTGTTTTGGTTTGACCGCTGGTGGTATTTTACCTTTGGTCACGGGAATAAAAGTATTTTTCTATCCATCACCATTGCATTACAGTATTATTCCCGAATTAATTTATGATACCAATGCAACCATTTTGTTTGGTACAGATACCTTTTTAAATGGTTATGCTCGTAAAGCCCATCCCTATGATTTTTATAGCGTACGTTATTTGTTTGCTGGTGCAGAAAAAGTCAAGCCACAAACATTTGAGACGTATGCTTACAAATTTGGCATTCGGATTTTTGAAGGCTATGGTGCAACTGAGACTGCACCTGTTATTTCTTTTAATACACCCATGCAAAATAAACCGGGCACTGTTGGCAGTTTATTGCCCGGCATTGAATACCGGCTTGAAAAAGTAGAAGGCATTGCTGAGGGCGGCCGTTTATGGGTACGTGGGCCCAACGTAATGCTAGGTTATTTGCTCGCTGATCAACCTGGCAAAATCATTCCTGCCCCTGAACAATGGCATGATACAGGTGACATCGTCAAAATTGATACACAAGGCTATATTACCATTTTAGGCCGCGCCAAACGTTTTGCTAAAATTGGCGGCGAAATGGTTTCACTCACTGCCGTTGAACTTTATATCACTGCACTATGGCCTAATCATATGCACGCGGTGGTCACTATCCCTGATCCAAGAAAAGGCGAACAACTGATTTTATTGACTAATAATTCTCAAGCAAAACGTGATGAGTTAGTTGCTTATGCCAGACAACAAGGGATTAACGAACTTTCTGTTCCCAAGAAAATTGTTTTCTTGGAAAAATTGCCTTTGCTTGCTACGGGTAAAATTGATTATCCAGCAACGCAACAGCTTGTCAGTAATCTGACAGTGACAGAAACTATTGAGGAACCTAACGAATAATCAAACACTAGACTAGAGAAACAAATAGCTCTTCCAGAGATTTAGCTTCTATAATGGCATCCGTCCATTGTAATAATTTTTCTGCTGGTGCTGCTTCAATTTGTTTTTGATAAGCAATTGGTACAATCTTAAACTTTTGGTGCAATTGGCGCAACAAGGTTGTTCTCTGCCCCTGTAAGAGACCTTGCTCTATACCTTGTCGAATACCTTTTTCAATGCCAATACGTTGGGGTAAAGCCATTATGTAATCAATGAAAGCATATAAATCCAAAATAGCGACTTTGCTCCATCCCTCTTATTATAGAAGCTACGGGTTAATTGCAATTTAATGCCTGATCTCTCGCGTGTTATTACATTTTTTGGGATAAATCCTCACTCGCACAATCTTAGGCCCAGTCATTTTTTCAACCAAAGCAATAAACTGTTCAAATTCAATTTTNTCTCCCTGCTTGGGAAGTGCACCAAGACGCTGCAAAATAAGACCTCCCAGAGTTGTGACATCTTCTTCTGTAAAAATATCAATGTCTAAGGCACGTTCAATCGCATAAATAGGACTGTTGCCTTGCATAATAATGGCACCATCCACTGCCACAGACCAATCTTCCCCTGTGCGATGGAATTCATCTTTAATTCGGCCAACAAACACTTGCAATAAATTGTCGAGGGTCACAAAACCGATAGGATTATCAATACTGCTGTAAACAACGGCAAAATGTGACATACCTTCGCGAAATTTTCGCAATAACTCAGAGGCCAATACGTGCTTTGGCACTTTTAAAATTGGCCGCAACAATGGACGTAAATCTGTGATGGTTTTGTATTGATACATAGCAGCAAACAAATCCTTGACATGAACTATGCCGACTATCTGCTGTGTTTTATCATCATAAACAGGATAACGGCTATAACGCGTGCTGATAATTTTTCTNAATGCTTTATCAATCGATTCTTGCAATTCCAGTTTGACCATTTCTTCCAATGGGCGCATGACATCAGTGACTTGAAGCTCAACGAAATCGAGTGTGTGCGAAAGTATTTCACTTTCTTCCTTATTTAATTGCCCATGAATATGGCTAGAACTGAGTATTAGCCTTAACTCTTCACTCGAATAACTCTGCTCAGAATCTTCATCTTTGGGTTCTTGCAAGCCACTCATGCGTAACAATAATCTGGCGCAACCATTCAATATCCATATTGCCGGATACATTAGCCAATAAAACAAATACAGTGGCACTGCAGTCCACAATGAAATTTGTTCAGCTTGCCGAATTGCCAAAGACTTTGGCATTAGTTCACCAACGACAATATGCAGGAAAGAGATAAAGATGAAGGCAATGGTAAAAGCAGTGATCTCAATTAACTCTGGCGCATCTACGCCAATAAAAGTCAGCAAAGGCCTAATTAAAACGGCGAAGGCTGGCTCACCAACCCAACCAAGCCCTAACGATGCCAAAGTAATACCCAGTTGACATGCTGATAAATAAGCGTCTAAATGTTGATGGATTTCTGCTAAGACTCTTCCCCTGATGCCATAACTTTCTTTGATCGCTTGCACCCTGGTTTGCCGTAACTTAACTATACCGAATTCTGCCGCGACAAAAAANGCATTTAATAAAACCAAAAANATAGCGATAATGATCGCTGCTAAATTAAACATTACACTAATACCTACTGATTAACTTTTAGATCCCAATTTTGATTGGCGTCCTGCCAATAATTTATCGATGCAATCAAATAATCCTGCACTGATGTTTAAGTTAAATATCTTGTCAAGCTCCCTTACTCCCGTTGGACTGGTCACATTAATTTCAGTAAGATAATCACCAATCACATCAAGCCCAACAAACCACAACCCTTTCTCACGCAAACTAGGGCCGACTTGCTCACAAATCCAATAATCACGCGCAGTTAAAGGCATGCCGCGGCCTTCAGCTCCTGCAGCTAAATTACCACGAAAATCATCTGCAGCCGGCACTCGCAACAAGCCATAAGGGATGGGTTTGCCATCAATCAATATAATACGTTTATCTCCCTCGCGCACAGCGGGAATGAAACGCTGAGACATCACATAACGAGTCCCATTTTGAGTCAAAGTTTCAATGATAACATTCGTATTATGGTCGCCTTTACGAACATGAAACACAGACGTGCCACCCATGCTACCCAATGGCTTAATCACGATTTCATTAAATTCAGTTAAAAAATCGCGTAATAACTTAGGTTCACGTGTCACTAGTGTTTCTGGACAACATTGTGGAAACCAACTCGTAAAAATTTTTTCATTGGCATCGCGCAAGCTTTGAGGTTTATTAACGACCAAACAGCCTTCTTTCTCTGCATTCTCTAACAAATAGGTAGTAAAAAAATATTCCACGTCAAATGGCGGATCTTTGCGCATTAAAACGACATCTAATTCATGCAACGGCTGGATTCGCTCCCCATANAATTCAAACCAATGCGTGAGATCGTTATAGACCCGTAATAATTTACTTTGCGCGAAGACTTTTCCATCACGCAAATATAAATCTTTNTGCTCCATATAATGAATTTCAAAACCGCGCTGTTGCGCCTCTAATAACATAGCCAACGTGGTGTCTTTNTTAGCTTTAATTGTTTGGATTGGATCCATCACCACACCTAATTTTAGCGACACGATAACTTGCCTCCCGCTTGTTGTAATTCACGTGCAGCAGCCACTGCGGCCAATCGAGCAATCACGCCATATAAATAAAACCGGTTGGCCCTATGTTCACAACCTAATTCACGGCTCGGATTGTTACAAGCTTCTTCAAATGCCAATTGTTCAAAATACATTCCTGGCGCATTCAAATTTTCAGTATCGCCCCGTTCTTGATGGACGCGATAAAAACCGCCGACTACGTGTCTGCCAACCATGTAGACGACTGGTTCTGCTACTGCTTGAGTCGGACCGTGTCGCTCTGAGGTATAGACCCCTTCTTGAATAATGACGCGGTCTACTGAGCGACCACCTTTAAGCGTTGCCATTCGTGTGCGCTGTTTACGGTTTAATTGCTGTACATCTTCCACACTGCGCACTGTCATTACCGCCATGCCATAAGTACCGGCATCTGCCTTGATAACCACGAACGGCGGCAAATCAATATTTTGTTGCTGATATTTGTATTTAATCCTGGTTAAAAGTGAATCCACATGAGCCGCCAAACAAGCTTCCCCTTCACGGGTCATAAAATTAATTTCATCACAATAGTCAAACAACGGCGCAATTTGCCAAGCATCAAGCTCAAAACGCGCAGCAAATTCTTCGCTGACTTGTTGATAGTGTGCAAAATGTTGTGACTTTAATCGTGTCGCCCAGCCTAATGCTAATGACGGCATGATCAATTGTGATAAATTTTCTAAAATCGGTGGTACACCATCAGATAAATCATTGTTCAATAAAACAAGGCAAGGAAAAAAATCTGCTACTCCCACCTTATTATTTTTGCGCACTAATGGTTCTAAAAGAATTTTCTTCCCAGAAGGCAAAGACCATTCTTTTGGTTCGGTTAAATCTGGCAGTAATGACCCAATCCGCACGGCAAAACCCGCTTTCACCAGGATTTCTGTTAAAACAGCAACGCTCTCAAAATAGAACATGTTGCGAGTATGGTTCTCTGGAATCAATAATATTTGGGACACCTCCGGGCAAATTTGCTCAATAGTCGATTGCATTGCCTGAATACATAACGGCATGAAATCGGGGTTTAAATTATTAAACCCTGCGGGAAACAAATTGGTGTCGACTGGTGATATTTTAAACCCTGCATTCCGTAAATCGACTGAACTATAAATAGGCGGTGGGGTACGGCGCCACTGTTCCCGAAACCAGGCCTCGATAGCAATCTGGTTGGCCAAAAACTGTCGCTCTAACTCTAATAATGGGCCTTGTAATGCGGTGGCCAAGTGGGGCACGGGTATTAATGGTTCAGCTGTCATTTTTAGGTTTTCCATTGGTTTCTCTTCTGGGTCAAACAATAGGTCTGCGGTAGTGAAAGGCAGGTCATTATGTCACAATATCTATATTTGGTCACGAAACGACTATTCAAGGCTCTGTTGTTATTATTTTTCAAGGAACTTATTGCCATGAAATTTATCGGTAAACTGCTTGGCGCAATCTTAGGCTATATCGTTGGTGGGCCTTATGGCCTAGTGATGGGCCTTNTGTTAGGCCAATTGATTGATAGTGGTTACTTTCATCATTGGTTTCATCAAAACCAATATCGCAGAGCGGCAGAAGAAGCGTTCTTCACTGCCACCTTCCTCTGCCTCGGCCATTTGGCAAAAGCAGATGGCCATGTGACATCTGATGAGATCGCTTATGCCAAACGCATCATGCAACAACTCCAACTCTCACCTGAGGCTGAGCAACGTGCAATTGCATTATTCCGTCAAGGCAAAGATCCTCAGTTTGATATCAACGCTACCTTACGACATTTGCATCAACTTTGTCATCAAGACCGGCCTTTGTTAAATTTATTCATTGAATGGCAAATTGCTGCCGCATTGTCTGACCATCGTTTACGCACAGAAGAGAAAGCTTTGTTATTTACTATGTGCAAACTATTAGGGTTTTCACCACTCGAATTCACGCATCTACATTCGCAAATTTATGATGAATCACAGCAACAAACGCCCTCAACACCACCATCCCTCACCCCCTTAGAACAAGCTTATCAAACTTTACAAATTAACGCCGATGCTAAAGATGAAGAAATTAAACGGGCTTATCGTCGAATGATTAGTCAACATCATCCTGATAAATTAATTGCGCGAGGGCTACCAGCCTCCATGATTAAAGTAGCCACACAANAAACCCAGGCGATCCAAGCCGCTTACGATTTAATTTGTGAAAAACGCCGTGCTAATACACACCGACATTAAAATCTTATATTTTTAGTTGCAATCGGAATGGTGAATAACCACATCACTAATCCCGTCATCAACAATACACTAGCCATCGCAAGCAAACTCGTTTGCGGCAAATAAGCGATAATGCCACTGATAAATGCGCTCGCAAGCAGCGGTACAAAACCGAAAAACGCCGTCGCATAACCAATGTTGGTATCGATATTCATCAAAGACAAAGTAATCGCATTCNNGGAAAAAATGCCTTGGCCAATAATACATAAGATCAACAAAACCACCAGCGACCATACATGCAGCCAATTCAAAACACCTAAGGCTAACAGCAAACCACTGGCAAGAATTATCAAACACAGACCAATCATCAGCATCTGTCGTAAACTGTAATAAACAGCGGCTACTTTAGTAAATAATGCACCTAGTAAATATCCCAGTCCGACTAGCAAAATCAAAATACCATAATTTGTTGGTGAAACTCCCAAGCGTAGCTGAAATAAAGCTGGGCCTAATGCATTATAGGTGATCGTCAATGTGTAACCAAATCCTGCTGCTAACGCACCACACAAAAATTGACGCTGTCGCAACACTTGCTGGTAGTTTTTTAAAAAATTCGCCAACTCCAGTGGGTTTGTTGTTNNTGGCCAATGTCTCTGGTAAAACCACCAGACCAATAAGGCAATGACAAAACTAAGCATTAATAATACGCCAAATTCCCAACGCCAATGCAACCATTTTATAATCAATCCACCCAGGAAAGGGCTAAGGCTCAATGCTAAAACAAACGCTATTGACATATTAGCCATCGCCCGCACGAGTGTTTTACCAGTAAATACATCGCGTAAGATCGAGCGTGCGACAGTCACACTGCCAGCAGCTAAGCCTTGCAAGAAACGTCCATACAATATCCATAATATAGAGTGGGAAAATAGAATAAGGACTGTGGCGATAATAAATAATCCCATGCTTATCAACAAAGAAACTCTTCGACCAATCAATTCTGAAATCGGGCCCCAAAACAACATGGAGCTCACATTGCCTATTAAATAATAAGTGAGAACACCACCAAACGTAGCAGGATCAGTTTGTAATGAATTTTGCATGATTGGCGCGGCTGGTAAATAAATAAAAATACTGCTATGCGCTAAAACTAAAACAGCGCAGGCAATTAAATTAATAATAAAGGGTGAATTTTTCATGTTAAAATCATGACAGTCATTCGGCCGCCTTATATACNCCTAACAATTTTACCTGTTGAGCAATTTCGGCCAGATGATTTAGTGCATTGCGGGTCACCGCATCATCGCCTCGCAAAATATCAATAAAAAATACGTATTCCCAAGGTTTTCCACGTACAGGACGGGACTCAATTTTTGACAAGTTAATGTCGCGCAAAGCAAACACACTCAGTGCTTTAAATAAAACAGCGGGTTCATTTTTAAGCGAAAAAGCAATTGACGTTTTATTAGCACCCGGTTGTGTCCGTTTAGTTTTACGCAATAGTACAAAGCGGGTAAAATTATTTTTGTCATCTTCGATACTGCGACGCAAAATATGAGCATGATATTGTTTGGCCGCTAATTCACTGGCGATTCCTGCTGCATCAACCAACCCATTTTCAATAACATGCTTGACGCTGCCTGCCGTATCGTAAAACGGTACTGCTTGGATTTGGGGATTNTGCTTGTAAAAATCGCGGCACTGTTCTAATGCTATGGGATGTGAAAATACTTTNTTGATGGCAGAAAATTTCACTCCTGGCGCAGCAATTAAATTATGGACGATACGCAAACGAAATTCTGCTTGAATAAATAAAGGATATCGCAATAGTAAATCATAATGTTCAGCGACTGAACCAGCCAACGTGTTCTCAAGTGGCACAACGGCCGCTTGCACTTTACCTGAATCTGCCTTTGCAAACATTTCTGCAGCTCGAGCACAAGGCACAACATGACAACGTGGCACCATATTGAGTGCTGCTTGATGACTAAATGCTCCGAGTTCTCCTTGTATTGCTACTTTCATTGGCTGACCTCTTCGTTTTCAAATAATCCAGAAGTTACTGTGCGTTTGCTCTAAATACGGGCTTCCCATATAATAGACTTAAAGCGGATGAGTTTTAGGTGCTCTAACATCCCATCTGACAAAGTCTTGACGAATTTTCAATCGAATAACCAGGAAATACCATGACTAAACACATTATCACGGCTTCGGTGCTATCAGCAAATTTTGCTAAACTAGGTGAAGAGGCTGCTGCTGCGCTTGCTGCTGGCGCTGATATGATCCATTTAGATGTGATGGACAATCATTATGTGCCAAATTTAACATTCGGACCAATGGCATGCCGTGCCTTGCGTAATTTTGGCATTACTGCACCTATTGATGTCCACCTAATGACAACACCGGTCGATAACCTTATCGTCGAATTTGCCAAAGCAGGTGCCAATTATATCGTATTTCATCCAGAAGCCACATTACACATTGACCGCAGTTTGGCTTTGGCACGAGACCATGGATGTTACACTGGGCTTGCACTTAACCCTGCTACACCATTGAGCTATCTCGATTATATGCAAGATAAACTCGATATGATTTTAGTGATGTCAGTCAATCCAGGTTTTGGTGGTCAAAAATTTATTCCCAGCGCCCTAAGAAAGATCCGAGACATTCGTAACTGGCTTGATCAATATCAATTGAGTGCGAGACTAGCTGTTGATGGCGGAGTTAAAACCGATAACATTGCTACTATCGCTGCGGCAGGTGCTGATATGTTTATTGCAGGTTCAGCCATATTTGAAAGTCCAGATTATCACGCCACTATTGCTGCTTTTCGACAGCAATTAACACGGGCAAATGCATGAGTAATCTATCAGCCATTTTAAGACAATTGGCCGCTAAACAAGACCTGAGCATCGCTGAAATGCGCAGCGCCATGCAAAGTATAATGTCTGGTGCAGCAACCCCAGCTCAAATTGGTGCATTTTTAATGGGCTTGCATATTAAAGGCGAGACCGTCACAGAAATCGCAACAGCTGTTAAAGTAGTGCGTGAATTTGCATTACCGATTAATCTCTCAATGCCACATCTGGTTGATATTGTCGGCACGGGTGGTGATCAATCACACACATTTAATATTTCAACTACCAGCGCTTTTGTAGCAGCGGCAGCCGGAGCGAAAGTAGCCAAACATCACAACCGCTCCATTTCAAGCCAGTCTGGCAGCGCTGACTTATTGACGCTTGCGGGTTTCCCTTTGGATTTAACACCCACGGCAACAATTGCCTGCATCGAAAAAATTGGCATTGGTTTTATGTTTGCCCCCTATTATCACCCTGCTTGGCAACAAGTGAGTGCGCCTCGTCGCGAATTAGGGATTCGCACGCTATTTAATATACTAGGGCCTTTAGCCAATCCTGCTGGCGTAAAACAACAACTGATTGGTGTGTTTGCTAAACGCTGGTTAATTCCGGTTGCCGAAGTTTTGGCAGAATTAGGCAGCGAACATGTTTTAGTTGTACATTCCGCTGACGGACTTGATGAAATCAGTATTGCCGCACCGACGCACGTAGCTGAATTACATCATGGGAATATTGATTCTTACACTATCGTTCCTGAAGAGTTCAACATAACAAATGCGCCATTGCGAACAATACAAATCAACAATCCACAAGAAAGTCTGAATTTAGTACAGCAAGTATTAGCAAACCAAGCAGGGCCTGCTCGCGATATCGTAGCATTAAATGCAGGTGCCGCCATTTATGCGGCCGATGTTACCACTTCATTGGCTGATGGAATTACCATGGCCAAAGAAATGCTCGCCAATGGTGCAGCTAAAGCTAAATTTGTTGAACTACTCAATTTTTCACAACAACTTCAAACAAAGTAATTATCGTAACCGAGATACCTCTACGGATTTTTATGCAAGATGAAGAAGAGAATCACAATAGAAATTGCGTAAAAATTATTTAAAAGCCTGGAGCGGGTCATTGCGAGCTGAAGTATCCTCAGGAATTTTTATGTTAGTGTTTGATTAGTTACCTATACTAAGAAAAACCCGGAGCCGGTCATTGCTTCGTCACTACGTTCCTCGCAATTGATGTATCCCCACGAATTTTTATGTAAGCAGTTGAATTAATTACTTACTAGCCCTCCCGTCATCCCGCGGCGAAGACCGCGGAATCCAGGCTATTCTACGGAGTGCGTATTGCCTGATGGATCCCGCGGGATGACGGGATTTACCCGCAGCGAAATACTTAATCTTGATAGCAATAACAAGCTTCTAGTTTTTACGCCATTGCTTTCGAACTCGCTGATTTGTCTTACCTAAAAATTCGTGGGGATACTTCAGCTCGCAATGACAAGCTCGCAGTTTTTTAATAATTTTTAGGCTATTTATCAAACCATCAAACTCAACTCAGATGCCTCAATTGAAGTCATGGCCATGACATCAACATTGACTGAGAAGATCGGTGAAAAGTCATACTTCTGCATGATTGTTATGATTTCTTCTAACCGTCTCAATGCAGATTCCAGCGCAGGAGAAGCCAATTTACTATCAATCAATGTATGAACCAAATCGAGTGGCAACATTAATTCGGTGGGCATACTATTTGATTTAAGATCATACTCCTTGCAGCAATAAAACATTAAACTCCTAAAAGACCCATTCTCACCGTCATATTTTCCAAAAATATCAAATAAATTTTTATATAAAAAATCATGGATAGAATTAGCGGCAAATATTTGTTTACAATAAGGCGCAAGCAGCAAAGCTTCTTTCGAAAATTGTTCATGGCCTAAAATTAACAATTCCTTTCTCAACTTGTCGATCAAAGATTGAGAATCTCCATTAATACTGCGCTGCTGCAACAACAATAGCACAAGCATGTCTTTTTTACCACAGCAAGCATAGTCAACCAATCAATGATTTTTGGCTCAACAACCGAAATAAGATCTTTATTATAAAGCAATAAAATTTGTAGCTTGCTCCATACCAATTTGTATGAATTTTCTGATTCGCCCGAAAGCAGATTTGCCAAAGAGGCAGTTAATTTGGTGACCATTTCATTTATCAAAATGGAAAAACCAGGGTCATTACTCTCTTGACCCATCGCTATTTTATATTTTTTATGGCCTTGATTGCAGCTATGGCCAATGCCTCATCTTGAGTCCAAAATTTTTCACATAAAATAGCATAATAGTCATCAAGCAACTCTCTTGGCAGGGCCACTTGTGAAAACATTTTTTTGACTTTATTGGTCGATGCAAACATCGTTCGACCAACCACATAGGAAAGACATAAATTCTTAAGTGATGGAAAAACGCATGCCCCTTTTCCAAAAAATCACCAAGGTTTCTTAATGCTTCAACCAACAGTTCATTCCCTTGAGCTAATTTTATTACACCAGATCTAATAAACTGCTTGGCTAATAACATATCAGCCTCGCTAGGAAGCTTGTTTTTAACAATGCTCTGCTGCATTAATACCTGGAGCTCTTTAATTTGGCTTGTTGATTGCTTATTGACGAATTCGATCAACAGCCAATAAAAATCAATCAGGTGTCGATAGGATGGGAAAATATCACCTGCCCGCAATTTATCTTGCTCATTACGCACTACAGCTTGAAAGAAGCTTAGATCATTTAAACTCAACAAAAACAACTTATCTGTCTGCTTGGGGTTTTGTTGTAAAAACAGTCCAAGGGCGTTTAAAGATTTTTCTTTGACTACTTCAGTAATTACAAGGGATGTGCGCATACCCAAAATTCCTAAAAACGCTATGAAAAATTTGACTCGTTTTTAGTATTATTGGAGGAGTCGACCTCTATCTCGAAACTGTCACTGGTTCCCCGGGAGATTGCTGCCATCTCTCAAGATCTATTTTAGAATGACGGCCCAAATAATTATAAAGCCAATTTTCTATTTCTGTTTTATAAGGGCCGGCTTTATTTTCACAAGATGCTTGACTGTTTAAAATTTCGCCAATCTGATCGCTGCTTTTACTTAATTCAGCAGTAATCTCGCTCTGTGGAAGATAATTTTTACAGTATTTTAAAATTTCACTCACCACGCTTAATATTTTTTCAAATCAGCATTAGATTCTTGAATTTTAATTTTAGTACCTTCCACGGGGAATGGTGGAATTGATTTAGCAAAAAACCTGGCGCAGGTTGCTTCTGACTATCGATTTTTCTACCAGCAACAACATTTTCTTCTGCAAAACACCCACATAAAATATTTCCATTTTTTCAACATCGGAAGATTTTACGATAATTTTCTTGGTGGTCTCAAGCACGTAATTAAGGTCATCCATTTCTTTATCATGTTTTTTATGAAATTCCATCACGGCACGGAAGCCACTGTCCAATATTTGATGATGGCTAGCAATAACAAAATGATTACTTTCGATCACCGTCAACAAATCTGAAATTTTTCTTATATTTGTTTGCATCAGATTTTTCTGATCATTTGCATAAAAATCCTCCAACAAAACCAAGGCGTATTGCTTGACAAAAGCATCGGCCACCACAGTAAAATCCTTCTCAGAATTGTTTAAATTTTCAAAAATCAACCTGGAAAAAACAAGATCATACAAATAAGCACAGCTTTTAGTGTTACTTTGGTTCTCATATTTTGCTATTTCCTCTTCTATGTCAGATAATTTTCCATCCTGTTTAAAAATCGACATTATTTTTTTAAAATAGAGAAAGATTCTTGATAAGTCTTCTTCTGCCGCACCCAACGACCAAACTGTATGAGCGCCTTGCGGGTTCTCTTTGTGTCTTTTCTTCAACTTCTGGCAGAACTATTTGACGAACAGGAGTATTACACTCCATCAATTTTGACAATAATTCCTCTTGCTGATCTGTTTCGATTGGCAATGCCCTTAAATCTAAACTATGCACGCCATGATTTGTACGCAACAACTCAAATAATTCTGAAATCTGTTGGGTTGTCATTTTACCTGACAATGCCAAACTCAATGATTTAAGGCGTGGGTTCTGCAACAAAAATTTGGTTATAAATAGCAATGATTCCACCGAGGACAATTCTTGGCTTTCATACTCCCCTGATTCCAGAACAACTGCAGGTAAAACAGCAAAAAGTGCCGGACGAAAAGCGCAGATGTCATTGGATAATCTTTAGGCAGTTTTTAAGCAAGATCATTGATATTCGGTTTACTTCATTGACTAGCTTGGCATCATTTCGTGGCATGGCCGCCATAATTTTAAGTGCTGTTGTCAGCATTGATTCTGATTGGCCCGATTGCAATATATGATACTCAATTAGCTTTAGTAAATTTTCCATGTTGCTTGGAAGGGCATTTAGGCCCACTTTTGAAATGCAATCCGCTATTTCTGACAGCAAAATTCTAGTATGTTCAAGCAAGCCAATAAAGACTTTTTCGGGTAGTTTATCGATTGCTTTGTCAAACAAGGCCGCAATAATATCAATTTTGGCGAGACAATCTTGTATTAACCCATCACTGTACTGCAATTTTTCAGAATTGACAATGTCAACCGCATAGGCTGAAGTAAATCGGCACCAACGATACCGGCTTCATAATTTCGATAAGTTTTCTGTGCTTGGTCTATTATCCATGAAAAAACTACTGAATCATTCTTATCGATGGATCTATCGAGTTTCTGTAACAACTCAGCAAGCTGCTGGTATAATTCTTCTAACTTCAGCTTCCAAAGAGCCACTGGTCGTTGATTAAACTCCACAAGTGCGATCATTACCATGGTATCAGGTTGTGACAAAGTAAGATTTATTTTTTCAATTGAAAGATTATTGTCAGTGAGCTGTTGCAATAATTCTTGAGCGGAAATGGGATCAATGCGAGTTCCATACAAATCTAATACTCGCAAAGTTTTATGATGCTGCAATTTATCGATTATTTTCTTGATAACTAAGGGAGAAAATTGATTGAATTTTAAGCTGAGTGTTTCAATTTGATTATTTGCAATCAAATCTAGCAGTGCATCTATAATACCAGCATCAGCATAAGTAATTCTATCTAAAATGAGCGTTTCTATTTTAAGCTCTTTTATTTGGCCTATAATGACATGAGTCAATTCTTGACCACTAAGGTCAACGTTTTTGAATACAGTTTTTGCGCGTTTTTCTTCTTTTCATTTGACATTTCACCCCCTTTTATTGCAACAGCTGCAATACTTTTTTGAATTTTCAATCAGTTATGGTTTTTGGATTTTATGCAGGATTGATAATTAGGAAAGTATCACAAAATAATTAAGGAATGCTTAATACATGGGCTTTCACTTAAATAGAGGGATCAAACTAATCGTTAACGAAACTAGCTTCGACGATAATGCCGCATTATATCGGCCATATCGATCGCTATATTAGTTGCATCATTAGGGACTGAAAATATTGCATACAATTGCGCCTCTGGATCAATGACAAAAATAACATCACTCAAGGCTATGCTCTGAGAAGCTTGGTCTGTCTTGAAGAATTGAGCACCTATCATCAATTGTGAAAAANNCGATGAATTACCAACAACACCAATAAAATGTGGATCAAACTCATTGAGGTATTCACACCATCGCTGATTTGTGTCATTTTGCGGATTATCTGCAATAAAAATCCATTGTGGCATCGGCTTTTGTTTTGCAGCGGCAAGTTTTTGGTAGACTTGTTGTAGTGTCGACAATGTTGGCGGGCAAGGCTGAAAACGGCCCACGACAATCAAACTCCAATGTCCTTGCAAATTTTGCAGAGTAAACAATCTTCCTGCCTCATCTTTTAATTCAAAAGGCAATAGAGTGCGCGGTTGCGATAATATTGTGCCACTCAATAATTCTAAGTGCTTTTGTTCCGGCACATGGTGTTGCACCCATAGCCCCAATAATGCAGCTAAAGCACCTATGGCTATGGCGACAGCGATCATTCCTTGACGCATCGTGATTTGTCCTTTTAACTTGCCAACGGTAGGTAATGGTCCACTAACAGTAAAATAAACAATAACATTAAATATACAATTGAATAATTAAACATTTTCAAGGCTACACGCCGATCGTCAGTCCGATATAACCGACCTGCCCAGTATAGAAATATGACGTCAAGCACGATCACACCCGCCAGATAGATGATTCCGCTCATTGCTACAAAATAAGGCAATAAAGTCACCAGGGATAATAAGCAGGTATAGAGTAAAATTTGTAACTTAGTATGCGGAATGCCATGCGTAACGGGCAACATTGGCAAGGTTGTTTTTGCGTAATCCTCATAACGATAGATAGATAATGCCCAAAAATGTGGCGGCGTCCAGACAAAAATAATTAATACAAGTAACCAAGCTTGATATTGTAGGTGTCCGGTCACAGCAGTCCAACCTAATAACGGCGGCATTGCCCCTGCTAAACCGCCAATCACAATATTTTGCGATGTGGTGCGCTTAAGAAATACAGTATAGATAATTGCGTAACCAATCATTGCCAGAAAAGTCAACACAGCTGTCAATAGGTTGACACCAACAACTAAAATAGTCATGCCGAGTGCTGCCAGTATCAGGGCAAATATCACTGCATTTTTCGGTTCAACACGGCCAGAGGCGATTGGTCGGCGCTGTGTTCGATGCATCATGGCATCAATGCGTTTATCAATCACGTGATTAAGTACGGCACCCGCACTAGCTGATAAACCAATCCCAATAGTTCCTGCTATTAAAATAGACAAAGGGACCCAGCCTGATGTAGCAAGCAACATTCCAACGATTGCCGTCAGTAGCATTAATGCCACCACACCTGGTTTGCATAATGCATAATAATCCCGCCATAGGCTACGTCTTATCATGCGCGTGGCCTGCCATAAAGCNTTATAAAGCAAAGTGATCATAGTCAGCAATAATAAAGCGGCGATAGCACTATGCGATAAAGCAACCGTGATTGGCAGTAATCGCTTAATATTCAAAATGCCCAAAATCATTTCCATAATCAATAACATCAGTAAAAATAACCCTAGCACACGATAGTGTGCACTGCGTGATGAAAATAATAAATACAATGCCAAAATTCCAAGATAAATGCCTGTGACAAAACCACCGTAACGATGCGCCATTTGAATCGTCATAGAAACAGCCTTGTCCATCAACCCACCCTGTGGATTACTAGCAATGGGATGTAATAGATTAAAAGCATGCGCCCATTCCATGTTAGGAAACCACTTACCAAAGCAGCTCGGGAAATCGACACAAACTAATGCGGCATAATTAACGCTGGTCCATCCCCCAAGAAANATTTGTAGGCTGACAATGATCGTGCCCACAATGGCCCATGGTTTAAGATAACCTAATAGTTGCGGTGGTTCCACCATAAACCACTGGCTTGATTGCAACGTCAATAGCCATNNAATAGTGCAGCCAATAACATGCCCGCCAGCAAATGCCCCATAAAAACCAAGGGTAGAAATTTCAGATTAGCCACCCACATGCCTAATAAAACTTGTAATAGGAACACTGCCAATAAAAAATAGGCTNAACATGATCGGCTGTTTTGGGTCTTTCGCATGGCGCACTACTGCCACAATGACCAAACCTAAAATTAGCAAACCTAAACTTCCTGCAAGATAACGGTGGGCCATTTCCTTCCCGGTTTGATTGCTTGCTTGTTCTACTAATGGAGAAGCTTGCATCGCTGCAGAGGCAGATTCCGGTTGAACCAATTGGCCATAACATCCGGGCCAATCATTACAGCCTAAACCTGATTCTTTTAACCGCGTATAAGTGCCTAAAATAATCACGACCAATGCCAATAATGTAGCAATCAGGGCAAATCTTGCGTAAATTTTATGACCTTTAGCCAATGTATAAAATCCTCAATGTTGGATTGTAATTCCTTTTCGCCCACCTAGGGCGTTTCCAGCTTACCTGCTGCCATTGATCAAAAGATATAGATAAGATAGCCCGATTGCAAGTTACTACAGCAGAAACTACAGAAACTAACACCCATAAAAAGAGATCCTATAGGATAATAATATTCTGGATTGTTAAACTACTTAAACACGGTTAGAACGATTAAAAACTTAACCAATGATTTATTACAACTATTTCTAGAATTTAAAAACAGTTTATTTATACTCGAAGCGGATGGGTTTAGGTATTAAGCGCCAACTGGAAGCTGTAACACCTAAAACCCATCCGCTTCGAGTACACAACGCTCGAGTGGCGACAATGGCCTTGCAAAAATGCTAAAGTCAAAGTGAATGTGGCGATTGGAATTAACATTGGTTTTACAGCATGCATCATAGGACTTTGATGAGCTGAATTACTCTACCTGGTTTGCCATTCTGTCATTAATTAAATTTTACTCAAGGAGTGAGTATCATGACTATCAAACAGATGGTTATTGGATTATTTCCATTGGCCATAATCTTTTTATCACTGGGCATTAAAGTATTTCTGAGTTTCTATGCTGAAATCAACACGGCATTACGTGGACTTTATTGCGGTGTATATGAAGAGGAATTATTACGAAAATAATGCAGCATAATAAAGTGGGCAAGTGTAAGCCATATCATTACCTACCAATCTACTTTGTAGCGATTACTGATTTGTGCCAGCTCACGCCCCGAGAAGAGCTCCACCTTGCTACAAAACACGCCGTGAATACATCCCTGTAGGCTCTAGGCTTTCATCCTGAAAGCCAAGGTTTTGTAGCAAGGTGGAGCTCTTCTCGGGGCTTTATTTTCGTAAAGTCAGATTGATTGGTGGGTAATGATATGGCTTACACTTGCCCACTTTATCAACCTTGTTTGGTTGGTGAACCATCCGTATGATCAACGCCTAAGGCATCTAAAGCCAATAAAATTTGTCGTAATAAGTCAGATTGACCACCACCGATCATATTTTCTTCTTCGGCTACTTGCAGCTCACGAGCATCGTATTCCCAGCGTCTTAATACTTGGATTTTCTGCTCGTGCGATAAATCTTTGGATTCAACCACTGCATTGGGAGACTTAAACAGACTGGCCGGATCAAGCAAAGCTTGTTTTAAATCAATCATTTGCAGCTCCTTTTCCCAAAATCAACCCGCTCTTCAAAGAGCACTACCTCTTATAAGCTTAGCCAACAAATGGAGGTTTTACCTGAAAAAAATGGCATGATAATGTCTTTCAATTTGCCGAAATCCAAGTAGCAGTAGCGCATTCAAAATAAAATAAAACAAACCTGCGACTAGTAAAATTTCAATGGCTGCATAAGTTTGCGCTATCAAACGCTGACTCACACCCATAATATCCAACAAGGTGATCGTACTTGCTAATGAAGTCCCTTTTAAAACAATGACAACTTCATTTGAATAAGCGGGTAAAACGATTCTGAATGCCCTGGGCAACACCACACGGCGCAAACTCTGCCAATGTGACAATCCCAAAGCATAGCAGGCCTCTACCTCACCGTGAGGCACAGAACGAATCGCACCACGTAAAATAACATTGGTATACGCTGCCGTATTGAGCGCCAATGCAAGCACAGCACAAACAAATGGTTGTTGCAAGGCAGCCCACAAAATACTATCACGCACAGCATCGAATTGGCTTAAGCCATAGTAAATAATAAAAATNTGTACTAATAAGGGCGTGCCGCGAATAATAAAATTATAAATTTTTACTGGCCACAACGCATACCAACGGCCACTAACACTCAGCAAAGTAAACACCAACGCCAATATTCCACCGCTCAGCAAAGAACAACACATCAACGCAACTGTGACGAACACGCCTTGTATTAATTGTGGCAGATATGGCAGTAAATTAATCCATGTCATGAATGCACCAAATGTCGATTAGCGCGTTTGTTGAAAAACAACAGCAATAATTCGGAAACTGAGNGTCAATAAGAGATAAATGACGGCAGCGATGCAATAAAAGACAAANGGTTGGCCGGTGGTAATTGCGGCTACTTTGGCTTTAGTCATTAACTCTGCTAAGCCAATTAATGATACTAATGCGCTGTCTTTGAGCAAAACCAACCATAAATTACCGAGCCCAGGTAAGGCATGACGCCATGCTTGTGGCAATAAAATTCGGTAAAACGTTTGCCAACGGTTTAATGCCAAAGCCTTGGCCGCTTCCTGTTGGCCACGGGGAATAGCAGCAAATGCGCCGCGTAATGTTTGGGAAGCATAGGCGCCAAACAATAAAGACAACGCAATTACTCCAGCAATAAATGGACTAATTCCATTGCTAGTGATGTTCAAGGCATTTAACAGAGCCGTACCAGCGAAATAAACAAACATCACAACGACTAATTCGGGGACGCCTCTGATAACTGTTTGTATAGTTATCACACTATAACGCCACCCACGTCGCGAAGTAGCTTCACCAAGCGCCCCTATCATGCCTAGTAATAAACCACAAGCCAGCGCACATAAAGCTAAGGCCAATGTTAGCCATAGCCCTTGAAATAATTGTGGTAAATAGGCAAATACCAACATTAATTATTTCCAAAATACTGTTGGTTGATTTTTTGTAATGTGCCATTGGCTTTGATTGCTGCCAATGCTTGATTCAATTGATTAAGCAACGCTTTATTGCCCTTACGTACGGCAATGGCATAACCACGGCCAAAATATTTTTCATCATCAATCGGTTGACCCACAATTTCATATTGTTCTTGATGGGTCTGTAACCAATGTTTGATTAATGGAGTATCCCCCATCACCGCGTCAATTCTACCTGCCGTCAAATCTAAGAATGCTGTTTGTTCACTGTCATAACTATTCACTTTGACGCTATTGCCATATTTAGCTTGCAAATAAGGAGCAAAAGTTGCACCACTCAATACCCCAATGGTTTTACCACGCAAACTTTCCGGTGTTAATTGCAATTGAGCTTTCTTTGCTGCCACAATGCTCGCTGTATTATGGTAATAAGGCTCGGTGAAATCGACTTGTTGTTCGCGTTCTGCAGTAATATTCATTGCACCAAACATTGCATCAAATTTTCCGAGTTGCAGCGCAGGAATTAAGCTGTCCCATGCTTGATGAGTAAAAGTACATTGTACTTTCAATTGTTGGCACATCGCATTAATCACATCAATATCGAATCCTTGAATTTGTCCACTTGGACTCATGGATTCAAACGGAGGGTAAGTGGCATCTGTGCCAAAACGAATGGTTTGAGTATCAGCCATACTCAAGGTGGTCATTGCTAATAGACTCAACAATAAATATTTAAATATTTTTTCATGTATTCTCCTAGTGTTTTACGGATTCCAAAAAGCGCTTAAACCGTTGGCTTTTNNAGGTTGGTTAAATACTTCTAATGTTGGCCCTTGCTCAATAATATGGCCACCATCTAAAAAAATTACATGGCTTGCGACTTCTTTTACAAACCCAATTTCATGTGAAGCCACTATCATTGTCATACCTTCACGCGCTAAAGTCTTCATCACTTGCAACACTTCGCCGACCATCTCAGGGTCTAAGGCGGATGTTGGTTCATCAAATAACATCAATTCCGGCTTCATCATTAATGCCCGGGCAATGGCGGCGCGCTGTTGTTGGCCGCCTGATAATTGCATGGGATAGGCATGACACTTGTCCCAAATGCCCACTTTGCGTAATAACCCTTCAGCCTCCGCTTCGGCCTGGGCCCGTGTTTGTTTCAACACATGGATTGGTGCCAACACCAGGTTTTCAAGCACAGTAAGATGGGCCCAAAGATTAAATTGCTGAAAGACCATACCTGCCTTAGCACGGATACGAGTAATCTGATCTGAAGTGGCTGGCTTAGTGCCTGCGTCAAACTCGAGTTTCTCTTGACCAATATGGACTGTTCCCGCGTCGGGGACTTCTAATTGATTGATACAACGTAATAAAGTACTTTTGCCTGAACCACTGCTGCCCAACAAAGCAACTACATCACCCTTTTGTGCAGTTAGATTAATGTCCACTAACACGGTGTGGTCACCAAAAGATTTGCGTAAATGTTCAATTGATAAAATATTCATTTTGACCTGACCCAGAATGCGGATTTCCACTTCCTAAGTGATTATTTTTTCAATACTCTTGCATAATTTACTGTGTCTTGCAATGATTATGCAAACTGCGGGTAACTTCCGTCTCTTTAAACAGCGGACGAGGAAATGATAGTGCGTGATCAATCCAGCTTACTGTTAAACACTTTGCGTGAACTACTCACCGCCAAAGTGGTGCACACTCAAGCCGATATTCAAGCAGCCTTGCGTGAGCGCGGCATCACAGCAAACCAATCAAAAATTTCGCGCTGTTTACATAAACTGGGTGCCGTTAAAACTAAAAATGAAACTGGCCAGGTCGTTTATCAACTACTCAAAGAACCTGCACCCATCCCCACTTCTCCCACATTGACCCAACTAATCACTGATATTGTGCATAATGAAATGATGATTATCATTCATACCAGTCCTGGGTCAGCTTCACTGATTGCCCGCATTTTAGACCATCAACAACAAAAACTGGGGATTTTAGGCACAGTCGCTGGCGACGATACAATTATTGTAATACCTGCCTCAATTAAGACATTGCGCCAAACCTTGAATTCGATTAAAAGCAGTCTGCACCTCCACCTTCCATGAAGACACATCGATTAGATCTAAAAACGAAGGCCAGCATTTGGCTGGCGATTATCCTTTGGGCCTCTGCCTACATTGGTATTCGTGCTGGCTTGCAAGGATATTCACCCGGAAGCGTGGCTTTATTACGCTACCTGATTGGCTCTGTCTGCATGCTATTCCTCTACTGGCGCTTACCTAGCTATCACCGACTTAGTCCTAAACAATGGCTCAATGTTATCTTTTTAGGCATATGCGGTTTTGCAATCTACAATATCGCACTGAATTATGGTGAACTCACCGTAACAGCCGGCATCGCTAGTTTTATCATCAGTCAATTGCCTGTGCTTTCGACTTTACTGGCCATTTGGTTTTATCAAGAACGTCTAACAAACTGGGGCTGGACAGGGACTTTTATTTGCATACTAGGTTTATTATTGATCGCAATTGCCAAAGAGACTGGCCAAAATCATAGCCTGGTTGGTGTTGGCTTTATCATGATCGCTACTGTGGTGGGAAGTATTTATTCCGTCGGGCAAAAACNNTTACTGAAAACTTTACATCCGATTGAATTCACCGCTTATGCGATGTGGGCCGGCACGGCAGCGATGTTAGTTTATTTGCCAAGGCTGCTGCATGAATTGCCGCAGGCACCACTCACTGCCACTGCTTGGGTGATCTATATCGGTATATTTCCAGGAGCGATGGCATACTTGCTATGGAGTTATGTCATCGTGAAAACACCGCTGGCACAAGCCGCCAGCTATCTTTATCTAGTGCCGTTATTTGCCACCGCAATGGGCTGGATCATTCTGGGAGAAATAGCCATGCCGCTTGCGATATTGGGTGGGTTAGTGGCCTTGATTGGCGCATTGATTGTGCAGCGTAATGTCATTAAGCCTTCTTAACGCATCATACGTTCTTTTTGACTCAGGCAAATTTTTCCTGGCCCAAATGCCATAACATATAGCAACCCACCGATGATAATGAGATTTTTACCAAAATGGTGCATTTCTGTTTGCGCTTCCGTTACTGATTGTAAGTCCCAAAAATGATGAAAGGCAAAAGTGATCACCAGCAGATAAATGACAAGAATAAAAGCACCAAAGCGTGCTTTCCAACCTAACAGAATCATCAATGCAGCCACTATTTCAATGAATAATCCTGCCAAAAAGTCACTTGTGGAAAAATTAATCCTTGGCTCGCAACAAAAGCAATGCTGCCAGAAAAATTGTACACCTGGTTGATAGCAGCAATTAAAAAGGCACAGCAATCAATATCCTAGCAAGCAGCGCCAATAGATGGTGACGAATTTTCATAGCCAGCTCCTAATCATGATGCTTACTAGTATATTATACACCTTCTACACCAAAAACACCGGGCATAATAATTGCAACTAGTTGCTTTTCCAGTATTTTTTTGTGTAATAGCTTACCTAAAGACCATTTGGAGATAAGTTATGCCATCATTTGACATTGTTTCTGAAGTAGATATGCACGAAATCACCAATGCTGTCGACCAAGCCAACCGCGAACTCAGCACCCGGTTTGACTTTAAAGGCACTAATGCTAATTTCAAATTAAATAAAGACACAGTCACATTGACCGCCCCCAATGATTTCCAGCTCAAACAGATGTTAGAAATTATTCAACTTAAATTAACCAAACGCGGGATTGATATCCGTTGTTTAGAGATAAAATCGCCACAAACCAGTTTGCACGAGGCATCACAAGAAATTAAAATTAAACAGGGCATTGATCAAACTAATGCCAAACAAATTAGCAAAATCATTAAAGACAATAATTTGAAAGTGCAAACTAGCATTCAGGGCGACAAATTGCGAGTCACCGGCAAAAAACGTGATGATTTACAAGAAACCATTGCCTTTTTGCGCGCTCAAGAATTGGCATTACCACTGCAATTCAACAATTATCGTGATTAACAATCGATTTAAATCTCTCAGATAAAACGCAGTGCTCTCCGGGAAAAGTTATTTTACCAAAAATAACTTTTCCCGGAGAGCACTGCAGCACCAGTGGCAGATGCTTAGTTTTCTCTTGGTAAGAAATTAATTTAAACACTTACATGAAAATTTGTAAAACACAAACTTTCTCAAAAAGCCGTTTAAAATTCGGCGAACCATTAATTCAACTGAGGTGGTTTTAGAATTGCCTCTTGTAATTCTTGTGGAAGAAGCTCGATATCAGTTTTATTAGGAATAAAAGCCCAAAAAGCACTGATTTTCTTTATACACGATGCTTGCAAACTAGGAACATCCCAGAAAGTTTCTTTCAAAAATTTTTGCACAGGCTGATAATCTTGGAATTCCGTAGGAGCAAATTTTTCAGGCTTTCTTCATCATTATGAATAACGGAAGCTTCAAGAAGTTTAACTGATTTATTTGTTTCCGCCCTTTGATACGGGCCAAAATAGAAAAGCTTGGCAATCGCAAGCTTAGTTTCAAGAGTGAACGGGTCAACTCGATCTAAGGCCCTAAATACCAATTGAGTTGTACCAAATTCCGGACAAGCAAATTCTTTTCTAGCTTTTTTATATCATCCTCACAAAACAATGCTAATTTTAGCTTATTAAGCTCAGTGTTAATAACATCAGCTGCCTCAGCATTGGGAATCTTCACCTTGATGCTATGCGCAACAGCCTCATAATTCACAATTTTAATACAAATTTGAAAACTAGCAATAACAGGCATCTCAGCCTCATTAGTAAACCCATGAATTTCATCTTTCTTTTGACTCAGACAAAAGCCCAATTGTAAATCGTGGTAAACACGCGCTGCTTCATTCTCTATTATTAGGGCTTCAACTTTCCACTTGCTCATCCTACATTCCTCAGTAAAAAATAGTTAGAAGTTATCTATAGAACATCGTAAATTTTAAATGACCAGCTTTCTCAACAGCACAATAACTTATTAATTAGGCTGAGGCGAACTTAAAATTGCTTCCTGTAATTCATCAGGCAGAAATTTTACATTGTCCTTATCAGGGATAGAATCCCAAAAATCAGTAATTTTCCTTATACAGGCTTCCTTCAAGCTGGGAACAGTTGCGAACGTTTCTGCCATAAATTTTTTAACGGGCACACAATCCTTAAATTCAACGCCAGCAAATTTTCTTGGGCTTTCTTCGCTATTGTCGCTAAATTTATGATCCGATTTATTGCCAACCATAGTTTCATAAGTATCAAAATAGAAAATTTTAGCAATCGCTAATCTAATATCAAAAGTAAACTCATTGACTCTATCCAAAGCCTTGAGTACCCGCCGAATCATTTCAAAATTTGGGCAGACAAACTCTTTTCCAATGCTTTGACAGCATTTTCACTAAATAATGGTAATTCAAGCTGACTAAGCTCAATATTAATAATATCTGCTGCCTCAGCATTTGGTATCTTAACTAGGATGCTATTTCCAATAGTTTTATAATCAACAATCTGTGTGCGGATTTGAAAACCAGCAATAATAGGGACTTCGTCTTCATTAGTAAACCCTTGAATTTCATACTTCTGCTGGGAAATACGATAAATGCGACGCTGTGAATCATACAAAAATTCACGCTTTTCATTCTTTATGATTAATGCTTCAATTCTCCACTTGCTCATTCTCCCTCCCCACGGAAAAATTTTCCAAGAGGGAATATTTTATAGTATAAAGCTTAAACCTTTATTAAAGCCGTACTTTCGCAGATGTCATTTGGAAGTTTTGCGCAGGAACTGTTGCATAAAATCTATTTGTTTGTAATAAATTCCATAAAGCACGCGGTGCCTTAATTTTTATTTTATTAATCACCCCAACATACATTGCTCCATTTTCTTCGACTAATGTCACGTAAGCCTGATCTGGGCTTATCATTCCACCACTGGATAATGTGACATAGGGATGGTCTGTTTCTCGGACAAAAAATTCTAAGCCTTGAATATTACTCATACATCGGCCTATTGCCGATTGAGAGCCAGTATTATTGATATTTAAGCTACCACCAATGGGTGCATTAGCTGTGATATGGGTAACTTCTGTAATTTCCAATTCCACGGAAACTGGTAATGCAGCAGGACTACTCAATTTGCCTACCCACACCCCACTCAGGTCTTGGCAAGCCAAATTGCCTATTGCCCATCCGTATTCACAGCACCCAATAAAATTAAGCTGACTAGTAATCGCATAGCACACTCTTCTTTTTTCTAGGGTCATCCTCTTAATTATAGTGGGTAAGTTTAAAAGATGGGGCGTCAGCGCTTAAACTTTGATTGTTTCCATAAAAGCCGACAATATTTGGGTCTGATATCTCTGTTTATGTAATAAGATGTAAAAGTCACGCTCCAGCTTGGCTAGTGGCGTCTTTAATTCCACAAGCTTACGTTGTTGAATTAATTCTGCAACCGCTGCCTTGGAAAGACAGCCAACCCCAAACCCAGCTATGACGGCATTTTTGATGGCCTCAGTGTTTCCCAATTCTAAAAAGGCNTCAACTCTACCTAATGCTTCCTCAAATTTTTCTCGAGTGCCAGAACCTTTTTCTCTCAAGATCCAACGAGCTGCTTGTAAATCTTGTTTGGTTACAGANTGCTTTTTAGCCAAAACATGCTTCGGTGCAACAACTATGACCAATTGGTCTTTTNNCCACGGCAATACTTCGATTTCTGGCTGTTGACAGCTGCCTTCTATCATACCGATATCAACACTGTATTTTAAAACTTGATTGATCACTTGTTCGGTATTACCAATATGCAACACTGCTTTTACTTTTGGATGCTGAATGGCAAATTTTCCGATGATGCTTGGTAATACATAGTTACCCACGGTGCTGCTGGCACTTATTGTTAACGTGCCGCTTAACNNTCTCCTGTTTTTTCCAATAGAATGTTCCAACTCACGTGCTTGGGCTAACAAATGCATCGCTTTCGGTAATAATTGATGGCCTGCTGCATTCAACAGTAAACGCTTGCCTACTCGGTCAAATAATTTGATGCCTAATTGTTGCTCTAGAGTGGTCAGCCCCATGCTCATAGCTGACTGTGAAAGGTGCAATAGTTCTGCCGCCATCGTGATATTGTGATTGTTAGCAATGGCCACAAAAATTTCTAACTGTCTTAATGTAGTCTTCATTGTTCAATAAAATTGATAATGTTTATTAAAAATATCAATTTTACTTATATATGATTTTGCTCAATAATGCAAAAAACCTGATAAGACGAGGTCATTATGTTCTCCAAAGCTAATCGTTCCCATACTCTTCATGGAATCTTATTTGTCATGTTATTTGCGCTTTGCAGCCTCTATCTGGCTGAAACGCCCTGGGTAACGCAGACTGGAATAAGCGCTCTAGTGGTTGCCATCGTGCTTGGCATTATTTACAGCAATACCCTACGCCACCACCTGCCCAGTGAGTGGACACCAGGCATTCACTTTTCTGCCAAGCAATTATTACGACTGGCGATTATTCTTTATGGGTTTCGTGTGAGCTTCCAAGAAATTGCCTCCATTGGCACAACCGGCCTAATTCTCGATCTATTGATTGTGGGCTCAACATTATTATTGGGGACGATCATTGGGATTAAAATATTTAAGCTTGATCGACATTTGGTATTACTTATTAGTACAGGCTCTGCTATTTGTGGTGCTGCAGCGGTGATGGCTGCAGAGAGTGTATTANAAAGTGAAGCTTATAAAGCAACGGTTGCTGTAGGCACAGTCGTGTTGTTTGGTACTATTGCTATGTTTCTGTATCCTTTACTACAACGTGCCGGGTTATTTGGTTTTAATGATCATCAATTTGGCATGTTTGTTGGTGCCAGCGTGCATGAAGTAGCACAAGCACTCGTGGCCGGCAATAATGTAAGCAATGAAGCCGGCACTATTGCGATTATAGTCAAAATGACCCGTGTTTTACTGCTCGTCCCAGCACTCATTTTGCTATCAATTTATGAAAGCCGTCATGTTACAGCCAAAACTGAGAATAAAAATTCANAGCTACAAGTTCCTTGGTTTGCTGTGCTATTTATTGTCATGATTGGTTTTAATTCATTACAGTTATTGCCGATGGCATTGATTAATTTAATTAATAAATTAGATGTAATCCTCCTGACTATGGCAATGGCTGCCATTGGTATTGAGACCAATATTTCTAAAATTAAANAAGTTGGATTAAAGCCAATTTACCTGGCCACATTATTGTTTATTTGGCTTACGGGTTGTACGTACTTGATAATAGCGACGGGTATATTAAATTTATAATGGCTGTGACAACTCTTCTAATGATAATGGATCTAATTGCAAACGTACCACATGCGCAAATTTAAATTGGAACAACATCTTAATTTATGTACAGATGAGGCTGTGATTACAATGTTAGCTGGAGAGACAACATTTGTGATAAAATGAACGCCAGAAAATATCATGGAAGAGAAAATGTTCGAAAGACGAAACCAGCGTTTGGCCTCAAGAAAGGTCTTTCTTGCCCGATTGGCCTATAGCATCGTTTTTGGCCTCATTATTATTGCCTTCGCCTTAGTGATTGGCATGATTGGTTATCATATATTTGAAAAGATGAGTTGGGTCGATGCGTTTGTGAATGCCGCTATGATTTTATCGGGCATGGGGCCTTTAACACCGTTAGTATCGAATGGCGGAAAAATATTTGCTGGTTTTTATGCTCTATTTAGCGGGCTGGCCTTTATTTTAATTGTTGGCATTATTTTCAGCCCAGCAGTCCATCGCTTGTTTCATAAATTCCATATAGAAATTGACGAAAACTCCCTTGAGAGAGAGATGTATGTTCGCAAGCTTACAGCCTTTTATCATCGCATTTTTGATTGGCCTTATTATTGGCATTGAACGTGAACGCAGTCATGCACCCGGGGTGCAAGCATTGGGTGTCCGTAGTTTTATTTTAATCGCGTTGCTTGGCACATTTGCCAGTTGGCTCAATGTAACCGCTATGACTGTTGTGATCAGCNGGTTTGTGGCTGCCGCCATTTTATTAGGTTATTTTCGCTCAACGGAACAGCAACAACAACGTTTAGATATTGGACTAACGACGGAACTGTCTGCTGGACTAGTCTATTGCATCGGTNTTTTAATTCCGCATGCAACCTATTTGGGCTTAATGCTAGCGATGCTTGTATTATTAGTGCTAGTAGGAAGACGGCGTTTACATGATTTCGCCCGCGCCAAATTACGGCCACAAGAAATAGAAGCAGCCGTTACCTTATTGCTTATTACTCTCGGTATTTTGCCCTTTCTACCCAACCATCCGATTGACCCTTGGGGACTATTTAATCCACAACGTTTTGGTTTGTTGATCGTCATTATTGCTGCCTTGCAATTCGGTGGCTATGTTGCCATCCGAGTTTTTGGTGATCGTTTAGGCATGTTGTTGATGGGCTTTNTTGGTGGTTTTGTTTCCAGCACAGCCGTGTTTATGAGTTTGCCTCATTTAATTAAAAAACACCTACAATATGGCGTGNCGGCCGTTGCTGCTGCTATTTTTGCAACAATAGCCATGCTGCTTGAATTTTTGATTATTATTTTCACTGCATCGCCACATTTATTAACAGAAGTATTATGGTATGTAGTAGCCATGTTGCCTGCCGGCTTATTGTCGGGAATTTTATTATTAGAAAAGAGCGCCCAACAAAAGCTGGATCTACCACCTGAAAATCCCTTGCACATTAAATCCGTGTTGCGCTTGGCAGCATTTGTTGGTGGCATGTTAATTTTGGTGACATTAGCGCGCCAATATGTCGGCGAGGAAGCAGTCGCTATTATTACGTTTCTCGCTGCTTTATTTGAATTGCACAGCGTCACTTTAGCAACCAGCTTGCTTTATGCAGCGGGCAAACTGAGTTTAGACAATGCCAGACAATTATTGCTATTCGCCTTGGCCGCTGCANTTATTTCTAAATTCNTTTTATTATGGATAATGGCACGAAACCGCTTTGCTTTAATTACCTCTTTATTTTTATTGGCAATGCTTGCAAGCAGCGGTTTGGCCTATATTTTCATAGAATAATCATGCAGGGACTGAATATTTTTACGAGAAAAAACCATCATTTTCTTCTTGCTGCAGCGATGTCTTTTGACTGAATTAAACTTGCCGCTTGTGTTCCTGCCTCATGGTTCCCCCACGCATTACGCACATAAGTAACAACTGCTGCAATATCTGCATCCGATAATTGCGCTGCAAACCCTTGCATTGCAGTCCCTGGTCTACCATACAAAACAATTTCAATAGTGGCCGCAACAGGNGCCTGTTGCGGTCGCATCTCCTTTAATGCAGGATAGACAGGCGGCATTCCCGTTCCATCAGGTTTATGGCAAATAGCACAAGATTCGAGGTAAACTCGCTCTCCTTGCCGCATTAATTGTACTTTGGTCTTCATATCAGTTGCCGTCGANATTATTAATAATGGGTATGTTTTTGGCAATTTACTTTCGACGGTTTTCAGATACAAAATCATGCTTGTTAAATCATCTTTGCTAAGGTATCGCAAACTATTATGGTTGACTGCTAACATCGGCCCTTGTATTTCACCCGATACTATTGATTTATCTTTCAGAAATACATTGATGATGTTTTCTACTGCGACAGAGTGTAATGCCTCTGCACTGATATTAGGCGCATAAAAACCACTAGCAAAGCCACCGGTTAATGCATATTTATTCTTCGGTGCACCGAAACTATTCATGGGTGTATGGCATAATCCGCAATGCCCTAAGCCTTGGACTATATAAGCACCACGGTTCCATTTTGCAGAAGCATGTGGGTTAGGCAGCAATTCTCCCGGCTGGAAATAAAACAATCGCCACACTGCTTGTAAAAATCGCCATCGATAGGGCCATCGCAATTCAGGTTCATGAATAGGGTTATGTATTGCTGGCACAGCGGCTAAATATGCTTTGATGGCTAACGTGTCGGTATCAGATAATTTAGTAAAGTAATTATATGGAAAGGCTGGAAAATAATAAGAACCATTTGGCGCTACACCATGTTTCATGGCATGAATAAATTGTTTATCTGTCCAGTTGCCAATGCCTGTTGTTTTATCAGGCGTGATATTAGATGAATAGACAATACCAAACGGTGTTTCAATTGGCAGCCCNCCNGCAAAAGCAAGGCCCTTTGTATTTGTATGACAAGAAATACAATTGGCTGCCTTGGTTAAATACTCGCCTTTACGAACGATTTTGGCTTGCTCACCCATTCCATAATTTACTTCAGGATATGAAATTTTATGCCAATTTTGAATGGGCAATTCTTTACCTGCAAATGCAGGCCTGCTACTCACCAATAGTAGTATCAAAAACAGAGATGGCAAACGACAGTGAAATTGTTTCATAGTGTTATAATAAGTGCTAACGCCTCGTTGAAGCAACCAGGGCACTAGAAAATAACAAGTAAACAAGTTTATACTCCACACAGCATTTTATTCACAGGAAATTTATGAATATCAGCATCATCGTCGCCATGGCCAATAATCAAGTCATTGGTCGAAATAATCAACTGCCCTGGCACATGCCAGCCGACTTAAAACATTTTAAGGCATTGACCACGGGCAAACCGATAATCATGGGGCGTAAAACTTATGAATCCATAGGCAGGCCGTTACCCAACCGGCGTAACATCGTCATTACTCGACAAACCGATTGGCAAGCAGCCGGATGTGAAGTCGTGCATTCACTGCAAGCTGCTTTAATGCTTGTAAAAGATTGCGCTGAGGTGATGATTATTGGTGGTGGAATAATTTTTCAAGAAGCGCTGCCAATCGCGAATCGGTTATACCTCACGTTGATTCATCATGACTTTGTCGGCGATGCTTATTTTCCAGCATTAAACAGCGATGAATGGCATGAAACTGACCGCATTGATTCTGCGGCTGATGACGCCAATCCCTACGCGTATAGTTTTATCACGTTAGAACGGCAACATTATTCAAAATAAATTCTCACGGCGACATGCCACACTAAATCGTTGTCGGTCTTCTAAACGTAATGCAGTCAAGGTTTTGCCCCAAACGCAGCCAGTATCAATGCCATGAATATTGGACACATCCACTTCACCGGATAAGGCCGCCCAATGCCCAAAAACAATGGCTGCATCAACGGTACGTCTGTTTGGCACTGAAAACCAAGGCAAATAACCTGCCGGTTGTTTGCCAATTGGGCCATCGCAAGTGAAATCTAAGCGTCCATTCACATCACAAAAACGCATCCGAGTGAATGCATTAATAATAAAACGCCAACGTGCTGGGCCAGTTAAACTGACATCCCATAAATTGGGTTCATTACCATACATTGAATTTATTAATTCTCGCCAATGATCACTTTGTAAAAGTTGTGAAATTTCATCAGCACAAGCTTTGGCCGTTGCCAGGTCCCATTGAGGTGATATCCCCGCGTGCACCATTACAAAATTTAAAGCAGCATCATGATGCAATAACGGAACACAACGCAACCAATCGATCAATTCATCTCTATCTGGCGCTGTTAAAATGGCGTTTAATGTGTGATGCGCATAAGTATGCCCCGTGGCCAATGCTAGTAAATGCAAATCATGATTACCCAATACCACTTTGGCACGCGGTAAATTNTTAATGAAGCGCAATGTCTCCAACGACTTAGGGCCACGATTGACTAAATCACCCACAAACCACAAACTGTCTTTGGTGATATCAAACTGAATATGCGTCAATAAAGCCTGTAATTCATCGAAACAACCCTGGACATCACCGATGGCATAAGTAGACATAGTGCTCTCAATTTTCAAAATGGTCTAATGCAAAACAATTCCTGCAGCAAGACGAAACATAGCAATCGGCGCTTCAAAATGATGACCGTCATCAGCCAACATCTGATAACTACCATGCATCGTTCCCAATGCAGTTTCGATGACAGCAAAACTGGTATATTGATAGGATTCGCCGGGTTTTAAATGAGGCTGTTCTCCGACCACTCCTTCGCCTTGCACTTCATGCACATCACCATAAGCATTCATCACATACCAATGACGTGTCAACAATTTAGCGGCCACACTGCCTAGGTTGGTCAATGTGATGGTATAAGCAAAAATATGCCGATGTTGAGCAGGGTCAGATTCCACGGCCAAATAATGCACGACCACTTTAACGTCAATTTGATATTTTTCATTTTGCATAAATTTTCTCGAATTATTTTTATCAGTACGCACTGTTAAAACATCACATTTAGCGGCATGTAAAATTGCATTAGCCGTAGAACCCAAAATTTTCTCAACGCCATGATGGCCATGCGTGCCAACGACAATAAGATCTGCGCCAATTTCTTGTGCAACATCAACCACNTGCTTTTTAATCGATCCGGTTTCCAAAAACAGATTAGTGACAGGAATCCCAAGATGCTCACCCATTTGTGACAAAGCTTGTTGTGCATGTTGTTTTAAAGTTTCTTCGAGATTAATGTCCAGTGGAATCGAAAATTCACCACCGCCATAAATGATAGGAGTATGTTGCACCACATGTATCATGCTTAATTTTGCCCCCATCTGCTGGGCAATCATTTTTGCATGCTCAACAATTTTATCAGTTGCCGGCGACAAATCGGTGGCAATTAATATATGGTGGTAATTTAACATAGTGGATTCCTTTTCATTAAGTTGACAAACGTTGTTGTTTTGCCGTTAAAAAATTACTGATGGCCACAAAATCACTGACGGCCAATTGTTCTGCACGAACATTCGGATCAATGTCTAGTTGTGCCCAATCTGATGCAGCGACTAATTCACGCAAAGTATTGTGCAACATTTTACGCCGCTGTGCAAAAGCCATTTTCACCACAGTGGCAAACAGTGTAGTATCTTTGGCAACAACAGGTGGCTGGGAATGTGGCAATAAACGCACCACTGCTGATTCCACTTGTGGTGGCGGATCAAAAGCAGACGGAGCAACCAAAAATAACTTTTCAGTACGGCAATAATATTGCACCATTACACTTAAACGGCCATAAGCAGATGAACCAGGTGCGGCGACTATTCGGTCAATGACTTCTTTNTGCATCATAAAATGCATGTCTTGCACCAAGATCAATTGTGCAATGAGATGGAACAATAATGGTGTCGAAATATTATAAGGCAAATTACCAATAATTCTTAAAGAATGTGGTTTTTCTGTTAATGCGTTAAAATCAAAATTCAAGACATCTGCTTGGAACACTTGCAATTCGCCCAAGTTCTCACAACTAGCGATCAAGTGTGGGATCACATCACGGTCTAATTCAACGGCCTTCATTCTTTTGACTAATGGTAAAACAGCCTGAGTCAATGCTCCCAAACCAGGACCAATTTCAACGATATTATCACCTGGCTTTGGAGCAATGGCTGCCACAATCCGAGCAATAATGCCACGATTAATCAAAAAATGTTGTCCAAAGCGTTTGCGTGGACGATGCGTGAAATGTGGTAAATGTTTATTCAACGGATTTTTCCATTTANNGTGACGACTATTTTGTGCTAATTGTAACGCTAATGCTACAGCAGCCTGCAAACTTCCAACATCTCCATTACGCGTGCCCGCCAATGTTAATGCTGTACCATGATCAACTGACGTGCGAATAATTGGCAGCCCTAACGTCACATTGACCGCTTCATGAAAACCTGCATATTTTAATACTGGCAGTCCTTGATCATGATACATCGCCAAAAAGCANTCCGCTTTGGCTGAATATTGCGGTAAAAATAGCGTGTCAGCTGGTAACGGCCCTTCTAAAGCAATGCCGGCATGACGCAATTCATTTAATGTGGGCGCAATAATATCAATTTCCTCACGTCCCAAATAACCGCCTTCGCCTGCATGGGGATTGAGCCCTGCAACATAAATATGAGGTTGTGGAATCGCAAAACGTTTTTTCAATTCATGGTGCAAAATCCAAATCACTTGGCGCAATTTTTCCCGAGTAATAGCCCGTGGCACTTCGGCCAATGGCAAATGCGTCGTGACCAATGCGACCCGCATTTGTTTGGCAACCAACAGCATGACAACTTCCGGCGTATTGGTTAATTCGGCTAAAAATTCAGTATGACCATAAAACGAGTGGCCTGATGCATTAATCACACCTTTATGCACTGGACAAGTGACCATTGCTGCAAATTCATGGTGCATGCAGGCTTGTACCGCCAAACGTATCGTGGTCAAAACATAATTGGCGTTGGCTTTATTTAATTTGCCAGGCTGGGAATTGACCGTCAGTGGGACATGATAAACACTGAGTTCACCTGCCGCTTGAGGGGCGGGAGGTTGTGCAGGATCATATTCATTTAATGTTAAAGGCAGCTCTAATAAAGCCGCTCGCTGCTGCAATAAATGACGATCACCAATCACTACCCGCTCTGCGGGCGAAGCTTGCTGTGCTAATTGAATTAACAAATCAGGACCAACACCAGCCGGTTCTCCGGCAGTGATTGCAAGCCTTAAATGCATTTCTTCTGGTTTCACAGCCACCTCATGATGACAAAAATAGCAAACCATCATATTCCGAAATGGCCATAAATTCGACCATTTCTTATTTGTAACTATTTGATTTTAGCCAATCCCAGCTATGATGGCGAGGGCAGCTCAAAAGCTACCAGTTTGTACTAAAATTGTACAATATGGGGGTGTGTCATGCGGTCGCACAAATTAGTTCAGCAACTACTAGCACTGAGTGCTATTATCCTTGGCAGCTTGACTTTGACTAATTCAAGCCAAGGAGCTGAAGTATTGGCCACTCCAGTTAACAGTGAAACTCAACTCTCCAGCAAAAATATCCTAAACGGTACCAACTACTTCCTTGTCAAACCCAATCCAGTTCAACTATCACCGGACGAACAGGTTTTTCTCACTAAAAAGGTCAAATTTATACCACCGTGATTCCCAAAGATTTAGAAAATCCAGCGCTGAAACAGCAAATCCTTGTTGCCAAAATGAATAAAGATGGCTCAATTAAAATCATGACCTTGCCTAATGTGGGTTATATGCATATTCAAACCATTCAAGAAGCCAACGGCAATAAAAGACCTTCTTTATCACCAATAAAGGCAATGCCGTCAATATTTATCGAGTCCCATTCAAAGCGCCGTCACCACCTATTAATATGCCAACAACAATACCTCCCGCTTCATCAACTACACAATCATTCTAATTAGCGTATAAAAATTAGCTTTTTAAGGTCTTTAATTTAAGTTAATTACTTTTAAAAGATAAAAATATGTATTTCATCTGTAATATACATTTTTGCGCAGCGCGCATTGAATAAAATTTGTTCAAACTGTAAGATGGCCTTTTTTAGCGAGGAGATAATTAATATGTACGAAGGCTCTGATAATAATAATCACATTCAAAAAACCTGGCGTTTACCTCATTTCAATCCAGCGTTATATGCTGCCCCTAGCAAACTAAGCGCACAAATAGAAGCCTCGGTAGAAAAAAATGTCAGTGAAAGGGAGCAATATTTTATTTACGCTAATTGCCAATAATGGATTAAATGGTACAGGCAAGACTCAGCCGATTTTAGCATTTGTGCACCAACAACTCCCTAAATATGATCATGTAGTATGGTTTCGAGCAGAATTTGCTGAAAAACTTATCCAAGAATACATCGATTTTGCGATTGAATTCGGCATTGTACAAGCTAACGAGTCATTAACGATTGTAGAAATACAAAAAGAGTGAAAACTTGGTTAGAAAAATGCTGACAAGAAATTTTTATTTGTTTACGACAATGCTGAATCGTGGCCAATGCTTGAACCACTTTTATTTCAAAGCAATGAAGACATCATTATAACCAGTATAGCAATAGACTGTGATTGGCCGTTTCATCCTATTTTGTTTGAAGCGGATAAATCAAAAGCTTTTGCTGCTGAGCTGGCGCTTAAAGTGACTGACAAACCAATTGAGAAATTAAAATTGCTGGCAAAAAGAGTTGACTTTCAAGCTTATGCTTTAGTTATTGCTGTGGCCTATATTCATCATAAACAGATATCTGTTGAAGAATACTTGAACTTGTTCGACGCTCACATGCATACTTCAAGAAAAACCGGCCTATCTCCATCTGCTTGCAAATAATTTATAACGAATGGAAAGAAACGGACAAGCCACTGATTGAACTGTTACAATTCCTTGCTTATCTTGATCCTGATCGCACACCGATTGAAATATTACAATTGTTAATGTTCAACAATATCAGCCTAGAAAGTTATTCTTCTCTAAATATTCTATTAAATAAATTAGCAGCATTTAAATTAATTGAATATCAAGCAAATACGCAATTTGTTAAAATACATCGCTCTATTCAACAAGCATTACCGTTGATTGAATCATCAGACCAACAAACTACTTTAATACGGCTGCTTGGCTTAATTAGCCAACAAGTCCTTTATCCTGAAACAATGAATATCCATTTTCATTCTTTGCTGCCCAATTTGATCATGTTAGCACAGACTATTGTATTGCGTGGCGCAAACTTATTATCGCCTCAACAAAAATGCCAACTATCAGACTGGCTTTACTCTGCAGGACAGTGGTATTTAAACCTTGGCAATCTTCAAATGGCAACTTCTTTAACAGAGCAAGCTTTCCAAATGCTCACGAACACTGAAGCAGAAGACCATAACGACATGGCCATTCGATACACAAATTTTGCTGCTGCTTACCAAAATTTAGGAGATAACAGCAAATTTAAGAGTTCATTAATACTCGCCATAAACAACACTTACTTGAATCACACAGAGAACCTTGATGTAACAATCACCAAAATAAGCTCAGACATTACCAAAAAAATTCGTTCGCTAGAAAATGCTTTAAAAAATTTTGAGGCAGAACACACTGTTGTCGCAAAAAACATTAAAGAATTAATCGGCTACTACAATCAAACCAATCAACATGAAGAGAATATTGCACTATTGCTTAGATACCAAAAACATATGCAAATAAAATGGGGCGGTGGCTTGACTACAATCAACATCCTCACTAATTTAGCAATTAGCTATGGAAAACTACATCAATTTGAAAAAGAAAAAGATGCTTTGATTCAAGTGTTGGAAATTTACAAAAGAACGCATGGAGAACAAGACATACAAGTTGCTATTACTTTACTGCAACTAGCCGAGGTTTATCAATCATTAAAAAATACCGATGAACAAACCAACACTTTACAAGCGGCGTGGAATATTTTTCAAACGAAAGACGCCAATAGCATCAATTCCTTTATTACAGCGCTCACTTTAGGCAAAGTATGCTTGCAAACTAAAAACCAAAAGAAGCAGCCGCCATCTTAGCAGAGGCTGCAACGATCCATAATAAACTCAACACCTCTGCCACACAAAGTTTCGAGTTGTTCATCAATTTGGCCAACGCTTACTTGTTAACTGAACAATTTGCTGAAGCCTTACCGGTTTTACAACAAGCCATTTCTTTGCAAAATCAATTGAATGTCGCTGATAAAAAATCTGACATCCCGAAAGAGATCACAAACTCTCAAACGACTCGATCAGGAAAAGCCGGCAGTGATGCTTCTCTCATAGCAAAACTGGGAATACGATCACCACTACAACGTCGTGCTAATTCCACTTCTAACATAGGCGCTCAACCAAGAATTGAAGGGAGCCATAGCAGCGGTACAACACGGTTCGGGTTTAAAGGATTCAAGTCACAATAAATCTGAATAAATTTGCTGGCGCGGCAAATTTTTTTGTTGAAATAACTGCCAAGCAGCTTGAATCATGGCATGTGGGCCGCTGGCATAAACTATATACTGGCTCAAGTCAGAATAATCGTTAATGACTTGCGGCGGCACATACCCTACGGCACCCTTCCATTGATCATTGGGTTGTGAAATTAATTGCGTATAATGAAAATGATGGTTTTGTGTTTGCCATGATTTAAGCAAATCAGGCAAACAAAATCCTCTGGTCGTTTCACGCCCCAATAAAAATGAATAAAGCGGGAATGATCTGTTTGAATGGCTTGTTCAATAATGGCTTTGGCATAAGCAAACCCTGTGCCTGCAGCAAGCACAAGCATTGGCCTGGCATCAGAACGATAATAAGCATCGCCGAATGGACCACGCAATATCACTTTTTGGTTGCTACGACATTGGTTTAAAAAAGCATCCGTAGCAACATCATCGCTTTGCAAACGAATCAGCAATTCAATAACGCCTTCATTAGTTGGTGCATTCGCAATAGAAAAAGGCTGATAAGTTTGGTCGGGATACAATACTTGAATATATTGTCCCGCAATAAATTTTAGCGCTGAAGCGAGGACATCAGGCAGCAATACTAAACGGAACAAATCTTTACCGAGTTGTTGCAATAATTTAATTTGATAGTTGCTCTGATTCACAAGCATTGCGCCCCAATATCTGAAAAATGTCCGCTTTCTTTGTAACTACTTGCTCCTAGAAGCGGGTGTCAACTTTTGGCTGAATTTTAACGATTTCTTAAAGAAAATTGCTCACATACCTAGGCATGCTCTGCTTTTTCCTTTAATCCATAATTTTCAAGCTGTCCCATATGGCATCAATACGTTGTTTTATTGCGATATCTTGCTCAATCGGACGTCCCCATTCGCGCTGAGTCTCTCCCGCCCATTTGTGAGTTGCGTCAAAACCTAATTTTGATCCAAGCCCGCTGACAGGCGAGGCAAAATCCAAATAATCAATCGGTGTATTTTCAATAATGACTGTATCACGTGCCGGATCCATGCGTGTGCTAATAGCCCACATAACATCTTGCCAGTCACGTGCATTGACATCATCATCCGTGACAATAATAAATTTGGTATACATAAATTGTCGCAGAAACGACCATATGCCGAACATAACTCGCTTCGCATGTCCTGGGTATTGTTTNTTCATGGTGACCACGGCAATACGATAGGAACAACCCTCTGGTGGCAAATAAAAATCGATAATCTCTGGAAATTGTTTTTGTAAAATCGGTACAAATAATTCATTCAACGCGACACCTAACATTGCTGGCTCATCAGGTGGTCGGCCAGTGTATGTGCTATGATAAATAGGCTTGTCTCGATGCGTAATTCGTTCGATGGTAAATACTGGGAATTTTTCAACTTCATTGTAATAGCCAGTGTGATCGCCAAATGGCCCCTCATCAGCAGTTTCCTCTGGATAAATAAAACCTTCTAATACAATTTCTGCGCTCGCCGGCACTTGTAAATCGTGCAACTGACACTTCACTAATTCCGTTTTNTCACCGCGTAACAATCCGGCAAATGCATATTCCGACAATGAATCAGGGATCGGTGTCACAGCTGCCAAAATGGTAGCTGGATCAGCACCAATCACGACAGCCATCGGAAATTTTTGTTGCGGAAATTTGGTCTTCCATTGTTGATAATCTAAAGCACCACCACGATGTGCTAACCAACGCATGATGACCTTATTAGGCGCAATGACTTGTTGCCTATAAATGCCTAAATTTTGTCGCACTTGATGGGGCCCTTGCGTTATCACCAATCCCCAAGTAATTAAGGGTGCGGCATCGCCAGGCCAACAGGTTTGCACTGGAAAACGCGCTAAATCAATTTGTTTTTCTGTTAAAACCACCTCTTGGCAAGCAGCAGTTTTGATTTGCTTAGGCGCCATATTAAAAATTTGTTTGTAAATCGGCAGTTTTTGCCAAGCATCACGCACACCTCTTGGCGGCTCAGGTTCTTTTAAAAATGCCAAGATCTTACCAATGTCTCGCAATGCTTTTAAATCAGTCTGCCCCATTGCCATCGCTACTCGTTCTGGCGTACCAAATAAATTGGCTAATAAAGGCACTGTATGATTNTTGGGTTGAGTAAATAATAATGCGGGGCCTTGTCGACGCAAAGTGCGATCAGCAATTTCAGTGATTTCTAAATGAGGATCGACAGGAACGGTGACTTGTTTCAATTGCTGTTGTGCAATTAAATAGTCGAGAAAATCTCGCAAATCACGATAACGCACTGAAGGTTTAATTATTTGCATAACAAAATAGTTGTCGTCATATGTTCGTCATCCCGCGGCGAAGACCGCGGGATGATGGGATCAGCGAAATACTTAATCTTTGCAGCAATAACAAGCTTCAAGTCTTTACGCCATTGCTTTCGAACTCGCTGATTTATCTTACATAAAAATTCGCGGGAATACGCCAGACAATCCATAATGGGCCAGCTTCGCCCACCCTAGCTTATTTTCATTATCGTTTCATTGCTTCAAAGAATTCCTCGTTAGTCTTAGTGACTTTCAAACGATCAATCAAGAATTCAATGGAAGCCAACTCATCCATCGGATGTAGAATCTTACGTAGAATCCACATCTTTTGTAATTCATCTGGCTTGGTAATTAATTCTTCGCGACGTGTGCCAGAACGATTAATGTTAATCGATGGGAACACACGTTTTTCAGCAATACGGCGGTCAAGATGGATTTCCATATTACCGGTACCTTTGAATTCTTCGTAAATCACATCATCCATCTTCGAACCGGTTTCAACCAAGGCTGTCGCGATAATGGTTAAACTGCCGCCTTCTTCAATATTACGCGCTGCACCAAAGAAACGTTTTGGGCGTTGTAAGGCGTTGGCATCGACACCACCTGTCAATACTTTACCGGAGGCAGGAATGACCGTGTTATAAGCACGTGCCAAACGGGTGATCGAGTCTAATAAAATGACTACATCACGTTTGTGTTCAACTAAGCGTTTGGCCTTTTCAATGACCATCTCTGCCACTTGCACGTGACGGGTAGCTGGCTCGTCAAAAGTACTTGCAACGACTTCGCCTTTTACTGAACGTTCCATTTCAGTCACTTCTTCCGGCCGCTCATCAATCAGCAATACAATCAAATAACATTCAGGATGGTTGAAAGTAATGGATTGAGCAATATTCTGTAACATCATGGTCTTACCGGCTTTCGGCGGTGATACAATCAAACCACGTTGGCCTTTGCCAATTGGCGCAACTAAATCGATTACTCGGGCGGTAATGTCTTCGGTGCTGCCGTTGCCACGTTCCATGACAATGCGTTCGTTAGCAAATAGAGGCGTAAGATTTTCGAACAGGATTTTATTTTTAGCGTTTTCAGGTTTATCAAAATTAATTTCATTGACTTGTAACAAAGCGAAATAACGTTCACCTTCTTTAGGCGGCCGGATTTTTCCGGAAACTGTATCACCCGTACGCAGGTTAAAGCGCCGGATTTGGCTGGGTGAAACATAGATATCATCGGGGCCTGCCAAATAAGAGCTATCGGCAGAACGCAAGAAGCCGAAGCCGTCTTGCAAAATTTCTAGAACACCGTCACCAAAAATATCTTCTGATTGAGCATGGGCTTTCAGAATGGCGAAAATAATGTCCTGCTTGCGCGTACGTGCCATATTTTCGATGCCCATCTCTTGGGCAATATCCATTAATTGGGCGGGNGGATTTTTCTTTAATTCAGTTAAATTCATGGGCATAAGCTTTCAGTTATGGTTAGTTAATNNATTAAAGACCTTTGGGAATAATGACCTTAGAAAATACCAAGGGGGAAATACCGACAAGCCAAGGAAAATCACATCACTCCTGGCTTGAGGCAGATTATAGTTGCTCACAATTTGTATTGCAAGCAACCTCATCTAGCCAGGCGACTATATAGCATTGTCCAAAAACGACGTCAACTGGGACTTTGTCAATGCTCCCACTTTAGTAGCTTCGACATTGCCTTGTTTAAATAAAATCAGGGTAGGAATGCCGCGAATGCCATATTTGGCGGGCATGGCATTGTTTTGGTCAACATTCAGCTTAACAAATTTGACCTTGCCAGCATATTCCTTAGCGACTTCTTCCAATATTGGGCTGATCATCTTGCAGGGACCACACCATTCTGCCCAAAAGTCCACTAATACTGGCAAATCTGCTTTTAAGACCTCGGTATCAAAATTGGCATCTGTGACTGCATGCATGTGTTCGCTCATAACGGTTCCTTATGAATTTAAAAAGCCTATTTGAACTGAAATGAAGCCATATTGCAACTGCTGTGTATTGCACAACTCTTAGCACAATATGGTTTTTACTGAGAAAAAATCATATAAATCAAAATTTTAATTATAGCTATGACTTGCACGGTCAATTTTATTAGCGCTTTTAAGCTCTTAGTCAGATCATGACAACTACATTACCCCCAAAGCCGCTTGTACAGACACAGTGCGGACTATAGGAGTAAACAAGATAATGTCGACCAACTTGAGCAGCACAGCCACTGATAAAATGGCCAAAGTCAAACCGGCGCCCCGTAGATTGAAAAAGCGGCGAAATGGCGCCAAAAGTGGTCGAGTGATGGTGAGGATGACTTCAAATACGGGTTGAGTGGGATCTAAATGGATCCAATTAAAAATCACATAGATAATTAAGGCATAGAAGTACACATTGATAAATTGCGACCCAATTTCTGCCACCGGCCACGCCATTACGGCAAACAAGCTGGGAAAATGATCAAAACGCACCCAAACTACCAAGACCACTTGTAACACAGCTAAAATTAGCATTGTCACAATCAAGCCATATTCAACCCCTTTCCACGGCGGAATTATGCGCACAGTTGGTTTGGCTAGAAAATCCGTGATTCGATAAACCAGTTTGACGAACGGGTTGGCTAGATTAGTTTGATGTATTTGCACCACTAAGCGGATCATCAACATGAAAATTAAAAAATCGAGTGCAATTTGAATAATAAAGGCAACGATCTGAATAATGGAATCAAACACGGCTAGTCCTCCAATTGACTGACTAATTCATCTGCTCGCGCTATGCCGGCTTTTAAAGCCTGCAAATAAAGTTCGCGTAGCTGTCCTTGTTCTAATACGGCCACTGCGCGTTCAGTGGTGCCCCTNGGCGAGGTCACTTGTTGGCGCAATTCGGTAATTTCAGTATTAGTTTCTAATGCCAAACGGGCGGCACCTAATGCAGTTTGTAAGGTCAATAAACGCGCTGCATCGTGTGGCAACCCCAATTTTATTGCTGCATGTTGTAGTGCTTCTATGGTCAAGAAGAAATATGCCGGGCCACTGCCAGACAATGCTGTCACAATGTCCATCATTTTNTCTTGTTCAATCCAAACCGTTAGCCCCACAGCCCGCATAATATTTTCAGCAATACTGTGTTGTTGTGGATTAATATTAGCATTAGCAAACATGCCTGTCGCGCCACAACCAATCAAAGCAGGTGTATTTGGCATACAGCGTACAATTGCCAAATCAGCGCCTAACCATTGTTCCAACAACCGCATTGGGATCATTGCAGCAATGGAAATAATAAGCGGCCTTCTGCGTTGCAATAATGGTGCTAACTCTGTGGCTACTTCGTGCAAAATTTGTGGTTTGACTGACAATACCAAAACATCAGCATTTTCTGCAGCCATTAGATTGTCAGACGTTGTATGAATGCCAAATTGGGTTTCTAGTTGCTGTAATTTTTCAACCAGTAAATTAGATGCCCATATATGTTTTGGGCTATAACCATCCGCAATCAAGCCACCAATCAAACTGCTGGCCATATTGCCAGCACCTATAAATGCAATATTGATGTTTTTAGCCATATTTATCNNATCTAAAAATTAAGGAGTGCCATCATTCTAACGCAACTTAATAGAGTTATCCTGGTTTTTAATTTCTTTCCCAAAAATTGCGGTACCAATCCTCACCATATTGCTGCCTTCTGCAATTGCCGCCTCAAAATCATGCGACATTCCCATTGATAAAGTGTCTAATGGCAACCCTGCTGTCTTGAGATGCTGATACAACATATGCAATTCATGAAAAATTGCTCGTTGGACTGAAACATCATCTGTTGCGGCTGCTATTGTCATTAGGCCACGCAAGCGCAAGCGCGGCATAGCTTGTATTGCCGATGCAAGAGACCATAACTCACTGGGATCAATCCCCGACTTAGTTTTCTCATGACTGAGTTTTACTTCAAGACAGATATTTAATGGCGGCAAATGCGGCAAGCGTTGTTGCTGCAAACGTTCCGCAATTTTTAGTCGTGACACACTTTGTACCCAAGCAAAGTTTTCGGCAATGGCTTTAGTTTTGTTGGCTTGAATATTGCCAATAAAATGCCAGGTCAAACCATATTGCTGTAAGGCTTGGATTTTTGACAATGCTTCTTGCACATAATTTTCGGCAAACGCTAATTGTCCTGCTGCAGAAGCAGCCACAATGGCCGCAACAGATTGGCCTTTACTGACTGCAACTAATTGCACTGGACTGTTGGCCTGCTCGCATTGTTGCTCAACTGCAATAATACGTTTTTATGGATTGTAGATTTTCAACAATCTGCGATGCGTCCATCATCGATTTATTCACTAAATAATTCGATGTTATGCCTGTAAACAAGTGCAAGCTGGCATAACATCGAGTTTCCATCCCAAATATAAAAAAGCTGCCCGTCATACAACAAGCAGCTTTTAATTTGATATTGATTGCGCAATTACTCAGTTGGGCCTGCTTTACGAATCGCTTCAGAAACATGCTTAAATTTNTTGAAGTTCTCAGTAAATTTGTCCATCAACTCTTTCATGCTTGCCTGATAAGCTTGATGATTATTCCAAGTATTAATTGGGTTTAACAAACGAGTCTCAACATCAGGCACTTCTTTGGGAATGACTAAATTAAAGCCAGGCATAACTTCGGTAGGAACATGCTTCAATTTGCCAGTAAGAATGGCTCGGATAACAGCACGCGTTGTTGGAATATCAAAACGTTTGCCTTCACCATAAGGACCACCCGTCCAACCTGTATTGACCAAGTAAACTTGGGCCCCGGTTTCAGTCAGGCGTTTAATCAATAAATCCGCATAAACTTGCGCTGGCCGTGGGAAGAATGGTGCGCCAAAACAAGTGCTGAAAGTGGATTTAATCCCTGCAGTACTGCCCACTTCAGTGCTACCAACTAATGCAGTATAGCCACTTAGGAAGTGATACGCTGCTTGCTCTTTATTTAAAATGGCGACTGGAGGTAATACGCCATATAAATCACAAGTCAAAAAGATCACTGCTTGCGGATGGCCAGCTTGGTTTTCAGGCACTCGCATCGCAATGTGTTCCAATGGATAAGCCGCACGAGTATTCTCGGTTAAGCTAGCATCGCCATATAAAGGTTCTTTGGTTTTTGGATCTAATACGACGTTTTCCATAATGGCGCCATAACGAATAGCGTCCCAAATAACAGGTTCACGTTCTTTTGATAAATTAATGCACTTCGCGTAGCAACCNCCTTCGAAATTAAATACGCCGTGGTCACTCCAACCGTGCTCATCATCACCAATCAAATAACGCTCTGGATCAGCGGATAAAGTGGTTTTTCCAGTGCCGGAAAGGCCAAAGAACAAAGCTACATCGCCTTGTTTACCAACGTTGGCTGCACAATGCATCGGCAAAACATTTTTCTCAGGCAGAATAAAGTTCAAGACGGAGAACATGGCTTTNTTCATTTCACCTGCATATCTGAGACCACATAATAGAATCTTCTTTTCTTTGAAATTCAAAATTAAGGTCGCTTCACTATTTGTACCATCACGGGCAGGATCAGTTGGCAGGCCAGCTGCATTTAAAATGGTCCAGCCAGCACGTCCATGAGGATAACGGCCGTTGGGACGGATAAATAAGTCATGCACAAATACGTTATGCCACGCATATTCAGAAATTACCGTTACTGGCACAAAATGTTCTATATCAGCGCCCACACCCAGATGCGAAACAAACACTTCTTGATCAGCCATATACTGTTCAGCGCGTTGCCATAACACCGTAAATTTGGCTGGATCAAATGGTTGATTGACATTGCCCCAATCAACAGTGTCAGCAGTCAATTCGTCTTTAACAATAAAACGGTCTTTGGGAGAACGGCCCGTACGCTTTCCAGTGGCAACGACTAAAGCTTGGTTGGCACTCAATACCCCTTCTTCTCGCTCTAACGCCATCTCAATTAATTCAGCAACAGATAAGTCAACGTGTCTTTGGTTTTCAGTAGCCATAAGTTCCATATTACCTCCAATATTGGGTGATTCAGTTTTGCTTTCGCGCGAGGAGTGAATCCTTACGCTTAGTCAGGAGAGGGAGCTGCGCTTCTCTCACCCGACAACCCCTGATCGCTTTGTATTTGCCGCTAACGGCAGGGTATTCTAGGGGCATTCTATAGAGAGTGCGGCGTAATTATGTCAGAAAATGCCTAATTTTGATACATGGAACACCGCAAATTTTTGTGAGGCTAGTTCGTTACTTGAAATGCAAGAGCTCTACTCTAAACTACCGCTTTATCTTGCCCAATACCCAACACCCAGATAAACTAGCTGCCTCAATAAAATTACCAATGCTTATGAAAGATAACCTGAAAAATCACATACTTATTGCCATGCCTGGATTGGAAGACCCCAATTTTCAGCAAAGCGTTGTGTATTTGTATGACCACAATGAGGGCGGAGCTACTGGCTTGGTAATCAATAAGCCCATGCGGCTATCATTAGGCGACGTCATGCGCCATTTGAAAATTAATGTGGAAGACCAGCAAATCGCTGATACGGTCGTGATGCTAGGTGGCCCCATCGCCCAAGAACAAGGATTTATCATCCATCGCGGTGATGCTTTTCCCAATATTTCCGAAGCCGTTAGTAAAGAACCCGTCACCGTCTCAGCCTCAAAAGCCGTACTGCGAGCAATTGCTGAAGGCCAGGGCAATCACGAGTTTATTGTCACCCTCGGCTATTCTGCTTGGACAGCCGGCCAATTAGAGAGAGAAATCAGCGAGAACTCTTGGATGGTGGCTCCACTCAACTTTGACATTTTATTCCACACCCCCTTTGAAAAACGCTGGAAAGCGGCTGCTGCCTCTATCGGCATTGATTTTCGTTGGCTTTCTGGCGATGTTGGGCATGCTTAATGGCAGCAAAAACTCAGACCGTATTGGGTTTTGACTTTGGCATGAAACGTATTGGAGTCGCTGTTGGCCAAACCGTCACCGCCACTGCTTCACCACTCATGACATTACAAGCAATCAATGGGGAGCCTCGCTGGGAAGAAGTCAGCAAGCTCGTGCAAGAATGGCGTCCCGATGCTTTTGTAGTTGGCATTCCATTAAATATGGACGGCACTGAGCAACATCTAACAGCTGCCGCACGTCAATTTGCTCACACCTTAGCTAAACGATTTACATTACCAGCCCATGAAATGGATGAAAGGCTTTCAACTAAAGAAGTGCGTTCTCGTTTATTTGCTGCAGGCGGTTACCGTGCCCTGCAAAAAGCAGCCATTGATAGTTTTGCAGCCCAATTAATTGTAGAAAATTGGTTGCGGTTACAAAAAGGGGACAAGTAAATGCAAGCCACCGACTATAAAACTTGGATCAAAAATGTATTTGATCATTCAGCGCCGCATTACGATGAAGTTGAAATTGGCAGTGATTATTTCAGCAAACTAGGCCAGGCATTAGTCAACTTTGGCTGCCCAGCAAGTGGCAGCACTGTGCTTGATGTGGCGACCGGCAAAGGCGCGGTGTTATTTGCGCTTGCAGAAAAATTGGCTGGTCATGGAAGAATCTATGGCATCGATCTGAGCACAGAAATGATCAAAGCCACTCAAGCCATCGCATCGAAAAAATATAATAATGTGCAACTACAAGCAATGGATGCAGAACAATTGACATTCGCCGATCATTCTTTTGATGCATTGTTTTGTGCATTTGCGATATTCTTCTTCCCTAATCCCAGCAAGGCATTAAAAGAATTTAATCGCACACTAAAGCAAAATGGTTCACTTTATTTTTCACTTTGGGACGACGACACTGATTTAGATGCTATATTTCAAAGCAATTTGGCCAAACTAGGCGTCACCCAAAATCATCGCTAATAATTTACATGCTGATTCAGCAGAATTCCGTCAAACAATTGTCGATATTGGCTTTAGTTTTGTTCGGGCAGAAAAATTTGCTTTTACTCATACTTACAAAAATGCAGAGCAATGGTGGAATTCATTATGGTCACATGCGTTTCGTGGTCATTTGGAACAATTAACTCCAGACCAATTAATACAATTAAAACAGGCAACATTTGCAGAACTGAGTAAACATACAGACAAACACAACAGGCCTGTTGAAAAGGTGTCTGCCGTATTTATTGAATTTAGAAAAATTCATCCATAGCCACAATTGCATGCTTGACTGGCAATTTACTTTCTTGCCTTTTCTGTGATACCCTTTTACAAGGGAAATCACAACAGACGCTGATGAGTTTTTTTACGAATTTTTATCTCGGTGTTTGTCATTGCGAGGAGCAGAGCGACTAAGCAATGACAAACACCGAGTTTTTAAATAGTTTTGCACTATTTCTGTTGCAAAGTTGTTGTTCGTCTTACCAAAGGATCCGTCAGCGTCAGACGCCAAGGAGAGCATAAAAAATCAAAAACCTGAGGAAACTCCTATGAAGCATGCTCGAATTTATTTACCTCTATTGGCCAGTGCTGCTGTCTTAATCACTAGTTGCAGCACGATGAGTTCATTGCAAGAAAAATTGCCAACGCAGAAATGCAAAAAAAGCCCTCTCGAATGGTGACACCGTTTATATCAATTTCAACCTAACTCCAACCAGTGATTGGGGCTGTAAAACCGTGGGTGAGCCTCAATACTATAATTGGGCAGAAATACAAACCAAAGGCCAGTTTAGCTTGAAAGGTGCCCATGGCTTATTAATGGATAAAGCCTTGGCTTATGCTGATCAAGAAGAATTGAAAACAAACTATATTAATTTAGTCATCCCTGATGAAAAAACTTTTACTACGGGCCATGACCGCACCACTACTAGCACTGAACGAAACCGTTCACAAGCAGCCGCGGTATATTATCAATGCCAACAAATCAATCCTAACCACAAAATTGGCGTTGAAAAGAGATCGGATTTCTCCATTATTGTGAATGATAAAACCTAAAGTTACTCTCACTTGCTCCTCCAATCCTGATGTATCCCCAGGAATTTTTATGTGAGTGTTTGATTAGTTACCTATACGCTATTTCTGTTGTAATGCGCTGGTTCAGCTTGCAGCAAAATTCGTGGGGATACATCCATTCCAATTAAGAGGAGCAAGCCTTCTTTTCCTATATGGCGTAGAAATTTGCACTATAATTTTCATTATCGATGTTTGAGTAATGGATAATGGCTACCTCTAAAAAAAAATGGTCAAAGGCAGTCACTGAACACAGCCGTGCATTGCAGCTTGAAGCCGGTGTATTTACTTGGAATGACCCGAAAAAATTGCTAAATCCTTGCAAAAATCAGCATTAAATAGCACTCAACGTAAAGCTGAACCATTTCAATCGGCCATGTCAATGCTAAATTTTTATATCAACCGGGCAGGAAAAACCTGTCCTTAGAACGAAAAGCCACATTGAATCAAGCCAAAGAAGAATTACGCAAACTTTTTATGAAAAATAACTAATTGATTACAAATGATAAATTTTCATCATGAAACTCGTCCTGCAAGTGCTATTATTAAAGTGGGCAATTGTGGGAGGAGAAGCCATGTCCATTTTAGCGTGGGCTTTCATTTTTATTGTTATTGCAATTATTGCTGCCATATTCGGGTTCACTGGTTTGCTCGGCGCAGCAGCGATCATTGCAAAAATTATTTTCTATATTTTCTTAATATTCCTAGTGATCGCACTCATTGCGTATTTCGTCAAAGGCAAGAAATAACAGGACAATGCACACTCTTTAAATAGAGTGTGCATTATTAATCCTGGGCCATTCTGATTGAACAAAACTCGTATCAATATTCCCATTTTGAGGTGTAATGGGTATATAACAACCAAAATCGCAACAATGCGGTTATGGCTTGCGGCATTTCAATAGGTGACATGTGACCACAATCCTCTACGATGGCCAATTTAGCGTGCTTGATTCCTGCCAGTAATGCTTCACTGTGCTGTAAACTAAATACTTTATCATGTCGCGCATGGACCACCCAGGTTGGGCATTTAATTAAACCTAAATAAGGTAAATGATCTTGACGTAACATCATCGCTTTTTCATGATTGATAAATGATTTTATGTTACGCCTAAACATTTGTTCAACGCGCATATAAACATGTTGATTAAAAGTAAACAAAGTCGTCAATTGCCCAATAATTGTTTCAATGTCTCCTTGTTCAACTGCTGCTATCATTCGTTGTCGATTTTCANNCGTTTTTTCGTCATCTAAACCTGCCGCCGTATTTAAAAGACAAAGTTTNTTAACACGGTCAGGACATTGTTTAATGACTTCCAAGGCGACCCATCCACCCATCGAATGGCCAGCTAAATAGAATTGTTCTGGAGCAACTTTTAACACGGCATCTATCATGGCTTCTGGAGTCGAAGCCATTGCCAAATCGGGGACAATGATGGGTGCAACCTCATTGAGATGAATAATTTGATGTTCCCAAACAGTATGGTCAGACAACAGACCAGGCAGTAAAATTAGCGGGACATTATTCATTGCGCAACTCTGTTGTTGTTTTACCTATATCAATATAGCATACATTTAAATTTATGCGTCAACCTTGCCCAATTGCCATTCTAGTCGTGTTTGTCTTGCTTTTTGCCTATTAAATTTCCATTATTTGGATCAAAATAAAGCTTCCATTGTTGGCCTGATTTATCATTTGCTTTTACTTTATAAACACAATCATCCAATTCTATTGAATTTCTTCTTTTAGCAAGCGTAAAACCTTGGTCTTGAACATTTTTTCAATTTGGCTTTGAGAAACTGTGCTGCCTGCAAAAACACATTGACTATTGCTCTCAGCGAATGCGGCAGATGTCAGTCCAACCAAACCGATAACAAAAAGAGTTAAGATTGATTTTTACATTCATTGTTTTATCCTTTAAAGTTAAAATTCAATGTTCCCAAGATCGACGCTAGATAATGTTAATATAAAAAGATGGCCTCACCAAGGATTTTTGCCTATAGTTTCTTATGAATTAATAACAAGAGGAGCATTTGAACTGGTTCCAAGTGAATTTATCAGAAACAATCGTTCATCATGACTGATTCGAATTCTCAGTTATGTGATCAGTTTTCTATCTATGAAATAAATTGGCACAATCAAAATGCCGGACAAGGAGTGGACTTTTATGCATACAGTATCTCTATTTGATTCCATTAAAATGGGCAGTTTACTGCTANAAAACCGAATTGTAATGGCCCCTATGACCCGAAGCCGGGCAGACCAANAAGGAGTGCCTGCTGAAATTGCCATTGAATATTATCAACAGCGTAGTGGTGCCGGCCTGATTATTACAGAGGGAACAGCGCCCTCACCTGATGGCAGTGGGTATCCACGTGTTCCCGGAATTTACCAGCAAGAGCAAATTAATGCCTGGAAAAAAATTACTGCGGCCGTACATCAAAAAAATAGCAAAATATTTTTGCAACTCATGCATGTTGGCCGTATTGCCCATCCATTAAATAAAGCACCCAACGCCAGAACAGTTGCACCTTCTGCTATAAAAGCTGCCGGTAAAATTTATACAGACCAAGCGGGCGCTCAAGACATGATTGAACCCCATGAATTAAGCCTCAATGAAATTCCAAAAGTGATTGAAGAATATCGGCAAGCAACTATCAATGCTTTTGAAAGCGGTTTCGATGGAGTAGAACTTCATGCAGCCAGCGGTTATTTGCCCATGCAATTTTTATCAAGCAACACCAATTTAAGGACTGACCAATATGGCGGTTCAGTTAAAAATCGGCTTCGTTTTGTGGTAGAAACACTGGAAGCCATGTGTAGCGTACAAGGGGCTGATAAGGTAGGCATTCGTATCTGGCCAGGAAGCCATTTCAATGATATCCATGATGCCAACCCATTAGAAACATACACCGAATTATTAAAAGCTATAAAACCTTTAAGTCCAATTTACGTCCATTCTATCCGTTCACCAGACCAAAACATTGATATATTCAAACTTGTCCGTGAAATTTATCACGGTCTAAGCATCATTAATGGAGGCTTCGCTTTTAAAACAGGACAAGCGGCGATTCAATCGGGCTTAGCGGACTTAGTTTCTTATGCCTCACTCTATATTTCAAATCCTGATTTGGATGAAAGGTTTCGTCAAAATGCACCATTGAATACAGCAGACAGTAGCACTTTTTACTCGCCCGGGCCAAAAGGCTACATTGATTACCCATTTCTTAAATAATTTTATTGAGTGGTGATGATTACCGATTTTCCTTCAGTTAAAGTGGTCGTGATATGGCCTTGTCCTGTTAAATCCGTGGCAAATAAAATATCGCCTGACTTGAATATTCGTTTTTCTCCGCCACTTGCAATCACCTCAACTTCACCCGTCAAATACACAATGTACTGAGGTTGGGGTGCATTGTGCCAATCAAATTGTTTGCCTTTGACAAATTCACGGAACAAAATTCCTGTGGCAGCAAATTTTGCTGAATAGGCCCCAAGTTCAGCCTGCATATTTAAATCAATCTCTTCTTCCATAAAATAAGATTTGTTATCTTCAGCTGTATATAATTTTGTAATTTTCATTAGAAACCTCACGTCAGTTACTTTCTTTATCAAGAAATCTTTATTTTCTAAGTTTAATTTAAATGGATTAAAATTGGTCTTGTGATCATAAATGACGAGCACCTGGGTTTTTAAATAGCTTTTACGCTATAATGCCGAGAAAGACGAATACCTCTGATTACATTATTATCTATCATATTTCCCAATCTGCATCAGTAATTTCAAAGAACGGTTTTGTTTGATAAATACCTAGGTTAGCGGCTGAATTGTTTGGCTTTGTTTTTTAATGGCTTCCTCGACCTTTTCTCTTAACCTTTGCCTATCAAGCAATTAACTAAAACGCCCCCTAAGAAATAGGCGGGAATCTTTCAGCGTCACGCTCAGGACATAGGCTGGTATTTTGGAGACCGCTTCTATTTATTTACATATTGCCATCACCCTACTAAACTATCAGCCATGACTCAACATAACTATACTAGCCATCTTCAATTAGACAATCACGGCCAACTGCGCCACTTTCTCAGTATTGATGGCTTGCCCAAAAACCTTGCAACAANNATTCTCAGCACTGCCGCAAAATTTATTGCCCCCAACCAGCGGATCAAAGTGGACAAATCAATACTGGCCGAACGCAGCATAGTGAATTTGTTTNTTGAAAACAGTACTCGCACCCGCAGCACGTTTGAAATTGCAGCAAAAAATTTAGGTGCCAGCGTACTTAATCTAAACGTTGCCGCTTCTTCCACCCAGAAAGGGNAAAGCTTGTTAGACACCATCGATAATCTGCAAGCGATGGGTGCAGAATTGGCAGTCATTCGCCATTCTGCCAGCGGCGCTGCCGAATGGGTAGCACAACACGCCAATGCGCCATTGGCCGTAATTAATGCCGGCGATGGTTGTCATGAACATCCTTCGCAAGCAATGCTAGATGTCTTCACGATCCAACAACACAAGCCTGATCTGGAACAACTCTGCGTCTGCATTATAGGTGATATTTTGCATTCACGCGTGGCACGTTCATTAATTCATGCCCTGAATATTTTAGGCGTGCCACAAATTCGGATCGTCGCGCCAAAAACTTTGCTGCCAACCAATGCTAACCAATTAGGCGCCACTGTTTTCACGNATTTAGCAACCGGCTTGAAGAATGCTGACGTAATTATTGCATTACGTTTGCAAACCGAACGGATGCAATCAGGCCGCTTGCCCAGCAAACAAGAATATTACCGTTATTATGGTCTGACCNCCGAACGGGTGGGCAGCGCAAAACCTGACGCCATTATTATGCATCCTGGCCCCATAAACCGTGGAGTCGAAATTGATTCCACTGTGGCCAATGGTGCGCAAGCCGTCATTTTACAACAAGTGCACTATGGCATTGCTGTACGCATGGCCATCATGGGCTTGTTACTAAATNCCAAAGGCATTGTTATGAGCAAGCTGCAAATTATCCACGGCCAAGTGATTGATCCTGCCAATAATACGGATGCAATCGCCGATGTCTTTATTGCTGACGGCCGCATTGTGGCAATTGGCCAAGCTCCTGATGGTTTTAGCGCCGAACAAACCATTGATGCCAGCAACCAAATTGTTTGCCCTGGTTTCATCGATCTTGCAGCCCGTTTGCGAGAACCTGGTCAAACTTATAAAGCGACTATTGCCAGTGAATGTTGGGCAGCAGTCACGGCTGGCATTACTCAACTGTGCTGTCCACCCGACACCCAACCACCGATTGATAATCCGGCATTGGCAAAGTGGATCCAATCTGAAGCAGACCAGGCAGGTTTTGCTAAAGTACTAGCTTTAGCTGCCATGACCCAAAACCTGCAAGGACTACAACCTAGCCCAATGGCTAGTTTAAAAGCAGCGGGTTGCGTAGGGGTAAGTGATGCAGGCAGTTCCATTGTCAACACAGCATTGCGCCGTCNNGTTTTTGAATACGCCGCCACTTTTGATCTCACGATACACTTAACACCGGTAGAACATTGGCTGGCACAAGACGGTTATATTCATGAAGGCAATGTCAGTACACGTTTGGGATTGACAGGTATTCCAGTGACGGCTGAAACCATTGCCATTGCACGTGACTTATTACTGATAGAACAAACTGGTGTAAGGGCCCATTTTTGCCGGCTTTCATCAGCTGCAGGGGTTGAATTAATCGCCGCTGCCCAAGCCCGCGGCCTGCCCGTTACAGCCGATGTGGCCGCTCATCAATTACATCTGACAGAAATTGATGTCAGTACGTTTGATTCCAATGCTTATGTCTTGCCACCTTTACGCAGCGAACAAGACCGCATTGGATTAATCCAAGGCCTACTACAAGGCACTATCAACGCGATCTGTTCAGACCATCAACCACACGACACCGATGCTAAACTAGCTCCGCTGAGTGAAAGCGAACCAGGCATTTCTGGGTTAGAAACATTATTGCCACTGACGCTGCGACTGGTTCAACAACGTGGCGTAAATTTATTACAAGCAGTCCGTTGGCTCACAGAAGGGCCCGCAAAAATTCTGCGAATCAATAGCGGAAATTTAAACATTAATGCCACCGCCGATATTTGTATTTTTGATCCCAATCGAATTTATCAATTAAACCATATTGGCATAGCAAGCCGGGGCCATAATACACCGTTTGCACAATGGGACTTACAAGGCCTTGTGAATTACACTATTTGTGATGGCAAACTCGTGTTCACTCGGTTAAGTGAAAACATTTCCTTGCTCGCTTAACCACTGCCTTTCTGTCGCGGTCAATAAAGGCATAATAATCTTGCGTCTAGCTGCAATAATATCTGATGGTGCATTCATCAATAATCCTGCTATCATCTGCAAGCGTTCAACAGGATTCAAGGCTGGCAACATATATACAATGCTCGCCTGAATTTTAGTTTCACTGAAACTTGCCAACAAACTTTGTAACGCTGCTAACAATTCATCGTCACTGCAACAAGCTTGCAATATTGGCATTAATGTTTCTTCTACCCCCAAATGTGCTAAATAATCTGCAATAAATAGATTGAGNTTTTTATAAAGCGCTAAACCAGCCTGTTTACGGATTTCACCAACAGACAAAGTTAAAATAGCATTGCTATCAGCAATTAACTCATTCAACGATTCGTCTTGTTGTGAATGTTCAGTCGTTAATTGACGATATTCTAGTGGTATTTTTTGAGCAATTAGGGGNTGAAAATGTTCAGCTTCATGCTCGGCATGCTCTTTTAATAAAGCAACCAATTGCAATAATCTTTGTGAGAATGCTGCATAATGCTCTATGTTATTAATATCTAGCACACCTAAGTGCATTGATAATTCAAACAATTGCCGACGTAAGGCTTTATGAATTCCAGTGTAAAAATCAATCTTCATGGCTTGGCCTCTATTTAATGAATCTATGAGGCATTAATTTAGGCCACCTTGTATTATTTGACAAATTATAATTAATTATGATATCTATAAATAAATTTATAGGTTATGCCCATGATAAATCGAATGTTATTCCACACGTTTCTCTCCGTTTACCGCACTGGCTCACAAACCAAAGCAGCCCAAGAACTATGCTTGACCCAACCGGCCATTTCGCAACAAATTAAACAACTGGAACAACACATTGGCCGCCCGTTATTTAATCGTGAGGGCAAAAACTTAGTCCCCACTACTTTTGCACATCAACTAGCATTCAATATCAATGGTCACATTGATGCCCTTGATAAAATTTGGGAAAGCTTTAAACCGTCCACAAAATCCATTGCTGGAACTGTACATCTGGGTGGAATCGCTGAGTTTNTTGCAGCAGTGATCGCACTACATTTGGCGCCGCTTAATCAACAAGGAATACAAATCCGTTTTGAAATAGGCCACGATACTTTATTAGAAAAATTGCTGCATGGTGAACTGGATTTAGCGCAATTTTGTGCCCATATTGTCCATCCTGGCATTACACTTGAGCGTCTTTCTCAGCAGACTTACTGGCTAGTAGGCGCCCCTTGTTGGCTANAAAAAATAGCCAGCAAAGATTTAAAAATGGGTGACACCAGTTCCCTCGATCATATTCCATGGATCGCTTACGATGAAAGTTTATTGTTTATCAAAGATTATTATCAGCATGTTTTTAATAAAGCATTCACTGGTCGGGTTGCTTTGATGATCAAAGACTTATGGTCATTGACAGCAGCAGCCATGGGCGGTGCCGGCATTACCGTGTTGCCATCTTATTTTTGTCAACAGCAAGTGCGTGAAAAGAAATTACTAATTTTACATCAACCTATCGATCCCCCGCGACATCATTTTTATTTGGGATGGAAAGATGGTGCCTTAGTTAGTCCACGCATTGCAGCAGTGCGGCAACTTTTACATGCTTCAGTGAAAAAAGCAAAATCAATATAGCTTAATTGTCACGAAATTGAAGTTTTTACTGTATTGACAACCCAGAACCTGTCCGATATTATCCGACACACTTGCAGAAAATTTACCGTTTCACAATAAAAATGTGACTATTCCACCTAAGCCTAGGCATAGTACAAACGCGCAAGTTTAAAATCGCACAAAAGTGCATGCCACCACCAACTGATTGAATAGTTACAAAAAATAATAAGAATAATTATACCATGCATATAAATCCCACTCCCAATTTCGAGTCTGTGATTGTAGCCACAAAAGGAGAAAACTGATGACTACTCAAACCAACAGTAATAATGCGATCACTGGCCATAAACAACAAGAATTTCTACAACGGATTCTACATTTTACGCTTGGTGAGGCAAAATTTTATCCGCTAGTCAAAAAATTAGCGACCTTATTAAAAAACAAGGCGTACTCACCACGGGTGCAAAATATTATTCAAGAATTATTACCACGACTACTACATCCCTCATTGTTATTGAGCAACAAAAAAATTGTCCAAACTAATGATAATATCGATATTAATAGCCACGATACCAAAAACATAACAGCGCTAGTAACAGAACTGGCGACTTATCAAGCCCTAGAAAATTGTGATGAATTCACTGACACTATCACTCAATTAATTACCGAATATAACCATTTTATCGCCACATGGGACCAAAGCCATCTCGACCAAAAACGGGATTTACTTACCACAAAAGCTGTACTAATTCTTTTTCCTGCAAATTACTATGAAATCACTATTGATGTAGCCTATGAACTGAGCGGCTTTCATCCTTCCGGTGAACCATTGCCTAGTGAAGAAATAGGTGTCCACTATGTTAGAAAAATGACGCCGCATGGCGGTCTTCATATTAAAACCAGTAGCAATGTGGCCATAGAACCAGCTAAAGAGATGATCGCTAATGTATTTGCTGCTGAATGCATGGACATGCAAAACACGGTGCCAAATGCATTAGCATTTGTTGCTGAACTACGCTTCAAAGAAAGTCGCCATAATAAAAGCAGTCGATCTTTTTCAATAACACAGAAACAGTCTACCAAAAGCCTTTACAAATCAGCTACACAGAGGATGGAATTAACACTCTTCAACTGCTGAAGCTGTACAATCTTCGAATGAGTATTCAAAAAATTTCCCAAGGCAATTTGCATTATTCATTCCTCAATTTAATCAGCGCATTAAAAAGCAATGACTTCTATAATAAATTTATCGAAGAAAAAATATTGATTTAAAAAACTAAACTATGAAGAACTCCGCTCCTTAATCAAACAAGCTTTTTCGCCCGTATTAAAATTAACTAATGTGGACAATTGGCATATTCCCGACTTCGATCATATTCAAAATCAAATTTTGAAATTAAAAGTTTTTAATGAGCGCTTTTACCCTGAGGCCTTGAAAATTCTCGCTTTTATCTATAACTGGCCTTTGCTTGCGCTAAACAATAGCATCGAAAATATAATGAAACTCAAAACCGAATTAACAGAGCTGCATCCCGTATTTAATGACTGGGCGCCAGAAAAATTGAGGCTTTTTTATCAGGTCTCTTACAAAACCACCAGCCGCGAACTTATAGCAGCAATTTATGCTTTCATTTAGTCATTGGCAGCACAGATAATAAGCCAGCAAACACCAGTAGCCACATTTTGAACGAACATGAATGGGACAGCGTCAGCTTCGATAGTGATGAATACCAGGCAGAAACCATCATTTTATCCAAAGATGGTTCTCATTATATTTCCGGCTCTACTTATTATGCATTATTAGGCAACGTTGAATCAGCCATCGACCCCAGCTTTCGCCAGGAATTTATTCGCCAAACACCAGAAGTCAGAATGTTAAATTGCATGGCGAGCATCAAACATTGGGACGGTAATCTGGCCTATTTAGTTGCCAATCAGTTAGTAGATCCTGCTTCGTTTTATTGTGAGGACCCTAATCTAGATTTAAGGCCTAAACTGAGTGACGAGCTTATTTCCGCATGGCAAGCACGACTTACCTCTTTATATCGCGGATTAATCAAATCAAATTCGGTTACCCACAAAGAGATTTTAATAAGACTTTCGCCCGTGCTTTATTACGCCATAGAGACTGTTCGACCCAAGCATCAAACTGACCATGGTTTAGATTTATTAGAACTATTTCAAGAGTTGACTTCCAGTCAATTAGTATTGGAAAACCTCTTAAATGACAAACTCGACACCATTACACTTGAAGCGGAAGATGGCCGCAGCAATTCCAAAACCACTTTGCGGGAACATTTAGCACAGTTTAAAACCACTATGCTGATGGCATTAGAATTCCGTTTGCATCATATTCATGATGCCATGCAAAACTACATTCATACTTTAAAAATACTCAATGATCCTAATGTATCTGATGCAATCTTGACGAGCGTTGTTGTAAAAATTCAAGCTGAGTTTCCTTTGCTTGAAAATTTGCGAATATCAGACACCAAACTCACATTTCTACTCAAAAGCGTTGGAAGAGAGGAGAAAGTAATCTATTTGCATTCATATTAAAGCAGACACGTCATAATCCCAATGTAAAAATGTCAAGCAATGGCACTTGTTTAGTGGACCACCTTGTAACGACTGCTCAAGTTAAAAAATTAGCAGCCTTACTGGATCATCCAAAAACTGCGATTAGTCAAACCACACCACATCCCATTTTTTAGTAAACCAGGATTTTGCCAGCATCATTCCACTTTTCGTTAGAAAGGGCTACCTTATTGATACAGTTGATCCTATACAGCAACAGACCTTGCTTGAAATGGCCTTAACCCAAGAACGGTGGGATTTATTTGAGTTTTTAGTTTTTACTATGAGGGCCTCACATTGCAACCCAGCAACACTTTTTGCTAAACTTGACAAACTGATTGATTCTCATCCCAAGCTAGTGGCCCAACTCAAACAATTAACTAATGAACTTGGCTGGCATACTAAATTACATAATTTGACATTGCCAATCAACGACTTAACTAATGCAAATTTAGCAATAATCGAATTACCTCATATTGGTAAACGATATCTTAAACCAGAATCTCCTTTGTCCCAACTTGATACATCAAGACAACAAATCCAACATTTTAGCTTTGATGCAGGCCAGTTTGATATTGTATTTGATCCTAAAATCCATTAAATGAGTTGTCTTATCGTTGGTTATATAATCATCTACTACAATCACTCAAAATTGACCAAAAACATACCTCATTATTTGCGATCTATGGCAAAATCACAGCTCCTAATCAAACATCAGTCACTATTTTACTGACAGAACATCTATCCGGAAACAGCCTAATTGAGGTTATCAATGAAGATAATTTATTGAAAAAAAGGAGACGTCGGTCAACTACTTATCGTCGCATTGATCGATTTAATCACATTACAAATTGCACACACTCCCCAACAGTTTATCTATAAGCAAAATGGCGAAAATATTGAAATCCTCCCTATCAGCAATGCTGAAACAACCAACGAACTATTCCAAACTGATTCGAGTGGTGAGCCCAAAATATTGATTGATTCAGTTGTCTTCTTTTTACCACATGCGAAAAATCGGTTGTTGCCTTCATACTATGATGACTTATGCAATCTTGATTTTGATGGCTTACTGCATCTTTGGCTCATTTGGTTGAAAGATGCTGTAGAACAATCAAAAGCCTTCTTGTCTAATCCCACAGAACAACCATTGCGCACTATCTTATCGCAAAGCCATCTGGCCTTCATGCACAACGTGCTACACGATATAAAAAAATACGCCCATGAAAATAAAGGTTTTCTCTGTTAGGGTTTATTAAAAACTCCAATAAAACTTTTGGAATTCCCTTACAAAATCCCACAATCTCAGCAACAATAATAATACCTTACAACGCTATTTACATTTTCACCAACCTGTCACTGGCAGAAAGAGCTCAACGACTTTAGTTGCTCAAAGAGCCATTACCAAATCTTCTCAAATTGCTGACAGACCTCTTTCTATTGATGAAGCATTGAAATATCTTGACAAGCTGACTCGGGATGCAAGCCGGATTGATGAGTGCGTTAAAATGCTAGAGCAAGGAAATACGCAGATTTACGACGAAATCATGGCAAAGTATAGACAAATAATTCTCGACAAAACAAACATTGAATCTCTTCCAGCAGAGTATCAAGCTCAAATTTTAATGGCACTAAAAATGGGCCCATCAATAATCTTAAACTATCACGTTTCAACAAAGTTGATATCACCGAAAATGACTTATTAGACATGTTGCATAATGAACTACACGCTTTGGAAATTGAAAGCCACCGACTAAACACTGAGTTAATTACGAAAATTATCAAGAAATGTCCGAATCTAAAAGTGTTATCATTAATTAAAATCGACCCTCCTAGAAAAGAAGGCAATCAAAGCCCCGAGCGCTTGCCTTTGGCTAGGGCATCTAAAAGGTTTTCTGTATCTCCGCTAAGTGCCTTGAGTTCATCTTTGTCATCATTTGAGTTAATTAAAAACAATAGTTTGATTGATCACGAACCCATTTCATTTACCGTTGACCAACTTACCTTGTCTGGCATAAGAATTAAATCATTTTCCATACAACAACCTGAATTACTCAAATTAGAGAACTTGCCAGAGTTGACAAGTTTAACTATTTCCTCATTTGATAAATTAGAATCCGTTGAAATTAAAAGCTGCCCTAATTTCAAGGAATTGTCCCGCACTCAAATTTTGAGATCAATGAAAAGACTGGCGCACTACAAAAGCGATTTAAATAGCAATAACTCACATGCCCTATTATGGGCTGCCCATATACAGCAACAATTAAATTGGACACTGGCCGATAGCCAATCACTGGTCACAACTGATAGTCGGTTAATATTTTCAGGCACCAACATTTCAACAGAACAAGCATGGCGAATTTTGCGGCATGGGCTTGATTTTGAAAATTTATATTTACAAGGCTATTCCCATACCAATGCCGCACTCATTATCCAACTAATACAAAAGTATGATATTTTGCTTCACCTAAGACGATTTTCTTCGCCAATTACACTTCATATAAACATAGCAATACGGTATCTTCGTTCAGTAACAAGCGAATAGAACAAGCAGAATTTGGCCCTGACGACCGGCTTTATTATCTGAGTGACGAAAAATTATTTGTTACGACCGACGCTCAAACGAACAAACTTTACACCAAGATAATTCAAACAAAATCACTGCTTTTACTTTCGATGAGAACGGGCAAATTTTAATTGCCAAAGGCAAGAATTTATATCACCTTGGAAAAAATAAACCTCTATTCGCCTTAGAAAACGACATACAATCAATCCATGTTTACCAACATTACTGGATTGTTATTACAGTAAAAAGTCAATTGTTTATAAGAGACAATAAGAACAAAAGAAACGTTTATTCCTGACATATACTCAGACATCAAATGTCTCGCATTTGAACAAGATTTGCTGCTGATAGGTGATGAAGCAGGTGTATTAACATGCCGTCAACTTAGCAATCCTGAACAAAAGAAGGCGTTTAAATTACACAATTCTGAATTTATCAGCATCATCACAATGTCCAATGGCAGCATTGTCACAGTCTCTAAGCAAGACATCAAACAATGGCAATACTCACCCCATAACAACCACTTGATTCTATCAGGCCAGCGGGAACTATCAAACAAACAGCTATTACATGCGGTCAAAGTTCAAGATAGCGAGTTGCTTGCATGCATCACCAGTAGCAGCCCCAGCAACAGCAATCAAAACAATCAAGTTATGGTAGAAATATACAATATCCCTCTAAGCAAATTCATTACTCTGACAGGAGTGCCTGGCGAAGCCATAAAATATGCCCAATTAGCATCTAATGGCGATTTATTTATTGTAAGTAATTCTCATATTTTCTCACTGGTGTTTGAAAAAACCAGCCTTAGCTTCAAAGACTGGTTTTCTCAGCTTGATCAATACAAACACCCTGAAATCAAATACAACATCAGCGACAACACTGCCGAGCTGGCGTTTGAGACATACGCGGAAAACAATATAAAATTAATGCAGAAATTCATTAATGATTTTGGCAAACAATTTTTTGATAGAGAGATTTTTGTTTCGGCACGATTAGCTCCAGAAGGAAATCAAATAAAAATCATTGTCGGCCTTAAGGCTAATCTTACTTGCCGATATTATGAAAACATATTTAATGAGTTGATTAATGCCATTGCGCTTCGGTTTAATGCCTTAAAAATCAACAAAGCCAAACTTCAAGTGAAGCGAGCTCAACTGATGAAGACGAATTAACATTACAAGAACGTCTCAATAATAATCAAAGTCCAGACCCATTCATGAGAAGGCCTGTTATTCAACTTGAAACCCTTGTTTTTGATCAAGAAAAACCAGCCAATTATTCTGGCATCACAAGTTGGCTAAAATCAAATCCAAAAGGTGTCCGAAGAAGCCCAATTGAATTGCCCAAGACGCCAGCAACTGTCAGCACTACTACAACCACTCAAAGCTGGAAAGACACCAAAGTAAGCAAAACAGAAAACCGTAGTTTTCTATTAGGGGAAAAGCCACCACAAAATACAACTCAAGACACGACTAACAATAACAACTTCAGTACTTAAACTATGCTTGAAGCGGATGCTATACCCCTTACACCTATTAAGACTCATCCGCTCGGAACATATTACAAAGACAATGAACGCCCCCATCAATGGCGAGAATTTGTCCCGTGGTATAAGTCGCCTCATGTAATAAATACCACACGGCTTTGGCAATATCTTCTGGTGTGCCTTGTTGGTGTAATGGAATCTTATTAAGCAAACGTTGCTGTTGATCTGGCGTCAATACATTTTTGCCTTCTGGCCAAAGAATGTTGCCTGGTGCAACAGCGTTAACACGCACTGCTGGCGCCAATTCTTTAGCCAACGACCGTGTCAACATGGCTAATCCCGCTTTTGCAATAGAATAAACAGGATAACCTTGTAATGGTCTTTCAGCATGAATGTCCGTAATATTAACAACATTGCCACGCTGCTGGGTTAAATAAGGCGCTGCTGCTTGTGTTAAAAANAATGTGCCTTTTAAATTGCTATTGAATAAATCTTCCCACTCTTCCTCAGTNAGTTTTACAAAAATAGTTGGATAAAAACTGGAAGCGTTATTCACAAGTGCATCTAAACGCTGCCATTTTGTTATCACCGTCGTAATTAATTGTTCGCGGCTTTCTTGTTGAGCCAGGTCTGCTTGCACCGCAATAGCCGATCCTTGCCGTAAATCATTCAGATGACCACAAAGCTCCTCTGCTTTGGTTGCAGAAGATTTATAATGCACCACCACACAATACCCTTGTGCATGCAAATAAGTTGCTATTACTGCCCCAATTCGACGCGCACTGCCTGTAATGAGTGCAACCGGTGATGAAATCATGCAATACCTCTGCTCATAATAATGCCGTCTCGCGGCTTTACGAAGAACTTCTCTTCTGTGGCGTCTCGAAGGAGACCGTTAGCCACACTCCATAATATTTTGGGACGGTTTCCAGTAAAAATTTTACTAAAAACACAACCTTTTACAAGTTTATTGACACGGGCATTTAAGATTATCTTAATCTACACCCAATATCATCCATAAAACTGCAAAAGATATATTTTACGCGGTAAAAGCCAATCAGGGGGACTAATGTTTATAAATATAATTAACAGCATTACCTATCTAATGTCCTGCTTAAAACCAAAGGCAACAGAAACAACAGAAATACTGACAAGAGCTTTTTACTTAATTCAACATTTAAAAATGAATTAATCCTAAATCTACCTGAAAGCCCAACGAAAAAACAACACTAGAACAATGTTATCATGCTTACGCCCACTTGGAAAATGTCTTCAACAATGGCCCCTATCTTGCTAATGATGACATCGCCCAATGCATGCAATATTTGGATTCGCTCCGCAGTCATTTATTGGATTACAAACAGCCAACTCTATCTTGGAGCAACGAAGACAATAATAATGCGTCATTTCAGCGCGAACCTTCCTCAAATTTGGGCCGGCCCAGAATAAATTCTGAGGTTTTAAGCAAATTTAATGCTTGTGAAACTATCACTGAAGCCACAGATTTTTGTTATTAAATCCCATCGCCATGAATGAAATAACACCGGCTGTTTTATCAAAATTAAAACAACTTATAGAAGAATATATCAACCAACCAGAAAACTTATTAAAAATCGAAGATATAATAGTATCAAAATCACTGAAAAACCATTCCAATTACTTGATTGATGTGATTTTTCAAATACCAAGCCTACATTTTTTGCTGGCCCATCTCATACAGTACTCAATCATTCATTATGCGCCGGAAGGGTTCTTAAAACATTTGTTTAGGCTAGAAACTTTATCCAACCAAAAATATCGCTCAGGCATAGCAGGAACCCTACGCTATATCTGCTAAAATCCATCATAATTAGAAAAATTTAAGTGAAAATTGCAAAATTTATGTTTTGAATTACTTGATCAAAGACTGTTTTATTGATTTAAATGAAAGCAACCTAGTAGAGCAGTTTTTAACCTTCACCGTTAGCAAAGCTTCAAAATCACTAATTGCGCGTTTCGTGCACACTGATACGACTTTACTATCACATGCAGCCATGAAAAGTGATCCTATCAATATTTTCATGACACAGATTATTTTAAGAAGAAATCATACCACCATAACAATTAATGCGGACAATAAAGACACAGACATTGACGACATATTGATTAAAGAATTTTTTCAGCATGTTGTTTGGCAAAACCAAGAGAAATTAAAAATCATTGAATTTTTAGCCAAAACCTGGATGATCTTCCATTTTTACAAGATTTTATTCAACAAGTGCCAAAAGAGCCCCAAGGCCTGCCCCAAGAGAACTGTCTATTAATTGCAAAAATGATACAAAACATAAGCAGTCGATTAAACCAAAGAAAAATGCTTGACAGCGCCACAAGATTTCAATTGGCCAATGCAGGCTTAACTGCTGCTCAAGCCGCAGAAAGCACAATGTTACAACAATACTTCTCCGCAGAGCAGCAAATATGCAGCATCGATGATTGTCTTGTTGCTTGGCGCGACACTAAAGACTTAGACCAATTGTTCGCAGCAGTTAATGATTTTATTCCATTCATCGAACAAGGCTGTACCATAGAAACCTACAATTATTTGAAACAAATAGTCGTTGATTTATCCACCGAAAAATGTCTTGATCATAATCAATTTAATTTAGACTCCAATCAAGGAATTAATTTTATTTCTTGGTTCACAAGGAGTATTGAAGCAGAATCTTACTTTTGGATTGAAATTCTTGCTGAGTTAGCGCCCATAAATATTTCAATCTTTGAAGACATCATTCTTTTTAGCAAAACTTAAAGACCTTAAAATATTTAGTATAGTTATTGAAGCGGCTCATGGTAAGCAAAACATTCATGATTTAATCGAGTTTTTATTTGATTTGGTCGTCCTTGAGAGAGACCTCAATTATCAACAAGCCTACAAAAAGCATTGGCTCAACTATGCCAGAGCGGCTTTAGCATTCGCGGCATGAGTATAGAAGCCTATTATCGGCTATTAAGCTTCATCGAAAGCTATGCAACATTTAATGATTTTTATTTTCTTAAAAGCCAGAGTGAAATTCCAGAATATTTTATGGCTGATTTAGCAAAAGGCTTATTCAAGGTGCTCTTCTATTACAAGACCAACCCATCACGCCGCTAAACTCAGAAAATTACCAATCTTTCATTGAAAGACTTAAAATTCTGGAAGCAGTCAGCCATTGCGCGATGCCTTGCAAAGAGGATTTAGATATTTTCTTGGCCTGGGTAAAACCAACCCTAGAACTACTGCCTGAGCATTGGAAGCATCTGGCCAACATAGTTGAAAATATTCACCAGAATTTTCATACATCCAATTCAGATGACCATACGATCAAACAATCACTGGCCATACTTGGATTGAATGCAGCAATTAAGGCAGACAATCACGCATTAGTGTCACTTTTTCAAGAAGCCATAAAAATGCCTCTCATCGTGGCTGCCAATACCCACTTTTTGTCACGTATTCTCCAATATAAAAATGCGGTATTTAGGCAAAATAATGCCGAGGCAGATCAAACTAAAATTTCAAAATTAAATCGTCTTTTAGTTAGCTTCTACAATTTTGGCATGGCTAATACTTCTTTACAAGGCAAGGACTGGATAAAGCAATGGTTAATTGAACAAACATCCCAAGGCATGAATCCACTGGCTGTTCTGCGTCAAAATGTTGCTATATCTCTGTTTAAATTTAGTTTTCTTGACCTAATCATTGAATATGCCGGCCCCTTGTCAAGGCCCGAAAATCAGCCGCAAGAGCCACAGCCGGCTACCCATCAATCCAGGACCGCAAATCCATAGCAATACTGCACTTTTTTGTTAGAATCCCGCAACTCGGCAATGCCCCGAGCATTAAATTTAATTCTTTAAATCCTTGAAAAATGATGTTATCACCAAGACCTTTAGATTTGCCGCCGCCTGACAACACTGCTGCTCATATTAGCGAGAAATTAACAGCGCTCATTGCCTGTAAAATCCAACAGGAAGGGCCAATATCTTTTGCTGATTTCATGAATTTGGCATTATATGCTCCGGGACTAGGTTATTACAGTGCTGGCAGTTGTAAATTCGGTGAAGCCGGAGATTTTGTTACCTCACCCGAAATTTCGCCGTTGTTTGCTGGTTGTATCGCTACGGAAGCGGCCCAAGTGTTAGAAACTTTAGGCCATGGCGATATTTTAGAATTAGGCGCAGGCACGGGCAAGCTGGCAGCAGAGTTATTACTGAGGCTGCAGCAACAAGATTGTTTGCCCGACCATTATTACATTTTAGAAATCAGCGCTGAATTAAAACAACGGCAGCAAGCCTATCTACGGCAACACATTCCCGAATTATTGTCACGTGTATCCTGGTTAGATGCTCTGCCATCACATCCAATCACAGGCGTAATATTGGCCAATGAAGTATTAGATGCACTGCCTGTACATCAATTTGTACAACAAGAATCTGTACGTGAATGCCTTGTTAATTTTTCTTCTCAACGANGGTTTTTTTGGGAATTAGCTGCATCAACACCAAATACAGTAACAGAACAAGTTGAAGCATTAAAAATTGAATTTACTGCAGGTTATCGTTCAGAAATTAATCTGCTTCTTACTGGTTGGTTACAAAGTTTGAGTGATTGTCTCCAACGCGGTTTAATGCTATTTTTTGATTATGGTTTCCCTCGACATGAATATTATCATCCCGACCGTTCGATGGGCACATTGATGTGCCATTATCGTCATCGCAGCCATACTGATCCGTTAATATTAATTGGGCTACAAGATATCACTTCACATGTTGATTTCACTGCTGTTGCCGCAGCAGCAATAAACGCCAATTTAACAGTAGCAGGGTTTTGTACGCAGGGCACTTGGTTATTAAATTGTGGCCTGCTGAACAACACCCAAGAATTTTCTGCATTATCGCCCGAACAACAATGGCGATTAGCACAGCAAATCAAACGCTTGACGTTACCAAGCGAAATGGGAGAATTAATAAAAGTCATGGGACTGACACGCGGACTTAACAGCCCTTTACAAGGCTTTAGCAAATATGACATGCGCCATCGATTGTAACGATCAACGATAGCCACTTTTTAATTTTGAATTAAATTTGATTGAGACGATTATGAATAATTTACAATTGACAACTATTGAATTAAGCAAAGCCTATTTTAATTTCTCAGCAGGACATTTCACGATTNTTTCAGAGACCCACCGCGAANAAATGCATGGCCATAATTTTACTGTGCATGCAGCCCTGCTGGCCGCAGTAAGTGAAAATGGCATGGCCTTTGATTATGTGATTTATAAAAATAGAATACAGGCCATTTGCAAAACCATTGATGGATATTTTTTATTGCCGGGCAAATCACCTTATTTTAAAATAGAGGAAGAAGGTGATTATTATTATGGCTATTTTAATCAACAGAAACTGCCTTTCCTCAAAAATGATGTTTTAATTCTTCCTTTACGCAATATCACGATTGAAGAATTGGCAACCTGGTTTTTAGAACAATTGATCCAAGATACCAAAGAACTTGATATCCATCAGATCTATGGCATTACGATTAAAGTTTCCTCTGGGCCTGGGCAATGTGCTGATGCTAAATGGGAGCGAAAATAAATGGCAAAATGGCTGGTAATTACGGGCGCAAGCCAAGGGATTGGCAAAAGCACAGCCACTGTTTTTATGGACAATGGCTGGTCAGTGATTAATATTTCTCGTCGTCCTTGCCCTATTGTGGGCGTACATAATCTGATGGCAGATTTAAGCCAAATAGAAACCATTACTGCATTGAAGCCCAAGCTTACAGAACTACTGGCTGGTGAACACATGATCAGTCTGGTACATAATGCGGCAGCGTTTATTAAAGACAATATTCTTACTTTAGACAGCCATGAATTACAACGGCTGCTCATGGTGAATGTGATCGCAGCAACCCAACTGAACCAATTAATCATTCCATTTATGGGCACTGGTTCGGCCATCATCTATATTGGCTCCACTTTATCAGAAAAAGCCGTGTCTGACACAGCTTCTTATGTTATTTCTAAGCACGCAGTTGTCGGCATGATGCGCGCCACCTGCCAAGATTTATTTGCTAAACCCGGGATACATACCTGTTGTGTTTGCCCTGGATTTACTGCCACTGAAATGATGCTAGAACACCAACGCAACAACCCAGAATTGATTGCTGTCATCAAACAAAGAACCGCGGTTAATCGCTTGATTGAACCTAAAGAAATTGCAGAGCTTATTTATTTTTGTGCTAATAATCCAGTAATAAACGGTTCAGTTATCCATGGGCATCTGGGACAACGTGAAAGATAATCTCGGGTTCGGTAGGGATAAAATAGGCGGCCTTTACAGTGGCTCTAAAAATTGACCCTACAGAGAATTTTAGTGCGGCATCGTATCTTAAGCTCATCTTAAGACACTTAAAATGAAGATCCTTTATAATTAAAGCATAGTATTTCATTCGGCGAATAAAAGATGACAATAGAACAACAAAAAACCAATGGATTACTAAATTTATTAAGCCCTTATCAAGATTTACTCAGACAAGTCGTGTCACAGCTTGATCCTGCCTCTATTTACAATTTTGCATTAGTTAACAAATTATTTTACCGGCTTATTTTCAATGCTGATAACCATCTGTTGCAAAAAATTGGCTGGCCTCCTATTTTGGTCATGAAGCCTATTTTAATGCCCTGGCATCAATAGTGGTATTACATGATAATTTGCGGGCACTGTTAAATTATGGCCGGATAATAACCATGGCAGCAACCCTTGCGCCGAATAATAACAGTATATTCCATACTTTCACTTTTAATTGGTTTAAACCTTCTCCTTATACACTGGACGAAATGTTGTTATTCAATCAACCATGCGCCATAGCATTACATTCTCTTATTACTCACTGCAAAAATAGAAATTTAGATATTGCTTTGACCGCCATACTTCGAGAGAGAAGCCCTTATTTCTTACCGCTACTAGTCATTTTTAACATTATTTATGCTCACCCCGAAACATCAAAAGTCCATCTGAACATAGATACAGAAAGACTCGAATCCATTGCCACAATTATTATGTCACGATTTAAATTAATCGGAGAGTTGTTTCAATTAGCAATTCGCTCGAACAATTGTGAGCTATTTAAACGACTAGTAAAAAATAGTGGGTTGTTCAGCTATGATTTCATGAAAATTAACTCGCCTATCGAAACAACAATTTATTCAGCTAATTTCCAAGCTGATGTTTTATCCCCCTTAAAAAGCGTTTTCATCAATATGTGGAGAGAGAACTCGGCAATTTAGCTATGCTTTCAGATGGCCTTGCCAAATTCATAATTGATTTAAGACAAAATATACTTGAAATTATTGTTAGCCATGGCGGCAATACTGCTATCTTAGGTCATCTAATTAAAGATCTAGATATGTTGGAACTTAATGTCTTATGTACAAATTTAATCACCTCAATCAAATGCAATAATTCCGCCATCACAGACCTTCTCCTTGAACACCTTAAAAAAGCACTCAATCTCAAGAACAAACGGTTGCTGTGCTATTCCATTTGGGAACAGCAGTAAATTACGAGGCGAATTTGTTGACTGGGCCAGTTAAAGCACTAATCAAACATCTAATAGAATCATTCAGTGACAATAAACGTGCTAGTTTGTATTGGCTTATCAAAAAATGGCTTTTCAAAACCCTCAATCACTGAAAATCATCAAACCGATACTATTTTTGTTACTACAAACTTTTTCCATGTCTATTTTAACAGAGATAGATAAAGATGGCTTAAACGCTTTAGATTATGCGCTCACCAATCCGATGTTTTTTAAGGCCTTAGCCACATTGTATAAAGAACACAAAAACTTGCCTCCATTGCCTGATTATTTTGTCCATTCCATGGTGTCCAAAAGAAATTATAGAGCGGTTACCGCTTTGTTATCAGTTGACCCAAATGCTATTTTTCAGCAAGACCAAGATCTAAACACGCCGCTCCATTTAACTTTGCTATTATTACAGTCCAAGCAAAATACCGAACAACAGCAGCAAGAGCTGGTTGCAATAGCAACTGTTTTGATACCTATCGCTGATTTATCAACAGAAAATAGCAAAGGACAAACACCTCCTGACTTATTTAAAGCCTTGCCTAGTGTGATAAAAAATAAATTCAGCCTTGTTCTTCGTGTCTCAATGTCTTCAACTACTGATGATAGGTTAGAAAAAATCATGAACATGCTTGGTCATAAAGCATACGAGGAAACTGAAGCACCCGTGATTGAAAAGGCTAGCCAGATCAGTGAATCTTCAACGAACAACAACAATAATGGTGAAGATGAAAACGACAGCCATGATACAAATGAAAAATCATTTGGCGCTTAAACTTTGTCAACAAATAAGAAAAATATTTTGATCGCATAGCTTCTTTATTTTTCGCTAATGCCCAATGACCAAGTATTATGTTTTTCCAAGCAAATGAACAATTACACAAGAATTCGCGGGATCCAAAATTTTTCAACAAGTTCAGTATTAAAAATGTATCTTAATAATCAAGAATTAGGCCCCTTCAAAGACATAATACGTTTCATAAATTCTTCAAAAAGTGGCACAGTAAATGCCGTGTCCCCATGTTTCGGACTATAAATCATTCCCTTNTTAATAAGATTATTTCTAAGTGGCGCGGCATTTTGCACATCTAATCCTAATTCTTGGGCTATATCACCAGACCGCTGTGGAGCAGAACCTAACTCAGCAAGCGCTCTAAGATACTCTTTTTCACGAGGCGTTAATCGATCAAATCGCACTCGAAANAANCTTTGATCAAGCCGCTTAATTGACTCGTCAGTAGCTTTTNNAGCGACACTTATATCAATTGGCGATTTGATTGCAATATTCCATGCTTGATAGCCCCACTCTTGTAGAAAATAAGGATACCCTTGAGTAACACGAATGATTTCATTTAACGCTTCTTCTGTGAAAGANGACCCCTCTCTTTTAACCGGCCCCTGCAAGGCAATTCTTGCATCTTCCTTTTTNAATGGGCCTATTTCAGGATAATCAAANAGACGCTCAGCATAGGATTTTGCACGCCCAGCCTTGCCAACCAGCTGCGGTAAACCGGCGCCAATGACTGCTACGGGNAGAGATTTTTGTGAAATTTTATGAACTGCCATAATTAAAGCACTGAGTTCTTCTTCACTGACATATTGAAGTTCATCAATAATAATCGCTACTGCTGTATTACGATCTTGCGCTGCTTCTCCTAATGCAAGAAAGACTTGAGCAAGATCGGCTTCTAAATCTCCGCTATCTGCTGTGCCCTTCTCGGGTTCAATGCCTATTCCAAAATCTATCTCGCTTATTTTAAGGTTGATTTTCAAGCTGGATATAAAACTCTTTAAAACCCTCAAGGCTCTCTTGACTTTAATACTCAAATTTTCAGCATCTAGTGCAAAAAGTATTCGTCGTAATTCTGGAAGTAGCACCTCTGGAAGTGACTTCTTCTCATGTGCCTCTATCATAGCAGCACGATACCCTTCTTTNTCTGCTAACTTAGAAATTTCATTAAGAAGCACGGTCTTACCTGTACCACGAAGACCAATAAGTAAAATGCTCTTCTCAGCCCTCCCTCGTTTAATACGAGCCAAAGTCATCAAAGCCTGCTGTAAAATATCACTTCGTCCAGCTAACTCGGGCGGGGGCGTGCCAGCCCCTGGNGAAAATGGGTTATGAATTGGATCCATTTATATAAATCTTATCTTGGTTTATCAATATTAACTATATATCAGATAATTTATATAAACTCAAATAACTTATCTATAAGTGTACTCCTTGAAGAGCTTACCTGGCACGGGGCCAGCAAAGTAACTCCATACTAACGCTTGAAGTCTTTTAATAAGGCAGCATATGATTGGGTATTCACAACATCATCTGCCGTCAGCCAACCCCGGCGGGCTTGAAAGACGCCATACTGTAAATCAGCCAATTGATCTATGCTATGTGCATCACTTGAGATGACTAGCTTTACTCCGATGGATTTAGCTAATTGGCATTGCGCATCATCTAAATCCAACCGCTCCGGCTGTGAATTAATCTCTAAAATGCAATGACGTTGTTTGGCGGCTTCCATAATGCGCTCAAGATCAACGTCATAAGCTTTGCGTTTTTCAATGAGACGGCCTGTTGGATGGGCCAATATTGTGAAATAGGGATTGTCCATTGCCCGCAGAATTCGTTCCGTTTGCTTTTTGCGTGATAAATTAAACTTTGAATGAACAGCGCAAACGGTAAAGTCTAGCTCTCGCAGAACTTCGTCCGGCAAATCTAAATTACCATCTTCTAAAATATCGACTTCTACCCCTTTTAATAAACGAAATTTTTTAAACTTTGCGTTTAATTGTTCAATCTTTTAATTTGTTGTAATAAGGTTTTTAGTCAAACCATGAGTAAACGCCAATTTTTGGCTATGATCAGTAATGGCCAAATATTCCAAGCCATTCGCTTGCGCTGCTTGTGCCATAGCTTCAATACTATGATTACCGTCAGTGGCATTAGTATGACAATGCAAATCACCCCGCAAATCCGTCAATCTGATTAATGTGGGCAACTGATGTTTACGGGCAGCCTCAATTTCACCATGGTCTTCTCGTAGTTCTGGTGGAATAAATTCAAGCCCGAGCTTNTGATAAATCTCTGTTTCAGTTTTGCTGGCAATGCGTTTTTCACCACGAAATAGGCCGTATTCATTTAATTTATATTTTTTACTAATAGCAATATGGCGCAAAGCAATATTATGGGCCTTAGAGCCAGTGAAATATAACAATGCTGCGCCATAACTAATTTGTGGCACAACTCTTAAATCGACTTGAATGCCAGAATGTAATTTTACTGTAGACCGTGTTGGGCCTTTTGCAATGATTTCTGTTATTTCATCGTAACGGACAAAATGATTCATTACTGCATCACTCTGCGAAGCAATGACTAAAATATCTAAATCCCCAATAGTTTCTTTGCAACGCCGGAAACTGCCAGCAACTACCGCTGTTTCAACTAATGCATTTCGTTTTAAATATTTCTCTAACCCTTGCGCAACAGTCATCACATCGGCCAATTTATAACGCACCGTGCTGGTGGCCAACTGAGCAATACCTGCTTGGATCCTTTCGACAGTTTTAGCACCAAATCCAGGCAGTTTTTCTACTTTACCGGTTTGTAATGCTTGTTGTAGTTCTGCCAAATTTTTAATATACAAATGATCATAAAGCATCTTGACCCGTTTTGGCCCCATGCCTTGTATTTGCAATAGCATCGTCAACACAGCTGGCATTTTTTTNTGCAGACGCTCTAATTGCGGCAAATGATTAGTCTTAACGATAGCAGTGATTTTCTCCGCGATATGGTCACCAATGCCAGGAATAGTGGTCAAATCTCTGCCTTCTGCCACCATTTCAGCAAATTCCTTGCCAGAACTTTCAACCATACGCGCCGCATTACGATAGGCACGAATACGGAAAGGGTTTTCNCCTTTAATTTCNAATAAATCGGCCAACTCATTGAGTTTTTGNGCAATTTCCAAATTATGCGCTGTCATAAAGAAGTCCTTTTCTTTTAATTATACTCGACACAAATGAGTGGGATAGAAGTTTATCGTTGATTAGAAAGTGGGCGTTTCTGAACTTTGTGGATAGTACTGTTGGGCAAGGATCCCGTCGTCCAGCGGCGAAGATACAGTGCTACTAACCCTCCCGTCATCCCGCGGCGAAGACCGCGGGATCCATCAGGCAATACGCACTCCACACAATAGTCCTGGTTCCCGCAGGATTGTAAAAGTTAGATATTTCGTTGACAAAATTGATAATTGAACGATTTTGTTGAGGGAATGGAGATGAGAAGGAATACAGAAGATAAGACGCTGGAAAGGAACTATATCCAGAAATGGCGGTTTTTAATCCAAGAATATGAGCTGACGAAAGCCAAACGCCACCCGCATTTTCGGTTTGTAACGGATTTTTATAAGCATCATAACACCTCGAGACAAGTTTTCTGAAGTATTACAACCGATTTAAAGTGAGTCGAGCAGACTGTCAACTCTTGCCTCAAAAAAGAGGGCCGAAATGGAAGACGCGAAGACCACTGCCTTTGATCGAGCAAAAAGTGATAGAAGAACGGATCAAAGGAAACAATCGCTATGAAATTCATGCGATCTTGAAGCCGACATTAAAATCCCATACTCCAACGCCCTCGGGTATTTATGCTATTCTAAGACGTCAAGATCTGAATCGGTTGAAACCCAAGATGCGAGCCAATAAACGCCAAATTATTAAAAGAGAGCCGGCCAATTAGGCCATGTAGATTGTCATCACTTGAGTAAGGATCTGCTGATCAACAGCACGAGACGCTATTATTTAGTTTGTGTGTTAGATGATTACAGCCGAATTAGTTGGGCTGAAGTGGTCGAGGACATCAAGAGTCTCACGGTGATGTTTGCCACCTTGAAATCGCTTAATTTATTGAATAGCGAATATCGTATCCAATTTGAAGAAGTGATCACAGATAATGGTTCGGAGTTTTGTAGCAAGCACAGCCCTGCTCATCATCCTTTTGAGCGAATGCTGCAAGAGCTGGGAATCAAACACCGTTATACGCAGCCTTACCGACCGCAAACGAATGGGAAAGTGGAGCGTTTTTGGCGAACGTTAAACGAAGACCTGATTGAGGGAACTACGTTTGACTCGATTGAGCATTTTAAAGACGAGTTAATCCAATATCTGTTGTATTACAATAATGTTCGATGCCATCAAGCACTCAATGGAATATCTCCAAAGGTGTTTCTGAAACCTCCGGTGAAAAGGGGTAACTATTCTTGTCAACGAATTACCTGACACATACAAGGATGACGGCATTTACCTTCAGAGAAATACTTAATCTTGACAGCGATAACAAGCTTCTAGTTTTGCGCCATTTCTGTCACACTCGCTGATTTGTCTTACCTAAAAATTCGTAGCGATACCTCAGCTCGCAATGACAGACAAACATCTGGCACAACAGGATAAAAGAAAATAATTATTATAAAATATATTTACTTAAATCTTCGTCTTTGACCAATGCTTTTAATTGCTTATCAACATAAACAGCATCAATGATTACAGTATCACCGCTTAATTCACTCGCATTATAAGAAACTGTTTCCAATAATCGTTCCATGATGGTATGCAAGCGGCGTGCACCAATATTTTCTATTCGTTGATTGACTTGATAAGCAATATCAGCGATGCGGCGTACACCATCATCGGTAAATTGCAAAGTCAATCCTTCGGTTTCCATTAATGCGACATATTGTTTAATCAATGAAGCATCTGGCTCCGTAAGAATGCGAGCAAAATCATCCGTGCTCAATGATTCTAACTCAACTCGTATAGGTAAACGGCCTTGTAATTCAGGAATTAAGTCGGTGGGTTTTGCCATATGAAATGCGCCAGAAGCAATAAATAAAATATGGTCAGTACGTACCATACCATATTTAGTTGAGACTGAAGAACCTTCAATTAATGGCAATAAGTCACGTTGCACACCTTCGCGTGACACATCTGCACCCGTGTATTCAGTACGGCGGACAATTTTGTCAATTTCATCAATAAATACAATGCCATTTTGTTCAACATTCTCAATGGCTTTTGCCCGAATTTCCTCTTCATTAATCATCTTCGCCGCTTCATCTTCACGTACTTGTTTTAATGCATCTTTGACTTTCATTTTACGGCGTTTGGTGCGGTCTCCAGCCATATTTTGAAACATGCTTTGCAATTGATTAGTCATTTCTTCCATGCCTGGAGGTGCCATGATTTCAACGCCAATCGGTGCAGCGGATACTTCTATTTCAATTTCTTTCTCATCAAGCTGTCCTTGGCGCAATTTTTTACGGAACAATGACCGTGCTGCAGAACCNTGATTTGGTTTAGTTGCACTGGCATCACCCATATCACCATCACCTTCAGTCTCTTCTTGATCACGCACTGTCGGAAGCAGTGCATCAAGGATTCGTTCTTCAGCGCGTTCTTCCGCCAAAGCATTGACTTGTTTCATCGCTTTTTCACGCGTCATTTTCACCGCAATATCAGCTAAATCACGCACAATTGCATCAACGTCGCGCCCAACATAGCCAACTTCTGTAAATTTTGTGGCTTCTACTTTTAAAAACGGCGCTCCAGCCAATTCCGCTAAACGGCGTGAAATTTCAGTTTTGCCGACACCGGTAGGCCCAATCATTAAAATATTTTTGGGCATGATTTCATCACGTAATTTGGGATCTTTTACTTGCATACGACGCCAACGATTGCGTAAAGCAATGGCTACTGCGCGTTTTGCATTGGCTTGACCAACAATATAACGGTCTAATTCATCAACGGTCTCTTTGGGAGTCATTATTGCAATTAAATTTTCAGCTGGCATATATCTCTACTCACTATTCAATATAATTAAGAANTTCAATTCTTCTAACACTAAGTTTTTGTTAGTGTAGATGCAGATTTCTGCGGCAATAATTAGNGCTTTTTCTACAATCTCTCGCGCTGCTAAATCCGTATTGCGCACCAATGCACGTGCCGCTGCTTGTGCAAATGGGCCACCTGAGCCGATCGCCATGATGCCCTCTTCGGGTTCAATCACATCGCCCACGCCGGAAATAATCAAGGAAGCTTTGGTGTCCGCAACTGCCAACAATGCCTCTAGCCGTCGCAAATATTTATCTGTACGCCAATCTTTAGCCAATTCCACTGCGGCTCGAGTTAAGTTTCCCTGGTGTTTTTCTAATTTAGCTTCAAATAATTCAAACAGCGTAAAAGCATCAGCTGTACCACCGGCAAAGCCAGCAATAACTTTTTCATTGTATAAACGCCGGACCTTACGGGCATTGCTTTTCATCACAGTATTGCCCATAGTGACCTGGCCATCACCGCCAATGACTACCTTATTACCACGGCGCACGGATAAAATCGTTGTACCATCGAATTGCTTCAACATGAATCTCCTGGTTTTGGCAGTGTCCCGACTGGGACTGCTGCAAGATTTTAATGGTGGGGACTGAATATAAAAATCACCGTCATTGGGTAGAAATGCCCCTTGCAATGACAGCATCCCTCAATCTAGTTGGGGACGACACAAGGAGTTTTCAAGATGCCCGACTATTTCGCCTTCAACAGCAAACTGCTGACATGGTTTTCTTTCAAACGTCGCTGTTCTGATTGGGCCTGTTCTAACGAACGGTAAGGGCCAAGCGTAATCCGGTTTAAAACGACATTATTGACTTTAATCTTTGCAATCACCGGGAAAACCCTTGTAAGGTCAACTCAGCCTTGAGCCGGTCTGCCTCAGTCGCATCTTTCACAGCAGCAATCTGCAATACGTAATTAGTGATAGGTATTGGCGCAGACTGAGCAGGCTTAGTGTCAGTTGCAGTACTAGGTGCAGGTGCAGCTGGTGGCTTGGGTTTAGTCAAGGGGCTGCTGTTGGGTTTATTGGCTGGCAAGTTTTTAGGAACTTCCACCTTGCTTTCAGGCAAGACTGTATAAAAATCGAATTGCGGCTTCACAGGTTGCGCGGCAGCGGTTTTGGCTGGTTCTTTGGCTTTCTTGTCCTGTTTATCACGGGTTGAAGCGTGTCGACTAGACTTTTCGGTCTTGTCTTGGTTTTGATGGGTCAACTTGATGCTGTTTTGCTTTAAATAGTATAAGCCTGCTATAAACAGCAACACTAAAGCACCCGTGACTAGCCACCAAGCACTAAAAGATGCCTGAGAACGTTGTTGCCGCCGACGTTGGCGGTTGGATGATTTTACATAATCTCTTGCCATATACTTACATCACTTCAGGGGCAGACACGCCTAATAATTCCAAACCATTGGCAATCACGGTCCGTACCGCTGTTATCAATGCCAATCTCGCATCCCGCAAATTAGCGTCTTCGACCAGAAAAGGCAATGCATTGTAATAAGTGTGGAAATAGTTTGCTAGCTCTTGCAAATAATGCGCCAAACTATGCGGTTGATATTCCAATGCTGCCGTCGCTAATATCTCAGGATATTGTAGCAAACAACGTAATAATGCTTGCTCATAATCCGTGGTCAATAAATTAAGGTTGGCCATAGCATTCGTTTGGTCCCACTGCCATTGTTTCGCCGCTAACTGGCGGAACACGCTGCAAACTCGGGCATGAGCATATTGAATATAATACACGGGGTTATCACTGGATTGAGACTTCGCTAATTCCAAATCAAAATCCAAGTGCTGCTCTGGCCGTCGCATAATATAGAAGAAACGTGCCGCATCTTTGCCAACTTCCTCACGCAACTCCCGCAAAGTCACAAATGTACCACCACGGGTCGACATTTGAACCTTTTCTTTGCCTCGATACAAGATAGCAAATTGAACCAATAAAACCGACAACCGGTCAATCGGCAGCCCCAAAGCCCGTAAAAATGCTTTGATGCGTGGCGCATAGCCGTGATGGTCAGCACCAAAAATATCAATAATACGGGAAAACCCNCGTTCATACTTGCTTAAATGATAAGCAATGTCAGCGGCAAAATACGTTGGCTGGCCGTTTTCACGGATGACTACACGGTCTTTNTCATCACCAAATTCGGTGGCGCGGAACCACAATGCGCCATCTTGTTCATATAAATGGCCGCCGGCACGCAATTGCTCAATACTACGCTTGAGAGCGCCGTCAGTCACTAACGTGCTTTCATGGAACCAAGCTTGATATTCAACCCCAAATTCAGCCAAATCTTGGCGAATATCTTCCAAAATACTATCAAGGCCCAAAGCAAAAACTTGTCGATAAGATTGCTGCCCAAGTAATGTTTTCGCCTTAACAATTAACGCATCAATATGCGCTTCTTTATCACCCGTGCCATTAGCAGCAGCGTCAGGCGGTAAATTGGCCATGACTTCACTCGCAGGACGCAACATGGCATCACCCACCTGAGTTTTTAATTCTTTAGCGATCGCAATGACATACTCACCTTTGTACCCATTACTGGGAAATACCAGTTGCTCGCCCAATTCTTCCAAATAGCGTAACCAAATGCTGGTCGCCAATATGTCCATTTGCCGGCCTGCGTCATTGACATAATATTCACGATGGACTCGAAAACCGACGGCTTCCAACAAATTAGCAACCGTTGCCCCATAGGCAGCGCCCCGGCCATGGCCGACATGTAATGGGCCAGTGGGGTTAGCAGAGACAAATTCAATATGGACCGTTTCCTCTTTGCCTAAATCATTACGGCCATACGATTTGCCCAATTGCAAAATCTCACCAATCACTTGTTGGAACGCCGCATCGGTCATAAAAAANTTAATAAACCCTGGACCAGCCACAGTAATCTGTTTAATTTCCATGGCCGCTGGCAACTGTGCCACAATTTTTTCTGCCAGTTCACGTGGTTTCATACCGGTTGGTTTTGCTAATAACATCGCGATATTGCACGCAAAATCACCGTGTTGCGGATCGCGTGTGGTTTCAATTTCGATTGGTGGTATATTAGCTACGGCAATGACGCCTTGTTGTTGTAACTGTTGAATTGCCGTCAGCAGCATTGTGCTAATTTGTTGTTTCATGTATCAACCTTCTTTTATTAGTAATCAATTTCAACGGTTTAAGTTGAGCGATAAGTTGAGTGATTATAACAGGCTTGTTGGATTATGGTATATGGATGCGCCAGAATGCTGTCATCTAAGTGCCGATTTCGCCAAATGATAAACATTTCATGGTAATTATTAATTAACAGAACCTGTCTAGCCCGAGGCTACATTTTTATGATAAAGTTTACCCATTACTAAAAAATAACCTGCCCAGGAGATATCTTATGCCCAGCATTAATACTGCCCCTGTATTGAAACCTGCCATCGCTGTAAAAATTTATGAAGAGAAACTTGCAGGCAATGCGCCTAAAGATAAAAATGCTCCGCTTGATTTTAATCATGAACCCACGCTTTGGTTCGCCAGTTTATGCAAATTCGTTTTTACCACCAAAACAGCCAACATTACAATTAAAGACTTTGCTCGCATTATTTATCGCGCTAAAAATGAAGAACTTATCTATTATAGCCGCATCATTTTTGAAGTATTGACCAGTGAACAAATCAGCAGTCTGATTGCTTGTTTAATCGATTTAGAATACGAAATGGTGAAGGAAAATTATGACGCATTCATGCGTGGCAACAATATCACGATCACTCTATTGGAAGAGCAAGGCAAAGGGAACCTGAAAGTGTCGAGGCACAAACTACTTACATCAAACCTCAGGTTGATGCGCTTATTGAACTAAAAAATAAAAAGAACATTAATCCACAAAATATTTATGACTTAATGTTTGCTTATTTAGCTTCAATTGTAAAATTATTTGATAATGTCCCATCGATGATAAGCAAAAATTTTGCTGCGATTTACAAAATCTGTGAAAATAATGCCGCTTTACAACCAGCGACCCCCTCAATGATCGGCGGTTATTTCTTTTTACGTTATTTGATGTATTATCTCCGAACTCAGCCTATTGAAATTCAGGCGCTCTACCGAAGCACATTGCAAACACCGTTACAAAAAATGTCAAATCAATTGCGTCTCGAAAAACCAGAAGAATTCAATGCCGAAAAAGCCAGGCCTCAGATGTTAAATCATTCAATGCAACAGAAGATTCCATTAATGACAATAATGCTGCCACTTCAGACAACTCAGCTGAAGCAGATCAGAATAAAATTCATCTGTTATGCGCTTCTTTCAGCGCAACGATAGCCACAAAACTTGTCAATGCTGCCAAACAAGCAACGATAATTGAAATGCCATCATTGGCCGAAAAAACTTGATTCACAAATTCTATCTTCGATGGGAGGAAAATTTGGAGAAATTAGAATTTATATCGAGCACAAGATTACTTATCAAGCACGTTTAATGAAAGATGAAGATATGACCAACAATGTCATTCACTTAATTGACAATGACAGCCTAGTGTCAAAAGAAATTAGCCGCATGCAAGAATTGTTTGCCGACAACCGCTTACTATTTCCCCATACGCACTATCTCAATGCCTGCGGCGATAACGGTTGCACGCCTTTGATTACAGCCTGCATGGGTGGGTTTTTGCCACAGCAAAAGTATTGCTAGAAAATGGCGCCAAATTAGATGCTAAAAGCCTCAGTGGTGAGACGACCTTTAACACCGCTATCGCTGCGGGCCATACCAAATTATTTATGATGCTTATTGACGAATCCAATCGCACTGCCCTTGAAACAGCAGACCTTGAGGGAAAAACACCGCTACTAGCAGCTGCCGCTGCAGGCAACCTTGATGCAATAAAACATGTCGTAAAACAAAACGTTAATATGGCGGCAGTCAGCAGCCAAAAGAAACTGCCTTACATTTAACCGTCAGAAGTGGCAATGGTGATTGCGTTAGTTATTTGATCGATAAAGTAAAAATCGATGAAGTTAATATGCGTGGTGAAACCGCCTAATCATTGCAACCCAGAAACAACTTGGGCCGATTGTTGCACAATTATTACAACATGGCGCTGACACTCAAATTAAAGATACAACGGGAAGGACTGCCTTAGATTATATCGCAAATAATCCAAACCTAATTCAACTTTTCTCCAAAAGTGCCAGCAGCTATTCACGTTTTAGGGGAACTATGGAAAAGAAAAGATCGTTTAAGCGCACTGACTCCACCACATTATTAAGCAATATTATTGATAAATTTGTTGATGTTTTAAAAACTTCCCTTGATGAAAAAAATATGAGGCCGCGATTAAACAGCAGGCAGAAAAATCTACTGCGCCCTTGGTCATACAAGCGTTACAACAACTTCTTGAAACTGAAGAGGCTCATCTCAAAAAATAACTGCTAAAGACATTTTAAAACGCATCAGTACTTTTCTAGCCAAAGCTTCGGACGTATTTAATCTTTACAACAAAGACATCGCAATACAAGCTAAAGAATTTAACGCAGCCTACGAAATCTATTTTTTATTAATTACTCCAAAACTGACAAGAGCCTTTCCGCCCAAGAAATCGACACCATTTATCAAAATATATTGCTGACTACGGCTGCCATGCCAACAGTTAAAAACAAATCCATAGAGATATTTAAAAATCTATGTACCCATAAACCAAGCGTGGCCGCAATAGTTTTGGGAAAAATATTTGAAATTACGGCACGGTTTGACAATTTAGCCCTAATTTGGTTTTGCCTTATACCAACATCATCAGTCAGCACAAAAATGGCAACATCGTTATGACAGCAGTGCAGACTTATTATGAGCGCTATCTAGAGCAATTTTCACAGCATAGAGATTTTCAAGCCTTGACTGTTGCTTATCAATTGAACCCAGAACGATTGATTGCGCACTTCCAGCCAGCGGCAAACAATGATAATAACAGCCAAGCTAAACCAGCATTACCACCGCGGCTTATTATCACCGCCAGCCACTATGCTAATTGGCCTCAAACACGCCAATTGTGGCAACCTCAATTTACAAGTTTGATGGCAGCATATCAGAGCAAAAATCATCTGATGAACTATCCGCTGCTTTTTGCTTGATCCTGTTGCAACCATAAAACAAACGAAAACTACTGATATTAAAAATTGTTTGTTACGTTCAATTGAAGTGGTTCGCAAATATGATGAGTGGGAGCAAATAGCCAGTGCTTCAAAAAGCTTGGCGAAAGAATTCTTGGATAATTTTACAACATCATCTCAATTCGACCAAATTCAAGCTGCTTTCTTGATCAACAGTGACGAAGCTATTGAATACTGCCTAAAACTTAAGCAAAAAAACAGCGACCAGTTCGATAAAATTAGTAAAAACTTAACAGACCTAATTCAGAAATACGTAGCAAGCGGCCAACAAAGTCAGTTATTAACAAAATTAGGTTTAGAGGAACAAAACTTTGTTTTTATGTAATTAGTTGAATTAATTGCTTACTAGCCCTCCTCGTCATCCCGCGGCGAAGACCGCGGGATCCATCAGGCAATACGCACTCCATCAAATAGCCCTGGTTCCCGCGGCCTTCGCCGCGGGATGACGGCATTTATTTTTACACCTTCAGCCAAATACTTAATCTTGACAGCAATAACAAGCTTCTAGTTTTACGCCATCGCTTTCGAACTCGCTAATTTATCTTACATAAAAATTCGTGGGGTACTTCAGCTTGTAATAAGAGGTAATCATCTGAGCAAATCATCCAATGCTCATTAATGGCAATAAGATTTGGTGGATCCGCTTCGCTTGATCCACCCTACCTTTGATTATCACGTAACGTTTGAATTATTGGTGCTGTGTTTGGACGCATGCCGCGCCACAGGAAAAATGCTTCAGCGGCTTGTTCAACCAACATACCTAATCCATCAGCGTAGTGTTGGCAACCTGATCGTTTTGCCCATTGTAAAAATGCCGTTAATTGATCGCTATAAGCTAAATCATAACAACGGGTTTGCATTGTGACACAACCGCTTGGTACTGGCGGCACTTCACCTAGCAAGCTGGTGGCCGTTGCATTAATGATGAGTTGAAATGTTTGTTCAGCAAGCGCCGTGAAACTGCAGGCTGTTATGTGGCCCAACGTAGCAAATTCCTTTGCTAAATCGATAGCTTTGCTCACAGTGCGATTGGCCAGCACAATTTCTTCAGGTTTTTCATTTAGTAATGCCGGTAAAATACCTCGCACAGCGCCACCTGCACCAATAATCAAAATGCGTTGATTTTCCACAGGCCATTTAAATTGNACAATTAGATCTTGCAGCAATCCCACACCATCGGTATTGTCACCTAAACTGCTGCCGTCTGATAAAAATTGGACCGTATTCACAGCACCGGCAAGTCTTGCCCGCTCTGTTAACTGCGTGACATAATGCCAAGCATCTACTTTAAATGGAACAGTGATATTGGCACCTTTACCTCCCTCAGCACGCAACTGATCCAATGCTGCCGGTAATTGACCGATTTCAACTAAACGGCGCTCATAACACATTGGTTGTCCGGTTTGTTCTGCAAACATGCGGTGAATCAAAGGGGATTTGCTGTGAGCAATAGGATTGCCCATCACTGCATATAAATCGGTTGTTGTGCTGTTTGTCATCTGTTTTGCCTTCNNATAACGGCTAATGCCAAAATTCATCTAAAAATTGGCAGTATAGTGCCAATTTTTAGATGAATAAAGAAAATGGCATTAATGCAGTGCGTTATACCCAATCACGCGGCACTAAAAATCTTGTTTTAAATTGGCCTCGGGAGTTCCTGGTTCAGGCTGCCAATTGTAACGCCAAGTCACGATGGGCGGTAATGACATTAAAATAGATTCAGTGCGGCCCCCTGATTGCAGACCAAATAATGTGCCACGATCATAAATTAAATTAAATTCAACATAACGGCCGCGGCGATAACATTGAAAATCACGCTCACGTTCACCGTAAGCTATTTGTTTCCGTCGTCCTACAATAGGCAAATATGCAGGCAAAAAGTGGTCGCCAATGCTGCGCATAAAAGCAAAACTATTAGCAAAACCGAGTTCATTGAAATCATCAAANAATATTCCCCCAATGCCACGAGCTTCTTGCCGGTGTTTCAAATAAAAATACTCATCACACCATTGTTTGAACCGCGGATATAATGTTTCGCCATAAGGTTGGCATGCTTGTTGCGCAACACGGTGCCAATGCACACAATCTTCTTCAAACCCATAATAGGGCGTCAAATCAAAACCACCGCCAAACCACCAAACGGGTTCTATGCCAGGTTTTTCAGCGACAAACAATCGTACATTCATGTGCGTTGTCGGCACATAAGGATTACGCGGATGGATCACCAAAGACACACCCATAGCTTGAAAGCCGGCACCTGCTAGTTGTGGCCGTTTGGCTGAAGCCGCAACCGGTAAACTGTCGCCGCGCACATGTGAAAAATTAACACCCGCTTTCTCAAACACAGCGCCCTCTGCTAAAACACAACTGCGTCCTTGTTTTTCTGGGCTAAGTTGCCACTCATCANNATCAAAAGTTTGAGCACCGTCTTCTGCTGACAATGCCGCACAAATGTCAGTTTGTAATGTGAGCAAATAATGCTTTACTAAGTCAATATCGTGTATGGTCATAAAAATTTTCCCTATTGAAGTTTATGCGCGCACCACTTCACCCGTAATAGCATCACGAATCACCGTGGGATTTGCTAAATGGCCTACTGGTCCTGGGACAATATAATCCACATCACGACCAAACAGAGTAGCTACCATTGCTGCATCACGCGCCGGTGCATCACCTTCACGATTGGCGCTAGTGGACACCAATGGTTTACCAAACTGTTGTGACAATACTTTAGCAATGGGATGAGCTGTCACACGCACTGCAACTGAAGAATGTTTACCTCTGATCCACGACGGTGTTTTACTGGCCGGAAAAATCCACGTATAAGGCCCAGGCCAACTGGCTTGCACTAACGCCAAACGCTCAGGATCTATTGGCAAAACAAGTTCTTCCAGCAATTCCCAAGCTGCCGCAATTAATATTAAACCTTTATCAACAGCACGGTTTTTTAATTTTAGTAATCGCTCAACTGCTGATTGATTAAACGGATCACAGCCTAAACCGTAAACAGCCTCCGTCGGATAAGCAATGACACCACCTTTTAACACAATGCTCACTGCTTTATTAATTTCTGTCTGTATGGCTGACATTAAGTAGTTTTCCCACAATTTAACATACAAAATAACAGGTCATTTTGATCTAGATCATATACGATCATTTTTTCAACCTCTTTAAATGCCTCACTAAACCAATCAGATGCAGTTTGAGCACAAATATCAAACTTGTCACCATAAGGCGCAAAATGATCACCGCTAATCATCATTAACTTTTTTGGNGAATGCGCTTTTTCATAGGCTTGCAAGGCCAATTCAGTGGGGCAAATTTTATCTTGTTCAGCCACAATAAACAGTAATGGCGCGGGTTTCACTTGCTCGATGTAGGTAATCGGTTCATAGTGAGCTACATTATTAACCGATCTTAACGTAACTATATTTTTCCATCCAGGAACACTACGAAANAAGTCAAATGCTGGCTTGCCGCGCATGACGACAGACTTTTCCGCCTCATCATCAACTACTGCCACTGTTTTCGGTGCCAAACCACGGGCGCGGTCTCTTTCATCTTCTAAATAACGACGTTGCAAATAGCCCCATAATTCCGGCTTATTTTGTTTAAAAATATCATTNTGTCCTGAAACAAAAGGCACTTGTGCGACAACACAACGCGCCCGCGCATCAATTGCAGCCACTACAATAACATTGCCCGCACTTAAGCTAGTGCCCCACAATCCAATTTTTTTATTNTCAACCTGAGGTAAAGTTTGTGCGTACGAGATGGCCGCTTGTATATCTTGCACCTGGGCTATAGGGTCTATTTCAAATCGCGGCTCACCGTCACTCTCACCAAAATTACGATTATCATAAACTAAAGCACAAAATCCAGCTGCAGCAAAAGCATGGGCAAATCTATCCAGACAGTGTTCTTTTAGTGCAGCGAAGCCATGAGTAATAATGATGCAAGGTGCTGGCAAATTTTCCGGGAGGTAGAGCCAGCCACGCAAAATGGTTTGATCACTTGCAGTAAATTCAATATTACATTTTTGCATGTTTGAAATAATGAAGAAGAAATGTAGGGTGGATCAAGCGAAGCAGATCCACCAATTATTCTGTCTTAAGGAACGGTGGATCCGCTTCGCTTGATCCACCGTACATGTGATTCTATGTTTTTATTCACTGCTTTCTGTTGATTCAACTGGTACGGAATAGTCGCATTCTTTNTGCGGACAAACTTTCTCTGTACCACGGCGCTTCGTTGTTTTGATTGTCAAAATCTTCCAACCGCATTTAGGACAAGGCTCTGCGATCGGTGGGTTCCAAGTGGCGTAATTACATTTTGGATAGGTTGAACAAGAATAAAATAATTTCCCATAACGCGATTTGCGTTGTAGCAAGGTGCCTTGTTCACACACTGGACAAGTCACACCAGTATCTGCTGGTTTGACTAGCGGTTCCATAAATTTGCATTTAGGATAATTACTGCAGCCGATAAATTTACCGTAACGCCCACTTTTAATGACTAAAGGTGATTCGCACTGCGGACAACTGCGATCAGCAATGACCTCCGCTGCCGCCTCTGCTTCGCTGGAATCTTCACTAACATTACGCGTGTAATCACAATCAGGATAACCACTGCAACCAATAAAACGTCCACGTTTGCCCAGACGAATAGTCAGGGGCTTGCCGCATTTTGGACAAGCTTCATCGAGTTTTTCTTGTGTCACGTCTTGGCGTTTAACATGCGCATCAATGTCAGCCACTTTATCTTTAAATGGCGTCCAAAATTCTTCCAACACCGGCACCCAAACTTTTTCACCACGGGAAATCGCATCTAATTCGTCTTCTAGCCGAGCGGTAAAATCATAATCGACATATTGCGTAAAATATTGTGTCAGGAATTTGTTAACAATGCGGCCAACATCGCTAGGATAAAACCGCTTATTGTCTAAAGTCACATACTCACGGTTTTGTAAGGTAGAAATAATGGATGCATAAGTGGAAGGACGGCCGATACCATATTCTTCCAATGCTTTCACCAAACTCGCCTCGGTATAACGCGGTGGCGGTTCGGTAAAATGTTGTTCCCCTTGAATCGACAAAACTTTAACGGCATCACCCACTTCTAATGGCGGTAATAATTTTTCCTCTTGTTCATCTTTTTTCGCATCGTCCTTGCCTTCTTCATACACCAATAAAAAGCCAGGATGCGCAATAGTAGAACCGTTTGCGCGGAAACGATTGTCTTTGCCGCAAATAAAATCTACTGCCACTGTATCAATCGTCGCATGGATCATTTGACAGGCTACTGTTCGCTTCCAAATCAAGTCATACAATTTATATTGTTCTTCTGATAAATGGGCCTTCAGACTTTCTGGTGTGCGCAAAATAGAGGTTGGGCGGATAGCTTCATGAGCTTCTTGCGCATTTTTCGATTTGGTACGGTAAACGCGCGGTTCTTCTGGCAAATTTTCTTTGCCATAACGATCAGCAATAAATTGATTAATTTCTGTAATCGCTTCTTGTGCTAAATTGACCGAGTCAGTACGCATATAAGAAATTAAACCGACAGCGCCGCCGCCAATATCAATGCCTTCATACAATTGTTGCGCTGTGCGCATAGTACGTGAAGCAGTAAAACCAAGCTTGCGTGCCGCTTCTTGCTGCAAAGTTGAAGTAATAAATGGAGGCGCTGGATTACGTTTACGTTGTTTCTTTTCAACTTGAATGACAGTCAGTTGGCCATTGGCTTGTTGTTGTAAGGCAGTCTCAATTGCTTTTGCTTGAGTTTCATTGGTGATTGAAAATTGCGTGAGTTTTTCGCCAGTGTATTCTGTTAATTTGGCAGTAAACGCTTGGCCTTTTTGTTCTAATTCAGCAGCAATCGTCCAATATTCTTGCGCTACAAATTTTTCAATTTCTTCTTCACGCTCAACAATCAGACGTAATGCTGGGCTTTGCACTCGCCCAGCCGATAGGCCACGACGAACTTTNTTCCATAATAAAGGTGATAAATTAAAACCGACCAAGTAGTCCAATGCACGTCGTGCTTGTTGGGCATTGACTAAATCCATTGCAATAGTGCGTGGATTTGCTAAAGCTTGTTGCACAGCTGTTTGGGTGATTTCATGAAATACAATGCGATGCACTGGCTTTTTATTCAGATATTTTTTTTGCCGCATTAATTCGTAAATGTGCCAAGAAATGGCTTCNCCTTCACGGTCAGGGTCAGTCGCTAAATATAAGGCTTCAGCATCACTTAAAGCTTTGGCAATGGCGGCAACGTGTTTAGCATTTTTCTCGATGACTTCATATTTCATCGCAAAATCGTGCTCAGGGTCTACTGCGCCCTCTTTAGGAACTAAATCGCGCACATGACCATAGGAGGCAAGGACTTCAAAGCCCTTGCCTAAATATTTTTTGATGGTTTTTGCTTTTGCGGGTGATTCGACCACCACCAGGTTTTTGCCATATCTAATGAACACCACCTAAAGTCTCATCCAATATGAGCGTCTCCATTGCCCGCAGAGCAGCTTTGGCTTCCGGCTGATTGAATAAAACCATTAACGTGACCCATTTCACATCGGCCAGATCAACACCGTCTATTTCCATACTCATCAAACGGTCCATGACTAATTCACGGGAAACAGGGTCTAGAATTCCAGATTGTTCTAAAAACAATAAAAACCCCCAGCACTCTGGGCCAATTTTGTCATATTCCTCAGTAGCCAAGACACGTTGTGCCATGGCTGCCACAGGGATTTTTTGCTGGGCGGCCTCCGTGGCGCGGTTAAGCCCGTCTAACCAGTTTAAAGCGCAACGGATTTCTTCTAAAGCAAAGCCGGCATGACGCAATTCTTCCAATAATTCCTGCTGGTTGCGCGTCAATTGACAACTTTCCTGCATATGGTTCTCAAATAAATACATCAACACTTCAAGAATTTCTTCTTTCATAACTTCACTCGTAAGTAACCAATGGGAGTTCTGGCAATGTGGCCTTCCAACTCTAAGATTAACAACATTGCTGCCACTTGGCTAGCAGGAGCATCCATTCGACTCGCCAAGACATCAACCGTTGTTGCTTCATATCCCATACACTGTAACAGTTTTTGATAATCGGCATCAAGTTGTAATGTGTCAGCATTCAATGACTTAGCCGTGTCTGGCGCCTGATCGAGATAGTGTTGTAACTGGGGCGCCAACTCAGTCAGCACGTCAGCCGCCGTTTCTACTAGTTTGGCACCTTGTTTGATGAGGGAATGGCAGCCACGAGCCATCGGATTATGGATGGAACCAGGAATAGCAAACACCTCCCGACCTTGTTCACTGGCCATTTGGGCAGTAATTAATGAACCGCTGCGTAATGTGGCCTCGACCACTAATGTGCCCAATGATAAACCACTGACTAAGCGGTTACGGCGTGGGAAATTGGCAGCAATTGCTTTAGTGTAAGGTGGAAATTCACTGACAAGAGCACCTTGGTGACGAATGCGCGCAGCAAGTGCTTTATGACTAGCCGGATAAAGCTGGTCTAAACCACTGCCTAATACGGCAATAGTTTGCCCACCCCTACTCAACGCCCCTTCATGGCTAGCTGCATCAATGCCTAATGCAAGTCCGCTGGTAATAACCAAGCCCGATTGCGCCAGACAAGCCGCAAACTCTTTGGCTGTCTCTAAGCCATGGGGAGTGGGATTACGGCTGCCCACCATGGCCAACTGCGGCTGGCTCAATAAGCTGGCATCGCCTTCGATATAGAGCACCAAAGGGGCATTGACCAATTGTGCGAGCTGGCTGGGATAGTTAGGCGCGTTTAACGGCACAATAGCACGGTCTGGCGCTGCCGCTAACCATGCCAAATCGGCATCGACTGCTGCCCAAGGTGGGTTTTGTAATGCTGCCAACACCGCAGCCGGCAATTGCAAACTAGCCAACTCCGCCGTCGCCGTAAATAATAGCTCAAGACTTCCCCACCTTGTTAAAACTGCACGCGCTCGTTGGGCGCCAAAACCTGGGACATGCACTAAAGCAAGCCATGCACGCAAATCAGAGGTAGCTAAGTTTAAAGTTGGATTAATCATTATCAGATCGTAAAAGTGAAAAGTGATGCTTGTCTATACCGGTCTTGTGAGTATTTTTGCGAAGTCTATACCCATTACACCTCAAAATGCGAAGTGTAAGATTCATATTGCAAGCAGTTGTCGCGTTCTGATTGAGCAAAACACGAAGAATAGTCACTCTATTTTGAGTGTTTTGCGATTGAAGAACGCGGCAACTGCGCCGCAAGATGAGCCTTAAACTTCGCATTTTGAGGTGTAATAGGTATATGTGCCCCTCATCAAACCCCTAAGCTAGGACTATCAAAGACTGCACGGCACCGCATCGAGGAAATGTTTATCATGGATTATATTAGCACTACTACCATAATGACTTATTTTCTTGTAAATTCCACCAACATAAATTCGCCTGTTACTGAGGATACCTGTATGGCCATGATCGAAATTTTACAATACCCTGATCCCCGCTTACGCATTAAAGCAAGGATTGTTACCGACTTTAACGATCCGGAGTTGCAANAAATTATTGATGATATGTTTGAGACGCTCTACAACACAGAAAACTGTGCCGGTTTGGCTGCAACCCAATTAGCAATCCCGAATCCACCCAGGGTCACTGTTATCGATGTTTCATCCGAGCACAATCAACCCTTGTGTTTGATCAACCCAGAGATCCTTGCCCGAGAAGGTGAAGTGGCACTGCCTGAAGGATGTATGTCAGTCNCATCCCGACCATGTCCATGAGACTGTCCGACGCGCCCCCGCATCAAAGCCAAAGCTTATGACCGTCATGGCAAGGAATTTACTTTTGAAGCGGAAGGGTTGTTGGCAAAATGCGTGCAACATGAAATTGATCATTTGAATGGGAAACTTTACATTGATCATCTGTCGACATTGAAGCGACACTTGGTTGAAACGAAGATCAAGAAGNATTTTACGCCACAAAGGATAAATAGGATGTTAAATATTATTTTTGCTGGGACGCCTGATTTTGCAGTTTCTGCGCTAGAAGCTTTATTAGAATCTGAACACCAAGTGTGTGCAGTTTATACCCAGCCTGACCGTCCTGCTGGCCGTGGCCAGCAAGTCAAGGCCAGCCCGGTGAAAGAAATTGCAACGTCTTATCATTTGCCAATTTTTCAACCCGAATCTTTACGTGACCCAGCTGAGCAACAGCGCTTAAAAGACCTGGGCGCTGACTTGATGGTTGTCGTTGCCTATGGCCTGATTTTACCTCCTGCTGCATTACAAGCCCCTCGTTTGGGCTGCATTAATATCCATGCTTCATTATTGCCGCGTTGGCGCGGAGCAGCGCCAATCCAACGGGCCATCCTGGCCGGTGATGACATGACGGGAGTGACTATTATGCAAATGGATGCCGGACTGGATACAGGCCCTGTCTTAGGCCAGCTGACTTGTGCCATTGGCCATGAAGACACCAGCCAAGATTTACACGACCGCCTTGCTAGCATGGGTGCCATCGCTTTGATGACTACCCTGAATGAATTAGAACAAGGCAAACTAAAACCGTTGCCTCAAGATGATGCTCAAGCTAGCTATGCCGCCAAAATTACCAAAACCGATGCTATTATTGATTGGAAGCAAAGCGCTCTTGCCATTGACCGACAAGTCAGGGCTTTTAACCCATCGCCAGGGGCACATACGCAACATCAAGGCCAACTCATTAAACTCTGGCGCACCGCGCCTCATCCTGAATTAACCAGCCAATTACCGCCTGGAACTGTGACAGGCCTTAGCCGTGATGCAATTACAGTGGCGACCGGCGCTGGAACTTTAGACATTTTAGAGTTACAACTGCCTGGTGGACGTCCCATGTCAACCTGGGATNTTTTACATGCCCCACGCGAATGGCTCGAAGTGGGAAAGACAAAATTGAGTTAGTGCTTTCATCATAAGCCATCAAACTTCAAAGAGGTTATCTGCCCATTGATTTTGCTCAGAAACGAGTGCCTCAGCTAACTTTTCCTCTCTTGCTTTATTGACCGGTGGTGCCATAAGGTTATGCCTATAATTGCCTTGAAAAGAATTGATAGGCTCTTGATTAGTGCTGCTCCGCGGCAATGAATTTGTAGCAATGGCTGTCTTTTCCGAAGTTTTTACTGACGCCATCGCAGCATTACGCGAATTGTCCAGCAATAGTTTTTTCAGCCTCAAAAGCCTGTTTAAGTTCTTGACTCATTTGTAATATATTATATTCAACATTGTCTTGTTTTTTAAAGACAGTGACAGCTTGTGCACTGACTTTAAAATCATTTATCGTTAATGAGGCCAGCTTTGTCTCATAATCAGGCGCCAACGTATACTTAGCATACAAGTCTTCTACTTTTAAAAGCAGCCCTTTGCTAATTAAAACCGGAATCGGCGAAGTAGGAGAGCTATTTAATGCATTTTTTTAATTAATTCGCCCATGTCATGCAAACATTTTTTTATTTCTGCTTGAGTAATCTTTTGAGTTGGGTTACGCAAACTGTACTCCAAGATAAACATAAAAACCATCAAGCTACGAGTTGGCCCATAATGATAGAAAACCTGTCCCTCTTTTTCATGTCTGCTTCTATAAACAATATATTTGCTATAAGGAGAAGTGTCGTCTATCAAGATAGGGGTATTTACAGAGGAAGATGCCCTAGGTTTTTTAGATTGATGGTGGGATGACATATTAAATTGACTGGAAAATTTCTCGTCTGTTGTAACATCTTGACTTGATTTGATACATGCATTTTTAAGCTCTTTCACCATCTCTGACAGATCGTATGACAACCTGGGATCCTTGGCGAAAACTGTTGGCGTTTTAACATTCGTTTGAAAATTAAAATCGGTCAATTGAGACAAAATATTCTCGTAATCAGGCGCTATCGAATAGTAAGTGGTTTTCTCCGTTTCCTCTTTTACCAGCAATTTAAATTTATCGACCAAAGCGGGCAACAAAGAAGACTCGCGATGATACAACGCATTTTCGGTACATTGCTCGCCATATTTTTTAATGCTAACTTAAAATCGTTTCGCTGCAGCTTTATACTTGAATCTCGAAGATGACACTCTAACGCAAACATAAAAATGGCCAAACAACGATTAGGCGCAAAACGATAAAAAACTTTACCGTCCGCTTCATTTTTAGTATTAAAAACGGCAAAATGTTCAATGGCGTCCCATTTTCTATAATTTTTTTGCGCCTCTTATTGCTCTGCTGATTGTTGTCGTTATTATTCTCCATGTCTATGTCTTGCGTGCTAGTTGTTCCTCTCAACATACCCACCCCTCTCATTGTTTATAAGTTAATCATAGAGAAGAAGATAACCTCTCTTGCTTAAATTTTTGTTAAAAGAGGCGAATTATTGTTTTCTTTAATTAAATAGTGTACTATTAAACTAATACACTAACCAGGAAAACCGATGATCTCCTTAAAAATCTCTCTTTCAGCTATCATAAAAGAGAAAACTCTTTAGTAACATTAACTTAGAGCTAGGGAAAGGCCGTATTTGTGGTCTATTAGGAAAGAATGGCGCTGGCAAAACCAGCTTACTAAAAGTATTGGCGGGACTGATTTTTCCCACGAAAGCCAGTTATTGCCAAGTATTANAACTTCACCCTCAACTGCGCCAACCTGATTTTCTAGCTGAACTTTATTGGGTGCCTGAAGAGGTGTCTGTACCTACATTAACGGGACAACAATTTAAAAAATTATATGCCCCATTTTACCCACGATTTAATGCCACCTTGTTTCAAGACATGCTGTGTGAGTTTCATTTACCAAACAATAAATTATTGACTGAGTTATCGCATGGCGAANAAAAGAAATTTTTACTTGCATTTGGTCTGGCCACAGATTGTCGGCTATTATTGCTGGATGAACCCACCAATGGGCTTGATATTCCTAGTAAAAATGAGTTTCGCAAACTGTTGATAGCTAACATCACCTCAGACAAATCATTTATTATTTCAACCCATCAAGTACACGATGTTGAACACTTAATCGACTATCTTGTGGTCTTAGACAACGGTGAAATTGCCTTACAACAAAGTATTGAAACCATCCAACAANAATTGGCTTTTGTTCAGTGCCCTAGCGTGCCACAACAAAGTTTTTACAGCGAGAAAAACTTAAGCGGATACGCCGCAGTAGTAACTAACACGAATGACCAAGACACTCCTCTTAATCTTGAGTTATTGTTTAATGCTGTCCTGACCAACAAAGAGGCGTTGACTAAATTATTTTCTTAAAGGTGGATTATGCGATTTGATTTAAAAGATTAGCACAGTTATTGAAAATTGAAGTGCAACTGCAAGCCAAAAGTATCAAGGTGTTTTTTGGCGCCTTGGCGATATTATTGCTGTTATTTCCGCAACAAGTGTCCGGCAGTTTCTCAATGTATTTTTGGATTTTATATATTGGCGGCTTCATGATAAGCAGTAATGCATTCAGCGACTTACACACCACTGACAAAGCTTATTTTTATCTGACGTTACCGTGCTCTAATTTAGAACGCTTATTGAGCAAATGGCTCTATACCTCCATCGGTTACGCTTTGAGCATATTAATTTTCTATTATCTATTCGTGACTTTACTCAGTCCGATCAATTTGCTGATTTTTAGGCGAGAAATTGTGCCACTCAATATTTTCGATGCGAATCTTTGGATCAATATTGGTAAATATGTTATCTTACAATCTATTGTTTTATTAGGCGCCATCACCTTTAAAAGGCAAATATTAATTAAAACGGCCTTAGCATTTGGCAGTCTTTTATTGATATTGAGTATTTTCACCTTTATTGTGACTCTATTATTTTGCCCACACTGCAATCAAGAAGGATTCATCTTCTTCTCTTTATTACAAGATGGTCATTTCATTTTTTGGCTTGTGGTCGCACCCATTTGTTGGTATATGACCTATCTCCGCTTGACTGAGTATGAGTTGAAATAACATGGAATTTGCCGCAAAAAAGCCATTTACCTCCAAATAGCCGATTTTGTTTGCGAACAGATTTTACTGCACCAATGGCCAGAGAAAGAANAAATACCATCGATACGAGAGTTGGCAATAACAGTGCAAGTCAATCCAAATACCGTGGCACGTACTTATGCTNTTTTAGAGGAAAAGAACATGATCGAAATGCAACGTGGCATCGGTTATTTCGTTAAGGCAGCTGCTTACAAACAAGCATTACAATTTAAANAAGAAGAATTCTTAGCGGAAGATTTGCCAAAGATCTTTCGATCAATGGATCTGTTAAACATTGATCTTGAGGAATTTAAAAACTTTACCATTCGAGGGAAAAATCATGAAAAGAAGTCAACAAACCTTAATTGCATTTATCGCTTTTATCTGCATTGCCAGCACATCTTTTATTGCGCTCGCCGCCAATAATACAGAAACTAAAAGAGTGGCAGGCAATGGCAAAATACAAAGCAAAAGCGTCTCGTTAGAGAATTTCAAGGGAATTAATGTCGGTGGAAATTTTATGATGGTTATTAATTCAGGCACCGAGCCCAAAGTGGTTGTTACCAGCGACGAAAACATTTTACCTTATATTAATTTGTCCGTCTCACATCAACAACTTAACATCGGGCAACAATCTGGGATCAATCTCTCACCGTCAAAGCTTACCAAAATCCAAATTACCGTACCCAAACTAAACAATATTAATATCAGTGGCAATACTATGTTGCAGGCGAACAACATCAACACGGATAGTTTAGCGCTAATAATGGGCGGGAAAACCTCAGGCAATCTACAAGGCGAGATAAAAATCTACAACTGAGTTTAGGCGGCAATAATGATTTAAAAGTGCATTTAAAAAATAGCAACTCCGTTAACTTAAACGTAGGCGGTGAAGGCAATATAGAACTAACAGGTAGAACAAAAATCTGACTATTACTAGTGGCGGCAATATTAAGATAAGCGCTGACAATTTAATTGCAGAAAATGTGGCCATCACGGCTGCGGGCAAATCCAACATCCGAGTACATGCCAGCACAACACTTTCTGTCACTACAGCGGGCTATAGTGAGGTTAAATATGCTGGCAATCCCAAAATCAGCAAAAGCACCTTTGGTGCGGCCAGCATTCAGAAAATTACCAAATAAAATCATGAAATAGTCTCAAAATGCAGACTGTAACGTGCAAGATGCAAAATAAGCGTTACAGTTTAGCAACGTTCACATTATCAAATAAATCGGTAATATCATGTAAAGGACGTAACCTAATGATCCCCTCCAGGGCATTACTTGATTTATATAATTTTTATCTCAATCGGATGTGATGAGCTATCGGCATTTTTGCCCTGACTGAAGCCAGATAATCCAAATCAACTTCAGCAACAACAATGCCTTCCCCTTCTGGTAATTCTGCTAATACTTTGCCCCAAGGGTCTACGATCATACTGTGGCCATAAGTCAAACGCCCATTAGGGTGCTTGCCTGTTTGGGCGGCAGCAATCATAAAGCATTGATTTTCAATCGCCCTGGCGCGTACCAAAACGTCCCAGTGAGCCCGCCCTGTGGGAACGGTGAAAGCAGCAGGTAAAGCAAAAATCTCACTGCCAGCCACCGCTAAAAGGCGGAATAATTCAGGAAAACGCACATCATAGCAAACTGCCAATCCCAACTTGCCTATGTCAGTGTTCACCACTTGGACTGCTTCACCGGGAGCAATCGTGGCAGATTCGCGATACTCCTCTTGTCCAGGAATAACTTGCACATCAAACAAATGGATTTTGTCATACCGCGCCACACAAACACCTTCCGGGTTGAAAACCAAATTTGCTGCTCTGACCCTATTATCGGTTTTATTAGCTAATGGGATTGTACCGCCTACTAGCCAAAGCTGATGTTGCCGTGCTTGTTGTTGTAANAACGCTTGAATGGGCCCATGGCCAAAGGGTTCACTGACGACCAATTTATCTTGGTCTGATCGCCCCATGAGGGCGAAATTTTCTGGCAACACCGCCAATTGCGCCCCGGCAGCAGCAGCTTCGGCCAATAACTCCTGGGCTTTGGTGAGATTAATCGCCACGTCTGCCGTGGAGTTCATTTGAATTGCAGCAACGAATGACATAACATACCCGACTTATAATTAACAGACTGTATTATACATGACAATTAACGCCTCTCTTTATTTAAAACCACGCGAAGAACGCCGTTTATTGGCCGGACATTGTTGGATTTTTAGCAATGAAATTGATGTTGATAAGGCCCCCATCAAATCGTTTACCGCGGGTGAACTCGTTAAAGTATTTTCCAGCCGACAACAACCGCTCGGCATCGCCTATGTTAATCCGCATACTTTATTATGTGGCCGATTACTTAGCCGTAACATTAATCAAGCCATTGATGAAAATTTTTTGNTACAACGCATTACTCACGCCCTTGCTCTCCGTGATCGGTTATTTAGCCGGCCTTATTACCGTTTAATTTTTGGTGAAAGTGATGGACTGCCTGGACTGGTAGTCGACCGTTTTGGTGATCATGTGGTCGCCCAAATGATCACTGCTGGCATGGAGNAACTTAAGAGAAAAATCATAGCCGCATTAGTAACTACGTTAAAACCACACAGTATTTTGCTGCGTAACAATAGTTCGCAACGTAGTTTAGAAAAGCTAGAAACTTATGTCAGTGATGCCTATGGCACTACACCAGAGCAAGTGATACTGGAAGAGAACTCATTACAATTCATTGCGCCATTACGCAGCGGCCAANAAACGGGCTGGTTTNTCGACCATCGTGACAATCGCGCTGCCTTAGCACGTTATGTCAAAAACAAACGTGTGCTTGATGTATTTAGTTATTTAGGTGGCTGGGGCATTTGTGCAGCCGCCTATGGCGCAAGTGAAGTCACCTGCGTCGACAGTTCTGAGCTTGCATTAGCATTGGCGAGAAAAAACGCTGAATTAAATCAAGTTGCAGACCGAGTGAATATTTTACAAGGTGATGCTTTTGAAATATTGACTCGATTGCTGACACAGCAACAACAATACGATGTAATTTTATTAGACCCTCCTGCATTTATTAAAAAGCGTAAAGATGAAGCAGCAGGTATGGCCGCTTATTTGCGTCTGAATGAAATGGCAATGCGATTATTGCCAGCAGATGGTATTTTAATTACTTCATCCTGTTCCTTGCATTTGCCCATGCCTGCGTTGGTTGATATCGTGCGTCGTGCCGGTAATCAAAGCAAACGTTGGGTGCAAATTATTGCTCAGGGTTTTCAAGGCGCAGATCACCCTATTCATCCCGCTATTAATGAAACAAGTTACTTAAAAACTTTGTTTTGCCGAGTGAGTATCTGATTATGCTAGTAATATTAGACCGTGATGGCGTGATTAATTTTGAAAGCGATGATTTTATTAAATCACCCGAAGAATGGCGGCCGATTCCTGGAAGTTTAACAGCCATTGCCCAATTAAATCAGGCTGGCCATAAAGTAGTGATTGCGAGCAATCAATCCGGCGTTGCCCGTGGCTTATTCAGCTTAGCAACACTAGATGCAATCCACACCAAAATGCAACGTGAATTAGAAAAAGTGAACGGCCGACTAGATGGTATTTATTTTTGCCCGCATGGGCCAGAGGATGGTTGCCGATGCCGCAAGCCAAAACCTGGTTTGTTTGCCACCATAGCTCAAGATTTTCCAGCCGATTTTGCTACAGCGGTTGCCGTGGGTGATTCATTGCGTGATATTCAAGCAGCAAAAGCAGCGGGATGTCAAATGACCATTTTAGTAAAAACAGGACGCGGCGAGAAAACATTAAACCAAAATCCCGAATTACAAGAATCGTTAGTGTTTGCTGATTTGGCTGCCGTGGTAAATTTTCTTGTGAGAAAAACTAGAGACAGCCTCAAAAGAACTCTGTCATCCCGCAGCAAAAAACAGCGTCATTGCGGGCCGAGGTATCGCCACGAGTTTTTATGTAAGACAAATTAACGAGTTCGAAAGCAATGGCGTAAAAATAAGTGCCGTCATCCCGCGGCGAAGACCGCGGGATCCATCAGGCAATACGTACTCCGCAGAATAGCCCTAGATCCCGCGGTCTTCGCCGCGGGATGACGGGAGGGCTAGTAAGTAAGCAATCAACTCAACTAATTACATAAAAACTCGTGGCGATACCTCGGCCCGCAATGACGCTGTTTTTTTGCAATCTGACTATTATCATTTGTATTTTGCAGTGTAATAGGTATATTAGCTTCTGATTTCTAGTCTTCATCAGAATCATCATCTTCGTCAGCTTTTTCTTCTTTAGCTTTTTCAGCATAATCACGTAAACGCTTATCTACCAGATAATTAATTGTGCCCTCAGGATAATGGCCGTCGCTATCACGCTCACCTGCTGGCATTCCCATTAACAATGCCAAGGCTTCATCAACATGTTTTATCGGATAAATCGCAAATTTACCGTCTCTGACCGCTTGCACAACATCTTCACGCAACATTAAATGTTGAACATTAGCCGCAGGAATCAAAACTCCTTGATCACCTGTTAATCCCCGGCTTTTACAAATATTGAAAAACCCTTCGATTTTTTCATTAATGCCACCAACTGCTTGCACATCACCATGTTGATTGACTGAACCAGTGATAGCTAAATTTTGCTTAATAGGAACATTTGCCAAAGCAGACAACAATGCACATAATTCAGCGACTGATGCACTATCACCCTCCACTGAACCATAACTTTGCTCAAACACCAAGCTCGCGGAAAGCGTTAATGAATATTCCTGCGCATAACGTTGACCGATGAAACCCGACAAAATTAACACGCCTTTAGAATGGATGGCCCCTCCTAATTCTACTTCACGTTCAATATCAACGACTTCCCCTTTGCCTAAATGCGTCGTTGCAGTTATGCGAGTTGGATGCCCAAAATAAAAAGTGCCGAATTCAACTACTGACAGGCCATTGATTTGTCCAACACGAGCGCCTGTAGTATCAATCAAAACAATATTACGCTCTATTTCCTCATCCATGTGTTCACGGACACGGTCCGCCCGGTAAATCTGCATCGCCACTGCTTCCATTACATCAGTAGCTGTTACGATTTTTCGTTGTTTTTGTTGCGCCCAATAATTGGCTTCCCGGACTAAATCAGTGATGCCTCGCATATGTGCTGTCAATTTATGATTATCATTAGCAAGCCGTGAGCTTTGATCAATCACCTTAGCAACAGCAGAGCAATCAAACGGCAACAAATTTTCTTTCCTGGCTAATGTGGCTATTAATCTAGCATACAAATGAATATTAGCTTCATTGCGTGGTAACTCATCAGCAAAATCTGCTTCTACTTTAAATAATTCATTAAAGTCGGGATCTAATTCACTCATGAGGTAATAAAGCATGCGGTCACCCAACAAAACCACTTTGACATTCAGTGGAACCGGTTCTGGTGTCAACGTGACCGTTGATAAAAACCCCATGACTTGGCTCGGCGGCTCAATCACGATTTTTTTACTGTATAAGCTACGCTTTAATATTTCCCAAGCAAAAGGTTGGTTGAGCAATTTCATAACATCCAGCATTAAATAGCCACCATTTGCCAAATGTAATGCGCCTGGCCTAATTAAACTGAAATCGGTAATTAAAGTGCCTAAATGCGCATAATGCTCAACTCTTCCGATCAAGTTGGGATAAACCGGATTTTCCTCATAAATCACTGGCGCACCTTGGCCATCAACATGCGTGACTAAAACATTGACTTGATAACGCGTCAATCCTGGACGAAATTGTTGTGATGGCAAAGTATTCACTGTCTCTTCTTGGCGTCGCAAGAAATCGCGTACGTTATTGACGACATCTTTTTGTACTGCATCTAAATAATTTTTCACATTGATAAGCTGGCCATACTTTTCTTTCAACTCATGAATATAATGTCCTACAACCGACATAGTAAATTCACGCTGTAATTCACGCTCTTTGCGGTGCCGTTCGCGATGTATGCGTGGCACCATCTTTAGGATTTTTTCTAATTTTTCACCCAATTCAGCGATGATACTTTCTTTGGTTTTGCGTTCTTTCTCTGACAACTCAGCAAATTCTTCTGAACTAATGACTTTGCCCTCTTTTCGNGGAGCAACCACAAAGCCCTCTGGCGTGCTTAATATCATCATGCTTTCTTTTTTNGCTTCGCGTTGCAAACCCTCAAACATTTTTTTCTGTTTCTTGTCATACTCATCGTTGATCTTTTGCATTCGTAGACGAAATTCTTCACTTTCAAAAATGGCCGGAATTGATGTCGTCAGTTCTTCAATTAATAATTCCATGTCACGTTGCAATACCGAACCTTGTCCGGCCGGTAATTGCAATGCCAGCGGTTTTTGTTGATCAGTAAAATTATAAACATAACACCAATCATTGGGCGTTGTTTGTTGTTGTGCTTGGCTTTGTAATAGTTGCCGCACTATCACATGCTTACCAACACCTGGAGGGCCCAGGGCATAAATATTGTATCCATCATGATGCATGCCAATGCCAAACTGGATTGAGCTAATGGCTCGCGCTTGACCAATAAATTCAGCCAGGTCGGCCAAATCTTGGGTCGTTTTAAACTTGAATTGCTGCGGATCGCAGCATTGGCATAGGTCACAAGCTTTAAGTGGCTTTACATTGTCCATGGCGCATCCACTTTTTGTTAGCGGGTTGAAGCTTTTAAGTCACATTTTAAAGTTAGCACAACCGAAGGACACGCACCGACACTTTCATATAACTTATTGATTCAATAGGAGAAATAAATATTATATATCTGGTCAAAAATGACCAATCTATGCTATTATTATAAATAAGAGGTGTTTAGGTACTTTTCAAAGACTTGAACATTTAATCTGTTAGAGATTATGTTGTAGTGTGTGTGTGCAAGCCTATCTTCGAATAGGTAGCCTGATCCACTTCACTAATCACTACTTCTGATTAATTACCGAGTTCTAGCATAAGTGCCTAAACCCTCCCTTTTGTCTCTAATTGTCCTCATCTAGCACAACAAAACTAGTGAACTCTTGCCATGGTACGCTGGTGACAATCACGTTTTTACTGCAGCGAGTGCTGGCCCTTGCCACAGCCACTCACGCAATTGCGCGACTAATGCAGCTTCACCTGACATGAGTACTTCAACACTGCCATCGGGCAAATTACGCACCCAGCCCGTCACACCCAAAGTTTGAGCCTTGCGGCGGGTTGAATCACGGAAATACACACCTTGTACCCGGCCTTGGACGATACAATGCAGTGAAATTTTTCTGCCATCACAGCCTCTCTTATTATACGATAGGGCTTTTAAGCGGAGCCCAAACTCGCATGACTAACATCGACATTTTAACGCGGATTATTCAACATAAACATATCGAAGTCGCCCAACAAAAACAACAACTGCCGCTCACCAGCCTACAGCAGCAACTAGTGAATGCGCCTCCTTGCCGTGGCTTTGCAGCCGCATTGCAGCGGAAAATTCGCACCCAACAAACGGCCATTATTGCTGAAATTAAACGTGGCTCTCCCAGTCGCGGGACTATTCGTGACAATGTTAATGTGGCTGATATTGCACAGCGTTATGCCAACGCAGGCGCCACCGCAATTTCGGTATTGACTGATAATGCCTTTNTTCAAGGCAATAATTCGGATTTACAACAAGCCAAAGCTGCTTGTGAATTGCCTATTTTACGCAAAGATTTTATTGTTGATCCTTATCAAATTTATGAAGCACGCGCGATTGGTGCCGATGCAATCTTGTTAATTGTTGCTGCATTAAATGACCACGAATTACAACAGTTCTNNGCAAGCTTGCAAAATTTGGGCCTCGACGTTTTAGTTGAAGTACACGATGCAGCAGAACTGGCGCGCGCGCTTCTGTTAGACACACCGTTAGTAGGCATTAATAATCGTGATTTACGCACTTTTGAAATCAGTCTTAACACTAGCTTGCAGTTACTAGACAAAATTCCTGCTGACAAACTGGTCATCACTGAAAGCGGCGTACATAATCGGCATGATATTGAATTAATGCGACAACACAACGTCTATGGTTTTTTAATTGGTGAGTCGTTGATGCAAGCACCCGATCCTGGAGAAAAGTTAACCGCTTTACTAGAGGCAAAATAACTTTGATGGAAAAGTGGATCAACCAAACAGATCTGCTTCCACATAGGCATTCGTAAAATTAAATCCAATAGGCCGTTGTTGTCATGACTTTAGCAAGACAACGCATCGCAAATTGCACAGGCGCCGGCAATTCTGTCGCACCTGCAGTTAATGCCGTAGTTGCATGATGGGCTTCATCTTCGCGCATTTGTTGTAATATTACGCGGCTTTTATGATCAGCCGAGGGCAACAATGCCAAATGCGAATCAATATGTTGCATCACTTGGTTTTCAGTGGCAACCACAAACCCAAGGCTCCATCGGTCACCTAAGACACCGGCGATGATGCCCATGAGTAACGCACCGGTATACCAAAATGGGTTCAAAAANCTAGGTCGGCTGTGCAATTCCTGCAACCGCTGCTGACACCAAGCGAGATGGTCCATTTCTTCTTGCGCTGCTTGTTGCATTGAGGCTTGCACTGCCGAAGTTTTGGCTGCCAAGGCTTGGCCTTGATATAAAGCTTGAGCACAAACCTCGCCCACATGATCAACTCGCATTAAACCTGCACTATGGCGCTGCTCTTGTTTCGATAAGGCTGTTTCAGCAACCAAAGCGGCCGGATTAGGGCGTTGACAAGCCACCGTATTTACCGTTAAGGTGCGAAGACTTTGATCAAACTGTGTAATGAGACGGTCGAGTAACGTATAATGGCGTAACATCGCTGCAATGTCCTTCAGAATAATGAGTTAGTTTACTGAATATGAAGCAAGATAGCCAATCTAAAACCCAGCAAATTATACTACAAGCCGATGGCAGTTGGCGTTTTGAATCTGCTATTGGACTTGAATTTTTGCATGGCGGTCATCTTCGTCCCTTAACACTGGTGTATGAAACGATTGGCCACATGAATCCTGAGCAAGACAATATTATTTTAATTAATCATGCGCTTTCGACTGGCAGTCATGTTTGCTCCCACGAGCAAAACACCACGCCTGGTTGGTGGGAAGCCATGGTCGGGCCTGGCAAAGCCATCGATACTAACCGTTATTTTGTGATCTGCATAAATAATTTAGGCAGTTGTTACGGTTCATCGGGGCCAGCATCGATTAATCCTGAAACACAAAAGTTTTATCAATGTGATTTCCCGTTGTTGACTATTACTGATATGGTACGAAGCCAATATTTATTGCTAGAACATTTAGGCATTAAAAAACTTTACGCCGTGATTGGCAATTCGATGGGCGCGATGTTATCACTGACGTGGGCGATACTTTATCCAACAATGGTACAACGTTTAATTTCCGTTTCTTCTTGTTACAAATCTTATCCCATGAGTGTTGCGACACACCAATTACAACGCGAAATGATTGAGCTCGATCCACACTGGAACAATGGTTATTACGAGAAACAACCTACACAAGGTNTTTTGTTAGCCCGTAAATTTGGTTTATTAAGTTATCGCAACCCTGCCGAATTATCAGCTCGTTTTACTGAAGCCGGAAGCCTAGAAAGTTATTTGGAATACAATGCCCAAAAATTTGTCCAACGGTTTGATGCTAATTGTTATATCTATCTGCAAGCCGCCATGGATATGTTTGATGTAACAGCTGGCTACGATGACCGGTTAACACCTTTCCGAGGAATACAAGCCAACACATTGGTCATTTCTGTCAGTTCAGATATGTTGTTTCCACCGCAACAACAGCAAGAATTATATCAGATGTTAAAAGACGCCAATGTGCGTGCCACAATGGTAATGCATGATTCCAATTTCGGCCATGATGCATTTTATGCCGATCCAACTATTAACGCGCATATCAAAGCCTTTTTGGCAAAATAGATTACTGTGAACTAGGCAGAGCGACAAAGCAATAACAAAACACGGAGTTTTTAAATGGTTTTAACCCGTTTCTGCTGTAATCTGTTTGACCCACTCCACTGAGTTTCAGAGTTTGGATCAAAATCTAGTTTGAGGACTTTGAGGTAACTCTGCCACAACGTTTTCATTATTTTGTTTTGCGCCTTCTTCTTTTATTTCAATTTTATGCCGCTTAGTGAAGCCATGCTCATTCATTGTTTCAACGGCCAGTGTCATTTCAGCTTTATAATCATTGGTTGAGCCTGTGGTGGGAGATGGTGATGTTTGAATTTTTAAAGTTGCGGCTCGCGCAGCTGCTTGCTTTTGCAGCAAAACATAGGCTTTTTGATATACATTAACGCGTTCAATTAATGATTCTTTCAAACGATTGGCATGAAATTGATCGTCGAATTTTTCTAAAAATGACCCCATGATATTAGGCAAACTTAAGATTCGGGCAAGCACTATTTTGGTTTCCGCGGCAAAGCCTTGCTCAACTTTCAGAGCAAACCCGGGCGCTATTTGGTCTAACACATGCGCTAATCTTTCATCATAAGCTTTTGTTATAGGACAAACTAATCGTAAGGCAATATCAGTCTCCGTGTCAGTAATAAAGCGCTCACCCGGTTCCTCAAGGGTATCTAAAATCACTGCCGTATAGCCCCCGCCTTGCTCAGAATAGGGCAACAGTCCCCAATTAGTTGGGTTTAAATCATCATGCGCTAAGAATTCTGTTGCCACTGCCATGGCCATCAAATATCTAAAAGGCAAACCGTTATAAGTAAATTTATTGGTATCAAATTTTTCTGGTACAAAATTATCAGCCAAATCCAAGCCAATTATTTCCTCAACTGCAAAATAATCTTTTGCTTCTACTTGGTCTTGATTTACTTTACCAGTGACACAATAGGTGAGGGGTTGAAACCCATTGATTAGATATCGATATAAATTAGAAAATATGACGGCTTTTTGGATATGAAACAACTCATCTTTTCCTAGCAAACTCTGAATGGGTCTATCAATTTCCTCCATATCTAATTCTTTAATATAACAAGAAACTGTTCTACCGGGGTAGTCAATGTACCTTTAAAAGCTCATTGTGGATTACTTTATCGACAACAAAAGGAAACTTTGGTAACGGCATAATTCAAAACCTCTGGGTCTCGTTCTACAGCGCTAACTATAAATGATCAAAGTTAAGAACACATTAAGTCGGCTTATAATTACTTGCCCAGATACTTCTCAAGGACAAAATTAAATTTATATCATTACCCACCAATCACCCTGACTTTACAAAAATAAAGCCCGAGAAGAGCTCACCTTGCTGCAAAACCTTGGCTTTCAGGATGAAAGCCTAGAGCCTACAGGGAGGTATTCACGGCGTGTTTTGTAGCAAGGTGAGCTCTTCTCGGGGCGTGCTGGCACAAATCAGTAATCACTAAAGTAGAAATATGAATTTAATTTTGTCCCCTGGGGCGAAGCAGCGAGGTGGCAGGGTATGCTCGGATTCTCTGAGTGGCCACGTCACTGCACTCCTTCTAATGACGCTTCCGAAAAATTGCCTCCCTAGAGAGAGTCGAGACTAGGAAACCCTTTTTATTCCAGGCATAATACTGCCAATTTAACCCTGGGCCAAAAGCATTATGAGCAAGAAAAAGCCATCAAACCCCTTGTTTCTCAAGACAATTTTGAAAATTGCCGTTGACGGTATTCGCCGAGAAAGCCTATCTCAACTACTCCATGTATGTTGTGCTCGACCGTGCTTTGCCTCACATTGGTGATGGCCTAAAGCCGGTACAACGGCGAATCGTCTATGCGATGTCTGAGCTAGGCTTGAAGGCAACTGCCAAATATAAGAAATCTGCCCGGACAGTCGGTGATGTGCTCGGTAAGTTTCATCCCCACGGTGATTCTGCTTGTTACGAAGCCATGGTGTTAATGGCACAACCTTTCTCTTATCGCTATCCATTAATTGACGGCCAAGGTAACTGGGGCTCAATCGACGATCCCAAGTCATTCGCCGCCATGCGCTATACGGAATCACGATTGTCGCCTTATGCCGAAGTCTTATTAAGTGAACTCGAACAAGGCACAGTAGATTGGGTGCCCAATTTCGATGGTACACTAACAGAACCGGCCATTNTGCCAGCCCGCTTGCCCAATGTGTTACTCAATGGCACTACCGGCATCGCCGTCGGAATGGCAACCGATATTCCTCCCCACAATTTGCGCGAAGTAGCTGCCGCTTGCGTTNCTTTATTAGACAAACCCGATGCCGACTTAAAAGCCATTTGTAAACATGTCAAAGGTCCTGATTTCCCAACGGCTGCGGAAATTATTACGCCAGCCAATGAAATTTTGGAAATGTATCGTACCGGCAATGGTTCAGTGCGAATGCGCGCTGTTTATACGCAAGATGGAGACGACATTGTTATCACGGCTTTGCCTCATCAAACCTCCGGCGCCAAAGTGCTAGAGCAAATTGCCGGCCAAATGCAGGNNCAAAAATTGCCCATGATCGCCGACTTGCGCGATGAATCAGACCATGAAAATCCTGTACGGCTCGTCATCACGCCTCGCAGCAACCGCGTCGATGTGGAAGCATTAATGGGACACTTATTTGCGACTACTGATTTAGAGCGCAATTATCGGATTAACATGAACGTAATTGGCCTTAATGGTCGGCCTCAAGTCAAAGGACTGTTGCCTTTACTACAAGAATGGTTAACGTTTCGTCTTGCCACCTTGCGCCGCCGATTACAATACCGATTAGATAAAGTCCTAGCACGCTTGCATATTCTCGATGGCTTGCTAGTTGCTNTTTTAAACATCGACGAAGTCATTGCCATTATTCGCTATGAAGAACAACCCAAAGCCGTCTTAATGAAGCGGTTTCAATTAACCGCAGAGCAAGCAGAAGCTATCTTAGAATTAAAATTACGGCACTTGGCGAAATTAGAAGAAATGAAAATCCGCGGTGAACAAGCAGAATTGGCCAAGGAACGTGATCAATTACAAAATTGGTTAAGCTCAGAANAAAGAATTAAAGGTTTATTACGCAGTGAGTTATTAAGCGATGCAGAAAAATACGGTGACAAACGTCAATCACCTATTGTAACACGTGCAGTCGCCCAACCCATTCAAGAACAGGAACTCATTCCAACCGAGCCTGTCACAGTCATTTTATCAAAACAAGGTTGGATTCGTGCGGCTAAAGGCCATGAAATTGATCCACAGACATTAAGTTATAAAGCAGGCGACAGTTTTGCCATGGCAGTCAAAGGCCGCAGCAATCAATTAGCTATTTTTATTGATTCTAATGGGCGATCTTATACTCTACCAGCCCACAGCTTGCCTTCTGCTCGTGGCCAGGGAGAACCTTTGACCAGCCGTTTAGCGCCCGAACCAGGCGCCAGTTTTGTGACCGTTATGATGGAAGAAGCCAATCAACTGTTTGTTTTGGCCAGCGATGCGGGCTATGGTTTTATTGTTGCTGGTAGTGAATTAATCACTAAAAACCGTACAGGTAAAGCTGTGCTAAAAGTGCCCACTGGCTCGCAAGCGCTTGCCCCGCAATTAGTGACTGATCCTGATTCGCAATATTTGGCCGCCATTACTAATGAGGGGCGACTGCTAGTATTTCCAATCGCTGATTTGCCACAATTACCACGCGGCAAAGGCAATAAAATTATTCAAATTCCTCCCGCACGGGCGGCTAAGCATGAGGAATATGTGGTGACGTTGGCCGTGTTAAGTGAAAATGGGAAATTAATCATTCGCTCTGGCAAACGTGAATTAGTATTGACGATGAAAGATTTAGAACATTATCAAGGTGAACGTGCGCAACGTGGTAATAAATTGCCTCGTGGCTTCCAAAAATTTGACACAATGGTTGCCAGCTAAACACAATAGGAGCACTTAATGAGTTATATCGACAACACACTGATGCAAGGCGAAACTGTTCTTTATCGCACCAAACCACATTGGATCATTTTTGGAAGCGCTGTTTTTTGGTTGATTGCCGCCTCCGCATTGTTTATTGTCGGCCCAGATTATCAAGTCACCAGTTACCGTATCGCCAATATGCCAATCTACGCTATTGTGGCCTATTTTGCGTTAATTGTTGCCGCTTTTTCTGCTCTTGCTGCATTAATCACTTTTTACAGTTCAGAATACGGTGTCACCAATAAACGGGTATTGATGAAAATTGGTTTAATCCGCCGTTTTACGATAGAAATTNTTNTACACCGCATTGAAGGCATACGTGTCTATCAAAGCATTATGGGAAGAATTCTAGGTTATGGTTCTCTTGTTATTATTGGGATTGGCGGCAGTGAAGATCCGTTTCCGAATATTCCTAACCCATTAGCATTTCGCGCCAAGATTCAAGCAGAACTAGAAAAACTTCCAGTACACCAGACTAACTCAACAGAGAAAGAATAATTATGACTATGATTCGTCCATTCCGCGGTCTGCGGCCCGCTGCTAATTATGTCGCTGAAGTGATTGCACCACCTTATGATGTATTAAACAGTGCTGAAGCGCGACAACGTGCTGAAAATAAACCCTGGAGTNTTTTGCACATTTCCAAACCCGAAATTGACTTGGCCGCCGACATCGATCCTTACTCACCTGAAGTATATGCCATGGGTGCGGCTAATTTTCAGCGCATGCAAGCTGAAGGTGTTTTGCAACTTGACCCAGCAGCTTATTATTATGTTTATCGTTTGCAAATGGGCAACCATCAACAGACCGGCTTAGTGGCAGCCGCTTCAGTTCAAGCTTATTTAAACAACAAAATTCGTAAACATGAACTGACCCAACCGGCAAAAGTAGCTGACCGCATGCGGCAAATCTCAGCCTTGTCAGCACAAACAGGGCCAGTCTTATTGGCATACAAAGCGAATAAAACCGTCACATCAATCCTAGCACAAGTCACCAATCATGCGCCTGAATTCGATGTCGTTGCAGATGATGGCATTCGTCATCAATTATGGGCTGTGCGAGACACCAACCTTATTGCACAATTGACAGAAACTGTTAACGATATGGATGCATTATACATTGCTGATGGTCATCATCGTTCGGAAGCAGCTGCACAATTAGCACAAGCACAGCAACATCAAAATGATCATTGGCAATATTTTCTGACTGTTATGTTTCCAGATGATGAATTACAAATCTTAGGCTATCATCGTGTCATTAAAGATTTACACGGCTTAACACCGCAGGAATTTCTCCAACGTATTAGCGAACATTTTATCGTGACGCCTAGTGCAAAACCGGTAACACCACAAGTGCCAGGTGAATGGGGTATGTATTTAAACACAGAATGGTATCGGTTGAATTTTCCAGCCGATCAGATCAAAAAACATGATCCCATCGCTTCTTTAGACGTCAGTATTTTGGCCAATTACATTCTAGAACCGATACTTAATATTCATGATCCACGCCGCGATCCACGCATTGATTTTGTAGGTGGCATCCGTGGTTTAGGTGAATTAGAAAAGCGCGTCAACAGTGGAGAAATGGCGGTCGCTTTTGCTTTATATCCGACCCGCATGTCAGCTATTATGCAAGTGGCCGATGCCCATCAAATCATGCCGCCCAAATCCACATGGTTTGAGCCTAAATTAGCCGATGGCATGGTATCGCATGTGTTAAATATTGCCTAACAAATCTTTTGTCACATTCATTTTTCAATGTAGGGTGGATCCGCTTTGCTTGATTCACCCCTAGATTTAAAAATTATAATCAGCAGGAGCAGAGAGAAAGCATGAATATCAATATTAAACTGAGCAGCGAATTAAATTTAAAAATTGAACAAGTCAACGCTGCCGTTGCTTTATTAGACGCCGGCGACACTGTGCCTTTTATTGCCCGCTACCGTAAAGAAGTCACTTTCGGTTTAGATGATACCCAATTGCGCAATTTAGAAGAGCGTTTGCGTTATTTGCGTGAGTTAGATGAACGCCGCCAAACTATTTTAAAAAGCATCGCCGAACAAAACAAACTCACGCCCGAATTAGAACAAAAGATTTTAGCCACTGATAGCAAAGCCACATTAGAAGATTTATATTTACCTTATAAGCCTAAACGCCGCACCAAAGCACAAATTGCCATTGAAGCAGGTTTAGAACCGTTAGCATTACAATTGCTGCAAGACAGCTCGCAAGAACCCATACAATTAGCTGAGCAATTTATCAATGCCGAANAAAATATCGCCACCACTGCCGATGCCCTCGATGGTGCTCGCCAAATTCTGATGGAGAGGTTTGCTGAAAACGCTACACTGGTAGGCGAATTGCGTGACTTTTTATGGGACAACGGTGTCCTTAAAAGCGAAGTCGTGCCTGAAAAAGCTGAACAAGGCGCTAAGTTTGCTGATTATTTTACTTACCAAGAACCCATCAAANAAATTCCCTCGCATCGCGCTTTAGCCTTGTTCCGCGGTCAACGCGAAGAAGTGTTGCGTATAAATCTGACTTTAGAACCAGACCAAGAAACATTATGCCAACAAAAAATAGTGGCGCATTGCAATGTTCCACTGCATGGCGCCGCCAGCACCTGGCTACAAGAAACTGTCGCTTGGACATGGAAAATTAAATTATTTTTGAAACTTAGCATTGAATTATTATCACAGTTACGTGAAATAGCGGAAGAACAAGCCATTAAAGTATTTGCTAATAATTTGAAACATTTATTAATGGCAGCTCCCGCTGGCCCACGTGTCACACTGGGACTAGACCCAGGATTGAGGACTGGCGTAAAAGTAGTCGTCATTGATGTCACGGGAAAATTATTAATCCATACAGCAATTTTTCCACATGCACCACGCAATGATTGGGATGGATCTATCGATATCTTAGCTAAAATATGTCGTCAATTTAATGTAGAACTCATTAGCATTGGTAATGGCACTGCGTCACGCGAAACAGATAAACTCGTCCTTGAGCTAANNAAACGTCATCCTGAATTAAAGCTGACTAGCATAGTTGTATCAGAGGCTGGCGCATCAGTTTATTCAGCCTCTGAATTAGCAGCCAAAGAATTTCCTGATCTGGATGTTTCTTATCGCGGCGCTGTTTCTATTGCCCGCCGTTTGCAAGACCCATTAGCAGAGTTAGTGAAGATTGAACCAAAAGCCATTGGCGTTGGCCAATATCAACACGATGTGAATCAAGTGAAATTGTCACGCACATTACATGCCGTGATGGAAGATTGTGTAAACGCCGTCGGTGTTGATGTAAACACCGCCTCCGTGCCATTACTCGCCTGCGTTGCTGGCTTGAATGAAACCATCGCTAAAAATATCGTATCAATGCGTGAAAGCAACGGTATTTTCAAAAACCGTGAACAATTGANNAAAATCCCTCGTCTCGGTGAGAAATCATTTGAACAAGCCGCCGGATTTTTACGGATTGTTAACGGCGAAAACCCACTAGACATGACTGCAGTGCACCCGGAAGCTTATCCGGTGGTGGAATGTATTCTTAAGAAAGAACATAAAAATATTAAAGAATTAATGGGCAATACCAGTCTATTAGCACAATTAAATCCCGCTGACTTTACTGATGAGCAATTTGGTGTGCCAACGGTCACTGATATCTTACAAGAACTAGCCAAACCTGGCCGCGATCCTCGACCCGAATTCAAAACCGCTACTTTTAAAGAAGGTGTCGAATCACTGAGTGATTTAAAACCCGGCATGATTTTAGAGGGTGTCATCACCAACGTCGCTAATTTTGGCGCATTCGTTGACATCGGGGTACATCAGGATGGTTTAGTACATAAATCCGTGATGGCGCATCATTATGTCAAAGACCCACAACAGTTTGTTAAAGTCGGTGACATTGTAAAAGTCAAAGTATTAGAAATCGATTTAGACCGCAAACGGATCCAATTGAGCATGCAATTAGACGAACCTGCCACACCACGTCAAACTGCAACCNATTCCAAGCAAACACAAAAGTCAAAACCGGAGAAACAGCGAACACCACAAGCAACTGCATTTGGTGATATGTTGCTTAAAGCCATCTCGAAAGAGTGAGATCATTACACTGTCAGAACATTTTCGTCATCCCATAGTCAAACCCAGAGCTGTTCGGAAAAAGCTATTTTTGGTAAAAGAACAGTACGCGTCACTGCGAGGAGCTATGCTCCCCACAATGACAACGCATAATGGATAACTTTTTCCGGACAACTCTGGGCCTAATTGTAGGATAACGGGAATGCTAAAAAAATTTAAATTAAACTGACAGTGTCAGTCATATTAAGTTTAAACTTTTACACAATATGACTCAGTGGATTTGCTGCAAACGATGCAAGTCGATAGACAAACCACATGACGAAACTCTTATTTCATACCGCCTGGCAAATCTCATTAATAATTTTAATCGTTGTTTCAATATCTTTNTTAGTAATGCCCAGATGCGTGACGGCCCTAAATTTGTTAACACCGACTTGCGAAAACCGCACGCCTTTTTGGACACAAAGATCATTGAATTCTGTGGGTGAAACCCGCGTTGACAGCCAATGGAAAAATACCATATTTGTTGCGGGTGGTTGATTCACCACCTCAATATGCTTTGAATGCTGGCTTAATCCAACTGCTAATGCTGCAGCGTTATCATGATCTTCTTGTAAGCGGGTAATATGGTTTTGCAACGCATAAATTCCAGCCGCTGCCAATATACCACTTTGCCGCATAGCACCACCCATCAATTGTTTGAAACGGCGTATTTTGGCGTAATGTGCTTTATCAAATACTAATAATGCACCGACGGCACAACCTAGCCCTTTTGATAAACAAATTGTTACCGAATCAAATCCAGAGGCTATTTGTTTCGGAGATAAACCAGTCTTGACACTTGCATTAAATAAACGCGCGCCATCCATGTGTTTTTTNAAATTTAATTCATCGGCCACTGTAACAATTGATTGTAATTGTTCTTTAGTCCAAGCAATGCCACCACCCATATTAGTAGTATTTTCTATGCTTAATAATTTCGATACAGGTTGATGCACGCTGTTAAGATAGCGGTAATGTTTTTTCACATCATCAACACTGAAAATTCCAGTTGGCGTTGGAATAGGTTTACAAATCACTTGCGCATTGACTGCTGGCCCACCGGCTTCGAAATTAAATAAATGACAAATGTCCGCTGCTAACAATTCATCACCAGGTTCGCACCAAGTGCGAATAGCAATTTGGTTTGCCATAGTTGCTGAAGGGAANAACATCGCTGCAGAAAATCCCAACATATCTGCTGCCATGGCCTCAAGTTTCAATGTCGTAGGGTCTTCGCCTTTTTGTTCATCACCCAATTCCGCAGCAAACATCGCTTGTTTCATCGCTGCAGTCGGTTGCGTTAGGGTATCGCTGAAAAGATCAATGCCTTTAAACATAGCTGTCCTCACTAAATGCGGAATGGATCAAGCAAAGCGGATCCATCCAATTATATTGCCGATTAAAGAATCATGGATCCGCTTTGCTTGATCCACCCTACCTGTCTATATAACTTCTAGCTTACTTGGATGCCCTGCCACTTCACGCACTAATTTTGGCACTAAATAACCTGGCAGATTGCTTTTCATCATCACGATCAATTCTTTTGCCAGCACTTCTGAAACGGCAAAATGTGCAGCACCATCTACTGCATCTAACATGTGTAGATAATAAGGCAAAACTCCTACATTAAACAACACTTCACTTAGTTCAATTAATGTTTCAACATTATCATTAATATTTTTTAACAACACGGTTTGATTAAGCAAATGAAGATTAGCTGTCCGCATAGCGTAACAAACTTGTTGCACCTCGCTGTTGATTTCTTGGGCATGATTACTATGTAATACCATAACAACTGGCAAGCGAGTGCGCGTTAATGTTTGCAGTAATTCAACAGTAATGCGGCTTGGTAACACAATAGGCAAACGAGTATGAATCCGGACTCGTTGTAAATGCTTAATCTTCGCTAATTCCTGCAATAATTCATCAAGTAAAACATCTTTAACAACCAGCGGGTCTCCGCCACTTAAAATTACTTCTTTAATTTGTGATTGTTCCGCCAAATAGGCAAGTGCTGGCTGCCAAGTTGCTGGGGTCAATGTATTGTCGGCATAGGGAAAATGCCGACGGAAACAATAGCGGCAATGCACCGCACAAGCACCTGTCAACATCAGCAAGGCCCGGTCACGGTACTTGTGCAAAAGTCCTGGGACTTTTCTAGCCTTGGCCTCTTGCAATGGGTCTTGGGAATAACCCGCCATTGGCTGTAGCTCCAATCCCAATGGCAATACTTGTTGCAATAATGGGTCGTTTACATCACCCTGTCGCATCCGCGATACATAACTGCGTGTCGCTCGCAATGGAAAAAGTGCGGCTGCTTGTTGGGCAGCTGGCAAAAGCGTTGCATCCAGTGCCAGCAATTGCCATAATTCCTGGGGATCAGTGATCATGCTGGCCAACTCTTTTTGCCAAGCGGATGACTCACATTTTGCGTCAATTTGAGGTACCATAGCGCAGCCGTAATAGGTTAATTGTTCAAAAATGAGCTAACGAGGATAACATGGCAACTTATAGCACAAATGAATTGAAAAGTGGAATAAAAGTCATGATTGATGGCNGACCCTGTAATATTCTGGAAAATGAATATGTTAAGCCAGGCAAAGGCCAAGCATTTAATCGCATTAAATTCCGCAATTTAAAAACCGGCCGCGTGCTGGAACGGACCTTAAAATCAGGCGACAGTTTGCCTGGCGCTGATGTCAGCGAAATGGAAATGCAATATCTTTATAATGATGGCGAAGTGTGGCACTTCATGGTGCAAGATACCTTCGAGCAATATGCTGCTAACAAGTCTACGGTAGGAGATGCTGTGCAATGGCTCAAAGAACAAGACATTTGCATGGTAACGGTTTATAACGGTGAACCTTTATCGGTTAGTGCACCAAACACCGTTGTCCTTAAGGTCGTAGAAACAGACCCTGGCTTAAAAGGCGACACCGTCAGCGGTGGTGGCAAGCCTGCCACGTTAGAAACAGGCGCTGTTGTTCGCGTGCCATTATTTGTCAGCATTGGTGATTTGATTAAAGTCGATACTCGCACTGGCGAATATTTATCACGCGCTAAGGAGTAAGTAACAACCTCCATGCAATGGCAACCAAACGCAACCATTTCATCGCTGCAGCAACGCGCCGAAATATTGCAAAAATTCGGGCTTTTTGCTGCACGTGGCGTATGGGAAGTGGAAACTCCACTACTGTGCGCCACGACGGTTCCAGATATTCATCTCGCTAGTTTTCAAACACTCGATCAACGTTATTTGCAAACCTCACCCGAATATGCCATGAAACGTTTATTGGCCGCTGGCAGCGGCGCAATTTATCAAATTAGTAAAGCGTTTCGTGCAGAAGAATGCGGCAAAAACCACAATCCAGAATTTACGATGTTAGAATGGTATCGTCCTGATTACGATCACCATCAATTAATGCAAGAAGTGGATGCATTGTTACAAACTATTTTACAAACTCCACCGGCCATCCGTTACAGTTACCGTGAACTTTTTACAAAAACATTAGGAGTTGATCCATTGACAGAAAGCGCAGCTGGTTTACAAGCCTGCGCTAGTCAACAAGGCATTAGTTTGTCTGACAATATTGATCATACACAACGTGACACTTGGCTAGAATTATTAATGACGCATATTTTAGAACCAAAACTCGGTTTTTCAGCACCTGTGTTTGTCTATGATTATCCGGCAAGTCAGGCAGCACTGGCACGAATTAGAGACGATGATCCGCCCGTTGCAGAACGGTTTGAAGTGTATGTTAACGGAATTGAATTAGCGAACGGTTATTATGAATTAGCCGATGTCAACGAACAGCGTCGACGTTTTATGCAAGATTTGNCAAAACGCCAAGCTGCAGGCCTCATGACACCACCATTGGATGAACGATTACTGGCTGCACTGGAATCAGGTTTACCTAATTGTGCGGGGATTGCATTAGGTATTGACCGTTTGATCATGTTGGCGCTGCAATCAGAAAACATCAATGATGTGCTTAGCTTTAATTGGGAAAATGCTTAATGACGGATCAGAAACCTGAACATTATCGACTCTTTTGGGCAATTCCTCTGCCTGAAGAACATCAATCCATGTTTGCGGCTATGNATCGAGTTTTAAAACAGCAAACCAATGGCGATGCAGTCAAATGGATTCCCAAACAAAACTTGCATCTTACATTACGCTTTATTGGAGAAACCGACACTAAAAAAATTAAACCCATGATAGAAGAAGTGAAGAATGCTGTTGGTTCAATCCATGCGTTCAATTTAACTTTCGGTAAACTCATGGGCTTTCCTCCACACAATCCGCACACACTTGCGGTGATGCTAGAATTGACTAACGAACTAGCGCAACTTGTTTATCAAGTAGAACAAGCCTTACTTAATTTGGGCCTGCCTCCAGAAACTCGGCCTTATGTGCCACATCTTACTATAGGCCGTTTACGTGGCAGACGAATGCCCATCGTTACTGAATTACCAATAGCACTACCTGCGATATTGCCAGTTAACCAATTAATTTTGCATCGTAGCCAACAAACATCGCAAGGAAGTGAATACAAAGAATTAATTAAAATTATATTGCCGAAATGATTTTTTGCTCATTTGATTTCGCGGCGCGCGGAAACCCGCGCTTGCGACCAAGGGGAGAATTCCCATTTCTCCCCTTTGGAAACCCCATCGGCTTGTATCGACCGCAAGCGGCCGATTTTAAATTATTAACCTAAGGAGAGATTAATGCTGAATTTATATTATAGTCCTGGCGCTTGTTCTTTAGCATCACATATTATTTTGGAAGAATCTGGATTGCCTTATCAAATTCACAAAGTGGATTTAAAAACACACACCATCGATGGCAAAGACTATTATCAAATTAATCCACAAGGCCTTGTGCCAGCTTTAGTGCTTGAAAATGGTAATCTGCTAACACAAAATATCGCGATTATGACTTATGCCGCTGAAGTAAAACCGGAGAAAAATNTGCTACCACCTGCGGGAACAGCAGAGCATGCTTGTTGCTATGAATGGCTGGCCTTTGTGAGTGCTGATATACATAAAGCCTTCACTCCTATATTTGCCGCCCATCGTTGGTTGCAAACTGAAGCCGCTAAGCAAGAACTCATCCAAAGTGCTACTCAAAATATCAATCGGCTGATGGCGTTGGCCGACAAAAAATTGGCTGGANAAAATTATGCCTTAGGTGATCAATTTACAGTGCCTGATGCTTATTTATTTGTCATGTACAGTTGGGCTGAAAAAATGAAATTTCCAGTGACTGATTGGCCTAATTATTCTGCATTAGTAAAACGGGTCAAAGAGCGGCCTGCGGTGCAGAAAGTATTGGCACAAGAGGGGTTAAAATAAGCAACTGATTGCCAGGTATTCTATAAAGTACCTGCATCGCCTGATCGGTCCCGCGATCAAGCCATGGGATTGTATGTGTCAGGTAATTCGTTGACAAGAATAGTTACCCCTTTTCACCGGAGGTTTCAGAAACACCTTTGGAGATATTCCATTGAGTGCTTGATGGCATCGAACATTATTGTAATACAACAGATATTGGATTAACTCGTCTTTAAAATGCTCAATCGAGTCAAACGTAGTTCCCTCAATCAGGTCTTCGTTTAACGTTCGCCAAAAACGCTCCACTTTCCCATTCGTTTGCGGTCGGTAAGGCTGCGTATAACGGTGTTTGATTCCCAGCTCTTGCAGCATTCGCTCAAAAGGATGATGAGCAGGGCTGTGCTTGCTACAAAACTCCGAACCATTATCTGTGATCACTTCTTCAAATTGGATACGATATTCGCTATTCAATAAATTAAGCGATTTCAAGGTGGCAAACATCACCGTGAGACTCTTGATGTCCTCGACCACTTCAGCCCAACTAATTCGGCTGTAATCATCTAACACACAAACTAAATAATAGCGTCTCGTGCTGTTGATCAGCAGATCCTTACTCAAGTGATGACAATCTACATGGCCTAATTGGCCGGCTCTCTCTTTAATAATTTGGCGTTTATTGGCTCGCATCTTGGGTTTCAACCGATTCAGATCTTGACGTCTTAGAATAGCATAAATACCCGAGGGCGTTGGAGTATGGGATTTTAATGTCGGCTTCAAGATCGCATGAATTTCATAGCGATTGTTTCCTTTGATCCGTTCTTCTATCACTTTTTGCTCGATCAAAGGCAGTGGTCTTCGCGTCTTCCATTTCGGCCCTCTTTTTGAGGCAAGAGTTGACAGTCTGCTCGACTCACTTTAAATCGGTTGTAATACTTCAGAAAAACTTGTCTCGAGGTGTTATGATGCTTATAAAAATCCGTTACAAACCGAAAATGCGGGTGGCGTTTGGCTTTCGTCAGCTCATATTCTTGGATTAAAAACCGCCATTTCTGGATATAGTTCCTTTCCAGCGTCTTATCTTCTGTATTCCTTCTCATCTCCATTCCCTCAACAAAATCGTTCAATTATCAATTTTGTCAACGAAATATCTAACTTTTACAGGGATGACGAGTATTATGAGCTGCTGATAGAGTTAATAAATCCCGTCATCCCGCGGCTTGACCGCGGGACCCAGGGATATTCTATAAAATACCTGCCTTGCACCGCGATCAAGCCTCAGGATTGATGGGATGAAAACCTGCCCACTTGCCTTTTTGTAAACTCGTATACAATATACGTTTTTACAAAATCCGGGGCTCTCATGTGGATACGATCTTATAGCAAGATTTATCAAGGCATTAAANAAGAAGACATTTGGCGTTTGTGGACTGACATCAACCGTTGGCACCAATGGCACGACGATGTAGATTACTGTAAAATCGAAGGGCCTTTTGTTGTAGGCAATCATTTTATGTTAAAGCCAAAAGGAGCGCCGGCTGTCAAAATTGATTTGATAGCGATTGATCCTTTGCACACGTTTACCGATTGTACCCGCTTTNTAGGTGCAAAAATGTTTGATACGCATAAAATGGAAGAAACTGCTGAAGGATTGCGGCTATCCAACACATTAGTGGTCACAGGGCCATTAAAGTGGCTATGGATAAAATTAGTCGCCCAAAAAGTCGCAGATACAGTGCCGCAAGAGATGGACGCACTCGTTAAATTTGCAAGAGCTGAGAATAATGACTAAATCTGCTTTTGGTTTTGATCGGCCGGAAGATAGCCCCGGCCTTTTATTATGGCAAATCACCGTGACTTGGCAACGATGGATTAAANAAGCCCTCGATGTTCATGATATTTCACATGCGCAATTTGTAATTCTCGCCACGCTATTGTGGTTCGAAGNNAAAAAACCAAAGCCGACCCAAATTTTAATTGTGCGGCAATCAAAATTAGACAAGATGACCGTATCAAAATCGCTGAAAAAATTGGTATCGCTTGGCTTGATAAAGCGCAGCGAACACCTCCAAGATACCCGCGCCAAATCAGTCCAGCTTACCGCTAAAGGTAAAACTGTGGCGTTAAAGCTAGTACCTCTTGTTGAAAAAATTGATGAAGAATTTNTTGGTGTGCTAACACGGCATGACCAAAATGCATTAATTGCTATCTTTAATAAACTCATGACTAAAGTGGAAAATTAATAATGCCTTATGTAATTAGCCAAAGTCCCGACATTAAAATTTATTACGAAACCGTAGGTGAATGCGAACCGATTGTGTTTCATCATGGCAATGGTAATTGCGTCACGTTCTATCATCAGGTAGGATGGATCAAGTGCAGTGGATCCATCACACCTGTTTCAATCACAAAAACCACTTTATTCCATTTTTTCAATGGCTGCCTCAACTTCTTGTCGTTGTACCACACCCCAATGTGGCTTGCGCAAGAGGAACAAAATAAAAGGCGGCAAACAAAACACAATCATGCCTGCAATTAAAATGGCTTCATATTTAAAAATATTACCCACAGGCAATTGTGCAGGTGGAACAAAGCCTAGAAAAATAGTCGTAACACAAGCAACAATACCAACCATCGTTAATAACCACATGCCCACTTTACCACCCGGCACTCGGTAGGCACGTGGTTGATTGGGTTCTTTGTAACGTAATCGCAATGCCGCTGCAAACATAATAATATAAACAATCAATGCTAACTGGGCCGTAATTGCCGTCAATGCCCAATACGAACTACTCACCGTTGGCATTAATAAAAACATGACACACAATACTGTCACGATGGCTGCTTGTAATAACAAAATAATTACTGGCACGCCTTTNTTATTGATCTTGGCCAAAAATGGTGGTGCACTGCCATCTAAGGTAGCAACCAATAAACCTTTGGTCGGGCCAATGACCCACGCTGCAACATTGCCTAAACCGCCAATGATAATTAGTAAAGCAATGACCGGGCCCATCCAAGTTAAATGATATTGATTGAAGAAAACCATAAAGGCTTGAATCAAGCCAGTGACCACGCTTAGTTGTTGATGCGGCACTACCAAAGCAATGGCTAATGAGGAAAACACCAAACTAAATAATACAACAATGCTGGAATACCACATTGCACGCGGAAATGTCTTGCCTGGATCACGTACTTCATCGGCATGCACTGCCGACATTTCCATCCCAATTAAGCCAAACAATACCGCCAATAAAAACGCAATATTATTTAAATCAGTCAGGCTAGGAAGAAAAGACTGCATGGAAAAATTAATTTGTGCAGGATTGCCTTGCCATAACCAAACAATACCCATGACAATGATAAAAAACATTGGAATTAAAGTGCCTATCAAAGCACAAAATGTGCTCATCACACCAGAAAGACGCATACCAAACCAATTGACCAGTGTCGTGCCATAAAAAGTCAACACGATAACAGACAACATGTAGATTTTATTTTCTGCCAACTGTGGATTAATTAAATAAGCAAACGTGCCTGCAATAAAGGACAATATTGTGGGATACCAAATCACGTTATAAATCCATTGCACCCAGATCACGAAAAATCCCGTGCGCTCCCCAAATGCTTCCCGCACCCACACATAAATTCCGCCGCGGTTTGGCCATCCTGTCGCTAACTCAGCTGCGACCATGGCGGTGGGAAAGAAAAACAGNATCGCACCTAATATATAGAAAAATACTAGCGCAAAACCATATTGCGCACTAAACGGCAAACTGCGTAAACTATCAACGGCAATCACATTGATCATTGCAATGCTAAAAACACCTAATACTTTAGGTTTAAGAGATTTTGTTAATTCATTCATGAAAATGTCCTACGGCTTGTCCTAGATGTACATTCGTACCGGGAGCCAAATGGCGGTCCCAAGTCAATTGGTTATCAGCAAACAATACAATGACTGTCGATCCCAATAAAAACCGGCCAATTTCAGCGCCACGTTCATATTGTAAATTTTGTCCTGCATATTCCCAGTGCATAATAGCACGGCTTCTTCCTGGGGCAACTACACCTGCCCAAACTGTGCTAATGCTAGCAACAATCATGGCGCCTACCATCACAACTGCCATCGGGCCATTGACAGTATCAAACAAACAAATAACGCGCTCATTGCGAGCAAATAAATTAGGCACCGCCGCAACAGTGTTAGGATTCACCGAAAATAATTTACCTGGGACATACCACATCTCTCGCAAAATGCCCGTCACAGGAATATGTACCCGATGATAATCTTTAGGGGCCAAATATAAATTGATAAATTGCCCTTGACCAAATTGGGTCGCCCAAGGGGCATTGCCTAATAAGTCTTGCACTTGATAATCCAGTCCTTTTGCTTGGATCATAGTGCCCACATTAATCATTCCCAATTGACTGACCGTCCCATCAACTGGGGAAACAATAGCATCATTGTCCATGACTATCGGCCTCGCACCTTGGCGCAAAGCACGGGTGAAGAACTCATTAAAATTAGCATATTGTTTCGGGTCTGATTTCTCTGCTAATACTAAATCGACCTGATAATGCCACATAAATAATTTGATAAAAGTATTTTTCACCCACGGCCAACGGCAATTGGCCATCCAACCGATACAACGTGAAAGCAAATGATGTGGCAAAAGATATTGCATGAAAATTTGCAGCTTATTTAGCATGGGATTGTCCTTACCAAAAAATGAATTCCATCGGTAAACGTCATTAATTTAAAAACCAGTCCAACGTAGGGTGGATCAAGCAAAGCGGATTCACCAGGGAATATTAGTGGATCCGCTTCGCTTGATCCAACCTACATTTTTATCTGTCCCCAGTGCTGACTCAGCAGATGCAATAAACCTTATACTGCCATAAAATAGTCGTTTTACCCAGGGGTATTCCATTGAAAATCTATTTAGTGGGCGGCGCAGTCCGCGATCAATTATTAGGGCGACCAGTCAAAGAACGGGATTGGGTGGTGGTAGGTGCTGCTCCTGACATGCTGCTTGGCTTGGGTTTTCGTCCCGTTGGCAAAGATTTTCCTGTCTTTCTACATCCTGAAACCCACGAAGAATATGCCCTGGCCCGCACCGAACGCAAAACAGGTAAAGGTTATACGGCCTTTGAATTCCATGCCGACCCTGCTGTCACATTAGAAGAAGACTTAAAGCGCCGTGATCTGACAATTAATGCCATTGCACAATCCCTCAATGGTGAATTAATTGATCCCTATGGTGGTATTCACGATATCCAACATAAAATCCTACGACATGTTTCTCCTGCATTTGCAGAAGACCCAGTCCGTATCTTGCGGCTTGGACGGTTTGCTGCCCGTTTCGCTGATTTTACCATTGCTGAAGATACCATTGAGTTAATGCGACAAATGGTAACTGCGGGAGAGGTTGACGCTTTAGTCGCTGAACGTGTTTGGCAAGAATGGGAACGCGCCTTGGGCGAGCCAGCGCCTGAACGTTTTTTTGAGACGCTACGTCTTTGTGGTGCTTTAACAAAACTATTTCCTGAGTTAGTGATGGACACAGCAGAACTCACTGCGCTTGAAAACGCAGTTAAGCTAAGTTCTGATCCTATCGTGCGCTTTGCAGCATTGTTTGCGCACGTCACACCCAAAGACACGGAACAATTGTGTGATCGTTACCGTGTGCCCCGCACATTTCGTGATGTTGCTCTGTTAGTGTCACGTTTTAATGCTGATTTTAATGCCATTACTGGCAACGATGCTGAACAGATATTGGTTTTACTGGAACGAACGGATGCGTTCCGTCGACCTGAACGCTTTAAANACTTTTTGCTGGCTTGCCGGGCTTGTGAAGGAAAAGCCTCTGAGAAAGAAAACATACTAGTGCAAGCTTATGAAAGTGTTGCTGCAAAGAAAAATCACAATGCAATTTCTGAAGGCATGACAGGGCTTGATATTGCAAGAGAAATTCGTCTATTTAGGTTGGCCGCCATTACAAAATCACTCAGCCCACACAACAAAGGTCTCTTGGATGAGTTTAAAAACAAAAAGATAATTAAATAGCTATTTCTTTGGTTGTTTTCTGCGCTCAAGATAACACTACAACATTCGTATTTTTAAAACTACTTCAATTAGTTGTCATCTTGCAATTCAAATTCTTTAATCGCCATCAAGAAAGTTTCGCCATAACGCGCCAATTTTTGCTGCCCGACGCCAGAGATTTCTGCCATTTCGTTTAAGCTACGCGGCCTTCTCGCTTGTAATTCCAGCAAAGTGCTATCATGAAAAATAATATAAGGCGGCACTCCCTGAGAACGCGCCAATTGTATCCGAACATTTTTTAAATGTTGTAATAATTTGGCATCCACTGATTCAATAATGTCGGTGGCAACCGCTGGTTTAACTTTCGTGGCTTTGGATTTCGGTTTAGGCAAAGGATCTTGACGAAATGCAATGCGTTGCTCACCGCGCAATATTCCACGACTTTCTTCCGTCAAACGCAAACTGCCATAAGCATCCATGTCCACCGTTAAATAGTTTGCAGCGACCAATTGCCGAAAAATACTGTTCCATTGCATGGCAGTATAATCTTTACCAATCCCATAAACACTTAATTGTTGATGATTAAAATGAGTTATTTGAATGGTTTCTTTTCCCAACAATACATCCGTCAAATGTTTAACACCAAAACGTTGCCCCGTACGATAAACACAAGACAAAGCCATTTGTGCAGCGACAGTGCCATCCCATGTTTGTATTGGTTCCAAACAATTATCACAATTGCCACAATTGCCCGCATGTTGTTCACCAAAATAATTTAATAAGGCTTGACGCCGACAAACAGTCGTTTCACAAAAACCTAATAAAGCTTCTAACTTGTGTCTTTCTAATCGCTTCCGTTCCGGTGAAGCGTCTGAATTTTCTAACATTTGTCGTTGCAACACTACATCACTCAGTCCATAGACCATCCAAGCCGTGGCAGGCAAACCATCACGACCAGCGCGGCCCGTTTCTTGATAATAACCTTCCATATTTTTCGGCAAATCTAAATGCGCCACAAATCTGACATTAGGTTTATCAATTCCCATGCCAAAAGCAATCGTGGCAACCATAATGATGCCCTCCTCTCGCAANAACCGCCGCTGATGCTGCTGTCGTGTTGTCGTATCTAAACCGGCATGATAGGACAATGCTAACAAACCTTTTGATTTNAACCAGGCTGCTGTTTCATCAACCCGTTTACGCGACAAACAATAAATAATACCAGCATCTCCCGCATGTTCTGTTTGTAAAAATTGTAATAATTGTTCGCGTGAACCATTCTTTTGTGTAATCCGATATTGAATATTAGGACGATCAAAGCTTGCGGAAAAAATTTTTGCTTGATGCAAATTGAGACGCTCAATGATTTCGCGCCGAGTCGCTGTATCTGCAGTAGCTGTCAAGGCAATACGTGGTACTTGAGGAAAACGCTCATGTAACACTGAAAGTTGTACATATTCCGGCCTAAAATCATGGCCCCATTGCGAAACACAATGCGCTTCATCAATAGCGAATAATGCAATATTGCTGCTGGCCAATAATTCCAAAAAACGCGGCGTCATTAATCGTTCAGGGGCAACGTATAATAAATCCAGTTTATTTTGCAGCAAACGTTGTTCAATTTGCCATGCTGTTTTGCTATCGATGCTGGAATTAAGACATGCTGCTTTGACGCCTAATTGCAATAAAGCATCGACCTGGTCTTGCATCAATGCAATTAACGGTGAAACTACAATGCCGACACCTTCACGGACGATTGCTGGAATTTGATAACACAAAGACTTGCCGCCACCAGTTGGCATTAATACCAACACATCTTGGCCACTGACAAGCGCCTCAATTACCGCGGCTTGTTGGCCCCGAAACTGGTTATAGCCAAAAACTTGTTGCAACACTTCGATGGGTTTAGACATTATTATCAGGAGTCCTTCACTGGTTTTTATTTTAGCTGATTGATGTTAACGGATAAAAGCCTTTAGTAAAATACCGGCCGCTTGATCCGCCCTACGGTATAATTTATATTGGCATTTCTGAGACGACGGAGCTAATTCATGACCCATTCTGCTACTAGTAAAATTACTTTAGACACAGTTGAGTTAAAACCAACCACTCCTGCCAACGCCAGTGTCATTTGGTTGCATGGCCTAGGTGCCGATGGCCATGATTTTGTGCCCATTGCCCAAGCGCTGCCATTACCACCGAATTTAGCAGTGCGGTTTATTTTTCCTCATGCACCGGTGCGGCCAGTGACCATCAATGGTGGTTTCCCTATGCGGGCCTGGTTTGATATTCATGGATTAACCGCAAATTCGCGTTATGACCTTGACGGCATCCAACAAATGCATGCAACTATCACTGATTTAATTGAGCAAGAAATTGAACGCGGCATTCCACCACAACGCATTGTGCTAGCTGGATTTTCTCAAGGTGGGGCGATGGCATTGTATACAGGATTACATTATACGAAAAAACTAGCTGGAATTTTAGGGCTTTCTACTTTCTTACCAATGCCAGCGGAATTAGCGGCAAAATTGACTGCACAACCCATACCTATTTTTTTGGCGCATGGCGATTTTGATTCGGTGATTCCTTTATCATTTGCCCAAACCACAGCACATCAATTACAGCAACTTGGTTATCCAGTCAGTTGGCATACCTATCCCATGCAACATGAAGTTTGTAATCAAGAAATCCTCGACGTTAGGAAATGGTTATTAGCAACGTTAGAACTTTAAACAAAGGAAAATCTGATGAAATCTGCCCGCAGAGTGTTGATTGCACAAAATTCAAAAATCAATCTTCGATTATTGAAGATAGTTTTGCCAAAGACATAGACCATTTTATGACAGGTGTTGATGCAGCTGTTTCTATTAATTTATGGTCATCAAATACCAGCCCCGCTTCTTTAGACGCTAAAGATCCCACCATTGCTGGACTACCATTTTTACCGGCAAAACAAGGCACTGTGTTTCGTCTTTGTGATTTTCCACCAGATGCTACTTATATGAATCGACTAGATGAAATTTTATTAAACGGTGAAAAAATTACCGCGGAACAAAAAAGCAAAAACATCCAATGATGCATCAAGTCGATGCACTGTCTTACGCCATCGTCTTGTTTGGTGAAATAACTTTGATTGCTGACAATAATCAAACTGTGCTAAAAGCGGGTGATGTAGTAGTCGATTTAGGCAGCCATCATGCTTGGAGCAATCATACTGATACAATTTGTCGTATGGCGTTTGTGTTGATAGATGCGAAAAGATAACTGTTTGTCGCGTCATTGTGAGCTGAGATATCCCCGCGAATTTTTAGATAAGACAAATCAGCAAATTCGAAAGCAATGGCGTAAAAACTAGCAGCTTGTTATTGCTGTCAAGATTAAGCATTTCGCTGCAGGTATAAAAATAAATGCCGTCATCCCGGAGTCTTCGCCGCGGGATGACAAGAGGGCTAGTAAGCAATTAACGCAACTGCTTACCTAAAAATTCGTGGGAATACCTCACAATAACGACACGTCAAGAATATTCAAATATCACTCATCGATCATTGCTACCGCTCGCGTCCATCCAGCTGATGCGCCTTTTATTTTCACAGGAAAACAACTGACTATAAATCCATGTGGCGGTAATACTTCCAAATTATGTAGCTTTTCAAGATGACAATAGCCTATTTCCGCACCTGCTTTATGTCCTTCCCAAATCAGCGAAGCATCTTTAGTTTGCTGATATTTTTCTTTGGTATGAAAAAANGGCGCGTCCCAACTCCAACCATCTGTTCCTGTCACTCTGACACCTTGTTCTAATAAATAAAGCGTCGCTTCACGACCTACGCCACAACCGGATTGCACATAATCATCATGGCCATAACGTTTGCCTGCTCGCGTATTAACTAACACAATTTCTAACGGTTTTAACTTATGATTAATTCTTCGCAATTCAGCTTTGACATCATCAACAGTAACAACATAACCATCGGGAAAATGCCTAAAATCTAATTTTACACCTGGTTGTAAACACCATTCTAGAGGGACTTCATCAATAGTGATGGCGCGTTCACCTTTGTTCATGGTTGAATGAAAATGATAAGGCGCATCTAAATGCGTGCCATTATGCGTGATTAAATTAATACGCTCGTATGCCCAACCCTCTGCATCAGGCAAATCTTTNTCACTCAAGCCTGGGAAAAAGCCNGTTATTTCTTGGGTGGTTTGATGATGAGCAAGATATTCAATTCGAGGTTCATAGCCAGCCGGATCAGATTTCACATCATTTTCTAGTGGCACTGAAATATCAATTAATTTTTTGGCATATTGTCCTCTTATTTAGGTAATCTACGAAAACTAACGGTTCCAACTATTAATCGTGATAATTGCCATGGTTAAATCGACTATTTCTTTATCATTAAAATATTTCACCACCTCTTGATAAAGATCATCTGGAACATGTGTTTCTGATAATAGGGCACATCTTTACAAATATGTTATGATAAATTCCGTTATCAAATCAAATTATTATGCGCGTTAAAGAAAAAGAGTTCCCACTTTGTCAATACCGTATTTTTACTGTATTGCGTTCTATTGATGATTATCTGACAATTTTCCCGACAGTTCCTAAAGAGTAATGCCCCGCGAGATGGATTTCGGTCCATCTCGTTTTCTATGTTTGCATGGAGTCTTTTATGGCCAACGCACAATCCCGGCTGACGCAATTGCCCGCCGATAAACCGTCATTTCGATTACAGATACCAGGAGTGAGTGAGGACCAATTGCTGGTACGGTGTTTTAAGAGCCAAGCGTGGCATATTTCCTCGCATTACTCGTGGGACATTGATTGTTTGGCTGCTCCCAATCTCGATCTCACTAGCTTGTCCACAAAAACGGCACAGCTCGCTATTGCTTGGCCACCTGATACAGTATGGCTAGGAGGCATTATCCAAGCTTGTATTAATCAAGGCACGACACCAGACAACCAATGGCAATTGTGTCAATTCAAACTCGTTTCACCGTTGGAACCACTTGCCAAAAGCCAACACACTCGGCGTTTTGTAAACAGCTCCGTCGTCGATATTGTTAAACAAGTGTTAGAAACCGCATCCTGGCCAAGCCAACAAGTGCAATGGCAATTGACGCGCGACTATCCAGCACGACCCTTTACTTTGCAATGGAATGAATCGGATTTGGCGTTTATGGAACGCTTATTGTTTGAGGCAGGGATTAATTATGTGCTGCAAACCGATGCGAATCAAACCACGTTGGTGTTGTTTGATGATAGCCGTCAGTTGGCACGTTTTGCTGATAACGGTTTGCCGGGTGTGACTGAAGCGGGAATGGTGACGACAAACGAACAAATTTGGAACTTTAATAAGAATGTGGCGTTGTTGTCTAAATCCGTTAGTTTGCGCAGTTACCCATTTAATCAACCTGACTCATCTCTGTTGGCAACGGCCAGCAGCCAATTGAGCCAAGTGCCAAGCCGTGGAGAAATTCAACGCCATGCCAGTGACTTTGCGACGCAAGAACAAGGTAATTTATTGGCTGAGGCTTGGATCCAAGCAATTGATGCGGAGCGATTGGTTTATACTTTCCAGAGCAACGCCCGTGGTTTACAACCAGGGCAGCGGTTTGCATTGACGTCCCATCCTTGGGAGCCTAATTATGCCGGTGCAGATTACACCGTGACACAAATCGATTGCCAAGGTGACCAATCGGGATGGCTGGCAAGTGAATATGCCATTTCACCGACGATATTAAGTATTCATTCTAATACAGAACAACTCCCGGCCACTTATCAAATCCATGCTAAGGCTATTTCCGCTAAACAAACTTTTCGACACCGGCCACGGTCAAGCCCGCATTTTAACCATATTTTGCCAGCCATTATTGTCGGTGATGAAACTTCGCCGCATTTGGACGCAGATGGTCGCTATCAAGTGCGGTTTCTTTTGAAACAGAGTCGTTGGATACACCGTTAGCTTTGCTGCAACCTTATGGCGGGCCCACTAGCGATGGCAAAGCACAAGGCATGCATTTTCCCTTGCGGCCCAACACGCAAGTGGGTGTGATTTTTAGACCACACCTTAAACCAACCCGTCATTGCTGGCGTGATTCATTATCCAGACCAACCGAGCACCGTGACTATTAATAATTCCGACCAACACGTGCTGCGCACAGCAGCGGGCCATGAATTGGTATTGGATGATGATCCCCAACAGCCAGGACTGAAATTGGCGACACCGCGCGGCACTAATACCATCGAAATGAGCAATAGCAATGGCCGGCCAACGACCAGTGTCACTACGCAAGGTAATTTACAACTGCAATCTGCTAATGCCATGAAAACTGAAACCGGCGGCTCACAAACCACCACTGTCGGGAATAATCACGCCGTGACTGTGAGCGGCAACAAAACATTACTGAGCGCCGCAGGTAATATCCGCCAACAAGCGGGACAAGACCAAGTCATGACCGCGCAATCACTCGCCTTCGATACTGGCCAAACCAGCCAATTCGAAGCCGGCCGTCATCTACAAATTCAAGCAGGGCAACATCTGAATTGGCACAGCCGCCAAGGTGACATCCATTTGCAAGCGCCCCAATCGAGCATTCAAGTAATCAGCCAAAAAGACTTATCTGTCCAAGCCAGCCAAGGCCCGTTATATGTCGGCCAACCCAAAGGCGGATTTTACGCCACTGCCGACGGCCAACTACACTACTTCGGCCCCAAACTATCCATCCAAGCCGAAGAAATTCACCACAATGGCCCAGTCAATTACAACACCAGTAGTCCACCGCAAGCGCCCGCAATGAACCCAGCGCAGCAAACAGCCAATACTCAATCCTTATTGTTCTTACAAGAACTGGAAGAATTGGCGGGCAGTGAGGCCACGGTTAACCAATTACATCCTAAGCCATTACCACTAGGTGATGTGTATGAATATCCACTTAAACCTGGGCAGTCACAAGGCGCGGTGTGCTTGAAACACTCAAAGGGAGAATTGCGTTGGTTGGACAATTTGAGCCAATTTCCGCCAGATGAGAATGGGCAGCGGCGGTTTTATGCGGGGCCGTTTCCGAATATTGCGGAGAAGAAGGCTGGGGCAAGTGGGAGTTCATCTGAAAACAGTTCTGGTACTGCATCGACAGAATCGAATAAGCAGATTGCCAAACCAGATTTCGATATTAAACTGCCGATGGTGGTAATCTTACCTACGGCAGGTATCTTTACTACAGCATTGATTGCGGAAGGGAAATACAATCTCGCTTGGATTGGGCCAGAAATGCTGCATTGGTTGATGCAGGTCATTGGGCAGGTAAATCCGCATGCGGCAGGGTTAGCGACTGATATTGGGGAATTTTTTCTCAATGAAAACAAATGGCGATTATTTCTTACTCAAATCATTCACAGAGATGAATTTTATATTAAGCACGTCTCTCCAAAAGGCGATAAAGCCATCACTGATGAATTCCATGTTATCTTCCGAGGCAATTCTCGTGCCAGATCATTTCTGGCTGGGACTCGGTATCTACCAGAAAATCCAAAACTGACTTTGATTACCTCATTTATTGATGGCAAAGCGTTAGGAAAAATAGCGGGGATTTCATCAGCTTTAAAAGAAGGGGTGTTAGGTCTTGCTGTTATTGGCATTGTTGATTGTATACAATATTACTTAAACCCAGATCAACATAAAGTCTTTACGGATTTGCTTGTTAAACTGGTGGTAGATGAGTTAGAGGCGGCTGCGGGGATAGTAGTGGCGTATTTACTAGGTACTATCGCCATGCTATTTGTTGGCACTACTCTTATGGTTACCGTCATTGCAGCAACGGCAGGAATATTTGTTGCTTATTATGTGTCACATAAATTAGACCAGACAGATGAACATTATCATGTGAGTGAAAAAATTAAGGAATGGGTTCGGGAAGGAAAAGTGGGCGAATATATTAACAATGGAAAATTTATTGAATATATGACACACACTTCGGTGAAGGTCGTACAAATGATAGAGAATTTACATAAAACATCGCCGAACGGATTTGTCGAATTAGGAGAAATCTAAATGGATTCACCAATTATAAAAACAGAAAAAACATCGTCTCTATTTGAAAATAATCTACAACTTAGTCGCGAGTAAAAGGCGATATTTTTTGGTGTATTTATTGCTATGCCAGCTTTCTATGTTACCATTCTAGCCTTTATTTCCACAGAAATGGAAACATTCAATCAATATTCACCTTTTCCTTTTTATTTTCAATCTATCTTCATGTTGCCAGGTGTAATATCCGCTTTTTTGCTTATCGCTACAGTTTTTCTATCAGCTTATGAAAACCTCTGTGGTTTTTTATCTTACCACAGGTTTTTGCACAACCAGTATTTACACCTTATATACGATATTTCTCCATCATCCCTGGTTTCGCTCTCTGGTAATCTTTGCTGCCTTATTTTTTATATTCTATACATTAGATAAATTTCGCCGTATTGATATCACTCCGGTATATAGAAAAATCAAAAAATTTTCGTTAATTAATTACAAAGCAGCCACTTATAAACTAGATGTTGCTGAAGAAAATTGCATGGATTCTGTAGTCGATTTCAAACCTTTTCACAAAAAAGTTGTCAGCTTGGTCATTAACAAAGTGATGTTCGTCATTCTGCATGTATTAGCTTTTTCTTTATGTTTGCTCATATGGGGCCAGCATCAGGCGTCCTTTGAGTCATTCTCACTCAGGACAAATCATGATGGGCTATATGATCGGTTTTGGGACATATCCGCTTTCCTTTGCAGGTCTTCGAATTTTTCATAGAAATTGTGGTGGCTTGATGGTCTTGTGGAAAGAACAGAAAAGATTGGGACGTTGGTTGAGGAATGTTTAGCAGACTAATACGATACATTTTTTCCAGATTTCGTCGAATCAAGAGAAATCCAAATGGATTCATCAATTATAAAAACCGAAAAAGCGTTTTCTTTGCTTGAAAAAGTATACGACTCAGCCGTGACAGCAAAAAAGATATTACATTTTTGCATTTGCTGTTATACCGATATTCTATTCCACAATTATATTTTGTATCTCTATGATAATGTTGATTTTTAATCAATTATCCATCTACCCTATTTATTTTCAATCCATTTTTATTTTACCCTGTATAACATCTGCTATTTTTGCTTATCGTTTTAGCTTTTTTTCATTTAATGAAGGCTTCTCTATTCTTATATATAGCAACAGGTTTCTGCACTGCCAGCATTTTCAATTTATATATGATATCTTACTCCAACTTATGGTCTCGTTTTTAGTAATTCTCGCGGCATTATTTTTTATATTCTATCTATTTGATAGATTTCGTCGTATTGATGTCACTAGAGTATACAAAAAAATAAAAATTTTCTTTAATTGATGCCAAAACAGCAACTTATAAATTAGCTATGGCTGACAACAACAATATAGATGCCGGCGTAGACTTTAAACCTTTTTCAGAGAAAAATCTATCACGTGGCTAATTAACAAAGTTATGTTCGTCATCATCTATATGTTAGCAGTTTTTGCGATGTTAGGTCATCTTGCACCTGCATTAGGTGTTATTCTTAGCCACTCGCAAACTGGAAAACTCATGATCGGGTATGTTACTAGCCTTGGATCTTACCCCATTTCTTTCGGGTTTCTTTTAATATTTCATCGGAGTATGGGCACGCTGACGGTCTTATGGAAGGAGCAAAAACCTGGGGCGCTGGCTGAGGAACATCTAAAAACGATATTCTTTATTTTCCTGAAGTCATAAATAGTACAGATTTCGATAAAGCGGGTAGTCAGTCAACTTGTAGCCTTGAACGAGCACAGCGAAATCAAGGAATCATAAATAACGTTGGCAATATAAATTTTGAATAGCTACTTTTACCGTGGTAAACACATAAAATTCACTGCAAATTGAGTGAGTAAAAAACCAACTCCTTAGGAATTGTTGCTATCGTCCACTTTCATTATGTTTGTGGAATGTTACAAATTGTATTGCAGGAGCAAAAAAATTGGGAAAGCAATTAAGGAATGTTCTGGATGAATAAATGCTCTAAAAATAGAACCTAAAGATTAATAAAATCTTGTAATGTTGTCTCTAACACAGAAACTCCATTCAGCGAATAGCCCGATTAACCCGTAGCCTTAGACGAAGTTCAAGGAGCCTGATAATAGGGTGAACAATTTTGTATATTTCTGCATGGGATTCGAATGAAAATACAATGAGGAAACCTTGAACTCACTACGTTCGTTCAAGGCCACAATTATGATTGTCTTCTAGGCCACTTGCTTTTAGTTTTTTAAAAAATCTTCTTTATTGTTACAATAAAATTTATTCTGTAATTTTTAAAATAAAATTCTACAGTTCGTGTTGAAATGTTAAGTGTTTCTGCAATTCTCTCATTATTTTTGCCAATTACAAATTGCTGCAGGCATTGTATTTCTCTTTTTGTCAGATAAATATTGGGATAGAATTTGAGGAAGCCCAATGTTTTTTCGAGCCCATATTTTTCTACTGACATTTCTTTGCTTTTTAAATGTAACTTTTTCATAATATAATGCTCATTATATTCAGTTTTGTTGATATAGATTTTTAATAACAAAAGATTAAGACTTCAATTGACTGAATTTAGAAGATATAGTTCAACCAAACGAAGGCTTGATTCCTTTATCTCACCATAAAATTATTCTATTAATATACAATGAAACTATGCTATAAATAGGCATACCTCTAGCAGAATAGAAGTTAGCCCACACAAGCAGGAGAGATTTTAGGCATAATAGAAGTTGCTATGTATCCACAAAAAATAGGGTTGACTTTTTCAATTTAACATGATTGGTCACGAAATGAATAATGAATATCTAATCTGGTCATCTGAAGTGAGAAATTATGAAGTAGATTATCAAGGCATAGTTAACAATGCCAACTACTTTCATTACTTAGATCATGCAAGATCAAAATATTTGGAGTCTCTTGGAATTAATTTAAAAAATTTTGCAGACAAAAATCTTAATATCGTCTTAATAGAAACAAAGATAACTTTTAAAAAATCACTTGCTTTCGGTGATTTCTTTTATGTTACTTCAAAACTTTCTAAGGTAAGTCGATTTAAATTTGCTTTTGACCAACAGATTTTTGCAGAACAAGAGTNNGATGCTCTTATTGTTGAATCAACTAGCCTTATTTGTTGTATCGATGCGATAACAAGTAAACCATGCGTGCCAAAAGAATTAGAAAACTCGAATCTTATTTCGAATTAACTCGCATTGTTATTCAACAACCACAAGTTACTTCGCTTAATTTGCTGTTCAACTTCATCCATGGAGCCACAAATCTGAAGTCCATTGATTGAGACTGTATCAGCTCTTTTCCAGCCTTTATTAAAGGCTCCTATGTGGCCATGTTTTACACCTTCAAAGACAGCTTGCGCCATATTTACTACATTTAACTTTTGTATGTAATTGTTTTCTAAAGTCTTATCGTTCGTGTTATTCCTCATGGCCGCCTCGTTGGTGAAAAGAGAGTAATCTTACCTTTTCATCAACGAAATACTGAACCTTTACAATTGCGAGGAGCATAGCGAAGAAGCAATGACCGAGATGTGTGTTCAGTAATAAGACGTTTTCACCGAACAATAGGATGATGGAAGGCCAAATTTGAAAACCACTAAATTCCATTGTTATTATTAATATTATTCTCCTGTACTGCAACTTCGAATTGAGCAACATTTTTTGTATAAATCAATGGGTTAAATTTTGCAATTAATGCAGAAATTTTTACGTCTGAAACCTTTTGGGTCTATTGTCAAATTCACTGCTGTCCCATTGAATGGCTGGAAGTTTCATTTCGATGAAATCGCTTTTTTCCGTAAATATTTTATTCGATCAATCAGATAAGCGGTTTGCTCAGGAGGAACATTCAATGTCAACTGTGTTTTTATCATCAACTGCTGGCAATATAATAACAATTTGGTGTCCTGATTTAGTACCTTGTAAAAGATGGGAGTTTTGAAAACAAATGCCAGCGAATATAAAGCATCAATGCCTATCCAGGGATATTGCTTGTCTTTTAAAAAACCATCCCATGATTTAAGTAATAACTGAGGAATGATTGCAATAGGCGCTTGTTCATTGATGAGCCCGTGTTTTCTTAGCCAAGTTTGCACCATTAATAAAAACCAACGGTTAGGACATACCTCCAATTCAACCTTGGCTAATTGAAACAATATACTTCTAACAATAGCCGCAACCCCCATGTCATAATAGATATGATTACGATTTTCGACGCGATGAATAAAATAAGCCGCGGCAACAGGGGACAGTTGTTTCATATACTTCAATGCGGGAAGATAGACATCAATGTCCCAGAAGCCATTCCAACCCAGTTCTAGCCAATTATGTTTTAATATAAGTTGACGAAACAAGGCCAGATCATATTCTTGATTTTGATTGGTAATCTCTGCCAAATCTTCATATTCGCGCTTGTCATAAAAATGTAGCAACCAGTTATCAGAAAGTAGTTTCTTCTCTATTAAATATTTAATGATTTCTAATGCGGCGCCCTTATTCTGTTTCGCTTCTTTTAAAAGAACTGTATTAACGTCGGATCCTTCGTATTTTGAAATATCCACCGGCAATAGCGTACTATTTGGCGGATAAATTGGATGAAACCAGCCTCGATAATTATAAACCTCGGATTGTATCGGATCAGTATATTCCAAGCCATTCACACAATTCCTAAAAACCGACGGTTGGATTTAATTAAATCATTGTCATTTAATGCTCGGAACTGATCAACATGAAAAATATCTGCTGTTTTGCCAGCGGCTTCAATATTTAAAAAGATGTCACCATAGCGCACCATTTCCCCCAAAACACGCCAAATTTGTTCATATTTGGGATTATTATGTCCTGAGTCAATAAGAGCCTTGACTTGGTGAAAATAACTATCGTTTTCGCCGCGAGTCAAACCTGCCAATAAATATTGGGCAGTAAAAACTCCAGCATTATACGATGAATGAAAACGATAGCAGTCTCGGTTTGCTCTGCTTCATCCACTGCTGCAATAAATCCCACAGCATAAAGTTCTTGATCTAATAGTTTAGTATCAAAATAATGCACCAGCTTAATGGGTTCTTGTCCAAAACTTTGTTGAAAGGCAATTTCGCGTAAACGGATTTGGAGCAATTGAGTTAACATAAGAACATGGGAATCGTTGTTGGCATAGCCCGGTGTTTGCACATGGACAGTCTGTAATAGATATTTTTTAACTGCTGCATGATGACTAACTGATACAATTTAGTACGATAAAAAATTGATCCTTGCCAAGGCGACCCATTTTGTAATTCTGTTTTTTGTTCAGCTTCTGCTATCATCCACTCTTGATAAGAGGATTTGATAGCCTCACAAAACAAACTCACATGTAACGGTCTTTGCAATATCTCATTTGCTTCTTTGTTGTCTCCATTGCCTATCCAATTTAACACTTGCACTATAAACATTTCATTATAATGCTTGGTTTCATCCGAGTTATCTGATATTTCTTCATATAAATTTTGAAAAAATGAAATAATATATTGCTGTATTAAGCCCCAATCAAACAATTTCAAACTAATTTTATCGGTATACGATACCGTTAAATTACGTTGTGCATGTGGCCGTGTCCCAATAATAAAATTGACAGTTGCCGGCAGACCTTGCAACCACTGATCTAAAATGGTTGCCTCATCAACCTTGACTTCATCTAATCCATCTAGCAATAACAATAATCCGCCCGATTGGATGGCAATTAATAAAGTTTGTTTCTGCCAAGCTTGCAATTGGTCCTTAATAAGCCCTTGTTTTTTAGCTTGTGCTTCAATAATTTCGATCCAACCCAGTTGTTTTTATTTTACGCACAATTTCAGGAATCTTAAGCAAGACCACCCATTCGTAATTTTCATCTCTCTTTGCAGGAATAAACCACAGATTTAGCAAATGCTGCAACAACGATGACTTACCACTGCCATAATCTGCCACTAACAACGTTTTCTGTTGGAATTCTTTTTCATGATTAATGCATTCATAGCCCCTGTTGATTCAAGCTTGTCATCAAAGTGGCAAGGCGTTATTGCAGGATAGAATATGGTGGATCGTTCATCTATTTTATCTACTATCACTTGCTCAGAAACATCACCGCTGCTTTTTACCTCAACAATGACGCCTTCTTTAGTTAAATTGACGTAAAACCGCTTATTTTTCCCATCAAAACTCCACTTTTTCTTGGTGTATTTTTGGAGAAATCCTTCGATATTTTTATCTTCACTTAAAAACCTTATTCTTTTTATTCCCGTTGCTTCACAAAGAGATCGCAATTGATAAACAGGCCGGCTGACTGAGATTGATAAGGCCTGGAAATGGGGGACATGCAGAATACCGGGGCCTTGTAGGGGCCGATCAAACTGTGAGGGCCGGTTGCTTGTTATCACTTGCAATAAAATACTAGGCACGGCCATAGCCTTATAAAGGCTAGGATATAGGCCTTTTGAAGTTCTGAAAATTTTATGAATTGATTATCAAAAAATTCCACAGTTTTTCAGTCAAACCTGCTGTGGTAATTATTTGGCTTATCTCTTCATTGCACAAAAATAAATCGTCTTCCTTACCAACAATAGAGCTTTTAAATTTTATCTCATCAAAATAGTGAATCCAATTTTGCTTAGGACTGACCGATGAAATTAAAATCAACTTGATTTTATTATGAGACATCAATCGTGTTATTAGATTGGACAATATTGACTTGCCATAGGCATTTTCAAAAAACTCTCAGCTCGATCAAGCACCAATAAATTAAGCGACTGCGAATTAAATACATCCTGCGGTTCATAATCCTCCCAGCCTGAGTCAGTGGATCAAATTGATAAATAGGCTTGGTTGCATAATCCACCAATAGCCAATTCTCTCCAAAACGCTGATCAGGATAGTTTTGATGATAAAATTGATGGATTTCACTATAAACAAAATATTTTAATTCGCCGGGACAATAACCTTCTAACACTAGAATTTTTGACTTCGAGCCCAAAATTCGGCCAAATTTAATCGTGGCTTGGCCTGAATAAATTTATCGAACAATAAATTAGTTCTCAGTTGATCGCTCATTGCTCCTAGATATCTTAATAGAACATTGCCACGGACTTCTTGCAAATATTGGGCGACATCTGCAAGACGCAAGGACTTTTTGTGTCTATCCGCAGTCTGTCGCAGCATATCAACTAAACTTTGCTGAATCTCATTGGCATTCATTACAAAGTTAATTCTAAGAGATTTCAGAACGATATCTCTCAGTTCATCAACTTTTGGTTGCTTAATCCATAACTGCAAATTTTTAAAGAAAAATTTAATTTTTTTATCATCAAATTTTTCTTTCCAATCGACCCAAGCACTTTCATTATTGCGCTCATCTTTAATGAATTCTTTTAAGGCGAAAATAATAAATCGACGCAAGACCTTTGATTTCTCAGATAAGCTTTCATCATTTTCTATGAACTTATCAGAAAAACGTACATATTGTGGACTGCTATTTGAACAACATTGCTTCAAGTCCTGAGTTTGTGTCTGAGAATAATAAACTTTTGATAGCAATGGTTCGAGATTATGGGATTGTACTGTTTGTAATACTCAGAAGAAGACCAAAAATTCTTGCCTAAATTAAACATTCTCTTTTTTCATTTTTCTTACTCGGAAGCTCAAAACTCTCACTGAATGGCGCTGATACACCAATAATAAAACGGATATCATTAAAGCCAGAATTGGCCTTTATTGACATCATGCCTTTAAAATATTTGAGCAATGAAAAAGGTGCACTATCTTTGCCACCTGGTATTTTGACCAATTCGCTGATAAGAATATTATTACTGCCTGCCTTGTGCCGGTGCTTTGATTGAAACAACGTCAAACTTCCATCACTTTTAACGATTTCAATATCATCAAAGGGCTCACGTGACCCTTCCAAAATGATTTTGGACAATCTGACTGGTTCGGTGTTTGGCTGATGAATGGCGTTAATACAAGCCAATGTCATCCACAGTGCTTGATATTCATTTCCTTTTTCTCCACCTTGAACACCATGGCTGCCATGCTCTAATTCAGATTCTGCGTTATCATTTTGTGCATCATGTTGTGGCACAGGCCGTGGCAGGCCTGATGCTTCTATTGTTTTAAAATTGTTCATGGCGGTTTTTCCTTAAAAACGGGGTTTTTTCAAGCATGTCAAAAGAGCAATAAGGCCTGAGGAATCCTCACGAATTTTTATGCGTTTTAAAATTATTATCTATGCTAGGTATTTGTCATTAACCAACAAAAATTTTTATTAATCAGCATTCATTTGCACAAACGAGATGATTGGTTTAATTTCACCCAATTTTATTGAGGCACAGACCCAATTATTGTATACGCTGCTTGCTGGAAAACAAAGATGATTTGCTAAATGTTTTTGCTTTAAAAATAATCATTAGTAAATTCACCATTTGATTGAATATTAATTTGGTAATCCGATTGCGGAATGACACATCGAACCACTAGTTGTTGCCTTGCTTTTGCACGAGTAGGGCTCGAAAAATCACTGAGAAAATCACGGTCCATTCCACCAGAATAATCTATTGATTTAGACAACCGATTCAGCTTCCACTGATTATTCTGCTTCACTGCGATAATTGGCTGCAACGGATCGTCGGATTGATTATTGACAGTTTCAATGACAAGACCAAAAGCAGCCAATTTGGCTTCACCAAGATTGCAAAAAGAGCTGGTAATGATTTTAGCGTGAGGATATTGCTTGTGGACGACGTGCGCTACTTCTAACAACTGCTGATTAGGTTCAGCAATGGCAGGGCAACTGGCTGACAAGAGCACCATAAATGGCCCTATCAAGAAATTCAAAGATTTTATTTTCATTATACTTTTCTGCTAAACCACTTATTTCATTAAATGTTGATCAAACCCAAGGTCGATTAATTTNTTATAAACCGCCCAAATTTCTCTCGGTATCCGCTGATGGACCTGAAAACCCAATTTTGGATAGTGTCTTATCCTTTGCAAGTCACCTACCATTTCGTTTATCAATGAAGTTTCATCAACGTATGCAGCGGTTTGTTCACGAAAATTAAGTTGTGGCGATGTGACAATAACTTTAGCTTCAGTACANTGTCGCATGAAAATTTCTGCCTCACTAGACTGCCAAAGGCCTTTTGTCCAATTGCCTAAATAACCCGAAAAAATAATACGTGGCGCCCATTTAGAAAAGTACAACTCCGCGCAACGTTCTGCCACTCTTAAATCATAACTGCCTAAACCCAAAATAATATCTGCTGTTTGTAATGAATGGGTTATTTGGTGATATGACCACAGCTTTTCAGCAAGCAATCGGACCTCAGGTTTTAACATGCATTTTCCATATTACGTTAAATTTCGATTGAATCATCTTTTTACTGTGATAATTATACGGACAGTGTCCTAAGCAAAGCAACCGGAGTCAATATGACAGAGCAAAATGTGACAATAACAGAGAATGAACGCAATTGGGCCACCATTGTACACTTATCAGCTTTGGCGGGCTATCTTTTCCCTCTTTTGGTCTTTTTTGCACCACTGCTTATTTGGCTGTTANAAAGAAATCAACTGCCTTTTGTAGACGACCAAGGCAAAGAAGCAGTCAATTTTCAACTGACCATGTTTATTGCTTTCCTTATTTGTATTCCATTAATGTTAATCGTTGTTGGTTTTATTTTAGCGGCCATATTGGGCATTGTTGATTTAATATTGATTGTGGTCGCCGCAATAAATGCCAACAATGGCAAATATTACCGTTATCCATTCAATTGGCGTTTAATTAAATAAACACTGATGTTTTAATTTTTAAAAGTATTTCAAACAAATCCATGAGCTTTATGTGATTGATAATGTCTTAAAGTTATTAAATTTTACCGCCAATGATTTTGATCCAATGCTATCATGGTNNTTAAGTCAGAAAGAATTAATACAATGGGCAGGCCCAAGCCTTNTTACTTGGCCATTGGATAGAACGCAATTAAACAATTACCTGGCCCGCGCTGATGGAGAAATTCCTCAGGTCTATATTTATAAAGCTGTGAGACAAAGCGATTTCCATATTGTTGGGCATTTGGAATTTGACAAATTTGATCGAGAAACCATGACAGCCGTCTTATCGAGGGTGATCATTGCTCCAAATGAGAGAAATAAAGGATTGGGACATTATTTGATAGATACCGCTCTCCAAGTTGGTTTTGAAGCTTTAAAATTAAAAGAAATCAAACTCAGCGTTTATACATTTAATACGATCGCCATTCGTTGCTATGAAGCTGCGGGATTTAAAACAATTGGATTTATTTATGACGCTACCCCATGTGGCAATGAGATCTGGAGCACTCAACTAATGAGTATATCTGTTTCTGATTATTTGAACAGCGCCCCATTCTTTTAATTATCAAAGAATATCACTGAATGTTGTTTTCTTTTGAATCTGGCGGTCTCTGCCCAGTACTGTCCGGAAAAAGTTATCCATGATGCGTTGTTATTGCGACGAGCAATCCAATGACCAAGACCAGATGGATTGCTTCGCCGCGGGATGACGTAGTATATGCCCATTACACCTCAAAATGCGAAATTTAAGGTGTAATGGGTATAGACACTGATGCCAAGAGCTTATAATTTCGGCGGTGTAAAACCACCCCATTCACGTTCAAGCAAATGAGCAAATTCAATCGTCGTATAATCTTCCAAATAGTTGCCAATAATTTGCACGCCCACCGGTAAACCATTTTTCGCATGGCCTATTGGTGCAACTGTTGCTGGCAAACCCAAGAGTGTTGCAATACTGATCCAGATAAATTGGTTATCATAAGGCACAAGCTGTCCATCAACATTCAGTTGCCTTTGATTGACATCTGAATGATCATGCGGAAAAGCTAAGGTTGGCATAGTAGGACAAATGATGACATCAAAATCTTTAAAAAGACTGCGCCACTGTTGTCGCAATGCTCCTCGTGCACGCATTGCTAACATCCAATCGCGATAAGATATAGCAAATCCCCGTAAAAACAGNGCACCAAGACTGCTGTCATCAGCTGATAATTTTTCTGCCTCGTTTTTAAATTTTTGATAAATATCAATCGGCATATCGGCCGCAAGAAACGCGGCTAAAAATAATGCGAAGCTTTGTGCTATTTTAGCCAAACTAGGTATACGAGTTGCATCACGTGAAACAGTCACTCCTCGTTTGGCAAGACGATCCGCTAAATCATGCAACGATTGCTGGATTACTTCAGCAGTAGGATACAATGGATGTGAATCCAATATTAAAACACGGTAGTCAGATAATTGTTGTTGACGCGGCGCTGGTAATGCTAAACGATAACCTTTACCATCTAACATGTCATCTGGACCAGCCAACACATTTAACGCTAAACGCAAATCTGCGGCAGTACGCGCCATTGGCCCAATCGCAACTAAATCCAATCGGCCAGGTGATGGTGGCATAGTTGGCGGCCCAGAGCCACGCATGGGAATTAAATCTTGGCTAGGTTTATGAGAATATATGCCGCAAAAATGAGCCGGCGCCCGCAACGATCCAGCCAAATCAGAACCTAATTCTAATGATACTAAACCTGCTGCCAAGGCGGCGGCCGAGCCNCCNGATGATCCACCTGGTGTTAGTTTTAAATCCCACGGATTGTTAGTTGTGCCGAACATATCGTTATAAGATTGCCAATCTTGCAACATATACGACACATTACTTTTNCCAATAATGATTGCACCCGCTGCTTTGAGACGGGTCACTGCTAATGAATCTTCAGCGGGATACCAATTTTGATATTGTGGATTGGCCCAAGTAGTAGGCAATCCTGTCACATTAAATGATTCTTTGACCGACATAGGCAAGCCCAGCAATGGTCGTTGGTCACCGCGTGCCATGGCAGCATCCGCTGCCTTGGCGGCAACACGTGCCCGTTCAAAATCCCGCACTGGAATCGCATTAATTGTCAGGTCTATGCTCTCTATCCTGGCGATGGTATGCTCAACTAATTCGACTACGGAAACAGTTTTATTGGCAAGCGCTGCCATCAGTTCGGTGACACTAGAAAAGAAAAGTCGTTGCGTGACATATTTTGTCCTCGTCCGGTAACAGTTTTGCTGGTCATCATAGACCAAACTGTTTAAAATTGAAATGGTCAAAAACTTAGTAATAAACCGGAGCTCACTAACAAACAGGCAACAATAATATGAAAATAAGCCATCCAGATTTACTTAATGCAAATTTTATATTACCCATATTATTCCTTGAGCCAATCAAACTCGGCCCTTTTGCCCTAGAAACTCTTAATGCTCTAGTTAATTTGGAGAAGCGATTTAACTCTCTTTCCAATGAGGAAAAATTATTTCTAGTAGCGCTATCATTAAATTTATTAATTTTTCACACAAAACCTATAGCCCAAAAGAAAACTCTTACAAAAATAGCGTAAAAATACTTTAATGGTATTTGCAATACTGGTCTTTTAAATCCATTACAACTGACAAAATGGCATGGAGAATTGGGCCGAACCTTTTATATTGTAGATCACTTAGATGAGGCGGTTGATCATTTTAAACAAGCCATTCTAATTGCCGAAAATAACATCAAAGAAGCTGGCGCCCTAGAAATTATACAAAACAGTAAACTGGGACTAATCGAGTCTTATTACGAACAAGGGGTTTTCTTTTTAAGCGAAGATTCAACTATTGATTTAGCAAGAGAAATTCATTAAAGCCCTTGCACTGGTCAAGCCTCTCTTGACACATAGTAACGCCCAAACCGTAGTAGAATCATACGATGCGCATGCGCGGGCCTGTAAAGAATTGGTCATGTGTGATTGGCGGCAACAAAAGAACAAAAAAGCATGCAAATGGGCCTTGACGGGGATATTAATGGCATTGACTGGATTACAATCACCTGTTCCCGCTAAATTTAAGGAAAATTTTATCTCCACTTTAAAGCAAACCAGCGATCTTTTGCTCAACTGTTTTTACAGTTTAAACGGAAAAGAAAACCATATTACGCTGGCAAAAAAAGTTGATCAAATAAATCAAATAGAGAAAGATTTTTCAATGGAGAACATTCATGAGCTAAGCCAACTAGTAAATGAAATCCATCAATACACTATGTCAAAATTAAATTTACTCCCATTTTGGCAAAAACGCGCAGACCTTATACCCCCTTGTATGCAAAATACGAATAACAATGGCTTCGACTGTAATTGACCTTGCCAATCAAGATAGGTCTCTATGATGGAAGTAAAAATCAGATTTCTTAATAAACTCCCTAATACTGTAGAAAAGAAAATGCAGGCTGGTTTCATTGAATATGAAGCCAGCCATGGTGTTGACGTCAATTACAAACCATTTTCAATAGTGTTAAGTGATCAACAGGATAATGTGTTGGGTGTTATCAATGCCTATACTGCTTTTGCTGAAGTATATGTCAACGACATTTGGGTCGACAAAGCGCATCGCGGCAAAGGCCATGGCAAAAGATTGTTACAAGCACTCGAAGAGCATTTTAAAGGCAAAGGATTTAATAACATTAACTTGGTCACTAGCGCTTTCCAAGCTCCAGCATTTTATGAGAAATGTGGTTTCACTTTGGAATTTGTGCGAGCAAACCGCAAANACCCGCAGTTTACTAAGTTCTTTTTTATTAAATATTTTGATGATGAAGAACAGGCCCAAGGGTTGCTTAAAAATAAGATGACATCGGAAAACAGACATCATCTCTGAAGCAATGTATATCGTGAAAAATAGTAGAATCTGCCGTCATTGCGAGCTATCTCAAACAAATATTTAACCTTGATAGCAATGAGCCTTCATTGGCATGACATTGAATTTAGCCGTCCGTTAATTTGAGCATTTAAAAACCTGCAACAACTACTTTCCCAATGGCTGCACCGCTTTCTAACCGCGCATGCGCCGTAGCTACCTCTTGAATACTGTATTCTTCATCGATCAGTGGTTTCAATTGTTGATTGTCGACTAGCGCGGCCACTTTTGTTAGCAATTCACCATAATGCGCCCGATTAATCCCGGTGATTAATGGTAGTGGTTGATTGATTGCACACAAACTAAGGGCCTTATTAAATACAGGAAAAAGNTCACTCTTTGGAAATGGCAAAATAGTAACGACTTTGCCGTAGACAGCGGCAGCTGTAATAGCAGTAAATAGATGTTCCCCTCCTACTGTATCAAACACCACGTCGAAACCCTGATTATCGGTATGAGTTTTTACATATGAATTCACGTCTTCTGCCTTATAATTAATCACCTCATCTGCACCGAGTTGCTTGACCAATGTCATTTTTTCCAGTGAAGAAGCCGTGGCAAATACTTTTGCACCCAACCATTTGGCAATTTGTATCGCGATATGGCCAACACCACCAGTACCACCATAAATCAAAACGGTTTGTCCAGGTTGAACACGAGTATATGTCACTAATGCTTCCCACGCTGTTTCGACAACTAAAGGCAAGGCGGCAGCTTCAAGAAATGAAAGTGTTTTTGGTTTATGGGCAATTAAATTGGCATCAGCAACCACGTATTCTGCTAATGCACCGCTCATATTTAAAAAGCCACCAATACAACCATAGACTGCATCTCCCTCTTGAAAACGCTCGACTCCAGCGCCAACTGCTGCAACTACTCCAGCAACATCACCATGCAACACAGCAGGAAAAGAATTAATTAAATGTGGCAGATGCCCGGCGCGAATTTTCCAATCCAATGGATTAACGCTGCTTGCTTTCACTCTTATAAGGACATGTCCTTGAGTCAAATTCGGCACAGGTATTTCTATGAGTTGAAAAACATTGGTTGCGCCGAATTGTTCAATAGCCATTGCTTTCATAGTCTCTCCTTAAACTAAGAATTAACATTAAAATCTTGCCTCCAGCTCAGACGAAGATACAGCAAAAGTTCTGTCGCTTGCAACAGATCATACAATTTAATCGCATGTGATGGCGATCGCAGCTTGATTTTAAAGTATGAAACAACTCATCACTAGTCGTTTCAATTCCTTCTTGTTTGATAGCATTCGGCATTATTTTTTAATCATGGAGGCAAACGACATTAACCATTGCTGGGCTTGATCAATATCAGTCATTTGCTCCGCATCTAATGTGACGACTAAGGTTTTTTAGAGACGCATATTCCAGCTTTTAATTGCCACTCTTTTAGTGTAGTCACCAATTCCGCACTGCTTGATATTAATTGACTTTGTATACCATTTGGGCGAGCGTGGACTGGACTTGGCTGATAACTGAGTACAGTAGCAATATAGCGGGCCGGCGAACTAGTGTTAGCTTGTTGCGGGCTTGAAGATGCAAGCGCCGGTTCCACTATGGCATCAAAATGAGTTAAATCCACCGCTTCAGGATTATATTGGCTTCTAAAATTTGAAAACTCTGTTTTGTAAGCCTCGTAAACAAAGCCCCATCAAAGAGATGAATGTAGACCTCAGGAGTGATTTTTCTAGTATTTTTGGCTTAATTTCTGAATTATAAAACTGACGGTCAAGGCCAATTCCATGGATAGCTCTATTGAGACCGGTTGGCTTTCTTCTTGAGTATAAAGCCGGCCTACCTCTTCATTCAGAGACAAAAGATGAATAGTTGAATTCTTCAAAATTTTACTGTGGGTCATCAGCCACAAAAATAAAATGACATCAGAGTCAAATCCGGTTTCTTTAGTACCCGTCTTCAACAATAACCGACTTCCTCTATCACCCAACATCACTGGCAAGTTTTTCAAGGTAAAAACTTCGAAGTAGTCAACGATTTCTAAACCTCCTCGATTTGTTGATAATTCATTTTCTTTATTGCGCATTGCTTTAATAAATTGAGGAACCGCTGTGATAGCGAATTGTGACGCCAATTGCAGTGACATGTTAAAAAGCTCATGTGCTTTTAGCATGACCTCTCTTGATTTATCCTCACACACGCGCAATAAAAGTGGAACAAATTTTTCAACAGTACGCGGATCGGCCTTAAACAGAACTCCCAGTGTCAAACAAGTATCATATCGTACTTTTGATTTTTTATGTTCTATGCCAGCCTCAAGTACGGGGATGATTTTGGTAGATGCTGTGGCGCAACTTTTACTAATGCAGCCAATGCAAAAAAGCACTATGATAAAATTCATCAAAGCCTAAAACTGTCATCATGTTTCTGATTTGCAACGACAAAGCATCATTAGTGCCAATATTTTTTGGTCAACGAATAAGCCCCGATAAGTATCTTTACTTGACGGATGATAGGGCAGAATTTCAATTAGTTTTACTAAAATGCCTTCAGCAATGGTCGGATCCGCTTGAACTGCAACAGCAAATGCTAAATAGATTGACTGACGTTCATATGCCGATTTTACAGGAAGTTTACATAACCAATCGTATACTCTTTTTGCATGTTGTGGGCATAGACACACAACTATGCTAAATATTTTAACAAAATCTGCTACTTCTATTTGGTCTTTGTTTATGTAGTTTTGATAATTTTGCATTAACAATGTGAATAATGCATCAGCTTGCGTCGGTGCAACTTGCAACAGTATTCCTACAATTCTTGCTAAATTTTGCCCATATTTGATTTCAGACTGCAACAATTGCTGTACATCCTGAATATAGTTTGGTTGCAATTGAAGTATGGTCAAAATTGCAGCATAAATTTCATCAGGAACATAACTATTCTTAATACCATCGATTAAAATAGGCATTGTAAGATCAGCATATTGAGGTGCACCCTGTGCCAAAACGCTAATCATCCGAAGATCTGCACTATAATGTTCATACCCCACCTTAAATATTTTCTTATCTGTCTTGCATGATTCAATATCAGTTTCAATTATTTTCTTTGCTTTCTCAGGATGAGTTTTAGCATAATTGTTAAAAGACTGAACAACATTTTGATAATTATTGTCAATTTTATCCTTAGTCCCGCCTTGCCTGAGAAAAGCAAACATTTGATTGTTGTATGTTTCCCAATCTGAACCCATGCTTAGATAGATTCCACTAATTAACCCACTTCTTTTATCAACAAATAATTCCTTTACCAATTTCTGATCAATTGAAGAACAAGTTAGCATAAATGTTTCTATTGCTTCCTGGGCATAAGCACCTTTATCTGCGCTAGAGCTTTTTACCCTGAACGGAAGGTTTGAACTTTCAACACCTGCCCTAATAAAAGCTCGGAATATACAGGCAATGCCAAAATAAAATTACAAAATAATAAAAGTTTTAGGTCAGAATTAGGCATTTCCTTGAGTTGCTTTAAGCAATGATCGGCAAAATCTTTGAAATGAGAATTTCGAGTAATGTTTGGACTAATTACTAAGTAATTGATCAAAACATCTTTGGTTGTTGTTTGGTTCGAGGTAAGAAATAACGCTCTGATTCCTTCCTGCAGTTTTGGCAGCCATTTAACTAGAATAGGCTCTGGGGGATTTCCTCCTCCAAACAACGGATCTCTAAGAAAAGCGCATACAGTCCTACTGTATCTCTAGCATCATTTGCAATCAACTGCCAATATTTAGCAAAAGATCTTGATTCTGTCGCAACAATCCTGCTGTAAAACTCATGATCAATTGCCAACGCGGCTCATATTTATGATAAAGAATAGCACTCCTGGCTTGCTTATATTTGGTTGATTCTAACGGTGCTTTTAAACAGTTCTCTAAGTAAATTGCAAAAAACTCTTGGATAGAAAGATGCGAAAAACAATATTCTTGATTTAGTAATGATTCTTGGTAAACGCTCGCACGTTGTAATATACCAAAATGCAAAAATTTCTTGTAGCATTTCTGCATCTTGATCAATTCGCATTTGTTTTAAAACAAAGAAGTAACCTTTGGGGCCAATGATCAGGTCATGTTGCTGCATTCCTTGCCAAGCAATGGCTGCCAATGCTTGCAATAATAATTGGCAACGCGGATGTTCCCAAACAGCTTTACTGCTCAATTCTTCAATCGCTTCACCTTGCCGCAACAAATACCTTTTTAATAAACTAGTGATGATTGCTCGGTAAACATTGGTCAGCCCCATATCACTGCCATAGACCCAGTTTTTTTGTTCAATAAAACTGCTGCAAATTAATTCTAGAATAATAGGTATACGCGCCATATTACGCAGATGGACTTGCTGTTGTAGTAGCGCTTGTAATGCTTTAGCGTGATCAGCAGCCCCACTTGCTGACAAAAATTCGTCACATAAGCTAAACAATCTTGGTCAGTAAAACCTACTATTTCTAAACGTCGGTCTTCTTGGGTATAATTATAAAAATTAGGCCTGCTAGTGATGATATGAGGCGTTTGGTTGTATAATTCTTGTAAAATTTGCCTAAAGGGCTGTTGGGATCAACATCTGCCACTTCATCAAAACCATCGAACCCCACAATATTTTACCTCGGTGCATTTCCAACCACTGGCTGATGGCTTGGTGATTGAATGCGGCATCCTCTGTCATGCCCAAGCATTCACGCTGAATGACCTCTGCCAATGTCAGCATCGCTGGCGTATAATTACGTAATTTTCGCAAAGGAATCCAAAAGACGATGTCAAACTCGTTAAATAATCTCCGTTTTGTCCATTGATCAATGATTTGACGAAATAAGGTGGATTTACCGATGCCCGCTTTGCCTTCAATCAGCAATTTCTGCGGCAGCTTACCATTGATTGGCTTAAAAATATTTTCTAATTTGATGCTTTCCTTGCGAACAGAATAAATTTCTTCAAATGTCGTTACATTAGCCTGACTTAAGACTTTTGTTTGCTCTAAATTATTTTCATTATTATTAGTTTTATTTATTGACGGTGTTTTCTCATAAATATTTTCTAAAATACTAAGATTAATGAAACTCTGTTCTATCGGCAACGAGCGTTCATAAAGCAATAATGGTAGCTGATCAAATTTTTGGTAAAAATTTCTCAGCATTTGATCTAAATCCAATAACTGCACTCGAGGCACCTTGGCAACCATTGTCACCTCAGGAACAGCATTATCAATAACCGGAAACTGCGAAATTACCGCTACCACACTTGGCTTTTGCGACAAGTTTTCTATTTGCTTTTTTGACAAAACATCCAGCATCGAACTAGTGTTAGTTGATTTCTCAACTGGCGGTATTTGCGTTTGTGTCGTATTAAGATTGCTCTGTTCTATTGTTTGCCCGGTCAACCCTTCTAAAAACTTTTCAATTGCCTTCTAATGAATTCATCTCTTTGTTCATTTTGCTGTTTTTTATAGGTATAAAATGCATAAACATACCGCCTCAATTCATCAGCTCTATCGGCATTTTTCTGCCATGATTGGACTTCTTGAGCTTGTCGCCACTTACTGACTATGTCTCCAAATAAATTTTGCTGATGTGGTAACAATCGCTGCATTAAATGCAATATGGCAGTATAATTCGGCCATGCACTGGTCGCGTCGATGACATTGACTTTGTCCAATAGCGCTGGCAGACACTGCTCTGTTGTGCCATCAAAACGCACAGGGACCATCCAAAGAGTGTGTTGTTTGTTGTTTTGAATACGCTGCCGAATGACCGTCACTTCTCTTGCTGCTAATGGCATGGATGATATTTCCCACCCATGATTAAATTGTCTAATTGTTGGCATTGTTGTTGCAAGGCTTTTGTGCCCATGATAATGACATAATCTACTTTGTGAATTTGTTGGATTAAATTTTGATGATGATAGCTTTTGGCTTCAAAATGGCTTCACAGATCACGTCCATGCCGATTGTTAACAAATAATTGGCCAGTAACTTTACTTGCGGTTCTATTCCTGTTTCTCTGGCATAGACAATATAACAGGTTGGCATTGACTTAGCCTTAGAGAGAGAATTTTTATTTTGTTTAACAAACCACAAAAGCGATTTTCAAAAATTCTGCGATTAAGGCATCAAATTGGGATTCGGGAATAGTATTAACTACCGCAGGAGACAACTCTAGCATGATCAAATTCCTTATATGATTTTTACGGTATTGCTGGCGGCAAATATTACATTTAAACTGAAATGTATTAACTAATATACATGGGGAGATAGCTATGCCACAAGACCAAACTTATGCCTTAGTAGGCGACCAAGTATTGTATCCTGATGGAACCACCGGCATCATTATTGAAGGGTCCCCTGATGTGATGATAGAAAACAAACCGGTGGCGCGACAAGGTGACCGTGTATTACATCCAGGTTATGGCGATGATTCCATCATTGAAGGTTGTGAATACGCCATCATCAACGGTAAACCTGCCGCCTTTCAAGGTGCAAGAACAGCGCAAGGCGGCACCATTGCAATGACACCGCCACGAAAAGCCTACGCTTTTAAACAAAGCAACTATCAATTACCAAATTATCAATTTCCATTAATTGATGTCTATGCCAACTCTGAAAAATAACCATAGGTCAATAGGTATAATTAGGGCACAAAATAATAAGGGTTTGGCAGTTTAAATGTCTTGTCAGCATGACCACCCACTAAATCACTTNNTTGGTCACCAATATTCATGATAATGTCATAACCCTTGCTTTCTATCTGTTCACGCACGGCGGTTTTATAAACACTGGCGCTATTTCCCTTATAATGGTTCGGTTTTAATACTAAACCTGCCCATTGTGTATAGCCCACGCGCTGTAAATTTTGCACAGTGGCATCTTTTAATTTTTCAAGCCGGCCTGTTACGAANAATACGGCAACATTGTTTTTGATGGCCACTTGGTAAAGCTTATACATTTCTGGAATTACCGGATCAGTGCCTTTAGGTTGATTAGCGCGAATAGTATCTAATGTGAGCAAAATCTTTTTCTTTAAAATCGGATAATTAGACAGTACTGTTTCGTCGATATCGAATACTATCGCCAATTTNTTGGGCTTGGCCAAACGTGCATTGGCAGCAACCCTGGTTTGCAAATAATCTTCTGCTTGCTTCTCCACTATTGCCAAATCTTTGGCATATTCACCCGAATCATGATAACGGATTAGGCTTTGTTTATATAAGTCAAGATTAGGCTGTGGCTCTTGCGCCAATGCTGTTGGCATAAGAGAAAAAATAGCGAATACGGCCAGAGAAATTCGCAAGACTTGTTGGATTTTTTTGTTCATGTGGCGCCTCCTCGTGTTAATGTGAGTGCCTTATTATACCGTTGATAGAGGCGGGGTGGTATTATAAAAATCAGGCTGGTATTTTAAAATATCAGCCTGATTTACGATGTCTTAATATTTCAAGCCATACCCTATTGGGAACAGCGAGCCTTGTTGAAAATGGTCAGCAACATCATTCATGTCGCGGGGCCAAGGGAAGGTCAACGTATTACTACGACCATTCGCACCAGAACGGAATTGATAATTGCCAAACACGGCATTAGCAATCGCTTTTCCACCTAATGTTCCTGGCAAGAATCCGGCGATTAATGCATCACTATTAGGCAATGGCGCAGCATCTTGGCCTTCGGTCAATACCACCGGCCGTCCAGAATAGACAACCGTCACCACTTTAATGCCTTGTTGTTTCAACGTTTGAATTGCTGCCGCTTCTTTAGAGGTGTACATGAGTCCCAAGAATTGGCTCTGTGGCAAACCGAGATAGAAGTTATATTGATTGGCCCCACCCATGTTATACCAATCGTCTGCTGCATTGGGGTTGCCAATGTCGCCCATAAATTCCGCATAAGGAACTTCCGATACTAAAGCGATCACTACCGTTGTTCTTTTATCTAGCTTGACTGGGGGCAAATCACTTTTATCGTTGACATAGTAGTAATTGACGTTTTTATTTTTCAAAACATCTTTAATGCCTTCTTCAAGAGTCGTTGCACCTGAAGTTAATTTATCATTCCCTGTGAAATATTGATCGCCTTTTTGGCCTTGCCAATTGACAGTCCAACCTCCATTTTGCAAGCCAAGATCATTAGTATCACCGACAAAAACTACATTTTTGATCAGGTTTTTATTCAAAGGCAGAGTCTTGGCATCATTTTTNAGCAATACTAAAGACTCTTGGGCTGCTTGCAGAGCCAGCTTACGTTCAACAGCTTGTAACAACGGATAATTAATGGGTGGACGTGGCGCCATTGCCAATTTGACCGCCAGAATACGCGTGACTGCATCTTTCAAGCGGGGCTCAGCAATTAAGCCCTGCTGATAAGCGGTTTTGACTGCATCAAATACTTCGCCCACACTGGTGAAATTAGGTTTGGAATTGGGATCGAAAGGATTGGTGGTATCACCTTGGCCTAACATGATCAAATCTACCCCAGCGTTAATGCTTTTGGCCATAATCTGTGGCAATGTGAGCGTAGTTTGATTAGCTTGATCATAGAAATAAGCCGCACGGGTCGGGCCGTTCCAATCCGACACCATCAAGCCACTGAATTGATAACGTTCGCCATCAGTGCCAATAATGCCTTGGTTTTTGAATTGATTAATGATGTCCCACGCACCACCGAAATGCATGCGGGTATTATTACCGTTGATGGCATTGTATGAGACCATAATACTGCCAACATTGGCCTGCAGTGCGCCTTCATAACCTTGACCGTTCTCTTTCCAAAANTCTTCCTGGGTGCCTTGATAAGCATCATCACCTTCATCGAAGCCATACTGAGTTGCCCCGTCTCCAATGAAGTGTTTGGCCGTGGCTAAGGGGCCAATAATTTTGTCATTCTGGACATTTTGGAAGCCGAGGGTATAGGCTTTGGCCATTGACTTCACCAGGCCCGGGTCTGCACCAAANGATTCATAGGCCCTTCCCCAGCGTAAGTCCTGAGCGACGGCGACCGTTGGCATATAGACCCAATTAAAGCCGCTTGCCAATGAATCTTTGCCGACTAGAACCCCCATTTGTTTTACTAATTCAGGGTCATGGGTCACGCCTAAACCAATATTATGTGGAAACATGACCGCGCCTTGAACATGCATATTGCCATGGATCGCATCATTGCCAGTTAGTAGTACAGGATCTGATGGGCTGCCTAGTTTATGTTGTTCTGTGGCCCATTGATTAAGGTTTGCCCAGTTTTTAAGGGTCGGGGCATTGAAATAAGGGCCTCCACCACTTAATACTGCGCCCAAATGATATTGCGCAATTTGGTCTAAGCCACAATCATGCATCAGTTTGTCTTTTGATATGGAAGGATCATTCACAGCTGCTTGGCAAAGAGTACCATTGGTTGAGACTGAATTGGCCAATAAGACATAGCTTGGCATTAACAGTTGGCCAATACGTTCATCCAGGGTCATGTGATCATAAATGCTGGCCGCCCGTTCATGGTATTGTTGATAAATATCATGGGGTTGCGCCGTTAAACCGGTTGTAAAAAGCGCGGCGAAAAGAAAAGCGGTCACCTGTTTTTTTGCATTTAATCACCTATTTTTAATAAGATTAATAACTCAATAATAGCAAACAATACTGTTAATGGGATCTGATAAGATTATCCCACCAAGCTTAACCCATCCTTAAAATAGGGTGAATTTGCAGTGATTAACTATGAGTAAATAATTCTTCCAGAGAATTGGCTTCAATAACAGCATCTGTCCATTGCAACAAAGTTTCAACATTAGATTCCTGCTCAAAATGCTCAATTTGATGTATATATTCTAACTCAAGTAATGCTGGCAATACCATTATGTAATCGATAAATGCATATAAGTTCAAGACAGATGCTTTGTCCCAGCCTTTATAATACAGGCTACGGGTCAATTGCAATTTAGCGGTAAAACGTTGTGTTTCATTGCGCGTCTCAAGCTTAATTTTTTATTGCTTCTTATTGGCATTAATATAATTAAGCAAATCCTGTATCTTTTGGGTCATCGGATATTTTTTTGTAACAGCTCAGCATAAGTGTTTGCTTGGTCCCACTGGTGCGCCTGTAGCAATACCACCACCAAATTGTAGAGTATTTGTGGGTCAGCGGGTTTTAATTGATAGGCTCGCAATAACTCAGTTGATGCATCGGTTAATTTGTTTTCCTCAGCCAACAACAAGCCAAGAGAATAATGCACTTCAGCTAGGTCAGGATTATTATTAACAGCTTGGCGTAATAGCTTTTCTGCTTTGGTATTTTCTCCGCGGGCATTATAGAGAACAGCCAAGTTTTGACTGGCAGGATAAAAATTAGGGTCTAATTGCAAAGCGGTGTGATAATAATGTTGTGCTAATTCAACATTGCCTTGTGATTCTGCCAATTCAGCCAAATTCAAATTAGCTTCGGGTGCATCAGCCACTGCTTGCTGCGCTGCTTTGTATTCTGCTAACGCGACAGAACGGTTTCTTTGCTGGATTGGTGTCAACAGTGAAGCCGGTGCAGCAGCTAAAGTCTTCGCCGCTTCGATCCGTACTGCACGCACAGGATCATTTAACAGCGGCGCTAAAACTGTAATACGTTGTGGCATTGGCAGCTTATCTAAGCCTAATACCGCATGCATACGTACCAACGGCGCTGAATCTGTCGTCAACGTTTCCAAAGTGGCCACACTTGCCGCAGAAACATAATCTTGTAATAAGTAAGCCGCCGTTGCACGAGCAATTGCTGACTGTTGGGGATCATTGGCCAATTGAATTAATGTGATTTCCGCTTGCGGCTGATGTTTGCGTGCTGCAAAAACAGTATCGGTAAAGCTAAGCGCAATTTGTTTGTTGCCATACCATTGTACTATCGCTCGTTGTGCCCAATCAGCTGATTTATCTTGATGACAAGTATTACAAGCATTAGGAATTCCATATTTAGTTGTCAAATCAGGCCGTGGAATACGAAAGTAATGATCACGTCGCACATCAACATTCATATAGGTTTTTGGTGGCATGTGACAATTGATGCATTGACTGCCTGAAGAATTGACCGGATGGTGAGTATGTTCGGGTGTATTATAATCTTTCGCTTGCAGCAACAGAGGAAAACGTTGTTTCGGTGGCTGCGGATTATGGCATTGAGTGCACAATTGATTACTCATAGTTTTCACTCGCACAGTATGTGGATCATGACAATCGGCACAAATCACTCCCGCTTTTGCCATTTTACCTTGCATGAATGATCCATATTCAAAATCTTCATCTTGAATGCCGCCATCAGCATAATAAATTTGTTCGCGCACTATCTCAGGCACATAATTGTCTAGTAATGGTGTTCCATACTGCGGCCGCGGATTTATGCTATAACGACGTGCATGGCAAAATGCACAGGTCTCGACCCATTGTGTCGGATTCATGGCGTGATATTGAATATGGAACCCTGCATTGGGCAAGTTTATATTTTTACCTTGTTGTTTTGCTTCGGCCCAAACCAAATGATCTTTTGCAGGCCCATGACATGCTTGACAACCCACCTGCATCACTGACCATGTCGTGTGATAAGTTTGCGTTTTGGGATCATAGTTTTTATTGAGATTGGTAGAATGACAATCGGCACAAGCTAGGTTCCAATTATAAAATCGTTTGCCCCAATACAATGAGTGGTGTGGTATCGTATTTTCTGTTGGGGCCAAATGAAACCAGCGTTGTTGTTGCGTGTCCCAAGCGATAGGAAATGCTTGCAAGCGTCCGCCGGGAAATTCCACTAGATATTGTTGTAATGGCGCCACGCCAAACGTATATCTCACTAAATAATCATGCGGCCTACCATTGGCATCTAAAGTATTAATATAAAACTGCTGTTGTTTCTTAAAAAACCGTGCTTTTATGCTGGGATCGGCAAATTCTGCTTGATTAAAATCACCTAATACTGTGTGCTCATTTGCAATTTGCATGGACATTGCGTGATGAGAACTGTGCCAGGCGGTGTATTCGGCTTGATGACAAGAGACACAGGTTTTTTCATCGACAAAGCTTTGCGCTGCGAAACTCGACTGATGCAGTTGAAGCGTTAATAGCAATCCTAGGCAAAAATATGTTCGCCGCATTTTTCCCTGCGTTAATCAAATGATGCTTATTCGCTTCGAGCACCGATTTTAGATTCTAATTCTGCTAATTGCGCAATGGTACCAACATTGACCCATTCGCCTTGATAAATCTGGCCAGTGACTTTCTCTGCAGTAATGGCAGAAGACAGGGGTTTGACAATTGGAAACGCGCCTGGCTTACAATCAGCAAATAATTGTGGATGATAAATTGCAATGCCCCCAAAATTCCATTTTTCACTGCCNTGCAAAAAAACTTTGCCCTCACGCAGACAAAAATCACCGGTCGGATGATGCGGTGGATTGGGCACTAACACTAAGTGTGCCAATCCATTAATTTGTTGTGGTAGCTCTGCAAAAGGAAAGTCGGTCCATAAATCAGCGCTTAATGCAATAAAGGGACCATCCCCCAATAACGGTAATGCTTGTAAAATACCGCCGCCTGTTTCCAACGGTTGTTGCGAGGGCTCTAATGAGTAATAAATGTTAAGACCGTAACGCGAACCATCACCCAAAATTTGTTGGAATTGTTCAGGAAAATAAGAAACGTTAATTATCACTTCTTTAATGCCAGCTTTTGCCAGCGCAAATAAATGATATTCAATCAAACGATGCTGCCCCACGGACAACAAAGGCTTTGGCGTGATTGCTGTCAATGGCCGCATCCGTTGGCCTAATCCCGCCGCTAAAATCATCGCTTTCATGCCAATGCTCTCGTTTGTAAAAATTGANTGGAGCTCATTTAATTCAGGATAAACTTCACTCACAGCCAACAAATAATTCAACACTCGAGGAATATCACCGAGATATCCTGGTTTGTGGTCACGGTGATATAATCGAGCAAAAATTCCTGCGCATTTTAAATGCCGCTGCAATCCCATCCAATCAAACCAACGACGAAACTGGGTTTTATTTGCATTAAGATAAACTCCATTTGCTTCAGCCTGATGCAAATAATAATTGATCCATTCGGCAATTTTTTCTTCTGGCCAGGTGATATAACAGTCGCGTAATAAGGACACTAAATCATAAGTGATGGGGCCAATCACAGCATCTTGAAAATCCAAAATACCGATTTGCTGCTGGGTCAATAATAAATTCCGCGAATGATAATCGCGATGCACACACACTTGAGGTTGTGCTAGTGCACTTGCAACTAATAAATCAAAGTTATATTGCAGCAATTGCAACTCTGCCGTCGTTAACGTCAAATTACGGTGTTTTATCAAATACCAATCAATGAATAATTGCATCTCAGCACGCAGCAATGTTTCACTGTATGCCGGCAACGCGACATTACACGTTTGCAGCCTGACCAATGAATCAATGGTTTGATTGTATAATGCAATCGCATTCTCAGGCCGGAGAATTTTCAATAATAAATCATCACCTAAATCCGACAATAACAAGAAACCCTGCTGTAAATCGCTGGCTTGTAACACCGGCACACATAAACCATGGTCTAACAAAGCCGTGGCAATTTTAATATAAGGTTTGATGTCTTCTCGTTCGACTGGCGCATCCATGGCCACCGCTGTAGTATTGCGCAGTTGTATCCGGAAATAACGCCGGAAACTGGCATCGCCTGCCAATGGCATCATAGTAAAAGGCGACAATAATTGTTGTTGCAACCAAGCTTGTAGCAATTGTGCACGTTGATCGAAGGCGACCGCAGTATTGGTCAAATTATTCACTTTCCGTTCCTCTGCCACTATTTAACATAGTCACTCTGAATGCCTCTATTGTCCGATAAAAGCGTTTAGGCCTGTTGCTAGGTTCCTTATCAAGGTATCAGCAAAGTGCCATTTTGGTTGAATCTCGGCCAAAAGCAACATTTTCTCGCAATTAATTGCATCAAGACCGTGTTTTTATCGCCTAAGGATAGCCAAACCCTTGCTAAAACTGTACCATTTTGGCCTCAGAAAAGTTTATTATGCACTGATAATGATTAAAAAAAGCGACTGTCCTACAAAGCCACTATTCAATACCGCCGCTCACCATGGATTATGCTGTTAAGCCTGGTCTGCTTTGGCGGCGTTCCTGTTGCTAACGCCGCTATAGTGACTTCGTCTGGAACAATTGCGCCACCGCAACGTCCAACCACCATTGAAGCACCTTGGCCGCAAGCAGATATTNCCCCTTTACTAGGTTGGACACCGATGCGGGCAACGATGTGTGGCGGCACTTATGTTGAACCAGCCATTGTCCGTGATTACCCTAATCCGCCCCCTATCGGTGAGGGGCAAGTCACAATCACCGCTACTAAACCAGTTTTGTTCTCACAAACTGGCACATCCATCCTCGAAGGCAATGTCACCATTACACAAATTGGCCGACAAATTACGGCTGACAAGGCCTATATTTACCGTGATCCCAATACTGGCAAAGTCAGTGGCATTGATCTAATTGGTAATGTGCACTATCGCGAAAAAGGCAAACTCATTGTGTCCCGGACTGCTCATATTGATACAGTAAACCGGGTCGTCACTTTAAAGAATGCTGTTTACCGCTTTAGCAAAACGTCACGTGAAGATATGTTGAATGCCTGGGGCACCATTGGCCAAGGGGTGCGACAGGACAATGGCATTTTGGATTTGAGCAATGCTACGTATAGCACTTGCCCACCGACTACCCGGACTTGGGCAATTACCGCAGGCAAGCTGCATTTAGATAAAAATACTGGGCGCGGCGTAGCAAGAAATTCGACTCTGCGAATACAGAACATGCCCATCTTATATGCACCTTATTTAAGCTTCCCCATCGACAACCGTCGCAAGACAGGTTTTCTATTTCCAACGTTTGGTTATGCCAACGACGATGGCTTTAGTATTGCCACTCCTTTTTATTTTAATTTGGCGCCCAATTACGATGCGACATTAACACCGCGTTATATTCAAAACCGCGGGCTATTGACGGGCTTAAATTTTAATTATTTGACACCTTATGATTTTGGTAAATTAAATGCCAGCATCATCCCTGATGATCGTAAATTCTCTAGTTTTCAAAATAGCGCGCCAACTGTTTATGCCGACATGGCAAATGCAGACAGTTATTTATCACGTATTACCAGCGCCAGTGACACCCGTAATGCTTTCTCGTTTCAAGACAATAGCGTTTACAATCAACACTGGTCTAGCAAAGTTAATTTAAATTACGTCAGCGATGATTATTATTTTCAAGATTTTGCTAGTGCGCCTCAACAAATCATCGCCGACCAATTAGTCAACCAGGCTGATTTAAATTACCAAGGCGAAAACTGGCGTNTTTTAGGCCGTTTGCAAGGTTATCAAACACTACACCCTATCAATGAAGCTTTGACTCAAAACCAATATAGTCATTTACCGCAATTTGATTTGAACGCCGATTATCCTAATCAGCCGTATGGATTGGAATTTTTATGGAATAGCCAAATTGTCCGTTTTGATCAACAAAATGATTTCATTACTCGCGATCCCCTGGTAAGTGGCGACCGGTTGCGGCTTGTGCCTGGCCTACGTCTGCCGATTGCTAATGCTTCAGGTTATTTTGTTCCTACTTTGCAATTGGATGAAACCGCCTACGAATTACAAAATCAAACATTGGGCAATCCTGACAGTATTAACCGTACTTTGCCCATGTTTAATATTGATTCAGGTTTGTTTTTCGACCGGCATATTCATTTTGGTAATCATGCTTATACCCAAACCTTGGAACCACGCTTGTTTTACTTGTGGGTACCAGTGAATAATCAAAATGATATTCCATTGTTCGACACCAACNTTGCCCCCTTTAGTTACGGCCAATTGTTCCAAACTAATCGCTTTGTTGGTTATGACCGCATTGGTGACGCCGACCAATTGACAGGCGCATTAACAACTCGCTTTCTTGATAGTTTTACTGGTGAAGAAAAATTGCGTGCCAGCGTAGGAGAAATATTTTATCTACATGCACCACAAGTATGCGATACACCTGATTGCATCAATGACCCAATTACTGGAAAACACGTTTCACCTATTGTTAGTGAGTTGAGCTACAATTTAAACCGGCAATGGAACCTAACTGCAAACTGGGCTTGGGACCCGAATTATAGTGATACCGACAACAGTGGGATCACATTTAATTATCATCCTAATCCACATAAGATTTTTTATTTGGGCTATAACTACATCCGCAATGGCGATCCGATCAATAACAGCATGAACACGACTGAAGACAATCTAAACCGGATCAATCTTGGTATGGCATATCCTGTTAACTCCCGTTGGAGCCTGTTTGGTAATTGGAATTACAATATCAGCCACAGCCATCCACAAGCTTATTTCTATGGCGCAGAATATAATACCTGTTGTTGGGCCATTCGTTTTCTTGCTAGCCGTTCGCTCTTGGCTGAAGACCAATTAGGCGCACCGAGTTATCAAACGACGTATTATGTGCAAATCCAATTAAAAGGACTGGGCAATATTGGCAATAGTGACCCAAGCACTATTCTCAATGGCGGCGTCCCAGGTTATCATGATACATTCGGATAGCATTTAATGTAGGGTGGATCAGGCGCAGCGGATCCACCATTCCTGGCAATATGATTTGGTGGATCTGCTGCGCTTGATCTACCCTACATTTTGATTTTTTTATTATTAGTATTGAGGACAATAATTATGTCTTATAGATATCGCTCGATGATGATGGCTGGTTTAGCTCTGCTATTCAGTAGTAGTGTATTGGCAGATAATACATCACTGCCAACACCCCAAAAACAGCAGCCGAACCCTTAGATGCTATTGTTGCTGTGGTCAATAACGAAGTCATTACGCAAACGCAACTGAATGAACAAACAACAGCATTGAAACAACAATTACAAGCCACGAATGCCCCTGCATTGCCCGACGCTAAATTGCGACAACAAGCGCTTGACGATTTGATTGATAAGACCCTTATTTTGCAACTGGCTAAACGCAACAAAGTGCAAGTGTCCAGCGAACAAGTGAATAATGCCCTCAACAATATTGCCAGCAATAACAAAATGACCTTGGCGCAGCTGAAAGAAGCATTAACACAACAAGGCATGAATTATGAGGCCTATCGCAAACAAATCCAGGAACAATTACTTATTAGCACAGTGCAACAACGCGCCGTAGCTGCCAATATCAATGTTACTGAAAAAGAAGTCGACCAGTATTTAAGTACCCATAAAGATCCGCCCTCAGAACTTTATCTACAAGATTTATTAGTGCCCGTGGCCGACAATGCTGACGCAACGCAAATTGCGGCCGCCCAAAAACGAGCAGACGAATTATTAAAACAAGTACAAAAAAACAAAAATGCTAATCTCGCTGATTTTGCCAAAGATGGTGTTGAAAATATCGACTTAGGTTGGCGGACAGTACCTGAAATTCCCAGCATTTTCACCCAGCAAGCAGCTAACATGAAGGCTGGTGATGTTGCAGGGCCTATTAAAGCAGGCAATGGTTTTCATATTATTAAACTAGTTGATGCCCGCAGTAATGGGCCAAAACTCAGTAAAAGTATGGCCAGGCAAATGATTTATCAACAAAAACTTCGCCTCAACACGCAACCCTGGATACAGCAGCTGCGTGAAACTGCCTATATCAAGATTGTACCTGCGCGCTAAATTCTATGAACTCAGTATGCTATGTCTTTAAAATAGCATACTGGGTTTTAAATTTTCATCCTGTGTAGCTGATATGTGCCTACGAATTTTTATGTAAGTAATTGAATTAATTGCCTGCTAAAAACGGCTGGGCCGTCATTTTGTTATCCGCAGAAAGTTTTCGCATTTTTATCGGCATTTTTAATATTAACTTAATCTATATTAGTTAACCTCTTTTCATCATTGAGAGGAGAGGAAAAATGCCAAGCCCGAATCATTCAAAAGAGCAGTTACAAAATTATTTAGTGGCTATTTGTGAACTGGCCGACTTAGTTGCTAATCAGTATCAATCTTCAGAAATACAAGAATTACTATGTGAATCTTATGCTTCTCAAAACATATCTTCTAAAATGGTCAAACAAGAATTCTTGCGAGATTTCGAAAAATGATGAACTCAATAATAAGGTTTAGTAAACGTATTGATAGTTTTTCTGACGACCAAGCCATACGTTTGACACAAAATGAATATTCAGCATTGAAACAATTTACCGATAAATTTCACAGCGCATTCCCAGAATTATGCGCATGCATTAGTAAATTGATATATAACAAGCAATATAAACCTAATGACTACCAGCTATATCTCCGGATGACACAGGCAAAACCTTCAAAAGAAATTGTAGCCATCACTGCACAATCATGGCAAAAACTTTTGGTAGCAAGAAAAAGGAATTTTTCTGCGTTGAGGAAGAACTGAAAGGGATTTCTATTGATAGTACTTTATAGCCAACTAGTTCGTATCTTATAAATTAAGTGCTGGTCATTGCGAGCTGATGTGTCCCTAGGAATTTTTATGTAAGTAGTTGAATTAATTGCTTACTAGTCATCCCACGGCGAAGACCGCGGGATGACGGACACCTGCAGCGAAATACTTAATCTTGACAGCAATAATAAGCTGCTAGTTTTTACGCCATTGCCAATGATATGACTATAAAATTCATTTTGAATCCGCCTGTAGATTTTTTACACCACAGCGCCAACTGAGATATTTTTACATATTAAATTGTTGTACAAACTCTTCAGCAATCGAAGTGGGGCCGCCTTTTTGCTGAAAAAGAAATGAGGGTGGTGTCGGCGCAGCTGGTGGCGACCTCCAAGAACTGCCATTAGCCGGTGCTGCTTGCTGTGTATTACTCAAAAACCGCGAAAGGCTTTATATTCAACATCACTGTCGGGATAAACTGAAAGGTCAAAAATCATTTCTCTTAATGTCCTGCCAGATTTATCTTTTAGATCAATATTAGCGCCGGCATTCCATAGAATTTCAATTATTAAGACTTGTTTGTTCTGAAATGCCAACAAAAGCGGCCATAAGCTTTTCTTACTACTAGGTTTATCAACCAAAGCGCCATGGTCTATTAAAAAAGAACCATGTCTGCATAAGCATTACCACGCATCACAGCAACCTGCAAAGGCGTAAAACCTGAGTCAAGATTATTATCTGCATTGATGTCGGCATTTTTCGCCAAACAGTACTTCACAATCTCTTGATCATTTGCGCTTACTGCCATGGCAAATGGTGACCAGCTTTCATTAGCAAAATTAACATTTGCTCCTAAATCAATTAACTCTTTAAACTTTTTTTATCTTCTGACGAAAACCCGACTTGACATCCACTTTAGCAGCCATCATCCTTTGACTAAGCACATGCCCCAAATAATCACTATAAAAGAACGGTCCTTGGCGGTTCTAACAGACTCCATCACCGCATCAACATCAAAAAATTGTTCGTAAGTAATGAGCAATTCCGTATACGCCAATTTATTTTTTTCATTAAAAGCGGCGTCCTTATATTTTTTATCGCCACCAGTGGCTTTTTCTGGCCATTTTTTGCGAGATTTCAACATATTTTTTGAGCCCCAAAACCAAAAAATGATCGTCTAACAATTGGGCATGCTCTATACAATTAGCCAATGCTTCACCAAATGAAGGCAGGAATTGGTCTTTTGTTGATGAGTCATTCGCAATATGCTCACTAATTCGATGGCAAAGCTCCATAAAAGCTGGTTCAATCCAGCTTTAAATGCCCGCTCTACCATATTCAACTCTTCACTAAATAAAGGAGCATTGTAGGCATTGGGAAATTTATAAGGCTGCAATATTAATCGCAATGAATCTTGCTCCAATGACGGGGCGTAATTATTGGTCAACGCAACCATTCTTAAGGCAACAGCCAAATTGGAAAAAAACATAAATAGTTTTTTGTCAACTAAATCACTTTCATCACGCAAAGAAAAATAAAGTCCAAAATAAATTTAGCATCATACTCCAACCCTTTTTTCATGACGCTAACAATAAAATCTTTCTTTCGAATTCTCGGTAACATCCCATATAAAAACGCAAGATCGAAACTGACCTTGATGCCTTGGTCTTTTGTTAGCTGAGTACAAAACGTAACTTCATCGGGACCGTGCCAATTCTCTTTAATCACCGAAAAACTTTCTTTAGCGACTATCAATTCGCGTATTTTTGGATATTTCTTTGTCGCCTCTTTATGCCCAAACTCCTGCAATAAAAAAGGCGAATTAGTTATATTAACAAACCTCAAACTAGGACATGTTGGCTGCCCAGCAATTTTAAAGCTCGCCAATACAGAACAATCTTCCATAATCAGTGTTTCCAACACTTGGGAAATCAATGTCAAATCTTTCAATTCTGCCCCAGAAATATCAAGCCTCTCTAATCGACACTCTCCAGGCAAAGCCGGCGTATTGCTGATACGCAACATTTTCAATGGACAATTGCGAGCTCTAAAATGTTTTAAATTAGGGGCAACAAGGTCAGCTTTCGTCAAACTACCGCAACCCGAAACATCCAATACTTCTAGCTGATCAAATGTTAATGGTGCGCTCTTCAAAAAGGGCGCATGTCCGGTTAGCTTTTTTAATTTGGAGCTTTGGAAATGCAATTCCTTGAGTTCTTTGCATTTTTCTGCGATATAACGAATAGCTTCCTCGCCTAGATTATCGCAATTAATTAAGCGAAGCTCTTTAATGTCAGGACTATTTTTTAACAAACGAATCAAGTTTTCATCATTAAGCGCGATACAATTAATCAATTCAAGTTTTTCAAAATGGCCCATAGCAAGGGCCTGTATTATCCTTCTTTGTAAATCTTGATTAGGCATTATTGATTGGCCAAAATCAATTTGGATGCGTAGAGCAAGTGCAGAGTTTAATCCCAAAAATCTAACAACTCAGTTTCTGTCGACTGTGAAACATCCTCTTGTTTTCTATTTAGTTCGGAACTTTTTGGGCTAAGTCGTTCAAATCGGATGTACGACTCGGATCGCTAGAGATCTTTTCCAAGAAAAATTTTGAAAACGTTGCGGTAAGGCAAGATAATAATCTAAAAACCATTGTTTCAATACAGCATTTTTGTTTAAATGATTAACCATCATTTCACAACCTTGCTGCAACCATCTTTCTTGATCCGACGCTCCCTTGCGTAAAGAATAGAGCCGATTAATTCTCTCACGTAACATAGGGTGCACACGTTGATTCAGCAGGGTCAAACATCGTTGCAAATGCAAAGAAACCTTTTCTTCATCGGCAACAATATGATATTCATTGATAACATATAAATGAGGCTCACCATTATAGGGCATTGGATAGACATCTTCAGCATTGTTGGCCTCAGTGATTTTTTTAATGGCAACACAAACTTGCAACCGTACATTTCCATTTTGTAGCACATCGTAAAAAACAGTGACGTTTTTATCTAACAACTCTATGTTACAAATGGGCTTTAAAATTGCAAAAGAAATGACCGAAGCCCCTAGATAGAGGAAACTTATTTTACTACTGTAAGCCTGAATAAAATCACAAGCTAATTTCTTGGCACCTTGCTTCAATAATTCGGTTTCGAACTCAGCAATATATCTTTCTTTTTGTTCAAAGCCAAAGTCGCCATAATGCTTTCGATGGCGAACAGAATAAAATGAAGTTTTTAAGCGATCAACAAACTGAGTTGCATTTAATTCCTTATCGTGCAACACCTCTTTTGCAACAAAAAATCTTTATCTAACAATTTAGAGGAGCCATTGTCATTTTTTATCAAATCTTCTTTTGCCAATGAAAATAATATCTCTGCCGGAAATGGCATGCCATATATCTTTTGCGGCTGATAAAATTCACGACGCAAATATTCATGAATGCTGAGTATCAAAGGTTCGGGAGTATTATTATTGTTATTGTTAGTGTGATTTGCTGAAACTGAAGTTGTTGAGCTGTGCATTTTACCACTCACCTTAAGGACATATTAAAATTTTCAAATCCTCCTTGAATAAGAAAATAGAATTTTATTAAGCGGGGTGATCCTAACAAATGCGAAAATGTTATGCAATGTTTTGTTATTTTCTAAGGACAGTCAATCCACTGCGGTAAGATTGTAAGGCAGCTTCTGGTTCATGCAATTGCTCTAATAATTGCCCTAATTCTGAATAAGTTGCGGCTCGCGGCTCTAGTGTGATGCTAGTTTGCAAATAATCACGCGCCTTTCCCCAAAGTTTTTCGCGTATACAAAGACGCCCTAAACACAGCAACAAATCTGGATCATTCATATGAGTTTTAAGCCAGCCTTCAGCTTGGCCCAGTTGTTTTGCTGTGTCCGCTGGAATTAATCCATATTGATTAACAAGGCTTGGTTGCCAATTCTTTTTAATCGCATCACGCAATAAAGCTTCGGCCTTGGTAGCTTGTAAATCTTTTACCAGATAATTGGTATACAAGATGAGTATATCTGGTTGCAAATGTACGTTGGATGGCATGCTGTCCCATACTTTATTTACTTGGTCTGAGATGCCTGATTTAATAGCTGCTTCTAATAATGCTGCATAAACTTGTTGTTCCAATTGCTCATATTCTTTTGGTTTTAACAGTTTACGTTTATTTAACTCTGGTAATAATGGCTGCAAACTTTGCCAATCACGAAGCTCCACATAAACTCGCTTCAGCAACAATAGAACATGGCCATGACGTGGCGCGAGTTGTTGCAAATGCCGCAATGTTGCCAATGCTAACTCCCATTGTTTAGCGGCTAATTGCAATTGGGCTTGGGTCAGTCCAATGGCAATTTCAGCCCTTGGATTACTTTGATGTGCTTTGCTTAGGTAACTATCACGTTTTTCAAACTCGCCTTGAAGCTGTGCTGCACTCGCAGCGGCGAGATAATTGATCAATGGTGTTTCTGTGTGTTTAGCGCCACGAATTAAATTGCGTTCTGCCGTTTGCCAATCACCTTCAGCAAATTGACACAAACCACGATCAGTCAAGCGACTTGCCTTGCTTGCTTGTCGATGTTTTGCCCAAAGCCGCAATCGCAATGGTAATGATGAAGTGCCTTTAATTAAACGGAACAAAATGCTCATCACAATAAACAAAACTAACATGGCCAACACAGCAAACCATAAGGTGGTTTCCATGCTCCAATGTTGATAAGCCACTAACACATAACCTGGGTCTTTATGAATGGCTAGCCCTAGCCAAACCGATGCTAATAAAATTAAAAAATAGAAAATTAATTTTCGCATAAAATTGTTGGCACCTAATGGCTACTAGTAGTGGTAGGTTGATTATTGATAGTTTTTACTAAAGCGGCCTGAATGGCACGAATAGTGTCATCTAACGAAGGCAGGTCTGGCTTAATATTAACTTGTAATAAATTATTTAATGTAGCAATAACGCTTTGTGTGGCGGCATTATTCGCAAAATATTGTTGCACCCATGTTTGCGCTTGATGCAAGCTGGCCTGATACACACCGACATCACGATGCAGTGCTGCCCATTCGGCTTGCGCTAATTTAAGTTGAATATTCTCGATTAAAAATGCTTGTTGCTCTGGGGAAATTAGCGGCTGTGCTGGCTGGTCAACATGACGCACTACTACCATTTGTTTAAATGCATGACCCACATTGTTCCAAGCACGGTGCCAAACTGAAGCAGATTGTTCGGCTGTGTTGCTTGGAGTCACCGGAGCGTGGTCGCTTCCTGTTTTCTGCATCTCTGTATTAGTCACGGTCAACTGGGTAATTTGTTGGCTGAGCGCATTTAATTGTGCTAATAAACTGACTACATCCACTGGCGGCAAAGCACGTAATTCAGTCATGTTTTTGCCAATGCTTGTCTGACTGGTGTTAACGTTGGATCATTGATGCTGGCCAACTGTTGGTCGGCCATACTAAGCAGTGTCAGGGCATTTTTTATATCACCTTGGAACACTAAAGCAAGGCTGGCCAGGCGCACCAAATATTCAGCTTCGCCCAAACTCCAATCTTGGACACGGTGTTGCTGTTGCTGGATGACTTGTTGCAGATCGGTATTGAGCTTAGCCAATTGTTGTTGCTGAGCTGTCACGAGAGCCTGTTGTTGTGAAAAATTGGCGCGGAGCTGTTGCTGCTGTTGATAGAATTGCCAGCCGAACCACCCAACAACGCCCAAAGCGGCCAATAAAATAATAACGAGCACCCACCCTAAGATTGCAAAACCACCGCCTCTACGGCGGGGGAAGTTGGAGCCTGGGTCGCTGGTTGCGTCATAAGATTGTCCTTATCGCTTTTGCCTGTGTTTAGCATACCACGCTTTTAACTCGGCGAGTATGGCAGCATCACTCGCTCCTTTTGCCAACAATATCTGTCGAAACCCTAACTGTGCCGCCAAATGCTGTAATCGTGCACTGATTACCACTATTGGCACGGTTCTGATCCATTTTTGGCATTCTGCCGGTGTCATGGCATAAAGATGCAACAGATTGTCACGACTTGTACAAACAATCATGCCGAGCCCTTCTCGGCGCCATCTTTCTATATAAGTTAACATATCTATGCTTGGCCGACTACGTTCATAGACAACTGCCATTATCACTTCAGCACCTTGCGACCTCAGCGTATCTGGTAATAGCGAACGGCCCGCCGCACCCGTCACAATCATAATGCGTTTATTAATAACACTTTCTAAGACGGGCAGTGATAAAAGCCCTTCGCTACTGTGATCATCAGTGGGGCAAACCACCTGTTTAATTCCTGCTTGTTGTAAAGCCTTGGCAGTTGTGGGNCCAATCGCCAAAACTATTTGGCGAGACGATAGCGGCGGCCAATGTGGCAAGCTAATTTGAACAGCATTAGCACTTAAAAANATAATGATGTCACAGCTTGGCCATTGTTGCCTGACTTCTTTAATTGCTTTTGCTCAACGNGGTGTTATGACCACCGTTGGAAAAATAATTGGCGTACCTCCTACGGCAACAATAGCTTGTGCTAGGCTGGTCGCTTGTTGCTCTGGGCGAGTGATTAATACATTTAAACCCTGCAAATTAGTTGGCTGGTTCATTTGTAAAGTCCTTTTTAACACTTAAGTTAGCGAAATTAGTAATTTAAAAATGTAGCATGGATCAAGTGCAACGGGCCGACCGCTCCAATTGGCGATTGTTTCATTAAATGAATGCGATGAAGTATAAAAGCCTCGGGGTCCTGTCGCTGCGGCACCCTCGGTGAAACATCTGTGCCGCATTCATTTAATGAAACTTTCTTTACAAAATTTGGTGGATCCGCTGCGCTTGATCCACCCTACATTTATATAAGCTATACTCCATCACACCTCAAAATGCGAAGTGTAAGGTTCAGATTGCAAGCAGTTGTCGCATTCTGATTGAGCAAAACACGAAGAATAGTAACTCTATTTTGAGTGTTTTGCGATTGGAGAACGCGGCAAATTCGCCGTAAGATGGGCCTTACACTTCGCATTTTGAGGTGTGATGGGTATATACAAATCGATAAGTTTTTCCTTCAACAGCATCCCGCTTGGTTAACGGATTGCTGGTGCAATACTTAACATAATCGTAATCAATAAAACGCAACCACAGATGTTCATCACGGCCCAAAGGAATGCCCAAACGAGTTGTTTGAATTATCTTNTTAGGACGATAATGCTCATCTTCAAAATAAAACCGATCTGGATCAAATTGCTGTTGGTCCCAATCTTTGACACGCAAACCTAATGATTTACATAACAATGTCTGGCCTGAGCACAAGCGCATCGGGTTGCGCGGAAAATCAGGGTTTTTACTAGGATTTAAACGTTGCATGGTTTGCAACATAGTCGTTGGTGTGTACGTCACGATAAAAGGAACACCTGATTTAATCAACACCGCATTGCCGGCACCAGCACAACTCACATTCAATGAATCATGGCCGCGCGAATAATACATATAAATTGTCCCAGGCGGCATAAATAATCCCCGCCGTTTGGCCGTATAACCTAACGACGCATGGCTGCCTTTTTCATGCAAATAGTAAGCTTCAGTTTCAATGATTTTGACCGTCAGCCATAATTTACCGTGCTTTACTTTAATGATTTTTCCCAGCAAAGCTTGCGCTACTTCTGCCGCATCACGCGCAAAAAACGTTTACTCAGCATTATCATTCTGCTCTGTAAATTCACGCAAAATATCAGCAGCCCCTTGCGCCAATAAAGCTTCCGCTACTTGAATCCCTAATGTAGTTGCATTAGCAATAATATCACTGCGATAAGTTTTTAAAATTTGACTGCCGTTGGGTTTACCAACCATGGCTTGTAAATGAATTTCACCATCGGCAAGCTGTGCATACGCAGCAATGGGGACTTTGCAATTGCCACCTAATCGCGCATTCACGGCGCGTTCTGCAGTAACACAATAACGGGTCGCCGCATCATCTAACCTCGCGATAAGTTCACGCGCCACATCATCATCTTCACGACATTCAATTCCTACAGCACCTTGTCCAATCGCTGGAATGATCACATCCGTAGCAAAATAACTGCTAATCTCATTAGCAAGCCCTAAACGTTGTATGCCTGCCGCTGCCAAAACGATGGCAGACATTTCACCACGCTGCAGTTTTTCTAACCGTGTACCAACATTGCCACGCAACGGCACTATATTTAAATCTGGTCGCAATGCTGCAAGTTGCGCTTGCCGGCGTAAACTAGACGTGCCTAATATCGCATTGTCTGGTAAATCTTGTAACTGAGAAACTTGTTTGGCTATCAATACATCACGCGGGTCTTCGCGCTTACAAATTGCACCTAGTATGAGGCCACCAGGAAATTCAACTGGCATATCTTTTAGTGAATGCACAGCAATATCAGCACGGTGCTCTAAAATTGCTTGTTCTAATTCTTTTACGAATAAGCCTTTGCCACCAATTCGCGTCAACGGCATTGCCCACAGGCGGTCAGCCATCGTCAAAATGCCCATCACTTCCACTTGCAAATGAGGATGCGCTTTTTCCAAGGCGTGCTTAACGTAATTTGCTTGCCACAACGCTAATGGGCTTTTACGAGTGACTATGCGGATGATCGTTGTTTTCATGTTGAGTCGCTGCTAGTAAATTATCAATTTGTTGATCTTTGTCTTGCCATACGCGATTAAGCCAAGCCTGAAATTGCACTCGAAAAGCGGAATTTTCATAGTAATTACCGCGAACTTCTGCTGGAATTGGTATGACTTCATAACGCACACTAATTTTTGGGACTTTACCGCACATAAAACGCCACAAATTGGTTTTTGGATCAGGATAGACCAGTGTCACATTAATAAGCTCGTTGAGAAAACCATCCATCGCCGCTAACACAAAGGCAAAACCACCCGCTTTTGGTTTTAACAAATGACGATAAGGCGACGCTTGCCGTNNTGTTTTTTCTGGAGTAAAACGCGTGCCCTCAATAAAACTAATAACGGTGATAGGTTGGTTTTTAAATTTTTCGCAAGCTTTGCGCGTCTCTTCTAAATCTTTACCTTTTTTCTCGGGATGTTTTTTTAAATATTCTTTGCTATAACGCTCCATGAATGGAAAACCCATAATTTTGCAGGCAACGCCTGCGATCGGCAATTTCCATTGCAATGATTTTTTCATAAANAACTTTAACATGGGCACTCGTTGCCCAAATACAGATTCTAATATAATAATGTCCAGCCAAGAACGATGATTACTAATTAAAAANTACCAGCCTTGGGGTGACAAATCACCTCGGCCTTGAATGTCGAATTGGGTTTTAGTGGTCAACCAAATAATGCCATTAATACATTTGACCCAAGTATTTGGAATCGTTTCATGCAAAATAGTATTTAACACCTTGCGCCAAGGTTTGATTGGCGTAATGACGTGGACAAATGCCAAAATAATCACAATGGCTGGAATGATAATTAAATTCAGCAAATACAAAATGGCAGCGATGACACCAACCAGAGGTGCGGGTAGAAACGTTAACATATTATTGTTTTTTTCCTCGTTGCAGTTATAGATGTTTTAATAGCGTGGCGGTAATAGTTGATCGTTTTCTTCAATGCCTTTTTTACCTTTAAAGAACTCAAGTTCTTCATAAATATTGGCTGGCGTACGTTTTTATAAACGACAAATTCACAATCGGTCACTTTCTGGGAATTACATTGCCTATAGCCACCCAAATCTTTGCTCCAATTGGCCCCTGCCGGTACGGGGACTAATTGCGGCACTTTTTGTTCTAAGGCTACAGGGAAACCCATTTTACTATTGCCCATATACAAACAAATAATTTTACCTACATTCACACCCTGCCATTGTGCGCCCGCAAAAGTACTTAATTGAGTATCAAAAGATTCGCTATAACTGACCCAGCCACCTTCTGCCTGCCAGTAAAGGCCTTCTTTTTCAATTTCTCAACAGCTGGACAATAATCAACACTTTGAGTGAAAGAACCTGAAGAGGTTGCTGGTGATGTAGCCGCTGCTGGCTGATCCTCAGCAAACGTGGTGATTGCAACCGCAGCAAAAATTACGACCGTTATGCTTTTATTCATTGGCCCATCCATCATTCTGGCAAATTAGTACGTGTGGTCTTTTTGCCTGAAATATATTTCCACCAACTCATTTTAGGCAAATATAACATTAAAAACATAATAGCGGTGGTAAGCACAGCAATCACATACATTTTAAATGCCACAGCCAAGCCTACTGCCGCCATGCTCCACAATGTCGCTGCAGTCGTCAGACCACCCACATGGTCACCTTGACGAAAAATGACGCCCGCCCCCAAGAAGCCGACCCCGACCACAATATTAGAGGCAATCCGGGTGATGTCAAATGTCTCTGACGTATGCCCTGGAAGCAATGGGCCATGGATTGATATCAAGCCAAATACGCAGGCCCCAATGGCTATTGCACCATAAGTACGAATGCCTGCTTGCATCCCACGATGTTCCCGTTCCCACCCAATAAAAGCTCCCAGCACAAATGCTGCCAATACTTGAGAGACCATCTCCAACTCAACAAACCAATCCATAGAAATACTCCTGCTGTCACTAAAGCATAATTATAACAGGCTGGATGGGCTCCACAATGGCACAAGCTTGATCTACTCGACACAATGTCAGGAGGTGGTTTTGATTCTCAGCGAATGATAAAATAGTCTTCAAATAAGCGAGGTGTTGAGTTTGGCTAAGTTGCATTTTTATTATTCTGCGATGAATGCAGGCAAAAGTACGGTATTACTTCAATCCAGCTATAATTATCAAGAACGAGGAATGGACACTTTATTATACACTTCCTCACTTGATACCCGTTTTGGTAAAGGCAAAATCGCTTCCCGGCTTGGACTGCAAGCGCCTGCCATTACCGTCGATTCTGATTTCAATATCTACACCAATGCCGAAAAAGCGATTACCACCAATCCTAACATTCGCTGTGTACTGGTTGATGAGGCGCACTTTCTGACCAAAGCACAAGTAAAGCAGTTATGCGATATTACTGATTTTCTCGATGTTCCCGTGTTGGCCTATGCTTTACGTACGGACTTTCAGACCGAACCGTTTGAGGGCAGCCTTTATTTAATGGCTTGGGCCGATTTAATTATTGAAATCAAAACCATCTGTCATTGCGGCAAAAAGGCGACCATGACTCTGCGCATCGATGCCGAAGGCAAACCAATCCGCAGTGGTGCCAAAGTAGAAATTGGCGGCAATGAGCGATATGTCTCCGTATGCCGCAAGCATCACAAACTAGGGGTGACTGCTTCAGAAAGACCCGTTTCAGCAGACAAATAGATTCTTCAGCATAAGGAAATCCCATGTTTATTGCAGCAAACGACGCTCATAATAAAATTTACCCCAAAGTTGATATTGCTATTTTTTCAGGGTTCCATGAAGAACTGGAATATTTTATGGAATTGTTTTCCGCTAAAGAACCTGAAAAATTTATANTTGATAATATTCCGTTGCTTATTTATGAATATCATGACAGAAAAATTGCACTGATACCGACTGGGATTGGGACTGTATTTGCTGCCAATACTATTACGCTGGCTTATCAACAATTGCATCCTGATTTTATGTTTTATGTAGGAACAGCCGGTGGAATTGATCCGAGTTTAAATGTCTGCGATGTTATTATTGCCGAGGATTCATTTGAAGCCGAAATCCAACCTACTTTTGCTGCGCTTAAAAATACACCGTTTGAAAGCTGTCTCACCCATCCATTGATTAACCAACCCATCTTGCCTTTTTATAAAGCTGATGCGGAATTACTTGAAATAGCAACTGCCATTCAATTGCAGGGCATGACTACTTATCAAGGCACTGTGGTAACAACGAACACATTTCCCGCTCCGCAATATCTGTTTGACAACATAAAAATCCATAAGCCCTTTGCTATTGATATGGAAACCTCTGCTTTTTATCAAACTGCATGGCTTCTTGGCGCCAAGGCCTTGGCTATAAGAGGCATTAGTAACGTATTAAATCACGATGGCTCAGATGACAATATTCATGCTTCTGATGTCAAGGGCAGCGCCAAAGCGGCCTCTCAGGTGTTGCACAAAATTCTTGATGCATTGATTTTTAAACATCTCCCGCAAAAAAGCAAAACCCAAGCACCAATCATGAGGCTGATGCACTGATAAAATTATTAAAGTTAATGCCGCATCCTGAAGGTGGTTATTTTGCTGAAGTGTTTAAATCGACGGACAAAGTAAAACCGTTGGATAATAGCCGTTATAATAACGAAGNNACCGCAGCGGGAACTGCCATTTATTATCTCTTAAAAGGCCGAGATNTTTCTGCCTGGCACCGCTTAAAATCAGATGAAATTTGGCATTATTATAAGGGCTGTCCCATAACAATTTATGTGCTTGATCCTGAGCAACGTTTAACGACCCATGTCTTAGGCGATCCAATTATGCACGCAAATGCTTCATTCCAAGTTGCGATTAAAAGCGGTNCATTTTTTGCAGCCATGCCTGTTGATCCTGGCTCATATACACTGGTGGGGTGTACTGTATCGCCAGGCTTTGAATACACTGATTTTCATTTAGCCAACCGCGAAGAATTGCTCGCCTTATTTCCGCGACATGCCGATCTCATTAAAAACTCTCACGCATGACCACTCAGGCCTGAAAGGAACTATCTACTATAACTTAAGAGGCCCATAAGTTTTTGAGCTAACTCTTCTCCGTCATCGTCGCAGGCCTTAGATTTTGCTGAGTTATTCTCATTGACCACATCATTTTCGTCTTGCTTAACTTCTGGAAGCAGTTGTTGAATATCGTCAGGAATCGCAACTTCAACATTGAGCACACTATGAAAAAACATACCGCTTTTATTTTCACTGAAATTGGGTTGAGAAGCTGTTTTTGGCGGCCAATACTTTTAATGATGGCACTATACTGACTGCATGCAATAAATCCTTCAATGTAGCATAGTTAAATGGGTCGCTGTAATCATTGACCATTTTAAGCTGGGCCTTAAACTTTTCTGCAAATGTTTTTTAATCTTGTTATCAACATTCATTAAAATTCTTTGCAGTATTCTCAAAGCCTCATGATTTTCGAGAGCAAGCGATGTTTCTATAATACAATCTGCCAATTCTATATCATTTAATTTAATCGCAGATTTAAATATAGAACCGACAAGGTCCGCCCTAAAATAATGCTTTGAAAAAGCCAAAGCAGCGGCCAAGCGTCTGCTCATATCTGGTATCGCTTCACTTAAAAATGGGTGATGTATTTGGTTTGCACAGTCATGTTCAAAACTTTAACTGCATCAACTGGTGAAGTGAAAAATTTTGCAAAAACTGAGGATTAACTTCAATGAGTGATTGAACGGCTTCACTTCTAGCATGGACCATTTTTAAGAAAATCTCAAAGAGGTAATCCTGGAAATAATATCACCAGGATAAGTTTGACATAAAAACAATGGAATTTCCTTGCTGTTTTCAAAAGCGTATAATACTTTCTCTGTAGAATCAAAAATGGCAGCAGCATCTAAATCTCTGAGAAGCAACAAAGAAAGCTGTTCTGAGTATTGTATTAAATCGAGTATGGTTTCAGGCAAGCTTAACAATTCGGCTCTCACTGCCGACAATCGCTCAATAAGCTTACATGCCAATTCACCATTTATGTTTAATTTAATAAGCCCGATGAATTTATCACGCTCATTGAAATAAGCTACGATCTGATCTAAGTGCGCTTTAATAAAATTGCTTTGGCAACTAGAGCCAAATTTAAGGCTATATAGAATTGCACTGGTTAACTCAGTATCTGACTGAAAAACTAGGGGCGCTTGTTCCATCAAGAACTTACCTATTTCCCAAATATCATCTGGATGAACTGAATCTGTTTCTTCAAGGGCTGTCCACATCTTTTGATGAAAATTAATGATGTCATCACAACGGGTGAATAACTTCACCAATGTTTTAGGTTGGCTCTTAATCAATTTTACTAAACGATGCGTAGGTGTAAATTTAAGAAATTCGTCAATACTGGAAAATAAGTTGGCAATAATAGGAAGATTCTTGGGTGCCCAAAATGAATTACTTATTTTGTTACGCTGCGCATATAAATCATCAAAAGATTGAATCTCTATTTCATCAATCTTTAAAATTAATTTTTCTGGTTGAGGTGGCGGCAGAGGCATAGGTACAATTTCTGTTAATCTTTCGCTGAGAACCGCAAGGAATTGTGCGCTATTTTCTGGCATTTTTTCCATTGCAAGCGCACAAGCTAACACTACCAGTGTCACCTCAGATAATGCACAATATAATGGTATGATAGCTTGAAATGATTGACGAGCTTGTTTAAAGTGTTCTGTGAGATATCTTAAACTTAATTGATCAACTTGATTAAAGTGCTTTATGAAATAGCTTAAGTTTAAATGATGAGCAGTTGCATCTTCTAGTTCACACTTTACAAAATTTATTATTTCCTTTACTTTAATCAAATTATTATCGTCAGATGCGGCGAAATTTTCATCTAGGATTCCAATCAAATTCTTATTGAGATAGTAAATCTTTATCAAAAGCCCATCGAATATTTTGGATTCTTCTCCTATATCATAACCAGGCCTAAATCCACCAGAAATATATCTTTGGTAAAAACCTGATTCTATCAATGATGGAAAAATTTGATGACCGTCGCAATAACATCGATTATGATGTCTTGACAAGTTACAACGATTTCTTCATTGCTATAATCGTCAAAAGTAGAGGCGAATATGGAAAAATATGAGTTTAGCTCCTGACGCAGTCCTGACTGTCTTAAGACCATAGAAAGAAATTTTTCGTTATCGGGCTTGGTAAATTCTTCAAATTTTTTTAATTTTTCATGAAGTTCTGTTACAAAAAAGGGTTTTTATAGGGCCTGTGTTAAGCAAAAACAATAGATCTTTAATAACCTGACTGAATTCCTTATGATCAGGATGTATTCGATAAAAAACCGTGACAAAATCGGCCAAAGCTTTAATGAGCTTATTTTTCGTGGTCGCCATGCTACATCACCAATCCAGCGTTTATTTAATTTAAGTCTATATTTTAAATAAAATAACTTAAAGCTTTCTTAAGCTTGATAAAAGATAAACCGTTCATCCTGAGCCGAAGTATTCTGATGAACTTTTATGTAAAACAAATCAGCAGGTTCGAAAGCAATGGCGTAAAAACTAGAAGTGTTATAGCTGTCAAGATTAAGTATTTCGCTACCGATGTAAAAATAAATCCCGTCATCCCGCGGCTAAGACCGCGGGATGACAGAAGGGCTAGTAAGCAATTAATTCAACTGCTTGCATCAAAATTCGTGGAGATACCTCAGCTCAGGGTGAACGGTTTATATGTCATATACAGAGGATTGATCAAATGAAGGGGGCTCATTATTATGGAATCGCACGAAACAAGCTGGATGTGTTTCTTCGCAACAACGATTGAAGGAGGTTAATATATGTCTACGTTTAATCAAAAAGTCATTGTCATCACCGGCGGAAACAGTGGCATGGGCAAAGCCATGGCGGAAAAATTTGATCAAGAAGGTGGGCGCGTTGTTTTATTTGGCAGGGACNAAAAGAAACTGGATATTACGCAGAAATCACTCAACAACGCGCTAGCAGTGCAAGGCGATGTTTGTAAGATCGCTGACCTTGACCGGCTTTATCATGAAACATTGGCCGCATTCGGCAAGATTGATGTATTAATTGTCAATGCAGGCGTGGCTGCATTACGCCATGTTGCCGATGTGGATGAAGCATTTTTTGACGAGATGGTAAATACTAATTTCAAAGGGGCGTATTTTACTGTCCAACGTGCCGTGCCTCATTTTAATGCAGCTGCCTCAGTTATTTTAATTTCCTCCATGGCCTGTCATTTTGGTTGGCATGCACACAGCGTTTATTCCGCTACTAAAGCAGCCGTGAGCATGATGGCCCGCAACTTTGCCGCTGATTTATTGGCAAAAGGCATCCGTGTCAACGCGATATCGCCCGGATATACCAAAACTCCGATTTTTGATGCTGCCATCAGTGCAGACCCTCATTATGTTGAGCAAGTCAGTAAAAATATTCCCATGGGGAGGTTTGCGCAACCAGAGGAAATTGCCGCAGCGGCTGTATTTTTGGCATCGCCTCAAGCCGGTTATATCACAGGCGTTGACTTGGTGATCGATGGTGGGATGACTGCGTTTTTTCCTGGATAAGCTCCTCTTTCGGCTTACACTTTTGCTGAGAGAGCGCTTCACGTATAATCCAGCCATTCATTTTCTACAGAAGGCTTTCTCTACCCATGACCGATCCATTAATAAAAGGGCCCATAGCACCTCCCATCAAGGCATATATGCCATGGCTGGTAGTCTTCACTGGTGCGTTGTTTNTCTTTTATGATTTTATTCAACTTAATATGTTCAATGCCTTAAATGCCGCCTTGATCAAAGAATTTCATATTAACGCCTTACAACTCGGCCAACTGTCTTCATTTTATTTTTATGCCAATATTATTTTGTTATATCCAGCCGGGATTTTATTGGACCGGTTTTCAACCCGGAAAATTATTTTGGCCGCCATGATATTGATGACAAGCAGCACCTTGGTATTTTCCATGACCCATTCATTTTGGGTCACACAAGTATGTCGTTTTCTGACAGGAGTCAGCGGGACTTTTTGTCTATTGAGTTCTGTGCGACTAGCATCACGATGGTTTCCGCCAAAACGAATGGCATTGGTCATTGGTTTGATTGTGACAATGGCCATGACGGGTGGGGTGATTGCACAAACACCGTTTACTTGGCTCACCGACAATATCGGCTGGCGACACACTTTGTTGCTCGATGGCATTGTGGGAATCTTCTTTACGGTGTTAGTTGCTCTGATCGTGCGTGACCATCCTCCGGGGTTTGAGTTGCAACATGCCAATCAACAAGCCCATTTGGAACAATTGGGTTTTTGGACCAGTTTGCGTTTAACANTTAAAAACTCTCAAAACTGGCTAGGAGGCTTCTACACCAGTTTTCTCAATCTGCCGATTTTTCTGTTAGGCGGTATTTGGGGCAGCTTGTATTTGGTACAAGTGCATAGTCTAGACCGAATCCAAGCTTCTTATGTTACTAGCATGATTTTTGTGGGCACTATTATCGGTTCACCTATTTTGGGATGGTTGTCGGATCGAATTGGATTGCGTAAGTTGCCTATGTTGGTCTGTGCTATTGTCTCTTTACTGATTATTTTACTGATCATGTATTTGCCTACGTTATCACTGTATTATTCGATGCTGCTGTTTTTGCTGCTTGGCTTTTTANCCAGCGCACAAATTATCAGTTATCCGTTGATCGCGGAAAGTAATCCGCCTGCATTGACAGCAACGGCCAGCGGCATTGCCTCGATGCTTATTATGTCAGGCGGGACCACCCAGCAACTTTTTGGCTGGTTAATGGGACTTAATTGGAACCATAAAATAATCGATGAAATTCCATTTTATAATGTCAGTGATTATCGTCTGGCGATGGCAATCATGCCAGTCGCTTTTATTTTGGGCCTCGTGGCCGCCTCTTTGCTGCGAGAAACCTATTGCCGAACCCGTAACCTATGATGATGAATGACAATACTATGACAACCACTTCTTTTGCAAACACTCAAACACGGCCATGGTTGCCTTGGCTTGTTTGTTTTATTGCCTCACTGTTTTTCTTTTATGAATTCATTCAAATGAATATGTTTAATGCTATCAGCAATCCGCTGATGCAAGCTTTTCAATTGAATGCCACTGAATTAGGGCATCTAGCAGCCATTTATTTTTATGCCACGGTCATATTTTTATTGCCCGCTGGAACAATTCTTGATCGCATCTCTACTCGTCGCGTTATTTTAATTGCACTAGGACTATGCGTGTTAGGCACCTTCTTTTTCGCTATGGCGCAAAGCGTACTAGTTATTGCCATTTGCCGCTTTTTCACAGGAATTGGCAGTGCTTTCTGTNTTTTAAGTTGTATTCGCATCGCCTCACGCTGGTTTCCGGCGCAACGAATGGCATTAGTCGCTGGACTAGTAGTTACCATGGCGATGATAGGTGGCATGGTGGCACAAACACCATTGACACTGCTAGTGGCCAAATTTGGCTGGCGCCAAGCTTTAATCATTGATGCAGGCTTAGGGATCATCGTCTGGGTATTGATTTTCTTGTTGGTGCGCGACTATCCGGCACAACAACGTGAGCAACATATTTTGAACCAACAACAATTAAAACAAATCGGTTACTGGCAATCGATGAAGATGACTTATTCTCGCGGCCAAAATTGGTTGTGTGGTATTTATACTTCACTATTAAACCTGCCTATTTTTATTTTAGGCGGCTTTATGGGTAATTTATATTTAGTATCAACTCATGCTCTGACCAGTGTGCAAGCCTCTTATATTACCTCGATGTTATTTATGGGCACTATTGTGGGCTCTCCCATCATGGGCTGGTTTTCAGACCGCGTGGGGCGACGCCGCTTGCCAATGATATTAGGTGCCATTACTTCATTGGTGGTTATTTTCGCGATTATGTTTTTACCTAACTTACAATTTACCAGCCTGCTTTTGTTGTTCTTGGCANTTGGGCTTTTTACCAGCACCCAAGTCATTAGCTATCCTACTGTCGCCGAAAGTAATTCACGCTTATTGACCGCAACAGCGGTCAGTGTTGTGTCGCTTTCTTGTTTGAGCGGCGGCGCTATTNTTGATCCTGTGTTTGGTTGGTTACTCGATTTTCATGCTAACAGCCAGGGCAATATTGGGCAAATTGGCCATTACACTGCTGCCGATTTTCAATTTGCGATTTGGTTATTGCCCATAGTTTTCATCGCTGGTCTTTTAGCAGCGCTGAGTTTGCGGAAACATTCTGTCAGGAAAAATCCGCTGAAAACTAAAAATACAATTGCCTGGTGTTTTTGAGAATGATCCTGGAATACACGAGCATGATTTTGTAATATGCTCATTGGAAACTAGAATTAAGGCCTGATCATGAGATTGCCTTCACTACGTACCACTTACTATTTAGGCGCACTTAGTTGTGCACTAATGTTGTGCATCGCTTATTACTTGCAGATCGTTGTTGGTATGCAACCTTGTTTACTGTGTTTATTGCAGCGTTGGTTTGTATTGTTGACAGGTATTGTTTTATTAATTGCCGCTAAATATGGTACCTCTCATGTTGCTTCACAAAGAATCTTTCCTACGATTGGTTTTATTGTTACGGTATTAGGCATGATTGCAGCAGGCCGGCAAGTATGGTTAGAACATCAGCCTGTCAATGACCAAGCCATTTGCGCCCCTGGAATTGAATATTTATTACAAACAGCGCCCTTATCGGAACTTTTCAAACAAATGCTATTAGGCAGTACTGATTGCGCCACGGTTGCATGGCGTTTTCTGGGCTTATCGATGCCAACATGGACTTTGTNNTTTTTCGTGTTACTGGCCATGGTTTGTATTTGGCAGTTTTTTCGTAAAGATTAACAAATAAATGAATAAAACAGCTAGGATGGATCCGCTGCGTTTGATCCATCCTACATGTTATCTACAGCTAAATCTTTTGCAAATTAGCATAACTAATCACCAACCATTTCGTGCCTTCATACCGGAATTTCACTTGCACCCGCGCCGCTGCTCCTTGGCCCTCATAATTGACCACAACTCCTTCGCCAAATTTGGCATGTTTGACGCGCTGTCCTAAGGCAAAACCTATTTCGTCTTCCATAAGGCTCATCCGCGTCTCGACATTAGACACCGTACTAGGGCGTGAAACTTTGGTATTTAATCGGACTTCTTGCAGCAACTCTGGCGGAATTTCACTGATAAAACGCGACGGACGATGATAACTCTCTGTGCCATGTAAACGCCGGCATTCAGCATAGGTCAAATATAATTTTTCCATGGCGCGCGTCATGCCAACATAACAAAGCCGACGCTCTTCTTCCAATTGTGCGGGTTCTTCAAGCGACATCTGGTGTGGAAACAAGCCTTCTTCGATGCCTGCAATAAATACTAGCCGAAACTCTAACCCTTTTGCCGCATGCAACGTCATCAACTGAACCCCGTCTTCATGGGGATTAACTTCATTATCACCCGCTTCCAAAGCCACATGAGACAAAAATGCGGCTAACGGAGTCATCGTTTCATCGGCTGTTTCTGGGGCAAATTCACGCGCGGCTGTGACTAATTCTTCTAAGTTTTCCACACGCGACATGGATTTNTCTGATTTCTCATTGCGGTAATGATCGTAAAGGCCTGAGCGTTGCAACACATGCTCCATTAATTCTCCCAACAATGAACTAGCAATTTCGCCAGCAAGTTCCTCAATTAATGCCACAAAATTACGCAGTGCGGTTGCTGCCCGCGCAGTTAATTGAGGCTGTGCCAATAATTCTTGTGTTGCTTGCCACAAAGTAACACCGGCATCTCTGGCATAATCGCGCAAAGTGGCCAATGTTGTATTGCCAATGCCACGTGCTGGCATATTAATAATACGCTCAAAAGCGGCATCATCATCACGATTAGAAATCAAACGGAGATAACCCAATGCATCTTTAATCTCAGCGCGTTCAAAGAATTTTTGTCCACCATAGACTCGATAGGGAATATTGGCTTGCAATAATGCTTCTTCTAATACGCGCGACTGAGCATTAGAACGATACAAGATTGCTGTTTCACGGCGTAAATTACCGGCAGCAACCCACTCACGAATTCGATCAACAATGAAACGTGCTTCATCGACTTCGTTAAAAGCAGCATAAAGAGAAATCAATTCGCCGGTTTTGCCCGCTGTCCACAAATCTTTTCCTAAACGATTATCATTGTTGGCAATAACGGCGTTGGCTGCTGTCAATATAGTCGCGGTCGAGCGATAATTTTGTTCTAGGCGAATAGTTTGAGTGCTAGTAAAATCTTTGATAAAACGCTGCAGATTTTCCACTTGCGCTCCACGCCAACTATAAATCGATTGATCATCATCACCGACAATCATGACGTGATTATCATCGCCTGCCAATAATCGTAACCAAGCATATTGAATTGAATTCGTGTCTTGAAATTCGTCGACTAGAATATGTTGAAACCGCTGCCGATAATGTTGCAACACATCTGGCCGGTTTTTTAATACTTCATAACAACGCAACAACAATTCAGAAAAATCGACCATACCGCTGGTGCGACAGACTTCTTCATAAGCTTGGTAGACTTTTACTAGGGTGGCAGTTACATAATGTCCATCAGGCTGAATTTGCGCCGGACGTTTGCCTTCTTCTTTNTTATTATTAATAAACCATTGCGACTGACGGGGCTGCCATTTGGTTTCATCTAAATTTAGACTCTTATGAATCCTTTTCACCAACCGTAGCTGGTCATCAGCATCCAAAATTTGAAAATGCTGTGGTAGCCCGGCTGCTTGCCAATGGCTTCGTAATAACCGATGCGCTAGGCTATGAAAAGTCCCGACCCACATATTGCCCATCGGCAAATGTAATAGTTGCTCCAAACGACCTCGCATCTCTGCTGCCGCTTTGTTGGTAAAGGTCACTGCCAAAATGCTATAAGGGGAGGCGCCCAGTGCTTGAATTAACCAAGCGATGCGGTGGACCAATACTCGAGTTTTGCCACTGCCCGCGCCAGCCAGTACCAATAAATTCCCTGGCTCGGCTGTCACAGCAGCACGCTGCTCGTCATTAAGAGGGTTTAGAATCGTTGAAACATCCATAAATTATATTGACCTTTAATATTGCCATGACTCTTTGTCTTAAGTTTTTGTTAATCCGACAACTTTATAATCATGACTTGATGAGTCTAAGCAGTAAAGATAGCAAGGTAGTTAAGATATGCAAAATGAGTGGCCGACGCAAGTAGAAGATTTAGCCGCTGCCGCCGACATCATAGAGAAACATGAGCAAGAAAATGGCGGTGCTCCACTGCAATTATTTGAATTACTCATTGAGCCAGAAAAAGAAAATCCTTTTGAAGTCAAAATACTGGATTGGGTGAAAGAGCTAGTCATTCATTTTAAAATCAAGTACGGTGATGAACAAGGCGCCCTTATTGCCAATAAAGTTTTGACACGCTATTTGCTAAGACACGAAACTTTGCATTAAACACATCGCCTTTTTGGATTACCTAAAACTCTCCGTATTTGACATTTTTCGTTAATACCTAATTAATCCACCCCTCTAAAACTCATGTATTTTTGCCAGCAAGTAAACCAAAAGTCTTCTATAAATCTTTTCTTTTAAAGAGCGCGCTGACTGGAGCTGCATACGTGCCAAATAATTTTTAAATAGATCAGCGTTGGCAAATGAAAATATTGCACTAATGATTAGCATATAGATTTTAAGGCGAGAGGTGTTCTTTAAAGACAATAATATTCTTTGCAAAACTTTCTCTTCCTCTGTCAATTCACTACCGAAAGGATAAGGTTGGCAATATCCTTTGCGTCTTATTGCGGCAATAATAGACTCGATTATTTTGGGTTCATTGCGCTGGAATTCTGCTGGAATTTGATAATCAGGAGCAATCTTGCCGTGTTTNTTAGCTTGCAGCAACAAAGCAGATTGAAACCGTGAGTCAGCGACATTTAACAAAGCTTTTATTACTTCGGAATCTAGTTTGCTGCGACAATCTGCGATGCCGTATTCTGTGACAACAATGTCACGCAGATAACGTGGCACCGTAATATTAGGATAGCTCCATATTATATTGCTCGTGGTCTTTCCCCGGTTAATTCGCGTACTACGACAATTGATAATTGAGCGAGCGCCAATCAGCTCATGTGCCATATTAATAAAATCAAATTGACCACCGACACCACTGACTTCTTGCAAATTTTGTAAGCTGTCTGATACTAATTCCCCACCTAAAGTGACCATCATGGTGGTATTGACCAAACGAGCATCTTTTCGTTGTAACTGTGACAATGGCTTTGACCAAGATACCGTATTAGTGCGAGCAATTGGTACCATGGCAAACTTCGCCAATTCATCGGCTGGCAAATCGCGCAACTGTTGATAAAGTTCTTCGCTGCCTATAAAAAATCCGGCGTGAATAATTTTTCCCGACTTTAAATAATCGCCTAAGCAAGCAGCTATAATACGTTGTTTGGTAGCAAAGTCTGTTAAATTAGCAGAGATAGTTTCACCAGTGGCCAAAATTAACTGCGTTGATTGATAGCGAACACTACTATTAAAAATGCCGAATTTCTGCAAAAANTCGATATCTTCTTGGGTCAAATGGGGATTGATAAGCTTGTTTGCCAACAAAATATCGAGAAACTCTGGCGTGATCTTTGGTGTAATTTTCTTTTCATTTAATAGTTGTTGCAATCCAATATGGTCATAGACTTGTTTACGTAAAATCCCTGCTTTATATAAAGCCATGAACTCATCACTAAACATTTCTGTTGAGGAATATAAACCTTGCTTAAAAGGATCAAGGCCGCCTACAGCAAGGATGGTCTCAGCAATTTTTGTCNNTGCAGACAACTGATGCAATAAATCTTTATACTCTGCATTATATTGATCGCGCATTATTAATGCATTGGCGACTGCATTACTTAATTTCCCTAAACCAATTTGCAAACAACCATCATCTTTAATTAAACAACTGGTATATAAACCTATTAAATGGTCTTGCGGACTCAATTCATCACGTGGAATGACGAATAATGAAGCATAACGACTCATATCAATAACATCAGTAAATACGTCGGCCTTGACAATGGCTTCATTCGGCATAAAAGGCAAATTCGCATTGACTTCAGCCACCAAAGCCACTTTNTTACCTTGTTGCCTATCTGTTTGTAATTGCGCAGCCATGCCGTGAAATAAATCGGTATTGCAACTCAAGCTGTATTGATGCTGATTATTGCGATCAGGCGCTACTTGATGAGCGTAAACGTTGACATGATAAGGAACACTGTCTTGAATTACGCTGGTATATTTGCTGCTAATATAATTTTGTTGTACATATGAATTGTGTAAATATTTTGCTGGCGTGAGAAANAATTCGATGACACGGATATTGTGTGGTAATTGTTGCCGTTCACGGGCATGCTCGTATAAGGGGTCTTCATAATTTTTGAGAATGCGCTCAAGTAACGGCTCAACAAAACGTTTTTCTAAAAAATTATGTAATAGCGGCCTGGCCAATGTGAGGCCAGTCATAATAGTGAGAGAGAGACTCGAATCAGCTAACGCCATCCGATAGAGTGCGTTGATCAATCCAACAGGTTTACCAATGCCTAATGGCACGCCCAAAATAATTTGTTTACCCACATGAGCAACAATTTTNTTAGCAGCGGTGTCACAATGATCGTAATACGTTGTCATTTTCGGCTTTCCATAGCGATGAAAATGTCATGGATAATATCTGTACGGGGAGTGAAAATAACAAAACCATCCAGCAAGTTGAAGATTGCTTCGTCGCTATGCTCCTCGCAATGACCGGCTCCCGTTGTAATGCTTTTGTCCATCTTGCATAAAAATTCGTAGGGACACCTCAGCTCGCAATGACGACCGCTGTCTATGGGCCTTCGCTGGCATGACAAGGTGTGATTTTATCAGCTCAAAATTGAACGTCCTAACTATCATATCACTTTAGAAGTGAGTAGATGCATATTAGTAACGATAATGTTCTGGCTTAAATGGCCCGTTGGCATTAATACCTAAATATTCAGCCTGTTCTGTTGTTAACTTAGTCAAATGCACGCCGAGTTTTTGCAAATGTAAACGCGCAACTTTTTCATCCAAATGTTTTGGCAATATATGCACACCCACCGGATATTTATCGCCGTTTTGCCACAATTCAATTTGCGCAATGACTTGATTGGTGAACGAAGTGGACATGACAAAACTAGGATGGCCTTGGGCACAGCCTAAATTGACCAAACGGCCTTCCGCCAACACTAGCAGACGTTTGCCATCTGGGAAAATGACTTGATCGACCTGAGGCTTGATGTTTTCCCAACGATATTGACGTAATGAAGCAATATCAATTTCAGAATCAAAATGGCCAATGTTGCACACTAATGCTTGATCACGCATTTGCAGCATATGTTCGTGGGTGATAACGCGACAATTGCCTGTGGCCGTCACGAAAATGTGTGCCTGAGAGGCTGCTTCTTCCATGGTGACCACTCGGTAACCTTCCATTGCTGCTTGTAATGCACAGATAGGATCGATTTCTGTGACCCATACAGTAGCNCCTAGACCACGTAATGCTTGAGCGGACCCTTTTCCAACTTCACCATAACCGCAAACTACAGCAATTTTGCCAGCGATCATGATGCTGGTCGCACGCTTGATGCCATCAATTAATGATTCGCGGCAACCATATAGATTATCAAATTTAGACTTGGTAACAGCATCGTTAACATTGATTGCCGGTGCTTTTAATTGGTCTTGGCGATACATGTCATATAAACGCCTTACACCGGTAGTCGTTTCTTCAGAAATGCCTTTAATGCCAGCCAAAACTTCAGGATATTTTTCATGCAATAATAAGGTCAAGTCGCCGCCGTCATCCAAGATCAAATTGGGACGCCAGCCATTGGGGCCAAAAATGGTTTGCTCAATGCACCACCAATATTCTGCCTCGCTTTCACCACGCCATGCAAATACGGGCACGCCCTCTGCCGCCATTGCCGCTGCCGCATGATCTTGCGTCGAAAANATATTGCAGGACGACCAACGTACTTCTGCACCAAGCTCACGCAATGTTCTAATCAAAACAGCCGTTTCCAAGGTCATATGGAGACAGCCTGTAATACGGGCGCCAGCCAAAGGTTTTTGACCATGATATTCTTTTACAATGGCGGTTAAGCCCGGCATTTCTGTAGCAGCAATCGCAATTTCTTTTTTGCCCCATTCAGCTAGTTTGATGTTGGCAATTTTGTAGTCGGTTGCGGTTTGGACAGCAGATGGTGCGGTCATAGCTTAATTTCCTCTTGATTTAATACTATTGGCTTTGGCCTATTAAGCCGTTAATTTAGCCGCTTCTTTTAATAACGCAGCTTTGTCAGTACGTTCCCAAGTAAAATTCGGTTCTTCACGGCCAAAGTGCCCAAAAGCTGCCGTTGCTTGATAAATGGGGCGCAATAAATCTAACATTTTGATAATACCATTAGGCCGTAAATCAAAATGCTCACGTATTAACGTTGCAATTTGGTCTTCACTTATTTTGCCTGTTCCAAATGTCTGAACACTGATGGCTGTCGGTTCTGCAACCCCAATAGCGTAAGCAATTTGGACCTCACAGCGCTCGGCTAAGCCAGCAGCAACCACATTTTTAGCAACGTATCGGCCAGCATATGCGCCAGAACGGTCTACCTTGGAAGGATCTTTGCCGGAAAAACAACCGCCACCGTGACGTGCCATACCGCCATAAGTGTCCACAATAATTTTACGGCCAGTCAAGCCACAGTCACCTTTTGGGCCCCCAATGACAAAACGGCCTGTCGGATTGATATAAAATCGTGTTGATCGATCAATCCATTGAATTGGCAATACTGGTTTGATGATTTCTTCCATGACTGCTTCACGGATCATTTCTTGGCTAATATCGGGATGGTGTTGGGTGGACAAAATCACGGAATCAATGCCCACTGGCTTACCTGCCTCGTAGCGGACCGTGACTTGGCTTTTCGCATCCGGCCGCAGCCAAGGCAATACTTTCTGCTTGCGCAACAGCGCTTGTCGCTGCATTAGGCGATGGGCAAATGTAATCGGGGCCGGCATTAATACATCGGTCTCATTGGTGGCAAAACCAAACATCATCCCTTGGTCCCCAGCACCATTNTCATTTTGTCGGTCAACACCCATGGCGATGTCCGGTGACTGTTTGCCAATGGCGTTTAATACGGCACAAGAGTCCGCATCGAACCCTAAGTCTGGCTCACAATAGCCGATATCTTTAATGACGCCCCGCGCAATTTGTTCAATATCGACCCAAGCAGAGGTAGTAATTTCACCGGCGACTAACACCATCCCTGTTTTGACTAGGGTCTCACAAGCCACTCGCGCGTGCTTATCTTGGGTTAGGATTGCATCAAGTACCGCGTCGGAAATTTGATCAGCGATTTTATCAGGGTGCCCATTAGAAACGGATTCAGAGGTAAACAATTTGTAATCATACATAATGATCAAATAACCTTATTGATGAAATAGTTATAGAAGGCTCAATACTAACCGATTTTTCTGGGATTTTCACTACAGAGATGGAAGTCTTGGTGGCATGGAAGTTGGTAATATGCATTTCCGAGGAGGGAGGGGAAGACCACACTTACCAACTACCTGCCGGAATTAACTGTAACAGAGTACTATCCTGGTGTATGTGATCAATTTCTACAATTTTTGTGCGATATTTCTTACAAAGCATCGATATCGGTTTCGCCAGTGCGGACCCTAATGACTTTTTCGAGGTCTTGCACAAAGATTTTGCCATCACCAATTTTACCGCTATGAGCTGCTTGGGTCACCGCGCGGATAACCATATCCACTAATTCATCTCTAACTGCCATCTCCAATTTAAGCTTAGGGACTAATTCTAAAACGTATTCCGCGCCTCGATAAAGCTCCGTGTGACCTTTTTGCCGACCGAATCCTTTTACTTCAGTAACGGTAACACCTTGAATGCCCATTTCAGTCAATGTTTCGTAGACATCATCCATTTTGGCTGGTTTGATGATGGCGGTGATCAGTTTCATCAGAATTCTCATCAACAGGAATTAATACAATCCTAAACCTAGGATACCGATTATTCAGCGTCTTGATAATCGCATATACATTAACAGGAATAAAGTGAATTAATAACAAGGTCGAGCCAATCTGCCATTTGTACTGATTGATATAGACCAACAGTAAACGAAAACTCGCAGGATGGCCAGTAAGCTTAAGCGCAATTACACCAGCGACCATGCCAATGATGACAATGAGGCTTGTTATCTTGTTACTATAACGAATATGTGCGAAAAAAACTTCTAAAGCAACCCTCACGTTCGGTTTGATACTTTCCATGCACGGCTTCCTTAATAACGGTATTGTTTAACCATATACTTTATAATACTTTTGCAGGTACTGCCTTAATAAAAATGTGGGGTGGATCAAGCGAAGCGGATCCACCATTCCTTTCGTTAATCTGATTTGGTGGATCCGCTTCGCTTGATCCACCCTACGTTATTAACCCATGAGGTATGAGCCATGATTAGCAAACAAAAAATAGATGATTTAGTACAACAACTTTTAGCAGCAATGCCCTCTGGCATGCGCGATATAAAGGAAGAGCTTGCTAAGAATTTTCACGCAATTCTACAAACCACTTTTAGCAAATTGGATTTGGTATCACGTGAAGAATTCGACCTGCAAGTAGGTGTGTTGAAACGAACTCGAGAAAAACTGGATATGTTGGAGCAAAAATTGGTCGCTATTGAAACAAATAACGCTTCGTAACATACATGTCACTTGCCGTCATTCATAGCCGTGCCACTGCCGGCATCCATGCAGTTCCCGTCATTGTCGAAACACATATTTCAAATGGACTGCCTGGATTTTCTATCGTTGGCTTGCCTGAAGCGGCTGTTAAAGAAAGCAAAGATCGGGTCCGCAGCGCACTGCTAAATAGCCAATTCGAATTTCCAACTAGACGGATAACCGTGAACCTAGCACCTGCCGATTTGCCCAAAGAAGGCAGCCGATTTGATCTGCCCATTGCTCTAGGCATTTTGGCGGCCACTGGACAATTGCCTACTGATAAGTTAGATGAATACGAATTTGCCGGAGAACTTGCCCTCNAACGGAACATTACGCTCTGTACCAGGCGCCTTGCCATTGGCCATTGCCAGTCATCAGGCAGGCAGACGTTTAATTCTTCCTACGCAAAATGCAGCTGAAGCGATGTTAGCAGGCGATGTATGTGTACTGCCTGCTGGACACTTGTTGGAAGTTTGTGCGCATTTATTAGGAAAGCAGTTATTGGCCACACCAGCAAAACCGACANNGTTATCAATACCGCATCACCAAACTTGGATTTAGCAGACATTCGCGGCCAAAGCCATGCCAAACGGGCATTGACCATTGCTGCTGCAGGCGGCCATAGTTTATTAATGTTAGGGCCTCCTGGTACTGGAAAAACGATGTTAGCTAACCGCCTTACTAGTATTTTGCCACCTCTTGCCGAAACAGCTGCTCTGGAAGTGGCTGCGATTTATTCGGTTGCAGGACACACATTAGAACCTGATCGTTGGCGTGAACGCCCTTTTCGTGCCCCACATCATACAACTTCTAGTGTTGCTCTAGTAGGTGGGGGCGGCCGCNCCAAACCTGGGGAAATTTCATTGGCACATCAAGGAATTCTGTTTTTAGACGAATTACCTGAATTTCAGCGTCAGGTTTTGGAAGCATTACGAGAACCTTTAGAGTCAGGCCACGTTACCATTTCTCGCGCTGCCTATCAGACACAGTTCCCCGCTAGATTCCAACTAGTGGCATCCATGAATCCTTGCCCTTGCGGTTATGCAGGCGATATAGAAGGACGGTGCCGTTGCACCAGTGAACAAATCCAACGTTATCAAGCTCGCTTATCGGGACCTTTGCTAGACCGCATTGATTTACAAATTTCTGTGCCTACTTTACCGGTGGAAATGCTACATTCACCCGCTGCTATTACCGAATCCAGCACTAACATTCGCCCTAAAGTATTAACCGCCCATAATTTACAACATCAACGTCAACAACAGTTAAATGCCGCACTGACAACTAGCGCTATCTCATCCCATTGCCAGATGAAATCAGAAGCACGCCATTTATTAGAACAAGCCATGAATAAGCAACAACTCTCCGCCCGCAGCTATCACCGCATTTTAAAAGTTGCACGCACTATCGCAGACTTAGATACAAGCGATATCATAGAAATAGAACATATGGCCGAAGCGGTCAGTTATCGAATGATTAAAAACAGCTAACCCCCTCGTTTAACCTCTCACCAATAACCCAAAAATGCAAAAAATGAAAAAATGGGGTCAGACCCAAATATTGGGATTTGGCAGTGAACAAGCTGAAAAAGTTTTCCCAATATTTGCAATATTTGGGTCTGACCCCATTTTGGGATTATGGTCTTTCAATTACTACTTTCACTGATTTTGCATTGGGTATTACTGCGAACTTGGTGACAGAAATCTGTAGCCAATTTAGATTGAATTGATGAATTAATTCAACGGCCAAATGTTCGGCCAATGTCTCGATTAAATTAAAGTGATTGCTGATTACATAGTCGGTGATATATTGCGCCACTTGTGAATAATCAACCGCTACTTGGATATCGTCTTTTAAAGCGACTTTATGAACATCTACTTGCATTTCGAGATCGATAGCAATCGTTTGCGCCTGCGTCCTTTCGTGCGGCAAAATTCCAATCAGAGTATCAATTTTTAATTCTGAAATAACAATCTTATCAACTCTCATGAACGAATGCCTACGCCTTTGTTGAGCAAATATAAACTCAATCCGAACAAAATAACTACCAAGAAAACAATCATGCCCAAAGCATAGTGAATATTAATGTCAGAGACCCCAATCATGCTATAACGAAAAGCATTGACCATATAGAGGATAGGATTAAACAAGGAGGCTTTTTGCCAAAACTCTGGCAATAATGCAATGGAATAAAACACACCCCCAAATAAGTCAAAGGCGTTAAAATAAAAGTAGGCACAATTGAGATATCATCAAAACTTTTTGCGAACATGCCATTAATAAAGCCAGCCAAAGAAAATAATGCGGAAGTCAAGACAATTACAAATAGCATGGTAAACCAATGTGGCATTGGCAATTTCACAAAAACAATGACACAACGGTGATGATAATTCCGTTACAAACACCGCGGGCAATGCCTCCTCCCAAATAGCCTAATAGCATTAGGTAATTGGGAATGGGTGAGACTAAAATTTCTTCTATTGTGCGCTGGAATTTAGACAAAAAGAATGAGCCACTGACGTTGGCATATGTATTGGTAATAACTGCCATCATAATCAAGCCGGGCGCAATAAAAGTACTATAACTATGGCCATCTAATGCACCAATACGACTGCCGATTAAATTACCAAAAATCAAAAAATATAACACTGTGGTCACCACCGAAGGTAAAATGGTTTGGATCCACAGACGCGCGAAACGGTGTACTTCTTTGCGCACAATCGTTGAAAATGCAATAAAATTTTCTCTAGCTCTCGACATGGTTTTTTCCGTAGTGAGATTAATAAATAATTCCTCTAAGCGATTGGCTTTGTTTTTNAAACTGCTTATTTCAATTTGCTGCGCTGAAAGTTCAGCAAATAATTGGTTGAGTGTATTTGGGGCATGCACTTCAACCTCTAATGTTTTCGGATCAAGCATTCGCGTGACGAAATTATTCAACAAGGGTGCAGTAGTTAGCGCTTGTTTTAAATATAAAACAAATGTCTCGACATTGAGCTTATATAACAATTCATTGATACTTGAATTCTCGATAATTTCACCATGATCAATAATCGCAAGGTTTTTACAAAGGCTTTCGGCTTCTTCTAAATAGTGGGTAGTCAGTATAATGGTGGTGCCTTGACGGTTAATTTCGCGCAAGAAGTGCCACATTGAGCGGCGCAATTCGACATCAACGCCTGCGGTTGGCTCATCGAGGATCAACAATTTAGGCTCATGCACTAGGGCACGCGCAATCATTAAACGCCGCTTCATTCCGCCTGATAGCATGTAGGCCTGTAAGTGGCGCTTGTCCCACAACTCTAGTTTTNNTAAATATTTTTCAGTTCGTTGTTTTGCCAAACGTCGTGGCAGGCCATAATATCCCGCTTGGTTTGATACAATATGCTCTACTTTATTAAAAATACCAAAATTAAATTCTTGCGGCACCACGCCAATTAAACTTTTCGCCATTTCAAAATCTTGGTCAATGTCGTAGTCAAATACTTTGACTTTACCACTGGTTTTNTTGACGAGTGAATTTAAAATACCAATCAAAGTTGTTTTGCCAGCACCGTTAGGGCCAAGCAAAGCAAAAAANTCACCTTCAGCCACATCTAAATTAATGCCTTTTAATGCTTGAAAGCCATTTTTATAAACTTTTATTAGGTTTTGAACAGAAAGTGCTTTCATAAGTAATTCCCATTCTGAAAGGGATTTTGATAGAAGATTTTTGTAACTATTTTAGTAATGTAGGTTGGATCAAGCGAAGCGCATCCACCAAATCATATTGTCAGATAAAGAATGGTGGATCCGCTTCGCTTGATCCAACCTACAATTTTTATCTGCCTAATGAAGCCTCTCTCCACAGACAACAACGCCCCGTCAATTGACGAGGCGCAGTATGAAAACTAGTGAGGTTTGAGACTACTTGTTTTCTTTATCTTGCTTAAAGACGTATTTGACTAAAGCGCCAACAGCCAAGACTGGCAGCATTACATCAAAAATGCGAGTCACAAAAATCAATTCGGCTAAACGTTCTTGCGGCAAAAAGCGGCCAATAAAGCCATAATTACAGCAATTGCCACTACAATAATTGCCCAAATTCGACCTACCATCATAAAAATCTCCTTGTTTGTTCCAAGCCCACAGCCTAATGGCTACTGGGGTAATTTATCATAGAATGAAAGCGATTACTAAGCGCCACCCGATTGTTTTTCTTTGATCTCTTCAAAAGTTTTACAATCGATGCATTGAGTCGCAGTAGGGCGGGCTTCTAAACGTCTGATACCAATTTCTGCACCACAATCGACGCAAAAACCATAATCTCCGTTTTCAATGCTTTCTAAGGAATCATCAATTTTCTTAACTAATTTGCGTTCACGATCACGGGCCCGTAACTCGAGATTAAATTCTTCTTCTTGGGCTGCGCGATCAAGTGGATCGGGGAAATTGGCAGCATCATCTTGCATGTGGTGCACAGTACGTGCGAATTCTTCTAATAATTGTTGTTTCCATAGATTAAGAATTTTACGGAAATGATCGAGCTGTGATTCGCTCATGTATTCTTCGCCTTTTTTAATNTTATAAGGCGTAAACCCTACTGGTCCTAAGCTGGGTTGTCTGGTTTTGGTTGGCATAATCCTCTCCCGCCACAAAGTTTTTAAGTGAGATGCAATTCCACTTCATGGGTAGCTTGTCACTCATTGTAGACAGCCCCTGCAAAGCGAAATGGGTTATATCAGAATCCTTTGTCGCACGCAACGCTTTATCGAAGCGTGCTATTTCCCCGCCCTCCCTTCTCCTCATCCGAGGAGAAAGGAATTTGTCGATAGCATCGATTAAAAGATTAGCTAAGCATAGCAGCTGACCAGCTTTTAATCAGTCCATTCGCCAGTGAATACTGTTTTTGCAGGGCCTGTCATCCAGACAGAGGTAGCATCGCCTTGCCAATAGACTAAAAGCTGACCACCTGGTAAATGGACCAATACCCGGTCAGCAAGCAAGCCTTGCATTTTGCCCACTGCTACCGCAGCGCAGGCACCACTGCCGCAAGCTAAGGTTTCCCCNACCCCTCGTTCAAACACACGCAAACGAATTTGCTCTGGACTAATGATTTGCATAAAACCAACATTGGTACGAGCTGGAAAACGAGGATGAGACTCAATTTCAGCACCNAGTTCTTTGACCGGTGCTTGCGATACATCCTCTACTTGTAATACGGCATGAGGATTGCCCACTGATACTGCACCTATTTCGGTAATACCTTGGGTTGTTTCTAATTCATAGTAAGGCGCGGCTTCGGGCGCTGAAAAAGGTATTTTGTTTGGTTCAAAATTTGGCACACCCATATTGACCGTGACTTGGCTATCAGGCTCTAAACGGATATGCAGTTGCCCTGTCAATGTGGCCACTGTCAAATCAGTTTTATCACTGAGACCATGATCATGAATATAACGGCCAATACAGCGGGCACCATTGCCGCATTGTGCCACCTCAGAGCCATCCGCATTAAATATGCGATAACTAAAATCAACAGAGGAGTGAGGCGCAGGCTCAAGTAACAGTAACTGGTCAAAACCAATGCCATAATGCCGGTCGCCCATTAAGCGAATCAAACTAGGTGATAGTTCCACGGGATTGCGAGTGGCATCAATCACCACAAAGTCGTTTCCTAGGCCCTGCATTTTAGTAAATCGAATACTCATGGCAATAATTGCTCACTGGAATAAAGTTCAGCCACACTCTCCCGCCGCCGGATAAGATAAGCGTTGTCGTTATCAACCATAATTTCAGCGGCACGTGGTCGGGTATTGTAATTTGAGCTCATACTAAAACCATAGGCGCCTGCTGTTCGAATTGCAAGCAGATCGTTAGGTTGTAATGCCAACGAGCGCTGTTTGCCCAGGAAATCTCCTGTTTCGCAAACTGGCCCGACCACATCATAGACCACTGCCGTTTGCTCGCTATGAACATTGACCGGTACAATCGCATGCCATGCTTCGTATAATGCTGGACGTAATAAATCATTCATGGCCGCATCAACAATGGCAAAATTTTTATGTTCATGATGTTTTAAATATTCAACACGAGTCACTAAGATACCTGCATTCGCAACGATCACCCGCCCTGGTTCAAGCAGTAACTTTAACTCTGGATCAGGCAAATATTTGACTAATGCTGCTGCGTAATCGGCCGGTTCAGGTGGCGATTCATCTTGATAACGTACACCCAAACCGCCACCCAAATTAATATGACTAATTGCAATGCCTCGTTGGCGTAGTTCTGTCGCTAAAGCATAAATTCGCTGCACTGCAGCAATAAAAGGGTCTAGCTCCGTCAACTGTGACCCAATATGACAATCCACCCCTTTTATCTGGACATTAGGTAATTGGCTCGCCATTTCATAAATGGACAGGGCCTCATTAATATCAATCCCAAATTTATTTTCTTTTAATCCAGTAGAAATGTAAGGATGTGTTTTAGCATCGATATCTGGATTGACGCGAATACTAACGGGCGCCGATTTGCCAACTTCGCCTGCTACTTGGTTTAGTTTTTCTAATTCAGCAACCGATTCAACATTAAAACAATAAATGCCTAGTTCTAAAGCATGGCGCATTTCAGCAGCGCTTTTGCCAACACCGGAAAAAACGACCTTGGCAGGATCACCGCCCGCAGCTACCACTCGGTCTAATTCACCACCCGACACCACATCAAAACCAGAGCCTAATCGTGCCAATAGATTGAGCACAGCAATATTTGAATTGGCCTTGACTGCATAGCAAATCAAATGCGGGCGCTGCTGCAAAGCTTGATCAACTACATGCCAATGACGTTCTAATGTGGCGCGAGAATAAACATAGCATGGCGTGCCCCAGCGGTCGGCTATATCTTTTACTTTGACCCGTTCGGCATATAACTCATTATCACGATAATTGAAATGGTCCATTATTATTTACCACTGGTTTGGGTTTGATTATTTTGACTTGATTTTGGCGGCAAATAAAGCGGCCCCGATTGGCCACAACCGCTAATTAAAAGCAGGTAAGCTATGCAAACAACAGTAGCCAGGTATTTAGTCAAGTGTTGTACCTCACAAAATGATGTAACATCCTATCATGTGGACTGGTTGCCTGATAAGAAAAAATTAGCAGTGCTGAATGAGCCATTCTACCAAGTCAAGCTTGCTATTATTTGTCTGTTGTCAATGTGAAATTAAAATTCTATCATTTGCAATGCGTTGCTTAAAATCATCACTAACAGTATTCCAATCAATCACATCTACCTTATAAGGCAAGCCTGATTCTTCGAAGGCTGTGACAATGGCAGCCATTACAGCAATGTCCAGGGGCTTCCCCATATCAATCGCTAAATCTAAATCAGAATTTTTCTTGCTGTTGCTGTAGCCCGTGAACCAAAAGCCCAAACTTTTGCTTCAATGGGTAAATGCTGTCTTAAAATTTCTTTAACAATCGCTAAGTGCTGCGGATGTACATCAAGCGATGATTTCATAACTGGCGACTGCGCAATTGTAAAGCAGAAAGCAAGAATCTTGCTTCTTGAAGAAACTCTGGCAAAACATCTAATACCTCAACAGCTTTTTTCGTCGTATGTATGGCTAGTTATGTTGCGTGCATATCGGTATTTTTGCCACACATCCCAGCTATTTAACAACAAGCCTCGCTCAAATCCGGTTCTGATCAGGTTTGGAAAAGACTGCTCGATTACTTCTTGGCTACTGGATTCTGCCATTAGCAAGTAGCGACGTAACATTTTACTGGCTAATTCGTAAGTATACTCAAACCGTTGAATGGCAGCATCGCGAATAAATCGATTATTTAAATCTTGCCGATGTGCTTCCAAAGCTTCGTCTAACGAAATGACGGCTTTCTGAAAAGACGAAAAATCTAATTTTGATTGTGAATTCATCAATAAATCACTCGACTAATTTAAACTTTTGTTTTTCAAAAAATGCCGCTTATTAAGCACAATATTCCTAGCACCAAAACATCAATGTCAAGATGGTGATAAAGTATTTGTAATAAGCGTTCGCCCAATACCAGATGTAATGCGGTGACGATGATCAATACAACACCTATCAAGATTAAGATTTTAGCACTGGTGCGACGCTGCGGTTTTGGAGGAGCAGCGGTGAGTGCTGCCGCTTGAATTGCCATTTTTGTTGCCGCATAAGTGTCGAATAAATCAAGTCTGGCATTTCAGTAATGCGTTCGCTCCAATAAGGAGCTTGTTGTTTGACAGTGCGTAAAATGGCCTTAATCCCTATTTGGGTTTTCAACCAACGCTCAATGTAAGGTTTTCCAGTTTGCCATAAATCTAATTCAGGATATAACTGTCTCCCAAGACCTTCAATGTTTAACAAAGTTTTNTGCAATAGCATTAATTGTGGCTGCACTTGCATGTGAAACCGTCTGGCTGTTTGAAACAAGCGCAATAGTAATTGACCAAATGAAATTTGTTTTAATGGACGGCCGAAAATGGGTTCGCACACAGCGCGGATAGTCGATTCAAATTCTTCGACACGTGTATCTGGCGGCACCCAGCCTGATTCAACGTGTAATATTGCAACACGCCGGTAATCGCGTTTAAAAAACGCCACCAAATTTTCGGCAAGATAACGCTGATCATTGGGGCTCAATGAGCCCATAATGCCAAAATCCACGGCAATATATTGTGGATCTTCGGCGCGATCGGGATTAACAAAAATATTGCCTGGATGCATGTCGGCATGAAANAAGCTGTCGCGAAATACTTGGGTAAANAATACTTCAACGCCATGCTCAGCTAATTTTTTNAAATTAATATTTTTNTCACGCAACCTAGCAATATCAGCTACCGGAATGCCGTGGATTCGTTCATAGACTACGACGTTATTTTTAGCATATTGCCAATAGACATCCGGCACATATAATACTGGCGAATTTAAAAANTTACGGCGCAACTGAGCTGCATTGGCAGCTTCACGTAATAAATCCAGTTCATCAATAATAGCTCTCTCGAATTCGGCGACAATTTCTTTTGGCCTCAGTCGGGGNCCATGTGACCAATAACGCTCCACTAGTCCTGCTAAAATATAGAGCAAACTAATATCATTACGAATAACTGATTCAATATTAGGCCTTAATACTTTCACGACAACTCGCTGACCTTGCAACAGTGTAGCAGCGTGTACTTGTGCAATCGACGCTGAAGCCAACGGTGTTAAATCAAACTCAAGAAACATGTCGTTAATGGTCTTGCCAAAAGCCTTTTCGATGATGGCCTTAGCTTTNGAGTCCAGAAAAGGTGGGACCTTGTCCTGTAATTGTTCTAATTCTTCAGCAATATCATCCGGCAACAAATCGCGGCGCGTTGATAAGATCTGACCAAATTTTACGAATATTGGCCCCAGGGCAATGAGTGCTAAACGCAAACATTCACCACGTGATTTGCCACTATGACGATTGAGCCAATAAAACGGATTCAAATAAATCAANAACCGAATCGGATAAAACACTGGAGCAGCCAAAATAAATTGATCAAGGCCGTAACGTGCCATAACAAAATTGATGTGCATAATTCGCCACAGTTGTCGCAAACGTTTCATAAACCGTCCTTATTTTTTTGCTGAAAATAATCGCTGAAACCGTGCTTCTATTCGAGCTAAATCATTGCGACATTCGCCAACTGCCTGATAAAAATCCTCTACCTCTATTCTGGTGGGCAGCAGTCTTGCCTCTTCTTGTAAATATTCGCGTAAATTACGTTCCCAAGCGGTGATGGCAGCCTGGTTCCACTGCGCTGTTTTGTGAGCAACATTGCTGATTTGGTGGGCAACACTATCACCAAAGCAACGTGATAAATATTCTTCCCACGGAACAGACATGTTGTTCAAAATACGCCGCAGTTGTTGCCCCAATTCAACATCGCCTTCCACTTCGATGGTGCTAGCAGCGGCAGCACTATCATTGGCACGCATACTTTGCACTATACCGATGATATTGCCTTTAATATAAGTATTGGCTGACCCAGCATAGCGGCCAGCGAGCCGGATTTTTGTGTGGTGAATATAAAGAAGATTTTTGCCGAACATCAGTCAATTCCAAGCACACGATTTTTCCCGCCAATGCTTGCATTGCCTGGTAAGTCTCTGGGTCTAACGCACAATAATGATTAAGGAGTTTTTCCAATGCCGCGATGGCCAACGTCTTAATCAAAGTTTGTACCCTCGATGAATGGCTACAATGCCACCGCTTAAATTATGGTAATCACAACGCTCAAAGCCAACCGATTGTAACATGGCCAATAAGGTTTTTTGATCAGGATGGCGCCGAATAGACTCCGCCAAATAGCGATAACTGGCTGAATCCTTGGCAATGATTTTGCCTAAAACCGGTAAAATACTAAAAGAGTAAGCATCATAAATAGGTTTGAGGCCCGGCAATATTGGCTGAGAGAATTCAAGTATCAAGAGACATCCACCTGGACGTAATACGCGATAACAAGATTGCAATGCCGCTATTTTGTCAGTGACGTTTCGCAATCCAAAAGCTATGGTAATGCAATCAAAACTGGCATCAGCAAACGGCAAACATTCTGCATTGACCTGGGCATAACTGATATTCCCTAAAACGCCTGCATCAGTTAAACGTTCACGGCCTCGCGCCAACATGGCGTCGTTAATATCAGCCAATACGACTTGACCACGTTCACCTACAATCTCAGCAAAACGTTTGGCCAAATCACCTGTGCCACCTGCTAAATCCAATACGGACTGTCCTGCACGTACACCGGCCAACTCAACCGCTGACCGTTTCCATAAACGATGGATGCCAAACGACATCAAATCATTCATAATGTCATATCGGCCTGCTACCGAACGAAAGACTTCCGCCACCTTATTAGTCTTCTCGGCGGCGGAAACTTTNTGATAGCCAAAATCGGTCAGTTCTGATTTGTCCATAAAACTTGACGATTAAGCGCGCTCAGCAAAATAGCTATGTGTGCCTTGAGCAGCAATGGCCTTGCCAATGCGATTCAATGCATGCACATAAGCTGCTGTGCGCATATCAATTTTCTTGTCTTTAGCCAGTTGCGAAATGGTATTGAATTCTCGCACCATCACAGTTTGTAAACGTTCATGCACTTCGCTTTCGGTCCAATAATATCCAGAACGGTTTTGCACCCATTCAAAGTAACTGACCGTCACACCACCCGCATTGGCCAAAATATCTGGCACAACGACGATGCCTTTACGATTTAATATTTCGTCAGCTTCGGAGGTAATTGGGCCATTAGCTGCTTCAATAATATATTTCGCTTTAATATTATTCGCATTACGTTCATCAATCACATTTTCTAAGGCTGCTGGAATTAAAATGTCGACTGCCAATTCCAAGAGCTGTTCATTCGTGATCTGTTGTGCTGGGACTGCCTCACAAACAGACTCTTTGCAATAAACAGGACGGACTTCCTTGGTTTCATGCTTAGCTTTAATCAGGCTTGGGACATCGAAACCTTTATCGCTGTAAATACCGCCTTTGGAATCACTGACAGCTACAATCTTATAACCATCACGATGCAATAAGCTGGCCACATGCTGGCCTGCATTACCAAAGCCCTGAATGGCAACCGTAATGTTTTGTGGCTTCCAATTGTTTTGCTTCTCGATTTCTTTAATGCAGTAATAGGCGCCACGACCCGTTGCATCATCACGTCCCAAGCTACCACCTAATTCGATAGGCTTGCCGGTGATAACATCCGGTGAATGGGAGCGAGAAATCTTAGAATATTCATCCATCATCCAACCCATAATCATGGCATTGGTGTAGACATCCGGCGCTGGGATATCTTTGGTAGGGCCAATGAAACCAGCGATTTGTTCGATGTATGCGCGGCTCAAACGCTCTACTTCCAAACGCGATAAGGTCTTAGGATCCACAATGACCCCGCCTTTACCGCCACCAAAAGGCAAGCCCACAACGGCGCATTTAAACGTCATCCAAAACGCTAAAGCTTTAACTTCATCTAAAGAAACATTGGGATGGAAACGAATACCGCCTTTAGCTGGGCCACGGGTATCATCATGCTTTACCCGATAACCGGTATAAACGCGCAAGGAACCATCATCCATTCGGATCGGAATGGACACTTCTAACGCTGCTTTGGGGTATTTTAACCGCTCTAACGCCTCTGGATCGATATTGGCGTGCTTAGCAGCTTTGTCTAATCTGCCTAACGCATTTTCAAAAACTCCGGACATACGCATCTCCTCAATAGGTAATAAGGTTAGTACGTGGGATTATATCGGAATCTGGCAAGGATGCTAGCAGGTTTTATAGGGTATTCGGGGAAGCCTCTTAGTTTAAACTTAGACATGGTCACTATAGGAGTGGCTTTGACATAACTTATTAATTTTTCCGCAGCCCCTCTTTGGCAAAAATTAATTCAGATACCAGATTAATATAAAAATGTTTCACAAGATTATAATTTTTCTTGTCATTTGGTCTGGAATACATTATTTTCAAAAATCTGTAGCATTAATGGAATTAAATACAGTGAGCTGCCAATAAGTACATCTAAAATTATCAGTAAAAATTCGTCTCTACAACAAGCACCTCATTTTTCCATTGTAATAATCAATTCTTTTTAATGACCTTCCAATACACCTGGACTTATCTAACATAGGAGTTTGACCAATGCCAGCACCATTTGTAGACGAAAGTAAATTAGCTAAAAAGCCATTAAAAAACTCTTTAAAATATTAAAAGAATATGGAGTCAACGGAGATAAGATAAGAGATCTTACCAACAATACAATTAATGCCCTTGGAAAAATAAGCCAATTAAATCCCGATGCTTTTAATTCTGTGCTCGAGACAATCAATAAAGTTGATGCCAATTCGATAAATTCAGCGCTGCACATGCTCGGGCAGATCAATCCTACCGGTGTCAATGAAGCATTGACAACAATCACCAGTACGCTCAACAGCATTAATATCAACGAAGTAAACACACTTGTTGAAAATGTCAGTGGCGCTGCTGATGTAATAGTCAGATCAGAACCATTAGTGCAAGGTGCTTTAAAAGCCATCACTTTTTCTCCTATCATTCAAGGAATTAATTGTTTACTGTCCTTAGGAACGCTCATCACTGGAATATTAACCGTACGAGAATTAAAGAACATTAAACAAGAACTAGTTCTTATCAGAAATGAATTGACAGCTGCTAATGAAAAATTAGATGAAATGATAAGACTGCTTAACATACAAATTGTGCTTTCACGCCAAATCGCAGAAGGGATAGACAGGATCGATCATTCCGTCAGTTTCCGAGGCAAACAAGATGAAATAATCAATCAAAGAAATATAAGCAACATACGTGATCATTATAAAGAAGGAAGATATAAAGAATCCATACAATATTCCAATGAGTGCCTTAAATTTAAGCTACCAGAGATATTTTATTATCGCGGCTTGTCACTATATGAACTTGGACATTATTTTGCCGCCATTGAAAATTTCACTAAAGCATTCGAATTGGACAAGCATAATGTCGAATATCTATATTGGAGAGGGCTTTGCTCTTTACATTTAAACCTTACTGAAAATGCGAAAAAGGATTTTCAAAGAATTCTTCAAGTTAGACCAACCTGGCCCCAGCTCGAAGCCCATTTATGTTTGATAGCAAGTAATTATGCTAATGCCGCTCAAAAATATGCAGAAATCACTAGACAAAGAAATGCCAGAGAAGCCGTGAGTCCAGAAATAAAAAAATATAATTTATATTATTTAATGGGGCTTGCTCGCTTAGGCTCAGAAAATCGCAATGATGCAGAAGTTGCATTTTCATTGGCTGCCTTGGGAACATCCAGCAAAATGACTGAAATAAGACTATTTTTACAGATTCATGATGGGGACAATACACAGCTATCCGATACCGAACTCCAGTATCTTGAGGCCGGTCTTAGCAATAACATGACTACTACTGCCATTAATTTTATGGCTCAAAACCAAGGGCTTATATTTAATTATTCTAACGGTGACGTAACTCTGTTAAACAAGTTGCGCAATGGCGCTAGAACCAATCAATTAAATGCTAAACATGCAAAATCCTTGTATTTATTGGCGCAACAATTGATAAAACTTAATGAATTAGTTGAAGGCATGTATTTTTGCAAATTAGCAGCTGATCTGGGCAATATCGAAGCACAGCAACAAATTATAAAATGCCATGAAATATTAGAAGGCACACAGACTTTCAGTTCTTTTGTAAACTGGAATTTCGTTAAGGCCGCTGTACAAGCAACGTTTATTGGCTTTCAATTGACGACTGAACAAAAGAATTGGTCTTTAGCAAAATATTATGCTGCCATAATCCACTTTCGAGGTTTATTTAATAAAGAAAAGATACAACACTTGCGTCAAATTATTTCACAGAAATTGAAAACAGCAATCTATTGGCCAAAACGATGCTGGGTTATTACCATCAATACGAGCGACGGGACATAATACAAGCACGTAGGTTCTATGAAAATGCGCGTGCATTGCCTCTTGCAAAGTATTATTTATCAGTGGTTCTCTCTCAAGACATGAGTATTGCTGAAAATGTCAGGAATGCATGTCAATATTATCAACAAGCTTATGATAACGGAATACTATTACTTCGCCTGTCTTTTGCTAAACTGTTTTATCATGGCGTAGAGACAACCGTGAATTACGCGTTTGCCTTTAAAATCTTCAGCTCATACAAAGACAATCTTGAAGCCCAATACTACCAGGCCCGCTGTCATTATTTAGCGCAAGGAACAAGCGTCGATCAAAAACTATCGAAAGAAAAGTTAGAAAAAATTGTTGAAAAAGAAAAAGATAAAGAAGAGAGCAAACGAGAGAAATCTTTTGCGAAAGCAATTACAGCGCTTAGTGCGATTTACAGTAATGAAAAGACAAATATCCGCCAATTTTTCAAAGTAAGCTTAAGTTATTGCCTTCAGCCCCATTACGCCGCGCTTCTATTGTGTGTAATGAAAGATTTGCGATTCAATTTTATCAAGACAATGATAATTTAATATGCCGAATTGGCCGTTTTGTTAATGAAAAATTTCATGGCAGAATGCCACTACGATTATTAACCAAGGCAAAATCCTCGCGTTGCAATGAATAAAAATGGTGACATCTGTCTGGCGCTCAAAAACTTTGATTCAAAATTACTCTACATGGTAGGCAAGCTACATAACAATGGCAATCTCGTGTGGGGAGATCCTCTGCAGCTTAATGTTGAATGCTTTGGAACACCACTTGTTACAATAACCGACGATGGTATAGCCATGCTAGCCTATGAGGGCAAATATGAACATAAATACCGTCTCGGTGAACTCTCTCATAATAATACAATAAACTGGGGCCCTGAATGTGATTATAGCTGGCGATGTGGAACATTAAAATCAGCGGCTATTTTCCAACATGAAAATAGAGAATTTGTTGTCTTGTTCACAGCTGAAAGGGATTTTGAGACTTTTGCTCCAGGAACCATCTCATACGAAATTGGACTATTGAAAGACAAAGAGATAATTTGGCAAAAAATAATTTTGTTAGGGACGATTTTCCATATTCGGGTTATTCTCCAGCGATCTGCGTCTCTGACAACAAAATTCTCCTGGCCTTTACTGAAAATAATTTATGTCAAGCTTCTATGCTCTATCGTGCAACTGGCGAAATAAAGATCACATTCAGTGGCCTAGAAAAATTTACTGCCAGGATAGATTGGAATGAAAATACTGTAAGACGTTACGATCTTGGTGCGTTGCCTACCATAACCTGCGGACCTGGAGGGGCCGTAACCGAGCTACACGAAGAACATGGGGAATTATCCATGCGTCAATTTCAATTTTAAAGACGTTATAATCGCCCATTTTTTAAAAATGAATACCGCATCCCGTAGTTTACCTAAAGCTGCGGGATGGTAAAGAATCATCGTCTCACCTAAAAACCAAGGACCATAGAATTTAAATTAAAGCACCCTCATCTCAGGATGTAAAAGCGTTCCCTGTCATACCACAATTGATTATGCCACTTATCTTCCATCATGATAAAATAATAATCATTCTCAAGAATAGGACTGTCCAATGGAGCTTGCTGATTCAATAGCCGAAAGGCCCAATACCGGTTTTCAAGCCAGTAAACACTCCGGCTATGGCTGCTTGATTTTTAGTATGCTCTACGTTAGCCTCATGTTATGCAGCGGAATTTTGACGAATCGGTATGTCAGCTTAACCGACCATATTTTTGTTCTAGGTGGTACATTAACATCGCCACTCATTTTTGTAATTGGCGACATCGTTGCTGAAATCTACGGTTATAAAGTTACAAGACTGCTTGTCTGGTTTGGCTATTTGTGCCAAACATTTTTTGTTTTAATATGTAGTTTCGTTACTCACATGCCGTATCCAAGTTTTTTCACTAATAATGTTCATTATTCTTTTATATTTGATCAACTACCAAGTATTGTTNTTTCTNCATTTGTGGCGTTTATTGTCGGCAGTTTAATAAATGCCCGCATTATTACGCAGTGGAAAATCCTCGTAAGAGGCCGCTATTATTGGCTACGCAGCTTGGGATCATCGACAATTGCCGAAGCAATTTATACAGCTCTTGCAATAATCATGATGGAAATCAATAAAATTGGGCTGCATAAAACTTTTCAAGTCATTTTAGTCAGCTATCTTATTAAAGTGATCTACTCAGTTGTTCTGGCTTTTCCAACTAATTTGTTGGTCTATTACATTAAANAAATAACCAAAGTGGATGTCTACGACAAGCCTATGAGCTTCAATCCCTTTATTACGCAAACCTCTTCAAAGCCTGGCACGTAAACCAGTAAATTCTTGTAATTGTGGATGGGCCAGCAACTGCTGCATGATGTCATACGCTATCTGATATATATTCTCACTTTGCGATTGCCGTGGCCCTGCCACATTTAATGTTTGAATTGCATTTTCATTAATCCAATCAACAATCTTATCTATGTCGGGCTTTGCTGATAGATCATATACTAAGTAAGGTTTATTGAATTGTTTTGCAACCTCTATAGTGAGCAAAGTACCTCCCATGGCTGGCTCTTTAATGATAATTAAAGTTCCATCAGAATCTCTGACATTCCACGTTGTTCTTTCGTCGTAAACATCAGTGGGAGTTTCTTTTAGTTGATAACGATCAGCTATTTTACCATCTTCTGCTTTTCTTCCTTTCGGACACCAACCACCATGAGGAACCTCTAAAGTGATTGCCACATCCAAAGCAGCACGATCAACGCCTGTTTGACCACCTGAAACTATTTTTTTAATACGAAGACTGGTCATTTTTCTTTCTCCACTTCAAACAGAACCATTATTTTGATTAATTTTTTGAGCTTAAATTTAAGTTGGTTACAATTTGTAATCAACTCACTATCTTTGAGTGTTATAACGCCCAACTACGACGCCTAAAACTTATCCGCATCCGAGAATCGACCAGCCATTTTTAATCGTTCTTGATAACGTTGCCAATAGCTATCAAAATGCTTGGCCAAGTCATAAAGTATTTCCCAAGTGTAAATGCCAGTCTGATGACCATCATCAAAAATCAATTTGATTGCATAGTGGCCGATGGGTTCGATACGGATGATGCTGACTTGCTCTTTATCTCGGACTAATATTGGCTCACTTAAGCCGTGGCCTCGGACTTCTGCTGAAGGGGAATAAACTCGTAAATATTCATAAGGTAACGCTACCGCCAAACCATCGGAAAAACACAGGTGTAATGTTCTGTGAGAACGGCGAAGTGTAATCGATTCTGGCGCTGGAATTGGGTATTGCATCGATTTATGCCTCAAAAATCAAAAATTTCGGCCATTTGAATGACATAATAACCAATTTTGTAGAACTTTGCAGCTAAAATGCTTTTGTTTTTGCTGTTTTTCTTGTCAACTGCAAAACAAAAATCTTGTGGATAACTTCGGTTAATATCGCTAAAATTGCCGTTCTATTTATTTCCAAATACATTCAGGACTGGCCTTCGGCCTATTCACTTTTGATAAATAATACGTAAAAAGTCGACAAAAGCGCCCATTTGCCGACAAGGTGCATGAAGAGGTAACTTCAACGTGGCAATTAGTCTCTGGAAAAATGCCTAAATCTGCTGCAAGATGAGATTTCTGCCCAGCAATTTAATACCTGGATCCGTCCTTTACAGGTAGAAGCTCAAGGCGACCAACTGTTGCTGCTTGCCCCCAATCGATTTGTCGTTGATTGGATAAATGATCAATTTCTTAGCCGAATCATTGAATTATTGCATGAGCTAACAGGCGGCAAGCCGCCCAACGTAAAATTGACTATCGGCAGTAAAAGCCCAGAAGCCAAGGTTGAACCGAATGTTGCAGCAGTAGCCCCTCTTCTGCGACAGCCACTCCCACTGCAACCAGAGGCCAAGCTATACCAGCCCATATCAGCAATCTTAATCCGGCATTTACCTTCGATAGTTTTGTTGAAGGCAAGTCGAACCAACTTGCTCGCGCGGCAGCGGTGCAGGTTTCAGCCAATCCTGGTAAAGCCTACAATCCTCTCTTTTTATATGGCGGTGTTGGGTTAGGCAAGACGCACTTGATGCACGCCATTGGTAATGCTTTGTTGTGCCATAATCCTCATGCCAAAATTTTATATTTACACTCAGAACGGTTTGTCGCCGATATGATCAAAGCGCTACAACGCAATGCCATGAATGAGTTCAAACGGCACTACCGTGGGGTCGATGCCTTATTAATCGATGACATTCAATTTTTGCCGGCAAAGATCGCTCGCAAGAAGAATTTTTCCATACGTTCAATGCCTTATTGGATGCACAGCAACAAATTATTCTCACCTGTGACCGTTATCCTAAAGAAATTGATGGCCTTGAGGAACGCTTAAAATCCCGCTTTGGCTGGGGGCTGACCGTAGCAGTGGAGCCACCAGAACTAGAGACGCGGGTCGCTATTTTGAAAAGCAAGGCTGAGCAAATGAATGCCGAACTGCCCGATGAAGTCGCGTTTTTGTTGCCAAACGGATCCAGTCTAATGTCCGGGAATTAGAGGGCGCGTTAAAAGGGTCGTGGCTAATGCCCATTTTAAAGGGGCGCCGATTACCCTGGATTTTGCCCGCGAAGCGCTCAAAGATCTATTGGCATTGCAGGCCAAGCTGGTGACTATTGAAAATATTCAAAAACTGTGGCGGAGTATTACAAAATTAAAGTGGCCGAATTAAGCTCCCCGCCGCAACCGTTCCTTGGCTAGGCCACGACAAATGGCGATGGCGCTAGCGAAAGAATTGACTAACCACAGTTTAACTGAAATTGGTGATGCATTTGGCGGACGTGACCATACCACTGTACTCCATGCCTCCCGAAAAATTAAAGAATTGCTGGCCACTGACCCTGATTTAACGGAAGACTATCGTAATTTGATACGTATTTTGTCAACATAGCCCACCGGGCTTTACAACTGGAAAAGGAATGACGCTATGAACATTACCATTGATCGTGACACCTTGCTCAAGCCATTACAAGCGGTAATTGGTGTGGTGGAACGCCGGCAGACATTGCCTATCTTAGCCAATGTGCTAATTTCCACTCATGGTAATACACTCTCTATTACAGGCACTGACCTGGAAGTGGAATTGCAAGCCAGAATGCCTCTTGCCGAGCCAGTGGAGGCTAGCGAAATCACCGTCCCAGGACGCAAGCTCGCAGACATTTGTCGCTCCTTGCCAGAAAACGCCAGCTTACAGCTAGTCTACGAAAAAGACCGCATCCAGTTACGCTCTGGCCGCAGTCGCTTTACTTTGACTACTCTCCCCGCCAGTGATTTTCCGCGGGTACAAGAAGATGAAACCTCGGTTGAATTTAGTTTAGCCCAAGAGCAATTACGCCACTTAATCGAACGCACCCATTTTGCGATGGCACAACAAGATGTCCGCTATTATCTCAATGGAATGTTATTAGAATTGAACAGCGGCTCCATCCGTGCCGTTGCGACGGATGGCCACCGTTTAGCGCTTAATTCGATTGATTCGGCGTTGGAACATAATGGTTTTCTCCAAGTCATTTTGCCACGCAAAGGTGTGTTAGAATTGATGCGTTTATTACAAGATGATAATTCACTTGTTACTGTCTGCGTCGGGAATAGCTATATCCGCATTATTGGCACCGATTTCACCTTTACATCTAAATTAGTGGATGGACGTTTCCCCGATTATGAGCGCGTACTGCCTAAAAACGGCAATAAAACCATAGTATTAGAGCGCGATCTTTTGAAACAAGCGTTGTCGCGCGCTGCCATCTTATCCAATGAAAAGTTTCGGGGAGTACGGCTGCAGTTGAAACACGGCTTAATGCGAGTGCTGGCCAATAACCCCGAGCAAGAAGAGGCGGAGGAAGAGATCAGCTTGGATTATCAGCAAAACGACTTAGAAATTGGTTTCAACGTCAGTTACTTGCTCGATATTTTAAATACTATCGACAGTGAAAAAGTCCGAATGATTTTCTCTGACCCCAATAGTTCAGTTTTGGTAGAAGAACACGAACCTAAACACCAACGTAATGGTGTGTTCGTAGTCATGCCAATGCGGTTATAGCCGGAGCACAATTAGCATCGATTCATGAGCTTACACCATTTAGCCATTCAACAATTCAGGAACCTAACAGCGGTAGCCATTGAATTGTGTCCTAAGTTTAACGTCTTTTATGGCCAAAATGGGAGTGGCAAAACCAGTCTATTAGAGGCCGTCCATTATCTGGGCTTGGCTCGCTCTTTTCGCACCCATTTGCATCAAAGAGTCATTCAACACCAGCGCGAGCAATTCACCTTGTTTGCTCAAATCCAGTCTGGCCAGCTTATTCCTATTGGTTATGAGAGACAACGTGCTGGCGAATCACGGATCCGGATTGCCGGCGACAATATTAGCTCTCCTTTGGAACTGGCTAAGCTACTACCTTTGCAATTAATTAATTCGGACAGCCATCGTTACTTATTGTCAGCGCCCAAATTTCGACGCCAATTTTTAGATTGGGGAGTGTTCCACGTGGAACCTAATTTCATGCCCATCTGGCAGCGCACCCATCGCGCCTTAAAACAGCGCAATGCCGCTATCAAACAACGGGCGCCGCGCCATCAAATCCAGCTTTGGGACAAAGAATTGTCGATTAATGCTGAACAATTGCATCAATTGCGACAACAATATGTCGCTAATTTCCTGCCTACATTCCAACAGATCTTGCAACAGCTGCTAGGAGAAATAGAAATTCAACCTTGCTATTACGCTGGTTGGCCAGAGGGCATGCTCTCGAAGAGATGTTGCAAACCGGATTATCACGAGATTTAGACATTGGCTATACCCAATATGGGCCACAACGGGCAGACCTAATATTAAAAGTTTCGCAATTGCCGGCCCAGGATGTTTTGTCTCAAGGCCAACTAAAGCTGGCGGTCTATGCTTTGCGACTGGCCCAAGGTCTGGTGCTACAAACATCTACCCAAAAAGCCTGTGTTTTCTTAATTGATGATTTACCCGCTGAACTAGACCATAGCAAACGGCAGCAAGTAATGTCAGTGTTGTCCGAACTTAATAGCCAAGTTTTTATTACTGGCATCGAACGTGATGATTTAATTAGGCACCTTACGGAAAATACGGCTTATCAATTGTTTCACGTGGAACATGGTTCGGTTGCCCGCAAGGAATCTGTCTCTATCTGTGCTTAGAACCAGATAAGCTAATGTTCCTGCTACTAGTCCCCAACAAGCAGCGCCCACGCCAGCCAAAGTAATGCCTGAAGCAGCAACCAAAAAGGTAATCAACGCTGGCTCTCTTTGTGAATCGTCTTCCATTGCCTGCTTTAAGCTATTAGCAATCGTGGTAAGCAAAGCTAACCCTGCCAAACTTAATATCAAATCAGATGGTAATGCGAAAAACAAGGCAACCACGGTTGCCCCAAATAATCCAGCAATCAAATAGAACAAGCCGGCAAAAACAACGGCCCTGTAACGTCTGCCGGGATCTATGTCGGCTTCTTTGCTCAAACAAATAGCCGCAGTAATGGCCGCCAGATTGATAGAAAAGCCACCAAAAGGAGCAAGTAGCATGTTAGTGACACCAGTCCAACTGATAATGGAAGAGATGGGTGGCTGATAACCAGACGCCTGAATTGTTGCAATGCCTGGCACATTTTGTGAAGTCATCGTGATGATAAATAGCGGTATGCCAATACTGATTAAAGCTGACAAGGAGAAGACCGGCATAGTAAATACCGGCACAGACATGGCGAGATGCAGTTGCCTAAAGTGTAACTGCCCTTGCATGCCTACAATGCAAATACCTAATAACAATATAATAAGGATGACATAACGCGGCAGCAAGCGCTTAACCAATAAATAACTCAGTAACATGACAATCACCAAACTAACTTGATGCTGCATTGCTACAAAAATGTTGATGCCAAAATGCAGTAAAATACCAGCCAACATGGCGGAGGCTAATGCTCGAGGAATATAACGCATAGTNTTNTCAAAAAAACCTGTGATCCCTGCCAGGGTAATTAAGGCTGCAGAGAAAATAAAAGCCCCCATGGCTTCAGGCATGGATGTGCCTAATAAACTGGTTGCCAGAAAAGCGGCACCAGGTGTCGACCAAGCAGTCAAAATTGGCAGGCGATAATAAAGCGAAAACCCAATACAAGTCGCTGCCAGCCCCACTCCCAAAGCAAGCAACCAAGAACTGACCTGCGCTGGAGTGGCACCCGCTGCTGCAGCGGCTTGAAAGACAATCGCTACTGAACTGGTATATCCGACAATTACCGCAACTAAACCAGCAGACATCGCTGAAAACCATTTAAACATAAAATTTTCCTTCGATAGGCTTTATCATCTGTGCGTTATAACGCATAATACGGCATGATAACATCGTGCGCTATAACGCACAACTTATTTTGAGGAATTAAATTGGAAACCATTAATCAGCATATTGCTCTAATTTTAAAAACTTTGCGCCGTAAGCGGGGTTGGAGCCTAGAGCGAACTGCGCAAGAAACTGGGGTCAGCAAAGCCATGCTGGGACAAATTGAACGCGGCGAGTCCAGCCCAACTATGGCAACTTTATGGAAAATTGCTACCGGCTTTAATACTTCTNTTTCTTCGTTTCTGGAAGATTTCCCTCATGAAACACAACAACCCATTCACCGCAGTGGACAAACCCAAAGTCTGCATCCAGCCGATGATAAAATACGCATCACACCGCTGTTTCCCTACGACGAACAATTAAATTGCGAAATTTTTATCATCGAACTGTTGCCCGGTTGCGAACATTTGTCTGAGCCCCACCAATTTGGGGTGATAGAGCATGTAATCGTTGCTGAAGGAACAATGGAAGTATTAGTAAACGGCAAATGGCATTCACTCCATGAAAGTGAAGGCCTACGTTTTGCTGCAGATCAACCACATGGCTACCGCAATTATGGCAACCAAACTAGTCGTTTTCATAATGTGATTCACTATCAGAAACAGACTCAAGAGTAATCATAACTGAAATGAGTAAGATCAAGGATTACCATACTCAAAATGACATTCCTGTATTCCCGCTGTACAAATCCACAACCTCTTGCCAACTGGGGCGATTCCCCAATGCCACAAATTTGTATTTTGAGGCTGAGGCACCCCACCATAATCCCCTTGTGACATACGAATAAGCGATCCTTTATTGCCATAGTAATAACAGAAAGTCGTCCCTATTGGCGGGCTCGAGTGAGGCTTATCCGTAGGAGTATTTACCAGGCCTTCGTTCCACCATCCCGCCAGATAAAACGAAGCAATTGCTGTGTCCCCATGATAAGGGCCAATCACAAAACCTTCCCAAGCTCCACCTGCTGCAGAGCTAGTCCACCAAGAACATTGCCGATGCGATGGTGAGCAGTTGGTAGCAATGTTTTCCACTGCTGGGCAATTGGCTAAACTAGCCGTGGAAATAAGCGCAATAAGTATAGAATAGTGCGATAAAGTGCGCATTTTGGTAACCCTTTCAAAGGACATCTGTTGAAATTATAGGTCTTTTGCGATGAATTAGCCGGTATAAAACCAGAAATTTACAAAAAAGCGCCTCCCATCTTAATCTTGATTGGGACATAGACAATACCAAGATATTTTTGTATGATTTTGATCAATTAAACGGGGATTTGCTAATGCTATATCAATTCATGTCAGTTAACGACAAAAATATCGAGGCCATCAAAAGCAAGAAAATTACTCCGTTTTTATTGAAGACGAGGCTGGTATAAAGTTAATTCTTGAGGTCATTAAAACAAGAAGAACGGCAGCAATTGCATTAAAATTAGGCGATCCAATCTTAAAGAACCCGCCTATAGCTTTACTACAAGAATTATTAATGCCGTTCCCATTTATTACTCTTGCAATGTCGCCCAATTTTTCTATAGATTTATTACTTCAATTAATACAATCTCACCCAGGAATAAATCGACTTAATTTAAAGGATGAAAATCAAGGGTCTCCGCTAAACCTAGACCTTGTAAGATTGTGTTCAAACCTATATAGACATCCTATCGATGTTTTACATATTAAAGGCTTCCATTTATCTCAAAATTTAGCAATTCACCCTGAGGTTTATCTTCCACAGACGCTTAAAAAATTCAATTATCAACAACTTTAGATGCAACATTATTCAACAAAATGGTCATTTCACTTTCTAAATGTAAGCAACTCAATAGCGCGTTTTTAATCTTAATCTCCTTCAAGAAACATCCTCGAACAATCTCAATGAAAGCGTACAACACTTGTTCTCGATAGCTTCTTTATGCACTCTCTCACTTCATATTCAAACTCGCACAAATCAAGCCGAGATCGGATTTATTCCCAACAGCCAAATGCTAAATGGATCTAAAATTAAAATACTCGGTGTCTCTGGTAAAAACACCGAGCATGAAGCTTTTTTAAAGTCCTGGCAAACAATACCAAATTAGAAGAATTAGCCCTTACAAACTTCGTTCTTTCTGTTGAAAGTAGTGAATTATTGGCGAAATTCATTAACAATAATTGGGGCCTAAAGAAATTAATTTTTAAATCATGCACTTTCCCTATGGAGTGGCTTCAAAACCAGGTCGAGAGAAATTTTAATATAGTAGAATTTGAATTTAATAATTGCATAGGCACAGACCCTATCGGCCAAAATTGGCCCAGCTTGCATCTTTTGGCCCATTTATTTCCAAACAGCTTCCAGCACTAAGAACATTAAAAATAGTTGATAACAGTTCAAATCGGGCCTCTCCCCAGAAAGACTGGGATTTCTATCTAATGAATCACAGTAATCTTACAGAATTTGATGTTAATTTTTCAGATACCAGAATACCAACCCCTCCTATAAAAGGTGAAGCCCCATCCAATGTGCAACAGACTCAAAAACGTATCCAGAAAATTAAGGAAAAATCGCCAAATTGCTGGTGCAAAACAAGGCTGCGTCAAGCGATAATAGTGAAAGAAAGAAAAGATATAATACAATAATGCAAAGGATTATTACCGAAGAAAAGCCACAAACTGTACCCAAGGAAGCGTTGCCCTATGAGCAAATCATATTTCAACTGCGACAAATCTGTGAAGAACTTGACAACTCCGAACAAGAAAAATACCAAAAATACTCACAGAAAAATCTAACTTCTGTTTTTTCAAAGACAGTATCAGACGCCGGAATATATGATTTACAGTTAAAAATCACGATTAATTTAGATATATTATTGATTTTTACGCGCATTGGGGAGTCAATAAAAGCATTGCATGAGTATTTTTCAAAGTTAAGCCCGAAGCAGCCAATATTAAGACACATATTCACAAATTAAGTCCAAAATTCTTCGGTAATTTTGCAGAATTATTAAGAGGAGAAAATTGGAGCTGGGAAGAAAAGAATAAACACTTTCTTATTGCCTCATTATTTAGAATACACAAAGATGTTTGCGAAGATCACCAAGAGATTTTATCTAATGCATTGTGCCAATACGTAAAACTTGCTCAAAATTTGGATGTTGATGACCAAGATATTTACGCCAAGGTTTTTGGCAATAAAAAAGAATCGTATGCTACGAAGATTGGGAAAAACAGATACAAATGTCATTGTACTTGAAGATGTGTTGATGAATCCAGAAGCATATCCTTTAACCGGAAAAATACCGCTCTCTGCCCAAGCAATGAAAAATTCAGATGAAGATTTAAATAAACAATGTAATTTAAAACGTAATAGTATTATTAAGGAGCTTTTAGAAAGCACTAAAAAACAACGAACAGTCTCTCTCAAAATTCAAAAAACAATTCTACTCATGCAAATATATCAGTGCCAACACCCTTAGAAGACAAAAGCTTTCTAGCGCCACTGGTAAGAAGCAGCTTGATAATGCAACTTCATCAAACTTCCAATCTTGCTAATGTTTCAGCAGAAGAACTAGAAATAGCTATCCAGCAAATAGTTGCAAGCCTTTATGAGACATATAAAGACGCATCACAACAAGCCATCGAACAGTTACTGGCAAGACCTCCCCAAATGCAGGCTGCTCAAGCTCAAAAGCAAAGCTTTATCCAAACGAACCATCAAACTTTAAAACAAATCACCACAAAAAGAAAAAGAGAGGAAGAAGAACCATCAAACAATCCGTCAACAAACAACAATAACAACAACGGAGAAACTCAGGTACCAGAAGAAACTGACATGACTTTTGAATTTTGAAATAGGCTAATTTAAACTTAATGTGACCGGTGCTTTCAGAACACTTTCGTCATCACGGCTTGACCCAGGGCTGTCGGGAAAAAGTTATCCATTACGCGTTGTCATTGCGAGTTGAGGTATCCCTGCGAATTTTTATGTAAGTAGTTGAATTCATTGCTTACTAGCCCTCCCGTCATCCCGCGGCGAAGACCGCGGGATCCATCAGGCAATACCCACTCCATCGCATAGCCCTGGTTCCCGCGGTCTTCGCCGCGGGATGACGGATTTATTTTTAAACCGGCAGCGAAATACTTAATCTTGACAGCAATAACACTTCTAGTTTTTACGCCATTGCTTTCGAACTCGCTGATTTGTCTTACCTAAAAATTCGGGGGATACCTTAGATTGCAAGCTTCGTCACTACGTTCCTTGCAATGGCACAGGCGGTTTTTTATTAAATATAACTTTTCCCGACAGCCCTCAAGCCACGGGATGACGAGAGCACTAAAAACTTTAACGGATTCTGTTATTGTATAGCCTGTAACAAAAACGAGAAAAATGCCATGCTTCACTTGCGTTGCCACTATCCGCTTTATTTTTTGATAACCACTTGGCTATTAATTTCTGTCAGCTTCATCCCTGTCGACTTATATTTACCTTCACTGCCTGCCATCAGCAACTATTTCAACGCTAGCCCAGGCATGGCGCAAGCCACTGCCACTGCATTCTTAATTAGCTTTGCCATCAGCCAATTATTCTATGGTCCCCTGTCGGATTATTTTGGCAGAAGACCGTTTTTACTGCTCGGTTTAATCATCTATATTATCGGTGGCATACTGACTGTAACCGCCACTTCAATTACGCTATTAATTATTGCGCGATTTATTCAGGGACTGGGAATTGGAGTAGGGTTTGTCTTGGCACGCGCACTGTTACGCGATACTTATGAAGGCAGCCTCTTATCTAAAATGATTTCTTATGTTAATTCCGGTGTTGCTGCTGCATTGACGCTAGCACCGGCTATCGGTGGCTGGTTACAAGCGAAATATAATTTTTATGGGAATCTTTGGTTATTATTAATCTCCGGCAGCATTGTTTTTATTATGCTATGGTTCTTGCCTGAAACCCGTCCACAAGTACGACAACAACGCATGGCGCTGCGCGAGGTGACTCAAATTTACCTGCAACTATTAATCAATCGTGATTTTATTGCTAATGTATTCTGTTCTGCTGTAGCACTGGCTGCATTAATTGCTTATATCACCATCAACCCTTTTATTTTTCAGCAACAATTATCGATTTCAGCCAGTGTCTATGGTTTATTAGCTCTGATCATGGCAGCCTGCGAAACCATTGGTTCATTTACCAATGGCATGTTGGTGATGCATTGTGGGACTCATCGTATGCTTTGGATTGGTAGTTGTGGTCTTTTGGTAGCAGGAAGCTTATTGTTAATCTTAAACCTAGCAATGCCACAAACATTGTGGACTATTTTATTGCCTTGTATGTTACTTACTTTTAGCTCTGGGATAATATTGCCGAATGCCAGCAGTCGCACTTTAAATGCTTTTCAAACCCATTTCGGAACGGTTGCAGGTATGTATAGTNTTTTACAATTAACAATCACGGCTATCATTAGCGCCATCATTAGTGCTTTATCAATGACACAATCGATTGAACTCGCAACACTCGTTATTAGCTTGGCTGTCATAGCTATTTTAGTGATAAAGCAAATGATGCCCAGAACCAATGAGGCAACATAATCAAGAGGCCATATATGCACAATTCGGTTGAACGTTTTAATCAAACTGTGGAGTTTTATCAAAAATACCGACCACGTTATCCTCAAGCGGTGATTGAAATTTTAGCCAATGATTGCCAACTTAATCCCAATAGTATCATTGCTGACATTGGCTCAGGCACAGGAATTTTTACACAACAATTATTAAACAATGGCAATAAGGTTTATGCCATTGAACCTAATGCCAGCATGCGTGACGTTGCCGAAAAGACGCTTGCCATTTATCCCAATTTTAATAGCATCGCAGCAACTGCTGAAGATACTTCATTGCCTGACCAAAGTATTGATTTCATCACTGCCGCACAAGCATTTCATTGGTTTAATCAGGCCAGAGTAAAGCCTGAATTTCGACGCATATTAAAGCCTGGCGGTTGGTTAGTTCTGCTATGGAATTTACGCATGTCGGAAGCTTCTGGCTTCATGCAAGATTATGAGAAATTGTTGCAAAAATATGGCACAGATTATGTCAAAGTTGCTGCTGAAAATATACATGACCCTACAATTGAAGCGTTTNTTAATCCAAACACCGTCACAATCAAACATTTGCCAAATCAACAAATTTTTGATTGGGACAGTCTACGAGGGCGGATCATGTCAACTTCTTATGTTCCCAAGCCAGATGATCCGCGCTTCGAACCGATGATGGCAGAAGCCAAAAAATTTTTTGGCTTCTNNCAGATAAACAATAAAATTGAATTTATTTATCAAACTAAAATTTATTTTGGGCATTTAAATTAAATTTTGTTATTGCCTCGTCGCTTCCTAAATGTCCCATCGATAACCCACAGACATACCGATCACAAACTGATTCTCCGAACCACGTTGTTGTACCAATGGTGAATCAGCCACACTGCCCGTCAAACGATCATAACTGCCAAACCAAGCAGTCAAAATATGTTTTGATAATGGTACAAACAAAGTTGCGCCAACACCGTAATTAACTATTCCCGCATCCGCTGAATACATCGGCAGGCCTGAATTGATCGATTGCGTCGCATTAATGCCAAAATAAGTATTATTGTACTGACCATTTGCCCAACTAGCATGAGGGCCAAACGAATAATACAAATGACCATAATGGTAAAAATAATTAACGTCCCATGTCGCTAGAAGACCGTAAGGACTATTGGTGCCTTGCACAACGACCCATTTACTTTGTAAGCGTTCCCAAGTGTATTTAGCAAAACCACCTGCTTCAAACACACCATTGACATCACCCAAGCCTCTTAACGCTGTCGAATCAGGGCCTGCAATTTTAAAAGGACTCGTTCCATTGGTCTCGTTGCGCGGAAAACGATATTTGACGATAGGGCCAAACTGCCAACCGTGATTATTAACCAAGCTGAGCCCTACTCCTTCCACTGAAGCAAAAAACAAGTCCTTATACATGACCCGGACATTCGGAAAGAGTGAGAGATTGTACTCACTGGCCCCTAAAAAGGCTGGCGTCAAAATAGTGCCAGCACCTACAGTAAGGTGCCAATTGCCATCGGCCTGCTGTGCTTCAGCCAGTGCAGGCAGCGATAAAATGCCTAAAAATAGGCCTGAAATGAATTTTATTGGCTTCATGTAGATAATCCCTCCAACTAATCAAGCCTGTAAAAGAGCCATTATTAACAATAAAGGCCGCATTGTATGCGAACAACTCGATTCATTGCATTAAATTTCTATATTTAATGTGTGCTTAAGGTGAACAATTTTAGGCATGTTATGCTATGTGCATCTTTTAAACAAACCGCTGTAATGTGGAGCATGCTATGAAAGACCAACAACCACTTGAACAAGCCAAATTAGCTTACGCCCAACAGAACTATCAAGAAGCTTTACAGCAGCTTAATTTAGCAATAAACCAAAAACCCCAACCAGAACATTACTTATGGCGAATACTGACACGGATGAGTAGTAACCAGTACTACCATGCTATGCAGGATTGCGAAAAAGTTACTGAGTTTTCACTAGAAAAACCAATAAGCAAACTTTATTAATTAGCTTCATGACCTGTGTCAGTCACGGCTTATGTGCGTTGATGACTGATCATTATGATATAGCATTCAAATCATTATTTGATGCTGAGTTACTAAAAATACAACACAGCAAACTACTAAAAATAATTCGTCTCAACTAATGCAAGCAATGGCCGCGAAAATCATGGTGGGCGAAACAAAAATCAACACCATAATACCTGCTTGCAAGAATGATTCCGATCTATTATGCCTAATCAGCATCGGAACATCATTACACGTATTAAGCGACAATTTTCCTAAAGCGATAGAAAAACTAAACACCTCTATCAGTAAAAAACACAGCAGTGCTCTCTCTGATTATCTGCGCCGCGGCATGCTCTATTATAAAATGGGTCAATATCAATCTGCTCTTGCTGATCTTAGCCAAGTCATCTCGCAAACTCGTCAGTTTCCCTCTGCATATTTATACAGAGGAAAGACTTTACTAAAACAAAGTTCTGCAGATTACGCTTATTCATTGGCCCAAGAGGATTTCCAGAATGCGGTGAAATACCTGAAAACTGCCGAAGTTGATTATCAATTAAGCCGTATTTTGTTACATCAGATTGACGCGCTTGCTTTAGACAAGCAAAAAAATAAAAACAGAATCACCTCGTTTAAACAAAACTATAAAAAACACTAGAAAGAGTAATTACTTTAGACCCATTCCATTACCGTGCGTTACGAGATTATGCTGCGTTGCTGTTCAAGCAAAATAAAGTGGACTTGGCAATAGAACAATTGTCACAAGCCATCGACATTACCAATTCGCTCGACCCAAAGTTACTCTTGCTACGCGGCAAATATTTTAAAAAACAAGAAAAACATCAAGATGCACTTGCCGATTTCACCCGTGTAATTGAACTAACTAAAAACCAATCACCGCTTAATAATGAAAAAACCCAAAAATTGACACAACTAACCATTGATGCATGGCATGAAATCGGTTTAATTAATGAAATGTTCGGCGACATTGAAAATGCGTTTAGCGCCTTCAATAAAGCTTGTGAACTAGATTTGTCATCAACCCAAAGCCATCTTGCCCTTGCCAAAGTTTGTCTGCAATTATTTGCAAAATCAATGGAACAAGCCAGTTCAATCAAAGTGAATGCTAATAATAACAATATAAGTCCCGAAGGAATTTTACAAACCGCTCTGGCACAACTTAATATTGCCCTCAATCGCGCATTCTCGATTGAGGCTCTAATGTTGCGGGCAACCATTAATCAGATGCTGGATCATGTAAAAGACTGCATACTGGATTGCTGTGAAATTATTGCCCAAGAACCCCACCATTTAGAGGCCCGCCTATTACGTGGCAGTATGCTGTTCGCCCAAAACAAATTGCTAGCAGCTTTGGAAGATTTTAATACTATCCCCGACCATCCAGAAGCAGCAAGATATAAGCAGCTGATTGAGCATAAAAAAATAAACTATCCATGCTGAGTTCATTTAAAACAACCTCATCCAAGCAGGCCAAGACCGAAAAAGCCAGGATAAAGTCATCGCAACAGAGGAACTACGCACAGAGCTTGAAATTAAAAATGTCCGTCTATCGCAATTACAGGTTAAATTGAGTGAAAAGAGCAACCAAATTGAACTGTTGCTGAAACAATTACAGGACTTAAAACTAGAAATAGCACAATTACAAGCAACCAATGTTACACTGGAAAATACGCTGACTAACAACAAACGCCAACTAGAGGCCAGTAATATAACGGCAACCGATGCTCAGAAAAATGTTTACGCGTTACAAAAAACCTTGAAACTTTACGAAAACAAAAAAATCATATCGAAAAAACATATCAACAAGCGAAACAGCTCGAGCAAACATTGCAGCAACAAATAAAAGATTTACAACAAAAAGACGATATAAAAACTGCAAAAATTATTGAACTAGAGCAACAAAAACAACATTTAGATGAAAAAATTAATGAGCTGGAAGAGGCGTTATTACAACAGCAAGCGGCTGCAACAAAACAGTCTATGGAAACTGCCAAAGAGATAACCAAAAAAACTGATTATGTTGCCATGGAGCCCAGCTTTAAAATTGACTTCAATCTCATTCCTTTTCTTATATTGCCCCCAGCAATAAAAGATTTGATGAAGCAATTTGAAGCCCAAGGCTATCATATTTTATTAACTGGCAGCGCCACTTATAGCAACAACCCTTCAGATTATGATTTTATCACTGATGCACCCGAACCAAATAAAATTCTTCCTTGCGCTGCTTCACCTGATAAACTCGGCCTTAGCCAATTATTTCATGATCAATTGCAAATGCCTATAGACATCTCCTATCGTCCAACAGAAGTATTTACCAATATTGAAAAATTCCAACAAGAAGCCAAAAGCAGAGTAATCAATAGCGATACCTTATTTGTTGACTCGGACGGTAACGGCTATGATCCGTTGCAATGTGGTGTCGCTGTAACCTCCGGAGACAATGCTTGTGAGTTCATTGATGGCAATGATGAATTATTAAAAAATGATCCGATACAAATATTGCGAATCATTCGCCGCTGCGCCGAAAACAACTTTCTTCTTGGCGCAAGCTCAATCCAATTAATTAAAGCCAATGCTAAATATGTCTCACAATTAAAACCTCGTGAATTTTGGCAAGAAATGTCAAAATTATTATTACGTGGCTTTGCTCATCAAAGCTTCGTATTATTACACACTACCAACGTCTTAGAATCACTATTTCCAGATTACCAAGTAACTTTCATTACTGATCAACGTTATAAAAACGTCATTTTAAACTTACTGACAATGCTCCAGAACATAGACCATAAGCCTTCTATGGAAGCATTATGCGGCCACTTATTTGCAGGCAGCTTAATATGGGCGATTAAGAAAGAACAAATCCCAACAAAAAATTTCCCACAAAAGTTAGACACCTTAATCAATCAAAGTTTATTTGCTTGCTTTAACATAGAAGAAATTAAAACCACCGCCTTACAAATAGCGCCTAATTTTCTGCCTAAAAGCCACTATGGATCGAAACCAAGAAATTACGCACCCACAGTTTTTGACCAAAAACCCACAACTGCTAAACCAGTTCAGCAAAAATCCACATCACAGGCTACTAAATCTGTGGTCAAGGTCAAACCGACTGAAGAGACCACCATCAACACAACTACGACTGCAAAAACCATGTAAAGAAAAAAATTTCAAAACCTCGGTATTATGGCAATACAAGTTGACATGATACCGAATCTTTAAGTAGCGCTGTGTTATTCATCTGTTATGACCAATGCTTCATAGAAAAGTAATATTCTTACACAATTCCTTTTGACTAAAAAATAAGTTATCATGGTAATATCTATAATAATTAAACCTTTCTGAGCTCCAATTATGTTTATCAATCTCTCCGTCCTAAAGCGCAATCGAAATTATCGTTGGCTTTACTCAGGCCAGTTCATCTCATTTTTTGGCACCATGATCACTTATGTCGCACTGCCATACCAAGTTTATAGCTTGACTCACTCTACTTTGATGGTCGGACTATTAAGCCTGTTTCAGTTGGCGCCCTTATTATTTACCGCACTGATTGGGGGCGTTTTAGCAGATCGCTATCATCGACAACGATTGCTCGTGATAGCAGAAACTATTCTAGCATTCTGTTGTTTATCACTCATCTTCAATGCATTGTCATCCCACCCCAGTGTTGTCATTGTATTCGGGATTGCAGCGATTATGTCAGCCTTAAGCGGGTTACATCGCCCATCTCTGGACAGTATTACTCAACAAATGGTCGATAAAGCTGATTTTCCCACCATTGGTTCATTGGCAGGCATCACTTCCAGTGTTGGCATGATTTTAGGCCCCGCTATTGCCGGAATTATCATTGCTCATTTTGGGATTGTGATTACTTTTACAGTCGATTTAGTCAGTTTTATGTTTTCTCTTTTANGTTTACTCATGATTCGTGAAATTCCTGCACCACCCTTAGTGGAAAACATTTCTACCTGGTTCTCATTAAAACAAGGCTTCCAATATGCCGTTTCACGCCAAGAATTGTTAGGCAGCTATTTAGTTGATTTCGTCGCTATGATCTTTGGCATGCCAATGGCTTTGTTCCCAGCCATCGCCCATGAAATGGGCGATGCTAAAGTATTAGGTATGTTATATGCAGCCCCTGCTGTAGGTGCATTATTAATTTCATTTTTCAGCGGCTGGACAAGCAAAATAAAACGTCATGGCATCGCCATTGCTGTCGCTGCAGCATTATGGGGCATCGCGATCATATTATTTGGCTTGACCAGAAATAATTTATGGGTTGGTTTATTTTTCTTAGCATTAGCGGGTGCATTTGACGCTGTTAGTGGTATTNTTCGTAGTATTCTTTGGAATGAAACCATTCCGAATGAATTATTTGGGCGTTTATCGGGCATTAATATGATCAGCTACCTAAGTGGCCCGAAGCTCGGCGATGCTGAAGCTGGCATAGTCGCTGCTNTTTTTGGAGTGACTGCCTCTATTGTTTCAGGCGGGATTTTATGTGTCATTGGCGTAGGCGCTTGCTGTTACTTATTGCCTAAATTTGTCCGCTATCGCTCTCAACTAACTCACACAGCATAAATAGTATGTTAAGCGCATTTCTTTATGGCATCGTGTTAGCATTCGGCTTAATTATTCCATTAGGCGTGCAGAATGTTNTTCTTTTTAACCAAGGTGCCACACACCGCCGTTTACTGCACGCAATGCCCAGTGTATTAGCAGCTTTTATTTGCGACGCCATTTTAATAAGCGTTTCAGTCTTGGGTGTTTCCATCATTGTATTACAGCTTGCTTGGATAAAAACACTCATCTTTGCAATAGGCTTTGTGTTCTTAGTATATATGGGTTGGATCACATGGCAAACCCGTGCCGCCCGATTACGACAAGACACGCAACCGCTTTCGCCTAAACGGCAAGTGCTATTTGCCATCACCGTCTCCATTCTAAACCCTCATGCATTATTAGACAGTATCGCCGTGATCGGCACCAACTCACTCAACTTTGCTGGGGCTGAACGTTGGGCTTTTGCTTTGGCCTGCATGATAATTTCATTTTGCTGGTTTCTCGGCATGGCAATCGCTGGCCATTGTATTCATAAAATCGATAAGTCAGGACATTTATTGACTGGCATTAATAAATTATCGGCTTTGATTATATGGAGTGTGGCCATCTATATCGGTTGGCAATTGACATTAATATTTATGCATACTTCGCATTAAAATCAATTGCTTATGTTTTAAAATCCTCACTTCAGATGGCGATGGACTATAATTAAAAAGGCCACCTTCCGCGAGGTTGAGTGTTATGCGAATATTAACCAAATCCATATTTTTGATATCAGCATTATTTTGCAGCTATGCACTAGCGCAGAATGATATTCAATGTAATGGTATCGACAATGATGGCAAACCCATACGCGTCATATTGGGAACCAACGGTGGCATGGTCAATATCGCTGGCGAAGAGCACTCACTTCAAGTCGTGACTACAGGTGAGTATCGCACCGCAAATTACTCGACTCAAAATGGGAATACAGCATACATTTTAATTACCAGTACAAGCATATCAACGCAACTACAACAGAGAAACGCGCTCACTAATTCACTCATCGCTACAGTGACATTACAATGCTACCCTTAACAAAAAATAGCTAAGATAGGATACAAGCCTGAGATTTACGTATTCTTTCTATTTGCTTGTGCTAATGCTTGATAGGCATAAACCAACATATTTTGCACTGTGTTCCAATCTTGGCTTTGAGTTCCCTGCCAAGCATCTTTAGTCAAATCACGATATTGGCCCGCCAACGCCCTTAAATAACCAGCTCGTTGCAGATATTGTTGATTGGCATTACCGTAGATTGCACGATACATTTTTGCCATTGATTCACCAACAATAATGGGATTGGCTGTTTTAGGATCGCGTCTTTCAACCCACCAGGCCAAATCATATTTAGCAGCCGCTTTATAATCTGGCATCGGATAATACTGGTTCAAAGAACTGTAAGCTTTGATTAATAGCGGCAACACTTTTTCATCATAAATTAATTGTGAGGAATGGTGTGGGAGATTTCCAAAAATGGCCGCTGCTTTTGCATAATCCGCAGTAACAACATTAGCCTGCTCTTCTGTTAAGCCATATTGTAATTGAAACATTTTCCTTAGATTGGCAATCAAAGACGGGGCATCTTTTTGATAATAAGCTTGCCACGCTCGCGTCTCTGTGGTTGCAAGCAATTCCGGCCTCATTTTCATTTCCTTATTTTTGGCATAACAATTAAAAACCACTAACACGCTTAGAACCAAAAAAGAATTTTTAAGCATAATCAAGCTCCTTGATTTTCAATTATTTTATCCGCTTCCAATGGCTAGTCAATTTTTTAATCACTTCAGCTTATAAACAAAACACGGTAGAAAAACATAGTTCTCGATGAAGCCAGCTCCTGCTATAAATCCGCACTGATGAGATTATGAAGCAAATTATAGTGAAATCAGAAACAAACCCATCATAATACAATTGTTTAATTATTTAAGAGAATGCCATGGTATTTTTATCTCTATCGTCTGAGCAGCTTGTTTTCTTTTTTGGCTTCTTGTCAAAATATGAAAATTTTGCAAATTTGACAACGGATTGTCCGGTGACTGGAAATTATCGCTAAAAGAGTGGCGCTGTCTTTTGCTAGCGGATTGATTCTTCTCGTCTTCTTTTTTCGCTTCATGGCCCTTGGGCCAACCGGCGCCACATACCGGCTTTTTTAACAGTGGCATCTTGCTCATTGGCCGTTGTTTTTCCAAAATAGAGTTAAAGCTTTGTCACTGGTTGATTCACTGGGTTTAGGTTGTAATGACACATGTTTCTCTATTAACTCTTGATATTGAGGATCATCTATTTGTTTACACGCCAACTTTGAATCCAGATAAGTTTTAGATAAATAACATGCAAACGATGCCGAATTTTCCGATCCTTTTTTTCTGGACTATGCCTGACTATCAAACCACTTCTAACCATCTCCAATAAACACCGTCGGTAATGTATATTGCTAAAATGGGTATCTAACTTGGCATATATTTTATTTTGGGTTATACCAGGATTGTCCTGAATTACTTGTAAAATTAGCTCTTTAAACTCGTCTTTGTTCTGGGTTTTGAAGTAACTTGCCGAAGAGCTGCTTCATCCGAAAAATTTTCCAATTCTGTGATAAACTTCTTGGCGGTAGCCAAATCGATGACTTTATATTTAGTGGCTTTTCCTTCCAAGCTAGAGGCAATAATTAGCTTGCGCTCCAAAGAGATGACTTGGGCTTTAACACGCTCATAAAAATCTCTTACTACTTGGCTTAGCGGATGATGTTCATCAGTCGCTTTATCTGGTGATACCAGCTCTATTTTTCGCTCTTCGAGCTTATTTATCGTTTCTATTGCATCATCAACAAACATCCTTACCAGGACATTAACTGTGAGTTGGGATTGGCCTAAAGCTTCAATGATTAGTTTTGCAATTTCATAATGATGAAATTGGTCCAACTTTGCTTTAATTTTTAAGCCATCATTTGATAATACACATTCTCTAGTTCTACTATTGGTTGGGGGTATTTTCATATTTTTTTCCAAAATTTTGTGCGTTGCCATAAAATTTCTATACCTATGCCACACCAAAATACATCTTGAGATCAAGATATTTTTTGTTTAAAAATATTTTTCTAACAAGAAGGTATAGTTTGTATTTGTTGTTTTTCTGTTTCCTGGCTTTCCCGTTTTCTCTTTTGGCTTCTTGTTAGCATAGAATGAGACGAAAAACCGACGCCCTGTTTTCATTTTTAATAGGTTTTTCAATTGTCTCGACTAGAGCACGCCCTGAATTATTTTGTATTTGTTCTCCTTTTGAGGTATTAACAGTCTCTGATGGATTTTCAAATAATTTTTCCAGAATTGCTTATGTTCACAATAGGGGTTTTTGTAGTGAATTTTTCTAATGGAATCGTATGTTGCTGTATAAGCTTGGAATATTGAAAATTATCTATTAGCTTAAAATGTAACTTTGAATCCAAATGCTGCTTAGATAAAAAATAACCGGGATTTTGCCTAAACCGACCTTGGTGTTTTTCAAATTTTTGGTGCTCTATCAATATACCATCAACCACGAGCTCTCTTAAAAAACTATCAAAAACACTCTGACTAGCCATATTGCTTAATGAATGATAAATACGCGTTGATTCTATGCCAGGACAATCCCCAACTTGCTGCAAGATGATTTCTTTTAATTCATCGCTGCTAACAAACGAGACAAAATTATCTGAAAAGCCGCCGGTCTCCTCCTCCAAATCACTCACTTCATCATTTTTATTGGTAGCCTGTATTTTCATTTTTTCTACCTTTCTATATAGTCAATTTTATGTTAAGACCATCATTGATCATAATTATAAGTAGAACACGGCTGGAGTGACCAATGACTTCAAATTTGAAAAATCATAACATCTATATATAAGCTTCGTCCACAAAATTACCACTCTATTTTTAAAATTCCCCTCTCTTAAACGCCCCCATTGCTGCATCATAGCCATAAGTGGGTGTATCATAATTACCAACATGAACATCAATTAAAACAGTGCGGTTTAAGCCTAATGCTTTAGCAAACGTAGGTGCTAATTCTTCAGGCTTTGTCACGTTCAATCCTGTTGCTCCCATCGCATTAGCAATCGCCGCCCAATCATGGAAGGGCAATTTTAAAAAGTCAGATTCATATTGACTGATTTTTCTGGCGCGCAATTGTGGATTACCATGAGCACCGTTATTCATTAATACAATAATAATTGGTAGGCCGTAACGTGCCGCTGTATGTAACTCCATGCCATGCATTAACATCGAACCATCACCAATCACGCAAACCACTGGCACATCAGGCTTTGCAAATTTACCACCAATAGCAGCAGCAATGCACCAACCCATAGGACTCATATATCGCACAGGCATGAAAAANGTGCGTGGTTGATACGTTGTCCAATAATGTGCTGTTATAAAATTACTCGCGCCTTCACCATTAAATAAAATGGTGTTTTTNGGCATAGCTTTTCTCAATTCACTGGCCACTCTCGCTGGATGCAATGGCAATTCATCACTGGCACAATTGGCAACATCATAATAATAAGGTAACTTTTGTTGCCATTGCTCAAGCCAAACCTGACGTTGTGTTATTGTTGCCAATAATGGTTGCGCCAGTTTATCGTCTGCACTATGCAATGCCGATAAATATTCACCGCAGTCACCCAATACAAACAGATCGGGACGGTAGTTTGCAAACAAATTGGCTTCATTCATATCATTAATAATGAGGGCTTTNTTCGGCAATAATCTACGGTCCCACAACAATGTGTCTACCTGGTGTAAACGTGAACCTAAGACAATTAAAACATCGATTTCCTCTTGCAATAATATTTCTGCCCGCGGATTGCTAAACCAACCCAATATGCCCAATGACAACGGATGATCTTCCGGAAATACACCTTTTGCTGTTAATGTAGTGGCAACAGGAATATGATAACGCTCTGCAAACTGCAATAATTGTTGGTTAGCGTTGCCGTCTAACACCCCNGTTCCTGCTAAAATTGCAATTTTCTTTGCACCATCAAGATAAGACCAAGTTGCATCGCTAGCTGCATGATCAAGTAATTTAGGCCGGTAAAGCGATGCGGGTAAAGCTTGATAATCAAAATTCACATTTTCAGTTTGTAAATCCACCGGTAATGAAAAATGCACAGGACCACGCGTCGCATGGCCCAACATATAACGTAACAATAATTGCCAATGATGTTGCAACGAATCTTTATTGATCAAAGTCAATTTTTTGCTAGTAATGCTTTGCAAAATACTGGCTGCATTAATTGCTCCTGGTGATGAATCTTGAAAAGCACCGCGGCCTTCTAAATAGGTTTTTGCTTCACCTGTCAACACCATTAATGGCACCTTATCAGTAAAAGCGTTTGCAATGCCTGTGACCATATTAGTAATACCAGGGCCACCAATGCCTAAGGCCACACCAAATTTGCCACTTACTCTTGCATAGCCATCTGCCATAAATACAGCGCCGCCTTCATGTGCGGCAACGATGGGTTGGATTTCAGGAAATCTTTTAAATGCGCTGACAAATGGATCAACATAACCGCCCGGCACCATAAATAAATGATTAATACCATCGATTTGCAACGCATTTAATAAATAATCGACTACTTGCATGCTTACTTGTCCTTTTTCTGTAAATAATCTTGTTGCCCCATTAACCAATCAATGCGCACTGGTGCAAACACATCAATATCAATGGTGTCTTCCAAAGCAACAAATTCATGCTCAACATTTGGTGGCAATACTAAGACCTCACCTTTGCTGACAATATATTCTTTCCCTGCTGCCGTCACACGGACTTTGCCTTCAACAATATAGGTGATTTGTTCACTGACATGATCATGCTTGTGAACTATTGCGCCTTTTAATAGTTTTAAACAAACTAACATGGCATTACCGCCCGTGATATAACGGCGATAAATTTTATCGCTGAGTTGTTCAAAAGGCATGGCATCGAATTGAAAATGTTCTGGGAATTTCATAATAAATAGCTCCAAACTGTAGGGTGGATCAAGCGAAGCAGATCCACCAAATCATAGTCTCAAAACAGAGTGGACCCGCTTCGCTTGATCCACACTAATATTTTCATAGGACTCAACATAACAAGAGTCAATATCATTATAATTGAGACAAGAAAAGACAAAAAGAACGCACTTTTTGTCAGATAGGCACAAAAATGTGCCCAACTTTAGAAGCAATGTTTACTTTAACCTTTTAAGAGGCCGCTTTTAAATCGAAACGAAATGCTGCAGGTAGCAGTTCATTTAATTCAAATATTTTATTTATTTTACCGTCAATCCCACAGGCATATATTTTTACATTATCATCAGCAAATTCAAATAACCTTTGTCGGCAAGCACCGCAAGGTGTACAAACATCTATTTTTTCCGCAACCAAAACCACTTCAGAGATTTTTCTATACCCATTAGAGAGCATTTGACTTATAGCGGAGGTTTCCGCACATTGACTCAAAGGCGTCGCCGCATTTTCCCAATTACAACCATAAAATAGCTGCCCCTCAACCGTTCTTATACAAGCACCGACGGGAAATTTACATAATGGCACATAAGCATTTTTCAGTGCCTGTTTTGCTAACTTAAACATTTCTTGAATAGGAATTTCCATCATCTTTTCCTGATAGCTTTTCTCGGTTTAATGCTCTTCACTAAAATAGTGACGCTTGCCTTATTTACTTATTTTGAAAAAAATTTAGGATTAACCGCTTATGATCATGCAGTAAAATTCCATCTATTTATGCTTAAAACAAGCCTCCCAATCAGCAAACGGCTGCAAAGAAGCACCAGCCTGAGTGAACCCAGCTTTAATCTAAGCCATTGATTTTAATAGTCAAAAATGTCGGCTTGCTGTGGGGTGTATGAATAGCAACCGTGGCTTCTCGGCTAGATTTATGATATAATAATCAACTTATAATAAGGTAGCCAAAGATTATGTCAGAAATGGTCAAAAATTCCGCTCAAAATTACGATTCTAGCAATATTAAAGTACTCAAAGGACTGGATGCCGTCCGCAAACGGCCTGGGATGTATATCGGTGACACTGATGATGGCACCGGCTTACATCATATGGTGTTTGAAGTCGTCGACAATTCCATCGACGAAGCTTTAGCCGGCTATTGCAGTGAAATCCACGTGATTATCCACACTGACGGTTCCATCACCATTCGAGACAACGGCCGCGGTATTCCTGTCGATATCCACCCCGAAGAAGGGCGTTCTGCTGCCGAAGTCATCATGACAATATTGCATGCTGGCGGTAAATTTGACAACAACGCTTATAAAGTTTCAGGTGGTCTCCACGGCGTGGGCGTGTCCGTTGTCAATGCGCTATCAGAAACCTTATATTTGACGATCCGCAAGAACAATAAAGTTTATACCCAGACTTACAAACTCGGCGACCCAGAAGCCCCCTTAGCAATCACAGGTGAGACAGATACCACCGGCACAGAAATCCGTTTCAAACCCAGCCGCGAAATCTTTCATCACGTATTGGACTTTCATTACGACATTCTTGCACGCCGGCTACGTGAATTAGCCTTTTTAAACCGCGGTGTATGCATTCATTTATATGATCAACGCACCGGCAAAGGCGACATATTTGAATATACTGGCGGCATTAGTGCCTTCGTCGATTACTTGCATCAAAATAAAACCGTTATTAATTCACCTATTTTCCATTTTGTACACGAACAAGATGGTATTGGGGTGGAAGTTGCCATGCAATGGAATGATGGTTATCAAGAAAATATGTTTTGCTACACCAATAATATTCCACAACGTGATGGTGGTACCCACTTAATGGGCTTTCGAGGAGCGCTGACTCGTACCATCAACAATTTTATTGAAAAAGAAGGGTTGGCGAAAAAGGCTAAAGTCACGGTCGGTGGTGATGATGCCCGGGAAGGTTTGACAACAGTATTGTCAGTTAAAGTACCAGACCCCAAATTTTCTTCACAAACAAAAGATAAATTGGTCTCTTCCGAAGTAAAACCAGTGGTTGAAGCGTCCGTTGCTGAGAAACTGCAAGATTATTTATTAGAAAATCCGCAACAAGCCAAAGCCATTGTGATGAAGATCATTGACGCCGCCCGTGCCCGTGAAGCAGCCCGCAAAGCACGTGAAATGACACGGCGTAAAAATGTATTGGATTTGGCTGGCTTGCCAGGCAAATTAGCTGATTGCCAAGAAACTGATCCTGCATTGTCAGAAATTTTTATTGTCGAGGGCGATTCTGCGGGCGGTTCTGCCAAACAAGCGCGCGACCGCAAANACCAAGCAATCTTGCCACTCAAAGGTAAAATTCTTAACGTGGAAAAAGCCCGCTTCGACAAAATGTTGTCCTCTGCCGAATTGGCCACATTAATTACGGCCTTAGGCTGCGGCATTGGCCCAGAAGAATACAATCCAGATAAAGTCCGTTATCACCGTATCATTATTATGACTGACGCCGACGTTGACGGCTCTCACATTCGCACTTTATTGCTGACATTCTTCTATCGACAAATGCCAGAACTCATTACCCGTGGTTATGTATATATTGCGCAACCACCGTTGTATAAAGTGAAAAAAGGCAAACAGGAACAATATGTCAAAGACGACGATGCATTAGATCAATTATTAATTCAATTGGCATTAGACGAAGCGCAATTGTTTGTAAATCCAAATGCACCTGCGATCAGCGGTATTGCGCTAGAAAATTTAGCGCGACATTACCGCACTGCCTTAGCAACCATTGGCCGCTTAGCACGGCGTTATCCACGCGCATTGTTAGAACGCTTATTAACAACGGCACCACTGACTACTGACAAATTGAAAGATGCCGAAGCAGTGCAACAATGGCTGACTAGTGTTGTTGGTCAATTGCAACAACAGCCGCACAGTGGCACTCATTATGAATTCTCAGTTCAATTGGATACTGAACGCAACATGCATTTACCGCTGATTAAATTAATTAATCATGGTATGCCACAAACTTATTTGTTGAATTATGACTTCTTCGTTTCTGGTGAATACGAATATCTTATTGAGTTCTACCATAAAACAAGTAATTTATTGGAATCAGGCTCCTATGTTCGCCGTGGTGACCGCCAACAAGCTATTGGTGATTTTGCCCAAGCTTATCAATGGTTAATTAATGAAGCGAAANAAGGCCTCGTGATTTCTCGCTATAAAGGTCTCGGTGAAATGAACCCCGAACAATTATGGGAAACCACCATGGATCCACAAACACGACGTTTATTACGCGTCAATGTGGAAGATGCGGTGGGTGCCGATCAAATCTTTACTACGCTCATGGGTGACCAAGTTGAGCCACGCCGCATATTCATTGAACAAAATGCGCTGGCAGCTGAAAACATTGATGTATAAACCAGCAGACGAGGATTTGTTGGCAACAACATAAATTTCTAGGGAAATAACAAACAACATGGCCATGAATCTGACCAATAAAATTGTTTTCATCACTGGCGCATCCAGTGGTATAGGCATGGCCTGTGCCCAAACTTTTGCACAACACGGCGCGAAACTATTATTGTGTGGCCGCCGTCTTGATAACATCACCGCTTTAGCAAAACAACTCGAACAAACTTACAATATCACTTGTCACGGCTTCGCATTAGATGTTCGTGACGCAACCGCCGTTAAAAAGTCATTCAACAATNTACCAACGGATTGGCAGTCAATCGATATACTTATTAATAATGCAGGCCTTGCTGTGGGCTTGGACTTGATTCAAGAATCTCAAACTGAGGATTTTGATCAAGTGATTGATACCAATGTCAAAGGACTGTTGTATGTGACTCGTGCCGTATTACCCAACATGATCAAACGTAATCAAGGACACATTATCAATATTGGTTCTATTGCCGGCCACCAAGTTTATCCGAGGGGCGCTGTTTATTGCGCCAGTAAGTACGCCGTCAATGCTATTACCCAAGGATTAAAATTAGATTTATTAGGCACCTCTGTTCGCGTCAGCACTGTCGACCCAGGCATGGTAGAAACAGATTTTAGTTTGGTACGTTTTAAAGGCAACGCCGAACGCGCTAAACAAGTCTACGCTGATACCATACCATTAACGCCAATGGATGTTGCCGATGCCGTCTACTATTGCGCTTCACGCCCGCCGCACGTCAACATTGCAGAAATCATTATTNTTCCAACCGCCCAATCCAGCGCAACACAAATACATCGTAAGACTAAAGAAGAACAATAACTGCATGTAGGGCATTAACGAATATGTTCCAAAATCCCCTGTAACTCATCTACAGAATTGTAATCAATAATAAGTTTGCCCTTGCCCTTCGGTGAATGGTTAATCGTAACGGCAGCAGCTAATTTATCAGACAATTCTGTTTGCAAGCGTTGGATGTCTGGGTCTTTGCGCAGCGTTGGTTTTGGTGCGCGAGGTGTCGTCGTTTGTTGCACTAATTTTTCTGCTTCACGCACTGATAAATTTTTCGCAATAATGGTTTGCGCAATTTGTATTTGTTGCAATGGATTTAAACTTAACAAAGCACGCGCATGCCCCATTTCCAAATCACCATGCGCCAGCATGCGTTTTACTTCTTCGCTTAATGCTAATAAACGCAGTAAATTAGAGACGGTTGCACGCGATTTTCCCACGAGTTTAGCCACTTCTTCATGCGTCAAGGTAAATTCTTCTATCAAACGCGCTAATGCCGTCGCTTCTTCTACAGCATTTAAATCCTCGCGTTGAATATTTTCAATCAAAGCCACCGCTACTGTTGCTTCGTCTGATAATTCTCGCACTACCACAGGCACATCATGCAAACCAGCGATTTGTGCGGCACGCCAACGACGCTCACCCGCAATAATTTCGTACTGGCCAGTGGCAATTGGGCGTACGACAATCGGTTGAATAATGCCTTGTGAACGAATGGAATCTGCTAACTCGTGTAACGCATCACTTTTCATGTCTTGACGAGGTTGATACTTACCAGGCTGCAATAAATCGATTGGCATCTGCCGCAATGTGCTATCCTCGGCAGCCATAGCAGCTTGTGCGACTGGTGTGGGTGGCGCATTTAAATCACTTAGTAATTCACTTAATCCTAATTCACTTAAACCTTTACCTAAGCCACGTTTTTGAGAATCATCCTCGTCCTCGTAAAAATTTATCAATTTAAAAATTCGAAAGCTTAACTTACTACTTCCTCTAAGGATTCATTAGAGTCATATAATCCATGTCGCCGTAACANNTTTCCCCGCCAATGCCAAATAAGCAGCAGCACCTTGAGATTGCCGATCATATAACAAGACCGGCGTACCATGGCTCGGTGCCTCGGCCAAACGCACATTACGGGGAATAACGGTGTGATAAACCTTATCACCAAAATGGTCGATCAATTGCGCCGACACTTCCTGAGTCAAGCGATTGCGCCCGTCATACATCGTCCGTAATAAGCCTTCAATTTCTAAACCTGGATTGGCGGTGCGTCGCAATTGCTCCAATGTGCCCAACAATGCCGTCAGGCCCTCTAGGGCGTAATATTCACATTGCATCGGAATCAAAATGGATTGGGCGGCCACTAAGGCATTCACCGTCAACATATTTAAGGATGGGGGACAATCAATCAGGACAAAATCATAATTCAACATTAAAGGATGCAAACCACGTGACAAAGCATGCTCTCGGCCTTGTTCTTGTTTTAACAACCGGACCTCTGCTACCGTCAAAGCAGCGTTTGCGGGCAAAATATCGTAATGAGCAGCAGTCTGGCGCAAAGCTTGCACTGCTGGCAGTTCCCCCAACAATACTTCATTGACCGATACTTTTAACTGGCCCTTGTCCACCCCGCTACCCATGGTCGCATTCCCTTGGGGATCAAGGTCCACCAATAAAACACGGCGCTTGGTAGCTGCAATCGAAGCAGCTAAGTTGACAGCCGTTGTCGTCTTGCCGACCCCACCTTTNTGATTAACCACCGCGATAACTTTTGCAATCATTATTTCTAACTCTCTTGTGCCAACGAGGGGCGGATGCTTACTAAATGGCGCTGTTTGGCCAATCCTGGGACTTGCAAGATATGTACCTCATAAGGCTCGGAAATTCCCTCTAATTCAGCCTGGGGATAGACCCCNTTCATTGCCAACCATTGTCCTCCTGGACAAACTAGGTGGCGGGTTTTAGCAAGAATATCATGTAATGACCCAAATGCCCTAGTCACGACATTATCAAAACATCGTTCCGGCTGCCAATGTTCCACCCGCGCCTCCACTACTTGCACGTTCGGCAAGGCCAACTCCATCACTGCTTGCCGCAANAAGCGAATTTTCTTGCCGACGCTATCAAGCAAGACCCACTGATGTTCTGGCATGAGAATGGCCAGGGGAATACCAGGCAATCCAGCACCCGTGCCAACGTCCAGGCTACGCTGGCCAATCAGCCAGGGTGCTAAAGTCAGGCTATCTAAGATATGCTCACTTATAATATGTTGGGGTTCTATAATAGCTGTCAAATTATAGGCACGGTTCCATTTCAACAATAACTGCACATATTGTAGGATTTTATCTACCCCGACCGCTGGCAAAAGCAGGCCCAATGCCGTAAGACCGGCTTCAAGCGGTTGACGTAATTGCGTAATTTGAGGTGCCATAATCTCTCTTTATTAATCAAAAGCCTGAAATCTAGCATGGTTATAGCCAAATTGTAAAATGCCCGAGATAATAACCACTCATCACCCTAATTTAACTCGTAGGATGGATCAAGCAAAGCGGATCCACCGTATATTTTAAGAGTTTAATTGAACCTTAAGGAACCCAAAATAAAACCCTGCTATTATCTGCAACTAGTAACTCGAAGCATTATTTTTTACTATCTTTTATAAGAGGAATCCTATGCCTGGTAATAAACGTAAATCAAATTCTAGTAGTGATGGATCCACAAAGAAACAGCAAATTGCTGCAGCAATCACTCAAAATTCTGCGGTATTTTCCATTGGCAATAATAATACAACCCTCGTGGAAAAATTTGACCCGAAAATAATCGAAAAAACTTTCAATTTTTCAACTCAAAGAAGATTTAGACGCAACCATTCTGGAAATTTTACCGGAAGATGATAATGAAAACAGTGAGATCGAATCCCTTCCTCCATTATCGGTAAAACAAATTAGGCAAATCTCTCAGGTCAGAGTCATTGCAGAAAATATTTTCTTGGAAATCCGTGCTTTTATAAGTGAAATATCCGCAAAATACAAAGCCAGCTATTCGGAATCCGAACAAAAGTTTTATTGTGATGAGGAAACCGTCAATCAATTTGAAGCCGAATTAGAAGAAATCTATGAACAAATTGAGGAAATTTTAAATAACGTTTCTCTACTTAACGGCTTTCTTAAACCAGAAAACAAATGCCGAATTCAGATCACCGGATTAACATTACCACCTTGCGAAGAAAAATATAAATTTATTTTTGATCACCATATTATTAGCCAATGTGTTTTTGGTGTTTCATTGACCAAGGCCAGTTTTTACTCGACACAATTTAATCGCGTTACATTGAGCCAAGAATCGACCATTAAAGCAGAGACAGCATTAGGAATCGGCAACAATAATAACAGTAACAACAATAACCAAAATTTTCCTGTTGATATCGGAGGCCGCATTAAATTTGGATTTGAATCAGGAATGCCCGAGTTCTTTGAGGATGATAGCCGGACTAAATGGCTGGCGGTGGCAATAGAATTAGCAGCTATCGCAGCAATAACACCTAAAACCTATGGCAAATTACTATCCAATGCCCAGTCGCTAAAAATTCTCTGCCCCGTGCTGGAAAATATCGCCTTATCTAAAAAGCGATGGGAGCGATTGAATGAAGAAAACGGCGTTACTGCTTAATTCAATTGATAATTTAAATAGTGTAGATGATCGCGCTGCTGAAGCAGGACAACTTAGTAAAAAAATTGATAGCATAGTCAATCTAATAAGAGATTACGAAGTTTTTGCGGCCCTCAAAACACAGCTTGATTACAGCTCTCGAAAATGCTATTTGTCGCAACCTCTATGAAAAATTGTATGATATGACACAAGACGATACAGATCTTGGCGAACTTGAAAACGAAGAAAACTTGCCGGTACAATTAAAAATATTGAGCTGTTTTTAAGAAATATCATTGCCTTGCCTAAAATAGACGAAAGCCTTAAAGCTCTCAATACTTCTTCACACGAAAAGAGAAGACTGTATTGAAAGAGAACATTGAACTTAAGGTTAGTCTGGCCATCGCAAGAGGCGAACTTAAAAGTCCCAGGCTGAAAGCAAACAGCTTATTGAAAAATTGACTCAGGAAAATCCAAAACCTTTGTCAAATGAAGCCCAATCCATGTTTGGTTAACTAGCACTTTAAAACCTTATGGGCCATTAAACAATGGCCCATAAAATATAGGGATTTATTATCTATTCTAGAATTTTTTAATGGAAACGCTCATGAAAACTAGTTCAAGGAATAAAAGACCTCACAGCCCCTCATTTTTTCCAATAACAATGATAACAATCAAGACCCTCATTCATCACCCAAGCGTAACAAAACCGATCACTTTGACATCTCTAAAGAAAAAGAACGAGTCGATGCCGCCATCTCAGCAATTGCTGCATTTTACAGTACAGTCCAATTTCCTCGAGAAAATGTCGAAGATTTTCAACTGGAGTCATTAACCCAACATCAAAGAGAACTTCTTGGCGCAGCAAAAACAAAGATCAATACTGCTTTGTTGAAACTAGGAAACAAAATTGATGCAATCTGCGATCACTACGGAGTTGAATATTCGGATGAAACTAACGATTTTGTGAATTACGAATCAAGTCGTTTTCAAAGAAAAATTAATCAAGTTTATGAACAGTTTAGTAAAATTTTAGGTTCCATTAACCAACTTAACCGGCTATTAAAAGACGAAAAGAAATGTAGGATTAAATTTGAGCAATATACGCTTCCACCCACCGCAACGGAGTTTGTGTTTAATTTTGATAATCAAACCCTCATTAATTGCATCTTTGGGATATCTATTAAACAGAGCAGCTTTGTTAATACAACGTTTGATAAAATTATCTTTAGTAAAACTTCTTCTTGTTATGCTAAAACATTGATTGGCCTGAACAACAAAGACCAAATTCAATTTTATGGCCACGCCGAATACAGCATTGATCAAGCAGAAATAGGCAGCGACATTGACTGGGACAATGTTGCACGCGAAATTGATCAAGTCATTCGCATAACACCCGATGCTGTAGCTAAGCTGGTGCAAATAAATCTAATTTTGCAAACTATCGAGAATAATCGAGAACGTTCTGAGAGAGCCAAAGAAAGAATAGAAATCTTAGAAAATGAAATCGATGACCAACTCGATGCGCCTCTACCCAATGATGAAAATCATGATATTTTGGAAGATGCGGAAACCTCAGCTGATCTAGCTAAAAAATAGCCGCCTTGAAAGACTATACAGCCAAGTGTATTGCAAGAATGGAAACTAACAAAGACAAAATCTTAATGGCGTGGTTATCAAGCGAAATGGAAGTGATCCATGATTTATATGAACGATTAGATAACTGGATTTTTATTCATAATGACAGTTATCAACAATATATCAATAGCCAACCCTGTATCTCGACAGATGGCGCCAAATTTATTTTTTATTATGTCGATGTTAATGCCACAGATGCTTCTGCTAAAAGCGAAACACCCCTTCAGTTACGGTTATCTATGAAGCGCCTAAACTAGAGCAAGATAAAGTAATCCATAACCGTTCTGAATCTGAGTCTGAATCCAACTTCGAATCGGAAGATCAGGATTCTGATGAGGATCAACAGAGCTCTATGTCGTCACCAAGCAGTTGATTTTTAGGTAGAATGGATCAAGCATAGCAGATCCATTCTACCTGAATTCCCGTCATACTCTGATGTATCCCCACGAATTTTTATGCAAGCTGAACCAGCGCATTACAACAGAAATAGCCTAAAAATTATTAAAAAACTGACATAAAAATTCGTGGGGATACATCAGATCATACTAAGCCTCCAATCCAGCGAAGGAGGAAAGCCTTGCTGTAATAAACACCAGTTTATCACTAACGTTACTACTCTACCACAAGCGAAACTAAAGGGATGTAACCGAGAAAGATTTTGAGCTAATTTAGCAATGAGAAGCAATTTTTCATCGTCGTTTTCCTTGGGAATTTGACGGATTGATTCCTGAAATGCTTCGAACATTGCATTAGTTCTATTATGAATTTCTTCCGGTGTTAACTCAGCTGGTTTGAAATAAAGTCTGTTATTGCCCAAAGTTTTAAAGTCATCGTCGTCCATGACTTCTTGCACAAAAGTTTCGTTCGTTTTATGTGCGCTTTTTGATGTTGACAATGAGTGACGATCATAGGCTTGAGTAATATAAGGAGAGCCATTTCCAATGGCTGCTCCTACAACTATAGCTGGGCCGATCCAGTAGGGTTTATTAAGCAATCCTGATTTTTGACGATAGTAATCTATACTAGAAGCTAAATTGCCAGAAAGATTTTGTTTATAGCCATATTCAAAAGAGTCTTGCTCTATATGATTTAAGAGGTGAAGAAAAATAACAATTAATTCAAAAGATGCATCAACTTAGGGTGACAACGCATCTTGCGGTGTAATCGGTATATACCCCGTCAACACTGCGGGATTGGCCTGTAACAGTTGCATTACAACAGAAGTAGGTTTGCTGGTTTTCGATAAATAGGCATGCCCACCTGACACTGCTTGAGAAATTCCCGTCGTGTTAGGAGTGCTCAATGGCAAGTTTTTCAAACTTCTAACGGCAAAGTAGGCAAAAATTTGCGCTTCCATTGCTTGGCTGTTCCAACCAAACTCATCTGCCGTTTTCACTTGCACAGCTGGGCCTAACTGATGACACAATTGTTGTTGCAAAGCTTGTAGAATCACAGGATTGTTCCAACCTCCACCAGCCAACACCCAATAATTTGGTTTGACATCAACCTGTTTTAAACTCGACACAATCGTCTGCGCAGTAAAAGCTTCTAATGTCGCACAAGCATCGGCCAATGAAAGTTGATCAAGCCTTGTCATTAATTCTATCGTCAATTGCAAATCATTACTGTCTAATGCTTTTGGNGGTTTTTTATTAAGAAAATTACTGCCCTGAATAATGACCGCTTGTTCATGCAACAAATCCATAATACCAACATCAACTTTACCACAGCGACCATATTTACCATCAATGTCCATAAATTCTTTGCCCAACGTACGCCGCTGCACATAACGATCAATTAGCACATTGCCTGGGCCCGTATCAAACCCACACACATCATTCAACGAGGCACCCGTAATAAAAGTGATATTCGCAATACCACCACAATTGACCACAGCCAACGGTATTTTATTATCACGCACTGCCAATGCTTGATGATACAACGGCGCAAATGGTGCACCTTGTCCTCCCAACATCACATCACGCTGTCGAAAATTATTTACCACGGTAATGCCTAACTGATCTGCCAACGATTGGCCATCACCTAATACGATGGAAATACCTTGTGACGGCCGATGAAAGAACGCCTGGCCATGATAACCAATGACATCAATATCACTGACTTTTTGTTTGGTTTTTTCTAGTAATCGATTGACTGCGGTAACATGTAAAAAAGTGGAATGGGCAATGACTTGATCAAAACTGACCGGCTGGTGTGGATCGCCAGTGAGATAATTAGCGAGTTGAGGGGTCAAATCAGTGGCAACATTTTTCAACACATCGGTCAAATATGTTTGCAACAAAGCGGTATAATTCAATCGCGCCTGTGTCACATCACCGGCAAAACGCCAGATTGCATATTCAACGCTTTTTAATAGAATTTTAAATGCAGGGTCATAATCGATTGCACAATGACCACGAGGAACAATGACTGCTTCACCATCAGTTTCTAGTAAAGCTGCATCGATACCGTCCATTGATGTACCCGTCATCAATCCAATACTAAGCATGTTTCTTCCATCTTAAAAATGTAAATGTTCACAACGGATAGTATCCTAACTTACTGTTACATCACCATACATTTATCATCATTATCACGCTGTGGTCTTTGTAATGGTTTCTTCGCTTCTTCAGCAACTTTTCCAGCAAACCCCTGCCACACATAGGTTGGATTTGATTTTACATTGAATGCCATATACATTTGAATCAAAGATTCAGCAAACCAAGCATTTGCCTCAGCCGTCCGACTGGGATGAACGTCAAACGTCAACTGATAAAATTGGCCTTGCTTTTGTTTATTATAAGGAATTCCCGCGCCAAATTTATCAGCATTAAAAATTTTTCCACCTCTGAAAACCATTGCTCCAACAAATAACTTATGGGCCCACAAGTCAATGTGAAGCTATTAGCTTTGCTTGGTGTCCCACGAGTGAGTTTACTCCCTACCAAACGATCATTTATACGCTCAATCATAAAATCAATAAATAATGATTCATCACTGAAATCGGATTGCAAATACAGCAATGTTTCTTTTGGGTCCATTTGTAATACAATTGTTAAAAATTCATAACTAGCAAGCAAGTTATCGGTAACTAACAAACTATAAGTATTAACTTCACTCTCTTTCTTAAAAACAGAGCCAACTACTAATTTTAATCCTGTTTTATCAGCAAAATTCCGCAAACCATTTTTTAAATTAATCAAAGATTGAACGTGATTGCTTTCCAAACGCAACGAACCGGTTTTTTGATTAATTTGGGTTGACATCTGTGTATTCACATTGAACTGAAACCTCACAAATTCGGTTAGTAGATCATGAGAATTCTTTGAAGCAATTTTTCGCTGATAAAACTTAAAATTCAAGGGCTCTGGATGTTGTGACGTTGAACGCTCGTTTGTGCGAAAAACCCGAAATAGACAAATTATTATTGTTATTATTATTACTTGGCCCCGACTGAACGAATGATTTAACAAACTCAGACCACTGCCTTACCTCACCTGCTGTTATTACTAATAAATTTCTCACATCTAACCGCCAATTAATCATAGCATTGGCTGTTATCGGCCCAAAAGTATCGCAACCTACCATTGCGTCCACGGTTGCACGTGAACCCTGTGGTGAGAAATATTCGTTACCAGGGCTTAATACCAAAGAATCGCTGGCGTAGAAATTAATGGCCACGGCATTTGTTCCGGTAATTTAGTGCCTATTGGAAAATCACCAAAATAAATATTAATAGTTTTGTCCTTAAGCGTTACTGTTAATAAATCCACATTTTTTGTTGTGTTGCACTAATAGTTAACCGGGCTGTTCTCGCTTGACAGATCGCATTCATATTAATCTTAGCTATTATGGCTTGTAACCGGTTTAAATCTAAAAATTTAAAAATGGCAGTCGAACTGTTGCCACTTGTTCCACCGTTGCTAATAAATGTTGCAGATAAACTTCGGTCAAAATTTCTGTCAAGATATTAGCAATTTGCTCTTTTAATCCTTTCAGAGGCCCCAGCCATTCACCCGTACCTACTGCTGAAAGTCCCACATTCATCAAAGCTTGCTTATTAAACTGTTGTAATACGTCATCAAAATTCTGGGACAATTGCAACAAAGTAAATAAATTGGCCTTTAATGCCGCCTTGATTCGCAATTCCATACAAAAACGAAAGGCTTGTTGATCAAAATAATGCACTTCCATTTTATCATCATCTAGGCTTGGGTATTCATAAGGTATAAAACGGCCAGACTTGTCCGCCGCTGCTGTCTCATAATCCACTAAATTTTGGTTAGAACCGCCATAAATCAGCTTTGCCAAAATCTGGTTTAATCTCGTTTGATAATTATCAGGGTTGGCATGATCACCATAGCCATTGGTTGCCTGATTTTGTCTCGGTGTTACTAAAATATAGCGGCTTTCCATCAGATTAATATGAGCCGCTGGATTAAACACCTCAAAACGACATCCCACTAAACCGGTAAAAATGCCAAATGGCTCACGGTATGCAGGATTTGTTTCCGGATTGTTGCGGTCTATATTAGCAACCAATAATGATGGATAGACTGTTACAAAAAGGCGAAGAACAAAGCTTCGTCATAACAGATAGAATTTTCAATCGTGATGGCCTGGTTTACAGCCGGGGCTTTATAGGCAATTTGTTGCAATAAACGGCTAGCATCATAAGGATTGATTCCTTGATGATCACTCAAATCCCGGCCAATTAATAAATCATTGCGATCTTTTGCTGCTAAAAATCGTTTTTTAATCAAACGATTGACCAATGCTGTCACGCTATCTATTTGTGCATAAAGCCGCCGCAATTCGGCCGGACCAGCTTCTTTCACTAATTCCATAAAATCCTGCAATGCTATCAACACCTGTTCGTCCACAACCAGGCGACTTTCATTAGCAAACCTTGCCATAAGCTGCTTGTCTGCCGGTGATAAGGAAGCCAAGGTTTTCCATCGGGAAAACGGATCTTTCGCAAACAAAGCAAATGGTGAGTGCGGGCAGATAATTCGTCAGCGGTGATAGGAGCATCGGCTTGCAAGGGAAAGAAGTGTGGCATAGAGAATCTCCGGGCGTTTTTGTGTTTATTATGCTTTTAGAAAATTATGTGGGGTGATTTCATCATAACTTGTAAAAATTTTAACCAATCATGCCTATTTTTCAACACTTTACCCCTCTAAAGATGGCCTAAGGGAAACAGCGGGGGTTCAAATCAGTACTAGAATTAAGTTATGATGATTAATATCCTACACCTGATAAGGAGATCAGTATGGCCTACACTGTTGACCATTTTATCAATGGCAAACGCAAGCCCGGTGTCCAAAATCCTAGACAAGACCTCTACAACCCAGCAACTGGTGAAGTCATCGGTCATGTCAGTTTGGCCACTAATGCCGATGTCGCCACAGCTGTAGCTGCAGCCAAGGCCGCTTTTCCAGCTTGGGCCGCCACGCCTCCTTTACGACGCGCCCGTGTCCTCTTCAAATACAACGCCTTGCTAAACCAGCACCTAGATGAAATTGCCAAATTAATTACCCAAGAACACGGCAAAACTCTTAACGATGCCCGCGGTTCTGTGCAACGCGGTATCGAGGTGGTTGAATTCGCTTGTGGCATACCAGACCATCTTAAAGGGGCGTTTGCTGAGGAAATAGGCACAGGGATTGACAGTTATTCTGTGCGACAACCGTTGGGTGTATGTGTTGGCATTACGCCCTTTAACTTCCCCGCCATGGTGCCTTTATGGATGTTCCCGATGGCGATTGCTTGCGGTAATACATTCGTATTAAAACCTTCGGAAAAAGACCCTTCTTGCTCATTATTACTAGCTGAACTCATGCACCAAGCTGGCCTACCCGATGGCGTGTTAAACGTCATTCAAGGTGACAAAGTCGCTGTCGACAGCTTGCTCACCCATCCCGATGTCAAAGCGGTCAGCTTTGTGGGCTCAACACCGGTGGCCGAATATATCTATCAAACCGCGACCGCTCACGGCAAACGAGTTCAAGCATTAGGCGGCGCCAAANACCACTGCGTAGTCATGGCTGATGCGGACCTGGATCAAGCGGCTGATGCAATCATTGGGGCAGCCTATGGCTCAGCTGGCGAACGTTGTATGGCCATATCAGTAGTTGTGGCTGTCGGTGACAAAGTTGCCGATGAATTAATTAAGCGCATTGCTCCCAAAGTTAAACAATTAAAAATTGGCCCTGGAATGGAAGAAGGTGTTGAAATGGGGCCATTAGTCACACAACAACATTTGGCCAAAGTGAAATCTTATATTGAATTAGGTATTCAAGAAGGAGCAAAACTTATTGTAGATGGACGACAATATAAAAATCCTCAGCATCCTAATGGATTTTATCTGGGAGGCTGTTTATTTGATCACGTACAACCTGACATGCGCATTTACAAAGAAGAAATTTTTGGTCCGGTACTATCTATTGTGCGCGTAGCTGATTTTGATTCAGCCGTCAAATTAGCCAGTGAACATGAATTTGGCAATGGCACAGCTATATTTACCCGCGATGGCGACACAGCAAGAACTTATGCCTCCAAGGTGCAAGTAGGCATGGTCGGCATTAATATACCGATTCCGGTGCCTGTGGCCTATCACAGCTTTGGTGGCTGGAAACGTTCGTTGTTTGGCGATATTCACATGCATGGTCCTGAGGGCATTCAGTTTTACACCCGCTTAAAAACCATTACCCAACGCTGGCCCAGTGGCATAAAAGAAGGTGATCATTTTGTTATTCCTACAATGAAATAAGGAAATTTATTATGACAAGCATCGGCTTCATCGGTTTAGGACATATGGGCAATCCCATGGTGCGTAATTTGATAAAACAGGGACAGCGCGTAAAAATTTACGATATCATGCCGCAAGCCATGCAAGCATTAACCAAGGAGGGAGCAACCGCTACAAAAAATGTGCATGAGATGGCCGATGATTGCGAAGTAATTATCACCATGTTGCAAACCGGACAACAAGTCAGTGAGCTTTGTTTAGGCGAAACCGGATTATTTAATAAAGTAAAAAAATACGTTATTTATCNNGATTCATCTTCCATTGATATCGCAACCTCCCGCTCTTTACATCAGGCAGCTAAAAACACGGGCATTGCCATGGTGGATGCCCCTGTGTCGGGTGGTGTTGCTGGCGCTGAAGCAGCCACATTGACCTTTATGGTCGGTGGTGACGACAATAGTTTCGAACGCGCTAAACCAATTTTAATGATGATGGGCAAANAAATTGTGCATGCCGGCGCTGCTGGGAACGGCCAAGCCGCCAAAATTTGCAACAACATGATGCTAGGCATTTCCATGATTGCGGTTTGTGAAGGCTTTAATTTAGCGGAAAAATTAGGCTTATCCGCAGAAAAACTTTTTGAAATCTGCTCGAGTGCTTCGGCTCAATGTTGGTCAATGACCAGCTACGCGCCGGTTCCCGGCCTTGTCCCTACGTCGCCAGCCAATCGTGATTATCAACCAGGCTTTGCCGCCAAAATGATGTTAAAAGATTTATTACTCAGCCAAAACGCCGCCCAAACTGCAGGTGCAACTACACCATTAGGTGCAGAAGCAACGGCATTGTATTCATTATTTGTGAACCAAGGGTTTGGCGAGTTGGATTTTTCTGGGATTATTAAATTCTTACAAACAAAGACACCTTAAATATAATACAGAAATGCCCCTTTTAAAAAGGGTTGCAAATTAAACCCCCATGGCGAATCAGTTTTTCATTGTCAGAGAAGAAGAATCAGTTAACCATTGTTGCTGTGGCCACAACAATGGTTTTCTTTCTTCTGATGGTGTTTTTGGTTGTGAAAAAAACAGGTTTTTGTTTTACACCAATCTTTAAATAATTCCAGCTTTGAAGGTTGTGAAGGCGCATAGAGAAAATAGTCGTCATATATGTCAGGCGCCATTCTTTCAATTTCTTTCTTGTTCATTTTGCTGGCCGCTTTGACTGCGTCATTAAACAACAATAATGACTTTTCATCCTTAGTGCCGAAAAATCGGTAATATTGTTCACATGCAAAACTGACACCGCCGACAAAACTAATCAAATAAAAAGATCAATCACGGCTATGACCTCATAAGATAGCGCTTCCTTAAAAATAAAATGATAAGCGCTAAGATACAAAGACAAGACCGATGAAAATGACAAGCTCGTCGCAATCGCACCAATGATAATGGCCGCCACCATGAATTTAGGTGCCAATTGAAAAGGCAACCAATCGATTGGAAGGCCGTTCGCTTTGCATCGTATGGCGTCAAAAATACCAACCAATGGATTAGCGACTAGTTTTGGTAATAAATATGTAAATGAAACACTAAATATCGCTGCTAAAACTCTTGCCGAAACTTCTTCTGGCAAAGATTTCATCATGATTTTTGCAGTTCCCAAAAATTACTATAAATCAACACTGCCGAAGCGACGACACCCAACAGCCGCAACGATGTTCTTGCCAATATTGGCGCTAACGTATCTTCTAATTCTATTTTTTCAGCATCTTCTAATAATAATTTCCAACGTTCTTCGATAGTCAATGTTCTGTCAGCCGTTTTATCTCGGTGTCTTAATTGATAAAGCCAACCTTTACGCAATTCGTGATTAAGACGACGGAACTTTGCGGAAGACTTGCCTAAAACCGTTTTATTGACGGTATTTCTTGAGTAAATAGTTCAATGCTTGATAATAAGGATGCCGGCAAGTAACCCAAAGTTGTTAAGGCAACCAGAGAAAATTACTGTGGTTGGCATAAGCTGTTGCAATAGCTTGTCCATCTTCAATGATTGCAAATAGAACAATGCCCGTGCTTTTAAGTATCGTCAGAGGGACATTATTTTGTCGGGCCACATAATCAATAAATTGTTGTATGGCTTCCGGTGCAAAAAGAAATTATGACCGCCGATCTCCATTGCACCACTGACATAAAGTACCATCCACGCTTTTTCACCGAAATATTGCGTCAGTTTTTGGCCTAGTTCGGAAGATTCTGTGTAATTTTGGCTTGGCGCCAATAATACAAAAGTACTACAGACCGCAGCTGTGCCTGCAAATAATACTTTTCCTGTCATTTTTAATGCTTCAGGACCATATTTTTCAATAGTTCTTTGGATCGTTGAATTTTTCAGTATTGTTGTCAGTCATGTTAATTCCCTCCTCTTCCTCACTCAAATGATTAAATCTTTAATTAGCGCGCATTGCTTATTATGCCGCTTTTGATGCATCCTCCAAATAACGGCGCTTCTTTAGATAGACAAGTAATAGTGAAATTGCTGCTGGCGTTACTCCAGGAACACGAGAGGCTTGACCAATCGTGGTTGGTTTGACTTGCACCAATTTTTGCCTGACTTCTGTTGACAGCCCCATCACTTGGCGATAATCAATATCTGTAGGAATAAGCGTCGTTTCATGCCGACGTTGCCGCTCAATCTCTGCATATTGTCGTTCAATATATCCAGCATATTTAGTTTGAATTTCAATTTGTTCGGTCACTTCTGCATCACTCACACCTGCGCCAACTGCGGCTAATTGTGTTAATTTAGTATAAGTAATTTCTGGACGGCGCAACAATTCGAGTGCCCGATATTCGCGTTCTAAAGGTTGGCCAAACACCTGTATCATTTCTTCTTGTGATAAATGGTCTGGGCCTAGCCAAATTTGTTGTAACCGTTCGGTTTCGGATGTCATGGCCGTTACTTTTTCATTAAATCGACGCCAACGCAGGTCATCAACTAAACCTAATTCACGGCCTTTAGTTGTTAAACGTAAATCCGCATTATCTTCGCGCAAAATTAAGCGGTGCTCTGCACGGCTTGTGAACATGCGATAAGGTTCTGCTGTGCCACAAGTAATTAAATCATCAATCAATACACCAATATAAGCTTCATCCCGACGTGGTGTCCATGCAGGCAACTCTTTCACACGCAATGCAGCATTAATTCCCGCCATGATTCCTTGGGCTGCAGCCTCTTCATAACCTGTAGTTCCATTAATTTGGCCAGCAAANAATAAACTGGCAATATGTTTAGTCTCTAAACTAGGTTGCAAATCCCGCGGATCAAAAAAATCATACTCAATCGCATATCCTGGACGTGTGATATAAGCGTTTTCAAATCCACGCATGCTTCGCACAAAAGCATATTGCACATCAAACGGTAAGCTAGTGGAAATGCCATTAGGATAAATTTCATTAGTGGTCAAGCCTTCTGGTTCTACGAAAATTTGATGTGAAGTCTTTTCAGCAAAACGCACTACTTTATCTTCAATAGATGGACAATAACGTGGTCCAGTGCCTTCTATCACGCCCGTATACAATGGGGAACGATCAAAACTTTGACGAATGATTTCATGGGTACGTTCGTTGGTATGTGTAATAAAACAATTAATTTGTGGCGGATGTTCACTTACACTGCCAAGAAATGAAAATACCGGTGTCGGTGTATCACCTGGTTGTGGCACTAATTGCGAATAATCAATACTTCGACCATCAATACGTGGCGGTGTTCCCGTTTTAAGNCGTCCAACGCGCAATGGCAACTCGCGTAAACGCTGCGCCAAACTTACTGCCGCTGGATCACCGGCGCGACCACCTTGATAATTACTCAGTCCAATATGAATTTTACCGGCTAAAAATGTACCGGCCGTCAACACGACTGCTTGTGCTGAAAAACGCAGTCCCATCTGCGTAATAACACCCACAACTCGGTCTTGTTCGAGAATTAAATCATCAACTGATTGTTGGAATACCGATAAATTCGGCTGATTCTCCAACATATGGCGAATGGTTTGTTTATAAAGAGCGCGATCAGCTTGAGCACGGGTCGCCCTGACAGCAGCACCTTTGCTGGCATTTAAAATCCGAAATTGAATTCCAGCACGATCAATTGCGCGCGCCATAGCACCACCTAACGCATCAATTTCTTTGACTAGATGGCCTTTGCCAATTCCACCGATTGCTGGATTACAGGACATTTGTCCGAGAGTTTCAATGTTATGAGTCAATAATAATGTACGGACCCCCATGCGGGCCGCTGCTAATGCGGCCTCGGTGCCTGCATGGCCACCACCGACCACAATGACATCAAATTTTTCTGAGTAGTTCATCGCCATATCTCTTTATTTACCAATGCAAAAACTTGCAAAAATATGTCCCAATAAATCATCAGCCCGAAATTCTCCCGTAATTTCCGCCAATGCTTGTTGGGCTTGTAACAATTCTTCTGCTAATAATTCGCCCGCACGATAATTTTGTAATTGTTGTTGGCCTTGTAGCAAATGTTGCTTGGCTTTTTCCAATGCTGTCAAATGTCGGCGACGTGCACTAAAACCACTTTCAGTTGTCGTTGTTAAACCCATTAAGGATTTCAATTGTTGTTTCAGTAGCGACAACCCTTCGCCCGTTTTTGCCGACAAATTAATGACGGGAAAATTGCTTTGCTGGTTCAAACCCGCTATTTCTTGTATCAAATCGATTTTATTTCGTACTAAAATTAATTTATTTAGGGGCAAGTCAAAGCCTAAATCGGGCAAACTTATATCATCATTCGTTGCATCGACCACCAGCAACACCGCGTCCGCTTGTTCAATTGCTTTTAATGCACGCCGCATGCCCTCTTGTTCAATTTGATCATTACTCTTACGAAGTCCTGCGGTATCAATGATTTGTAATGGAATACCGTCTATTTGTATTTGCTCACGCAACAAATCACGAGTTGTACCAGGAACATCCGAAATAATTGCGGTTTCTTGTCCACTTAATCGGTTTAATAAACTGGATTTGCCAGCATTGGGCCGTCCAGCAATAACAACCGTCAACCCTTCTCTTAATATCGCGCCTTGTTGCGCCGCTTGTCTGACGGTAATCAATTGCGACAAAATAGCGGCCAAACGATTGGTCACATGGCCATCCGATAAAAANTCAATTTCTTCCTCGGGAAAATCTATCGCTGCTTCGACATACATTCTAAGTTCAATTAACGCCGTAATTAAATTTTGTATTTGCTGCGAAAACTCTCCTTGTAATGATCGCATGGCGAATTGTGCCGCTTGTAACGAAGTTGCATCAATTAAATCAGCGACTGCCTCTGCCTGTGCCAAGTCGATTTTATTATTTAAAAATGCGCGTTCTGAAAATTCTCCCGGACGCGCCATCCTTGCCCCACATGCTAATACTCGTTGTAACAGAGCATCCATTACTACAGGCCCACCGTGGCCATGCAACTCTAAAACTTCTTCACCAGTAAATGAATTTGGGGCGGGAAAATATAAGGCTATGCCTTGATCAATCATTTGTCCTATTTCATCGACAAATCCACTATAAGTAGCATAACGAGCAGGCGGAATTTTTCCTAATAAAGCGGTAGCAATATCACGAACTTTTGAACCAGAAATACGAATAATACCAACACCACCTCGGCCAGGTGGTGTCGCAGGAGCAGCAATAGTGTCGGACATATCGGATTTCATGGTTAATCAATTTCAATATTTAATTTTAAAAATCACTAATCCGTCTTCAATTTTTTATTGCTCGATGACACTAGGCTTTTTTTGCGTCTTGCATTTCGACCTTTCGAATAATGTACCATTGTTGCAAGATAGACAACACGTTGTTGGTCAACCAGTACAACACCAAACCTGCAGGGAACGTTAAGAAGAACACCGTAAATACTACCGGTAAAAATTGCATCACACGCGCTTGCACTGGGTCTGGCGGAGTCGGATTCAATTTTTGTTGGATGTACATACTGACACCCATCAAAATAGGCAAAATAAAATACGGGTCACGGGTGGAAAGGTCTTGGATCCAAAATAAAAACGGTGCTTGGCGCAATTGTACGCTTTCTAATAAAACATAATATAAAGCAATAAACACCGGAATTTGCACTAAAATTGGCAAGCAGCCNCCTAATGGATTGACCTTTTCCTTACGATACAATTCCATGGTTGCTTGGCTGAATTTTTGTCTATCATCACCATAGCGCTGCTTCAAATCGGCCAATTTCGGCTGCAAATTACGCATTTTTGCCATAGAACGATAACTGGTTTCAGAAAGCTTATAGAAGACAAGTTTTATCAGCACTGTCACCAACACAATTGACCAGCCCCAATTGCCTGTAAAATGGTAAATTTTTTCCATCACCCAAAANATAGCAACGGAAATGACCCATAACCAACCATAATCAATTGTTAAATCCAATCCTGGTGCTAACGGTTTCAAATAACTGCTAATTTCTGGGCCAACATAAAATGTGTTAGTAATAGCCGTTGATTGCCCAGGCTCAACCGTCGTGCTTGGCCCAATAAAACCTATTGTCGCAATTTTGTCCGCGTCTACGCTGCTATAGTAGCGGTTTGTTTGTTGTTGATTAGGAATCCAAGCGCTTAAGAAATAGCGCTGTTGCATCGCTACCCAACCACCTCGAACGGTTTGATCGAGGTTTTCTTTTCCNATCTTGCTAAAACTGACTTTTTGATAGGGTTTGTCAGGCGTAGAAATAGCAGCGCCGGTATAAGTGCTAAAATGCAACCAACTGCTAGTACTCTCAGGAATACGGCGAATTTGTGAATAGAAATTACCTGTCCAAGGCTGTTTGGTATCGTTCTTAATTTGATAGGTAACATGGATAGCGTAGCTACCACGTTCTAAAATAATGCTCTTCGTGACTAATAGTCCTTCCGCGTTGCGCCAAGTAAGGTCTACTTTTAACTCTTTTTGGTTTGGTGCCAAATTGTAATTTGTTTGTGTTGCCTGGTATTTGACTTGGCCGGCCTGAGTATCGGGGCCATGGGGTCCTGTCAGACCGCTTTGTGCCACATAATATTTCTCAGGATTGTCAGTCAGAAGTACGACGGGNTTGTTTATTTTGGTGGATTCAGGATAAGCAGGCAGAGCAGCTTGCAAAATATTACCACCTAGTAAATCGATTTTCAGATCTAACACATCAGTCTGGACACTAATGATTCGGTCAGCAGGAGTTTGAACGGCTGCTGTAGTTTGTGTTGCCTGGGTCATGCTGGTGGCTGCAGCAGCAGGGGCAGCTGCTTGATTGTTGGCTACATTAGGCACTGTTGTCTGTGGGGCCGCCGCTGTTGGTTGCGGCTGTTTGGGCGCGTAGTCTCGCATCCAATTGGTCCAAAGGGTGAAAATGATAAAGATCAGGGTAAAGTAGAGGATGATTCGTCTGTTTTCCATAGTTCTCTGCTTTCTATTTTTTACTGTTAGGCACGGGATCATGACCACCTGGATGCAAGGGATGACAACGTAACAATCGCTTTACGGCCAACCAAAGCCCCAACAAAACCCCGCGGTCTTTAATAGCAATCACTGCATACTCCGAACAAGAAGGGTAAAAACGGCAACGGTTTCCTAGCAAAGGACTGATAAGATACTGATAGCATCGAAGTAGCCCAACTAAGCTTTTAGCCAATGGCCGNCTCAATTTTTCCCATAGCTTGGTCAACTCTTGTCTTAATTCAGCATTGCTCAGCTTTTCAGCGCTATTATACATGATGACAATGACATCTAAACCTTTGAGCTGGTGCTGATAGAGACGAAAGGTCTCACGTATTAGCCGCCTAAGGCGGTTACGTGCAACTGCCTTACGCACTTGTCGTTTAGCGATGCTGACTCCAAGTCGCGCATGCTCGCGCTGGTTTTGGCAGGCCAACATCACCATATTCCTGCTCGCAAAACGCTTGGCCTTACGATAGACCTCTTGAAATTCAAGCCGGTTACGAAGCCTTAATTCGGGCGAAAATCGGTGGGGCTAGACGCAAAGGCGGGCACGGCCTTTGGCTCGTCTTGCCTTGAGAACGAGGCGGCCACCACGAGTCTTCATGCGGGCACGAAAGCCGTGAGTACGTTTGCGCTTTAATTTACTTGGCTGATAAGTTCGTTTCATAGCTAATCTCTATTCTGTTCTTCTAAAAGGTCACCTATGTTAGTCGCTGTTGAATTCTTTGTCAAACGGTACGCTCAGTAGCCATAGACAAAAAAGCCAGCCCTTAAAAAGGCTGGCTTTAAGGGACCAGTTCAATGTTGATTACTTAATTTCATGTATTGAAATTTCCACACGGCGGTTCAATGCACGGCCTTGGGGATTGCTGTTAGAAGCCACTGGATTGCGTTCGCCATAACCAACGACCGAGAAGCGGTTACCATTCACACCTTGGCTTGTCAAATAACTGGCCACGCTTTGGGCACGACGTTCAGATAACTGTTGGTTATAGTTAGTAGTCCCCGTATTGTCTGTGTAACCTGCCACTGTTACGACCGTTTTATTGTATTTCTTGAGTACAATAGCTACGGAATTCAGCGTGTTGTAGAATTGTGGTTTGATATCAGAGCTGTTGGTAGCAAAGGTAATATCGCCCGGCATGATTAACTTGATATCACTGCCATTTTTAACAACACTGACACCCGTGCCTTGCAACTGTTTACGTAAGTCAGCTGCTTGCTTGTCCATATAACCACCGACCAAGCCACCAGCAACAGCACCCACGCCGGCACCAATTAAAGTACCTGTTGTGTTACCACCGATTAATTGTCCCACCAAAGCACCACCAGCAGCACCTGCACCAACGCCTATGGCAGTACGACTGACTTGTTTTTGACCAGTATAGGGGTTGGTAGTACAACCACTGATTAGCCCCAACACGATTAACATTAGACAGATTTTTTTCACTAGCTTCATGAATAACTCCCTCAATAAATATAAACAAAGATAAACATTATAGAACTTAACTAGCCTAGTTCGCCAATTGTTTTATACAAATACTTAATTATTAATTATTTAATTAATTCTTTGTAATAATAATTAGGATTGTGTAAGTTAATTTAATGTCTTTTAATCAATAAGTTAGTATGTGAATGGCTGGTTGAAAAATTGCTTGGAATCGGTGAGTCTCTGGGGACAGGATTAGTGATTTCTCAACCATCCTAATTACTCCACCAACAATCCACAGCTTGGTCACGATGAATATAGCCGTTAAATATGTTATATTTATCAATATGCTCTAGGAAGCAGAGTGGAAAGTAACACCAAGCCAAAAAGCAAATAACCCCTAAAGGAGATTGGGAATGAAGAGTTATCAGCATATTCTACTAGCAGCCGAATTAATTCCTGAAAGCGATACCAGGATTATTGAAAAGGCCGCTGAATTCCGCAAATTGTTTAATGCCCGTTTGACTGCAGTCCACGTAGTTGAACGCATCAGTAGCTATGGCGCCGCTTATGGTGTTGCTGTGGGTGCAGACATCGAACAAATGTTGCTTGATAATGCAAAAGAAGAAATGATCAAGCTAGCACAAAAACTTAATCTGCCTGAAGATGATCAAATTATTAAAATTGGCCCGGCAGGAGTGGTAATTCTAGAAGAAGCTGAACGAATGAATGCAGACCTTATCATCGTCGGCAGTCACGGTCGTCATGGTATCAGGTTGTTATTGGGATCCACTGCAAATAGTATTTTACATGGCGCTAAATGTGATGTCTTGGCTGTGCGCCTTAAAGAATAGTCCCTATCGACAAGTAGGGTATCTCGTCATCCCGCGGCTTGACCGCGGGATCTCTCATGCGATGTCTGTACTGTTATAGAATGCATGCGCTCTTAGCAAATAACGAACTCACAACGTTTTTGCAACCGGGCATAATAAAAGCCATCCATTGCATCCATTCCTGGCAAGATTTGTCTGCCATAGTTTGTTGCTACTCCNCAGTTAGCAGAAATAGGTAATAATTTAGCATCAGCGGTGTTCTCTAAAAATTTAGCAATGACGGAATCATTCTCATTAGGCAATATTGAACAAGTTGCATAAAGCAAAATGCCTTCAGGTTTTAATAANTCCCAAAGTGCTTGCATCATTGTGAATTGTTGTTGGGCCAATGCTGCAATATCACTGGCATGCCGCAACCATTTAATGTCTGGATGGCGCCTGATGACACCTGTAGCAGAGCAGGGGGCATCTAATAAAATACGGTCGAATGTTTTTCCATCCCACCAAGCGCTAGTATCAATCACATCAGCACAAATCACTTCTGCTTCTAATTGCAAGCGTTGTAAATTTTCTTTAATCCGTAATACTCTTGCTGGATCTTGTTCGATGGCAATTAAACTAGCTAAACCAGGCATTGTCTCCAGAATGTGTGTCGTTTTACCCCCTGGTGCGGCGCAAGCATCTAACACCCGAAGTTGTGGCTGTAATTGCAATAGTCCTGTCGCCAATTGCGCCGCACCATCTTGCACGGATAATAGGCCTGCTGCAAAACCAGGAAGTTGTTCCACAGCAAGTGGTTCTCTAATGATGATGGCGCTAGGACAAATTTCATTGACGTCAGCTGCTATATTTTGTTGTTTAAGCAGTGTTAAATAATCGCTGCGAGTGGTGCGACGAACATTGATGCGTAACCATAATGGTGGCAATTGATTGTTAGCATTTAATACGTTTTCCCATTGCGCTGGCCAAGCAGTTTGAATAGCAGCAATAAGCCATTGTGGATGAGAAAATGAAGCCGTGGGTGATCGAGCTATTTTTGCCAATAGGTCTGTTTTNTGCCGTAAAAATTTNCGTAACACTGCGTTGACCAGTTTTGGCGCCCAAGGTTTTTCAATGTTTTGNGCCGCATTGACTGTGGCAGACACAACAGCATGTGCGGGCATAGGAGATTCCAGTAATTGAAANAGACCAATGCACAAAAGCGCATGAACATCGGTTGCGGTGCTGGGAAGAGGTTTAGCTAGCAAAAGATTTTGCAATGCTGATAAACGAGAATACCAACGTAATACACCAAAACAAAGTGCTTTTATGAAACTAAGTTGCGGATGTGTTTTGATAGACTGGTCTGCAAAAGAGTTGTCAATGAAACTNTGATCGATAACCACTGCCGTGATTAATTTCGCGGCGATAGCTCTCGTGTCAGTAATTTTTGTAATGTCAATCATATTTTTATCATAAAAGTAACAGGGCCATCATTGCATAAAGAAACTTGCATATAAGCGCCAAATTCACCTGTTGCAACAGTCGCCAGTTTCTGTTTTGCATAAATGACACAGTGATCAAATAAGCGCTTTGCTTCTTCAGGAGTAGCAGTGCTACTAAAACTAGGCCGCAATCCTTTATTAGTGTCAGCTGCCAAAGTAAATTGCGGTACAAGCAACAAACCAGCGTTAATGTCTCGTAAGCTTAGATTCATTTTATCATTCGAATCACTAAAAATTCGGTAAGCAATGATGCGATCAATAAGCTTGTCAGCAGAAAGCAGATTGTCCTGTTTTTCAATCCCCACTAATGCCAAAATGCCTTTTCAATTCGTCCAATGACAGAATTGTCTACTAGCACCTGAGCAAAACTGACGCGCTGTATTAAACCAATCATGATGACAATAACGAAATATCAGCGATCTGTAAAAACAATTGCTGTAATTGCATTAACAAGGCTAAACGGTTATGACGTAATTTTTCATCGTCCGTATTAACCAATACTTTATCAAAGAAGCGGTCAACAGGCTGTTGTAATTTAGCTAATTCGATCAAGGCAGATTTATATTCACCACGCCGACAAAGTTCTTCTGTAGTTTTGGCATATTGTATCACTAAATTAGCTAACTCGACTTCTTCTACTTGTTGTAACAAACTTGGATTTAACGTGAGATGCTTGCTGACGCCTTTTAAAATATTGCTGACGCGTTTATTAGCGGCCGCCAAGCTTTGTGCTGCCGGCAATTCTATAAAATGCTGCACGGCCTTAATGCGATGCTCAAAATCCAAAGGCTTTGCAGGTTGACGTGCTAATACAGCTGCAATGACTTCTGCCGAAATATTTTGTTCAAGATACCAAGCTTTCAAACGCTCCATGATAAAATCAAAAACTTGATCAATTAACGTATTATTGCCAGTATTTTTACCATAATTAAACAAAGACTCTATTAATATTTCACGCAAATTCAATGCCAACTTACGTTCAATCATAATACGTAATACACCTAACGCAGCGCGTCGTAGTGCAAATGGATCTTTATCACCAGTTGGAATTTTTTGAATGCTGAAAATACCGACTAATGTATCGATGCGATCAGCCAACGCCAAAGCACAACCTAATGCAGAATTAGGCAATACATCACCAGCAAACTTAGGTAAATATTGTTCTTTTAAGGCAATAGCAATTACTTCAGGCTCTTTGTCTTGCAAGGCATAATAATAACCCATGGTACCCTGTAATTCAGGAAATTCACCGACCATTTCACTGACTAAATCAGTTTTGGCCAGTAAACCAGCGCGGTTGGCCAGTTGCTCATCAACTTGTAATTGCTTGCCAATATATTGTGTCAATTTTGCTAAACGTTGGCTTTTATCATATAAGGAGCCCAATTCAGCTTGGAAAATAACCCCACGCAAAGTTTCCAATCGATGCATCAAGCTATGTTTTAAATCAGCATGGTAAAAGAATTCAGCATCACTCAAGCGGGCACGTATCACACGCTCATTGCCAGCAATAACTTGAGCTGGGTTNTTGCTGATAATGTTACTGATGGTGACAAAATGGGGCAATAAGCGTTGCTCTTTATCCATCACAGGAAAACATTTTTGATGAACCTTCATTGCTGAAATTAGTGCTTCAGCCGGCACTCCTAAAAACCGAGGAGCAAAATTTCCCACCAAAGCCACAGGCCACTCCACTAACCCCGTCACTTCATTTAGCAAATCGGGGTCAATAACGACCTTGCCGTGATCTACTTCGACGGCTTCCAATTGTTGTCGAATGAGTGCTTGCCGTTCAGCAAAATTAGCAATCACCTTTCCAATCTTGGTTAAAGCAGGTTCATATTCCATTGGCGAGGCAAATTCGAGGCGATCAGGATACATAAAACGATGCCCATGAGAACTTAGCGAAGTATTGATCCCCAAAATTTTGGCATCGACTAGTTCTTCGCCATACATCATAACTACCCAATGCACGGGACGAATAAAAGAGTGNCTATGAGTGCCCCAACGCATTGGACGTGGAATAGGCAATCGGTCGATCGCATCAGCCACTAGTTTCGGTAATAATTTCGTAGTTGCTTGACCAGGTTGTTGGTGTTTGAAATAGAGCACATCGCCTTTGGGCGTNTGGTAAAATTTTAAATCCGCGACACTGACGCCACAAGAACGGGCAAAACCAACACAGGCAGGTGTAGGATCGCCCGATGCAGTATAAGCAGCAGCGAGAGCAGGCCCACGCCGTTCAATGTTACGGTCTGGTTGTCGTTGAATTAAATTTAATACCCGCACTGCGAGCCGTCGCGGCGTGGCAAAGGTTTCGATAGACCCAAAAGTCAAATCGGCTTGTAATAATTGGGCCCGCAAATTTTCGGCCAAAGCGGTGGCTAATGGCATTAATTGTTTGGCAGGCAATTCTTCAGCGCCAATTTCTAATAAAAAGGCCGCGTAGTTATCATGAGGGCTGTCCTTCTTTTAATAAGGGAAACCAAGTTTAGCCCGCATATCGTAATAGGTTTGGGCAACAGCATGGGCTAACCCGCGGACGCGCAANATGTAACGTTGACGCTCAGTGGTACCAATAGCGCGGCGGGCATCGAGTAAATTAAAGATGTGAGACGCTTTTAACACCATCTCATAAGCAGGTAATGGCAATTCTGCTTCAATCAGACGTTTGCATTCTTGCTCATAGTCATTAAATTGCTGCAATAATTTGGCGACGTCTGCAATTTCAAAATTATAAACGGACATTTCTACTTCATTTTGATGAAAAATATCGCCATAAGTCACATTACCGTGCGGTGTTTTGGTCCAAACCAAATCATACAAGTTTTCAACACCTTGCAAATACATGGCAATCCGTTCCAAACCGTAGGTGATTTCACCTGTAACAGGTTCACAAGGCAAACCACCGACTTGTTGAAAATAGGTAAATTGCGTAATTTCCATGCCATTTTGCCAAACCTCCCAGCCTAGCCCCCAAGCACCCAGCGTAGGTGATTCCCAGTTGTCTTCTACTAGACGCAAATCATCTATCAAAGGATCAATCCCTAGAGAACGCAAAGAATTAAAATATAAGCCTAAAATATTGTCGGGCGAAGGTTTTAATACCACTTGGAATTGATGGTGTCGTTGCACACGATTGGGATTATCGCCATAACGGCCGTCCGTTGGGCGGCGTGAAGGCTGGATATAAGCCGCATACCAGGGTTCAGGGCCAATGCTGCGCATAAAAGTAGCCGGATGAAATGTACCTGCACCGACTTCCAAATCCAGCGGCTGCAAAATAACACAGCCTTGGGCAGCCCAATATTGTTCAAGCGCAAATAGCATGCCTTGAAACGTTTTGACATCTAGTGTACTCAAGCAGAAATCCTCAAACGGTATGGCAAAAGTGGATATAAAATAACACACTAGCGCGAAGCGGGCAAAGCCGTCACCAAAATGAAGCAAATCCATCCACGAAACGAATACATAATAACCAAAATGTGGGGTCAGGCCTGTATATTCGGATATGAAAGAATTTGCTCTCCTTTAAGTCATCAAATAACCTTTATTATCAAATTCTCGGGTCTGACCCCCAATTGGGGTTTTCAGTCTATAAATCAGTCTCGTTTTGCAAAAATAGGGCCTGGAGAAGAGGTGGCTTGTCTGCAGGACTTGGCTTTTAGGGGTGTTTTTGCTGGGTGTTTTGTAGGTAGGTGGAAAAAGCGGAGTTGAATGCCAGCAATAAATGGTTGGGTAATGATACAGTTGCGGCAACACCTTTCAGAGAAATAATACTTTCATTTTATGATGGGATGGATCTGCTTTTTGATCCGAATCATGAAAAATGGATTGGCCTTGAGAAAGACCAATCCATCCTGTGAACAATTAACTACGAGTTTGTTTGATGACTTGTATCAAATTGTCTTTGCTAGCAGTACCAGGAATAAATGCGGTCTTGCTGCCAGACTTATTGCCGATCACAATAGCGGGAGTACCAATCAAGCCCAATTCTTGTGCCAGGCGGACATTTTCTTTGAGCTGCGCATCGATGGCAGGATCATTCATGTCTTGTTGCAATTTTTGGGTATCAATGCCGACTTTTTGTGCGACTTTTAAGACTTCATCTTTATTCAGGCGATTACGGTCAGCTAACAATGCCAGATGGAACGCAGTGAATTTGCCTTGCTTTTGACTGGCCAAAGCAGCACGAGAAGCAAATTCAGAGTCTGGGCCAAAAATAGGAAACTCTTTAATAACCACACGTAACTGGCCATCACTTTTAATCAATGCATCTAAGACTGGTCCCATGTCTTTGCAGTGGCCGCATTGATAATCCATAAACTCAACCAAGGTCACATCACCTTGTGGGTTGCCCATCACTGGGCTGCCAGGGCTGTTGAAAATGTCTTTGGCATTTTTAGCAATGGCTTTGCTAGCCGTTTTTTCCATTTGAGACATCTGTTGTTGTTGCAATGAGTTGGCCGCTTCGACCAATACTTGAGGGTTTTTGACTAAATAACTGTGCACAATGTCTTCGATTTGTTTGGTCTGTGTAGTCGAAAAATTGTTTGCTTGAGCTGTTGCTGCAGGCACTGTTGGCGCAGTCGAATCAGCTGCAAACACTCCAGCGCTAAACGTAAACGCAGCGCCGATTAAGGCCGAGGAAAAAAGAGTAGAGATTTTCACGGTTGCACCTTCCTGTATCAGTTTTAATGAAGAGCAAATCGTACCATGTTGTAGCTGTTTTTGCTAATACTCTGGTCAACACGAGGTTTATTTTTAAGTGAAGTCAGCTATTATCTTGAGCAAATGGAGGAACCGTCGATGTATCAATTTGACAAGCAACTTGACCAAGTCAGCCAGTTTATTAAAGATGAGAGTTGGTTAGATGCTACTAATGAATTAAGCCGCGCTATCAGTGACCATGAAAAACTATCAATCATACAAGTTGAGCGGTTTACAGCGTTACTAAATCAAGTCAAGCGACAATCGGATATTACCATCCAACAAAAGACCGAAACCATCTACGTCGAATTGTTCATGAAGCAACTCAGCATTAACCGGTCTGGCAGCAAAGCTTTTCTTCAAGAGACAGCTAGCATTAGCCAATTATTAAGTGATATTGCGCAGGTATATGAATATCTTAAGCAAACTGAAATGGCGGCTTGGTATGCATCGTATGCTTTGCATCAAGCATTATGGATCAAACATCAAGGTTTAATTCTTCAACACCAAGCGTTATTAAAAGATTACAATTAACCTTGGCAAAAGCAGCCCTGGAAAAATATTTACAGACGGTCAAACAATCATTGGACTTGTCAGTGGATGTGAGGGCAGTCAGAAATGCCATGCAAATTTTTCTTATTGCTTGACGCCGTTAATTCAACAAGAGCAAGAATTAGAATGGTTAATAGAACTCTATCGAATGGCAGAGCCAGTCTTTGAGAATTATTGTCAGCAGTTGATACGACGCATCCAACTTTGTTTGGTAAAAGAAAATGATGATGACATCGAATTGATCTTGCCAGAAGATACATGGCCAAACCTGGCCGAAGAAGCGGTCACGCAGCTAGAATTTTTCTATTCATTGGAATCCTGGTTAAAAGCAAAAAAATCATGACCAATTTTAATAGAAAAGAAAAATCCACCAAGTCTTGCACGAACCAATGAAGTGTTCGCTTCCGAAAGAGACCCAATTACAAGCGATATATCAACGTTATTTTAATTATTTTTCAAAAGCCAAACCTTCGATTAAATCTTTGTCAACATTAGTGACACAAAGTCATGAGGATGGTGGGAAATTAAAAATTTATCATGAAGCTTATGAAGGTGCATCGGAAACCAACAACGAAAATACCTTTCTTTTGCGGCCATGCAGGAATACCAAAAAAACGCAGGAGGCTTATTAAATAGCGGATTCAAATTAACCGCTGAAATACTAGGCCAGGAACCTGAACCATGGCAAATCGTAAGTAAAGGTTCTTGGGCCAGAGGTGACATGGGGCAGTTTTCAGACCTGGATACCGTGATTTTTTCGCAAAAATCTGAACCATCCAACCAACCTTATTATCAGGCTCTTTTGCAATTATTTCGTGTTTATTTAATAGGCTTAGGACAGCCTTGGTGTTTTGTGAATGGTAGAGTAGAGCCTACCGGCTTATATTTTGATAAAGGCGACCTTAATATCTTCCTGCCCCCTGAACTGGACGCTAACGACAATAACGCATCAAATTCCTCTAGTAATTTAGCCATCAAATTAAACTTGATTCAATCGCCAGAAGAATTGGCAAAGAAAGTTAGTGAAACACTAAGTTCAAGTAAACATGCTGATGAGGCATGGCAATCTTCGTATAGCCTATTGTTATTAAAAAACATGTATGGCCACAATGCGCTTATTGATAAGTTTTACGACGAAATTGTTCCTCAAATTAATTTATCCGATGTGGCAAAAAAATCACTGAGTTTTATTAAGGGCCATGAATTGATGGGGCTCGATATGAGGCCATTGCCACTAAAAAATGTCTGTAAAATTTTTCTATTAACGATGTTGAATTTGACCTATTTGCAACTGCAACCAGAAAAATTAAAACAACTTGATTTAAATATCATATGGCAATTATTTTCCGCCCAGCTAGAGCCCGCTTTTGCAGCACGTTGGCGTGAAGCAGTGGGAACAATATTGAGATGGCGAACTAAGTATCAGGCCAAGTATAAAAACCGGGATGTTTTAGTCCATCAAATGTCTCAAGATGAACAAGATTTTATTGCTCATGCCAAGATGACGTTGATTGCCCCTTTTATGCAGGAATTATCCGGCATTTAGAAAATAAACCGAATTCGTCTTTTCCCCTACAGTCCAATGGCTCGAAGCACAAAACAGCGCAACCGATCCAGTAGAAATGACCGGTTTAATCCTTAATTTGCACCTTGCTTGGAAAGAAAAACAAACCGTTAATTTAAACCCCAGCTTGGGTCAAGCAATATGGCAGTACGTGATTAATTATATCGAACAAGAATTTGTCTTGCGGGGCTTTGTGGGTGACCAAGATCCATTGTTGCAACAGCCCACACAGTGGCAAGACATCACTGTAGGAGAGTTGCTGACTAGTATTATTGCCGCAGATGTCGATCCAGACCAACTATTGCCGGCTTATCAGGCCAGTGCTTTGGAAAATGCCATGACACAAAATCAGGTGGCTTGGGCATTAGCATTAATGAATATAGGTGCAGGGCGGCACAGACGTTTTCAGTCAGAAATACTATTAAATTATATAAATCAGTATCAACACGAAAGCATTTTAACAGAGTCTATAAAACAAGCGAAGACCCGTTTAGCAAAACATCATCCTTATATTGCGTGGACATTAAGCAAAGCTAGTTTATTTCAATCAACCGAACTGAAAATTCCTGGTTTTCCTAACATTAAAGGCCGATTAATTGGCATGGATTCCGGCGAAGTATTTTTGACCGAGAAGGTTTTTAACCAGCTTTTTGAAATAAAAACAACCGTGTTTGGCAAGTATGAAGTTTGGCGAAAAATCAATACAGAGGGAAAACACAACATAGCTCGTGCAATTGTAAACGGCCAAGAGTTTTATTTTAAGTCAAAACCCGAATCGCCATGGCGTGAAGATGCCGTGTTATGTTTAGCAGAACAAGTTTTTCGCGGTGCTGTTGCTTACAGCGAGTTATTTATGTACATCGATAGCCAAGGCAATGCAACTCCAGTATTAGTGGTTCAGGGAGTGCAAGGTTTTACTGCTAAAACAATGTTGAAAGCGTTGTCGTTTGATCCCAAAGAACAGGCGGAAGTTGAAAATCAAATGACTCCTCAACAAGCTAACGTTGCTTTGAAAAAATTGATCCTTACCGCTTTGCAACATTATTTTCTGATCGCGCTTACTGGAAACGAAGACAACAATCCTGGTAACTTGATGTTTGAGCTTAATGAAGGATCGCTCAATTATCTATTACAATTAATCGATTGTGATCATAGTTTTTGAGGCGCTCAAATATGAAAACAATCAATGGATTCTGGTATTAAAATCGCTAGTATTATGCTTGGACAATATGCTGGAGCCACTCCATAAGCACGCTGTCAGAGAATTTTTAACATTAAACAATTATGCGGAATTAAAAAATTGGCTGCTTAAACTGCAACAGCGACAAGAAAAACGCAATATTTTGGCAGAAAAAACCAAAACTAAAACCGAACAATATCTGTTTGATGAAAAAATCATCGACAAAATCAGGCAATATTGGCAACGTATGCGAGATTTTTTAACAGACCATCCAGATGCAGCAGCCATCGAAGTGCTGCATTATGCAATGCCGCGGGTGGCCGTTTTTTATGGTTCTGCTTTGAATGAAATGGAATTGCCAGCACGTTATGCCAAGATATCCAGAGTACCAGCAGATCCAAAACTTGGCATTAAAATTGACTCACTTAAAAGTAGCAATCGGGTCGAGCAATTGGCCAAAGGCCAGCGCACAATATCACTAATGCAAGCGATCAAGTGCTTAGAGGAAGCAAACAAGGAACAAGAAAGTATCATTAATATAATTGCCGCCTTAAAAAGGAAGATTTTTCTTTTGCGTCACTTAATTTGATCAAACCTGAAAGTTATAGTGAATTATTAGACCAACTCGATTGGAAGATACCCAATGCTGACAAGTTATTACAAACGCTAGTACAAAAGCAAATTGGATTTATTTCGCTTAACTTAAAGAGTTGTAAACAGCTTACTGACAGCATTTTAGCTAAATTACTAGAAAATGCCCCATCATTGCTGGAACTCGCCATCAGTGATGCGCCTAATTTGACAGACAGAATTTGGTCCATCCTAGAAAACATGCCCAATCCTTGCAGCGATTACATTTGGAAAATCTACCCAGCTTAAAAGCAACGAAACAACAAAAATTACCACAGCTACAACGCTTGACCATAACCGAATGCGGAAATTTGCAACAAATAGACTTGGTTGTTAACGGACTGCGAAACTTAACGTTAGAAAAATTAGCCGCATTGAGGCAGGTACAAATTGCTGCTGAAAAATTACAAAAATCAGTATAGGTGGCTGTCAGCAATTTTGTAAATTAAGTACCGAGAGCCACGCCTTACAACAACTTACTATTAATGATTGTCAGCATTTGACAGAAGCAGGTATAAGACCCTGTGTAAAATCTGGCGTTCATTTGACTAAATTGCACTTGCCAGACACATTGCAAATTCCTGAATTGATTAAACGCCATCCAATATTGCTTGCGTGGCCACCGAATTTTGAATCAATTTTAATGGAGAGAATGCAGGATTTGCTAAGTAAAACAGCGAGTATTGATGCTGAAATTGAATTAAGAGACAGACTACAACAACTTTTACTACAAGAACGATGGTTAGCGTTCTTCTTATCAGAAAGCAAAGTTGGGGATGAAGTTTTTAGGCTTAAATTACACGCTCATTTCGTTAAAAACTCAACAGTAATAGAGGCAATAAAGTCGGTTTTTCTTAAAATATTGGCTAATGATAGATTTAAATTTGAAATGTTAGAAGCCTTAAAGGACGTTTTACATCAACCTTTAATTAAAGCAATGTTATTGCAAAACTTGCCAGGAATCCTTTTTGATGAGGGCTTTATTTTAACAAAAAGCCTTAGAAGTGGTGATAGACTTTGGTGCACAAGAAGATGTCAGAAAAGATGTCCTAGATATGATGTTAGGAGAAATAATTATAAGTGAATATCTAGGCGATAGTTTTTAATAATCTTGCAAGCATGGTCTTCTTATGAAGACTCTTATCAAAAATCTGGGGCGTAGTCAAAAAAATTATCGATCAAAAAACCTATTATTGGACGGATCCAACAACTTTTTTAATAGAGTTTGGTAGAAGAATGAAAGAAGTTAGGTCAGACTTATGCCCGCAGTTGGAAATTTTGTTGAAGCAAGGCCATATAATTAACAATGATTTTTGCAATGCCATTTTAATGGTTTGTGACTGGATCCATCATGCAGAGATACAAGATAAATTTTTGTTAAAATTATTAGATCTGGCTATTTTATGGACGTATCATCCTAAAAATAACCATGACCTTGTAATGCGCCAAAAAGAAATGATCTTGATGCGCCATATAATTCAAGCTGTAAAAGGGCTGCATTATAACGAATCGGTATGTAATAAAATCGCCAATTACCTTTTAAATAAGCAGAATGGTTGCCTTTTCTATTTGAATATTTTTGGATTGCCAGTGGAGGGAAAGGATAATTTTATTAGAGATGCACTGTCACAGTTTCGAACTTTTCTTTCACCAGATGGTTATGTTTTGGCCGCAGAATTGGGAGGAGAGCTGGTAAAAATGGCATTGATATTAATAGAGTCATGCCTTATAACATATCATGTCTTTGGCGATTTATGTCTGATAATTTACATTTCACATTATCTCGTCACAAAGAAATACCAATATTCATTTTACTTGCTGAAAGCGCCATGAAGTGTGCTCAATATTCTGATTACGCATTAGGCACCCTGAGTATTGAATTTAGTAATCTATTCAAGATTCTGGATTTAGAGTGGAAAATATTGGAGAGTAAAGAGTCAGATTACCCGTTGTTAACAAGGTGGGTCGATAATTCTGGCTCTCAATTTGATGGGTATTCAAATTACAATGATCTTGTTAAAAATTCTGAAAAGTCGGTTGTGGCGATATTGTCCTCGCTTAACCAGTGGATGCAAGATGAAGCGATCAGTGAGGTGATGGCCGCAACAGTATTTAAAATGTGTAAATCTCATTCCAATGTAGTTGCTCTGGAAGCTATGTCTTTTTAAAAATCTGGATCAATTTTTCAAAACTAAGAGACAGAGTTATCGCTCTAGTCAGTGAATTGTTGCAATCAAAGAAAGAAGAGATTCGCGCGAAAGCAGTAGAAATACTAGGATATTCGATGTTGCAAGAATCGTTGCAGTATCGAATTTTTCCGGCCTTATTAAAAACAAGGCATGACAGATCTCCAGCGGTGCGCCAAGCTTTTGTCAAAGGGATAGTGGCGTTGCATCATCAAAGTCAAAATCAGGAAAAATTTTAGGATTTTTGCGAGAGGCAAGCGAAGACAATGATGAAAAAGTTCGAGAGGAAGTGCTAATTGGTCTGGAAGTTTTAAATCAATATCCTCATCTGCATGAAAAAATATTTTCAGTTTTGTTTGTTTTATTGTTTGATTCGTCAATGGAATTGAGAGAAAACTTGTGCTGTTATTAGAACGATGTATATGATGGGCTGGGCGTCGAGCCAAATATTGGAGGCAATTCTTTCTTTAGGCCCATCAAAAACATCTTTGCAGGCAGAGGTCAAAATGCAATTGGCAATCAGTCTTGTAGAGCCATGCAATATGTTTTTGAAATAGTATCTAATGATTTATTAGCGATTTCATCAAATCATCTGAATGAACAAGAGATGGCCTTCACAACCAGTATCGCTTCTCAGCAAAAATCCAATAAAGGTGATAATGAAACGAGAAGTTTTTCCTCTTCCTCAATAGCATCAAACGTAAAAGAAGTTTCTTCCCACCCCTTTAGACAAAAACAACCATCAATATGCAGAATGTATTCGCTCAATATATTCACTGATTTCTTCACTTGAAGAAAATCATGAATGGGACACATCCAATCCCAAAGTTCAACAATGGAAAACAACGATTATTGAAGCAATGGCAGAAATTGAAGCCAATATCATCCCACCACAACGATTTGAACAATGGGAATACTTTGAAAACATACGACTGAACTTATTAGAAATCCAGCAGGACTATTTATTAAGCCAAAGCAGGACTAATCAAAACATGTCATCTTAATTTATTGATTTAAAAGCATTGCTGCATATTGAGGGAAACTCTTTTGAAAAACTTTCCTTCTAATAAGGAAAGAAATACGCTGATTTGTCCCTGATTTTAAACCGTAAAGTGGTTTTGCCACAGATGGCCGTAAAATAGATACCGTAATCGGCATACGTCGTATTAATCCACGTAAGATTTATGTAATTGATACAGGACTCATTAATACATTTTCTCATCGGCCGCGATCTGATTGGGGCATAATTTTAATCCCAATAGTTAAAAAACTTTAATAAATAAGCTAATGTCTGTAAAATCAAAATCCAATTTTACCATTAACATGAGGGCCACCCATGTCTACCACCACGCTACATCAATCCCCACTTGGCAAGGCCGTTAGCTACGGAACCCAATATAATCCAGCATTATTGTTCCCTATCACTCGGCAGTTAAACCGTGACAAGTTGCATCTGACAGGTTCATTACCTTTCGCTGGCTTCGACCTTTGGACGGCATATGAGTTGACTTGGCTTAATTCGGCGGGCAAACCGCAGATCGCAGTGGCGGAAATCCGTGTGCCAGTGGATTCTGACAATTTGGTAGAATCGAAATCGCTCAAGCTTTATTTTAATTCGTTTGCCATGACAAAATTTGATAGCGCCGATAAAGTCAAGGCGACGATCCAATCGGATTTGTCACATGCGGTTAATGCGCCCGTTAGCGTAAAACTGATTTTATCGGACGTTTTTGAGAAGCAAAAATTGCATGAGCTTCCTGGTTTCTGTTTAGACCACTTGCCGATCGCGGTTGACCGATACGAACCGTATGCTGATTATTTACAAACTAGCCACGGCATAGCTACTGAAACGGTTTTTACTCATCTATTTGCTTCTAACTGTCCTGTTACTGGTCAACCAGATTGGGCTGCAGTTTTGATCCGTTACGTTGGCCATAAAATTGTGCACGAAGGATTGTTAAAATATCTGATTTCCTATCGTAGTCATACTGCATTTCATGAAGCTTGTGCCGAACAGATTTTTATGGACATTGTTCGCAAATGCTCGCCGGAAAAACTCACTGTCTACATGCGCTTTACCCGGCGCGGTGGAATTGATATCAATCCCTATCGTTCCAATTTTGAAACAAACCCCGAAGAACTGCGTTGCTTTAGGCAGTAAAATTAGGCCCTTGTCCTGTCGGTGTCGTTGTTGTTGGATTGTTATTTAAAATAGGGCTAGTTACAACCTTGACTAATTTGCTTTGTTTGTAAGGGTTAGATTGGCTGGAGCGAAGTGACTGGTTCTCTTTTGCAAACGCGCTACTTCTTGTTGGAGCCTGGTATTTTCTAGCTCTTTTTGGCTTAGCTGTATTTTCAATCTTTGAATTTCATCTTGATAATCAACAAGGGTCGTTTCAATTTTGGGCGCAGCCGTAGAAAAATTATTATTTTGTCTCACTGGTGCATATTGACTGAGGAATTGATCTAAATCGGACTGCGCTTTTTGTCCCCCGCATCGGAAGCTCTCTGATAATAGCGAGCCACCTCTTGTTTATATGTTATACCGAAGCTTTTATATAAATCAGCCAACGCTCGATAAATAGAGGCCTTGAGTTCATTGATATGGCCTGCACTATAATCAACATTGGTGGCGGCCTCTAAACATTGAAGCGCCTTTCTTAAAAGCGCCAGTTTACAAAATTTGATGGGTTCTGCTTTTGCGTCTTTTAAATATAGTTGTGCTAAAGCAACATTGGCCGAATACCGAACAAATTCTTTTCGGTTATTAGTGGCCAAGTTAATCAGTATATTTCTGCAACGGTGAGCCAGTGCCAAAGGTAATTCAGCGTCATTGAAAACAGCTTGTAAAGCAGCAATCCCTTTTGTCTCATCAACTTGTTTGCCATAGAGATGACTATAGGCGATTTGGTAATTGAGTAAACTAATATAAGCACTTTTAGGATTTTGCAGCGCAGTTTCATAGAGTTCATCTAAAGACACCGAGCTTGTAATAGTCTGATAAAGGACTTTAAGAACAGGATTGGGGCTGTAATAGTAGGGAAATTTTTCTACTTTGTGGTTTTCAAACGCAAAAGATAAGCAATTTTGGTATTGAAAAAACTCTCTGTTTCAATTGAAATATCATGTTCCATAACGGGCCGTATAAAAGCGAACAGCAGCGCATAATCAGGTAGGTGGGTAAAATTTACCAGCTTTGGATAGATATCCAAATATTCCCCTGGTGCCAGTGCATGAATAATTCTATAGCACTCCACAATCAATGAAATTAAGGACGGACATTTTTCCAAATTTTTCTCTAATTTTTCCGCTAAAAAGCAAGTTGTAGTTCAACGCCTCCTAATGTTGGCTGGGAAAAAAAGCCAGCCACAACTGGTCTAAAAGTATTTTTATCTCATTTGATGAGATCGGGTGTTTTTTAATTCAGTTTCTATGGATTGTATAATAGTGTCTGCACTGTCTGTAATCATATGACCATCTTCCTTTAATAGTGAAAATTTTAAAAAATTGACCGTTATTATAGCGTGCAAGACAGCCCAGAACATTTAAAATCTAAGTAAATAAATCACGCTGTTTTCGACAATAAACTGAATTCAGCCAGCGTTTCATTTAAGATTTGTTCGTTCAACGCATCTTGTAATATTTCTTCGCGCTCTGCAGAGTTGTCATTTAATATCGGACTATCCATTGCTGTAGTCAATGCAGCTTGAGTGTAATTGGCTTGGGCTGCAGCGTCACGAAGTTGGCGGTTTTCTCGCTTCAATGCTTCTATTTGATGTTCAAGATCACTGATTTTTGGTCTTTGGCTTTTAGCTTAGCGTCAATGTCTAGTAGATGAGATGGACTTTCCAACATGCTTTTAATGTAGCCGCGATCGTTCTTTTGATGCAACTCAGCTAAAGCACTCGTAATGCGGGTTTTAAGATCTTGGGTTTGAACATCATCGTATTCGACATTGAAAGGAGATAAATATTTGGCAGCTTTATCTAGGATAATTTTCTTGCAAAAGTTTATAGGTTGTTTGGCGGCCTCATTTAGATAGGCTTGCACCAAATTAGTAGCAGCTTTGTACCGAATAAATTCATTTCTGTGATGTTCAGCCATGTTTTGCAAAAGCAATTTGCAGCAATAAGCCAATAGCGCGGATGTTTGACGGTCATTGAGGACTAAAGATAAATGTAAAATCGCGCGCTCTTCATTGAGTGGGCTATTAAATAAATAAGATCTGGCAATACTGTAATGCAGCAAATTGACACGAGGATTCATTAGGTTTTTGCAGCTATTTTTCTTGGGCCTCGGTAGAAATAGTATGATGCAGTGTTTTATATAAAGCGCTAATGACAGGATCAAAATTAAAAGAGTAATTAAATAGTTTGGTATCGTTAGTGTCGAGCGCAAATAAATAAGCAGCCGCTATATTGCCTTTAAAGATAGCGGGATTAACTTTAATCGTAGGCCGCATAAAATAGTGCATAAGCTTGCTTTCAGCGTTGTTTTCTATGGCATCAATCGCCTCATAAACGGTGGGTTCTCTAGGCTGTAACAAGCTAATTATTTGATAACATTGAAGAGCAAGCGGTTTTAATACGGCATGCGTTTTTAGTTTTTCTGCCAATTCATAGAGTTCACTGATGATGGCTTTGTCGGAGAGGGCATGATCGTAATAAGCATCGAACAATTGTTGCATTAAACGGGCAATAGTATCAGGAGATATTTTCTTATCAGCCAATTTTATGTCAATCGATTCAATAATACGTGTAGTCAGTGAACTCATATTGCCTCCCCGCAATAAAAAGTTAGTTTTGTGTTTAAGCAAGTTGACTTAAGGCATTCTTTAACTTGTCCATGGCATTTTTCTAACTGGCGGATCCGTTCCGCAGAAACGCCGTATTTATCAGCCAACTCATGCAGAGTGGCCTTATTTTCCAGCAACCAACGCTGTTTCAAAATATCTTTGCTACGCTCGTCTAAATGTTCAAGCGCGGATTGTAAATGTTGTTCCCGATGGTCTGACCATTCGTGAGTTTCCAGCTGGTTGCCTGGTTCGAAATTAACATCCGCAGTCAAATAATGAATGGGAGCTGTCCATGGTTGTTCGCTATCTTCTTCGAATGTGTAGTGTAAAGATTCATCGCGGGCATTGAGTCGTGCTTCCATATTGCGCACCTCAGCAGCACTAACATTCAAGTCTTTTGCGACGGCTTCAATTTCTTCATTGCTAAACCAGCCAAGACGTTTGCTGGCTTTACGTAAATTAAAAAATAATTTACGTTGCGCCTTGGTCGTGGCTACTTTGACAATCCGCCAATTTCGTAAAATAAATTCATGAATTTCGGCCTTGATCCAATGCACGGCAAACGAAACCAACCGTACTCCCATTTCAGGGTCAAACCGCTTGACCGCTTTCATCAGGCCAATATTGCCCTCTTGAATCAAATCNTGCTTGGGGAGGCCATAGCCGAGATAATTGCGGGCGATACGAGCGACGAAGCGGAGATGAGACATCACCAACTGTCTTGCTGCTTCAAGGTCACTGCGCTGGCGGAACCGTTGCGCCAAATCGTATTCCTCTTCGGCTGAAAGCATGGGAATTTGATTGACCCGGTAGATATAGGCATCAATACTACCGATTGGAAGGCTAAAATCGAGTTTCTGAATAGCAGTCGAAGTCATCAGTCATCGTTCTCCTTTGGCTTAATCAGGCTATCAGTAAAGAATTGGATGCTATTTTAGCACTCTCAATGATAGAGTGCTAACGCTTTTTGCTGTCCACTGTAGCAATGAAGCGCTTTAAAGTAAACTCGTAGTACGAATAACTTCCCCTATCTTAACTTGTTGAAATAAAATATTTTTTCTCGTGTTGGAGAACAAGAGCAAGCCCGCCCAGCAACTTTTGTACTCCTAGGGCAGCGTATACATCACTTCCGAACTTTAGTAGTATTTCATGATACTCGTCAGCCTTAAGGAGCCCTCATGGAAACTACCCACATCCCCTTAATCGATGTTGTCCGTTTAAGTGAAAAACGTTGCCGCCAGCCGATTCGTGCTGAATTAAAATATGCCACCGCCGAGAATTTCATCGGCCGGCCGATTGCTGGCTATGCGCTAGAGGCCAAAGACATCTGTCTCATGGGGCCCAAAGCTGCTCATGCGATGTGTGATGCCCAAAATTGGCTAGTAGAAAAATACAATTATAGTCTGATTATTTATGATGCTTATCGCCCACTAAGAGCGGTGCAAGATTTTGCTCAATGGTTCCATCAACCGTCGGCAGGGCCGCATGAAATGGCGCGGGCAAAGTTGCATTATCCGCATTTGACCAAAGACCGGTTGCCAGAATTAGGCTATGTCGCACCTAAAGTATCACGTCATTGTTTTGGTAATGCGGTTGATGTCTGTCTAATAGATTTGGCCACCGAGAGCCCTTTGGACATGGGCGCTATTTATGATTATTTCGATGATATTTCCCATACTACAGCCACGGCTAACCAAATTGGTGAGGCAGCGCTGCGACACCGGGAGATTTTAGCGCAAGCAATGTTGCAAGTCGGATTTGAAGCCTATAAAAATGAATATTGGCATTTTAATTTTTATGAATACGAGGTGGATGAACCCCTCGATGTTCCTATCACCACGGCATTAAAAGGCGTTGGTGTCAAATAGGATGGCTATGTCAACGCGCTGGCTGTTTTTTCTGAGGATCGACTAGATGATGACAATTTATTAAAACAAATAGAATTTGTCAGTGCCGATTTTGGGGACTTTTATAATTTCAATTTTCAGTGGCAGCGGTTTTCAAGGCAAGAATTACTGGATTTATTAAATATCTATCATTTCATTTATGACGTGAATAAACAACCTGATGAGACGGTCACGCCAAAATTAATTGAAAAACAACTGCAACAATCTTGTTTGGGGTCAAATAACGACATCAGCTCAATTGACTCATTAAAGCAGGCCGCTTTGTTGCACTATCTAGGCCGGTTTTATCGCCAGCTTAGTCCGCCAAAATATGATTTGGCAATGAATGCCGCATGGCAAGCCTGGGAAAAGGGCAACCTTTGTGCAGGCCTGGAATGTTTGTTACAATTAACAAAACTTTCGGCACAAGCCCAACAAAATTTTAAAGACAACCTGCAAAGCAAAGGTTTTTCTGAATCCGACATCACGTTAGATCCCATCTACCCAAAACCGAGAAAACCACATTTTTGTTAATCAAACAATGGTTTGCCGAGAGTTTTTCAGCATTGGCGCTCGAGGTACAACTCGACAATATTTTACTATTATTGAATATGGATACTTTGTTTCAGGCGATTAGTGTTGCACCTGAAATATTGGTGGAAAATTTATCGCTTTTGAACAAGGCTGAATTATCGACGCTTAAAAATTAAATACTCAAGATTTAGATGAGCTCTATTATTATTTGATATTGCTCACCTATTGCAGAAAAATTGCACTAATATTTCCAGCTTTACGCAAACAAAAAATTACTGAAAAAGAAATACCCATAATAAAAGAGTTTTTTGAGTTGGTTTCCTTAGACCGGCAAAGTGAAGTTGTATTAAATGAAATCGCCGCATGTATGAATGACTTCCAGGCGAATATGTCTTTATTACTTAGCTTAAGTCAATTTGATGGTATTGATTTATTACTCAGTGGCCCCCTTTTTGCTAAATTTAACCGACAGAGGGATGGGGTGTCGAGCTTAATGACAATATTATCAGTGTTCCTGACGGCATTTACAGAAACACCGTTACGATTGCATTCGCCAGAGGTGCTATGGGAGAAAAAGCTAAGGCAGCAGCCAATCAGTTTTTAATAATGAGACAAAACTTATTGGAATTTATTAATCAATACTATAGCTTGAACCAAATCCAGCAAAATTACTGGAGAGATGTCATTTGTCAAGTTCAAAAACCATGGCAACGCTTTATTTTACAACAGGCCACTAGGCAACTCGATGTTGTTATCATCCAAGTTGCTAAATGCCAAATAGCCATCGCCCAATTCGACTTAAGTGAGATTTGTACTAGCTTATTAGCAATCCACAATATTGTAGAACAAGATCCCCAAAAAATTCAGCGATTTTCCACAAGCCTTGATCAAATAGACAATGCGCAATTAATGCTATTTGTGCAATCATTTTTGGCGGAGATGAAAGAATACAAAGATAGTATTGAGGACATTTTATTTTTGATAAAAAAGGCCTGCCGAACCTTGGGGAAAAGAACTACCGCAATTGTTTAGAAAAGATGGCCTTAAACGGAGTCATCAAAGTTGCCAAACGCATGCAGACCATTAATTGGCCGCAACTGGAGAGGTTTGCTTTCGTTTTAGCAGCTCGGAAGCCAAAGACTTATAATTTTGATCATTTTTCTAATCCAAAAAGTAAATACGCAAAAAATACCGACCACCTTTGAGCAAGCCGGCCCATTTTATTAATTTGATTTCAGCTATGGAAGTTTTTGCAGTCATGCCATTACCAGTAGACGTAAATCTTAACGGCAACAATATTGGTAATATGTTGGATTTTTCTGCCAAGCAGTTGTTGCCGATAGTTTAATAGAGAATGTTTGTGATCACCTACTGGATGTAGAATATAATTTAGTTCAGGAAAAATTAAATCAGCTAATACAACTTTTGCAGCAATTAAATGAATGTTTAGAGCCTAATAATGTTTGGGGCATTATATCAATTTTAAAAATACAGACAATATCGATATTAATGACCAATTTTAATGTTTCTTTTGTGAGGTTATGCCTTTATATTGATCGTTACGGCCTTGACGAATTTATGGCAAAAATAGACACAGATATCGTGAATTATAGGACAGATGAGCAATTAACAATGATTATAAAAATAACAACAGAATTTAGCTTAAAAGAAAACGTATGCCTGATACTGAATTTGAAACAGACGAGCAAGAACAATCGGAGCAAGAATTTTCAACTCAGGAAGGAGATGACCAGGAGTTTGTTGCTTGAGTAAGCGGCCTGCAAGACAATCACCATAAATTGCAACAGATTTATGATGATTGTCAAGAGCAGGGTGCTGAGTAGCGCAGTGACGAAGCAATCCACAGAGCAAAACCACAAGGATTGCTTTACATAAAAATTCGTCAGGATATTTCAGCGTTACATTTCAATTTTTGTATCACCTATTAAAGTTTAGTCATGTCCATTACAAAACGATATCGAACATCACTTTTTAAAACTCGTTCATACGCTGTATTGACTTGTGAAGGATCAATAACTTCAATTTCAGGTGCGATATTATGCTTAGCACAAAAGTTAAGCATCTCTTGTGTTTCTTTAATGGAGCCAATAACAGAGCCAGAATAACTGCGACGCATAAAAATCAAAGGAGACGGATGAATCGTCAGTGGTTTATCAGGCAATCCCACCACCACCAGCGTACCGTCCAGTTTTAACAGACCAAAATAATTGCTCATATCGATATCTGCAGAAGAGACAGTATTAATAATCAAATCAAAATAGTTAGCATATTCTTTGAAAATTTCTCGATTTTGCGTTGCAAGAAACCTATGTGCCCCCATTTTTATCGCGTCTTCGCGCTTTTTATCAGAGTGGCTCAAGACGGTAACTTCTGCCCCAAGTGCCGATGCAATTTTTACGCCCATATGGCCCAGTCCACCCAGTCCCATGATGCCCACTTTCTTGCCGGGCCCAACTTGCCAGTGTCTTAATGGGGAATAGAGTGTAATGCCTGCACACAAAAGTGGAGCAGCTTTATCAAGCGGCAATGCATCAGGTATTCGAACGACATAATTTTCATCGACAACAATAACGTTTGAATAGCCGCCTTTGGTGACTGATTTGCCATCAGATTCGTATGAGTTATACGTCAGCGTCATTCCACCAAGACAATATTGGTTTAAGTCTTGCTCACAGTGTGCACATTGGCGACAAGTATCTACGAAGCAGCCGATGCCAACATGATCACCTGGTTTATATTTAGTAACTTTCGATCCAACAGCACGGACTACACCAGCAATTTCGTGACCAGGAACCATAGGATATTTAGCGCCGCCCCATTCATTGCGTGCACTGTGGATATCAGAGTGGCAAATTCCGCAGAATTTGATATCAATCACGACATCGTGTTCTTTGGGGTCTCGACGCTCAAATGAGTAGGGAACCAGAGGGTCTTTAGCAGAAAAAGTGGCATAACCTTTAGCTTGTATCATGACGACTCCTTGTATTTAAAATTATAAAAATATCGACCCCTAAAATTGATATGATAACTAGGATGTTCAATTTTGAGCTGATTTTAACGATTTTTCAAAGAAAATTGCTCACATACCTATGTATGCTCGCCTTTTTTGAAAAAATCGTTAAAATTCAGCTCAAAAGTGGGCGTCGGCTTCTAGGGGCAAGTAGTTACAAAATATCCCACAAACATTATCCCACGGTCAAGTTTTGGGGCAAATAAGTTTTATGAGTGAAGTAGGCGGCCTTTACGATTGCGAGCCAATGTATTCCCAATTCCCACGCCTTTTGTATAGACTACGTGATCCATTTATCATCGTTCAAAACGAAGAATAAGAGAAATTATCATTTGAATTTTCGGTGTCGACAATTCCAAGAATATTGTAATATTGTCTTCTCGCTTTTTCGGTTAGATTAAGCTCATCAGCATTAATATGGCATTCTTCAATAATGTTTTTTACTTTCAATTTTAAATTAGAGGGTAATTCGCCATTATAATGGGTTTCAATTTTTTCCAGTGTTGTATTAATAGCATAAGATGATTTTGATTTAATAATAATACCGATGATTTCGAAAAATAAATCTTCATTTAAACGGTCCCAGTCATCATTTGGGCCAGTAAAACCAAAAAATAATTGAGAAAATCTATTGCTTTCAAACAATGTTGATAACATGATTGATTGTGACAGAGTATTATTTAAATAAGGAGAAATTTTACTATGATCTTGATTTAAATCAGCGTCACATAAAAATTTGATCAGTTTTGTAAGTTGTTTTTACTCAAAAACGAAAAAATCCCGGTCATTTATTATCAGCATGCGCAAAGCGTTATGAGCATTTGCTTCATGATATTTTTTAATCAGACTTAGTTTTTATCAAATTCATGGCCGGATGGGGCGCCAAATATCCCACGTGGCCCAGAAGTGTTAATAAGTTCGCGAAAAGTATCAAATAGAAAAGGCCTATATTGTCTAACATCATCGAATTCAATTTGATTGCCAAAATATTTTTGTGTTGCAGCTTTTATTGCGATATCACCAACGCTTTCTAGTTCCTGCATTTGTTTTTTAATAAAAGCAAGTTTTTCTTGTTTACTTAATTCAGAGGGTGCCTTGTCTTTTTTGTTTCTTGCTTGTTATTGCCCATGATAGTGGCCTTGTTATTGAAAGTTGTACAAATAATATCCTAAATGATCCGGTCTGGTCAAATATTGTCCAGCATGGGTGGCGGAGTCACGCCGATAACTCATTGAAAATTAAAGAAATGTAAAATTACAATCACCTTTGGTGTTGCAAGAGTGATGGCTAGAACTGTTACTCTCAATTTCATAGCTTGAACTAGCCATATATGGCCGATTTTGGCGTATAATTTCGAGTTGTCAGTTTCAGTAAAAAATAGGCTTATGAATAAGGAAATGTGTAAATGCTAAATAAGATTATTACTCAACGCGGCTTTTTGCCTGAGCAAGATCCTTTGCTTTCACTATCACAGGCTTATAGTGTTTGGGAAACCATTAGTGCAAACCTGCCTAAATTATTATTATCGGCAGAATTACACCGTGAATTAGCAAGCATGCCTATTTTAAATATGGCTGAATTAAAAACCATAGCGGAATTAGAGCGTGCCATGGTGTTATTGTCTTTCTTCGGTCATGCTTATGTCTGGGGTGGTACTGAGCCTGTCACTAAAATCCCAGCAAGCATTGCTAAACCTTGGTGTGAAGTAGCGCAACGTTTGGGCCGACCGCCCGTATTATCTTATGCATCTTATGCTTTACATAATTGGCGACGTTTTGATAGGCAGCGACCAGTAGAATTAGGCAATATTACTTTATTACAAAATNTTTTAGGTGGTATTGATGAAGAATGGTTTGTGCTAGTACATGTGGATATAGAAGCCAAAGCGGCGCCTGCTTTGCAGACATTATTGCCGGCACAACAAGCCGTGTCTAATAATGATCCCGTTTTACTAACACAATATTTGCAAACTATTGCCGATGCTTTAGAGGGAATGTGTACGACATTAGATCGCATGCCACAACATTGCGATCCATATATTTATTATAATCGCGTACGTCCGTATATTCATGGCTGGAAAGATAACCCAGCATTAGCACAGGGTATTATTTATGAAGGTGTCACAGCTTATAATGGAAAGCCTCAATTTTTCGTGNGGGAAACTGGCGCACAAAGTGGAATTATTCCTGCATTAGATGCCGCATTAGGTATACAACATCAAGATGATGCGTTACATGTCTATTTAATGGAAATGCGCGATTATATGCCGCCCGCGCACCGCGAATTTTTGCAGCAAGTTGAACAGGGCCCATCTATTCGCGAATTCGTATTAAAATATTATCAACAAAACTCACCATTAAAAGACGCATACAATGCTTGCATTCGTCTAATCAATCGTTTTCGTCAAACCCATTTACATTATGCCGCACAATATATACAGAAACAAAGCCAAACTTCATTGGCGAATCCTACCTCTGTAGGCACAGCGGGCACACCGTTTATGGAATATTTAAGAAAGCATCAGGAAGAAACTTTACGTCACTTACTAGGGGTTGGTCTCTGACGGGCCCGCGCGAATTTTTAAAGAGTTTTACGCCAGTTCTATCGCAATTGATGGGTTTATTTTATATAAAAATTCGTGGAGGATCCGTCTTTGCAATGATGCTTGATTCCAAAATCTCATTTTTTGTATAATAATTTTCTTGCTAAGGTCTTTTAACGAGCTACATACATAAATCATTGAGAGTGGAGGGGTTAAAAATGCGATTTCTTACTCAACGACAAAGCTTACTACTGACCAATGCCGTAGATAAATTTGTAGAACAAGTCAATTCCTTCTACAAAGGACAACCCCATTTGGTATCGTTAATTATAATGAGTGTTTCAAATGACGATTCATTTTATTTGTTGCAAGCTTTAAAAATTAATCCGGTAATCAGTGCGGCAGTTCAAAGCGCCAGATACAATTTCAATAACCCACCTATTCAAATAATTTCAAATACTAATGATGTAGAAATAGATGAAAAATCTGTCATCGATGAAATCAAATTGATGGTTTTGATGCGGCTTAATGAACATTTGTCAAATTCTATAAAAGCGACTTGCTTGCAAACAGATATTACTGAAAATCAAAAATAGACTGGCTCAAGAGCTGGATGAAGCTTGTCAAAATCTGCAAGCATTAAAAATAGAGAATCAAAAATTAAAGCGCGAACTTGCAACACCAGTGCGTTCGTCCATGTCATCTAAGCAAGAAAAGACCACTGGCATACCACCTTATGTGCCTTGCTATGCTGCAAAGCCGCCGCAAATTCGAAGAGATTTGCGAAACACTGCCTTGACAAACTCAGGAATACAATTAGTTTCAGCGGCGCAAGAAGGCATAAGTCTATGGTTATTGGCCGCAAATGTGGCCGCAGCTAATAAGTACCAAAGCAATCCACCCAAGAAAATTGAAGAGTTATTAAAAACGATCGATCAATTAAGTAATTGCCTTTTGGGTATAATTTCCGAAAACAAACACAATGAAATTATCATAGGTAATAATAAAGTTAATGTTCAGTATCGAGAAGATATAACTTACGTTATTGAGTTATTACAACATGAATTTACTAATGAGTTGCAAAAAAAGAACCATTCACAAATCCTTTTGCAGAATTGCTTTCATCCGACATGAAATTAGGGGCGCTCAAAGATTTATTAGATAGCTTAAAAATGGTTTAATAGCAACTCCATCAGCTTCATCTATTTATGGCTTTAACTAACAATAAAAGTAGTTTTTAGCGATTTTTGACGGCTGCAATTTTGCTTCAAGATCGGTATAATAAGCCTTTAAAATTCAAAGGGATGTGAAAAATGAAAAAAATAAAATCATTACTATTAGCCGCTGTAGTTTTATCTGCAATATATGCGCCTACAACCTTGGCAGCAAATTATACGGTTATCATTGCTAATGCGACCACTTGCCGCTTGGAGTACAGTATTGGTGGTGGGAGTAGAAGCTCTCTCGCTATTGGCCAAGCGGTTGCACGTTCGGTTCCTTTAGGCCAACAAGTTAATCTCTATATGTATGCCACTTATCAATCACAATATCCGGCTTGTGGTTATCAAGTTTCCACGGCAACAATTTCATATTATTACGATGCTACACAAAAACGGGTGTTGAAAAAGTAGAACAAGGCACTAGTGCTTCATGGGTTCGCCGACCTTTCTTTCAAAATGTTACTTTGAATGGCTCTTTTATACCGTTGAGTCGGGCCAAACAGTACAAAAAAATGTTTATAGTCAAACAGGCGTCATTAAGTCCTTTGTATACGGTGGTAGTTCATAACTGCAATCATTTCTCTAATGAACCGCTGTTTAAAAATGACATGAATTAGCACTGCAAAAATCTATGCTTGAAGCCCTAATCCTGAGCTTGATCTTGCCTTTTCAATTTCATTTTTCATGGCACTATTCATCGAATATTCTTTAAATAATAAATAGTCCCGGATATTTTAACCAAAGATTGGGGTCAGACCCTTAAATTGGGATATTGAAGTAAGTCTTTGTGGTTAGGTATCTGATGGAATTCATCAAGCCAATTGATGATCATTGTTTATCGGATTCTATCTAATATCCCAATTTCAGGGTCTGACCCCAGTTTGTTGTAATTAAAACGAGTTAGATCAAGAGAATATTGTGCAGACTTATTAATGAGAGAACCACATTTTTCATAGAAAGAATTAATAAAACGATGCAACTCATCAAGTTCATTAGTCATTGTCACAGCAATCGCGAACTCTTGTCTTGAAGTTCCAAAGTTGAAAAAATCAACCTTCAGCGAATTTTTTTATCACAGTGATGCCATGTTTCACATAAAGTTAATATGGGATCTTTGTCGCTGATTGTTTCCTAAGACATACTGCTGTTTTTGCAATGTTTTATTTTGTTCAAAGGCACCAATAGCAGGGTAGTTATTGAAAAGATAATGCCGAATCCAATCAGGATTGTCGCATAAATAAAACACACGACCATCATCATATAATCGTATAAGGTTTGTAATGCTGTAATTGCATTGTGTGAAAAATGGTCGGCAAATTTCTGCGATATCTCCATGTAAATTAAAAGACGGATGATTTTTTAATGTATTGACAATTTAACTTATGTTGATTTGGTCTTTTAAAATTGCTTATTAGTTCACTCCCATCAACCATTGTGATTATAGCTTTGCACCTTTAAAGAAAATCCTTCATTGCTTTGTTGTGAATATCATATAAAACCCTCTCAAGAACTACGGGTTAATTTTGATTAAAAAGTCTTGTCCAATTAGTCAAATTTTTGCCTCTGTAGACAAGAATGTTCCATCAGCCAGGCCTGCTCAGTACAACGGTTCTAAGCCAGTATCGATCTCCTATTCTCAAAATAATGCTTCAGTTGATATTCATTTTAGTGATGAGGCATGGCATAAAATTGTTTATGACAGGATGAAAACCACGCTAGATGCCTCTGACAATATTTATGAATATCTGGCTTTAGATTCAAGTAATGATGTTATCACTGCTAAATTAAAATCACCTTACCGAAATTTTGGAATAAAAATTCAGGATTTTATAGGTATTTTTTCAATGAAAAAAACCAATACAAAATGCCAAAATTGCCGGGACTAAGTAATAAAAACAAAAAGTAGCGGAGTTTGTTGAAAAATACAATTGCAAAACCACTTCGTGTCCCGCAAGAATCACGAGAAAATGTGTCTGATTACAGAGATAGGCCTTTATCTTTATCTGAATATGAACAGGGCATCAAAGAATTAGAAGATGAAATACAAAAAGTAAGGAAGTAAAAGAGCGACTAAAAAGCAAATTGTTGAATATAGAGAACAGCTTGGATTGCAGGCAATGGAAAGTCCAAGTGTGAAAATTCAAAAATTGAAGCAAAATTTAGAAAAATCTCTAAAAAATCGGAGAATATGCCTAATTATGCGAAGATAAAAAACAGGATTGATGATCTGCTTAATTATACTCAAGAACAGACAATATTTTTACTTGGCTCTAATAACAATATAGAAAATAATTATTTAGGACAGCTGCAGCAGCAACTTAATGAAATCAAGCAACAAAATAACTTATTGGCAGAGGAACTTTGTGAATTGAAAACATATAAGTATTTGAGAAAAGAATACTATGAACTCTGTCGTCATTATAATATTCAAGATAAGCGTAAGTTTGTTGGTGGTGTGAATGAGTTTTTTGGTAATAAAAGCAAAAAAGCAAGCATCTTGATGCGTCGGCAGAACAATACCATTCTTCATCAGGGATGTCGCTGCAACAAAGTAGTCCTGAATAATTGAATATCAATAAACTATGTCTTTGTTTAGTTGAGCTGCATTTCAGAGTTTAACCAAATGAAGACATGGTAATAACAGATTATAAGCTGTAAATGAATGATCCCCCTATAAAATTAGTACTCGGATCAAATTTAAACTTTGCATTGTAGATACTCCAAAAGGCCTCTAAATCTTGATAGGATGTATAATAACAATCTAATCCAGCGCTTAGATGTTCTGTCATGTATCAAATATCTTCGATGAAATATTGGCGCAGTATAACGAAATTATCGCAAAAATTTGCCTATATATAAAGATTTTGATGATGTAGAAAAGCAAAGCCGATTTTGGGAAATTAAAGGTTTTTCTAAAGTTGCTTGTGGCGGTACCCATGTAAAAACTACCGCTGAAGCAGAATTTGTAACACTAAAGCGGGTTAATATTGGTGCTTCAAAAGAAAGAATGGAAATTAAGCTAGTTAAACCCTAACGAGAAAAGGATTTTAAGAATTTTTTCGCTAGTTTAGCCTTTGTGATTGTCATTGCGAAGAGCATAACTATAACAATCCACACATGGATTGTCTGGTTGTTTCACTTCTTTCAATATAGGTAACTTTAAAAAGATTTATTTCAAAATCGCTTAGTGTATTGATGACAATAAGGCATTTTATGTGTTCTTTCATAATAATTTTGATGATAATCTTCAGCAGGCCAAAATATTGATACAGGCAGCACTCGCGTTGCGATTTTGTAACCTTTTTCTTCTAATTTNTTAATTAATGAAGTAGCTATGTTTTTNTGAGCATCATTATAATAAAAACACACACTTAGATAGCGCGTCCCAAGATCAGGCCCTTGCCCATTAGTTTGCGTTGGATCGTGAATTTCAAAAAANTATTTGGCGACCTCTTCATACGATAATTTGGAGAGATCGTAAACAACGCGCACAGCTTCAAAATGGCCAGTGTTGTCCCCACAAACTTGTTCATAACTAGGATTTTTACTNAGTCCGCCGGTATAGCCGGATTCAACTTTGAGGACGCCGGGTAATTTTTTAAAATAATATTCGACACCCCAAAAACAGCCACCAGCAAATATGGCTTCGTCAGTATCTAACACATCCATACTTGGCACGTAATCGAGACTAGCCGCATTAACACAGTGCCTAGTATTCAGTGAAGTAAAACCCTCTCCAGTGAACACATGGCCTAAATGAGCATTGCAACGTTGGCATAAAATTTCTATACGGTGTCCATCAGCATCGTTTTGTCGTAAAACATTTCCAGCGATTTCTTTGTCAAAACTAGGCCAACCGCATCCTGAATGAAACTTAGAGTCAGACCTAAACAGCGCTAAACCACATTGTCTACATAAGTATGTACCTGGTTGGTCAAAGTCATTGTATGACCCAGTAAAAGGATATTCTGTACCTTTATCATGAATGATTTTCAAGAGTTCCGGTGCTAAACTGGCTTGTTTATTGATCATGGTGGCATCCTGCGGATTGATTAGAGAGTAAAGTACCCGTCGCTACTTGACACTATTCTAGACAACAACAAGTGTCAAATTTTTAAAAATCCCCTAAGTAAAAAATAATCATAGCATATATTTATTAATATCTGGAGGCTATTTCCATCCAAAAATATCTAACCCAAAAGACTGTATTCTAGATCGCGCTGCAGGAGAAATTGATATTTTTATACGAATCAAAACTTAGCACTAATCCCAATAATGGGGTCAGACCCAGATATTGGGATTATAGGACAAGAATGAAGTGGTCTAGATTTAAGCGTTGAACGACAAATGTTTCTTCAAATCAAACGCCTATTATTAAATCCCATATCTGGGTCTGACCCCGATTTCCGATTTCGTTAATTCATTGTTTGTCGATTAGTGCTTTTTTTTTTTGGTCCCTGTGCTTTGCCTTTCACAATAGCAGCAAACATTTCCATATCTTGAGATGTAACGATCATATATCGTGGTTGGGCGGTAGGCCGATATATTCGAGAGGCATTACGAGCATCGATGGTAAAGGCCATGGTATATCCCGCCTTGACAGCCTCTTGCTCCAAATAACGATCGTAAATGCCAAAAGGCCAAGCCAATAAACTTATATTAGTTCCTAATTTATCTTCTAACACTTTTTTAGAATAAAACAATTCTTTGTGAACTAAATTTTCATAAGCATTGGCAGACATGCGTTTCTTTGACTGCCTGAAATTTGGATGAGTATAGGTATGACTTTGAATATCAAATAGTCCCGTTTTCTGTAGTTCTTCTAGTTGGTCCCATGTCATCGCATTTTTTCCTTTTGAAATGGTTCCAGGATAAATGAATAAAGTTACAGGTATATTATATTTACGTACGATTGGATACATATAAGTATAATCTGACCTCCAACCATCATCGGCTGTTATCACCACCGGTTTGGCTGGGAGGGCCACATTTTTTCCTTGTAAATAACTGACTAATTCTTGTAGTGGAATCACGGTATAGCCGTTATCTTTTAACCATTTTACCTGCGATTCAAACGTCTCTGGCGTAATGGTTATATTACTTGTAATTTTTGGATTCAAAACGTGATAAACTAAAACAGGAACAGAAATGGGCTCTTCTGCAAAAGCAACCGAGCTGTGAATTAAGAAAATAAACAAGCAAATTTTAAGAAAGAACTTATGAATTGACGCATTTAAAACTCTCCATGTCTCTATTTTATTGCCAAGCACATAAATATTTTAACATCCATTTATGGTCTTATTATATTAGAATATTTCTATTTTAGAAAGATTATAATAGATAAACAGAGCATCAGCCACGAAATTTGGGTTTTAAATGCAAATTATGTTCTTTTCAAAGAAAATTTCGGGAGATTTTATGCAAGGATTAGAGCATGATAGCGTAAAAAATCATGACAATATATCGGTATTTAATATTTTAGTTTAATCACCAATGGAGGTTTATTATGAAAAAAATACTAACGTTAATCGCAATAATTATATTATTGCCTAATTTAGCCTTTGCTTACCCGATGCCTAATTCATTCCCGCCCTTCCATATAATGGGAAATTTATACTATGTCGGGACTGATGATCTTACAAGTTATCTGATTGTTACTCCAAAAGGAAATATTTTAATTAACAGTGACCTTGAAGCAAATGTTCCAATGATTAAAACTAGCATAGAAAAACTGGGTTTTAAATTTAGCGACACTAAAATTTTATTGATTAGTCACGCTCATCTTGATCATGCTGCAGGTAGCAAATTAATAAAGCAACAAACGAATGCAAAGTATATGGTGATGGATGCTGATGTTCCTCTTGTTGAATCGGGTGGGAAATCTGATTTTTACTATGGGAATGATGTGAGTACATATTATCCTAAAGCCAAAGTAGATAAGGTGCTTCATGATGGTGATCAAATAAAATTAGGTGGAACCGTATTAACGGCACATCTAACAGGAGGCCATACACCAGGATGCACAACATGGACAATGCAATTAACAGATCATGGAAAGCAATACCATGTCGTATTTTTAGGCAGCCTCAACGTTAATTCAGGATACAAGTTAGTTAAAAATAAATCTTATCCTAATATTGCCAGCGATTATGAGCGTGCTATTAAAGTATTAAAATCATTACCATGCGACGTTTTTCTTGGGGCTCATGCAGGATATTTTGATCTTAAGAGAAAATATGCTCTATTGAACAAAAACACTAAAAATCCTTTTATTGACCCAATAGGGTATAAAAACTACATTGCTCAAAAAGAACAAGATTTTTATAAAGAGCTAAAAAAACAACAATTAGCTGAAATACAATAAATTCAATCATTAGAGTTTGGTCATTAGTTCTAGTTTTTAAATCGTAGAAACATAAACCAAAATAAGGGGTCAGACCCCATCTACGCATCTGACCCCATCTACGTACTTGGTTAATTCCAGGTAAATTGAATAAATCGCAGGCCAATTTTCTGCAAATGCATTGGCCAGCATCATTGCCGGCAAACTTGTTAATAGCCCAGGCCACGGCAACAGCAAAACCGAATCGTCTGAATTAAATGCCATGATCCATCCGCAATATGTCCTCTATTCGGTGGCTTATTTAAACCGTTTTCACTTTCCATCATCCCAGGTGCTTACGGATTGGCAACGATTAGACACAAAAGTCATCACAACAGGTGAAGCGGGCGCTAATGGTGAAGATAAATGTAAATGAGGCATTCCCTGTAATCACCACTCATGTCAATTCTCAACCTCACTTATGGGAAAATGGTCATATCTTAAGCTTTTCTTAATATAAGAGAGGTTATTTTTAGTTAAAATCCTAGCATTGTTTGTAACCTGAATTCATATCAAGTGGGAGAATTTTTCATGATACCTCATAAACGTAAACATGGCGAAGAAGTACAGCAACGTACTGGTAAATGGCCTCGCCAAAATAACCCTCATCCCCATCATGATCAATCTCAACAAACATCTTTTCTAAAACAAGGCTCATCGCAAAATCAAAAAAGCAAAACTCTGCATTTGCTCAATGATGAATTTTTAAGTTTGTAAAAAATAGCCAACTGGATTTTTCAAAAAAGAAACGTTAGAAAAATCCGTGAGATTTTTGATCAGCTTAAAGTTGTTAGTGCAAAATACGGCAATGTTGGAACTAAAACTAATTTCATAAAAATATATATGAAACTGTTGACAGAATCAAGGCGACGCAAATAAATAGTAAAAATCAGAAAGCCATTGATGAGATGGAAGCCACGTTATCTCATATTGCTACCTCACTCGATCAAAAATTTTGGTCAGAATTATTTCCTCCGCTTGATATAGAAGACAAGTACAGCTTCTCCTCTTGGTTCACTTCGGCGGGATTTTTATTTCTAATTTAGGAAAGCTTTTTATTCTGCCAGGCTTAATTCAGATGGCGGCACATATTAAACCGTTCCTTTTGAAATTCATACAAGAATTTAAACTGTATGGTTCTAAGTCAGTACATGAAGAAGGCAAAATTAAATATTCTCATATGTTTAATTGCTCGCTGACGATTTATGGCATGGGATTGTTATCATTCAGAGGACTGGATTGGAACTTTGAAGATGATCAGATCGCGCTCGTAGTAAATTATATTATCGCGCCTATAGCAAACGGGCCTTCGAATTCTCGTGATATTTTTAATTGCATGCATGGTCTTGGCAATATGTCAACTCAAGGGGCTTTTGAAAAGCTTAGTTCGCCTTTTTGAATGCATTAAGAAAAAGTGTCAAACAAGCTAAAAATTCTCAGCGTTTAAATAATCTAGAGCAGTTACAATTTGTTTTTAATGCACAAGTAATGACATTGATCAATAAACTCGATGAAAGCGCTGAGGAACATCACATTGCCGGAACGATTCATAGTGCTGGCATGATGTCACAAAAAGAATTCTGGTCCGGTACGATGATAATGCTGTAACACACCTTGCCAGAATTTTTAAGATTTTTCTTAATAAAACGAGAAAATCAGCAGGTATTGCAAAAATTATTCAAGGCATGGGGTATTTGTCTTATCACTTTCAACATTTTTACGATGGTTTTAATACCGATCTGGAAATGCTGATTGAAAAGTTTGCTAAAATGAACCCATTGGGCATGGAAATCCGAGATTTTTACAAGGTTTAGGTGTTTTAGCCAAAACACGCCATCTTGTTAAATTAAGCGATCAGGCCACTGCTAATTTATTTAATTTATTGGGCATCGCTGCTAATAGAGCTTCGTCGCAACAAGTCTTGGCGCCTAAGGTGGCGCTTGCATTGGGCAAATTGGTAGAAATGAAAGTTTTGTCGTCATTGACCGACGAAGTCATGGAGGATTTACAAAAAATATTAGCAAGTCATATGAGTTTAGAATTATATGATGATTATGGTGCTGGCAGTTTGATTAAAGGTTTTGGCAGTTTATCCAAAGTAGAAGGTTGTAGCTTTAAAGACAGTTCGTTAGAACATTTTTCAAGGTTGATGAAATCATATAATCAGAAATATGCTAACGCAGAAATAGCAGATATTATTGCCGGTGTTGGTTTGTTTGGTATGGCCGAATTTTTTCCATTCGATGAAAATTCGATGGATAATTTATGGGGCCTAGTGAAAAGATAGCTGATAACCTGCCTAAAGAACTTGAGATCAATAGGGTTTTCCAAGGTTTGTCTCATTTAACTACAGCACGAGTCATAACGCATTTTGATTCTGACACGTTTGAAAATATTAAAAAGTTATTTATTGTGCTTTCTAACTCATCTTCATCCGATTCAGAAGAGATTGGAATGGCTATGTATGGTTTCAGTCTTATCAGTAAGTCGGGTATTTTAAGTAGACATAGATATGATTTTTCCCCAGACATTGACCAATTAATTGAGAATTTCAGTAAATTAAATTTACAAGCATGGGATCTTACAAATAGTATTGATGCGATGGCAAGATTAGTGGTATCTGGCATTTACAAGCGCTTTAGCACTAAAACTCTCAACATAATTCGAGGGTTTTTGAAAATTTAGTCAATGCTGAATATTCTGAGCGAATGGCAACGCAACTATTAAGAGGATTATTTAATTTTGCAACAGTCAATTTTGAAGGTCTATCCATGGATAGATATCAAATTTATACGACTGCTATATTAAATCAGATAAGCAAGAAAGACTTAAGTTTTATGTATATCGCACAAAACCTATACATTTGTGCTAATTTTGTTGAATCAGGTTATGTGAGAGTTGATGCGGAAATGAGTAGAGTTTTACAAAAACTCATCAAACAGCTAGCCATTAATTCAAACGATATAAGACAAGTCTGTCTGGCGCTCTTTTCAATTTCGTGCTTCATCTCTGTTAATTCAGTAATGTTCCCCAGAGAAAACATTTTCTCTGTGGTAGACGCCCTTATTTTTAAAATAGCAAAATCTAAGAATATAGGAATGCGTAATGCTTTTCTGCTGTTTCACAGCTTGAGCCGTATGATACAAGCAGGGTGGTTGACGAAAAGTGATATTTTACCAATACGAGATGACTTGCGACGATTGTTGCTCGGTGTAACAAATGTCAGAGATAAAATTGAGATTAATCGCACTATACGTGTGTTATGCAGCGCCAGTTTGATTGCCAGCATTGACCCAGAATTTATTGTTTTGGATGAACATAAAGCGGCTTGTCAGAAATTATTCATTAATATAATCAAGAGCCGATTGAATGCGATTAAAGTGACTGACTTGATCACAAGCATTGCTTATTTTGGTAGTACTGGTTTCGATATTGCATCGTCAAAAATAATTTCACGATTGCTCTCACAATTAAAAAATTATTGGCCATCTTGCTCTGAAATGATTAATTTAAATCGCAGTTTGCAAGTATTGCTAAACTCATCATTTGATTATGCGCATAAACTGGCTGCACTGATAGTTGAATCTGTGTCAACTAATTCACCCCATCCTCTAGATGACTTTGTTGCTCAATTAAATCAAAAGATTCCTCTATCGGCGCCCATGATGATTGAAGACTCGATAGCTGCTCCAGTGTTGCCGGCAGACGATAAAAAAATTGCAGAAGAGCTCGTGATCGATGAAGCAATTATTGAGGCGACCACAGCACAAATTCACTATCGGACGCTTGATATTTCACGTGATACCGGCAAAGGAAAACGGTTTTATTACATAAACGAAGACAAAGACATTGAAAGATTGGAGCGCGATGAAAATATTATTTATAAGAAAGCGCCTAATGAAACCAAAAAGCGACATGTCCGCCGATTTTAATTGCACCAGTGGCGGTATTGCCGGGGCGTGCGTTAGGCGCCTATGCAGCCGATAATTTTACTGTTCTCAAAGCAAGAAAAGATGGTCAAGTGAGCTTAGGGGCATATCAAGGAGAACGCAGACAAATCAATACCGAAGAGTTAAAAAACAAGGCGTGTATTATACGCATACTTTTGATACGCTCAAACCGGGTGAAGATGCGGCAACATGTGACCTGATCAGTGGTGAAAAGTTACGAGGTTGGTCAGCCTATATGAATTCATCGATCTTGCCGAATGTAACCACCAAGCTTAAAACTATTGGTAAAAAACGTGGAACCGCCAGTTCTACGCATGAGAAACGTGACGTCGTCTTTTCTGCCAGCAGCAAATTCAAGAAACATAAACAATGCTTGATTTTTTATGGTGAAACTTATTTTCCTAACTTGGAAGATGAAGACCATAACGATATACAACCTTTATTTATTCATGAGACAGACAATTGGCAAATGCCCGCTGAAAAATACATAAGCGCAGAAAAATATTATGAAAATACACTTTTTCGTGCAAACAAAACGCTGTTAAAGACGTTTGGGTTTAAAACAGACAGTTTGTGGGCATTGCCAAAGTTGTGTTATTTACTATTGCATGACCAAGTAGAGGAGGCCCTGCAATACATACAGAGCAATGCAGATGAAGAAAATATTGGGTTAGAGCAATTAGTTTACGGTTTGGAAAAATACAATGAAGAAGGATTATATCATTTCAGCATAGCTGATCAACAACCGCAAGTAAATGCCTTGGCGATTGCTTGCTATTTTGGTCAAGAAAGAGTGATTCACAGTTTACTCAAGAAAGAAGTGTATGTTGATCGTCTTACCTTAAGAGACGGTTATAGCGCTATTCATTTCTTATTAATTGGGCCGTCATCGTTAGAAACCAAGTTGGCTTTATTGCCTACATTGATTGCAGCGGGAGTGCCAGTAAAGTTTAAAAATAAATATGGCAAATCGGCGATAGATGTTTGTTTGGAACAATTACAAAATGAAAAACTTGCGATAGCTTTATTAGACAGCGACCTCGGGCCGGAATTAGTCAGTGAATTATTATCAAGTAATGATGAGCTAGATGCATTAAGTGTTGAACAATCAGCAGGGCCTTGTGTTTTAGCGCGCTGCATAGCTAACGGCTGGTTTGAATTATTGAGCGTCATCATTAAAAATGCTAATAAAAAAGAATTGAATGATTACTTAATGTATGAGAGTGGTATTGCCGGCGCAATACTGAGCCACAATAACGTTGATAATTTATCTATAGGGCTTACTGCATTGCTTGATGGTCTTGCCAGCAAGAAAATGAAATTGGAATCTGATACTCGACAACATTGGGTGAGCTGTTTAAATAAACGAATAGTTACTGAAAAAGTATCTGATAAATTAGTGGTTCTTGTCAAAAGCTTGAACAACTTCGAGTTGTTGTTTCATTCAAGAATGCAGATGAGTTTATCGATGGATCTATTGAGGATCTTTTAGCAGAAGACTTGAAAAAATGATTTGGTGTCGAATGATAATTCTTATTTGGATTTTGATGATGTTTCCTCAGTCAGTGTTATTCCGTCATCGGCAAACAATAATAATGCAAAAGACTCTTTTGGATCAACGGCGAAAATGATTGGTCAGTTTGGCAAGCCATCCAAACAAGAAAAAGTCCTCCTGTGGAGAGGAAAATCAAGGAAAACACCACACAGAGCGTGCCAAAAAATGCCGCCTAAAAAGAATTGTGTGATGATATGCAAATAGAAGATAGAGCCAATAGTTTTAGTTAGCCTTTCGAAAAAGTAGTCTTATAGTTAGGAGCAACGCGATTAGCAATCCAGGATGTTTAGGCCTCCTGGATTGCTTCCAAAGAGCATGGCGCCAGTTAAGAATAAAGTTTTTCAAACAGTCCTGATAGCGCAATCAATGTTGCTGCCACCATTAACTTATGTGACATAAGAGCCAAGCCTCAATATTTGACAAATAACCAATATTTTAAGACAATAAGTCAAATATTGAGACTTTACCCTTATGTTATGCCCTTTAGCCCAGTCAAGAGTGTAAGATACATAATAAATACTTTCACATTTACCCGCTTACGTTCATCAAGTATTACTTAGACGTATTTGTGGAAATATTACGCTTTATCAAGCTGCATGGCTTAAGAAAACGTTAAGACTGTCTTGATAAAGTGGTAGGAAAATTAATTTTAATGGTATTAAACCTGTGCCAATAAATAGAACAAGTCAAGAATATAAAGATTTCATTCGTGAAATAACTGGCGAAGATAAAAGTGAGCTTTATAGAAAGCTTAATGAATTTTATAAAAATTGTCCGGAAGTAAACTATATTAAACCAATAACCAATCTAACAGATTTATTAGATGCCAATTTTATAGTCGGTGAAAACCATTCTCATCTACCACAAAAAAACTTTTTCATTCGTAATTTTGAGAAATTAAAAAAGCGGGTTTTACTACTTTCTTCATAGAAGGTTTAAAGTATTAATTTCAAGAGGCTACGAATAATAGTACTTTAGAACAGTTTTCAAACACCAACAAACTGGCCGTCACCCTAAATAAAATAGATAAAAATTGGGGATTTCAAGACTATTACGCTAAGGACGAAGAATTACGTGACACTTCAATTTTAGGAAAATTTTTTCCAAAACCATTAAGTGAGCTGAAGTGTGAAAAACGAAATAGTTATACGGCTTTAATCAAAGCAGCTAAGGAAGCAGGCATCAGAGTTATTGGCCTTGATACAGATATGGCTAATGGGACAACTGCAGATCAAAGAACAAAAATATTTAATTATGTTGCCTATCGTATTATTAGCGCAGAACAAGATGGTAAGTGGTTTGCTTTAGTTGGCGCAGATCATATTAAAAATATATGGCATACAGGGTATTAATACCATGACTGGAGCAGTAAGCGTAATAATTCACGAAAATCCATATAATGAGATTAGCTTTAACCAACCACATGTTAATGATGCAAATCAAGTCGTCCATGTTCGCATTTTAAATCAACGTTTTAACCAGGCCCCTTTAATTCAAGAGCAAACTATGACTTTAGAACAAGTTGAAAATTGCAGAATAAATTATGAAAAATATAGCGCGGGTATTTTTAGCTTACGAAATTTTTATGGGAAAATAATGTACCTATTCAAGTGATGAAAACACTTAAAGAAGCATCCAGTGATAAAGAACGATTTTCAATAGCAACTAAGTATTTAAGGGAAAATAATTCTGATGCCTATGCAGATGCACTTAGAAAAGCGTTATGGCCGGATTCTCTAGCTAACTCTTAACATAGCGCTGTATAGGGCCTTAAGGGGTCAAGTATTCATTTCTAATAATTCAATTCTAAGGTCATTGTCGGCTTCGCTTCATTTTGATTCTTAATGATTAAAATCCCGGATAGTATTTTGCATACTATCCCGGATTCTGATGTATCAATTAGAGATTAAGGCCCAATAATGTCGGTTTGAGAAGTCGGTGTGGTTCCTGTAGCGACGACATTAAATGTATTGCCTGTCTGATTTAAACTGCCTCCATTCAGACTCATGCCTACAGCTTGGCTGCTGCCAGTGGTGGTCCCCGAGGTATTGCTTCTGACATCAAGCACGGAGTTGGTTACAGTCACAGGGGTAAAATTACTTATAAAACCAGTAGAAGTTGCAAATGCGCCGGTTGTTCCTTGAGCATTTGCAGTACTGACAAGTTGACTATTCTCAATATTGGCTGCGGTCATAAAGCTTGTTCGGATTGCAGCAGAGTCGGAATTTCCTGTGGTGGAACCGGTGGCACTAGCATTTGCCGAAACCTGACTATCTTGTATGTCCAGAACCGCAGTACTACCATTTATATCGATTGCTCTAGTAAAAGCATCTGCGGAGCCAGAATTATTAGTGACATTTACATTAGTTGAGATTTGGGAATTAAAAATCTCGTAAATATCATTAGTATCTACAATTCCGTCAGCTTCCGCTGCTATGCTGTTAGTATCAGTCAAGTTTACATTAATGGTTGAATTAGAGAGCTTAATTGGGGTTGGATTTGATGCACCAGTGACAGAATTAATACCTGTGATAATGAAGGTGCCGCCGCTCACTACTGCATTCATTTCTATATCAAGATTGTCGATCGTAATATCCGAGGTATCGAACAATAAACCTGTTGCGGTGTTGCCAGATAAAAATGTTTTATTGGTTCCATTAAAAATAATTTGTGAATTTGTTATTGTGGCAGAATCAGAGCCATTGAAGAACATAGAGAATTGATAGGATTGGTTGGCATCCCCACCTACTTGTACATTGTTAAACGTAAGATTTTGAATGTTAGAATCAACAAAAAGCCGAATTGTTGGTTACCATCGTTAACTAGTCGTATGGAATCGAAGGTATTATTGTCGTGGGGTAAGAAACTACCAATAAACATGGCGCGTTCAGTACCAACAGCGGGTTGTGTATAATCAAAACTTCTACCAAAGATGGATTGTCCTTCAACGAGAGATAATTGACCGTTGAGTGAATAACCACCTGGATTAAAGAAGAGATTAGCATTATTGGTAATGGTACCAATCGAATTTACGGTAGATTGTGTAAACGAGGTGCCTGAGCAAGGATGTTCAAAAGTGCAATTGTTAGTGCCTTGCGCTGCATTAAACGCCGTGCCATCGTTGCTAGTAAAAAAGTAAATATTGTCCATAAGTAATCTTGAATTACCGGTCGATTGGCTAACAATGACTGGTTGAGCAGTGCCTGTGTACTGAGTTGATAAATTACGGTTGATCGGATCGACGATGCGGCGCTGAATATCTTTACCGGAAACGTCATCGTTCATGCCGCCTAGGGTGAGGCGTATACCCACTTGAAAAGTATTATGTACGTTATTGTCGTAAGTATCGACGGCAGTGAGTGCCACATAATGGTTGAGAGGAAATTCAACCCGGCCTGAAGCGCCAGTAATGTTATCTTGGTCTTTGGGTTCAAAATGATAACCACCCACATAAGCGCGTAAATGCGGAATATGAGGTACTTTCACTAAACCGATTTCGCCATCAATACCGGGCCCCGTGCTATTAAGATTATTGATGGTCGTATCAAATTCAGAGTGACCAGAAAAGGTGATGGCTTGACTCGTGCCCACATTTTCTTGCTGTGAACTGACAGGGATATAACCATTGATGCGCAAGTCCATCAGATTGCCCATGGATTCGATGCCCGGGCTGACAAACCAGAAATTTTCAGTTGTCAGATCACCTTCATTTACAAAACGGTTGCGATCAACATAGAGGTAACCACCGAGGATGCGAGCATCATGATAAACGTGACGAAAGCCTAACCCACCGCTAATAGCAGAATTCGTGTCGTTACCATATTTGGCTTGGCCATCGAGCAAAAAAGCATTGTCGTTATTGCCGAAAAGGGGCAACATCAAGTCGCCGTTTGCTATGCCTAGAGTGCCACCCGCTGCAGCCAATGAGCCGCGTGTAGGCCAATATAAAAACTGGAGTCCGCATTAGTCAAGGCGTAAGCAGTGCAAGCAAGGGAAAATACACCGCAGGTAGATAAGCTGAGCAACAAACGACGGTAAGTAAGACGTTTTTTCATATTGAATTCCTTTTCAAGTAAATGAAGAAAGATAAAATGTACCACAATTACAGTAATAAACTCAATTTAAAACCGCACTCCGAATCGCCTCATTTTCAAAGCTGATTGTCAAATTTTCGTTTGGCGTACTGTCGCGAGTACAGCCAAAATTGAAGGGATCAAGTGTTCATTTGTAATAGGTTAGGTCAATTCTAAAGTTATTACAAATGAACACTTGATCCCTTCAACCCTGATCCCTTCAACCCCTCCTCGCCGTCGCCAACCTAGAAAACTTAGCTAATTGTGCCTCTTTTGTTCAACAACGGTATTTATCCGTCATCGATGATTTGATAAATACTTGAGTGGAAAGGTTCAAAGAGCTAAGCAAGTTATTCTTGGTGTGGCCAGGCTGGTTGCCGGCCAGTTCCATTGAGGCTGGTCGGGTTTAGCAAGTGGCCTGCATGAATGTTTATTTTTTGTAGGCTTGAACGAGCGAAGCCAGATCAAGGAATCAATAATGAGGTTGGCAAATTTTTAAATTGAAATACATATAAATTATTTACCGGCTCCTGAAAAATCGATTCGCCTAAAACTCTATATTCCTTGATCTGGCTTCGCTCGTTCAAAGCTACCATTCATGCGGGCTACTTGCTCTTTGTTTGATGTGGTGCTTAAGTTGACGTCTATGAGCCTGCGCTGGCATTACACAGTGATTTGTAAAAAACAGTAAATTAGGTCATTTTTATGACCATTATTTATGAATTAATTTTTCCGGATACAACAACAAAGAGGAGGGTAATGATATGCCGTTCACTCTTTTGTTGCTTTACCTCTAGGTGTTAATAACCCCAAGATAATACCTATAAGCAAAAGAGCAGGTACATCACCAATTAAGTGCCCATGTTCGTGTGGATAAACCAATGCTTGGACTAACATAACACCGCCATGGGCTAGGCTAGACCACACTGTAAACCAAATCAAACTCACATTCTGTAGTGGATCTTTAGCAGCGAATATTAAGAATATGCCCAAAACAATATAAATAACAACTATCATCTGCTCATAATTTTGTTGCTGAGGTATCCAACGCCATCCGGACGGCCACAAAATCATCAAAGGAGACAAGCATATAAATGCTAGACCGCAGATGATTAAAGCAATACGTAAATATTTAATACGTGCAGTACTGTCCATAATAATCTCCTTAATTAAAATTTAGCAAGTAGCCTGCATGAATGGTGGCCTTGAACTAGCTAAGCTAGGTCAAGGAACCAATGATGAGGGTAGCAAATTTTTAAATTGAAATACATATAAATTATTTACCGGCTGCTGAAAAATTCATTCTCCTAAAACCCCTATTGTTTGATCTCGCTTCGCTCGTTCAAGGCCACCATTCATGCAGGCTACTTGCTGCACATGCCAAAAACAACCCGGTAAAAAACATCATTTTTAAACAATAATTTGCGTCCATAGATTGGAAACATGGCATGTAAAATCATAATAAAAGAAAAAAATTTGAGATAGACACTTCAGTTTTAGAAAAAGTCCACAATTTGTGGGCTAATTATTCTAGGCACATTTCGCATTGGCTTTATTTCAGTCTATCAATTGCGACACAACTTGTGCCGCAATTAGATTGGGTAATATGTGAAGGGAGCGCTCTTAATGTTTGAAGATGGATTACCGCTTTCGCGGGAATGGCAATGCACTAGACTTCTAATATAACTTTAGGTGCGTCATCAACTACTTCGACAGCTTTTTCTCTTTTCTTGTGTATAGAAATGTAAAAATCGAACATATTCTTTAATAAAGGAGTTTCAACAGAGCACCCCTCTTGTTTCAACAAAGTGTGCATATACAGCACTAGTTGTGTTATGTCCTCTGAAACGATGGCAGGGTAATCTTCTTCAATATTTTCACTCGATTGCAAGGCATGAAAAATGCACTTCTATTCACTATAATTTTTTTGCCACTTTAAAAGTGGGTAAATTTGATAATATCTTTGATTCCATTACATTTTTATTTAAAGCTTGCGTAATCTCCTCGTTCACCTCTCTTGTGACATTAGGTCGTAACATCGAGCAAGGCCTATGAATGCAGAATAACAAAATAGAACAGACCAAAAATTCTGCTGCAGCTATATAAAACCATTTTATACGAGTCGCTAAGCCTATAATAAGTAAAATAACTCCCAATACAAGCATAGCTACAGTACAGGCATCAACTATTTTGGTTCTACGCCTGGATTTTTGTATTAATTGATCAGTGTATACTCCGAGACTAAAAGTATATTTATGTTGCAGTTGAGTAAGCTTGTTAGTCAAATTTTTCGTTGGCGCATCGCGCTCGTCTCCCATTTTATCTTTCAATCCTTGTAGCTCCTTTTGAATGACTGGGACAAATTTATTAATTTCTACTTTTGTTTTCAAAATATTTTTACTAAATAATTTATCTAGTTCATTAATCCTTTCCAATAATCTCTCGGTGCTGAGATGCGCAGCAATCATAGAAGGATTGTTTTGAATCATTTTGTCTAAGTTTGTCGCTAAGGCGTTGAATCGTTTACATACCCTTTTGAAGCTTGCGGTAGATGGAGCATTAAGGAAAAAAATAACTAAATACAAAATATCATCGGGAAGCAAAGCAAAATCGCCAGAGGCCGAGAATGTTCCATAATTAACCGATTTTTTTGAATCAATAGCTGCTGCTTCTGTTGTTTTTTTCTGGACCATAAACATACTTCCTCTATTAATTAGCAATATTATACTATTTGTGAGGCACGTTTTAATATACTGGATCAAAAAAGACTAAGGGTCAAGTATTCATTTGTTACAACCCTAATTCCAACAACAGAAGGAATTTAATGAGGTTAAGGGTCAAGTATTCATTTGTAATAAGTCAATTCTATAAAGTTATTACAAATGAATACTTGACCCTCTGTCTTCTTTAACAAATATCAATAAGTATATCTCGGCTTTCGATGAATTAACAAAATTGATAAATAAAACCAATCCGTTTAGCTCACAAACCTTCTATGAATTGCTGGACTCGATTAAATCTTTATTAATAGATATAGAGTTAAAAATTAGATTTAATAAAAATTAATGAATGATATTAAAAATATTTCTACTGATATAATTAGAATCACTTGTTATATCGAGGATAACTATATCATGGTCAATAAAGAGGGCAAGTCTTCGTAAATAGGTAGGGGTCAAGTACTGACGGATCCCCACAAAATTTATAAAGTTAAATATGGGTTACTTGTCAAATGTTGAGACTTGACCCCTCTGTTGGACCCCTCTGTTTGATATGTTTGATATGTCAAGGTTTGACCCCTTCAACTTCAAATGCTTGATTCTTTTACTTACTAATTGAAGGTTGTAATCTTTAATTAGTTTTTTATGAATCAATTCACAATTGGATCAAGCTTGTAAAATTAATAAATCCTTAAGGATAAAGCAGTTGAAAAATGTTATGTTTTGATTTGTACCGTAAAACCCCTTGTTCGGCCAAACGAAGACTTGCCCCCTTCATTTTATCAACAGCGGTGGCTCATTCAACAGAGGATCAGGATCTTTTAGATGGTGATTACGACCAAGAAAATTCATCAGAAAGTGATTACTCAATGTAAGAAAGATGGTATCCTATTTTTAAATTAGTGAAATAATAACTTATCGAAGCGAGTTGTACATGACAAAGGCGAATTTATCTAGCGTATTAAATACACTAGGACTGGGAAAAAATATTTTACAATATTTAAGCGAGTGTGACTTACGCAGCTTTATGAGCGTCAGTAAACAACTGCGTAAATTAGCACAGGAAAAAATAATTTCATTACCAACATGGAACTCAAAAGAAGAAGTCAAAATAGTTCTTACGTTGTACGGACAATTTTTTATATTTGAAAATGGGCTGTTATATGCACAAGGTTTTAACAAATCTGGTCACCTTGGGCTAAAAAGTAAAAAATGGTTTATGGCGCCAACCCTGGTAGATTTGCCTATTGATGAAAAAGTCATTGATGTCCAAAGTTTAGAAATTGGTGATTACTATTCTCCCGATATAATCAGTTTTATTCTTACCAGAAAAGGGCATGTTTATGCCTGCGGTGCAAGATACAGTCAACTTGGGTTAGGTCCTAGAGATAAAGATGATTTTGTTTATTCGCCAAAAAAATTATTTTTCCAGATGGCGTAATAATCGTAAAAATGATTATCACAAGCTATTCCAGCTTTTTATCACAGCAACAGGGCAATTATTTGCTTGTGGAAATAATTGTTCTGGTCATCTTAGCATTGAGGATTCTCATGAAGTTTATACTCCCATTCACGTTAATTTGCCTAACCATGTAAAAGTTGCTGATGTTGTTTGTGTAGAAAAGCGTGCTAATCCAGAAACTTCTTCTTATAGAAGAAGTACGTTTATTCTCACAATGGATGGTGATGTTTATACTTGTGGATATAATGTTCAGTTTGACTTATGTCAACATGATCCTGAATATGAATATATAAAAAACTTACAAAAATCAGTCTCCCGAAAGACAGTAAAATATTGTCGATTGTCGCCACTGACGGTAGCACAAATTCAGATCATAATCCTTGTGTTTATTTACTCACTTATGATAATGATATTTTTGTTTTTGGATCAAATTTATATGGACAATTTGGAGTGGGACATGCCAATTCTGTTTACTTCCCAATTCAAATCGATTTTCCAAATGCTCAGAAAATTAAGAAGATTAAAATTGATAATTTCGTTGCTTTTTTATTTCCAACGATGACGATGTATATGCTTGTGGAGCCAATGAGGACGGCAGATTAGGCTTGGGTCATAATAAAAATGTTCTGAAGCCCACAAAGTCCCTCTGCCCAAAGGGCAAAAGTTTCTGACATAATTCATCGAAATGGCCGGACTTTTTTCTCACGACTAAAGGAGAGGTATATTTTTCAGGCAAAGACCACGACGTTCATGAGTATGGTCGAGCATTGGCAAAAAATCTGATGCCCCACGCAAAATCGGGCCTAATGGTTTTGATTACACGGAAAAATATGTTGTCTCTCTGACAAAAATCAATTTTCCCAAAAATACCCGAATAATCAATGTAAATACCCGATATGAAGGAAGTTATTTTGTATCCAATGAAGGCAGCATTTTGTTGTTGGAACAAAAAATTTCTCTCTGCATTTGACATAATACCCTCCCGTTTTTCAAAGTATGTAAATAATTTAATGAATAACACTAATCCTATGAAAAGCCCTTTGGGCAAGGTTCAAACAGTACTCTACCGACAATTTTTAGATGAAGTAGATATTGATCAAAAAAACGGTGGGTCATTTTTGTTAAAAGAAATAAAGACAAAACTAATGAAATCTATTTATATAAAAGTGAGGATCCTAATCACTCAACACAACCACTAGTTTTTGCTGAACCACAACAAAATAACAATTCAGCACCTAACCAAGTACCATGTCCACCAGCTAATACTAATGTTTCAGCACGAGTGACCTCAACCAAAAACCAACATTTAACAGAACATCATTCTACTTCCGATGGTGAGCAACCAGATTCACAAAGAATAAATAGCAATAACATTTAAACAATGTAGGATGGATCCGTCAGAAGAGAATTAAGGGTCAAACTTTGACATATGATAATTAGTTATTTATCTATAACTAGTGGTGATGTTTTATTCTTTATTTAATTGTCATATGTCAAGGTTTGCCCCCTTAGCCCCTTATAAATACCAGTTTGATGGCCGTCATCAAAAATCAGTTTAATGGCATAATGGCCAATGCGTTCAATGCGGCTAATGTTTACCTGCTCCTTCCCCAACACTTCCTGTTTTAACTTCCATGTGATGCTCCATGAGTTGCTCTATTGAAAAACATAATACTATACTTTAACTGTAAATCACTTTCCGTTTTAATCATCCCAATCTGAAAAGGAGTATCATGATGAGTTTTATTACAGTCGGCAAGGAAAATTCTGTTGACATTAACCTTTATTATAAAGACTGGGGCAAAGGACAGCCTATTGTGTTTAGTCATGGATGGCCATTATCTGCCGATGCTTGGGATAACCAAATGTTATTTCTTGCTTCCCATGGATATCGGTGTATTGCTCATGACCGGCGCGGTCACGGCCGCTCGAGCCAGCCATGGAAGGGCAATGATATGGATACTTATGCTGACGATCTAGCAGCGTTAGTAGCAGCACTGGATTTGAAGGATGCGATTCATATTGGTCATTCAACGGGTGGGGGTGAAGTGACGCGTTATATAGGCCGCCATGGGACCAAGCGGGTCGCTAAAGCTGTGCTAATTAGCGCAGTGCCGCCCTTAATGCTAAAGACCAGCGCTAATCCTGGAGGTTTGCCCATGGAGGTATTTGACCAGCTACGTGCTGGTGTGCTTGCTGACAGTTCACAGTTTTTCAAAGATTTGAGTATACCGTTCTTTGGGGCTAATAGACCAGGTGCTAAAGTTTCGCAAGGTTTGCGCGACTGGTTTTGGTGGCAAGGGATGCAGGCGGGTTTTAATGCCGTTTATGATTGCATCAAAGCGTTTTCTGAGACAGATTTTAATGAAGACCTANAAAAATTCGACGTGCCAACATTAATCCTGCATGGTGATGATGATCAAATTGTACCGATTGCTGATGCTGCTATGCTTTCTTCAAAAATAATTAAAAATGCGCAATTGAAAGTCTACCAAGGATTCTCGCATGGAATGTGCTCTATCAATAAAGATCAAATCAATGCGGACTTACTTGCATTTATCAAATCTTAAAAATAGGCCGTCTAATAGTTGTTATATTAGACGGCTTTACAGCTAAGGGTCAAACCTTGACATATGACAATTAGTTATTTATGTGTAACTAGTGATGATTTTTTATTCTTTATTTAATTGTCATATGTCAAGATTTGACCACTTCAGCGTACATAATCGGTTTTATATCATTTCTGTAATTTATTTAGTAAGTTATACCCTCTTATTTCTTACTGAAATAAATTGGATACTCAGGTAATATGAAAAATCTGTTTTTGTTACTGCTTAAATCAGGAATTTTATAAAGGCAACGCACATGTCTAAAGATATTAAAAGATCAAACAGAGATGCTTTATTTAGTTCATCAAATGCTTTCATCAATACAAATACAATTAATCCATACCAACCTGGCGAATTAAGTGGTTTGACTTTTGCGATCAAAGACAATATTGATGTGGCGAATGAAATAACCGGCTATGGAAGCCCTTGGTGGACGGAGATCTATCCTAAATCAGTCGCTAATGCTATTTGTTTGGATCAGCTATTATCCGCCGGTGCAATCTGCTTAGGTAAAACTCATTGTGATGAGCTCGCTCGCAGTTTAATTGGAATAAATNCCTTTTATGGCATACCATTAAATCCTAAAGCACCTAATAGAGTACCAGGAGGATCATCCAGTGGCTCTGCATCAGCCGTTGCTTGTGGATTGGTAGATTTTGCAATCGGCACTGACACTGGTGGTTCAGTTAGGGTTCCGGCAAGCAATTGCGGTATTTGGGGGTATAGACCTTCTCATGGGTTGATATCTGTTTCTGGGGTAGCAACGCTTGCTCCTAGTTTTGATACTGTTGGAATATTCGCAAATACAGGACAGGTTTTAGAAAGAGTTATGCGAATTTTACTTAGTGAAGATAAGACTGAATACAATTTTTCATCTTCAATTTATTTACTCGACGATGTTTTTGAAATTTGTGATAGCCAAATTCGCGAAACAATCGAACCTATTGTTGCTGACATTTCAGATTATTATTCAATAGAACATTTAAAACTTTCCGCAATTACAGACATGTATGTTAATTGTGAATTTCTGTTTAATCAAGCTAAGTTATTATTATCGACGGAAATATGGAATACGTTTGGTGCTTGGGTTGAGAGGTACAATCAAGAATATTCTAATCAACAATTAAGTCCACAGGCGACTACTAGCTTTAATAACGTACTTAAACTTGCTAATCGAAAAGATATAAATGACAGCCTTTGGAAGATGAAATATTTTTCAAGAAAACTTAATGAATTTCTTAGCGGAGGAGCTATACTTTGTTTCCCAACGACACCAGATTTAGCACCAAGAATAGATGAAGTTACGGATGAGTTTCTATCGAGCTACTATCCAAGAGCCATGNGGGTAACCGCTATTTCAGGGTTTTCTCGTACGCCCCAAATTACGATTCCGATCTCACAATCTGAAGAAGTGCCTATAGGACTTTCTTTTATAGCGGGTTATGGACTGGACATGATGCTTGTAAATTTTTGCAATGAACTTCAGGCAAAGTTAATAGGGAAAATAAAGATTACTTGATGTAGTTTTCTGAACAAAGTGAGCATAAGCTGTAAAAGTTTAAACCTGATCTGACAGTTACCCGTTTCTTTAGTTACGGTTTACTGTCAGTTTAAGTTGAGATTATCAACTTTTTCCTGCCAGATCTTTTTACCATCAAGCAATGTATGCATCGAAAAGGCTAAGAAGCTAAGAAGAGCTAAGGGTCAGAAGAGCTAAGGGTCAAGTATTCATTTGTAATAACTTTTGAATGACTTATTACAAATGAATACTTGACCTTAGCTGTAAGATGGATTCCCGCTTTCGCAGGAATGACAAAAGTTTGTGGCTGGGTTTTATAAGTAAACTCTATTGAGAATGTTTTTTAACAAAATTTTTAATTAGTGGTGCAACTAATTTGCCGTCCCAATAAAGACGAGCATGATCAATGTTAGGGAAAATCTGAATTTCAGATTGAGGTACTTTCTTGGCAAATGAAACCACCTCTGCCAAGGAGGGCTCTTTTGAGCCTACGTAAATTAAGCTTGGGGTATTGATGTATTTTATATAATCCAAATATTCAAACCATTCAGAGGAATTGGCTGCCCACACTGCTTGGGTGTCATTTGCCAGAAAAGTTTCTCTTATTGACTCGTTCTCAAACTTCTCACCCATTAATTCTTCTAATTTTGCCAGATAAGCACTTGGGCCTCTTAGTAATGCTTGTTTGATGTTTTCATCAAATTGAACGAAATAAGGGGTGGCGAAAATATAGGTTAAAAATCTTTCAGGATAGTATTTAGCTAGTATCATGCACATGGCTGCACCAATCGATCCGCCTAGGCAGTGCGCTTTTTCCACATTTAGTTCATCTAATACAGCTATAGTATCTGCGGCACGACTAAACAGGTTATAAGCGGCAGGGTCATGGGGTTTGCTACTTTTGCCGTAGCCGCGGCTGTCAATCAGGATTAATTGGCATTCGGTGGCTAACTCAGCTACATAGCCTAATGTGTGCCAATCTTTTGAAGAATTACCATTGCCGTGATGAAATACGATAGGNCGCCCTTTGCCGACTACTTCGTAGTAGATTTTTATATCAAGCGTTCCATCTTTTCGAGAGGCGTACGGCATATTTGGTTGCCTATGTATGAAAATGTTATAGCAGACTTTAATTTAACTTTACTCTAAATTTGTTGAAAAATACAGCTGCCCTGATCCCCAGCTACATTTTCGCAACCAATAAAGAAAATAAAGGGGTCAAGAAAGAGTAAAGTAAAGGGGTCAAGTATTCATTTGTAATAACTTTATAGAATTGACTTATTACAAATGAATACTTGACCCTTTACTTTTGACCCTTACTTCTTTACTTCATTTAAATGATTCTATTGTCTTTGCAAAAACTTCTTCAAATTCTTTAAGACTCTCATAAACTTTTTGGGCACAATCTTGCATATCTAAACTTCTACTAACTCCTTTGTTAATTAAGGGGTCAAGTCTTCATATGTAATAACTTTTCATTCAAATACTCTTCTTCGAATTTCCTCCAGTACCTTTTTCATTTGTTTATTATCCCTAAGGATTTTACTCATTTCTTTTACTACATTGCTTATATTGGCATGGCTCGTACCGCCATACCAATGCGCTATCGTCGATAACTTCTCTGAACTCCATGCCCGACACCCATATATCGCTATTTTTCTTTCTATATTCCTTCTGCCTTGTATACCTCGATAAAGCTCTTCTTCTCTCACTTTAAAATAACTTGCACATACTTCACTAACCCGTTTAATCGAAGGTAATTCTCGGGTATTTTTATAATCTGACATCGATGATTTAATTTTCTTTTCATCTAAGTTACTTAATAGTTCTTCTTTAAATACTTTTTTNCCTAATATCATTGGTGTATTGGCTAACGCATAAAATTCTTTCGTCTCTTCATCTATTCCCCTATTCACAAACCGCTTATAAATCTCCACTTTGTTCCTATTTCCTACCATCGAGAGAATTTCCTCAGTCTTCAACCAAGCAGGTTTATTTTTCCCGCGAATATAATAGCGATAACTTGACCATGTATACTTTTCCGCCAATTCAACCAGCTTCGCCTCAAGCGGGTTAAGATGAATATACCGACTTACTTGCAATAAATAAGCATCTTTATCAACAACTATCGCTTTGTACCTCCCGCGAAATAATGCACCATCAGTCTTCTTTGTCCGATTATACCTTTGCGTATATAACCCATTAATATGACGCATCGCTCTCGCTAAATTACCTCGCGGGGTTTTAATTAATAAATGATAATGATTGTCCATCAAACAGTAAGCATGGACTTCTATTCCAAACAGGCGGCTAGCATCACCCAGTAATTCTAAAAATATATTTCGGTGTTCTACCGTCTCATATATCTTGGCGCGGCCTGCCCCTCTGTTCATCACGTGATACCATGCATCTTCATACTCTATTCGTAACGGTCTTGGCATTCCTTCCTCCTCATTTACTCATCTTCCTCAGCGTAGTAAATTTAATTCACCGTTTTTAAAGGTAACATTCAGCATGCTTGAAGAAAATACAGTAGAAGCTTTGAAATGTCGGATAGCCTATTCATTGTCGCATAGGAGTAAAGACATATAGGAAAAGTTAGCTTAGAAGAAAGTTCTGACAAATGAATACTTGACCCCTTTCCCTTTAGGTGAACTGTACGAGTTTGGCAGAGGAACTTATCAAAGCCACGAGCAAGCACGATTTTGGTATCAGAAAGCAGCTCAAAAAATATTCATTAGCACTTGAAAATTTAGCAAGGATGAATGAATTAGGTTTAGGCATAGAAATAAATTTAATGGAAGCAGAACGCTTATATCATGAAGCTAACAAATACCGAATCCATCAACCTAAATCAGATCTTCGCCGAAAAAAGCTGAATATCCTCTTGCAAGAATTGAGGAAGTGCTCAATGGTCTCAATGCTTCCTACCAAAAAATTTATCGGGTCACGTTGGAGTTAATACCTGATAAAAACTCCAACAGAACCAATTCATTAGATGTGATGAGATTTGCTACAGAATTGGAAAAAGTACAGGTCGAAATAGCTCAAATGTGTTTAAATAATAACAAAATAGGATGGGCAATCACCACATTAATAGCGCCTATAAAAAGAATCACAACATTGTCCGTGTTGGAATTGCGTGGTAATGATTTCGGCGAAAATGAGATGAATAAATTAAAGCCTTTCTTAGAAGGCAACAAAGTTATCAAGGTTCTTGATTTGTCCAACAATAAGTTGAATGATAATGCAATAAGAATTCTTGTCGATGTACTTAAGAGTACGGACATAGAAGAACTCTATTTATTCCGTAACAAAGAGATTGGCGAAGAGGGCTTTAAAAGCTTATCGACCTTAATAAAAGAAAGCCGCACTCTCCGTGTCGTTGATTTAAGAGACAACAATATGGATGATGAATGCGAAAATTTATTAAGAAACAGTGTTAAAGAAAATCCAAATTCTGTGTTATCTGAACTTAAACTTTATTTTAATCCTGTTTATTATAACAATGCTCCTCCGCAGCATCCATCCCCCTTGAAGCTAGGCAAACTCCAGCGGTTACTAATTATCCACAAATGCTGGAACAATTCGCTGCTAAGACTCCGCTAGAACCCAGTGATTCCAGAAATAATGACAATAATAATACTGCCTCTGCTCAAAAACCCGTTCACGAAAAGTCACAAAACACGGTCGAGTTGCCAACGAATCAACCTTATACTTGTTCAAATCCGTCTTCCGATACAAGCGATGTCGACTCCCAGCAAAAACCCTCAGAAAACGGCCAGTGGAACATGGGAATTTAATGCAGTATATTATTATTATTTGGATTATTGAAATTAATGCCATACTAGCAAAGACTGCATCCAAAATTCCCTGCATCCTTCGCTACGCGCTGAGTGATTCTCACAAATTTTTTTGAAAGCGTAATGAGTGTATTGGACAGCGAAAAATCCATTTAATGATAAAAGGGTCAAACCTTGACATATCACACTTAAATTAAAGAATAAAATATCATTATTAATTATTAAGCGTGAGATAAATAACTAACTGTCATATGTCAAGTTTGACTCTTGGATCCAAATGAAGCAAAAATAAAGATAAAGAGAGATAAAAATTCAGCAAGTTGGATTTTAACTTCCTACTATTACCTCCCCCTCAAATACCTCCCCACCGCCAACCGTGCTCCCAACACTCCTAGCAACATCCCCGCCACCAACAACGCGATTCCATTCGCAAAATCCATTCCATGCAAGCGAAAATCACTATGATAAAGCCCTACTAATTCCTGCGTTGGTGCTTGTAAACTCCACAGCAGAACGCTAATCAAAACCCCAGCCAATATACTCCCAAATAATCCATATAAAATTCCTGCATATAAAAATGGTCGGCGAATATATCGATCACTTGCGCCGACGAGTTGATACACTTCAATTTCACGATGATATTTTTGAATGCTTAAATGTATTGCATTACCAATAATGAATAACACGCCAATTCCCAGCAATAATCCTACTGCCCACACAAGTCGTTTGCCGACGGCCAGGATGGCGTAGAAGCGTTGTAGCCATTCCATGTCAAATTGTGCAGTTTCGACGCCAGGCGTGTGTTGTAGTGTGGCGACTAATGTTTGCATGCCGCTTGTGGAAGCGTTTTCGCTTTGGGTGTGACGATAATTACGCCGGGCAATGGGTTTTCTTTGAGTGAGTCCATTAAGTTGGGCATGGAAATTTGTTGTTGCAGTTCTTGCCAACCTTGGCTAGGTGAGATGTATTTGGCCTTGGCGATTTCAGGGCGTTGTTCGAGTTGGCGTAACAAGTTGCGTGCTTGATCATCGGGCAGATTTAATTGCAAATATAAAGCAATGTCAGTGTTGTTGTGCCATTGCGCGCTCAGTGCTTTGACGTTTTCTAATAAAACTAACATCGCAGCCGGCAATGCTAATGCAACTGCAATGACGATAACGGTCATTAAAGTAGTGAGTGGATTGCGGATTAATTTGCGCCAACCATCTTCTGCCGCGTGCAGGTGTTGGTTCATATATAATACTGACCAATTAATTTTTTGTGGTGCAGTGGCAGCTGCTAATACGCGGTCTTCTGTTACCAATTTTGCAGTTTTAATATCATTGACGGCCATTATCTCCTCCGCTGACCAAACGGCCATTTTTGAGTGTAAGTAAACGGTATGGCATGGTGGCAATTAATGCTAAATCATGGGTTGCAATTAAAATGGTGACACCAACGCGATTGAATTCTTCGAATAAATGCATGACTTCTGCCGCTAATTCAGGGTCTAAATTACCAGTCGGTTCGTCGGCAAGTAGCAAGGGCGGTTTGTTTATGACAGCGCGGGCGATGCTGACGCGTTGTTGTTCACCGGCCGATAATTCAAGCGGATAATATTTTTCTTTGTTGAGTAGTCCAACTTTATCTAACGCTGCGCGGGCGCGTTTGCCGATTTCTACTTGAGGATAACCCGCAAGAATAAGTGGCAAGGCAACATTATCAAAAACGCTCCGTTCGTTAAGTAAATAGGGATTTTGTAAAATCATGCCGATGTTGCGGCGCATGCGTGGAATATGGCGGCGTGATAATCGCGCCAGGTTTTTGCCATTCACAAGGATTTGTCCCTGCGAGCTAGATTCCATCATCATGATTAATTTTAATAAGGTGCTTTTGCCGGCGCCGGAGTGGCCAGTCAAAAATGCCATTTCACCTTTGGCCAAATGAAAGCTCACATTGCTGAGGCCTTCTTGGCCGTTATCATAACGTTTAGAAACTTTGCTAAATCGAATCATGACTATCACNTCATCACTAAATAATGCATCCACAAAATCTTCGGCATTAAATGGTTGTAAATCATCCATGCCTTCACCTACGCCGATAAACCGGATTGGCAATCCAAAAGTTTGTGCAATCGAGAAGATTACGCCACCTTTGGCAGTGCCATCCAGTTTGGTGAGTGTAATACCGGTGACACCGATTTCGCGGTGGAATTCTTCGGCTTGGCGTACCGCATTTTGACCAGTGCTGGCATCTAATACTAGCATCACTTCATGCGGTGCTGTCGGATCAATTTTAGTTAGTACGCGGCGGATTTTNTTCAACTCAGCCATGAGGTGGTGTTGAGTATGTAAACGTCCTGCCGTATCAGCAATCAACACGTCGGCTTGACGGGCAGTGGCTGCTTGTAATGCATCGAAAATCACTGAAGCACTGTCAGCATGTGCATGTTGGCTGATTACGTTCGTATGGTTGCGCTCACCCCAGGCTTGTAACTGTTCAATCGCGGCGGCACGGTAAGTGTCACCGGCTGCCAACAACACTTTNTTATTTTGTTGTTGTAAATAATGGGTCAGCTTGCCAATAGTCGTGGTTTTACCATTGCCGTTGACGCCAACCATTAAAATCACAAAAGGCCGCTCTTGTGGGGGAATCACTAATGGTTGGGAAGCTGGTTGTAAAATGGCCAGCAATTGCGCTTTGAGTGCGGCATAGAGTGCTTCCGAATCAGCCAATTGTTTGCGGGAAACGGCAGCGGTAAGGTTGTCGATAATAGTCTGCGTGGTTTTGACACCGACATCAGCTGTTAGTAAACAAGTTTCTAATGATTCCAACAAGTCGGCATCAATCGCTTTTTGCCTAAAAAAGCGTGGCCAGGCCGCTGGTCAAATTAGCGCGGGTCTTTTTTAGCTTGGCGCTTAAACTAGTTAATAGGCCGGCTTTAGGTTTGTCTTCACTTGTATTTTTTTGAACAAGCCGAACATGGGTCTTCCTCTTTAATATATTGTCACCGTGTCTTGAAGTGGTTATCCTACCATTTACCTAACAACCTCACAAACCTTGGTTTATTCTCATGAAATGCTTAAAAAACCTATTGCCGCTAATCGCTTGTCTGTGGGCACTAACGGGAGTGCTGCTCCTGCCCAGGAATTTAAATTACCCAATGGCTTAAAATTAATTGTGAAAGAAGACCATCGGGCGTCGGTAGTGATGTCCCAGGTTTGGTATAAAGTTGGCTCAAGTTATGAATCTGATGGCATCACCGGCATTTCACATGCATTGGAACACATGATGTTTCGTGGCAGTAAAAATTATGGCCCCAATCAATTTATTCAGATCATTGGCGAAAACGGTGGTGAACAAAATGCTTTTACTGCCTATGATTTTACCGCGTATCATGAAATGTTAAGCGCCGACAAATTAGCAATCGCTTTTAAATTAGAAGCTGACCGGATGCGTAATTTGTCGCTTAAAGCCGAAGATTTTGCCAAAGAAATTCAAGTGGTGATGGAAGAACGGCGTTTGCGGATAGAAGATGATCCGCAACAACTGACAGTTGAGCGGTTTTTAGCGGCTGCAAATGTGTCTAACCCGTATCATCATCCCATCATTGGTTGGATGGATGATTTACAACACATGACCATCGATGATTTGCGGCAATGGTATCAAAATTGGTATGGGCCGAATAATGCTGTCGTCGTGGTTGTCGGTGATGTTAAGCCTGAAGTAGTTTATCAATTAGCACAAGAATATTTTGGCAAACTGCCGATGATTAAATTACCAACGTTAAAACCACAAAAAGAAATAAAACCGTTAGGCAAGCGCACATTAATAGTGAAAGCGCCTGCAAAAACACCTTGGCTTATCATGGGATATAATACACCTGTGCTTAACACAGCTGAACAACGTTGGGAACCCTACGCATTATATGTATTGACGGCTATTTTAGATGGTGGCGAGAGCGCGCGTCTTGAAAGCAATTTAGTACGTGGCAAGCAAATCGTAAGTGAGGTGGATGTTGGTTACAATCCTTATGACCGCATTGATAATGTGTTGATTTTGGAAGCGACACCTGCTGACGGGCATACGGTAAAAGAAGTGCGCGAAGCATTACAAGCGGAAATTAAACGCCTGCAAACCGAACCCGTGACTCCGGCAGAATTAGCGCGTGTTAAAGCACAAATTATCGCTAACAAAGTTTATCAAAAAGATTCCATTGAATATCAAGCCTATGAAATTGGCAGTTTAGAATCGGTTGGAATTTCATGGCAAGAAGCAGACCAAGCCATTAAAGCGATTGAACAAATTACCCCTGAACAAGTACAAGCGGTTGCCAAAAATNATCTCACTGATGAGCGTTTAACGGTTGCTGTATTACAACCATTGCCCATTACCGGAAAAACACCGCCAGCCCCGGCACNNCTGGCAGAGGCGGAATTGGAGCGCAAAATGTGCATTAAAAAATTAGTTGGATTATGCTTAATTTTTCTTGTCTTGACTGTGCAGGCTGAGCCTGTGCCTAAAGTCGTGCCGATTCAAACTTGGAACACGAGTAACGGTGCGCGGGTGTTGTTTGTTGCTGCACCAGAAATTCCCATGATACAGATTAATACCGTGTTTGCAGCAGGCTCAGCCCGTGATCAACAAGCTTATGGTTTAGCACAACTGACTAATTCTATGTTAGACCAAGGTACGAGCCAGCATAATGCTGATCAGATAGCTGCCGCGTTTGATGATATTGGTGCAATTTATGGCGCTAATGTTGACAGAGACATGGCCGTTGTCAGTTTGCAAAGTTTAACAGACCCAAAATATTTTAATTCTGCATTACAAAATTATATTGAAGTCATCTCCAAACCGAATTTTCCACAAACGGCATTAGAACGCTTGCAAAAACAAACTTTAGTCGCATTAAACCAGCAATTACAAGCGCCTGATGTTGTTTCTGGAAAAGCGTTTGTATCCACCTTGTATGGTAATCAACCTTATGGCCATCCTGTTTTAGGGACACCAGAAACAGTGACTAAAATAACTACCGCTGATTTGCAGCGGTTTTATCAGCAATATTATGTGGCANAAAATGCCTTGATTACGATTGTGGGAGCAGTGAACAAACAACAAGCGATGGACATTGCACAACAAATCACCGCCGCATTGCCAACCGGTGAAAAAGCGCCTGCGATACCAATGGCTACAGCGGCAGCTAAAGGCGGCGTGNCAAAAATTAATTTTCCATCGGAACAGACCCATATTTTAATGGGTGGCATGGGCATCACGTATCAAGATCCACAATATTTTCCATTGCTTGTGGGTAATTATATTTTTGGTGGAGCACCGCTTTCATCGCAATTATTTTTGCAAGTGCGTGAAAAGCGCGGTCTAGTCTATAACATTAGCAGTGGCTTTCGGCCTTTAGCTGCCAAAGGCCCGTATGCCATCATATTACAGACACGTAATAATGAAGCAGCGACGGCTTTGCAAGTCGTGCAAGACACATTGAAACAATTTTTATCGAAAGGCCCCAGCAGCCAAGAATTGGTAGCTGCGCAAAAGAAAATCATCAATGGTTTTCCATTGGGCATTGCTAATAATGATGCGATTTCTTCTAATTTAGTGACCATTGGGTTTTATAATTTACCGCTAAATTATTTAGATACTTACCGCGACAACATCCGGGCCGTCACCACAAATCAGATTAAACAAGCGTTTGCAGAACGCATTCATCCTGAACAGTTGATCACAGTGATGGTTGGAAAAACGGTCAAATAAGTTTTAAAGGGTTAAACTTAAAATAACTGATTCTGTCAGAACACTTTAGTCATTCTGCAGTTTGACCCACTGCTGTCTATGGCATTTATTTTTACACCTGCAGCGAAATACTTAATCTTGACAGCAATAACAAGCTTCTAGTTGAAATCGATGAATAGAGCTCCAACCGCTTTAAGCTCCGTGGGTGGTGCCTTTTGAATGTTCTGAGGTCTCATCGTTTTCTATTAAATGTTGGTTTTGAGGCAAGGGTGATGGATTATTGCAGTTATGGTGAGTTGAAGAAGGTGACACCGAATGAGAGATCACAGGGTTATTCTCTTTTGGTAATGGAAAAGTTAACAGCTGTAAAGATTGGTCTTCTTTTGGCGGAGATAAAATTGATTATTGCCGTCTTTTTCATTTTTCCACGACAATAAGTCGTTGTTTTATGCTTTTAAAATCTTTGATCGGCTCTTCAAAGCTTACATAGGCCATCATTAAGATATTTTCCAAAGAGCTTTTTACGGGCCCAAAATAATGCAGCTTATTTTAAGCTTTGCAAAGCGAGAGAATTCAATGTCAAAATAAGACAAAAACTTTTCTTTTCCAACAACAAAAACATCGCCATTTTCCGATATAAAATAACTCCCCTCATTGAAAGTCCCTATGCTGACTATTTTGGTATTTTTGGGGAAATTAATCTTTGTTAAAGAAGCCGAGTATTTTTGGAAACGTCTTGTCCCAACATATCAAACGCTTGAGACTCATCATGTTTTTAGTCGGCGACCCTGTTTATCAACCACATAGTCTCTGCCCGAAAAGTAAACGTTTCCCGAGTACTGATGAAAAAGGCCCTTCCTGCTCCCAAAGAATTTCCTTGGTAAAAGATATCAGCAATTTTTTCATTCTTAGAAAATGGAATTTTAGTCGGCGCCATAACAGGGTCGCAATGTCCAAGGCCAAGCACGCCGTCACCGTTTCTTCCACAGACATAGATATCATCATCGATAGAAACAAAAAAAACATTATGGTCATAAGCTTTGATGGCTTTGATTTTTCATTGTTATAAAAATTAACTTTTGTGGGAACATAGACATCTTTGGGGTGTCCTAGGCCAAGTTGTCCCCAGGGATTAGAACCCAAAACAAAAACATCTCTATTTTCAGTAAGTAAATAAATACAATAGCGATTATCATATTCGCCAGTGGAGATGGCGATGGATGTGATTTTGGCATGGTCAGGGAGATTAATTTTCATGGGTTTGTGAAGATACATTTCTTTGCTTGGAGAAAATTGCCACGCAAAATTAAATCCATAAAGATAAACATTTCCGTTTGTTGTTAAAATCAGCGAGCTTCTATCGTTTTTAACAACATCAATTACTTTTTCACCGGTGGGTAAATAAATACGAACCGGAGTTGCAAATTCGGAGCGACCATTAACTTCCAACGAGTTCAAAAATTCTGTCCGTGGAATAATTGCCCTGTTGCTGTAATAAAAAAATTGCCTTCCTTTGAAGTTATCATCCTACTAATAATAGTGCCCTGAGGAAACAGTATTTTTTAGGGAAGACACATTTTTTCTAATGAATAACCAAGTTCGCTGCCCTTAGAGCCACACGAATAAACGTGGCCTTTTTTCGTGAGAATAAAAGTTCTGCTTGTGTTATGATATACACTGTTACTAGTGTATACATGCTGGACATCAATCACTCTCTCATCCGCAGGTAAATTTACCAAGGTAGGCATGTCGAATGATCTTATCCCTTCTAACCCAAGATGGCCATCCACATTAGTCCCTTGCGCGTACAAGAGGCCGCTTTTAAATAGAAAAAACTGACCATGTGGAGCAGGGACTATTTTAAAATTGTTTTGGTGCTTCCATCCTGGCAGTGAAAGGATTTCTTCTGTTAGAAGTTCACGGCATTGTTTACTGACCAACATTAAGGTAGCTATGTCCGCTTCACTTAGATGTTGCAAAAAATTTTGTCTTAGTCCTAAAATGTTGAGTACGGTGAACAACGCATTTGTCATATTAACCACTCTTGTTTTTATTGGCTGTATTGCAGGATATCATGTGCAAGGTTTTTTGCCTTAATGAATTCTTAAAAGTTAGGCTCCCCTAGTTGTTTTGTTCTGTAGCAATCCTTCTGAAAAATTGTTTCCTACAGAGGTTGTTTTATGGCTGTTAAAGCCTAGCAAAAATCTCTTTTATTAGATAGATATTTTTTTGACAATCTATTTTTGTTTTTCTTTGACTAGAGGGCCAGGGAACGCCTAGGCTTAATTGTGACCGCCTTACCTGATCATGTGCCATAATAGGTATTGCTATAAGCTCCCTGTCCTAGACGCATAGATTGATTGATATCTTAAAAGAAATGATTTCGGAATATTGGGTCATTGGTAATTCTTCTCTGATGCTATTGACGGCATTTTCTACCATTGATGCTTTGTGTTCGATACAAATTGTAAGAATTCAGGGGGCCATAATAAAATTAACAGCGCCGGCCATGTCTATAAATTGATTTATCCGCGTGCGAAGCGGATTAATTCAAATTCCTTAAGTTTTGCAAAAGATCTTCTTTGGATGAGCAATTAAACTTATTCTTTATATTTTCCAAATAGCTTTCGAGAGTCCTGCGTGATATGGACATTAAGTCGGCTGTTTTGGTCACTGATTTGTTATTGATGAGATAAAACACACAGTCAATTTCACGAGCAGTCAATTTGATTTGCCTAGATTTGTCATGCAAACTTAATTTATTAATATGTGTCATNATTATAAAATTGTCGTTTTTGGCTTGCATAGAGTCAAAAAAATTTTTGTTAAAAAAATCATATTGGTCATTTGCTGTAGGCGGCGTAAATGGTATCAGGCGATGCTGATGNAGCTTTTTTAGTTGTTTTGCCAGTTTGTCTTGAAAGAAAAGAATGAAATGGTAAAGGATGTCCATGTTATTAATCAGAAAGTTAATCGATGATGAATGTTCAGGTGATGTAGAGAATAGATAAAACTCACATGCATCTTGGTAAGGTTGAGTAATGCTGATGCAATGCATGGTATTATAATGTTCTTTGCCGTATCGGTATACTTCAAGGTCATAATCGCCATACCATACGTTATGTCCAGCTGGATAGTCAGAAGGTTTACCCTCAAATAAACTAGTCTTAAATAAACCTAGATTGTAATAATCATCAATCCATTGTGGCTTACTGGAAAGTCCAATTCTGGAGCCATCGTTGAACTGTTTTAAGTAAGTTACGTGGGAAATATTAAACAGCATTAAGGGCTGACAAACCTCAGCAAAATGTTTTGAAATGGTTAGAAAAGGATGTTTTGATGAAATAATCATATTATTCCTTGTAGTGGATGGCGATATTATTTTTTTGAGGAAAGAACCAACTGATGATGATGCAGCTTATGAATGCTAACGGTAATATAAGCAGCGCAAAAGTATAATTGATCTCAGAGTGAGTCGTGGATGATGATACACCCAGTAAAAAACCAAACAATGGCTGAGATAATGCGCCTATTAAATTAGCAATCAAAAAGCAACACTGCTGGTGGCACTGATAGCATGTTTTCGACAGCTTGGCCTAAAGCAGCATAACAAATGATAGGCGAGCTGCTAAAAAATCCTAGCGTAAAGAACACCATTTTTAATTCAGTAATAGTCAAGCTGGTATTGCTCATTAAAATTAAAAGTGTAATTAAAGCACCGGCTGCAGCAATGGCCAGCAAATTTTCACGTCATTGAGTTTGTCAGATAAATAACCAAAACAAGGTGCGCCAAGAATTGTCCCTATATAAAGTTGTGCACAAATGCTGCCAGCTGTTGTTAAAGAAACATGATATGCTTGCGTGAGATAATAATCTCCCCACAATGTAGCGAGTAAAAAAATCGGCAAATTCATAAGGCCAATATAAATGCCATAGGCGATTGTTTTTCGATTGATAAGATGATTTAATCTGGCTTTGCTTGTAGCATAAGCGATAGAGTTCTGTTGTTGATGATCATATAAGAAAATAAACATAAATAAAAAAGAAAATTCCCATGATGCCACTACCAATTAATGCATTTCGCCAACCAAGATTTTCCGTTAAATAGGGAAAATAGTTATTTGAAATGACGCCACCTATTAAGGCAAAAGCGACCATAATGCCCACGGCAGTGTGGCTTTGTTTGCAAACCAGCGGTTTGCAAAACGAGCACAAATTAACAAAGACATTGCGCTGGCCATGCCTTGAATAAAGCGCATCATTATGCTTACAAGTAAATGATGTGAAATGCTAATAACAAAACAAGCCATCACATCTAAGAAAGCAAACAACAGCGCTGTGTGACGTGCTGAGTAACGGTCAATTAATAGGCCACCGGGCACCAGCCATAGTGTATTAGCAATAAGATAAGTGGCCGAAAACCACCCCATTTGTAAACTTGATAAATGGAAGTCAGTCATTAGACCAGCACTAATACTGTTAAAGACCGATATTTGAAACAGATTGAAAAAAGAAAAATAGCAGCAGCTGTGCATGCAAGATAAGGCATCAACTTAATTTTGAAGGATCGTCCATGGTTATGGTGTCGAATAGAGAATTGATCTTATGTTAAGAGAATTAACTAGGATTGTCTATGGCTTTTTATGTAACTCATTTGATTTTTAACAACATTATTAAAATTACTGTAAATTTTACGGTAATTTTTCTAAATGATTAATTGTAGCATTCATATACATCACTAATGCATTTCAGATGAGTTTATGAAAGACGGAAAAAGACAAGATCCAGGAAAAACTATCAAACCCTATGTTTACCCATGCCGAAGCCATTAACACAAGTGACGATGTGGCCAAAACCATTGGCTTTAGTGATGCAGAATTATCAACTGTGGATTACCAATAATAAATACCTGACCTGACCTGCCGTTTTGGACTTAATGATTTCCCAGTCCAATGGCAGGTCAGGCAAGGTTTGGTTTTTGCATNNTTCAATATAGATCAGTGCGTGTTGGTTCAATAATTGAAACTTTTGCAGCCATTGAATGCAAGCCGCTAACAAGTTTTGTTGAAATGGCGGGTCTAAAAAGACAATATCGAAACCAGGCTTTAGTCGTTGCTGTAATTGACTGGGAAATTCACCGCAAAGCAATTCTATTTGATCAGTTTTGAGCCGTTCTGCATTAGCTTGCAATGCAGCAATGATTTGCGGTTCACGGTCGATCATTGTCACCGTTGCTGCACCACGTGAAATAGCTTCAAATCCGAGTGCGCCGCTGCCTGCAAATAAATCTAAACAACGTGCGCCTTGAATATAAGGTGCCAACCAATTAAATAATGTTTCTCGCACTCGATTGGGTGTTGGGCGAACGCCATCCAGTGCCGGAAAAGTAATTTGCCGGCTGCGCCATTTACCACCGATAATGCGTAAACTAGATAACGCGGGTTTCATGGTAAAAGATTTTTAAAATTAGCAGCCAGCGATTGAATGTTGAGACGTTGTAAAAATAGCGAATAAGCCATCCAACCTGCCAAACCGGCCACATCATCAAATTGAGGCGGCACATATTTAGGTGGAATCACCAGGCCTTCATCAATCATTTCTGAAATAGTTTTGATATCTTCCAACGTTGTTTTGCCGACAAATAAAATGGGAATTCGTGGCAACGAACCTTGTCGAATAGTAATACGAACATAATTATAAATGGCGACAAAGCCTTTACTATAACTAAGATCTTTGGTGAATGGCCCCGCATTAGGCAAGCTGCCGCGGAATACACGCAAGGCATTGGCGTAGCATTGTTCGTCAGTAAAATCACGTTGGCGGTAAAAATTAAATACGTCGAGAAAATTTGCACCTTCTTCCACCATACCAATAGCAGTGACGCGGTCTAATAAGCGGCGCACGCGGTCAGGATAGGAAGTAAAGGTGAAAAATTCCATTAAAGTAGCCAAGCCTTCTTGGGTTTGGGTAGAGGAAGGAGCGCCTTTGCTGAGAAAAGTGCAAATCGGTTGCGCCATTCCGTTGAATGTAGTGCCTAAATGGACCCAACCTTCGTGTACTTCAAAAGCACGAATTTCTCGGGCACTGAACATCGTACCAGCACGCACTTTAATGAATTCAGCACCAGCGGCTGAGTCTGCCAGAATACCATCGCTAATTTTAACGCAAGCACGAGGTTCACCACTGTTAATATCTTTAAAATATTGCCCCAGACGTTCGTTAAGAATACGTACGGCCTCTTCGCTGGTATAACGTTTTTCATCAGCCGATGTCATAACATGGAAACGCAAAGTGGCCAGAATTTCTGATACATTTGCTGCTAAATCTTTAAGAGTTGGTGCACCTGCATAAAAAGCATCTTGGGCGCTGCCATAAAGTTCTTGTGAAATGCGAGAAAAATCTTTTGTGCCACGGGCTTCCATTAAGCGGACGACTTCGCGGTACTCGCGGCAAATGCGTTGCATCATTTTACTGACGCTGCTAATTTCACCGAGCTGACTACGGGTCTCGCGTTCAATCGCATAGAATTCCTCTTTNTTAGCTTCAGCATCAAAAGGCAAAGGGTTTTTNTGATAATAAGCCGCATCGATGGGCGGCAGCTCTTTGCAATCTTTGGCAAAAAAGGCTTGTTGGATTTCAGGGCCCCATTTAATGGCATCCAAAACGCGCAATGGCCTTTGGGCTTTGACGATTCGATCGGACAAACTGCGGATGATGGCTTGTTCTGGGGTCAATTTCGAGGTATCGATTTCATTTGCCATAATGTAATGCCTTATTCCTTTTTGTGCTTATTTAATTTTAGCATGAAAACTGATGGGGCAGGGAAGTGCTCATGGACGCTAATTTAAGAAAAATTGACCGAAAATCTGATCGATCCACCCTGTGTTAATGGCTTTTACTGGCCACGGGGGCATAGATTGGTATAATGGCAAGCATTATCAACCCAGGGAGGTTCTATGGCAAAAATCCATTTCAAAGGAAAGCCGGTCAATACCGGTGGTGAGTTGCCTAAAGTGGGCAGTAAGGCGCCGGATTTTAAGGTCACTAAAGACGACTTAAGTGAATTAAGTTTGCAGGAACTGCAGAGCGACAAAGTGGTACTTAATATATTCNCCAGCTTAGATACTTCAACTTGTGCCATGTCAGTGCGTAAATTTAATGAATTGGCCAGCCAAATGCCTGGGGTAAAAGTGCTTTGCATTTCTGCTGATTTGCCGTTTGCGCAAAAGCGTTTTTGTGGCGCAGAGAACTTACAAAATGTGATAACCGGCTCCGTGTTCCGCCATCCCGAATTTGGCCAGCGCTATGGTGTGATCATTGCCGAAGGGCCTTTGGCCGGGTTATTGTCTCGTTGCGTTGTGGTACTCAATCAGGGCAAGGTTATCTATACCCAACAAGTGGCAGAGATAACCGAGGAACCGGATTATCAGGCTGCATTGGAAGCGATTAAGGCAGTCAGCTGATAAACCGAGGGAAGCTACATATTAAGCACAAGAACTCGTTGCATAATCTGATCAAAAACTTATACTCCGCGGCGGCCGCCGACCGAGCTGCGGAGATTTAATACGTGTCTAAACTGATTTTGCCCGGCATACGCCGGCAAGCCTACACATGGGTGGGTACCCCTTATTAGTTGTGTTGCTTGGGGCAGGGTTGCTTGCAGGGTTTGGTAGATTAGCGGCAAGTTATTCGTTTTTGCTAGGTGGAATGATTTGGGGATTGGCCACGTTCTACTTAGCCTATAAGCTGTTTGCAAACATGAGCCCGCGGTTTGCAAGGCAGATAGTAAAGACTTTTATTGGGCTGAGTTAGTTAAGCTAGTAATCAGCGGTATATTGTTTGTTTTCGTTATAAAATGGTTCACTGTATCGGTAATCAGTATGTTAAGTGGTTATTTAATTGCACAAGTAGTGTTTTGGATAACGGCAACACTGATGATGGTTCGGTATGGACGTAAACAAGATTAAAATAAATCGGTATTCATTATGGCAGCATCCCATGACAACGCCGTCTATATTCAGCATCACCTGCAACATTTGCAGTTGAATTTGCATGATTTTACTTTCAGCAATGGCGGTNTTTGGACATTAAACCTAGACACTTTTGGGGTGTCTTTGGTGCTTGGTATTGTTTTCTTGTTTATCTTCCGGGCTGTTGCTAAACGTATGACAGCGGGCATTCCAGGCCGGTTGCAAAATTTCATCGAAATTATTTTCGAATTCGTTGATAAATCAGTTAAAGAATCGTTCCATGGCAAAAGCAATTTGATTGCCCCCTTGGCCTTGACCATCTTTGTCTGGGTGTTCTTGATGAATTTTATGGATTTGTTGCCGTTGGACTTAGTGCCGGCATTCATGTCACTGCTAGGGTTTGATTATTTCCGTGCGGTCCCAACATCCGATCCTAATGCTACTTTTGCGATGTCGATTTCCGTCTTCTTTTTAATTATCTATTTTAATCTCAAAATTAAAGGCTTCGGTGGGTTTGGCAAAGAAGTATTGACCACACCTTTTGGCCGCTATCTAGCGCCAATCAATGTAGTGTTCCGTGCCCTCGAAGAAATCGTTAAGCCCTTTTCACTGTCGTTACGACTTTTTGGTAACTTATTTGCGGGCGAATTGATTTTTATTTTGGTGGCATTGTTGCCCTGGTGGATTCAATGGACAGTTGGGGGCGTCTGGGCGATATTCCACATTTTAATTATTTTGGTTCAAGCGTTCATCTTCATGATGTTGACCATCGTTTATTTGAGTATGGCGCACGAGTCACATTAATTATACTCGAACCAGGCGGGTTTCTAGTATCCAGTCTGCTTCGAGCATAGAAACTTAAATTTGTGATAATTCAATTAGGAGGAACAATGGAAATTGCACAATCTATAGCGAATATTCAAGGTATGACTGCCATCGCCGCAGCATTGTTGATTGGTTTGGCTTCTTTGGGAACAGCCATCGGCTTCGGTATTCTTGGCGGTAAATTTTTGGAAGGTGTTGCACGCCAGCCCGAATTAGGCCCAATGTTAATGTTACGCATGTTCTTAATGGCCGGTTTAGTTGACGCATTTGCGGCAATTTCATTGGTAATGGGCTTGTATTTGATGTTTGCTAGCAACCCATTCTTGGGCGAAGTTTTAAAGATGGTAGCAAAGCAGGCGGCGAGCTAATTTAGATATTCAAAGTCATTTGATGAGAATTTTTTATGATGCAAATTAATCTGACCTTAATTGGGCAATTAATTACTTTCAGCGTGTTCATATGGTTCACGATGAAGTATGTGTGGCCGCCGATCNAAAAAGCGATGGATGAACGTGAAAAACGCATTGCTGACGGTTTGGCTGCTGCTGACCAGAGCCAACGCGATTTGGAATTGGCCAAGCATAGGTCTGTGGAAATTCTGCAAGAAGCAAAATTAGAAGCTTCGCGGATTGTTGATCAAGCCAATAAGCGAGCAGTGCGCATTGTTGAGGAAAGCAAAGAGACTGCCCGTCAAGAAGGTGAGCGTATTTTACAAGCGACGCAAGCCGAAATTGCGCAACAAATTGCCCAAGCAAAACGTGATTTACATAATCAAGTGAGTGAATTGGCGTTGTCGATGGCAGAGAAAATTGTCCAACGTGACATTGATGCGAATGCGCATCGTAAATTATTGGAACAAATGGTTGCTGAGATTTCCTAATGACAGAACTTACCAAATTAGCAAGGCCTTACGCGCAAGCGGTGTTTGATGTGGCACAACACAGCAAACAAATACCGCAGTGGTCAACCATTTTGCAAAATTTGGCAACGATTGTGCAGCAACCTTTGGTAAAACAACTGCTGCAAAATCCGCGTTGCACGCCACAACAATTAGCGCAAGTTTGCATTGATTTGTTGGGTCAGGCAGTGCCTGCAGAAGCCACCAATTTCATCAAAGTATTGGCTGAGAACCGTCGTTTAGTTGCTTTGCCGGCAGTGGCACAATTGTTCGATGAGTATCGCAAAGAAAGTGAAAAATCCATTACTGCAGAAGTGTTCTCTGCGGTGCCATTGGAAGAAAAAAACAAGCAACAATTAGCATCGGTATTACAACAACGTTTTGGCCAGAATGTGGTGTTGGAATGTCACGAAGACCCCACATTAATTGGCGGATTGATGGTACGAGTGGGTGATAAAGTGTTAGATGGTTCTATTCGTGGCCAGTTTGTACGGATGCGGGAAGAATTAATTAGTCAGTAATTAATGTATCTGGTTGCTTTTATAGCAGCAGATAACAAATGGGAAAAAGTTTTAAATTAATCGTTATTGAGGTTCGCTATGGCTATGCAATTAAGCTCTGTTGAAATCAGCGACATTATTAAAAAGCGTATTGCCAATTTTGATGTTGGTATGGAAGTGCGTACAGAAGGCACAATCGTCAGTTTGAAAGACGGGATTGTGCGCATCTATGGTTTAACGGATGCGATGTTGGGCGAAATGATCGAATTCCCCGGCAATGTTTATGGCATAGCATTAAACTTAGAGCGTGACTCTGTTGGTGCTGTTGTTTTAGGCCCTTATGAGCATTTGGAAGAAGGCCAAACAGTCAAATGCACTGGCCGTATTTTAGAAGTGCCTGTGGGCGAAGCTTTATTGGGCCGTGTGGTTGATGCATTAGGTAATCCTATTGATGGCAAAGGCCCGATTGAAGCAGCGTTCACTTCGCCTGTAGAANAAGTGGCGCCTGGCGTAATCACCCGTCAATCGGTAAGCCAACCTTTGCAAACTGGCTTAAAAGCCATCGACTCCATGACACCCGTTGGCCGTGGCCAGCGTGAATTGATCATTGGTGACCGACAAACGGGTAAGACAGCTATTGCGATTGATACCATCATCAATCAAAAAGACACGGGTGTGAAATGTATTTATGTGGCGATTGGCCAAAAAGCTTCTTCGATTGCTAACGTGGTACGCAAATTGGAAGAACACGGGGCGATGGCTCATACGACGATCGTTGCTGCGAGTGCTGCTGAAGCGGCTGCCTTGCAATTTNTGGCGCCTTATTCCGGTTGCGCCATGGGCGAATATTTCCGTGATCGTGGGCAAGATGCATTAATTATTTATGATGACTTAACCAAACAAGCCTGGGCTTATCGTCAAATTTCCTTGTTATTGCGCCGTCCACCTGGCCGTGAAGCTTATCCGGGCGATGTGTTTTATTTGCATTCACGTTTGTTGGAACGAGCAGCGCGTGTAAACGCCGAATACGTCAGCATGATGACCAACGGTGAAGTAAAAGACCGCACTGGTTCATTGACAGCATTGCCGATCATTGAGACTCAAGCCGGTGACGTGTCCGCATTCGTGCCTACCAACGTAATTTCTATTACCGACGGTCAGATTTATTTAGAAACCGATTTATTTAACGCTGGTATTCGTCCAGCGATCAACGCCGGTTTGTCTGTGTCCCGGGTCGGTGGTGCTGCACAAACTAAAATCGTGAAANAACTCGTTGGCGGTATTCGATTGGCATTAGCACAATATCGTGAATTAGCTTCGTTCTCGCAGTTTGCCTCAGACTTAGATGAAGCAACTCGTAAACAATTAGAACGTGGACAACGCGTCACTGAAATCTTAAAGCAAAAACAATATGCGCCAATGAGCGTGGCTGAGATGACAGTCAGTTTCTATATTGTTGAAGCCGGTTTCTTAGACGATATAGAGCTGAAAAGAGTGGGGCAGTTCGAGCAGGAATTATTGAACTATCTCCATGACAAGCATCAAATTTTGTTAGACACAATCAATAAACATCCAGTTTACGATGAAAAAGTGATGAATCAACTGAAACAGGCCATTGAAGAATTCAAAAACTTTTATGGTGTAACAGTTAACTGATTGGAATAAGACGATGTCGGGCAGCAGAGAAATACGTACGAAAATTAAGAGTATTAAGAGCACGCAGAAAATTACGCGAGCAATGGAATTAGTTGCCGCCAGTAAAATGCGTAAAGCCCAACAGCGGATGAGCACTTCACGTCCGTATGCCACCAAAATCCGGCAAGTGATTGCGCATATTGCAGAAAGCCACAGTGAGTATCGTCATCCTTTCTTGGTTCAACGGGAACAAATTAAACGCGTGGGCGTCATTGTTGTGGCTACTGATCGTGGGTTATGTGGCAGTTTAAATATCAGTATGTTTAAAGTGTTGGCACAGCAAATGATGGAATGGCAGAAACAAGGCATTGAAATTGATTTGTGCGCAATAGGACATAAAGCTGAATTATTTTTCAAACGCTTTGGTGGCAATGTAGTTGCGCAGGCTGATCATTTAGGTGATGCGCCTAGTGTGAATGATTTGATTGGTATCGTCAAAGTCATGTTAGATGCTTATCAACAAAAACGCATCGATGCATTACATATTGTTTACAGCCGTTTTGTTAATACCATGTCACAAAAACCAGTCATGGAACAATTATTGCCAATCCAAGTAACGGAAGAAGAGAAAAAAGCCCATTATTGGGACTATATTTACGAGCCTGATTCTAAAGAATTGCTCGATTTATTGTTGGAACGTTATATCGAAACCCAAGTTTATCAAGCAGTCGTCGAAAATGCCGCCTGTGAACAAGCGGCGCGTATGGTAGCAATGAAAATGNCGACCGAGAATGCGTCGGAATTAATTGATGAATTGCAGTTGATTTACAACAAAGCGCGGCAAGCTGCGATTACACGAGAAATTGCAGAAATTGTCGGCGGTGCTGCGGCANGTCTAACGCAGGCTGAGGCGTCATTGCGGGAGCGACGCAGGTTTGTTTTGCATGGGCGCTTCACTTTGCCCAATTTTTCCCCATTTATGGGAAAACAATAGAAGGTTTATTTAGAAAGATCATATTTATGAAGAGGTGCAAATAAAATGGCTGAGAACACCGTAGGTAAAATTGTCGAAATTATCGGTGCGATTATCGACGTTGAGTTTCCACGCAATGCTGTGCCAAAAGTCTATGACGCATTGATCGTGGAAGACCGTAGTCTCACATTAGAAGTTCAACAACAGTTGGGCGACGGTGTGGTACGTACCATTGCTATGGGTTCTACTGAAGGCCTACGTCGAGGCTTGCGTGTTATCAATACAGGCAAACCGATCACTGTTCCTGTGGGTAAAAAGACCCTCGGCCGTATTATGGACGTGCTTGGCAATCCCATTGACGAAGTTGGCCCGATTGATACCAAAGAATTTTTGCCAATTCACCGTCCTGCCCCAAGCTTTGTTGACCAATCTGCTTCTACTGAATTATTAGAAACGGGTATTAAAGTCATTGACTTGCTTTGTCCATTTGCTAAAGGTGGTAAAGTCGGTCTATTTGGTGGTGCGGGTGTAGGTAAGACCGTGAACATGATGGAATTAATCCGTAACATCGCAATTGAACATAGCGGTTACTCCGTATTTGCAGGTGTAGGTGAACGTACCCGTGAAGGTAACGACTTCTATCATGAAATGAAAGAATCCAGCGTATTAGACAAAGTGGCCCTGGTTTATGGCCAGATGAATGAGCCACCAGGTAACCGTTTACGTGTGGCATTGACTGGATTAACAGTCGCTGAAAGTTTCCGTGATGAAGGCCGAGACGTATTGCTCTTTATCGACAATATTTACCGTTATACTTTGGCAGGTACCGAAGTGTCTGCCTTGTTAGGTCGTATGCCATCCGCCGTAGGTTATCAACCTACCTTGGCAGAAGAAATGGGCGTATTGCAAGAACGTATTACTTCCACTAAAACAGGCTCTATTACCTCGATCCAAGCCGTATACGTACCAGCCGACGACTTGACCGACCCATCACCAGCAACTACGTTTGCTCACTTAGATGCGACCGTGGTGTTGTCACGTCAAATCGCCGAATTAGGCATTTACCCAGCGATCGATCCATTGGATTCCACTAGCCGTCAATTAGACCCATTGGTCATTGGCCAAGAACATTATGATGTCGCACGTGAAGTCCAAGGCACATTGCAACGTTACAAAGAACTAAAAGACATCATCGCCATTTTAGGGATGGATGAATTGTCCGAAGAAGATAAACTGACAGTACGTCGTGCCCGTAAGATTCAACGTTTCTTGTCACAACCGTTCTTCGTGGCTGAAGTATTTACCGGACAATCTGGCAAATATGTACCATTAAAAGAAACCATTCGTGGTTTTAAAGCCATTCTTGCTGGTGATTACGATCACTTGCCAGAACAAGCTNTTTACATGGTCGGCACGATTGAAGAAGCCGTCGAAAAGCCAAAACACTCTAGTGAGTTTTAAACCATGGCAATGACAGTGCATTTAGATATTGTAAGCGCAGAGGCCTCGATTTTTTCCGGTTTGGCAGAAATGGTCATTGCTACCGGAAAAGTGGGTGAACTTGGTATTTTGCCCGGCCATACGCCGTTAATTACCGCTCTTAAGCCCGGCTTGATTCGCGCTGTATTACAAGGCGGACAAGAAGAAGTGTTTTATATCAAGGGCGGCATTTTGGAAGTTCAGCCCAAATTAGTCACTATCTTGGCTGACACAGCAGTGCGTGCGTTGGATTTAGATGAAGTTGCTGCGTTGGAAGCAAAAGAACGCGCTGAAAAAGCCATTCGCGAACAAAAAGCTGATTTTGAATATTCCAAAGCGGTCAGTGAATTGGCAGAGGCAGCAGCACAATTACGTGCCATTCAACGATTACGTAAGCAAATGCCTAAATAATGGTGAAATCATTTAGACATTGTTGTCATTGCTGTAAAGGTTAAGTATTCTGCTGAAAATTCCGTCATTCCGCTGGAAAAGTTATCTTTGGTAAACAACAGCGTGCGTCATGCGAGGAGCTATGACAACGAACTTTACAATGACAAGCGTAGCGAAGCAAAGCAATGACGGAGCAGCGCGATTATAGATAAGGGAAGGTTAATAATTTAAATGATGCTAAATATTATTATCCTGGCTGCAGGCAAGGGCAAACGCATGCACACCCATGTGCCTAAAATATTGCATCAATTGGGTGGCAAACCATTATTGCAACACGTCGTTAATACCGCAGAAACATTACATCCACAANAAATCTATGTTGTTTATGGTAATGGTGGTAGCCATGTACGGGAACAAATGGCCACATTACCCGTTGCATGGGTTGAACAACATGAACAATTGGGAACAGGGCATGCTGTCAATCAGGCTGTCCCTTTGATACCTGATGAATCTCAAGTGCTCGTATTATATGGCGATGTCCCCTTAATTTCTAAAGCAACCCTGCAAGCGTTATTGCAACAAACACCACCGAATGGTCTGGGCATATTGGTAACAGAACGTGTCAATCCATTTGGCTATGGAAGAATGGTACGCGACGGTTATGGCAAAATACTTGCAATTGTCGAGGAACGAGATGCAACTCCAGAACAAAAACGCATTAAAGAAATCAATACCGGTATTATCACTACCTCAGCTAAAAATTTGCGTAAATGGTTGCCTAAAGTAGAGCGCCGTAATAATCAAGCCGAATATTATTTGACCGATATTGTTGCCTTGGCAGTTGCAGAAAAATGTCCCGTTGTTGGTGTGATGGCCGCGAGCAATGATGAAGTCCAAGGCGTCAATGATCGGGCTGAATTGGCACAATTAGAGCGGTATTACCAACACACCATCGCCAATCGATTAATGTTGGAGGGTGTTACCATCATGGATCCAGCACGGTTTGATTGCCGTGGTGATATTCAGGCAGGCATTGATATTGTGATCGACACCAATGTTATTTTAGCCGGTAAGATCCGCATAGGTAATAATTGTAAAATCGGCCCTAATTGTTATTTGAAAAATGTTGAATTAGGCAACAACGTAGAAATCTTGGCCAATAGTTATATTGAAGATGCAATCATCGCCGAAGAATGTAAAATCGGCCCGTTTGCACGCATTCGTCCACACACTGAACTCGGTAAAAATGTACATATTGGTAATTTTGTTGAAGTAAAAAATAGTGTGTTAGGCGATCACACCAAAGCCAATCATTTGACTTATTTAGGTGACGCAACTATTGGTAATGCAGTCAATGTCGGTGCTGGCACGATCACGTGTAATTATGATGGCGTCAACAAAAACCGCACTATTATTGAAGACGGTGCTTTCATTGGTTCTGGCACTGAATTAATCGCTCCCGTTACCATCGGTGAGAACGCTTATATTGGTGCTGGCTCCACTATTAACCGTGACGCTCCTCCCAAACGACTAACTATTTCCCGCGCTAAACAAGTGACCATTGAAAAATGGACACCGCCGAAGAAAGAAAAAGTTAAGTAAACCCTATTATCCATCGATCGCGTCGCCATCTTTTTGGCTTCCAATGTTTTTCAACAAAGACCAGGATTAACAACCATTTTCCTGACGTCAGGAAAATGGTTGTTAGGCATGAATGAGATTAATGATTGCCGAGACTTCTGGTAGAAGAAAGCAATGGTTCTGATACGTCTTCTGGCTGCGCTCGGACACAAGCGGGAACAAAATTTTGTATAAATCCAGAAAAAGTGTAAAGCGTATTCATTCGTTGAACTGCTTTTTCAGGTGAAAAATATTTATCGCGCATCAAATAAATCAATTTATTAAGATGATCTTTGGTGAAATTTTTAATCAGACATTTTCTCAAGTGCTCTCCTCTAAGCCCTTGGTGATAAAGATTAACCAGGGCTTTTTGCCGGTTCATGCAAAGCCCTTGAATTTCGCTAACGATTTCATCGCCTGAAAGGCCACATTCATTGACTAAATTGAAAATAATATTTCCATTCTCGTAAATATTGCTGCCATTTGAATTTAATGCAACAATGTGTCTTCTTGTGAAGTTTCTAGAATAAAGCTTCGCTATGCATTTCAGTGCAGCATGGTCTTCAATTCCATTGATTTCCGCCACAGCTGTTTCAGGATTTAAGTTATTCGTATCAATTAAGTAAACTAATGCTTCGAAATGATCAGAGCTGAAAGGCGTGATAAATTTATCTAAGTGTTGTCTTCTCAAGCCATGAGCATATAGTAGCCTCAATAAGGCAACTTTATTTCCATCTAAGTTAACTATTTCATTCAGGGCATTATTAATGTTTAGTTCATGTTCAATGACTAAATCAAATAGTGTGTCTTGGTGTGTTTTTTGAAAGGACTCTGGATCATATATTGTTTGTTTATAGTTAGGAAATTTTTCAAAATGATGCCTTCTAACACCATAATCATAAAGCTTCAAGAGAATATCGGCAATAAAGGAAGGAAATCCAGTGACTTCTTTGACAGCTTTATCTACAGAAAAGCATTGCTGGCGAAGAAAAATTGCAGCAACATGAAGTGTGAATCAGTAAAATCAGGGTCAAATTTCATTAAATGTTCTCGTCTTAACCCATCCGCATAAAAGTGCCATAATATTTTCAATTTATTGACATCCAGGTCAATAACTTCTGTCAAAGCTTCGTCGATTGAAACTCCAAGTTGCATAACTAAATATAATACAACATAGGCATACTTGTTATTTTTAATAGTTGAACTGTTGTTGATTATCTGTTGGATGTGATTATTTGAAAATATTCCATAGGGAAAAAGATATGCTAGCATATTCACACCAATATCATTCCATAGAACAACGAAGTTGGTAGTAAAATAAGTAAATGATGGTTCGGCTTCTTCATAAATTTGTTGAACAGCTTGATCTGGTGTTAAATTTTGCTCGACAATTAGCGTCGTCAATTTTTGATTATAATAAGGAATTTTCCATATAAAAAATGGGACTTTTTAGATGTGTTTTTCTTAGGCCGTTTTTATAAAGTGCCATAAGGATTGATCTTTCAGCACTATTTAAACCATTAATCTCGTTTAAAGCGTCTTGCTCAGATAAGTTGTGTTGGTTTGTTAAGTATTTTAACAATACATTTTCAGGGATTTTAAAAATAAAAGGAAATACCATGCTTGTATTCACAATTTCTGCCATAGCTTCTTTTGCAGTTAAACCTTGGCTTAGAATTAAGTCATTCAACATTTCTGTATGCTCTGAATTAAAAATAGAAGAAGAAAGTTGACGCAAATCTCCGCTTCTTAAGCCATAGCGATAGAGGGTTTTAAGTGCAATTATTTGTTCATTATTCAAGCCTCGTACTTTAGATAAGGCATCGCTAATGGACATTTTACAAGGGATACCGAAAAAGCCTCGGAGGGTGGGTGAATCGTTGACAAAGTCGATGACCATGTCCTTGTGAACAACGCCATAACGCTCATTTTCATAAAACGGATCAATTTCTATATTGCTGTCTTGTAACTCAGCGTCAATCGAGTTAATTAAAAATGATCGATGCGCATTCCATTAGGAAACAAGGCCAATAGTGTCTGTTTAGCTGACCAGTTAAGTTTATTAAAATGTTCTTGGTTATTCCGCACATGATCTTGGAATTCTTCAGAAGTATTCGCTAAATCAAGTGCTGGAAAACAAAGGCATCTTCGTTTGTTATTGTCTCTTCATCCAGTGTCATTTCATGGTTCGGCGCTGGTTGACCAGGATTAACTGATGTTACTGAAGGAAATGGTTCCCTCAATCACAAGATCAGAAAGCGATATAGTATCGCTTTCTGCCGTAGAAATATTGTCATCTGGCTCTTCAATTATTGGATCAACAGAAGGAGGGTCTAATAAGTTATTACTATGTATGATTTCCTCATCTAGTACTACTTCATGGTTAGGCGCTTGTTGATCAAGATTAGCTGATGTTACTTCGAAGGAAATGGTTCCTCAATCACAAGATCAGAGAGCGATACTGTATCGCTTTCTACTGTAGAAATATCTTCATCTGGCTCTTCAATCGCCGGATGACCAGGAAGATTTAATAAAGATTCAAGAGCGGTTTCCAGATCTAATAAACTAATAGGTTGATCACTTCCAGGAGAGGTCGAATTCGTATTAAGTTCTGGGACAAAATCCATATCCATAGAATTCACTGCGCTGGATAATCCACCTAAGTTATTATTATTGCTATTGCTATCGTTTGGTTGTTGGTTATTTTCGATTTGAGTCTGTAAATGTTTTTCAGCAAGTTCTTGTATTTCATTTGGGGAAGCAGTATTGAGAATGTCTATCGCCGCCATGGGTTTTAACCGATCATGACAAATAAGATATGTTAAAGCTAATTTGTGGTTTTGAGTAAAAATTAAGCGTTTAAATGCTTGTAAATCCTTAGCTGTTAATCCATGACTTTGCAGCTCTAGTAATGCTTGTAATTCCATATAATCTAAGCTCGTATTACTATCGACCTGATTATTATTGATTTCCTGGGGTGCATCTTTTTCAGATGGATTTAATTTATTAATTTCTAATCTACGCAGGCTTGTGACAGGATTATCTGCTATTAATCGATGGTTTTCCCGTTTAATTGTCTGTAAAGTATCAAGCAATGCTTGGAAAGATTTTTCACTTGGTTTGAAGCGTTTTTTATTGCATTTACTGCGCTAGGTGACAGATCAAGAAGCTCAGTCCATGATACATGATCCTCTTCAACTAATTTGGCAATGTCACTTGAATACTGAATTAAGGCTTGCCGCGTCTCTTCATCAAAATGAATGAGTTTAAGCAGGGGAATATAAACTTTTTGCGTCAGACGGTACACGGGCAGAGGATGAGGGAGTAGCTTTCTTAATCCATCTATGCCGATTTGATTAAGTTGTTCTAAAGTAATATCTGATCTAGACAAAAATTACGGACTTGAACAACATTTTGGGAGATAAATGTTTTTAATTCCTCAGGGATTGATTGAAATTGTTTAATTGTCGCATCAATCAATTCATGAATAAATGCAACCACTTCTGGTTTAGAAATGGAATTACTTCTAGCAGTTAAACTCAACAAACCTTGCGGTTCAGTTAAGACCTTACTTCCAAAGCCATTAGTAAAGAAGTAGACAAGGCCTCCAAATACACCTGTTTCACGACCTATTTTTTCTGCAGGCGTCTTTGCCTCGCCGCCTTTTAAATAATCATACCAAAAGCATTATGATCACCGCGGTTACGGTTTTGAGGGCAATTATGCGCCAAAATATTTCGAATGTTGAGAATGCTGTCCCAAATACCTTTACTCTCAAAATAAGCAATGTCCGTATTTGATACGGCTTCACTCTTAACGGCATTCAATGCATCTATCGCTTTTAATGGATCATCAATCAAGGTTTGATAATATCATCAAGTTCGCTCTTGATGGCCCCAATAATTATTTCTTTCATTGCTCCGTTTAGAACTGGAAAATTATTATTGTTTGAAATGTGCATGTAAGAGCTCTCCTCGTTTTTATTTGGTACCTGTCTAAACAAATTTGATTGATTATTCTATTTTTTGTAAAAAAATAAAACTTTAAGCTTTACTAACCAAAGATAATCTTACTAGATTCTAATGATAAAATGAAAGATTTCTGTAAATTTTCTTGCTAGAAAAAGCAAAGAGTTCTTTGGGTCGTTGCCATGTTAATATAAGATATTGATGGCTCTGATATTTTATGTGGTACTTAGGCAAGTTATTATTACTAATGCCATGGCAATGTTGATTGGAAATTAATCGAAGAAAGCTTGTTGATGTATCAAACCTCTGTATCCTTGAAGACTTACAACAATTCTTTGATTAGGTTTGTCTATTTATCTAAATGAATTTAAATCGCTCAATTTTTAAGATGGGAGAATTATGTTTACTTTGAATAATAACGATAATACTAAGGATTTATTAGAAAATGATCTGGAATGCCCGATTAGCAGGGATATAATGAAAGATCCAGTCACAACTTGTGATGGTTATACTTATGATAATAGTGATATCACGCAGTGGTTGAAAAGCAATAACCGAAGCCCACAGACTAATTTGCCATTGGCCAATAAAGGGCTTGTGCCTAATCTTTTGCTAAAAAAGCGATTCAGCAATATCGCGATTATGGGCATGCACATGTATTTATTGTGGCAGAAGATTATAGATGTCCTATTACCAAACAAGTGATGGTAGATCCGGTGTTGGCCAAAGATGGCCATACTTATGAACGTGAAGCGATGATTCAATGGTTAGAAAAATCTGATAAAAGCCCTGTCACTCAAGAGATTTTAAAAAGTAAATATCTGGCAACTAATTATTTTGCACGTAATAGAATTGCTGGCTATCACAGCGCTCAGGCTTTTTGAGGCCGTAAGACAAGGACAAGAAAAAGAAGCAATGGCTTGTTTGCAAAAGGAGTGAGCATTAATACTCGATTTATTAATGGCTTGACAGCATTGCATGTGGCTGTTGATTCAAAAATAATGAGTTATGTCAATTTCTTTTGGCCAATAACCTTGATGTCGATGCAATAGACTCAATGGGGCAAACAGCTTTCCATTATGCGGTGATGAAAGATAACCTTGATTTATTAGGGATTATTTTGCAATCAAGACCAGCAATTGTTCAAGATAGTAAACAGCAAACGCCATTGGATTTAATTTGTCAGATTATTGTTTCTATGGGGATAAATAAAGTCCGTGTGGCAATCATGCAGTCTGTCTTGCTTTATTTTTATCAAAATATAATAGATATTAATTTTAATTCAGTTGACCTTATAAATCTGCATCACGCAGCAGCGATTGGCAATTTAATGGCTGCAAAATTACTGCAAGAGATGGGCCATGGAACAGAAGCTATTGATGCAAAACCGAACTCCTTTACAAGTGGCTATGACCAGTCCTTGGATTAATTATCAGTTAATTGATTTTTTATTAGAAAAAGTGAAAAGAGAGATTCTAGAATTATTGACGTATAGTTTACAAAAAAGGATGGCAATTTATTTGATCTATTTCTCAAATATGAGCCATATACTAAACCTACATTAGGAATTGATCTGTTGTTAGTAGGTCAAAATATACCTGATAATCTCCAAAATTCATGGTGGGCGCACGTTGCTAAATTTTCAAATCTAAGGATGCTTAGAAACTTGCTTTTGATTGGATATGAAAAGTTAAATCCTGATCAAAAACAAAATTTATGGCATAGTCTAGTTTTTTATCATCGGTTCGACTTTTTCGTTCGCTACCATCTTCATTGATAAAGCACAATTTGGACTTGTTACTTAAGCTGATGTTGTATGATGGTTATCACAGTCTTTTGTTGTTTCTTTTACAAAAACAATGCATCCATGTTAATGAAGTGATTAATGAAGAGCAACAGACATTATTGCATCATTATGTGATGAGGCGACATCCTGCGATAGTTCAGTTTTTGTTGCATCAAGGTGCTAATATTAACCAAACAGACATTAATAAACGATCGCCCCTGCATTGGACTATTCTTGATAAAAATTTGGCGATGACGCAATTACTTATTGCAGCACAAGCAGATGTAAATGCTATAGATGCTAATGGAGATAATGCATTATCTTTAGCCTTGGAAATACAGCACATTCCAATCCTCGAAGTGGTTTTAAGTAAAAAACCAAAAATTGGTCAGTTATTTCATAGAGCTGTTCAAATGGAGGCCATTGCTGCCGTTGCGTTGTTACTTCAACATAATGCTGAAGTCAATTTGCAAGATAACAAAGGTAAGACAGGTATTTTTATGCTGTCAAAGCAAGAAGTGAGATTTTAGTGCGAGAATTGCTAAAGCAAAATGTGGATGTAAACAGGTGTGATAAAACAAATCTTTCTGCTTTATGTGAAACTTTTGATGGCAAACGCATTGATGCAAAAGGGCTTCTCATTTTGGATTTATTAATACAAAAGAATGCCAATCTAAATTTACAATACGGGCATGGCTCTGACTGGAACCAAGACACTATTTTACATCGTTTGATTGATTGCCTGCCAAATTCACCTGAAGAATACCAGGGCATAGTTGCCATGGTTGAAAAATGTGTCCATCATGGTGCTTCATGTAATTTACCCAACGGCAACGGAGAAACAGTGTTTCATCGTGCCATTATTGCGGGAGCTGATTTTGTCGAAATTTTTGTATCAGGGGACATTAATTTATTTTATGTCGATAGTAAAGGCAATACTTATCTGCATTATGCCGTGCAATGTCACTGTCTTAAGGTGGTTGAATTTCTATTAGATCGAAATATAGAAGTTTTAAAACTGAATCATGCAAAGGAAACGGCCATTGATTGGGCCATTAAGTATTTTTTAGGGTTATTTGAGTTATTAATGGCAAAAATATTAATTGCCCATTGTGGACCATTCCCGGCCATACGAATTGGTTGCACCAATGCGCTGAACACGGGGCAGTTAATGTGATGCATTTCTTATTGCAAAAAACTGATTGACGTAAATATCATTGATATTTACGGTTGCACTCCATTGCATATAGCTTTGCAGACGGACTGCACGGAAACCTTGCTTGCTATGCTGGATATTTTGATTTTTATGGCGCTGATGTTAATGCACGTGATATCTTTGGCAATTCTCCGCTGCATATTTTTGCTTTATTTCGAGATTCTGAAGCTGAATTATCAAGCGCTCCAGGGCCGGCATTTTTATACAGTCAACGTTGTGAAGCTGTTATTGATCGTTTGATAAAAAATGGGGCTGCGGTGAATGCGGTAAATGGAGCAGGCAATACTTGTTTGCATTATTCTGCCGCTAGCCTTGCTACAGTGACTTTACAAAAATTGCTAGCAAAAGGAGCCGATCTTTCCGTGATTGATAATCAAAGAAATAATGTTTTCCATTATTTTTCAATGTTCGATCAAATAGTGGCTCTTTACAAATCTGAAACAACATCAAAGGGCCAACTCAAACAACAACCTGAAATAAGTGCACAAAAGATCCAGAAACTGTTAGTACTAGGTGATAAAGTTGGTGGATTTCAAAAGAATTATGCTGCCACATTGTATGCGGCATTACAAACCATCTTTCTTGGTCTATCAAAAAAATAAGTGTCAATTCACGTAATAATAATGGTGATACTCCGCTGCATATTACCGCTAGCCGTGGTACAGAGTTGATTGGCAAATTACTATTGGGAACAGGAGCAAATAAGGAGATTGTTAATAATAGCAGTAATACACCAACTTCCATTGCTGTTATAAACAATCAATTGTCTATGGTCATTTTATTACTAGATCATAAGTTTGAACAATCTGATGTCGAAATTGAGCAAGGCCCTTCTAATGTCAATGACAGCCCAGTGAAAAATATTCCTTTGCATCAAGCGATATGGAGAGATGATAAAGACATGGTGTCACTCTTGGTTGTCAAACATGAAAATATAAATACTGTGAATGAACAAGGACATGCCTCATTACATATATCGGTGTTGTCTAAAAATAAATGGATGATCTCTTTCTTTTTGAACGTGGGTGCTGCAGTAGACATTCAAGATAGCAAAGGTAGAACACCATTGCACCTGGTTGTAGAAATGGACGATGTTGAATTGGTGAAGATTTTCTCCGAACATAATAAGAAAGCTTTAAATGTCAAGGACATTGATGGCCATACACCACTGCATAAAGCAGCTATTTATGGCCATTTTGCCGTATTCAAGGCCTTATTGAAAGCGGGTGCTGATTTAGATTGTCCTGATGATGCAGGGGCGTTTACAATACATTTAGCCATTTCTCATGGCCAAACTAGAATAGCTGATTTTTTAATCGAAAAATACCCAAATTTAATGATGGCGAGAGACCATCGAGGTCTAACACCGCTATGTATCACAATAATGCATTCACAAAAGGCAATTTTTAATCGTTTGATAGCGCAAGGTGCTCAGTTAGAAGTTATGGATATTCAAGGACGATTATGGACAATAGATAAACAATGGGAAAACAATGCTGTACTCAGAACGGGGCTCAATACCGCAACTTATGGCAATTTGCCACTTCAATTTACTCGCGATTGGTTTTTTAATTCAACCCCTGAATTACAGCAGGCCAGGCAGAAATTTTTATTAGATTTTGTGGGAACCAATCGAGCAGAGTCTTTGGACAAAAAGTTGATGGTTTTTTTGCAACAATTATTTGTCAAATTCCGTAGAGATCCAGATGAAATTATTAAACCCACTAAAGCTGTCTTTAGCAACGATACAATTGATGGTAGTTATCCAGTTTATAAAGAAAATAGACGGTCAGTCCCGGTTGCGATTGTTAGGCGCTTGGTTTTAGATTTATTGTTGGATCCTGTTTATGATCCATATCAACATAGACAATTAATTTACGCTTTTTTCGTTGTTTATGATCAGTATCAGAAAGGCAATAGATCTCAGCATTATGCCGGTGAATTGGCGCTTTATCATCTGTACAGGGATTGTTTAGAGGCACCTGATCTTTATTTCTCAAGTGATTTTGACAAAATGCGGCGGCATTGTGAAGCCGAATTGAAGGCTGCATTTAATGCCACATTGTCTCCCACTTTATTACTTATGCATAATGATAGTTTTTATCAAAAAAATCACTTGTCACTCTCCATCCTAACAAGGATCGGTGATGAATTAATGCGGCTTCATAACAACAACGCTGCATTATCGGAGTATTTATACCAAATTTATATTGCTCGCTTAGAAAGGCAAGTAACAATAAGAGCCGATTTTGTTAATAACGCTGCAGTTTGGTCAAGAATAAGGAAGGAAGGCCTTTCTAATAAGGAAGAAAAAATAAAAGAACAGGTATTAGGCATCATGCAGCAATGTATGATTGCTATCTGTGAGAGCAATGCATCTCGATTAGAGAAGACCAAAGCATTAATCACTATTTTTAAAGTGACAGGAAAATCCTTGGATAAATGGTTTTATGATCAAGCGCATTTTCATCGATTGATTGATTTTTCCAGTTCAAGATATAGTTCATTTTATTCTTTTAACTTGTATCAGGCCCTAGTATGGGCAAAAGAGTCGGATTTTTCTAAGATTCATCATCGATACCAAGATAGCATTGAATGGGCATTCATGGTGGCCAGCATAAATTTAGGTTTTCATTTTGGGCATGATATTTTTTATAAAAATAAAAGAGAATTTATTAAATATACCACGAGTTGTCTATAGAATAGGCAAAGATAATATTTTTCAATAAGCCTAGTAGTGATCAGCTTTTGAGTGAAATAATTTCCGCCCACTTAAAAGGAGATATGCGCTTGACTGCATTAGCTTGCAGTTTTATTCTCTTCACATTGCCCCCAATGTTTATGATATGTCTCAGTTATGTGATGCTAGAAAGCCTCATGTCAAGAAAATACAACTCTCCAAATTATTCGGCAAACCATTGCTTGGGCCTCATTCAAGCAAAGAGGTTAAACAACAAGGAGTTAGCTATAATAAATTTGTAAAGTTACAGCTATCAGCTTTATTGCTTTTAACTCCTGAGGTACTTTGTCTTACTGACCAAGAGCTGTTTTCTCAGATTATCATTAGAGCAATGATTGAATTAATAGAAGCTTATATTTATGAAAATAAAATAAAGATGTTCAGTTTGATTGGCGAATTAAAAGAATGGTTATTTTCATCCCATGCTCAGGCTCCCACACTGCTTCTTGAGCAGGTTGGTTTCTCAACCATTTTCCAAAAATGGAATGCGGTAATGATTGAGTTAGCAAAAACAGAAGAAGAACTGGAAAAGTTCGGTGTAATTTCTATTAAAGAGAAAAAGAGCCACCACGGTGAGATTCAAAGGCCTTTGTTGTAAGGACATTGTGTTAACGATAGTGAGAGGCGGGACACGCCCGCCTCTCTATGCTATTAGAGACTACTCTTCGGACTGCATCAACTCTTCAGACAACATGTTGAAAGAGTTGTCCATGAAAGCAGGTTGTTGCATGGATTTTGGTGGACGGCCACGACGTTTGCCACTAGTGCTGGCAGCGCGTTTTGCAGGGCGGCCACGACCGGTGCTTTTACGGGTAGCTGCTTTTAGGTTTGCGGCCACGTTTGGTAGCAGTTTTGGCATTTTTAGCAGGTTTTTGTTGTTCTCAGCCAAGATTTCTTTGCCTTTTTTGAGCGCTAGACGGAGCGCGTCTTCAGCAGCCTCAATGGTGTCTGCCAAGTTGTTTTTGAAAGCAGAGGCCTCACTCGCTAATTTCTTTTTGAGGTCTTTATTTAAGAGTTGTAGTTCTGCATTGAGTTTTTGCTTTGCTTTTGAATTTAGAAAGCTCTGCTTGGAGCTTTTTAACTTTTGATAATGGGTTTTTCATTTTGGCCATGATTCTCTCCTAGTTAACATGAAAATGTCACATCCTGTAGATAGTACGTGACAGTAACGCAATAGTAATAAAAACAATAGATTTGTGCAATATATATTCACTTTAATGTAATTCAATGCTGCAAATGATTTGTAAAACCAGCCAAAGTTGTGATGTTTTGCTTAACTGATACTTAATTTTTGCGGCAAATGGGACATGAGAACATATTTCATCCGTTTTGAGTATACAACGAATTAGTTCTCTCAGATTATGCGTACGTTTTACATATATATGGTTAAATTGTTTGCATTAACACGTTTAACGCCTTTAGTTTTCTCCGCAATCGTAATTGCCTCTTGTCGCAATTGATTATTGGGTAAACTGCCTGTCAATGTCACAATTCCTTGATTGGTTTCTACGCTGATGTGGTAAGGTTGTAGCTGTTTATTCTTGAGCAATTTGGTTTTCACTTTGCTGGTAATCAATGTATCGTCGGCATAATTATTGCTGTTATTGTGGTGTTTCATGAGGAAGTAACCACTGACTGCACCGCCACTGACAAGCAATGCACCACAACCATTCAAAAGCAAACAACAGGGAAAAAGCGCAGCAATCAGTAGTAGTTTTGCCATATAACACCCCCATTTTTTGTTCAATCTATATCCATTGTCCTACGACATTTTCACCAAAAAACTACGGGGTTTCATCTTCTAAGCATAAACGTGCCAAAATAATATTGGCCAAGGCATATAAGTGCTCAGGTGTGTCATTGAGAGCAGGAATATAATTTAACTCCATGCCACCGGCCTCTTTAAACACCTCTTGATTACGTATCCTTATTTCTTCCAATGTTTCCAGGCAATCAGCGGCAAAACCCGGGCAGATTATATCAACGTTTTTGCAGTCTTCTTTGGCCAGATTAATCAACGTGCGGTCGCAGTAGGGTTGCAGCCATTCTTCTCGGCCGAAACGTGATTGAAATACGACTTGCCAGACGTCTTTAGCGAGCTGTAATTCTTTTGCAACTAATTGCGCGGTTTGATGACAGGCAAAGTAGTAAGGATCACCTTGAGCAATACTGCGTTTGGGCAAGCCATGGAATGAGAACAAAAGTTTGCGTGCAGAACCATTCTTTTGCCAATAGTGTTTGATGCTATTAGCAATGACCGTGATGTATGCAGGTTCGGTGGCGTAATCAGCAATAGAAATCAATTCGGGAATGACACGCCAGGTTTTAAGTGTGGCACTGACAGCATCAAAAGTGGATGCGGTTGTCGCGGCGGAATATTGTGGATAAAGGGGTAAGATTACGAGTTTGCGGATTCGTGCCTTGCGTAAAATTTCTAGTGCGTTGGCAATACTAGAGCGNCCATAGCGCATGCCTAGAGTCACGATGATTGACAAGCCCGTCTGTTGTTGCAGAATTGTATTTAGGCCATCCGCAATTTTTTGTGAATAAACTAATAACGGGGAGCCTTCAGGCTGCCAAATTTTACGATAAGCTTTGGCAGAGGCACCTGACCGCAATGGCAACACAAAGCCATACAAGATTGGCAACCAAAANGGCCGTGGTAATTCGACCACGCGCGGATCTGATAGAAATTCAGCCAAATAACGCCAAACACTTTTAAAAGTAGGTTGCATGGGAGTGCCTAAATTGACAAGTAAAACACCGATGTCTGCGCTAGCAGAATTTTCGTGTTCCACCCTGTATGCAGTTTGATTCACCAAACAAATCTCCATTTTACTGTTAGGTTATATTTTAAACCGAATTCCAAACGGTCTGCAAAGCAGCTTTCAATTCTGGACATGCAAAAATAAAACCAGCTTGAGTTAAACGTTGTGGTACTACATGTTGCCCGTTCAGCAGTAATTCATCCCCCATTTGACCGTATAATAGTTTAATTGCTAGCGCTGGGGTGCGGACAAAACTAGGACGATGCAAAACAGCAGCATAGGCGGCAGCAAATTGTTGTTGTGTCACGCATTGAGGGGCAACCAGATTGACTGCTCCGGTGATGTCTGGCTTATTGAAAAGGAATTCAATGGCAGCGAGCAAGTCAGGCAAAGCAATCCATGAAAATGGTTGCTGTCCGTCACCCAGTGGGCCGGCAAGTCCCAATGAATAAGGCCGTTTTAATTTGGCCAATATTCCTCCGGGTTTTCCTAGCACTACACCAAAGCGCATTTTGACCACACGCACTCCCGCTTGTTCAGCGGCTTGAGTTGCCGATTCCCATTGGCGGCCAACTTGAGATAAAAAATCAGGATACTGTTGGAAATTTATTGGGAATTGCTCAGTCAATGGTTGTGGCAATTCCCCNTGGCTGCGAGCTTGCAATCCATAGACACCGATGGCGCTGGCATTAAACAGAGGAGGCGAATGCTTGCCCAAAGCAGCGCAATACTGTGCTAAGGTTTGGGTTGGAATGATACGGCTATTCAAAATTTCTTTGCGCCGCTTTCGTGTCCAGCGGTGGTCACCGATATTGGCGCCTGCAAGATTAATGATTAAATGAGCTTGTTGTAAAATTTGACTGGCTTGAGTGGCGAGACCGTCCCAAGACAATCCAATCACTTGATTACCGAAGATTTGTTTGATTTTTTCACCATGACGTCCAATCACGACGCAATGATGCCCCAACGCTAAAAGNCGTTGCACTAACGCCTGGCCGATAAATCCCGTGCCTCCAGCGATAACCATTTGCATAACTCACGTTCCTTCGTGAAAATGTCAGCCTGACAGTATATCATGGATTGTGGATGAATGAAGCACTGTCAAGTCTGTGATCAGGTAACTTTCTAGAATGGGCCATGCTGGCCACTTCAATGCAAAATGGCTTTATCTGAATGTTACAATAATGGCATTGATTGAAGAAAATGATGTCCTGTAACAAGTTAATATTGTGCATTTAAGAGGAGTAGATGATAATTTTTGTAATAAAATTTTAGTCTAGGCAACAGAACGTTATCCCTTATTGTCAGATTTTATGGACAAGATCGCTAAATCTTAAAAGAGAAGAAACATGTGGAACCATTACTACGCTGAAGTCAATAAAATTCGTTTGCATTACGTTGCTGCTGGTCAAGGGGAATTAATAGTATTTTTGCATGGTTTTCCAGAATTTTGGTATGAATGGAAACACCAGTTGCTAGAGTTTAGTAAGCATCATTTGGCGGTGGCACCTGATATGCGTGGTTATAATTTGTCTTCTAAGCCAGATGACATTGCACAATATCAAATGCCCTATTTAATCGAAGACGTCCGTTTGTTGGTTGAACATTTAGGATATAAAAAGTTTATTTTAGTGGGACATGATTGGGGTGGGATTGTGGCATGGAACTTTGCAATGGTTCATCCCGAGTATCTACAGAAATTAATCATCATCAATGCGCCACATCCCGCTATCTTTGTGCGTGAATTAAATTCAAACTCGGCACAACAGAAAGCGAGCCAATACACCACGATGTTCAGAAGTCCAGAAGCAGAGCAAATTCTTTCTGCTAATACTTATCAGGTACTATTCCAACAGGTGTTTAAAGAACTGACACAGAATGACCTATTTACTGCAGAAGATAAGGCTTATTATATTCAGGCTTGGTCACAACCAGGGGCGCTTACTGGGGGATTGAATTACTATCGTGCTGGTCGGGTAGGGCCTTCTATTCTTACCAATGAAGACATCACTTCAGAAAAGCGCTTGTCACTATGTTTGNGTTGTGATCCCACCAAGTTGACAGTCAATGTCCCAACGTTGGTCATTTGGNGGGAACGCGATACAGCGTTATTAACAGGCAATCTTAATGGATTAGAGGCATTCGTGCCCAATTTAACGATTAAACGAGTGGCTGAGGGTTCTCATTGGCTAATACATGAGAGGCCTGAATTGATTGACCGTTATATTGCTGAATTCATTAAATAGAGAAACCGATGAATTTTTATGCAAGATGAACCATAGCATAGGTAGTTAATCAAACAATTACATAAAAATTCATGGAGACATATCCCCTCGCAATGACGCTTTCTTAATTTTAAATTAATTTTTTATAACTATAATGCCTTCAATAGGAACATTACAGGAATGACTATGTTTGAGCCGATTAAACAGTATTTAAAATTAAAAGCCAGCTTTCCGCATCGAGTCAACTTGGTTGAAGACCATGCATTTTTGTCATTATTAGCTGATGCAGAAAAAACCCAGAGTTTATAAAAAGCCTTGTTGAATATGAAAAGACAGCCGGCTTTGAAGAAGTTAATAAAAATATCCCTATCCGAAAATTATTATTAGATCATCTTGCTTATTATCCTGCTGAGGAATTTCCAAAATGGCAAGATTTTGATACCTATCTCCAAGTTGTCAAGAAGATAATGGTTTTATTACCGCTTGAAATCTTGGATTTAGAGGTGGTTGTGGTAGGAGAACCCTGCAATATAAGTTTTACTTTTTTATCTTTAAGTATTGAATATCTACTGCGTCTTTATGAAAAAAATAGAGCTAGCAATTTTGCGCAATATAAAGTTTATCAAACCATGCAACTAATATGGAAAAAGAAATCATTGATCCTTTATTGGCCTTGGAGTGTGACCTAGACAAAGGTTCTTGTAATCGCATTCCTATATTGTCAGCTTGTTTTAGAGAATATTTACCGCCTCAAGACGATCAATGCCTTTCTGTATTGATTGAGGCTTTTATTGAGAAAACTAAATATGTCGATAAATCTGACATGCGTGGCGTCACTGCTTTGGTGACCGCATCATTACATCCTCTGGTCGCTGATGTGATTATCATAGATTTAATAAAAAAGGTGCGGATGTCAATGTACGTTCTCATTCAAGCTTATGTAATAGGGCTGCTCAACCTTTATTATGTCATTTAGTGTCGGCGAAGCTATACACCAGATTAGCATTATTGTTACAGTTTGAAGCCGACCCAAATTTGCAGCCGGAGGCTGATGAGTTTATTCCAATCTATTTACAAACTAGAGAAACATGGCTATCAGCTTATCAATTAGCTATTGCTTTGGGAGATGATAGAGCGGTTAATATTATTAAAAAGTATTCTAAGAAGCTGTCGCCTCGCTTGTCTTCTATTGAATTTGAAAGAGATTATGTCACTAATCGAAATATACAGTTGCGCTATCAAGGAACGCCGCTTTATTTAAGGTGTAAAAGCCGGTTGTTTAATGATGCCCTCATTTTTTAACAGAGATTTTCCAAAAATATGGGATTAAGTGCTATGTAAAAAATATCAGATCGCCAAAACATGGCGGCAGCCATTGCATGGCTGATGGAAGTTGCACCACAAACGGCTGCTGGGCGCTTTTGGAATTTGGCAATGAATTATCTTAAGCGGGAATTTGAAATTAATACGGACTTTAATATCTTTGTTAGCCCTGCACCCGCTATTCGTAATAAAACGAAAGCTTATGATTCGAAGCAATATTTTTGTGAAGGAGTGTTAAGTGATGATATTCATATTCTGTCCGGTTTGAGCAAGGAAAAAATGATTAAAAACTTGGCCCACGAAACAGGGCACCTGGTTGATGTGAAATCATTTAAACTATTTAAGTTTTATATTTCCAGTAGAGAATTAGAGGAATTTAAAAAGCCATTTCTACAGATTTAAAAAACATGCCGCCAGCTGCCACTTTCACGGACATGTTCTTACAAGAGAATATTAATAATATTAAAGAAGCTTATGTCGACGATAAAAGAATAGGCGAATATTTTACTTATTTGTTTTTGAATTTCCAATCAAAGTAGTATTGGATGATGAGGCCCTTCCCGAATCAGAAATATTGGCAAGTCTCAATAAATGTTTTCCACAGTCATATAATTGGTATTGTTCGCAGGAGGAATATTTGTTAAAAAACGTGGAAACGGCCCCAAAAATGTCAATATTGTAACGTTGTGAGTGTGGTGAATCATGGGATGCTGTAATATTTTACAGGTGAATTAACCATCTTAGAAAATACGCAACACCCGCGACAACAGCCACAGAAATGATATAAATGGTAATAAACCATAACCACTGTTTTTTTCATTAGTGATAACCTTCTTCGGCCCGGACTTTGCCTTTGAACACGTAATAGGAATAGATACTGTAGCCAATTAATATTGGCAACAAAATTGCGGCCCCTATCAATAGAAATGCAAGTGATTTACTGTCGCTTGCGGCTTGCCAAATGGTGGTGGTCCGAGGAATGATGTAAGGCCAAATACTGATACAAAATCCGATATAAGAAAAAACAAATAATAATACGCTCATTACAAATGGTGCAGTCTCATAGCGCCGATGCAAACTGTACGCAGCATACAGCACGGTAAAAGCCGTTAATATGGGCAATGGCAAGAGATAAAAGAAATTGGGGAGTTGAAACCAACGTTGCATAATGTCGGCGTCTACGAACGGTGTCCATAAGCTAACTAAGATAATAAAAGCAGTGATACAGACTAATAATATCTTGGCCGCATGATACATATTACGTTGTAATTCACCCTCAGTCCTCATAATCAGCCAAGTGGCACCAAGTAAAGCATATCCAAATACCACTGCAATGCCGGTCATGATACTAAAAGGAGTGAACCAAACAACTTTATATCCTAGTCCATTGGAGACACTTACATAACCGTGCACAAAAGTACCGACCAAGAGGCCTTGGCAGAATGCGGCGAGCCCTGAGCCAGCGCTAAAAGCAATGTCCCATAAAAANCGGCTGCGATGGGCTTTGAAGCGAAATTCAAAAGCAACTCCACGGAAGATCAAGGCACTTAACATAATCATCAGAGGTAAATACAAGACGGGCAATAATGTACTGTAAGCTAAAGGAAAAGCACCGTATAACGCGGCAGCACCAAATACCATCCAGGTTTCATTCCCATCCCATACAGGTGCAACACTGTTCATCATGATGTCACGATGTTCTTTGCCAGATACCCAAGGAAATAAAATACCAATTCCGAGATCGAAGCCGTCTAATACCACATACATAATAACGGCAAATGCAACGATTCCCCCAAATAATGATTAATGTTTCATTCATTTAGAATTTTCCTCTGGTTTAGGGTTAATTAAATAAGCCGCCGTCATTGGCAATTCTTCTAATTCTGAGGGCCCTTTGCGGATGAATTTAAACAGGTAATAGAGATAAAAATANAAAATAGTGAAATAGATTAGAACGAACAAAATTAATGAGATCATGACTTGCGAGGCGGGCACTAGTGAAGCACCATCATGGGTCCGCATTAATTGGTAAATGATCCAAGGTTGACGTCCTGACTCGGCTGTTATCCAACCGGCAATAGTGGCCAAAAATCCTAGCGGGCTCACTAAAATACATAAAAAGTGTAGTATTTTGCTAGTATATAATGTCCCGCGTAAGCGAGCCCACAAACCATAAAATGCAACTAGTAAAAATAATACGCCGATTCCTACCATAACACGGAAACCATAAAATACGGGTGCTACAGGTGGCCAGTCACTGCGAGGCGCAGAGTTAAGGCCAACTAATACGCCTTTCATATCGTGGGTATTTAACAAGCTGGCGCCATAGGGAATTGAAAATTCATATAAGTTGCGGGCTTGCTCTTGATCGGGCACGGCAAATAAAATCAAGGGTGCTCCCGCCATCGTATTCCAGTTGCCTTCCATAGCCGCTGTTTTTAGGGGCTGGTGAGCATACACCTTTAGGCCAACGACATCCCCATCCAANATTTGTAATGGAGTTAAAATAAGCGCACCGTATAAAGCCAAAGAGAGACAAGGTTTCGCATATTCGACGAAACGTCGTTTCAATAAGAACCAAGCGCTAACACCGGCAATCACAAAACTTGCACTCAGTAATGATGCTAGCAGCATGTGAGTAAAGCGAGGCAAAAATGAGGGGTTGATGATTGCCTGCCACCAACTTGTTACTAAGTATTTGTCGTTGATAATTTCGTAGCCGGCAGGTGTTTGCATCCAAGAATTGGCAGACATAATCCAAAACGCAGAAATAATTGTGCCCACTGTGACCAATAAGGTGGCTGCGTAATGTAATTTGGGCCCGACTCGTTGCCAACCAAACAACATTACACCTAAAAATCCAGCCTCCAAAAAGAAAGCGCTTAATACTTCGTAGCCAAAAAGAGGGCCTAGTATTCCGCCAATGGCATTAATGAAACGGCCAAAGTTTGTGCCCAATTCATAAGCCATTACAATACCCGATACCACACCCATGCCGAATGTAAGGGCAAANATCTTAGTCCAAAATTTACAAATTTTTAAATAGACTGGCTTTTGTGTTTTTAACCACATGGCCTCCATGATGCTGAGAAACACGGCAAGCCCAATATTGAGTGTGGGAAATAAAATATGAAAGCCAATGGTGAAGCCAAATTGAATGCGTGATAATAATGCTGATAATTCCAAGATAAACGCCTCCGTCCATAAAGGTACTCAAGTTAATGTGAGTACATTAATCATTGAATTAACGTAACTACTCAGCCAAACAAATGGGCGCTCAGTGGTTACGAATTAACTTGCTAAACGCATGCCTAATTGAGTCAAAATTTCCTGGTCAATTTTCGGCAATGAGTGAACTCCATGTAATGTAATTGATGCAAATTCTCGCCGTCGTACGTAATGTCGACGTAATGCATCGAAACTTTGTGCAATATTTGTCTCGGCTGCCAGCAACTGGCGACGCATTGATTGCGTATCATGATAGGGGTTATAAATTTGTAAAACCGCACTTTCCCATGAATGAGTATGGGGTGTTAATGTTAATCGATATTCGGACAATAACGGTTTTGTAATCATAGGCACCGATAAGTTTAAAGCAGATTGGGCCGCTTCGAAAAGTAACAAAGTGCCGCGCAACTTTGCTTCCAGAGTATAGCCTGCAATATGTGGTGTCGCAAGTATTGTTTGTTCCAGGATTTTTAAATCAAGATTGGGCTCATGCTCCCATACGTCTAAACACCATTTTAAATGTTGGCCTGCTGCAGTAATGGCAGTGTTATCAACGACAGCACCACGTCCTGCATTAAGTATCACCGAGCCAGGTTTTAGTCGTGATAAAAAATTTTGTTCGATCAAATGGTAAGTAGGGTGAGCACCATGACGGAGCAATGGTGTGTGTAAGCAAATTAAATCTGCAATAGTCAATGCAGTGAGCGGTGTTTGAGGAAAATCTGCTTCTGTTGTGGCGCGAGGCGGGTCATTGCATAATATTTTAAAGCCTAATAAGCTAAGATGTGATGCCACCTTTTTACCAACATTGCCAACCCCGATGATTGCTGCAGTAGGTTTTGCTGCTAAGAGAATGTTTGATTGTCGCAACCAAGCGACGCAGCTGACTACGTATTCAGCAACTGCATTAGCATTNAGCCCCTTGGCATCAGCGAACGCAATTCCTGCTTGCTGTAACCAAGCAAGATCAATATGATCAAGTCCAGCAGTTGCTGAACCGACAAATTTAAGCCGACTCTTTGTTAACAAATCAGCATTGACCGAAGTTACTGAACGCACCAACAGTATATCGGCATCTTTGACTAATTCAGCATTAATGTCACGGCCAGGCAAAGAGATGACTGTGCCCCAATTACCAAATAATTCAGCGGCATAAGGAATGTTTTCATCAGCGATAATTTTTAACATTTTTAGTTCTCTATTCTTTCAAAGCAGCAATAAGCCATGGGCTGATATCAATGACATTGGATGGATGCGGTATCGTATTGACAGTCACTATTTGACTAACACCGGCATTTAATAAATCCTGATAAGCATTACCAGCGAAAATTGCATGCACGGCAATGCAAACCGGTGTGCGACAACCCTTAGTTTGTAATAATTTAACCGTTTCAAGCATGGTTTTTCCACTCGAAATAATATCATCAACAATGACAGGAATATGTTGTCGATAAGAATCCATCGGCGGTAAAGTGACGGCTACTTGCCGGTCACCAAAGCGNGTCTTTTTCGCGATGACGTAAGGCGCTTGTAAATCCATGGCAATTTGTTGTATCCAAGGAGTGCTTTCTTGGTCTGGACCAATAATGACTGGCTTTTCAATTTGTTGCGAAATCCAGCTTGAAATGGCAGTTCCTGCTGCAATGACCTTGGTTGGAATACGATATAATTCATTCAATGCATGGACTCGGTGCAAATGCGGCGTTACGGTAATTAACCAATCGAAATGTTGTGAGATGATTTGAGCGAAGTAGTGAGCAGTAATGCCTTCACCAGGATGAAAGCGCGTGTCTTGTCGCATATAAGCCAAATAAGGTGCGATTAATCCCACTTCAACTGCACCCAAATCACGGGCAGTGGCGGCAGTAAATAATAAATCAATTAGTTTAGTGTTAGGTTGGTCTAGGCTGGCTAATACAATGATTTTNTTATCTTCTATTACTGAGCGAATTTGAATATAAGTTTCTGCGTCAGGAAAATTGCGCAGTATCATATCGCCTTCGATATATTGTTTGGCACCGCGTATCGTATCGGCCAATTTTTGCTGATTATATAATTCAAATAACACAGTTTTCATGCTGCTCTCTCAATACGAACAATGGGGGCTTGTTTGGCAATATAATCTAGTGCGTAGTTTAGTTCGCCTTGAGACATAGCATGAATAATAAATAATGGTTGGTCTTTNTCGATTAGCGTACCAAGAGGTGCCAAAATNTCGACACCAGCGGCTTTGGCAGAGGGTGCGCCAGCAAATTTAGCAATACGCGCCAGTTGACGATTATTAATTTTGGTGACAATGCCTCGTGTCTTAGCGGTAATGGCATAGGTATAGGTTGCAACGGGAGGTTCAAAAAGTCCACCTTGGGCTAAACAAATCGCTTTAAATTTTTCCCAAGCACGACCGCTATTAAGTATATGAGTTGCAATTTCCCGACCTTTTCCTACTGGAACTTTAGTGGAAAATTCCAATAACCTGCCCGCCAACATAAGAGCGCGTTCACGTAAATCTTGCGGTGCGTTTGGATCGCCTTGTAATACGGCCAATATGTCTCTTGCTTCCAATGCTGGGCCAATACCTCGCCCTACAGGTTGTGTGCCATCAGTGAAAACACAATGGACTTTGGCGCCTAATACTTCACCGATGGTTTGCAAATAATCTTGTAATAAATCAGCCATCCATTGGCTTCGGACTTTAACACTCGGGCCAATGGGAATATCGATTAATATATGGGTTGAACCAGCGGCAATTTTCTTCGATAAAATAGACGCAACCATCTGTCCTTCACTATCAAGATCAATGGCCCGTTCTACACGAATCATAATATCATCTGCAGGACTTAATGTGACCATACCACCCCAGATGATACAACCGTTTTCTTGCTCCACTACTTTACGCATTCTAGCAAGGTCTAATTCAACCGGAGCCAACACTTCCATGGTATCAGCTGTACCCGCTGGTGAAGTAATAGCACGCGAAGAAGTTTTTGGGATGGTTAAACCAAATGCAGCAACAATAGGTACCACCAACATACTTGTACGGTTTCCTGGTAGCCCGCCAACGCAGTGTTTATCAACTACCAATGGTACTGGCCAATGGATTCGTTCACCTGCATGAATCATGGCATCAGTCATATGAAAAATTTCAGCTTTTGTCATATGGCCACCGGCACAAGACGTTAAGAAAGTTGCCGTGTGAATATCGGAAAATCGTCCAGCAACAATATCATTAATGATTTCGGTAAACTCACTCGCAGTTAATTCATTGCCATAGACTTTGGAGCGGACATAACTCAGTGAATGCAAGGGCTTGGAATGAGATAAAAATACAGTATCACCCTCATTGGCACCTAGGAGGTCCCAGGCATATATTGATAAGCTCGCTTCATCAAAAGTCAATAAATCGGAGTCAATTATGTTAAGGGTAGCGATGATAGTGCGACCATTTAATGCAACATTAATGCGTGCAGGTGCTTCGAACCCTTCAGAACGGCAAACATGGCAATTTTTATGCATGTAAATTACCGCTTCTTTATGTGTATCAATTCCTAATTGTTTTAAGCGAAGACTGGGGCTTATGTCCATAATAGCCTATATTAAAGTTCATTTTGAGGTGTAATGGGTATAGTTCAAGAGGTAATCATCTTAACAATCCCACTATATTTTTACAAATTTTATGCAGTGGATGTTTGCAGGATTTTTTCTGCATATATCCAGATTTTGTATCAAATAAATTCATTCGGCAAAAGTAAATTCTCGCTTTTAGGTGCCTCCGTCATCGCGAACGAAGTGAAGCAATCCAGCGGACCCGAGTTGCGTAGATTGCCACGTCGCTTCGCGACTCACAATGACTATGCAATTATAAAATTTATAAATGATTTCTTAGCAGGTATTCATTAAGGCTGTGTGACAGCGTACGAGTAGCCTCTGGTTGTTTCCTATGACTAGTCATGGTAGCTTACTAAGCCCATAAAAATCATGCTGGAATCATCGGATGAACGGATTATCGTAGGAAATGTTGTGAATAGTTTATTACAAGAATTAAAAGCCACTGCTAAATTAGCAGCCCCGTTAGTGGCCACTGGCTTGGCCCAAATGGGAATGGAAATTGTTGATGTCGTTATGATGGGGCGCCTTGGCCCTGGCGCATTAGCGGCCGGAGCATTGGGTTGGGCCATTTTTATGGCATTACTAGTGGTATGCATGGGCATGGTCACTTCGATTGGTGTATTGACGGCACGAGCATACGGAGTAAAAGATTTCCAATTAGTTAGCCGTGTCACCCGCCAAGGTTTATGGTTGGTATTAATGATTAGCATTCCTTGTTTATTAATTCTTTGGGGTGCAGCGCCATTTTTGTTGTTTATTGGGGAAAACCCGTTAATTGTATTGGAAGCAAAAGGTTTTATTGTCGCTTTGTCGTGGGGAATCATACCAGCTGTTNGGATTTTTGCTTTGCGCGAATTAGTGTCTGCCTTAGCTATGCCGCGCATTGTCATGGTGATATCGATTTTTGCAATTCCATTAAATGCATTGGCCAATTATATTTTAATGTATGGCAAACTCGGTTTTCCTGAATTAGGCCTTGTTGGTATTGGTTATGCCAGTAGTCTAGTAGAGTGGGTGTCATTCCTGTTTTTGGTTTTATATGTTTGGCTAAAACCACAGCTTAAGCCTTATCGGATTTTTACTCAGATCGATATGCCAAGACGTAGCTTATTAAAAGAAATATTTAAGCTGGGTTGGCCAATGGGTGCATTGTTTGGTTTTGAAGTCGGCTTGTTTTCCATTACTACATTAATGATGGGATTTTTGNGCGCGATTTCATTAGCAGCGCATCAAATTGCTTTTCAAGCCATGTCAGTCGCGTTTATGTTGCCGTTGGGAATTTCTCAGGCAACAGCCGTGCGAGTGGGGCATGCTGCCGGAGCTGGTCAAATGANNAGCAAGCTAAAAGCAGCTTATAGTGGCATAATCCTGGGTTTTGCTTTTGCAACATTGGCCGCTTTGGTTNTTTGGATATTCCCACAACCAATCACACATTTGTTTATTAATTTGGAAGTTGNNAAAAAATCAACCAGTGTTGGCTTTTGCTACCGTATTTTGGGAATTGCGGCAGTCTTTACTATTATGGATGCCTTGCAAGTGATTATGACGGGTATATTGCGTGGTTTTAAAGATACGTTTATGCCAATGCTGCTGGGATTAATGTCCTATTGGATTATTGGGCTTGGCAGTGGCTATTTATTAGCTTTCGTTTTTCAGTGGCAAGGCGCAGGATTGTGGTGGGGCCTCGCCATTGGTATTACGGCTTCTGGATTATTATTGTTGCTGAGGTTTGAGACCAACAGCCGTTTGGGCAAATATCAGTGAAGTCATAAATCCTTTTTATTATCGGCAATGAAAGCAATTTCTCCTAAATAGTGATTAATTGGGATTAAGTTGAGTGCTACAACACACCATAAAACTTATGGGTGGTCTATAGCGATAGTATTGTCTGCAAAATTAAAGAACACTAAATGCTCTTGAAAGAAATTTTGGCCGATAAATCCATCGAGTGGTGCAGTTTTAGGTATATCATTTAATTTAAACCACGTCATAGGAAGGTTTTGTTTGCCAATTTGAAATTTTTCAGCTTTGAGCAAACGGCATTGTGTATCGCCGAAAGGCCAGATACCATCACAAGGTTGCGGTGATTTTTGAGAGGAAAATCACTGNCGAATTCCCGAAGGAATGGCGCCCGTGTCCCACACCAGTACGGCTGCTTTGCCGTTAATAAGCGCTTGCGTGCTGATGCCGTGAGAAAGTGTAAAAGGGACATGAGTCCAATTTTCCATATTATAACCCGCAATCTTGGTTTGATTTTTATCGGTCAAAATTGCTTTAGCATGAGCATAATCAAGTAAAATATTGAAATTTTTGAGTAAAGTCACTCCAACTACACCATTGCGAGACGCCGCTGTTTCTTTGAAATTTTTATTATGCTTATTGTCCCATAATTCTTTAATTAATTGGCCTTTCACATCGTGCAGGATGAAATCACCGATCTTAACTTCTGAAACCACAAAATCTTTATAACAATTTTTACCAGATAGAGAATGAGTACAAGTTTCCGTTCCAGGGAATTTAACAGGAACGCCTTTTAGCGCTTCTTCTGTCAATGCCAATGCACCTTTGGAATAACCAGTGTCGAAAATGACAGGAATTGTCTTGCCTTCAATAGTGATGTTGGTAGTTGGTGCACCATAAGGTGATGGATTGCCCGTGTCAAATTGCAGTGGCAGGACAGTTTGTTTGTCAGCGGCATAGAGAGTGCAAGAAAATAGTGCAATCGTGATAAAAATTTTTTCATGATTTCTCTCCTAAAGCCGTTCAATGTTTTTTAATAATTGTTCTGCTTGTGACAAAATGGTTTCTCGCTCTGCCGCAGGTTTTTTTTCCAGNTTTTGATAAACCACCCGCAATCTCGGATTTTTAGTTAATTTTTCGGCATGTCGCGCATGAAACTGCCAATATAATACATTAAAAGGACAGGCGCGTGGCCCAGATTTTTGTTTAGGATCATAATAACACTGCTGGCAAAAGTCACTCATTTTGTTGATATAATTAGCAGAGCTGACGTAAGGTTTACTACCTAACAATCCGCCATCAGCAAATTGACTCATGCCTAAAGTGTTAGGCAGTTCTACCCATTCAATCGCATCAATATAAATTCCTAAATACCAATGGTGTACTGCTTGGGGTTGTATTCCTGCCAATAATGCAAAATTACCGGTAATCATTAATCGTTGGATATGATGGGCGTAAGCGAGAGACAAGGATTGGCTGATGCAGGTTTGTAAGCAGTGCATTTTAGTTTTACCATTCCAGTACCAATTAGGCAAAGGCCTTTGATGATGAAAATAATTTAATTCACGATAATTCGGCATGTGCTGCCAATAAATACCACGCACATATTCGCGCCAGCCGAGGATTTGACGTACAAAACCTTCTAATGAACTTAATGGGACAGAATTTTGATTAGTTTGCCAATAATCAATGGCTTTTTGTATGACTTCCCTGGGCGTCAACATTTTAGTGTTCAGTGCAAAAGACAAGCGGGAGTGAAATAAACTCATGGATTGGGTGGTCATGGCATCTTGATATTGCCCAAAATGAGCGAGTAAATGCCGGCAAAAATATTGTAATTGTAACAGCGCTTGTTGCCGTCCCAATGGCCAAGGAAATTGTTCTGCTTGTGCTGCTCCGAAATGAGGCACAGCTAACTTTTCGATCAATTGCCAAAGGGTGGTCAAATCATGGNNTTTTTGCCATGCAGGTAATAGTTTCACCGCACCATCGTAGTGTTTGCGGTTTAGCACATCATAATTCCATTTGCCACCTATTGGCGTACCGCGGGGAGTCAATAAAATTTGATGTTGTTGCCGTTGTTGTCGATAAAAATGTTCTAGCCGNTATTTTTCCGGGATGCTGTTGAAAAAATTGGCCAAATCAGTGCGTGTATTTAAAAANTGTTCGCTGTCGACGCACCGCGAAGGGATGGCTAAACTTTGACAAAATTCACTTAATTGCTCGACTAAACGGAACTCATCTGGTTCTTGATATTCAAATTGTTCGATTTGATATTTTTTAATTAGGTGAGACAGAGTCGTTGTTAACGGATCACGCGCAATCGGTGAATCAATGGTGATATATGTTATGCGATGTCCTTGGGAAGTTAATTGAGCTGCAAATTGTCGCATTGCTGCAAAGAAACCAAGAATTTTNTGGGCGTGATGTAATACATACTCTTGTTCTTGCCAGAGCTCCAACATGACATACAACACATCATTATCCCGTTTCCGAAACCATGAGTGTTGTTGGTTTAATTGATCGCCTAAAATTAGCCTAAGCTTTTTCAAATCAACATCCTTTTTTGTTAATTCGTATAATATACCGAAAAGTAGGGCGTTCTAATACGATAAGAAATGATTTATTCGTCATGTTTATTTTTAAACAAAACGTTGCGGGCACGCACTCGGCCTGTTTAGAATTTGGGCATTTTGTAAGCCCTCGTCTACCTCAGACTAGGTAATTTTTATGGTCTTAAAACAGGCCAAGTCAAGAGCTATTTCATGCTTATTAACCCAATGATTTTAATAGAAAATTTAATTATCATAAAAGCATGTTTTATCATCCCGATAACCGCTATAATCTTTCGGTTATGCGTCGGATTGCTTGTATCATCTTTATCATGTTACTTACATGGCTAGCCAGCGGAATGGCTTGGGCAGAGACCGACACGTCCGTAGAATTGCCATTGCCGCAGCGCACTTTCATCCCCCGAAACACCTAACTTTGCGCGAGGCAATTCTCTTGGCCTTGCGTTTCAACCCTAATATTCAGAGCGGTGAATTGCAGCGGGTGGCGGACAAGTTTGCTCTGGAAGTTGCGAAGAACCAATATGTTCCCCAGTTTGTCATCAATGGTTCGGCTACTTATGCCTCTGGTTCGACGGCATCATACAATATTACCCCTTCGGTGACCTGGTTGACGGCGCCGGGTGCTACTTTGTCGGCCAGTTATACTAATTCGCTTACAGGCCCAGGCGGTTCACCGTCGATTACGTTAAGTGCGACCCAACATTTGTTGAAAGGTTTTGGTTCGCAAGTGACTTTAACGCCTTTGGACCAAGCTTATTACACAGATGCCGTAAGCCGGTTGACGTTANAAAATACCGCCATCAGCACGATTACTACTATTATTCAAAATTATTATGCACTAGTGCAGGCTTATGGCACTTTGCAAATTAATCAGTTGGCATTAGAAAGTTCGCAGCGAACATTGGCTGAATATCAGACTCAGGTTAAAGCAGGCCGAGAAGCAGCTATGGAAATTGTGCAACAGCAATCACAAATAGCTAGCCAGCAGCTTTCAGTCNACGCAAGCAAAAATGCGATCCAGCAAGCGTACCAAGCTTTGTTAGTCAATCTTGGCCTTGATCCGAATTCCAAATTAGAAATTGATAAAAATATTAATCTGGATTTATCAAAATTACCAACCTTATCTCAGAGCCAACTATTAGCATTGCAAAATAATATTAGTTACTTACAAGCAATTTACAGTGTTAAGCAGGCACAAGCCAATTTAATTTTAGCGAAAGACCAACAAAAATGGACTTTAGATTTGACGGCCACTCAGACAATCACTAATGGGGGCACGACAGAGACCGGTACTTCCAGTGGTGGTTCGGTTGCATTGAATTTGAATATTCCGATCAACAACAAAAGCATTCAACAACAATTGGTCGATGCCCAAATTAGTTTGCAACAACAAAAAATTGCACTTAACAACACTAAATTGACAGTCCGTTCGCAAGTGTTGGCGGGACTGCAAAGTTTACAATTACAACAACAACAGGTAGTGCAAGCAGAGCAAGCAGTGAAATATGCGCAATTATCTTTGAACGTGGAATTAATAAAATTACGTTACGGCAGAAGCTCATTATTTGAGGTCACGCAATTGCGTACTAATTTAACGACAGCAAAATTGAATTTAATTCAGGTTCAGATTGGATATATTCTTGCAGTAGCAGAATTTGATGGGCTACTAGGAACCACTTTGGACAAGTGGGATGTGCAACTTAAATATTAGGTGGAGCAATGCCAAGAACAACCAGGTATAGACAGCTCATGTGCGTTTTTGTCGCGGTATTAATGTTAGCAGGATGCAAGCATGAAAAAGCCAAAACTGAAAAAACCGCGACACAATTAAAAACAGTCACGGCACAATTGCAGTCAGTGCCAACAAAGCTGTTTTATAGCGGCACTGTCAGCCCTCTTCAGATTTTCAGCGTATCCAGTCCTAATGATGGCACTATCAAAGAGATCAATTTTAAATATGGTGATCGTGTTACAGCAGGCCAAACATTAATGACGATTTCTTCCAGCAAATTGCAAGAAGATTACCGTAACACATTGACTCAATATTTAAAGGCAAAACAAGATTATCTTAACAGCACAGTAAACTTCCAAGGCGCACAAGAACTGATGAAAGCACAAATCATATCGGAACAAGATTTCATTTCTGAAAAAAGCCAATATGAAAATACCGCATTGACTTATTTCAATGCTAAGCTCGAATTAGAACAAATGATTCAAGGTGTGCCTGATTTGGCCAAAAAATTGGAAAACCTCACTTTGGACGACATTGAAAATATCAGCAAAATTTTGCAGGAGCATTATGACACGCTGACAGTAACGGCGACTGAAGCAGGTGTAGTGTTAGTGCCCACTAAATCAGATACAAGTAGCGACGATTCTAGTGCGAAAAAATTACAGGTAGGAACACAAGTAAAGCAAGGCCAAACATTGCTGATCATTGGTGATCTCAGTGGTATTTCAACCACGGTGCAGGTCAGTGAATTAGTAATCAATAAAATTAAAATAGACCAACCCGTCATTGTGACGGTAGATGCTTTGCCTAATATGTCTTTTAAAGGGGGTGTTAAAGCGATTAGTGCACAATCACAGAGCAGTGATTCCGATGGCGGTTTAGTCAGTTATCCAGTGACGGTCATAGTGCCTAAATTAACCCTAGACCAAAGTAATCTACTGAAAGTGGGCATGACAACCAAAGTGGAAATCGATGTGACTAATCCACCACAGATCATGTTGCCCATTGGTGCAGTAATGCAAAATAATGGTGTAAGCACAGTGCGAGTACTCGATCCAAAACCAGTACGCCACAAGTTGTTACAGTCACCACAGGTAGTACTACTGCAGACCAAGTGGCGATTACAAGCGGAATTAAACCTGGGGACAAAGTGGTAGTGCCATGATTGAATTTCGTGATGTCTGTAAATATTATCAAATCGGCGAGCACAAAATTACTGCATTGGAACATGCGAATTTAAAAATCGCCAGCGGTGAGTTAGTGTCAATTATGGGTGCTTCTGGCTCAGGCAAAACGTCTTGTATGAATATTTTAGGCTTGCTCGATCGGCCTTCGAGCGGCCAATATTTTTTAGTAGATACCGAAGTGTCAACGCTCAGTAATGATAAGTTAGCACATTTGCGCAATTATTATATTGGTTTTGTGTTTCAGCNNAGTTTTTTATTGCCGCGGTTGACGGCATTGCAAAATGTGGGCTTGCCGTTAATTTATCGAGGTACACCACCAGCCGAAATTAAAGAACGTTCTTTAGCAAGTTTAGATCGAGTTGGCATGTCGCAATACGTTGATCATCGCCCAAACCAATTATCAGGTGGTCAACAACAACGGGTCGCGATTGCGCGTGCATTAGTGACAGATCCAACTGTGATATTGGCCGATGAACCTACTGGCGCCTTAGATTCGAAAACAGGCCAAATTGTTATGGATTTATTGCTGCATATTAACCAACAAGAGAATGCCACTATTATCATCGTGACTCATGATCAAAAAGTAGCGTTACAATGCCAACGTATTATTCGTTTAAGCGATGGACGCGTAATTGAAGGTGGGGAAGAGTCANCCATGAAATTAATTAACCATATTAAAGAATCATTTAGTAATATCCTTGTTTCTAAAATGCGTTCTTTGCTGACATTATTGGGCATTTTAATTGGCACAGGTTCAGTAGTTGCGCTGGTTTCAAGCGGCGAATTGGCAACGCAGCATGCATTAGCTCAATTCAAAACCTTGGGCACTGACTTACTTGCCATGAGCATTTCACCTTCAACAGCCCAGCCTTCGGCAACGACTGGACAGCCGGCGCGTTTAACCTTGTCTCAGGTAGACCAATTAGTTGCTTCCAGTCCTAACATTGATAACGCAGCACCTTATACTAATTATTTTGCTAATATCAATTATGGCGCTACGCAATTACAAGGAACTATTCTTGGAGTCACACAAAACCTACAAGACATTGTAAAAATTGAGGTGGATCAAGGGCGTTTCATTTCATTTTTAGACAATCAAGAATTTTACTGTGTCATTGGTAATGCGTTTGCCCAAAAAATTCAGCAGACCGGTGAAACTAATATCATTGGCAAGCAGTTGTTGGTGGGAAAATATTACTATACTGTGATCGGCACTTTGCAACCTTGGCAGCAAAACATGTTTATGTATGCTGACATCGATAACTCATTATTGATTCCAATACAAAATTCATTTTTGTTGAGTAAGTACGTGCAAATTCAAAGCATAGTCTTTAAATTAAAACCTAACAGCGATGTCAATGCCACCCAACAAAGTGTAACAGATGCATTTAATAATATTATGCCAAACCAGCAACTTTATTTTCATAGCCCAAGAGAATTAATCGCCAGCATGGAAAAGCAACGCCAGACACTGACCTTATTACTGTCCTTAATTGGTGGTATTTCTTTGTTGGTGNGGGGCATTGGTGTAATGAACATTATGTTAGTTTCCGTTGTTGAAAGACGCCGTGAAATTGGACTACGTATGGCCGTCGGTGCTAAGCAGCGGGACATTCAATGGATGTTTTTAACGGAGGCCGTGACGCTGACTTTAACAGGTGGTNTTTTGGGCATTTTAGTCGGCGTCATGATTTCTTTTATTGCGAGCAAATTAAGTGGATGGGAATTCCAGATTTTGTTTGAGCCCATAATTGTCGGCTTCTTGGTATCAGCACTCGTTGGTATATTCTTTGGCTTTTATCCGGCGTATCAAGCTTCCCGTCTTGATCCAATAAAAACGTTACGTTCGGATTAGATAGTTTTGGATCATTTTTCTAAAATAAAACTGTTCATTATTTAAATAGTGACAAATAGTTTGTTTATTGTATAGAATTAGCCAAAAAATGAGTACCATAATAATCTGGCTTGTTGAAGGGATTTTTGCAGGCTGGAAATGGAATTAAAGTAGCGCAAGGAGATGCTCGGCTTAATGATTAAAAGGTGACGATTATGCCAAACGAGCGATCTAACTTAAATGATGAAAGTAAGCAAATTAATTCAAATGAAGCTTCAAAAATGACAGTAAACCTCCTAAAAGAGAGGCATATTTAATCGTTCTATTGTTGACCATCGAGCCCTTATGGCAGCGGCAGTTCCTATGCATGAGCCTGCAAAGAACGTTCGGGTCGAAGATCTCTTAGTTCAAGTAAAAGATAATAATAAAATTCCCGTTAGACGTTATCTTTTTCAAAACACTCCAACGACAATGCAAAGAGATCCAATAGCTATCCAACTATATTTTATGTTTCTGGCACTGGATTTGTTGCGCATGAGACAAAATTTACCGCGGTTATATGCAGCCATCTTTGTGTCGAACTTGTGAACTTACTCGAGGAAGAAGGATATGATGGATGTCAAATCTATGTTATTTTCCATCGATTAGCGCCAGAAGATCAATTCCCAGCAGGTTATGAAGATGTTCGTGATGTTTTTAAATATTTTGTGAAGGACATGCCTAGTTTTTATTCGATCGACACCAATCGAGTCGCAATGATTGGTTATAGTTCAGGTGGTAATTATGTTATACGCACGGCAATAGATGCAAAAACATATGGCTGGCCACTTGCCAGACAAATTTTAGTTAGTCCTTTCGTTGATTTATCACGTAGCCTCAATGGTTTTGAAGATTATGAGGAGAAAGACACAGCCATCTCTCCAGAGTTGGTCGAATGGTTTATTGAGCTCTATGTTCCAGAAAAATTCAAGTTTAACTTACGCCATCCAGGTCTGTCACCTTTTTGGAACCCTGTGTCAGCATTTAAAGACTTGCCACAAACTACTGTAATGCTTGCTACTTATGACCGGTTTCGAAGAGATGCAGAGTATTTATTGAGAAAGCTAGTTGCGGCAGGTGTGCCAACTNACGCGGATTGAGGAAGAAGGAGAAACCATGCTTATCTTTGGTATAAGCTTGAGGTAGTGNAAAAAATGGCAGTTCAATTGGCAGAGACTTTTAAACCGGGAGATGTGCCTCATTTTATGCCAAAATATATGAAGGTTCATGTGAAGCCCGAATTTGGATTATCCTCTAATGAAACTAATACGAAGCTGAAACAAATAAAAACACTCAAGATAATGAGGAAATTGAAGAAACTTACAGAGCAAAATTATAATTTGCGTTTTTATCTTTATTTTTAAATATTTCTCCAAGATTTTTGAGTAGTTTTGTGTCCAATAGGCTTTTCTATAAAATCATCCATACCGGCTTGTCGGCATGATTCTTTGATTTCATTATTAAAATGGGCAGTCAAAGCAATAATAAGTATCTTATTGGTAGGTTCTTCCATATTTCGGATGATTTGAGTGACAGCTATTCCATCCATATCAGGCAGGCCTAAGTCCATAAAGATTAGGTCGTAAACTTTTTATCGATTAATTTTATCGCTTCCGTGCCAGTTTCTGCGATATCAACTTCGCAACCAAATTGAGTCAAATTAAGCTCAGCACCAAGTTGAGCTATTTTTGAATCTTCAACCAGCAATATCTTGTATTTACCAACATTTGACATAGTTAATTTACACCATTTTTTTCCTCTCCCCGTTTGTTGACTAGAGGCAATTCAAAGGTATCGTGCAGATAAACTTAGAACCTTTATCAATTTCGCTCTCTAAGTCAATTTCACCCTCCATTTCTTCAATAAACTGTTTCACAATGCTTAACCCTAAACCCGCCCCTTCATAGATACCTTTATTGGACGGTGATATGCGGGCAAATTTCTCATAGATAAAGTTTTGTTTTTCAATAGGAATGCCAATCCCCGTATCCTCAACAATAAATTTCAAAATAATCAAATTATTATTTTCACGAACAGATTGCTCGACTACTAATTTGACCGAACCTTTGTGAGTAAATTTAATGGCATTACTTAATAAATTTATTAGGATTCGTTGTAAACGATAATCATCACCGATTAAGACGGGAGGAATATTGTTGTCAAAATCAACAGTTAAAGTTAGTTCTTTATGCTTTGCAGCAGGCAGTTCAATGTTTATTGTGCTAGTAATTAATTGAGATAAATTAAATTTTTCTTGAGAATAGGCAATGTACCATGCTCAATTTTAGAAAAATCCAATATGCTATTGGAGTAATCTAATAATTCCTTGACCGAATTATTAATATGTTCCAAAAGTTCTTTTTTCTTTTGTCTTTTTCTTGCTGCCAAAGATAATCAACTAGGCCTTTAATGCCACAAATAGGAGTGCGGATATCATGCTCCATATTGCGGATAAATTCTGCTTTTATAATATTAGCTTGTTCCGCTTTTTCTTTTGCTTCACGTAGTCCTGCTTCGATATTTTTCAAATAGGTGATATCTATTGTATTACCAACTACGCCAACTATTTCACCTGCCTCATTATATAACGGGCGTTTGGTGGACAATTGTATATGTTTTTCCCTGAAGCCAAGAATGCTATTTCTTCTCGTGTTGATTCACAGGCACTTTGCATCACTTCTATATCATGTTTTCTAAAAGAGTCGGCCATTTCCTTTGGAAATAAATCATAATCTGTTTTTCCAATGACATCCTCTTCTCTCCAAAGAAAGTTCATTTCACGCAGACTATCAGCACTAGTTTTATTTCGACCAAGATAAACCCCGCTTTATTTTTCCAATAAATGCTGCCAGGTAAATTTTGTATAATAGATTTAAGCTGAAAATTCTCGTCTTTCAATTCTAAGAGATATTTTTTTAATTCAGCGTTATTAAGCGCGCTTTTCACTGCCTCTTTTCCTTTTATTACGGCTATAGTTTAACAATAATAAAATTATCTATTGCTACTGTTGATAACGACTTTTGGCTCTTTTCTTCGGGAAGCCTTTTTTAAAATTATTGTTTTCGTTGGCGTTGTTAGAAGTTTACAAGAGACAAGTCATTGATTATTCGTGTTTTTAATTCAACTAGTTAAATTGTAACTGGCTAAGATTTTACCCTACCAATCTAATATGTCTATATCCGGATTTTCAGTAAAATATTAACAATTTTAAGGAACTCTGTACTCATGATGTATAGAATGATGTTTCATACCTTATGATTTTGGCGTACGCTAGTAGAGTTAATATGTCTTGGTGCCAATGCGATATAACCACAGGCCAATACCAAGGGGAATAATTAACGCAGCAAATTCAGTGAATATTGTGAACCGCTCATTAATTAAACGTAAAGCATCGGTGTTAGATGTAATGACAAATGGCACAGCCAAAATCACGCCCATTAATGCCGCGCCTGCCACTAGACCGCAAGCGACTAAAATACAACGTTGTGATCCATTGTCACTCACATGTTCTGCAGTAGGCGCATTTTGTGGTCGATTGACAAGAAAATGGATTAAACCGCCTAACACGGTTGGGGTAATGAATTGGGGTGGTAAATAAATCCCTAAGCCAACAGCTAATACTGGAAAAGTAAAACCAAAGCGACGTTTAGAAAATTCGCTGAATAGGATAAAACCAATGCCAACAATACAGCCCACGATTAACATGTCCCAGGGTAGTTGATGGGTAATAATCCCTTTTAATAAAGCTGCGATTAAGCCAGCTTGAGGCGCAGGTAACATTTCTGCTGGATTCATGTCTGCACGTGGCATAACACCACCCATGCCGTAGGCATCTAACAATAATTGCAATACAGGGCCAATAACACAAGCGGACACCAACACCCCAATCGCCATCATGAGTTGTTGTTTCCAGGGNGTTGCGCCAACCATGTGACCAGCTTTTAAGTCTTGAATATTTTCAGAGGTAATAATAAAAGCAAATCCAATCATTGATACAACAAAAATGATAATCCCTACAGTCGCTTTTTGATAAGTAACCTGGGACAAATCTAATTGCAGGCCAATCAGTGAGAATAAAATTAGGCCGAGTAAAATAACATTAATAATTAATAGTCCGGATACGGGAGAGTTGGTTGAGCCGATCAGCCCCACTAAATACCCGGCAATGATAATCGAGATAAAACCAAAGACCAGAAAACATGCGGTGCAAATGACACTAATGATCAATGCCAATGTGTTGGAAATTGGTAATGGGCTCCAGTGTAAGAAATAAAAAATCGACACAAAAGCTAAGCAAGTAATGAATATTAAGCCGCCGATCACCACCGACATCGGCATATCAAATTCAGTACGTAACATAGTTTGATTGGTATATTTTAAGGCGCGCATTTGTTGCATTGATTGATGTATGCCTTTTATGATGGGACGAAATAAGGTGATCAATGTCCAGACACCGCCGACCAACATCGTGCCTACACCCATGTATCGCAAGTGTGCGCTCCATAAGCTCATGACTAAATCTTCAGCGCTGCCTTCAGCGGGCAAGGCATAAATGTGTGACAAAATGGGGATGCCGATGATCCAAGCAATTAATGTGCCGCAAAACATGGCTAAACAAGCTCGGATTCCAATAATATAACCGGCCCCTAATAACACGGGATCAAAACCCAGGGTAATTCCAAACAAAGTATTGGAGCTGGTTTTAAACCATAATGGCAAATGATCTGCTAATAATTTGAAACCGGTTTGAAATAGACCGATCAATGCACCGACAATGCCGCCTTGGGCCAGATATTTTAATTGAGTATTGCCGCTAGAGCGTGCACGTAGCACAGTACCGATGGCCGTGCCTTCGGGAAAAGATAAACCTGGCAATTTCAAAAACACTTGCCGCAAAGGGACCGCAAATAAAACACCGGCCATGCCACCGACTAGGATTAAAAGNGCCATTTCTAAAAATGAAAANCTTTGCCAGTAGCCTAAAATTAATAATGCTGGCAAAACGAACGTTGCAACACTTGCCATGCCTTCGCCGGCGGAGGCAGCTGTTTGTGCAAGATTGCTTTCTAACACATTAGAATTTTTAAAAAAGCGTAAGATACCCATCGAAATAACAGCGGCTGGAATAGAGGCAGCGACAGTCACGCCTACTTTAAGTGCTAAATAGGCATTGGAAGCGCATAATATGACAGCCAGTAAAATCGAAATAATGACGGCTTTAAACGTAATTTCTGGCAATTTTGTTTCTGGTGGTATGAGGGGTTTATCATCCATCATAGTGTCTCTAAGTTAAACCAAGAATTTAGATGTGCCGTTGCTTCTAGCAGGCCAGTGTGATCGAGCGAAGAAAACAATTGTACGGTGATTTGGCCATTAAAATTGTTCTTTACTGTCTCATTGACAGATTTTAATGTATTCAGTGCTTCAGCCCGTTTTAATTTATCTACTTTAGTCAATAAAATATGAATTGGTAAATGACAATGGATCGACCAAGACAATAATTGTTGGTCTAATTTTTTNAATGGATGACGAATGTCCATGACCAATACTAGACCGCGCAAACAATGTCGATGCTGTAAATATTTATCGATGTTTNNTTGCCAGCGCTGTTTGACAGCAAGCGGTACTTTGGCATAACCATAACCTGGCAAATCGATTAAACGCCGTTGATCGTCCAAAGAAAAAACATTGATCGCTTGTGTCCGGCCGGGNGTTTTACTAATGCGTGCCAGGCCTTTAATGCCAGTAATCGCATTCAGTGAGCTGGACTTGCCAGCATTCGAATGGCCAATAAAGGCAACTTCAGCACCTTCATCGGTAGGCAGTTGTTCTAATTCAACTGCAGATAAGACAAACGTTGCTTGATGATAATCCGGTTTGCTCATATGACGTCATTTTCTCTCATTGAATTTTGCTAGTCTGAAAGCAAAAGGCCGTCAAGGTTCAGGACAATGACGGCCTTTTAAAAGTTAACGCACTCGAGGCGCTAATTTGCCTGCAAGATAATCGAGATGCATGCTTTCCAACGAACGTACGCGAATTTTGCTCGCATGGCCCGCTGTGCCGAATTCTTCATAGCGTTGCTTGCAAATATCAATCATGGCCTTAATGGCATCGCCTAAATATTTGCGAGGATCAAATTCACTAGGATTTTTGCCTAAATGGCGGCGAATAGCACCAGTCGCTGCTAAACGTAGATCGGTGTCGATATTAATTTTGCGTACACCGTGTTTAATGCCTTGTTGGATTTCAGCTACTGGCACGCCGTAGGTTTCTGGTATTTTGCCGCCGTGCTCATTGATGATGGCCAACCATTCTTGGGGCACAGAGGAAGAACCGTGCATGACCAAATGCGTGTCTGGAATGCGGGCATGAATTTGTTTAATACGGTCAATTGCCAAAATGTCACCTGTAGGCGGACGGCTGAATTTATAAGCGCCGTGGCTGGTACCGATGGCGATTGCTAGGGCGTCGACATGGGTATCTTTGACAAATTTCGCCGCTTCTTCGGGGTCGGTGAGCAATTGTTCATGGTCAAGTTCACCTTCGGCACCGGAACCGTCTTCATCGCCAGCACGTTTGGTTTCAAGAGAGCCTAAACAGCCTAATTCGCCCTCAACCGACACGCCACAAGCATGTGCCATATCGACAGTTTGACGCGTGACATGGACGTTGTATTCATAGTTCGCTGGGGTCTTCATGTCTTCCTTTAAAGAACCATCCATCATGACCGAGGTAAAGCCCAGTTGAATTGAGCGCTGGCAAACAGCAGGCGAAGCGCCATGGTCTTGGTGCATACAAATCGGGATATGTGGCCATTCTTCTGCGGCCGCCAACATCATGTGACGAATAAATGGGGCACCGGCATACTTGCGTGCACCCGCAGAGGCTTGGATGATCACCGGGCTGTCGGTCGCATCAGCGGCGAGCATAATGGCCCGTAATTGTTCAATATTATTGACGTTAAACGCGGGGACTCCATAACCGTGCTCAGCAGCATGGTCGAGTAGCTGTCGTAGTGTGATTAATGCCATAACGGTTTCCTATGTTTACATACGGATAATCGGCGGTTTGCCGCAGCGCTATTCTATTGTGTTCGGAGCCACCATACAATGAGCGCGATGAATCCAATTAATAAGAGCGCCAAGACCCCCAATACGGTAATGCTTTTACTTAGATTAGCTCGGGAAAAAGCTTGGGGATGGGAGCGGACAGTATAGAGAATCAGGCCCAATACCAGGATTGCGCCAATGACATAGAGTAATTTCATCCATTCCATTTGTAACTACCTCGAAAAATAGTCTATTAACCAACCAGCTTCTCATCGACACAGATGATTTTCATCGTGTTTGTGCCGCCATGGACACCGATATAGTCGCCTTTAGTAATAATGACCAAATCGCCTTCAGTTAAAATGCCTTGTTGTCGCAGTTGTCTTACGGCAGCGCGGTTGGTTTCCCTGGTGGGAATNTGAGTCACATCGAAATTGATGGGGTAAACACCGCGGAACAATGTCATTTTACCGCGAGTCGATTGATTGCGGCTTAAACCGAAGATAGGGATGCCGGAGCGGATGCGTGACATCAGTAGGGGAGTGGCACCGGATTCAGTGAGCGCAATAATGGCCTTGATCTTAATGTGATTGGCAGTGTACATCGTTGCCATCGCAATAGCTTCATCAATGCGTTCGAATTCACATTCGACTCGATGACGGGATATTTGGGTTTGGNNCGGTTTTTCGGCACTGAAACAGACGCGTGCCATTGTGGCCACTACTTTGGCTGGATGGTCGCCCATGGCTGTTTCAGCAGACAACATCACGGCATCGGTACCGTCCAACACCGCATTGGCCACATCAGATACTTCAGCGCGGGTAGGCACGTTGCTGTGAATCATGGTTTCCATCATTTGAGTTGCGGTAATTACCGGTTTGTCCAAAGAACGGGCACGGTGAATAATTTGTTTTTGTACGGCCGGGACTTCAGCATCGCCAATTTCGACGGCTAAGTCGCCGCGTGCAACCATCACTCCATCGGATGCGCGAATAATTTCGTCAATAGCAGCCACGGCTTCAATGCGTTCAATTTTAGCAATGACCCCAGCGGTGCTACCCACAGCTTCTAGCAAATGACGGGTTTCAATTACATCAGCTGAACTGCGAGGAAAAGAGATGGCAACATAGTCTACGTTGAGTGCTGCTGCAATTTTTAAGTCAGCACGGTCTTTGTCAGTCAAGGCGCCAGCAGAAAGTCCGCCGCCTAACCGGTTAATACCTTTATGATTGGACAATTCACCCCCNACCTCAACAATGCAGGTAATTTGGGGGCCTTTCACAGAGACCACGGACAATACGATCCGCCCATCATCGAGCAGTAAGGTGTCACCTGCATGAACGTCGTTGGGCAATTCTTTGTAATCAATGCCAACGTGCTCAATTGTTCCTTCATCCACACCGAGTTCTGCATCAAGGACGAATGAGGCGCCAGGTTGCAATACCACTTTTTTATCCCGGAAACGCGCGATGCGAATCTTGGGCCCTTGTAAATCCGCTAAAATTCCGATTTCACGGCCCGCTTCGGCTGCGCATTCACGCACCAATGCAATCCGGGACTCATGTTCTTTTGCAGTACCATGCGAGAAATTGACACGTACCACATCCATTCCCGCTTGAATCATTTTTTGTAACTCATGGCGGTTATCGGTAGCAGGACCTAAAGTACAAACGATTTTAGTGCGACGTAGCATAACAGATATGGTTAACCCCATTTTGTTGTCATTAAACGCTATTGAAACATATTGTGATGCAAAATGACAGTGGCTTAAGTGGAGTACATCTTTACATATTTTCTCATTGCTTTTCGTATTGCTAGTTTACTATGAGATGTTCTATTATTTTTTCGGTCATTAATTAGGACAACTGAAAATGCCAACCATCAGTGCTTTACTTGGAAATGCAATGCGGCTTGACGGAGGCGCTATGTTTGGAAACGTACCAAAAGCATTATGGCAACGTTGGCTGCCCGCTGATGCAGAAAATCGCATTAATTTGGCTTGTCGTTGTTTGTTAGTACAAGATGGACAAAAATTAATTCTGTTTGAAACCGGTATTGGTACTTTTTTCCGCNCGCATTTGAAAGACCGTTATGGCGTTGTTGAAGACCAACATCAATTATTGCAGTCATTGGCGATACTTAACATCAGCCCATCCGATATTGATGTTGTGGTATTGTCTCATTTGCATTTTGATCATGCCGGTGGTTTGCTAACGGCTTGGTCGTCTGATCAGCCGTTACAATTATTATTCACTAAAGCACGGTATTTGGTTAGCAAACCGGCATGGGAGCGTGCTTGTCGACCGCATTATCGTGATCGTGCTTCGTTTATTCCAGAATTAAATGCCTTGTTACAAGAGTCAGGACGGTTAGTGTTAATTGATCAAGAAAAATCTAATTTGTTGGGCAACAATTTTCATTTTCGCTACAGTAATGGACATACGCCAGGAATGATGCACAGTGTTATTGAAACGCAACATTATCCCATTATTTTTGCCGCAGACTTAATTCCAGGCGTACCGTGGGTGCATTTGCCAGTAACGATGGGTTATGATCGTGCTCCTGAACAATTGATTGATGAAAAACAACAAATGTTAGAGTACGCATTAACAACTGGCGCAAGGCTTNTTTATACTCATGACCCCGAAACGAGTCTTTCTGCTATTGCAAAAGATGAACAAGGAAGATTTATTGCTATTGAAAAACAAACGCAGCTATCTAGGCAGGAGCTATAACCTTATTGATGAGATTTAACGCTGATGCATACTAATGCCCCGCTGGATATTCAGGGACAGTATAATGAATTTAGAAGGACTCTTTTAGAACATCAATTTAATAAAATACTGGTAAAATTACAGCAATTAATAGCAGGCCAAAAACTGCCTTGTTGTTATATCGTTTATCCGCGTGATATAGGTGTTGATCCCCAGGCCAAACAAATGGCTGATTTTTTAATGGCGGCTGGTTTAGTCGTTCATTGTGAAGCCAATGTCAGTAATACCAGCTATGTGGTAACACAATTTGTTAGTCAGCTTAAGACTGCCGACAAAGTATTGATCCTAGGGCATCCATCATTGCCAAAGCAGTATGAAGTATTGTTGGAAAAAATCATCAATAATGAAATTAAAACATTGCCTAGTTCTACGCGGGAAATAGCATTGCTCATAGAGCGCGCCAATCAACAAGCCGTTGAATCTTGGTTGGTGCCTTTGCAGTTAGAAACTTCTTTTGAACCTTGTTTTCCACAAGCTATACAAAATAAAAATTTAAATATTTTACAGTTTAGTCAGCCTTGGCTTGATTATGCGGCAGTTTTCGATCTTTTAATGCGTTTGTTGCCGGCAAGTAAAATGATTATTGCTGAATTAAGAGATAAATTTTTTCAACAAATGATTCCTCCGAAATTAGAGGAAGCCGAGCAATGGACTGAGCGTTTTTATGCTTATTTAAAATGGAGAAATGCAAAGCATAACTTTAATACGCGTCAGCAATTGATGGAATATATTATTGAAGATGCGTGCAAGCACAACATACTTATCAATCCTGTTCAATTTAAAGATCATTTAAATGAAAAGATGATCTTGACAAAGATTTAATTGCGATCCTCTGTGGTTTGCAGGATTCATTGACGCAGCAGATTTTGGATCATGCAAATAACAATACCACGCGCATAAGTGATGAGCAACTTTTCCCAATTAGCACGCTAATAAAAAGTCGTTTAAAACAGAGGTACTCTACCAATAGCCGGATGCCTTTATTGCTCTATCCTGATCATTTTCTACCCATAGAAAGTTATTTTGTTAATTTATTAATAGAAAAAACAATTATTCTGAAAGAGACGCAAGATCTGAAAGAGCATGCAAACAATAATATGCAAGAAGTGACGGAGGAAAGTTGGCAAATTCCACAACAAGATAAACATTTCACGACCAAGGAAGAGATAAGTGTCGAAAATATTCTTCAGCCAGGCAGTCATCAAAAAATTGTCGTGGAAGGTTACGCAGGTGCAGGCAAATCAACTTTATGTCGTCATATCACTCATCGTTGGGCGGAAGGGAAACTTTGGCCGCATTATTTGGCTGTATTTTACATTCCTTTGCGAAATTTAGTGCATTATCCGCCTGAGCATCTTAATTTATTGAGCGTCATTCGTAAAGAGTGTCTTTCGGTGCAACAAAATGAATTATTCACGGATAATGAGTTGAATCTATGGTTGCAGCGGCATGAGCATGAAATTGTTTATATCAATGACGGATACGATGAAATCATTGCGGCCAATGCCAGTCCAAGTTTGATAAAACTGCTACAAGAATTGATGGCCAAGCCGGTCCGTATTGTTACAAGCAGGCCCAATTTTTACCAAACTAAATTTGATGAAGTTAGTTTGCAGGTGACTGGATTTAAAGACAGTGATATTACAACCTATGTTAGGAGGTTTTTAGCAAAATTCGATGCAGAAGATAAAATTAATGGATTGTTACAATTGATTGATCAAAACATTCATTTGCGGCAAATTGCTCGTGTCCCCATCAATTTAGAGCTCCTTTGCAGCAGTTGGTTGGAAAATCGAGGGCGTGTAAAAAATTCAGCAAAAATGGCAGGCATTACTAATTTATATGAAGCCATCATTATTAATCTATTGCGTCACAATCTACAACGTAAAAACACACAAGACACTTATCAGTGGTTGCTCATAGATATTTGGGGGCACCCTGACAGCCAATTGATTTTAACAATATTAAGTGAAATTGCTTGGCAGTCTTTTCGCGACAGAAGTTTAATCATCACTAAGAAACACTATCAATCTGCATTGATCTATCTCACGCAATATGTGAGTGGCCTAACCAATGACCCGAAAGCAGCCAATGCATATCGACAAGAGCTTATTAATAATATCTTTAGAAATTTTGGGCTGTTACGTACCATTGGTCTTGACACTTTACCATTGACCGAGAGAGAGTTTGTTTTCGCTCATGCCAGTTTCCATGAATTTTTGCTGCTTATTGTCTTGCCATCAAACTACGGACATCGACCGAAAGCCAAGATTATCAAGAGGCAGCTGCATTTATTAATCGCTATAAATATTCAATCAAGTGCCAACAAGCCTGTTTTTTATTGCAGGGTTGCTACGTGACTATAATTCAGCGCTGGATAATTACTTTACGTTGCTAAAATCAGAGCCTATTGATTTGATTGGCAATTATGCACTTGGCCTGCAGATGGATTGTGTTGAAGAAGCTGGGGCGCCTGATTATTTAGTAAAACCAATAATACATAAAGTCATGTGTGAAAAAGGCACAGGGAGATTTTTACAAAAATTAACTGGTTGCAGTAAGTTTTGTCAAAGTAGCTTGCTTACTATTGAGATCAAGAAACCAATCGAAGATTTTTTTGCTAAACATGACAGTGAAAAAATGCCGTATGCTTATTTCAATAAGCTAATTGAAGTGGTGTTAAAAGGAAATGATGGGTTTTTAAATTATGTTTTTAGCGTTTTATTAGAAGATGTTGTTCATGTAAAAAATTGTCATCGAAATCTGTGTTTTTATTGGGCTTTTTAATAGAATTAGAGCCACGTTATTTTCAGCCATTAGTGCCGCATTTAGACCAGTTATTTGATAGTTTAAACATTCAAGCCAGTAAAAATTTGAAAAAAATAATTCAAATCATTGGCAAAACTATATGTGCAGCAGGTCATCCTAAAATATATATTGAAGCCTTGGTCCAACTTTTGCTGCATGAAGACGGTAAAATTGGTGAGCACATAAGCCAAGCATTTTTAGGGATGTGCCTCCAAGGCTTTGATTGGTTAGAACATTATCTGGAAATGTTTTGGGAGCTAGTGAAAGCACAGCCACCTTCTTTAAATCTAGGTGTTTTTATGGTTATGCTTGCTAATAAAGATCCGAAAAACTGGATTGTTTTTGTTGAAAATAATGCAAGTAGTGAATATGACAATAATGTAATGTTATGTTTGTTGACAATGTATGAAAATCCTCATAATAGGGAATTGTTTTCGGCCACAATGATTGACAAGCTGGCCATGAGTTTAATTAAGCATGGCGCTAAAGGCTATGTTATTGACGACACAACACTGGCCACTCGGGTGCTATATTGGTTGTCACACTTGCTAAGAAGCGAAAGTTCATATGATCGGTTTTGGCTGTTAAAGCCCTCAGTTCTTGTTTTAATTTTAAATCTAAAATCTTAGCTGCCAAATTGGTCATAGAGAACATGGATGTTTTTACTTATTTCATGGTCAATTATATGGAGCTGCGGTGGAAAATTATAAGATGTTTTCAATATTATAATCCGCAACTTGAGAACTTGTCAGCAAAAGAATTTTTATCTTCTCCCAAAGTTCTGGTCGATATTGCGAGCACCCACTTTAGGGCTGAATTTGCCACTGATATGCTAAGTAAAATTATTTCTCAAAATCACGAACTTATCAAGCCTCTTTTGCTGGCCCTACTTGAGGAAATGTCCAAGGAAAAGCGTATCGTCAGAGAAAACCGTGCATTGAAAGATTGTTTGCGTAAATTTGCCAGTGCATTTGTTATTGAGATGAAGCAAATGACAAAGGGATTTTTCTTGATCGTGGAGAGAATGGCTTCTTTGTTTTACTTGATGTTTTGTCGGCTACTGTTGGTTCGCTAGACAGTTTTAATGGCTTTTTTTCGAGGACTTATCATGGCAAGAGATTGTGAAGTTTTTCACAGATAATAAGCTCGATTGCCAGGACTTTCTGATAACACTTTTTGCATTATTGGAATCACCTTCATCAAATCAATTGGCAGAACAATTCTCTGTTTTAGATGCGGGGTTGATGCATCATTCGCGTGATGTGCGAATGTTTTGTATGGGATTGTTTAGCACAATAAGTTTGAAAGTGCCGCTGTTAGTATTGCCTTTCATAAAGAAAATAATCGCTGCGCACCAAGCTTTCGATTTGCATGGTTCAACTAGCGAAGCGGTGGCAGGCCTGTTAAAAATAATTAGTCAAAAAACTACGCTTAAAGTACAAAATTATGTTGCGCAGTGTGCTGATAAGATAAGGCAAGATTTTGATTTCTGCACGCATCAGTTAGATATTCCGTTACTTCGTGCCATTTTATTATTGGCAAACATTGATTATAACGCCGCTCTTTCATGTGCGGAGCAGCTGCAGGAGATGCTTTCAAGAAGCTGTTTGCGGATAGCAGTATCATATTTTATTAACTTTGCAAAATTGGCGCCTTTATTTGCGGTTGATGTATTAATGATTTATGTCAAAAAAGAGTATCGACTATTTGATAAATATGATCTTTATAGTATGTGCCGCAATATCATAAACAAAGATCATCCTTTAGAGCTATTGGCACAAATTTTGCAAGCAGATGATTTGGAAAAGTTGTTGTTGGGATTATATTTGTCCGCTTTGTATGCTGCCAGTAGGGATTTTCCATTTTATGTGGAACCTGGTGATGGTAAAGTAAGAATATGCTTGCATATAAATGAAAAACGCCATGAAGTGACTGCTGTGGGAGAGTCAGCAACATTAATCAACTATGCCATTAAGCCTGTGATTAATTGTGTGGCCAATGATTTTTCAATCGACTTAATGAGGATATTCAACTCTTATCTTGAAGAAATCGTTCCTTATGCAGTTGCAAACTGTGATCAGCCTGTTAAGGAAAAAGAAAACACCGCTAATTTTAATAAAATTGATAAAAATTAATTTTTTGAGCGATAAGACTAATACATCTTTGGAATGTTTTAAGCAACATTGCGTATTGTTGGCAAGAGAAATCAAGGAATGGTCAATTACGCCTAGGTTGTACATAATTAGTGAAGAAGTTAGAGTGGGAATATTTTCTGAGAGACCAGCTTTAAAGAAAGAGCTGATCAATTGGTTGAATCGATTAAGTGTAGTGATCCAACAAGATTGGAAAAATATATTTTTAGTGCGTGGTTGTTATGTGAGAGACATCTACGATGCTGAAAATTATTTAGAGTTGAAACTGCATTTTGCTAGTCAAATTCAAGCTGACTTATTGAAAAAGGCGCTAGTAGAAACCGCATTATTTGCACCATCCGAAAATGAGAATAAAATCGAGTTTCAGAGCAGTTAATTGTATTTTTCAAAAAAACAATACCGTATTTCTACGGTATTGTTTCAATGATTGAGTTTCTTCAAAATGAAGCTCGTTAAAGTTTTACAGGGGTTTCTTATAATGAGTCTTGTCATTTATTCGTGCTAGCTTAGGGCCCCTTTAGATAAAGTTTTATGACGTCAATGACATTTTTGCAGCCGCTCAATCCGGTCAGGAATAGGTGGATGGCTAGAAAATAATGCTAAGATGCCCGCTTTATGCGAAATTTTTAATGCGGCCAATGAGGGTGCGCGAGGATCTTGCACATCTTGGTAGGATTGCAAGCGTTGCAATGCTTGAATCATGTTTTCGCGGCCAGCTAAGCGGGCGCCGCCTGCGTCAGCACGATATTCCCGCCATCGGGAAAATGCTGCCACTACAATGGAGCCTAGCAAGGTAAATAATACGTCGAACACCATGGTCAGTAGATAAAAAGTCATAAATGAAAAACCGCCTTCTTCCCGCTCATTGTCACCGCGTGACATGGCCATTGAAATGGCATAAGCAATAATGCGTGATAAAAACATAGCGAAAGCGTTGATGACGCCTTGGATCAATGTCATCGTCACCATGTCGCCATTGGCAACGTGTGAAACCTCGTGGCCTAGCACCCCTTCAACTTCTTGTGGGTTCATGCCGTGCAATAAACCAGAAGAAACAGCGACCAATGAATTATTTTTACTGGGGCCAGTGGCAAAAACATTTAATTCAGGTGAATCATAAATACCAACTTCAGGCATCTTGGTCAGGCCTACTTTACGTGACAATTTATAGACTATTTCTACCAATGCACGTTGCTCGCCGGTGGCAGTATTGGGGTCGATGACTTGCACACCCATAGCTGTTTTTGCAATAAATTTCGACATGAGTAAAGAGATGAAAGCGCCGCCAGTGCCCCAAATGGCACAGAAAATAGCAAGTGTCTTATAGTCGATACCATGGGCACTCAAATAGTTGTGTAGCCCTAGCAATGAAGTAACGATGGAGATCGTCACAATCACCAATAAATTGGTGGCAAGAAATAATAGTACGCGTTTGCCCATAATGACCTCTATTGTTTGTTAGCCGTTTTCTCAGCTTTAGGATTACCGGGAGTAATGTCTCCAGATTCCTGAATTATAATCAATGGTAGCCAATTTGGCCAACGATTAGGGTCTACTGTTGTTTTAGAGAGAGCCCAAAAATTGCTCCATACTACCGTTGACCATTTTCCAATGTTGCGTCATCAAACTGTTAAAACTCGATTCAAACTGTTGCTGTTGCTGCTGGATTTGCTGCAATAGTTGTTGCATCTGTTTAGGATCAACTTGGTAATTATTACCGCCATATTGAATGATCCGAACAGCGCTAGACGAGGGGTTTTTGTCTTGGTTATTCAGGACTCTGACAATCGTCAGACTAGAAGGAGTTAAGGCTTTTAATTGGGCTTTACTGATCCAACCCACATTACCAGTTTTAGGATCACCGACTTTTATCCAAGCATTTTGCTCAAAGAAGGGCACTACTTGTTGGCCGGCGGTCAAAGTGGCCGATACTTTAGCTTGTGGATTGGGTTCATTATAAAGCTTTAAATCTTGCCCTTTTGGCACTGTCCAGATTTCACCGGCGGCTGCTTGTGCAGTAGCGATGAACAGCCATAAGCTAAGGATCATTAATGCAGACAATAAGTTACGCATAAATTCATTCCTTCACGATGAGATAAAACCGAGGATTATTATATGGAGTTTCCATAGGTATGTTTCAAGTGTTATTTGCAATCAGTGGTTTCATCCAAGATTTTTTGAGGATTCATTTTCAATGAATAGGCATCGTATAAAACGCAGGATTTTGATGTTGAATAGAGGGTTAGTGCAGTAGGGTGCAAATAAGGTGGCCTAAAGGGTGGTTTTGGAATATGAGAGGGCCTTTGCCCCTTAAATAGAGAATAACCATTTGATAATAATGGTTTTTTATTAGGCACTGATGCATCAACGCTGTTGACTATTTTAAATTGATACTTTAAAATGGTCGAATGTATATTCAACGTGACATTACCCACCAGCTAACTTTGGCATCAGCGTGGATACAAATATTGTTGGGCCCGCGGCAGTGTGGGAAGAGCACTCTATTTGCTTCCTTAGCTGCTAAAGAGAACCATTTTCACGAAATTACTTTTGACGATCTGCAATTACGGCAATTAGCAAATCAAGATCCGGCGCTTNTTTTACAACAGTTTGATTTGCCGTTGTTATTAGATGAAGTACAGTACGTGCCTAATCTTNTTCCTGAGCTANAAAAAAGGGTTGATCAAATAAAGCGCGCGGCAACGTTTCAAAATAAGAGAACCTCGAACATAAAAGTATTGTTTCGATTAACAGGCTCAAATCAAATTTTAATGGATAAAAACGTTAAAGAAAGTTTAGCAGGGCGGGCTTCTTATTCTCATTTAAATACATTGACAGTGCACGAAATTTTAAACGCACTACCTGAAACCAAAATTAATGACATCTTGTTTCAAGGCGGTTGGCCTGAACTTTATACAAATAATATTCCTGTAACAAAATATTTGAATGATTACATTCGCACTTATGTTGAAAAAGACATTTTGATGAGTGCGGGCATTCAAAAGGTATCTGAATTTCATACTGTCTTAGGGTTATTAGCGGCAAGAACAGGGCAATTGCTGGATTTTTCTGATATTGCACATGACAGTGGTGTTAGCTCAGTGACAGTTAAAGAATGGGTTGGCTTATTAGAGCGAGCTGATTTAGTTTATCTATTAAAACCGTATTTTAGCAATCTAAATAAACGGCTGATTAAATCACCCAAATTCTATTTCTTAGATACAGGTTTAGCCGTTAGGTTGCAAGGTTGGCAAGATAAGATACCTCTTTTCAATAGTCCACAAATGGGGGCACTTNTTGAAACGCTGGTTTTAGCTGAAATTGTAAAGTTTATCCGTAATTATGGAAAAGATTGGCAGTTGTATTTTTGGCGAACAAAAGAGNGGGAAGAATTAGATTTTGTGTTGAAGACGGCAAATGGCATACATGTCTTTGAAGCAAAACTTGCAATACAAAATGTTCCTGCACCTTTAAAATATCCATCTGCATTTGCAAAACTTTTCCCAGCCAATGTGCCATTGAACATAGTGACGTTTGGTGGAGAACAATTAAAATTATCAGCTAATTGCAGCATTATCCCTATTGCTAGGTTGCATAATTATTTAAGAGATATTGATAAAAATATCGTTGATATTCAGCGCTAATTCAAGCTGTGACGTAATATCAATCAGCGGGTTAAAATGCGAATACTAACACTGATTTTGCATCGAATTAGCTTTATCACGACTGTCAATAAAGTCCATCATTTCATCATGGAGAACTATTTGAACTTTCGGCAATAAAACTAGGTGTTTCCTGTTGGTAAGTATTTAAAAANTTGTCTTGAATGACAATGGCCTGTTCGTTTAGCGGAGTTAAATGGGCTTCTTTCTTTAAAATCCGGGAACGAAAATTCCAGCCTTCCGGTAGTTCCAATTTTGAACCCAATGACTTTAGGTCGTTTTCGGTCTGTGCGATTTTNTGTGAGCTATAAGATTGCATTACAAAAATTTCACCTTGGGGATTAACCAATTCATAAATTGGTTTGCCAGCTTGGTAAATCCAAGTGGTTTGCCGATGGACTTTGTGTTCTTTATAGAATTTATCACCGATCCAAAGATCAATTAACGCTAATTTTAATACGCCAGCATCACGCATGTTAATGCCGCCCAATATTTTTGGGCTAGGATTGATTAATGTGGTGTTTTCGAAGCCGTCAATTGTCCAATAGCGTGGGCCATTAAGATGCACAAACCTGGCACCGGTTTCTTGTTTTACTATTTCTGGCGTTATTTTNTCCCATAACTCTGCGGGACAATTATTTAAACCAATGGTGTTATAGACTTGGAAATGCCGTGGATTATCTCCCAANAGAATCTCACAATAACGCTGATTGCGTAGCCCATGCATTTCAGCTGAAAAAGCTGAAACAGACGACAAAACTAACATCAAAGAAGTTAATATAGTAGTTATTAAACTTTTCAAAGGTGTATCTCCCTAAAAGTGAACACAAACCCCTAACACATAAATTTTTTCTTTTATTTTGACATACGGCAATAGCACCATATGCACGTAGAGTTCTTTCAGAATCATTTCTTCGTTAGACATGCTCAGTCAGCACTGCCACGGCAGGCAATTTTTCCCTTCAATAAATTCTAGAAATGCGCCACCGCCGGTAGAAATATAAGATACGTGATCAGCAATCTGATATTTATCAATGGCTGCCAATGTATCGCCACCTCCTGCTAAACTAAAGCCATTGCTGGCGGCAATGGCTTTGGAAATCACTTCAGTGCCATGGCTAAATGCATCAAATTCAAATACACCCACGGGGCCATTCCAAAGAATAGTTTTTGCTGCTTTAATAAGTTCAGCATAATAAGTTGCTGTTTTGGGGCCAATGTCTAAAATCATTTCATTGGCTTTAATATCAGTGATGGATTTAATAATGGGTGTTGCAGTTGCTGAAAATTCAGTGGCTACAACTACGTCCGTAGGAATAGGAATTAATACGCCGCGTTGTTTTGCATCAGCTAATAATGTTTGTGCTTGTGGGATAAAATCGGGTTCGTACAGTGATTTGCCTACAGCGTGACCACAAGCAGCAATAAAAGTATTGGCGATACCACCGCCTAGTAACAATTGATCTACCCGTTTGCTTAATTCGGTGAGTACTGTCAATTTGCTCGACACTTTAGAGCCGCCCACTAATGCCAACATAGGATGTTGTGGATTTTGTAATGCTTTAGACAAGGCGGACAATTCAGCTGCCAACAATGGCCCCGCACAAGCCGCTTTAGCAAATTTTGCGACGCCATGCGTAGAGGCTTCAGCACGATGCGCTGTACCAAATGCATCCATGACAAATACATCGCCGAGTGCAGCCATCCGTTTGGCCAAGGTTTCATCGTCGCGTTTTTCACCAATATTGAAACGGACGTTTTCACATAATACCACTTCACCAGGGGCCACAGTCACACCATCAAGCCAATTCTTAGCGAATTTTACCGGTTTTTTAATAATTTTGCTAATTCATCCGCAACGGGCGCCAATGATAAAGCAGCATCATATTCTCCTTCTTTCGGGCGGCCCAGATGTGACAATAAAATCACGGCGGCATTTTGTTTTAAGGCCAATTCGATGGTTGGAATGGCTGCTTCAATACGTCGCGTATTGCTAATGACACCGTTTTCAATTGGCACATTTAAATCTTCACGGATCAATACACGTTTGTTATGCAAATCCAATTCATTCATAGTCAAGATGGCCATGTGATTTCCTTTTTGAAGCTAACGGTGAGATTATAGGTAGGGTCGATGAAGCGAAGCGGATCCACCAAAGCATACGGCCAATTGGAATGGTGGATCCGCTTCGCTTGATCCGCCCTACATTATTTTAATTTTTATTTTGCATTCATCCATGCAATCGCTACGTCTAACATACGATTGGAGAAGCCCCATTCATTGTCATACCATGATAAAACTTTCACTAAATTGCCGGACACCTTAGTTTGTGTTGAATCATAAACAGAGGAGGCGGGGTTATTGTTAAAATCAATCGACACTAACGGTTCATCGTTATATTCCAATACCCCTTTTAATTCATGTTCAGACGCTTGTTTCATGATTTGATTGATTTCTTCAATGGAAGTTGGGCGTTTAGCTTGAAACGTTAAATCAACCACAGACACATTGGCGACAGGCACACGCATGGAGAAACCATCTAATTTACCGGCCAATTCAGGCAATACCAAACCAATAGCAGCTGCTGCACCGGTTTTAGTTGGAATCATAGAAACTGCGGCAGCACGGGCGCGATGAATGTCTGGATGATACACATCGTTTAAACGTTGATCATTGGTATAAGCATGGACGGTGATCATTAACCCATTAACGATACCAATTTTTTCGTGCAGAGGTTTTACTAAAGGTGCTAAGCAATTAGTGGTGCAAGAAGCATTAGAAATAATGGTGTCTTTTGCAGTCAATGTTTGATGATTGACGCCGTAGACGATGGTTGGCAAATCATCCCCGGCTGGTGCTGAGATAATGACTTTTTTNGCGCCAGCAGTTAAATGCGCTTTGGCTTTTTCTTTGCTGGTAAANAAGCCGGTGCACTCTAATACTACATCTACGCCCAATTCGCCCCATGGTAATTTGGCTGGATCACGTTCAGCAAAGACTTTAATTTTATCGCCATTAATGACTAAGTCATTGCCCTCAACGCTGACTTTACCCGGGAATTTACCGTGCACGCTATCATATTTAGTTAAATGTGCATTCGCTTTTAAATCAGCCAAATCGTTGATGGCAACAATTTGAATATTACTGCGACGGCCTGATTCGTAGAGTGCGCGTAAAGTATTACGGCCAATACGCCCATAACCATTGATAGCGGCTTTAATTGTCATAGTTTTTCTCCAATATAAAATCTTCAACTTTTAACGTAATAAATCCAAGGCCGTTTTGACCACGTTTTCAACCGTGAAACCAAAAGCAGTCATTAATGATTGGTAAGGAGCAGATTCACCATAGCGGTGGATGCCGATAATTTTACCTTGTTGACCCACATATTTATACCAGAAATCTGGAAAAGCTGCTTCAATTGCCACGCGGGCAGTGATTTGCGGTGGCAATACGGCGTTGCGGTAACTGGATGACTGTTGTTCAAACACGTCGGTAGAAGGCATCGATACCACGCGGGCGCGACGGCCTTGTGATTGCAACTGTTCCGCCGCTTTAAGGGCCAATGATACTTCTGAACCAGTCGCAATTAAGATCACTTCTGGTGTTTCCGCACAGTCTTTGAGTATATATCCACCACGCCGAATATTATCTAGGTTATTGGCATCGTGTGGCAGTTGCGGCACTGCTTGCCGGGTCAATAATAAGCAAGTCGGTTCGTCGCGGCGTTCAATTGCCAACTGCCAGGCTACTGCTGTTTCGACAGGATCGGCTGGGCGCCACACGGAAATTCCAGGCGACATACGTAAGATTGGTAAGTGTTCAATCGGTTGGTGAGTTGGGCCGTCTTCGCCAAGACCGATAGAATCGTGGGTAAACACATAAATCACACCTAGCTTCATCATTGCGGCTAAGCGCAGCGCATTACGACCATAATCGACAAAGGTCAAGAACGTGCCACCGTAAGGGATGAAGCCGCCGTGTAGCGCAATACCATTCATAATGGCAAACATGCCAAATTCGCGCACCCCATAGTGAATATAATTACCATCTAGAACAGTATTAGTGATGCTCACTGAACCAGACCAGTCTGTTAAGTTGGAACCAGTCAGGTCAGCTGAACCGCCGATAAATTCTGGCAACAATGGGCCATAAGCATTCAAGCATTGTTGGGAAGCTTTACGCGTGGCGATATCTTGCTTTTTCTCAGCTTGTTGACGCACAAAAGCTTGGCTTTTGTTTTCCCATTGGGTAGGCAATTGTCCGTTTACGCGACGTAAAAACTCTGTGGCCAATTCGGGATAAGCGGCTTGATATGCAGCGAATTTTTCTTGCCAATGTGCCTCGGCGGTGGCGCCTTTCGCGCGGGCGTCCCAGCCAGCATAAATTTCTGCAGGGATTTCAAAAGGAGAATAATTCCAACCTAGGTTCTTGCGAGTGGCTGCCACTTCGTCTGTACCCAAAGGTGAGCCGTGACTGTCATGGCTGCCAGCCATGGTGGGAGCACCATAACCAATGACCGTTTTGCAGCAAATCAAGCTAGGCTTGTCATTGACCGAGCGAGCGACAAGAATTGCTTGGTGGATTGCTTCAGGATTGTGGCCATCCACTTTNTGGACGTGCCAACCATAGGCCTCAAAGCGTTTGGCTGTATCATCAGTGAACCAGCCGCTGACATGACCATCAATCGAAATATCATTATCATCCCAAAANGCAATCAACTTCCCCAGTCCCCATGTGCCTGCCAGTGAGCAGGCCTCATGCGAAATACCTTCCATCATGCAGCCGTCGCCCAGGAACACATAAGTGTAATGGTCAACGATATGGAGGTCTTTGCGGTTAAATTGAGCTGCCAATACTTTTTCTGCCAATGCCATGCCAACACCAGCAGCAATCCCCTGGCCTAGTGGGCCGCTAGTCGTTTCAACACCAGGGGTCATGCCATATTCAGGGTGGCCTGGGGTGATCGAATGTAATTGGCGGAATTGTTTGATGTCTTCCATGCTGACTGGATAGCCTGACAAGTGTAATAAGGCATATTGCAGCATACAGCCGTGGCCGTTTGATAAAATAAAACGGTCGCGGTTGATCCATTTAGGGTTGTTCGGATTGTGCTGCAAAAAATCATTCCAAAGTACTTCAGCAATATCGGCCATTCCCATAGGCATCCCTGGGTGGCCAGAATTGGCTTTTGCNACGGCATCCATGCTAAGGGCTCGAATGGCGTTGGCTAATTCACGACGAGAAGGCATGGCAGCAGGCTCCTTGGTTGATAAACGGGCGCTAGTCTTATCTTTAGTCAGCATGGGATTTACTCTCAAAATAATTGTGTCCTTGGTGTTTACAGGGTTCAATGGCCCATGCTATAGATTAAACAAATAACATGGTCTTCCTGAAGGTGGGGCTATTCTATAGCAATTTTCATTCAGATTGAATGGAAATACCATGGCTAAGCAATGTCGTTTGCGAATTGTGATGTACTTGGCCTTGTTGGTCCCATTTCGATCGATGGAGTGTAGGCTGGATCAAACAAAACGGATTCCCCAGCCTACAAGGCAGGTGTATTTCTAGCTGATAAAGCTATTGATATACAAGGATATTGAATAGAGAGAGCAAACTATGTGTGGAATTGTTGGCGCTGTTGCAAAACGTGATGTGAGTGGAATTCTATTGNAGGGGCTGCGACGCCTCGAATACCGTGGTTATGACTCGGCAGGTTTGGCCCTATTAGATGTAAGCAATGGCCATATTCAACGGTTACGCACCAAAGGCAAGGTACAGGAACTGGATGTTGCCAACCGTGAGCAAGGTTTGCGAGGGGCCACGGGCATTGCCCACACTCGTTGGGCGACCCATGGCAAGCCCTCGGAAGTCAACGCACATCCGCACATGTCGCATGATGCTATTGCCGTTGTGCACAATGGTATTATTGAAAATTACGTTGCCATTAAAAAGCAATTAATGGCTACAGGTTATGATTTTGTCTCAGAAACGGATACTGAAGTTGTCGCCCATCTCATTCATTTTCATCTGCAAAAACAAGGTGAGTTATTAAAAGCTGTCCAGGCTGCCGTCAAAGAATTGGAGGGTGCTTATGCATTGGGCATTTTGCACAGTCAAGAGCAAGGCCGTTTGATTGCAGTGCGTTTAGGCAGCCCATTAGTGATTGGGCTGGGAGAGCAAGAGAATTTTATTGCCTCTGACCCATTAGCATTATTGCCTTCGACGAACCGTTTCATCTATTTAGAAGATGGCGACATTGCTGATATTCAAATCGACCAAGTACAAATTTATGATGCCAAAGGCAATAAAGCTACACGGAAAATTGTGGTGTCGGATTTACGGGCAGAAACCGTTGATAAAGGTGCGTTTCGTCATTTCATGCTCAAAGAAATTTTCGAACAACCCAATGCAGTCAAAGAAACTTTATCGGAAAGAANNTCACAAAAACATGTGATTGCTGCCAGTTTTGGTGTAGAGGCTGCGGATATTTTTGCCAAAATTAAACGTGTCCAAATTGTTGCTTGTGGCACGAGTTATCATGCAGGATTAGTTGGGCGTTATTGGTTGGAAAGTCTGGCAGGCGTTCCATGCCAAACTGAAATAGCAAGTGAATTTCGTTACCGTCAGTTTGTGGTTGAGCCAGATACTTTATTTGTCACGCTATCACAATCAGGCGAAACAGCAGACACCTTGGCCGCGCGGCTAGCTAAAACATTGCCTTATGCAGCGACATTGGCCGTTTGTAATGTGCCTGCTAGTTCGTTAATGCGGGAATCAGGGCTGGTATTTATGACTCGCGCAGGGGTGGAAATTGGTGTTGCTTCCACAAAAGCATTTACCACCCAATTGGCCGCAATGTTATTGCTGACTATTGCATTAGGACGGAAACATGGACTGAGCGCCCATGCAGAAAACGAGTTAGTTGAACAATTGTGGTTATTGCCAACATTAATGGAACAAACGTTGGAGTTAGACGAACCCATTAAAAAATTGGCCGCTCGTTTTATTGATAAGCAACACACGTTATTTCTAGGTCGTGGTGTGCAATTTCCTATTGCCATGGAAGGGGCGCTAAAATTGAAAGAGATTTCTTATATTCATGCTGAAGCTTATCCAGCAGGCGAACTGAAACATGGGCCGCTGGCATTAGTGGACAAATCGATGCCAGTAGTTGCTATTGCACCGAATGATGAGTTGCTCGAAAAATTAAAGTCGAATTTGCAAGAAGTCCGTGCTCGTGGTGGTGAATTGATCGTGTTTGCGGATGCAAATGTTGACCTAACACCAACAGCAGGTGTGACTATCGTTCCAATGCCACCTGTACCGAAAATGTTAGCGCCTATCATTTACACATTGCCATTGCAATTATTGGCTTATCATACCGCTGTTTTAAAGGGCACGGATGTAGACCAACCGCGCAATCTGGCAAAATCAGTCACAGTTGAGTAAACCATGAAACATTTTTTGAGCCAACTCAATCACTCCCAAAAATTATTTTGGGAGTGTTATTTCTCTTCAACTTAATTTGTGCCAATTTGATTGTCTATATCATTTTAGAATTTAAGACAGACCGTTCGTGGTTGGCTTCTTTGGTTTATTATGCGCCTTTGAACATAATAGGCACGTTGAGTTTTTATGTTGGCCTATTATTTCGGGCGAATACAACAATGGTTTTATCGATTAATAATGACCATTGGATGGGCCATTGGTGTGGTATATCTTTCTTCTTTTGTGACGTTGACCTTAATTACTCTTTATGTGAAATATTTATCACCGGCGATCCATTCCGTTGAAAAAGCTTATCCTCTGTTAGATACTTTATTATTGCCTTTTTCGTTAGTGTATTATACAGGTTGGTTTATTGGTGTTTTTATCGTAGTCAATTATGTTTTTCTTATTTGGTATGCCCATGTTCACGTGGTGAACACCCCAAAGCCCGATTAATTAAAGATTACAATTAACACTAGATTCATGGGTTTTGTTTTCCATGAGGGGAGTGTTTTTGTGCCAGTTCTTGTAAAAAGTGGAAAGATTTGGATTGTTGGTTGCATTCATTGTTTGTAAGAAATGGTTGAAGCTGGCTGGGTCTATTTCATGTGCTTTTTGATAAAAGCCTTTTATTTGAGCTAGGATTTCATCATAAGTAGGTTTCTTGTTTTTTCTCCGTTTGGTTTTCATTTTTATTGGGTTTAGCCCGTGTTGACTTGGTTTTTCCAGCTCGGCTAGTTTTTTTCTGCTCGTTGTAGATAGGTATGAAAAGCGACTAGTTGAATAAGAGACGGGTCTTTGCGCTTTTGTGCTAATTGCAATGCGGTATCACCATTGGCTGCTATTTTAAGCAGAGAAGCATTGGCCTCAATCAATAGGCGCACAGTATCAATATGGCCATTTGCAGCAGCCTGCATCACAGCAGTGTGACCATTATTGTTTGTATAATTAGCGTCTAATTGCTTTTGTGACAGTATAAAATTGACGATAGCAGTATGGCCATGATGGGCAGCGGTTATGAGAATGTTGTTGTTTGTTGAATCTTGCACAAAAATATTTGCTGTTGACCATAATTGTTTCACGCAAGCCAAATGGCCTTTTCAACGGCAACTTGCAGTGGTATTTGAGCGTCAATATCAGCCAGGTTAACACTGGCGCGTTTTTTACGAGATGGTCTATCAACAAACCGGCTATTTCAATATGGCCATTGTGCAAGGCAATATGTAACGGTGTCAGGCCATCGCAGCGGTATTGATTGGTGCTGGCATCGTGTTCCAGCAATAATGTTACCATGGCAATATGGCCATGCGCGGCCGCCAAAAACAATCCTGTTTCGCCAAAGATATTGGTCTGGTTTAGATAGAATTTTTTTAATTCTGCACTTAAATCACGGAGAATTATTTCCAAAATTGCATGATGACCGTAAGCCATGAGTAGAAACAGCGCGGTTTCACCGATGCCATTAATGGCATCATCATTTAAATTGAAGTTGGTGGCAGATAGTTTGCCGGCGCTGGCCAATTGATGTAATTCCAATGCTGTACAGTTTTGTCTAAAACCATTTGAGGTGGCAGGGCGTTCCTTACTTTGTAAAAACGCATCGATCAAATATTGATAATCTTTAAGGTCATCTTTAATTTTGTAGCATTTTCTTTGGGAAAACTTTTGATGGACCAATGTTTTTATGATTTCATCTATTTTCGTATAATTATTTTTTATATTGGTTTTAATTTGGCTCACGTTGTTTTGTAAGACGTTTAAGCTCGTATCACAGACTTTTTCAGCTTTTGTTCATCGAGTGGATTATAACCATAATCCAATAAGGCCTTGTTTTCAAAAGGCCCTTCTAAAAATAGTTTTAGGCGCTTTTCTCGTGCTTCCATGATTGCTTCAGCATCAATTTTTATCTCTCCTGTTTCGACTTGTTGAAAAACCAGGCCAACATTTGTTGTGATTTTATGTTTGGTTCAGAATTGCCACGAGCGCTGTGTTGTATAAGGGTTAAGTAATAATTTTGTCCTGGCAGTTTTATGGTTCTTTGGTTTTTTTCTTTGTTGGATCATTCGTTAAAAACACCTCAAAGGTAGAGATAGGCTCTCCTAAATTATTTCGTTCGGAGAGAACAAAATAAGGTTGCTTAAAACATTTTACGGCATAAGTGGAGGAACAATGTTCTAATTTGTTTCCTTCTTCCCACAGTTCAACTTTATTTTTCAATGAAATGATATAACCCCTTGTTCACCGGGAACATTCGTGGGAGGAATTAAAGTTTCCCATGAACGCCCATCCATATCGAACAAATGGGCAAGTGCTGATTGCACTGCGTTTTCGTGCCAACGATTAGAAAATTCAATAAATCAATGACAGAGACGTGATTAAGCAATCCTTCTAATAGAGAAGAGGCGCCGAAATTTTTACGGTAGGTCAACATTTCTTCGCGACAGACATCGTTGGTTTCTATCGCACAGTATTTGCCAAGAAAACGTGATTCAAATGGGTATTTAATATAATAATTAAGGGCCTCTTTAATGAATCCAAATTGACCGCCCATGCGTCGGTATAATTCTGGACTTGCTTTTTCTTCTCCTTGTCTTCATCAAGAATTTTAATGTAATACGTCCAAATGTCATCGTTGGTTTGGTTGCTTAGGTGGGCCACCTGATTAATTAGGCCATGTAAAATATCTTTTCTGTCCTCTAAATTAATGAGCGCAAGTAAGGCATGACATTTTTCATAGAATTTGACGAATCTCTTGTATATTTTGCGGCTCGTTATTTGTTCTGCTAATTTTTCTCGAGAAAACTTTGAATTTCGGTGATCTTAATCGGGCCTTCGGTGTCATAGGCCTGTAAAAGTTTGACAGGAGGCCGTAAAGATTACTTAATTCGGCTTCTGCTATGGCCCAGTTGCCATCGTCGATCGCTGTTTGCAAACTAGTGGGCAAAGTACCGTGTTCCACTAAATACCAATATAACAGGGAAATTGTTGAAAAAATGATTCCGATTATGGTGGATGGCAAGCGAGGGTGGTGAAAAATAAGGATATAAGTGATACAGTTTGACGTATTCATCTATCGTAAAAAGGTCGATAGGACAGTGATCTGATAAATTCGTGCGCAGGATCAGCCATGTCCGCTATACGATTCAAAACAGGTGGGTATCTCCCGGCGTCATTATAGCCATAAACTTTCAATTCTTCTTCTGGTGTTAATCCTAATGCCAGATAAAATGGGTTTAATTGCTGTTTAAATGCGAGACGTGCAGCCTTATTATTTTTGTGGATGGCAGCGTCGAGTTGTGAAAATAATGCTTCAATTAATTGTTCGTCTTGTCCTGAATCAAGCGCGGCGAGTTGGTCTATTATTTGTCGTTTAATAAATGATTGATTTTCGTGAACTGGGAATAGAGGTTCATCGCTGGATTCTATATCTATACTATCATTTTCAACAGGCCAATTTTCTTTAAAATCAAAAAATTATCTTCCTGATTGAAATTGATTATACTCTTTACAGAGACCTTCTGTTGGCTATTTACAGTGTAGATTTTTGTTTGGATTGACTCAGGTTCGATGGAATTTTCTTCGTCGAAATGATAGATGAAATTGATGATCATTCCTTTGGCTGGCACCATTTGGATATTGAAAATGTGCCAATAAAGTTGTGCGAAATCTTTGATGTTCGCTAAAAGTGAGGGAGACAGGGCCGTATTATTTTCATGCAACCAGCTTTCAAATAACTCAGTAAATTCTTTTTCAATATCAGTCAAACCCAAGTTAGTATAGGCATTCATTAATCTGGCGATCAGCTTCATACATGACCCATTTATTTTTAAGATATATACCTAGTGTCCTGTGGTTTTTGGTGTTCTTGTGTCCCATCTTAGACGGAATAGCTCCACAGGCACTGATGTATCCCCACGAAATTTTATGTAAGCAGTTGAATTAATTGCTTACTAGCTCTCCTCGTCATCCCGTGGGATGACGGGATTTATTTTTATACCTTCAGCGAAATGCTTAATCTTGACAGCAATAGCAAGCTTCTAGGCCATTGCTTTCGAACTTGCTGATTTGTCTTACATAAAAATTGGTGGGGATAAATCAGCACAAGCATAGGTATATTCAAGCATAGGTATATTATAGAGTGCTTAGCTTAAGCTTTTCTTAAGGTATTGGTTTGTTTTGCGATGAAAAACGCTATGATAAAGTCATGTGCTTTGACTGAAGGAGTTTTGCGATGTCCGTACAAGCATTGGATCGCTATCATAAAATTAGCATTTTATTGCATTGGTTAATTGCTGCGCTAGTATTTTTAATGTTGGGATTGGGGGCATTCATGGATGAGATTGGTAATCAATCTCTCAAAATGGCAGCTTTTACCTTTCATAAATCGTTAGGGTTGACTATTTTAGTATTAATGATAATTCGTTTGGGCTGGCGTTGGTCCCATCCTGCGCCTGCATTGCCGTCACAGATGGTAAGTTGGGAGCGGNTTTTAAGTAAGCTTACCCATGGTCTGTTTTATTTAATTTTAATTTTGATGCCTCTCGATGGTTGGATCATGTCGATGGCGGCAGGACATCCGGTAAATTTTTTTGGTNTAGGAACAATTCCTAGTTTTGTACCAGAATCCAGAAGTTTAGCAGCGATCATGGCAGAAGTGCATGAGTTTTTAGCTTGGACGTTATTAAGCCTAATTTTGCTGCATACGGCTGCGGCGTTAAAACATCACTTTTATGACAAAGACAATGTTTTAACGCGAATGTTGCCATAGTTTAAAAACATTGATAAGGATCAGAAGCTTCGTTGGTGTAACTAATGGTGTAATTCACATTAGGAGCACCAGGAGTGCTATTATAAGTTGTGTAAGCAGGGGATTTTTGTGAACAGTAGGAATAATTATAATTAGACTCGGTTGGGCTTATTCCTATGCTTACTTCGGTGCCAGAACTGCAGCCAAAATAGCTGCCATCAATAGAAAATATTGTTCCAGGAAGAATCCCAGCAACGAAAGTAGTCTTATTGGTGTCATCGCATTTGGCTTGTATGAAAAGATCGCTATAAGCACCAGACCCACTGTTATAAAGAAACACAAATGTTTGGCCGAAACCTACTATTGGCAATAGACCTGTTGCTAAAAAAACAAGATTTTTAATCGTTCTTTTCATAATTTAATCTCTCTATTTTAAAATAATTTTTTATTTGGCAGGGACGATTCTTTAGTAAGTATATTGTAAAAGCTAAGGGCCGTTGTAATTCAGCAAAATTTTGGCCGTTTTTTGGCTCCGTGCCCTTACAATAACTATTAGAAAACTCAGTGATCCCCCTCCAGATAGTGACATTATACAATGGGGAAAATTAAGATTTCCTTAAGATATTATCACCCAATGAGATTTTTGTAGGGGGCAATTTTTCTTCCGGCTAACAAAATAACGACGGTACTGCCAGTGTCAATGCGCTTCGTCCCAGTTATCACCTATCCCTATGTCTACTAAAATTGGGACATTTAATTTAATTGCATGAGTCATGCAATCACGAATTAATGGTACGGCTTGTTCCACATCGTCATCAGCAACTTCAAACACTAATTCATCATGGACTTGCATAATCATCTTGATTTTCAAATCACAGGTTTTNAATCGATCATAAACACATTTCATTGCAATTTTAATAATATCTGCTGCCGTGCCCTGCATCGGAGCATTAATGGCGGCACGTTCTGCCGCACGGCGCCGCATTATGTTGCTGACATTGATTTCTGGTAAATATAAGCGTCGTCCGAAGATAGTTTCTACGTAACCTTGCTGGTGAGCAAGAATACGGATGGTGTCCATATAAGTTTTCACACCAGGATAGCGGCTAAAATATAAATCAATATAAGATTGAGCAACACCACCNCCAACGCCTAATTGACTGGCTAGGCCAAATGCCGACATCCCGTAAATTAAGCCAAAATTGATGGCCTTGGCACTGCGGCGTTGCTCATCAGTGACTTTGGTGAGAGGCACATTAAATACTTCAGCGGCCGTTGCTTTATGAATATCGGAACCATCATTAAATGCTTTGATTAAACCGGCGTCATTTGACAGATGTGCCATGATCCGTAATTCGATTTGTGAATAATCCGCTGAAATAATTTTATGGCCTTTGGGAGCAATAAAAGCTTGCCGAATTCTACGGCCCTCTTCAGTACGAATGGGAATGTTTTGTAAATTAGGGTCCGTAGAGGAAAGTCGTCCTGTCACGGTGACGGCTTGATTATAAGAAGTATGAACACGGCTGGTGAGAGGATGGATTTTNTCCAATAAGCCATCGGCATAAGTCGATTTTAATTTAGTCAAACTGCGATGTTCTAGAATGACTTTTGGCAATGGATAGTCAAGCGCGAGTTCTTGCAATACTTCTTCTGCCGTAGAGGGTTGTCCAGTCGGTGTTTTNTTCTGTACGGGAATGCCTTGTTCTTCATAGAGAATAGTCTGTAATTGTTTAGGTGAACTCAAATTAAATTCACGGCCGGCCAGTTGGTGGGCGCGTTGTTCTAGTGTAGCGATACGTACAGCAAATTCTTCGCTCAGATGTTGTAGTTTAGCGGCATCTACCAGCACCCCATTGCGTTCCATATCTGCCAGAATTAATAGCAATGGCAATTCAATTTCATTTAATACCCGTGTTAAATTTTTATTCTCAGCAATTTTGGGTGAAAAACTNTGATGCAATTGCAAAGTGACATCGGCATCTTGCGCGGCATATTCGGTGGCTTCTGTAATGCCCACTTGATTAAATGTTAATTGCTTGGCACCTTTGCCGGCAATGTCCTCAAATTTAATAGTACTACGTCCGAGGTATTTGAGCGCTAAAGTGTCCATATCGTGGCGATTACCAGCGCTATTCAATACATAAGATTCTAACATCGTGTCATAAAATTTAGCGTTTACTTTGATTGCATAATTAGTCAGCACATTAAAATCGTATTTTAAGTTTTGACCGACAATGATTTTAGTAGGATCAGCCAATAANGTTTTTAAATGTGACAGTAAATAAGTGGCTGGTAATTGGGAAGGTGCATCAGGGTAATCGTGCCCGATTGGAATATAATAAGCGGTGCCTGGTGTCACTGCGAATGAAACACCGACGATTTTTGCTTGTAAAAAATCTAAGTCTGTTGTTTCGGTGTCGAATGCAACTACATCAGCTTGCATTAATGTAGGCCATATCGCTTCAAATTCTGCTGTAGTGTTGATCATCTGATATTGCTGCGCAGCTTTATTGCTGACAGTATTTTTATTAAGTTCTTCCAACCAGCCACGAAATTCTAGTCGCTGAAAATATTCACGCAAATTGGCCTGATCCGCCGAGGTAGGCACAAGTTCAGTGAGTGTGACTGGTAGGGCCACATCTGTTTTAATAGTGACTAATTGTTTGCTGAGTGGTAGTTGGTCAAGGTTGGCACGCAGGTTTTCGCCAACTTTGCCGCTGATTTCGCCAGCATGTTGGATAATATTATCCAAGTTTTTATAATCGGCCAGCCATTTTGCTGCTGTTTTTGGCCCTACTTTGGGAACACCGGGTATGTTATCAACGTTGTCACCCATTAAGGTTAAATAATCGATAATTTGTGATGGTGAGACACCAAACTTTTCTTGTACGCCTTTCTCATCTAAGAGGGCGCCACTCATCGTATTGATCAAAGTGATGTTGGCATCGACTAATTGTGCCATGTCTTTATCGCCTGTGGAAATCAGTACCTGATGACCTGACAGCTCTGCTTGTTTGGCAAGGGTACCGATCACATCATCTGCTTCCACGCCTTCAATAATGAGCAGAGGAATTCCCATGGCACGGATGATGCCATGCAATGGTTTAATTTGCAGTTGCAATTCCTCAGGCATGGGCGGGCGGTTAGCTTTGTAGTAGGGATAAATCTCGTCCCGGAATGTTCGGCCTTTAGGGTCGAATACCACAGCGACTAGTTCAGGGCGATAGTCGGCCAACAATTTACGAATCATGTTCAATACCCCATAGACTGCCCCAGTAGGCTCACCACGGGAGTTGTTCAAGGGAGGCAGGGCATGAAAGGCGCGGTATAAATAAGAAGAGCCGTCAATTAGCACAACAGGGGGCTTGGGTTCTTTCATAGTTAGGGTTGCTCAAATATTAATAGATCGCTTATGATAACAATTTCCGGGGGATAAAAATCATAGACGATTGTAGCTTTTATATATGTTATGTTTATCATAACCCAACTTAATTGAATGATGGACCTATGTTACAGAAATTTATATCAGCTTTAATTTTGAGTGCCTTGAGTGTAATAGCTGTTGCAGCGACTGCGCCTGCTACGCCAGCAACTCCAGCAACTCCAGAGCCTGCCGCAGCGCAATCGTTGTCGCCAGACCAGATTGATTATCCTTGGTCAGTGATGTTTTATGCCGGAAAACTGGTAGATGAAAACTTGCTGCAAGTTTTTTCGATGAATTTTGGTGATGAAACGCTCTATTCCTTAGAGTTGGCAAAAGAGCTGTCTCCTGACAATATGTTACGGCGCTATGTGCAACCATTGGTGACCACCGTCGCTATTGCTGGTAATGTCGCCTATCGAACAGACCCCGATGGTCCGATTTATGAATTTGATCCCTATGTGACATTTCGCTGGGAGCATTTTCCATGGGACAAGTTTTTAGTTAACACTTATGCGATTGGTTGGGGCGTTTCTTATGTGACCCGTGTCCCCACTTGGGAAGCAGAAGACTCCACCGACACCAAGCAGTTGCTGAACTATTTAATGTTTGAAACTACTTTGGCTTTGCCAAAACACCCGCAATGGCAATTAGTCTTACGCATTCACCATCGTTCTGGCGCTTTTGGATTATATGGTGCCGATAACGCAGGGTCTAACGTGATTGGTCTAGGTATTCGTTACAACTTCTAAAGAAACGGGTCCAACTTTCCTTCGATATACGGAATTGACTGTTAAAAAACTTGGTATATGCTTTTGTTAATTATCTTTGATAGATAATCTTAACAAACCTGACTGAGATCAATGGCTTATGTTTTTATATATATTTCAATTTTTACTCGAAAGCATAATAGTGGTCCTAAACAACTCCTTGAAGAGGCGGGCAATTCCATCTCACAGCCCCCTATTCAAGCACTCCCTTAGATGTATTACGAATTATATTATCGATGCTAGATCAAGCCTCATTAATGCATGTGGCACAATTAAACCGGTTTTTTAATGGTCACGCCAAAGATGATATCGTTTGGAAGCAGCGCGTTAATCAATGCTTAACAATGGTTCCAAGATTAAAAACTAATGAGAATTATTATTCTTTTTTCTTCGTTGTAAGCCATATCTTTTAGCAATCAGTAACCTGGCTCAAATCAATGACCCGAAAGAAATCTTATCATTGATGTATCAAGTGGCTGAGGCGGGATTAGAGGTGCTTTTTTACCATTATAGAACAGCGCCCCGAAATAATGGCCCAGGCCAAAAATTTTAAGCATGATGCACATCATAAAAAACATTAGTTCATGCAGCTGTAGCAGGCAACAATGTGGCAATTTTGCAGAAACTAATAGAGAGCGGTGTCAGCTTAACGGCCCGTTGTGAAGGCCGTGTGATTAAATGTAATAGTCATGCTAATTCAGGGGAGGATGAGTTTTGGTTAGACAATTGTGGTGAAAGTCCATTAGATATTGCTGCCATGAATGGATCTTACGAATGTATGGGAATATTGTTGCAAAAAGGCATTTCGCCGAATGAAAGCCAAGGCCATGAAGAATTGCCTTTGCATTATGCTGCAAGAGCCGGCCATTTAAGTTGTGTCCAGTTACTTGTTATTAATGGGGCGAAGTTAAATGTTAAAAATGGTAAGAGCGACAGTTCTTATGAATTAGCCAAGAAAGAAAGGCATGAGGCTGTAGCAAATTATTTAGCAGAAGAAATGCAAAAGCAAAATATTATAGTTCCTCATGAAAAAAGTATCAGTCTGTATTAAGTTACTGCGATTAACCCCACTCATTGCCAAAAATACGGGAAATTTGGGAAAAACTTTGCCAAATTTCCCAAAAGGCTTTGAAGGCATCATTTATTTTGTTAAAGCAGGCGGATCCGAAAATCAATAAGTTATCTTGACATTTCCCCAAAAATATGGGAAATTTGGCAAAGTTTTTCCCAAATTTCCCATATTTTTGGCAATCTGTTTACCAGATTACTCAAAATTAACTTAGATAGTACCCAAAGTATTTTTCTTTTTGGCCCTAGAGGCACGGGAAAAACACATTGGGTCAAACAACATTTCAATAATGCTTTATATCTAGATTTGCTAGATACCGCTGTCTTAGCGCAACTTGTAGCCAATCCTAACCGCTTGGAATCATTAATTCCACCCAAGTTTCGGGATTGGATTATTATCGATGAAGTCCAAAAAGTGCCTGCTATTCTTAACGAAGTACATCGCCTGATAGAAAATAAGCGGTTTAAGTTGATTTTGTGGCCTATGGTAAAAAGGCTTATATGCTTTTGAAATTAAGCGTAAAACCAACATATCTTCCAAAGACCTCAATGGTTTAAAGGCTTTTGCTAAAGACTATCCTATGGCAAAATTATATTTAATTTATGGCGGTAAACATCGTCAATATCATGATAATATAGAATTTATCCCGTTTGTGGACGCATTAAAAAATTTGGTTGATTTACTTCAAGTTGATTAGTTTCTGTTTAACCCGTTTATATGGGTTATTTTTAGCAATTTTGACTAGATTTGATTATTTGTCTTTTATGAAATAAGTTTGTGACTAATTAGAGGGGGAATTATGCATCGATTTTTCCGAAAAAAGTAAACAATAATGAAAAAGAGGATAGACCTATAGTTATTTCTGGATTGCAAGGAAGCCCAATTCAAAAATTACCTTTAGATGTGTTGCACAGCTTATTATCATTGCTAGACCATAAATCATTGGCAATGTTTCTGCAAACCAATCGTTTTTGCAGAACAGGCTAAAGCCGATCAGTATTGGAAAGAACATGTTAATCAATTGCTTACTAGCTCACCCCAACTAATGCCCAATGAAAGCTATTATGCTTTTGTATTGCGTTGTAAGCCTTTTCTTTTGGCAGTAAAAAATTTGTCGGCAACCAAGGAAAATAAAGTTTTAGCGTTAATGTATGAAGTTGCTGAGCAAGGATTGGAAAAGCTTTTTGGCTATTATTCAGCAATGTCCCCAGCTTATTAACAAAGCTAAAACTTTTAAAATAATAATCAGCACCATAAAATGATCGTGCATGCTGCTGCCACTAATGCGGCAATTTTGCAAATATTGGCTGAATATAAATTTGATTTAAATGCACGCTGCAATGGTTTTATTAGTACAGGAGAAGGAGCATGGCTAGCAGAGGATTGCGGTTTAAGTGTATTTGACATTGCTGCTATGGACGGTGCCTGTGAGAGCATGAAAGTCTTAATTGCAAACCAGGTTTCAATCAACAGCACTAATTGTTATGGTGAAACACCACTCCATTATGTAGCAAGCCAAGGCCATTTCGACGGCGTACAGCTATTGGTCGGCGCTGGGGCAAGGTTGGATATTAAAAATAGGGATGAGGAAATTCCTTATGAATTGGCAGTCAAACATCGCGAGATCCAACTCTATTTAGCAGAAAAATGAAAACACAAGGTATACCAATCCCTCCGGCAAGAGAAAGGTCAAGTTGCGCATTACAATAATGTAGGGTGGATCAGGCAAAGCGGATCCACCTTCTTAACAAAACCCGGCGTTAGCCAGAGAGAATCCGCAGAGTGATTGCCACGACCTTATACCAGTCCTCGATTTTTAATGGTGTTCATACCTATTTGAAAAGCTATCTTGTTTTAAGCTTGCAATTCCCTGGAACTTGCCGCACATTTACCGCAAAATTAGCACCATAAAATACTGGGCCCTTGCTCCACACTTCATAAAAATATGGATTAACCGATGACCCAAGAACGTACTTATAACCGTGGCGAAGCGATTAAGTGGGCGTATCCTAATTACTGGGACTTGGCAGCGTTATGCCTGGTATTAGGCATCATTGTCCTACTAGTCTGGGGCGCTAAACAAATGGCCACTCCCTATCAATTAGGAGAGCCACTCGCCATATCATTAGACCCACACCATCTGGCCTATTATTCATTGCGTACCGTCTTGCGCATGCTATTGGCCTTATGTTGCTCTTTATTATTTACTTTTGTGTTTGCTACCTGGGCCGCGAAAAGTAAGCATGCTGAACGCATCATTATTCCTATGATTGATATTTTGCAATCAGTACCGGTATTGGCGTTTTTGTCAGTGACTGTGCCGGCGTTTATTGCTTTGTTTCCCGGTAGCTTATTGGGGCCTGAGTGTGCGGCCATTNTTGCTATTTTCACTGCCCAAGCTTGGAACATGGCATTGAGTTTTTATCAGAGTGTTCGCAGTGTTCCAAGTGAGTTGCGGGAGGCAGGCACTATGTTCCGTTTGTCGGCATGGCAACGTTTTTGGCGGGTTGACGTACCGTTTGCTATGCCCGGTTTGTTATGGAACACCATGGTGTCGATGTCCGCGAGTTGGTTTTTCGTCGTTGCCTCAGAAGCGATCTCAGTTGCTAATCAAAATATTACCTTGCCAGGCATTGGTTCCTACATTGCTTTGGCGATTAAACAAATGGACCGTCTCGCCATTCTCTATGCCATTATTGCCATGTTAATTGTGATTNTTTTGTATGATCAGTTACTTTTTCGGCCATTAATCAGTTGGTCAGATAAATTCAAAGCTGAATCAGCCGGTGAAGAAGTGGTATCAGCCACTTGGTTAATGAACTTATTTGGCCGGACACGATGGATACGGCAAAGTGGCCGTTTATTGGAATATTGCTGGGACCGATTTATTAATTTCAGCCTCTTCAATCGCCCCATTATTCACAGAGCCCCGCAAGCCCATGCAAAATCCAGTCGCTATTGGACCATCTTGTTTTATAGTGTTTTATTCATACTAGTAGTCATTGCAGCAACCTTATTGTTTCATACCATTTTTGTTGCAGTGCCCTGGCAAGAAGGGGTGCATGTCTTGTTATTAGGTGCTATCACAGGTGTCAAAGTGATGGTTCTCATCGTCTTGTGTTCTTGTATTTGGATCCCAGTAGGGGTTTGGATTGGGATGCGCGGTTGGGCCACTGAAATTATGCAACCGGTCATTCAATTTATTGCCGCCTTCCCAGCTAATTTATTGTTTCCAATTGTTGTCATACTGATTGTGAAATATCACTTAAATGTGAATGTTTGGACTGCCCCTTTAATGATATTGGGCACACAATGGTACATTTTATTCAATGTGATTGCTGGCACTTCAGCGTTGCCGAAAGAATTGAAACAAGCGGCGGCTAATTTGCAGTTGCGTGGCTGGCGTCGTTGGCAGCGGCTGTATTTGCCGGGCATTTTCCCGTATTATGTTACGGGCGCTATTACCGCCGCTGGCGGTGCTTGGAATGCCAGCATCATTGCCGAAGTCGTCAGTTGGGGCAGCATCAGTTTACAGGCCACAGGCATTGGGGCTTACATTACGCAAAATGCTACTGGAGGCCATTTCCCGCGTTTAGCCTTGGGCATTGCTGTAATGACCTTATACGTATTAGTAATTAATCGCTTATTGTGGCGGCCGTTATATAATTTGGCGCATGAACGTTTTCGGATAAATTAATAGCGTGGAGAATACCATGACCAACGCTGGCAAAACGCCACTGATACAAGTAAAAAATATTAAAAAATCTTTCAAANAAAGTGACCATCAAGCGTTGTTAGTGTTGGATAACGTTAATTTTGATTTGTATGAACATGAAATAGTGGCGTTGTTAGGCAAATCCGGTTCGGGTAAATCCACATTGCTGCGGACTATCGCCGGGCTAGTAAAACCTTCGGGTGGAGAAGTGTTGTACCATGGTGAACCAGTGCGTGGCCCAGTCAAAGGGTTTAGCATGGTGTTCCAAAGTTTTGCGCTGATGCCTTGGCTGACAGTGTTACAAAATGTGGAGTTGGGATTAGAAGCCCAAGGTGTTCCCAAAGCTGAACGTCGTGGCCGTGCAATTGAAGCGATCGATATTATTGGCTTAGATGGATTTGAATCAGCTTATCCAAAAGAACTGTCAGGTGGAATGCGACAACGGGTGGGTTTTGCTAGGGCATTGGTAGTAAACCCAGATGTGCTACTGATGGACGAACCTTTTTCCGCCTTAGATGTATTGACCGCAGAAAATTTACGCAGCGACTTATTAGATTTATGGGAATCACACCGCACCAATATTAAAAGCATCCTGTTTGTGACCCATAATATTGAAGAGGCCGCGATGTTGGCCGACCGTATCATTATTNTTAGCATCAATCCTGGTCAGGTCAGGGCGGAGCTCACCGTAGAATTACCACGGCCACGCAATGAACAAGACTCGCGGTTTCGTAAGATTGTCGATGATATTTATACATTAATGACCACTCCCCAATTGGGGCCGGTAGAGCCCGGTTTTCGTTTTAAAATTGTGGGCATTGGCTATCGTTTGCCAAATGTGGCAATTTCTGAGATTACAGGTTTGATTGAAGCGATTAACGCGTCTGGTAAAGAAAAACTCGATTTGCCAGAATTGGCTGACACCTTGCACCTCAATGTCGATGATTTATTTCCANTTACTGAAGCTTTAGAAATTTTGCGTTTTGCCCGTGTTTCAAAAGGGGACATTGAATTAAGCCCTGCTGGCAAAATGTTTGCTAATTCGGAGGTTTTGGAACAGAAGAAAATTNTTGCTGCCCATCTGATGAATTTTGTGCCATTGGTGCGCCATATTCGGCGGGTATTAGATGAGCGCCCTGATCATCGTGCTTCTGAGGAGCGGTTTNTGCGGGAGTTGGAGGATTATTTAAGCGCAGATGCGGCTGAAGAAGTGTTAGAAATTGTTATTGAATGGGGACGCTATGCGGAACTGTTCGCTTACGATTATAATACCGGTAATTTGAGTTTGGAAAATCCGCAGTAATGGAAGCCCTTGATGCCTGAGAGAAATGCTCATCTGGATGCATGAGAGAACTTTTAATGACGAGGTTATACCATGGACACAATCCTGCCAATGAACTTAGACAGCGTTACTGCTCCCTTGAACGAGGACGAGCGGCATACTGCGGCGACAGCCTTGGAGAGTGGCCAGGTCATTTATTTGCCACAATTGCCATTCGCTCTGGCTTTAGAAGAACGGTCATTTTTAGCGCCAGAATTCGCTGATCCAAAAGCCAAAAATATCAGCTTCAATCCTAATAATGGCAAATTAAAAGGGGTTGTTGGCAATCCCGCTACTCAACAAATCTTTCAAGCAATGCTGCAACGTTATGCCAAATGGTCGCATACATTAGTCACCAATTTGTTTCCCCACTATCAATTGGCGCTCGAAATTGGGCGCACCAGTTTACGGCCAGTTGAAATTAAAGACCGCCCCAGTTCTTATCGCAAAGATGATACGCGGTTACATGTCGATGCGTTTCCATCGACCCCAAATCAAGGCCGGCGTATTTTGCGGGTCTTTTGTAATGTTAATCCTGATGGCAAGGCAAGGGTATGGCGTTTGGGCGAACCGTTTCCAACAGTAGCTAAACAATTTTTACCTCGTTTGCGGCCGCCAATCCGAGGCAGTGCTACCTTGCTTAAACTGGCTAAATTAACTAAGGGCTACCGCACGACTTATGATCATTACATGTTGCAATTGCACGACAATATGAAAGCAGACATGCAATATCAGCAAAATGCTGCACAAACGGAGATGCTGTTTTTACCGGGAACAACGTGGCTCGTGTTTACTGATTCAGTGTCGCATGCAGCCATGAGTGGGCAACATTTATTAGAACAAACTTTTTATTTGCCGGTTTCAGCGATGCAATATCCACAGCAATCGCCGTTACGAGTCTTAGAAAAATTGTTCAATCAACCTTTGATTTGAGGCAAGCCATTTTATGGCAGAGATAAATTACAGTGATGGAAGTAATTTTGTGTTAAAAGTATTTATCGCTTGCATCGTCTGTGTATTGTTGGTGGTAGTCTGTTATTTCTATGTCGACCAGGCTGTCGCTTATTGGATTTATGATCATCATGTCTCAAAATATTTTGTATTGAAATGGTTTACTTATTTATCAACGGCATTCTCTTGTTTTGTAATCTTGCTTTATCTTTATGTGGTCGCACGTTACACCTTAAAAAATTAACTTATTTTGATCGGGTTGCTTTAGCGTTTGCTAACAGCATTACCGTTGCCACTTTTGTTAAAAATGCGTTGAAAATTGTTTTTGGCCGTTCATGGCCATTGACTTGGATCAAAACAATCAGTCATTGATTCAAAACCATGTTTATGGGTTTCGTTTTTTTCATGGCACGACGCCTTATAGCGCATTTCCTTCGGGCCATACCGCTGTCATTGTTGCAGCCATGACAGTATTATGGATGACTTATCCGCGTGCTCGTTTGCTTTACCTAATTATGGCGATGTTAGTTATCTTTGGTTTAATTGGCATGAATTATCATTTCGTCAGCGATGTGATCGGTGGCGCGTTTATAGGTGTGATGACAGGTTATTACACCGTCAAACTCAGTAATTTAAATCCTGATAAAAAGCTAAGTGAGGAATTACTATGACTATCACAGCAATCAATCCGATCAATGGCGAAACATTAAAAACTTATACGGAGTTAACACCGGAACAAGTCGCCGATAAGTTGACCAAAGCACAGTCGGCGTTTACGCATTGGCGCAATACGGATTTTTCTAGTCGGGCACAAATGTTAAAGCGGGTGGCTAAATTATTGCGCCAACGATCAGCGGAATATGCCAAATTAATGGCAGAAGAAATGGGCAAACCCATCAAGGGTGGCATTGCAGAAATTGAGAAATGCGCTTGGTGCTGTGAATATTATGCAGAATACGGCGCGCATTTTTTACAGTCCGAANAAATCGTGACAGAGGCGCGCAATAGTTTTGTCTCTTATCAACCATTGGGTGTTGTGTTGGCAGTGATGCCATGGAATTTTCCGTTTTGGCAAGTGTTTCGGTTTGCAGCACCAGCATTAATGGCAGGCAATGTGGGTGTATTAAAGCACGCTTCCAATGTTCCGGGTTGTGCGCTAGCAATTGAACAAGTTTTTAGCGATGCCGGTTTCCCCGCCCATGTTTTTACTACATTAATGATTGGCAGCAAACAAGTCGATGCAGTGATTGAACATCCCGCAGTGGTCGCAGTGACATTGACCGGCAGTACCCCAGCTGGACAAGCGGTGGCTTCAAAAGCAGGCCAGATGANNTTAAAAACGGTATTGGAATTAGGTGGCAGTGATCCTTACATTGTATTGGCGGACGCTGATTTACCTAAGGCAGTTGAAGCTTGTGTGACCAGTCGCTTGACGAACTCTGGCCAAAGTTGCATTGCTGCAAAACGTTTTATTGTGGTCAAAGCCATTAAAGATGAATTTGAAAGATTGTATGTTGAACGCATGCGTAAAGCAAAAATGGGCGACCCATTATTAGAAGAGACCGATGTTGGGCCACAAGCGCGGCATGATCTGCGAGATGAATTACACCGTCAAGTGTTGGCCAGTATTGAAAAAGGCGCCAAATGTTTATTAGGCGGGGAAATACCAAATGATAAAGGCGCGTTTTATCCACCGACCGTGTTGACGGATGTGAAACCAGGAATGCCAGCTTATGATGAAGAATTATTTGGTCCCATTGCTGCAATTATTGCCGTTGCAGATGAAGCGGAAGCCGTCAAAGTTGCCAATGATTCACCGTTTGGCTTAGGTGCTGCCATTTTTACTCGTGATCTAGCTAAAGCAGAGCGTATTGCTACTAAAGAAATAGAGGCCGGCTGTTGTTTTGTTAATACACTGGTCAGGTCTGATCCACGTTTGCCGTTTGGAGGCGTTAAATTAAGTGGTTATGGTCGTGAACTATCTAGTTTTGGTATTAAAGAATTCGTTAATATCAAAACGGTTTATATTGCTTAATTAGAAGCTTCATGCGAAGGCCCGCTTTTATCAACCGACTGCATTACAGCTGGGAGAGGAAATTGAATTACACCCAGCTGCCAGCCGTCATGCGGTGCAGGTGTTGCGTTTAAGCAGCAATGATGAAATTACCTTGTTCAATGGCCAAGGTGGCGAATACACGGCAGTCATTACGCACATTAAAAACCAAGCGACCGTCGTTATCAAAGCATTTGACACAAGAGAAGCAGAATCAACGCTGAAATTACATTTGGCGCAGGGCATCGCCCGCGGTGAANAAATGGATTTTATTTTACAAAAAGCCGTCGAATTAGGCGTTAATAAAATCACGCCATTATTTACTGATCACAGCAATGTAAAATTAAACGCTGAACGTACCGAGCAAAAAATGGAGCATTGGCGCGGTGTAATCATTAGTGCATGTGAGCAAAGTGGTCGGAATCACATACCGGAACTGATGCAGCCCATTGTTCTCAAAAATTGGCTGCCAACTTGCAAAGAAACCTATAAATTTATTCTACACCCGGGTAGTGAACAAGCGCTGCTGCAACAGGTATCGACTGTAGATTCTGTATGTATTATGGTTGGTGCTGAAGGTGGCTTTAGTGAATTGGAATTAAGATTAGCAACGCAACATCAATTTGTCGCATTGCAACTTGGGCCACGCATTTTACGCACAGAAACAGCCGGCTTGGCTGCCATTGCTATTATGCAGTCGAAGTGGGGATTTGAAGTAAGTATTATAAATACCCAAAAGTGATAGATTATTTGCGAAGCTATGAATGGCAAGCAAAATTCAATTAACAACATCGTTTTATAAGGAAATTAACTATGTCATTACCTGCAAAAATTAAATCAGAACTCGAAGCAACCATTCAGAAATTAGCGGTTCCAGGCAAAGGTTTGCTGGCGGCGGATGAGAGCACTGGAACAATTACCAAACGATTCACTGCATTAAATATTCCTTGTACAGAAGAAACACGCAAAGCATATCGCGAATTATTAATGACAACTCCAATGATTAGTAAATTCATTAGCGGTGTTATTTTATACGAGGAAACGTTGAATCAAAAAACCAGTGAAGGTGCAAACTTCGCAGCATTGCTTGAAAAGCAGGGCATTGTGCCAGGCATTAAAGTGGACAAGGGGCTAGTGCACCTGGCAAATACAGTGGATGAAAATGTGACCCAAGGTTTGGATGGTTTGGCGGAACGGTTAGTTGAATACAAAAATAAAGGCGCACGTTTTGCCAAGTGGCGGGCTGTGTATGCCATTTCTAAANCAACGCCTTCCTGGCTGGCAATACAAGTCAATGCGGAAGTGTTGGCCCGTTACGCTGCTATTTGTCAAGCAGTGGGCATTGTACCAATTGTGGAACCGGAAGTATTAATTGATGGTGATCATGATTTAGCAACCTGTGCAGAAGTTTCAGAACGGGTGCTACATGCTGTTTTTAACGCGCTTTATTTACAGCAAGTAATCCTTGAATACACTGTGCTTAAACCGAGCATGGTAGTCCCTGGTAAAAGTTCTGCTGATAAAGCAACACCTGAACAAATTGCTGCAGCTACAATTACTGTATTAAAACGTACTGTTCCTGCGGCGTTGCCAACTATTAATTTTCTTTCAGGAGGTCAAACACCGCAACAAGCAACAATAAATCTTAATCAAATGCATTTGATTGCACCTAAATTGCCATGGAACCTAAGTNTTTCATATGCACGGGCTTTGCAAGAACCTTGTATGAGCGCATGGCTAGGCAAACACGACAATATAAAATCAGCGCAGCAAGCTTTTTATCAACGTGCTGAATTGAATGGTCTGGCCAGTCTAGGCAAGTATCAATTAAATTTAGAAAAATAGAAAACCGTATGCTTTTTAATAATATTGATGCCATGATGGCATCTTATGCCTCACAAACTCCAATGAAGGCGGCTTTAATTACCGCTAATAACAGTTATAATTACGATCAACTGTATCAGGCAGCAAGAAAATTTGCTGCCTATTTACAGTCAGAAAAATTGCAAAAACAGTGTGTTATGTTGCATATGCCTAACAGCATTGAGCTTGTGATTGGCTATTTGGGTTGTTTTATCGCAGGTGCTGTGGCAGTCCCATTAAATGTGTCATTAAAACCAGCCGAAATAGCTTATATTATGCAGTTAACGCAACCTCAATGTTTATTGGTATCGGATGTTAAGCATCCGCATTTGGCGCCAGTCATTGGCAATCAATCAGAATTGAAGCTAATTACAGCGGCTGAACTAACATCGATGCAACCTAAAAGATAGATAAGCTAATAGAAAAACCAATGTTAAATTCACCGGCAGCCGTATTTTTACTTCAGGTTCAACTGGGCGGCCAAAAGGAGTAGTCCATTCACAGACTTCTTTATTAGCGATGATGGACAATATGGCAGATTGTGTTGATTTATCACCAGATGATCGATTTTTGGTGTCCGAACCGATGAGCAATGCCAGTGGTTGTGTTCATGCACTTTAACGCTTTATGCGAATGCAACAGCAATTATTATTGCAAGTTTTAATACAGAGGAATACAAACAAATAAAACAGCAACGGCCCACTGTGATCTCTGTTATGGGTAAAAGTAATCATGACATAGTGCATGATGTTGCTTTAAGTGCAGACGACTTTGCCTCGGTCAAATTTAATTTTTCTGGGGTGAAAAAATTACTAAACAATTAATGCAGAATTTTCAACAAAAAACCGGTGTGCCTATTCGTTTAGGCTATGGTATGAGCGAATTGTTATTGATCGCGATTAATAAAAGCTTACGTGAAGATAAAATGACTTCGGTTGGAAAACCAGCAAAAAATGTCCAAATTAAATTGTTAGATGCCGAAGGTAAGCCTGTGGCACTGGGTGCAATGGGTGAAGTCTGGGTGCAGGGCAATAATTGTATGATTGGTTATTGGCACGATGCTGCTGAGACGGCAAAAGCAATCGTCAATGGCTGGTTGCGGACAGGTGATTTAGCACGATGTGATGCAGATGGCTATTATTGGATTGTTGGCCGGATCAAACAAATGATTATTCGAGGCGGCGATAATATCGCACCATTAGAAGTTGAAGAAGTGCTAGCATCGCATCCGGCAGTGAAAGTAGCTGCAGTCATTGCTGTACCAGACCCTATTGAAGGCGAGGTACCAAAAGCGTTTGTTGAATTAAAAGCAGGCAGAACAGTCCATGAAAATCAGTTGTTAGCTTTTTTACATGAGCGGCTTGAAGATTACAAAGTTCCTGTCACAATTATTGTCCTTGATGCATTACCACGAACCCCAACAGGAAAAATTGCACGAGAAGAATTGAAGAAGTATTGATTGATACAAAGCTGTTTAATGACTTGATGTCAAATAAACAGTAATACATCAGTATGAAGTGTTGTCTACTGGATTGTTTCGTCGTTCTGCTCCTCAAAAATTTTTATGTCAATGGTTGAATTAATTACTTACTTATTAGAAAAAACTAATGCTTGCCACTTACTTTTATAGACTCGAGGCCATATCATTACCCACTAATCCACTTTGTAAACATTACTTATTCGTGCCAGCTCATGCCCCGAGCAGAGCCCACCTCGCTACAAAACACGCTGTGAATACATCCCTGTACGCTCTAGGCTTTCATCATGAAAGCCAAGGTTTTGTAGCGAGGTGGGCTCTGCTCGGAGCTTTATTTTCCTGAAATTAGGCTGATTAGTGGGTAATGATATGGCCTCGAGTTGACGGGATGAATTAGCGAAATACTCAACCTCTACAGCAATAACAAGCATCGAATTTTTACGCTATTTCTCTTGCAACCCGCTGGTTTTGTCTTACATAAAAATTCATGGCGATACATCGCCTCACAATGACGATGTACAATATTGAATAACAAAGGGATTATTTTTAATAAATCCGTGTCAACCTGACATTAGGTAATGACACATATTGTGCTGCTAACGCTTAAGTAACTCAATGAGCGTGTTCATTTTTTCTTGCATACCTTGGTACCCAATTTGAAATAATTCATCACTGCGTTTTGATTCAGTCAAGGTATGATATTTAGTTAAATCCGGTCGAAACAAAATATCGGCCAGTAAATCATTCTGTTGATTTTTTACGGCCGATCCTGCCAAGAGCGACCGAATAAGTACTTCACTGAATTCAGGGAATTTATAATCACTGTGTTTATATCCTAATTTAATCTTCACCGCTTCCCAGAATTTAATAACAGGAGGAAATCGGTATTTAATTTTATCATCACGATAAACTAAATCGACAGCAAGAATTTTTCCCATGCCATCNAAAAAATCTTTCATAATGTCGGTCGGTAAATTATTGATGACACCGCCATCAACGTGTAATTGGCCGTCGACTTCGATAGGTGGCACAATGCCGGGAATAGCACCGCTGGCGCGTGTCCATAGCCACAACGAGCCATCGCGATGGATGCTTTCCATAGATTGATTCATATTGTAGGAAACGCAGAAAAANGGTTGCCATAAATTCTCAATNAAATTCTTTTGAAATAATTTCAGCACCCCCATCGTTCCAATCTTGCCATTCAATATGGATACTAACGGATAAGTCAAATTGCTTAACCGAAATGGCTCAAGATTGATGCGAGCAAATTCCAGCATAGCTTGATAAAACTGGTCGAAATCATTTTCCATAAGATATTTGGCACCAATGATTGCGCCAATACTAGTGCCGCCAATCGCATCAAGCGGAATTTTGGCTTCATGCAGTGCCTTCAAAACCCCNATATGTACCCAACCTTTAGTTCCTCCGCCGCTCAGGACGAGGCCGAAGGCCTTTCCTGTAATAAAACGGATCAAGCGTTCATAGTCGCTATTTTGTTCAAGGGCCAGATGGTGATANACGAAAAAATCGAACTTCTGTAGCCAAGCACGGGTATTGTTGGGTTGGGTACGTTGGGGATATAACAAAATTAATTCATATTTTGCCGGGCTTTGTAGCAATAATTGAGTAACTTGTTGATCAATAACAGCTGGCTGATTGCCATGGCCAACTACAAAAATCCGGTCTGCCCGTTCCAATAAAAANTCACTGATGGTTTTGTTTTGGCAATTGATTTTATAAATGTTGTAGTCATTGTAGCTCTCGGCTTCGTTCAGTTGATTGATGAGGTTTTCATCGATGGTTGTAATATGGTCAGTATTAAAATGCCCANNAGTTTTTTTGCTGTTGAAATAGGTCAAAAAAATTTTGAAAAAAACATCAATATTGACTTGAGGGTTAGCGGGTACAAAAGCAATGTTGACGTAGGGATATATGTTTTCTAAGGTCTCAATGGCTCGAAGTGAGCGAGTGCTTAAATAGTTAAGTAGTTTTAACAAAATTTTAGGTTCGTTCATAAAGTAACTTTCAAAAACATTGCGCGTGAGTTTCAATAAGACGGAGTGACGTAAGGCTTTTATCGTCAGTGGCCTTGGTTGAGAGGAAATGACACCGGATTCACCCACGGTTTGACCACAACGAATAGTGACGGCAATTTTTCAAAGNCCTAATTTATCTCGCACGGTAGCTGCTAATAGCCCTTCTGTTAAAATATACATGCAATCCGCAGTACTGCCTTGAACAAATAACATTTCCCCTGGTTTCAGTTCAACCCTCTCCATGGTATTAACAAGTTCTTCAGTTTTTTTGCCTAGAAGTGAAAAAATTTCTGAGCATTCCAATGCTCGTGTAATATTTATGTCCATAATGATTGCCCTTTAAATTTCGCCACCGGAACTTTTTTTCCCTAAAAAGGCCCGCGTGCAAACCAAATAAGAAGTAATAAACCCAAGAAAACAATGCCCGATAGATAAAAAATATCATTGGTGGCCAACATATAAGCTTGTCGAATCACCATTTGGTATATTTGATCATAGCTTGATTGTGGCCCCATGCCGATTGATTGCAATTGTTGTACGGTGATTGATAAATGTGTGTTGGCATTGGTCAATGATTCAACGAGTTGACTTTGATGCAATGATTCACGCCGGTTCCAGAGCGTGACACTAATCGAAGTGCCAAAGCTTCCTCCCAATATGCGCAAGAAGGTGGATAGTCCTGCTGCACTTGCCAGTCGGTTGTTCGGCATTCCTGATAATAAAATAGCGGTGGTAGGAATAAAANNGCAAGGCGCACCTATTCCTTGCATAAACCGTATGAATGCAATTTTATTGAAGGTTATATCGGTATTACTATGGGCCAACCAAAATGAGCAACTGGCAAAAGCGAGAAATCCGATGCTGACTAATATGCGCAAATCAATTTTATTCATTAAATTCCCAAAAAATGGCGAAATAATCAAAGGCAATATGCCCAAAGGTGCAGTCGCTAAACCAGCCCAAGTGGCTGTATAGTTCATTTGTGTTTGTAACCATAATGGTAAAACTACGACACTACCAAAAAATNNCATATAGCCGAAACTCAATGCAATGGTGCCTACAGTAAAGTTTCGTCTTTTAAATAGAGAAAGATCTACTACAGGATGTTTTTCAGTCAGTTCCCAGATGATAAAAACANNAAGACTAATGAAGCTAATAATAGCCAACATATTGATGATGGATGAATTAAACCAATCAAGGTCTTTGCCTTGATCTAATAATATTTGTAAGCTGCCAACACCAATTGCCAATAAAATTAATCCCACAATATCAATCGGTGTTTTGGTAATTTCTGTCTCTCGATGTCGCAAGATCCGCCAAGTAAAGAAAATAGCAAATAAACCGGCAGGCAAATTGATGTAAAANATCCATGGCCAACTGATATTGTCCGTAATATAACCNCCTAGAATTGGCCCGAGCACTGGAGCAGCTACAGCAACCATTGCCCATAATGCGGTTGCCAATCCTTGTTTTTCTTTTGGATAATTGGCCAATAATAAACTTTGTGATAATGGAATCATTGGTCCAGCAACAGCACCTTGCAAAGCCCGAAAANNGACTAGCGTTGGAAAATTGGTTGACAGGCCACATAAGAGCGAAGTCAAAGTAAATAAAGCCGTAGAAATGATGAACAAACGCACTTCACCAAAGCGCCGTCCTAGCCAACCGGTCAGTGGCAATACAATAGCTGTACTGACAGCGAAAGAAGTAATGATCCACGTGCCTTGATCTGCACTGACTGCCATGTAACCGGCAATAGTAGGAATGGCGACATTGGCAATAGAAACATCGAGCACATTCATGAAAATCCCCAGCGAAACCGCTACAGTAAGTAATATCAGTTGAAAACGGAAATCATAGGTTTATCAATAGAATCTATTGTGTCGCTTTTCATGTCATTAAATCCATTTAATAAAAAATTACGGCGATACAGAAGGAGGAGTTACATTGACTGCATTTGCCTGTAAAATTTGATTGATTAAAGCGTCTGCTGCTTGTAACTCTGCGCTGTAATCTTTGGTTTGATAAATCACTTTATTTTGCGGGGCTGCTGTTAGCACTGCGCCTTGACGATTATGAGTATCTACTTTGGCAGTGATTGAAAGTCCAATCCGTAAGGGGTTTTGTTGCAATTGTTTAGGATCAATCGCAATGCGTACTGGCAAGCGTTGCACGATTTTGATCCAATTACCAGTTGCATTTTGCGGTGGCAACAAATCAAATGTACTACCAGTACCAGGACTTAAGCCCACTACAGTGCCGTGATACTTAACGCTACGGCCATACGCATCAGAAATTAATTGCGCGGGTTGGCCAATGCGAATATTTTTNAGTTGGGATTCTTTGAAATTGGCATTCACCCATAGTTGATTCAACGGCACAATAATCATGAGTGGCGTATTGGCAGTCACTTGTTGTCCCACTTGTACTGATCGTTTAGCAATATAACCCGTATCAGGTGCGTAAATCGTGGTGCGTTGCCAAGTCAAATAAGCATCGCGCAGCTTAACGGCCGCTTGCAATACTTGTGGGTGATGGTAAAGATCTGTATTGGCAATCAGGTCTATAGCAGTAGCCAATTGTTGTTTCGCTAATTCTAAACTAGCAGCAGCCGTGTCAGCTGCAATTTTCGCATGTTGTAAATCTTCCACGGAAATCACTTGGTTCACAACTAAACCTTTGCGCCGGTCATAATCTTCTTGCGCTTTTTCTAGGTTTTTNTGCTGCACCAGTACGTTGGCTTTTAATTCTTGTACGTTTTGGTAGTACTGATTGACTTGTCGTACAGTGACTGCAAGCTGTGTCTCGGCATTTTTAAGAGCAATATAAGCATCAGCTTTATCAAGCACGACAACAGGTTGGCCTTTGGTTACTAAATCCGTTTCATCGGCTAGAATAGCAGTAACGTGGCCTGAAATTTCAGGCATTACTTCGACTAAGTTACCGCTAACATAAGCATCATCAGTGCTNGACATAAAAGCACCGATGAAATACCAATAAAGACCATAAGCGCAGCCGATCAATACAAAAGCAGCAGCAAAGATGCTTAACAGGTATTTTCGTAGCATACGTTTTTGGTATCGAGTTCAGGAGTTTCCGTTACCATAATCATCCTTAAAACAGGGCCTAAATTATATACCTATACACTTCAAGATGCGCATTAAAATTGGTGGCTACTTAGACGCCGAAAGGTCATGGGGCTCTCGTAAAATGGTTTCGCTGTGGCTTGTAAGAAAACACCAGCCAGGATTGTAAGATTTTTCTTATTATGACATCAGCCAGTACGGATTTATATGTAAGTCAAAGTGTGTTTTCGACTATAAATTTATTATAAATCAAATACTTTTGTTAACAATGGTTTTACATTGGAGGGTCGCAAGCTGTGCCAGTTGGCTTGCAGTACATCGGCATTGTGGGAGAATGGTTCTTGCAGGACAGTGCTAAAGCCCAAGGTTGGGTGTGACAAAGGACGTTCGTATTGAAAGTGTCATGGGGAGCAAGGAGTGCTCCAAAGGGTGGTTTTCGGGCCACCCTTTTTTATTCTCTTCAATTATAATCCGCCGTAGATATCAATCAATTCCAACAAATTCTTTTACCAGGGTGATTGGGAAAAAGTTCAGTAAAAACTTTGACATAACTTTTTAAGACATACTCATAGCCTGGTGTTTTAAGTACGGTCATGATTTTATTAATTCGTGCTGCATCTTTAGGATTGTCAAATTCACAGGTTTGGAACAATACTGCTGCTAAAATGGCAGTTTTAGAAGCTTTGCGTGCTGGGCTGGCATCATAAAAACTCTCGATACATTGGTGCAAGGCCCAATCTTGGTCCCAGTTTTGCCATTGGGTATAAATGGAAAATGCTAATTGTTTTTGTGGTTCGAAGGATTGTTTGGTGAATGGTTGGTTGGCAATGTCTTGCATAAATAACATGGTTGGAAAAGCGCCTTCGACGTTGGCCCAAGAACAATTGCCACTGCTTTGTTGGCTCAAAGCGAAGTCAGTCACAAATTCTAGTCCTAATACATCAAAAATAGTTTGGGTCACAAAATATTTGGAATGTTTTTGATAAAGCAGGTGTTCCAAAATNTCAAAATTGCAAGCATTGGGTCTAGTCATACGATAAATGCCCACCGTCGGATTATCTTTACTGTTTTCGCCACGATCACATTTCGCAAATAATTGTCCTAGTTTTACAAAAGTAATGGCATGTCCTTCATAACCGACAGGCAACAACAATAATTCATGGCTGAACAATTGCCGGATACGTGCTTGGTAACTTTTTCTATCCATTAAATATTGCTGATATTTGAGCAATTCTGCAGCATTGTTATAAGCATCAATAGTGCGTTGAATTTTTNNAAAATGATCACGTAAATTGCGGGCAGTGAAATTTCTTTTAAATTGCATTAATGAATCTTGTAACAATGCCACGGTAAATTCAAGAATAAAACCTTCAAAATCAATTTCNAAAAAAGTGCCGGAGGCATCAACAATATCAACTTTGCCTAACAAGCTAAAGCGGTGGCCAATTAATTTGGTGTTGATGTAATCTTGGGCAAATTTAAGATCGGCGCTGTATTCATATAACAGTTCTTTTATTTCTTGTTGGTGCCGCAGTAATGGTTTGACTAAAGGAGGCTGGCCGTAAGTAGGGTAAGCATTGGGGTCAGCGCCATTTTTNAATAGCAGTTCGCTTAGTTCGACATTGTTGTTTTCTACCGACCAGTGTAAGGCGGTACCTTCAGTTAGATCGCGTCCATTGACTTTGGCGCCTTTTTCCAAAAGGAGCCGGGCAATTTCAAGCTCATTACAGACGGCAGCTTCAATGAGGGGNGTAAATCCATATTGATCAATTTCATTGACATCAGCCCCCATGGCCAAGTATTGCTGCACATGGGCGATATTACCGTTAATAATTTCATCTGCTAATGACATAGGGCATTATGGTCAATAAATGAATGAGAGATGCCCAGCATTGTTTGGGCAAGTAGGACACGGAGTATTCTCTGTGCCCTACTGGGTATTTTACATGGGTCGGGGAGTGTTAGCACTGGTATTGGACAGGGAAGCTTCCAATTTTTCTCTGCGGCTAATTGAAGTTGTTTTTCTTGTGCAACTTCGTTATTAGAAGGCGCAGGGTTTTGTTGAGTGTTTAGGCCAACAAATTGCTGGGTATTAAACTTAGGATGCTCTTTAATAGGGGTATAATTGCCCTCAAGAGCTGAGGAGTCAGATTTGACTTCTTTGCGTGGCGCTACCTTGCCATGTTTGCGGTAGTTGTCGCCCAGTTCAGTCTGGATTTTGTTATTTTCAGGATTAGTAATTGTGAATTTTGGCATAACTTGATCCTCGTTTACCATCAAATTGATGATTATTGTTATTGATTATACGGTTCAAATATTAAGGAATTCTTAACAACTATCTAAGCGTTGCTGGAAAATTTAATTTCCCCCTTACAAGGAATTCTCATTGAATCCATTGTAGCGCTTTTAAAAACAACTGCAATACCGTCAGTCATACATTTCCTATCGGGGGCACTTCCCTTCATAATCTTTCCCTACCAATCTACTTTGTAGCCATTGCTGACTCGTGGGTAATGATATGCTTAGATTGGCAATAGTATCTTAGCATTATTCTATTGGCTAACCCCCAACATCTGCTATCATTATCACATGCAAAAATTACCACACATAGTCATTGTAGGCGGCGGCGCAGGCGGCATTGAGCTGGCGATGTTGCTTGGCAAAAAATTAGGCAAACGGAAGCAGGCTGTTATTACCCTCGTAGACAAGTCATTGACCCATCTGTGGAAGCCATTGTTGCATGAAGTGGCCGCTGGCACGCTCGACTCGCATGGCGATGAATTAAATTATTTAGCCCATGCCAGCCTCAATCATTTTCAGTTTCAACTGGGCGAAATGAATGGCTTAGACCGGTCTCGGCGTGAGATCAGCTTGGCTCCGGTTCGAAATGATCAAGGTGATGAAATTTCGCCGGCAAGAACCCTGCAATACGATATTCTAGTGATGGCGGTAGGTAGTACTGCCAACGATTTTGGCATCTCCGGCGTCAAGCAACACTGTTTCTTTNTAGACAGCCGCGAGCAAGCCGACCAGTTCCAACAACATTTTCTTCGTAGCTTGATGCGTGCTCAAAACCAAGCCGAACCTCTTGCTCCAGGACAGCTGCATGTGGTGATTGTGGGTGCTGGGGCAACGGGAGTGGAGTTGGCGGCGGAACTGCGCTACACCGTCAAGCAAGCGGTAAACTACGGTTTAGATCGACTCGATCCATTGCACGATGTGCGGTTGACGATTATTGAGGCGGGGACTCGTATTTTATCGGCATTACCAGAGCGGATGTCGTCCGCGGTGACACAAGAACTACATCGCTTGGGTGTCGAAGTGATGACCAGTGAGCGTGTTGTGGATGTGACCGAAGAAGGGCTTACAACATCCAGTGGTCAATTTATTCCATCGCAATTGAAAGTCTGGGCAGCAGGTATTCGTGCGCCCGAGTTTTTGAAAAATNTAGACGGCTTAGAGACGAACCGTCTTAATCAGCTATTAGTTTGTCCAACATTACAAACAACCCATGATGAAAATATTTTTGCGCTCGGTGATTGTGCCTGTTGTATGATGCCTGACGAGAAAAATTTTGTTCCACCAAGGGCACAGGCCGCACATCAACAAGCTAATTTTTTAGCAAGCGCATTAGTCCGTAAATTACAAAATAAGCCGCTAANNAAATATCACTATCGTGATTATGGCTCGTTGATCTCATTAAGCCGTGATGGCAGTCTTGGCAATTTAATGGGAAGAATTACAGGCAATTTGATGATCCAAGGCAAAATTGCCCGCATGGTCTATTTGTCATTATATAAACGTCACCAAATCACATTGCACGGATGGTGGCGTGTGATGTTGCTCACCATTGCTGATCGCTTGACCCGGCGAGTAAAGCCACGGTTGAAATTGCATTAATCAGGCTATGAATATTACGGGATGAACTGGCATGTTGTCTGCCGCTTCGTTGGTAGAATTCAACTTCATGACTTTTTCACATAATTCCCTGTTCTTCAATCGCAAAACACTCAAAATAGAGTGACTATTCTTCGTGTTTTGCTCAATCAGAACGCGACAACTGCTTGCAATCTGAACCTTAAACTTCGCATTTTGAGGTGTAATGGGTATATTTTAGAAGCGTCGATTAAAGCCCAACTGGGAAAATTGGATGTTGACATGAATGGATTAATTAATGCAATTACTGAAAGTGGTTATTTGGAGCTTCCTTTAACTGTGAAACATGCTGCTGTAATATACGATTTACCTAATTTTCATCGTGATCCTTTCGATAGGATGTTAATTGCCCAGGCAATAAGGGAACCTCTAAAATTGCTCACAGCTGATGCGCAACTGCAAGAATATTCAAATCTTGTTCATTTAGTGTAGTCAAAATATTCTCAGTACTCAGTGTCACTCAGCACTAGGCTTAGAATGATATCTATCTGATATTCTATCGATGCGCTAATCGTTCTTGATCACAAGCCATTAAGATAGCTTGCATCAAGCTGCTTGCGCCAATGCGGAAATGATTAGATGTGACCCATGCGCTGCCAAAAATNCTTTTNGCTAACTGTAGATATTCTGCTGCTTGCGCTACCGTACGAATACCACCTGCTGCTTTAAAGCCAACGGATTGTGATGATTGGCGAATGGCGGTTAACATGGCGCGTGCTGCAGGAATAGTCGCATTGATACTCACTTTACCTGTGGAAGTTTTGATAAAATCAGCGCCGGCAGCAATCATATCAAGACTGGCTGCGGTGATGGTATTTTCATCAGGAAAACGNCCAGTTTCTAAGATCACTTTTAATGTGGCTGTTGGCATCTGTTGTTTACAAGCAGCAATCATGTCAATGGCAGCTGCACGTTCACCTGCAAGATAACGTTGATAAGGCATAACAACATCAATTTCGTCAGCGCCATCAGTCAGGGCTTGTTTGATTTCGGTCAATACCGCTGTCAAGCCTGCTGTACCATGCGGAAAATTGCTGACGGTCGCAATTTTAATCTTAGTGTTTTTAAGCGATGATTTTGCCAGACTAACAAAACGTGGATAAATACAAACGGCGGCAACATTACCATAATTAGTCATGGCTTGCTGGCACAAGTCGCGAATCACGCTATCATTGTCATCATCATTTAAACTTGTCAAATCGATCAATGGAATTAAGCGCTGTGCAATACTCGTTTCGCTTTCACTTAGCATGGGAAAATTCCTTGGTAAATTCGAGTATTAACTGCGAAAGTTTGGGAATCGCAACAGCAGCACCATCTAATGTGACTTGATGGCTTAATTGCGTGTGGTGCATGCCGGCGGCCAAATTAGTCACGGCCGATACCGCAAGCACACGCAGTCCGCAATGACGTGCTAGTAACACTTCAGGCACGGTTGACATGCCTACAAGGTCGGCACCCAAAATACGAAATGCCCGGATTTCTGCCGGTGTTTCGAAAGAAGGGCCTAAAACAGATAAATAAACCCCACTACGCAATGGAAGATTTAATCGATGGGCGCATCGCAATATTTGCTCTCGTAATGCAGGATCATAGGCATTTTCCATGCCGAAAAACATAGAACCATATTCGTCGTCTTGCATGCCGACCAATGAATTGGTGAATTGAAAATTGATATGATCATGAATCAACATTAACTCGCCAGGCAACAAATCATGATGTAAAGAACCGGCAGAGTTGGTCAACAGTAAAGTTTCACAACCTAGTTTTTTNAAAGTGCGGATCATGACAGGAAGAGTCAGCGGTGAAATATTTTCATATAAATGGCCGCGCCCTTGTAAACACACCACAGGCACCGAGTTTAAATGCCCAAGATAAAGTTGTCCGTGATGGCCTTCAATGTTGCATTCAGGAAAATAAGACAAATATTCGTAATCAATCGTGATTGGCTGAGTAATTTGTTCAGCCACTGGCCCTAAACCTGAGCCCAATATAATGCCAAGTTTTGGTGTGAAATCATTGGTTTTATGTTTAATAAGCGCCACATTGCGATCAATCGCGGCACGGAGTAGCATCAATGTCGTATTATGAGTTTGCATAGTTTTTTAATGGGCAAGAAGTAATTGTAAACGTTCGCCAACTTGCTGAGCACGGTCTGCAAGATTGCCGATCCAATCGGTCACTTGATATAAAAACATCATTTCAATAGGTGGCAATTTTTGTTCGATGGCGAATAAATTACGGCGGATATTCACCTGCATGGTGTCCGTATCATGCTCAATTTCATCGAGTTTATTAATCATGCCTTCGACTAATTTGACTTCGCTGCCTTGAAATCCGGCTTCTAATAAATCATCTAATTCACTGATCGCACAAGCAGCTTGTTGGGCAGCATCAATCGACCGTTTTAAAAAGACACTGAATTGCGGCCCTAAGTCATAGGGGAATTCCATCTGACGTCCAAGAATTAATCCGGCGATATCTTTGGCGCGGTTGGCAACTAAATCTTGCATGGTCAGCAATTCGAGGATATCGCTGCGTGGCACGGGCATAAATAGGCTTTTAGGCATATGCAAACGCAAGTCTTTTTTNAATTCATCAGCTTCACGTTCAAGCTCGCTGATTTGTTGTTGCAACTGGGCGGCTTTGTGCCAATCTTTGGCCAGTACTGCCTCAAAAAATGGCAATAAAGCCTCGGCACAAGCATTGACTTTGCTCATATGCGCCTCAAGTGCACCGGTTGGAGAGCGGCCGAACATGCTAAATAAAGTCGATTTCAGCGGCATAAGTACCTGTTTAGTTATGGATTTAGCCAGTATAGGTAATCTTATTCGTTAAGACAAGCCCACTTCAAAATTACAAGACATTGCAGATAGCGGGAGTTTCGTCACGGCGCTTCCTAGAGTGACAGACACTCCTACTGACAAGATGGCTTTACCAGGCAGATTTGTTCATTTCCCTCAGGGAAGTGCTTGGGTTATACTGACTACGTTTTTTATAAGCAACATTAGCATATTAAGGAGAATATGTATGACCCAGCCTAAAAACTCGTATTAGCGGCCATGGCGGCATTTGTTGGTATCGGTTTATTACATATGCCAACAGTTCATGCGAAGGCAAAAATGGAAAAATGCTATGGCATTGCCAAAGCCGGAAAAAATGAATGTGGCACTAAGACCCACGCTTGTGCTGGCACAGCTAAAGTAGACAATGATCCGAATGAATGGATATTTGTTCCTGCAGGCACGTGCAAGCAAAAAGGAGGCAGTTTAGAACCGAGTGGCAGTTCTTCCCCTTCATCCAATGGCAGCTCATCAAGCGGTCAGTAATTAATCACTTTGGCCCCAAGGCTTAATGCTTTGGGACAAAGTCAATACCGTATTTTTACGGTATTGCACTAACGCCGTCAGTTATCAATACTTGCTTTTCACTAAGCTGAAAAGCGGAAAATGACTATGAAGACTTATTTTGAAGCTGAGATGCGTTTATTGCATGAATTGGCGCAAGATTTTGCTGCGGCCCATCCTGAGCAAGCAGTCATGTTGAACATGACAGCATTACGCGACCGAGATCCTTATATTGAACGCTTGTTGGAAGGGACGGCTTTTCTGACCGCGCAAATTCGGCAACGTATTGATGATGATTTGCCTGATATTTGCGAAACCTTTTTGCAGCAACTTTATCCGCAATTATTGCGGCCATTTCCTGCTGCCACTATCATGCAATTTTACGCCGATTCTGCTAACTTTAATAGCAGTTTGCTACTAGGTTCGCGACTAAAAATTAACAGTAAACCGGTGGGTGAGCAAGACCATAAGGTAGCTTGTGAGTTTCGTACTATTGCACCTGTCAAATTAAACCCGTTAATGATTACAAGCATCACCACCGATGAAACGCATGATGCAGAGACACTGATTTATATTAAATTTCGAACCGTGGGAGATGTAAGTTTAAATTCTTTAGATTTAGCCGATTTAGTTGCTTATATTCATGCTGATCCGGCGTCAGCATTAAATTGGTTTTGGGCCTTGACTGCCAAGGTGAAACAAATCGTGGTGCGTTATGGCAGCACAACGCAAGAGGGACAGCAGCCCTTGGCTGGACAAGAAGCGATTGTACCGACTTATCTGGCGACACCACAATCATTGTTGCCAGCAGCGGAGCGCAGTTTTCCTGGATTACAATTGCTGCAAGAATATTTTGCTTTTCGCGACAAATTTTTATTTGTGACTTTTCGTGGTTTAGAGAACATACATTTTACACAAGCTTGTAAAGAATTTACTTTAGTCATCACGGCAGATATGACATTTGCACGAGAGCAATTAATTAATAAACAAGTGTTGCAATTACATTGTGTGCCGGCAGTTAATTTATTTACCACTAGCAGTGAACCAATTAATTTAACCCATCAGCGTGTGGAATATCCAATTATTACGAATAGTGCCGAAACAGAGGCGATCTTGTTGTTTAGTGTGGATCAAGTGACCGGTATTGGTAATAGGAGTAACAAACGCCGTCCTTATTTTCCCATGGTCAGTTTACGACAACGAAAAGCGGATGAGGGTTATTATCACCTGGCGCAACGCGATACAGGTATGAAATTTCCTGCGACCTATATCACTGCTGACACTGATATGAAAGACCCTGATAATGTGTTGACAGCATTATTGACTGCTTGTAACGGCCATTATCCGCGGCGTTTTTTGTCGGAAAAAGCATTACNNAACATTGNNACTGAAAAAGAATTACCGCGTTATGTTTACGTGCATAATTTATTGCGTCCTAGCCCATTGTTATTACCGCCAACACGCGCCCAGTTCCGTTGGGAATTGTTAGCGCATTTGTCGTTAAATTATCAATCATTGTCTGATTTGACTGTATTGCAACGCATGCTGGGCTTATACGATTGGACCGATCGTGTTGAGAACCAACGCCGCATTCAGGGCATTAAACAAATTCAAATTCAACCTGTGCGGCGTTTGTGGCAAGGTGCTTTTATTCAAGGATTATCATTTCAATTGAATTTAGCGGAAGACCATTATTTATCGCCAGCGGACATTTATTTATTTGGCGCAGTGCTGCAACAATTTTTTGCGGAATATGCACCGATGAATATGTATGTCATGACANAAATAACTTGCTATCCCTCGCAAAAGGAATTTACATGGCAGACAATCCAGGGGCGCAATCAACTGATTTAATCAGTGCATTACCACAACAGTGTCAAAATTATCAATTTTGGCAGCTTATGAGGCTGTTGACTAATGCCTTGCCAACAGAGGCATTGCAGCATGATTATTTGCATCGGTGGCTACGTTTATTGCCGGCAGCTGATTTACGTTTTCCTGCGGCTGATGTTCAAAATTGCCAGTGGACGGCTGGCAATAAAATTGAATTACAGTTGAATTTTATGGGCCTTTACGGGGTTGATTCCNCCTTGCCGCATTATTTTTTAATGGCAGCTTTACAAGAGGATGAAACTGGTGCTCGTTGGCGTAGTNTTTTAAATATCTTTAGTCAACGTATTTACACATTGTTATATTTAGCATGGATAAAATATCATCCAATTGCGCAAGAGCAAGCGGCCAACAAATATCGTCAATATTTAATGCACATTTCTGGCCGCACACTCACACAAGATGATCCTGAAGCTTTGGCTTTTTGTGGCTTATACGGTGCTAAGGTGCACTCAGCCAGTAGTTTAACATGGCTATTAGAGCAATATTTGCCGAGTGGCACGAATGTCAACCTGCTGCAATTTCAGCCACGTTGGGTAGAAATGCTGGGTGAAAACCGCTTAGGAGTGGGCAATTCACTTGGGGATAATATTTTACTGGGTGAAATGATGTTAGATTGCAGCAGTAAAATTACTATTGAATTGTCCGGTATGACTTTATCAACATTGTTTCAATGGCTCCCTGGCGCAAAACAAGGCCGACAATTGGGCCAATTAATTAATCGCTACCTCAATCCGTTACTGGAATTTGACATTATTTTCAAACTCAAACCCAGTCAAACCGTCATGACAATTTTAGGCCAAGATGCTATTTTATTAGGCTGGTCTTGTTGGCTTGGACAGCCAAATCAAACGGATTATGAATTGATAGTCAACGGGCGAAGTTTAGTGAGAGTAAATTGTCATCCTGAGTGCAGCGAAAATTGCCATAGGACAGGCTTGAATAGCTTAGAGACCATCTCTCATCGTCATATAGAAAAATAACAACTATATGACATAATTATTTTAATAGCCTAGGTCATGAAGATAGGCATTATACATTTAGCCATTTTTAATACGAGGCGCCAAATGCCAAGGAAATTGCTCTCTGTTCTCTTATTATTCGTAGTTTTTCATGGAGGAACCGCAATGGCTTTTACTCTGATTAGTCCTGCATTTAAAGACAATACTGCTATTCCCTCACTTTATACCTGTGATGATAAAGATATGTCACCGGCTTTGCAGTGGCAAGGTGCGCCAGCAGGAACTAAAACGTTTGCTTTAATTATGGATGATCCCGATGCACCAAAAGGCTGGGACCATTGGTTGCTATTTAATATCCCCAGCGATTTGCAACAATTGCCGGTCAATTTGACCAGTCTGCCGCAGGGACTAGTGGCAGGANAANATAGTTGGGGTCACGTCCAGTACAATGGCCCTTGCCCGCCGGAAGGGGAGCATCGTTATGTATTTAAACTATTTGCTTTAGATGTGGCATTGTCATTGCCATCGGGTGCCAGTCGCTCCCAGTTAGAACATGCTATGCAAGGCCATATTTTAGGCACGGCGGCCCTTATTGGCCGTTATCAGCGACGTTAAATGAAAATGCCTTTTAGCATTAGCCAAAAGGCATTTTACAGTTAAATTTGAGCGGTGAAATTAACGGAAAAACATAAAAATATAATCGCCAATATCACCACTACAATTAGCACAGTGGTCAATAGCTTCACATTACGTGGGTTGCTTTGTTGCATGCGGTTGTCCTCCTTTGAGTAAATCAGTATTACTTCCCAGTAAGATATGTTTTTCAAGCCAGGCACATGCGGTATCAAGCTGGGCAGCGCACAAAAATTGTCCTTTATTTTGTTGTATCGTTTTTATTTAAATGTAGTCCAGGGATGATAGAAAGCAAGGGCATCATGAAAGTGATCAATTCAATACATGGTCTGATAAAATTGGTATTCGTATATTACTGTGATGTGATTTATCCTTTGACGCAAATCTTGGGCCGTAAAAAAGCGACCCGGCGGGCTAGTTCCGCTTTTTCAGTTGAAAATGCTACTTCTTCCACATCTTTATAAGCACCCGGTGCTTCTTCAGCAGCACCACGCATCGAACGAGTCAGAATCAATATACCTTTGCTTGCTAATTCTTTGATTAAGTCGGCACCGCGCCAATTTTTTAATGCTTGTGTTCGGCTCATAGATCGGCCTGCACCATGACTTGCTGAAGCAAAAGCTGGATTTTTATCGGCGGGGTTGCCTGCTAAAATATAAGAGGCAGTGCCCATGCTGCCACCGATGATGACAGGTTGGCCCACAGCACGATAACGTTCGGGCAACGCAGGATGTCCTGGCCCAAAGGCACGCGTTGCTCCTTTGCGATGTACATATAATTCTCGCGATTTTCCATTGACTTGATGGACCTCCATTTTGCAAGTATTGTGTGACACATCATAAAGAGTATCTAATGTAGCCTGTGGTAACACTCGAGAAAATACTTCGCGGGTTAAATGCGTTAAGATTTGTCGATTGGCTAATGCGCAATTAATGCCTGCACGCATTGCTCCAAGATATTCTTGGCCTTCAGGTGATAAAATAGGAGCGCATGCCAATTCACGGTCAGGTAAATGCAGTCTCAAACGGTTGGCAGCTTTGGCAAGACTGATTAGATAATCGGTACCAATTTGATGTCCAAGGCCACGCGAGCCGCAGTGAATGGAAATCAGTACTTGGCCAACAAATAAGCCATAGGCATTTGCTGCTGCGGCATCCAAAATCTTTTCAACCACTTGGATTTCTAAATAATGGTTGCCTGAACCGAGTGTCCCCATCTCACCGCGTTGGCGTTTTTTGGCTAATTCAGAGACATTTTCTGGTGCAGCACCTGCCATCTTGCCGTGTTCTTCTACATAGATTAAATCTTCTTGCTGACCATAGCCTTGTTTTAATGCCCAGACAGCCCCTCTGTCNATCACATTATTTAATTCTTTTTCTGACAAACTAATTTTACCTTCAACACCTACACCTGCAGGAATAGAGGCAAATAATGCATTTCCTAATGCTTCGCTGTGTGGCAATACATCATGCCAATATAAATTAGTCCGCAAACAGCGAATACCGCAGGAAATATCAAAACCAACACCACCAGCAGAAATAATACCGCCTTCATTCGCGTCAAATGCCGCGACGCCGCCGATAGGAAAGCCATATCCCCAATGGGCATCAGGCATTGTCATTGCGCCGCCCACTAATCCAGGCAGGCTAGCGACATTGCAGATTTGTTCTAAGACTTTATCATCCATTGCGGCGAGCAGTGTCTCGCTACCAAATAGATAAATTGGCTGTTGAGTGCTGGCCTGTAATGTCCAGCAATAATCATTTATTTTTTTAATTGATGAAGGTCCACGGTGATAACAACCTTTTATGCCAAAGAAAAAGATGTCAGCATATACCTATTTTTGTTTGGGTGCATTGATTAAATCAAAAGTACTTTGGCCTCGCACTTGATGTGGAATCAAAATCACTACGGGTGAATTTGACCAAGCTTTAACCGGTTCAGTTTGGAATGGACAGTATTCCCCGGTAATATTGCCAAAATTATTTCCCGCTGTGTCCATGACGTCATAGGTAAACCAGGCACAATGTGAGGCGGTGGCTTCGGTCCTGATTTCTAAAGTCATGACAGGCGAAGGCGTGTTGCGTTCACTGATTTCTTTATTAAATGACGTAATGCAAACGGAAGAACAAACATTGGCTGGGCCAGAAGGTTCATACCCATCTTGACCATTTTGCAATAAATATTCTGTTGTATTAGTAAGGGTTATCGGAATATAAAGTGCCAATACAGCAGGTGTAAAAAAGCTTAGCACCAATGCAATCAAAATTTTTCTCACTTGTTGAGCGATCTTTTCCATGACTTTTTGACCTAATGATTAATTTCTATTTCAGGCTGGGATGACCAGCCTGAAATAGAACGGCGTTTGGTCATGAACGATAAGGTTGCACAATGACCGTGCTACCTCTGCTCAGGAAGTTATTATTCAACCATTGCGCATCCGAAGGAACGACTCGGATACAGCCATGGCTTGCATTATAACCAGGCACATCGTATGAACCATGAATTGCATACCCACCATGGAAGAACATTGCCCATGGCATGGGTGCGCCGCCGTAGGGTATAGGGAATTTTGTGGAGCGGTAGTCAGGGCCTGCTTTAGAGTACACACGGAATACACCTTGAGGTGTGCGGCAACCACGGCCGACATCAGGGCAATAAGAACGGCCCCTGAAGCTGGCCCAACACGAACGCGTTGGCCGTCGCCATCATAAACTGCCCAAGCCAAGGCTGATGGGCTAAAAACAAATACCTTGTTGCCTGTGGCTGGACGTGATAATGGCAGACTGCCGTAATTACGTCGTGAAGTATAGACGCCCCGTGCCTTGCCATGTGAAGACTGATTCAGCACAGTGTAACGGTAGGACGGGTCTTTTTTACCATTGCATTGTATTGGGCTTGAGTCATATTGACATACCCAAATGCAGCGGTACCTGGAAGCATGATTCCGAATGATGCTAAAGCAATAACGAACGGTTTTACGTAACAGCCCTTATGCATATTTACCTCCCCGCAGCCATCGCTGGCTGCCAAACGCGACTAACATACATCTTCCAATTTCAGTATAGCAGTGGATGGGTGTTGGGCAAGAAATACACAGAAAATTGAGCAAAAAATGAACAATTCGATTGCGTTTGTTTATTTATTGATCAATTTTTGTTCGTAAGTATTTGCTTTTTCCTGCGAGGTTTTAGGGGCAATGGAGGCATTGTTATTGTCTAATTGAGTTTGTCGCGGGCTTCCAAGAAATGGTTTTTGCGTTAAAGCTGACATAGATTTGCTTTCCCGCCAGTTTTCAGTTGGCTTTTCAATAAGAGCACTGCTACTAGTTGTTCTGCGTTTTTGCCATACGTTGCTTACTATTGAAGTGACGTCGTCTAGATAATTTTTGATGCCAGACAACAAACCAGTTAGCTGTTCGCCTGTAGGTAAATCAGATGCTATAAAATGGATTACAGTATTATCATCGTCGATGTCTGTTTTTAAATCTAAGCTAGCAGTAACAAAGTTGACTAAATCCTGTAAAAGCTGTTTATCCACCTCATTAGTATGAAAGAGGCATTTTAATTGGAAATGAGCAGAATCCGTTTCGCTAAAAGCGATGGTTTTGAGTTTCTGTTTTAATAATTGCAGGTCTAATTTAACGATGGGAAAATTCCAAATGATTACGCTACTATCATCACTGGCGCTGATTAGAGCATTATTGGCAGTGCGTAGTGCTGTCACTGCGGCAGTGTGCCCTTTCAATGTACGGAGAAGTTTTCTTTGTGATAGTTGCCAGATATTGATCGTTGTATCTTTTGAGCCGCTTGCGATAATGTCAGGTGCCAGGCGACATAAACAAGTGACGGCTGCATTATGCCGTTGAAAGGAAGCATCAAACTGTTCGTTATGGATTTGCCAAAGCTTGACAGTTTTATCGCTGGAGGCTGTTGTAAAATTGTTATCGTCTAAAAATAATATGGCATTAATCTGGCTCGAATGTGCCTTAAATTGTTTGATAAAATTAATAATCAATTTTTCACCTTGATGCCTGATTTCCCAGTATTGCAGAATACCGGAGGCTGTTCCAACGATTAGCTGATTGTCCTTTACTGATAATGCTGAGATTTTTTCATCATTAGCATATTTAATGCTTTTTAGCTGATTTTGCCGTAGGTCCCAAAACGAAGACAGCTGTCTTCATCGCTGGCGCTAATAAGCAACCAATCTTTTGAGGCCAATGCACTGATGGACTTAATGTGGCCTGATAAGGTGGCTATGGGTAGAGGGTTAACATTCGTGTTATTGTTTGGGTCATACAAATAAATATTGTGATCATGGCAGCCGATTGCAATCAGCCCATTTGTTAAATAAGTGCTACAAGTAAACCTTTTTAAATTTTTGCCTATTATTGTCGTCTTGTAGTCTTGGTGCGCGTCCCAATAAACAATTTGTGCCGAATTCACTGTGAAAATGTTACCTGTGGTGGTGCATTCCATGCTTTTAATGTAGTCAGTGGTGTTGTCAATGTTATACGCTAAAAGTGTGCGTGACTTGATGGTTTTATCTTTATAATTAGTCAGTGATATAATTGCTAAATTTCTGCTGTTTGCTAGTGTACGTGGCATTTGAGAATAAGGAAAAATTACACATTGCTTAAGTTTCGGACAATTATTGTTTTCTAATAAGCTCAATTTGGGTGTATATAGTTGCACATCTTGTAACCGCATACATTCATTAAAATGAATTTGTTGGAGTGTTTTATGGTGGATTGCAATATGTTTCCAGCGTAACTGATTGAGGCTTAAAGTTTGTAGTAGCGGGCAAAGTTGTAATAAAGGCGCCAGTATTTCAACGGACAATAGCGAACAGCCGCTAATGTCGAGAAAGCGTAATTGTGGAGAGGCTTTAATTAGTTGCAACAAGGCATCTTCAGTAATAGCTTTGCAGTGCTTGAGATTTATTTCAGCCAGTGATGGCGGTTGATTAAATACAGCGCCCCATTGTAGTACCAATCCTGTAATAGGGGCCGCTTTCTTCACTAATGATAATCTTAATAATTCATCTAGTAGTGTTTGATTAATTTTAGGGGCAGCAATAAAAGGAAAATAACCAGCAATTAGCTGCAAAATTTCCCACAGTTCAGGGGACTCAGCTTGATAGTCATCAAAATTCATTAGTTGGATAAGTTTGATGGCGGCACTTGATACAGTCTCCGTGCGCCGTGATTCCAAATCATCAATACTAAGGGTGTATCGTTCCAGTTCAAGCTGTTGTTGGCTGGCTAATTCAGGAGTGGCTGAATATTTTTCAGCGAAGGTGCTTTCAAAACTACTGTCGCCACAAAACAGGATTGTCTGGATTTGCATGATATTATTATTGGCACATTGCATTGCCCATTGGTAGAACTCTGCTAATAGCGGTTCGGTGGCTCTAAACAAGTCCCAGCAAGAAATATCAGGGTTTTGTAGTACTTCAGTGATGCGATGAATTCTTGCCAACATAAAAGGAACATCGTCTGGATCCAGTTTGATCGGCACATCTAACAAAGATGCTTCTTGACCTTCAGTATTAAGCTCAAAGTTTTGTTCTAGTAAGTCGTTAACATTTAAAATACCAGAATAAATCAATTTTTGATAAAGATCATTTTGCCGTTTTAAATCTGCTAGCCAACGTAATAAAATAAGCTTAGCGATTTGCAGAAACCTTTCTCGTAATTGCGGGTCAAAACGACGCCGCATCATTTTTTCAAAAGCAAACAAAAGACATTTGAAAAGAGGGTAATGTTTGTTGTTGCGAAAATTAATTTTGTGGGTGGTGCGCTGATCTTCATCAAAACCAATTAATTCAAAATGGCTGATTTTGCCTGTTGGATCATAATGTAGCCGTAAACAATAATTGTCGGCCTTGCCATCTTCTGGCGGAAAAATAGAATAAACCAGAATAAAACTGCAAAAATTATAAAAGTCCCAGCGATCTAGGAAGTTAGGCAACTCATTGTATATTTCTTCTGGCGTCGCCTTTGGCAACAAGGTGGGTATAAGTTTGAATAAGTTTGGTAATTTGATGATATCAATAAGACATTGAGCTTTGGCCAGTTGTGGAAATTTTTAATGAGCAAAATAGCAATCCCTATTTTTGCTTTGCCATGACGATTAAGCATATAAGCCATATTTTTAAGTAACTAGTATGGTATGAAGCGTCATCAGCCTCGATAAAATCTCTTAGCCGTTGGTTTTTCTAAGGACTGCATTGAAACCAGTAGCTCTGACAATAAATCTGCGGCATCCAGGCTGGGGTCTTCGATATTTTTTTGTTAATTGTGTTGTTTTTCAAGGCTTCATAATAATCACCATTGATCAATTCGGGCAGCAAGGCAATTAATTCTTCTTTATTGAGTGCTCCCATTAAACCCTGAAAATTTTGTAGTAGCATTAAAAGCTGTTCAAGTGATAAAGGCCCCGCTTTGAGGCTAGCTTGGACAACCCACTCCATGCTAGCTTGCTCTGGTGAAGTTCTGGGTAAAGTAAGTTTTAATAACGTGCTGGGTGCAATATAAGGCCCTGTGATTATTTCAAATAATGATTGAACTGAATATTGTGTCCCTGGGCATAAATGTAATCGACTTGATGCTTGGTTTGGCTTGAAATAGATGCCGTGTGAATCACCCTGGTCATCAGCTATTTCGGCATAAAAAACTTCACGATTCCCAGTGTCATTTTGTTTTTCTGTTTTATTGCCATCGCTATTACGGCAAATTATTTGAAAAGCAGTGGCCAAAGGTAGTGCATAAAATCCTAAGCTGTCGCCGGTGATGGATGCATAAGGCGTTGAAAATTGCAGATCAGGATTGACTTGCCAGTTTTTAAGAGAGACGATAGTCTTTAACAATACTGTCGAGCAAACGCAATAATGGTTTTAAACCAGGATGAGTGAGAACATTAAAATAAGCTTCAATCTCATTGATTAACTCTTCCAGTAGTGTTGTGGTAGTGCCAGGTGCAGTTGGTAGCAATAAAGCAGGTTGTTGTAGTTTTGGCAGCAACTTTTTTGAGTTCCTCAAGTTTTTGCTGTTCAATTTTGCTCAAAAATTCAAAAATGCTAGGCAATTTTCAGTAAAAAGTCACGTATTTGCGTCAGATGAAGGCTGAGTTTATCTTCCTTAAAGGCTAGTTTTGTTAATAGTGTTTGCAGCAAAACTGTGTTTGGATTGACTTTGCGTGATAATAAATCATTCGGCATAATCAAGATTCTCTTGAACTGCTTTAAACAGTTTGCATTTGCAACGAGTTATCACTTGTTGCAATACTGCTAAATTTATTATTGATATATTGTTGTGCTTTTCTAACGGCATTTATATTGATTTTGCCATCAATGATAGGTTGATAGTTATTTTTATTGCTATCAGATTGGGGTAAGGCTCTAAAATGGCAGTTGCTAAAGCATCAATATTACTTTTAATTAATTCATTATTTCTGATAAATTCTATGTCTTGCGAGATGTTTTCAAGTGAAACGGTTTCTATGAATTGTCTAAATTCTGCTCCTTCATCGGTATCAAAATCATTGTAATCATTTAATTTAACTTTGGCTTTTGCTTGAATTGCTTTGAATACAGCGTTAGCGACAGGATATTTTGAGCGCGCTCTGCTGCACGTTGTTGTGATTTTCGATATTGATAGACACCAAATAAAGCAGCACCAGTGGCCAATAGGCCTCCGACGGTACCTAGTACCGCTCCGATAATTGTATTGGTGTTTGAATGAGTTTTATTGTTCTGTTTTAAAGTGAAGCTTACGGCCGGATACGAAGCAGTCGAGTTTTTGTTGCCGTCATTAGCAATTAATTGATAGTTAGGACTGTGTTTGCTGCCATCATGTTTGAATTGTACTATTCCTGCCGCCAATTCCATCACATTAAAACTGTAAATTGTTACACCAGGTTGATTGCTGTATTGAAAAGAACCATGTTCTACAGCATTTGCAATGATAGTAATTTGGTTCAGTGGTGTGTCAACGTCTTCGATTGCCAAATTATCTGTATTGGTGAGAGTGACAGTGGCACCTTGTTGGATCGTCAATTGATTTAAAGAAATTAAGGCGGGTTGATCAACGGGCGTGCCGATAAGAGAAATTGTTTGATTGAAACTGCCTGCGTAATTTTCTGCAGAAATATTTAAGGTCACATTATTATTGTAATTATCAGCGGGAGTGAATACTAGGCCGGAAACTAACTCGTTGATGCCGTCAACATTACCTTGAGCTTGCCATGATCCTGTGCCTGTTGTTACGTTGGCTGTGTTTACATTAATGGGCGTGCTTATTGTTCCTGCTAAAGGATCAGACAGCCGCAACGATAATAAAGTGTTATTGTCAGGCAGATCACTGGCCAATGTTAAACTGCTGAGATCAAGTGCTTGGTTTTCAGTGTAATTCAAAGGGGTGGTATTTACATGCGGTAAAATTGCAAAACTCGCGCCATAAAGCCCGTAACCGGAAAGGTCTTGGGCAGGATTATTGTTTTGCCAGAAGACATCGGCGCCATAAATACTTTGGGCGATGGCATAAGGGGTGTTTTGACTGAGTGTGCCGCCGATTACAACAAATTCAGGTTCGTAGACCGTGCTATTATTGCCGAGACCACGATAAATTGCACAAATGTCGTCGCTGCCATTTTGGTCGCAAGTAAACACCTGGAATACGTTACCGTTTTGTCCATCGAGTTGAATGCTAGTGGCCTGATATTGATTGCCTTGAGAGATGGTGTTGACTTGATAAGGAGGCTCATTACTGTCGATGGAGCCATCAACATTCATTAAACGTGCAAGTACATTATTGCTTGTTTCAGTTTGGTTATAGCTAGTCCAAGTCCACAGTAACCGCATATTGGCATTTTCATCGTTTACTAAAGTGCCGTATAAATCGCTTTGTGCAATGTCACTGGCGTTGTCGCTGACAACCAAATCATTCGCTAATCCTAATGTATTATTATTATCAATTATTTGCATATTGATACTGGTAGCGCCCCCGCTGGATTGGTTGATCCAACCAATTGCCATGCGATTATCGGGCAGTGCAACACAATGCGGATATAATTGTTGTCCTGAGCTTGCTTGATCAACGCGAAAGGATGCAGCTAAGGGTTGATAATTGTTGGCATTAAAGTTGCGTGCATAAATCCGTGCACCATTGCCATCATGATCATCCATATAGGCGACGGTAAAATAACTGCCATCGTTTGATAGTTGAATCGAGGGAAAATCTTGATTGCCGGAAGTTACATCATTCATGATAGTTTCATCAGTGAGAGCGGTACCATTGGCAGCAAATACACGGTAATAAACCCCATCACCTGAACCGTCTTGCAGATAACTCATCCAGACAATCATCACATCACCATTGGCTAACTTAATGATTTTTGAGCGGTTTTGTGAGCTGCTAGTATTTTGATTAACAAGAAATGGTGACACCACAATATTTTGATTGGCATCAATAATGCAAGCCGCTACGGCGTCACCTAGGCCATCTAAATTAGCGCTGGTATAAGTGGTAAACACATTGCCATTATCTAATAAGATAGTATTGATATGAGTTTGGTCACCTGAGGTATCGCCTACATTAATTAAGGCTGGCGTATCAATCGAGTTTCTTTTGCTAAAGTGTTGTTGTAATAATCCATAACTATGAAGGTTTGGATAATTAGGCATTGTTGGTGATGTTAGAGCAGTGGATTTTTCGGTCTCTGTATTGCCACGAACACCAGAAGTCAGTAATAGACTAATAAATAAACTTTTTAGTGCTGGGGAAATATTGGAAGTGGTTTTAAAGCGCTTAATTCCTGGCTTAGGCATGATTCATCCTCCATTGATGAAATTTATTATTATCGGACTTTGTTGGCCGAATCATAGCATGATTAAAGTAGAATACAAGGTAATTCAGGAATGCTCTTGCCTGACTTTTATAGTTAGAAATTGAATCTCGATAAAAACCTAGGGTGGTGCCGTTTTGCTTCATCCCTCTTACATTAAAATAATGGAAAATTATTTAGAAATATTTAAACATCTAATACACATTTCGCTTCCCAATAATTTCTAATTTGTTTAACAGAGAGAGCAGTCAATGTTGCGCCTTTGACTTCGGTGCCCCGTACTATAGTATCACGCCAAGGTTCACCCCAAGCTTGACCTTGCCAGTGATTGTCATGATGCATTAAGCGAAACTGGCATAATACTAGGCCTCGGTCTTTTGCGCGTGCAATTAATTGATTGAGCCAGGTAACGAGAACGAATTCAATATCAGCTTCATCAAATTCAAAATGGATCATTACTTGTGGATGTAATGTTTCTATGGGTGCCATAATAGCAAATAATGCCCGTGCTGCCGCTTCAAAAGCAGCTTCAACGGTGGTGCCACGGCCAATAATGCCAATATCGGCTACGTGATCGAAGTAGCCGATATCTGCAAATTTCATGGATCAATGTTCCAATGATTTAACTTGGGCTGCTTGTAAACCATCACCGGCTACAATTTCCAAAAATTCAACCCATTTTCCAACATGCAACTCAGCAAACGTAGGCTGCATGACATTCATCTCATGGAAGTAATATTCAACTCCTTCGGGCGTGACAATAAATCCATAACCTTGCTCGGGAAAGATACGTATAATTTTTCCACGCATAGGTTCATGATGGACTTTAATATCGCCTCGTAGTCGATGAGTATAATTAGATAACTGACGCCGTGCGGCATTGAAGGCATCGCGGATAGCCACATAAAGATCTTCATTGGTAACCCGATTGACTACCAGTTCTTTACCGGGCACGGTCAAATCAATTCGCACCGTATAGAGTTTTCCTTGATGTTTATGTTTTTGTGGAACTTCCACTACTACTCGGCAAGAATTGATCCGATCACAATAGCGACTCAATTTGTTAGCTTTCTGTTGGATTTTGCTTTCAATTGCGCCTGAATTCGGAATATCGCGAATCGTTATTTGGATCGGTACTAACATGGCCGTATCTCCTGTGTAAATCAGGAATGAATCACCCGCGGATTGACCAGACGTAGGAAGTCCTTGAAGCTAATTTTCACCAATTCGGAGTGAGTCCCTGCGTTGAAAGCAATTTCTTTNTCCTTGGTTAAGGATTCATCAACAAAGACTTCCATGCCGTACAAATTGCCAAAAGGTGGCATTGCTCCTACTTCGCAGTTTGGAAACTTATCACGAAATTCAGCTTCCAACGCCAGCTCTACTTTTTGTGCATGCAATTCCCTTTTCAATGCATCAAAATCCACTTTCCCATGCGCAGGTTCTACCACCATTGCCAGCTTGCCATCTACTTTGACAATCACTGTTTTGGCGAAGTCTCTACCTGAGACGTGAGCATTGGCTGCGATTTGCTGCGCAGTAAATGCTGGCGTATGTTTAATAACATCGTACTTGATGTTATTTTGGTTCAGGAAGCTTTTCACTTCGAAATGTCCACCTTTTTCGGCTTTTACAGGTTTGGCGTAACGTTTGTTTCCGCCGGCCAGGGTTCTACTGCCCGTTTTCTGGGCTTTTTTTCCCTGAAACCGCTTTCACAGTTTTACGCGGTTTTTTCGCTGTTTTCGTAGCCCGTTTTTGCGGCCTACCTTTTGGTAGTTTTGGTAGTCGCTTTTTTCGTTTTACGTTTACCAGCGGCCTTACGAGGTTTAGCTTTCTTAGCTACCTTACGTGTTTTGGTTTTGGTAGTACGTTTCTTAGTGGTACGTTTAGCAGCAGGTTTTCTTGCAGTGCTGCGTTTGGTTGTTGCTTTACGTCCAGCTTTTTAACAGTACGTTTTTCTTAACCATTTCCAAGATCCTCCTAATTTAAAAGTTGAGCGTAGATGAGTAACCTACGCAATCTAAAGAAGTTTTTAACTTCTTCACCATAAGTATAGAACGAAATACAGATTTTGCTCAACTTTAAAATAAACTATTGCAAATCAAAGAAATGTAGTGGTGTTGTAATGTATTGCTGACGAAATTTAAAATTTGCAAAAACATCGGAAAAACTTTGATTTTTTTAATAGTGAAGGCGAGTTGAATGGAGTTTTTTTGTAATCTATCAAGACAAAAGCTTGACCAAAAAAGTACAAAAAAACAATGTGTAACGATGTGATCAGCAAAAGTTTCCCCACGCTGCTCTATTTAACACATGATGGAATGTCACAATAAGAATGTAAATGCATACTCAAAATACTAGTTTGAGTATCTTTATATGACCTTAATACCATTGTCTCCGCTCACCAAAATTGTGTCTGCACGACGTGCTGCGAAGATACCATTCTCAACTACACCAGGGATGTTATTGAGCGTTTGCTCCAAATGAAGAGGGTCTAAGATTTTAAGATTATGAACATCTAAGATAATGTTACCGTTATCAGTGACAAATCGCTCTCGGTATACAGGATCACCGCCAAGTTTTACGATTTGTCTGGCAACAAAACTGCGTGCCATCGGTATGACTTCAATGGCAACTGGGAATTTACCCAGTACCGCAACGGCTTTAGTTTGATCAACGATGCAAATAAACTTTTTAGCAGCTGCGGCAACTATTTTCTCGCGGGTCAACGCGCCACCGCCGCCTTTAATCAGGTAATGGTGCTCATTGAATTCGTCAGCACCATCAACATAAACGGAAATTTGGTCTACACTGTTGAGTTCAAGCACTTCAATGCCGTGTTGTTGTAACCGTTTGGCAGAGGCAACCGAACTTGCAACAGCGCCATCAATATCATGTTTGCGTTTGGCTAATTCATCAATGAAGTGGTTAACAGTCGAACCGGTGCCAACACCAATCACAGTACCCTTAACGACGTAATCCAATGCCGCTTTAGCTACGGCAAGCTTCCACTGTTCTTGGCTCATAAATAATCTTTCCTATTATACTGAGTACTTGTTAATCTTCTGCATCAAATGCACGTTCGCGCCCTTCTTGTGTGTCTAATAAGTATCGGTCCATGTGTTTAAGCAAAGATGCAATACTGGGTTTGCGTCCGCGGAAATCGACAAATAATTTTATTGGGTCTTGAGCGCCACCTTGTTCTAAGATTGTTTTGAGGAACAGCTCGCCGGTAGCGCGGTCGAAGATGTTAGATTCCGCAAATTTCTCAAATGCATCACTGGCTAACACTTCTGCCCATTTGTAACTGTAATAGCCCGCACCGTATGAACTGCCAAAAATATGTGAGAAGCTATGTTGAAAGCGATTATAGTGAGGCACTGGATAAACCGCAAGTTGCGCTCGGACTTGATCTAAGATTGATTGAATTTGTTGGCTAGCATTGGGATCAAATTCCATATGCAATCGAAAATCAAACAATCCAAATTCCAACTGCCGTACCATTTGCATACCAGCTTGAAATTGTTTTGATTGGCGTAGCTGCTGAAATAAGTTATCAGGTAAGGTTTCGCCTGTTTGATAGTGACGTGTTAGCAAACGAAGTGCTTCTTTNTCCCATGCCCAGTTTTCCATGAATTGACTCGGAAATTCAACACAGTCCCAAGGCACACCATTAGTACCAGAGACTGGTGCATGATCGATTTGAGTTAAGAGATGTTGTAGTCCATGGCCAAACTCATGCAACAAAGTCAGCACATCGTCGTGGGTCAATAATGCAGGTTCATTGCCCACAGGCCGAGAGAAATTGCAGTTTAAATAGGTGATGGGTGTTTGTATTTGGCCGTTTGCTAAACGCCGACGTGAACGGCCTTCTTCCATCCAAGCACCGCCCCGTTTATGTTGGCGTGCATATAAATCCAAATAAAATTCACCACGTAACTGGTGTTGTTGATCATACAAACGGAAAAANCGCACATCCTCATGCCAGACAGGAGCATCGTTGCTGGCAGTAATTGTCATACCAAATAAACGTTCTACGATATCAAACATCCCTTGCAAGACTTGGTCTACTGGAAAATAGGGGCGTAAGATTTCATCGGACACTGAAAACTGGTGTTGGCGTAATTTCTCACTGTAATAGATGATGTCCCAGGGTTGCAGTTGTTTGACGCCATACTGGCTGTGGGCAAAATCTTGCAATTCTTGATATTCTTTTTGTGCTTTGGGTAAGGAATATTTTGCTAGTTCTTGTAAAAAGTTAATCACTTCGCTAGTCGATTGTGCAGTTTTGGTCGCTAGCGAAAGTTCAGCATAGTTCTGATAGCCTAATAGTAATGCAATTTCATGCCGTGTCTGTAATATTTGTTGCATTATCTGACTGTTGTCCCAGCGGCCACCATTGGGATTTTGCTCCGAAGCGCGAGTGACATAAGCATGATACATTTCGGCGCGTAATGTTGCAGAATCAGCATAAGTCATAATCGATAAGTAAGAAGGCAAATCCAGGCTGAATAACCAACCCGACAGTTGTTGTTGTTCAGCTAATTCNTTGGCAGCAGCAATGGCATAATCAGGCAGTCCTGTTAATTCATCAGGATCAATGACAAGCCGTACCCATCCTTCGGTCGCGTCTAACAAATTCTCTTCAAATTTATTCATTAATTTTGACAGCCGTTGTTGTAAATAGCGAAACCGACGTTTTTCTAAAGGCGACAAATTAATGCCTGCTAAGTGAAAATCGCGTAATTCATTGCTGATAATTTTCTGTTGTGCCAAATCTAATGCTGACCAGGCATCGCTTTCTGCTAAGGCCTTGATGGCCTGATACAAGGCTTTGTTATGAGATATATCTGTCGCATATTCAGTGATCAGAGGTAAACAAATATTATAGGCGTCTCGGATCGCGTCGGTATTCATGACTCCATTCAGATGTCCCACGGTTGCCCAGACATAATTAAGCCGGTCGTCTAATTCTTCAAGCGGTTGCATTAAATTGTCCCAGGTATAAGGTNNGGCTGTTGTTGCAAGATTTTTGAGCCGCAAACGGTTTTCTGCCAGGATTTGTCTGATCGCTGGTTCAATATCGTTGGCTTTTATCTCAGCAAACGATGGCAATGAACGATGTGATAAGGTCAATAAGCTATTACTATTGGCTGCATTCAGCATTGTTATTATTCTCCCTCTTTTTCTTAATTTTAAGTATAACAGCACTTAAGCAAGCTTGCTTTGGTCAAAAAATAAACAAACAGTAGGGCGTCTTATTTTTTGTTCAATTAAATGACTTCTAAAGGATCAACATCGATTGACCAACGTACAGTGGTTTTATTGGAAATTTTAGAAATGGCGATCATTAATTCAGACAATAATTTTTGTAATACTTGACGTTGCTTTGCTTGAAAAACCAGTTGTGCCCGATAACGTCCAGCTTTACGTGCAATTACAGCTGGCACAGGACCATAATATTGAACTGTATTCATTGCAATTTGTTGTGCTTGCGTTTTAATTTGCTGCAGAAATTGTATCGGTGTATGCGCTGTGACGGCTTCTGCACGAATAATCGCCATATATGCATAAGGTGGTAATTCTGCATGACGGCGTTCTGTTAATAATTCATCAGCAAATTTTGCATAACCTTGATGTAACAAGGTGTGTAATAAAGGATTATCTGGATGATGGGTTTGAATATAAACTTCNCCTGGTTTTTGTGCGCGTCCTGCTCTGCCAGCTACTTGGATAAGTAATTGTCCAAGTCTTTCAGTTGCGCGAAAATCACTGCTAAATAAACTACTATCAGCATCAATAATGCCAACCAATGTGATATTGGGAAAATGATGGCCTTTTGTCAGCATTTGTGTCCCCAATAAAATTTGTCCATCGCCTGATTGAATTTCCTGCAGCAATTGTTGCAAACTACCTTTGCGGCGTGTGGTGTCCCGATCAATTCGCACAGTTTTATAAGCAGGAAAATTTCTAACTAATGCTGTTTCTAATCGTTCTGTGCCCAAACCAAGCCTTAATAATTCACTACTACCACATTGGCCACACTGGCTTGGTACGGCATAATTTTGTAAACAATGATGACAAATTAATGCAGCTGGCATTTGATGCAAAGTGAGTTTGGCATCACAGCGACGGCATTGACTGGTCCAACCACAATGATGACAGAGTAATGTTGGTGCAAAACCACGGCGATTTAAAAATAATAATACTTGGCCATTTGCCGTTAAATGTTGTTGCATAGCTGTTAACAAAGCAGGTGAGAGGCCTTCGTCTAACGGTTTATTACGTACGTCAATTAGATGCCAATGAGGCATTAAAGCTTCCCCTGCACGCGCGGGCAATTGTAAGTGAAGATAACGGTTGCGTTTTGCATTCGCTAACGTTTCTAATGAAGGAGTGGCTGATCCTAAAATAATGGGTATTTGTTCTAATTGCGCCCGCATTAACGCTAAATCGCGAGCAGAATAGCGAAAGCCACTGGCTTGTTTGTAAGAACCATCGTGTTCTTCATCCAAAATAATAATGCCGGGATTTTTAATNGGTGTAAAAATGGCCGAACGTGTACCAATGACTATAGGTGCTTGACCGGTGCTTGCTAATGTCCATGCGTTTAATCGTTCTTTTTCTGTTAAACCAGAATGAAAAACAGCCAACGGGACTGCAAAACGCTCTGCAAAACGGGCAATCGTTTGCGGCGTTAATCCGATTTCAGGTACTAGCACAAGCGCTTGTCGCTGTTGCTGTAAAATAAATTCAATGGCTTGTAAATAAACCTCGGTTTTGCCGCTGCCGGTGATTCCATCTAATAAAAACGGTTTAAACCCGGTGGCTTCTTGAATACTGCTGAGAGCTGCTTGCTGGGCAGGGTTTAATACCAGAGACGTCGAACAGGGGTTAGCAATGATGGGAGGAATTTTGACCGTTGGGACGGGTCGGCCTTGCCTTAATCCAGCGGGCAGAAATCCTAGTAGCACCTCTCCAATAGGGTACTGATAATAAGCAGCCGCCCAAGTTGCTAACCGCATGATTTTTCGGGANATAATGGGTTGCTCATCCAACAAGCCAATGGCGGTTTTAATTTTATCGGTTGCAACCTGGGGTGTTGGCGCCACTTCCAATAAAATACCTAGTTTATCTTGTTTGCGAAAAGGCACTTTTATCCGTATTCCCGGACATAAATCTTCTGGCCGGCAACCTTCGGGCGCCCAATAGTCAAAACTAGAGCGTAAAGGCGAAGGCACCGCAACACGGATCAAAAAGGATTTTTCTTTCATCTAATTATCGTAACAACATGGACCAGAACAACTTTTTGCCGTATTGAAGCCAAGGAGTCAACTATTTCTGTACTAAACACCCAAAACAAGGACATTAAATCAATTTACCAAAACATCTGTAAAATCTGTACTATACTAATAGTGAGTGTCTTGTAGATGATTCTGCTGAACCGATAGCTGGAGAATCTAAGGAAACTTGCTTGTGAATGTGGTGTGCATGTTCGTCTGGAGCGAAAAGCCTAAAGCATTCCAGCTTGTTCCCGCCTTGTTGAGAGCAGGGCTCAGACTGAACATCTACTGACACCCGCAGTATCCTTCTAACCTCTCTTGCATATTCGATATCTTATACTAACAATCATGGGCGTTTCTCTAGCCTAATTTGTGATATTGGCTACAGTGCGTCATTGTGATCTGAGTTGTCCCGGTTTTTCTTGAAAAACTACTTAAGCTTGCCCCGATCATGCGGCTGTTCTAAGTCCAATAATGGGCCTTTTGGAATAATCGCAGTGGGATTAATATGTAAATGGCTTTTATAATAATGTTGTTTGATGTGTTCAAAATTAACGGTTTCAGCGATGCCAGGATATTGATATAGCTCTTTTAAATAATTATGTAAATGATGATAATCGATAATGCGCCGCAGATTACATTTAAAATGACTATAATACACAGCATCAAAACGGACTAAAGTAGTGAATAAACGCCAGTCCGCTTCGGTGATTTGATTGCCGACTAAATAACGTTGTTTGGCCAACAGTCGGTCTAGACCAGCTAATTCACCAAATAAATTATCAAATGCCGCTTCATAGGCAGCTTGTTTGGTAGCAAAGCCACATTTATAAACACCATTATTGACGTATTCATAAACGCGTTGATTAATCATATCGATCTGTGATTGCAATGCTAATGGATAAAAATCCTGCGAGCCGCTGTCATAACGATTAAATTCTGAATTTAACATGCGCATGATTTCTGCAGATTCATTATTAACAATCATTTTGGCTTGCTTGTCCCATAATACAGGCACTGTCACTCGGCCGGTATAATTAGGATTAGTGGCAGTGTAAAGTTGGTGTAAATATTTGAAACCATTCACTGTATCAGGGATACAACCCGGCCTTTCGGAAAATTCCCAACCTTCTGCGCCTAAGATAGGGTCAACAATGGAGATGCCGATAACACGTTCCAGTTTTTTTAACTTCCGCATGATAAAGGTTCGGCAGGCCCAAGGGCATGCTAAGGAAATATATAAATGATAGCGGTTTGACTCCGCTTTAAAACCACTACTACCATCAGCAGTGATGAAATGTCGGAATTGGGATTCGCTGCGAATGAATTGACCGGCATTTTTNTCGGTGTCATAACTTTGGGATTGCCAGACACCATCCACTAGTAAACCAAGGGCCATGTTTTTACTCCTTACAAATATCTTCTAGGGTGGATCAAGCGAAGCGGATCCACCATTTACTGGAATGATCGATCCGCTTCGCTTGATCCACCCTAGTTTATTTGAGTTGATCTTATGAATATAAAAATCGAAGAAAGTTTATGAGAGTATAATATAATACCCGTCACGTTTAATACGAGATTATGGTAAATATGCATTTGACAGGGAAGTTGGCCATTGTGATATGGCTATTATTGAATTTAGTTGGCTGTGATAACCAATCCTGGAACGATCCTTATCCTAAGTCACAGCGATTGGCTAATATTCGTTACGCATCGTTTCGGAGCCCCGAAAACGCTAGACCGNCTGTGGCTTACACTGCAGAGGCCATGGTTTTTATCGCCCAGACTTATGAACCACCTTTGCAGTATCATTATTTATTGCGTCCTTACACATTAGTCCCGCTCGCATCACAAACAATGCCGAAGATCACTTATTGGGACAAGCAAGGCCATCCACTGCCGACAACGGCAACGAGTGATCAAATTGCTTATACAAGCTATGATATTTCAATTAAGCCCGGCATTNTTTATCAACCGCATCCGGCATTCGCANAAAATAAACAAGGTGAATATCTTTATCATCATTTAACTGAAAAAGATTTGCATGGCATTAAACAATTGAGTGACTTTACCAATACTAGCACACGTGAATTGGTGGCAGATGATTATGTTTATGAAATTAAACGTCTAGCCTCACCACAAGTCAGCTCGCCTGTTTTTGGTTTGATGAGCCAACATATTTTAGGCTTAAAAGATTATGCTAAAACTTTGCAAACAGCTTNNATTCGCAGCGGTCAAAGAACGCTGGTTTTTGATTTACGCCAATTTCCTTTAGCAGGTGTGCAAATAGTTGATCGCTATACTTATCGCATCACCATTGAAGGTCGTTATGATCAATTTATTTATTGGCTGGCGATGCCATTTTTTGCACCAGTTCCATGGGAAGCGGATTTATTTTATTCTCAGCCAGGTATGAAACAACGCAATTTGACGTTAGGTTGGTATCCGATTGGAACGGGCCCTTACATGTTGAAAGAAAATAATCCCAATCGACGCATGGTCTTAGTGCGTAATCCTAATTTTCATACGGAACTATATCCCAGTGAAGGCACTCAAGAGGATTTAGCGAAAGGCTTATTGAGTGATGCTGGCAAGCCATTGCCTTTAATTGATGCCGTAGTGTTTGCGTTGGAAAAAGAAACTATTCCACGTTGGAACAAATTTCTACAAGGATATTATGATTTATCGACCATCAGTTCTGATGCCTATGATCAGGCTATCCGTGTGGACAGCAGCGGCCATCCTTATTTAACCCCTGCCTTAAAAAACAAGNGCATTCAATTAGAGACCAGCGTTGATNCCGGCTATTTTTATTTAGGTTTTAATATGCTAGATGAAACCGTTGGTGGTTATAGCCAACGCGCTATCAAATTACGTCAAGCTATTGCTATTGCTGTGAGGTTTGATGAATACATCAAAATATTTCTCAATGGTAGAGGCATTCCCGCACAAGGACCAATTCCACCAGGCATATTTGGTTATGTCACCGGCGCAGCGGGAATGGACAATTATATTTATCGTTGGCAAGACGACCAAATTCAACCGCGGCCCTTAGCTGATGCAAAGCGTTTGTTAGCCGAGGCGGGTTATCCTAACGGACGTGATGTTCGTACGGGCAAACCGTTAATATTAAATTATGATGCAATTACTAGCACGGGGCCTGATGATAAAGCACGGTTTGATTGGATGCGGACACAATTTGCGCGCATTGGAATTCAATTGAATATTCGGGCGACACAATACAATCGGTTTCAACAAAAAATGGACCAAGGCAGTGCGCAAATTTATNTTTGGGGTTGGAGTGCAGATTATCCTGATCCAGAGAACTTCTTGTTTTTACTTTATGGCCCTGAAGGAAAAGTCAAATATGGTGGCGAAAACGCGAGTAATTACTCTAATCCAAATTATGATCGATTATTTGAAGCGATGCGTAATATGCCAAACGGGCCAGAACGACAAGCCATTATCAATCAAATGTTGGCGATTGTCCGTTATGATACGCCGTGGGTCTGGGGCATTCACACCGAAGATTTTATTTTACGTCATCAGTGGAATGGCCCAACTAAAGCAATGGCATTTGGCAATAATGCTCTGAAATACCAACGTCTTAATCCGATTTTACGGGCTGAAANNAAACGTGCCGAGTGGAACCGTCCACATTGGGGGCCATTGCTGATTCTTGGATTATTTTTGCTGTTANTCTTGGTGCCTGTCATCATCAACTATTGGCGCAAATTGCATCGTCCCCGTGTTAAAAAATATCAAGACTAATTGTTTGTATAAAAGTTTGAATTAATTATTTAACTAAGAAAAAAACCGATGCTATACGGCAGGGCTAATCAGTGGATCAGCTTTGCTTGAGTCACATTTTGAGGTGTAATGGGGATATTTTATATTAAACATTAAAACGAAAATGCATAATGTCGCCGTCTTGTACAATATAATCACGGCCTTCGAGACGTAATTTACCTGCTTCTTTCGCTCCTTGTTCACCGCCATAATGAATAAAATCATCATAAGCAATGACCTCAGCACGGATGAAACCTTTTTCAAAATCAGTATGAATCACGCCAGCAGTTTCTGGGGCAGTGGCGCCGCGCGTGAAAGTCCAAGCACGTACTTCTTTGACGCCTGCAGTAAAATAAGTTTGTAAGCCCAGTAATTCATAACCTGCGCGTATCACGCGATTTAAGCCTGGTTCTTGCAAGCCTAACTCCGCTAAAAATAAATTTTTNTCATCATCTGCTAGGCTGACAATTTCTGCTTCTAATGCTGCACAAATAGCTACTACAGGTGCTTTCTCTTTGGCGGCAAAAGTGCGGACTTGTTCTAATAATGGATTATTGTCAAAACCATCCTCATTGACATTCGCAATATACATGACGGGTTTTGCGGTGATGAGATGCCATTGTGCTAATAAATTTTTNTCATTCTCATCCAAATTCAAACTGCGCACGGGATGGCCTTGATCGAGTTGATTTTTAGTTTTNTCTAATAAAGCTAATTCGGCCAATCCAGCTTTATTGCCACTTTTTGCATTTTTGCTGGTACGTGTAATAGCTTTAGTCACCGTGTCTAAATCTGCTAAGGCTAATTCTGTATTGATAGTTTCAATATCACTTAATGGCTCAACCTTGCCGGCAACGTGAATAATGTCTGTGCTTTCAAAACAACGCACAACATGGGCAATCGCTTGGGTTTCGCGGATATGCGCCAAAAATTGATTGCCTAGTCCTTCACCTTTAGCAGCACCTGCAACTAGCCCAGCAATATCGACAAACTGCATGGTAGCTGGTAAGGTCCGTTGCGGCTTTACAATCTCTGCAATTTTATCCAGCCGCGGATCGGGCACTGGTACAATGCCAACATTGGGTTCGATAGTGCAAAAAGGATAATTAGCGGCGGCAATACCCGCTTTAGTTAATGCGTTAAATAAAGTGGATTTGCCTACATTGGGCAAACCGACGATACCACATTTAAAACCCATGGCTTGTATGCTCCATTAAATTGTTGAATGCAGTTGCTGCATAAAATTTTGTAAATTGCCTTGCGCCAATTCTGGCATCAGTCCAATCACATAATCAATGGCTTGCATAATACGTTGTTGATCATGGCGCGAAGGAGAATTTAACACGTAATCTAAGACTTGGTCCCGGTTACCAGGATGGCCAATGCCGATTCGTAACCGATGAAATTGATTGGTATGCAAATGTGCTGCCACATCGCGGATGCCATTATGGCCGCCATGGCCGCCATCATATTTTAACCGTATGGTTCCAGGAGCAAAATCTAGTTCATCATGAGCAATTAATATGCCGCTCGGCGAGATTTTGTAAAAATTGGCCAAGGCGGATACTGCTTGGCCACTGTGGTTCATATAGGTCGTTGGAATCAATAACCAACATTCTTGCTGATCAATAACAATGCGGCCAACATGGCCTTTGAACTTGGTTTCGGTGCGTAAATTGATTCGGTACTGTTCGGCGATTTTTCTATTAACCAGGCACCCGCATTGTGGCGAGTATTAGCATATTGAGGGCCTGGATTTCCCAAGCCCACAATTAATTGGATTGCGGCGGACATTATTCCTTGCCAGCAGTTTCTTCAGGTGCTTCTGCGCTTACTTCAATAGCCGGAACTTCTGCGGAGACAGGCGCTGTTGTCTCGGGCTCTTCCATCACATGAGGCATGTGGAGGCTAGCAACAGGTTTATCATCTCCATGAGCCAAGGCAACAATTTCAATGGAGCTGGGTAATTTAATGTCGGACAAGTGCACATAGTCGCCTAGATTCAACTGCGACAAATCTACCTCGATGAATTCTGGCAAATCAGCTGGCAGGCAGCGGATTTCTACTTCATTCAGATAGTGAGAGATAACGCCGCCTTGTACCAAACCAGGGGCCTTGTTTTCGCCGACGAAATGCAAAGGAATATGCATATTGAGCTTTTCATTCATGTTGATGCGGAAAAAGTCCAAATGCATTACACGTGGCTTGAATGGATGGCGTTGGATCGCTTTGATGACCACTTTTTCTGGCTGCCCATTGATGGATAGTGTCAAAATACTAGAGTAAAAAGCCTCATTCGCCAGGGCTTTGGACAGTTTTAAATGGTCCATTACAATATTGGTTGCTTCCTTATCCCCGCCATAAACAGTTCCAGGCACTTTATCAGCAGTGCGGATACGACGGTTAGCACGTTTACCGACTTGGTTACGGATGTCAGCAGTTAATTCGAATGTGGCGGTCATGAATACTCTCTCCCAGAAAAATGCCGCTCAATCTCAGGCGGCTGAAATTTGACCGCCTATTCTACAAGATTTGACGTAGAAAGCTAGTCTTTTTGGACGGAAAGCTGTTGTATATAACAGAAATATAACTGTTTGCTCTGAGGAGGCCGGCGAGCGGTTATAATAAGGATCTTCAGGTAACACTTGATGGTGAGATTTTTCGTTACGCTCAGGATGACAGTCTTATAATGTAGGGTGGATCAAGCGAAGCGGATCCACCTACAATTAGGTGATTAATCAACGAACATCGAACTAACGGATTCTTTATGATTGATCCGGTAAATAGTTTCGGCGATGACATTAGCAAGAGACAGTTGTCGGATTTTGCTGCAGCGAAGGGCGTTTTCTTTTAATGGGATGGTATCGGTAACGACTAATTCATCGATTTCTGATTGCTCGATATTATTGATAGCTGGGCCTGATAATACAGGATGGGTGCAATAAGCAGTGACGGTTTTGGCGCCGTGTTCTTTTAATGCTTTCACACCTTGGCACAAGGTGCCAGCAGTATCAACGATATCATCGACCAAAATACAATGACGGCCATTGACGTCCCCAATCACATTCATGACTTGGGCTTGGTTAGGTTGATGGCGGCGTTTGTCAATAATAGCCAGGTCAGAGTCATTCAAACGTTTTGCAAAGGCACGGGCTCGTACCACGCCACCCACATCGGGTGAAACGACTAATGGGTTGGGNGTAATTTTTTTGCGGATGTCATCTAACATCACGGCTGTAGCAAAGACGTTATCTACAGGAATATAAAAGAAGCCTTGGATTTGTTCAGCATGCAAATCAACGGTAATCATGCGGTTAATGCCCACCGCCGTCAACATATCAGCCACCACTTTGGCAGTAATGGGGACACGGGCAGAGCGGATGCGGCGGTCTTGGCGGGCATAGCCGAAATAAGGGATTACCGCGGTAATGCTAGCAGCAGAGGCGCGACGTAGCGCGTCGGCCATAATCATGATTTCCATCAGGTGATCATTAGTTGGCGCACAAGTAGATTGTAAAATAAACACTTCCCGACCACGGACGTTTTCATGGATTTCTACCATGATTTCACCGTCACTGAAGTGGCTAACAGTAGAGCGGCTGACAGGAATTTGTAGGTGTTGGGCAACTTTTTCAGCAAGTAAAGGATTAGCGTTTCCAGCAAATAGCTTGATNGTCTGCCACAGTCGGGTCCTCAGTGTCGGAATTCATTATTTATTATTGGCTGGGGTGCTAGGATTCGAACCTAGGTATGCGGGGATCAAAACCCCGTGCCTTACCGCTTGGCGACACCCCAATGAGAGTTGCAATATATCATTTACTAACGTCCCAGCCAACTATGTAATGGTGAGACATTAAGCGCTTTTGCTGCCCATCCGTGAAATGGCGTTGGGATTTTCGCTGCCACCGCAAGCNGCTGCTGATTGTTCTGCAAATGCAGCGAANCACACAACCCCTGAACCAGTCATTTTGGCCGGAGCATAAGCTGATAACCAGCGCAGTGCTTCGGCAACCAACGGGTAACGTTGGCAAGCGACAGGTTCAAGGTCATTACGACCGCCGTCTTGCAAAAAAGAGGCTATTGTGATGGGTTGTGTATTCCGTGTCAATTCTGACGCAGTAAAAATTTCTACCGTGCTGACTTGGCAGGGTGGCGTCACGACAACAATCCAAGGTTCTGGTAAGGTGACTGATTGTAACTCTTCGCCAATGCCTTCACCCCAAGCAGCATGGCCGTGAATAAAAATAGGGACATCAGCGCCTAATTCGACGCCTAATGATACTAATTCGGCTGTTGACAATTGGGTATCCCAGAGTTGATTAAGTGCCAGCAATGTTGTCGCCGCATTAGAGCTTCCNCCGCCCAAGCCACCGCCGATGGGAATACGTTTTATAATGCTCATATCAGCGCCCAAGCGGCATCGGGTCTTTTCTTGTAATTTNTGTGCCGCTCGCAAAATTAAATTGTTTTCTGGAGCAACGTCAGCGCAGTCAGAGGCCAGTTGTAACTGACCGTCATTTCGCAGGGTGAAACTAAGTTCATCGCTATAATCCAAAAATTGAAAAGTTGTCTGTAACAAATGATAACCATCCCGTCGACGGCCGAGGACGTGTAAAAACCAATTGATTTTGGCTGGGGCGGGTAAAATAAGTGTATGCATGGATTTATAGTACTAAAATTTTGACAGAAGAGGAAGTCAAGAATCTGTCTCAAAAATAGTAACAGATAATTCAGGGTTCTATTGTGTAGCCCGTCATCCTGAGCATAGCGAAGGATCTCCTTGAAGTGCCACCTGATGGAGATCCTAGGATGACAGTGTCTCTTTACATCGCCCTTTATGATAGTTCATCGTATCTTTGAGATAGCTTCTTATTTACTCTGTATCTAATTCTATCGAAAACTGGCTCTTAAAAATGGAAGGTGGTACTACGTTTAAAAATCCATTTGCAATGGCGGTATCAATTAATTCGGCTTTACTTTTGCAGCCAAATTTATATTTAAGTTCTGCTATGTGTTCTTCAACTGTGCGAGGAGATAAATGCAGTAATTTCGCAATATTTTTCGTAGTCTTGCCTCTTAGTATGTGAAATAAACATTCAGACTGTCGGGGTGTTAAGTTCACAGCATTGTTTTTCTCTCCAATAACATAGCTTGATTGTTGCAACAGCCGATTTGTTTTGCGGTTGCTGGGTCTCTTAGATAGAAAGATTCCTATTTTGATGAAAGCAACAGTCACATCAATGGTGTGACCAATCGTACCTACAGGTTTGTTAATTTCATTGAGTAGAGGGACTTTTGTTACCAGAAAAATTTTCCATTCATCTCCGTTGCATTTTAGTATTTCTAATAAGCGCAGAGGTTTAGATGCCAAAATAACTTGTTTATCACATTCTTGAAAAACAGGAGCAAGTTCGACAAATTTTGAGCGAATTTCAAAATCAGTTGTACCAACGATATCTAAGGTGTTTTTAAAGCCGAAGAGCTTTGCGCAATTGTTATTGGCAGAAAGATAAACAGAATTTAAGTCCTTTTTCCAAACTAACAATCCAGGGATGTTATCCAGAGGAATACTTGGGTGGAAAAGTCAGTGTGATTTTTAAGCTCGTCATAGTAAAAACTCATTTTTAAATTAAGACGTATTTTATATTCGGAAATTAAAATTAGAAAGCAATTTGTAGTATTTATCTGCCAATCGGGACCCCGTATTTTATACGGGTACATCATGGAGGATAAATATTATAAATATTAAGTTAATGAATAATTTAAAAAGAGGTTTTATGTTAAATGTGAAGAAAAGTTATAGGTATCGGATAAAAACTCAATATTTTCAAGGTGATTTGGGAAATAGTACCTTACAATTTCAAGACACGATCACTTTGCAAACTATGTCGATAGGTATAGCTGAATTAGCTGAAAATTTTGAATTATTGGCTGAATTCAATCCACGGGATATTTTTGCAATCGCTTATTGTATAGCTCAATGTCAAATGGCAGAAGAAGCAAAGATGAGTAAGCAGCTTATTGGCTATGTTGATCAGCATGATTAGCTAATCGAAATCCTAAGTTTGTTCATATTTATGCCATTCCATCCCCGGGTAATTAACTTGATTTTTATCTGGCCACGTGTTAAGATTTTGAATTTAGGCGAAAATTGGGCTTTCATAAGTGGGGATATTAAAATACGATGTTTTTACCCACTTATAAAAACTACAAACAATTTCACCGCTCTTCATTTCGAAAATGATTTCAACTTTATTATGAATGGTTAGTATCCATGGTTTACACAAATGACGATATTCAGTGTAGCAGTGAGGCCTATTTGCAAGTCATTTTGCCTTACATCAGTGAAATTGTCCTTTACCTTAATGCAAATTATCAGATTATAGAATGTAATTCCGCAGCAGAACGTTTCTACGATTTTCCTAAAGCCGAGATATTAGGTGCAATTTTTTTAGTTTTTGCCAACAAAACAATAACAATTTCAGAGACGAATTGATTAACTTAGAAACAGCAAAAAAATCACTAGCACGATTACATCAAAGGCAGGCCAACATCGGTCGGCCAATTGGCAGATTTTTCGTTAAATAACGCTAAAAATCAAATTGCTCAATATGTGGTGATCGGGACGGAAAGCGCTTTTGATATCGTCAAACAAATTGAGATAATTGCAGATTTTTTACCTGGAAATTATTGGTGGAAAGATGTTTCTGGGCGATATTTTGGTTGCAATAATGCGACTGCCAAGCTTCTAGGACTCAAATCAAAAGCTGAAATTGTTGGAAAGACTGACCATGAAATGCCCTGGTCTCAGTATGCAGATGAGTTAGTAAAAAATGATAAAGAAGTGATGCAGGCAGGAGTTACCAAAATTATTGAAGAATCTATGCTGACCAGAGAAGGTAAGCGAATTTTTCTTGTAGTCAAAGCACCGCTCAAGGATGATCAAGGCAATATTATTGGTACGATAGGTACATCCAGTGATTTAACAGAGCAANAAAAAGGCATTAAAAGCACAGAAAAATTATTAGAATCAGTAATAGATTCGATTGCTGGAAATCACTGGTGGAAGGATAAAAATGGAGTTTATTTGGGTTGTAATAACGCTTTCATAAAAACATTGGGGCTTTCTTCGCATTTAGAGGTCATTGGAAAAACAGACTATGAATTGCCTTGGGCAGAAACAGCTGACGTTTTGATTAAGAATGATAAAAAAGTTATGGAATTGGGTGTGGCACAATGGGGTGAGGAGTTGGTCGCTTCTAAAAGAGGTGAAACGATGACTTTTATGGTGGCGAAAGCCCCATTGCGAGACGAAAATGGTAATATCATTGGGACTGTGGGAAATTCAATCGATATTACAGAGCAAAAGAAGATTGAAAGAGAATTATTAGAAGCGAAGNAGAAAGCCGAATTGGCAAATCAAGCCAAATCAAACTTTTTGGCCATGATCAGCCATGAACTGCGAACTCCATTGAATGGTATCCTTGGTATGGCAGACATTTTGAGCAGAGAAAACTCANCTGACCAGCAAAAATATTATGTCAAAGATATAGAAACATCAGGCAAAAATCTATTGGCAATTGTCAATGAAATTTTAGATTTTTCTAAGATGCAGGCTGGAAAAATTGAGTTAAAATTGAAGCCATTTAATCTTAGAGAAACAGTAAATGATATAATTACCAACATTAGACACCAATTGCGTAACGATGCTGTAAAAATAATATTCAATTACTCCACGAAAATTCCGGAATCAATTATTGGTGACCAATTAAGACTAATGCAAGTTTTATTAAATTTAGTTGGTAATGCCGTTAAATTTACTGAAGAAGGGTATATTAAAATTGAAGTAGAGCCTTATTCAAAGCTCAATTCCTCTATTATTTTGTCTTTTAAAGTGCGAGACACTGGAATTGGCATTCCAAAAGACCAACAAGAAAATATCTTTGAACGCTTCACTCAAGTTGAATCAGACCAATATGTGCGCAAACATGGTGGCGTTGGTCTAGGATTAGCAATATGTAAACAATTAGTAACAGCGATGGGTGGTACTATCGGTGTTGAAAGTGAGCCAGGTAAAGGTTCAACTTTTTATTTTGTAGTGCCATTCAATTTAATTGAAGAAGATAACAGTGTTTCAACCAAGCGAATTAATCAAATACAGGAGGCAACTGCGCAATATAAAAAATTTGATTTGTATCTTTTGTTGGTCGAAGATGAGGCCATCAATCAACGAGTGATAAGCGCAATGCTAAAGGAATTAGGTTGTCGCTTTGATATCGCCGAAAATGGCGAGCAAGCGCTGAAATTTNTTAGGCAAAAGAAGTATGATCTAATCCTAATGGACATTAGATTGCCTGATTCCAATGGTGTGACTTTAACTCAAAAATTAGAAGCCTAACAGATAAAACCATAAGTANGTTTGCCAATCATCGCGATGACGGCGCATGCTCTCGAAGAGGAAGTTATTAATTTTCGTACTGCGGGCATTGATGATGTCATTACTAAGCCCGTGTCCTTAAATAGTATCTTAGGAACGTTTTCAAAACGATTCAAAAATTAATATTAGTCAAGTAAGGATGAAACATGAGCTTATACGGCAAAGATTTGATTTGTACCCAAGATTGGTCTAAAGAGGAATTAGTTAAAGTTTTAGATTTAGCATTAGAGATGAAAAGAGAGCGGTTCAACCCTCGCTGGAATGAAATCATACATAACAAGTCATTTTTAATGCTTTTTTACAGTCCCTCAGTCCGCACTCACCTGTCATTTGAAACAGCTGCAACCGAATTAGGCGGCCATGCAGTATTTTTGACGCCGGAGATGACCCGTTTCAGCTCTGTGGAGCAGGGAGGTGAAAGTATTGAAGATGTAGCCAAAGTCATGTCTCGTTATATGGCAGGCATCGGTATTCGATTGATGGAAGATAAGGTACCTTATTATGGTGCTGGCACTCAGGCTATTCGTGAATATGCAAAATGGGCAACAGTGCCAGTTATTAATATGGCTGATGATCGTTTTCATCCTTGTCAAGGATTGGCTGATATCATGGGATGGGCGGAGTGGTATGGTAACGGTCCTGGAAAACCCAATTTTGCTAATTTAAAAGGTAAAAAACTATTACTCACCTGGGCAAAAGGAATGTTGGCGCGAACATGGTGCAGCGTACATGAATCCATGTTGATAGCCAGCCGTTTTGGTATGAATGTGACTGTTGCAAGACCTGACGATTATGATCTTGATCCCGAAGTCTATGATTTAGTCAGGCAAAATTGCAAGATGCATAATACGCAATTTGAAATTATTAATGACGCAGAAAGTGGCTATGAAGGTGCGCATGTTGTGTTAAGTCGCAACTGGATTTCACCGAAGGCCTACGAGAGTGGAAAGATGAATAAAACAGCTGAAATTGAAAAAGCTTTGCGTCAAAGTGATTGGATTACCACTGCTGAACGGATGGCTCGTACAGATAATGCTATTTTTTCCCATCCTATGCCAGTTGATAGAAATAATGAAGTCACTGATGAAGTTGCTAGTGGCCCAAGGTCGGCAATTTATGATATTGCAGAAAATCGGTTGCATGTACAAAAAGCAATTATGGCGTTGACTATGGGGCAAGTGAATGATTAACAGTTTGCAAAATAAAAATTCTTATTGGCGTGACTGGAAGCATCGCTGTTTACAAAACTACAGAATTAGTAAGGCAATTGCGAGCTGCGAAAGCAGAGCTGAGAATCGTAATGACAAAAGGCGCTCAATATTTCATTACGCCGCTTACCTTTGAATCATTATCAGGAAATCCAGTGCAAACTGAATTGTTTGCCAGTGAAGAAAATGCGATGGAACATATTGCATTGGCACGTTGGGCCGATTTTATTGTAGTTGCCCCTGCCAGTGCGAATTTTATTGCGCGTTTGGCGCACGGTATGGCAGATGATTTATTAACGACACTTTGTCTGGCCACAAGTGCACCCATTATGTTGGCGCCAGCAATGAATCAGCAAATGTGGCAAAACAGTCTTACGCAACAAAACATTAAGACGTTGCAAGCACATCGTATTTTATTCTGTGGCCCCGATGTAGGTTCGCAAGCATGCGGTGAGATTGGCCCAGGAAGAATGTTTGAACCGTTCCAAATTAAAGAATTTTTGGAACAACAATTACAGCCAACCACGCCATTAAAAGATTATCGGGTGTTAATTACCGCGGGGCCAACCCAAGAACCCATAGATCCTGTCCGTTATATTACTAATCGCAGTTCAGGAAAAATGGGCTATGCAATGGCAGCTGCGGCCCGCAAACTGGGGGCACAAGTCATTTTAATCAGCGGCCCAACCCACTTGACCTCGCCTGAGGGTATAGAATTCGTTTCAGTAAAAACAGCTAAAGAAATGCACGCAGCGGTAATGGCAAAAGTAGATCATTGTGATATGTTTATTGCGACCGCTGCGGTAGCTGATTATCATCCAGTCACAACAGCGACCCAGAAGATCAAANAATCACAAGCAGAACAAATTACATTAAGCTTGCAACCTAACCCAGATATTTTGGCGGCGGTATCTGCTAAACCTAATCCACCCATGACCATTGGTTTCGCTGCCGAAACTGAGCAATTAATGGCAAACGCAGAAACAAAATTGAAAAATAAGAGACTCGATTTTATTGTTGCCAATCAAGTCAGCGACATCCAAGGTTTTGATGCTGATCAAAATGAAGTAACCGTGATTGCAAAAAACGGTGACAAAAAACATTTTGCCCTGATGCCGAAAACACAGTTGGCCGAGCAATTAATGGAATTATTTTTACAAGCATTACCAGCTAAACATGAATCTAATAAATAATGTAATTAGATATTTATGACATAAGGTCTGAGAGTGAAATCTGGTCGAGAGCAAAACTGGTTTTATTTTTGCTCCCTAAAGGAGCCCAAAACTCATTCTTGCAAAATATGCAGATTGGAAAATTTTACAGCTAAATGACTTAGTGTCAGATGACCAACAACTATGGAATGAAGCCCACCCTAAAGAATGCCTTGGTATTGCTATTGGTCATTTTAATAATTTAAACAATCTTTCCTGCGCCATAACACTAATACATAAAAATAACAAATGAGTTAATGTCTTTTTGAGCTTTAGAAGAACAATTCGACTAAATTTTAGAATAATCTCCCAAGATCATTTTCAATTGTTGAATTAATGGTTTCTAAAAAACCATTGGCAATCGCGATTTCAATAAGTTCGTTCTTGCTGCTGCATCTAAATTTACATTTTAATTGATCAATATGTTCCTCTGCCGTGCGTGGAGATATGTCAAGTATTTTGCAATAATTTTAGCGGTTTTACCCATGATTATGAAGAATAAACATTCGGTTTGCCTCGGCGTCAGGTGAATAATTTTTTTATGCTGATTAATGACATATATGTTCTTTCTTATAAAGGATTTTTAGTGCCACTCTTGCGATATTGAATGGCTTCGAATGCGGATTTAGTGTTGAAGATAAATTTGTCTTTTGCGCAATCTGTTATATCAGTTTTAATTTTTTAAATTCACTAATATCAATAGTATTACCAATGACTCCAATTATGCGAGCTTTTTCATCGTAAAGCGCCTTTTAGTGGACAGTTGAATGAGCTTGTCACCATTAGCGAGGCATGTAACTTCTTCCTTGATTAGGACGCAATCATTATGCATTACCTCTAAATCATTTTTCTAAAAATATCTGCAACTTCCTCAAAAATAGATCAAAATCTGTTTTGCCAACAATAGAATTTCCATTCAGGTTAACACTCTTCATCTTTTGGGCAGCACAATAATTATGGCCCAAATAAACTCCTTTGATATTTTTCCAATAAATGCTATTAGGCAGATTATTTAATAAAGTTTGGAGACGATAAATTTCACTATCCTTTTGTATCACCGCTTCTTCTAGGGCTTTGATTTTTTGTAGATTTCATGATTTTTGGTCGCTAAAGACATAAGAGTTCCTAAATTGAATCACAAAAGCTATTTTAGCTTAAAATAATAAAGTAGACGAGCAATTAAAAGTTATTATCAGCAATTTCCTGGCGAATTGAAAGGTGCTGATTTCTCGTACAATACAGAAAAAATTAAAGAACAAAAACTCGATTATGTTGTTGCGAATCCAGTCAGCAATGCCTAAGGTTTTGATGTCGATTAAAATGAAGTAACAGTAATTATGAAGAACAGCGAGAAAAAAATATTTTGTATTGATGCCGAAAATACAGTTGGCTGAGCAGTCAGTTGATACAGTTATTTTTGAGGACATTGCTTGTTAAACGTTGAATGAAATTATTTCAAAAATTGATGTATCATGGCTCCTTTAGATGACAAACCTTCGTTAGCATAAATTGAGTGTTTAAAATATTTTTCGCATTAGCCTGCTAAACCCGCCAACGCTTAATCACTAATTTCACCTGCAATTGCCCAGAGCGCAATTCTATTTTGCCTGGCAAATCGACATTGCCAATGGTCTTATAATCACTATACATGATCTGCCAGCCTGCTTGGTTTAAGCCAATCAAATGGCCTTGGTTGTCATATTCTCGGGTGGCCGGCACATTAGGAATGGCAACACCGCGCACCCAATAATACATATTAGAAACCGGCAATTGCCAACCCAATTGTTTTTGCATTAATTCTTCAGGACTGCTTGCGGTATATTTCAATTTAGCTGAACGCCACAATGTGACTTGGCCAGGCATCCCTTCGATGCGGACACTGCCCACATTAAACGGCCCAGAAATCACTTGGGTGTAGTGCTGTCCTTGTTGTTGCCATACTAAAGAAGCGAGCAATGCTTTTTGTGGTTGGCGTAGACTAAGAGCGCTGGTTAGGCTCCAATTCTCTAACGAATAAAGGGCCGCTTCCCGTTGTTCTTTGCTTATCGTTGTGGGTGCGGCCATTGGAGCAGGNAGGGAAACAGTAGCGCATCCGCTTAAAATGATAGTCAGTAAAATTAGGCTGACCCGCAAAATTTTCATAATCCATTCCTTGTGATTTAAATCAATTTCAGTAACCACCAACAAACTGCTGAGATAATGCCCGCAGCTGGTATAGTAATAATCCAGGCCCATACAATCCGCCGTGCTACCCCNCAACGCACTGCATTGACTCCGTTCAATGAGCCAACACCCATGATTGAACCGGTAATTGTATGAGTAGTCGAAACCGGAATACCAAAATGGGTTGCTAATGCTAAGGTAGTGGCGCTGGCTGTTTCGGCACAAAAACCGCTGATAGGCTTTAATTTAGTAATTTTCATGCCCATCGTTTTGACAATCCGCCATCCCCCAAATAAGGTCCCGAGTGCAATGACAAAATAACAGCTGATAACTACCCACAATGGGACATAAAATTTATCACCTAACATGCCGGTAGAAAAGAGTAACACCGCAATAATGCCCATGGTTTTCTGTGCATCGTTGCCGCCATGGCTTAAGCTGATGAAGGCAGAGGATGCTAATTGTAATTTACGGAACCAATTATCGACCCGTCGAGGCGTCCACTTATAAACAAGCCTTGTGATAATAAAGATCATGATTAATCCAATTAGCAGCCCCAGCAAAGGTGACAGAATAATGGAAATACCTACTTTAAGTAGTCCCCCAACATTCAATACATGCAACCCTGCTTTAGCCAGGCCAGCGCCTACTAAACCGCCAATTAAAGCATGAGAAGAACTGCTGGGAATACCAAAATGCCAGGTAATAATGTTCCAGGCAACGGCACCAACCAAGGCCGCTAGAATTAATAAGGGCTCAATCGTATGTGGATCGATTAAACCAGTGCCAATAGTGGTGGCCACGTTCAATTTGAAAAATAAAAAAGCAGCAAAATTGAAAAACGCTGCCCATAAGACGGCCCAATGTGGCTTTAATACACGGGTGGAAACGACAGTGGCAATTGCATTCGCGGCATCATGAAAGCCATTAATAAAATCGAACAGTAGCGCCAAGGCGATAATGATAACGAGCAATGTTAGGCTAATTGTCATAGGTGCTTCCGTTTTAAGCGTATTCTAACATGATACTTTTGACTAAATTTGCCGTATCTTGACAAGAGTTAATAACACCTTTTGTTTGCTCATAAATTTCTTTCAATTGGAGTAAGCGTTTGAAGTCCGTTTCATTGGTGAACAAGCTGCCAATACCTTGCAACAATATTGCTTCAGCATCATTTTCTAACTGGTTTATTTTCAGTGANACCTTCTAGAATGATGTTTTGGTTTTTAAAGAATCCAATTGTTCAATAAGCGTTTTGACTATTTTGGCCACGGACACATTTAAGTCAGCCATGGTCACTAATTCGGTAGGTACGTTTGTTAATTGATAAATCACAATACGCTGTGCCACTCGGTGCATTCGGTCTAAAATGTCATCGAGTTGTGTCGTTAACATATTGATATCGTTGCGATCAAATGGAGTGATAAACGTTTTGTGCAACAGTTGGTAAGTTAGCAGCGCCACTTGGTCTGCTTCGCGCTCATAGCTGTCAATGGCATTAGCATACATTGGCGCTTGATCTAAATGCTTGACCATCTCAGCAAATTCACTCGCCGCTTTGACCATAGTTTCAGCCGCTTGGCGAAACAGAGGGAAAAAATTTNNTTGTTGGGGAATGAGCTTAGCGAGCATGGCAGGTATCTCCTTAAGACTTGCAAGATGGCGACATCATACACAACTGACCAGTTCTCGCAAGTGATTTATCAGTAGGTTACCGATAAACCATAACGCCATCTTGACAACTGACTACTAGCTGTCCAAAATAGGGGTTACTCACATGGCTATGTAGCTCAGCTGGTCAGAGCGCGGCACTCATAATGCTGAGGTCGGTGGTTCGAGCCCACCCATAGCCAGATCCTAAATAACTCCGCAGGTACATTATTGTAATAAAATAGATAAGTTTTTCTGGTCTTGAGCGATAGGGGAGATCGCATTTAGGCTTGATGCCTACCACAGTACGGTTATTTTTATATAACTAGCGTTCAAATTTTAAGTCTTCTTTTCCCGCCTCGATCAAATGAGTAAGACTAGGTCCTGTGTAATCAAGAGACAATCCTTATGTTAGAGTTTAATCCGCTACTCAATCAAATCGAACAACTAGGCCGAAAAAGCACGCTGCTTAACGAAGATATACGTCGGCAATTGATTCAGGACATTTTGTTAAAAGCAACATCGCATGTGCATTTGGCGCATTTCTTATTGGACATAGAAAAATGCCAACCTTTGGAAAGCTATCTTGATTTATTGAGTGATCGTGCACTTAACCTGCAACGGGAGTTGATAAAACCTAAAATATTGCCGGAAGATTCTGATGAATTTCAATTATTAGAAAAAAATTAATGAATATGCTGATGATTTAGCAACCGCATTGCAGGCCACTTTAGTAATCTACCTGCAACATCCTCAGTTCCTTGCCAATTATTACAGTTTAGAGAACAAGCTTGACAGTAAAGAAACGCATGTCAGTGTTTTACAAATAGGCACTATTGCATTATCCATTTTGCCTAGTGAATACAGCAAAATAAATTCTGAACTATATCAAAGGTTTTGGTACTACAGAGATACAAAAGATTTGTCCAAGGAAAAAACCAGATAAAAGCGGAACGAAAAGAAGTTTTCCTTCTGGTTAAACAAGTATTAGAAGAACTTTGTTTGCTGTTAAAATATAGCAATAAGCCAATGCCAAGCGTGGCAGAAAACTATCAAGTATTTTGCTCATTAACACCAAGCCAACGGGGGCCTGCTACAATGGGGTTGCCGAGGCTTCCTGCCGTTGATCACAATGCTGATCATTGTTCTCTTGCCATGACCCATAGCCAAGAACCAAAAATTCAAACATTGATGCAATTTAGCAAAATATTGCAATTTGAAGATCCTGTCACAAAAGAGCGTTACAGTGAACAAGGGTTTCAAAATGCCTTGCAAGCGTTTGACCATGCTTTAGAGAAAGCTAAAATATCGCCCAGTTTAATAGCAATATTACAAAATCATTCGTTTATCGCTGCCAGTGACAGAACTAATCATATTCTTTTGCAATCGTTGGAGAAAACATTGGCTGTGACTGTTTATGCGGCCAATAGAAGGCTACAATGGCAAGCTGAAGCTAATAATCAATTAAGCATCACTGAAATTGTCTATCTGTACGTGTCTCCTAAAGATATTCAGATGAGCAATACGTCCCAAGGCCAGCAGCCTTTATTGGTCATCACTAATCAATATCGTCTCAGAGTAGTTCAAGATGAGATTAAGGTGAGTGTAAGTTTAAGCCAATTCATGTTGCATCAATCAGTAGTAACAAACCTAACAAAAGTCAATGAATCAGCTGATTTTTGGCGCTGAAATTATGGAATTTTTATCAGCAGCATTATGGCTGCAGAAATTTTCTATTAGACCAAAGTGAGCAAGCATTGGTAACTTTTATCGATGTTAGTGCTGCGCTAAACACGATTGTTCCAAGTGAAGTAAAAGATTTACAGCAACAAACTGCTCTATTGAATGCAATGTCGGGCATTTCCTATGTTGTGCTTAAATTAGATCATTGTGAGGCATTGACGGATGACCTGTTAATGGCGATGGTCAAGTCATCACCCAATTTAGTTTATTTAAACGTAAGCCATTGCCCCAATATTACAGAAAAAATGTTGCCGATTTTAGAACAGTATTGTCCACAATTACGTCAGCTCAATATGAGTTTCACAGGCGTCAAAAAATTTGCTAAAGATACTTTAGGGTTTTATCTGTAGCGGTGAAATTACCGCATCTACAACAACTCGACTTGCAAAATACAGCGGTCAGCATAATTAAACTAAAGGCGTTCCAATTGACGACATTGGACCTGGAGAATTGTCAGCAACTCAAAGAACTTGAATTAAACGCCAAACAATTGCACACGGTAAATTTCGATGGCTGCTTGCATTTAGTAGTCGATAAACGTTATGCGGCAATATATCGTAATCGAGATAAAGATGTGCAAGATTTATTTCATTCGGTTTTCCCTCCAGAAACTGAAATAGTGTTACCAGACGCTGATATCAATGACAATAATAGTGATTCTGTCGAGTTGCGACAATATGAATCCACTGAATTGAGGCAAGCTATTGCAGCAGTGATTTATCAAAATCAAGACAATATTGCTTCAGATTTTGCAAAAGCATTGGCCACAAGCATTCATTTGCTTTCCACGAGGGAAAGGTACACCAATGAAACACAACAAAAATTAATGCCTATGCACAGGCAGTCATACGATTCAGTTTCACAACAATTCAATATCGTAATTTAGTAAGAGATGTGTTAGTTCCATTGTTAGTGAATACAACTACTCAAGCTGAAGATAAACTGGGGTTTATTTTAATAGCTTCACGGGCAATCCGTATTTTATTCAGCATGCAAAAGATCTCCAGACTTTTTGGTGTTTGACTGTGACAGCCTTGCGCGTTTACACCAAGGATTTTATCCTGACAAACCAAGTAAGCTGTTGCAATCAGGACGCTTTGCCCGTGAAGACATCTTAGAGGGACTGCGTAGAAATATTGACAATTCTTTTCAGGACGCTTATCGCTCCATTCTTGTCCCACTAATGGGGTTGAACTTTCAGAAAATAAACCAGCAGTTTGCCAGCATGTCGCAACCGGAATTTCGTGAGTTTCTGTTGCAAATTATTGAACGTTTGCCATTGAGCCAGCTACAAATCTGGTTTGTTTTCGCTAAATTTAATCAAGGCAACAATGATGGTAAGCGCAATGATGTCTTTTTCAGAGATCATTGGTTTATTGAAAATATTCATCGAGTATAGCCTAAAGATTCAGCTTGGCATTAAAAATTATTTTGATATCTTGCCGTTGCAAGATGGTTCGATGGTTCTGAATCAATATTCAGAGATAATTAAGATTAATGATAAAAAATATTATGAAACTTATAAGGCGGATCCGGCGGCACCATTGGGCGTGCTTCAGGCCAGTTTTCGCTTGAGCAGTGATTTGACGTTACTGGAATTAAGCGCAAATGTATATTTTACGCCCGCAATGCAGGCAATATTGCCGTTACGAGAATTAAAAGAACGAATGATCCGAGAAATGACACAGCTTAGTAGCGGTGACCTAAGTTTGTTGGATCCGGAGTTGAAATTTTTAAACCAGATCCATTGTATGCTGAAGTGGCAAAAGAGCGCTTAAAAACGCAGAAAACAACAAGGCACAGCATGTGGCTGAAACGCTATTTATGTTGTATAAACAAAATCGCCAAATTTATTTTCACTTGCCTGATGCCAACGATGCAGTCCATGTCAGCTTACCAGAAAACCATTACCGTCTATTGCGTCATTTTTCGCTGTTAAACCGATTGATGCCGAGTATATACCCTTTGTATTTTTAAATAAAAACTCTACGGCAGGTCTGACACCGATTGAAATTCCATTGCAACCGATGCTAATCACCAGCAATGAACAAGCATTGAAAACTGTCGCATACATTGTTAATTTTGTCAGTCCAACCACCGGTCATTATTATCATGGCTTTGCCGAAGATATAGTCACTGCATTTTATCATGATTTTCTTCAATGCGGTGCCGATCCTGCTTTGTTGACAGGTCTGCAAAGCCATTTACTGCCATCCTTGCTCGAACAAACAACAGCTTTACAAAAACCGTTATTAGAAGCCATTTTTGGGTTGCAAGTATTAGAGCAATCATTGAGCTTACAATATAGCGTTATCAGCCCAGGACAAGTACTGCTAAAAGCAATGGTCAAATTACATCATGTGCAAAACAACGATGGCACAAAACAAGTCTTTGTAAATGACAAACCAGTTCTTATTTTTGTTCATCAATTTATGTTGACTCGAAATCAAGAAACCGTGCGATTAGAGTTTGTTGACAGTCACATTGCTGTTCAACAAACAATTGTCATGACGAATCTGACTCAGCCGGGTCATTTATTGGTGCCTTACCTTTGCTCTCGCCTCAAATTACTTGAACCAGAGGCTTATGATGTAGATTGGCTCAAAGCAATGCAAGTTTTGGTACGGAAACTAGTGCATGAAGCAACCATGGCTACCGTATTAGAGGACTATTACCGGCTCTTACCAGAAGAGCTACGTTCCCATTTAATTGATGTTTTGACCGCCTTTACCGATGAAAACGATAATAATAATTCGGCAATATTGCAGCATTGGTCAACGAAACTGGCCGCTGTTCCCAATAATCTGGGTTGGCGTCAACAAGAACGATTGGTTTTCAATAGACTGTTTTCTCAAATTGAAAAAATTACTCAAGCAGACCAACCAGATACAGATTCTTATGTAACATTGGAATATCCAGATAATAATAACCAGTCTGTTAAATGTTATCTCAAGCCAGAACTTGTCGATACTATTTTAAATGTCAAAAAAATGGCTTGCGGTCTACTGACACTGGGCATAAAAACCAACATATTGTGTTGCATTTGAATAATGTTAACGGCGTGGACCTATTTTTGAAAGAACGGCCAAATCGTCCAGCCATGAGTTATGCCATATTGATACTCATGTTACGCTTGTTGGGGAAGGCGCTCCGGCCCAAACATTGGCTAAGATGACTATTCATTATCCGAAAAAAAGCCCGCGGGTGATACCTATTCTGATTTCTGAAACAGTGAAAGGTATGACTTTGCAGCAATCGATGCAGCAGCAGAATACTGAGTTATTTCCAAATCCTCGTTCATATGCCTTAATGGCTTTCTTTGATATTTTTGCAAAAGCGGGCGACAGTCATTTTGGAAATATTATTGTAGATGCAAAAGGTAATCTAACCAATGTTGATGCAGATGTTTATCTGGAGTCCGATGCCACTGATGATCACGATGGTATTAATAGCTGTTTATTTGTTTTTCCAGAAAAGATGCAGCAAGACTCACGGCCTTATCTTGAGTTTTTATTGGCAATAGACTTTGATCTGTTGTCTTATGGTTGGAGCAGCACAATATTGCCAAAAATAAAATCTTTTCACGGCTATTCACCTTGAACGAGTTAAGTTCAATCAATGCAGAAAATCACAGTTTGCCATTTACTCCAGATTTATATTTGGAAACCGGGCTTGCCTGGCTAAAAGTGGGATTTTTACGCACACAAAATTTGCTTGCAACCCGAAACACTTTGTCATTACAGGAAATTTTTGACGAATTAAACCAAAAGGCCAGTACTTTTGGCAAAAACGAGCAATGGCCCAGGGAGCACCGTTGCGACGTTATTTGGGAAACAGATCTTACCGCAGGCAATGATGAGTATACAATCTGTCAGTAAACTGTGGTCACTCACTCAGAAGAAGACCTTTTCTTTTGTTGAAGCCACGAAAGATTTTGCGGTTTTTCTCCGTATCGGCCCGCAGAAAATATTATTGCAGGCCATGACCATGCCAATAAATTTGCTTTATTTGCCGATTTTAGCAAACTGTCGGCACAAGAAGGTGAAAATCAAAGTGCCCGCTTTATAAAAATAATGTCATCGCATAATTACAATAAATTGAAGATAAGTAACTGCGACTGGTTGACTGATAAAACGTTAAAGCAAATCTTGGCAAAAGCACTCATTTGTCCTTGCTGGACCTGCAAAATTGTCCCAATGTTTCTCAGGAAGGCATCCATTTTGTGCTGGAGAAATTCAATAGTCTACGGATGCTTTATTTAAATAATATAGGCATTGAACGCTTAATAGGCGTTATGTTAGATGAGCAATTGCAACTAAAAGATTGAAGATTTTACATATTAGAAATTGTCAGATCACAATGGTTCAGTTTGATGCCCTTCATTTGAGGGAGTTAAAAATTCAAGCTTGCCCAAACTTGGACTTATTAAAAATTCATGTGCCGTCACTAAAGCAAGTTGATATATCAAATTGTGAAAAGTTCAAATCAAACATAAGCCATTGATGCAGTACTATCCGTACATCGTCAGCCATTCAATTCAGCAGAGCCTTGCTCAATTTATAGATAATAATTACGTCAAAAACCAATTTAAGGGAGCAACAGGCTTTGATGATTTTTCGAAACGTTTAAAAGAGTCTTTCGATAAAGCTGAAGATTTAGCAAAAATGCGAGAAATTATTTTGAAGCCATCAAAAAATTCAGAGAAAACTTATCGAATAGTGCTGTTTTGGCCGTGGGAGGAATAGAAGAGCTCATAAGAATTGATGCCAAATATTCTTTTTCAGAAAGAAGTTATCCCGAGATTGCTAAAGGGATGCAACGATTTATTGGTAATTATCATTCTCTGTTCAATGAGCTAAAAAAGCTGGTGGTATCAGGTGTCATGACTAATGATGCTTGTGAATTGGTGCGAAAAATCAGGCAATTTTATGATGGGATGCCGCCTGCTTCTCAAATTGAGACGGATTGTTACTATATGGCGTGGGCATTAGATATCGTCGCCAAAAAGATGAAGCTTCGGCAATCACTGCATTCCAGGCATTAATGAAGCAAATGTCGCTCAAGTCAACGTCGGAATCAAATTGTATTGCTGTTGTATTATCTATGGCAGATTGCTTAAATAATAAAAAACCATTAGCATTTTGATTGAGGAATTGAAGACAGCCAAGTATCCAATCAATTATTTGCGCTTCTTAGCCAAAATGGTGAAAAAGTTTTCTTTATACGAATTCAACCAGTTATATCAAGTTTTTGACTATTCGTTCGCGCAACCATCGAGCCATATTTTGGCAGAAATAGCTTATATTTTTATGTTAATTATCGGAAAGAATAAGCACTATCAAGTTTTTGTATTTGATCTAATCAAAAAATTGGCCAACAGAGAATATGATCATCGGTATATATTGCTGATGAGTGCTGTCTATCCTGCCATTATTACTTTAATGCCAAAGCTCCCTATTTCAAGTTTGCATGATCTACATGATGCATTTAATGCATTGCCAGATAGTGACGCAGCCACAAGCGTCATCAGGATTCGTAAGATGCTGTGTGAGGGGCTCCCGACGGAGGAGTTAATACAGCAGATTGCTAGATTGGTAAGAGTAAATTATTTTTCTAGTCAAGGACTGAAAAAATAACCGCTCTTTGCATAGGCTAATTTCTGCTACTTTTGCCAAGCAAAAAGCCAAGGTATGCAGATTGATATCAAAGAATTGTTGCTGTCATTAAGAAAAGCAGCGCTGAAAGCTGACTTTGAATGCCGTAAGAGCCTCATCACCTTGGTCGTTCTATGCCAGCATGAGTCCAATCAAAGGTTGCCTTTTGAGTTATTTGCTCAACTTAACTCAAAAAATATGGAAATGTACGGCTTGTTTTTGCAATTTTTCTTAGAGTTGAGCTCTGTTTCAACATTAGGTCATCTATTCTCTGCCTATGGTGACCAAAAAGATTACTCGGAAGAACCTATTTTTTTGTTAAATATATTGTTGGGATTAATTGATTTTCATTTAGAGAAAATTAAGGTAAATAATGCCTCGCCGAGATTTGACATCGACAGGATTCTGACGACATTTTTCAATGCTTACAATTATGAAGCAGGCATAATTGACATACAGAAACTCTGCGTATTAAAACAGACTGACGATGATTTTATATCTATTGCCTATTTATTCAGTTACTTTTGCGAGCACATCAGGATTCATCGGAAAAAACCCGGCAGATTAAAAAGTTAATAAAATCATGGTTTATCAATAAACAGGTCTATCTAAGTTCTTTGGCGGAAAAACCTCCTTGCAAATATTGCAAGGCCTTTATTATTCACTTTTTCCGCCTGGTGCTATCCAAAACACCAGTATCCGATGCTGTCTATTTCATTCTCACCTATGGAAGACGTAAGGGTAAATCATCAAATTGTGGAGGTTATTCTCGAAGTTTACCAGAAGGACCCGAATATAATGGCTGATTTGTTTGCGCAGTTGACCAGTGAGAGTTTAACAGATAAAACACCTTATCTTTTTATGTTGTATTCATTGGCCAGTGCTTTTAATGAAGTCAAATTAACCGTTCAAGGAATTTTGTCAGATAATCAGTTCTTAAAAACAATTTTTCAACAAAGCAATCGTGAGTCGCAATTTGCCTTGCTTATTATCTTAGAGTATGTGGGCCACAAAACTTCATTACGGGGACTTCTGCCTAAAAATAAAGAAAATGACAATGACATTGTTTTTATGATTGAACAGTTGGACAAAAAATCGTGTCCTTAAAAACAGATTTGTTTGCGCCTTTACCGTCTTTATCAAGCAAAGCTTCGATCGCACAACAAGGCAGCGGCAAGGAAAACCATGAAAATGTGTGTGAAAATAATGGGCTTTACTAATCGATAAATACAAGATCATAAGTAACAGGGGCAAAAACCTCTGTATTGATGTCTGGTTGGCCTCCTCTAAGTTTGAGGGTTGCCAACGTGGGTTACGATCTTTGTCGATGATAGCAGCCCTGACTCCTTCATAAAAATCATGATGGCGTAGAAAATGGGCAGCAATTTGATATTCCATTTTAAGACAGGCATTGATGTCTTGTTGAACGCCTCGATGCAGTGCAGCTAGGGTAACCAATAAACTAGTTGGACATTTGCTGGATAAAGTTTGTAAAGTTTGTTGACACCATTCTTTTTATCTTTTNGCAAGAGATGCCATGATTTTTTCNATATCAATGTCGGCAAAATGCTGTTTAATATATGTTGCATGAGTCATCAGATCAGAGGTGAGCTTATTAGTAGCAAAAGCGGCAATAATGGTGTTTATTTTGTCCGAGTCAGTGTGTGGTTGTAGATTTTCTGCTAATGCCGCAATCAGTGGTTCAAATTGTTGTTGTGGCACGATTTGATCGATCAGCCCTGCAAATAAAGCATCAGCTGCATTGATTTTNTGGCCAGTCAGGCCTAGATAATAGCCTATATTGTCCCGACAACGCGGTAAAAANTGGGTTGCGCCGATATCAGGAAAAAANCCGATACCTGTTTCCGGCATTGCAAACAATAAATTTTCTGCAGCAATCCGATGTGATCCATGGACGGAAACACCGGCACCTCCACCCATCACAATCCCATGTAAAAGCGCTATAAATGGTTTTGGGTAATAATAAATCAATTGATTAAGCCGATATTCGTGCCAAAAAAACTTTCTGCTTGTNGATAAATGATCGCGGCCTTTTTCATAAAGTGTGCGAATATCGCCACCGGCACAAAATGCACGTTCACCGGCACCGCCAATAATGACCGCTTTAATATGAGATGCATTGGCCCAAGCAACTAATTGTGAGGTAATGCTCATTATCATGGCAGTGGTGAGGGCGTTTAAAGCGTCAGGACGATTCAAAATGATAATGCCTAAACTGCCGTGTTTTCCTGGTATTTCATTGAATATAACAGGAGCATTGTTCATGCAACATTCCTTTTACTGACGAGATCAGGTGATGGAATTTTGGGCACTGCTGCCAATAATTGCCGCGTATAAACATGCTGTGGTTTGTTCAAAATTGCTTGCACATCGCCATGCTCCACTAGCTTGCCATGGTGCATAACAGCGACTTCATCAGCTAAGTATGCTACCACTGCAAAATTATGTGTAATGAGTAAATAAGAAAAATTAAATTCAGCTTGAAGTTTCTCAAGTAATTGCAATAATTGCATTTGCACAGACAAATCCAACGCACTGGTGGGCTCATCTAAAATAATTAATTTAGGAGCTAACGCTAAACTACGTGCAATGCATAAGCGTTGGCGTTGTCCACCGGAAAATTCGTGTGGATAAAGCCACTTGCTCTCAGGGTCTAGGCCAACTTGAGTCAACAAATAATCAATTTTTGCCGTGCGCTCAGCCTCATTTTTACCAATTTTNTGTGCAATCATGCCTTCAGCAAGGATGTCATACACGAGCATGCGTGGGTCCATTGCTGCGAAAGGGTCTTGAAACACAATCGATATGTCACTTCGTACTTGACGCAGAGCTTTGCCGTTGATTTTGATCAAGTCTCGATGATCAAACAGAATTTGGCCGCCAGTGGGTTTGATTAAACGAATAATCCCTTTCCCTAAAGTTGTTTTACCAGAGCCTGATTCGCCGACTAAAGCTAGCGTGCGTCCAGGATAAAGATTAAGACTGATGTCATCGACAGCTTTAACATGAGCAACGGTGCGTTGCAAAATGCCTTTGCGTACTGGAAAATAAATTTTAACGTGTTCGAGTTGCAACAAGGGTTCAGTGGCAGTTGATTGCCGTGGTGGCACATCGCGTTTTTCCCAAGTAGGCAAAGCATCAAATAATTTTATACTGTAAGCATTTTGTGGAGCAGTGAAAAANGCCTGCTTAGTGGTAAATTCGACTATTTCACCGTGTTTAATGACGGCGACTTTGTCAGCCACTTCCGCAACAACCCCTAAATCATGAGTGATAAATAACATACTCATGCGACGTTTTTGTTGTAATGATATTAGCAAATGGATCACTTGAGCTTGTAAGGTCACATCAAGTGCAGTGGTGGGCTCATCAGCGATTAGTAATTCTGGTTCACCCGCCAGTGCCATGGCAATCATGGCGCGTTGTCGCATACCACCTGAAAGTTGATGTGGGTAATTCTGCAAAGCGCGTTCGGGTTCATCCATGCCCACCTCACATAACAATTCAAGGCAACGTTGGTGTCGTTGCCGATGTGTTAAGTGAAAATGTTTGCGTAGGACTTCGCTAATTTGTTCGCCAATGGTCAACACGGGATTTAATGCTGTCATGGCCTCTTGAAAAATCATGCCAATACGCCGGCCTCGAATGCTTCGCATTTCAATTTCAGGTAGCGCCAATAATTCTTGTTCACCTAGCCAGATTTCGCTGTTATTTTTAACACGTGCTGATAATGGTAAAAGTTGCATGATGGCCAAGCTGATCATGGTTTTACCACCACCCGATTCACCGACTAATGCTAAAGTTTCACCTGGCAATATTTCTAAATTTACATTCGATACCGCTGGTACTAAGCCATGACTGGTGTGCATTGCAATGGTCAATTGATGAATCCGTAACAAAGGTTTCATGATTGGGTATCTTTCAAGCGTGGATCAAATGCATCACGTACGGCATCCGCAAATAAATTTGCTGATAGCACTAATGCAAACATAAAAATAAAAGCAGCCAATAATGGCCACCAGACTACTGGTTCACGCGCTAATTCTAAGCGTGCGCTATTAATCATATTGCCCCAGCTGATAGTTGTTGGGTCTACCCCGACACCCACATAAGACAATACTGCTTCTGCTAAAACAAGGCTGCTAAAATCGAGCACGATAGTTATCAGTACAATATGCAAAACGTTGGGCAATAAGTGCCGTAACAAAATAGTGCGGCGTTTGCAACCAAAAGCGATCGCTGCTTGCACAAAATCGGTTTCGCGTAATTTTAAAGTTTCAGCTCGAAGTAAACGGCATAAAGTGGTCCAACTAGTGATGCCTAAAATGATGCATAAAGCCAATAAGCGAATATCTGCACGAATTGCAAGGGTGGTAAATTGCTCGGGATGATTTTCAATATAAACTTGTATGGCCAAGATAGCGGCGGTAATTAAAAGCACGCCAGGGATCGAGTTTAATGTTGTGTAAAGATACTGAATAGCATCGTCTAACCAGCCGCCAAAATAACCAGCCAATAATCCTAGTAAGACTGCAAAGGGCAGCATAATCAATGTGGCAAGAGTACCAATTACAAGTCCGGTACGGATACTTTTAATGGTCTCGTAAAATATATCTTTGCCTACTTTATCAGTGCCNAAAATATGGTATTCCTGCGCTAAATTGGCGGCACAAGTGACAAATAAAGTCACCACTGTTAGCGTGATTAATATCTCACGCCAAGCAATGGCTGTTTTGCCAGTATAAATATTTTTTATTGTCTGCCAAAATGAGAGAGCATGTCGATGGGCGAAGCTGCTGACAAATAACAACTGCAATAATAAGGTAATAATTAATCCTTCAGCCACACCAATCAACAAACGTTTTTGAATGTCATTGGCGCGGTCTTTAATAGGGTCTGCTAAATTTCTACCGCCATAAACTAGACGTGGATAAGTGCGTGTTTGGGTACCATCAGGTAAGTTGACAATAGCTTGTGTATATAAGTGGGTTGCAAAGGGGGCAGAGTAACTTTCCTCATCTATTTTGCCTAATTGACCTAGTAATAAATCCAATACGCTGGTTACATTGGGAGAATAATATGTCGATGCATGAGGATCGGTTTTCGGCAGCGCCAAACGAAAATGAATACAATCCAGAAAACCAATCGCACTGAAACTCAGGGCTATGACTAGTGACACCATTGCTACACGGCGTTGCCCAACAGCGCGCCAAGGCGCATGTAAATGCGGGTGAAAGTAAATCCAAAGTGCAATGGCCAAGGCGCATAGCACAAGCAGATAAATCATAGCATCTGTAGGCAGGACCGACAGTTTTGCTGGCATGTTAAATTGCATTCCTTGCGATAATCATCAACAGCAAATAACATACACGTTGGCTTATTAAAAATCAATTAGTTAGGTTTTTAATGTAGATACTCAACTTATTTTTGTGCCAACTTACGCCCTGAGAAGAGGGAATCTTGATACAAAACTCGGGTCTCTGTAGCTCTAGGCTTTCATCCCTGAAAGCCAAGGTTTTGTATTAAGGTCCCCTCTTCTCAGGGCTGCCTCGCGACTCTATTAAAAATTAATGCAAGCCGGGTTCAAATCTATCAAAGTGATAACTATTATTTTCTTCTTGAAGCCCGAATATTCGATCATCGACCCCTTTGACTTTCACTTCTGCTTGCGTTTTATTGCTTAATAGCCTAATGCAATTTCCAGTAGTGCCAATTAATGATGTTTTAAAGCTACGATTGAATCTTTTACGCATAATTTCGTCTGGAATAGCATTCAATGCTTTCTCTCTAGAGAAAAATTGTATTTTGTCTGATGATAAATGAATTTTCTGATGACTTGAGTGGTCGTATAAGTATATTCATTGGTGTAGATGTCCTTGGTCGGCTGTTGCTTCACAGAAGCCTCTGCTGGTGGTTGTTTTGCAGAAATTTCGCGAACCGATTTTTTATCTCGTTTTGGCCGCGTAATTTTGTCTTGTTCTGCGTTGGTTTTCCAGTCGAGATAATTTGCTGCAATTTTAATTGCTATGGCTGGGCCCGCATTATTATTTGTGTTGGTATCGTTAACGTATTCCACAATACGCAACTTATATAAATTTTCCAAACATGATCTTATTTGTTCTTCAGCATCTTGTTGTTCTTTGCGGAAAGTTTTTACTTCTATTTGGTCTTGTTGGGCTTCATACCGGCTCCTGCCCCAGGCCCCGCGTATTATACCCATGGTTAATGCACCGACTGCGAGTGTCGGCAAAAAGGCCTCTTCACCTAGGAAATTCTTCATCGTTTTAAATATCTCAGATACTATGTGCGGAGCAATAAAATAAAAACCGATAAGAACAAATACAATTAATCCGCCTATCAAAGAGTGAGGCGAAATGATATAGCCAAAGTCTCTCTTAACTATTTTTTGTTCATTGTTTTTATTGGCTTGCTGATCTTTTGTTTGGCCCATTCAATAATCTCTAGCCACTTTTTATTATCTTGTGGAATTAATTTGGTGGCAATTTTGGAATAACTCTTTGCTCAGTTTGATATTCGAGCGCTTGTTGTTCGGAAATATTTTGCCTTTTTGATAAAGGCGGTTTATTTTTTTGGCTTGCTTTATAAAATCACTAAAATAATAAGAGTATTCTTTTGTCTTAAAAATGATTTCCAATAATTGATTGACTGCTTCTGTTAATGAGCAAGCCTGCATTTTCGCATTATTTCAATATATTCTTTAAGTGAATCAATGAATTTGTTTTCTGAGAAATCCAGGAAGCCTTGAGAAACAGCATTTTTTAACTGCGTTTGTAGCTGAGGTGGTTTTTTTGCCAATTGTCATGCTGATGCCAGTAGACCATTTTTCAATAATATCTTGATTCTGGGTCTCCGTATTACCAAGTAACAGACAATTCCCAATAAACAAATAGTATTGCAGGTCGTAAAAATTCTTTTCGATTAAATTAGCGAGTTGCTGGGTCATGGGGTCTCCGACTTTAACATTAGCGGTGTATGATAAATTAATTCCGAAAAGTTTTCTTAAGAGAGGATTAATTTATTGTTTTATTAATGCCAAATCCATTTNTTCTTATAAAAATAACCCAGCATGAGCATAGTGATTACCACCATAAGCCCCAGTGTTATCCAATAGCCCCAGCGCCAATGCAATTCCGGCATAAATTGAAAATTCATGCCATAGACGCTGGCAATAAAAGTGATAGGAATGAAAATCGTCGCAATGATGGTCAGTACTTTCATGATTTCGTTCATGCGGTTAGTCAAGCTAGACAAATACATGTCTAACATGTTCGATAACATATCACGGAAAGTTTCGATAGTATCGATTGCTTGGGCAACGTGATCATAAAGATCGCGTAAATAAAGATGGGTGGTGGAAGTGACTATGCCAGTATCTTCACGCAATAAGTGGCTAGTGACTTCGCGCACAGGCCAAATGATTTTATGTAATGCCATCATTTGCCGTTTTAAGCGATATAGTATCCGTGAATTCGCTGGCGTTGGCGCGCTAATAATCAATTCTTCAATTTCTTCTATTTGATAACCGATAGCTTCTAGTACAACAAAATAATTATCAACGATGAGATCAATCAAGCGATAAGCCAAATAATCGCTGCCTTGTTGGCGCAAGCGTTGGCCTGATTCACTGCAAATCCGTTTGCGAAATTCATTGAATAAATCAGAGCTATGTTCCAGGAACAGCAACACAAAATTTTTGCCTAATATCACGCTCAGTTGTTCGGCATTAAAAGTGCGTGATTTGGCTTTCCAAATAAGCATTTTGAGGGTGATGTAAATATAACCCTCAAATTCTTCGACCTTGGCGCGTTGTTCAACATTTAAAATGTCTTCAATAGTCAGGGGATGAATATGATAACGTTGCGCCAGTTGTTGAATAACGTCTATATTATGCAGGCCCTCAACTGTGATCCAAGTCACACCGGGTTGATCTTCAGGTGGTAGGCATTGTTCCAGGTGGTCACCACTGCGCTGTTGATAACCCTGGGGGCCATAATTAACCACCTGAATTAAGGTGGGAGCAATGGCCTCTTCCCCAGTATAGACAGGGCTGCCAGGAGGTTGGCCTGCTTTNTGTACGCGCTTATGTAGCTCAGGGAACATGGGCTCTTTCATAATCGCATTATCGGTGAGTCTGCCTTGTTGTGCAATATTCTACTTGCTTTTTGATGCTTAAAATGTGATCATTTTGGTTGTTTTGTCATTTCCAATGCCGTTTTAATTTTGAACTATTTGCTTTTTATTCAATCCCTTGCATTTGTGGCAAGGTATCCTAGACGTTGGCAATGATCTTTTTAACCGCCAGCTATCACAACTTAGGATGCTTTCTTGACAGAATTTAGCAACCTATAAAGGCTTGCATTATTTTTCTGTGAGGAAATCATTATGTCGTTTGTTAATTTAAATTTAAACCCCTCTATTGCTAAGGCATTAAATAACTGTGGTTATTCCCAGCCTACCCCCATTCAAGCCGCCTCAATCCCAAGCATTTTAGAAGGCAAGGATTTGATTGCGTCGGCACAAACGGGCACTGGCAAAACAGCGGCGTTTGTGTTGCCAGCATTGCAACGGTTGAGTCATAAAAAATCTGGGCCAAATCCCCGGGTTTTGATTTTATCACCAACCCGTGAGTTGGCTACGCAAATCACTCGTGCGGTCGATAAATATGGCAAGTTTTTAAAAATTAATAGCGTGAGTTTAGTGGGCGGCATGTCTTACCATTCACAGATTCGTGGTTTATCACAACCAGTGGACATTGTCGTAGCTACTCCAGGCCGTCTTTTAGATCATATGGAAAGACAGCGTGTTAACTTGTCGAACATTGAAATGCTTGTTATCGATGAAGCTGACCGTATGCTAGATATGGGATTTATTGATGATGTGAAATTGATCGCTGGCAAGACGCCGACAAACCGACAAGTATTGTTATTTAGTGCTACTATTGATGAGCGACTATCGCGTGCTATCAATCATTTATTAAAAAATCCAGCACGGATTGATTTTTCCAATGAAAAATTATCCNCAACGCATATTCAACACAGTTTATATGTTGCCGATACTCCTCAGCACAAAACCCAGATTTTCCAGCGCTATTTGACAGATGAAAATATTTTTAAAGCGATTATCTTTACGGCTACTAAAATTCAAGCCGATAAAATGGCCAGACAGTTGCGTGACCAAGGCTTGGCAGCGGCTGCATTACATGGGGATTTAAAACAATCCGTACGTAACAGCACAGTCGAACAATTGCGACGTGGTAAAATTCAATATTTAGTGGCTACGGATGTTGCCGCGCGTGGTATCGATATTGCCGATATCACCCATGTTATTAATTATGATTTGCCAAAATCAGCCGAAGACTATGTCCATCGCATTGGCCGTACCGGCCGTGCTGGCAAATCTGGCATTGCCATTTCATTGGCCTTGGCGAATGATGCTCGTCAAGTGCAGCAAATTGAACGGTATATGGGGCAACGTTTTGTTTTTGCTACCATGCCTGGTTTAGAGCCCACCCGTAAACTGATGTTGGCTTCACCAAAACAAAACCCACGCCGCCGGAATTTTGCCAAAGATGCGCGACCAAAAAGCAATGACCGCCCGCGTACATTTAAAGACCGTGCCAAACCTAATAAGCAACATAAGCAGCGGCGGAAGAATAGAAAGAGCCATGAGTCGGCATAGCAGATTATTGCAGCAACCCAGCAACTAAATTTAGTTACTGGGTTGTAGTTGTTGTGCTATGCTTTTACTATGACGCAACATGATCAATTAATAAAAAAATTTCTCTCTTTTCCAAAGGATTTTACTTGGCAGGAGTTAGTGAGGCTATTAAATGGGATTGGTTATCAATTAGTTTCTTCCGGCAAAACAGGCGGATCTCGCGCACGTTTTGTGCATGAAAAACATCCACCTATTATTTTGCATAAGCCGCATCCACATCCAATCCTCAAACGTTATCAGTTGGAAAGTATATTTGAACTACTTAAGCGAGAGGGATTGTTATGAAAGATATGATGCATTATAAAAATTATTATGGCTCAGTTCATTTTGATGATAAAGATATAGTTTTTTATGGCAAGATTGAATTCATTCGAGCATTAGTTAGCTATGAAGCAACAACAGCAAAAGACTTACTAAAAGCATTTAAAGACGCAGTTGATGATTATTTGGCGATGTGTCATGAGCAAGGAATAACGCCTGAAATACCATTTAAAGGAAGTCTTAACGTTCGTTTAGGCTCAGAATTGCATAAACGTGTGGCCATTGCCGCTTCGCTGAAACATATTAGCATTAATAAATTCATTGCAGATACTTTAGAAGATGCTACAGAAAAAGTGACTAAGCGGAGTAATCTTAACATGCAACACAATGACCGGCAGGCGCAAGGCGAAGCATAGCAATGATTGCTATTCTAGCCTGACCCGCGGGTCCACTAAAGTATACGAAATGTCCGTTAAAACCAGCCCTAAAATATAAAGCAGCGTACCAAGAAAAACCATCACGCGGACAATATCAAAATCTTGTTGGTTGATAGCATCAATAGTGTAGCTGCCGAGGCCGGGGATCCCAAAAAATGATTCCATAATGAGACTGCCCATAAATAATGTCGGCAAAATCACAACGACTCCGGTGAGGATTGGAATCATCGCGTTTTTTAAGACATGTTCGAACAAAACAATGCCATTGCCGAGGCCTTTAGCGTATGCTGTTTTTACATAGTCTTTGTTGATTTCTTCGAGAATAATAGTGCGATACCAGCGGATGCCAGCGCCCATGCCGCTGATAATCCCGACAGTAGTCGGCAAAATCAAAAATTTGAAGGCTTGCCAACCNCCTTGATAACCGGAAATAGGGACGAGTTGTAGCATCTTGCCAAACAAAAATTGACCGGCAATGATGTAAAACAAGGCTGAGACAGACATAAGTACGACACAAACACCCGAACCCCAAGTATCAATATAAGTACCACGGAAAAATGCCATGAGTAGGGCGAAGGTAATATTGACAGCGATACCTATCAACAAGGTGGGGATGGCCAATGCGAGGCTTGGCCACATGCGTTGGCTGATATCATAGCTAATATCGCGGCCTTGCTGGGAAATACCAAAATTAAATGTGAACAACTTAACTGATTTATTGAAAAATAAAGTATCGGTGAACTGTTGTATGCCGCTCCTCTGACTATTATAAAACAAGGGCTTATCATAGCCATGCGAGACCTTCCAGCGCTCAATTTCGGCGGTAGTGACGTATTTTTGCCCNAGATCGGCTCTGGCCATATCGTTTGGGCTATTAACCACGAAAAACAGGGCAAAAGTCAATAAATTGACCCCTATGAGAATCGGAATGGCGTATAAAATCCGTCGAATAAGATAGGCAAACATGCGTGTCCTTACTGTATGGGTGGCCGCCTGGCCGTGTGCGTAGTATAATAGCACAGTCCCAATTTAAACGAGAAAATGACGACCTAATTATGCCTCTCTTGGCCTGTGGAATTAATCACAAAACAGCCCCGTTGATGTTGCGGGAGCGGCTTGCGTTTACGCCTGCTGCCGTGCCTGTTGCTTTGCGTGATTTATTGGCATTGCCTGCGGTCAATGAAGCGGTGGTGCTGTCTACGTGTAATCGGACAGAACTTTATAGCGACGCTCCTGATCCACAAATAATGCTGCAGTGGCTAGCACAACAACATGATATTTCAGCTAGTCAATTAGCGCCTTATTGTTATTTTCATCAGGGCCAAGCAGCAATTGAACATATTTTGCGGGTGGCAGCAGGACTGGACTCGATGGCTTTAGGTGAGCCGCAAATTTTAGGACAACTAAAGCAAGCTTATGGCATTGCTCAACAGTCAGGGGCAATTGGTAAATATTTAGAGCGGTTATTCCAAGCGGTATTTGCTATTACTAAACAAGTGCGGACTCATACTGGCATTGGCATGAATCCTATCTCTGTTGCTTATGCCGCTGTTAAACTGACTAAGCAAATTTTTGCAGACTTAAGCAAGTGCACTGCCTTGTTGATTGGCGCAGGTGATACCATAGAATTAGTTGCCACGCATCTACAAGCAGTAGGTGTCAAACGCTTATTAATTGCGAACCGCTCTGTTATCAAAGCTAAGCAGTTAGCAGAAAACTTTCAAGCCAATGCAATTAGTTTGGCCGATATTCCAGTTTATTTAAAAGAAGCTAATATTGTGATTGCAGCAACCAACAGTCAATTACCCTTGCTGGGCAAGGGTGCAGTTGAAAGTGCGATTAAAGTCCGTAAGCGGCGGCCGATGTTGATGGTAGATTTAGCGGTGCCCCGCAATATTGAACCAGAAGTCAGCCAGCTCGAAGATGTTTATTTATACAATGTCGATGATTTGCAAACGATTGTTGCAGAAAGCCAAANNAACCGTATATTGGCCGCGCAGCAAGCCGAGCAGATGATTGCATTGCAGGCCGCGCATTGTCGTCGTCAGTTACAAACATTAGATGCCGGTGAAACTATCCGCGCTTGCAGAGAAAAATAAGTCGTTTAGCAGAGGAAACATGGAACAGCCTACGCCCAGAATTATTACAAGGCAAATCGACCGAAGAGATAGTTGACACATNTTATTTATCAGCTGACCCAGAAAATTTTACATGCGCCTAGTGTGCAATTGCGCCAAGCGGCCTATGATGGACAACTCGAATTACTGTGGTTAGCACGACGCTTGTTCGATATTTAGTATAAACGGATGAGCATTTAAGGACAGCATAACAAGAGAAGAACACAATTAATGAAAGATTCTATTTTTACAAAATTGACAGCATTAGTAGCCAGGCGTCAACAAATTGGTGAACAATTAAGTTTGCCCGAAGTCATCAATAATCAAGAAAAATTCCGCGAATTATCGCGTGAATATTCACAGTTAGAACCAGTGGCAGACTGTTTTTTACGTTATCAAACCAATCAACAGGCCATTGCCGCGGCTGAAGAAATGATTGCAGGCGATGATCCTGAGATGAAAATCTTGGCAGAAGAAGAATTGCCTACATTGCAGCAACAAAAAGAATTTTTAGAACAAGATTTACGGACATTATTAATTCCTGTAGACCCTAACGACGAACGCAACGTATTCTTAGAAATTCGTGGTGGTGCAGGTGGCAGTGAAGCAGCGATTTTTGCCGGTGATTTATTCCGGATGTATTCGCGTTATGCTGAAAAACAAGGTTGGCGTGTTGAGATTATTTCACAAAGTGCTGGTGATCATGGTGGTTTCAAAGAAATCATAGTCCGCATCGTTGGCAAAGGGGTTTATTCCAAATTGAAATTTGAATCAGGTGCACATCGAGTGCAACGTGTCCCTGAAACTGAAGCACAAGGCCGTATTCATACATCAACTTGCACTGTTGCTATTTTGCCGGAAGTAGAATCGATTGATGAAATTAATATCAATCCAGCAGATTTGCGCATTGATACTTTTCGCGCCTCAGGTGCAGGTGGCCAACACGTGCAAAAGACTGACTCTGCTGTCCGTATCACACATATACCCACGGGTTTAGTCGTAGAATGTCAGGATGAGCGTTCACAGCATAAAAACCGTGAACGAGCAATGTCAATTTTACAGGCCAAATTATTAGACCAAGAACGTAGCAAACAACAAAGTGAACAAGCTGCCATGCGCCGTAGTTTAGTTGGCACGGGTGATCGTTCCGAGCGGATCCGTACGTATAATTTCCCGCAAGGTAGGCTCACCGATCATCGTATTAATCTGACGGTTTATTCCTTGCCAAATATTATGGAAGGCGATTTAGATGAAATTATTAGCGCCTTAGTCCGTGAACATCAGGCAGATATGTTAGCGGCCATGGGGAAACTTAATTTAAAGAAAATCATGTTAACCATTCGTGCTGCACTGCAGCGATTACAACAACAATTACAAATTTGCAGCCAAACTCCGTATTTAGATGCGGAGTTACTGCTCTGCAAAGCATTATCCCAGTCACGGGAATATCTTTATACTTATCCTGAAATCGAATTATCAGCGCCTGCTGCTGCAATATTAAATCAACTATTGCAACGGCGTTTAGCAGCAGAACCAATGGCTTATATCGTCGGCCACCGCGAATTTTGGGGCCTTGAATTAAAAGTGACAGCAGCTACTTTGGTGCCACGGCCAGAGACAGAATTACTGGTGGAATTGGCATTAATGCATTTACCTAATGAGAAATTAACGATTGCTGATTTGGGCACAGGCTCTGGAGCAATTGCCATTGCTTTGGCAAAAGAACGCCCTCAGTGGCAAATCATTGCCATCGATCAATCCACAGCTGCTTTGGCAGTTGCCAGTGAGAATGTGCAGCGTTATCAATTATCTAATGTGACGCTTTGCCAAGGAGATTGGCTATTGGGTGTGCCAACCAACCAACATTTTGACGCTATTATCAGTAATCCGCCTTATATACCCATCAATGATCCTCATTTACAGCAACCCGAATTACGGCATGAGCCCATCACTGCATTAGCAGCTGGAAGTGACGGATTAGCAGATTTGCGGAAAATTATTGTGCAGGCGCGGCAATATTTAGTTAAAGAGGGCCTGCTATTGTTAGAGCATGGGCATGATCAAGAAGCCTCTGTGATCAATTTGTTGCAAGAGGGAGGTTTCCACGATTGGCGACAATACCGTGATTTGGCTGGGACTGTTCGGGTCAGTGGGGCAAAACGATAGATTTTGCCGGCTTCAAAATAATTATGAAAATAAATGTAGTGAAAAAAATGTAGGGTGGATCAAGCGAAGCGGAAGCGGATCTACCATTCCAACTCAGCAGTATGTATAGCCTTCTTGATGTCCATTACATTTTTTGGGGAGATTTTTATCTAGCTTATAAGTTAAATGGAAAAGTATCCTCTAAGCCACTGATTTTACATGAAAACATTGCTAATTTGCAGCAAAAGCATTAAAATAAGCTGATTAATTTACAATGGTTGAATCAATATGAAAAGACCTGTTACCCAACGTGGCGTAGGTCTGTTAGAACTTATGCTTTCTCTTCTGGTGATCCTGACCCTGATCTTCATGGCGACCCGTTATTTTTTGATTTCACGTGAGAGTTTGCGTGTCAGCCAAGCCGTTGACATGATTAACACTACCGTCAATGCCAGCTATAAATGGCTTGAAGGAAATCCCGATTTTCTAATATCAGTATGCAGACATTACAAACAGCTGGTTTAGTGCCTGACTATTTTATTAATCCTAATGCTAATCCATGGCATGGAAGAATTGATGTTAAGGAAAGCAAAAATGACAGCAATAAAATTTCAGTTGATTTGACCAATTTAAGCAATAATGGTTGTCAATCATTGCAACAAAAAATGTTGAAATACACGAGTAATAATGATGCCAGCTGTGTCAAACAAGGGGGCAGTACGTATCAATTTACAGGCACATTTTGAGGTAAGTCATGCGGCAATTACGACATAAATCAGGCATTGGATTATTAGAGTTGATGTTCTCATTGGCGATTATTGCTGTGTTGTTAATCTTGGCTTCCCGTTATTATCAGACTGCGCGTACGGGCCAACAAGTCAATGAAGCGGCGAATATGATTAACAATGTCTATACAGCTGCTAATGACTGGATACAAAACCATGATTCTTTTCAGCCAACTGAAAGCTGTGAACCCGAAAACAATATGATTTGTGATTTTGTGGGTAATGGCACAGTACCAGCCGATTTTAGTGGCGCCACCAGTAACCCATGGGGCGGCAATATTGCCGCTATTGGTAGTGGTGCAACTCAGCTAAAGGTCACCATGAGTAATGTTCCTGTGACCGCTTGTCAGAATTTAATAGCTAAGTTCGTTGGTAAAGTGAGTACAGTCAGTTCGGCTACGTGTGAGGATAGCACTGCTTCAACCACCACATTAAACGTAATATTTAATTTTTAGGGACACGATATGATACGAAACCGCAAATCAGTCCGAGGAATTAGTTTATTAGAATTAATGTTGTCGTTGGCAATTATTGCGGTATTAGTAGTTACTGCAGGACGTTATTACACCAGTGCCCGCAGTGCGCGTCAGGTAAATGACGCTGTTAGTATGTTGACCACCGTGATGACGGCCTTGGATAATTATTTTTGGACTTACAAAACTTTTAAAGGCGCTACCTCAAGTAGTCAAGATGTCAGTATGACTGTATTGGCCAATCAAGGCCTAGTTCCGAGTGATTTTACCAATGCGACCGCTAACCCATGGGGCGGTAATATTACGGTCACTTCGAACAATGCTACAGAAGCTAAAATCACCATGAGCAATATTAGTGAGAGTGACTGCACTAATTTGAAAGAGATCATGCAACAGCGTGGTCTGAGTGGGAGTTGTGACAGTTCTGGTAATTATTCTGCTATTTATTCAAGTACCAGCCCCGGAACGGCAACAGACACGACTGATACAACAGGAGGTAAATAAAAGTGATAGGATTCATTTTAATCGTTGCAGCGATAATGTTATTGGCTGTCATTTTATGGCATGTGGCATTTCCAGTTTTAGGCGGTGCGATTGTTATTACGGCGACAATTTGGTTAGTTTTAACAGCAATTATTGTGGGGCTGAGTGTGGGCACTTTATTATTGTTCATTTTGACAGGTGCGGGAATTGTAGTGCTGGGCGTGGTTGGTTTTATCTGCGCTTTGTTAGCCGTGTTATTTTTCCGATTTTATTTCCGATACTATTACCGCTATTAATAGTGTTCTTAGTTATCGCTTATTTGCGTCGACGCCAAGTGGCTCAATCGAAATAGGTGTATTATGAAATCACGCAAAGGTATAGGTTTGTTGGAATTAATGCTGTCGTTGGCCATTATTAGCGTAATTATCATTATGGCGACGCGTTATTACGACATGGCGCACTTATCACGTCGAGTGAATGACACAGTCAGTATGATACAAACTTTGCGCTCCGCCAGTGAACGTTGGCTTGTCAGTCATCCTGACTATGCAGATATAAGCGTAGAAAACCTGCAAGAACGCAATCTTTTGCCCAGTGATTTCGGTAAAAATCCATTTGGTGGCGACATTACTATTGAATCAGGCAATGATGCTAATAATCAAATTGAAATTACTGTCACAAAAATTCCTGTCACGGCTTGTAAGACTTTGTTAGACCGTTTCAAATCAGTTGGTACTTCACCTGATAATACTTGCGCAGGAAGCAGTACAGATCTTGTCGATTACGTGGTCGTATTTTAATGCAACTGACACATCCAATTGTGTTAGCCAGTGCGAACGCCGGCAAATTAGCAGAAATCCAGCAATATTTTGCGGACATACCTGTTAAATTATGCCTGCAGACCGATTTTCAAATTTTGTCTGCACCTGAGACGGCTGCCACCTTTGTTGAAAACGCCTTGCAAAAAGCACGTCATGTGTCCCGCTTGACAGGTTTACCTGCGATAGCGGACGACTCGGGCTTGATTGTTGACGCTTTACAGGGTGCTCCAGGGCTCTATTCTGCTCGATACGCGGGCCCTAATGCTACAGACCATGATAACATTCATAAATTACTGCTTGAACTGGCCAACGTTCCACCTCCGCATCGTACGGCAAGATTTTATAGTGTGATGGTCTATTTGGCTTCAGCGGAAGATCCGATGCCGATTATTGCTCAAGGGGTCTGGGAAGGAAGTATATTGTTGCAACCTCAAGGAGCGGGCGGCTTTGGCTACGATCCCATCTTTTATGTGCCAGAACAACAATGCAGTGCTGCTGAACTGTCGATTGAACATAAAAACCAATTGAGTCACCGTGGCCAGGCATTGCAGCAATTAAAAGCACAATTATGGTTTCTTTTAAAACCCCAGGCTTAGCACTTTTGCAATGTGATGATCATATTCTGTCATTTGATCGCGTATGACTCCTGAAATAAAAAACTGACAGTTCGCACAGTCGTCATTTTTAACTATTCTATGGATTTTTAACAGTCCTCTCGGTAAAATCACCCCTCTTTGATTATGCGCGAAGGGGGATTGTCCGGGGAATCGCGTTTTCTTCTTCATTTCCGTTGCCGGAGTTAATCCAATCAGTCATTGTTAACAGCAAAACTAAATACAGGTCATCGTATGAAGCGGGCAAGTCAATTAGTCTTTATTATCATAGGGTTATTGTTGTTAGGCAATGTTCAAGCCATGGCAGATGTGGCAGTGGAAGACCATGATACTGGCCCTTTACAATTTGGGATGATCTATAGTGATCAGTTTGGCTGGATTGGTACTGGCAAGTGGACCAATTACCTGACTCAAAATAATGCTTTTGCTTTTCAATTAGATTTCGGTAGCCGTGAGTTTCGTTTAGGTGGCACTTTAGGCCACCAATTTACCCCGACAATCGCATCAAAGTTACCGCTGAACACTTGGCCCAAGATTTCAATTTTGATTATGCTGCCGGCTCAGAATATGAGTGGGTAGGGCAGACAACCTTTGGTGCTAATTTCCAGCATTTATTTTCGGAGACTGGGAAAATCCAAGGGATTGATTTAGGTGGTTATTACAGCAGTGCCGAAGATGAAAACTTTAATACGGTCGCTTTTAGTAATGCACAAGGCAATTTCATTGATTTGCAAAAAGCGGCGGGTGCAACTAGTAAGGGTGGTGAACTAGGTGTTCAATTAAAGCCTTGGGCAAGAAGCTTAATACGGGCTGCTTTGAATTATGATGCAGTGGACTATAACACCCAATACGTGCCGGCCGATAATAGCAGTGGGTTTGGCTTTAGCCTTAGCCAAAGCATTATCTTGACTCCCCATCTTAAGCTCGATTTAGGCGCAGGCCACCGTGTTCCTTTCACAAAATATCAAGTTGGAATCAACTGGCTGGCTCCGGTCAAACCAGGCAACCGCTTAGAAGTTGGTTTTAATGTTTCTCATTTAAACGGCGATATCTTCACTGATACCGATAATCGCGCTATGGCTACGATTGCTTATCGTTGGGGCGGTCATAGTGATACTAAAGCCGCTTATGGCACACCAACCAGCCATACCAGCTTGTCTGAATGGACTAGCATTCCTGCAGTAGCAATGCCTGCAGTATTAGTGCAAAAGATGAAGGCATAGAATAAAGCTTATTTCCCTCTCCCGGTGAGAGGGAGATAACTAAACATGTCTAGAATTAGACGGGAGCTCTTCGGTTGGTTTTTCTTCAGTGGTATTCTGTTTTGTTTTAGGCATACTGCTTCTCGTTAATCCTTTTAAATGCATTTGTTTTTTTGCTACCGTATAAATTGCTTGCATTGATTGATCGCTGATACTTTGTAACCCTTCATTGAGCCCCATTGTAATGTTATAACAAGCGATATAGAAATTGTTCGCGTATTCCAAAAGATCTTTATATCCGACACTGGCATTTTCTAATGGTTCTTGGAAATCAGGTTGCCATAGTGAGAACTCTAGCCCTTGCCAGCCATGACAAGCCATGGCTTGTAAAATCGCGGCATTAATTAATTCTTGAATTGCGGTCAAATTGAAATGGGCATGCAAAGGTATGATGAAAGCCGTATTTTTATCAGAATAAAATTTATAAAATTTTGTTGTGGCAATATTATTCATATCGATGTTTTGTAATTCCCCAGAATATTCCAAAGAATCAATGAATTTGATGGCCATTTTGGCAGAAATTTGTAACCAACCGTGCAATTCATTTAGGTTAATTGGCAATTCTACATACTTGCTGCCTTGATAAAGCATTGCGGGCTTGTATTGGCTCATTCTTAGTTTGATAGTTTCAATATTTTGGATTGTCTCAAGCACCGCTCTGATTTGATCAGTAATCTTTCTATGTATCTTAACTGCATGCCTAATGCCTAGGGGATCGACTTCGGTTTCATGAGAACATAAAAATCCTCGTCAAAATCAAAAGTAGTGACAACAGTTTGCAGATCGTCTGATAATATCCCAGCTTCAGTGATTTTATGATGTCTCTCATAGGCCAGGAGAAGACTATAAAACTGCTCATCATCTTTAAATAATATAGGCCACGTTGAATTGACAAAAACTCTTCGCGCAATTCATTATTTAGCCCAAATAATGAGATCAGGTTATTTTTATAAGAAAGGGCTTTTTGTATAGGGCATATAGGCGAGCACTTTTTATTAAAAAATCAGCATTACTTTTAATTTCATCGGCAAAAATTGCTTTTAAGTTTCTTTCTAGAGCATTAATTTGATGGGGAATATTATCAACTTGTTCCTCAATTTGATTGGGTTTTGCAAAAATCGAGAAATATTTTTTAACGTTTTTCGCTCAGATTCTTTTCAAAATATAATTTAACTATTCTAATCTCACGACCAACAATGGCTGTTTGTTCGGGAGAAAGCATCGGAGCAGAAAAAGGCAGTATCGCCATCAGTTCAGAGTGAGATAATTGTGTTTTCTTATCATTCTGCAGCCCTAAAAGGCCCTGATTAATATTAACTATCTCTAGGGCAGTTAAAAATATATTATGCGATTGAAAGATTGTCTCTAAGGTTGGGGAAAGCACTTTGGAGGCCGGAGAATGGCCTGTCTGTGGGCTAGGCATCTGTTCTAATTTTTCAAGAGTGATGGGAGCTGAGAACAATTCTCTGCCAGCCAGCCAAGCAATTTTTGAGGGGAAATTTCTGAATAAATTTTTCCCGTACTAAAAATTTCTTGCAGCATTAATTCCGCCATCTCGAAAGAGAGGGCAAAACTTTCGATGTTAAAATAGGCCAGCACTGCTTGGAGTTTAGCGGCATATTCTAGCAAAGGAACATCTTTTTTGTTTAAATTTAATGATCGTTAGCATGAATGAAGCAAGGTAACAAATATCAAATAGCGCAGTTTTTGTGGGCGTTATATATTTGAAAAATCGGCGACATAAGTAGTAATTCTTGTTTGTGGATCTTTTTGTCAGGACTTTTTAAGAACCTCCATGTCAGAGCCGATTTTACTTATTTTTGGGAGACATCTTGTGCTTGCCGTACGCTTGCTGGTAAAGAATTGTATTCCTCACTATCAAATCTATGATAGGCTTTTATTTTTTTGAAAACTTTCAAATAATAGTTTCTCATTTTTCTGAAAAGTGGCATTCAGCTTTTTCAAATCAAGAGGGTCAGGAGCTTGTCCTGTGTAAAAAGATTGATGATGGCATAAAAGTTTAGCATCGCTAAGACTAGTAATTTGATAGAGGTACAGTGTTGCTGTTGCTTCGGACTTGGTTGGGACAAATACACTCATGATATAATTGAGTTTATCTAAAAATTTAATTGGCATAATCAAAACTTGGACTTTTGCCGTTTCGCAAAAGGTCTTGATATAAATGTTTGATTGATTTAAGGCATTCAGCTGTTTGTGAATTCAGTGGTGACAGATGGCCAACAATTTCAGATAAAGTTTGGGTTAAAATCGTTTGAAATATTTGATTCTTATCTATGACTAGTTTTTCACCTTTACTGTTGATTGTCTCAAAAGCTTTGATTAATTTAGCGGCCCAATAAAACCGTCTTAACTGCAATTCACGCACAACATCATATAATACATATTGATCACTAGTAGTAGATTGATGTAACTGTTTGGCATAAAGAATGCTAGCATCAATATGGGCGAGAAGTTGTTGCACATAATATTCGTTCAAACAGCGAAGTGAAACAGGATTGCTATTGGCATAAAAAAATAAATGGAGCAATCAGTGCTAGTATTACTGTCTTCACACAGAAGAACTTGAGTATGATGTATCAAAAAACCATGAGACGTATAGTTAATCGCAAGGTCTTGTTTAGGTTCATAAAGCTCAGGCAATAGTGGATTGTCTTTTAGTTCAGAGGGCGGAGAAAAACTAAAGCCTCTATTGAAAATATCGCTCAATAAGCGGCTAATAATTGTAGCAACAGAAGTGGGCAATTCATTAAACATAGCAGTCTATCCAATAATGTGAACATTTCCACGATTGTCATGCAGGCCATCCATTGCCTAGATATCAATATTTCCTTTCAAGCATAATAGACATTAATATTTGTCAGATCAAATGCAAATTTTTCCTATTATATACTCATTGCCCTTGAGGGCCTGATTTTGGAAATGAGTAGTTAATTTTATTGTGGATAATTAAATTTGAATGTTAGAATTAATCTTTGATCAATCAAAGATCGGTAGCTGGAATGGAGAAATGAATGAATATTAGCAGGAGACTGCTGCAAGGGCTGATAGGGCTATTATTGATAATCAGCATTGGTGGCCAAGCAATGGCTGATTCACCTGGCCCAGGAGGGAAATTTCCTGCAGTGCGTGCGGCAAGAGTCGTTAAAAAGTACACCACCACCGAACCCAGCAAACAACTCAACCAGTTTCCATCTATCGTTCAGGTCAACCATTTAGTGTAATTGTCGCAGAGGGTAATTTTGACCTTAAAATTATGCAGGGAAATTATCGGGTAGCAGTGACTGCCCCTGAAGCTTATGCGCAGGCCGTAGTAATCCAAAATAATGACGGTGTTTTATCGTTGCAGCGTGATAAAAGCATCGACCAATTTCCTGATGAGCCTATTAGCGTCAATATATGGCTGCCTTATTTACGTGAATTAGATCTATTTCACGGGGCGGTGGCTGCGGTCCAGGGGGCCAGTGGTTCAAATATAAGATTGGTGTTAAACGATCAATCGCGGATTAGTTTACAGGGTTATGTGCCAGTTGCAGAGGTTGATGTGGCGGGTGATAGCATGGTGGATGTCAGCTGGGTTGACACTGACCATATCCAAATCATAGGCCGTGATAATAGTGAAATACATCTTGCAGGTGCGGTGCGTGTTTTAGATGCGCGGTTGTATGATAATGCAGTCCTGGATGCCAAATATTTACGTTCTATCACCGCCCTGGTTTATACCTGTGAGAATGCTATGGCACAGGTTATTGCTACCTATTCCCTCAATGCTTTTGCGACGGACTTCAGTAATATTTACTACTATAGAACACCGGAAAAATTAGTAGATTTTTCTGAGAAGAGTGGAAATGTGCTGCAAGTCGCGCATTGGAATTAATTGAATGTAAGGCACAATGTTGTTTCAAAGCAGGCTCACTAAGGAAAAACTCGGTGTTCGTCATTCCGAGCTGAGGTGTCCCCACGAATTTTCAGGCAACACAAATCAGCGAGTTCGAAAGCAATGGTGTAAAAACTAGAAGTGTTATTGCTGTCAAGATTAAGTATTCCGCTGCAGGTGTAAAAATAAATGCCGTCATCCCGCGGTCTTCGCCGCGGGATGACGGAAGGCTAGTAAGCAATTAATTCAACTGCTTACATAAAAATTCGTGGGGATACTTCAGATTGCGAGGACTGAAACGACGAAGCAATCCGTGGTTAAAATGCTTATCAAATATTTGCCAGTTTCTGGTATCTTCTCACTACCGTGGCATAGTAATTTCCACTCGCCGATTATTGCTACTACCAACCACAGTTTCATTACTTGAAAGTGCATCTGCTGCACCATAACCAGCAACTTGCATACGTTGCAATGGAATTCCGTCGGCCCATAAATAAGCGGCAATAGTCTGGGCTCGCTGTCTAGCACGAGCACGACGTTGATTAGGTGTACCCACCTCATCAGTATAACCATTAACATGCACTGGATAGCCTTCATAACAACCGCATTGCAACAAAGTGGCGATTTTATACAGATAAGGCGCGCGACCTGGTTGCAGCTCAGTTGTGCTAGTCCCGCGGAAATAATCGTCAGTGGGTAAAATGATACGCAAAGTATCACCAACCTGAATGACTTGGACACCGTATAGCTTTAATTTGTCGACAATTTCGCCGCATGGAGGTGGTGACGGTGGGGGCTTGTACGGTGGGCATTTACCAATAATGTTGCATGGATTACAGCCAGACAGCAAACCAGCGAATACAATAGTAAAAATAAAACCAATGACGCGATACATGCAACAATCTATCCTTATCAGGTTTTCACCTTAAACTTCTGTCTATGAATTCCGTTTAATAGCATTTTGTACACTTGTCATAGGCCTCACCCAAACTTTAAGTGCTTGCACTGGTTTAGGCAATTGTTTAATCGCCACATTAGCTGTTTGGGCTGATTTAAAAGAACCATAGACTAGTACAAACCAAGGTTTTTCGAGGTAAGTTGTTTCAAACACATAAGTGTCTTTTAATTGGTATTGCTTGACCAAATCCTTCAAGTCATTTTTGTCCCGGCTGCCCATCAATTGTATTGTGTATGAATCCGTTGGCATCTTTAATAAAGTTTGTTCGGCTTCGGTATAAGAATGATCAGCATTGGCAGCATTTGTAGCTGACAATTGTGCCACTTTAGTTTGTTGTTCTGCAGACAACTTCAAGCTATTGGCATTAGTTTGACTAGTGGCAGATACCACANNGGCGCCATCGCGGGGCAGTCGCAGTTGCAGTGTTAGGCTTAGGTGTTGGATATGCACTTAGCGTCGATGTTGATTTTGGGTTTATTTGGTTAGTCATGTTATTGGCTGTTGGCGTTGAGACAGTTTGATTGGTTGTGGCGCTATTTGTCGAAGCAGTCGGTGACGGTGCTGTGGTGGTTGGCTGGGCCGGGGCATTGAAATTTAATGCCGCATTGTTCAACGACGCATTATTATTGTTGGCAAGTAATTGTTTGGTTTGAGGTGTTAATGTACTGACGTTTGTGCTGCTAGTTGAGTTATTGGGTATTGACGGAATAGCGGCGGCGTTACTCGCTGGTTTGTTGCTGATGGTGGGTAATGGTTTGCTAGCTGGTGCTGGAGTGATTGTTGGGGCAGTAGCTGGAATAGCAAAAGCATTGGTTGTTTTATTAACTTTATTAGCTGTGGGTGCGCTAGCCGTTTTGGTAGCAGCAGGTTGCGTTGGGGCGGTNNCATAGTCACTGGCGCCGCTTTAACTATGGGTGCTGGTGCTTTGCTTGGTTTTGTTTCAACTACCGGTCTTGAATAAGGAGCAGCTGTTACTTCCGGTTCAGGCATACGTATGACGGTAAGCCCATAAAAACTTAACAAATAACGTTTACCACCGCGTTGTAATACAACGCCTTTCTGACTGATTCTGATGACGCGTGAACCGTCTGTTAATATCGAGCCCACATTGATTTCTTGCAATTGACCATTGCGACTGATGGTTGCAGTCCACTGGCCTGCTTGATTGTCGATGTATACTAGCTTATAGCTGGTTTCGCTGCTGCTAGTGGAAGGCAATAGATTGCTAGTTGTAGGCATCACAGGGGCGCCGGTTTTTGTNAAAGTCTCATTGATTTGTGCAATTTTAGCTTGGCCTGCAGCAATGGCGGTTTGTTCATCAACCACCATGCGCTGTAATTTCACTAATTGGTACTGGTCTAGCAGGCGCATGTATTGTTCTTGAAAAGGAGTGGAGGCAGGCAAAGAGAATTTGCGTTGTACGGGAATACTCGAGACCGAAGGCACATTAATAGTTGTTGCATTGGGCGTAGCTGGAGCAATAGGAGCATTGGTTAATTGTATTGGGGCACCTGTCGGAGTTGCAGCGGTCGGTTTTGATGGCTGTGCAGGCACGACGGTAGCCGGTTTTGTTACAGGGACATTGTCGCCGCCAGCAAAGATGTCATACAGTTGCCAAGCGACAAATGCAAAGGCCAGAATAATGAGGGTTATCAAGATTTTTTGTCGGGTATCCAGTTTCATTTTATTAATTTCCTAAAACAGTTATCTGTATTATGCCGGTCAACAGCCCTTCGTTGATATTAGCTTGTAATGAATTTAATCGTATGGGAAGCCCCGCTAATTGTTTGCCTAATAAATTCAGGGTAGAGGGTGTCATTTGTGTGAATCGGATATTTAATTGTGTGCTTTTGGCTTGCCCAACTGGAGAGGTGGCCCCTATGGTGACGCTATTTTGTGGCAAAATAGTATACATGCGGTCAATCACCAAGTAAGTGAGTTTTTGTAAATTGTAAATGCTATTTGGTTTGGTGCGGTTACGTATTGCAGAACCAATGGTCACTTTAGCGCCATCGTTACCGATATTCATGCGCATGCCATGATTTTCTGTCCAACGGTAAAGAGCGCCGATACTACCACCAAGCGAAGTCATTTGTATTGTATAAGTCGAATCGCGAAATGTCACGTTAGTTGCTTGCCAGCCAGGCAGGTCATATAACGATTGGACTAAAGCAGCGAATTGCGCTATCTGCCGTTCTGGATCAGGGGTGGTCAATGCTGTTTCATAGGCTTGATAAGGAGACACGGGTTTGTGTGTTACTGTGATGGGTTGCGCTTCTACTGGCGTGACTTTGGTTTTATGCATTTGATACCAAATACCAAGCACTAAAATCGCAAGAATAGCGCCTAGAACAATAAAAACAGGTGAGCGTTTAATAAATTTAATTGAACGCAGTACTAATTCTAAAGGTTGTAATTGCAAGCTTTCATCAGCCGGCAATTGTTCGAACACGGAATTTGGTAGGTGAGTAAATGACTTGACTAAATTGCTATCAAAATTAAATTTACCACGTTGCTTTTTCTCGCTAAGTGGCACATCACCAAACGTATAAATCTCATATTGATGTTGGCCCGCAAGCAACGATGAAAACTCATCAGGAATATTAGCAAAGGGAATCTTAGTGTCTAAATAAACAGTGCCTGAACGTACGACGACTACAATAGCTTGTTGTCCCTCGGGCAACGCTTCACAATAAATTAAGTCGTTTGGATTACCAAAATATTTCCAAACAGTTTCTCCCAGCAAAAACCCGGCNTCGCGCGAGAACACAGCCTCATATTGACCATCAGGCTGTTTAAATAAACGCACATACTCGCCATGGTTTTGGGCGAGCATGCGAATTTCATTTTTTAACAAAGAGGCTTTGGTCGGTGCCAGCAATTCACGATACGTTTGTATCACAAATTGAATGCCATCAGCACGTTTCAAAATCGGCATTAGCTTCCTCTATCTGCTGAGAAACCTCAGGCAAGCTCAAGGCTTGTCCCATATAAATTATCAATATTTTTCTAAAATTACTGGGGTAATCAGTACCAATGTTTGAGTATTGGTTCGGCTTGCTCCAGTTGCTCCCAGTTTTTGTGAACCGAACAATTGCGCACGTTGAGTTTCATTATGGGTTTGTTGGAACCCAGTAATGACCAAGGTGTAACCCGATTTCACCAGCGTTCGTTGGTTAAATTGTTTTTCTGATAAAGTCGGCACTTGAATTTGCTGGAACTGACCATTGTTTGTTGCTGAGTTTTGGTCATTGTTCACATTCAGCTGCGCTGGAATATTATTGACGGTATCAATGGCCAATAATGTCGATAAGGTGCTGCTGATTTGTAAGTACACATCATTGCCTTGAATTTTCGGCAAAATGTACAGCGTGAAACCATCCGTTACGATACCTGGCGTCAATGAGGTAGTAGAGCCAGCATTGACTGCTGTTGTTGTGCTAACACTTTGTAGATAACTGGTGTCCCGGGTAATGCGGATTTGCGCCATTTGGTTGTTCAATGTGACGACCCGAGGTTGGGTGACCACACTAACACGGCCTTGTTGGCTTAAGGCGTTGACGATGGCATTACTGCCGTCACTTTTACCTAATTGCAATAATACCAAGCTGTTATTACTGCCCGAGCCTTGGGTGGCTGCTGTGATATTAGTTGCCGTTGCTAACTGTCCTGATAAGGAGAANTTGGTGCCTATCCAGTTTTGCACCAGGTTCCAGTTAATACCGTAATTAAATTGTTTGCTGAGTTCAATTTCTAATACTTCAACTTGGAGCTGAACTTCACGCGATAAATCTTTGTTTAACTGATTAATATATTGTTCCATTGAACGGATATTGGAAGGGTGGTCATAAGCAGTGACCGAAGTTGTTGACTCCGATACGATGACTTTACCATCGGTTGATTTCAACTCATTCAATGTTCTGGTCAAGTCTTCCCATACGGACAATTCACCTTTCAAGTCACTGTATTGACCATAGCCTAATTGGCCGGTTGTGGTCACCACAGTTGTACCTGTGCTGCTACCAGCGGCACCGCCCCCGGCAGCTCCGCCGGCTTGATTAGGCAATTGACCAACTTGGTAAGTAGACTTACCAGGCATAAAGGCAATATTAAAAGTTTTAGTAACAAAATTAAGCCACAGAATACGGTTCCCTTTTACTTGAAAAGCGGTGTCTGTATTGTTGGCCAATAAAAGAAGAGCGCCTTTAATTGTGCCAGTATATTGGAGGCTCACCGGACGGCTACGGTTTAAACTAGGCTGGTACTCAATGACAGCGTCGGTATTGCGCAAAATGCGTGATATTACAAACTCCAGCGGCAAGTTTTGTGCGGTTACCGTAATTTTACGGTTCATCCATGCGGGGGTTGTNTGCAAGCTCATCGGTGTCACATCAGAATAAAATCCTTTCTGACTAATGGCAGCGGGNGCCCGGTGGGTGGATTTATAATTTAAGTAATCTAAATTACGTTTATCATTGGTAACGTTGTAATCAGCATCTTTGACGGTTTTGTATTGTGAAATACAGCTAGTAATCAGCAATGTGATAATACAAGAAATGCTAAGAAGTAAGGTTCGGCGTATCAATTTCTTCATGGTAAGTTCCTCGGGCCGATCACTAAGACGTGATTGCCGTGATAAAAAATGGCTTGGAGTGGATAGTCGTATAGCATTTTACTGAATAGAGATGACAAGTTGTTTGCGGTGATCCGGGTCGTACCATACCAACGATAATCGCTGGTAGCATTCCAAACCACGGTGTTCCAGCCATGGGCCCTGGCGATACGGATAACATTTGCTTTGACCGAGCCAGGATATACTGTGGCGCTGACCATGGGTTGATAGACGGGTTTGGGTGTAGGCTTGGGCTTTTAGGTGCTTTCGGATAACAAGCACTGTCCTCGGGGAAGTATCACAATAAGCTGATTTTGTTGACCAATCGCTTTGGTTTCCTTTCGCAAACGCGACGGGGACGCCCAAGGCCAGCAATCCGCAGACGATGATCACACTGAACCGCATCGGTAATCTCCATGTTGTTATTGATCAGATAAATTCAATTTATTCAGTTAGCAAAACCGGCAGTGGCGATTTTTCTTACGTCAGTGGGCATTAGAAAGGGCCCCCTTATTCACGCTGACTTCTTCTCGCTGCCTTCGGCTTAAAAGCAGAAAGTATAGCATGATGCAAGATAAAGAACAGTGCATATTGGTGAGAAAAATCGCACAAACAAAATGGCAAATCAGATGATTAATTTGCAATGGAGAAACGGCGTCTTTGCTATCGCCCACAATGCTCGGGGGTATTCAACTTTGCATATAAGAGCAATTGAAGAAAAATGAGCTAAATCGTAAAAATCAACATGAGCGAGGTAAAATGAAAGATGTTATGTATCTACTCACCCCTAAAGTGATAGGGTAGCTAGGACGTTCAATTTTGAGCGGAATTTTAACGATTTTTAAAAGAAAACTGCTCACATACTTATGTATGCTCCGCTTTTTCTTTTAAAAATCGTTAAAATTCAGCCAAAAGTGGACGTCCGCTTCTAGGGCAAGTAGTTACGATGTTATTTCTTGCTGTAAAAAACCATACTTTATCTGACAAGACACTACTCACATAAGCCTTGCTATCCGTGGTCATATCATTATCCACAAATCTAGTTTGTACTGATTGGATTTATGCCAGCTCATGCCCTGAGAAGAGGGCATACCTCGCTATAAAACACACTGTGAATACATCCTTGTAGCTCTAAGCTTTCATAAATTCAAGGTTTATAGCGGTGGCCCAGCCGGATGTTCAGGTGCTTCGTGTGTAGTGGGTGCTGCAGGTGCTGTCATTTCTTCCCAAGCGGCGCCGCCATTTAACCAAGGATTTTGGTCTGCATACCAAGTTGGCAGATTAGCTAGACCCGACCTAGCTGATTCTGCTGCCTCAGCGGCAAATGATTCTTGATAGCTTTTATAATTAGGTTACGTGCTTTATGAATCAATGCGTCATAATTTGATCCATCACCTAATAAATGCTCCGGTTTCAATGTGGTTATCGCAACGACCAACAAGTGCAGCAAGCTATCTTTATTGACGGTTTGTGAATTGAACAAACCTATTAGATCCTGTTTAGCTTGATGTTTTGTAGCTGGCTTTGTTAATAGTGCAATGCAGTAACCCATATTGATTAATCGTGCCGGACTTTTACTGTGCAGTGATTGCAAAATATCAGCATCTTTTTGTCGGCCAAAGAAACCAATGCCACTTGATTTAAATAGATTGGTCGCTTCATGGCTCAATGCACCAATTAATTTGTCAACTGTCACTAGGTTTAAATTAGTCAAACAAGTGGCCTTACCGATTGCACCGATAAAACACCGTTTTTGCTCAGGTGAAAGTGCCGGCATAATGGTAAAATTGATTGCGCTATTGGCTGGTTGCCAAAGATCTGAGTCGATAGCAGCAATAAACCTGGCAATACAATCTTGGTCATGCCAACCATGAGAATTACTTAAAACGCTGGTGGCAAACCGAATAAGTATTGCTTCAGCGGATAATGCTATGGCTGAATCCTCACCATCTAATCGAGTCAGGCGTTTTACTAATAAATGGCCAATAAATTGGTTAAATTTCTCCGGATCAGCCTCATAGAAACATTTGATGTTATGTCCTAAGCGACGTTGTTGTTCAAGTGTCAACTCATTAAAATTCTCTTGGGTAGCATTTAATAATTGTCCAAGTTCTGTTTGTTCAAAAGTAGAAATGAGTATCTTTGATTGTTCAGGGTCCAAAATAGAACTCAGGTCTGCTCCTGTTGCCAAATAACAATCGAGATACAAGTCATAGCGCCTGATTTCAGCGGAGAACAAATTATTGGCCAGCGAATCAGATGGCAAAGCCTTATATTGGAATTCACGATATTGGTCAAAAATCGCTTTTAATAAAGCTGACTTTTCTTCTGATGAGAATTGTTCATCAGTCAATATGTCCTTGAGGATAATATCTCTGATGGTTGCATCAAATGCATTACGAGATAGTTCTGTTAAGACTATTTTGTTGGTGCTTTCGTTGTAACTACGTACAACAATAGTTCTATCTGGTTCAGAGGAATAATAGGCATGTGCTTGCTGTAGCAGATTTTGCACTAACAGCCCCAAATAAAGCTCATCATTTTTCTTATATTGAACCAAGAAGTTTTGGAAAATTTGACGGCGTAAATTGTCTGCAGCTTCATTTTCAGTATCTAATAAACTTCTAGAGAAGTTTTCGCAATAGCCATCAGTCGATTTCCAACGAGTACTAACTAGTTTTAGCTCGCCACTTGCTTGATAAGAAGAGGGTGGTTGTCCCAGGATGTATTCTGGATTAACAGCGTCTTCTCCATGAGTAATGGCTGTGCTGATGGTGGTAAGCAGATTATGCTCCGCATCAGCGTCAATTTTCAGCTTTGCTTTTCTTGGTAATGGATTGTTGGTTGCTGCTCGAAACTCATCTTCAACAGCGATACCAACTTGCGAAGAACTATATTTATCGGAATAGACATTGCTTATGACAACGGACTCATGCGTTTTAGGATCGATACCAGCACAAGCTGTTCTAATATCTTTTACAAATGTTAAAGTTAGCACAGTTTTGCCATCAACCTCTGTTTTTTTGACTTGTAATATACCGTTACTGGAGGTTGGAGTGATCACTTCATCTGTATTAAGATCGGATTGATTATAGCCAAATACTTCCTTGTGCAAATTGTTATTGCCGCCCAAAGCTATTAAGAAGCTCGCTTCACTGCCTGAAAAATCAATGTTAAGCTGCCGTTGTAACCGATTAGTGAAGTCTTGATGCTGTTCCCCACTAATTTCTATTTCAATTGGTTGTTGATGGCTTAAGTAAAATGCCAGTGGTGCATCTAAATGTGAGGCAGGGACATAATTATTATGCTCATCTGCAACTTGCAGTCCGCCATGATAAAGGACATTCAGCAATTTAATAAGTCCTGCAGTAGGCAATGCCCGTTGAGTGTCAGTTGCTGAAGTAATGAAATCAGTCAGAGAATTCCTAATTTCATTTGGGTATATATTGGTTACAGACGGCATTTTTCTTAAATACACCCGATAATTGCCAGAAAGCTTTTGGACATAAACATCGATGTGATCAGGATCCTGATGTAATGCTGATAGCGATTGGTTTAGCCGTTGTGCCATTAGTGTTGCATTTGTTCGTCTTTAGCAAAGAACACTCTTCCGTGATAAAGCTCCTCTAAGGCCCAAAGGTTTTGAAGTTGTGCATTACTCTTGAGTTTATTTAATTGAACTCCAACAGGTAAGGCTTTGATATGAGCATCTAGAGATTTTTCAGATATGATCGCACTCCATTAGGATCGGCATTAGCAGGGATATTGAACTTCAAAATACTGGTTCCCGAATCATGGTCATCTATGCAATGAAGCAAATTAGATAGATTAGCACTATCTGTTTCTAATAACTGCGGACGTATAATGTTATCAACAAATGCAGTGCCAGCAGATGCATCTTTAAACCGGAATATTTCATCTTCATTATTAAGTATCTTCAATAAAATTTCAAAACCCTGATTTTAGACAGCAACATAATTGGAAATTCAACATCAATAGGTGAGCCATCGATATTTTCTTCTATTGGATCAGTAGTCGTGACTGTACTCACCCAGACTCTCACGTCTTGGTCATACTGCTCACCCACAGTAATCGATTCAAAATGTTTCTTGAAGTAATTTGAATTAGGCCGTGGTGCGACGGGTGTTTTTTCTAAGTTACCAATGTCTGTTAGCAATTCCAATAAAACTGATTGGTTTTTGGCTTCATCAATTTGATAATGGCAAATACATTATCAAAGTCATTTTGTTGAGCCGTGATTTGATAGATTTGTAAGATGTTAATGATTTTTCTTTTAAATAACGCTTTTGTGTAGCTTTAGGTGCGCAAAGTACTTCAGGATGTTCAATAATATCATCCAGCAATTGCGCTATGTGTCGATGTGGATCAAATACTGAGGTAACGCTGGTTTCACTATTAGCTACTGTTTGTGAGGCATTTAATTGTGACTCAAGAATCACGGCGCGAGATTTTTGAATGAATCCATCTCTCTCATTATTGAGTAGCGCTTTGTTAGGGGTGGATAACAGAGCCGTCTAATGCCTCAGTAATCCCATGTCTTTTGAATAATAATGTTATATTTTCTTCAATATTTGCTATTGAAGCTGTCTGATACGTGTGAAAGAATTCACTTAATTCATCATTTAGTTTTTCAAAATAAACCTTAATAATGTTTTGTCGCAATGAGACAATATAATGGTCTTGTTTTGCTGCTTTTAAGCCGTTCATTAATTGGGTGAAGATGACATGAATATCAAATCCAAAGTTATCATTAGGCATGACGGCAGAAAAGATTGCTGTTATTGAATCGTGAATGGTTTTTTCACAACTGTCATCCGGAATCACCATTTTGAGCGTTTCAACTAGCTGCTTAGACGAAGGTTTTTGGTTGAAATTGAAAAGACAACCATATTTACTTTTAGTAAAGACGCTCCAGACAATATTTTTACGAGTTGCTTCAGAATCATCTTCATCAGTTTTTCTTTTCGAGAATCATCAAAAGAATCGTCGAGTAATGAGTCCATGTCGCTGTTCAAGCTTTTGCTATATAGCTGAAAGATAAGTATAGGTTGTTCAGAATAGAATTCAATACAACCATTCACTATGTCAGTCAATAATTTGACATGTTTGCTGGCGTTTGTTGTTGAAGCTGCCTCTTTGGAAATGCATCTGATTATTTTACTGGAAAGGGTCAACAGCGAGCTTGTAATATCACTCGCGCTGTATTTTCTCTCTCAGTCGATCTAATCTATGGTTCAATAAAGAGATGAATCTTTCTTTAAAATCAGGGTAGTGTTGGTGTGCATATAAAAATACATCACTAAGCCGATTTCTTTCTAATAATAAATCTATTAGATGGAAATTGCCGCTGAATACTAGGTCGGCCAAATAAGCTAAATCAAGCTCGCAAATGTTCTCAGCCACATAAACTTGAATTGCTTCATCTGTAGCATCTTGATGCAATTCGAAAGCTTTGTCTAAAATATAGTTTTTAATCGACTTACATACTTGAGCGCGCTGTTTATCTTTGTGTTTTTGCTCACGATGAAATAGCTTGATTAGTTTGGTGAGCGTGAAATCAGTTACATCATCTTTGTCAGCTTGTTGATTTACGGAGAAGTTGATTAAATCCGTTATGATTTTCTCAAACTGCTCTTGGTCTAGCGCATAGATTTCAATTAAGGTGTCGATGGCTGTATCGCGTGCAGCTGTTTTGTATCCGTTCCGTCCTTCATTCAATAAGACGTGTAAGATGTTGATGCCTAGACTATTTTTATCAATTCCTTGATCTCTAAAGTAGGCTTCTCTCGTTAAGGTGAGTGCATCATCTTTTGCTATTAACAGAGCGATTAATTCCTCTTTATAATCGAGGATAGTATTAAGCCCGTGCGGGAACGAATAGGTATTGCCGTTAAGTTTTATAGTAAGGTTTTTAACAGCAGGATTCTTGTTGTTTCGATTGTTTCTGTAATTGTAAAATGCTTTGGCAAAGCAGCCAGCAGCCAGGACAGTACAGCCGATGATTCCTGGAATATAAGCTGTAAACCTGAAATAAACGCACCAGCACTAAAGCCTAATCCTGCTAAAACCCAAGCTTTTACAGAACTCTTCTTGCGATTATTTTGGTTGCGTGCTTGCAGGCCTTGTAGTAAAGGCGATTATGTCGCAATTGCGCTTCATCGTTAATCAAGTCAGGTTTATCTTCAGCTTGCAGTGCATCCTTATTGAATTCGATCGCAAATATTCCTTCACTTGATTTATGATAATCTATGCCAAGATGATTTCTATCAGAGTGAGTGGTTTTGCTGGTGCCAGTGTGGTCATCGCTGGCGATCGTATCAGCACTATCAGTAGACTCGGTATCATCAATAGCTGAAAGAATATCGGAAGCTTCATGTTTACTAGAGAGGCTGATTGATTCCATCATGGCCACTAATGCATCAGCATCGGTGTCACGCGAAGCTTTTATTAATTTTATCAATTCAATGAATTTAGTATTGCCGCTATCGATGCGACTGCATAAATTGTAAAATTCAACTAGTGAATTCTCGAAATTTTCATTTGAGGTAGTTTTGAATTGTTTATAAGCTTTGAGAATGGCTTCACAAGCTATTTTTCCGAAGTCCTTCTCCAAGGAGATGTGTCTTCAATTAACAGAGCATACAAGAATGCTGCTGCTAAAGCATTATTATTGTTTAGCTTTTCTCCATCGAAAATATATTTTGGCTCACTTTCGCCCGATGAAAGCAGCTGCTCGACAATGACGTTAATGCGTTTAGTTATTCTTTGTTTTGCTGCATTATCAGGTTTCGTTTCTCGCGGATTTGGGTAAGCCAGCTTAAGTTCAAGTAAAAAGTTAGTGTGGTCCAACTGCGCTTCGTTAATAACACGCAGCGCATCGAGTTGCTGTTGGTAGTTGAGGCCAAGATGGCCATCAACATATCTAACAGATACAAAAGGTGAGCTAGATCCTAACGAAGAATCACTGTCAACACTTTCGCTATCACTACTGCTGTCATTCGAATCTTTTTTCAGCTGTGCTTGGCGTAATTGTTCCTCTAAATTAGCACGTTCCGTTTGATATGCTAATTGTTGTTGTTTTATGTTTTCTTGAAGTGCTTGATTTTGATTTATTGCTTCAACCAAGTTTTTCTAGGCCTTCTTTGGCTGATTGGTTTTCGGCCTCTTGAGCCTGCAACCGATTTATTTCAGCTTCATTAGCTGTTTTGGCCGCATTTAATTTTGTATTTTCTGCTGTGGCTGTTTGCAGGTTAGCAAAAATTAATTGATTCTGTGTTTCTATATTTTTAATTTTTCTTGATATTGTCTCTCTTTGTCAGCATATTCTGTCTCTTTTGTTTTAATTGACTCGCATGGTTATTATTTTCTGTCAATAATGTCTGTTGCAGAGTTTTATTTTGCTCAGAAATGTCTCTATTTGCATCTGTGAGTACTGACATCTGTTGCTGCAGTTCTTGATTTTTCTTTTCAATCTCTGCATTTAATTTTTAAGCTCAGCCAGCTGTTGCCGCAATTTTTCGCTCTCAGAGTCTTCTTTTTCAAATCGTCAGTTTTGGGGGCCTTATCATCATCGTGATCATCATCATCTTTATCATCGCTGGAACCACTGCCAGCGTGGCCAGTATCCGAAGGAGGTGTTCTCCCGAACTATCAGCATCTTTGCTGGTATCGCGTTTAGTATCATCAGAGGAACCATCTGACTTGGTTTCTTTATCAGATTTAGCGTCACTGGAGCGGGTACTATCTTTTCTTTTTCTATGGTCATATCCGTTACTTCTTCTGTTATTGTTTCAGTTTTGGCGGATGAGTCTGTCTCTTCATGGTTGCCACTGAGAGCATCTAAGCCCAGTTGAGAAACTAGAGCGTTTGCTGTTTCTGGAAGACCTTTAAAATCTGTACGAAGTTCAGTGGCAAATACTTTATTGGCAAGGGCTGGTATTGCGCTTTCATGATATACCTGATAAACAAAGTCCTGAAAAGTTAGCAAGTTTATCAGTTTTTTCTAAATGAATTATTTACATCCTCAAATTCTTTTCGTCGCGGGTGTGTATTATTGAAGAGTTTTTCTGCTTCAGTTGTGGCTTTTCCAAGACAATTTTTGCTTTATCTTCACCCAACGTTGCAGCAGGATCATACACTGTATAATCTGGAATTTCAGCAATGGAATTTTCCTCTAGTCCTTTTTAATATTATTAATCCTACTATTTATTTTTTCTGATAGAACATAGAGCAAAGCCCATTGTGTTATGCTAATTGGCTTTTGTTCAGAATAAGCCATTCCTACTTTTTGTGTTTCCGCTGCAAATGCAGCGCAAAGTTGGGCAAAATCTACAGAATCATATTCTGTCTGAAAGCGAGCAATAAGATCGGCTAATTCATCGATAGCTAATTTTCGTTGTGCTAGTTCATTGGCATCATAAAAGATAAATGCATTTTTCTCAGCAAAAAGGTCGGCATATTTTTGTAAGGCAGGTTGAAGTGTTTCTGTAAATTGATTTACCGATCTATCAACCGCATTATATAAAGCATCAAGTTGCTTTAAGCCTTCAGCCGCTTCTACTAATTTTTGGTGGATTCATTGATAGCAGCCTGATCGCGAGTATCTAAAACGGCTGTTTCTGCATCCCGCAATATTTGGTTTAATTTATTACTGTTTAATAAAATCTCATGTGTGTTAGTTATAAGCGTGGTCAGATCTTGCACTTTGATTGCTTTTAGGGCTGTAGCATTTTGTCATTGATTTTTGCTAAAATCGGATCAAAACGAGCATCTAAAAGGCGCCATTGGTTGTTAAGGTCATTAATTTTTGAATTAAAAAGTCAGCTTCGCCTTTTAAAAGCCGCAATGATTTTTCTAATTTGATAAGCGGGTGATCATAAGTCAGTGCATTACGGTAATAGTTGACCAGTTGCATCGCTTCCTAGCTTGTGTTGTCAACTCTTTTAATTTTACAATTCTAGACAAAGCGGGTGTTGCTGAATCATCTTTGGACAACTCGGCATCTATGCTATCGAAAGTTTGTTGAAATTTTTAATTAATTCCTGGTTTTCATTAATGATTTTAGCAGCATCCGGTATTTCTCGTAAAAATATCTCTGAAGCCAAGCTTGAAACTTTGTCAGCACAAGAAGCCGCCAACTGTTTTAAGTCATTATTGCCAAAAACCCAAAAATTGTTGTAATAAGCGACATGTCTCTTTGTATTCAATGAGCGGTTGTATGAAATAACTCTTTGGTACTCTAAAGCCAGATTGTTTGCATCTTGTATATTGAGAGATGATTCGATCGGAGTTAATGAGCATACCTTGCAATAATTTTTCGCTTTCTGTTAGAAAAGCTTCTTTTTGTGTTTTGCCAATCCTTTTAATCAATTTTCTTTTATTTCTGTAGGACTGTTTGCTTTTTTAATAAGGCGCACATTGCTTTTAAAAGTACTTCGTTTACTTCTGCCAATAAATTAGGAGGGTTTTTTTCTAATAATTTCGCCAACATGAGTACTTTAATAATAGGCAGATTAGTTTTTTCATATGGAAGATTATTTAGTTTATAATAACCATCTCTGACGTTCATGCATAGATTGGTCATCTCTAGCATGGTGCTACATGTTTCTTTTTCATAAGGATCAAGACAAGCAAAGGTCGCCTTTTGCAGGGCTGTTTTTTGCGTCACAATACCTGGGCCTAAGTCGATATTGGGTTGTTCACGTAATAACTGATTAACGTTGAATCCATTGACTTGCTGTGCTGCTTCATGACAAGCAGTGGAACAATCTATAGCTTTTTGCTGCAATGATTTATCAGCTTCAACAACAATCAAGGCGCGTTGTAATAACTTGCAGATTGCTGCATATTCAGTAAAAGTTTGAGTGAAATAACCTCGAAATGCACTAATGCCAATTCGGACGCCACTGTTAGATAATAGAGTAATAGCAGGACCGCAGTTAGCTATAAAGGTTTTGGTGGCATCTAAAAATATTTCGATGTTTTTTATCAAATCTACGGTTTGATCTTTATTGAACCGTTTGTATAATTTTTTGTTAAATTCATCGTTGTTAGTGCAAGTTTTACTGTTGATAGGGCGAATTTTATGTTTTGCTAATATTGGAGCGGCTTGCGCCAATAACTCAGTCATGGAAATGCCTGATTCTGCTAATTGCAGTAAATGAAGCATTGCTTCTATTGACAAATTTTTATCATTAACTGGAGTTTGTATTAAAGCATTGTAAGCTTTGTGAGATTCCGCGCAGAAATCAACTATCTGAGATAGAGTAGAAGTTATAAAATTAACCGCATCTGATTCAGGGTCATATTTTGCAATTATTCTTTCAAGTTCCCTCTTTTGATTTTCGATTTTCTGGCTCGGACTAACTTTAGTATATTGTTCAAAGAATTCCTTAAGACTCTCTGGGGCTTTACCTGCAATAAAACCGTAATTTATTTCGTCAGGTATGTACTCATTATTGTTGTTCGATTCTTTACTAAGTGTTGGTGCTTCACTGTGTTTTCTGATGGCGCTATATTTTGGCGGATTAACCACTGTTGTTTTGCCACCACGAAGGGTCCCTGCAGCTTTTTGAACAGATTTTTTGATTTCTTGGTCATTAAGTGAAGCATTGATTTTAGAAAAATGTTCAAAGTCATTAAATAATTTTTCTAGACCACCTTTGAGGTTGGTCAATGCTGTTTTGGCCCTGGTGCGGATAGATTTTATTTCTTGTGGGGTGTCATCAGGTTCGCTTGATAGCGTCTCATCATGCAATGAATCGGTGTCTGTTTCAGAGGCAGTTTTGAGAGTGGTGGCTTCTGGGCTTAAAGGCTGTATACGACTATTAACTATTGTTTGAGCTATATCAGTTGGTTGTGCTAATTCAGCAGTTGTGACACTTTGACGATAAGCACTAATTAGAGATGAAAGTTCTTCTAGATTTGTGATTCCATGAAAAAGTAACTGCAGTCCATATATAACCGCATTTGCTTTGGCAGAATTTATATTTTTTGACAACTCAAGTTCTAGAAATTGCAAGTGATCAAAGCGGGATATTTCTTTGCGTTCTTTATCAATTGCCGCAATAACATGATTATATAAAGCCTGAAATGTTGTGAATTTGTCGGTTTTTTCAGTGCGACCAATGATTGTTGCTATCTCATTGTTATTTTCATAAATAAAAGGCTGTTCATTGATAAATTCTTGTAATATGGTAATGTTTTCTATTATTAATAACTCTTTGATCAATCGTAACAGTTGTTTGTAAAACAATAGGTTGTCATCTGTAATTTTTTTGTTTACTTCATCAAGCAGACGTTCTCTGTTACGCCTAATAAGTTCAGACTTGGGTTCGGACTCAGGCCCTACTCCATTTTTTGATAATAGTTTAATATCAAGATCGCAATCAATGTGGCCGCTGGCCATCATTTCTTCCATAACAAGCAAATGCCAAAGGCCGCAACAGTTTTTTGATTAGGTTTGTTAGTATATTGAAGTTGCGGGTGTTTTTTAATAATTTCTATTTGGGAAAATTGCTTCTTAACCGCAGCTATGATGAAGTCTGGGATCTTGCTTTTGTCATCGTGCATGGGATCGACATAGCGGATTCTAGCTTTTTATTATTTTTACTATCTGGCAAAACAGCAAGAGTTACCCAATGGCGATTGTCCATATTTATTCGAAAAATATAGTTTTTAGTGGAGAAATATTTTTTGAAACAAGGGTTTTCTGTATTTCAAGATTATTTTTGATTTCAGCTGTAAGGTCTGCTTCTTTAAAATTTGGATCAGATGCGCGATGAAAACACTCATATACAACATTTTTATGGCCATGTTCCTCTAATAATTTAACCAACCTAACATTAAGGTCTTTTGCAATAAAATCGATCTTCTTTAATCCGTTTGCTATACGCATTCTCATCCTTGTCAATATCATCCATGATTTCATAAGGAAGCGATTTTAAAAAATCAAGACTAATGCTATTATCTTCAAGAACAATGTTTGATGGTCTGGCTTTTTCATTATTTTGATTTGAAGCAGAAGAAGTAGTAGTATTGGACTTTTTATTAGTATTTGGCATAGTTGTTTTTTCCAATTCTTGTTCTTTTTCCAATTCTTCAAGTTCTTTTTGTGCCGCAGCATCGATATCGGAATAATCGTAGGTTTCGTTTTTCTCTTTGATGTCAGTTAAAGCCGTTGATAAACTTTGATGAAATATTGAATCAACGAAAGGATTGATTTGAAATGATTTAATTCTATTATTTATTAAATCCTGATCGATATTCATTGGAGAGTCATTAACGAGTACCTTGAGGTTCAGGGCTTCATTTGATAACAATAGATTAATATTGGTTTCTAAAGGACCCACTACAGTTTTGTGAAAATTAGTAATCAAGACACTATTAGGAAGTGCCGCATTAAGGTAATTTATATAATTGACAGTTGCTGCAATAATGCGTGCACAAATATTAAGCAGTGATTCTGGGCTTGTGTTGATTTGTTTTTGCGTATGCTGTTAGCTAGCGTTACAGCTTTCAGCATATTAGCTTTAGCATTTCTCAGTTCTTTATTCGCTGTTGCTGCAATATTGGGAGTAGCTGCGATGGTCAATTTGGGCAATGATTTTAAGCGCTCGCTTAAGTTTGTCAATGTTGAGGGTAAAAATGAAATCTGTTGTTTCAGAAACATCAGAATTCCTATTGAAATTTTCAATATTTTCTTTGATTTTTCCTAAAAATGATCCGCATGTATTAATAGAAAACTCTAAGTCCTGAGCAGAAATACCGACAGATTTATCCGTTGTTTTAGACGGCTTTCTGCGTTGCTTTTCTTTAGAATCTTTTTTGGAAATAGCGGCATACAGTTATCTCATTAATTAAGGCGGCCAATTTTTAAATTTCTTGCCGGCACATCATATATATACTTCTGTTAACTTTATGATCATTATACGAAAGCTACCTTAAGAGACTATTAAAGCCCCATACTTTTGCAGGTCGGTTTTCCCTGTCTTGCCCAAGTGGGCCAAAATAAGCCATTGATTATTATGATTTTTTGTTTGATGGGTGCGGTATTGTTAATATCATCCCTTAATTTTTGGAAAAAATATCCCGTTATCTGATCTTTATGGCAATGGCTGCTCCATGAGTCTTCCCTCCCCAGTTTATAGCTGTCGATTTATCTGGATATAAGAAAATGTAGGGTGGGCCAAGCGCAGCGGATCCACCAAATCTTATTGCGAAACAAGGAATGGTGGATGCGCTGCGCTTGGTCCACCCTAAGTTAAATAGCCTGTTGAGACTTGGCTGGGATGACACCCTCTAAAGCCTTTGCCAGATAAAATGTTTCCAAAATGATTGCCACTCCACCTAATTGAGCTGGCCTACCTCGGCCATTGTCGACTCAGCCACTGGGCTTAGCTGGAACAAGGGGTATTGCTCAAAACAGTCATCAGTGTCTTAGCTGCATTCGATGTTTTCAGGGTAATTGTTAAGCTATGGTCGAATTCATCATGGTCCAGCTTAAATGAGTCGGGGTTGATGCCTTTTGGCCAAGATTGATGATCGTCTCCCGCAGCTGCTGTAGCCACTGTTCAGCATCAGCTTCTGTCACTGCATTTGTGTTCAAGGATATTATTAAGGTTGAGCCATTGATAGTTAAGTCAGGCAAAACTGACCAAGTTTGCAGGTTTGCTGATAGTGATTGCGTCCGTTGCGAAAATTCTTGAGGGACGCTAGGTGGCGGGAGCCATGTATTGGTTTTCGGAATGGCTGGGGTGGCGAAGGAGGCGCGGGTGTGGACCTGATAAGCGATATTATCTCTTTTATGCTTCTCCAAAATATTTCTGAGGACAGGAGAGGTTGGTTGTAAATCCAATAATAATTTATCTTCATGGATAGGTGGTAGTTGATGAAAAGCTTGGCGCAATTGCTCTAAATTTAATTCTGTTTGTCCATCTATCATGGCCATGATGGTTGGTAGTAAGTGCAATATTACTTGGGTCTGTGCGGGTGATAGAGGATATTTTTGTTGTGTTTGTTGGATCCAGCAGGTAACAAAATAATTGCCTTGATGGTAAGTTAGTTGCATTGTGGAGTGAGAAGTGTGTAAGGCAATTATCCAAGCAAATAAAACTGCGATGAAATTTTCATTACAGGGGTGGTTTGCTAATAAAGGAAAATGCAATATTTTAATTGATCTAGAGTTAAAATGATTTTGTCTACAAAGAGTCTCTTTTGGGCCGACAAGTTTGCTACTAATTTACCTAGTATTTCAGGGGTGGCCGCTTTTTCGCCCAGCATACTTATTGCCCAAATTGAGTAAAAGCGAATGTTATCATTTTCATCGGTTAGATTAGTTGTCAGAGCTTCTAATATTTTTGGAATGGCCGCTTTTTCGCCAAGGTTTTTTATTGTTTGAGTTGAATGTAATCGGACAGTTTCATTTTCATCGGTTAGAGTGGTTGCGAATGCTTCTAGTATCTCTGGGATGGCTGCTTTTTCACCTAATTTCTGTATTGCAAGAATTGTGTTATAACGAACATTATGATCCTTGTCTGTCAAATTTTTTACTAGTAGCATAAGTATCTCTGGGGCAATAGTGCTCCTAGTTATTTGACCTATTACCCAGGCAGTCAGTGAACGAAACTTTGCATTTTTGTGTGTTATACTTGTCGCTAATATTTGTAGTACTTTGGAAGGAATGTTTTTTCACATAAATTGATGATAGCTAAAGCGATACACAAACGAAACGACAAATTATTAGATGTTAACTTCGTCATTAGTGATTCAGGTATCTCTGGAGTGAAAGATGCTTTTTCACTCAGTTCTCCCAATGCCTCAGCTATATGCCAACAAGTCTTAGAATTTTCCTGTACTAGATTTGCTACTAATGTAACCATGACCTCGCGAGTTGCAGCTTTTTCACCTAGATTTCTTATTATATGAATTGTCCGCTCACGAACCCTCTCATCCTTATGCCTTAAATTTGTCATTAGTATATGCAGTATCTGTGGAGCAGAGATTTTTTCACCCAGCATTACCAGCGCCTCAGCGATATGCAAACTAGTATTGGAATTTTCAGGTATTAGATTTGTCGTTAATATGGCCATGACCTCAGGAATGGCGGCTTTTTCACCCAGTCTACCTATTGTAATAATTGTATCCTCGCGAATAGTCTCGTCTTCGTGTTTCAGATTTTCCAATAATGCTTGCAATATCTCAGGGGTAAAGGCTCTTAGACGTTTTATTAACCGATTTGCATTTATGCGAGTCTCTATATTTTTATGTGTTAGATTTGTCACTAATGCTTGAGTTATCTCGTAAGGTATAGTTTTTACACTTAGCTTTTCTATTGCTCTATATGTGGCATGAGTGATCGATAAGTTTGGGTGAATCATATTTGATGATAACGTTTGCAATACCTTGGGGCCAATTATTTTTTCACCTAGGTATTCTATTGCCTGGGTTGTGCAATAACGAACGGCTAGTTTTTCATCGGTCAGATTTTCGATTAATACTTGTGACATTTCAGAAGTAACGGTTTTATCAAATAGATCATGTATTAATCTAATCGTGGAATTAGCAATGTGAATATTTGCACATCCTAGGTTTGACATCAATGCTAGCAATATTTTAGACTGGAAATCTCTTTCACTGGGTGCTTCTGCAGCTTTGGTGACATTCTGATCAGTAATTGAGTTCTCACTTTTTAGGTTTTTGTTAAAATTTTAGGAATGCCATAACTGATAATTCTGAGAAATTCAGTTGTCCCTATGACTATATTTAAATCATGATTGCTTAGGTCCTCATGGCACTTTATTAACAGTGGATCTAATTGTTGCTCGACTAGCTTTTGCAATTGTGAGTTTTTTCGTAAATAAACAAAAAGTGGGTAATCGGGTTGCGTAGAAGAGATGCGGGATTTAATGTTTTATCATGAACCGATTTTATGATTTCGATAAATTCCTCCAACAAAGGTTGCAATAATTGCGCTGTCGATGGGCTATAAGCTTCTTCATAACAACGTGCCAATAATCCTAATTTATAATCTCCTATGCGATCAGCTGTGTGTGGATCTTGGAGCAATTCCAAATAAATTGGTAGTGTCTCAGTGTCTTCCCGTAATAATCCCGCCACGAACCACCAAACAACCTGGTAACGTGGATCAAATTTATAGTTGATGATAAAATAAACAGTTTCCTCAAAGCGTTGGTGATCTTTCGAACGTAGGCCAGAGGCAATATTTCTCGCTGTAAAATATTCTTGCCCAGTTAGATGGAAATATTCATGCGGTTTAGCACGGTCGGCTGTGGTATTGGTCACTGTTGGACGAATAAATCCTAATTGCAACACTGTTTTAAACAGTCTAATGCGTTGTTGAGTGTTAGCGTTTTTTCTAATACATCGGCTAATGCTTGCTCTAAGTCTTCTGGCAATAAAATCAATTTACTTTGCTGTAAACCACGAAAAGCCAAGCGTTCTAAAGGCAATGGCAGAAGCATATTCGGTTCGTAAAGCTTCTTCCATTTCATTGGAGGTCATGTCACGTAGTGATGGATGATGGGGTTCTTTTGATAAGCAACTTCCAGTAATTTTTTCAATTCCTTGGTAAAGCTGTGTCATTGTCATATCCCTGACAAAGGGCTGATTGATGTCTTGATAAATACCACAAATTAAGTTGAGAGTAATAGGAATACGAGCAGTTTCCCACAGGCTCGGATGGTTGTGCAAAAATTCTAATAATTGTTCGCCCCGTTCTTGGAGCAGATTAGATTTGCCTTGCCCTAGTGATTGAAAAAACTGCTGTACATAGATTTTAATGTCCTCATTCGCGAAGCCAATGATTTCTAAATTACGGCGGTCTGAAGGCAGCCCATGAATACTATAAGGCCGGGAAGTCAGCAAGACAGGAATATTTCCTAGCAATAATTCTTGTAAAGCTCGGTATAGTGGATGGCTTTCATTACTGCTAATCACAGCAGCTTCATCGTAACCATCAATGACCAATAATTTTTCTGCATTGGGTAAAGGGTCGATCACATTTTGCCACAATTGTTCGAATTGACTATAGCTTAAATGGCCAAAGCATTCATGATAGACAATATCTTGCAGCTGATAAACCTTGTGAGGATATTGATAAAAATTGTCTTGAATTAAGTTTCGTAATGTTATTTTAAAAACCCATTTTAACGTTGAGGCTTCCCACAGGCCATTGCTCCATAGATTGCAAACTTGCGTGATAAAAGTGGTTTTGCCAATTCCCGCATTGCCCTCAACCAGGGTAAAACGAGGAGGTCGTTTGTTCCTTTGTTTTTCAGGCTTGAGTATTTCTTCAATTTGAATAATCGATTTCTCACCAAATAAATCCTTGCAACTCCTTAATTGTTCATCCTGGTAGGCGGGTTTTTTCGAAGGATTCAGCTGCATTATTGTTTGCATCATCAGCTGTTATGGGTTTTTCTTCGTTGACAGTAATAATGCTTAGATTAATATAGCAATCTTTAACAGGCAATAATGGGCCGAACATTTGGTGAATTTGATTGTGCTGTTGGTAATGTTGTTTTAGCTTTGTCAAAGCTTGTTCAGCCAATAGCGCCAGTTCTTCTTCAGAAAGTGAGCGTGATTGTTCTATCTGCTTTAACCGGTGTTCAAGTTGAGTGAGTTTTGTATCGATTTGATGTTGTTTTTTTGATAGGCTGTGATGGCTGCTTGCAATTGTTGAAACTTGCTCTCTTGTAGAGTGCGATTTGCCTCTAGTTCTTTGACCGATTTTTCAAGGTTGTCAATTAATTCAGTAGAAGACGACGTTGATTTTTGTAACTCAATGAGTTGTTTTTCCAGTTGTTGTATTTGTTGGTCAGTAGTGTCCGTTTTGTTATTGTTATCACTGATTGGTTTGGTTCTTTCCTGTAGGTTAACTAACTCTGTTTGACAGTATCGCTCAAATACCGCTCTTGTAAGCTGTTGTTGTTGTAAAACAGAGACTATTTTTGTAATTTATTGATTTGTGCGATAAGCAAGGTGTAGTCTTGATTTTTTCATCTAATTTCGCGATGTGTTCTTCTAGACGGATGGATAGATTCGCAATGGTCGTTGATAAATCATTTTGTTGCGATTGAAGTTTATTTAGCTGTGATTTTTGTTGCTGTAATTCGATTGTTTGCTGTTGTTGTGTCCGCTCAATTTCAGCCAGATTGTCAAGTTGGGTGCCTGACAATTCAGCCCCAATCCAGATTGTCCCAAGTGCCTGGATATGTTGTAAATTGGCACCGCTGCAATTACTGTACTGTAATTGAGCTTGGTTAAAATTAGCTCCTGCTAAATTTGCCATCGTAGCATTAACGCCCTGTAAACGTGCACCGGTAAAATCAGCATCAGTGGCACAAGTGACTTGGGTCAAGTCTGCTTCAACTAAATAGCTGTCACAAAATTTGGTACGAGAAAGGTCTCCTCCAAAGCGACAACCATTCCATATGCTATGGCTCAAATCTGCGCCATTGAAATTAAATTGGGTCAAGTCATAATCTTGAGCATCTTCAGGTATAAAATAAGTCCATAGTAAATGAGGGTTTTGTTCTCGCATAAACGTAGCAAATGCTAGTCCAGGTTGATTTGCGAGCGCTGGTAAATAATTTTTAATATCTGAAAGAGTCACTGCTTGAATAGTAGGTGGATTGTTCGTAATTGCATCGAGTGTACTAGGGCTGACGCTATTATGCGGTTGCAATTCATAGCCGAGACGTGACACTTCAATCGGCGTCGTCCATACATAACCATATTTGGGTTTTTGAATAGCATTGGATGTAGTTGTTTTTTCTAGCTTTGAGTAGCCATAGTTTAAAAATTTCTCTTGATTGAATTTGCCTTTAAATTGCGATAATAAAGAAGTGGTAGAAGAGATATTGGCTGGCTGCCGATGTTTGGCGCGTTTCTTATCAGCTAAAATCCAAAATTGTGGCGCCAGATGAGTACCGGTGATAAGGCCGGCACGACCATAAGCACCTTCTGCAGTAAGCGCTGTTTTGTCATTAGGGTCTTTGCTTGCCAAACGGGTATTTTTAAATTCGTCAGTGATATAGGCGCCAGAATGCCCTTCAATTAATCCACGCAATAAGTTTTCTTGGGTTAAAGACAAGCGCTGACGAATGATATATTCTAACATGCGTTCAGCACCTTTGCGGGCGAAGGGAATAATTGCTTCCATGGGCTGCTCAGATAAACGCGTGGCTATTAATAACTCGTAACTCCAGCAGGCCTTAAATGCCACGCATTCTAATAGAATAGATAATTTTTCTTGATTAGATTCGAGCTGTTGTTGGCTAATGAAAGCAAAGATGCCTTCTTTACGCTGATGATTGGCCCAATCTAATGCGATTTCTAGTGCGCCAGTGACATAATTGACACCAGGAAGGCTTAAGCTATCAACAGTGTTTAGACCAAAAATTTAATAATACTAAATAAGTTGTCTGTGAAATCTCCTTTAGTAGGTTGAGCACGTCCAGCGGCCACCTGGGCCAGATAATTAAATTCTGCAATAAATTCCTGCGCTAAGACTTTCCGATAAATGGCCAGATTATTTTCAAGAGTGGCATTGCTAGAAACAATAGGTAGCATAATTTTCGTCCTGAGGTAATTATCCAATTTTCTTAACTATTACATTACTATACCCATTACACCTCAAAATGCGAAGTGTAAGTTTCATCTTGCGGCGCATTTGCCACGTTCTTCAATCGCAAAACACTCAAAATAGGGTGACTATTCTTCGTGTTTTGCTCAATCAGAGCGCGACAACTGCTTGCAATCTGAACCTTGCACTTCGCATTTTGAGGTGTAATGGGTATATTTATTGAAGTCAAAAAACTTAGGGTGGGCCCGCTTTGCTTGATCCACCCTGCGTGATAATTATTTTAATACGGATGTTGTTATAGCTGAATTATCATTTTCAGCTCTTGTTTCATGGCCATTTTGATGGCTAGTTGTGTTTATAGTCGGGGCTTTTTCTTGGAATGGCAGTAATATGTGACCGTTAGCTTTTATGGTACTAAAAGTTTGTCTTAGTTCATCTTTATCTTTGATATGGCCCAACGGAATGTGGAAAATTTTAGCTTCTTTTCCTTTATTAAAACTATCAGTGACACAAGTGAGAACAAGAAGATGGCCGGTGTTTGGATTGACATGGAGGATAAACTCGCCTAATTGTTTACCAGTAAGCAAGGTCTCTGCTGCGTCATAGTCGACATAAAGATAATTCGCAATATCGTATGTTTGACCAAATTCTTCAGCCATAACCTGGGTGATCATCTCGACGAGTTGTTGCTGTGAATAAACTGGGCGTTGTAGGCATGATTTACTTTGTAAAAAGTTTTAAAATTAACTTTCTTGTTGTCTTCAAGTAGGTAATGGCCATCAACCAACGTGTATTGTGCATGCATAATACGACTATCAGTCTCTTTCCAGCTGAACACAATACTGTAACCATAAGTTCTATCAGGCTGTGGTATTTTGCCTCGAATAAGAAAACTGTAGACCGGCATCGGGGCAAGCATTTTTCCGCAGACCTCCCATCTATCTGATGCAAAAATGAACCTAATTTGAAAAAATGAAGCAAGTGTTCATTTTTGCCAGAATGATAGATGCGACAGACAGCTTGATTGATTGCAGTGCTGATTTCTATTTGTTGCGCAGTCAGATTGGTACTTTGCAGTGCGACGATATCTGTTAAAGGATGGCGAAAGTTGGCTTGTTGTTCAAGTAGAAGTGCAGTCAGGGTTTTGATATTTTTATCAGCGGTGGTAATTTTTCGCCAATCATTGTGCAAGGAATATGGACCACTTTATTATCAGATTGTTTCCAACTAATATTAATGCCATAGCCTTTTTCGGTTGAGCAGTTTGTGGCCGGAAAAGAAAGCTACCACAAGGTTTGTTCATTAGCAGTGCTTCCGCTGTAGGACGGTTGATATTATGAAAATAAGTTTCAGCGAAAGCAGTGTGGATTACCTCATCAATGATGTGGAGATTTGTTTTTGTACAAATCTATTTCAGCCATAACAGGGTTTTCATTTTTTATGCTATTGTTCTGGCTAGTGGCTTTCCAATAGGCCAGAACTAATAATCTTTGATCTTGTGTATGAGCCACTAAGAGACCATTAGACGTTGTAAAAGGGAGTGGATATGGGTTTCAAGCGACCATTGGTGAATTAAACAAAGACGACAATCAGCGGCAACCACTTGAAAAACTGCCAATTTATTTTCATTTGCTATGGCAAATAAATTGTCCTGTAATTTACAAATTAAGACCGAGGTTGGATTTTGCTGAGGATAGATTTCTATTGGATTGTTGATGGTGCGTATCTCTTTAAAAGGATTGGTTTGATAAAAAATTAGTTGATTGGCCGCGTTGAGTGTCATGATAGTGTCATCATTGATTTGAACGAGGAGTGGCTTTGGTAGCGCTGGTTGTTGACGCAGCCAGCGAAAGCAAGAGTTGCCACTGTAAAATTTAATATCGCCTTGCGCAGAAGTGGCCACTAGTGAATTCTTATTTAATAAATTCAGTGAATTAATCGCAAAATTCTCTTGCGATAAACAGAAATAATTTTTATGTCGCCAAGTGAGAATTTTTCCGTCATTATGGCCGCTGATTAAATTGCCATCCTGATTAAATGTGAGTGCTGTCACAGCTTGGCCATAATTAAAGTTTAATTCACAACGGGAAGTCCAGGAATTTTTATTTCTATCCTGCCTTTACTGTAGCCGATGGCGATCTTGTCTGCATAGATGGCGATGGCAGTGATCATTTCACGGCCTCGGACAGTAATTTCTAAGTCGGCTTCATCAGTTATGGTTTGACAATCAATCGCGTTGCCAGTTTTGTCGATTAAATCATCGGCATAAAATCGAATTACAGATTTGTTATTAAATGCCCATACCTGCCCATTGTCTGCTGTTGCAAATGATTGAATATTATGAGGAGTGGCCAATCGTTTACTGACCGATGTTATTGCAATTGGCAAGCTAATCCCCAACGCTTGCAATAAGCCAGTTGGAAAATCTGTTAACTTCATTTTAGAGCAAATAAAATCGTAGAAAACATCAGTTTTAATCTTGCTGCGTTTCTTTTCAATGGTTTCAAAAATGGCTGGCGAATAGTGTTTGGCAAGATAAGTATAAAGTGCCGGATTATCATTGAAAATTTCTGGACTGAAAGAGGCAAGTAATGTCAGGCCAGTTAGGTGTTTTGGCGAGACATAAGCAATAATATGCTCGATAATAGTGTGCTGCTGTTTGTTCGTTAATGAAAGGTCAATTTTTTTGAGAACAGCAGGTTTAAACATTGATTAGCTCGTTGCTCATTTTTATAAGCAGAATTTAACCAGCAAAAAATGGCGGTTTCTCCTTCCTCATTTTGAATGTTGACATTCAATGATGGGTCATGCATAAAAATGTCTAAGAACTGTTGGAATTGATTATCACCATAATTTGAGTTGGGGAAATGATGACAAAATAAATGCAGGGCAGTTCTTCCCAGGCTATCTTGATAATTAATATTTTTGAAGCTTCAATACCATAGTGAATGCTGTGGGCTTTGCTTCTAATATGGACGCTATTAAGAGCTCATTCAGTATCTCTATGGAAATCGTGATTTGAGGCAAGATTGTGGAAAATTCAGCAATTTGCTCCAATAAAGCTAGTTTTTTTATGATAAAAATCTTGCTGGAATTCAATAGGGCATTTAAATCACTTAACGCAGCTGCTTCACTAATTGCTTCCTCAATGGTTTGAGTCCTATGATTGACGGTATCATTTTCTGTAATGCTAATTTCACTTAAAAATTGCTGTATTGTTGTTTGCTGACCTCTGAAAGGCAATGCTAAGTCAGTGGTCAAAATGTCCTCTAGCGTTGCGCTGGCTGCTAGCTCATAGGATTCATTGTAGCTCAAGCCTTTTGCTGCAATTTTTGGTAAAACAGAAACAAAATAGGGTGCAAATGTTGCAGTAATTCCCGAAATGTGAAAGCCTCTTTGGAGGCGGCAAAGACATATCTTGCTTGGAGCTCTAAAAATAGTTTTTAATAAAACCGTGACGCAGTTGAAAAGGAATTCCGTGTTTTTCACATTCGTTGTCGGTAATGATTTTGTAGGCATGGAAATTTTGCGCGCGTTCGCTTTGTGCTTTTAATGCGTTCAAAAACGGAACAATAAAACCATTATATCAATTTCTTCAAGATTACGGTATTTCTTCTTCCAAGATTCAGGCACTTCTAAGTCAAGCAGTTCTGGGATAGTGAGAAACACTAATTTTATCCCGGATATATGTTTTCCATCGCAGTTGGCTGTAATTTCTTCAGCCATAGCTTCATCGTTGTCAATACTGCTCAATTTTAATGATAATTTTTTATTAAATACCTCTCTAAGCATAAAGTTGTCATGTTTGGCATCTTTAGCGCCACTCATTAAACAGCCGTCAAAAAGATTGGCAATATTGTCCAAGTCAAGCAGTTTGATCCAGTAGTTAATAGTAAATTTTTCTGTGATGACTTGATCTTCGGTAGCAAGATGAAAACGGCGAAAAAGTCTAAACAGCTTTTCCAATTTTTAACAGTATATAAGTCAACATTATTCAGTAAAAAGAATATTGGTTTATCAGATAAATAAGCCAAACCAGCTCTTGCGGGCTTTTTTCTTGAAAATTGGCCGCTAATACAAGAGTATCATTGATATCAATTTCGAATTTAGGATGTGCTCCATAATTTATGGCTTGTTGCAGGGCTGATTGCAATTGTAACACTAACTCGTTTCTGTCGTTGGCTGGCCCATTCTCATTAAATATACCGCTTAAAGAGCGTTGGCTACAGATATCTAATAGCATGGCACCAATAATCATCTCAGAAGTCACTAATTGCCGCACATGTTTGATAAAATCGAGCAAATTAATAATGACTTTAAATGAGACTCCATTAATGCCATGGCCTGCTTGGACTATCCTATTTTCATAGATATCTTCAAGCAAATATCGGCTTATCTCCGGATATGTTTTTATAATATTGCTGTCCGTATGCCCTTGTAATAATAGCTCAGTACGAAATCTTTTAACACACCTTCGATAGGCATGTTTTCAAATAGATCGATACAACTTGCCAATTCAGGACAGACTTGAAGGATATTGTCCCGCTCCATGCCCTTGGCTTTTTCTCAGCGTAGTTTAAAAAGGCGGTTAGTTCTTCTGCTTTGATACTAATAGGTGCAATATATTCGACGTTGATTCGTTGTGTCGCCACATGACGTAATTTGAACCAAGTGGGGGCAGCAATAAGAGGATCAGCAGACAATAATTGCTGCAAGCTGACCATGGCATGCTCCATTTCTGGATTAATTGCTACATTCACTTTGTAGTGTTCAGGTTTGAAATAAATGGTTAAATTTTTTGTTTGTTTGGCAATGACTGCATGATTGCCTTCTTTGTTATGACGAATAATTTGATGATAATTATCAAGGCATAATATTTCTCTAGCGAGTTCTTGATTGATTAAGTAATGTCCCAGCTCGGGGTGGTAAAATTGAGCTTTTATTTCCAGTAAAGCTTTTCTCCAATAAATGCGAATCAGTCAGTGTGGTGAGATAATTTTCGTAGGTTTCCCTAATGACAGTGAGGTTTTTTAATAGAGCGACAATGGTCGCAGCATTGTCATTGTCCAAAGCATCATTGAGTTGTTTGCTGATATTTTTTAATACATCAATAATGACATGTAATGGTTTTAATTCATCCTGAGCTTGAGCTATTGCTGCTGTTCTAAGCCGGGAACGTGCCGAAGCAGATAGTAGCATGGGAGGTGGTAATAGCTGGGCATTATTATTGTTAACACTAATTTCAAATTTCGCTTGAATAAAACCATCATTGGATGTTGGTAAGATCGCTTGTAAGTTTTCTATAGCAGAGTTAGCAAGCAACTCAGAGCGTGTATTTGCTAAAACGCCATGGATATTCGCAATACTTTCACCAATTAAGTCTTTTTCATCGCCAATGATCTCTTTTAGTCCTTGTAATAATTCATTTCGATATAATAATACAGGGTCCGAAATCGGGCTATCTCCCATGTTAGCAAGAAGATTGCTATTGGAATTAGACATAAAATCCGAACCAGAGAGTGTAAGAATTTTATTTCTGGTTTTTCGATGAAATGACCTAGCTTGGTTGTTGGCATGATTTGCTCTTCTCCTTGAGGGTTTTATTATCTACTCGAAGTAGATGAATTTTAGGTGTTCTAGCATCCCATCTGAAGGCGATCTTGACAAGTTCTTCAATCATAAAAAACTCGGAGCGGGTCATTGCAAGCTGATGTATCCCCGCTAATTTTTAGGTAAGACAAATCAGCAAGTTCGAAAGCAATGGCGTAAAAACTAGCAGCTTGTTATTGCTGTTAAGATTAAGTATTTTGCTTAGGTATAAAAATAAATCCTGTCATTCCGCGGCGAAGACCGCGGGAACCAGGCTATTGTGTGGAGTGCGTATTGCCTGATGGATCCCGCAGTCTTCGCTGCGGGATGACGAGGAGGCCAAAGAAACGTTAAACAAAAACTGATGGTGTCAGTTAGATTAAGTGTTAACTGTATTGTTAGTAAGCTTAATGCCGTTGCGTTGGTAATTGCGCCATCAAATCCTCAAAGGCAGCAATTGCTTTGGCGGCTTGGTCTGCTGCTAATACCGCAGCGGTATTTTTGGCAAACATGATGTAGCTGAATTGTTGAATTTCTTCAATCAATTGTGGATTGGCTTGGCCGGTTGTTTGTTGTTGTTCTAAGCGTTCCATTAATTTGGTGCTGGCAGTACTTGCGGCTTCTGAAGCGACTGTTGCGGCAGAGGCATAGACCATTGCTTGATTGACACGTTCACGTGCTATTTCTACGGTTTTAGGGGTTCATCAGATAATGGTTCAGGTTTATTGTCGGCCAGGTTAGGATGTTCATAAACCCGCTCGCTGATAAAAGTAATGATACTGTCTAACAGTGGGAAGATATCGGTTTTAAGTAATAATGGCCGTATATCACTTAAGCGTAACCGAGAAATTTGTTCAACTACTTCGGATGCTGTTTCATAAAATTCATAAGGATAATTGGGCCCAGTAAGGTTTTGGAAAGTTTGTTGCACGCTATTAAATTGTTGTGAAATCAGTTTAATTAATGGTGCAACAGTTTCATCGGAGGAGGACAATGATAAATTTTCTAATTGTTGAATGCTCTCTAACAATGTGACTAGTTGTTGTTCAACTCGATCGTAAAGTTCATTGCTCATAAGGTTCTCCAGCTTAAAAGGGGTTTCGGCAATCAATGCAAATAGGATTATAGCAGTATGCAATATAATTTAAGTCAATTTTCCCCGGGTTTTGATTACTATAGCTAGTACAAGAGGAGGTAAATCCTCCTTTATTGACTCGAGCATTGGATTCTAACTTAATTTTGCAATTACAAATATTACTATTACAGCTACAAGAAGGACTGGGTGTAATAGAGTCAATGACTTTGCTGCCTACTTCCGTGCAAGCTCGGGTGTTATCACCAGAATTATCCATTCGGATAGAGCCTAAGGCCACTCCTACGCTACCTCCCCATCCGGTAGGACAAGTAAACGGTGGAACAGTCACCGTCTTTCCATCTTGCACTTGCGAGAAAACACCGACTGCCTTTAACAGGAACATTTCTGTCGATTCAATAGGCACGTTGATTTCACTGGTAATACTACAAATATTATTGTCACAACTGACAGTGCTGCTGGGAAGTTTCGCGAGAATGCGGTTTTGGAGTGAGGCGGGAATTTTGTCAGAAGTGACTGCAAATTTGGCCTCATTCGCTGTAATGGAAAAATTAGTGATCGTCGCTGCTGGAATTTTGGTAGTGAATTTTCCTTTCCAGGCATTATAGTCACTGCCAACCGGCACATAACGGCTAGTGTAATCAGCAAGACTACTCTGTGCGCCGGCAGAGCATTGAGTACTGCCTGGCCAACAGTGGTTTTTGATAATACGTATTGGCCGCTTGCAACCATTGTTGATATTGTTGCACGGTTTCATGGCTTTGGCATCCAGCGTGCGGTCGCGATAGTAATTAATGCTAAAAACAGCCAATGCACTGATAATAATCATTACGAGTAACACTTCAATCAAAGTGAAGCCGCGTTGCAATAATGGATTTGTCTTTAACATAAAATCACCTAAGAGGAACTGGTTGGTGCTATGCAGTATGCAATGTAGGTCACGCCAAAATAACCATAATCGATAGTCTTAGAGCTGCCGCAGCCGGAATTTTTGGACACATTGGCCTCAGAAATTAAATCAAAATGACAGCGATAAGGTGATCCTCCCGAAGACGATGTGCTGAAACAAGATGTCATTTTGGCTTCAACATGTGAAATAAGCCGGTTGTAAAGCCAGTCACAACTGGTTTCAGGATTTTTAGCAGCATCCATGTTTTGTATCACGGCAGTGGCCGTGGGTGTCCAACCAGTAGGACAGTTAAATGCTTGCGTTTCAAAAACATATTGTTTTGTAATTTAGTAGCGCTGCCAACGGCTTGAATTGCTATGTTGCCAAATTGAGCTTGACTGAAAAAGGAGAATTCACACGGGCAGTAACAGTGCACAAATTATTATCACAGACAGTAGAGGTAGCTCCAATCAAGGCTGCTAAACGTGCTGCGAGATTTTTAGGTACTTTAGTGGCACTGACAGTAAATGCTTGTGAAGAATCAGTGGCTGTTGCTTGAGTATAATCGCCACCCCAAGGATCTTTATCGATTCCTACTGGAGTAAAATCAGTAGGTGGTGGCACGGGTTCGATTTTACAAATTTGTCCAGTAGAGTTAGCGTCAGGCCAACAATTATAGGTTTTATAGTAGGCGGAAGCTGCTTGTAAAAGTGATTGCATTTGCAAGGCCGCTTTAGTTAATTTAACGTTGGTGGCACGTTGTTGGTACGAAGAGACTAGTAAAGACATCATGATTCCTACAATGACGATAATGAATATCATTTCAATCAAAGTAAAGCCGCGTAATAATGCTGAGGGTTTAGTTGTCATATTAATTCGGCGCCGCACATTTATCAGAATTAGTAGCATCAGGTTTGCAACAATAACTCACGTATTTCATAATGACTGTTCCTAAGGCATCAGTTTCGTAAGTAGAGCAAAGATATTTATCACTGGCCACTTTAGAATTCAAATTAACATCAATCGTGCAAACATGCGGCGCTGGCTGAGTACATACAGGCGTGTTCATTATAATATTAGAGACCGGGTAATTCCATAAACGGTGTGGTGAAGTAGTTAAACATAAGCGACTACCTACTTTTTCGGTTCAATCGACTGTATCATGGTGCTCACTTTGGGTATCCAGCCGGTTGGACAACTAAAGAAGGGAATACCAATCCCTTTTGTAGTATCGTCATTGTCAGTCACTTTTATTGTTACATTACCAATATCCATAATTTGATAATTTTGGTTTAAAGGCACATAGCCTATGCCAGGTGCCGGTGCTTCAGCAATGACAGTACAACCATTATTATTACAAGTTGTTATTTGTGCATTAGGCATTAATGCAACGATTTGATTAGCGATATTCTCACTAGGTACTGTCACCCATGCTTGAAATTTCAAATAATCGCTGGTTGCTTGATATTTATAAGCATTTTTTGCCCAAGGGTTTTTAAGATTTTTATTAGTTAAATAATTGTTGAAGCTTTGTACGATTTTGACGCAATTTGCTGCATCTGGCCAGCAGCCATTGTCGGTGTAAAAGCAGTGCCTGCTTGTAATATTTGTTCAAGCTGAGTCGCCGTGCGATTAATTTTAATGGTTTCCGCTTGTTGTGCATATAAACTTAGACCGATCGTCGCTAATACACTGATGATGGCGATGACTAAGAGCAGCTCTAATAGTGTGAAGCCTTGGTGACGCAAAACAATACGTGAAGCCAATGGTTTTTGTAGAATATTGTCTTTAACAGACAACGCAATAAAAGAATATATTCGTTGCAGGTATAAATTAATACGCACAAGAATTCTCCCGCTAGCGCTGGCCCCCACTGCAGCGCTTGACTCATGGTATTGCCGTAGACCAGCTTGCATCAACCATAACCCACTTTGGGTAGTCAAAATACCATAATTGGGCATAATGTCCCAATACAATTGATTTTGTGATGATCGGCTTGCGCCGAGTGCATTGAGATAAAAATCTATGGATCTATTAGGGACATTTAGGGTAACAGAGGCAGTTAATTGATAGATTGGTTTTCCTGACCCTTGTGTTTTGCCAAAGTAAGTAGTGGAGACTTCATAAGAAGTGGCAATTTGGCTTTTTGCCAAGGAAGGCATTAAACCGGCTGTTTCGAGTGCACTCATGCTCAAAGTAAAAGTTTGGTCAGCACGGCAATTTTGATAATAATATGTATCCGCTGCTTGTAATAACAAATTAATATTTTGCCGTATGACATAAACATCTTTGGTGCGATTATAAGTTTGAAAACGATTGTAACCGAAAAGAAGTATGGCAGCGATTAGGATAATGACCAACAACAGCTCAATAAGGCTAAAACCCTGAGCTGTTGTTGACGGAGACGTAACATTGGTTATTGAATCTTCATAGAGAACTTGCCAGAACTACTGTCACAGGTGGCAGAATAACTAGCAAATTTATCAGCTAAGCTTAGGCAAGCTGTTTTAGGAATGGTTTGTTCAAAAGTCACGAAATTACCGCTAGTATCAACTGTTAATGAAATACTGGTGCCCCATGGATTAGTCTTCGACGCTGTTTGCGAGGTAACTAGGCCGCGGTCGCTTAAAGTAGTGATGGCATCAGAGCTGGTGCTTGAAACCAAATTAGAATAATTAGGTTGATCAGCTTTCCAATTAGCAAGCGCACCCACTAAATTGTTGATCTGTGCAGCGCCTTCATTGACTTTTTCTGATTGATAGGCCACGTTGTAATAACGCGTTGCCATAATTAATAAAATAGCAATAATGGCCAAGGACAACATCAATTCCAATAAGCCAATGCCTTGCTGGGATCGAAGACGTTTTAACATAAAAGTACCTCATTAATTAACATAAAAATATGGTCTTAGTTTAACACAAACCCATTGACCGCGCATCTGTCTAAGCCGAACCGACAAAACTACCTACGCCATAAATTGCAAAAATCATAAACGCTGCCCAAAGTGCGCCTATACCAAGCAATACACCGCCAGCAATTTTACTCACGAGTGCAATCCGCTTTGCATTGCGTTCGGCGGCCAATTGTCCTAGCCGCACTAGTGCATGCTCAAAGCCTTTACCTTTTGCAATTACACGCAGCCGCAAAATATCGTACTGTGCAATTAATCCCGTTTGAATCACTTCAGCAATGTTTTCCCGTCCGCCACTCAATCGAAACTCCATGGTATAAATGTGCCAAGCTACATAACTTGTCGCTTTTTGACGCATGATAGTAAGTGCTTTTAACACGATACCATTGGTCAGCAATAATCCTAGTGTTTCCATAAATCTTGCCGCCATTACGTCGCGGTAGAGTGAAAATAGGGGTAATGAATCCAAAATGTTNCGTGTTGGCCCGGTCACATCACGTAATACCCTGGCTATAATGATGATTAAAGCAATGATTAATAAAATGATTGCCCACCACCAATTTTCTACAAAACCTGCAACATTCATTAATACTTGACCATTGGCTGGCCATTGATCAACCGGTTTAATGTCAGCAAAATTTACAAACACGGAGTGTTTGATAAACACAGCAACGGCAAGACCCATGACAAGAACCGTCAGCGGATAAGTAATGGCTGATAAAAAGGCAGTCATCGCTTTGCTTTCTTGTGAAAGCGCTCGGCTTGCGGCCATCATACTTAATGCCAATGTGCCGCCTTCTTCGCCGGCACGAATAATTTCTATAATCGGTTGTGGAAACCAACCTTGCATTCCATCAGCAATGAGTTTGCCTTCGGAGATTTTNTGTTGGATGCTCATAGCAACATCGTATTGTGAGCCTTTCACAATTTGCCCAATGGTTTGGATGGCCTGAGTTGCCGGCACTCCGTCTTCTATCAACGAGCTGAAATCCTCTAAAAACGCTTGTTGTTGTCCTCGAGTAAAAGACCAGCGTTGTAATTTTGCATTGATTGCATCAAGAAAATTGGCCATGTTATTTCTTTTTTAAAAGTTAATTCAAAAAACTGGTGGATCCAACAAAGCAGATCCACCATTTCTACTGTTAATCTCTATCTTACAGAATTTCGCGATAATCAAAACTACCGTTAATACTAGAAGTAAATTGACCTACCGTTTTTTCAGCGTCGATAGGATCACATATGCCAGTTTTAACGAGTTTTAATGCTTGTTCTTTATAACTTTGCCAGCCATTCTCGCGTAAATATTTNTCCCAACCTAAAATATCGCATTTTTGAATATAGTGACGGCCAGGTTCATCCACCCAGATAATTTCGGCAACAACAGTCCGGCCGTTAATGCCTAATTGATTACATTTGCCGCATTGGCCACGAACACGGATTTTTTCANNATTCGGCAGCAGTAAATACTTTTTCCAGCGTGCCAAATAGGGTTTGTGTTGTTCCGATTGTGTCAATGGTATTGAACATTCAGGGCATAGTTTTGGCAATAAACGTTGGCAAATTAAGCAAGACAATAAATTAGGGTCGCTTAATAAACTGGAAGAAATTCCCATGTCCAATAAACGGGTTACGATGGCTACAGCTGTGTTTGTATGTAAAGTTGAAAATACTAAGTGGCCCGTGATCGAAGCTCGTACCATCACGCGTGCCGTGTCTTCATCTCGCATTTCNCCTAAGATGATTAAATCAGGGTCCATACGCAAGGATGAACGGCCCATATTGGCAAATCCTCGGTCATCATGGTCAGTGTTGACCGGTACTTGGGTCGCATTCTTAATGTATTTTTCGACGGGGTCTTCAATTGTGTAAATCTTACGTTCAGGTGCTACTAATTGCATTGCGCTCGCTAAAGTTGTGGTTTTACCCGATCCGGTGGGGCCTGACACAATGATGGCACCATAAGGCATTTCTACCGCTTTTTTGATTAAAGCGATTTGTTCTGGGGANTAACCTAATTCTTCTAAAGTTTGTAAACGTTGGTCTTGTGACGTCAAGATACGCATGACCATGTCAAAACCACCATGGGCAGGCAAGCTGGCTAAACGTAACCGTACATTTTTACCATCAATGTCTAGTGGCATGGACGCGTTTTGAGGCACCATCGGATTAAAGTGAGTAGTTGCGTGGTCAGTTTCTTTGTTAAAAGCAACCGAGGCAATCTCACGGCCAATGCGTGGTAGCCATTCTGCATGTAAATACAATTCTCCGTGTTTACGGAAGCGGACCCGAGCCACGTCACTACGGACTTCTATGTGAATGTCACTGGCATCGGCCGCTACCGCTTCCCGTACTAGCATACGTAAGCGCTGTTGCTGAGTACTGACAGCTTGAGTGTCTTTCGTGTTGAGGGTGTCTTCGATTTCAACGTTAGCCAGCAAGATTTCAATCAGGTTTTCAGTGGCTGCCAATACACGGCCAGGGTTCAGGCCTTTATTGGCCATTACAATTTTGCAATTCTGTACTGTACGGGAAGCGGGATTGCTAGATAAGATAATACCGCTGTTGAGGACCACAATATTTCCCTGACGTTTGCACCAGGGCAACATTTCAACCATGGCCCGATCTTTCGGGTCCAAGTCGGATTGACTGTCAATCACTTTTTGGTTGGAAGCCAAGGCATATCTCTCTAATATTTCACGGTCAATTGATGTTTGCATCTGACACTACCCATTCAGTTGTGTTGAAACACCACATCCCTATGTTATTGATTTGGCATCATGCCGTTTTTATTCGTTCGGTTTTCGTTGTTAGCCCAAATTATACGCTGCTTAGCTTAAGGGAGGCTTAAAAATTTGTAAATAACCCGCTGATTTATAGTGAGTCTCGGCCGTTTTTGTGCAAAAACAGCGCTTTAAGGTGAAAAAAGATACAATTAATCTAACATCAGCTTGGACTGCTGATTTTTTAGGCTAGGCTTTATGTCTCCTAATAAAACAGTTTGGCAGGTTTGTTGAATTTGTGACAATGGAATTTGAGTAAATACACCGCCAAGTAATGGGTATAAGTGTTTGATTAGATCGGGTCGCGGCAAAATATCACAGGATCGGCAATAAACGGCTAAATTTTTACAAGCATCCGTGAGCCGCTGTTGCGGTGTTCGGTTTTGTGGGGCCTCAAAAATGGCACTTCTACCATCATTAACTGTTCGATTTGTTCGGCCAATAATTCTTCTGCCAAAATCGCTTGCCGGATTTTGATAATCATTTGACGTTGCGGCCAAGTTTTGAGTTGCTCACGCAAACGCCTTAATGCGGCAATGACTCGCACTTGCCAATGATGGGTTGTTGTTAATAATTGCTGCAACTGCGTTTTGGTGAGGCGGCCATAGCCAGTGTCAGCAAACCAGCAGCAATAAAGCAAAAATTAATATCCAGGCCCCATTCACGTTGCAATGCCAATAAACCATCGGCAACTGTTGGTAGGGCATAGACCCGTAGCGAAAACTGCCAAAAAGGATGCTCAGGAAGTAGGCTATTTAAGGGGTTTCCATGGCATTCACCAAGCATGAATAAGTGGGCTTATTGTACTGTATATTTCGTTGTATTATAAATTTGTTTCTTTTGTTGAACATGAAAAAACAGGGTGGATCCGCCGCGCTTGATCCACCCTGCATTAAATTAGCGCATTAAAATTCAGTCCTATACCAAAACGCTTGCAAAGAGTCCTGCCAGTCTATTACAGTTTGCCTAATTTAAATTCATTGGAAAGATAACCACAATAATATTGGATGATGACTCGATTTATGACAAGACAATTGATAGTTTTAATTTTATTGCTAGTCTCTGGTTTTACTGAGGCGAGCAGTTATATCAATATTTCTTCTAAAGAAGCGCTCCAAATAGGCGTTAAAATTTGGTACAACGAAAGTGGTGGTACGGTCAATGGTTTGACCGCTTGGAATGAAGGCGAGGATTTTGCTTCGATGGGAATTGGCCATTTTATCTGGTATCCACGTAACCATGCACAAACATTCAGTGAAAGTTTTCCAGCCTTAATAAAATATATGGAAGCGCGAGGCGTAGTCGTACCTTATTGGTTGCAAGGGGATCAAGTGCCGGATTGCCCATGGCGCAACCGAGCAGAATTTATGCGTGCATTCCATACGCAACGGATGACGGAATTACGCCAATTTTTGCTTGATACCATTCCATGGCAAGCAGAGTTCATGGTTTATCGTATGGAGAATGCCTTGCCACGGATGTTGGCTAGTGTGCCACCTGAAGAGCGCTCTTATATTCGACAGCAGTTTTATCGTATTGCGACTCATCCACAAGGGATTTATGCGTTGGTCGATTATGTTAATTTCAAAGGCATTGGAGCTAGCCCTTATCATGATTATCAGACTCAATCTCAAGGTTGGGGATTGTTGCAAGTATTGGAACAGATGCAATATGCACCAGAATATTTCACTACTTTACAAGCATTTGCTTGGGCTGCCGATCAAGTGCTGACGCAACGAGTAGTGAACAATACAACGGAACGTGATGAAAGCCAATGGTTAGCAGGGTGGCGCAATCGCTTGCGCACGTATTTAGATTAAAAAGAGGCCTGTCATGAAAACTTATCAGCGGCAATTTATTGAATTTGCGATGGCTTACCAAGCGCTGCGTTTTGGTGAATTTAAATTAAAATCTGGCAGGCTCAGTCCTTATNTTTTTAATTCAGGCATGTTTAATGATGGCGGCGCGTTTTACCAATTAGGCTTATATTATGCTAATACCATCAATGATCATTTTGCAGGCGAATATGATGTGCTTTACGGCCCTGCTTATAAAGGTATTCCTTTAGTAACAGCAGCCAGCATCGGACTTAAATTACAAAATGATATTTCTATGCCAGTTAGTTTTAATCGCAAAGAAGTGAAAGACCACGGTGAAGGCGGAAATATTGTCGGTGCTTCGTTGACAGGAAAANAAGTGTTGTTAATTGATGATGTGATTACAGCGGGCACTGCCATTAAAGAATCTGTTGAAGTGATACAGCAAGCGCAAGGCAAACTAGTCGGTGTAGTCATTGCTTTGAACCGGCAAGAACGCGGCCTTGAATCAGCATTATCGGCAATCGAAGAAGTACAGCAAAAATATCAAATCAAAGTAGCTAGCATTATTTCATTGGAACATTTAATTGCTTATTTGCAGGAAGATGAACAAAAACGCACAGATTATCACGCACATCTGACCAATATGGTGGCTTATCGCAAGCAATATGGCACTGTGTAAAAACCTTAAAATGTAGCATAAACCAAACAAAACAGACCCACCCACATAACTTTTACCAAACAAGGGGTCAGACCCTTTATTGGGAAAACTAGTCGGTGCAATACCAAATGATGGGGTCAGACGCTCTTATTGGGTTTTGAGGGTTAAGGAAGGGGCTATTAATATGACAGGAAGTAATAAATCGGATATTTCATTGTTGGCTGCGATTTCAATCGGTGTTGGTGGCATGATCGGCGCGGGAATATTTTCTATCCTCGGTGTTGTTGCTCAGGCAGCTGGTGCGGCGATGTGGATTTCATTTATTATTGGCGGATTGGTGGCTTTATCTTCTACTTATTCTTATGCCAAGCTGGGTGCTAAATTTCCTTCANGTGGGGGTGCTGTCCAATTTTTAATTCAAGGTTGGGGTGTGGGCACCATAAGCGGTGGAATCAATTTATTTATGTGGATTGGTTACATTATTGCGATTGCTCTTTATGCCCAAGGTTTTACTGCTTATTTTATGACATTTNTCTCTGCAACACCGACACCACTGATAGCAAAACTTGTTTCTGCTGGGATCGTGCTATTGTTTACTTTGGTTAATGCATTGGGAGCAGGCTCAGTAGGCAAGGCTGAAACTTTTATTGTCATTGTCAAAGTGGCTATTTTACTTTTGTTTGCAATCTCAGGTNTGTTTTTTGTTGATTCCGCTAATTTATCGCCTGCGCATTGGGGCAAGGTCGAGCAAATTTTGTTTGGAGCAGGTATTTTGTTTATTGGCTATGAAGGGTTCGGCCTTATCACTAATACTGCTGGCGACATGAAAAACCCAAAAAATATTNTGCCATTAGCTTTATATTTGAGTGTATTCATTGTAATTGCGATTTATTTAGCGGTTTCTATTGTTGTCGTTGGCAATTTACCCATTAATGAAATTTCCGCCTCAGGTGATTATGCTTTAGCTAAGGCAGCCAAACCATTTTTAGGCATGATTGGGTTTAAACTCATTGCGATTGCAGCATTATTTTCTACTTCATCTGCCATTAATGCGACATTGTTTGGGGCGGCAAATGTTAGTTATATGATTGCACGTGATGGTGAATTGCCCAAAGAATTTTCTCGCACAGAATGGCGTGGTGCAACGGGAGGTTTATTTATAACTAGTNTTTTGGTGGTTCTATTTATTCTTTGTTTTGACTTGGCAGGTGTTGCTATGATGGGAAGTGGTGCATTCTTGCTAATTTATGCAGCTGTCAATGCTGGCCACCTGAAGATATTGGCGCAAACAGGTGCAAAAAAATCACTGGTAATTTTGTCGTTGGTACTTTGTTTGGTGATGTTTATATTGTTGGAATATTATACTTTTCAGCATCAGCCATTAGCAGTTTATACGATGCTTGTTTTATTGATAGTTTGTTTCGTCACTGCCAAATTGTACAGTTTGACTCACCCTAAGAAATAGTTCATGGCGATTTCTTCATGAGTTACTATGATAAAAAATAATGCTGTCGAACAAACCGAATTTTTTTACATTTTAATTGTTTGATCTAAGCGCCAAATAAGCTTCCCAGCCTGCTTTTTGATATTTNTTGGCTTCAGCAATCGGTGTGTCATGCTCATAAATTCCGCGGCCGACAATAATAACGTCCGTGTGGTTCTTTAAAATGGCGTCTTCCGGTGTGATATAACTTTGGCCTAAGGCATCGCCACCGGCTGCGAATTTGATACCAGGAGTGAAATTGATAAAATTGGGTTCTTCTAATAAACGATGTTGAGTGACAAAACCAATCACAAAATCAGGGTTTTCTTGGGCCATGGCCAGTGTTTGCTGAGTATAAATGCCAGTGGCCAAACTGCCTTGAGAGCTCATTTCTGCAAGCAACAATAAACCATTGCCTTTAGGCAAACCAATTTTTNNCAAACCGGCAATAATGCCAGGGCCTGGCACAGTATGGGCATTCGTGATGTGTGACCAATCGGCGATATGATAAATGCCTTTACCATATTGCAATGCTACAGTATTGCCAATGTCAGCAAATTTGCGGTCTTCAAAAATTAAAAANTCATGGCGGTCAGCTAATTTTTTNAATTCAATTGCAGTTTGTGGAGTGAAATCTTCCAGGATATCAATATGGGTNTTGAGTACGCAAATAGTGGGGCCTAAATTGTCTGCTAGGCGCAACAATTCTTCTTGCCGAGTTACATCTAATGCGACTGATAAATTGGATTGTTTGCGTAGCATGATATTAAATAATTTGATCGCAGTAGGGTTTTGGCAATAACGCATGCGATCAGGAAAATGGGTGATCATGATACAGTCCTTTTATTAAGCATTTTTGGCGACTAATATTGCCATTTCTAATGCTTGTTCGTAATTTAAACGCGGGTCAACCAAAGTACGATAGTCTTGTTTTAAATCGGCACTGCTCAAACCACGGGCGCCGCCGATACATTCGGTCACGTTTTCACCGGTCAATTCAAAATGGACACCACCTAAATGCCCACCTAATTGTTTGTGAATAATGAATGCTTGTCGTAGCTCAGCCAAAATGGCGTCAAAACTGCGGGTTTTATAACCTTCGGGTGTGCTAATGGTATTGCCATGCATGGGATCAGCTAACCATAAAACGTGGATACCTGTTTTTNNCACGGCTTCTAAAAGTGGAGGTAATGCATCAGCAATTTTATCTGCACCAAAACGGTGGATTAACGTCAGTCGGCCGGCTTCATTATCAGGATTTAAAATTTCAATTAATTCCGTTAATGTTTGTGCTGTTTGTTTCAGCCCAACTTTGCAAGCAATAGGATTGCGAATACCGCGCACATATTCAATATGCGCACTATCAGGAAAAGCGGAACGCGCGCCAATCCAAGGAAAATGGGTGCTTAAGTTATACCATTGCCCAGCAGCAGTTTCACGCGTCATGGCTTGTTCATAAGGTAAATGTAAGGCTTCATGGCTTGTATAAAATTCAATGCGGCGCAACGTTTCTGGCAAGCCACCAATGGAATTGATAAAACGTAATGCTTTATGCAAGGAATTAGCAATTTGATGATATTCATTAGCGGTTTGTGCATGTTTTGCAAATTCCAGCTCCCAGTGTTCAGCATTGCATAAATCAGCAAACCCACTCGCTGTTAACGCGCGAATGAAATTTAATGTCAGTGCAGAAAAATAATGGCCTTGTAACATTCGCCATGGATCTGGCATGCGTGCTTCCACGCTAAATTCAGGGCCATTGATTAAATCACCACGATAACTTGGCAGGCTTACTTGGCCAATGGTTTCCATTTCTTGTGATCGTGGTTTGGCATATTGCCCTGCCATACGGCCAATGCGTGTAATGGGTTTNTCAAGCCCATGAATTAAAATCAAGCTCATTTGTAACAAGATGCGTAATTTATTGGTAATGATGGCTTCATTACATTCAGCAAAGGTTTCAGCACAATCACCGCCTTGTAAAATAAAACGTTCCCCTCGTGTTGCACTCGCCAATTGTTGTTTTAATGCTTCAATTTCCAAAGTGGTCACCAGAGGAGGCAATCGCTGCAGTTCTTGCATGACGTATTCCACTTCATTGGGGTGCGTGTAAACAATCGGCTGATANATAGGATTTTGCTGCCAGCTTTCGGGGTGCCAAGCTTTTAAGTTTATTATGCTCATGAGTTTAACTATTTTTTTCGTCAAAAAGTATTTGAGTAATCCGCTCGTGGAAGCATCATAATGAGGTGCAATGCGTTGGCTTTGAATGTCAGACAATAAATGTCCCGCCAATTGCTTGCCCAATTCCACGCCCCATTGATCAAAACAATTAATTCCCCAGATCGCTGCTTGAGAAAAGATTTTATGTTCATACAATGCGATCAATGCCCCGAGAGTGTGGGGTGTTAGCTTTTCGTAAACCAGTGTATTACAAGGATGATTGCCTGGAATTGTTAAATGGGGCGCTAATTGTTGTGCTATTTCATGAGAGTAACCTTTGTCATGCAATTCTGCTAGCACAGCGTCAAGATCTTTGCCTTGCATCAACGCTTGGCTTTGGCTTAAACAGCTCGCAAAAAGCAGATCATGGTGGTGTGCTAAATTATGATGCCCACTAGTGCCGACCAAGAAATCGACGGGAATTAAATGAGTTCCTTGGTGTAATAATTGTAAAAATGCATGTTGGCCATTTGTGCCTACACCGCCCCAAATCACTGGCCCTGTCGCATAATCAACCGGTGTGCCATCCTGCCGTACCTGTTTGCCTTGGCTTTCCATATGGGCTTGTTGTAAATAAGCAGGCAGTAATGCCAGGGTCTGTTCGTATGGAATAATGGCCTGGGTCTGGGCATGAAAAAANTTCACATACCAAATGCTTAATAATGCTAAAATCACAGGCATATTTTGCAATAATGGTGCGCTGCGGAAATGCTGATCCATAGCTGTCGCACCTGCCAATAAATCCTGAAAATTTTTCATTCCTAGCATTAACACAATGGGCAGTCCCACCGCCGACCATAATGAATAGCGGCCACCAACCCAATCCCACAACGGTAATACATGGTCTGCAGGAATGCCATAGGCAACAGCGCGCTGGGGATTGGCTGTGACGGCCAATAAATGAGCGTCAATACTGCGTCCACCGGCTGCAGCTTGCAACCACTCTTGCGCGGTCTTGGCGTTATAAAGCGTTTCCGTGGTATTAAACGATTTTGAAGAAATAATAAATAAAGTGGTGGCAGGGTTTAATTTCGCTAGCAAGCTTGTAGTGGGTGTAGCATCAACATTAGAAATGAAATGGCAGCGTAGTTTAGATTCTGCATAGGCTTCGAGTGCTTGAGTGATCAATGCAGGGCCTAGCTCTGAGCCACCAATGCCAATATTGACGATATCGGTCATGGGCAAATTGCTAAAACCCCGCCATTCACCTTGGCGGATTTTCTCGCTGATGGTTTGCATTTGAGCCTGACAAGCCCGAATTTCTGGCAAAATATTTTTGCCATTGACGCGAATAGGGTCATTGCCGATATGGCGCAGTGCAGTATGCAGTGCAGGGCGGCGTTCACTTTGGTTGAGCAAGTCACCGTTGAATAAGGCATTGATTTGTTGTGACAAATTGGCGCTATTAGCCAAATCAGCTAGCAATTCAAGTGTAGTTTGGGTGATGCGGTTTTTNGAGTAATCGAGTAGCAAGCCAGCAGCGGACAGACTAAAATGGTGGAAACGTTGCGCATTACTGGCAAATAACGTGCGCATGTGCACGTTCAGCATGCTTTGTTGATGTGCTGTTAATGCTTGCCAGGCAGATGTATTTGTTAATGCCGATATAACCATATTCTAACAATACCAATTAAGGGACAACATTATAATGAAAAATCGGCTGTTAATACCACTTTTCGGTGTGATGTTTTTAGATTTAATTGCTTATACCGTACGTTATCCTGTATTTACCTTAGCATTTTATGATATTGGCTCGCGTTTATTTGCGGTTGATGCCAGTATGGTGCAACGAAGCTATTGGTACGGGGTCTGTATTTCCATTTATTTGATCGCCACTATTATTTCTGCGCCTATCTTAAGTCTATGTTCCGATCATATCGGTCGTAAGACTATAATTTTAGTGAGTTCAATTGGTAGTCTCAGCTTTGCTTTTTTTCTGGATTGGGGATTATCACGGGCCATCTTTTGTGGCTGATAGTAGGCGGGGTGATTGGTGGGCTATGTTCACGAATGGATCCGATAGCTCAGGCCATGGTGGGAGATATCACCCAAGGCAAAGACAAAATTCTTTACATGGGTTACCTTCAATTTGCGATTTCATCGGGGGCTTTTTGGGGCCATTATTGGGCGGGCAATTTGTGCAAGGGCCATGGTCTGCTCATTTGAGTTTCTCATTGCCTTTTTGGATTGCTACAGTTTTGGCGCTTATTGCTGTGGCTATGTCAATTTTTGGATCAAAGAAACTGCGCCACTACAAAGCAAGCAAAAGTATCGCTATTGGCCGCCATACGTGAAGTATTATGTAATCCAGTCGTGTTACGGGTCTCTTTATTATTAGCTTTGGTTCAATTGAGTTGGAGTACTTACTATCAATTCATTGGCCCAATCCTAAAACAGGATTATCACGCCTCAGGCAAGGAAATAGGCGCTTTTATTGCGATGGTTGCCGTATTTTTGGCGTTGGCTGCTAGCATTGGTGTGCGGTGGTTGCGCCGATATTTGGATGTATTAGCCTTAGTTCGCTATTCAGCCTACGCCATATTATTCGGATTATTTGGGAGTGTAATTATTACTTTGTTCCACGAACACGTCCAATGGCGTTGGCTATTATGGGTATTTGCAGCACCAATTGCAGGGGAGATGTCATTATTTATAGCGTGATTACGGCATTATATTCTGACGCTGTTTCTGGCTCTGCTCAAGGCAAAGTCATGGGCGCTTGTTTTGTGATTGTGCAAATCATGTGGGCGATTGCTGCCATGTGTGGTGGTTTTCTGATTGGCATTAATGTGATGTTGCCGCTTTGGTTTGCATTAATTTGTATTCTGACCATGTTACTGATTTTCTATAATATGCAACGTTATTTTATTCCAGTTCAATCAAAGTGAGTAGATTGATATGAATTACCTATACTAGGGAAAAACTTAATGCTCGTCATTGCGATCTGATGTATCTCCAGGAATTTTTATGTAAGACAAATCAGCGAGTTCGAAAGCAATGGCGTAAAAACTAGCAGCTTGTTATTGCTGTCAAGATTAAGCATTTTGCTGCAGTGTAAAAATAAATACCGTTATCCGCGGCGAAGACCGCGGGATCAGGGCTTTTCGATGGAGTGCGTATTGCCTGATGGATCCAGCGGTCTTCGCCGCACGATGACGAGGATGGCTAGTAAGCAATTAATGCAACTACGCACATAAAAATTCCTGGGGTACATCAGATTGCGAGGAGCGATGCTCCGAAGCAATTGGAGTTTAGGTTGCTGCATTACTTCCCGCTATGTTTCTCGCAATGACATCCACTTCTCTGGCGCGATCTTAAAAATAACCTGATAAAAACAACAACGGTATTTAAATTACATTCGAATCATTTATGCTCTTGTGCATTTTACAGTATAAGAGCATTTCATGCGTTTGTTCACATTGGCCTTATTAATAGGCATTTGCAGTTTATGGTGGGCTAGACAAGCAATACCATTACCAGGGTTGTGGTTATGTGGATGTATTGTCTTGTGCTATAACCGATGGTTGCCATCTTGGAGCAAAGGATTATTAGTCATATTATTGGGCTTTAGTTTGGCCCATTGTAATATTGATTCGCAATTAAAAACGCATTTGCCTGATACCGCATTGGCTCAAGTAGTCACCGTGGTAGGTGATATTGTTTCACTGCCAGAACAATTAAATTACGGTAAACGTTTTGAATTAAAAACAAGGCAAATAGCGGAAGCAACGGCAATTTACAAATTACGTTTAGTTTGGCCTGGATATAGTCCTGTATTAGCACCTGGACAGCGTTGGCGTTTGCAAGTCAAATTAAAACCCCCTCATGGAGTGAGCAATCCTTATGGTNTTTCTCAAACAGAATGGTTATTTGCACATGGCATTCAAGCAACAGGTTATGTGATACGGGCGAGCACCAATCAATTAATAGATGATTCTTTTTGGCGTGCGCCATTAACGCGGGTGCGCCAATATTTAGCGCAACAAATTGAACGGCAACTGCCGAATAATTCTATGATTGGATTGATTACAGCGTTGGCCGTTGGCGTGCGCGATCAAATTACGGAATCTCAATGGCAAACAATGCGTGGTACAGGCACTAATCATTTAATGGCCATTGCTGGATTACACATTGGATTTGTTGCCGGTNTCTGTCATGTGGTTGATGAATTTTTATGGCGCCGTTGGCCAGCAGCCATGTTGTGGTTGCCAGCGCAGCAAGCGGCTGCTATAGCAGGTTTGCTTTCGGCTATTATTTATAGCGCTTTGGCTGGATTTGCATTGCCCACTGTGCGGGCAGTTATTATGTTGGCTGTGTTTCTAATGAGTTTATTATGGCGACGTCGGTTGCCGCCGTGGCAAGCATTTATGTTGGCAATGCTGGTCATCTTAATTTTGCAGCCACGATCAGTGATGGAAATGAGTTTTTGGTTGTCATTTGGTGCCGTGGGAACAATTTTATATGCGCATTATGGTCGTATGGCAGCGGGTAGCGGTCTATGGCAATGGAGTAAATTGCAGTGGATTGTTGCTGTAGGATTACTACCATTGTCTGTANTTATTTTTCATCAAATTCCCATAGCAGGGATTATTGCTAATAGTATTGCGATTCCTTGGGTCGGTTTTATTGTGCTGCCTTTGAGTTTAATTGGTACTGATTTGACACCTATTTTTCCGTTGTTTGCAGGATGTCTATTACAATTGGCCGTGTCTGCCTTGGCTTTGATGTGGCATATACTAGAATGGATTGCAGCAGAATCTTGGTTACAATGGTATCCTGCAGCACCTAGCATCATGGTTTTTATTTTTTCCTATATTGGTATTTTATTATTGCTTGCTCCACGCGGTATGCCAACAAGATGGTTGGGCATAGTGTGGTTATTGCCGTTATTTATTTGGAAGCCAAGTGCCCCTATTGACAATGAAGTGTGGATGACATTGCTAGATGTCGGTGACGCTACTGCAATGGTGGTTCGCACGCGTCATCATATATTGTTGTATACCGCAGGAATACGACATGGTTCAGGGCTTGATCTGATTGCAACCACGATTGAGCCTNTTTTGTTGTCTAGTGGTTTAAACCAAGTTGATGTTTGGATTGATAATCACCGGATTTTAAGGCCTGATGTTTCGTTTGAGCAGCGGTTTAAGGCAGTTAAAATAAAACATTATTTGAGTAATACGGCTTTGCAAAAAAACAATTATTGTCAGCAATCATTGGGCTGGACTTGGGAAGGAGTGAATTATCAATTTTTGCCGATGGTGCAAGCTGGCATTGCGCCTTGTATTTTACAAATAAAGGCAGGACAACAAACATGGTTGATATTAGGCGAATTAAACAAATCACAAGCTGTTTGGTTGCAGATGCATAAAGCAGACTTATTGCCTGCTGATTTGTTGATAACGCCGGGCCATGGTAATAGTAAAACAGAGGTGCCAGCACTCAATGCCATGATCCATCCCCGATATGTCTTTTACTCAGTTGCTTATTTAAACCGGTTTCATTTTCCATCAGCTGAGGTATTGGCCAATTGGCAACGATTGGGAGCTAAGGTCATGACTACGGCTGAATCAGGCGCCATTATGATTAAAACTAGATTGAATGCTTCAGTTCCAGTCATCACAATTTATCGTGGTCAGGGTCGCTAGGGTTTGCTGTCGATTTTAAGTCTACCTTAATAAAACTATCAATAATTATCACTATACTCTATGCTATTTCAGATAAACCTAGTCGAGTTAACAATGACAAATACCTTTAACAACTTTTTGGTTGAAAAGGACTTTTGACCCAAAAGACGTTAATAAATTGGAAAGGCACATTTTAGAGGCCGCTTATCATGCACCAACAGAGGCATTGAGTTTATTGAATGCTCTGGTCGACAAGAGAATATCTCTCAATTTAAATCATTGGCATTATTCTGAAGATGGTGAGAAACATTTTGCTATCTATTATGCCATTTTAAATGACAACGAAGAATTGGTGGCAAAATTAGTGAAATGTGGCGCTGCCGTTGATAGTGTTTGTTTGGATTTTTATGCGGTCGGCGAAATGACGCATGTTGTTTACAGAGACGTCTGGCAATGTCTTCTTGATGAGAAGGTAATTAATATAAATACAGAAAGGGGCCCGTTGGTTCCACCTTGTCCAATGCTAGAGGAACGCAATGATAATGATGCAGCCCCATGATAAAAAGAAAACTAGGAGTAAAGATTTTCAAGTAGTCCAGATATCGCAATTAATATGGCTGATACCATCAGTAAAATTAGCATTAATTTGCCACCGGCAACTTGCTCAGGCCCATCAGCCAATTGTTTCCGATAACGGCCTTGCCATGTCATCAAGGCGGGTAAAATAACTAGCAAGACCATGCAATAAATCCCAGCATAACTCAGGGCCTTAATAAAAATGGCTGGATATACAAGCACAATTGCAATAGGTGGCAAGAAAGTAGCGGCGTAGATAATTAAATTGCCTTTGCCCGCTTTGGGTACTTTCAAACCATCTGATAAGAAGTCTGATAAGCTTAAAGACACGCCTAAAAACGAAGTGGCCAAGCAAATGGAGGTAAATATTTTTACTAGTAAAGTAATATAACTATTATTAATGATGTCACTCAATGTGCTGACCATCATACCTGTAGAATGGCCAGATTTTAACATATCTATTAAGTGGTTATTGCCAATCACTCCCATGATTGCTAGGTCCCAAATAATATAACAAGTCAATGGAATTAAGCTGCCGATAATGACGGCACGGCGTAATTTATGAACATCATCATTAAAATAGCTACGCAAGCTAGGAATAATATTGGCAAAACCAAACGAAGTGACCATGACCGTCACGCTGGTAGTAATATATTTCATATGGCCACCGCTCAGTTTGGCGGGTGAAATAAAAAACAATACGATGGCAACTAATACCAAATAGGCTGCCAATTTACCAAACATAAGGCCGCGATTCACATAATCAACCGTCTGGATGCCTTTATAAACGATAAAGCCCAGCACCAGTGAAAATAGTAGTGAGCTGGTCCAGTTAGAAAGATGAATGTTTAAGCCTGATAGTAACGTATGTAAAAAATCACCACCACCAGCAATATAAGCGGTGACCAAGGAGTAGAACAGTAAGAGATAGAATATCCAAGCAGTTAAAGCGCCGTATTTTCCAAGAGTGGCCTTCGCCATTGAAATAATATTGCTATTACGAGGCAGCCAGAGGTTGACCTCTAAAATCAGTAATGCGCTGACCGTCATGATCAGCCAACTGACGAGCAAGAAAATAGAAGAATTTATAAAGCCCATTTGAGCAGTGGCGACGGGAAGGGCCAGCATACCACCNCCAATGGCGGTGCCGACAATCAATAATATACCACCGATCAATTTGGCATCATTCATAAGCTCGTCCTATAAAAGTTATGGTTAAGGCTATTATAACCAAAAAGCTTAAATAGGGCTTAAATTTGTGTGGGTGGGGCTATTCCTGATTTTCCTGTCATGGCTATAAAAGTTTTATTATCATCTCGTAAGCAACAGAAATGACGTAAAAATTTGATAATAAATCCTGTCATCCCGGAGCTTGAGCGCGGGAACCAGGGGTGTTCTATTGGAGTCCGTGCGTCGCATGATGGATCACATGGTCAAGCCGCGGCATGACAAGGGGGCTAGTAAGCGATTAATTCAACCATCAGTAAAATAAGAGGTTTATGTTTTAACAGTTTCTTCTTCAATAAACAGTGAGGCAAATTGGGTCAGATATTTCTCAAAGTTATTAATGAGCGGGGTAAATAAATTGACGTCATTGGTTTGGAAGTTTTTCAATGCCTTACTGAAGATTTCTTGTTGTTCTCGAGTACCATATTTAGCAATGGTATGACCGCATTTGTCTAATTTTTGTAGGGTTTGTGGCAGTTGCTTACTATTCGGATAGCGCATTAGCTGGATAGCATCAATCATTGCCCGTGAAGCTTTCTGCGAGGTATGGATCACTTGACCATTTTCAACCAGGTAGTGGTCTAATAAGTCTTTAAGGTGCTGATAGAATTCGTCGGTGCCGGAATACCAGCTAGCGGTGTTAGCTTCTTTGCTCAGCCTGGTTTTAAGGTCTGCCATCACAGCCTGGGCCTTGTGGTAGAGCGCCACTTCATCGGTATATCGTAGAGACTTCCGCTTTAAGCCTAGGTCCTCAATTCGCTTGCTCCATTCGGCGTGCTCCAAATGTTTTCTGAGTATAATTTTATATTGGATCAATAAATTTAAAATGGTGTCGGCAAATGTCAGCATGATTACGCACTCTAGTTATAGCTTTTCCTAATGGTCAGATGAGGAAAGTGTAACCGCTGAACCTTAACAAAACATTAATATGAAAGCTGCTGCACAAAAATTACTCTGCAGGGGGCAAAATTAAATTTCCTTGCAATAATGCTTTCTGACCCCTAAAAAGGTTTATTTTTGCTTTTTGGTCACCTCTATCACAAATACCCTCCCACATCAATACAGTAATTTTTACGGTATTTTTTCCATAGAATGAGTTAGTTACACTTTGTGGTGTCACAGACGAATAACAGGAGATGAGGCGTCTGGGCAAACAGTTTTTGAGGAGTAAATAATGACCAAACCAGCAAAGGCCCAAACAACCAAAAATGTGAAAACCACTGATGCTACTGCGGTATTGATCAACGGCTTAGCTCAGTTGATTGAGGGACAGAAGCGTTTTGCCACGGAGTTTGGTTTGAGCACGGCCCGTGTGTTCCCAGGCTTGGACCATTTGTTACAAACAGAGGATTTGGCAAGCAGCTTGCAGCAATGGTTGTTGCAGGGAGATGTCGGGATTGGCCAAATGCAACAACTCTTTGCTTGTTTGGCGCAGCATCAATTGGCGTTGATGGCAGCATTGGATGGGATTGCATTACAGACCATCAATACATTGGCTGGGCAGTTGCATTCTAATGGCCCACTCAAGTCTCGGTTGTCTGGCCTGTTGAAATCAGGCGAACAGCAGTCCTGGCAGAATTTAAAGGCCAATCAACAGTTACGCTATCAAAAACTGATCGTGCCCGGATTTGTTGATACTTATATACAAGTAAGGGAAACAGCTGTCTCCGCTAAAACGAGAACAGTTTCCTTTGAAGGAAAAAATTGTAAGGAGAAAACTAATGTTTAAATGCCGTTACATTGCGTTATTTATTTTTACTTTGGTATTAGCAGGCTGTAGTGCACCAACATTACAAGTGAAATTAAATTCAGCAAAACAACTGAATCCTGATCCACAAAACCGATCTTTGCCTGTAATGGTGGTGATTTATCAATTACGTGATGATCAATCATTCAAACAAGCCACTTTCCAAGAATTATGGCAGCACGACAGGGAAGCACTCGCTGGTTCTATTCTTAGCCGGCGCGAAGTGACTATTCCACCCAACAGCCATCTCAATGTGAAAATGACGCGAAATAAAGAAGCTGCTTATGTGGGTGTTTTAGCAGTTTATCGTCATCCATCCGGTGGTAAATGGCGGGCTGTCAAACGAATTGGCCGGCATATTGGTGGTTCCACGGTGACGGTGAGCTTAAAAGGCAATCGAGTCAGCATTAAATAACCGAACAAGGAAACGGCGATGACATTACGCAAGGTACTTTGGGTCGAAGGGATTTTATTGGGCCAACAACATTTTCAACAATGGGAAACTAGTCTAGAACAACAGGCGCGTTTACGCCAACAAATGGTTGCGCCTTTGNCTTGGGGTCTAGAGACATTGGTGGTAGATGAATCAGCTTTGGCCAATCGCCGTTTCTATATCAGCCGTTGCATGGCCGTATTTCCCAATGGTCAACTAGTCAGTTATGAGGTTGCTCAAGGTGATTCTTTAAGTTGTGAATTGCCTGCCAATGTGCATGAACCTTTGCCTATTTACTTATGTTTAGCGACCAACCAGTTAGCTACTGGCATCAAAGGTTATGAAAATGCTGGGCAAATGGCTACATGGCGCGCTGAATATCAAGATATTACAGACCAATTTGATCATAATCGACGGCGTGAAGTTTTATTTGGACAGCTGAATTTAACTTTGCGTTATGGTGAACAGCCTCGTGATGGTTTTTTTGCGTTAAAAATTGCAGAAGTAATAAATAAAGGGNATTCTGGTTATCAACTGGTTACTAGTTTTGTGCCCACTGTATTAAAATTGCAAGCCAGCCGTTATTTGTTGGAACTTTTGCGCGAAACCTTAGAANAACTGGCGGGTAAAATTCGTGTGCTGACAGAGCGAAGACAACAAGTCAAAGGCGATGCCAGCGAATTTGGGCACCATAATTTAGAACATTTTTTATTGCTGCAAACTTTTAATCGTATTTATCCGATTTTATCGCAATGTATGCAACAAGCTAATTGGCATCCGCAGCAATTATTTAATTGTCTACTCGATCTAACCGGTACTTTATGTACTTTCAGTAATGAATGGCAAGTGATGCAACTGCCAGTTTATCAACATACTGATTTAACANCAGTGTTTTCTCAATTAAATCAAATTTTGACGAAGCTATTGGATGCTGTCATGCCAACTCATATGGCGCCTGTAAAACTACGCAAAGAGAGTGATACAGTCTATGTCGCTGAAGTCATTGATAGCAGTATTTTAAATACGCAACGTTTCTTCTTGGCAGTCATGTATTTATCTGATGATCCTGAATGGATCACTCAATTTGGGCGTCAAGCGAAAGTTGCTAGCAGCTCTATGTTAGAAAATATCGTCACGTCGGCAATGCCTGGTGTACGTTTAGGTTATACCCAACGGCCGCCGAGTAAATTGGCAATTAAAAGTGGTTACGAATATTTTTATTTAGAACCTTCGGGCGAATTTTGGGAACAAATTAAGACAGAGCGAAGTCTGCGGATTTTTGTGCCGTATCATTTTAATCAAGCAGTGATTGAGTTGGTGACAGTGCAGGAATAAAGAATATTGAAACCGGATGTTTGTGTTGGATAGTGTGAGAGGAGTTGAATAAATAGGGCCAGATGACTGAGTAACTATTACAGTCAAGATGATAGATAGGAGATTCTGGATGAGGCGCTGTCATTACGAGCTGAAGTATCCCTACGAATTTTTATGTAAGATAAATCAGCGAGTTCGAAAGCAATGGCGTAAAAACTAGAAGCTTGTTATTGGTGTCAAGATCAAGTATTTCGCTGCAGGTGTAAAAATAAATCTCATCATCCCGCGGCGAAGACCGCGAGAACCAGGGCTATTTGATGGAGTGCGTGTTGCCTGATGGATCCCGCGGTCTTCGCCGCGGGATGACGAGGAGGGAGCGCAGCAACGAAGCATGTTATTTCGGCTATTGAATCGCTTCATCATTACTCAATGATACTGGCGAACATTAAGTTTATTAACATTAGGAGCGTCTACTCACCTCCTAGCTGGGATGTTCAATTTTGAGCGGAATTTTAACGATTTTTCAAAGGAAAAGCGGAGCTTACATAGGTATTTGAGCAATCGTTAAAATTGGGCCAAAAGTGGACGTCTGTTTCTAGGGGCAAGTAGTTACCATTAGGAATTAAAAAGGATTAAGCAATGACCCATCAGCCATTACAAACCAATTTATTGCTGGAATGTTGTGGACCACTATTGCAAATAGTGTGCCAATTACGCCAACCAGAAAAACTAAATAAAATTCCTGAGAATTTACGGGAACAAATTTATCAGTCATTGACCCAAATGGAGCGTCAAGCGATTGAATTCAAAGTGCCTTTGACGCAAGTAGAGCAGGCAAAATATGCGTTGTTAGCTTTATTGGATGAATTAGTCCTGACTTCAGGATGGAACCGGCGCATGGAATGGATGGGCAAAACTTTGCAAGTAGAGTTTTTCGGTGAACACTTGGCCGGTGAAGGATTTTTTAACCGTTTAAGTGAAGTTCGTCACAATGCGCAAGCTAATATTGATGTCTTGGAAGTGTTTTATTTATGTCTACAGTTAGGCTTTGAAGGCAAGTATCGGCAACGCCATTTAGAACAATGGCTAGCATTACAAGTAGATTTACGCAATCAAATTGAATTAGTGCGGGGCAGCGTTGATGCTCGTTTGTCACCCTCTGGTTTGCCGCAACTTAGTGTTGCGACCAAAGTCGGCACCAAACTGCCATACTGGGTGCTTGCAAGTGTGACAGCTGCTGTGATTTTTTTAATTTACTTAGGCTACACCGTAGCCATTGAGCATCAAGCGAATAAAACTGTGGCAGCCATTCAGCGCAGCCACGACCAATTACTTGAACAACTTTCCAAAGCAACTTTAATCGCTCCTGCTGCCATCAATGTGACATCGTCCGAAGAAACAACAGAACCAGCAGAGCAAGGAGGCAATCATGATTGAGATAATGAGTTTAATTCGTCAATTTTTGGCAATAAATTGGGTGCTAGTATTTTAGGTATTTTGGCTATTGCCATATTGATTTGGTTTGCTGGCCCTTATGTAGGCATCACACAGCCCATGTATCGATTAATCTTGATTGGCGTAGTGTTATTGCTGTTTGGTATGGCAATATTGATACGGCGACTATGGGCGCAATTGCGTGGTGGACAGTTGCAGCAANAAATTCAAGGACAAGACGAACAATCAGCAGGCCGTCAATTAGAAATTGAATTATTGAAAGAAAAAATGGCCGATGCGATTGCTGCCTTGAAATCTTCTGAGTTGGGAGTGAAATATCGCGGTAATGCTGCTTTATACGCTTTGCCTTGGTATATGATTATTGGCCCTTCAGCCGCCGGTAAAAGTACTTTATTACGGAATTCCGGTTTGCATTTTCCATTTGCTAATCAAGATGAATTGCAAGTCAAAGGTTTTGGTGGTACTCGCAATTGTGATTGGTGGTTTGCAGATGAAGCAGTTATATTAGACACGGCTGGGCGTTACACCACCGAAGACGATGATCAACCTGAATGGCGAGCATTTTTGTCGATGTTANAAAAACATCGACCACGATTGCCTATCAACGGCATTATTGTCGCTATGAGTTTGGTTGACATTCTGACTTCAGATGCGGAAGGATTATTATGGCATGTTAAAGTGATCCGTGAGCGCATCGAAGAATTGCATCAACAACTTGGGTTTGTGTTCCCCGTCTATTTAACTTTTACAAAGTGTGATTTATTGCAAGGATTTAATGAATTTTATACTGGTTTAAGCGAACAAGAGCGGGCCCAAGTATGGGGCATGAGTTTACATGACATAGAACAAATGCCTTATCCTGCACAAATGAAGTTGCTTGAAACACGATTGTCGCAGCTCTATGCTAAATTAACTCAAATACGATTTCCTATCATGGCCGTTGAACGCAATCCACAGCGTAAGGCGCGGATCTATGATTTTCCTGAGCAATATCAAGCGACCATGCCACGGATATTTGAATTTATTAAAATGCTGTTTAAAGAAAATCCTTATCAGGAAACTCCACGTTTTGTTGGTATTTATTTTACCAGTGGTACCCAAGAAGGCACACCGATTGCACGTTTAGTGGGAGAAATGCGTACGGCTTTTGGTTATGTGGAAGCACCGGAAAAAGCTGATGCAGCGTTAGTGCATAAAAGTTATTTTATCAAAGATTTATTTAGTAAAGTCATTTTTCCTTGCCGCGATATGGCAGCCAAAACTAAGCAACGGCTACGTTGGCAACATTGGTTTAAATCAGCCACCATCGTTAGTGCAGGTATCGCTAGTCTGGCGGCTTTAATGCTTTATAGCGCTTCGTTTACCAGTAATGTCATGCTATTGCATCGCGGCATTAGCGTTGCTAATCAAATGACAGACAGCTTTGCAAGCAATTCGATTGATCCAAAACAAGTCATGCCAGTATTGTCAGATTCTTATGAATATTATCAATCATTGGTAGATTATCGTGAGCATGTGCCATTGCATTTACGTTTAGGCCTTTATCGGGGCAATAAACAAATCGAGCCACTGCAAGACATGTTGGTGGCGACTATGAAATTGATGTTCATGCAACCGATTAAAGGACAATTAGAACAGCAATTGCAAACCTATAGTAATCAATGGCCTATTTTGACCAATGAAGAACAAGAAAAAATACGTGGGGCCTATTACACTACACTTAAAGATTATTTAATGTTGGCATACCCTGCGCGGGTCTCGCCAGCAGAAGCACCTTCTTTAGGGCAAGCATGGACCAAAGCTGTGTTAGGAGCAGCTCGTGAACAATATGTGCAAGCGAGTGATTTGCAAAACTATATTGGTTTAGTGCGGGTATTCTTGACGCAGTTGCAAGCCCATAATCCGTTGCTTAACAGCGTTAATTTAAAGCCCTGGCCAATCGAAGCAGATTTGGTGGTGACAGCACGGCGACAATTATATTCGCCCACCAACGCCAATAATCTTTATGCGCAATTACAGAGCTCAGGTGTTGCTGCATTTCCTGCTGTGACGTTGCATGATTTGTTAACTGGCAATGGCGCGAATTTATTACACAGTGACTATCATGTGCCAGCAATGTACACCGTCAAAGGTTGGCATGAGTATGTCCAACCAACAATGACTGCATTGATTGCAAATGCTAGCCAAGGTGATTGGGTCATTGATGTACCGATTAATGAATTAAGCGATGTTAAAGCGACAACGGCAAAAGCCAATGTACAATCGGCTGCCATGTCGGCGCAATTAACGGCTGAGTTACGGCAGCGTTATTTTACTGATTATGCTAAAACTTGGTTTGAATTTTTAAACTCAGTTCGTGTCACGCAGTTTAGTTCATTGGAATCAGCCAATAGTCAATTGCCATTGTTGGCTGATGAAAAAGGGCCACTGGTTAGATTGTTACAAGCGGTGGCATTGAATACGGAAGTACCAGGGGAAGATACTAAGTATGTGCCTGAATTGAAAGTGCCTTTTGAGCAATTACGCCAATTAATTGCACCAGTGAAAAACAAAACCTNNAATGAAGCCATCAAAAATTATTTAGCAGCTGTGCTACAAATGCAGGGTGATTTACAGCGGTTGAGCAGTGGCTCTGATCAGCAGCGTGATGCGCAACAATATGCTTCCCAAATTTTGTCGGGCAGTGGTAATGATGCCAAGTTATATAAGACAGCAATGACTATTAATTCATTAGTCACGCCAGTTGATAATGATGCTGCCAGAGATGCGGTANAAAATTATTTATTGCAACCAGTGCGTGAAACATGGCGCAGTATTTTATTCAGTGCGACCCACGGCTTGCAAAAGCAATGGCAAGCACAGGTCTACAATTCATATCAACAAAACATTGCCGGCAAATTCCCATTTGCGACTGGAGCTATGGATGATGTTGCAATGGGTGATTTAATCAGTTTTATGCAACCAAAAACTGGCACACTTTGGGCTTTTATTGATTCCAATTTAGGGCCTTATTTATATCAAGATGCAACCGGTTGGCATGAACAACAATGGCTTGGAGTGGGTGCTGGATTTTCACCTGACTTTCTCAATGCTTTAGCAGGTGCCAAACAATTGGCGGAAGGTTTGTTTAAGCAAGGGAATGGTGCGGTCGGATTTAATTTTCAAATTTATCCTGAACCTACACCCGGTGTCAGTCAGATTATTTTACTGGCCGGCGGACAAACTTATCGTTACCGCAATGGCCCTCAATTATGGCAATCCATGATTTGGCCAGGAAATGACGCAGGACAAAACAGTGAATTAACAGCAGTGGCTGCTGCTGGATTAAGCCCAGATACATTGCAAGCCAATGGGCCATGGGGATTGTTCCGTTTGTTGAGCCATGCCCATATCAGCCAAGCGCCTGGTGATACTTACCGTGCAAGTTGGACATTGAATGGAGGCCGACGGAATTATCAAGTCAGCTTTTTGATTCGTGGTGATAATCATAATTCTGTGTTCCGTCAATTGCTGCAGGAAAAATTTAATTTGCCTGTTAATTTGTTTAACCAACAGCCGATGTCATAAACTATGTTTGGAAAAACGCAAAACTGACCTGATTTGTTGTGCTAATGATTTAGTGGGTGGCATTGGTAAATTGCCATTACATACGGAATTTATTAAGCACCGTATTGTGCAAGCAGAAATTGCCCAGTTAGATCAATGGTATCAAAATGCTTATCATCAATTGATGCGGCAATATGGGAATGATATGAAGGCCATGTTCTTGCGCATGCCATTACAGCATTTTATTTATACTGCGCCAGCTGGAAAATTTCCATTGATTGGTACTAGTATTGCAAGCCAAGATCAAAGTGGCCGCGCTTATCCATTCGTGTTGTTTCGTTTAATAGAACATCCAGTGGCGCATGAATTTCAGTCGTTGGTTCCAACACTTTATCATGAGTATTTTCTGGCGAATGAAGCTTTGTGCAGTTCTGATTGGCGTAATTATACTTTGCCTGATTTGTACGACCGGATTAATCGGTTAAATCAACTCACCACCAGTTTATCGCGGCGCTCGGCATTGGAGATAAGCTTAGAAGGATTGAAAACAATCACTTTGGCTGATTTTTGGCAAGAGCTTATCGGTAATTATCCTGAGTTACAGCCAACAAGTTTTGTTAACGCTATTTTACGTTTGTTAGCGTTGATCAAAGACACAAATTTGGCTGGCAACGGAATTCGTTTGCCAATTATGTCAGGTCCTCGTGCGCATATCAGTGTAGTGTTTTGGTTACAGCTAATTCAATCTGTATTANCCAGACAAACAATCTCGATTACAGCTTTTTGGAGCACGGGCAATGCTTATGTGCCGCCTGCATTATTGGTCTATCATAAGCAATTAACAAATGCAGTGTTGTCACATTTTATTGAACGAAACAGTGAGCAAACAGAGTTATATGATGTTGTTCTTGCTGCACAACAACCCCAAGCCATAGCTGATATTGCACAGGAGTTGGCTGCAAAAATGGATTTGTCATTGTTGCAAGCACTTGAATTATGGAGCAAGCGGCAAATATGAGTCAATGGTTGTCACAATTAATCATGCCCTTGTCAGAAAATAAGGTGNGGGAAGACCCACGTTATGCTGATGAATTTCTGGCAGTCAAGCAAGAATCGGAAAAGCTTAGCAATGTAAATTACACGTTGGTGTTAGAAAAAAGCCGCCATATTTTGCTGAATAAAAGTAAAGATTTGCGAGTGGCAGTTTATTTTATGACAGCCAATGCTTTTCTGAACGGTGTTGATGGTTTTATCGAAGGACTAGAAACTGTTAAAGTATTATTGGCTACGTTTGGTGCAGAAATGCATCCACAAAAAATGAGGTCCNGGGTAAATACTTTAAAATGGTTAATCAGCCCACGTTTATCAGCTTATCTTGCTACATTGACGATAATGCCTGGACAATTGACAGCATTGAATCAGTTGCTTGCTGAATTAAAAAACATCATGCAGCAATTATTTGCTGACCAGGTCAATGGTGTCCCTATACTTGAGCAGTGGTTACAATCGGTAGCGACACCCGCATCCACAAAGTCAGCAGAGCAACCTGTAAGTCAGGCATCGGTGTCAACCCTATCTGCACCGACAGTAGAACAAGCTATATTGCCAAGCACAACTATTAATTATGCAAAAGAACTGGATGCTGCAGCAACCGCAATCATTCAATATTATCAACGCCAACAAAATTGGTTGGCAGCGGCGATGTTTTCGCGTGCTTTACGCTGGGGTGATTTGCAATTGCCGGCGCATCAAGACTTACGTAGCAAAATACCGCCATTGCGTAGTAATGGTCTAAGCCAATTAACAGCGCTATTGGCCAAGAATGAACCGCAACAAGTCTATGAACAATGCGAGGCTTTATTTTTAGAGCCAGGCGGACAAGTCAATTTAGATCTTCAATATCATGCTTATTATGCAGCAATCACAATGAGGAACGAGGCATTGGCAGATTATATCGCCCAAGCCGTCATGGGATTAAATAAGCGCTTGCCATTATTAATGGAACTACAATACGCCAATGGTGATCCGTTTGCTGCAGTGGCAACTCGTAGTTGGATTTTGGAGTTGTTGCAGATAAACAACGGAACAGTGGCGACAGCGGTGACAGCTGCAGTTGCAGAGTTAGATATCCAGCAATACGTTGAGCAAGCGAAACAACATGCTGCTAGCCCACGTTTAGCTGATCAGCTTTCCTATTTACAAGCACTCAATGTTCATGGCCCACGAGATCAATTGCAAAAACAACGTGCTATCGCACAAATTTGTATGGAGCATAAACGTAGCGACTTGGCGGTTTCACTTTTAGAGCAATTGGCTGATCAAGTGGCTTGGTATCATCTTGAGACTTGGGAGCCTGATTTGGCAGTGGCAGTTTGGACAAATTTATACCAAGCACTTCAGGCACAGCAAAAAAATCTACTGATGATCAGAAAACACTTATTTAAACCGTATGCACCAGCTTCATCTGCGCATTTCTCAAGTAGATATTGCTAAGGCATTATTACTATAAGCAATTAATTAAAATCTCATTTCTCTCGGTTCTCTAGTGTGAATTGATCAGTTTTTATTAACAGGGATAAAGATACAGCTTTCTTGGCTCATCAGTGAGTGCAAGTTATATGCCGATTACACTCCCAATGTGAAGTTTAAAGCTCATCTTGCAGCCGTTCTTCGATCACAAAACACTCAAAATAGAGCGGACTTTTCCTCTTATTTTGCTTAATCAGAGCGCGACAACTTTTTGCCACCTGAACCTTAAACTTCATATTTTGAGGTGTAATGTCTATGGCTTACAAAAACAAATATGTCAATACAGCAAAAACACTGTGTTGATAAAGGTGATAATCACTGTTTATGCTTCATCAGTGCTTAAGGATAGAAAGGGATTGTTGGGTCGTATTAAATTTTTACAACCTGATTCAGAAAAACATATAAGCGCCTCTTATTCATTGACAGGAACAATTGCTTAAGAAGAAATGGATTTTTGTCAAGATTAAAGAGGGAACGAAAATGCGATTGATTCGAATAAAATTTTTATGTGGGATGATTTTATTAATGGGAAGTCAGGGAGTGTTTGCAGAAATAGATCCTTATTATTTAAGTAGTCCTTCCTGTGTAATTGATCGGGGCAATCCTGCTAGGACTGGGGAGTATGTTGCAGAACCGCTGATTAAAAATCATGAAGTTAAGTGGGCTGTTGATGTTCCAGGTAGAGCATCTCTTATCTGCTATAACAACAGTATAATTGCAAATGGCCCAACTGTTATTGATATAAATACTGGAAAAATATCTTGGCAGGTTTATAACCAATTTTTTGGTAGTGGCAATCTTCTGTATAAAGAGAAATTATATGCTACATCTGATCAGATTGATGGTACATCAGTTGTAGAATATGATCCTGCAACAGGTAAAAAAGTGATGCAAATTTCGAATGAGCATAATAAACATGGTGGTTTTAGTCCCTTAGCTTACAATGACATATTGTATTTCAATGTATCAAATTCGATAGTTGCTTATGATTTGAAAAATAAAAAATTGTGTGGCGTTTTATAGCACCCGGTAAAAATACTCAGACATCACCAGTATCAACAGATGGAAAATATATCTATTTTGGTGATTGGTTTAATACAATTTATGCATTAGATATGAAAACGGGAAAAATAATATGGGCTACTCAGGGAATAGGGAGCGGCAGTAATTATATTGTTATTTATGATAGTAAAGCCTACGTTTTTTATAAAAATTTATATGCCATAGATACTGAAACAGGAAAAATATTATGGAAAAAGTCCATATCTTCGCCTAGAAATGGGTCTTTGGCAGTTAGCGATAATAGGGTTTTTTGTCGAATGGTGCAGTGATGCTATATGCTTTTGATGCGTATACTGGGAAAGAATTATGGAGATACCAATGCCAACCCGCTTCTTCACCAATCATTGTAGGAAAAGTTATTTATGTTCTTACTTATCAGAACAAAGTATCAGCATTGAATAAAAATAGAGGGACTTTGCTATGGGAACAGAGTATACCTCCAGATAGTCGAAATGTTGGTATTATGGATAATTCGAATGATTCTGAATTAATGGCTTATAAAAATGGGTTGTTTATAGCCGGTCCATATAGAACAACGATTCGTTTTTAATATATTAAATTATATGGGACATTTTTATGCCAAATATAAATAACGCGAATACCGTTTCGCATCTTAATATTAAATTGTCAGCAGAAGATATCAATACAATTAATGAATGTATCGAAAAACTCAAGGGATTGATGATCTAAGTGCCAGGGGATTGTTATCAGAATTAAAGGCTAAAGGAATGAATGCTCCTATTTTTAGTCCTTTATATAAATTTTCTCATCTGTTGAGGATGTTAAAAAAAGAACATATATTGATTCTGCTGGTGATATGACTATTGGTATAGGATTGGATATACAGTCCCCTGCGCATGATAATGCAGAGGCATTATTTCATGCTCTGAATCCTGACCGTGATTGGAATTTTAGCCAGATGCAAACGGAAATAAACATGCCAGTTCCAGAATTAGTGGATGTTGAAATATCAGAATTATTATTGCTTACCCTAATAGGCGCAACCTATCCAGAAAAAGACATGACATACCCTGGCCAGACTGAAAAGTTAATAACAAGCCTGGAAAAACATGACCTTGCTGATGTCAAATTCAAACCCAATGAAATGATTGTCTTACAAAGCTTAAGTTACAATGCTAATAGTTTAATAGGAGACGGTTTGTGCAATGCTCTGAAGCAATACAAATTAACCGGTGATTTCCGCCCAGTTTTGGTTCAAATTGTAGATTGTTCTAATAGATTGTATTCCAAAGAAACAGGTAAGCCTATTGCAGGCACAAATGGGCTAGAAAATGGGCGGTTAAAAATGCGGGAATGTTTTGTGGTCATCCTGAAAAAGTCCATATTAGCTATCGTAAATATTTTCAAATTGAAGCGGCATTAAAGGAGTTAGGGCAAACGGTTGTGCCTCAAAATGGCGAGCCGATTTATGGTTCTCCTTATGCGGATGAGGGTGCGACTTATGAAGGTGGATCACAATTGCAAACTTTTCCCGGTTGTGCTGACAATGATCCCAGTTATTATGGGACTTGGAGTGATGAAACTCTTAATATAAAAAATGGCAGTACAGTGACTTATAGTGGAAGAGGCAATGACTGCAACGTTATGGCAGAAAAACCAGAAAATGTTGACTCCACTATTGATTATCCTTATTTGGCAGGCAATAGTGACTTTAATATTTATAAATTAAAGACCAGGCAAAAACGAACGTTGATTGATGACATGAGTCATAATGGCATGTTACAGCTTGATGATGACATTATTCAAGGCGTGGCGCTACAAAAAGAGAATAATTCTTATAAGCTCACTGTAAAAGATACCCAATATAATCTGGTGAGAAAAAATACTTTGACAGAGGAAGATAATTCATTAACCGTAGATAGTAGCACCAAGTTGCATATCAATCGGAGCAGTAATAAAAGTGATAAAACCATCGTAAATAATTTCATTCCAGGGCAATTTAACATAGGCTTTCTAAGTAAAGCGTATGATTTTTATCCTATTTTGCCGGTAGACTATTCTGTAACTACGATTGCTTTAGACAAACTCACTCCCAGTTAATTCGAATATTTTTGCTCGATTTTTATTTGCATCATATTAAAGCGTAGAGTGGATCTGCTTCACTTGATCTACTCTATGCTTTTATTTGTCCAAATATTGGCAATGACTAGCTTTTGTTAACATTTTATCACTCACAAAATAATATCATTGTCAATACCGTAAAAACTACTGTATTGCAAGTGATTAATAAACAGTATTTAATGCCGCCAGATAAGTTTGAAATTGAAATTAATAACAGGAATTGTGTAGTTTTTACAAAGCAAGTAGGAAAAGGAGTGCATTAAATGAGTGATAGTTTTCAAAATGAAATTCCAAAAGCAAGGGTCAATATCACCCTCGATGTTGATACTAATGAAGGCAGGAAGAAAAAGGAGCTGCCACTAAAATTGCTTGTTATGGGCGACTTTAGTCATGGTAAAACGACTGGCCCGGTAGCAGAACGCCAACGTTTAGATGTTAATAAAACTAATTTTGATAAAGTCATGCATGATTTGGCGCCAGAATTACATTATGTCGTGCCAAACCGAGTGCGCAATGATGGTTCTGAAATGCGTGTTGATTTGACCTTCGATAGCATGAAGCAGTTTCATCCAGAAGAAATTATCAAACAAATTCCAGAACTACGTAATTTACTTGCCATGCGCAATTTGTTAAAAGATTTGAAAGCGAACGTGCTAGATAATGCGACATTGCGCCGTGAATTAGAAAAGCTAGTAAAAGACCAAGTAGAAATGCAGCGCTTGCAAGGTCAATTAAAAGCATTATCACAGAATACAGTAGAAGAAAATTAGTTTTCAAACAAATTGGTTAAAAATGGAAGAGATTGAAAGAGGATTGGATCATGGCAAAAATGAAGCAAAATACCGTAAATGCGTCTGATGTTGAAATAGCAACAATTGCTGCTGATGATAGTTATCAACGCTTTTGTGAAGTAATTGATATTGAGCCAGTCAAACAACCGGTTTTGCTGGATAATTTTATTACCGCTGAAGACATGGCCAACAGCAGTCCTAGTTCTCGTATGACAGCCGCCTTGCAAGTATTTGTTGATTTGGTTTCAGGTGATGCCAGTCGAGTAGAAAAAGTAGATCGTGTCTTGTTAGATCAATATATCGCCAAAATTGATCAAGTGATCAGCGCACAGTTGGATGAAATTATTCATCAAGAACAGTTCCAACAATATGAATCCACCTGGCGTAGTTTGAAATATTTAATTGATAATACCGATTTTCGTTACAATATTAAGGTTGAAGTACTTGATGTTGATAAAGAAACATTGCGCACTGATTTAGAGGATGCACCAGACACGACATTGTCTGGACTTTATAAACATGTTTATGTGCAAGAATACGATACCCCTGGTGGTGAACCTATCTCTGCTATAATTTCAAACTTTGAATTCGATTCGAGTGCGCCCGATGTTGCCATGTTGAGTGAAGTGGCTAAAATTTCTGCAGCGTCTCATTGTCCGTTTATTGCATCAGTCGGCGCTAAATTTTTTCATAAGCAACGTATTGAAGATTTGAACAAAATTGATGACTTAGCTAGTTATCTAGAGCGGGCTGAATATATTCGTTGGAATTCTTTCCGTGACAATGATGATGCGCGTTATATTGGCTTGACTCTGCCTAATTTTTTATTGCGCTTACCTTACGGAGATAATAATCCAGTTCGTTTATTCCGCTATGATGAACAAGTGGGTGGTGAAACGGCTGAGAATTATTTATGGGGAAATGCTAGTTTTGCATTTGCAGCAAACATGACGCGTAGCTTTCGAAAGTATGGTTGGACTGTCAATATTCGTGGGCCAGAAGCAGGTGGCAAGGTCGAACGTTTGCCATTACACCAATATGATATTGGCCGTGGTACGCAGACAAAAATTCCTACCGAAATTATTATTCCTGAAACACGTGAGCTAGAATTTGCCAATGCCGGTTTTATTCCTCTTAGTTATTATAAAAATAGTGATTTTGCTTGTTTCTTTTCGGCCAACTCAGCGCAANAACCAGCCGAGTATTCAACGCCAGAAGCAACAGCGAATGGGCGTATTAATGCACGTTTGCCCTATGTATTTCTGAGTTCTCGTTTGGGCCATTATATGAAGGTCATTCAACGTGAAAATATTGGTTCAGGTAAAAGCCGGCTTGAAATTGAAAGCGAATTGAATTCTTGGTTGCAATCGTTAGTGACACGTATGAATAAGCCTGGTCCTGAATTGGCAGCAACTCATCCATTACGGGATGGCAGGGTATCAGTTGAGGAAATACCTGATAATCCGNGGTTTTATAAAATTGCAATGTATGCAGTGCCGCATTTTCAGATTGAAGGAGTTGATGTGAAATTATCATTGGTCGGTCAACTACCAAAAGCGGCAAATAAATCATCTTAGGGAAAAATAATAAATTAAAAGGGAATGAGCAAAAGGTTATATTTCATGAGTTTTAACAAAATTAATATTCATGTAATAAGGTAGTAAGTGAAAATACCAACAAAATGCAAATTGAATGATATTTTCCTTGCTGTTTTTTTAAGAGAAATTTTAAGGGAGAGACACAAATGGCAAGTCCAGCATATTTAACCATTGTCGATGAACAAGGCAATTCAGTCAAAGCGGATGTAAAAATTAAAGGGCGTGAAGGAACGGCAGAAGTCCATGCTTTTGATTATCATGTAGCTATTCCATCCGATCCGAACACGGGTGCTTTGACTGCAGTACGTAAACATGGTAACGCCGTTATTATCAAAACCTATGACAGCGCCTCACCGATTTTATTTGATGCTTGCTGCCGTGGTAAGACTTTACAAAGTATGCGAATTGATTGGTATCGTATTAACGACAAAGGTGAAGAAGAGTTGTATTACACCCATACTTTGACTGGTGTTAAAGTCGTTAAAGTTCGTCAATTTATGCAAAATGTTAAAGACCCAAATTATGACATGTTGGGCCATCAAGAAGAGCTACAACTCCGCTTTCAACAAATCCAAATGACTCATCCAGATGGCAACATCATGGCGACTGACAATTGGAACGAATCTCGTACTGGTAGCAGTCTCTAATAAGTTAATATTTCCCCTCCTGTATGCAGGAGGGGAATATCTAGGCGAAAACAATGTCATTGACACTGATGGACATCATGAATTCCCGATTCATTAATGGTGAAGCCATTGATCGAGTTGACCATCAGCAAATTCTCTATATGAGCATCTTGTCACACTTGACTCGGCTTATGAACACCCGCCAAGGTTCTTTACGTCACCAACCTGATTACGGACTCCCTGATGTTGCTGAAATTTATCGTAGTATGCCTAATTCAATTGCTGGANTTTTAGCAGAAATTGAGAGAACTCTTGGTAAATATGAGCCACGGTTGACCGATGTTAAGGTAAAGCATAAGAATAATTTAAACGATGATCATAGCGTGCTTTGTTTACAAATTAGTGGCAAAGTACTTAATGGTGATGCTGTTTTATTTGATACCTATTTTTAAGTGAAGGCAAGGCTAAGGTGTTACAAACAGTACCAGATAATTTTAGCCTAAACATATCAGTCTTTGTTTATTGCTATCCAGGAAAAGTTATCTATTATGCATTGCCACTGCGAGCTGAGGTATCCTTTTGAATTTTATGCAAGACAAATCAGCGAGTTCGAAAGCAATGGCGTAAAAACTAGAAGCTTGTTATTACTGTAAAGATTAAGTATTTCGCTGAAGGTAAAGCCCGTCATCCCGCGGCGAAGGCCGCGGGAGCCAGGGCTATTCTGCGGAGTGCGTATTGCCTGATGAATCTCGCGGTCTTCGCCGCGGGATGACGGGAGGGTTAGTAAGCAACCAATTCAACTACTTGCATAAAAATTCGTGGTGATACATCAGCTCGTCATAATAAATAAATTTCCCCTGACAGCAGGGTATCATCCGGTAGGATGATGAAGCATCAAAATTAATCGGTCTTTAATTGGTTTGCATCACCTTGTTGGTTTTCGTGATAAAGCTGTGTATGGTCTTTAGCAAAGAAAGTATACATTGTTGGGACAACAAATAAAGTGAATAGTGTACCAATTGCCATTCCGGTTGAAATTACTAGGCCGATGTCAAAACGACTATGAGAGCCGGCGCCAGTTGCTAGCATCAATGGTATTACGCCTAAAATCATCGCGGCTGTTGTCATTAAAATAGGGCGCAAGCGAATGGAAGCTGCTTTNTCAATCGCTTCACGAATGCTGATTCCTTCATGCTGTTGTAATTTGTTGGCAAATTCGACCATCAAAATACCGTGTTTACTGATCAAGCCAATTAAAGTAATCAAACCAATTTGCGTATAAATGTTAATGGTTGCCAGGCCTAAATTAAGTGGAATTAATGCACCACAGATTGACATAGGCACACTTACCAAAATGATAAAAGGATCGCGAAAACTTTCAAACTGTGCGGCTAATACTAAATAAATCACAATAATTGCGAAGAAAAAGGTGTAAATTAAAGCGCTGCCTTCTTGAATAAATTGACGTGATTCGCCGGCATAGTCAGTGGTCATGTATTTTGGTAAGGTTTTATCAGCTTGTGATTGTAAAAANTTCAAGGCTTCGCCTAAAGTTCTGCCGGGCGCTAAAATTGCTGAGATAGTGGTAGAATTTAATTGTTGGAATTGAGTTACAGAATTAGGCTGCACGCTGTGCGTCAGATCAACTACCGTTGATAAGGGCACCATGTTGCCTGAGCTGGTTTGCACATTAATGTCACTGATTTTNTCTGGTGTCAGGCGTGCAATCCGTTCTACCTGAGGTATAACTTGGTAGCTTTTACCGTCCATGCCAAAGAAGTTAACATAATTACCACCTAATGAAGTGGCCAATGCACCACCGATGCTTTGCATGTTCAATCCCAATTGGGCTGCTTTAAAGCGGTCAATATGTACGTCAACACGGGGATTATCGAATTTAAGGCTGTTATCGACAAACAAGAACATACCGCTTTTACGGGCGGCATCGGTGATTTCTTGTGAAACAGTAAAAATTTCTGGAAAGTCAGCCGTGGAATTAATAACGAATTGTACAGGTAAGCCACTACCGCTGACTGGCAGTGAGGGCAATGGGAACACTACGCTTTGTAGTCCTGGCACTCTCGTGCGCATATATTCTTGGAGGATGGGATTAAGTTCTTGTTGGCTGCGTTTACGTTGGTCCCAAGGTTTTAGGATCACACCAGCGATAGCGGTGTTGACAGCGGAACCGCCGCCGTTCACCACAAAATAATCTTCTGTTTCTGGAAGGCCTTTAAAAATTTTATTATATTCATTAGTAAATACTTCCATATAATCGATGTTAGCATAGTCAGGGCCAGTGCCTTGCACAAATAATACACTTTGATCTTCTTCTGGAGCCAATTCACTCTGGGTATTGCTATATAAAAAGTAACAGCTTGAAAGGACAGTAATAGCAAATACTACGACGACAGGCCGATAATTTAATACTGCGTGTAAGCGGCGTTGGTACGCGTTTTTNAAACGATCGAAATTGCGGTCGAGAAATTTTACAAATTTGCCTTCACTTAATTCAGCACTCAATACTTTGGAGCACATCATTGGTGACAGCGTTAGCGCAATGATTCCGGAAATAATAACCGAGGAAGCTAATGTAAACGCGAATTCCTTAAACAAGGATCCTGTTAACCCACTCATAAAACCAATAGGCGCATAAACTGACGCTAAGGTGATAGTCATTGCTACGATAGGCAATGCAATTTCTCTAGCACCGGTAATCGCGGCGTCAAACGGCGACATGCCTTCTTCAATATGGCGATAAATATTTTCTACTACTACGATAGCGTCATCGACGACGAGTCCGATAGCAAGCACCATCGCTAACAGTGTCAAAATGTTAATGGAATAACCCAATGCCAACATAAATGAGCAAACCCCTACTAACGAAAGAGGGATCGTGACTACTGGAATCACCACAGAGCGCAGGGCACCCAAAAACAAGAAGATGACAATAATCACGATAATAGTGGCTTCACCAATACTGCGGATAACGTCGTATAACGCAGCTTTAATATATTCAGTCGAGTCATAAGCAATATACGCGTTTAATGTGGGTGGAAATTTNTTCTCTAACACAGGTAGTAATTGCCGTACTTGACTGATGACACTCAATGGATTGGCGGTTGGAGTACCATTAATTGCCACGAAAATGGCTGGGATACCGTTTAAACTGACAGACGAGTTATAACTTTGTGAGCCTAATTCTACAGTAGCAATGTCTTTCATTCGAACAAGTACGCCATTAGAATCGCGTACCACCATGTCAGCAAAACCGGCAACGTCAGTTAAATCGGTGTATGCATAGATAGGATAACCTACGTATTCGCCTTTGGTGCCTCCAGGCGCTGATTGATAGTTGTTTTGCGCAATGGCGTTATATACCGCAGTAGGATCAACTTGCATGGCAGCCATGCGTTTAGGATCTAGCCAAATTCGCATGGCATAAGTATTTGGCCCCAAGATTTGCGCACTAGAAACACCAGAAATGGCTTGGATATTCGGTTGAATGACGCGGGCAATGTACTCGGTAATTTGTTGCGGTGACATAGAGACACTATTAAACCCAAGATACATTAAAGCCACTGGTGAGCCGGTGCTTTTGGTGATCACAGGTAATTGACTATCAGGAGGCAATTGGTTTTGCACCGATGACACGGCTGCCATCACATCAGTAAAAGCCGCATTGGGGTCGTAATTTAATTTTACATAAACTTGAATCACGCTTTGGCCCTGAGTACTTTGGCCAGTCATGTAATCAATGCCCTCAGTTGTGGCGACGGCTTGTTCGATAATCGAGGTAATAAAACCTTGCATCACATCAGCGCTAGCACCAGGGTAAGTGGTAGTGATAGTAATCAAGGTATTGGACATTTTGGGATATTCACGCACCGTTAATTCATCGATTGCGCGTAAACCANNAAGAAAAATTAGCAAGCTGACGACGGTCGCTAATACGGGGCGTTTGATGAAAATATCAGTAAATTTCATGCTTGTTCCAACGTGTTACTCGTTGTGTGTCTTTAAATATTCTTTTGACATGCTTGGCATGGCCACGTCGTTGTTAATGACAACTTGCATGCCTTCTTGTAATTTTAATTGCCCTGATGTGACGACTTCTTCTCCGGCTTGTAGGCCATCCAAAATTTGGATGATGTTGCCGCGTTGTTCACCGATTTTGACATAACGTTGTCGCACGCGCAGTATAGGTTTACCTTGTTTATCAACCCCTTCTTGTTTCACCACGAAGATGGTATCACCGTAAAGTGTATAAGCGATGGCGGTTTGCGGCACCGTAACAACATTGTTCTTTTGTGGCAAAATTACATTCACATCAGCAAATACGCCTGGGAATAAATGTCCTTGAGGGTTGGGCGCAGTGGCTTCAACTAAAATATTACGGGTTGATGTATTAACGTTGGAATCAATGGCATCAATTTTGGCAGTAAAGGTTTCGTTTGGAAAATTGCTGACAGTAAATTGAATAGGTTGGCCGAGATAGAGATTCTTGAGGAATTGTTCAGGCATATTGAATTGTACATAAATGGGATCGACTGATTGCAAGGAAGCCACAGCCGTGCCTGCTGATAAAAATTGGCCGAGGCTTACTTGACGAATGCCGATTTTGCCGTCAAAGGGCGCCACAATATTTTTTGGGCGATGACTGCTTTGGTTTTATCGACCAGCGCTTGGTTTTGTTTCAAGGTAGCAACGGCGTTGTCTAAATCAGTTTCAGCATTAGCACGTTTCTTGAAAAGGACGCTTTGTTGCACATAATTAATCTGTGACAAATTCAATTGAGCTTGGTAGTTTTTAAATCTTGTTGGTCGGTGCTATCGTCGATCTTGACCAACAAATCTCCCTTGTGGACGTATTGGCCCGAAGTGAAATAAATACCAGTGACAAGCCCTGACTGTTGGGAAGTCACATTGACATTGTTGATAGCAACAATATTGCCAATCGCATTAATCATTGGCTGCCATGTTTGCACTACAGACTTAGTTGTGCTGACGGCGACAGGCGGCAATTGAAAATGGGCGAAATAACGTTTAATTAAAATCGAACGCAATAAGTCAAAGCCAAAAATTCCACCAAAGATAATAATTAACACAATGATCATGATGATCATGCGTGGCGCTAACCGACCTTTTTCTTGTTAGTTTCTTCCATATCAGTGTCCGTAACGTGATATTGCAGGATAATAAAGCGCCGTGAGCAGTATTGTCTAGTAGTATCCTTGTTAACTAGGGCCGCTGTTCATGTATTGGCTGACAGTGGGTTTCTTTTAGCAGGAACAGGCTGATCACTAACGCTATCAAACCACATAAAGGCGCCACTATTAATGCATGTTGGTAATCGCTGACAGTATAGACGGGCACGCCGTTATACACACTGCCACCCCACTGCAAATGCAGCAAGATCCCGATTAATGGTTGCAGTAATACGCCGCCGAAGACAACTGCCATGTTGTTAATGCCAACAGCAGTTCCAGCGACATGAGGTGCATTATTGTCTTGTACCACACCGAAGCTTAGTGCTTGTCCCGATGCTCCCAAGCCAAAAATAAAGAGGACGAGACACATCAATGGCCAGGATAAGGTGCCACCATAGATGATGATTAAGCTGCCCACCAAGCTAAGTACAGCACTGACTGCCAAGGGCATACAGCGCCGACCAATCAAGTTAGACCACCAACCAAAGAGAGGGCTGCCTAGGCCAATTCCTACCCAGACCCAAGAAGAGGCACTGGCGGCAACAGTATTGGAGGTTTGATACAGCACCATCAAAAANGGCACAAGCCATAAACCAGCCAGAATTAGCACAGGTGCCCAAATGCAGAAGGAGTAGAGTGCTAACCACCAAGTTTGTGAGTTATGACTGACTAATTTTAGGCGTTGCCATTCCGTTAGCCGATTAGCAGAAGAATGTGAGTGATTCGTATGGTTAGATGTTTTATCACGAACGAATAACCAAACCATCAAAGTAACAACATAGCCAAAGGTAGCCATGCTCAATACGGTTTGGTGCCATCCATGATGAGTCACTAACAAGGCAATTGGGCCCTCTCCTAGGATAGCGCCGATGGCACCCATCATTTGTACAATCCCAACGATAAGTGCAAAATATTTGGCTGGAAACCAGCGGGCGGACAGCACTAGCACTCCCACAAAGCCAAAAGCTTCACTCATGCCCATGATTAAACTGCCCAGCAAAGACACCCAGTAATGGTTGGTCGCGCCTAATAGAACAGAACCTGTGCTGCAGAAAAACGCAGCTAAAGTCAAAATTTTGCGGGAACTGAATCGGTCAAATAACAGTCCAACAGGAATTTGCATGAGGGTGTAGCCGGTGTACATCATGCCTACTAAGATCCCTAGCAATTGTGCTTCGATATGCAATGTACTCATGATTTGATGTGTCATTGCGCTGGGCATGATACGTAGGGTAAAACTAAAGACATAAAACAAGGTTGCTAAGGCAACGACGACAAGGCCACGAAACATGGGATTGCTTCCATAAGTTAATAGCTAGGAGTATGATTATACCTCAGAAAAAGAGGCAGCATAATAGAGAACTTTCCCTGGACAGCAGTAAGTTCGATCTGCGGGATCCATAAATAAGGTGAACAAGCCCGATGGCGGAAATACAATATTTATTTTTAATCATTGGCATATTATTGTTGTTTAGCGTCATTGCAAGCAAAGCAGAAAAATTTGGTGTCCCTGCTTTATTGATTTTTGTTCNNATCGGAATGTTGGCTGGCTTTGATGGCCCAATCGGAATTTATTTTGCTGATCCGAAGTTAGCACAATTATTGGGTGTGGCTGCATTAATCTTTATATTATTTTCTGGTGGATTAGATACCGATTGGCGTGTGATTCGACCGGTCATTTGGAGCGGACTCTCTTTATCGACCTTGGCTGTGCTGATTACGGCAGGAGCAGTGGGAGTTTTAGTTTATTACATCACTCAATTATCATGGCTTGAAAGTTTATTGTTTGGCGCCATCGTTTCTTCAACTGACGCTGCGGCGGTGTTTTCTATTTTACGGTCGCGTAATTTGCAGTTACGGCAAAATATCCAAGCTGTAGTGGAATTAGAATCGGCCAGTAATGATCCTATGGCAGTGTTCCTGACGCTTGGTTTAATTCGATTAATCACAATGCCGAATGCTTCTTGGGTCGATTTGATCATTATGTTTTTANTGCAAATGACTTTGGGTTTAATTGCCGGTGTCATCATGGGCCGTGTTATGCCGTCTGTATTGAACCGTATTCATTTGGATTATCGAGGTTTATATCCTGTACTAACCATTGCTTTAGTTTTGTTGACCTACAGTCTGACAGATTTTGTTGGGGGTAGCGGTTTTCTAGCAGTCTATGTTGCTGCTTTAATCATGGGCAACACACCTTTTGTGTATAAACAAGAGTTAATGCAATTTCATGAGGGATTGACTTGGGTCATGCAAATCGCGATGTTCTTGACTTTAGGGCTGTTAGTGTTTCCTTCAGAATTAGTCAATGTAGTGGATGTGGATTTATTAATCGCTTTATTTTTAATANTTTTTGCGAGACCACTCGCTATTTATATTTCATTGCTTTCCAGTGGTTTTGCTTGGCGTGAAAAAGCCATGATTACCTGGTTAGGTTTGCGGGGCGCTGTGCCGATTATTTTAGCAACATTTCCACTGGTCGCTGGCCTGCCTAAAGCTGACCTTATTTTTAATTTTGTGTTTNTTATTGTGTTAACATCGGTGTTATTACAAGGAACGTTGGCGCCTTTTATTTCGCGAATTTTAAAAGTCGAAGCTTAATAATTTTATGCCGATTATTTCCATTCCCAATATTGTCAAATCTTCTGTACTGCCATTAAAGTGGCAACGCACGACAATCCTTTGTAAAACAAAAATTCCGTTTCAATTAAATGAATGGTTATTTGAAAAAGGTTCGCTGACTAAGCGTTTGCAGCAAGCTGCTGAAAAGCAATTAGATGTACAAGTGATTTTTACTGGATGGCAACAGCCGCGCTATGATGACTGTCAATTATTGCAATTGTCTCGGCGGCCAGTGTGGGTGCGGCAAACGCTATTGCAAGTGGATGGCAGGCCTTGGATTTTAGCGCGCAGTGTGGTTCCATCAGAAACTTTAAAAGGCAGAGGCCAGATATTAAAAAAGTTGGGCAATCGCCCATTAGGGATGGTTTTATATAAAGACCGTCATTTGCAGCGTGGCCAGATTGAAATTGCGCAATTAAATAAAACCAATCCAGATTATCAATTAGCTGGCCAAATGTTCCCCCAGATCACAGCTCATTTATGGGCGCGACGCTCTGTATTTCTTTTTATCACCAACCATTGCTTGTTAGTGAGATTTTTGCCTTCAGTTTGGCAGGGCGCCTAAGCTGAGAAGTAGATTAAACTCCGAAAATGGCGTACAATTTCGGAGTCAACTCCGATAACATTCTAATATATTGATTAATATGCTAAAACGCCTGCTACAATTGTCACGATCTCAGAGTTTTTCCTCTTATTGAGTTTGAAACCCAAGTTTTATTTTTTGACGTTGGCATTGTGCGTGCATTAACCCGAATGCTGTCAGCGCCGCTTCGGCCTAGCACTAGCATGTATGGTGAAATATTTGAGCATTTTATTATTATAGAATGTTTAAAATTGGCAAGTTATTTCCATCAAGAATATCGATTTTCTTATTTGCAAACTAAGGATGGTGTTGAAATTGATTTGGTGGTAGAGAGACCTGGTTTGCCTCTTTTATTTATTGAAATCAAAAGTTCAAAAATATTAAACAAGATGACTTAAGAAGTTTTATTAATTTATTGGCAGATTTTAAAGAATATGAAGTAATTTGTTTAAGTAATGATTTTGATGTAAAAAATTTGATAATATTACCGTCTTGCCTTGGCAGCAGGGGCTGCAAAAATATTTTATGGTTTGATGATGACTACATTACTATTCATTAATAAAATCCGTGCTTATGCTCAACTTATCCGTTGGCACCGGCCGATCGGCAGCTTATTGCTGCTTTGGCCAACATTATGGGCATTATGGACAGCAGCGCAGNGGTTTCCTGATTGGAGAATATTACTGGTCTTTATCGTTGGCGTAGTTGTGATGCGATCAGCGGGCTGTGTGATAAACGATATTGCTGATCGGCATGTAGACGGGCATGTCGCTCGGACTAAAGACCGGCCGTTGGTGACTGGCAAACTCACTGTGCGTGAGGCCATGGGGGCATTGATTGCTTTATTGTGTTGTGCCTTTGTATTGGTGCTGACTCTCAATCGATTGACTATTTTATTGGCTTTTGTTGGGCTTGGTTTGGCAATGCTTTATCCATTTACTAAGCGGTTTACGCATTTTGCCCAGNTTTTTTTAGGGGCGGCTTTTGCATGGAGTGTCCCGATGGCATTCGCTGCACAAACAGAGGCATTGCCGCCCATAGCATGGTTGCTCTTTGCTATTGCACTCTTATGGCCCGTCATTTATGACACGATGTATGCTATGGTCGACCGGCCTGACGATTTAAGAATCGGAGTCAAATCCACGGCTATTTTGTTTGGCCAAGCAGACCGTGCCGTGCTGGGTGTTTTACAGGGTGTTTTGTTGGTATTGTTGGCACTATTAGGGCATTTAATGCAATGGTCACATTATTATTTCATTGCTTTAGGCATTGCTGCTGTATTAGCAATTTATCAGCAGTTTTTATTAAAAGACCGACTGCCGGATTTATGCTTCAAAGCATTTTTAAATAATAATTGGTTTGGCTTAATTATTTTTGGGCATTTGTTTGGGGTGATGTTTTATCTTGTTCAGATAAATTCACTTGCAAGGATGAGGCAAATGCCATTTGCGGGTAGCCCAGTAAAATCTGGTGTGATTGAATGGCGTCTTGGATTTGTTCTTGTAAACTACTTTTTAAATCAGAATAATTTTCTTTATTGCTCCATACAGTGAATTCTAACATCACTGAATCAGTTAACGCATTGATTGATAAATTGGGTTCTGGTTGCTGTAGCGCATAGACGTTGTTGGCAGCCAATTGCAGCAAAAGCTGTTTTAACTCACCTAGGTTTTGTCGATAATCTATTCGTAAATTACAGGTAAAACGGCGCATAGCGTAATAAGTATTGTTAGTGATGTTGGATTTAATCAATGTTTCGTTAGGAATTCTGACTAATGTATTGTCATCCGTGCGGATACGGGTTGAGAGTAAATCAATTGCCACCACTTGACCGCTTAAACTGTCTAGTTTTATGGTATCACCTACGACAAAAGGTTTTTCCGCATTTAAAATTAAGCCGCTAATAATATTCGACACTGAAATTTGTGAGGCAAAACCAATAGCAATAGTGATGATTCCCGCTGCACCCAATAATGCGTTCAGTTTAAAACCCAGGTCTTGTAAGGCCATGACCACAAATAGACTGAAAACACTGTAAAAAATAACGCGTTGCAATAAAGCTGGGTTTTTGGTCAGTCTGCGTTTGGCCAGCAAGGACACTACGCCATGACTGGTGAGCCTAGCCAAAATTAAGCCGCCAATGATAATTAAACAGGCATGGATTAAGGTTTCAATATTGAGGTTATTGAACAATTGATGAATATTAATATTAGCAAATGACATAAGTTCGCCTGAAACAGTAGTAATTGATAAGCTTATATTATACGCTTAACAATATCATACTGGTAGCGGTTCCCGCCTTCACCAGAAGCGGCTATCATATAACTAGTTTTGAGGATATGTATGAAGAGACTTGTGGGGTGGCGAGAGTGGATCGCGTTGCCTGACTTAGGAATTGCGCTCATTAAAGTTAAAGTAGACACAGGGGCGCGGACTTCTGCGTTGCATGCTTTTGGCATTAAGCCATTTAAAAGGGATGGCGAGCATTGGATCCGGTTTGTGGTCCACCCGTTGCAGTATACCAAAGAAGTTACCGTTAATTGTGAAGCTAAAGTACATGATATTCGTTGGGTCACTGACTCTGGCGGCCACCGTGAACGCCGTTATGTGATCAAGACACAAATGCGATTGGCGAATCGCACGTGGACAATTGAGTTGACATTGACTAATCGCGACACGATGCGTTTTCGTATGTTGTTAGGGCGGACAGCTTTATCCAAACGTATGCTAGTAGATCCAAAAGCGTCTTATTTGCAAGGCGTAAAATTATAACATTGGCTGGATGTAGATAATCCGTCCCGTTAAACTCTGAGAGAAATTATGAAAATTGCCATTCTATCCTTAAGGCCGGATTTATATTCAACTCGTCGCTTGGCAGAAGCAGCTCGGGCGCGGNGGCATGAAGTCATGATAGTTAACACATTGCGGTGTTATATGAATGTGACTTCTGACAACCCCAGTGTTCACCAAATGGGCCAAGCATTACCGAAATTTGATGCAGTCATTCCTCGGATTGGGGCATCGATCACATTTTATGGCGCTGCTGTAGTACGGCAATTTGAGACTTTGGGCGTCTATTGCTTGAATTCTTCCATCTCTATCACACGGGCGCGAGACAAATTGCGCTCACTACAACTGTTGTCACGCAAAGGCATTGGTTTGCCGAATACTGGCTTTGCACATTTCCCAGGAGATATTCAGGATTTAATTAAAATGGTCGGAGGAGCGCCATTGTTGATTAAATTATTGGAAGGCACACAAGGGATTGGTGTTGTGTTGGCAGAAACTAGCAAGGCAGCAGAAAGTGTGATTGAAGCATTTCTTGGTCTAGGCACTAACATCATGGTGCAAGAATATATTCGGGAAGCCCAAGGTGCTGATATTCGTTGTTTTGTGATAGGTGATGAAGTGGTGGCTGCTATGCAACGGCAAGCAAAACCTGGAGAATTTCGCGCTAATATTCATCGCGGTGGTAAACCACTGCCGATCCGTTTGACAGCAGAAGAGCGTGCTGTGGCTATTAAAGTAACTAAATTAATGGGGCTAAGCATTGCCGGTGTTGATCTGCTACGTTCAAAACGTGGGCCTTTAGTGTTAGAAGTCAATGCATCACCTGGACTTGAAGGTATAGAAAAAGTTTCCGGCAAAGACATTGCTGAATTGATTATCAAATTTATTGAAAACCAACCTAAGACAAGAAAACCAAAGCCACATGTCGAGGCCTAAGCAAACAATTTTAATGCCATGTCTATGACTGATTCAAATCAACAGTGTCCTTGTCATTCAGGCCAGCTTTACCATGATTGTTGTGGTATTTATCTGGAAACAAACCAAATAGCGCCCACACCCGAAGCATTAATGCGATCGCGCTACACTGCGTATGCAAAGCACAATATCAACTATATTGTAGCGACGATGCGAGGTCGTGCTGCCGAAGGTTTTAATGCAACAGAAGCATTATCATGGTCACAGCAAGCAGAGTGGTTAGGGCTTACAGTTATTCGCTCAAGCATCCAAGCAGACAGGNGGCAGGTTGAATTTATTGCCCGTTATCGTTGGAACAATCAGGTTAATCAGATTCATGAAATCAGTGAATTTCAACGTACTAATGGCATTTGGTATTATATTGACGGTGNNTCCAACCAAGCTCAAAACCAGCGCAATCTTCTAAAAATAGGCCGCAATGAAACTTGTCACTGTGGGAGCGGTAAAAATATAAAAATGTTGTGGCAGATAAAAACCATCGCCATTTTGGTTGAATTTGAATTTAAATAAATTAAAAATGCGTGGTAGATCCTGATACTCGGAGCAAGTCATTGCGAGCTGAGGTATCCCCAGGAATTTTTATGTAAGCAGTTGAATTCATTGCTTACTAGCCCTCCCGCCATCCCGCGGGATGACGGGATTTATTTTTACACCTGCATTTTTACGTCATTGCTTTCGAACTTGCTGATTTGTCTTACATAAAAATTTGTGAAAATCCATCAAGAGTGGATCTGCTTTGCGTGATCCACCCTGCGTCACTTGCGATTAATTAAATACTAAACCACTTTCCACATGGATATCACGAATAAGCGGTTGCTTTTCTTCTCTTTGGTTTTGTCGATGCCAAGTCTTTTGAATTTGACTGAATTTATAATCAATGGCATTGACTGTCCGATTAAATGTTGGCACCGTCGCATCGTGAAAAGTTTTACCGTTGGCAAGTCCAACAACAATACTGCTTCCTATAAACAACGGAATTCGTATCATTAATGAATTTGGCAGTGTTGTATGAGTGATTATTTTATAAATACTTGTCACGATTTCAAGCAGGCCTACAGTAGGAATTAATCCATGAAAAGCAGCTGCCGGCATCAATAATAATTTGCTGAGAGCTCGAATGTCATGGTATTGCTCGTTGTTGGTAAGATTTAATAATGCTGAACGCATTTCAGTATGACCTTCAAAAATTGTCACCAATAAACCTAAACCGCCAGCAACAGCTAATTTGACCCAAGGTTCTGCTTCTTTGTTGATGGTGTCAGCAAATGTCATTCCATCTAATCCTCCTTGACATAGATGACCGATGATAACGCTCGCTGCCAATAAGCTGCCATAGAATTTCATGGTATTATTGGGCAGCTTCTTATAAAGTGTGGACAAACTTTCTTTGCATGCAAGTGGCTGCTATGCAAGCTATAGTTGCCTAGAGTATCTGCAAATCCCGATGCACCACTGATGAAATAGTCTATTATAGCTCGTGTTTGCATATTCGGTTTAAGTAATAAATGGGTGATGGGCAACACACCGCAATAAGCAAATAAACCAAACGGTACTCCAGTGGCCACTACTTCGCCTATTTTATGTGTTATCCCATGATGATGGTGGTGGTGATGTTCGTCATTCCCATCAGGTGTTGCTTGAATTAACAGAGGGCGATCATGGTGTTCATGATGGGAAGATTGCAAATAATACAGCATGGTTAAAACATAGGGAATAGATGCTGCTGATGAGGTGCCAAATCCTAGCCAAAATGTCCAATTGATTTCCAGTGGTTCATCATCGTTTCGTCCAAGAATAAAAGTGAGTGTTTTCCGTAACAGTAAAACCTCTCCCGCTGTTTCAGCAAGCCATGCAAATATAAAGAACAGCATTAGAAAAATGGATGAATATTTTTAGTGCTTTTTGCCATGATGATCCCCCTCTTTTTTTATTGATTACTAGATGTATTGCCTTATGAACATGTGAGTTTTTTGTCGTTGTTTCTTCCATTTTTGGGTTTGTATTTGACATGCCGCGTTGGCGCTTTAGGAAGATGTCCTGTTTGATCAGTGCGATTTCACTGGCCTCGGCAGCGAGATCAATTTTTATGCCCGATAAGTCCGGTAATTTTTCTTCACGTTTATGATAATCTTCATAGAGAACACCAATAATCAGAGTGGCTTTCTTAGCATTGGCAGAAGCAGGATACTCTACCGTGGATTCTAACAGAATTGGCAGTTTTTCATCGTTACTCTTGCCCATTAACAAGCCATTAGCGTTGAGCAATAAAAAAGTATTAGTTAAGTTTTCTATTTCTAAAATATAAAAGTCGGTTGATTTAATAACACCATTAAGCCAAGAGAAAACGGGCTTGGGCACTGCAGTAATAGGCATGGTGATGGTTTGCATTGGTTCATTAGTTAGCGATGCTTTTGTGGTTTTTATGGGTGTTTTATGTTGGCCATTGTTGCTATAAAGCAGTGTCAATATTTTAGTGTGAGTTTCATGTATTTGTGAGCTAAGTTCTTTGAGGTCTATCTCTAAAACAGTGGAATTGATGGTTTTTTGCTTTATTTTCTGTATTTTCTTTAGGTTGATATTGATGAGATCATCAGTGAAGTTTTTGACAAAAATAATGGCATTTTTAGACAAAAAGTTAAAAACTTTTGTTGCTGCAATTTTTTATATGCCACATAACCACTGGAGACAATGTACAGGAACAGAAAGAACTGTGCTAATGTCGTTAATTTGAGTTGGTGGAAAATAAAATAGATCAAAAGCAATGGTGTGGCCAATGCAGTTGCTATTTTTCCATATCGTTTTGTTTTTCCCGTAAAAGTATAATAGTTCGGTTGGAATTGCTTTGGCAATGTTTCATCTATTGCCATTGACCAATGAAACAGGTCTTTTAAGCGGTGTTGGTTTAGCAATATTGGATCAAATTTTGGTTGTGGTGCCGTTGGATTTTCTAAGAAGGTTTGAATATAACGAGGGTTTTGGTATAACGCGCCAATGATTTCGCATATATCAAGTAAGCCTGATTTAGTGGGCACTTGTTGGGCAACGGCTTGGGCGCTAAGGAAGTATTTGATGAATGTGAAAAAATTGCGGGTTTGATAACAAGTGAGAATGGCCTGTTTTAGCCGTTCACGGGCAAATTTTTGAAACTCAGTGTTCTGATAAGCAGCATGCTTTGATGCAAAAAATACAGGCTATACTCGGCTATATTATCCATAACTATGGTTTGCTCAGCCGCTTCCTCTATCATCAATAATGTGGCAAGAGAGAAGAAAATAATTAACTTTATTGAATAGTCATTTTCTTTAATAAGTTGTTGTAAAAGTGCTATTTTGTTTTCTTCTGTCATTGTCATAATCATCCCTTAAAGAACTCAGCAAGTCGTGTGAACAATACAACCGTGTTCGGAGTTTTTATGAACTACAACCGGCGCATAAACCCAATATTTCAATGGTCTGTGGTGCAATAGAAAATTGATGCAAATTTGCCGTGGTTTGTAACGCATCAATAACATTGCTTGCTTCAATTTCTTTGATCCAACCACAACGTTGGCATAATAAAAATTGGCCGTAATGTGGTTCGGTTGGATCACAACAAGCGATATAAGCCTGACTGCTCGGTAGCCGATGCACTAGGCCGTGTTCTTGTAAAAATGCAAGGCCTCGATAGACAGTCATTGCCTCAGCCGAAGGATGGCTTGTGTCACGTAAACGCTTTAACAAATCGTAGGCTGATAGAGGCTGTTTGTTTTCTAAGATTAAAGTAATTAATGCCTTACGGATGGGAGTCAATCTTGCATTGCGTTCATAGCAAATTTGTTCAACTGTTTTGGCATGGGTACAGTATTGGTTCATTGAGGTCTCCTTGTTTTCAGTTATGTTATAACGTAACATTTTTTGTGTGTCAATTTTAATTCTGAATGATTTTCTTCAAAGAATTACAAACGTTGTTACATGCTTAGTATATTAATGACATTGATATGAAGGCATTGTTGTTGGAAGGTATGCTTTCCTGGGTCCCGCGGTCTTCGTCGCGGGATGACCAGCTATGAGTTGGTATGAATAATGTGGCGGTGGAATGGTTCTGTGTTCTCTCAATAGGAATAAAAATTTTAAACGGGTTCTTGTTGGCTGCTAATGTTTGAATTAACCGTTGCTGTTTCTTGCCGCCATGAAGCACGTTTTAGGCGGTAAGCAATAAATGGTGGCACAATCATGATAGCCAAACCGAGCAGCAGCAGGGTTTCATAACGTATTAAGCCGCCTACTTGAACACCTGAGGGAGGAAAGAAACCTACGACTATAGTAGTTGTGCTGCCTAGCATTCCAAAGCCGGCAACGATCCACATGCCAATATTTCCACCTGGAATACGATAAGCTCGGTGTTGGTGTGGGCGTTTATAGCGGAGATAAATGCCAGAGGCGAACATTAGAAGATACATCAGCATATAGAGTTGGGATGCTAAGGCAGTCAATAGCCAGTATGAGGCATTGACCGATGGTAATAGAAGAAAAACAGACGTTAAGATGGATACAATAATGCCCTGGCTAATCAATAATACTGTAGGAGACCCATGCCGGTTTTCGCTTTGGAANAATCTTGGCAAGTTTCCATCTTGGGCTGCCACCAATAAACCTTTGGTAGGAGCAATAATCCAATTGCTAACACTGCCTAAACCAGCGATCACCAAGCAAATGGCAATAATAGGTAGGATCCATGTCATGTGGTACGCCTTAAAAAAGACATCAAAGGCTTGCATATTGCCGGCGACCAAGCTGATTTGGGCATTAGGCACTACCAAGGCAATTGCCAGTGAGCCGACCATCAAGGTGCTTAAAATAATGAGGGTTGAAAATAACAAAGCGCGTGGGAAAGAGCGTTGTGGGTCTTTAACATCGCGGGCATGCACAGTAGCAATTTCAATCCCGCAAAATGATAACACAATCCCCGTTAATGATACCCAGATTGATGGATCATTGAAGGTGGGGAGGATGTCATGGCTTGTAAAGCTAATTTGGGTCGGTTTACCAAGCCACATCCAGGTGGCGCCTAGGATAATAATGAGGGCCATTGGTACAAGTAACCCAAAAATCGTGCAAATATTACTGAACCGGGCAGAGGAGCGCATCCCCAACAGATTAACAATGGTAGTGCCCCAGAAAGATGCCAAGATAACGGCAACTAAAAACCTNTTATCATTGACTAAGCTCGGTGAAACCAGGTATCCCACGGTGCCNCCGACAAAGGACAAGATAGTTGGATACCAAACCACGTTTTCAATCCACTGTAGCCAGATAGCGGCAAAGCCTGCTTGAGTGCCAAAAGCTTCTTTGACCCAGATGTAAATTCCTCCTTGCTTGGCCCAGCCTGAAGCAAGCTCACCGGATACCATGGCGCAAGGAATCAGGAAAAATGGTGGCGGCGATAAAAAGAAAATGAGGGAGCTGCCAAATAGTGCCGTTGCGGGCAGGTTTCTAATGCTATCAACCGACCCAGCAGTAATCATGACTAAGCTAAAGACGCTGAGAGCGTAACGATTATTTGCAATATTGGTCACAATCAATCCTCATCAAAACAATTCCCCATTATACCATGAAAACCACTTTTAGGTAAGTTGACTTGATGCGGTTTATTGGCCTGAGAGGGGCCGTTTTTAAGATATCATTAATGTTGATCGCTTAAAATAAGACAAAATTTTTATTTCTATAATGATGAAGAACTATGCCTACTAATCCGTCTCTTGCGCAAATAAATATAGTTGATCGGCTTAAAAATATTCGTAGACAATCCAAAAGTGGCCATGCTAAGTGAAGGCTATTGTTTTACTGGTAGTCTGTTATCGGTGGTTTTAAGCACCTTGGTATTATTGACCAATGGATCTCGCTTAAAAATGAAATTGTCACTTGCCCCGAAAATGAGTTTCCTGCTATGGCGGAGCGGCTTGCTCCTCTACTTGAGTTTATTTACGCGATGCAGGCTGAGGAAAAAAAGGCAATCGCACGGATTTTTATAAGGTTGATTCACAGTTTAATCGTTACCGTCATCTGCTCGATAAATTATTTAAAATCCCTGCCGACTTTAAATTGGCACAAACATTTTCTTTTGCTTGCTTCTTTGATGATGAAAGTTTAGCTGATTTACTGACAATATTGACGACTAAAGAAGTAATGATTTGGTTGTCGAGCGATATACATTCGATAACACTGCTGCAAGAAGAAGATGATGCCTATTGGTACAGTGATCCTAATTTTAAAAAGGCCCGAAAAAGAGGCCACCATGCAAGAATTGGTGCACCGCTTAAGAAAGCGTTTTTTGGATTACTTTGGGCTTGATTGGAAAAATGCCGCTTAAAGTGGTGCAGCTTGTTGATGCGAGTGTCCAGAACAACAATAACAACAATAGTTTGCCAGATAAGAAAGAATTATATGATGTTTATTTGTCTGCGATAGATGAAGTTGACGATTTGACGACAGGATTCACTCAGCTTTGTTTTGCTGCCATGCATGATGATGTTGAGTATATTAAAAATTATTGGCCATGGGAGCAGATCCTAATTGCAAAGATTCGGAAGGCAATCCGCCGCTGATTATTGCTATTAGGCATGGTAGCATAGGCGCTATCCAGTATTTGCTTGATGATAAAGAAGACGTTGCCGAAAATTGTAAAAACCGATATTAATCTCACCGATGCGGCTGATGTTTCAGCTTTGATTCATGCGATTGATATTGTTGGTGATCTGAGTTTGGTCGAATTTTTGTTGCAAAAAGGAGCATCAGTAAATCATATAACTAAGTCTTCTGGTTACACTGCATTATTGACGGCAGTGAGAAATGGCAGAAAAGACATAGTCGAAGCACTACTGAAAAGTGGCGCCCTTCCTAATCAAGCAAACCACGATGGTAATACGGCGTTACATATTGCGGTAATGCGACGCAATCTTCCGCTGGTACGATTCTTTATGCAAGAAACAAATGCTGATCCAAACCGGAAAAATTTACAAGGTGAAACTCCGGTTCATGTAGCATTTGATGAGTTGCATGATCCAACCATTGTTGATTGCGAATCGGTAGAATTGTTGCAAGCGCTTTGTCAAATGGACAATGTAAAAATTAATGCAGTTAATAATAAGGGTGAGACCCCATTGCATATCGCTAGTCAAGTAGGTGATGTGGAATCAGTTTCCTACTTGCTTACTTTAGGGGCTGATGTTTTTATTAAAAATGAAGATGGCAAGCGACCAATTGATATTTGTGAAGAAGATGAAATTAAAGTGATGTTGCAAGAGGCAATGCAAACTTCGACAGGCTCATTTAGTTTTAAAGACCAACAAAAGGTTACGACGTTTGGCGGCAATACTAATAATAACAGTGCAACTGATGAACCAAGTCAATTGCAAAAATGCAAATCAATAGTCTATTGAATTAATTTTTTACCAAGAAAAACTTAACTATAGAATGCCCCTGGGGCCGAGGATTGATAGTCTGCCAAAAAAGCTAGCTGGCTTTTACCGCAATGACAAGCACTCGTTAGTTACATTGGCTTATTTCCTATTTTATGGCATTATCAAATGCACTGTTGCAAAATTATTTTTAGGTTTTATAACCGCTGGCAATGGCAATGCTAGTGGTGCCTAAAAAGAAGATTTCTATCAGGTGGCACATTGCGCCCAGGATGGTGTTCGCTAACATTATGATTAAATAAGGCAAGATAATGCTAAATAATTTGCCAAAAGATCTCATTCTAAAAGTTTTTTCCTTGTTGGGGCTGCGAGACATTGCGAGAGTTGCTTTGGTCAGCAAGTCATTACTTGAGATGGCCCAAGAAAAAATGCCTATACGTGATGATTTAAAAGAATTTGTCACACAGAACAAGAGTTTAACTGATGCGCAAGTCAATTATCTGTTATCGGATAACACTTACTCAAAATTAATCAATGGACAATTTAAATCGATAGAATTAGCTATGGCTAGACACGATAAGTTTGTTCAGCAGGAGTCAGCGCGAGTCAGCGCCTTACGTTATCCAGCCTCAGGTTCACAAATCGAAGAGCAAGCACAGCAACAGTTAGCACTCCAAAAGGTTATTTGCCAGAAGAATTAGCTGGCTTGACCGATATAAAAAGAAGCTGTTTTGCGAGGACATTTGTCGCCTGCTCAAGCCAAATCGTTGCGTGATGACCAAGTAAAGTTGATTGTGGCGGGTTATAGTTACAATGATGTAAAAAGTTTAAAAGCGTATCAAACAGGGTTTATTATTGATCAAGGCTGGTCGCTCGAAAAAGCCAAGGTGCTGACGGTCATGCAAGCTAGAATGGAAAATATGAAGCGAAAAGATATCTGCTTTGATGGTGAAAATACAGTGCCTGAACCAAAAGCGATCAAGATTATTTAATGGTATTTTGTCAGTGTTTTTGCGTGATGGTTTTTTTATGATTCAGAGGCGGGTTGTTTTTCACGTGCCACATTAACACGAATTTTACGGCCATCTAATTCTTTACCGTCCATAGTCAAGGCTTTTTCNGCATCATCAGCAGAAGTAAAAGTCACAAAACCAAAACCGCGTGATTTCCCNGTGACACGGTCTTTTGCAATTTTTATGTCTTGAATTTCGCCGAAGCCTGCAAAAGCCGATTCAAGGTCAGAAGCGACAGCACCGTATGAAATATTGCCGACAAAAATTTTGTTGGTCATGAAGTTATCTCCAAGAAAATCCAAAAACTACGATTTTTATGCTACTCGATTCACTACTAATCGGCAACCCATTTCCACCACATCATCACCCACCAATCAACCTGACTCCACGAAAATAAAGCTCTTCTCGGGGCGTGCGTTGGCACGAACAGTAATCGCTAAAATATACCCATTGTCCTATGGTTTTGGTGTTCTTGCATCCCATCTTGGGCGATCTGAAAATGTTTTCAATCGCAAAAAGCTCAAAATAGTGACGACTATTCCTCGTTTTTTGCTCAATCAAAACATTTTCAGCTCATCCCATGCTGGGCGCAATAACACCAAAACCATAGGACAATGGGTATAGATTGGTGGTTAATCATATGATTTTCATTAAACCCACCGGTTTCGCGGTGTTTTCCTGAGTTTTTTAGAACAATTGTGCCGAAGCGTTATCACCCGCATCAAAATTAGTGCTTGGATTTGAGTTTTGCGAAGCCATAGAAGTAGGTGATGTTTGCTCCGTAAAATACTCGAAAACAGCATTTTTCTGTTCGGGCCCAGCTAGCATGCCTGTGTTAGGATCAATGCGTACACTGACAATGCCGGACGGTTGCGCCATCACATGTTCGGGTTTTCCAGCGAGTGCTTGCTCCATAAATTCTACCCATATCGGAATGGCTGCTTGAGCGCCGTATTCATAGAGCGAGGTTGGATTATCAAAACCAATCCAGACGCTGGCCACTAAATCACTATTAAAGCCAGAGAACCAAGCATCCAATTGGTCGTTGGTTGTACCGGTTTTACCCGAGACGTCATTACGATGTAATACTAAGGCGCCTTCGCCAGTGCCCCGACGGATAACGTCTTGCAAAGCACTAGTAATTAAGAATGCATTTTGTGCGGTAATTGCGCGTGGTGCCACAGGATAACCATTCACGTTTTTCAAGTTTTGACTTTCACAAGTGTCGCAGACGATTGGCAAATGCGCTTGATATAACACTTGGTCATTTTCGGTCATGACTTTATCGATAAGATACGGTGTTACTCGATAACCACCGTTGGCAAAAACTGCATAGCCATTGGCAATTTGTAACGGTGTAACGCTGCCACTGCCTAAAGCCAATGACAAGCTATGAGGCAACTTGTTGGGATCAAACCCAAATCGAGCAAGATAATCCAAGGTATAGCGAATGCCGGTTTCTTGTAGCAAACGGATAGAGGTCAAGTTGCGGGATTCAATCAATCCAACGCGTAAACGGGTTGGCCCATAGAATTTTAAGTCATGGTTAGTTGGCCGCCAGGTTTCTTGACCTGGTTGTTCTTGCACCACAGGGGCGTCATTAATAATGGTTGCCAACGTAAAACCTTTATCCAAGGCTGCAGCATAGACAAANGGTTTAAAGTTCGATCCCGGCTGTCGTAATGCCTGGGTCGAACGGTTGAAATGGCTTTGTTGGAAGCTAAAGCCACCCACGAGTGCATTGACTGCACCGGTATTGGGATTCATGGCAATAATAGAGCCTTCAACTTGAGGCAGCGCAGAAAACGCCCACTCATTTTTAACTTGCTGTACGCGGACCACATCACCGAGTTTCACAACGTCAATCACTTGTTTGGGGGCGGCACCTAGGTATTTATTATCGATATAACGCCGTGCCCAAGTCATGGTTGACCAGGGTATTGTGATGATTTGGCCATTACTCAATAAAGCATTAGCTGAGTCAGCATTGATTTTAACAATGGCGGCTGGTCGTAAATGATTAATGGTTGGAATGTCCTCTAATTTATCGGCCCATTCTAGTNNAGGTTTCGGGAGGTAGCCCCAATTTTGTTCTGGCCCACGGTAACCATGCCGGCGATCATAGGCGAGGATGCCATCGCGTAATGCTTGGTTGGCAGCCTCCTGCAGTCGGGAGTCCACGGTGGTAATCACTTTGTAACCATCAGTGTAGGCTGCTTCNCCATAATGATCTACCATGGCTGCGCGTACCATTTCAGCAACGTAAGGTGCATTCACGTTGACTTTTTGGCCGTGGTAGCTCGCTGTGTCTGGGGTAGCAATAGCACGTTGATAAGTCGCTTTATCGATATAACCCAGTTCCTGCATGCGTTCTAACACATGGTTACGGCGTTCAGTTGCTGCGCGCGGGTTAGTGATGGGATTATCGCGCGAAGGGGCTTGTGGCAGGCCAGCAATCATGGCCATTTCGGGCAGGGTCAATTCATTGAGTTTNTTGCCATAGTAAATTTCTGCAGCGGCAGCCACCCCATAAGCATGTTGCCCCAGATAAATTTTATTTAAATAAAGTTCGAGGATTTTNTCTTTGCTTAACTCGTGGTCAATTTTTAGGGCCAATAGAATTTCGTTTAATTTACGGCTGTAGGTTTTTTTGCGGGTCAANAAGAAATTACGGGCCACCTGCATGGTAATTGTACTGGCGCCCTGGCTTTTNTTGCCGGTTATTGCCAATTCGCGGGCGGCGCGAAATAAACCAAATACGTCAACCCCAGGATGCTCGAAATAACGTTGGTCTTCAGTAGCCAAAACAGCTTGAATCATCTGTTTAGGGATTTGGTCAAGGGACACGGGGCTACGGCGGATGTCCCCAAATTCGCCGACCAATTGGCCGTCAGCCGTATATACCCGTAGGGGCACTTGCATCTGTGGATTATTAAGCGTGGCCACATCAGGCAATTGTGTAAAAAGGTAAGCATAGGCAGCGGCGACCACAATAATGATGGTAATCGCGAGGCTCAAGACGGTAAATAACAAGTGTTTAGCAAATTTTCGCGTACTCATGGGGCCCACTATTAAAGTCATCAAAATTAAGCCGTAGATCATATCACAGAGTTGCTAGGGTGCCTATATTCGAAACGGACCACTATAAAAATACCTTATATTGTGTTGGCTAAGGCGCTCTAGTGGCGGTAAAAACGGTCTGTGATAAAAAATGTTGTCATTGTAAGGAGCTGTGCTCCAAAGCAATCCATATGATCTTGGTTATTGGATTGCTCACAATGACGGTATTTTTTGTATGAATTAAATGCGAAAAACAGAAGATATTCATTACAGTAATGAGAGAGGATTGATGCAGTCAAAAACCCGCGTAAAAACGGTATTGCGGAAAAACTTACATGATTAGACTGACACGCAATTTTTTAATGCATAGTTAACTCATGTTAAATTTTAATTGGATCAAACAATATTGGCTTGCTAAGCCAGTTTTAGGAATTGAAATTCATCACACAGCAGTCCATGTGGTTGAATTAACTAACCGCCCAAAACAAGGGCACATCCGGCAACAATGCAGTGTTGCTTTGCCTGCTGAATTACAAAATGAGGCGCAATTGTTAGCTGTGGCTCCTGTTGCTGCATTGCTAAAACAAGCATTAGTGACAGCAAATATTAAGACCACACGGGTGGTCACTTGTGTGCCTATGGCGGCAGTCATGTTTAAAACGTTAACTTTGCCTGCACGATTTACCCATACCGCCATTAAACAACATTTAAAAACAAGCGCTGAACGTTACTTTTCCCAGCCATTGACGGATATATTTTATGATTTTACGGTTTTGCCAAGTGTGAATGTGATGACAGAAAAACAAATCCGGTTAATCGCCGCTAGACGGTCATTAGTGCAAAACCGTGTCGATATTTTGCGGGCAGCGGGCTTGCATGTGACTGCTGTGGATGTCGATGCCTTGGCATTGGCGCGGGTCGTTATGCAGTTATCGGCCAAGAATCATTGTTGGGTGATTATTACCGCTGAAAAAATACTTTGCTTAGAAATAGTTAACCACGCTATCAATCATGTCTACGAGGAGCGTTATGACAATACCAATGCAGAGGAAGCATTGTTATCACTACTGTGGCGGCAATTACCGCGAACAATGACAACTGAAGTATCGTTTGAACGGCTAAGTTTGTTAGGTGAGTTAATCAATATTGCTTTGATGGAAAAATTACAAGCAGTAGTTTCTGTTCCTATAGAAATAATCCCGTTTCCACTCATTTTGCCAAATAAGCAAAGATTGGCTGAGTTTAATCAATTAATCAGTTATGGTTTAGCGATATGGTAGCGACAATTGCAAAAATTAATTTATTGCCGCCTTATTTAATTGATCAATCCATGGGTCAATATCGGTCGCGTTGGTCATGGGCGTTGGCAATCATGATGCTTGTATCTTTAAGTTTTATAATTGACTTAACAATCAAGCAAGCAATATTTAGAAGCCAGCAGCAACAACAACGGTTGCAAATGGCATTGCATCAAATACAGGTGACAGAGCAACAACGAGATGTGGTCCGGCAACAGTTCCAAACAATGCTGGCATTTTTGACTAAACAGCAAAGCCGGCAGTCAACAGCTCAAACGGCACAGCATTTTTGCAGCAATTACCAACTGTGCTGCCAGCAGATGCTTATTTGACAGAACTGGTTTTTCGCAACAACAATTTTTTTGGTGGGACACATCAATTCACAGCTTAATTTAGCGGAGTTACTGCGTATGATGGCGCAAATGCCAATGGTGTCAAAAGTGGATTTGCGCCAATTAAAACCAGTCAATGCGGGCAATCCTGAGTTGATATTTGAGATTATAGCATGGATTAAGCCTTCGATAGGAACAACTGAATGATCTCGGCGGCACGATTAACGGTTTATTATCGCACTGTTTGGGTGAGACGGTTTCTATTTATTGCCAGTATTTTATTATTGATTGCTAGTGTTTATGTCTGTTTCTTAAGGCCTAAGCTGGTTCAATTGGCGCGACAAAAACAAGTAACCGCAGCGCTGGCAGTGCAATTATCTCAGCAGCAACAAATCGTCAAAGAGTATGCGTACTATCAAAAACAGGTCCAGGAAAAATTTAAAGAAGTAAAATTAACACAATATAGAGCTTATCAGAATACTGATTTATTAATGCCACAATTAGCTACATTAGCACAGTCTAATCAATTGGAGTTGGTGAGTTCAGAGGAGTCTTCCGTTCCTGCAAAACGAGGGACGGCTATTCAATTTATTAGCTTGATTTTATTGGGTAATTATCAACATGCATTGGATTTTTACAACAATTACAGCAGACATTGGGGTGGTTGGAAATTAAAGAACTGCATTTAAAAACAGTGGCAACTCCAATGTCTGGGCAGACGATTACTATCCAATTCAAATTAGGATTGAATTAAATGTTGTTCCGGTTTTTATCACTATTTTTACTGCTATTAGGATGGTTGGCGAGTGCCGCACCTGTGCGTGATCCTTTTATATCACCTTTGGCGACAGCAGCGGTCACATTGAATAACGATGGGACGTTTGCTGTCAATTGGGTCAAAGTCTCATTGGCTGATGCCTTACAAACGTTGGCAGAGCAAGCACAATTAAATGTGGTCATCAGTCCAACCGTGCAAGGGCAAGTGACATTACATTTAAATCACGTCTCTTGGCAGGAAATCTTTGATACTTTGGCGTTGATGCAAGGATTGGTAACGCAGCGGCAAGGCAATATTTTATTGATTACCCAAAATAGTGGTAATGCCAACCCGGCAAATGTAACTTTGCAAGCTAAATTAATTCAATTGCGCTATGCTAAAGCTGTTGAATTAGCTGCATTGTTGAATGGACAAAGGGCANGCATGCTCTCTAAATCTGGGCATGTAAGTGCGGATGAGCGTACCAATAGTTTATGGGTCCAAGACCAACCTGCACAGTTAACTCAAATTGCGCATTTAATTGCGCAATTGGACGTGCCAGTCAAACAAGTCATGATTAAGGCCAAAATTGTCAGTATTGACAGCAGTTTTGTGCGGGAATTAGGTCTGCGTTTCGGTACGGTTGAAGTGAATAATAGCAACAACATAACAAACACTAGTTCTGTGACCCCAAACGGTAAAGTCAATGTGGCTATTGCTAATCTAGGACAAGACAATGTATTAGATGTTGAATTAGCTGCACTTGAAGACCAAGGTAAGGCGAAGGTCATTTCTAGCCCTGAATTAATCACAGCGGACCGTACACCGGCTTATATCCAGTCTGGCGAAGAAGTGCCGTATCAAGAGCAGACGCGCAGTGGTGCCACTAGTATTGCTTTTCGAAAAGCTGTTTTAGGATTGAAAGTCACACCACAACTCATTCCTGGTGGCAAAGTACTCTTGCTATTAACAGTCAATCAAGACCGGGTCGGGAGTTTATCAGTCAATGGCGTGCCTACTATTCAAACGCGCGAATTGCAGACTCAAGTGATTGTGGCCCATGGCGCGACATTGGCATTAGGCGGGATTTACGAGCAAAGTGATAGCCAAGATGAATCCAGAACACCTCTGCTCGGGTCGGTGCCCTTGTTAGGCCACTTATTTAAGCATCATCAACGGGCGCGTGAACAACGTGAGTTAATGATTTTTATTACGCCGAAAATTTTAAGTTGATACTGATTTGATGCAGGGCAGATTCATTGTGCTCCCACCTTACAGATAATTTATGTTTATAATTACATTTGTGTTTGCGTTTTCCCTGGGGTACGATTTCCCACATGAGAAAACCACAACATAACATCTTCTTAATCGGCCTCATGGGCGCAGGCAAAACCTCCATTGGTAAGCAATTGGCGAAAGTATTGAATCTGACTTTTTATGATTCTGACCGAGAAATTGAGAAACGCGCCGGTGCTGATATCCCTTGGATCTTTGAATTGGAAGGCGAAGAGGGTTTTCGGCAGCGGGAAACAAAAGTGATTGCTGAACTCACTCAATTAAAAGGCATTGTATTAGCAACAGGTGGTGGGGTAGTGATGCGGCCTGAGAACCGTGAGGCATTGTCGCAACATGGGATTGTCATTTATCTTTACAGTAATATTGAGGATTTGTTGGAACGTACCAGCCGTACTTCAAACCGACCATTATTGACAAAACAAGATCCACGCACTGTATTTGAAAATCTATTAGCTGTGAGAGAGCCTTTGTATCGTGAAATGGCTGATTTAATTTGTGATACGAGCAGTGGCACAGTGCCGGAAATCACCCAGCAAATTATTAAGGATTTACAACAAAAGGACTTTTATAAAATAGGTTCATTTTTCAATCAGGCTAAAGTGNAGAGCATAAACGAATGTTGCGACGTACTTNTGACAGTAGCATTAGGTGATCGTAGCTATCCCATCTATATTGGTGAGGGATTGTTGCAAGATGTGGCGCTATTANAAAAACATGTGGTAGCTGAGCAAGTGTTAATTGTAACTAACCCGACGGTTGCCCAAAGGTATCTGCCCTCCTTACAAACCGCGTTTGCTGATCGGCAATGCGATGTCGTATTGCTGCCCGATGGTGAAGAACACAAAAACATGGCCAGTCTAAGTTTGATTTTCGACAAATTGATTGCAGCGCACCATCGTCGTAACACGACTTTAATTGCATTGGGTGGCGGTGTGATCGGTGATATGACGGGTTTTGCTGCAGCTTGTTATCAGCGTGGTGCGGCTTTTATTCAAATTCCCACCACATTATTGGCGCAAGTTGATGCTTCAGTGGGTGGCAAAACGGCAATCAATCACCCATTAGGCAAGAACATGATTGGCGCTTTTTATCAACCGCGAGGTGTGATCATTGATACGGCCACCTTAAACACATTGCCTGATCGCGAATTTAACGCGGGTTTGGCAGAAATTATTAAGGCAGCACTTTTGGCCGATGCTGATNTTTTCAATTGGTTGGAACAACATTTAGCGCTGTTAAAACAGCGAGATGCAGCAGCTCTCACTGAGGCCATTGCGCGTGCTTGCGCCATCAAGGCTGATATCGTTGCTGCAGATGAAACGGAACAAACAGACATCAGGGCTTTATTAAACCTGGGGCATACGTTTGGACATGCAATTGAACAAATACTGGGATATGGCGAATGGCTGCATGGTGAAGCGGTAGCAGTGGGCATGGTGTTGGCTGCAGACTTGTCTGCAGAGCGTGGATGGATCACAACAGCAGACCTAAATCGCATTAAATGCATTTTATTGGCAGCAGATTTACCTATTCAATTGCCAGCAAGCATACAATATGACAAAATGTTGACTGTGATGGCTGTTGACAAGAAAAATNTAGATAGCCAACTGAGGTTAGTCTTACTGAAAGCGCTGGGATGTGCCGCAGTGACGAAGGATGTCACTGTCGATCAAGTAAGACAGGTATTGCGCCGCAATACTGAAAGTGTCGCAATAAAATAATAATAATAAGAACTTGCAGCCTGAAATAGGCTGGAGTGAGCTAGACTTCTTTGGAAACCAGGGTGGTTTCGAAAGAGGTCTAATGGTTAAGCAATGGAGTGCCTGTCATGATGGAAACCACTTTCGCAGATGATCACATCAACTTTAATGCGGTTAATGTGACTAATTATTGGCAATATTACGGCTTAAGCCAATCGCCTTTCGAAGATACTGTGCAATATGCCATGTATTATCCCTTCTCTCATTTGCAAGGACATCTGCAATTTTTGCAGTTGTTTTGCCGTGGTTCGAACCCGCTCTTGCTGATCGAAGGCGAATTAGGCAGTGGCAAGACCATGTTATTGGCCCAGTTTTTGGGACAATTAGACAGCCGGTTAAATGTATTCCAAATGAAAGGCAAGGCCACTTGCAATGCTTATCAATTGGTCGCTGACATTGCCCAAGGTTTTCAATTACCTATCGTTTTAAGCCAGCCAGGACTGCAAGCACAGCTAAATGCAGAATTGGCAGCGATGCGGGAAATGCAAAAAGACTGCGTTTTAATTATTGATGATGCAGACTTATTGCCGACTGAAACCTTAGCAGCTTTAATGCATCTCATTATTGCCCAAGACCGCACTCATATTCATTTACATATCATTTTGGCTTCTGAATTACACATGCAAGCCATGTTAGAAAATCTGGGACAACAACACGGTTATTTGATTAAAATACCAACGCTGACTTTAAACCCATTGTCAGTGGAAGAAACACAAAATTATCTTAAACACCGCCTCACCAAAGCAGGCCTGACCAGCAAAATGCCGTTTACTCGGGAAATGATTGAAAACATTCACCGGCTTTCGGCAGGCATCCCTGGCCGCATTAATCGGGTGGCGCAACAGATGTTGATTGATATGTTAAAACCTGATACGCAACGTTTAAATTTAAAAGCAGTGACTCGTAAGGCCAGCGAAGGTGCTACTTGGTGGCGTGGACACCGGATCAAAATACTCAGCGGCGTAATGTTGGCTGTTGTGTTCGTAGTTTTATGGCAGACAGAAGGTGGTATGCGTTGGACGCAAAAGCATGATTCAATGGTAATGAACACGCTTATTAATCCAGCTGACCCAAGCCCAGCTGTTCCTAAAGCGCAAGCACCTGTACAGAATAATCCGACGATAGCTTCGCAACCAATAAGGCAGCCACAACAGGTCAATACCTTGCCACAGCAGCCAACCATGCCGCCAGCGGCTTCTAACTTGGCCAGCAATCAAGCTATAATGGCAGACCATGCGGTCAATCCTATGCCAACTGCAATTAATGAACACGGTATTACTAATGCATCTTTGGCAGGACAGCCAGCAGCCAATGTTGATAATAGTCTAAGTGCTAATACTGCGGCCATGTCGGCTCCACAAACTTCGTCGCAGGTAATGCCAGCTCAAGCGCCAGCAGCTACAGTAAATGTGGCCAATGATATGACTACCACGCCAAGCGTGGGGGCAAATACTGCTCAGGCAGTGGCTCCGGCGATAGTTAATCCTGCACCAGCACCCAACATGGCTGCGCCAATAGGTGATAATGCTCCAAATAAAATAGTCGACCCTAATAACATTCCCCAAGTGGCTGCAACTGGAATGGTAGCTCAGCAAGCACCTTCTCAAGCGTCAACTCTGGCTACGCCGGCAACAACTAATACCGTGCCAATGCCATCAACCACCTTGCATCCCGCACCCACAGCGGCAATGCCAAATACACCTACAACACCGATGGCGGCAACAGCGTCACCTAATCACAACAATGCAATGACGGCCAGCAATCCAATGATGCAGACCGCGCCAGCAACGGCCACTCCATTGCAGCAAGCACCTGCCCCCACGGTTTCAGCGGCTCCATCAATGCCAAAATTGCCAGCAGCGCCAGCCAAGCCTGCTTCGGCTAAATTACCAATCACAACCAACGACATTATGGTCAATGAGGCGAATGCACAGGTGAATGCTATTGTGGGTGAAACAAATACTGCACCCAGCGTACCTGCAGCTAAAACTCCAATGGTGGCCAAGCCGGAAGTGGCAATGAATAATGTGGCCAAGACAGCAACAGCTAAGCCTGCTCCTGCGGCTAATTTACCGCCAGAATTGTCGAATGATATGCAACAGCATTCGCAGCAATTAATGACTATGAAAGGCTACACTTTGCAGATTTTAGGTTCACGAGATGCGGCGGATTTACAACGGGTGATTGCCAAAACCAATTGCAGGCCAACACTTGGTTATTTAGTACTATGCACAATAATAAACCTTGGTATGTATTAATTTATGGTAATTATGCTAGCCCGCAAGCTGCCAAAGCGGCATTAGATCAACTACCCAAGAATCTGAAGCAACTTAAGCCTTGGGTGCGACCGTTGTCGTCAGTGCAAAGTGCCATTAAACACGCCGGATAGAGATAAAAACCTAAGGTGGATCTGAATCGAGCGAAGCAGATCCACCTGCATGAGGTTAATCTTTTACATTTGCCATCTCTCTCACCGCTTGTTAAAGTAACTTCATGATTGATAACGAACATACAATTCATTTCCCCGAAAAAGAAACACCCATCACTATCGCTGGGCCAGTGGGCCCGTTAGAAGCATTGGTGCAAGGGCCAGCTGAGGCAAAACACATCAAAGCCGTTGGCGTGGTTTGTCATCCGCACNCCTTATTCAGTGGTACTATGCATAACAAAGTAGTCACCACCATTGCCCGCAGTTTTCGTCATTTAGAATTGGCAACTATCCGGTTTAATTATCGCGGTGTTGGCAATAGTGTTGGCCATTACGCCGATGGTATTGGTGAGACCGAAGATTTATTGGCCGTATTGCAATGGTTAAAAGAAGCCTGCCCTGATGGTGAAGTGTGGCTAGCAGGATTTTCTNTTGGTGCTTATGTGGCGATGCGTGCCGTGCAAGTCACTCAAATTACCAAATTGGTATTAGTCGCGCCACCGGTGAATCATTTTCCTTTTATAGATATTAGCCAACAAGTAAAACAATGCGTGGTAGTGCAAGGTGAAAACGATGAAATTGTGCCAGCAGAAGAAGTCTTGTCTTGGNTACAAAAGCCTCAAAAACACNCAGACCTTATTTACATGCCAGACACCAGCCATNTTTTTCATAGCAAGCTTGGTGAATTACGCCATGAATTAGAACAGGTTTTGCGCTAAAATAGTGTTATTTCCTAAAATATAAAAAAATGTAGGGTGGATCAAGCGAAGCGGATCCACCATTCCAATTGGCGGTAAGATTTGGTGGATTTGCTTCGCTTAATAATGTAAATCAACTTCTTTCTTAAAATGAGCGCCAATACACAAGAGCACAATATGGCAAACGACAAATACAAACAACTTGGCGAAGATTTTTCGCTGACATCTGGGGCAAACGTGAACGCGGCATTCCCATCCCCGAAATTCAATGGGGCCCCATCCGCCATCAAGACGTCGAATATTTGCTAAACCAANTACCCTTTTTACAAATCATCAGTACCGAACCCAATTTCCCTGAAGAAATCACACCCCAATTAATCACCGCCAACAGCGGCTGGACCATTCACGATTATGGTGATGCTATGAGCACTTCACCTGGCGAATGGCTGTTCNGGCTATTTTGAAAAAACGAAGAGGAAGAGGGCGGAAAAAGTGGGGGCACCATTGCAGGCAAAGGCACCATCGTCAATCAAGCCTATTTAACAGCCCAACAAATGGTAGCCATCGCCATGGAAAAAGGCTGGCCAGGCATCGAAATTGTTGCAGGCAATCCACTGATGTGTTGGGCAGCATGGATGTTGGCGCAGGATTATAATTTCCCGCTACAAGGATATGAACCGACACGTGTTGAGAAGCGTAAGCGGGAGCGGATTAAGAGTGCTGCACCTACGACAGAAATACTAACCCGAACAACAGGGCCTAGAAAGTAACTGGACGCCAATAAAAATATAATGGCGTCATTTATCTTTAGGTATGATTAATAGAGATCACCGATGATGTATCGTCATCGTTATCTTCATTATCCGAAGGATCTGCATCACTTGATGTATCTTCATCAGAAATCAATGCTTCTTCAGCTTCTAGTTTCCGTCTCTTATCTAAGATGGGTTTTAAAATGGCCTTTGTTGCGTCACTGCATTCATTGCCATGATCATCTGTATAATCATAAATTGCTTGAATCTCATTCGCTTCCATGTCTTCGAGCAATTCGGCAATAATTTTGCTTGCACTTGGTTTTAATAACCATTGCTGCAGGCTACGTTTGCTCGCAGTAATATCATTTAAAATGTTTGTCTGATTCAGAGTTCCAAACTTTGTTTGAAAAAGAGTTTTACGGTGTTCTTTTGGCAATTCACTGCAATACCTAACTAATATTGGCCTAGTTATGATAGCCCCAGTAGTAGGTACAATAAGATCAGCTAGCATTGCTGGATTTGGCAAAAGAGAAGGTTGTTTTTATTATGGATATGCACTACTAAATCTAAAAACTTCATAGAATCTGCGGAAAGCATTAACTTTAAATAAGCTACTCTCTGAGTAGGTGAAAGTGATTTAAACAATGCAAAGTGTTGCGTTATATCTAGTGCTAAAAGTAAAGCGGTTTGCTTTGCGGTATCAGGAGGGGTACTGGTACCGTAGTGGATATATAAAGGAGCTACATTAATTTGAGGATTTTCTCTCAATATTTGCGGTAAGAATGTATTAGTAACATTAGGGTCAGTAATAGTGTTAATTTGAGCTGCTTTTCCTGATTTTAATAATTCTTTTATATATGCCTTTTTATCATCATTGGTCGTTAGTGCAGCATAAAACAGAACAGCCATAGTATCAGTTGTGCCAGTTTTTACCATATCTTCTTTTTGCTTTGGTGACAATTTAGAGAAAATTTTTGCTAACGTGGCGGTTTTTCTAGAGTCTTTAGTAATATTGGTTTTAAGGTGATTGATAATCGCTGTGCATTCAGCGTCAGTTTTTTGTGTCATGGCATCAGCAATAGCGTTTATGGTTTCATCAAGATTTAAACCTAAAGCGCTCTTGTTATTAATGAGGGCAGTAATTTCTGCAACATTCATATTTGTGATGACGGTCACCAGTGCGTTATGCCTTGTTATAACTGTGCCACGAGTCGATAGCTGCTTATAAAGTGCAGTAGCATCGCTAAATGCAGGTGAGGGAACATAGAGATTATAGATTTTAGCTTGTTGTACAGCGGTTAAATCGATAAAGAAATCGATTCGCAAAGTGGCATCAACTAAAATTATTTGTTTGATGAAATCGGCTTTCTTTGTGGTGTTGCTATAAAGCTGCGACAATTGACTATTGAAAGAATTCCAAGCAGTTGCATCAGCTTTCAATTTTTTGATCATAGCTCCGATTTGCTCAAAATCTAGCGATTTCAATACCATTGTTCGCAATGTTTCGTGATCAGGCTCATTGCCCAAATCTATATATAGCTGAGCAAAATCAAAGCGATAATCCCCTTCAAACAATTGCGCGTCGGCGCTTAGTTCTAATTTTCTTTGTTTAGTGACAGGGTCTATTTCGGGTGGCTTTGGTTTTCGACGACGTTTAATATCAAAGATTCTTTGCCATTGTTTTTCCTTATCGGTTTTTATATCACCACCGATGTTTTTGATGTCCACACCACAGGCAAGTGCCGAGCCGGCAAAGGCAAGCCGAGCGCTTTCACTGCCATCATAGAGTCTTTTAATTTCGGTCACATTAGTAGCCGCCATTGCTTGTGCGCCCAATTTGGCTAAACCAAGATTGTTATTAGGCATGACAAAGGTTCGGCTATTACCCATTGGCGAGTCACCATTGCGTACTTCTATACTGCCGAATTTTTTCCTAAATAGAGTTTGCCATTATCGAGACGGTCTAATACTTCCTGTAACCGTTTAGGACTATAGCCTAATTCGCTATTTTCGAGCTCGACTACCGGGCCAGAACCATCTGTGTCATCAAATATTTCTAATTCCAGATCTTTAAATGTTCTTTCAAGTTTTACGAAAGCATTGATTTGGAAGTGGTTTGCAAACTGCTCTTCTGTTTCAAATAAGTCTTCTAGCAACTTTTTCTGAGCAGGTGATAGTAATATTCCTGGCGCGATAGCTTTGGCTTTTTCTTCGACATTTTTAATAGCAGCTCGGACTTTTCGTGAGCTTCTTTTACTTTCTTCTGCGCTTCTTTAACACTGTCATCAGTGGCGATTTGGGCTAATAGTTTTCGTTCTTCTTTTATAGCCTCGTCTAATTCTTTGACCGCTGTCTGGCAACTTTTAGCAGCATCATAACCCGTATCTTTTAAAGCTTTAGCAATGGCTACCTGCGCTTGGTAGAATTTGTTTAATTCATCAATAAAAGCTTGATCATTTGCATCAATGACTGCCCCTGATGAACTTCTTGTCGCTGGAATAAGGTTTAAAACTTCATTTGTTAACTCTGCAACGGGGTCTTTTAGCCGGTTAGTAATGGCCTCAATATAGCGTGCATTTTTCGCTTTTTCATTTTTAGCATCAGATTCGGCTTTTTAGCTTTTTCTAAAGCTGCAGTAGGTGCTTTTAGTTTGTCCTCAAGTTGTTTGATGTCATCTTCAAGTTTTATTCTTTTTAAATTGTATTGATTTACATCTGGTGATGATGCGCTGCTTGAAGGTGCGATTAAGACATTTAACTCATTTTTTTGCTGGTTATGCTGGTTTCTAATGATTGAATTAAGGTATTGGCTTGAGTAATTTCTTGCCCTAATTTATCTATTGTTTTGGTTAGAGCTGCATTATCGTTTTCAAGATTTTTTTGATGGCCTTTAATGCTTCTATTAACTCATCTTTGCCTGGTATTGCTGGAGTCCCAGGAGTCCCTGGAACTGCAGGTGTTCCTTGCAATATCTTGTCATGAGCTATTTTTTTAGCTGCAACTCTCGCATTTTGATCAACTACTAGTTGACCAATTTCCCGAATAACATCAATGCGGAGTTCTATCAGCTTGTCGAAAAGATGGTTGTAATGACTCATTGTAGCAATTCCTCATGGGTGACAGCAGCGTTAGTTAGCTGATGGACAGCAACACTATTTCTTTCTTTTGGGCTAGTTTACCCTAAAAACCTTAAGAAAACCTTAGGAAGATATCCTCCAAACTTAAGTTTAATTCAATTATCAATAAGTTAGCTATGGTCTTTAAAAGGAAACTAAGATAGCTAGAGAATCAAGGTTATTTAAGCATGACTTTGAAGGTTTGAGGGGTTTCCAGACCGGGATATTGATTTATAGATAAAAGATTTATCATGTTAGTTTTGAAATACCCATCAAAGGAGATTAATGATGACTAAGCGCACTGCAATCATGAAAGCGCTAATACAGCGTCTAAAGGATAATGATCAAAATCTTGTTACTCTTAGTTTAGATTTACGCGAAAACAGAGATAAAGATCAACTTAACGAGTTAATGTTTTTGCTTGAGGGCAATAAAACGGTTAAGACTCTCTTTATTAAAGGAAATCCGCTAAATGGAATTCAATTTGCAGAATACATTGCTAAGCTACTTCAAAGTAACCAAACTATCACCCAATTCAAATGGCATGGCAGGTTACAAGCGGATCAAACACCTATTTCTATTATTGCCGCTGGGTTGCGGAATAATCAAACACTAACCTCTTTTGAGTTAATATGTTGCGAAATTAAAAATGAGGGAGCTGAGGCTATAGCTTTGGCTCTTGGAAAGAATCAAAGTCTTATTACACTTAATCTTGATTCAAATCGGATCGAAAGCAGAGGAATTAAATCGCTTGCTCTGTCAGTTCAGGAGCATAAGACACTTAAAGTTTTTAATTTGGGGGCAATAAGATTTGTGATATAGGTGCTCAAGCTATTGCTGAAATGTTGCAGCACAATCAAGTAATCAGGGAGCTTTATTTGAGGGGTGGCGTTGTAAAAATTGGGAAGTTGGGAGTAGATGCTATTGCTAAAGGGCTTCAACACAATACTAGCCTTCAGGTTCTTGATTTGTCCAATCATCTGATAGGGGATCAAGGTTTTGAAGCTATAGCCAAATCAATAGCAAGAAATAAGGAGTTTAATACACTTATTCTTAAAAATAGTGGTATTGGAATCAAGAGTTTTCAAGCTGCTGCTTCATCACTCGGAAATATCAAAGCTCTAAATATTTTGGATTTAACTGATTATTTTAGTATGACCGAAAAAAGTGTTAAAAGTCTTGCTATTGGGCTGTCATATCATCAATTTCTTAGAGTTCTTAATTTGGAAGGAATTAGAATTGGAGGATTAGGTGCAGACACTATTTTAAAATCACTTTCAGGAAACCATGATCTTGTCACGCTCAATCTTAAAGGATGTCACATTGGAGTTATTGGTGCGCGTGCCCTTGGACCACTGATTCGTTATAACCGTAGGCTTCAGGTTCTTAATCTTCAGAATAATTCTTTGGAAGATGAAGGCATAAAAGTAATTTCTTCCGAATTTCGAAATAATAGAAGTATTACCGAAGTGAATCTGGCATGTAATGAAATTTCTGATGGCATTGCAATATTTACAGAAGCGCTTAAAGGAAATTTTGTTCTTACTAAGCTTAGCTTATCAAATAATCAAATAAAGGATATAGGTGCTAAAGCAATAGCGTTATTGCTTCAGGATAAAAATGTCATCATTGAGCTTGATTTAGAAGATAATAAAATAGAAGATCAAGGCTGTATCGCTCTTGGAAAAGCACTTCAAAGTAATCAAACGCTTGCATTTCTTAACTTATCAAAAAACAATATTGGAGAAGATGGAGCTAAGGCAATTGCAATAATGCTTCAATATAATCGAACTCTTCTTGTTCTTTACTTGTGCGCAGTAAAAGTATCTTCAAATATCTTTAGCCATGGTTATATGATTGGGGATGGCGGCATTAAAGAATTAGCAGCTAAACTTCGGCTCAATTATGCGGTGACTTTTATTGATGTAGGAGAAGAGTGTGGTTTTCTTTCAGTGACTTGGAATAGTTCTCGAAAAAAATCATGGAATTAAAGAAATATAATAGTTCTTTATATGAACAATGTTATTGTGCTATACAAGAAGGTAACTTGAAAAAATTAAAAAATTACTTGAGCGCATCAGTTTATTAGCTAGAACTAGAGCTGATGCTTATGGTTACAAAGGGGACACGTTTCTGCACACGGCTGTTATTTGGGGGCAGGTGGCAATTGTTAAATATTTTATTCAACAGATGCAGGCGCAAGGAATTCCTTTAACATTAGTTAACGAAGACAATAAAACTGCTATTGAATTAGCAGGAACTCCTGAAATTGTTGATTTGTTTCCGGAATCTGAGCAAAAAGACTTTTATTTATTAGGCAATCAAGTAATTTAAATTTTAATCCAAATGTTAATGATGTAACTATAAATTCTAATTCTAAAGACAATATCGGTGTTGTTGCTACAGACATTCCTATCACATTATCAATAGATGAAGATGTCACAGAACCACAAATAACCGAACCCGAGCAAACCCACGCCCAATGGCTGCAAGAAACACCAGCCGATAGCATCGTCCGTCTGCAATCCGAAAAATTCAGTTGGAGACACTGCTTCAAAAGCAGTGCCTGCGTCAGCAACAATTAGAAAGCTGGCAGGCTGATGTCGATGACCAACCTAGCAATGATAATAACAACGACACTCGTTGGCGTGAGCAAATGCAACAAATGGCGGTCCAACATCAACAATTGTGGCTTAAACATCAAGTGATAGAAGCTACGCTTGCTGCAGTTGAGGCATTTAAAGATAAAGCAAATTTATATGAATTTTATCGGTTCGCAATGATACGGTTGGAAGAGATGTTTGTGGCATGTAAGGTGGGAGCAACGGGTTGGTTTCAGATTACAGTGGAAGGAAACGTGGGGAGGTGGCCAATTGGATTGAGTGGGCGCATAAGTTAATTGCTTTGATTCCGTTTGCTGGTTATGTTGAAGAGCAGCTGTTAGATATATTGCGCAATATTGATCAGACACAGCAATTAAATATTATGCGGGCGATTTCGCGGTTAGGGTCGTTGGACGAATTGAAAAAGTAGCGGAAGTGGTGGCACGTACAATAGCAGAAATGTATGAAGAGCCAGTGCAAGCATTATTGACTGATACCGAAATGCAGCAAAATAGTGGGGTTTTATTGCAAGATTCTTTTATTGTCCGCTGCAAAGAAAAGTTAAAAAACGTGGTGTCACAAGTACAAGAAGTGATTTTTAAAGAGCCGCCTACTTCACAAGCAGAGGCGGTCGCTGATATGGCAGTTTCACTTATGATATGTGCTTTGTTTGATGGCGCTATTCAGGCAGATCAACCGCTTGTTGAACAACTCATCAAAGTCATTACCACGCCACCGGTCAAGCGTGGGGCGATCATGGCTACATTTATGAATTTATTTAAAGAAACTATTGTCACGCGGACATCGCACCGTTTGATCATGGTAGATTTTTATAGCAAGCCTGGAATCAAAACCGAAACAGGTGAATATTATGCAGGTGCTGATACAGATCCTGAAAAATATGGCTATCGATGGGGTACAGCAGAAGAGGTGGTGTTGTTAAATTTAGTCCTTGTTGTATCGCCAGTGTCTACTCAGCAACCATCTGTTCCTAAGCCAACAACAACGGATGCTAACAAAAAATCTGCGAAGCAAACACCTGTGATACAAGTGACAAGTTATCAACAGATGACTGTGCAGTTGGTAGCTAAATCATCCGATCCAACAAGTGAAGTTAAAATACTTCAAGAAAAATTGGTGCAGGTGGAACAAGCACATCAACAAAGTCAGGCTGAGGTCAAAAAATTGCAAGAGGAAGTGTGTCAAATGAAAGAAGTGTTAGCAAAATCACCGCCATCCAATACGCAAGTTGAGCATTCAAAAGCGGTGGGAAATAATCAGTTACAGTTGTATTCAGAAGTGAGTGAATTAACGAGTGCTCAGCACAATGCTAATCCCGTGATGAAACATCTTAAGAAAGAGGCAGAGACAGAACAGCGGTTGCAGCAGTTGGAACAGGGGATGGCGACATTAATCACTAATCATTCCACAGCACATTCGATTGCGGGTAGAACACCAAGTGGTGAAAATAAACAGAATCCGAAAGAAACTCAGCCGCTATTGTCGAAGGAAGAGGGGGCAAGCAGTTGTTGGTCTTGTACTATTCAGTAGTAGACGTAGGGTGGATCAAGCGTAGCGGATCTACCTCGTTTGATCCACTCTACAACTAAAGCAAAAACGTTGCAAATATATTTTTAAATGTAGTACGGACATTGTCATTCTGAGCATAGCGAAGGATCTCATTGAAGTAGCGTGGAGTGAGATCCTTCGCTATGCTCAGAATGACAGCATTCTGGTGCTAATTCTGCGCTGGTGTGACAGAGAGATGATGCATGATAATTCGATATTGTTTCCAATGGGATATCGTTTAATTAGGTAGGCTAGAAACAACACGCCCTCATGACAAGGGGCGTGTGGTAGAAATGATTAAACCATTTCTTTAAGTTTTTGAGGGCTTTGATTTTGATTACGTTACGAGCTGGTTTAGCTTTGAAAGTGGTTGGTTCGCCGGTGAAAGGATTGATGCCTTTGCGAGCTTTGGTCGCTGGTTTGCGAACAACTTTGAATTTCAATAAACCAGGCAAGGTGTAAACGCCAGGGCCGCCTTTNTTCAAGTGGGCTTCTAAGATTTCACCGAGCGCATCCATTACTTGTACAATGGAGCCTTTTTCAAGCTGGAGCGTNTGACCTAAGTATTGGAAGGTTTCGCTTTTAGTGAAGCTGTCTTTAACAGAACTTAATTTTTTTGCAGCAGGTGCGGCAGCTGCTTTTGCGGTTGCTTTGGATTTACCACGTTTCATTGCAGATTTCTTCGATTTAACTGCCATTGTTACTTCCTCTTTGTTAATTAAGTTTAATTTCCTATGGTGTGTATTTTTCATAAAAACACATTGTGGTTGTTCACCAAACGTCGCGATTTTACCTGGCTGCAGGTGGAGAAGCTAGCAGATTTTTCTGTAAACTGGCGAAAAATGCGGTTTTAGGGGTGTCATTAGCTTTTTTGCATAAAAATGCGAGTTTTTACGGTATAACCAGACAAGCTTATGTGTAAAAATTTAGGCTTAATGTGATGGAACACTGCCATTTTGTTAAGAGCTATTTAACACCTCCATCATCACGCGGCTTGTCCTACTGCTGTCCGAGCAAAGTTTGCTATGGTAAAAAAAACAGCATTGCTCTTCGCAATGACAACGCATAATGGATAACTTTCCTCGGACAGTAGTGTAGGGTCGATCAAGCGAAGCGGGTCGACAAAATCATATTGTCCATTGGAATGGTGAATCTGCGTCGCTCATATCATTACCCACCAATCAACCTGACTTCACGAAAATAAAGCCCTGCGAAGAGCTCACCTTGCTACAAAACCTTGGCTTTCAATGAAAGCCAAGAGCTACAGGGATGTATTCACGGCGTGTTTTGTGGCAAAGTGAGCTCTTCGCGGGCGTGAGTTGGCACGAATCAGTAATCGCTAGAGTGGATTTGTAGGTAATGATATAGCTTCGCTTGATCGACCCTACGTAATCAGCCGACCCCTTGTTAATTGTTTTAGACTAGGGTAAGATTCAGTCCTTTTCTGTGTGGAGTCAAAATAAATGTCGACTTATAATGCAAATCCAGCTACGGTCCGCAGCAACTGGTATATAGTTGATGCCGCTGGTCAAACCCTCGGCCGCTTGGCAACCGAAGTTGCCCGCCGTTTACGTGGAAAACATAAACCCGAATTCACCCCGCATGTCGATACGGGCGATTACATTGTGGTCATCAACTCAGACAAGATTAAAGTCACCGGCAATAAGCCAGAAGACAAGATCTACCATCGTTATAGTGGCTACCAAAGTGGTTTAAAATCCATCAGTTTCGAGAAATTGTTAGATAAAGATTCACGCCAAATCATTGAAATTGCAGTTAAAGGTATGCTGCCAAAAGGACCATTAGGTCGTAAAGTATTTATGAAGCTGAAGGTCTATAAAGGAGCGGAACATCCACACACTGCGCAACAACCACAACTGTTGAAATTAGAAGAGAAGTAAAGCATGGCAACAAAAGCAAAGGCACAAAATTATGGTACTGGCCGTCGTAAGACTTCTGCGGCACGGGTCTTTTTACGAGCTGGCTCTGGTCAGATCATCGTCAACGACAAGCCATTAGATGACTATTTTGGTCGTGAAACAGCACGTATGATCGTGCGGCAACCTTTAATTGCGACTGGCATGCAAAGCAAATTTGACGTCTATGTGACCGTTGTTGGCGGCGGTATCAGCGGTCAAGCTGGTGCGATTCGTCACGGTATCACCCGCGCTTTACTTGAGCATGAAGATGAAGCCGGTGGTGATACGGGTAGTAGTGGTACGACTACCTGGCGCAAAACTTTGCGTAAAGCTGGGTTTGTGACTCGTGATCCACGTGTAGTTGAGCGTAAGAAAGTCGGATTGCACAAAGCACGTAAAGGTACACAGTACTCTAAACGTTAATCTGCCATTTTGCGGGTTTTTAGCTGCTTTTTAAAAAGCAGCTTCCTTATTTACCAGTGTTCCATCTCAATTAAGGGTGGAACAAGCAAAGGGAGAATTGCCCTTTTCCCCTTTGATAACTTCCCATCACATCCAGGTTCAGCAGGAACCTATGTGTAGGTTTATTGGATAATTGCAGGCCAAAGAGAAGGAGCGGGTGTCAAATGACAGTTAGACGTTCAGTAATGACACTGTATTCTGGCGCATTAGATATGCACAGTCATCGAGTTAGAATTGTGTTGGCCGAAAAAGGCGTCACAGTCGATGTACTTAATATTGATGTTACCAATCCACCGCAAGACTTGGTTGAATTAAATCCCTATGGCAATGTTCCTACCCTGGTTGATCGTGACTTAGTGTTGTATGAACCTAACGTGATTGTCGAATACCTGGATGAACGTTTCCCGCATCCCNCCTTGTTGCCGGTTTATCCGGTTGCGCGTGCTAAAAGTCGATTGATGATTTATCGCATTGAGCATGATTGGTATGTGCTTGCACGCCAAATCGAAGCAAATGAAAGCCCTGAAAAAGTGGCCAGTGCACGCAAAGAATTGCGAGCCAGTTTAGTTGGAGTTATTCCGATTTTTTCAGATATGCCTTATTTCTTAAGCGAAGAATTTTCATTGGTAGATTGCTGTTTGGTGCCTTTATTATGGCGTTTGCCATACTATGGCATTGAATTGCCGCCCCAAGCAAAACCGATTCGTGATTATATGAAGCGCATGTTTAAGCGCGAATCTNTTTTAGCCAGTTTGACTGAAGCGGAGCGAGAACTCAGTGACCAGCATGACTTCTAGCCGTCCCTATTTAGTCCGAGCTTTATACGATTGGATAGCCGATAATCAATTAACACCCCATGTTTTGGTCAATGCCGAATTAAAAGGCGTACAAGTGCCAGAAAAGTTTGTACAAGATGGTCGGATTGTATTAAACGTTTCTGCCATGGCGACGCAAAAATTATTAATTAACAACGAAGCCATAGAGTTTGATGCACGGTTTGGTGGCAATGTGTGGCATGTTTATGTGCCCATTGCTGCAGTTATGGCCATTTATGCACGCGAGAATGGCCGTGGTATGGTCTTTGAAGATGAAGTGGATGATGATGGTGAAGGTGGTTCTGAACCGCCACCAGACCATCCAACAACAGGTAAACCTAAATTACGCATTGTTAAATAATTGTAGGGTGGATCAGGTGAAGCGGATCCACCGGTTCTTTATTGATAATATGTTTATGTTTTGGTGGGCCTGCTTCACTTGATCCACCCTAGCAAGGTTTTTTCTTGATTAGCAATTCTGCACCCGCTGTTAAAGTCATCGCTGCTAGCCTGAATTATCAAGGCACCCAAGTATTTTCAAATCTTCATTTCAAACTATCGGCTGGTCAATGGACTTGTATTTTAGGCCCCAGCGGTGTCGGAAAAACCAGTTTATTGCGGTTATTGGCCGGTTTAACACCAACGGCCAGTGTGACTGGAAGTGTGCAGGCAGAGGATGGTTTGCCATTAGAGGGAAGAATTACTTATTTGGCGCAAGAAGATTTACTGTTGCCTTGGTGTTCGGCCTTTGAGAATGTCCTCATTGGGTATCGTCTACGCGGTGAGCCGTTGACAGCTGCCTTGCGTGATCAAGCAGTTGCATTGTTGCATCGGGTTGGTTTAAGCCAAGCTATCGATAAAAACCGGCAGCGTTGTCAGGCGGTATGCGACAGCGGGTCGCATTAGCGCGTACATTGATAGAAAACCGTCCCATTGTTCTAATGGACGAACCTTTTGCCGCCGTGGATGCCATCACGCGTATGCAATTACAAAGCTTAGCGGTGGAGTTATTGCAAGGACGCACTGTGTTATTAGTAACCCACGATCCGTTAGAAGCATTGCGTGTCGGTGATATCATTCAAGTCATGGCAGGATTGCCTGCTACACTTGGTCAACCAATTTTGCCCGCAGGTACTGTGCCACGTGAACCCACGTCACCGGCTTTGATGGAATTACACAATACTATTCTGCAGCAATTAACAGCGGCACAAGGTGGTGCAGAATGGTAGCCGTGCGAGGTGGAGTTATTGCTTTAGGCTTGCTGTTATTGTGGCAACTTATCGTCTGGATTTTTCAATTGCCGCCTTATATTTTGCCAAGCCCAGCTTTAGTATTGCAAACCTGGGTGATGCAAATGCCATTATTATTACAGCAAACCTGGCCAACATTGCTCGAAATGTTATTAGGCTTATTGCTTGGTATGCTGATAGGTGTTATTGGCGCTTTGAGCATGGCTTATTGGCGGCCAGTGCGTGCCTGGATGTTGCCAGTATTATTAGTCAGCCAAGCTGTCCCAACGTTTGCCATCGCACCATTACTGGTCATTTGGTTTGGTTATGGCATGTCAGCCAAAATTATTACCACAATGTTAATTTTGTTTTATCCGGTTACTAGCGCGTTTTATGATGGATTACGTCGCACGCCTTCAGGTTGGCTCGATTTGGCCAAAACCATGAATGCTAAACGTTGGCATAGTTTATGGTATGTCCGTGTGCCATCGGCATTGCCTGCTTTTGCTTCCGGAATGCGAGTGGCGGCTGCTGCGGCGCCAATCGGTGCAATTATTGGTGAATGGGTCGGCGCTAGCCGTGGCCTAGGTTTTTTAATGTTGAATGCCAATGCACGGATGCAAATTGATTTAATGTTTGCAGCATTATTTATGATTGTATTATTGGCGTTGCTTTTATATTTTGGTGTGNGATGCTTTATTGCGGCGTTTAATTGTTTGGCAAGTGCATTCATAGGTTAATTAACAAAAGCTGAAGTGGTAGCATTTATGAATGTTTGGCGAAAAATACTGATATTAATCGTAAGTGTTCTCATCTTTACCAACATCTTTGCAGTCACGGCAAATAAGCCAGAGAAATTGACAGTTGTGTTGGATTGGTTTGTGAATCCAGACCATGCCCCATTATTTGTGGCGCAACAACAAGGTTATTTTAAAGCCCAAGGCTTAGACGTTACGATTATTCCTCCTGCAGATCCATCAGATCCGCCTAAACTGGTGGCAGCTGGTAAAGCAGATATTGCTATTGATTATCAGCCACATTTGTTACTGGCGCAAAGTGAGGGTTTACCATTAGTGCAAATGGGTACGTTAATTGCAACACCGTTGAATTGTCTAGCTGTGCTGACTGATGGCCCAATTCAAAAACTCAGTGATTTANAAGGTAAACGCATCGGTTATTCAGTGAGCGCAATGGACACGCCTATGCTACAAACATTATTGGCCAGCCAGGGTTTGACATTAAATGATGTAACATTAATCAATGTGCGTTATGACTTAATGCAGGCATTATTGTCTAAAAAAGTGGATGCAGTGATAGGTGTGATGCGCAACATTGAAGTCATTCAAATGCAATTAGCAGGACATCCAGTACGTGCTTATTATCCGGAAGATTATGGTATGCCTCCGTATGATGAATTAGTATTTATTACTCGACCTGGATTAAAACAAGACCCACGGTTGCAAAAGTTTTTATTCGCGACAGAGATGGGCGTGCAATATTTAGTTAATCATCCTGACAGTAGTTGGCAGCAATTTGCAAAAGAACATCCGGAATTAAATAACGAGTTAAACCAGCGAGCTTGGCAAGCTACATTGCCGCGGTTTGCTTTGCGTCCTGCGGCAGTTGAACCTGCCCGGTGCCAACGACTAGTGGCTTATCTGAATAAAACGTTAGCTAAGAAGATTGATGCAAAGGTTTGTGTGCAGTAATTACATGCCTAAATTAAATAATTGGCTAATCAGTTTGATGCTGTAAACCAATGGTGGCACTAAAATCATTTGTAAAAAACCGAAGGCGAGTAGCATTAATAAAAACAAAAACCCNATCAATTCAAAACGGTCATATTTGATAGCAATGCTGGGTGGCAATAAACTGGAAACAACACGGCTGCCATCAAGGGGTGGAATAGGTAGTAAGTTCAATAGCATCAGCATTAAATTAATTTGAATACCTGCTTGGCCCATTAACGAAATAGCTACGCCGCTAGTGGCATGGTTTACGACCAACCACATGCCAAGTTTCGCAATTGCTGCCCAGGTAAGTGCCATCAATAAGTTGGAGGAGGGGCCGGCCAATGCGACGAGCGCCATGTCGCGACGAGGGTGCCTCAGGTTTTGCCAATTGACAGGCACTGGTTTGGCCCAACCAAAAATAAAACCACCTAACATCAGTAAAATACTAGGGACGATGATTGTTCCGATAAGATCAATATGTTTCAATGGATTTAATGTTAACCGGCCTAATACCTTGGCGGTTTTATCGCCGAATTGGCTTGCTACCCAGCCATGAGCCACTTCATGCACAGTAATGGCAAATAGCACGGGCAATGCCCATACGGCAAATATCTGCATTTTACTAAGGTTGCTGTAATCCATCATGGTGCATTTTGAGTTGGCGGTTAAGGCAGTTTCATTCTAGTAAAACTGCCAAGAATCGGACATTTTCTCGTTTCAATGAAGTGAATGTCAAGTAGGAAAATGACGGGAAGGGGGCAATGCATCTCATCCGTAAGCCTTACATCCATGTCCAACAATTGCCCTTCCATGCAATCCTTGTTAGACATTGCCCTTGGATAAAATTACAACAAAAAAACTGCAAAGTGGATGTCAGCCGATATGGTAAATAATTGTAAGAAAAAGCCGATGCTAAACGTAAGCCAATAGGCCAAAATGTACAGGTTTTTCCAAAAATTATTGCCAGACTAGGGGAGGGCTGGAGGATGCACTTTGATGAAATTTGATTGACATGGTCAGAGTGTAGGGTGGATCAAGCAAAGCGGATCCACCAAATCATACTGTCAATCGGAATGGTGGATCCGCTTTGCTTGATCCACCCTACTTTTATCTATCTAATGAGGTACTTTCACTGTCATTCTGAATGTAGCGAAGGATCTTTTCAAGTGGCACTTGAATAACGTTTAGGAGCAATAACGAAGTGGTCTAACTAATTTTAGGCATGGTGATATAGTAAAAATCATTACGACCCGTTTGACTCCCGCACTGTGACGAGCGATGTTGACTGCGGCATCAGCTTCATCCCGAGGTACAACACCTAGTAAATATACGATTCCATCTTCGGTCACTATTTTGATTTTTGACGGGTCGATATCGTTGCTGGCGACAAATTGAGTTTTGATTTTGGTTGTGATCCACGAGTCGTGCCATTCTGTCGTAGTACTGATGGGCTGACCAATACTAATAGCATTATAAACGCGAATGACGTTCGGGACATTGCGGACTAAAGTAATCGCTTTGTCACGTAACTGTGCTGAAGATACCTGGCCAGTGAGTAAAATGACACGATTAAAACAAGTAATACTGATGTCAGCTTTGCTCAGTTGGGGGTCGCTATCTAATTCACGGCGGGCTTGCAAATTGATATAGTAATCACTGGCCGTGTTTTGTAAATCACGATGATGATAGGCAGCGTTGGCGCTTGGAACAATCATCTCAACGCAGCCCGACAAACTAAGGCAGCTCAAGAGAAGGCCAGTCAACATGTAATAAGGGCTTCCTTTGCCCACTTGATTTCCTTAGCTAGTTAGTGTACTCAAAAGCTTGACCACTTTTTTAACGCCAGAGGCCTTGCTCGCGACTTTAGCAGCTAAATTACCTTGTGTATGGCTCACAACTCCCATTAAATACACCACACCGTCCTCAGTCAGTACTTTGATTTGGGTTGAACGGAGTCCGGGTTCTGCCAACATCATCGTTTTGACTTTGGTAGTGATCCATGTGTCGTGTGAGCGGGTCGACATCGGGATTGGTTGGGCAATCGTGATTTGATTATAAACGCGTTTCACATTTTTCATGCTCATAGCAATTTCATAAGCCCGTTGCCTTTGTTCTGGCGTCGGTGCTTGACCAACTAGCAGTAAGATGCCGTTAAAGGTTGTTACGGAAATGTGAGTTTGTTTGTTGTTAAGTTGCGGATCAGCATTGATCTTATCTTGTGCTGTTAAGGCAGTTTTATTGTCTTGCATAATCGTTTTCATGCCGCGATTGTCATAAACTACTGCACCACCAGCAGTGGCGCCAACGACAAACGCAGCTGGCACACAGGCTTGCAATGTGAAAGTTAAGGCAAGTAAAACGATAATGCGCAATCGCATAAATTAACCCTCTTGTCCGAACAATTGATGATCAATCAGATCGCAGAAACAGTGGAGAATGATAATATGTGTTTCTTGGATGCGAGCCGTGTTTTGTGCCGGGACCCGCAATTCGATGTCTTGCGGTCGCATCAAATTGGCGATTTCACCNCCTTCACGGCCAGTCAATGCAATAATAGTTAAACCGCGGTCTTGCGCTGCATAAATGGCTTCAATCACATTTTTCGAATTACCACTGGTGGAAATGGCCACTAATACATCGCCCGGTTGTCCTAGCCCTTTAATTTGTTTAGAAAANATTTCCTGATAACTGTAATCGTTAGCAATCGAGGTGATAGTGGATGTGTCCATCGTCAGTGAAATAGCAGGCAGGCTTGGACGTTCAGTTTCAAACCGGTTGAGCAATTCTGCGGCGAAATGCTGAGAGTCACTGGCTGATCCGCCATTGCCGCAGCTAAGAATTTTGTGATTATCCAACAAGCAACGCGCCATGATTTTACTGGCAGCTACAATTTGTTCCCCTAATAAATCACTGGCTAAAATCTTGGTTTGAATGCTGTCATGAAAATGTTGTTTTACACGCTCTTGCAAATTTTGCATTTTGTTCCTGCCTAATATGAAAGTTGAAATNGCATTTTTAATCCACTCAAATTCTAACCGATCCCAGTTAGAGAAAGCAGCAATTACATCAAAGCGGCAAGCATTTTTATAACCACTTTGTAGCAGAAAATATTGAGCAGTTTTTATTATTTTCTGTTGTTTGCTGAAAGTGACACTTTCTGCGCCGTTGCCGAAATTCGACAGTCGTCGGTAACGTACTTCCACAAAGACTATATCACTGCCATCTCGCATAATAAGATCAATTTCACCAAAGCGACAGTGGTAATTTTGTGTCAATAAAACTAAGCCTTGTTGGCCTAAATACCGTGCCGCTTCTCTCTCAACGGCACGGCCTAATTCTTGCCTAGTTTGCATTTTAATTGATTAAAGCCGGTACGCCACCACGCATTTGTGCCCAATCCAATTGTCGCAGCACTTGATGGTCAGGGCCTAGATACAATTTACCTGTGGCCTCTGGTACGCCTGGGGTGCTGGGCAAGCGGCCTAAAATACTAACTAAACGGTAAGCATCCACACCAAATCCATAGAGCTTCGGATAGTTATGGAAGGAATCCGGCCATAATGTGGCAACGCGATCATGCACAGTGCCTAAATTGGAAGGCAATTGATTGGGATTGACTAATACCCATGGCATGTCACCAAAGATAATGCCGTCTAAATCAGTATCAAATCGGGGTGCTGGAATTCCGGTGTAAATTTCTGAAGTCGCATACACAGGGACATTGCCAGCATAGAAGAATTTAAGCAATGGCTTGATTAAACGAGCTTGTTGCGGTGAGGCAACTAAGAAAATCATGTCCATGTCTTGGCGCCGGGTCGGTGGTGGTGACACTTGGCCTTTCTTGTTTTTGGCAGGTTTGATTTCACTGACATGTAGAAAACCAGCTAATTGTTTAGTTAATTGTTGGCTAGAGCCAAAGGCTAAACTATCGACAACAGTACCACCTTGAGAATTCCATTGTTCTTTAAATGCTTGGGCGATGCCTTGTCCCCAGGCGCTGTTGGGGGCAATAATTAAGGCACGGTGATAGCCAGTTTGCGCAGCGCGTTGTGCGGTTTGTATCGCTTCATCGCGAGGAGATAAACTGAAGAAATATAAATTATTGGGAGCACTGCCACGGCCATCCAAGCTATTTAAAGCCAGTGTTGGGACGCTGAGATTACCCATGCTGGCGATTTGTTGCACTTGGGGCTTGGTAAGTGGGCCAACAACAAAGTTAGCACCTTGATTAATCGCTTGTTGATAAGCGTTGCGAACATCACTGCCCGTATCAATCACAGTGACTTCAGGTGCTTGAGGGTTGCTTTGCTTGTCCGTATAGTAGGCAGCTAAAAANCCATTACGAATCGCTTGTGAGCTGCTGGCCAAGGCGCCTTGCAAAGGCAATAATAAAGCGATTTTNTGAGGTGGCTGGTTTAATGCGGCTGTATTGTTTTGGCCAAAACCAGGAGGCTAGCTGAACTTAAACTGCTGCAAGCAGTCAGAAAGCAGCAAATCATGCCAATAAAAGTTAATGCGAAATGAATAGGTCGTTTCATAATGTTTTACTTTAACTCCATCATCTAAAGGTGCGTTTGTGTCGGGCACATTATATATAGTGGCAACACCAATTGGCAATTTAGCGGACATTACTCTGCGGGCCTTAGAAGTGCTCCGCAATGTCGCCTTCATTGCTGCTGAAGATACTCGCCATAGCCATAAATTACTAGCCTATTATGGGATTACCACTCGGTTAATGGCGTTGCATGAGCACAACGAGTGGCAGCAATGTGCAAAAATAGTACAGTTGTTGCAGGAAGGTCAAGACATTGCATTAATTAGTGATGCAGGCACGCCCTTAATTAGTGATCCTGGTTATCATTTGGTGGCGGCAGTCCAGGCAGAAAAACTACGGGTCAGCCCTATTCCTGGCGCTTGTGCGGCCATTGCTGCTCTGAGCGCTGCAGGCTTGCCGACTGATAAATTCNTTTTTGAGGGCTTTCTGCCTGCTAAATCCCAACAACGGCAACATCGTTTGCAAGCATTAGCTGACCAGCCCTACACACTGATCTTTTATGAAGCACCGCATCGCATCAAGGCGACTGTTCATGATTTAGTTACTATTTTTGGCCGTGACCGTACGGTTGTATTGGCGCGAGAATTGACCAAGACCTATGAAACTATTCGTCGTACTAGCTTAGCCGAGTTGGAGTCATGGATATTGCAAGATGAACAGCAGCAACGCGGTGAAATCGTATTGTTGGTTGCAGGCCATACTCCGGTTGAATCGTCAGAAGAAACGAAAACTACTTTAGAGCCGCTGACTGTTTTACAAACACTCTTAACTGAATTGCCTGTCAAACAAGCTGCCAGTTTGACCTCCAAATTGACAGGGNGGAACAAAAATTGGTTGTATCAACAGGCGCTTTTGATGAAAAAGAATAGAGACCTGCTGTGACTGACACTGCCAGCACACTCTATCTGAGAGTGTCGGCCACAGTAAGTTTATGCTTTTAATTTTTTCCTGGTTTTTGCCAACTAAACAACGATGTCTTCTAATTCAACATTTAATTCTTTGGCAATTGCTTTAAGTATTTTAGCACTACCTTTTCTTTCTCCGCTCTCAAGTTGAGAGACATATTGGCGACTGACACTCACTTTTTTGGCCATCTCAATCTGAGATAAGCCGCGATATTCGCGAAATATTTTAATTGGGTTTTCACCTTGAGCGATTTTTTCAACTAACTCCAAAGGAAAAAGTTCGCTTTTGTTTTCATTTCCCTGTATCACGGCTTCGATATCTTCAATATCTTGTAATAGTTTTAAAAGTTGTTCATATTCTTCAGCGGGCAATACGACAAATGCTGGTTGACCATTTTTAGCAATAATTTTTGTGGGTGTACTTTCATCGATGAACCTCTCGACGGTGTCCGATTTTTATTATTTCGTAACTACTTGCCCCTAGAAGCGGACGTCCTAGCTACCCTATCACTTTAGGGGTGAGTAGATACATTATTTCAATAATTAGTTTTTGGTTGTGTATGCGATAAATTACGCACCAGTCGCTTACTCTCAATCTCAATACAGACTCAGCAAGAATAAATTTGCAAATATGCCCTTAAATTAGATGAATCATGGTATAATTTGCCCCGAGCTGGCCAGACAATCGCTGATCCGCAAGGGTTGGAGGAAAGTCCGGGCTCCATAGGGCAAAGTGCCAGGTAACCCCTGGGAGGCGTGAGCCTACGGAAAGTGCCACAGAAAATATACCGCCCNNCGTATTCATCTTTGATTTATTTCATCAAATCTCAGCTTTTGCCGAGATAAATCAGCGATGGCTGCGGGGTAAGGGTGAAAAGGTGCGGTAAGAGCGCACCGCATGGGTGGTAACATCCATGGCAGGGAAAACCCCGCTTGGAGCAAGACCAAATAGGGGTCCTCGTGGTTAGACCACNACAGTGCTGCCCGCACTCGGGACCCGGGTAGGTTGCTAGAGGTGTATGGTGACGTACATCCCAGAGAGATGATTGTCCACGACAGAACCCGGCTTAACGGCTAGCTCAATTCTTAAGATTTAATGTCAATTTTTGATGTAGGTGGATCTGTGGTCCACTCCCCAATCATAATTATTTCCCTTTTAAACGAATACTATACGGTATAATTAAGCAGTTTATTCCTTTTCTAAAACAGAGAGTAATTATGTTAGCCATTGTTGAAGCTTATCGCGCAGGATTATTAAAGCCTAAAAACTGGATGCGTAATATTGTTGCTGGTGTTATTGTCGGTGTGGTTGCATTACCATTAGCGATGGCGTTCGCAATTGCTTCCGGTGTAAAACCAGAGCAAGGTCTGTACACAGCTATTATCGCTGCTATTTTCGTTAGTATTTTTGGTGGTAGTCGGGTCCAAATTGCCGGCCCAACAGGCGCTTTTATTGTAATTTTAGCGAGTATTACGGCTCAATACGGTGTCACGGGCTTACAAGTGGCGACTTTATTGGCAGGTGTAATTTTATTATTGATGGGAATTATCCGTCTTGGCACAGTCATTAAGTTTATTCCTGATCCAGTGATTGTAGGTTTTACCAGCGGAATAGGGATTATTATTTTTGTTGGTGAATGGAAAGATNTTTTTGGGCTATCAGTACAAATTCCATTAGATGCACATTTTTATCAAAAACTAATGGCTTTAATCCAAGCATTACCACACCTCAATATTGCCACAATGGGTTTAGCCCTGTTAAGTTTGTTCCTCGTATTAATCACCCCTAAATTTTTGAAACGTGTACCGGGGCCTTTAGTGGCGATGATTGTTGTGACTGTATTACAAGCTATTTTTCAATTCAAACAGGTGGCAACTTTAGGCAGTACTTTTGGCGGTATCCCTCAGCATTTGCCTGAGTTTCATTTGCCAAAGATCAGTTTTGAGGAAGTGCTAAGCTTAGCGGGCCCCGCATTTACAATCGCCTTATTAGGTGCAATTGAATCGCTACTGTCTGCTGCTGCGGCTGATGGTATGGCGAACACGCGGCATAATTCTAATCAAGAATTAATTGGCCAAGGTTTAGGCAATATCTTTGCACCATTATTTGGCGGTTTTGCTGCAACTGGGGCAATTGCACGGACGGCTACTAATATTCGCAATGGTGGTAATAGTCCAATCGCTGGTATTACTCACGCACTAGTATTAATTTTAGTGCTGGTATTGTTAGCGCCATTGGCAGCTTATGTGCCTTTATGTGCTTTGGCCGCTATTTTATTTGTAGTGGCATACAACATGAGTGATATTCCTCATTTTATTCATATTGTAAAATGCGCTCCTCGCTATGATGTATTGGTGTTAATAGTCACCTTTTATNTAACGGTGTTTACCAATTTAGTCATTGCTGTCAATGTAGGTGTAGTGCTTGCCATGTTGTTATTTATTGCTCGCATGAATCAGACAGTAGCGATTGAACTACAAACCCAAGAACATTTGCATCCCGAATTAAAAGCCAATGGATTAGTGAGTTTGCCAAAAGATACGGTTGTTTACACCATTCAAGGCCCTTTCTTTTTTGGGGCTGCAGAANAAATTGAACGTGCTTTGGCGGCCACCAATACGGACCCCAAAAACATTATTTTTCGTTTANAAAATGTACCGTTTATGGATATGACTGGCTTGGAGACCTTTTATGAATTGCTAGAGCAGTACCATAAACGCGGAGTGCAGATTTATCTTTGTGAGGCCAATGCCAAATTAAGACATAAGATAGCCCATGTTGGGATTTTGCGTTGGGTCAAGGAACAACGGGTTTTCCAAGACCTGGCCGAAGTTTTAAAGCAAATGTCAGCTGAAGACGCAGTATAAAGACCATTAACTTTCGAAAAGAGCCCCTCTTTCAATTGGCCAGTCTATTTGCTTCAAATATACCTCAGCAAATTCTTACGGGATTAAGTGCTGCACTGAATCAGTCAATTGATGTGTAGCAATGTTTATTGTTTTTAGATGAAATACAAGTAGTGCCAGAATTGTTGGCTAAATTACGTTGGTTTGCAGAAGAACTTCCCCAGTTACCAGTAATAGCAGCAGGTTCATTATTAGAATTTGTATTAGAATCACATGCATTTAGTATGCCAGTTGGACGTATTAATTATATCCATTTAGAACCTCTTAGTTTTGAAGAATATTTATTGGCGAGAGACCAAGCTTTGTTGCAGCAATATGTAGCTGACTATCGTTGGGGCATCACTATTCCTTTAATGATACATCAACAATTAATGCAATTATTTAAAGAATATATTGTGATAGGTGGAATGCCTGCTGTGGTTGCTAGCTGGATTTCGGAGCAATCACTCGATAAAGTCAATCAAATACAGCATGATCTATTGGCAACTTATCGAGATGATTTCGCTAAGTACAAAGCTAGGGTTGCAGCTGAAAGATTGGATGAAGTTATGTTGGCGGTGCCAAAATTCTTGGGCCATAAATTTGTTTATAGCCATGTTAATCGAGCAGTACATACAGGTGCAGTGAAATCAGCATTGTGGCTACTTAATAAAGCCAGAATATGCCATCAAGTGATTAGTTGTGCCGCTAATGGAACGCCCTTAGGAGCTGAAATAAATGAAAAATATTNNTTTAAAGAAATATTTTTAGATGTAGGTTTATGCAGCGTATCACTGGGCCTGTTCCTACATCAGGTACAATCAATACAAGAAATATCACATATTAATAAAGGCGGCATTGCCGAACAGGTGGTTGGACAATTATTTAGGACAATAGATCGTGTTTATTTAGAACCTAAATTATATTGTTGGTATCGCGAAGAANAAAATTCAAGTGCAGAACTGGACTATATTATTCAGTATGGTGATAAAGTGATTCCTGTGGAGGTAAAGGCAGGCAGTACAGGCAGTCTAAAATCCTTACATTTATTTATGGAGCTANAANAACTTTCTGTGGCTTTGCGTATCAATGCTGATTTTCCCAGTCAAACTCAGGTGAGTGTAAAAAACCATCAAAATCAGGCCATAGAATATCAACTACTATCATTACCATTTTATTTGATTGGACAAATTAATCGTTTGTTGCATCAGTATTTCGTTGAATAGTCACTGGCCAATTTTTTTAGGCAAAAGTCAATTAAATGCCTGGAAATACTAGCTGGATAAGGTAAAGGTGGTAGATTATCAATGGTAAACCAGTTGGCTGCCTCAATTTCTAGGCCATCAATTTGAATTTCGCCGCTGTCATATTCTGCCGTAAAACCTAGCATAAATGAATCAGGAAATGGCCAGGGTTGAGAGCTAAAATACTGAATATTTTTGACTTGAATTCCTACTTCTTCCATCACTTCTCGCGCAACAGTGGTTTCTGCTGTCTCACCTGGCTCCACAAAACCTGCTAAAACACTGAACATTCGCGGNGGAAAATGAGGTGAGCGGGCTAATAAAATTTCTTTTCCTCGAGTGATTGCGACAATCACGCAAGGCGCTAATTTAGGATAGCAATGCCAATTACATGAGACACATACTTTCGCGCGCTCGTTGAGCTTGAACTCCAGGGGTGAGCCGCATCGAGTACAGAATTGATAGGTTTTGTTCCAGGTGAGCACGTGCAGCGCACGTAATGCGATCATGAATAAATCTTCACCAAGCAACGTATAAGCTTGTTTGATAGGAACGAGTTTCATATGGGCTGGTAATGGAGTGTCAGCTGAAATTTCTGCGCAGTAATAATTTTCAGCCCCAATTTTACCAAGATAATAAGGTTTTGTGGCAGTTGCTACCAATGGGGCATTCAAGGACAGTATTGGCCACGGATCATTTCCAGGTTGTAATAAGATATCGGTGTCACGTAATAAAACCCATTTACCTGTGGCGGTTTTGTCTGAAATAAGATATGAATTGGCGGTGGCGATATTCATGTTAAATTTCTGTAAAAAAATTAGGTTTATATTAAGTCAATGGCCTTTTGATCATCCCTAGCATGTTTTTGAATTTGCTTTTTAAAATTTTGAGCAAGGTCAGTGACTTGCGGCAAATTATCTTTATAAGCATCGTTATTTTCAACAGATAAATTGCCGGCCTGACAATTTTGCTATTTTGTAGTAAAGCTAATTTTTGTTGTAGCAGTTGCATATTATGGTTCATTTGTTGCAGTGCAACGTCGCTATCATAAGCAAGTTTAATGGCATGATCATTAAGCTCAAGATAATTATAAATTTCAGCTTTGACATAATTATCTGTCAGTAAGTGCAATATTTTGCCTGAACTGTCTAATGGGTAGACATTTAGATTTGGAGGAATCTCAACAAAACGCGGTACTTTTAACGCTTCTGCCAGAGCATACGGAAAAGAAGGATTACCGATGAACAAACTGGCATGTTTTATAAAAGTTGCTAGTTCAACGAAACTATTGGCTTTGAAAATATTCCCATGTAGATTGCATCGTGCAGCTTGATCAGTTTCTGTTCCAATGAAATAAAGTTGTTCCGGTGGGACGTTTTTGAATAATGCCTCATAATAGTCTGAGTCGAACCGGCGGTAGCGTGAAGTCAAGCCAATCGCAATATACTTGCCTGTTGGGGGCACAAAACTAGTGTCTTCAGGCACAGTGACCCAAGAGGCCGTTGCATCAATACTTAAATTGAAAAATAGACCATGTTGATGCACTAAATGTACCGTTGGAACAAGAATGTTCGAACGGAAAGCATCTAGATTATAATCAATGCCGTACTTTTTAAGATCAGCAAATTCCCAGGCCGCTTGCGTTTTTATAATGCTGACTTTGGTAATGTTTTTTGTGCCAATAATAATGGTGCTAAAGCTTTTGCTGCTTTTTCGCGGAGCTCTCTGCCGCGTGAAAGGGGATCTTCAAAAATGTTTAATACAATGTGATTGACATTAAGTAGGTAGCATGTAGGAAGTGCGTAAATAATGTCCCCCAGATTGCCTGAGTGCATTGCCGTGATGGTTTTTTCATTAGTGGCATTGGCTTTTTTATATTCAGAGACCAGAAATGTTTCAATGAAATTCATAGTTTATCTTTCAATAAATGTTGATTAAGAAAAGGTTTTAGGGTGCTCAAGTAGCCCTGCATAGTTTCATTTTTAAAGTTAAAAATAGCTTCGGGCGTTATTTTTCTTGTTCAAATTGTTGAATTGCTTTGGTTGAGAGATGTTTGCTTTGCCATNACTGGTAAAATTCCACCAAATAATTCAGCAGTGGATTGAATTCGATAATTATCATCACAAACTAGTATTGTTGGAACACCACAAGAAAGACTGGCAATAGCGCCATGTAATCGGGTTGATAGGACTACAGAATATTGTTGTAAGCGTTTTAAATAAACTGCCGCATTTAAATCATAGATAACGCTTTTATTGCTAAGACTTCTAATAAAGCGCATAAATTCATCTATATAAAAACAGACTACATCGACTGATTTTTCAGCGTAATTGCCTAAGAATTGGAGAATAGTTTGCACAGAGGTTTCTGAAATCGATTGATTGATTACACTAGAGCTTTGCAAGATAAAGCCTATTTTGTTGTTATTGCCGGGGAAAGTTTCAGTGGCATTACAAAATAAAGCAGGACATGGCATTGCAATTGCTTTTGGCTTTTCAATCAATGCATTGATTGCGTTGGCCAGCTCAGCGGCGCGAGTAATAATAGTGACGTTATCACGACTAATGACCTCTATCTCAATAGGTGATAAATCAATGTTAGCGGCGCCACTACCCACGCCTAGCATTAATACTGGCACATGCGGATAACGTAATAGCTCCTCGTAAATACGTCTAACCGATTGGCCTGTCCATTCAGGTGTGCCTGCAAAAATAACTAAATCAATAACATCAAGGCATGGTTCACGCAGTGAATTAGTCAATCTTTCCGGATGTTGATGTGCATTTTCCCATCGATTGATAAACAAGTCGGGATTACGGTTCCATAATAACCAGTTGGTATTGGCTGGTAATAACTTGGTTAAGAGATTTTGCACGCCCATACGGATGAATTCATCGCCAGGGTTCCACTGTTGAGTTGAACTAATGAGGACATTTAAGGGTTTTTCATCAGTTTTAAAAATACTTATTTTAAGGTAGTGAGAGAGTAAATTTTGAACTTTTTCAAGTTTAACGTCGATTAGGGCGAAAATGCAACCTCATATCAGCGCCAGTTCTTTTAATTAATGCCAGCTTTCCCTAATTACCTTCCTTTTTGCAATGTCATGTGTATAATGTGGATAAAAGTGGGGAAAAGTGGAAAAGTTATCCACAGATTGATCATATTTTGATCAAATATAGCAAAGTTACAAGGTCGATAACCATGTTTCGTGGCATAACAGCAGTCAATTTGGATCCTAAAGGGCGCCTAGCGATGCCGGTGCGCTATCGCCAATATTTATTGGAGCGAGATCAAGGTAATTTAGTGGTTACTGTAGACACTGAACAACGCTGTTTATTGCTTTATCCATTGGCCACCTGGGAAAACATTGAAGCCCAATTAGAATCATTACCAAGTTTTGATCCAGCAGCTCGTCGTATTCAGCGTTTGTTAATTGGTCATGCTACGGAGGTTGAAATGGATGGCCAAGGTCGTATCTTATTGCCACCATTGCTGCGTGAATACGCAGTCATGGNNGCAAAAATAGTGCTGGTAGGCCAAGGTAAAAAATTGGAATTGTGGGACGAAGGATTATGGCAGACAAGCCGTGAACAGTGGTTGAATCAACAAGACGGTCTGCCGAGTGAATTGTCCGTAGAATTGAAGTCAATTGCGCTCTGACCGATGATGAAACACCAACCCGTATTATTCGCTGAAGTCATTGCTCAATTGGCCATTAAACCCGATGGAATTTATGTCGATGCCACTTTCGGCCGTGGTGGTCATGCGCGGGCAATCTTAGCGCAGTTAGGCCCATCAGGCCGCTTATTGGCAATAGATAGAGATCCCGAAGCGGTAGCTGCTGCTGCGGTTGACCCAGTATTTCAAGATCCACGATTTGTAATACGACAAGGATCGTTTGCCATGTTAGCAGAATTTGTGCGGCAACAAGGCGTTGAAGGCAAAGTCGATGGCATTTTATTCGACTTAGGCGTCTCATCTCCGCAATTAGATGATCCCAAGCGGGGTTTTAGTTTCCAACAAGATAGTCCGTTAGATATGCGCATGGATCCCACCAGCGGTGTGTCTGCTGCAGAGTGGTTAAATAAAGTGGATGAAACTGAATTAGCCAATGTTTTATATGAGTATGGTGAAGAGCGCTTTTCACGTCGTATTGCACGAAGAATTGTGGAGGCACGTCAAGCAGCTCCTATCACCACCACAAAGCAATTAGTAGAAATTATTATTGCAGCTCAGCCGCATCGTGAGCGTCATAAACATCCGGCTACCCGTAGTTTTCAAGCCATTCGAATTTTTATTAACCAAGAACTCACGGCATTGCGTGTTGCATTAGACCAAGCAGTGGCTGTGCTGGCCAAGGGTGGCCGACTATTGGTCATTAGTTTTCATTCTTTAGAGGACAGAATAGTCAAACAATTCATGCGACGTATGAGTCATGGCTTAGATGAATGGGCTAAATTGCCCGTGTTACCACCTGATTTTATTACTCCATTACGTGTATTGGGTAAAGCTGTTAAACCAGGCCCAGCCGAGTTAGCTACTAATCCCCGCGCACGTAGTGCTATTTTACGAGTGGCGGAGAAGATAGTATGAATACAGCAGTTCGAGCATTGCCTTCACGTTCAACCGCAGGGCGCGCTAATGTCCATCATTTTAATTGGTGGTCAACATTGAAAGCGATGATTTTATTTGTAATAGTGTTGTTTTCGGCAATTGCTGTCGTTTATGTAAAAGACTTAAATCGACGACTATATATTAATTACCAAGGCCTACAAGAACAGCAAAATCAAATTTATATTGATTGGGGCAAATTATTATTGGAACAAAGTACCTGGTCAACGCAAGCGCGAGTCCAAGAAATAGCTGAAAAACGCTTAAATATGCAGGTCACTGCACCAAAAACAGCAGTGTTGATTGATAATATGGGCAATGTCATTAATAATAAAAAATAAATGCTAGTGAACTCTATGGACGGATAAAAATGTAGGGTGGATCAAGCGAAGCGCATCCACCCTACGGCATCAATTAAATATTCTAATAAATGAGCGAGCGGTATGCCCAGGCAGTCAAATCAACAAATAACTTGGCGTTGGTATTTTATTGTTTTTATTTTATTGCTTGCCGGTAGTGTATTGGCATGGCGTTTTGTTGATTTGGGTGTGTTGCGGCACAGCTTTNTGATGGAACAAAGTAATGCTCGAGTATTGCGGGTAGTTAGCACTCCTGCGTATCGTGGCATGATTATGGACCGTTTTGGCAATCCATTGGCGGTTAGCACACCAGTTGATTCTGTCTGGGTAAATCCACAATTGTTTAATGCCACCCCAGATGAATTAAAAACTTTGGCTAAATTATTGCAATTACCCCTANAAGAAATTCAGCTGCGCGCTAAAAACGATGTTACTAGCCGTGAATTTATCTATTTAAAACGAGGATTGCCACCAGACATTGCAGAGCAAGTTAAGGCGCTGAAGGTTNCCGGGATCTTTNTGCAACGTGAGTACCGGCGTTATTATCCAGCCGGTGAAGTGGCTGCGCATGTTATCGGTTTCACTAATGTAGATGACGTAGGCCAAGAAGGCTTAGAGTTGGCCTATGACAAAACTCTGCGGGGAGTGCCTGGAAAACAGCGAGTCATAAAAGACCGTCTAGGCCATATAATTTCAGTAGTCAATGTTCTCAATGAACCAATCCAAGGCCGCGATTTAATATTAAGCATCGATAATCGGTTGCAATATATTGCGTATCGCAATTTAAAAGCAGCAGTGCAACAGTTTAATGCAGATTCAGGATCGGTCGTAATTCTTGATCCAAAGACGGGCGAAATTCTCGCGATGGCCAATGTGCCTTCTTATAATCCCAATCAAAAAGGCATCCAAAATGATAGCCGTTTTCGTAATCGTGCTGTGACTGATTTGTATGAGCCTGGTTCTGTGATCAAGTCATTTAGTGTGGCCAATGGTTTAATAAGCGGCAAATATACGCCTGATACTTTAGTTGATACCAATCCTGGTGTGCTAGTTATCAATGGTAATCAAGTGCATGATGACGAACCTAATAATGGTGTGATCAGTGTTACTCAAGTATTGCAAAAATCGAGTAATATCGGAGTAAGCAAAATTACCTTGTCATTACCACCGAATAATTTACCTTCTTTGCTAGAAAAAGTCGGTTTTGGCCATTCGACTGGCAGCGGATTTCCTGGGGAAGAAAATGGAGTATTACCGCATCCAAAACGTTGGCGTCCGTTTGCATTAGCCACACTTTCATTTGGTTATGGTTTGTCTGTCACAGCATTGCAAGTGGCCCATGCTTACGCAGCGATTGCCAACCACGGTCTGCAAATGCCGCTGAGTTTTGTCAAACAAAGCCAACCAGTAATCGGCAATCAAGTCATGCCAGCAAAAGTGGCTGATGAATTATTGCTGACGTTGGAAGCAGTGGTGCAANAAGGAGGCACTGCCACATTAGCTACAGTACCTGGTTATCGCGTTGCAGGTAAAACAGGAACAGCGTTTATTGCTGGCCCACACGGTTATGACCATAAGCGACGCAACGCATCATTTGTGGGCATAGTTCCAGTGAGTGATCCACGCTTAGTCATTATTGTCGTATTAAATAATCCACAAAGTGACAAGCACATGGGAGGGCAAGTGTCGGCGCCAGTATTTTCTAGCATTACCCAGGAGGCCATGCGATTATTGGCTGTACCGGCTGATGTGCCTATAGTAACAGCACAGTAATTCCAATAACCCAATCGGAATCAATCTTTATGCATTTGTCAGAATTGCTCGTTGATATCGTCAGTTTGCCAGCAAGCCTCAATGTTGACGTACGAGGATTATGCTGTGACAGCCGTAAAGCTCAATCGGGTGATTTGTTTTTAGCTTATCCGGGTGAAGCAAGCGATGGCCGTCTCTTTATTGGTGAAGCGATAAAACGTGGGGTGGTTGCAGTATTATGTGAGCCACCTGTCCCAGCGGAATTAAGTCAACAGGGTGTACATATTATCGAAATACCCGAATTGAAAAATATAATCGGTAAAATTGCTGCTCGTTATTATCAACATCCAGCTGATGCAATCATGATGATAGGAATCACAGGCACCAATGGCAAGACTTCATGTAGTCATTTTATTGCTCGTTGTCTACAAGCTGCGGGACAGAAATGTGGCATTATAGGCACATTAGGGCTAGGCTTTCCTGGGCAATTGACGGAATTTGGTTTGACAACACCTGATGCTATTACTTTGCAACAAGCTTTGGCAACTATGCGCGATAATGGGGCAAAAGCAGTCGCCATGGAAGTATCCTCTCACAGTTTAGTACAACACCGTGTTGATTCAATTGCGTTTGATATTGCAGTTTTTACCAATTTAACACGAGATCATTTGGATTATCATGGCACCATGGAAGCTTATGCTGCAGCAAAACAACGCCTTNTTTTCTTGCCTGGTTTGCAATACGCTGTATTAAATTTGGATGACGTGACAGGACGTGCTTGGTTACCTACGTTACCCAAAAATCTTATAGTGTATGGTTATACGCAGCAACCATCAGCAGCAACTATTCCTACAGTGAGGGCGGTCAATGTCGAATTGTTGCCACAGGGTATTCAAGCCCGTGTTATCACACCATGGGGCGAGGGAATTTTATCAAGCCAATTGTTTGGACGTTTTAATTTAAGTAATTTATTGGCGGTTTTGACTGTCTTAGGCATTATGGACATTCCATTATCTCGGTCACTGAATTATTTAGCTGCATTATCAACAGTACCTGGGCGTATGCAAACTTTGGGTGGCAAAGGAAAGCCCTTAGTCGTAGTTGATTATGCGCACACGCCAGACGCATTGGCGCAAGTCCTTAACACGTTACGTGAACATGTTTCTGCAAAATTATGGTGTGTCTTTGGTTGTGGGNGTGACCGTGATCGTGGCAAACGCCCATTGATGGCACAAGCAGCTGAACGTTATAGTGACCAGATAATTGTTACTAGTGATAATCCGCGCCGAGAAGCACCCGAATCGATTATCGCTGATATTATGACAGGTTTCGAAAAACCATCCGCGGTGCAAACAATAGTTGATCGCCGTAGGGCCATTGCTACTGCAATTGAACAAGCAGGCCCTAATGATATTATATTGATTGCTGGCAAAGGCCATGAAAATTATCAAATCATTGGCGCAGAGAAATCACATTTTAGTGATGCAGAAGAAGTTAAACATTGTTTGCAGCGAAGATAAGCGAGTAATGTTTACCAACCAGCGAAGCAAGTAGTTGCAATGCATGCTTCGCTGGTAATTTCAAAAAATTATTTAACCTCAGTCACTTCTGCCAAGGAAGGAATCATGACTTCTGGGTTAGTTTCAGCAGTATAATCAACTCCTGCCATTTCAAACCCAAAGAGCTTGTAAAAATCATGACGATAACCTGCTAGATCAGCCAAGCTAGCAATGTTATCAGAATTAATGCTTTGCCATATTTTAGCCACTTCAGCTTGTACATCAGGACGCATTTCATAGTCGTCGATTCGAATTAATCCATCAGTATCAACCGCAACTTTTTGNTCTTTAGTATACAAACGTTCAGCAAATAAGCGGTACATTTGTTCAATGGTATCTTCGTGCAAGTTTTTNGCCTTCATAATTTTGAAAAGAATCGATACATACAACGGAACCACAGGAATAGCAGCACTCGCTTGCGTGACTAACGCTTTATTCACTGAAACATAGGCGTGACCATCGATAGATGCTAATTTTTTATCGAGGATTTTTGCTGTTTTNTCCAAATCAGCTTTGGCGCGGCCAATGGTGCCTTCGCGATAAATAGGGAAGGTCAATTCAGGGCCAATATAAGAATAAGCAACTGTAGTTGCACCTTTGGCCAATAGCTTAGCAGCGGCCAATGCATCAATCCACATCTGCCAATCTTCGCCACCCATCACGGCCACAGTCTGTTCTATTTCTTCTGTTGTTGCAGGTTCAATAGACACGTTGCTCACTATGCCATTCATTACATCGACGGTCTTACCAGTAAAAGTTTTACCGAGAGGTTTTAAAACAGAACTAAATACTTCACCAGAAACAGGATGGCGGCGACGAGGAGAGGCCAAGCTGTAAATAATCAAGTCTACTTCGCCGTGCCAATCTTGTTGAATGAGTTCAATGGTTTTGGCTTTGATTTCATCAGAAAAAGCATCCCCATTAATGCTTTTGGCATAAAGGCCAGCTTGATGCGCGGCTTTTTCAAAGGCGGCCGTGTTATACCAACCAGCGGAGGCTGTGCGCTTGCCTTCGGCCTCTTTTTCGAAGAAGACCCCAATCGTTTGGGCGCCAGCGCCAAATGCGGCAGTGATACGGCTAGCCAGGCCGAATCCGGTGGATGCCCCAATGATCAGGACTTTNTTGGGNCCGTTAATGATAGGATGGTGTTGTTTAACATATTGAATTTGCTCAGCAACATGCTGGGCGCAACCTTCTGGGTGGGCGGTGGTACATATAAAGCCACGGACTTTAGGTTGTATCAGCATCGTAGTTTCCATCGTTGGCTCCTTATAAGCATTGAATGAATCAGCGGCTATGATAACGTGGTTTGGGGCAGTTTGCGACCTTATCTTGATTGATAAGAATTATGCTAATCCGACGTCAATTCAATAATATTTTGCTGGAATTGATCCATAAAATTTTCGACCCAAGTTTTGTCTAGCAAAGGTTCAACATAGCTGCAAACAAAAGCAATGTGATCAGCAAACGTAAAAATTTCTAACACAAGACCGACAAAACCAGAGCAGATGTTAACAGCAACATTAAGTTCCAAAAGTTCCAGCGTACCATAATGGGTCGACAATGGCATTTTGGGCAAGTAAGAAAGGGCAAAATCATATAGAAAGTGGTCTGTTTGCGCTAAACCTTGCATATTATAACTGGCCATGACATGTTGCAATGTAAATGGTTTGCTAGGAAAAAACTTAATTCAGGCAAGCGAGTTTTCAATTGAGAATAATAATCTGCTGCTAGCTCCCATACATCAGTTTTTCGTTAATATTGGCATGCTGGGTGGCAACGAAATTAACGAAATAACCAAAGTGTTCGTTGTCTACTGGAGGTTGACAATAACCACGGGTATTTGCCCAGGTGCATACAGTGCCTTTATAAATTGCTCTGTCTAATTGTTGTTTGGTTTTAGAGTGATTGCATTTAAAAGCGCATTGAGTGACACGCCCTTTTGTCTACAACGTTGTTCGAGTCGCTGTATTAATTCTAGCGGTAATCTTTTTATTATTAACCGGGTAGTCCGCTGTTCAAGCGAAGCCAATGCATTAAATTTCCAACCAGGGTTTTCAACCGCTTGATGTTGTGTGGCGCGGGCCAAATAATTTTCCCAGTCTGTTTTATTAGGCAACCATTTCTCTTGCGGTTCAACAATCGGGAGAGGAATTAAACTGGGTTCCCTGTTTTTCTAAGGCAGAATAAGCGGTCAATGTTTCGTGAATAAAATAAAAGATGGCCGTAGCATCAGATATGGCATGATGAAAAGTCAGCAACAAATAACATTCTTGTTTAGGCGTGTTTTCTAACAATGTCACCCGCCATAAGTATTTTTCCTTTGGAAATAGTGACTTCATTTCAGCTTCAATCAATGAAATACTTTGTTCAGGATAAGTCTGTTGGATGATAGTAAAAGGGATCGCTGCAAAATCAACATTGAGCTGAAATTGATAGCCGTCTGTATTATCTTGATGAATAGTGGCACGTAACAGTGGATGTCGTTCAAAGCTTAATTGGAGCGCCCGTTTACATAATCCTGACTGAATCATGCCTTTGAAATGTAAAGCAATCACGGTAATGTCATTGCCAGCGAACAAATCGTGCATTAATGTCTTGATTGTCTCCCAATAACCGAGCTTTCTTGTCATAAAAATCCTTGCGAAAAATTATTTAATGTTAAGGAAGAAATCAATAAATTTTCTGACTTTAGGCTGTACATGTCGATAGCGTGGGTAATAGTAATACACATGGGCATTGGTGGCTTGATATGCATTTAATATCTCAACTAATTCGCCATTGGCCAAAGCTGTTTCAAGTAAATAGAGCGGTAATTGAATCAGGCCAATGCCTTGTTTGGCACATTCAATCATGGACGTGACAGAATTAAGAGTCAAATAATGGCGTAAAAANACTTGGTGCCCTGTTTTCAGTTTAATAGCCTGTTCATCGGGCCTACCTGAATGCCGGATATAATAATGGCTTTCTAGTTCTTTTAATTGTCGAGGCTTGCCGTGTTTGGCAAAATACTCTGGTGAGCCACATAAAATATAGCGGGTCGTTGCTATTCGCTTTTGTACAATATCAAGAGGCGCAGGCAAAGAAAAGCCCACGGCCAAATCCACTTGTTCACCTTCAAAATCTGGGATGCGTTCGCTTGTATCGATGAATAATTGTATTTTTGGGTGAAGTTTCATGAAAGACTTTAAATGAGGAAAGATCAATTTTTTGGCAAANAATTCAAATGCAACGATTCGTAAGCTTCCTTCTGGCTCATCAAGTAATTGTTGACACAGAGAGCGAGTATTATCTAATTCTTTNTTCAGGCGTAGGCATTGAGCAAGCAGTAAACGGCCTTGGTCTGTTAGTTTAAGTTGTCGCCCTTGTCTCGAAAANAGATCGACTTTGACCTCTGTTTCAAGCTGTTTAATTTGCTTGCTAAGTGAGGCTTTGGTCATTCCAAGTGAAATGGCAGCATGGCTTAAACTTTTGGCTTGAGCAACTTGTACGAACAGTTCAAAACGGTCTAAATCTGACATCGATATTGTTTCCAAAAATGAAACCTACGTTAACTATTATATAGCTATATATGCGCTATTCAACCTAATATAATGAAAGCTGGTGAATTGGAGGTGAATTATGCAAAAGCTATTGATCAAGCATTAGTACAAGCAGCAGATCGAATTTATCATCAATGGGATGCTGCATTGGCAAATAATGATATAGAAACACTATTAACGTTATATAGTCCCGACATTATTATTGAAACACCGCTTATTTGTCACTTGTTGGCAAAAGAGGAGGGGGTTTGTCGCGGCAAAGAAGAATTACGCCAATTTTTGGAGATAGTTGCAAAGCGGAAACCACCCAAGCGACAGTTTTTTCGAATCAAATATTTTACTGATGGCAAGACGCTAATGTGGGAATATCCTAGATTAACTCCACAGGGTGAGCAAATGGATTTTGTCGAAGTCATGGAGTTAAAAGATGGTTTAATCGAATATCACCGGATTTATTGGGGATGGTATGGAATTAATGTGCTTAAGCATGATGCCTATAAGCGGGATTGATCTTGCTTTATAACAAGGTTTCATATAAGTCTTGCCATTGAAGATTGGTTTTTTTNATGAGCGCTATTTTTGCGTTTCTTGAACCGCCTTTGATTTGNGCATTTAGCATATTTTGATGGAATTCATGATAAACAAGTCGCGTGCAATGATATTTTTGGGTGAAGCCAGGTAAAACTTTNTGTTTATGCTGATAAACTCGTTTGATGATGTTGTTGGTTACGCCAGTATACAGATTGCTTCGTCGCTACGCTCCGAAGCAATCCATGTGGTTTCGTTTGGCGGTTTACTTCGTTGCTGTGCTCTTCGTAATGATGCCTAATGGCTTTGTATTGACTCCGAACTAAAGTATACCATCATTTGACTATCGTAATATTAGATGCATGAGTTAAATCAAGCTTCATGTTTTTAGTGTTTGTGTTTTCAGTAACAGTAAGCGTTTTCGCTTTTGAGAACAATTTACGAGGCGTTGGAGCGGGGCGGAGTTGTTTGTTGTCGGCATAACTTGACGCTTCAATATATTCATTGACCAAATCTTGCGTCAATTGCTTATCACCCGTAATATCAAAGACAATTTCAAATAATTCTTCCGCCTTGTAAGTCTTAATCGTTTCTATATTCGAGCGGTTCGCGAGTGCCTTAGAGAGTGCGCGACGAAGTTGGTAAGTGGTGGGGTTTTGTGTTCCTATTAATAAGAATCCTTCTTTTTGTGCGGGACGGCCTTTGTAACGTCCACTCAGCAAATCATTGAGGAGAGGTTCTAATGCTGATAGTGTGTTGAGCTCATCTACAACAACAATGGTCCCTTCATTAAAAGCAGTCAATAGAGTGGCTTTCATAGTTTCAAGATCAGTGGGAGTCAAATAATAATATTGTTTACGATGACGTGGTTTCGAGTCATTCAGTGTAATTTCTTCATAACCCGCTGCTTTTAGGCATTCAATGGCCATGACACTCTTGCCAATGCCGGCTTCTCCTTCAAATACAATGGCGCGAGTGCCCGCGGTGGCCAAATTTGGATGTGATAAACGTAATTCGCGCATTAGTAATTGATCATGTAAGCGTCGCCAGGGTGTATACCGGCTTTCGGTCAATTTAAACGCTGGAGAAGGTTGGAGTAATTTTTGTGATTCTTGTTTTAATGACTTTTTGAATGGCACAAAATCGATGTTTTGGTACCATGATTGTAANCTTTTCTTAAATAATTGCCGTGATTGCTTGTCTTTTAAATAGGGCTTTGTTTCATCATAGATTGCCATGACGAGTGCCAAACATAGGTTGTTTTGAAAATAAGTAGAGTGATATTGTAAGTTGATTTTTAAGCGTAAGCAGATAGACGCAAGATTGCGTGCTGTTAGTTGTTTATTGAGGTGATCATAAGTTGACAAGCAGAGCTGGGTAATAAAGTTTTGTTCATTTGCTGCCAATGATTGTTCAAANAGAGCAGTGAGCATTGGCATTATGACGTCTTCTCGTAAATCATCGTGCGTCAATTCTTTAAATAATTCAATCCGTCCTTGATTTAAGGTAAAGCGATGGGTTTGACGATTGGCATAATTGCTAGGATTGCCTGCAAAAATCACCTTGTGCTGTGGCTTTAATGGATAATACTGTCCTTGGTACAAAATTCCAGGAGGTTGATTGTTTAAGCCATCGAGAAAATCTAATTTGCCTTCTGATTCTAAGTTGGCTTCATCAATAAATAAGATGTGCTTGCCGTCATTTTTAGCAATTAACCATTGCTCAATACTATTAAGTCCGACATGGACAGTTAATGGCTCATGAAAATTTTCCAACCATAATTGTGGCAATTGATCAATCACAAAAGTAGTTTTGCCTGCGCCCGATGGGCCGACAATAAACGCATAAGACGAATTCGACAATTGTCTCTTGATTTTNTTAAGCCTAGTGTATTTGCTTGGCATTGGTTTTAACGGAGATTTTATTTTCGGAAAACGTTGGTCAAGCCACGCATTAATCTCATTTGCGTTTTTCGTGAGGCGAAATTGTCGCTTTGTTGCTTTACGTAGTGCTATATCCAGAGGTAATTTTTCTGCCAGAAATAACAATATTTGTTGCATAAGATTCTTTAAGAAAGCATAGCCGGTAGTTTCAGTATACAATCGTGCTTGTTTCAGATCAGCCAATAATTGGTAAACAGGATTTTTATGNTCAGTAGAGAATTCCTGTAATTGTTGCCAGATTTGTATTTCGTCATAGTCATGCTGCGAACAAACATTCAGAGAACTCCAAAACTTGGCATCATCAGTAATAATGACTAACTGGCCTTTAAGCGGTTCGTATTGACCATTGACCCATAAATAAGGTGTTGGTTGCAGCAAGGTGGCAAGTTTAGCCGCGAGAGCATTTGAAATTTTGCCTTTTAAGATCACTGTGTGATTGTTCTGCAGCATTTTCCAGATACTGCATAGCTGCCAATGAGGTACAGGTTTGTTATTGATTTTTATTGTATACAAACGCTCGATTAGATCTTCATAGGAAGTAGATTCGTTGATAGCGATAGTGATTGTTGGCTTATAAAAATCAATGGCTTGTTTTTGCAGGCAATCTAGGTCGTTGCTGACAAGGACTGTTGTCCCTGGTCTATTGCATTGAGGCAAATATTGAAGTCGCTTTATGATGTTTGGTGCGGGAGGAGCTTGCAACAAGTTAGTTTGTGGTTCTAATAACACAGGCACCTTTTGTTTATCAATGAAGATCAGTTCAATATCACAGTGTTTTGCTTCCGCTAATAATTTCGCCCATTGGCCTTCTTTCAGTGAACCAGTAACAAGAATACAGAGCCGCTTCTGTTGCAACCAACCTGGCCTATCATGTAGTCCCGATGTGTTGAACTCATAAGTGATAAAGAAATCACGAAAAGTATGAGTATCAAGTACAAAATCCCACGCCATGTTTGGGTTATGGCCTAAAAATGATATTTTATAATTACGCTCGGCAGTGTAAACCTGTTGAGAGTAAGTAATAGTAAAATTCTTTGGAAGATGGATATATATCCCATTAAAGAAAAATCGTTGTTCGACTTGCAATCTATCATAGAAACTACGCAATGTCTTTGAGTGCCATGGGGCGTTAATTAAATTTATTCCTGTATAGCCTTCTAAAAGGGCCATTAATATTTCTCCAGCGTAGACTTCTATTTGGGTGCCTTTGAATGATATTTTCCCCATTAATTTTTGTAGCCAACTACTTTCATCTTCATACAAATCAATATTACGTAGGGCTCCGTGTAAACTATTTTGGGCCCTCTCTTTGAATAAATCAGGCTGTGTGAATTTGACTTTTAAGATATTTTCATCAATGCGGGATTCAAGGTCTTCACCAATATTATGTGCTTCAGCTTGTGTCATAGCCAATATTACTTTAGTTTCATCATCCAGCAGTGTTTCATATAACCGTGGTGATTCGGAATTGATCAAAGTATTGAAGCCTACGTGTGAAGATTTTGAGTTTGACCAGTTGACCATCAAAAAGGATAAGTAAGGTATTTCTGGGGCTGTAGCTAAAAATTGACAGATCTCACTGTCGATGTTTTCGTAATTTGTTTCATCAATCGTAGCTGAAGGGGTTTTGTCGTCAGAAATCAAGGCGGATTTTCGTTTGCGTGATTTTGTTGGCAAACGTGCAATCAATTCATCCATATCTAAAATCTCAGCTTCTTTAGCCCCATTTTTGGCAGTATAATTTTATTGGTCCTGAACGTTTTTCGGCTTATTTCATCTAAACTAGGTACATAAAGGTAACGATAACAGTATTCACCGGCTAATTGCATCAATGAGCGGTTGAACAATTCAATCTCATTTTGTGAGGAAAATAGAATTAATTGTTTATTGATCTTATTTTGCCAGAGATGGTTTAGTAACCAATGTGCCAGTAATTCTGGTGAATGCAGCGTGGAAGTGTTGAAATGCCAAGTTATAAAACGATTGTTTGCTGACAGTTTAGGCGCAGATTTGATAGAATTGTTGTTTTCATTGCTGGCTTGTTTAAAGCTGACGGGTGTAATTGTGGTAAAATTTTCGATCAACAGCTCTGCTGGAGCGCCACCTAAATCATAGGTAAAACATTGGTCGTCTAGTATTATATTGATGAAATCATGACATTTGTTGCTGGTGACCATAAATTTGAAGAAAGTTGGCAAGTCCAGTTTTTTTGTTTTGACTTTTGATTGAGATAGAGCTTCAGAGTCCCTAGAAAGCAAAAGGCATAATGAGCACATACCCCTTTCTTTTGTTGCATGATAATTTGAAAAAGTTGTTGATTGTTGATTCTAAAAGGAACATTTTTTAAGTCGCCAGGACTGAATTTGGTGACGAAATATTTTACAAGTTGATTGATAAAGCTAGAAGTCTCCATGTTAAAGAAGGTTTTTGACGATGTTGCCGGATTTAACAGAAATTTTTCTAATTCAGTTTCAAATTTTGTTTGCGCAGTTGTCGAGCATGTTTGAATTGGTGATAGTCTGTTTGATAGGTCTGCTTTAATGATATACTGTACTTGGCAGCTCAATTTGAAATCAATATGGCTTTTCAGTCGCACAGTATAAAATCGAGCGCCTCTGTCATGTCCGATTTCAATCGCTTCATTTTCTCTAGAAAAAGAAATTTGTCATGCATAGTCAAGCCAGGCAAAATACGCCATTGGTTTGGATGTAAGTTCAATTTGATTTGGCCCAAAAATGGTCTTCTTTGTTTGCTAATTCCGTTTCATAATAATTTTCCAGATCAACCACGGATTTATAGTCAGTGTAAATCTCGGGATTGATTCTGGCTTCAATCAATTCGAAGGTCTCTAAATCAAAGTCATCATAGGCTTGTTCGCGATAAATAGAGGGATGAGGAAAGTCTTTTCTTTTGGGCTTGAAATATTCGACTACATTATGAGAACTGTTGCCACGAGTGTTAGTGTTAATGCCCTTTCTAGCGGGTTCACATTTTTCATCCATGGCAACAGGATTAGCAACCACAGCATGGTCAGTCACGAAAGCGGTAACGACTGTAAGTTCACCGTCTCTGGCACAATTCAGATAAAATTCTTCCAATCTGGCTTTGGTGTTATTATTGTTCGAATCATTTTCTAATACCTGCTTGATATCATCGCTAGAGAAAATTAATTCATCAATGTAGAGATAACGCAGCTTGGGCGAAAGCATATTGCGGGTCGTGACTAAGCTGTCCCAGAAAGGGTCATCAACGTTATTACTCATGATCCTCAGAAACACTAAATTTTGACAATGCTGAATAAGAAAACTTAAAAAATGGCGGCCAAGTGCTTCGTCTGATGGCGGAGTGATTAATAAGCGTCTCAATCTATTTAAGGCAGCTGGGTGTTTTTCAAGGGCAAGACAGCAGTCGATAAAACTTTGAGGCGTTTTTTTATTATCCCAAGAGTTGAAATCAAGGTCGAGTCCATCAAGTTGGGGTGAGAAGGTTAATAGGTGATTGAAAAATGCACATCTTGAATGATTGAATCATCAAAAGTTAATTGTCTTATTTTGGTTGTTCGTAATAAACCGTGCTTGGCTAATTGGCCAGTAATTTGGCAGTTTTCAAACTCTAATATACGGAGCTGCGGCAGGCTATTGATCAAATTGATCAGGCTTTGACATGAGGCTGTCATCTTGCCAAGTTTAAGTATCTCAATTTTGCTCATTAAATGAGTGGCTTGATTAATGCTTGAGAAATTACCGTTATATATTTCTAATATTCTTAGGTTCAGTGCTTTTTCAAGTAGCAGCATTATTGTTTGATCATCACACTTTGATAAAAGCATGTTCAAGTCGTGTCACTAGATGATCATCAAATGAATGATTTTTGTAGTGCCGTTCCATGACTAATTTTTTAAGGTTTGATGGCCATTCTAAAAATCGAATCCTCTGATTTCCTCCATAACCTCCAGCATTAGTTAAAGTAAGCGTATTAATTTGTAATGCCAGCTTAATTGATTCGGTTTTTAATTCAGGGTTTTGCTTAAATGATGCAAGCGTCAACATTTCGATTTGTGGCAGTTCTTTAAATGCGCAAATCATCGTTTCTTCATCGGGAGTTTCTAAATATAAATATTTAATTCCGTTGAATTTATTAAAAAGTGTGTGCAATCTATTGTTTTTATTAATTCTAAGCATAATTTTTTGGATTGTGGGGTCGGCAGGCATCATTTCTAGTATTGCTTGCGAGGAGTAAATTTTATTTGGGCAGGGGGCAAGTTTTGATAGCAGCCATTGGTCTTTGGTCTGATCGAACATTAAAACAAGTTCTTCCGCCATCAATACAGTTTCTAAATGGGGGAATTTTTGGAGGCCAAGATGCCAATGACTTCAAAATCTAATTTATTCGTGCTGGAATAAACCAAGCTGAGGCGTGATGTTCTTTTTAAATCAATATCATACTCTAATAACATTCCAAAGAAATCAGTCAAATTAATGTCGATCAACTCAAGGCTGATCTTATTGGCCAGTAATTCATTAGAGAACAATAATTTTAAGAATATTTGGCGCTCATCGTGAGGAAGTGGCAAGATCGCTGCCATGAATTCTTCCCCGATAATAATATAAGACAGTTTAATGCCAGCTTTAATCATGGCCATCAGCATGACATGCAGTTTCACAATATCACATTTTAAATTAATGCCAATGTTCGTAGTTTCATTTTTATCAAGTGAGGCTAATATTTGCTCCAGTGCTTGAGGGGATAAATGTTGTAGGTAAACGCTAGGCAAATAGGGTGCTATGATATTTCTACTGCTTTTCCACTCAATGGCGGTCGTCATTTGTTGCCATTTTTCAATAATAGTTTCCATTTTGTGAAAATCGAAAATAGCATAGTAGTCTTTATTAAAGAGTGGATTAGTGTCACTGAGCTGCGAAATTAAACTGTTTTGATGGATAGGAACTATTTGAGGCAACAAAGCAATCAGTGAGTCCATATCATTGGCCTTGACTAATTGGCCAGTCCAAACATATATCTCATAGTTTCTCTGCATTAAAGTATGCAAAAGAGAGTTTGCAGTTGTAGTTTTGTTGATTCATCAATAGACCAAAACTGAAACTCCAGTCAGTGACAATAATTTTTTGTTAACGACGGTGTTATGGGTGGCAATTTTACGCCAGCACTTTATTTCTGAATTGAGGATTTTGTAAATATCAAGAGAGCGATTAGTGGAATCTTCGGAATAATCGTCTATTTCTCCCGCCTGGTCCTGGAAAGTTAAACCCAATTCTTCTTCGAAGAAACCATCGGGAATGACCAAGTATGTATAATAGAAATCGGCAAACATAAAACCCTCCAGAATGGTGACTTCGGATTTTAATCGAGCATATTAGAAAGTACCTTAAGCCGGCATTAAAAGGCGGTTCCTCAATAAAATGTCTGCTACCAGATAGAATTATTTGGCATTTTGACCAATCCTGATTAAACTGCTTTTATTCATAGGAATTACTAGGGAAGGGTTCAGCAATTCGCTGAAAACTGTAAGTATAATCTACCATACCAGGATGGTATTAACGATAATAGGAAGTCCCATGTACGCATTATCCACGATTGCAAAACCGATCCATGCCAAATTGATTGGCAATGATGTTACTTTTACTTCTGTCAGTACCGACACCCGGACTCTGCAGCCGGGCGCTTTATTTATTGCTTTGCAAGGCCCACAGTTTGATGCTCATGACTTTTTGGCTGAAGCANGCTCAAAAGGGGCAGTGGCAGCCATGGTGTCGCGAGAGGTTACTAGTACGTTGCCATTATTAAAAGTTGCCGATACTCGATTGGGGCTAGGCCATTTGGCTGCTTGGCACAGGCAGCAGTTTTCCCTGCCAATGGTTGGTTTGACAGGAAGTGCTGGTAAGACCACAACCAAACATATGATTGCGGCAATTTTAAGCCAAGCAGGGGCCACTTTGGCGACAGAAGGTACATTAAATAACGACATCGGTGTACCGCTTACTTTGTTGCGCCTCGCGCCACAACACCGTTATGCCGTGATTGAAATGGGAGCCAATCACCATGGGGAAATTCAATATGTTGCTGAGATTGCCAAACCAAATGTGGCTTTAATTACCAATGCTGGCCCAGCACATTTAGAAGGTTTCGGTGATTTACCGGGAGTGGCCCGAGCCAAAGGTGAAATTTTTCAAGCATTGCCACNNGTGATGGTATTGCGATTATCAATGCGGATGANNCGCTTTTGTGATTTTTGGCAACAGCAAAACAAGGCGCACCGCATTTTACGATTTGGTAGAAACAATTCTGCTGAGTTTACTGCAAAGCAAATTAGTTTTGATGCACAAGGTTGTGCCCAATTTATAATGGTGACCCCAGTTGGCGAAGTTAATGTACACTTACGCATTATGGGTGAGCATAATATTATGAATGCGCTCGCAGCGAGTGCAGCAGCCCATGCAGTAGATGTTCCTCTTGCTGCCATGCAAGCTGGTTTGAACAGTGTCGAGCCCGTCAATAAACGACTAGTGATCTATAAGACTACAGTTGGTGCAGAAATCATTGACGATTCCTATAATGCTAATCCGAGCTCTGTCACGGCAGCTANNTCCAATTGTTGTCGAAGCGCACCGGCAAAAAATTCTGGCATTGGGAGATATGCGAGAATTAGGGCCAGATNNGCTGCTAAATATCATCAACAAATTGGTGAAAAGGCAAAACAAGAGGGGATTGACCAATTGTTTGCTTATGGCGAACTAAGCGCTTTTACAGTGCAGGCTTTTGGCAAGAATGGTTATCACTTTAATACCCAGCCAGAATTAATTGCCGCATTGAAACCTCGATTACAAGCAGATGTTACTGTATTAGTAAAAGGTTCATTATCAACGCGGNATGAGTCATGTTGTGGCGGCGCTCAAAGAGGAGTAAGAAAAATGTTAGAGTGGTTAGCCGCGCATTTAGAGCACTACTATAGTGGTTTTCGAGTTTTTCAATATATCAGTTTCCGCACCATTTTAGGGGCATTGACAGCCCTCGCCATCGCGTTGGCGGTTGGGCCGGCGATGATTCGCCGTTTCAGCCGTTATAAAGTAGGGCAAACCATCCGTGATGATGGCCCTAAGAGTCATTTTAGCAAATCGGGTACGCCTACGATGGGCGGCGCATTAATCTTAGTCGCCATTACCATCAGTGTTTTATTATGGGGTGATTTATCAAACCGTTATCTTTGGATTTTATTATGGGTATTACTTGGCTTCGGTTGGATTGGTGGTATTGATGATTATCGCAAACTTGTATTGAAAAACAGTAAAGGTTTGCCCGCGCGATGGAAATATTTTTGGCAATCAGTCGTGGGTTTGACGGCGGCATTACTGCTATATTTCACTGCAAAAACGCCAGCTGAAACACAATTGTTTTTGCCTNTTTTAAAACACGTCATCGTGCCATTAGGCGGTTATTATATTTTGTTGGCTTATTTAGTGATTGTTGGTTCAAGCAATGCGGTCAATCTCACTGACGGTTTAGATGGTTTGGCGATTTTGCCTACGGTGATGGTGGGGGCTGCTTTGGGCATTTTTGCTTATTTAACAGGCAATATTGAATTCGCCAAATATTTGACGATTCCTTACATTCCTGAAGTTGGAGAGTTGGCCATTTTTGCGGGAGCATTGGTAGGCGCGGGGCTGGGATTTCTGTGGTTTAACACCTATCCTGCTTTAGTATTCATGGGCGACATCGGTTCCCTCAGTTTAGGGGCTGCCTTAGGAGCAATGGCTGTGATGGTACGCCAGGAATTGGTGTTATTTATCATGGGCGGAATTTTTGTGGCAGAAACTATGTCGGTTATTTTACAGGTTGGCTATTTTAAAATGACTAAAGGCAAACGCATTNTTCGGATGGCGCCGTTACATCATCATTTTGAATTAAAAGGTTGGCCTGAACCTCGAGTGACAGTCAGGTTTTGGATTATTACTTTTGTATTAGTCTTGTGTGGATTGGCAACATTAAAATTGCGCTAGGCCATTTCTTTGAAGACTAAGTGCGGTTTCGGCTTGTACCGATCGAATAGACCATCCAACCGATAACACCGAGCAATGTTAATATCAGTGCCAATGATATTTGATTCGATTGTGGGGTATGCGCAGCGATTGCTGTGATTATAAAAGTGCCCAGCATTTGTATACTGCCAAATAATGCAGAAGTCAGGCCAGCGATTTGTGGGAAAGGCATCAGTGCGCTAGTAATTGCATTCGAGAACACTAAACCACTGCCAATGACAAAAAANATCATGGGTAATACAATGACAACAATATTCGTCGCGCCGAAAATGCCAAACAATAACATGACAAAGCCACTGCTTGCCATTAAACCATTGCCGTAAGCAATAATTTGACTTACTTCAATCTTATTCAATAATAAAATATTAATATAACGTCCTATAATCGTGGCCAACATCACTAATAGCGTAAGCCAACCAAAAGCCACTGCCGAAAGCCCTAGGATATTTTGTAGCAAAAATGTGCTCATTTGGAAATAAACCAATATGCCGGAAAAAGCAATGCTGCTGCAAATGGCGTGACTGATAAATGCTGAGTTGGTAAGCAATTTTAAATAGTTTTTAATGACGCTCTCTAAACCGCGTTGGGCCGTAGTGACTGGGCGGGTTTCGGGCAATACAACGAACATGATGATTAACACCGCCACGCTCAGTAGTGTTAAAACAATAAAATTACCTTGCCAACCGAAACTGTCTTGTATGTAACCGCCAATGATCGGAACGATGAGAGGCACAGCGCTGAGCATAAGACTAAGATAACCAGTCACTTTTGCCAGTCTTACACCAGAGAAAATATCGCGTGCAATCGAGCGAGTTAAACAAATGGCGGAGCTTGCGCCAATGCCGCTGAATAATCGTCCAAACAAAAACCATTCAATAGTCTCAGCATACACGCAAAAAACTGCGCCAAGTAAATGTAATAATAATCCAACTAATAACACTGGACGGCGTCCATAATGATCTGAGAAGGGGCCGTAAAAAATTTGTGAAATTCCCATGCCTAATAAAAATAAGGTGACAGACAGTTGCACAGCAGTCGCAGTGGCTCCAAATGAATCCGCAATAGCAGGAAAAGAGGGCACAGGCAGTTCAGTGCTGAAGATGCTAATGCAATTTAATATGATAATTAAACTGGCTGCGCCCACCATGGTGGGCATAGTTTCAGCTTTTTGTAATTTTTGTCGCAGGTTATTTAACATAGGAAAGTTTACGCTGGTTATTCATGACGCAGCGCTTGTTCATTGATCAGTTCTTTTGCGTCTGGGTCATGAAACAATTCATAATAATAGGCCTCGGGTGTTTCACCATAGTATCGGTATTCGACCGCGAGTGGTTTAAAAGCAGGGCTACCAATATCATGATAAGAGCCAGTGATAGAAATTCGTGTTTGTTTTGAGAGATTAGTGCCGCTTCTATGATAAAGCGCATGATGAAAAATCAGTGCTTGCCCTAACTCCATGGAAACTGAAGTCGGTTGATATTTGGCAATTTCAGCTGGATCAATCGTGTAACGATAGAAAAACAAATCTTCTTTATGAAACACTTGTTTCTTCAGGCCACTTTTATGACTGCCAGGACAAACAACTAAGGTGCCAATCATTTCTGTCGCAGGATGCAATAATGGTGCCCAAATTTGGGCAAAATGGCTTCTTGGAATAGTATGAAAAATTTCATTGTGCCAGGGCAGTTCGATATCAGACATGCGTTTAGTATCTTTTTCCTTGGGCAATGTAAAAGTATTCCGTTATTTGTCAGATAGAAAGGCCGCTCTGAAGGCAGATCAAGCAAGTCCCTAAATGCTGCCAAGATTTTAGGGTTACTGGCAAGTCGATAATATTCAGGGGTGCGCGATACAATTCGTTGTACTTCGGCAATATAGCGTGGGTTAGCTTGACGCAAGGTAAGCAGTCCGGCATCAATAGGATTTTCTACCGCAAATTGAGTCAATGTGTGTTCGGCGGCAGCGCGGTCTTGGACAGATTGAATGACTTGGAGGAGTGCCTTTTGAAATTCGGCGAGGTCTGCTGGGAGTATGCATCGTCAATAATCACGAAACCATTCGTTTCGTAATAATCTTTATCCACTTTGAGACGGCTCATAGGCTTCCTTTAATTTTGAAAAGAATAAAAAAGGCCAGCAAAGTAATAGCCGGCCTTTATATAAACATCAAATTTAGAAGCATGGTGATTTTTTCATGGGCTTTCTCCTGTAAATAATAATCAAGTTGTTAAATAACTAGCTGATTATTACTGTATTTTTATATGCCAGACATCTGACATATGAGGTAATAATACCATAGTTGCCTGGCCAAGGCAAGCCGTTTTTCTTGTTATTATTCAATAAGTTAGGCAGAAAATGCGACCTTTTTTGAATAATCTTTGCTTCCTCTATTTGCTCTGCTCCAATATCAACCTCTTATTGAACAGTAATGGTACTTGTTGGTGTAAGTCCTGTTGCGCTTAAGTTATAAGTAATATTAGAGGGATTGTATACCCCACCATTTGGAGTGGCTTGGGCGCCAATTGCCTGACTATTACCGGTAGTAGTGCCGCTGGTATTGGTGCTGACATTTAATGTAGTATTGGAAGCATTCATTACACCTGAGGATGCTGACACTAATCCTCGTCCTGTTGATACATTTTGCAGAGTTCCTTTGCTATTAGATGTCACATTAATAACGGAATTATTAATTGTAGTGACGCCGGAGCTAACAAATGCACCTACTGAATCAGCAATCGGATCAGAACCGACGGAATTACTTTCTGCAGTTATAACACTATTATTGATATTAACGGTGCTATTAAAATTTGCTATTCCATCACTGAATGCATTTCTGCTTGAGTTGATAGAAACATTAATTTTTGAATCAGTAATATTCACTGTACTACCACCAGAAACATCAATGCCATATACATTCACAGAAGCGAATGGCGCATTGCTTGTATTGTTGGAGGTAATTTGAGAATTTGTAATATCTGCTTGTGTTGCATTTGTTATTTTGATAGGGCCGCCAATGTTGGTTGCGGCATCACTCATTAAGTTTTGAGTCAACGTGCTGTTCGCTAATCTAAATTGACTGTTACTTGCCTTGATATTAAATACCTCTATGCCCGTCGGGCTGGTGGAACTAGTTGCTTTCGTAATAATTTGTGAATTAGTGATATTTACATTGTTAGCTGAATTTAAGTTTAAAGCGATAACCGTAGTAAATACTGTTGGATCAACCACTTCACTTTCAATCGATGTATTACGAATAACAATATCATTAACACCATCAATATTTACTGCAATGGGTTGAATGAGAGATTGATTAAGAATAATAATAGAATCTAATCTGTTATTGCCACCTAGTGAAATTCCTCCATTAAACTGCGCACGTTGATTGCCTGTCGCTGGTTCTGTGTAGTCTAGCGTTCTGCCATAGAGCGATTGGCCATCAGGCAATGCTAATAGCGAACCCAATGAATAAGCGCCAATATTAAAATAGAGTTTCGCATTAGGAGTAAAGTCTGCAATATCATTCACAGTGGTTTGGCTAAAAGAAGATGAAGAGCAAGGTTTTTCAGCTGTGCAATTGTTTGATCCTTGGTTTGGATCAAAGTTGTACCACCGTTGCCGGTGAAGAAATAATGCCCGTATCAACTATAGTTGAATTAGGTGTCGAGGTTGAAGAGGAAGTGGTGACTGTCTGGGTCGCAATTACGGGCACGTCAGTACCTGTATATTGGGTAGCTAAATTACGATTAATTGGATCGACTATGCGACGTTCAATAGTGCGACCGTTAATATCATCTTTTTGTCCACCCAAGGTGAATCGTATCCCAATCTGAAAAGTATTGTCTTCATTATTGTCATAAGTATCAACAGCTGTTAAAGCGACATAATGATTCAAGGGATATTCTAGCCGGCCGGAAATGCCTGTTATTTCATCTTGATTTTTGGGTTGAAAATGGTAACCGCCTACATAAGCGCGTAAATTTCTCAGGAGAGGAATTTTTACAATTCCCACTTCACCATCGATGCCAGGGCCTGTGCTATTAATGGTCTCAAAAGGGTATTGTACTGCGAATGCCCTGCGAAAGTGGTTGCAGAGTAAGAGCCAACATTTGTTTCTTGGGAAGTGACCGGAATATAGCCATTAACACGCATATCAAGTAAATTTCCCAAGGATTCAATCCCTGGGTTTAGAAACCAAAACGTTTCAGAACCTAAATTGTTTTCGTTAGAGTAAAAACTTCCGTCAGCAAATACATAAGCCCCCAAGATACGCGCTTCATTATAAATATGTCGATACCCCAAGCCTACTGCTCCGCCCCAATTGCTATCATTAGCATATTTTGCCTGTGTGTTGAAAAAGAGGAGTTAGCGTTATCACCGTATAATGGGAACATGCCGTCACCCTTGGCCATAGTAATCGTTCCGCCAGATGGTTCAACAGAAACACGTGAAGGCCAATAAAGAAATCCAGCGTCATTTGCTTGTGTAATGGCGGCATAGCTATTAACGCTAAAAAGGGTAAGAAGCAAAGAAAACGTAGTTGGCGCATAGTTAAAGTCCTTCCATAGTCTCGCCGGTGGATAAAGTGCCCGCATGTTACGATAAAAAAGCATGAGATCAACCTTTCAAGATTTTGAACATGGAGACCCCATGAGGGGTGATTTTGACTTTGTAAAGATAAAGCCAAAGCGGCCCATTCGTGAATTAATGGTATCTTAAGCTGTTTAACATACAATATTGCATTAAGTTGCAATGTTATGCCTGAAGAAATATTAATTAAATATTAAGAGTTTCTATAGAAGGCTGCCAATTTTTTAATAGAGAGAAGTGATATGAGTAAGCTAATTGATTTAATTCGTTCCAATAAATTCGAACAGGCAAAACAGCTATTAAAAGATGAAAATGAAATAGTCACAGAATCAGAATTGTCATCTATTATAAGTTTTGGCAGTAGGCATGACGATAGGCGAGCTAATTGTCAAGAATTGGTGCCATTAGTTTGTGCAAGATTGTTGAAAAATAATCAGCCATTGTCAGAGCAATACATTACAGATGTAATTAAAGTATTTGATTCTAAGTCAGTGGAAGTGATTGTCGATGTGGTTGTAAAAACAGGAGGGAAAGTCACGGAAAAACTTTAATCCAAGAGTTAGACCAATGGGCAGATAGTAAATATTTCACCCTCCTACTTCAAGCTAATAATCAGACGAATGAAGGCCTATCTACAGCATTATTAGAAAAAGCAATTAATCGCCATAAATATTCTTATATAAAAGCCATTTGTCAAACATTAATACAGCGCAAGATTTCTGTCCCGGAAGAACTAATTAAATTGGCCATATCCAGATTGGCTCGAAGTTCATCATCATGGGGAGTGGATGATGAAAGTAAAGATAAGGAGGTGATAGAAGCCATTAATGCGGTCATTGGTGCAGTATCAGCAAACGACAAACTGACAGAAAATATATTAACTAAAGACAGTATAGAAAGTAAAACTATATGGGAAAGCCCGAGATATCACGCAGTAATTGAAAAGTTCATATCGGAAATTAGTGAGAGTGAATTAACTGTGCGTCTATTGGAAAAGGCAATTATCCAGAGAAATCATTCTTGCGTCCAACAAATAGCTAACCAATTAATAAAACGTCAAACGCCCCTCGATGAGAAATGTTTGACATTGCTGGTGAAAAATTTTCATCGTTTCGGAAGGATTAATTTTGAGGACAGAGAAGGAAAGGAAGTGGTTGATGCTTTTACAGCGGTTAAAACAGCTGTATTACAAACAAGTGGAAAGATTACAGAAGCCACAGTAATCGAATTGATTGAGCAAGGAAAAGGAGAATATTTGGCATATGTTTTGGATGTGGTTGATGATATTTCTTCATCTTCATTAAATAAAGCCATTGAAAAAATGATTTACAGTCTGTCAAAGCCGTTTGTGAAGCAATAATTGCCAGAAATAATAATTCCAGTGTGTCTATCTCAGAGGAATATATTGAAAAACTAGTAAAAAAATTAAATCTGAGCAAGATAAAATAACTTATCGAAATTCTTCAGCTGATTTAGATGAGGTAAAGTTCAAGCATCTATTCGAGCTGTCATAGATGTTGTAGCGAAGACGAATAAAATTACAGAAAAGACATTATTTTGAGAGAATTGGTGTATTTCAGGGAATATGGCCTTGTTCAGTTTTTGCTTGATAAAATGGTGGAGGCCAGCCTAAAAACCAAGGCTCCTCTTGCGGAAACTCTCATTGTGTCAATGATAGGTAAGGGCATCAGTTTCCATCACAGAGATTTGTCTTATGCTATAAAGGCAGTTAAAAAGACCGGTGGCAAGGTGACGCAAGCAATAGTTATTGATATGTTGTCCTCTTCTCAAGGTGAGCAATTCTGTGTGTCAGAAGTAGTTGCTGAAATTGAAGAGCTTACAGTTGAGTCATTAAAAACAGCAATTAACAACAAAAAATTAAAAGCTATTCAGGTCATTTGCAAAGAGTTACAAGAACGCAAAGTCAGCTTGCCTGAGGATTTAATTGAGCTGACTATTACAAAGTTTACTGAGAGGGACAGATTTACTGGGAAATTTAATGTAAAACAAGCGGAAGAAACAGTGCTCATTGTGATGTCTGCAGTAGTGGCGCATGGGGAAGTCACGGGCAAAACCTTAGCTCTAGCAATTGGCAGCGATTATGATTTGAGGGAAGCGCTTTTTCACCGACACTGGATGCTGTCATTAAAACTAGCAAAACTCCCATTCCAGAGCGTCTGATTGTGAGCACGGCAAGAGCGTATAGCTCCCAAACAATAGCGAAAGTCATGGCAGTTATAAACGCTGTGAGCAAAACAGGTAGTGAAATAACAGAAGATACTTTGTTAGAGTTAATTACAATTTATGCGCATGGTAATAAAGATTTTCATAAAACAATACTTCCAGTTATTGCTGATAAAATTAAATTAATTTCGATTAAGTCTTTGCATAAAGCGATTGAATGCAAAAACATATTCTGTATTGAATTTGTTTGTCAAACATTAATTGAAAGAGGAGTCCCTGTTGATCAAGGCCTTGTTGCATCCACATTTGTGAAATTTACTGAATATAGCTTTGGATACGACGCAAGTAATACTGAATATGCCATTTCAGTTGTTATTAATGCAGTGAGAAAAACCAATCAAAAAATTTCAGAAGAAATATTGCTAAATCAAAGTTGCAGTAAAATTTGGGAGGATGACAAATATCAAGCGCTCTTCAAAATTATTTTAACCGCCATTGTTGACACGAAAGGGGCTGTTTCTGTGGCCTTGTTGGAAAAAACGATTCGCAAATATAATCCGAATCCAGTTTATGTAAAACAAATTTGTGACGAATTAATATCTCGCAAGATTTCAGTGACAGAAGGTCATATCATACAAGCCATTAATGCGATTTATTTTATTACCCCAAGCCATGATAAAGCCATCAAAGCTGTGATAAATGCAGTGGTGAGTTCAGGCAATCCAATTACAGAATCAACATTGAATCGAGTAATGAATGGAGGGCCCCGATTGCAATATGTTATTGATGGGATGAAGGCCACCCCTGGTTCGCTTTCTACAGAGCCATTACGAGCAATGCTTGAGAACAATGAAAAGTACAGCGAAAAAATATTAGGACTTTATGTCAAGTATACGCAAATCGAAAGACTGCAGTTACGGAAGAGTTTATTATACTGGCTGTAAATAAATTTAGTACAAGCAAAAATGCAGCAATATCAATTGTCAGCGCAATCATAAATACAGTAGTCAGAACCTCTAATCCAATCACAGAATCAACCCTCATGGCAGTGATGAGCCATGGTGGCTTTTTACGGCCAGTCCTTATGGGCATGCAGCATACAGAGGGTACGCTTTCTACCAAGCCGTTGGAACAGATGATCAATAGTAAAGGCAAATATACCCTTGAAAACCTCGAAGATTTGTGTGATGTGTATATACAACGTAATATCGCCGTACCTGAGGAATTTATTGCGATGACGATGGCCTATTTTAATAGCGATAAAGAATCTGACCTAAAAGAAGCTGTCAACGTTGTTATTAATGCTGTAATTAAAACAAATCAGAAAATCACCGAAGTAACATTAATGGCATGGTCAGAATTGACGCCAAGCAGAAAATTTAATCTTATTGAACCTATTTTTGCAGCGATTAAGCATACAAGAGGAGTTAGCACGCTGCTTCCATTAGAAATGGCAATAGGCCTTAGTAACATTGAATATGTTAAGGATTTCTGTGATTTTTCAATTCAACATCAGATTCCCGTTCCTGAAAGCCTTATTGTAGACACGATATGGCATTTCAACGGAGCCAAAGAAAAGCGAGATATCGAAGCAGTTACAGCAGTCATAAATGCAGTGATTGCAACTGGCCAGAAAGTATCTGACAAAACATTAAATACCTTGTTAGATAAAGGGCTATTAACTAGCAAAGGAATGCTTTTACAGCTTTATCCTAATGCAAAAGCTGGAATGAAACTTAAAAGAACGTTTGAGTGTGAAAAAGCTGTATTGACCGTTAAGGATGAGTTTTTGCCGCGTATTATTGCAGCTATTGAGGTAACTCAAGGGGCCTTTTCTATAGTAACGTTGCGTAAGTTAATAAAAGCAGTGCAGCATGATGAAGATGCTCAGGAGAAATTCTTTTTGCTTATCTTAAATTAGGCAATAAGATTATTAACAATGATTGGTTGTTATTTGCGCTGCAAAACTTTAAGGAAGCAAAGAGTGAAAGGATTATAAGCATAATAATTGAAGCAATCAAGGCTGAAGGGCTTATTTCTAGCACATCATTACAAATAGCAATTGAGCAGGGCAGTTTAAAAGGTATTAAAGATATTTGTAAAGTTTTAATGGATCGTAAGATACCAGTGCCGGAAAGTTTCATTTTAAAAACAATGCAGAATTTTTCTCATAAACAACCGCAGGAATTTTTTGAAGCGACTACCGCTGTTATGAATGCCGTACTTAAAACAGGCCATGGCATAACAGAAGTGACTTTGAATGCAATATTAAATAAGGAAATGTTAACTAGCAAAGATAAATTTTTATTGCTAAATCTTGATGCTGTCAAGGACGCACCTAAATCTCAACCGGTGGCAGAGCTTAAGAAATCACTTGAAATAGCTACACAAAGAACATCTTCAATGCTTAAGATTGTGAAAGATGAATTGTTATTGCCAATTTTTATCGCGATTCAGGAGACACAAGGGACGTTTTCTATGGTCACTTTCGATAAATTATTAAATGAAATGGGGCAAGATAAGGCTGCAAAAAGAAAAGTGTTTGATGCTTATTTTAAATGTGGTGGCGAGATGACTGAAGAAATCGATTATTTGGCACGTCAGCATGGTCTTGAGAATATAGCGGGTATAGCAAGGCTGCATAGATACAGTGCAGCACAAGAGGAATTTGATGCCAACAATAGCTATTTTCATAAAAAATTCTTTGGTTGGTACGAAGAAGACAATCATGAAGGTCTAAGTAAGAAAACTAAACAGCAATTTTTGTTAGATACGACACATGATGAAAGTGATGCAAGCCAAGAAGGTTATGAAAGTAATAACAATAATATGGGATAGGGTATGGCGCTATCGATACTTATAGTCGTGTCAACAAGGATCAAGGTTGATGGACGCTCTCGTCAATTTTGATGTGTGCGATTGAATTAATTGCATGCTAGCCCTCCTGTCATCCCGCGGTCTTGGCAGCGGGATGACTAGTAAGCAATTAATTCAGCTACTTACATAAAAATTCGTGGGGATAAGTCAACACTTCCCCTTTTGTTTTTATAAATGTTATCATTTTTAAATTATGGGGAGAGGTTTTATGCTTAATGATGATCAAAAATCATCAAAAATTATTGAATTGCCACCAGAGACTGAAGCATTATTAGAAGAGATACTGAAACAGTATGAGGATCCAACTTCTCCGCTTTCTCAAGAGAGAGCGAAACAAGAAGCTATTTGGCAGGAACAAGCAGCAACAATTCGTAAACAACAGGCAGAAGACCGTAGAAAAGAAATAGATTATATTGGTGTCATTAAAAAATATGCCGATCCAGCTGCCATTGGCCAGGAACAACTGCAAAAATTCAAGAAATTGATTTGCGTATAAAAGCACATTTTGGATGATCTCAATTATTTTAATAAAAATGAATTAAATGACAAATATGCTGCAACGCTACTTCATTATCGCACCGCCCATTCAAGGACGTTAAATACTTGTTATCCTATATACATTTTCTCTTATGCTTATTCGAATTTTTTTGGAATGTAAACGACAATATACTTGATAATAAAGTAGTACGAACTCAAGCTATTTTGGATGATCCAAATGCTAAGTTTATTTTTACTAAAGAAGATTTGAAAGATTTTCGCGTTGGGTATGGGAAGGCTTTTCGCACAACACATGTCGAAGCCAGTGAAGAAACCGACTATTATAATAACCGAACCGCCGTTGTTAATGGAAGGTTTTTATGCCCTGATTCTATTCCGACAATGATGGATTGGTATTGCAATTGGATGACGGATCGGTTTGATGATTGTAAAAAGCTAAGATGAGCCCTATTACTTTTGCTGCAATGGCTGGATTTATCTTTGTCTCTATTCATCCTTATTCTGACGGCAATGGTCGTACTCGTGACTTTATTGAAGATTTTATCTTACAATCATTTAGATACCCGATTAAGCAAGTTACTTATCGTTTACGCGATGATGCGTTTTTCAGAAAGTCTGCTGATTTAGATGGTAATAATTTTTTATCAGTAGAGTATGATCCCTCTCTTTTATCTAGGTCGATAAATTTGTTTTGTGATTATATGTTGAGTGTCACTGCCTTGTTTGAGGAAAATTACCGGGCAGAGGTGTCATTTAATAATCAGGTGTGAGAGATGAAGTTGTCACCAAATTGATTGTGGCAGGTGGAGGTGCGCCAGGAAAAAATCAGAGGAATTGCTGTTTCTTCTTGTGTTTTTGCTGCAGTTTTCAAATAGAGTATCGCAATGGTCAATTAGCTGCATTAATACCATGGCATATTGGTAATCAGATAATTGATTATTTTCAAATGCTATGTTGATCTGTTGTAAAATTTCGATGCGAATATGGGTGTCTGCGCCCAGTTGTCCTAGACCTTTGATGATATCGATATGCACTGACTGGTATGCCTGATTGTTGAGCAAATTGATTAAATCGGTAGTTAAGTTAGGAGCATGAGATGTCCATTGTAACTCCACTAATAATTTTATCGCAAACATGAAATTTTTGTCGATATATGTGACCAATAATTCTTTGACAATTGGAGCGGCTTTTAGCCTTTGCAACGAATGCTTCGCTTCAAAGTCCAGGTTGAATAAAATTTCAAAAAAACTTTGCGCGGTAGTTTTTTTGCTGGTAAGACAGTAACAAAAAATCCAACATAATTTGCCGCTTCTCTGATTTTTAGTGATCAATATAATAATTTTCATGGTGAGTTCTTGTTGTTCACTCTTTAGTAGTGTAAGTAGGTTCTCTTGAGCAGTTAAGAAGCTTTGACTATTGACTGTTTCAAAGAAACTATCCAACAACGTTGAAACTATATTTCGGTTATTGTTTTTATTAGTCGTTATGAAAATTTCTCGGCCTAATCCAAGTCTTTTGGCCATACTATAAGCAAAATCAGCGAACGGTTCATTGGGATCATCAAAATTGTCTAGCAAATATTCAAGGAATTTTTCTTTTCTGTTTCTATTAGTCTTTCCCAATGGATTTTTCGGTAAAGAAATGCATGATAGCCTGGGCATTTTCGGTGGTAATTTTAGCTTTAATATTGGTGATTATGGTCTCAAATAACTTATATAGGTTATTGCCATTATTAATGCGTGGCAATAAGTGATTAAGCACAAAAATGGCATTTTCACGCATTTGATGGCTGTCAAAAATTAAGAAGGCAATGGGTGTGTAAAGTTGGTATTCGTTTTTCTTGAGAGCATAACAAGCGGCCAATTTTTTAAGGATAGGCAATGTCTGCGAAGATAGATCACGGTTATTGACGGTTTGCTCCAGAGTTTCTTGGACGTTTTTGCTTAAACTCTTTAATCTAGAGAGCCCATAAATACTGGCCACCACTTCAGTCGCATGTTTGCCATAATTCAATGTGTCTTGCAATGACTCTTCCACTTGCAAGCATTTCTCAGGGGCGGTCGTTTGCAAATGACCAACTATGTTTTCAATCAATTCAATTAGTTGCAAAGCCTCTTTAGTGGGCTTTGAGGGCAGGTGTTCAAAAACAGCTTCCAGTATATTGGTTTCAAAACGTAGGCCCAGTGGTGGATTGAATGCGGTTAAGCTCCAATTAATGAAATGAATTGTCTGTGTGTCCGGTAGTTTCTCTATGGTTTGGTTGAAAATCCTGGTTATGATATGGTTTTCTAGGCCTATTTTTATGGTAGCGTTTACTATCGATTGAAAAGTTGCCAAAGAGTTGTCTTCATCTAACAAATAGTCAAATAATTTAGTGATTTTTTCTTTATGTGGCTCTTTCAAAAGAGGTGTTGCTATGGTCGTTATGATTTTTGACCAACAACACGGTTTTTAGTAAATAACTGTGCAACTAATAGATTACATATATCGTCTGCTGAATAGCCCATTTTTAAACTCAGATCAATCATTGCTAGGCGTGAGTCAGTTTCAGCGGTTTCATCGGATAGGATTTTATAAATATTGGTTTCGAGGGCTCTACGAAAAACTGGTTGCCCCAATAATTTTTTTACGATAGATGTGTTAGTTGCATGATGGATTTTGTCAATGTTTGTTTGTGCTACAAGTATTGCTAAACTTCTTAAGAATGCATCAGAAAAATTACTCTCTATGCTGGCTAAAATTTTTGCACAAGCAAGCTTACAATCATTGTCTGTCGATTGTTGGTATGTATTGTTGATTTTCGCAATGCTTTGTTGCAATAGTATTTCTTGCGTCTCTAATTCTAATATTTGCTTATTGTTAGATGAGGTTTTTGCTTGCAATAATTTAAAAGCCCGATTAGTTAGACTTTTAAGAGATAGCTTGTCATTCAATAATTTTACCAATGTTATATTGTTATTGCCTAGAATTTTAATCATTTTTCGAAGCTGATTATGGTGGGATCGGTTTTCATAAAATGGGCTGAGTAATTTCATTAGTACATCGATTTCATAAATGGCTGAGGACGCCCCATGGCTTATTAGTGCTATGGCCCAAGCCAGATGATTGTTTGTTAATGCCTCAATAAATGCGGTTTTTTTCTGCTTGGAAAGTATGATGTCTATATTGATTCCCTGGTATTTGATGAATGACATTATTTCGCTAATAGAGTATTTTTGGCCAGGAAAGTTTTGTGTTAGCCAAGTTTCATATTCATAATATCGGGAATGTGACGGAAGCTGGGTTGGAATTATTTCAGTAATATACTCCCATAATTGAGTGTGAAGAGAACCAGGAATGGTAACATCATCACCTTGTTGCTTTGCATGTAAGCACCAGTCAAGTAGTTTTTGGTAATTGGCTTCATTGATATGGTTATCTATTAAGCGTTTCCAAGGGCTATAAAATTTTGTAATATCTGCTCGTTGCCAATATTGATAAAATGGCGCAAGTAAAGTCTGAATTATATTATTGATATCAGCTTGGTCTGTTGCCTCAAGTTCAACAAGTTTAAAATTACATTGCTTAAATTGGTTTTGATATTTTATGCGAGAAAGCTGCAGCTTTTTCCAAGCTTCACGCCAACTGTTGCCAAAACCTTTGCTAAAATGGACTTGCAATATGTTTTGTACCGATTCATGTTGCAGCGTCTGTAATCTTGATATGGAGACACTAAAGAAACACGTGCTGAGACCAGTTAAGGTGAAAATTCGATATACGTCTTTCAGGGAGTCTTTCTCATTAAAAAACTTTCCGCGTCATTTTTGCGATTTGTCAACCGTGATAAAATCGGGACTTGATGCTCTAATGCAGATAAGCTGGCTTCACCAATTTTGATTAAATCAAGGCCCTGCGCATTTTGCAGAAATTTTCCATATTCTTCTATCAGAGCTGCACCACCGGCAGAGCTATAAACCGGTTTAATGGTAAGAAGGCTGTAGGCTAATAGCCATTCGCTGTAATTTTTATGGTCGTAAATCGACGTGTTACTATTTGTTAAATGATGTATTACCTGATTGGCTAAATTACCTGGTGTATTGATCAAGCGAATTCGCTGATCAACATCGGAGGCCTCTTGCTCTAGAAACATCAAAATCCAATCGCCATCATCAATAAATAAACCCGATGACAATGGAGCATTATTAAATTTCCAAGGATCAGCAAGACTAATTAAATACAAACGGAATAATTGCATGGCGGTTTTAAAATAGGGATGTGCACGTTTATTTTGTTCTTTAATCAACACAAACATATCTAGGTCAGAAAGCAATGACATGTCGCCTCGCGCAAAAGACCCCATGACACCCAGGCTCCATGGACAAGGTGGAGGCCCTAGTAATTCTTCGATGGCTTTAAGAGCATTATGCAAAAGCCCAAGTACATCAGATTGATAGTCTTGCATAGCGGCTGTTAAATCTGTATTTGCCTGTGAAAAGAATTTGTGGCGATAGCTTGCTAATGTTTCGTTATGAGACAGACAAATCTGTAGCCACGTAGGCTTAGAATGGTTAGCATGAGGCAGATGTAGAGAGTTTGCCAATTGTAAAAATTCGTCATAGCATGGCACTAACTGAACAGCAACATCATCAGATATTTGAGCGAAGTGATGTTCTAACATTTTTGGACCACCCAAACCATCTCATAATCTGCTATAAATTTATTTTGGATAAGGCAACGTTCTAATTTGATGCTGAAATCCAGTTCAATTAGTAGTGATTCAATAAAATGTTTCCAATTGGCTGTATCTCTATTTGTCATTTCACTTTCTGTCTTTGAATTACGGTTGAGGTTTTTCCATGATTCTTGGTGAGCATTCAATAAGGGTTTGTAATATGTTTGATAATATTTTTTAATAACATTGTTTCTGCATCATTATCTTGCGTCGAAAGGCTTAATATAAAATTCAGCAGCGTCATTCTGTGCTTAAATAAAGCGCCATCGTCATGATTTTTTGTCTCCAAAAGTCAGTTAACTGTTTATATAGCAAAGTATTTAAAATATTTGTGAATAAGGTTTCAATTTCTTGATTTAATTTAGCGTTTGCATCAATCAGCTGCTTTCGTTGAAATAATTTGGTCACGCACCAAAGCGCCATTTCCTCTCGCTGGTGTTTTAGGCCATTTTTGCTAGCTCAATAAAAACATAACGATGGTCTTCGGGTGATAGTTTGCTTTCATCTAATATTTTTCTGGCAAAAATGATGTATTTGGTCAATTTTTCCAAGTTGCAAATGGCCTTTGACAATGCCCATGGCAATAGTGCTATAAGCGTTGGCAGGGATTTTGTTGATTAATAAACTATAAAGTTTTTCTGCTTCGGTGATTGGTGTAATGCCATTTTCCTCGTTGAGCAGTTTCAGCGTTGGAAATTGGGCGTGCGTGATGAGTTGAAAGATCAATGGGACTATTTCATTTGCAACAGATGTGTCTAGTGAGGCAGTTTGCACCAGCAAGCTTTCCAACTCATACAGCGCGCTGCGTAACTGCAGTTGATTGATAAAGTGTTTTATTTGAGAAATTTTTGTGCTGCATTGTTGCTCGTGAAAATCTAAACATGAACAGTCCTCCCACTTTTATATTAATGCTTTTGTGTGAAAAATGATATTAAGGGGTACTAATATGTGGGATGGATCCACAGCGCTTGATCCGTACTGCATTAGGCCAGCATCTAATAATTGAATCCTCAGTGTCGAAAGCGCATAATAACGCCAATTTTTATTATGGTCGGGAACCTAATGCAGAGTGAAAATAATTTACATGTCATCGTTGGACTTGGTAAATCAGGTTTGAGCTGTGTCCGTTTTTACGTCNATAGACAAGTGCCTGTGGCAGTGACGGATAGTAGGATGGAACCTCCTGGTTTAGTGGAGCTTCAACGTGATTTTCCCGAAGTAAAAACTAGTTTGGGACAATTTGATACTGCTTTAATGGCGCAAGCACATGCACTGGTGGTTAGTCCAGGCGTGCCTTTGCGTGAACCTGCTATTGCCCAACAGATTGCTCGTGGTCTAGTACCAATTGGTGACATTGAATTGTTTGCCCGTTATACCACTAAACCAGTGGTCGCAATCACGGGAACGAATGGCAAAAGCACAGTCACGACCTTAGTGGGTGCTATGGCAGAATATGCCGGACGTTGTGTCCAAGTGGGCGGTAATTTGGGCACGCCAGCGCTGGATTTAATCGTAGATCCAGAGCCAGAACTTTATGTCTTAGAATTATCCAGTTTTCAGTTAGAAACTACTTATTCATTGCGGCCTGCAGCAGCAGTAGTATTAAACATTACCCCAGACCATATGGACCGTTATCAAGATTTAGCAGAATATGTAGCAGCGAAACAACGCATTTACCAGCATTGCAAAATTGCCGTCATCAATCGTGAAGACACGTTGAGTTATTCCGGACTACCACAAAATAATAACGTGATAAGTTTTGGCTTAGACCAGCCTGTCTCAGGCCAGTTTGGTTTAGTGCAACATCAGGGCAAAGATTATTTAGCTTTGGGTGATGAATTATTGTTGGCAACAGATGAGTTGCAGATTAAAGGCAGCCATCAAATTGGAAATGCATTGGCCGCATTAGCCCTAGGCCATGCGGTAGGTTTGCCAATGCCTGCTATGCTCCAATGTTTGCGAGCATTTCGCGGCTTGGCTCATCGCTGTCAATGGGTTGCCAAGACGGCAGGGGTTGATTGGTATAATGACTCTAAAGGGACTAATGTATATTCTAGCCTCGCTGCTATTGTGGGTTTAGGCCGGGCGGTTACGGGTAAATTGATATTATTGGCCGGTGGTTTGGGCAAGCACCAGGATNTTTCTCCACTGCGTGATCCTGTTAGCCAATATGTGCGTGCGGTCGTGTTGTTTGGTCAGGATGCCCAAGAAATTGCAGCCCATTTAGCAGTAGATACGCCGCAAGTTTTTGCTGATTCAATGCAAGATGCAGTTAAAAAGGCACAGCAATTGGCCCAACCTGGTGATNGCTGTTTTGCTATCGCCAGCTTGTGCTAGTTTCGATATGTTTAAGAATTTCGAGCACCGCGGTGATGTTTTTATGGAGTGTGTTAAAGCTTTATCCGTCACTATCTCTCGTTGATTTTGTGTCATCCTGAGTATGGCGAAGGATCTCAGTCTGTTNTCAAAGAGACGAAAATATACATAACTGACCCCCACCATGCTATTATCCCTGGCTTGTCTGAAAAAGGTTTTTGCATGCAAAATCGGTTTGTATTTGCCATTGATCGTTGGCTATTAATCAGCATTGTACCGCTTGTGACTATAGGGTTGCTTATGGTGGCTTCGGCCTCCATGGTAATTGCTGATCGTCAATTTGGTACGCCTTTTTATTTTTATTGCGACAAGCTATTTATTTAAGCTTNNGGGATTTTTTTAGTTTGGGTTGTATTGCAAATCCCGTTGGCATGGTGGCAGCGTGTCAGCGGTTACCTGTTATTATTAAGTCTATTATTATTGATGTTAGTTTTAGTGCCGGGCATTGGACGCGAAGTTAATGGGAGTAGTCGTTGGCTAGGGCTGGGATTTTTANGCTTTCAAGTCTCTGAATTGGCCAAGTTTTGTATCATTGTCTATTTGGCTAGTTATATCACTCGGCATCAAGAAGAGGTGAAAACCCGGGTAAGAGGTTTTCTCAAGCCGATGTTTATTTTGGCACTGGCCGCCGTATTGTTGTTATTAGAACCCGACTTCGGTGCCACTACAGTCATTTTTGTGACAGCGCTAGGAATGTTATTTTTGNGCGGGGTCCGGTTATGGCAGTTTGCTGTGCTGTTTGTGATGGCTGTTGGTGCTTTAGCTATGTTGGCCATTTCTTCGCCATATCGCTTACAGCGGTTGACCANNCTTTTAAATCCCTGGGCTAATCAGTATGATAGTGGTTATCAGTTGATCCAATCATTGATTGCCTTTGGACGTGGCAATATTTTAGGAGTAGGCCTAGGCAACAGTGTACAAAAATTATTTTATTTGCCTGAAGCCCACACCGACTTTTTATTTGCTGTGTTGGCAGAGGAGCTAGGCTTGATTGGTGAATTGGGCATTGTTATCTTGTTTGCCTTATTGGTCGGTAGAGCATTAGTGCTCGGCAAAAATGCGCAGCAACAAGACCAGCCTTTTCCTGCTTTTTTAGCTTATGGCCTAGGGCTATGGTTGGGGTTGCAAGCCATCGTTAGTATTGGTGTTAATTGTGGCTTATTGCCAACTAAAGGGTTGACTCTTCCGTTAATGAGCTATGGTGGTAGCAGTATGCTGATTACGGCCGTGGTAATTGCTATTTTATTACGGGTTGCTTATGAGAATAATGACATAGAAATTAATAAAACTAGGCGAATTCGCTAAATCTACGCTTATACTTAAATTAAAGTATGACCCAATTTTTTAGACAGCATTACCGTCCTCTGACTGAGGACCTGAGTGAGAGTTAGAGGAAAACAGTGAAAAAGATATTGATTATGGCAGGGGGCACTGGAGGACATGTGATCCCTGCATTGACGGTAGCAGAGGCTTTACGCGGCCGTGGTGCTGAGGTGGAATGGCTAGGAACACCAAGAGGCCTGGAAAATGAACTGGTGCCTAAAGCCAACTTTCCTTTACATCATATTAGCATTTCAGGCTGGCGTGGCAGTGCTGTGACCAAATGGGCAGTGGCGCCGTTTCTATTGGCGCGGGCTTATTTGCAAGCCAAACGTATCATCAAACTCGTTAATCCAGATGTCGTGTTAGGAATGGGCGGATTTGCCAGCGGCCCTGGGGGATTGGCGGCCCGTGCCTGTCATAAGACTTTAATTATCCAAGAACAAAATGCCGTACCGGGGCTGACCAATCGTGTTTTGGCCAGGTTTGCTGATCAAGTATTTGAAGCTTTTCCGGGTAGTTTTCCGCTAAAACGCGCAGCTATTACTACTGGCAATCCAGTCAGGGCAAGCATTGCTCAGTTGCCTAGTCCACGAGAACGTTTATTGCGCCGTGAAGATAAAATCCGCTTGTTAATATTGGGTGGCAGCCAAGGAGCGCAAGCCTTGAATGAAGCCGTACCCAAAGCATTGGCCATGTTGGCGTCAGAGGAGCGTCCCCAAGTTTGGCACCAAACGGGAAAACATAATTATAATGAAACCCGCCGCTCTTATCAGGTGCTAAGCTTGCAAGCACAAATTGATCCTTTTATTGATAATATGGACAAAGCCTATGCTTGGGCCGATTTAGTGGTATGTCGTGCCGGTGCTTTGACTTTGACAGAATTAATGGCCGCTGGATTAGGCAGTTTATTAATTCCATACCCTTATGCTGCTGATGATCATCAGACTCGGAATGCAGAATATTTAGTTAAGGCCCAGGCAGCTGTGATANTTACCGCAAAACAATTGACTCCAGCACGTTTAACTGAAGTGTTGCATCAATTAATTAATAATCGCGAGCGATTGTTATTAATGGCGGATTTCGCACATCGATTATATCATAGCGACGCAACTGAAAAGATCGTGCAAGCTTGTTTGGCGTCGGGTCAAAACAGTGCTTGTGAGCGAGTTAATGACTTTTAGTAATTATCGAAAATCGGGAGAGTATATGGTGAAAGTGCCAAATATGNNGACCACATCAAGCGAATACATTTTGTTGGCATTGCTGGCGCTGGAATGAGTGGTATCGCTGAAGTATTGGCCACTCAAGGTTATCAAGTTTCAGGTTCAGATTTAGTTGAAAACGCAGTCACAAAGCACTTGCAAAGTTTGGGTGTCCGGATTTTGCAAGGTCATATTCAAGACAATATTCAAGGTGCTGAAATAGTAGTTTATTCCAGCGCGATTCCCAAAGACAATCCTGAATTGATGGCAGCACAAAATGCCCATATTCCAATATTGGCACGGGCCCAAATGTTGGCAGAATTAATGCGACCACGATATGGCATTGCTATTGCCGGCACTCATGGCAAAACCACCACAACAGGTTTGACGACGACCTTATTAACAGAGGGGGATTTGNATCCGACTTTTGTAATTGGCGGTGTGCTTGTAAGTATGGGTACCCATGCACGTTTAGGCGCCAGCCCTTATTTTGTCGCTGAAGCTGATGAGAGCGATGCTTCTTTCCTATATTTGCAGCCCAAAGTGGCAATCGTCACCAATATCGATACAGACCATTTAAATAATTATGGTGATTTTGCTCATTTGCAGGCCTCATTTCTAGAGTTTATTCATCGTTTGCCTGCTGATGGATTAGCTGTGCTTTGTTCGGATGATGTGGTTGTTCAATCATTATTGCCTCAAATTAAACGGCCATATCTGACTTATGGATTTCAACCTACCGATGCAGTGAGAGTGCGGAGTTACCGCCAGGAAGGTTTACGTTGTGTGATGACGGTTGAGCGTGAAGGCCATGCTACTTTAGACGTTGTCTTGAATTTACCAGGAAGACACAATGTATTAAATTCGTTGGCCGCCATTGCCGTGGCTACCCATTGTGGTGTCAGTGATGCTGCTATTATTGCTGGGTTGGCCAAGTTTCAGGGCACTCGCCGTCGGTTTCAAGTTTATGGTGAATATGACACAGGCCAAGGCAAGGTTTTGCTGATTGATGATTACGGTCATCATCCACGTGAAATTGCTGCAACCATGGAAGCAGTCCGCAGCGCATGGCCAGAACGGCGGCTAGTATTGGCATTCCAACCCCACCGCTATACGCGTACCCAGGCCATTTTCCAAGATTTTGTCCAAGTATTGTCCCAAGCAAACGTACTTTTGTTATTAGATATTTACTCAGCAGGGGAAACACCGATTCCTGGCATCTCAGGTGAAAGTTTATGGAATGCAATCCATACTCATAGTTCACATCAAGCTATATTCGTGCCACAGGTGAAACAATTGCCGCAAGCTTTGCATCAAGTGTTGCAAGATGGCGATATTCTGTTGACTCAAGGGGCGGGGATATTAGTAAAATGGCAACTTACTTGGCCGATATGGGCCTTAAGGTGGCGAATTGGCATGAATGATAAAACCCTAGCAAATGAACAGCAGCAGAGTTTGCGTGGGGAATTGACCCAACATGAACCTTTGGCGCGTCATACTTCTTGGCATGTGGGTGGGACAGCAGAACGTTGTTATCGTCCTGCCGATTTAACTGATTTGGCCAGTTTTTTGAGCACTTTGCAGCCTTCTGAGCGCCTCACATGGCTAGGGCTTGGCAGTAATGTATTAATCCGAGATGGGGGCATTCTTGGCACAGTCATTATTACGCAGGGGCGTCTCAATAAAATTGAGCAAATCAGTGGGGCTGAAATTGTCCGTGCTGAGGCTGGCGTGGCCTGTGCCAAAATGGCTAAATATTGTGCGAAATTAGGGTATACAGCAGCCGCCTTTTTGNCAGGAGTGCCTGGTACCATTGGGGGCGCCTTGGCGATGAATGCTGGTGCTTATGGCAGCGAAACTTGGAACCACGTCGTCGCTGTCGAGACGGTAGACCGTTACGGCAAAATACATGTCCGTTCGCCTGATGAATTTCAAGTGAATTACCGACATGTTGTGGGTAAACCTGATGAATGGTTTGTTGCCGGGCATTTCAAATTTCCGTCTGGCGAAGTTGAAGCAGCACAGCAAGCCATCAAAGAATTATTGCGTAAACGTATGGCCAGCCAGCCCATTGGTGAATTTAGTTGTGGTTCTGTATTTCGTAATCCTGTCGGTGATCATGCGGCACGTTTAATTGAAGTCAGTGGTTTAAAGGGATTTCGTCAGGGTGGAGCCTGGGTTTCACAAAAACATGCGAATTTTATCATCAATGGCGGTGAGGCAACGGCCGCTGATATTGAAACATTAATTCATTTTATTCAACAAGAAGTGGCAAGATTGCATAAAGTCCAATTGGTTGCTGAAGTCCATATTATTGGCGAGCCAAAAGTAAAATAGAGTTCTGTGGGCTGTCATTGCAAGGAGTGTAGCGACAAAGCGACCAATGGATTGCTTNCGTCGCTACACTCCTTGCAATGACAGCCCACAGAGAAATAGATTGTGATGATAAATCTTTAAGGAATTTTTATGAAAGCAAAAATACAATTGGCCATTATTTGTGGAGGCCAATCAGCCGAGCATGAAGTTTCATTGGTTTCTGCTAAGAATGTTGCAGCAGCATTAGACAAAAATAAATATGAATTGCATGTGATTGTGATTCAAAAAAATGGTGAATGGTTATTATTATCAGACNCCACAACAACTGCTAATGTTAAATTCGAAGACTGTATTTGCAGGTAGCTGTGTTGCCGTGTCATTTGGAGCAAAACCCCCGGTTTTTTATTGCTGAATCAAGACAGTGTGACGTCACTGCCGGTTGACATTGTATTTCCCGTATTGCATGGTTCTCATGGGGAGGATGGCACAGTGCAGGGCTTGTTAGAGTTGGCTAATATTCCATACGTTGGTCCTGGTGTGCTAAGTTCAGCAGTGTGTATGGACAAGATTGCAAGCAAAGCATTGTTGACCGCAGCAGGAATTCCTGTGGCCAATTATTTGGCGTTTAATCATGAGCAAGTGGCGAATTTAGATTTTACGACTATTACTGAGAAACTAGGTCTGCCATTTTTTGTCAAACCTGCGAACACCGGTTCCTCTGTAGGAATTTCAAAAGTGAAATCACCGCATCAATTTGCTGAAGCCGTTGAATTAGCACTGCAATACGATCATAAAATTTTATTTGAACAAGCTGTAGTTGGCCGAGAAATTGAATGCTCGGTATTAGGCAATGAAACACCTATCGCCTCGTTGCCTGGTGAAGTGATTCCCAATCATGAATTTTATTCCTACGAAGCAAAATATATTGATCCTAACGGCGCCACTTTGGTAATTCCAGCAGATTTACCACCTAATTTGATCAATAAAGTCCAAGAAACTGCTAAANAAGCCTATGTCGCGCTCAATTGTGAAGGCATGACCCGAGTTGATTTTTTANTAACACCTGAGCAAATAGTGATTGTGAATGAAGCCAATACCATTCCTGGTTTTACTCAAATTAGTATGTATCCAAAAATGTGGTTGGCAAGTGGTTTGGCTTATGATGTATTGTTGGACAAATTAATTATGCTAGCACGTCAGCGTTTTCAGCGTGACCGTGTTTTGGTGGAAAACCGAAATTCATTGCAAAGTCTATCGTTATAACTCATTCGCTTTAGGTATCTATGCATTATCAACAGAAAACACGTTGTACGTGGGTCAACCAAGAGCCTTTATATATTGCTTATCATGATCTTGAATGGGGCGTGCCATTGCATGATGAAAATAAATTATTTGAAATATTGTTATTGGAAGGTATGCAGGCAGGTCTAAGTTGGTGGACAATTTTACGTAAACGTGAAAATTTTCGGATAGCGTTTGCAGATTTTAATGCGGAANAAATAGCGCGGTTTTCACCGCCGAAACTTGCTAAATTATTAGAAAATCCTGGGATTGTTCGTAATCGTTTGAAGGTCGCAGCTGCAGTGGCTAATGCCAAAGCATTTTTAAAAGTCCAACAAGAGTTTGACAGCTTTGATACTTATATTTGGCAATTTGTTGATTATATCCCGCGCCAAAATCATTGGCATAGTTTATCGCAAGTGCCAGCAAGCACTGCGCAATCAGACGCTATGTCACGTGATTTGAAGCGTCGTGGTTTTAAATTCGTAGGTTCAACAATTTGTTATGCGTTTATGCAAGCAGTGGGAATGGTCAATGATCATATCGTTTCCTGCTATCGACACCAAGAATTATGCGGAAAATGATTCATGAGTTCACGCAGTCCACAAGCTACAATAAAGTCCGGCCGCAAAGGGAATTGGCGCAATCGGTTTTATTGGGCATTACGCTTCGGTATTTTACTATTGATTGCGGTAGCAACCTTTTGGGGCTGGAAATTAGTCAATGATCCGCAATTTATGCCGATTACTCAAGTCAGAGTCGCAGCCAGTTTCCAACATGTAGATCAAAAAACAGTCGCATCTATTGCTCAGACTTATGTTACGGGTGNNGTTTTTACAGTAGATTTAACGGATTTAAAACAAGAGTTGTTGAAATTGCCTTGGGTCTATGATGTCTTAATTCAGCGAGTTTGGCCAGACACAGTCATTATTCGAATTACCGAACAAAAACCAGTGGCAGTTTGGAACAATTCAGCCTTGCTGAATGACACGGGTGATCTTNTTAATCCGCCTTTGAATACATTTCCGTCAGGTTTGCCTTTGCTATTTGGCCCTGATGGTCAGCAGTTATTTATATGGCAGCAATATCAGCAGTGGAACCAAGCAGTGGCACCATTGCAGCTAAAAATTGTGCAACTGACCCTCAGCCCGCGGCATTCATGGCAGCTTACGTTAGACAATGGTCTGCAGATACTATTGGGGCGCGAAGATGTGGTATATCGCTTAAACCGCTTTATTACCGCATATCCGCAGTTAGCAAAATCANATAATAAACTAATGAAGAGTGTCGATTTGCGCTACGCTGATGGTTTGGCGATTCAGTGGTCTGATGGTCCAGATATAAAGCAGGTGGGTGTCGGCAACAAGATCACAGGTAGATAGCCAAGGAGGTAGAAAAGCTAATCTCTTTTCCTGGGATTTAATCTTGCAATAATGTCTAAGTTTTTAACTAAAACATAACTAAAACATGAGGTTATATTATTATTTGGGAATTGAGGTTAAGTTATCAAAATTAACTCGTGATTAATATCAACTTCTTATAATCGATGTAATGCATCATGCCAAATTATTCAATTACTTACTCTTCTTAATTAAAATCACTTGTAATTCTCAACTAAAATGTATTTAATTTAACATTAAAATAATAATTTAAAGTCAAAGCAGATGCATTTTGGGTTGTGGCGTCCAGTTTGGATGTAACAATACGCCCGAAATGCATCTGCTTTTGAGTATGCATGATCCTGCTGTGATTTGGTAGGCACAAAGCCCTGGTTTTAGGGAGAAGTGGAATCTATGTCAAAAAAATGGACAAAAATTTAATTGTTGGCCTTGATATTGGTACCTCCAAAGTAGCTGCCCTGGTGGGTGAAGTTGGCAATGGTGGCCAAATTGAGGTCATTGGTTTTGGTGCGCATCCCTCGCGCGGCTTGAAGCGTGGAGTTGTGGTCAATATTGAAGCCACGGTACAGTCCATTCAACGTGCGTTGGAAGAAGCGGAATTGATGGCAGGTTGTCAGATACATTCTGCTTATACGGGCATTGCCGGTAGCCATGTTCGTAGCATGAATTCTCATGGCATTGTGGCCATTCGCGAAAAAGAAGTGACACAAACCGATGTCGATCGAGTAATTGACGCAGCCAAAGCAATCGCCATTCCTGCGGATCAAAAAATCCTCCATATATTGCCACAAGAATTTTTAATCGATAGCCAAGAAGGCATCCGTGAACCTATTGGCATGTCAGGTGTTCGTTTAGAAGCAAAAGTGCATATTGTCACCGGTGCAGTCAGCGCCGCCCAAAATATTGTGAAATGCGTACAACGTTGTGGTTTACATGTGGGTGACATCATTCTAGAGCAATTGGCTTCTAGCTATTCGGTATTGACCGAGGATGAAAAAGAACTCGGTGTTTGTATGGTCGATATTGGTGGTGGTACAACCGATATTGCTATTTTTACTGATGGTGCTATCCGACATACCGCAGTTATTCCTATTGCAGGTGATCAAGTCACCAATGATATTGCCGTTGCTTTACGTACCCCAGCTACGCATGCAGAAAGCATTAAATTAAAACATTCTGCCGTATTGACTGATCATTTAGATCCTGATGCAACCATTGAAGTTCCCAGTGTCGCCAGTCGTCCTTCACGTCAAGTTTCAAAACGGGTCTTGGCGGAAGTAGTCACCGCGCGTTATGAAGAATTATTTACTTTGGTATTGGCCGAATTACGCCGCAGTGGTTTTGAAGATTTAGTCGCCGCAGGCATTGTGCTGACAGGTGGCGCCTCTACTGTAGAGGGCGTAGTTGATTTGGCCGAATCAGTATTTCAAATGCCCGTACGTTTAGGTTTACCACAATATGTGAGTGGCCTCAGAGATGTATTACAAAGTCCAATTTATGCGACCGGTGTTGGTTTATTGCTTTATGGAGCACAACAACAATTTCATGGTCAACATGCGAATGAATTAGTCACTGGCGACAGTAAAAGTTTATGGCGGCGCATGAAAAATTGGTTTCAAGGAAATTTTTAGCGGATATCTGATTGAAGGAGAACACCATGTTCGAGCTATCTGAAAATACAGCCCATAGCGCAGTGATCAAAGTCATCGGCGTGGGAGGCGGTGGCGGTAATGCGGTTGAACACATGATCGCAGAAAATATTGAAGGGGTAGAATTTGTTTGTGCCAATACTGATGCTCAAGCATTGCGTAAGTCAAATGCCCGTACGATTTTGCAGTTGGGTGACGAATTGACTAAAGGCCTGGGTGCGGGAGCTGATCCGTTGGTAGGCCGAAAAGCGGCAGAGGAAAATCGAGATCGCATTCATGAGGTCTTAAAAGGCTCAGATATGGTGTTTATCACTGCTGGTATGGGTGGCGGCACTGGGACAGGGGCTGCGCCGGTATTTGCCCAAATTGCTAAAGAATTAGGTATTTTAACAGTGGCTGTGGTCACCAAACCGTTTGAATTCGAAGGCAGAAAACGCTTGGAGGCCGCCGAACAAGGAATCAAAGAATTAGGCCAATATGTCGATTCGCTGATTACAATTCCGAACAATAAATTGTTGTCCGTATTAGGCAAGAGTATTACTTTGTTGAATGCATTTAAGGCGGCTAATAACGTGCTATTAGGTGCTGTCCAGGGAATTGCCGATTTAATTACCCGTCCGGGCTTGATTAACGTCGACTTTGCTGACGTTCGTACCGTGATGTCAGAGATGGGCATGGCAATGATGGGCACAGGTGTCAGCAGTGGCCAAAACCGAGCAAAAGAGGCAGCAGAAGCCGCTATTTCCAGTCCGTTATTGGAAGATATCGATTTTTCAGGCGCACGGGGCGTTCTGGTCAACATTACTGGTGGGCTGGACATGTCGATTGGTGAGTTTGAAGCGGTGGGTGAGGTCATTAAATCGTTTGCTTCGNAAAATGCTACCGTTGTTGTGGGCACTGTTATCGACCCACAAATGCATGATGAGTTACGTGTGACTGTGGTTATTACTGGCATTGGCCGCGCTACAGAGCGTGGAGGTGGTGGAGTTGGCCTAAAATTGGCACAAAATACCAAGAGTGATGGTACTCTGGATTACCATAAGCTTGAACGGCCTACCGTTATCCGTAATCAAGGCGTTCAGCGTACAGTCAAGGAATTGGATACCCGTGATATTGATTATCTCGACATTCCGGCCTTTNTACGGCGCCAGGAAGATTGAGAAGTGTATGGCTTAGGCCCTATAAGCTATTTGAGGGTAACTATTCAGCCGACAAAACAGGTATTTTCAGCCAATCTTGGGCGCGAAGTACCTGTTTGTGGTCATTGGTCGAGTAGTTACTAGTTGTCTATTGTCGGACATGTGCTACAATGCCCGGCAATTTTTAAGAAGTATTTATAAAATGCCAAAACAAAGAACATTAAAGAACGTAATAAAAGCTACGGGCATCGGGGTCCATACCGGTGAAAAAGTCTACCTGACCTTACGGCCGGCGCCGATCAATACGGGGATTGTTTTCCGTCGCATTGATTTAAACCCAGTCGTGGAAATCCCCGCCCAAGTAGGTAATGTAGGTGATACTCGATTATCAACCTGCTTGGTCAAGGATGGTGCTAGAGTGGCCACTATTGAACATTTGATGTCAGCCATTGCTGGTTTCGGGATTGATAACCTTNTTGTTGATTTGACTGCTGGCGAAGTTCCAATTATGGATGGCAGCGCTGGCCCTTATGTCTTTTTAATTCAATCGGCGGGTATTGAAGAGCAATCAGCGCTTAAAAAGTTTATCCGGATTAAAAAGAAAATCATGGTTGAAAATGGCGACAAAAAGCTTNGGGTTGAAAAATTTGAAGGCTTCAAGATTTCATTCACTATTGATTTTGATCACCCAATACTGCGTAAAAGTAACCAAAGCGCCACCTTGGATTTTTCCAGCACCTCATTTGTCAAAGAAGTCAGTCGAGCGCGTACTTTTGGCTTTTTATCTGAGTTTGAATATTTGCGTCAGCACAATTTGGCGCTCGGTGCGAGCTTAGACAATGCCATTGCCTTAGATGAATTTGGCATTGTCAATGAAGATGGTTTGCGTTATGACGATGAGTTCGTTAAACATAAAATCCTCGATGCTGTCGGCGATTTATATTTATTAGGTCATAGTTTAATCGGTGCTTTTACTGGTTATAAGTCCGGCCATAACTTGAATAATCAATTATTACGCGCTCTCCAGGCTGACACTAGTGCGTGGGAGATTGTTACCTTCGCTGATCCAGCACAAGCCCCCATTACTTTCATGCCTGTTGCTGCATTAACTGCTGCAGCTGCTTAGTTTTTAGCTTCTGCCTGTTGTATAAAAACAGGCAGAAATTTGCTCGGAATCTATATTTCTATCGATAATTACCTTTGAATATGTCTATTCAGCTCACACAGCCCATGAGTCTTTTATCATTTTAATAAATGCTTTAACTTTCGGCGCTACAAATTCCTTGGCAGGATAAATGGCATAAAAATGGAATTTTTGAAGTTGATAATGGGTTAGGCAAGCTACTAACTCGCCATTTTTTATTTCTTTTNNTACCATAAATTCGGGCAGTATTGCCATGTATAGGTGATTCAATGCTATTTTCTTAATGAGATCGAGATGATTTGAGATAAAATTGCCTTGAATATCAGTGGTTATTTCTTGAGTATCTTTCGTTATTTTAATTGATTGAGCAGATTTAGTTTGACTGTAGATGGCGAAATTATGNTTTTTTAAGTCAGCAGGAGTTTTAGGTTTCCCATGTCGCTGCAAATAAGCCGGGCTAGCACAAATGAGATTTTTGCCGGTATAAACGCGCTGTGAGATCAGATTTGACGAGACCAGTTTTCCGCTCCGTAATGCTAAATCATAACCCTCCTCAATAAGATTAACTATGTGGCTTTCTAATTGAATGTTTAGGCTAACATCGGGGTTTTGTTGCATAAATTTAGGCAAAAGTGGCATCAAAAGATATAAAGCTAAAGCGGGTGGTGCAGAGATTTTTAAGCTACCGGCAGGCTTGCCTTGTAATTCGCTAATGGCAGAATAACTTTGTTCGGCGATTTTAACTATTTTTGTGCAGTATTGCTGAAAGTTACTTCCAGCCTCAGTCAGGGTTAATTTACGGGTACTGCGAAACAAAAGCTGAGCTTTTAAAGCGTGTTCCAGTTGAGTTATTTTTNNGCTGACAAAAGATTTTGATACACCAAGTTTATGAGCCGCCTTAGAAAAACTTTTTAGCTCTGCCACACAATAAAATATTTCCATTTCGTTTAGTAACATCATTTGCCTCATTAATTGTTTCCATTTAGAAATACAGTTTTTCTAAATAGGGTAGATACTTGATAACTATAGCTTGCTATAATGGTCTTTTTCAATAGGAAAAGGTGTGAAATGAATAATACTTATTCGCATAAATGGTCTGCATTTATTGGCATAGCATTATTATCATTCGGCGCTTATTTGGATTACACCATCGTCAATGTGGCGTTGCCGACCATTCAAGCAGAGTTAAAAGCTGATATTACTCAGCTACAGTGGGTCATGAATATTTATTTTTTAGCCTTATGTATTTTGGCAACGATTATGGGGCGTTGCGGTGATTTATACGGACGACGGCGTGTATTTTATTTGGGGGTTGGAGTTTTTGGTTTAGCATCTCTGCTTGCCGGATTTTCTACAAGCATTCATGGGTTGATACTAGCCCGCTTATTGCAAGGCATTGGTGCTGCGATTGTGTTTCCATTGGGGCCATCATTGTTGCCGGCATCGTTTCCAGAACGAGAACGTGGTAAGGCCATTGCTTGGCTAGGCAGTTTGGGTGGCATATCCCTAGCACTAGGGCCAGTATTAGGTGGCTTGATGGTGGCTTATTTGGGTTGGCGTTGGATATTTNTTATTAATATTCCGATTATCGTACTAGGTTTTTGGTATTGCCGTAAATCGGTAAAAGAGTCGATAGCAGATACTTTAGATCGTCAATTAGATTGGCAAGGGATGCTATTATTAGCTTTTACTATGAGTGGTATTGTATTAGGCCTAATTCATGGGCAAACATCTGGTTGGAGCAATCTATTAACGCTGGTATTTTTAGCCGTTGGTTTTATTGCGGGTTTTATGCTAGTCAAAGTTGAACTTCGCAAAACCAATCCATTAATTGATTTTACCGATTTTCAAAAACCATTATTTTATGCAGGTGGTGCACTAGTTTTATTGGCTGGTGTCATGAGTGCTGTTGCCTTGTTTTTTGATCCATTGTATTTACAGATCGTGCGACAACAATCACCTGAATTGTCAGGCTTAGTTTTGTTTGCTATCCCAATAGCAGTCTTTTTGGTGGCATTTGCGATTGAACCATTAATTCAGCGTTTAGGAATAATGAATACGATTATTTTGGGTTTATTGTTGGCAGTATTAGCAGCATTTTTGCCAATATTTNTTAATCAAAATACGGCGATTATTTATGTTTTGTTTGCTTTTATCTGTTTAGGCAGCATGTGGGCAATGGGCAATACCGTATCGCTTATTGCAGCTCAAACAGCAGTGGGCCCTCATCGTGCTAGTGTGGCAACAGGTACCATGGTAACAATGTTTAATATTGGCGGCTCAATCGGTTTGGCAATCGCTGTTGTCATCTATCATATAGTGACAACTAAATTATGGGCTTATTTGCAACAACAACCAACGACAATTTTACAACCAAAAGAGGTTAGTTATCTATCAACATTTCTTGCTAATCCATCGGCTTCACTGCAGACAACAATGAGCGATACTATGCATGTATTTGGCAATCGTATTTTCATGGCTGGCTTTACTGCTGTAATGTGGTTTTTGTTTATTTTTTCAACTCTCGTATTACTGAATGTTCTGTTACGCAAGTTTTTAAAGAAAAATTAGAGGTCACCTCAAAGACGCTCATTTGATATGCAAGCGCAATGTTGGCAATAATACAAGCCTGTCTAATGTTCTCTTAGCATGCTATCAATGCCAGCGATGGAACTATTGTTGGTTAACCTGATATTTTGCTTGTAATGTAATGTAAAGCTGTACCAATTTAGAGCCAACGTTTCTGTGGGGATTTTTCGTCCTGTGCGCGTATAAATTGCGCACAGTTGCCTCGGATACCCCTGCCTCTTTAGCAATCCGTTTAATGCTGTAACCCTCATATGCTAGCATTTCAGCAATCAATGTGTCCCATTTCATGATGTCCTCCTTGACAATAAATCCATAAATAGATTTTTTAATATTTTAAGACTTAAAATAGATAAAAAAGAGGCCATATCATTGAATATTAAGCAACTTATGTCAATACGGTAGTTTTGTTCTCGTAGATTTAAGCTAAAGTATACATGGAGATATATTTATAATTTAAACTCGGCCGCTTGCGGCCGAGTTCTTTATAATATTTTACTAGCTACCCAACACTTCTTGCTGCTTAATAATAATCTCTTTAATCCCTTTNTGTGCCAATTCAAGCAGCAAATTGAGTTCAGTTGCATGGAATGTGCTGCCTTCCGCCGTGCCTTGAACTTCAATAAAATTGCCTTCGCTGGTCATCACCACATTCATGTCGGTGTCACAGTTCGAGTCTTCCAGATAATCCAGGTCTAAAACAGGGACACCTTGGTAGATGCCCACCGATACAGCGCCGACCAATGTTTTCAGCGGGTTGGTTTTGATAAGGTTTTGTCGNCGTAAATAGCGCAAAGCATCTACCAAGGCAATACAGCCGCCACTGATCGATGCGGTGCGTGTGCCACCATCGGCTTGGATCACATCACAGTCAACAGTAATGGTATAATCACTGAATGCTTTTAGGTTCACACTCGCACGCAGCGCTCGACCGATTAAGCGTTGGATTTCTAAGGTGCGGCCTCCTTGTTTGCCACGGGTCGCTTCGCGATCGGTGCGGTCGTGGGTGGCACGGGGCAGCATGCCATATTCAGCTGTTAGCCAGCCTTGGCCGCTGTCTTTCAAAAAGCGGGGCACTCCTTGAGTCACGCTTGCGGTGCAAAGCACTTTAGTGTCACCGTATTCCACTAACACCGACCCCTCTGCGTATTTGGTATATTGACGGGTAAAACGAATGGGCCGTAATTGATCAGCGGCACGTTGACTTGGACGCATAGTTAATACCTTTTTATGGTTTTTGCTTGAATCGCGGGATGGCGGTTTGCCAAGCTAGTTGAAGTGAAAATTGCCGGCCATTTTGTCTTGGATTGATTGTCGCGTCAAGTTACTGTAAGGTGTTTAATTGTTCAGCGCTCTCCAAACTGATGCTGAATAACTGCCGCCTAGCGGCCCATCGAACATTTCAAAGCCTTGGTTAGATTTTATGATAAAAAGTATGACAGCATTTGCCCATCAAGCCGCCCAATATCCTTGGGGCAATTTAGTTTGGGAGTTACGGGCCGTTAATCATCGTTATTTAGAAATTAATATTCGTTTGCCGGAAAATTTACGTGAAATTGAGGTAAATTTGCGGGAGCAATTACGTAGCCAATTAACTCGTGGCAAGGTCGAATGCTCTTTGCGCTATCAGTCAGCCCAAGATGTCTACGCACCTTTAATGATTAATGAAGCTATGGTTCAAGAGCTAGTCAAAGTGACAGCAGATCTCGCCCAGCATTTTCCTGCAGCAAGACCACCGACATTGACACAAATATTAGCTTGGCCTGGAGTTGTGCGCAGTAGTGACGTGGATTTACAGCCAATTCATAGTGCCGCCTTAGTATTATTTCAGCAGGCATTGCAATCATTCCAAGATGCACGGCTGCAAGAAGGAGCAGCTTTACAAGGTTTTATCACTGAACGTTTGTCACAATTACGCCAGATTACACAACAAACTAAAAATAGATTGCCCGAACTGTTAGAATTACAGAAAAATAAATTGGTGGCCCGGTTTGAAGAAGCGAGTCTGTCGTTCGATTCTGGACGGTTAGAACAAGAAATGGTGGTATTTGCCCAGAAGACAGATGTTGCTGAAGAACTAGACCGACTCGTGACCCATATTGAGGAAGTGCAGCGTACTTTACGTACCGATGGTGCGGTGGGGCGACGTTTAGATTTTTTAATGCAAGAATTGCAACGCGAGGCCAATACATTGGCCTCAAAAGCATTAGATGTGACGACTGCTTTGGCGGCGGTGGAAATGAAAGTTTTGATTGAACAGATGCGTGAACAAATCCAAAATATTGAGTAAAACATGGCAGAATTAATTGGCACTATTTACGTGATTGCTGCTCCTTCGNGGGGTGGCAAGACCAGTCTAGTGAATGCCCTATTAGGTGTGATGGACAACATCAAAGTTTCTGTTTCCTACACAACACGGGCGCAACGCCCAGGAGAACAAAATGATTTGAATTATCATTTTGTTGACCATGAAACTTTCCAACAGATGTCAAGCCAAGGTGTATTTCTTGAGCAAGCATTAGTGCACGGCCATTATTATGGCACTTCACGCCATTGGGTCGAGGAACAATTGGCAGCTGGCATTGATGTTATTTTAGAAATTGATTGGCAAGGCGCACGTCAGATCCGTTTGTTTTATCCGCAACAAAGCACCAGCATTTTTATTCTGCCGCCTTCGCTTGCCATTTTAGCTTCGCGCCTAACAGCACGCCGGCAAGATGCTGAACATGTGATTGAGCAGCGTTTAGCTATGGCTGGCTCGGAGATGGCGCATTGTGATGAGTTTGATTATTGGGTGGTGAACGATGTTTTTGAGCATGCGTTGTTAGATTTGCAGGCCATTATCCGGGCCAATCGCTTACGGCGGCCAGTCCAATCGATCCGCCATGCGCGGTTATTGGCCGAATTGTTGTCGTCAACGGAATAGTTATATTGCCATCCTTCGCTACGCTGAGGATGATGGGGATTTTGATCAGTCATTGTAGGGTGGATCAAGCGAAGCGGATCCACCATTCCCGTTGGCAGTATGATTTGGTGGATCTGCTTCGCTTGATCCACCCTACATGAAAACCATAGGTGTGACATCGTTAGTTGCTAACGGTAGCATTTTTGTACATTGAGAATCTGTCCCGCCGGGACTTAGTCATTTAGAGAGGTTATTATGGCACGTATTACTGTAGAAGATTGTTTAAAGAACATCGAAAACCGTTTTGAATTAGTTATGGTTGCATCGAAACGGGCGCGACAATTGGAACTGGGCGCAGCTGAGCCAACAGTGCCGTGGGAAAATGATAAGCCTACTGTGGTTGCCTTACGTGAAATTGCCAACAAACAAGTCGATGTGGGCCTTTAGAAAGTGAAGACTAAACGGTGCGTTTATTCAAANAACTCAAGGTCAAATTAGACTATCTCACTCCGGCCCAAATTGAGCAGATTTATCAAGCTTATTTAGTTGCCAGTGCTGCCCATGAAGGTCAAAAACGTAGCACTGGTGAACCCTATATCACCCACCCCTTGGCCGCCGCCGGTATTTTGGCGGACATGCGCATGGACCCTCAGACTATCATGGCTGCTTTGTTGCACGATGTCATCGAAGACACTGCTGTTTGTAAAGAAGAATTGGCCNAAAAATTCGGTGAGGAAGTGGCTGAGTTGGTCGACGGTGTCAGTAAATTGACACAAATTGAATTTAGCAATCGAGCTGAAGCCCAAGCGGAAAATTTCCGTAAAATGGTATTGGCGATGGCACGTGATATCCGGGTGATTTTGGTCAAATTGGCTGATCGCCTACACAATATGCGAACGTTAGAACCTTTGGAGCCCGCAAGGCGCCGACGCATAGCCCGGGAAACTTTAGATATTTTTGCGCCTATTGCCAATCGCTTAGGTATGCATGAATTGTCGGTAGAATTACAAGAGTTAGGGTTTGCTGCGTATTATCCATTACGTTATCGGATTTTGAAACGGGCAGTGGCGATGGTGCGCGGCAACCGACAGGAAATTTTGACTACTATTCAACAAGCGATTGAAAACGGTTTGCAACAAAGCGGTTTTTCCGGGGCGCATGTCTTTGGGCGTGAAAAACATTTATATAGTATTTATAAANAAATGCTGCAAAAACATGTGTCATTCAATGAAATCATGGATGTCTACGCGTTTCGTATTATCGTCGAAAAAGTGGATGATTGTTACCGTGCTTTAGGTGTTGTGCATGGCCTTTATAAACCATTGCCAGAACGTTTTAAAGATTATATCGCAATTCCCAAGGCCAATGGTTATCAATCATTGCATACTACTTTGTTCGGCCCATTTGGCGTGCCAATTGAAATTCAAATTCGCACCCAAGAAATGGACCAAATGGCCAACAGCGGTATTGCGGCCCATTGGCTTTATAAATCCGATGATAAATTTACTGAAAAATCGCAGCAGCGGGCGCAGCAGTGGGTGAAGAATTTATTAGAGATCCAGCAGCGTACGGGTAATTCGTTAGAGTTTATTGAAAATGTCAAAATTGATTTATTTCCTGACGAAGTTTATGTCTTTACACCGAAAGGTGCGATTATGGAGTTGCCAGCCGGCGCTACGGCCGTTGATTTCGCTTATTCAGTGCATACAGACATTGGGAACACATGTGTCGCTGCTAAAATTGATCGTCAGTTAGCGCCATTATCGTCATTATTGGCCAATGGCCAAACAGTAGAAATTATTACGGCGCCCGGTGCACGTCCAAATCCAGCTTGGTTAGATTTTGTTGTCACTGGCAAGGCGCGCAGTGGCATTCGTCATTTTCTANAAAATCAACAACGCAGCGAATCAGTGGTGTTAGGCAAANAATTATTAAACAAAGCCTTGGCTGGTTATGGGTTATCGTTAAAAAAACTGTCGCCAGAAAATATTCAACAAGTATTGCAAGAGACTAAACTAAAGGATTTAGAAGATTTACTCGAAGACATTGGTTTGGGCAATCGTGTGGCCATGTTAGTGGCAAATCGTTTGGTTGCCGCATCGAGTGAAATGGCGCAATCCGACAAAGGCCCTGCCAGCGGTCAACCTAAAGCGTTAGAAATTCGAGGTACCGAGGGAATGGTGGTTAATTATGCAGCTTGTTGTAATCCCATTCCAGGCGATCCAATTATGGGTGTATTAAATGCTGGGCAAGGCATTTTGGTGCATACGGAGCAATGCAAACAATTGGTCAAATTGCGCCATCATCCTGAGCGTTATATTTCAGTGCGTTGGGCTGAGCAAGTGCAAGGCGAGTTTATGGTGTCCATTAAAGTGGAAGTCTTAAATGAACGTGGCGTATTGGCCGGCATTGCTTTAGCTATTGCCAACGTTGAAGGTAATATTGATGATATTCATGTGACAGAACGTGATGGACGGTATTATTTAGTATTATTAAAATTGTCAGTACATGACCGTACGCATTTGGCGCGGATTATTCGTAGTTTGCGTCAAGTGAAAGCGGTATTGCGGGTCAGCCGCGCTAGATAATAGATTTGCATGGCTGTTACTGCAGTCAATGCCAAAAATAAAAAGAATAATTAGGGTGTTGATCGTGCAATATATTCAGCTTATCCATGCTGCTAGAGAATACTATGATGAAGACAATGAACAAAAAGCGCTGACGTTGTTGTTAATAGCCTTGCGTCAACATCCTGAAAAAGCCAATGCTTACAAATGTATTTATTCTTGGTATTTATCTTCATCTCGATGCTCCTCTTATTTAGATAATATAATAACTGCTTTGAATAACATCACTGCCGAAAAAATTATCGATATTATTATGTGCGAGGGTTGTCATATTATTTAAAAGAAGAATTAGATTTGGCATTGAAGGATTATGATAAATTAGCAGAAATCATTGGTGAAGAACGAACAGTGTACCACCATAATGTAATTGAGCTGCGAGCTTTATTATGTATTCAACAATATAATTTTGAAGTTGCTTTGGGATATTTTACTCGATTGGTGAAATTAGACTCTGATAATGCAGTTGCGCTGTATTGGTGTGCTAAAATTAATCTTATCTTTGGCTGCAACGATATTGCCTTATGTTACTTTAATAAATTGTTAAAATGTATTGATGATCATTTTGATGAGGAAATGAGTGACAATGAATATATCATTTATTTCGAAGCTATTAGACTTCACTATAAATTGTATAAATTAAAGTTAAATGTCCCTGATTTAATGAATTTGAGGGAGCGGTTGGAACGCATTGTTGATATTAATCCTGAATTTGCGTCACCGTATTTGTATTTAGCCAAAGTTTATATAAAAATGCGTAATTATCAATTAGGCAACGATGCATTTATGCAAGCCATTGATAAAGACCCTAATTTTAGCCAGACTCATTTGACCTTGGCGCGGTTATTTTTAAATTAAAAATACATCGGCAGCAGTTTTAGCCTGTGAGCAGACCATAAAACTTTACAATGAAAAAATCCGCAAATATCCCGATGATTATTTACTGCGTAAAAGGCGTGGTGATACTTATTCAATGTTGTTTCAACTTTTCCCTAAAGACGCAGCACATTTCAAGGAGTGTGCTATGAAAGATTATGATACTGCTCATGCATTAGCACCCAAAGTAAAAGCGATTTTGGAAAAACGTGCTCGGTTGGAATGCCAGGCAGACACAAAAGTGGCTAATAGTAGTGAAATAATTCAAACGGACGAGATTGACATAGCTAACTATTATTTGCTCACATTATAGTTTGAAGCTTGGCCTGGCTTGATATCATCTAGCTTTTACGCTAGCCTCATTATTTAACCTGGGAGAGATCGACGTGAAACAGATCATTCGCACACATCAAGCACCCAAAGCTATTGGGACTTATTCACAAGCCGTTAAGGCAGGCAATACAGTCTATTTATCAGGGCAAATTCCCTTGGTGCCAGAGACTATGGAAATTGTTGAGGGGGATATCCGGGCTCAAGTCGAACGGGTTTTCATGAATTTAACCGCGGTGGCAGAGGCAGCGGGTGGTAGTTTGGCAGACATCGTCAAATTAAATGTTTATATGACTGACCTAAGCCACTTTCCAGTAGTCAATGACATTATGGCACGGTTTTTACGGAGCCTTATCCTGCACGTGCTGTAGTGGGTGTGGCAGCATTACCACGGGGTGTTGCGGTTGAGATGGAAGCAATCATGGTATTAGCTGACTAGGAACTGTATTCCCTGTGAATAACCCGACTCAAGCTGAATCGTTTGCGAAAATGCCATGCACCCTTTTAAAAGGGGTGGGGACACAAATTGCAAACCGCTTGGCAAAAATTGGGATTCTCAGTTTACAAGATCTATTATTTCATCTGCCTTATCGTTATCAAGATCGTACGCAAGTGGCACCCATCGGATCTTTAGAACCCGACATGCATGCGGTGGTTGAAGCAGAGATTGCTGCGGTAGCTGTGATCAAAGGTAAGCGGCCTAGTTTGTGTTGTCGACTTTGGGATGGTACAGGTTGGCTATCATTGCGTNTTTTTTATTTCACGCCAGCCCAACGTAATCAGTTTTCACAAACAGGTTTACGGGTGCGTTGTTATGGTGAAACCCGTTGGGGCCAACAGGGCCTAGAAATGATTCACCCAGAATATCAATTATTGCAGCCACATCAATCGGTGCCGGTAGAGCAACATTTGACCCCCATTTATCCAGCAACAGAAGGCATTTCACAACCGATGTTGCGTAAATTAGCGGCACAAGCATTGCAATGGCTGCAACAACAGCCAGCAGGATTAGTTGATTATTTGCCTGTTAGTATTACGCAGCCTTTGGGGTTTCCTGATTTACAGCAAGCCTTGTTATTTGTGCATCATCCACCGCCAGATGCGCCTGTTGAATTATTAATGTCAGGCATTCATCCGGCGCAGCAACGTTTGGCATTTGAAGAATTGATTGCACAACAATTGAGTTTGTTGCAATGGCGTCAGCGGACTCAAGCAGAGGCGGCCCCTGTTTNNATTGCCACACAATCAATTATTACCACGTTTTTAGCACAACTGCCTTTTCAATTGACTAATGCGCAACAGCGTGTAGCTGAAGAGTTGTTGCAAGATTTGCAGCAAAATAAACCGATGTTGCGATTGGTGCAAGGCGACGTGGGTGCAGGTAAAACAGTGGTGGCCGTTATTGCAGCTTTACGTGCTGTAGAAAATAATTATCAAGCGGTGGTGATGGCACCAACCGAAATTTTGGCAGAGCAGCATTTTCAACATTTGCAAACTTGGTTACAACCCTTAGGAATTCATGTTGCATTGTTAATGGGAAAAACAACGGCAAAAGCACGTCAAGATATTTTGGCAAGAATTGCTGCAGGTACGATTCAAATTGTGGTGGGGACCCATGCTTTATTTCAAGAATCCGTGCAGTTTAATCGTTTGGCATTGATTGTGATTGATGAACAACACCGCTTTGGTGTACATCAGCGGCTTGCTTTGCGTGAAAAAGGCAAACATCAGGGATTTGTGCCGCATCAGCTTATTATGACCGCTACACCGATTCCTCGTACTCTTGCAATGACAGCTTATGCTGATTTAGATTGCTCAATTATCGATGAATTGCCGCCGGGACGGACGCCGATTGCTACAGTTGCCATTCCCAATACTCGTCGAGGTGAGGTAATCGAGCGCGTCAAACAGAATTGCACTACGGGTAAACAAGCCTATTGGGTCTGTACTTTAATAGAAGAATCTGAAGTGTTGGAATGTCAAGCTGCAGAAGCCACTGCACTTGAATTGACACAAGCTTTGCCAGAGTTGCGTGTAGGATTAATACATGGGCGGATGCGACCGCAACAAAAACAAGAAATTATGATGGCGTTTAAAAACCATGCTATTGATTTGTTAGTGGCTACAACTGTGATTGAAGTGGGTGTGGATGTTCCAAATGCCAGTTTAATGATTATTGAAAATCCAGAACGATTGGGTTTGGCGCAATTGCATCAATTACGTGGTAGAGTGGGACGTGGCGCAATACAAAGTCATTGTGTATTATTATATCGATTGCCTTTATCAATGATTAGTAAGCAACGTTTGTCAATTATGCGTATGACAAACGATGGATTTGAAATTGCAAGACAAGATTTGGAATTACGCGGCCCAGGTGAAGTATTGGGGACACGTCAAACAGGTTTGATGCAATTTAAATTGGCCGATTTAATGCGTGATCAACCGTTATTGCCCGCAGTGCAGGCAAGCGCACAACAATTATTACAAAATTCGCCAGAGATAGTGCCAGCACTAATAAAACGTTGGCTTGGTGATGCTGAACGTTATGGCACAGTCTGATAATTCCTAAAATCTATATCCATCACACCTCAAGATGCGAACAGTAACATCCATCTTGCATCACAACTTCTCGCGATCTGAATGTTACCGTCCGCATTTTTAGGATATAACAATAGTCATTGTTTCCACAGTGAATTGACGCTAAAATTTTGCCTGAGGGAGCGCAAGAAAATCAGGGAAAAAATCTTTATTGCAATAGAGCATTGATTGGTTTGTATCAATCATCGGCCTTATTGCAGTTTTTACTACAAAAACTGATTTTAGGGGAAACTAATGTTACATAAAGCAAAATATCTTTTACTGGGTACAACTCTATTCACTTTTTCAACTTTGGCTTTTGCGGATAATAGCGGATTTAGTCCAAGTCCAGATTTTTATGTTGGCTTGCAAATGGGTTATGCCGATACCAATTGGGATTGGGTAATGGACACTGATGATTCAGGTTTGGCAGGTAGCGTATTGGTTGGTTATGAACTTAATCAATATTTTTCTATTGAAACTGGTTATGTCATCTTACCGCAGAGCACTTATGATGTGAATTTTTAGGTAAACTACGAGTGCCAGTGACAGATCGTTTGGGATTGTTCGCTAAAGCAGGCCCAAGTTATCTATGGTCCACTGACGGTATTCTGGATGAAGATGTACACACATGGAACATCGCTTATGGCTTGGGTGCTGAATTAAAATTACGTACCAATCTTGCCGCGGATGTGACTTACATGAAGTTTGAAGGCCATCCTTATGGCGATATCAATGAATATATTCCTGATGTTGATTATTATGCTGTGGGTGTTAGTTACAAGTTCAGTATTTAATTTGATCAAAAAATATTCAAAGGCGGAGTGGTGTTCTCCGCCTTTTTTATTTTAAGCAATAAGTTACAATGGGTTTTCTATCTTAATTATCAAAAGCGCCTGCTAACTTTTTAATCAAATTGATCACATATTGCGCAATCAGTATCTTCTTTTCATCAAAAAAATTAAAAGATCAAAGAAATAGTTGACAACAATTAATTACTTACGCTTTAATCTCTGCGTTAGCATTAATATGAATTTTAAAATGCGCGATTTAGTTGAAAGATTGAAACGCGGCATTAAGTAAAAATTAGTTTGCATAGGCAATTGCAAAAATATTTTTGCTTTAATTTGTTGTTTTATTCAACAGCTTTCATTTATACTTTGGAAGCAAAAATTTTAAACGTTAATATCTCAAGCAAGGAGGTAATACATGAAACGTCTTACAGTCGCACTGGCAGCTATTGGCTTGACCGCATCTTGCGGTGCTTTTGCTGCATATCCTGCTGCTACCAATCCTACTGAAGTAAGCGTACCACAACTTCAAGGTGGATTTACAATTGGTGGTAGCTTGTTTTATTTGACCCCTTCATCAACTGATGGTGATTTGAATTATTCTGTTTTGACGACTCTCAATGGTGCTGGTGCTGGTCAACTGTTCAATACATCAAGCACTATTGAATCAATTGATCCTGGTTTTAGCTTCGGTTATGGTGTAAATGTTGGTTATATCTTCCCTGGCACCGGTAACGATGTTAATTTAAGCTACTTCTACTACAATGGCACTGGTGATGATTCGGTGACACCTGGCGCTAATCAGTTCCGTATTATAGATGCAGCATTTTTAGCCGGTGGCCTGCTTGGTTTAGACACCACTGTAGGTGGTACGACTTCATCCACAATGGCTGATATAATCAATCAAGTCGATTTGACTTTTGGTCAATTCATTAACGTTGGTTGCCGTTTAAGCTTGCATCCATTTGCAGGTGCTCGCTTTGCTGATATACAACGCAATTTCAACACAACAACAACGGCAAATGCAACTTTGAGTTCTCCGCTTGCCGAAGTACCATTCACTTTTACTGAGAATGACTTGATTGCTACCCAAGAAAACAGTGACTTTACGGGTATTGGTCCATTAGTAGGTATGGATGCAAGTTACTATGTTTGGAATGGTATCGGTGTTGTAGGGCACTTTGATACAGCATTGTTAGTTGGTAATATTCAGGATACTTTGAATACTACAACAACAGCAATTACTACTGTAATTGGTGACCCAAGTGTTACCACAACAGCGATAGCTAATTTCCAAACCAATAACAACACTGTTGTCGTACCAGTGGTTGATGCTAAATTAGGTCTTAACTGGACTTATTTATTCAACAATGCACATAACTCTGATATGACGCTAGAAGTTGGTTATCAAGTAAGCAACTACTTCAACGCAGTTGAAGGTATTGATGGTTCAAGCAGCGACATCGGTTTGAATGGTCCATATGCTAACTTGACCTTCCGTATCTAATTTTAAAAATCAGATAGAAGTGTTCAAAGAAGACGCATAGCCTGAAAAGGCTATGCGTTTTTATATTAGTAGTATTAATTTCTTTACGAGATGAATATTTTCAGTTATGATCGAGCTCTAAGTTTTTAGAGTTGTTTTAAATGACATTAACAAGGAGGTAATACATGAAACGTCTTACAGTTGCACTAGCAGCTATTGGTTTAACTGCTTCTTGCGGTGCTTTTGCTGCATATCCTGCTGCTACTAATCCAACAGAAGTAAGTGTTCCCCAACTTCAAGGTGGCTTTACCATTGGTGGTAGTTTGTTCTATATGACTCCCTCTTCTACAGATGGAGATTTGAATTACCAAGTATTAACAACTTTTAATCCAGTATCTGGTAATCAATTATTTAATACAAGCTCTACTATTGAGTCTATTGATCCTAACTATAGTTTTGGTTATGGCATTAATGTAGGTTATATCTTTCCAGGTACCGGTAATGATGTTAACTTGAGCTACTTTTACTTCAACGGTACTGGCGACGACTCAGAAATACCAGGCGCAAACCAACTAGACTTAACAGGTCTTGCGGTGGCTGCAGCAGTAGCAGGTGTAGGCCTTGTTCCAATCATAGATTTTAATGTTAATGACTTTACATCCTCCACCTCTTCGACGATGGCTGATATCATTAACCAAGTTGATTTAACTTTTGGTCAATTTATTAATGTAGGTTGCCGTTTGAGCTTACATCCATTTGCTGGTGCTCGATTTGCAGACATTCAACGAGATTTCAATACCACGACGACACTGAGTGCGGATGGTGATTTTAGAATTGGTGAAAGTAAAGCAGTAAACTTCACCGAAAATGCACAGCTTAGCACTCAAGAAAGCAGTGATTTCACAGGTATTGGTCCATTGGTAGGTATGGATGCAACTTACTACATCTGGAATGGTATTGGTGTTGCTGGTCATTTTGATACGGCATTGTTAGTTGGTAATATTCAAGACACTTTGGATACGCAAACAACTGCAATTACAACGCTAAGTCAAGGAACAGCTATACAGTCTTTTACAGATACAGCTGTAGTTAATGTTCAAACCAACAACAATACTATTGTTGTACCAGTAATTGATGCTAAGTTGGGCCTTAACTGGACCTACTTGTTCAACAACGCACACAACTCTGATATGACATTAGAAGTGGGCTATCAAGTCAGCAATTATTTCAATGCAGTTGAAGGCATTGATGGTTCAAGCAGTGACTTAGGCTTGAATGGCTTTTATGCTAACGTAACCTTCCGTATCTAATAGTTAGGTTGCTAAATTAAAACGCATAGCTTGCAAGGAGCTATGCGTTTTTTGCTAAAAAATAGTTAAATACATGATGTGTTTTCTTTCGTTTTGTAGTCGCTTTACAATCGCCTAGTAAGCAACGATAATACCGCAAATTAATGTAGGTAACAGGGAGGTTTATATGAAACGTTTCGCTACTATACTTAGCATCGGTTTGATAAGCACTGCTACCTATGCTGCCTATCCAGCGGCAACCAATCCAACAGAAGTCAGCGTACCGCAATTACCGGGTGGTTTTGTTGTTGGCGGAACATTGCTTTATCTCCAACCAACGCCAACCAATGGCGATTTAGACTACGCGACACTTACAACAATTAATCCTGTTGCTTCTGGCCAAGCTTTTAATACATCGACCAGTGTTGTCTCATTAGATCCCAGTTACACTTTTGGGGGCGGTGTCAATGTAGGATATATTTTCCCAGGTACTGGCAATGATATTAATTTAAGTTATATTCATCTCAATAGCGATGATGATAGCACTACAGTAAACGGTGCTAATCAATTCATCTTGCCTATAAATACAGCGATACTCCCAGTGATTCCTTTCCCAGGATTGGCTTATTCGAGCTCGTCGGCAACGACATCGGTGCAATACAATATTGATCAAGTTGATTTATCTTTTGGCCAGTTTTTGGAAGTAGGCTGTCGGTTAGTTTTACATCCTTTTGCGGGGGCACGTTTTGCTGCTATTGAGCGTAAGCAACAAAATAATTATGTTGGTACAGTCAGCGCACCTCAATTTGACATTAACAATAATCCATTATTACAACAAACCAATCAAAAAAGTGATTTTTATGGTGTAGGCCCATTGGCAGGATTAGATGCTAGTTATTATTTATGGCGTGGTATAGGACTAGTAGGGCATTTTAGCGGTGCGCTAATGGTCGGAAGCATCGATGCAAAACAAACTGCAACTCAAGCCTTGACCCTAGGATCATTTTTTGGCGAAACGGTGAATCTGACAGAAGATGAATCAATCGAAACCAATTCCTCAACCCGAATAGTGCCCGCAGTCGATGCCAAATGGGGTTTAGATTATACCTATTTGTTTAATAACAGCATTGATTCTGACTTGACCATTGAAGCTGGTTATCAAGTCAGCCAGTATTTTAATGCTATTGATAAAGTATCACTTTTGGATGGTGCAACCAGCACCAGTAATCTAGGTCTCAATGGTCCTTATATCAGTTTGACCATCCACGCGTAAAATAACAGCAAAAAGCGAGAACAAAGTATGAAACGTACAATCATCAGCCTGGCGACAGGATTAAGTTTTGCTATGACCGCATTGGCATCTTTTCCTGGTGCANACAGAACCTAAACAAGTCAATGTACCGCAATTGACCGGCGGTGGTTTTATGGTGTTACGGGATTTTTATTGCAACCAACTACCGACAATGGTGATCTTAACTACGCTGTATTGATTGACTTAAATAACAGTAACCAAGTAGAAACCATCAATCCCGGTTACGATTGGGGCATTGGTTTTAATATGGGATATGTTTTTAAAAGTACAGGCAATGATATTAATTTTAGTTACTTCCATTTTAATTCCAAAGATGACAGCACTACGACTGCCGCTCATCCCAACTCTTTTATAACGCCGATTAGTATTATTGATGTTCCAGCCACCACTGCTAGCAATCAAGTACGTTTTAATTTAAATCAATTTGATTTGACAGCCGGTCAAGCGATTAATGTTGGTTGCCGTACGGTATTACATCTTGCAGCTGGATTGCGCTATGCCAATCTCGACCGTAATTTAACTAGCAATTATATTGAAGCCGTANCCTGATCAACAGGAGTCCTTTCAAAAAGCCACTTTGAAGGCATTGGACCATTAGCTGGTATTGATGGTAGCTATTATTTAATTCGGGGAATTGGTGTTGTTGGCCATATTGATTCCGCATTGCTTATCGGCAGTGTCAATTCAAGTTTGAATACCACGGCCATATCTGATGCCGGTACTGCAACCGTCAATGTGAGTAATGGCTATAACACGCGTATCGTCCCCGTCATCGATGCTAAGTTGGGACTAAATTACACTTATTTGTTCACTAATGAATCCAATTCTGATTTGACATTGGAAATGGGTTATCAAGCCAGTCAGTATTTTAATGCTTTAGACCATCTCACAGGAGTGTTGACCGAGTTTTCAGCAGTAGGTCAAAACTCAGTTGATTTCATGTTGAATGGGCCTTATCTAAGTTTGACTTATCACGTGTAATAATGATTGTGGATTGTCCGCTGAGATTCAGTGAGACAAATTAATAAAAAAGTTGTCCTTACAAGGAGTATCCGATGCAAATCAAACGCCTTTCTATTGTACTCATGAGCGCTGCTGCTGTTATAGCCTTACCCAGTTATGCCGCGTATCCTGCAGCCACTGATCCAACTGAAGTTTCTGTGCCTGAATTGNCCAGGTGGGTTTTTGTGGGCGCAACAGGTTTGTTTTTACAGCCAACTATCACCAATGGGGATTTAAATTACTCAACCCGTTTTACCGTTAATAACACCAATAGTGATAGTATTTTTTCAACCACATCTAATGTGGAATCGGTACAGCCCGATTACCAATGGGGTGTTAGCTTTGATGCCGGCTACACCTTCCCAGGCACAGGTAATGATATTAGATTTAATTTTACCAATTTAGGCACGAATGATAATAATGGTGTCACTTCAAATGATGTCGACAATCAATTTGTCTTTGCTACCAATCTTGACTCTATTCCTTTCACTACCGCAGAATCAACGGCAGAAGTCACTTTAAATCAAGCTGATCTTGTCTTTGGACAACTGATTAATGTGGGTTGTCGTTTATCTTTACACCCCAATGTGGGCGTCCGTTATGCTCAGATAGAACGTAAATTAAACACCAATTATTTTTCAAATCTCCCAGATTTTCCGCTAGTGAATGTTGCTAATGACAGTAACTTTAACGGCGTTGGTCCTTTGGTTGGTATGGATGCAACCTATTATTTAGGAGCCGGTGTCGGTGTTGTTGGCCATTTTGATACCGCATTACTAGCAGGACACATTGATTCCAGTCTAACGAATACATTTAATATGAATGATGGCACTGTAATCACCAACAGTATTAGTGATAACTCTAGTACCCGAGTCGTGCCAGTAATTGATGCCAAACTAGGGCTGAATTACACCTATATATTCGACCCTCACTACACCTATAGCTTGAGTTTTGAAGGGNGTTACCAAGTTAGCAACTACTTTAATGCAGTAGACAAGATTAATGCCCAAATCAATACCGGCGTTGCTGGCGGAATGGGCATACCGTCACCCCTTACCTCAACCATATCAGGCGTGCAAAGTGCTGATTTACAATGGAATGGGCCCTATATCAGCTTAGTCTACCACGCTTAATCCTAGACCTGAGCCCCGTCAGCTGGGCCTGCACTGGCCCAGCTGACATCATGATATAAAAGCTTGTCATTTGTATTCAAATGAGTATTATTGCATCTCCTGTTCCTACTAGGGCCGTTAGCTCAGTCGGTAGAGCAGCGGACTTTTAATCCGTTGGTCCCGCGTTCGAGTCGCGGACGGCCCATCAACCTTTCTTTTTACGTCCTGACTTGCTGAGCTTTTTGTTACGTATTGCGAGTGCAGCGAGGAGTGCAACTTCTGCTTGGGTAAATATAGGCCTCCCAAGGGCTTTTATCTCGCTAAAAACCACTTTCGGGTCTTCTGTGGTCTGATCGATAGGAGAATCTAGGATATTGTTCGATGCTGTTAATAGTGGTTTCTTGTTCTCCCAATAGTTTTAGGTTTTTTCTCAGCAATGTCATGTGCTATTTATCATTTTGCAATGTTTTTTTCGTATCCTCTGGTCACATAAACCCAAAAAATTGAGTGATATTTCAGATTGCGAGGAGCTTTGTCAGAGCCATTGTGCTTAAACCTAGCAACTAATCTCCCTACATAAAAAATTTTCATTTAAAAATTCTCATTTTTTGGCATAAAAATTCATGATTTCATGAAATGCTGCAACCTTAGCAAGATTATGCTAATAAAAATAAGTTAAAGTATTAACATTAACTATTTAAAAGTGAGACTATGATTAGCATGATAAAAATTCCGAATAAACAGTCAGCTGTAATTTATCCTTGGATTGTCTGGACAATTGCTGCTGGATTTTTCTTTNATAAATATTTGATTCAGGTTTCGCCGAGTGTCATGGCTTTTGATTTAATGCAAGCTTTTCAGGTCAATGGGGCGGGCTTAGGTAATTTATCGGCTTTTTATTTTTATGCTTATTTGATCATGCAAATCCCAGTGGGAATCATGCTGGACAGATATAGCCCAAGATTAATGACTGTTGCTGCAATATTTGTTTGCAGTATTAGCACATTTATCTTTTCACAAACAAGCACCTTGTGGTTGGCTTATATCAGTCGGGCATTGATGGGTGGTGCTGCTGCGTTTGCTGCTGTGTCTTGTTTTAAATTAGCTTCTGTCTGGTTTTCTCCCAAACGATTTGCCCTGATTTCCGGGATGTTTATGATGGCAGCTATGTTGGGAGCTGTTGGAGGACAAATGCCATTGTCGCTTTTGGTTCAAGATGTTGGTTGGCGTAGAGCACTTGAAGTCATAAGCNTTTTAGGAATTTTTCTAGGCATAATCTATTTTTTGATAGTGAGAGACAAGCCAAAGCAATCAGTTTTAATTAAAAATAAAATGCCCACTAACTATTCTTTGTTACCTATTTTGAAGAATAAACAAACTTGGNTTTTATCTCTATACAGCGGGCTTGCATTCGCCCCCGTATCAGTTTTCGGAGGCTTATGGGGAGCCCCATTTNTGGAGGTGGCACATCATCTTTCAAGATCCAATGCCGCATTGGCCACTTCTTTTATTTTTATAGGCTTTGCCGTGGGCGCACCATTTTTAGGTTGGTTATCTGATTTTATGGGGCGAAGAAAACCGTTATTGCTTTGCAGTACTTTTTCTGCTTTCATATGTTTATTAACCGTAATTTATTTTCCGCATCATACACTGTTCACATTAATCATATTGCTATTTGGTTTTGGTTTTAGCATAAGCGGGTTTTTCACCAGTTTTGCCATGATTCGAGAAATTTTTCCGATAGCATTGTCAGCCACTGTGCTCGGTATTATGAATACTTTTGATTCTGTATGTGAGGCTTTATATGAACCTATGGTGGGGGCTNTTTTAGATTGGACCTGGGATGGAAAAATAATCAATGGAGTGCATCATTTTTCCTTGCAAGGATATCATGTAGCATTAATGCTGTTGCCCATTTCACTCATTTTGGCCTTTATAGTCTTATTTTTTATCCATGAAACCTATTGTCTAACTCAGGAAGGTGATGACTTTAATGAGAAATATCATAGCAATCCAAGAGTAAACGCATTAATAAAGCCAATTGAATTTAAAGAAATCAAATCTTGATGTATCTCCGGGTTTTTATAAGTACCTGATTAATTACCTAAGAAAAACTCGGAGCTCGTCATTGCGAGCTGAAGTATCCCCGCGAATTTTTATACAAGACAAATCAGCGAGTTCGAAAGCATGGCGTAAAAACTAGAAACTTGTTATTGCTGTCAAGATTAAGTATTTTGCTCCCGTCATCCCGTGGCGAAGACCACGGGAACCAGGGCTATTCTCTCTTTGCCCAGTGCTGTCCAAAAGTTATTCATGATGCTTTGTCACTACTTCCTCGCAATGAAGGCCTCGGAGTTTTTAAATGGTTTTTACGCCATTTCTGTTGCAATCCGCTGGTTTGTCTTGCATAAAAATCCATGGAAACTCGTCAGAATTAAACCTTTGAGTTATTTAAAAATTTAAGTGGTAGATCCGTTTTTCAACGATATTTCGGACCACAAAGCTAGAATGAACATTGTTGACACCTTCAATTTGAGTCAGCTTGTTCAGCAAAAATGTTTGATACTCATTTAAGCTAGGTGTCACGATTCGTAGCATATAATCAGCTGATTGGCCGGCGATTAAATAGCATTGCATGACTTCGGGTGAAGTTTCCATAATGTTTTCAAAATTGCGCATTATTTTAGGATTATGGCTTGATAGTCCTACTAAAGTAATCACAGTTAGATTAAGTCCGATTTTTCTGGGTTTAATAGCGCAACATAGCGATCAATATAGCCCGCCTCTTCAAGCTGGTTTACCCGCCGTAAGCAAGGGGATGGCGATAATGCCACTTTTTCTGCTAGTTCTTGATTACTGATGTGGCTGTTGGATTGTAGGAATTCTAAAATTTTTCGATCTGTTCTATCCATAAAATAATCCTCTAATAATTTAGTAAATTTTAGCATTATATGCCATATAAAATCAAATATAAGGCATTTTCGCAATCATTCACCTCGCCCGCTTTGTTAAAATGTTCTCAATTAAATAAGCGCTTAATTAATCATTATTGCTGTCATTGATGCCAATTTATTAAGGGAAAGGTCATGTCTAAAAAAATTATTATATTTGATACTACTTTACGTGATGGTGAACAATCGCCAGGCGCGACTATGTCAAAACAAGAGAAAATAACCATAGCTAAAATGCTGGATGATATGGGTGTTGATGTGATCGAGGCTGGTTTTGCTGCTGCATCGCAAGGAGACCAAGAGTGCATTACGGCGGTCAGTTCAGCAGTCAATGCAGCGACGGTTTGTAGTTTGGCAAGGGGAGTAAAAGCTGACATCGCTGCTGCCGCTAAGTCTTTGGAAAAAGCAAAAAACNCGAGAATCCACACATTCATCTCTACCAGCAAAATTCATATTGAGCACCAGTTTCGAATGACATACGAGCGTGTATTAGACGTGATTGATGAAACAGTGCGTTATGCACGATCGTTTTGCGATGATGTGGAGTGGTCGGCCATGGACGCTACACGCAGTGATATGCATNTTTTAATGCAAGCTGTCCAGGTTGCAATACAAGCAGGTGCAAGAACCATTAATATCCCTGATACCGTCGGCTACGTTATGCCTGATGAATATCGTAAAATGATCGCTGCTTTATGTCATGCTTTTCCAGAAATTATATTTTCCGTCCATTGTCATAATGATTTGGGTTTCGCAACGGCAAACTCATTGGCAGGGATATTAGGCGGTGCTCGACAAGTAGAATGCACAATCAATGGCATTGGTGAACGTGCGGGCAATGCTGCTTTGGAAGAAGTAGTGATGGCTATAAAAACACGGCCTGACATTTTTAATTGTAATACTGACATAGATACTCGCCAAATTGTTCCCATCTCAACGTATGTGTCGTCTGCCACGGGTTTCACAGTGCAAAAAAATAAAGCTATTGTTGGCGCAAATGCTTTTGCTCATGAGTCAGGCATTCATCAAGATGGAATGCTAAAAAACCGGAATACTTACGAAATCATGTCGCCAGAAATGGTTGGCATCCAAAAAACCAAAATTGTCTTAGGAAAACATTCAGGCAGGGCTGCATTGCGCAGCAAAATTACTGAANTGGGGATCAATATTAATGATATAGAGTTTNCAGCAATTTTTGAAGATTTCAAAATACTTTGTGATNCAAAAAAACGAATCGAAGAAAGAGAGATAATTGCATTAATCAAAGAGGTGCTTGCCATGAATAAATCATTAGATCAGTATTCAGGCTGGATATGGATGAACGGAAAAATCATTGAATGGCAAAAAGCGAATATTCATATTTTAACGCATACCTTACATTATGGAAGTGGTGTATTTGAAGGTGAGCGTGCCTATAACGGAAATATATTTAAANAAAGTCAACATCACCAACGCTTACATGATTCTGCTGCTATGTTGGGCTTTAATATTCCTTATACAGTGGCGGAATTAGATAGCGCTGCAGATGAAGTGCTAAAACGTAATATGCTGAAAGAAGCTTATTTACGTCCGGTTGCATGGCATGGTGCAGAAGGGCTAGGGGTTGCGTCTAACAACAATTCTGTAAATGTCGCCATCGCTGCATGGGAATGGAAATCTTATTTCAAACCAGGAGCAAGCGGTTTAAAAATCATGTGGTCTGATTGGGTGCGTCCTGCGCCTCATATGGCACCGGTCTGTGCAAAAGCTAATGGGTTATACATTATTAGTACTTTGAGTAAAAATAAAGCTGAACAGCACGGTTATCACGATGCCTTGATGTTAGATTATCGTGGTTATATTGCGGAATGCACCGGCGCTAATATTTTTATGGTGAAANAAGACATTTTATACACGCCAATTGCTGATTGTTTTTTAAATGGCATAACCCGACAGACAATTATTGAAATTGCTAATGCTCATCATATTCCTATCATAGAAAAACATATCACACCCTCAGAAATGATGATGGCTGATGAAATTTTTGTAACGGGTTCAGCTGTGGAAGTTCAGCCTGTAACACAGATAGGTGATTCTTATTTTCCTATTGGCAATATCACCTCACAAATGATGATGGCTTATGCAAAATTAGTGAGAGGAGAGCAGTAATGTCAAAAACATTATATGATAAAATCTGGGAAAAACATGTAATTCAAGATTTTTCTGATGGCACATCGTTGCTTTATATTGATAGACATTTGGTGCATGAAGTAACCAGCCCGCAGGCATTTGAAGGCTTGATGTTAGCGAAACGCAAATTACATAAACCACAAAGTATTCTAGCTACAGTCGATCATAACGTGCCTACAATTAATCAAGGAGAAGGGATCACTGATCCTGAGTCAAAAATTCAAGTGGAAACCTTAGCTGATAATTGTAAANAGTATTCTTTAAATTATTTTGGCTTGGGTGATCGCCGTCAAGGAATTGTACATGTGATTGGGCCAGAACAAGGTTTCACATTACCAGGTATCACGTTAGTTTGTGGTGATAGTCACACTTCAACTCATGGTGCATTTGGTGCATTGGCTTTTGGCATTGGCACCAGCGAGATTGAACAAATATTAGCAACGCAAACATTAATTGCTAAANAATCCAAAAATATGCGGATTTGGGTTGATGGTAAGTTGGCTTCGGGTGTTACAGCTAAAGATATTATTTTATATATCATTGCGCGCATCGGCATTGCAGGGGGCACAGGCCATGTTATTGAATATGCTGGGCCTACCATTCGCGAACTTTCCATGGAGGAACGCATGACTGTCTGTAATATGAGCATTGAAGCAGGGGCTCGTGCAGGCATGATTGCTCCCGATAATAAAACCTTTAATTATCTAAAAGACCGACCTATGTCACCCAAAGAAATTTATTGGGAGCAGGCTGTGTCTTATTGGCAGCATTTGTATTCGGATAAAGAAGCTTGTTTTGATGAAGAAATTAAATTACAAGCAGAAAATATAATGCCACATCTGACTTGGGGCACTAATCCAGAAATGGGAGCTCCGATTACGGCACGTATTCCTGATCCAGAATCAATAATCGATGTTGATGGTAAGCCAGATATTGTCAAGCAAACATCCATGCAACGTGCACTAGATTATATGGGATTACGTCCAGGCACGCCATTAGAAGGCATTAAAATCGATCAAATTTTTATTGGATCATGCACTAATGCACGCATTGAAGATTTGAGAAGTGCGGCAGCTATTGTTCAAGGTCGTCGCATTGCGAGCACTATTAGACGCGCTATGGTAGTGCCAGGTTCAGGTTTAGTAAAAGCGATGGCAGAAAAAGAAGGCATTGATCGTATTTTTATTGAAGCTGGATTTGAATGGCGTGAACCAGGATGTTCTATGTGTCTTGCTATGAATGCTGACCGTTTAGAACCAGGTGAACGCTGTGCAGCAACCTCTAATCGCAATTTTGAAGGCCGGCAGGGACGTGGTGGACGCACCCATTTAATGAGCCCTGTGATGGCCGCAGCAGCGGCGATTGCGGGGTATACCACTGATGTACGAGATTNNTTGTGTGAGGTCAATATGGAAAAATTTAATCAATTAATCGGAAAATCAGCGTATCTCCCTATTGCTAATATTGATACCGATATGATCATTCCTAAGCAATATTTGAAGACTATTAAAAGAGCAGGTTTGGGGCAATATTTGTTCGCTGAAATGCGTTATGATATGCAAGGAAATAGGATTGACAATTTTATTTTAAACCAACAACCGGAAACAAAAATTTTAATTACAGGAGAAAATTTTGGTTGTGGTTCAAGTCGGGAGCATGCTCCTTGGGCGCTGTTGGATTTCGGTATCAAGGCCATTATTGCACCGAGTTTTGCTGATATTTTTTATAATAATTGTTTTAAAAACGGTATTTTGCCAATCAAGCTGTCGCAACTCGATATTGATGGTTTAGTAGAGAAAAACCGAAAAAACCATCGATTTGCCGTCACAAACTATTCAATGTGAGAATGCCACTTACTTTTTGATATCGATGAACATCGCAAACAAATATTAATTCACGGATTAGATGACATCNGAAAAATTTTAAAACTGCAAGATCACATTATGAAATTTGAGCAACAATATTTTATTTGCCAACCTTGGCTGGAGCAAAATAATCATGCATAAAATCCTACTAGTTGCTGGTGACGGCATTGGCCCAGAAATTATGGAGCAAGGCAAAAAAATTCTACATTGTTTTAGAGATATTATTTTCTATGAAGAAGCTTTGATTGGTGGTGCTGCCATTGATATATTTGGTACACCTTATCCAAAATCAACGGCTGAAAAAGCGATGCAAGCAACGGCTGTTTTACTTGGCGCAGTCGGTGGCCTAAATGGGATGCATTACCATTGTCTGAACGGCCAGAAAAAGGCTTGCTTGCAATTCGTAAACAGCTTGGTTTATATGCCAATATCAGGCCATTAGATATCTGGTCACCGTTGATTGATTTTTCGCCGTTAAAACCGGACTTATTGACCGATGTTTCATTCGTGATTGTGCGAGAACTAATCGGTGATCTTTATTTTGGAGAACCACGTGGCATCGATCAAACACAAGCCTGGAACACAATGACATATACAGCGACAGAAATCCGCCGTATTGCACATACTGCATTTCAATTAGCACAAAACGCAATCGTAAACTATGCTCAATTGATAAAGCTAATGTGTTAGAGACAATGGTACTGTGGCGCAAGATAGTCAATGAAGTCCATCAATCATACCCTGATGTCAGTTTAAGTCATTTATATGTCGATAATGCTGCGATGCAAATAATACGCCGCCCAGCCGAATTTGATGTCATGTTAACACCCAATATGTTTGGCGACATACTTTCTGATGAAGCGGCTGTGTTAGCGGGTTCGTTAGGATTGCTGCCTTCCGCATCATTGAGTGACAAACACGGTCTCTACGAACCAATTCACGGCAGCGCCCCAGATATCGCCGGCCACGGCAAAGCCAATCCGATCGGTTTAATTTTAAGCATCGCCATGCTGTTTGAATTGTCTTGCGCAAGAGCTGATATAGCCAAAAAATTAAATGTGCTGTGGCAAAAACACTGTCCAATGGTTATCGTACGCATGATATTTATTCCGTAGGGACAACATTAGTCTCTACTGATGAAATGGGAGATCAGATTGTTAAAAATCTAAAGATTTAAAGAGAGAGATTTAATTAAACAAATTTCAGCAAGCGGAAAGTTAAAATGTTTGTTAAATATGTTTTTATCTCATTATTTTTAAGCATTTTTACCAGTGCGATATCGATTTCTTCTTTTAGTGGTTGGTTATTTGTTCGTAGCATAAAACCCTTAAAATTTGTGGTTAGGGGATGTTCGGGAGAGACAGCGAGCAAGTTTTTATTTATAGATTGTCTGTAAAGGGCTTCAATTCTATCTGTTATCAGAACGTCAACTTCATTGGCGGCAAGTTTTTTAAATATTAGTTCTATATTATTTTCTATTATGATCATCGCATTNTTGATATGCTTGGTGACAAATTCCTCGTTAGTGCCACCAGGATTGGTGATGATCTTAATATTGTTTTTATCGACATCAGCCAAAGATTTAAAACGATTTTGATTGGTATAATGGGTCAGTATTATTTTCCCATCGCTTATCAATGGCATTGAGAATAAGAAATTCAATTTTCTCTCTTTTGTGGCAGAAATACCGCCNACCATTACATCAAAGCGATTGCTCTTTAGATCATCCATGAAAGTTGTCCATGAAGTTTTAATAAAGTTGATGGTATATCCTGATAATGCAAAGACAGAATTGATGATTTCTATATCAAAACCTTCATATTTTTGAGTTTCTGGGTCATAAAAACTAAAGGGTTTATAATCGCCGGTTGTGCCTATATTAAGAATTTTCATTTCACCGCCAGCGCACGCATAATCATTTGTTGCACTTCGATTGAAGTATGAATTGGAATTAAAGAGACTTCTGGATGTGCCGAAGCGAATACCCTGAAAATTTCATCTGCAAAAGCTTGACCAATTTCTTCTACACCAGAAAAGTCAAGTATTACAGTTTTAAATTTTTCAAAACGTGATACTAGGCGTTTTGCTTGAGAACGTGAAATAAGTTTTTCTCCTTCATAATGTGCTAATCGAACTGGAACTACAGTTTTGCTGAAACTAAATTCATCGGGCTCAGTGAATTCCGAATATACTGATGTAAGAGTACGTTTGCACTCATTGTCGAGCTTTAAAATAACACGAGTTCCTGGAATATCACTATCATGATCGATTAACCAATCATCCTGTTCTGTCTGATGAGAAAAATAGAGAGTGCGTGATAAAATTGCAAAAAAATCAAATGCCCGTGATGTGAAAAANATTCCTTCCCCTGAATGATTGGCTGGATCAGTAGTGAATTTTCCTTTTGCTAATTCAAGAATTGCTTCTCGAGAATCATAAAGGTTTCCTAGACGTTGAATTCGATGAAAAATACCTTCACCATCATCGTTAATAGAAATTTTTGTTTCCAAGGCATTGCGCACAAAATCAATGCTAAGGTTAGTGCCTTCAGAATGATCTATGGCATTGTTTATCATTTCTGTAGCCCCGTAGTGCCATATGTCTCGCACATTCTGAGGTAGATCAGAAAGCAAAGGAGATATGTTTTCACGCCATACTACATCTTCATGCAAGCCTTTTAATGAAAATATCCATGACTTTTTANNCAAGGGGGCTATCTGAGAAACCTTTATATTCCCTTTTCCAATAGAACTAATTAGACCTTCTCTTTCTAATGCATGAAGATGGCGACTTGCTGCTTGTTTAGATATCCCAAAGTGCTTGGCAGCCTCGGTGGCCACGTTTCGCGCCTTATTTTGGCATAAACGCAGTAGAAAATTCCGAATTTCAGCAGTTCTTTCTTTCATATTTGACGCTACCAGCTGCTAGTCGACAACAATTATACTGATTTTCGACAACATATCAAGAGAAATCGACAACATACGCTGATATCTGGGATTGTTTGACACCAATTTTATGTAAGACAAATCAGCGAGTTCGAAAGCAATGGCGTAAAAACTAGAAGCTTGTTATTGCTGTTAAGATTAAGTATTTCGCTGAAGGTGTAAAAATAAATGCCGTCATCCCGCGGCGAAGACTGCGGGAACCAGGGCTATTTGATGGAGTGCGTATTGCCTGATGGATCGCGCGGTCTTCGCCGCGGGATGACTAGGATGGTTAGTAAGCAATTAATTCAGCTAATTACATAAAAATTCGTGGGGATACATCAGATTGCGAGGAGTGAAACGACGAAGCAATCCATGAGATATTGGCTACTAAATTACCTTGTTCCTTTGCTTTAAGTTCCCACGAATTAAAAACCAATAACTGACTCCACACAACACAACCAACATAAAATAAGTCAAAATAATTGGCAATGAATTAGTGATATTGACAAAACTTAGGCACAATGCAGTGGTGCTGGTGATAAAGATGTTGAATAAAGTCATCATGGCAGCACTAGTCCCGGCCAAATGTCTAAAGAGCGAAAGTGAGCTACTGAGTGCAACGGGATACAGAATGCCACAAATGAAAAACATTACGAGGCTAATGCTGAGCACCGGTCCAATGTTTTTATTGTCAGTATAGGCAAAAATAACGCTTATTCCAGCAGCTAAAATAGTTATTGGTAAGGTATAAGCCATGAGTTTTTCNGGCTCATAACGATTGAGCAGTTGACGGCAGATAATAGTGCCTAATAAAAAACTNATGCCCAAATACAAAGCCACATGACCGAAATAAATGGACGAATATCCCAAAACTGATTGGATTAAAAAGGGGCCCAGTGTGTTAAATGTAATAAGTAAGGAATAAGTTAACCCCATTAATAGAACCAGTCCCATAAAAATGCGACTTTTAATAATAGTCGTCATATTGTCTTTAATTTGTCGCAAATTAAACGCTTGTCGTTGATGATGAGTTTCCGGCAATGAAACAAATAAAAACAAAAATCCTACGAAGGCATAACCAGCAAANAAGTAAAAACTGGCTTGCCAATTAAAATAATATTGTAAGTATCCACCGATCATCGGGCCAATAATTGGGCCAATGCCCCACATGGTTGCAGTCAGGGTGGCGGCTTTAATGAGTTTTTCTTGGCTGAGAATATCGGAAAAGACCGCACGAGAGACTACACTAAAACTGGCCAGTGCAATGCCTTGCATAAAACGTGACAATAATAGGACGGTCGTATTAGGGAACAATCCAGGTAATAAACTAACTATCACGAATAGAAATAAGCCGCCTACGATAATTTTTCGCCTGCCTAAAGCATCAGATAAAAAGCCCATTAAAAAACTTCCCAACATGTATCCTACTAAATAACTGCTAATTAAATTTTTAGAGACCACACTGGAAACGTGAAGATCATGGCTAATAGCAGGCAATGAAGGAGCAATTAAATCGATGCCCATGCCGACTAAAGGAAACAAAAATTGAATGACTAGGACAATAAAATTGCTGCGGTTAGCAGAGAGCGTGTTTTCCATGGTTTGCATAGGGGATACTCAGCAGTTTGATCAGTTTACAGTATCGTTTTTAGGGCTTAGATTCAACCCCATTAATTGGCATGCTGGCCTTGTTTGTGATAAACTAACTCATTAATTTTTATAATCAATGACTTAACAAGTAAATATCCTATGCTAGATACTGCACCAATAGCCCAATTAATCACCGACCTCACTGAGCGGATTGCCGCGCAGCGGANNGGTATCTTTGACGTCGACCAAAAGTCGCTACGTCTTCAAGCCATTGAACAACAACTAGCTGATCCTAATGTGTGGTCTCAACCTGAATTGGCCAAAGAATTAGGCCGTGAACGGGCGCAATTGGAAACCACAGTTAATTCTATTAAAAATCTCGAATATAAGCTTGAAGATGCGCGCCAGCTGTTTGAAATGGCAGTGGCAGAGGGCGACACAGAAACTGTCAATGCGGTCGCACAAGATTTGCAAGCGGTACTCAAACAAGTTGATCAACTCGAATTTGCTCGGATGTTTTCTGGCGAGTTGGATGCTAATAATGCCTATCTTGATATTCAAGCTGGATCGGGTGGCACTGAGGCCCAAGATTGGGCAGAAATGTTATTACGTATGTATTTACGTTGGGGCGATCAACGTGGTTTTCAGGCACAGATTTTGGAAGTGTCTGCTGGTGAAGTGGCTGGAATTAAAAGTGCAACCGTCAAATTTGAAGGTGATTATGCTTATGGTTGGTTGCGTACTGAAACAGGTGTCCATCGTTTAGTCCGTAAATCTCCGTTCGATTCGGGACATCGCCGCCATACTTCATTTGCCTCGGTTNTTGTTTATCCTGAAATTAGTGATGATATTGATATTGACATTAATCCGGCAGATTTGCGCACCGATACTTATCGGGCCAGTGGTGCGGGCGGCCAACATGTCAATACTACCGATTCAGCCGTACGAATTACGCATGTTCCCACAGGCATTTTTGTGCAATGCCAATCTGACCGTTCACAACATAAANACCGGGCGCAAGCATTAAAACAATTGCGTGCGAAATTATATGAAATCGAATTANCAAAAAAATATGCCGAGCGGCAAGCCTTAGAAGAGAGCAAAGCTGAAATCAGTTGGGGCAATCAAATCCGTTCCTATGTATTAGACCAGTCGCGCGTTAAAGATTTACGCACGGGTGTTGAAACCAGTGATACGCAAAGTGTGTTAGACGGTGATTTAGACCAATTTATTGTTGAAAGTTTAAAGCAAGGTGTTGGCGTAAGAGCCAATAAATAAAACATAATAGGACATCAATGATGACAGACCAAACCAGTGAAACTATGGTGACTTTAGATGATAACGAACAAATTCATCTGCGCCGCGAAAAATTGACCGAACTACGTCAACAAGGCCAAGCTTTTCCTAATGATTTTATGCCAACGATCACAGCGGCGAAGTTGCATAGTCAATATGACGCAAAAGACCATGATGGTTTGGCAGCATTACAAGTGAACGTTGTTGTTGCTGGACGCATTATGACTCGACGTTTAATGGGTAAAGCGAGTTTTATCCACTTGCAAGATGGTTCTGGAGAGCGGATCCAATTATATGTAAAACAAGAAGACATCGGTGCCGAATTATATGAACAATTTAAAAGCTGGGACTTAGGCGATATTGTTGGTGCTGAGGGTGAATTATTTAAAACCAAGACCAATGAATTGTCTATTAAAGTGAAAAGCTTGCGTTTGCTAGTCAAATCATTACGACCATTGCCTGATAAATTTCATGGCCTTGCAGACCAAGAGACCCGTTATCGTCAACGCTATTTAGATTTGATGGTGAATGAAAATACTCGCCGGATTTTTATTGTAAGATCACAATTAGTAGCAGGCATTCGTGAATTTTTGACTGCACGCGGTTATTTAGAAGTGGAAACACCAATGATGCAATCGATTCCTGGTGGTGCAGTAGCCCGTCCTTTTATTACCCATCACAATGCCTTGGACATGGATTTATTTTTACGCATTGCGCCAGAACTCTATTTAAAACGCTTAGTCGTCGGTGGTATGGAGCGAGTATTTGAAATCAATCGTAATTTCCGTAATGAAGGTATTTCAACACGGCATAATCCAGAGTTCACCATGCTCGAGTTCTATCAAACTTATGCTAATTACCATGATTTAATGGACTTGACTGAGGCGATGTTACGTTATTTGGCTGAAAAGATTTTTGGTAAATTAGAATTAAACTACCAAGGCCAGGTGATTGACCTAAACCAACCTTTTGCCCGTATGACATTACGGGATTCTATATTGCATTATGCACCTGAGATCCGTGCTGAAGAATTAAATAATTTAGAAACAGCCAAAGCGTTAGCGGCGCGTTACGAAATTGCGGTGCCGGCTACTCATGGTTTGGGGCGTATCNAATATGATTTATTTGAGAAATTGGTGGAANAAAATATTAAACGGCCGACATTTATTACGGAGTTTCCAACGGAAGTATCGCCATTGGCACGTAAGAATGATCATGACCCATTGATCACCGATCGATTTGAATTTNTTGTTGGTGGCCAAGAAATCGCTAATGGTTTTTCAGAGTTAAACGATCCTGAAGATCAAGCTGAGCGTTTTAAGCAACAAGTGCAAGAGCGCGAAGCAGGGGATTTAGAGGCGATGTATTATGATGCAGATTATATTACGGCATTAGAATATGGCATGCCACCGACTGCGGGTGAGGGCGTGGGCATTGATCGTTTAGTCATGTTGTTTACTGATTCGCCATCTATTCGAGATGTAATTCTATTTCCGCTGTTAAGAAAGAAATAATTAATTACAACATGTTATATTGATAAGATGTAGGGTGGATCGGCGAAGCGTATCCACCCTACGTTACGAACACAATTACAATATCTGTTCTAATCCATAAATCAATTTTTGCAANTTGAGGGACTTTTTACAAGCCAAAATAACACCTGGCATAAAAGCTTCACGGCTGACAGTTGTATGTTTGATCGTTAATGTTTCGCCCAAATTGCCAAAGATTACTTCTTGATTGGCCACTAAACCCGGTAACCTTACAGCATGAATATGAATATCACTCAATACTGCACCACGTGCTCCTGGAATAATGGCTTTGTCTTGAACGGGTGCCACAGTTTTAGCTTTGACTTCTGCAATCATTTGCGCTGTTTTTATGGCAGTGCCTGAGGGCGAGTCCAATTTACCATCATGATGCAATTCAATAATTTCAACATTCGATAAATAATGTGCAGCATCTTGTGCATATTTCATCATTAAGATGGCACCAATCGAGAAATTAGGAGCAATAATACCACCGAGTGATCTTGTCAATGCCATTTCTTGCAATACGGCGATTTGCTCTGGTAAAAAACCAGTGGTGCCAATGACAGGACGGGCGCCCGTTTCTATAATGGTTTTAGTGTTAGCAAAACCTGATTCAGCACTGGTAAAATCAACAACTACTTCAGCTTGGCTGCTGCGAATTAAATCCGCTAAATTGTCTTTTACATCGCCTGCACCCACTAAGGTCAATTCAGGCACTTTTTCTACCGCTTTGATGACTTCTTGGCCCATTTTTCCATGAGCACCGTTAACTAATACACGAATTGACATGATCACTCTCCTTATCACAGTCCTTTAACGTTTGTGTAAAAGTGTAATGGCTTTAGCTGAAAATTACCAATTGACTTTACTGTTTTTCGGCGTACGCTTCGAGTATAGAAAAGGAGAAAATGAATGTATCAAAAAATCAATGACTTGATCGGAAATACCCCATTAGTCAAAGTGCAGAAGCTTGATACGGGACTCTGTGAATTATTTATTAAATTAGAATTTCAAAATCCAGGTGGCTCAATCAAAGATCGCATCGCTATGTCCATGATCGAGGCTGCAGAGCGAGATGGTCATTTGCGCCCAGGGGGTACCATTGTGGAGGCAACGGCAGGAAATACAGGTGCCGCATTGGTACAAGTTGCCAATTTGAAGGGTTATCGTTGCATGCTTGTATTGCCTGACAAGATGAGTAAAGAAAAATTGAGTTATNTAAAAGCGATGGGAGCTGATGTGGTCATTACCCGTTCTGATGTTGGCAAAGGCCATCCAGAGTACTACCACGATCTTGCCAAGCGTTTGGCCAAAGAAACATCCAATGCTTATTACATTGGACAATTTGAAAATCCTGCAAATCCTAAAGCCCATGAAGAAACAACGGGCCCAGAAATTTGGAAACAAATGGAGCATCGATTAGATGCCGTTGTCTCAGGAGTTGGCACGGGTGGCCATTTGACTGGTATTGGCCGTTATATGCGACGAGTAGCACCTCATGTGAAAACCATTTTAGCAGACCCTGAAAAATCCATGTTGGCTGAGTATGTGCGTACAGGAAAAATGATTCAAGCGGGGCGCTGGATGGTGGAAGGAATCGGCGAAGATTATATTCCTTCTATTTGTGATATTAGCTTAGTCGATGAAGCGATCTCTGTCAGTGATGCTGATGCTTTTAAAACGGCACGCGAATTATTGCGCAAAGAAGCGATTTTTGCTGGTTCTTCTACCGGTTTAGTGGTGCATGCAGCGCTACAATATTGCCGTGCTCAAACTCAACCTAAGCGGGTAGTGACATTTGCTTACGACACAGGCTCTCGGTATTTATCAAAAATGTACAACGATGAATGGATGATAAAAATGGCTTCAAAATCGATTAAAACACCGCATTGGCAGTTAAACACGCGAGTGATTCATGCTGGACAATCACCTGATCCAACCACAGGTGCAGTCATGACGCCAATTTATGCAACTTCCACGTTTGCACAAACCAGCCCTGGTGTGCATAAAGGTTATGAATATGCGCGAACACAAAATCCAACCCGATCTGCTTATGAAAGTTGTGTTGCTGATTTAGAGGGAGGTATTGCAGGTTTTGCTTTTGCTTCAGGTATGGCGGCAATTGCAACCGTATTGGAGTTGCTTGATCAAGGGGCACATATTATTGCTGCTGATGATTTATACGGTGGTACGGTACGCATTTTAAATAATGTGCGTACACGGACTGCAGGATTAAAAGTGTCTTTTGTTGATCTCACTGATCTTAAAAAATTGCAGGCTGCAATTCGTCCTGACACACGCATGATTTGGGTGGAGACACCAACCAATCCTATTCTAAAAGTATTGGATTTAGCGGCAATTGCAGAGATAGCGCAAAAACATAAATTGTTGACTGTTGCTGATAATACATTTGCGACACCCATATTACAGCGTCCATTGGAACATGGTATTGATATTGTTGTTCACTCAGCAACTAAATATTTAAACGGTCATTCTGATGTGGTTAATGGCATTGCCGTTGTTGGCCGTGACCAAGAGTTGGCAGAACGCATGCATTATTTACAAAATGCAGTAGGTGCCATTGCTGGGCCGTTTGATAGCTTTATGGTATTGCGAGGTATTAAAACATTAGCATTACGTGTGCAGCGCCATTGTGAAAATGCTATGCAAATTGCTGAATGGTTAACAATACAGCCGCAAGTCAGCAAAGTGTATTATCCTGGTTTGAGCAGCCATCCCCAATACGCGATTGCTAAACGCCAAATGCAGGCGTTTGGTGGCATGATTAGTGTGGAATTGCGCGGTGGTTTAGCAGCCGCCAAACAAATGTTAGAACGTTGCCAATTGTTTACCTTGGCAGAAAGTTTAGGAGGTGTAGAGAGTTTAATTGAGCATCCGGCAATCATGACGCATGCAGCCGTGCCAATAGCACATCGGCAACAATTAGGCATCACGGATGGTTTGGTGCGTTTATCGGTAGGAATTGAAGACGTTCAAGATTTAATTGCTGATTTGAAACAAGCCTTGATCTAATTTTACTGCTAATTCGAATGGTGGATCTATCTACTCTACATACAAAAAGCCCCTGCAATTAAACAACAACTGCAAGGGCTTTTTTCAAACTTTAATTAATGATTAAAGTTCGTCGGCGTTTTCAGCTAGATATTTAGCAACACCTTCAGGTGAAGCTTTCATGCCTTTGTCACCTTTGTTCCAGTTAGCTGGGCAAACTTCGCCGTGCGCTTCGTGGAATTGTAAGGCATCAACTAGACGTAACAATTCGTCCATATTGCGGCCAAGTGGTAAATCGTTAACGATTTGTGCACGTACTACACCGTTTTTATCAATCAAGAATGCACCACGCAATGCAACACCTGCTTGTGGATGTTCAACACCATAAGCTTGGCAAATAGCATGATTAATGTCAGCTGCCAGTGTGTATTTGACTGCACCAATACCACCTTTGTCGCGTGGGGTATTACGCCATGCATTATGAGTGAAATGTGAGTCAATTGACACGCCAATGACCTCTACATTGCGGCTTTTGAATTCATCGATACGATTGTCTAATGCAATCAATTCGGAAGGACAAACGAAGGTGAAATCTAATGGATAGAAAAACACCATGCCATATTTGTTTTTAATGGCGCTTTGTAAATTAAANTTTTCTTCAATCACACCCGTGCCAAGTACAGCAGGGACGGTAAAATCAGGGGCTGGACGGCCTACTAAAACAGTCATCAGGTTTCTCCTTTGGTTAGGGTTTTGCAAAACACATAGGGTTGTATGTGGGTTTTTTCGATTTAATTTATTGATTTTAAATACGATTTTGATAAGAAATTATATCATAGAATGGGGCGAGATACAAGCCAATTGGGTTCTGTGGAGTGTCTAACTTGACATTGCTGTAGGGTGCCTCCTACACTCCCCTAGCAATTCGCTCAATTTATTATTTAAGGAGGTCTATCAACATGGCATTTGAATTACCCAAATTACCTTATCCGATGAATGCACTACAACCTTATATTTCTCAAGAGACATTAGAATATCATTATGGCAAACATCATCAGGCATACGTCAATAAGCTCAACAGCTTGATTCCGAATACTGAGTTTGAAGGCAAATCATTAGAGGACATTATTAAANAATCTTCGGGCGCTATTTTTAATAATGCAGCACAGGTTTGGAACCATACTTTTTATTGGAACTGCATGAGTCCTAAAGGCGGCAATGAACCACAAGGCAAATTAGCCGATGCAATTAAAAAACATTTTGGTTCATTTGAATCATTTAAAGACAAGTTCACCCAAACGTCGATTAATCAATTTGGTTCAGGTTGGGGTTGGTTAGTGAAGACACCTACAGGTGAATTGGAAATTTACAGTACCGGCAATGCAGGCACTCCAATGACAGAAGGCNAAAAAGCTTTATTGACTTGTGATGTGTGGGAACATGCGTATTACATTGATACCCGCAATGACCGTCCCAAATATGTCAGCAATTTTTGGCAATTAGTTAATTGGGATTTTGTTGCTGATAATTTAGGTTAGTTTTTCTATAGGACTGGCCCGTTCCTGACGGGCCAGGGTATAGCTATAAATTAAGGACAAACACCAGTTCTTCGCATCTCTTGAATAACCTCGGTGCAATGTTCTTCAATTCTTTGAAGGATCGGTTGTATTGTTTCTTGCAGTCCTTGATCAGGAATACAAGAGATATTAGGCATGCTGATGAAAGTTTGAAGTTTTGTAATTGCATCAGCTTCGCTAGCCAATAATCTCAATGATTCAATGAATTTCAATAGATTAGGATTTTCATCTAGCCTATTTAATTCATTGATTTTTCGTAATAACACTGCTTAAATCCTCAGGGTCAGCTACTACATCATAAACTCTTGTCATTTGATGCAATCTTATTACAGTGCTTCCTTTTGACCAAAAACTAGGGGCAAGATAACCTGCAATAACTGCACCTTCATAAGATTGATGATGAAAAGAGCGTGAACGTTGCTCATTCGCAAAACGTGACATTAAATTCAATAAAGGTAAATACCAATTCGTTTTGGCAATTTCTTGCGGATATTGCTTTGACAGTTCCAGGATTTTTTGAAAGCATGACAAATTATATCAAGCGAATCATTGTCTTTGAGTGGTTTGAGTACTTGTATTATTTCTTTGTCGAAAGAATTTTTAAAGAAAGTATCATGTTTTTTTCAATAATGTCTTTTAACATTAATAATTCTAGTTTTTTTCTTGTATTGATTGCTTGGCTTCATTTTCAGTGGCGAATTCAACCCAGTCTTTATTGTTGAATTTAGCGCTTTGTACAACAATGGCTGGTTTTAGGTTTTTAAGTCTTGGTCAGAAAAAGAACCGGCTGTTTCTGTGTCAACCATGATTTTAAATAATAGGCCTTTATTTTCTGTTATATTTGGAGCATCGATAATTTTGCTATTTTCAGTGGTAAGTATTCTTTGGGCGGTTCCAGTATCTAGTGATTCAACTTTAATATCGCTTTCACAAAATAAATAAAATGTTGGCATAATCTCCCTCCCCAGAGAGTAAAAGTTATGCCAGCAGTGTAACATCTACAAATTAACGGAATATTAACAGATATGCTCGAAACGGATGAGTGTTAGGTGTTCTAGTGTCTTAAATTTATTTCCAACCGCCTAAGTTTTGCCAACGATTGACAATAAAACAAAACAATTCAGCAGTGCGTTCAGCGTCGTAAATAGCAGAATGAGCTTGATTACGGTCAAATTCAATGCCTGCACATTTGGCTGCTTTGGCTAATACTGTCTCTCCAAATGCCAATCCTGATAAGGTGGCTGTATCGAATACAGTGAATTGATGAAACGGTGAGTTTTTAATGCGGCAGCGTTGATTGGCAGCTATTAAAAAACTCAGATCAAAATTGCCATTGTGGCCGACTAATACGGCGCGTTCGGAATTGGCTGCTTTAATAATTGCCCTCAATGGTTGATAAATTTGTGTTAAAGCGTCAGGTTCGGCCGCTGCAAAACGAAACGGATGAAACGGGTCAATTTTGTTGACGGCCAAAGCATCAGGATTAAGCTTTGCTCCTTGAAACGGTTGTACATGGCAACTTAGTAATTCAGCCGGTTGGATACGGCCAGTTTCATCGATTTGCAACACGACGGCGGCGATTTCTAACAGTGCATCGGTTTGTGGATTAAATCCGGCTGTTTCCACATCAACTACCACGGGCAATAGACCACGAAAGCGCTTGGCTGCCCGGGCATAATGGCTAGGAGGAGCGGCTAACTGATAACTTTCCATAATAATGTGTTTCCTGCTCGGAGCGGAACTAACTGTTCCTGCCCAAATGTGAGTGAATGCGGTGCTTCCCAAGCTAGGGATTGTAAAATAATCTTGTCTTTATTGCGCGGTAGGCCATAAAAATCAGCGCCAAANAAGCTGGCAAAGGCTTCTAATTGTGGCAAGGCATCGGCGGCTGCAAAAACTTCGGCATACAATTCTAAAGCGGCATGAGCAGTATAAATGCCGGCACAACCGCAGGCTGATTCTTTGCGCTTTTGCGCATGGGGNGCACTATCGGTGCCTAAGAAAAATTTAGGATTGCCAGAAATGGCGGCCTTAATGAGTGCTATTTGATCTTGTTTGCTCTTCAGAATCGGTAAGCAATAGAGATGAGGACGGATCGCGCCTGCCAATAAATCATTACGATTGTACAGCAAATGATGCACTGTGAGGGTGGCGGCAACTTGCGCGGGCGCTGCTTCGACCCAAGCAACGCCTTGTGCTGTTGATAAATGTTCAACCACTACTCGCAAGCGGGGAAAGCGTTTAATGAGCGGTGCTAGGTGGTCCAGCAAAAGCGTATTNTCCCGGTCAAAGATGTCAATACTAGGATCGGTCACTTCAGCGTGCACTAACAACGGTAAATCGACGGCTTCCATCGCTGCCAGTGCCGAGTCGATGTATTTTAAATCAGTGACTCCGGCGGCAGAGTGGGTCGTTGCTCCTGCGGGATAAAGTTTGCAGCCAATCACAAAACCGCTTTGTTTGGCTGCCTGGATGATTTCAGGGCTAGTTTTATCAGTCAAATAAAGCGTCATCAGCGGCCGCCAGGATGATGCTGTTGGTAAGGCTGCCATAATTCGTTGCCGGTAGGCATCGGCAGTGGCAGTGTCGATGACAGGCGGTGTTAAATTAGGCATAACCACGCTGCGGCCGAAATAGCGGGCAGCATCAGGCACTGTGCGAGATAAATATTCTCCATCACGCAAATGGAGGTGCCAGTCATCTGGCCGGACGATAGAGAATTCTTTCATGGTTGCTCGCAAAAAGTTTGTAATACGGTGGCTATTCTAATATAAGAAAAAGCCTACATAACCATAGTTTTGGAATTTTTTCACTTTTTTTCATCTTTGCATATTGGCTTCAGCAAAAAAGTCGCTAGGATTGGCGCTCCCTTATGTAAGTGGCCGCCTCAGACAGCGGACACTAAACGATGAGGGGTTATCAAGGGAAAGAAGCGCTGTACTCTTCCTGACTGAGCATGAGGATTTTTTCCTCACGCGCCAAAAAATAAACCCATCGATGGAGGGATAACCGTGAATAACAAGATTTTATCCCAGCTACGACGTTATTGCCTAATAATTGGTAGCTTGTCCTTATTTACTGTTCCTGCTTTAGCAGATGCATCCAGTGATGCTGATTTGGACGCCAAATTGCAAAAAATTAATGCGCAAACGGAAGCGCTGCAAGCAGAAATCAAAGCGCTCAAGGAAGAGATTCAGGTATTAAAAAGTCAAAAACTAATGTAAAAGCGGTCAAGACGAGTGGCTCTGCTGTGTCTTCTGCCCAGCAACAAACAACGGCTGCACCGACATTAGCTATGACAACAACGTCCGATTTGCCGGATCAGGCCAAGACCGATGCTACTAAAAGTTACGGCCACAGAACGTGGCTGCTTCGACAGTATCCCCAGCCATAGCATCAACGCCTGAATTGCCGCAACCAACGAAGACAGCAGCTCCCCAGAAATTTCAGCCTCAGCAACAGCCAACGACAGATGTGACGGCACAACCGTCGGCAGTGCAACCAGCTAATCCGTCTTTTGCAGGCGGTACCCCAGCTGCATTTGGTACCACACCTACGGCCAATCAAGTTTCTGTCTTAGGGCAACGTTTTACCCAGGGTGTGACGGTGACTACTTCACCATTGTTAGGTCTACGTTCGGCTTATGATGCTTCAGACTTAGTCGTTAACTTGTCTACCATGAATGAAGATTTACGCTTATTAGAACAACGACAGTTGGCCGATGAACAACTACGTGAGCAAGGCTTGCCCACGATAGCCTTAGACCGACCGTTAGTTACCATCAGTGGTACTATCGAAGGCCAAGGACAGTTTCAAGCACCTTATGAAGGATCTTCAACCAGCACTATTAATTTGTCACGTGTCCGTTTTGACGTATTGAGTTACGTTAGTACGTGGGTGTTAGGTTTAATCAATATGCAATATGACGATGCACCTTTACCTAGCAATGTCTTAGGTACAGGGGATGTAGTCAATAATTCACGTGTTAAGGTGCAGCGTGGATTTTTAACCATCGGTAATTTAGACCGTTTGCCCGTCTATTTCAGTGTGGGCCAGATGTATGCTCCTTACGGTCAATACAGTACTCAAATGTTAAGTAACCCAATTACTGAATCGATTGGTCAAGTGAATCAACGTATGGCATTACTTGGGCTGTCTAAGTCAGGGTTTTATGGTTCGGTCTATGGATTTAGTGGTAGTACCCAACCGTCGGGCAGTAACACCATTAACAACGGTGGTCTCAATCTAGGAATAAAACACAGCTTTAAACGTTTTACTGCTGATGTGGGTGGTGGCTACATTTTAAATATTGCCGACTCATTGGGAATGCAAAATACGGGCGCTTCCTTCCCTAATTTCTTCGGTTTTAGTGCTACCTCAGAGACGGAAGTTATTCAGCATTCAGTACCGGGCGCCAACCTTCATGGTAGCATTGCTACCGGCCCGTATACCTTCATTGGTGAATACATAGGGACCACCAAGACATTCTCATTCTCTGATTTAAGCTTTAATAATCGTGGCGCACGTCCGGAAGCTATGCATTTTGAAGCGCAACGTGATTTTGATATTTTCACCAAACCTACCGTCATCAGTATTGCATTCGATAAAAGTTGGCAGGCACTGGGTCTTAACTTGCCACAATATAGCTACACTGCTGACATCAACACCTCAATTTGGAAAAATACCATTGAGACGCTTGAGTTTCGTCATGATAGCAACTACCAATCGTCCGATGTGGCGGGTGGTAATGGCAGCTTAGTGGAGCACTCACTTGGCTCGTCCCAAAACACGTTATTAGGACAAATTGGTATTTACTTCTAACTTTTTGATACCTTATAGCCCAGAAAGGCGATTAGAACACCTAATCGCCTTTTTTATTTCCGCATTTGAACAATGATAATATTTTTTCTGAAGGTTATATTTTGATCGTGTGCGGATGATCAATGCAAAACCTCATTTGCTTAATTGTTTTATTAAGGTTTCAGCGTCATAATAATCGCGAAACAACGTTATTTTTTCGTTGTTGATTTCAATAAAAGAGACCACCGGCAGAACAATCTTTTATCACGAAAATACATATAGTTTTTCTCTCAATAAAAGCAATATTGCCATGAGTCAATTGATGCTCTATTTTCCAGCGAATACGCATGATCTTTGTGAAAAGATTAGCAAACATCTGTTTCACGCCTTGACAACCTAAGATCATATGATTCTCTGGCACATTTTCAAACACAATGTTTTTATCTAAAAAATTACTAATCGTTTCTGTATCTCTATTTTCAATCGCTGCTATAAAACCATCAATAATATTATCTATACTCATCTTCCTTCTCCATAAAAAAACAAATATGCTTAGTTTTCAAAATCTAAATAAGATGGATATTTTTGCCCNTTAACAGCGTCAATGGCAAACAATTTATTCAACGCTTGTAAATCAGGCTGCGACAATTGGATGCTGGCAGCGCCTACATTTTCTCCCAGATATTTTGTTCTTTTCGTCCCTGGGATAGGAACAATATCGTCACCTTGCGCCAGTAGCCATGCTAAAGCTAATTGCGCAGGGGTGCAGTGATTCGCTGTTGCTATTGCTTGTAATCCACCCAATAGTTTCTTATTTACCTTAAAATTTTCTGCTTGATAGCGCGGTAAAATACGCCTGAAATCATCGAGTGCTAATTGATCGGGATCAGTAATAGTGTTAGTAAGAAAACCTCGACCAAGTGGGCTATAGGGAACAAAACCAATGCCAAGCTCACGACAAGTTGGTAGAATTTCCAATTCAGGGTCTCTTTGCCATAAAGAATATTCTGTTTCTACGGCAGCGATAGAATGGATCTTTGCAGCACGTCGGATAGTCTCTGGTTTTACCTCAGACAAGCCAATATGTTTAATTTTGCCGGCTTTCACTAAATCAGATAAGGTCATCATGCTTTCTTCAATCGGAGTCACAGTATCAACACGATGCAAATAATAAAGATCAATGACATCGACTTGCAATCGCTTTAAACTTGCCTCACACGCTGCTTTAATATAAGCAGGAGAGGTGTCTATTGCAAAGCCTTCACCTTTCTGAACAAATCCCATTTTGGTTGCTATTACGAGTTTTTCTCGTTGACCTTGGATGGCTTTTCCAATCAAAGTTTCATTGTGCCCCCAACCATACATGTCGGCCGTGTCCAGTAGTGTGATGCCTAAATCAATTGCCTGTTGAATGGTTCTTATGGAATCTGCATCTGAGGCAGCACCGTATCCTGCAGACATCCCCATACACCCCAAGCCTAATGTCGATACCTTGGGTCCTGCTTTTCCTAATTGTCGTTTATTCATAAATACCTCAATTTAATTTAATCAAAGATTGCATAGTATTCTCTTATTTTTATTTATAAAATTGATTTTTTTGATAATATAGTTTAGTTTTTCTTAACTGAATAAGGTCTCATCTGTGTCATATCGCCTGCCTCCATTGAATGCATTAAGAGTCTTTGAAGCTACCAGTAGATTGCTCAGCGCCAAACAAGCTGCTGAAGAATTGCATGTCACTCCGGCCGCAGTAAGCCATCAGCTTAAGCTGCTAGAAGACCATTTAGGTTTTCCGCTATTTGTCCGGCAAAACAGACAATTATTGTTAACTGAAATAGGCCAGCGTTATGCTGTTTCGTTACAAAGTATTTTTAAAAAATTAGCGGATGAAACTAAAAAGCTGACGCAAAATGCACGTTCACAACTGACCGTCAGTGTAGAACCTGCTTTTGCAATTTATTGGTTAATTCCAAGATTATGTAAATTCAAAAACAATACCNCACAAATTGAATTACGGATTTCATCTAGCTATGAATTAGTAGACTTTAGAAAAGATAATATTGATGTTGGTATACGATGTGGGCAAGGGAAATATCCAGGCTTAATTTCTATATTATTGCAGCGAAATGAGCTCTATCCTGTCTGTAGTCCTGGGTTATTAAAAAAACATCCCGTTCGAAACCCGAATGATTTAAAACATTATGTATTGTTGCATGAAACTGCGGCAATCAATCTACCAGGTTATCCTGACTGGCCTACTTGGGTAAAACAATTTAATGCGACTGAGGTAAACCCTGAGAGCGGGCTGTTTNTTGAGACCGGCTATTTAGTTATACAGGCCGTTATTGAAGGACAAGGCGTTGCGCTTGAACGCTCTCTATTAACAAAAGCTGCTGTTGAATCCGGTAAACTAGTCAGGCTTTTTAATACCAGCTTACGAGAGACCAACGCCGGATATTATCTAGTTTTTCCTGAAGATAGAGATACTGACCCGAAAATAAAAGCATTCTCTCAATGGCTTAAACAAGAATTAAAATAAAATTTTAATAGTGATGAAATGAAATGCCTGCCATTAAGCCATACATCAACATATTCATAGTGGATTTGGCGCATTATTCCACCATTTTTCAATTTGAAATAATTTGAAATCTAAATAAATCACATCATGAGGCAAAAGAAAACTAGCCTAGCTAACTACTTTTTAATTTTAAAATAGAGCAGGTGAAGAAGGAGTATATTCTTCTTCATTGTCATTTGCTGTTTCTTCTTCAGCACTGAGGAAAGAACGATTTATTCTCTCATTTAGAATTTTTCTTAAAACAAAAGTTTATCAATTCATGGCCTTCTACCGTTAAATATATATCTTCATCTTCGTCTTGATTTTGCTCTTTGCCGTCGAGAGGGATTTGCAAATTCGGTTCAATGATTAAAATTGCTTTAATTAAATTAGTGCCGATACCTCGTCGTCGATAATCCTTATTAACTTCAATGTGATATAACCACACATATTCACCCGATTCAGTGGTTATTAACTCGCCCACCTCTTCATGGGTATCTTTATCAACCGCTATAACTTCTGAGTGACTTGTTGTGCTTGTATTCTCAGAATAAATAATGCCATTTTTCTCAAAAAGCACATTAGCATTTTCATCTTCTGAAGAAGATTCAGCATAATCTCCAGGGTATGCATTATAAGAAGGGAGTGTCCAAGTGCTTTTGGTTTTTTTATAGTGAGGAGAAAACAAACAGTAATCTTCTGGTAGGGTTAGCCAGCTCTCTAACACAGTTCTCTTTCCAGTCATTTTAAATCCTCTTTAGAATGCTTTAAACTCATATTCCTTGTTTACAGGTAACCTTATAATAACAAATGCCAGAAATGATGTCGATCTGGGTTTTGGTCAAATGAATAAAAATCAAAATACCTCGGTTTTAAATATTTCCGTTATGACTCATGTAATCACACGGCTTTTCATTAACTCGGTATAGTCTGCCATCATTGCCGTACTTCATGCACCATCAATAATCCATAATACGCTTTGTTTATGACTAATGTTTGCTTTAATTATAATCAAATCTACAGTATATTGCCGTATTGCCTTCGAGGATTGATCATTTTATCGAAGAAGCTGATAAATTATTCAACTTAATTTTTCCCGATCTAGAGATAGTTTGGTTCGGCCATGTTGGTGACGGTAATCTGCATTTAAACATATTAAAACCAGCCAATCTTTCTAAAGAAGAATTTTTATTTTTGTCATGAAATGAGCGAGCAACTCTATTCCTTAATTGAAAAATATCAAGGCACAGTCTCGGCGGAACACGGCATTGGTCTATTAAAAAAGGTTTTCTATCTCACACAAGGAGAAAAACTGAAATTGACTATATGCAGTCAATCAAAAAATTGTTTGATCCAAATAATATTATGAATCCTGGAAAAATATTTTGATAAGCGGTATCCGAAGAATAACCATGCATATTGCGATAGCTGGTATGGCTCGATTTGAAAATAGTATGGTTATTTGATCCAATGATTCTGGAGAAAGACCCCAAAATCCCATTGCATAGTATTATCGCCTAAATCTGTTTTTAGATGCCGTTTTTGCGAGTTGCATGCATTAAATATAATGTTTTTTTATGAATTTTTGGCATACTTCCTCTCGCAAGCATGGTTTGTCCCCGTTTTGTAGAAAACAATTTGAACATACAGCCCTGCTTTTATCTACTTATTTTTATAGGATTTTATCTAAATTTGTGGGATCACTCAGCGCTAGGCTCAGAACAACACGTGCTAGTATTTTTAAGACAACTCACCATAGAAAGGTCAAGGATGATATCAAGAACATTAGTTTTTTTAACAATAAGTTTGCTGGCTTTATTTTCAATCCAAAGTTTCGCGGCGGATGCTCTGTCCGATAGCGAGATTAAACAGACACTAGCTGAGGTTTATCAACTTTATAAAAACACCAAAGAAGGCAAGAACGCTGATTATATTCCGGAGCTTGCGACTGTTAATTCCAACTTATTTGCTATTGTTGTCGTAACAGTTGATGGCAAAGTCGAAGCTATTGGCGATAATCAAGTCCCGTTTGCAATAGAATCCATCTCTAAAATTTTTTCTTATATATTGGCTTTACAGGACAATGGTGTAGAGGCGGTCAATACCAAGGTAGGGTTAAACGCTACCGGACATGTGTTTAATTCTATTATAGCCATCGAAGAAAAGTATAATCATTTACAAAATCCAATCGTTAATGCAGGTGCAATTCAGGTGACAAGTTTAATCAGGGGTAAAGACAATACTGATAAGTGGCAACGTGTATTTAATTTTATTGCACAATTAAACGATGGTAATTCATTTTTGGGCAAGGCTGTGTATATGTCTGAAAGCAAAACTAATCAGCGTAATAGAGCAATCGCTGAACTGTTAGCCTCTTATGGGATGATCAATGGTGATCCATTTGATGCACTTGACCGTTATACTAAAGCATGCTCTATTATGGTAACGACTCGGCAGTTAGCTTTGATGNGGGCAGTATTGGCGAACAATGGCATACATCCAATCACACACCAAAGATTAATCTCTGCGGAGGAAGTTCGTAACACATTGGCACAAATGGTCACTAATGGTCTTTATGATGAAAGCGGCACTTGGTTTACGAAAGTGGGCATTCCGACCAAGAGTGGCGTGGGCGGANGCATGCTAGCTGTGGTGCCAAATAAGATGGCAATTGCAGTATTTTCACCGCCACTGGATGCCGATGGTAATAGTGTACGCGGTAAACGAGTCATTGCAGAACTTTCCCAACGTTGGCATTTACATCTTTTAGATCATTAATTATTTAACTAATTGCTGTAATTGCGCTAAATAATCGGTATCGCTTACAGGCATCCCTGTGCGTTGTGCTTGCCACAAATTCTCTTGTAAACAAGGCAACATTAAATGTTCGGCGTTAATATTACTGCCGGTTTGTTCGACTAGCTGTTGAAAAATTTGGCGAATACCTGCTGGTCTGTCGGTTGATACTTGTTCCATAATGGTTAGATGCATACCCATATGAAAGAACGGGTTGGTTTCGAGAGAGTAATCACGTGCTAATGCTTTTTCAGAATTTTCTAATAGTGGCTGATATTCTGGATGTTGCAAAATAATGGCGACCAGTTGCATTTCTAACGGCGACAGTGTTTGTTTCATTTGATGCTTACGCCAAGTATCACAAAATGTGCGGCGTACATGGTCACGTGGGTCATTCATACAATTGTCCTCATTAATAAATATTATTCGATTGTCTTATCAGGATATTCACACAAATCTTGAATTGGGCAAATAGGACAGCGTGGTTTGCGTGCTGTGCAAATGTAACGTCCGTGTAATACCAACCAATGATGTGCATCATGAATAAATTCCCTCGGTATTGTGGCAGTCAATTTTTTCAACTTCCAAGGGAGTTTTGCCAACAGCTAATTTAGTGCGATTTGACACACGAAAAATATGGGTATCGACTGCAATCACTGGGTGACTATATAAAGTGTTTAACACCACATTTGCTGTTTTACGACCAACACCGGGCAATGCTTCAAGCGCTTCACGTGAATTAGGTATTTGAGAGGCATATTTTTCCGATAAAATACGACAAGTGGCAATGATGTTTTTGGCTTTGGTATTATATAGACCAATGCTTTTGATGTATGTTTTTAAATTCTCTTCGCCTAATGCGAGCATGGTCGCAGGAGTATTGGCCACTCGATACAACTGTGTTGTGGCTTTGTTGACGCTTACATCAGTAGTATGGGCAGACAACATCACAGCAATTAATAATTCGAACGGTGAACTATAATTTAATTCGGTGGTAGGCCGTGGATTTTGGGCTTGTAAGCGTTGAAAAATAGCATAACGTTTATTGGGATTCATTATGGCCTCGTTTCTTTGCTTTTGCTCGCGCCACAGCAGCAGCAATTTCTTGTTGGCGTTCTATTATATCCATTTTTAATGTTTCGCTATTAGTGGCAAGTGTTGCTTGCTGTTTTCCCAGCCGTTGTTCTCGTGCTTGAAATCGTTGGCGGAATTTATTGGCTTGTTGTATTTGTTCTAAAGGAGTTAGTTGAGTGGACAAAGGCACAATATCAATGCAATCCATAGGACAAGGTGGCAAACACAATTCGCAGCCCGTGCAAGCATCGGCGATCACAGTATGCATAAGTTTAGGTGCACCGACGATTGCATCGACAGGGCAAGCTTGAATGCATTTGGTGCAGCCTATGCATTCCGCTTCACGTATCACCACTTTTTGTGGTGGTTTTGCTTTCTGTTGCATTTCATCTAGATAATGGCCCGCATCTTGTCCGGTAAGTTCAGCTAAATTAATTAAAGTAGTTACGCCTCCAGGCGGACACAAATTAATGGGTGCGTTTTGTTCTAAAATAGCGGTGGCATACGGTTTACAACCAGCGTAATTACATAGGCCGCATTGCGTTTGTGGTAATACGGCATCAATATCAACAACAGATAATGACTTTAATTTACTCATGTGGCTGAATTAACGATTTGTCCGGCAAATAATTCATTCATTTGTTCATTAGTAATCCGTTGCATTAATGCTTCAAATGGCTTGATAGTATGGTCAACCAAGGGTTTTAAACGGTCCTGCCAAGTGAGTGGTGCTATATTTAAAAATGCCCATGANTCTTTTGCCGTGTTAGGCAGAATAGGTTGTAAATATAACATCAATAAACGGAACAGATTAAGTCCAATAGTACAAACCGCTTGTACTTCTGCCGCTTTCTCTGGTTGTTTAATCATGGCCCAAGGTTTTTGTTCATCAATGTACTGATTGGCATTGTCAGCAAGTGCCATAATAAGACGGACTGCACGATGGTAATCGCGTTGCTCATAATATTCAGCAATTTCAGCGCTAGCATTGACAAATTGTTGCCACAAAGCGGGTTCAATAATGTTTGCTGCCAATTGACCGGCAAAATGTTTGTTGATAAAGCTAGCGCAACGGCTGGCAATGTTTACTACTTTTCCAACTAAATCCGCATTCACACGCTGTTGGAAATCTTGCATATTAAGGTCAATGTCATCAATGCCGCTGGTAAGTTTTGCCGCAAAATAATAACGTAAATATTCTGGATCGAGGACATCGAGATAACGTCTGGCGGTGATATAAGTGCCACGTGATTTTGACATTTTCAATCCGTTGATGGTGAGAAAACCATGAGAAAAGATCGCTGTTGGAGTGCGATAATCAGCGCTAATTAGCATGGCTGGCCAGAACAATGCATGAAAATAAATAATGTCTTTGCCAATAAAGTGATAAAGCTCTGTGTTGGCATGGGTGCCCCAATAATCTGAAAAACTAATTCTGGGNCGTTTTTCACAGAGATTTTTAAAGCTTGCCATATAACCGATCGGCGCATCCAGCCAAACATAAAAATATTTTCCTGGCGCATTAGGAATTTCAAAACCAAAATAAGGTGCATCACGGGAGATGTCCCATTGTTGCAGACCGCTGTTAAACCATTCGCTTAATTTATTAGTAATTTCAGGCTGTAAATGTTTGGCATTGGCCCATTGTTGTAAAGTGGCAGCATATTTATCGAGCCGGAAAAAATAATGTAACGATTCTTTTTGAATGGGTGCTTGGCCTGATAGGACTGATATGGGATTAATTAGCTCGGTTGGCGCATAAGTAGCGCCGCAGGCTTCGCAATTGTCCCCATATTGATCGGGGGTTTTACAATTGGGACAAGTGCCTTTCACATAACGGTCAGGCAAAAANATCTTGGCGACTGGATCATAAGCTTGCGTGATAGTGCGGGTTTCAATATCGCCGTTGTCCCATAAGCGTTGATAAATTTCCGTTGAAAATTTCAAGTTTTCTGGCGAATGTGTCGTGTAAAAATTATCGAAGCTAATAGCAAAGTCCTGAAAATCTGCGGTATGTTCAGTATGAATGCGCTTAATTAATTCTTCTGGCGTAATACCTTGTTTTTCAGCACTAAGCATAATTGCCGTCCCGTGGGCATCATCACCGCAGATAAAAATGCAATCATTACCATACAGTTTTTGCCATCTGACCCAGATGTCAGCTTGAATGTGTTCTACCATGTGCCCTAAGTGGATTGGGCCATTGGCATAGGGGAGGGCAGTTGTTACTAAAAGCGTCCGTTTGTTCGTCGTCATTATTCGTTCATTCGCCGTTGTTTATAAAAAACCGAGTATATCACAATCGGATAATTTGTTACTCTTAGTGTCTTGATCTTGATCTTAATCTTAATCTTAATCTGAGGAACCAGCCATTTTTAACCGTAAATTTCTTTTTTTCAAATGTTTCGCTTTATGGCTGTTGTTGACGATGCTCGGGCCGATTTGGTTATTGCTCACTAGCCAGATTTCATTGGCAGGCAATTGGCGTACTGCTGACCGTCATAGTGCTCACATTGCTCCGGATCCTGCTGTAGTCCCTGAAGCAGTGGTGCAAGTTTATAGTGCACGGGCGTTTGATTGGCGTGGTCTGTTTGCCTTACATACTTGGATAGCCGTCAAGCTGCCTCATGCTCATGCCTATCAAGTATTGCAAGTCATTGGTTGGCGCGCATTTTGGGGTAAATCCGTGGTGTCCATCGAGACCGATGTGCCAGACCGTTTATGGTTTGGCAAGGTACCAACCTTATTACTTGATTTGCGTGGCAAAGCAGCTGAAAAAGTTATTCCTTTAGTCCAACAAGCGGCGCAACACTATCCTTATCAGCGACTGTATCGTGTATGGCCAGGCCCTAATAGTAATTCATTTATTGCCTATATTGTCCGTAACGTACCTGAGTTAGCGGTCAATATCCCAGCCAATGCGGTGGGCATGGATTATTTAGAAAATNGGACGTTGGCATGACGTAGCCCCAGCCATACTGGCCATCAATTGTCGTTATTGGGGGTCTTTGGCATTACAGTAGCCAAGGTTGAAGGGTTGCAATTCAACATATTAGGACTGAAATATGGGATTCAATTTTCACCGCCAGCATTGGTCTTGCCGGGCATTGGGGCAATTTAACCTTGAGTCAACAGATTTAGCGGCCATGACTAACTTTTGTTATAATGCTTTTTTGCACTGAGCCTGGGAGAATAAGTGTGTCCTTAGTCAACGCCGATATTTTAAATGTCCTTCGTAGCTATCAAGATCCTGCTTTACAAACCGACTATGTGACGGCTCAGGCAATAAAAACTGTGGAAATTCAAGGCCAAAAAGTTAATNTGCAGCTGCAATTGGGTTATCCAATTGCAGGTGTACGAGAGCAAATTCAAGTAGAATTGACCAAACTATTGCGTGACCAATTAGCGGTGGAGGCTGATATTGAAATCAATTGGCAGGCCGCCGCGCATCAAGTCCAGGCAGGATTGACGGGCATTAAAGGGGTCAAAAACATTATTGCTGTCGCCTCAGGTAAAGGAGGTGTCGGTAAATCGACTACTAGTGTCAATTTGGCATTAGCTCTACAGGCAGAGGGGGCGCGGGTTGGCATTTTAGATGCAGACATTTATGGCCCCAATCAACCGCATTTGCTTGGAGTGGCGGAACACCCAAACGTTAAAGGTGAGACTGGTTTAAAACCAGTAGTGTGCTATGGTTTACAGACTATTTCTATTGGCTATTTGATCGATGCAAGCACTCCCATGATTTGGCGGGGGCCGATGGTGAGTCAAGCGTTACAGCAATTATTAAATGAAACCGAATGGGAAGAACTCGATTATTTATTGATTGATTTGCCACCAGGTACAGGTGATATTCAACTGACGTTAGCGCAANAAATTCCTGTTACAGGCGCTATTATTGTCACAACGCCGCAACAATTATCTTTATTAGATGCTCGTAAAGGCCTTGAAATGTTTCGTAAAGTGAAAATCCCTATTTTAGGGATTGTAGAAAATATGAGTTTGCATGTTTGTAGTCATTGTGGTCATGAGGAAGCGATTTTTGGACGAGCAGGTGCGGTAGAGTTGGCAACCGCTACTGAATCTGAAGTGTTAGGTCATTTGCCATTAGACATGCAAATTCGGCTTGATGCTGATGCAGGTAAACCGACTGTTGTAGCAGCGCCCAATGGCCGTATTGCACAGATATATCGCCAAATTGCCAGACGTGTTGCAGCTAAATTATCTTTGCAAACTAAAAATTATGCAGTGAAATTCCCTAAAATCGTTGTTGAATAATGGAGGCAAACGACCATGCCAATTAAATCTGATAAGTGGATCCGTGAAATGGCGGAAAAATACCGTATGATCGAACCGTTCGCGCCACAACAAGTGCGAAAAGAAGGCCATCAACGCATCGTTTCTTATGGCACTTCCAGCTACGGTTATGATGTACGTTGTGCCAATGATTTTAAAATCTTTACGAATATTAATTCCGCCATTGTTGATCCCAAAGCATTTGACCCAAATAGTTTTATTGATGTCAGGGCTGATGTCTGTATTATTCCACCCAATTCATTTGTGTTGGCACGTACAGTGGAATATTTCCGCATACCGCGCAATATCTTGACAATTTGTCTAGGAAAATCAACCTACGCTCGTTGCGGTATTATTGTGAATGTCACTCCTCTAGAACCTGAGTGGGAAGGCCATGTTACGTTGGAGTTTTCCAACACCACTAATTTGCCTGCAAAAATTTATGCAAATGAAGGCGTTGCTCAAATGATTTTCCTCGAAGCGGATGAAGTTTGTGAGGTGTCTTATAAAGACCGTGGTGGAAAATATCAGGGACAANAAGGCGTGACCTTGCCAGTAACCTAAGTATGCAAATTTTAGATAAATATTTTAAGCTTGCTGAGAATAAAACTTCCGTCCGTACTGAAGTCATTGCTGGCATCACTAGTTTTCTCACGGCTGCCTATATTATCTTTGTGAACCCTGCCATTCTCAGCAAGACTGGCATGGATGCAGGCAGTGTATTTGTCGCGACCTGTTTAGTGGCGGCAATAGGTTCCATCTTAATGGGACTTTATGCTAATTACCCAGTGGTAATCGCGCCATTAATGGGCAGCAATGCCTATTTCGCTTACACGGTAGTGATTAAAATAGGGTATCCTTGGCAGATTGCATTAACAGCGGTATTTTTGTCGGGCATTTTATTTTTAATTTTATCACTTTCAAGATTCAGAGAACGTATTATCAATGCCATCCCTCACTCAATAAAGATGTCATTAGGAGCAGGCATCGGCTTATTTTTAACAATCATTGCCTTGCATAATGCTAATATTATTGTGGCTGATCCCAATACACTCGTTACATTAAATCATTTTAAAGAAGCACCGCCGATATTGTGTCTCATTGGATTTTGTTTGATTGTAGCGATGGACTATCACCGTGTTCCTGGTGCTATTTTATGGGGAATTTTATTGGTCAGTGCTATGGGAATAGCGTTTGATGTGACACCTTATCACGGGATATTTGCAAAACCGCCCAGTATGGCTCCTACATTTTTAGCACTAGATTTGCGGCATATCTTTGAAATGAGCTTTATTATTACAATGGGCACATNNTTTTTCTTTGTCGCATTTTTTGATAGTACAGGCACATTGATTGCTATTGCTGAACGATTGGGATTGGTTGAAGCCTCCGGTAAAATTCGTGGCCTGCCACGGGCTTTGCAGGCAGACAGTGCTAGCACTATTATTGGTGCATTATTGGGCACCTCTACTGCCGGTGCTTATGTTGAAAGCGCTGCTGGAATTCGCAGTGGTGGCCGCACGGGTCTTACCGCTGTTGTGGTGGGCTTATTGTTTTTGGCATCATTATTATTTTCACCGTTGGCAAGTTCTATTCCAAATTACGCAGTAAGCGCAGGATTATTGTTTGTAGGTTGCATCATGTGTGAAAGCTTAAAATCAATTGTATGGTCAGACATCACTGAAAGCGCGCCTGCGGTAATTACTGCGCTTACAATGCCATTAACTTATTCAATTACCAACGGTGTATGCTTTGGTTTTATCAGTTATGTTGTGATTAAAATCATCACTGGCAAAATAAAATATCTATCAACCCTGACTGTTGGTTTGGCAGTGGTGTCTTTCTTCTATTTGCTTACAATTTAATACATTCTGGCCAGTGCCCCATGGAGCAATCATGTCACTTTTAGAGGCGAAATCCAAGGTCTTTAAAATTCAGCAACATTTGCTTGAAGAATTAAGCCGTACTTTGAATACGGCTATAGAATACAATCAGTTTGTTGAAGGTTGCTATGATATAGCAACATATAATACAAGAGATCAGTTATTAGTTTCTCTCATAAAGCAAGCTAAAAACATAGAATGCAAACGGCCGTAGCTAGTCACGTCATTTACTATTGTCTTGATCAATTATCAGATAACTTTGGAAAGTTAAATTTGCTAGCCATGGATGTGTTTGAAAGAAATATTGATATTTTTCTGATCAAAAAAATTAGGTTCATTAAATAGTATATTTTTCTAATTAACGTTAATATCAAGTATATTGAATTAACAAAACAACTAGGTGTTTATTATCTTGAAGCATACGATATTGCGAATAAAATCTTATTGCTTGAAGACTATCAAAGGTCATTTACTGAGGCAGTTGTGAAATGTGATAACAATTTTTCACTTGGGAGTTTTAAGCATATTTTAAGTTTAAAAACTTATGTATGAAACGAGGTACCAACATTTTTCCCGTTACCGACAAAAGCAATCTTTTCCCATAGTCAATCTGGAGTTATTAAAAAGATTCAATCCATCACAAGCCTTGTCATCAAAACAATGGCTACATGAATTGCGTTTGGAAGAGGCGAGGTTGCAACGTCAACATCACCATTTTATGCAAGATTTAGCTAAAAACTTGATTGGAAACAAAATTATACTTCTGCTTTGGCACGTTTTTGGCTGCAATCGACATATTACCGATCAGCAGAAACTATTATTAAATCGCTAGATCGCATCACACATACAGGATTAGATGAAGAGTATCTAAATTTAACAGTAATTATTTTCAGTATGATGATGGTGTATTTTGAATTTCAGGGTGCAAGTCTGTTGCGCCAACCTATTTTGGGGATATAGCTTAATCAAGGGAGTATCGAGACAAAAGATACTGTATTATATCTTGCTGATCAATTAAATCTAAATATATTTAAAGTAATCAATAATTTAGATCTGGTATGTGGAGTTTGTTCGATGGCACTAGCAGCGGCTTTTAGTGCGGTGATATCAGGGTTGAATTGGAGTTATATGGCTTTTTATTGTGGTAGTATAGTTTTTGTTTACGCGGTGCAGTCATTGTTGCAATACACAGCAAAAAGTTGCTTGAATTCATCATTCAATGTTGCTTTTGGTTTAGTTAATTATGCTGTGATTTATTTTGGCCTTTATTTTTGGCAAAAATCTATACTCAGATTTCTGCTTGGCAGGCAACACAACAAGATGAAAATCTTGACGAAATTCTAGCAAATGAGGTTAAATGTAAAGCAAGATTCGAAGTTTGTAAAAATCAGGCACTTAAAACGCTAGGTTTGTCGGAAAATGCAACACTAGCTGATATTAAACGCCGTTGGCGCAGCTTGGTTTTAGCATATCATCCCGATAAATCTGTGCTTTCTCAGGAGGAGTCGGCCAAAGTATTAAACTCTCTCATGCAAGCAAGAAAGCGGTTACATGAGCTGATCAGTGAAAAGTTGGAGGAGGGCAATGCGGAGCCAATAGGAAACTCTATGCGACCGTTATTGCTGGGGACATAATCATATTCAAAATGGGCCAGTTTTAGAGGCCAGTGTTTATCTGTCGATAATTTCTGTGGGCTTTTAAGCTAAAACACGGAATAGCATTACTTGTGTTTTTGCTTGATAAAACCTGCCAGTCTTGTCCTTAGTTAATCCATTTTGAGTAGAATATCTGAGGGTTCACATGAAAATTAAGCCAAGCTTAACAAATACTCAAGCAAAATCCATTTATGAAAAATTTTTAGGACAAAATTTTAAAACAATTCCAATAATTGCAAAGTTGCGTTTGAATGCACTGTTATTAATTGCCACGCAAAGGATAGAGACACAAGAATTTGGGCTAAATTTATATGATATAGCTAATATACTTTCGTACGCCTCTAATGGGGAAATTCCATTTTATTTGGCTGTGATACAACAGTCTCTTTCGCAGCGTGACTTTGGTTTGCTTCTCGAAGTTTTTATAGAGCATGAAATTGCAAACAGTCAACAGTCTACTTTTGGGACATTTTTCTTCCTGGCAAAATGTTTGGCGCATTATTTTCCTTAGAGACAGGGGCCACCTTAGGACAGCTCAGTAAACCATTAGGGTCTTTCTTTAATACAGTGATTAAAGAGATTGAAAACTATATTCAAGTCGAAAAAGTTTTAGATCAACAGTTTTTTGATCGGCTATCTAATTGGCTTGATACGAGTATGCAGGTAATTGTTTCACATAAGATTGTTCCTTGGTCCAGGTTGTCAGCCAATATTGCTTTGATTTATCAAAAATCTCTCAAAGATTGTCTCCTGGTGAAAATGATGATGAGGTATTTTCTGTATTGCAATATTATTATTTGGCAACCTTTGTTTTTCCACAGTTGCTTTTAAGCATAGATGAGCAACTTGGGAATAAAAAAGACCATATGTTGAGTGTTGAGAACAATGACGCGGTTTTGAAAGTCAATTTCAAGCAGTTTTTGACAGAAGTGTTTTATTCCTTGGTCATGGTTCCTTTTACAAAATCATTGTAAAAAAGAGATCTACGAAAGAATTGTCTTGATGCATAAAGAATACTATTTTCCAGAGGTTTTCATTCAATTGACCAATCTAGAGAGAAAGACGCATAGTTTTATGTTAGAGATGACTACTCATCATAAAGACTTGCTTATCAACGTATATAACGCGGTTTTTGCAAGCAAGAGTTCATCGTCTGGAAACAACAATAATAATGCAACAAGGTTGAACTTAGACGATGATTCTCACTCGATTAAAGGTGAAGTTTTTAATTGCAATATATTGGTTAAACAGAATACTTTGAGGGTGGTGCGAGAGATGCTCTCAGAAGTTAAAAAACATCCTGACAAAAGCCTTAGCAATACTGTTAGCGGTTCATCACATACTTTGATCAATCATATTTATTCAATCTATAAGAATTTAGCCTTATTAAGTCATATCAATTTGCAACGTGACCATAAAGGTTTTCCAGTTTTTGGGCCAGTGATGCAAACCTTGCGCATTAATTATGAAAATAAATTAACCACTATGGTTTCACATGCTAGCTTACTGTTTAACCAAGTATTGCAAGCCGACATGGCCAATGAGTTACAGTTGCCTTTTATCTATGCTTTGGTCAAATTGATTTCTTCTTTATTAGAATTAGAAGCAGAACCGGAACTTAAAGATAAATTTGCAATGACTTTGCAAGGTCAAGTATCACGTTGCTTTCTGATGCTTAAGACTGGGGCTGTTGAAGCTAGTAAGACAGAGTTCTTGGTATCTTTTTGTTGTTATTTAATGCCAAAGGAGACCATGCAACAATTAAATACATGGTACAATGAAACAACAACCCTGAAAAATACAGAGAAAAGAAAGTATGATCAATTGAAGTATAAACAAGATTTTGTTTCAAAATTAGTAGGTCATGCTAAGCATGAATTAAAGGTATTAGCTCGCCTAGATAGTATTGATTATCCGACACAACTAGACACTTTAATCGAGAAATCTGTAAAAGCAGGTGTGCAAAATGAGGTAGAAGCGCTAGGGTTCTATTAATTGTAATGGCTAGGTTAACTTTAAAAGTTTCAACTTAACTAAGTTTATCAGTATTATTGAACGCTTTTTGGCGTTATCGTCATCTCGCAGCTTGACTGCGAGATCTCTTATGCGATTTACATACTCTATAGAATACTCATGGATCGGGTGGGATGACAAATATATTCTTTATTAATTCCTGATGAGACTGAAGAACGGAATTTACTTTTTAAAGAGTTCCAATAGTCAAAATAACTTTGCCAATAGTGCGATTGGATTCAAGATATTGGTGGGCTTTTGTACGGCTTCTAATGGANAATACGGTATCAATGATGGGCTGTAACTTTTTGTTGGCGAGCAAGGGTAACCAATGTTGTTTAAAACGAGCAGTGATGGCGCGTTTGTCTGCTAAGCTGCGGTTGCGCATACTATTTCCTTTAATTTGCAGGCGTTTCATGATGATTCGGCCAAGTGATAATTCAGTTGGATTGCCTTTTAATGCAGCAATTTGCACTAATCTGCCGCCGGTGCCTAAACATTGCAAATTTCGTGAGAAATAATCACCACCAATCGGATCCAAAATAACATCTATGCCTGTGGGAAACAGTTCTTTAATAACGGTTGAAAAATTTTCCTGATGATAATTGATAGCTCTGTCCGCTCCTAACGCAAGCATGCGGTGTTGCTTTAATTCAGAACCGACAGTCACTAACACTGTAGCGCCAATTTGTTTTGCCATTTGAATGGCCGCTGTGCCAATTCCGCTGGCTCCCGCATGGATTAAGAGCACTTCATTTTTTTGNAGTTCACCCAATTCAATTATGCTAACTTCTGCTGTCAGAAAAACTTCAGCAATCCCAGCTGCTTCAATATAGGAATAGGTAGCAGGAATTGGCATGGCGACTTGATAGTCGATGACACAATAATCAGCATAGCCACCGCCATTAACCAGGCCAAATACTTTATCACCGGGACGGTAATCTTTGACTGCTGTGCCACAGGCAACCACTTCGCCTGCAATTTCAAGACCAAGAATAGGAGAGTGTTCAGGCGGTGGGGGATAATTGCCTAGCCGTTGCTGGATATCAGCGCGGTTGACACCGGCAGCATGGACTTTTACCAGTAGCTCCTCTGGACCTGGAATGGGTTGGGAGCCCTCAGAAATCTGCAGAACCTCCGCTGAGCCAGGAGCGGCAAAGGTAACAGCCTGCATTAATCTTCATCGTTGTCATGGGCATGTCGAATGGGGGTGCCATAGCTAGCATTGACCCTTTCGCGCATCTCTTTCCTGGTTTAAAGTGGGAGTATATTTACCGATAGTGGCCACTTTTTCACCGGTCTTTGGATTGTGAGCATTGCGTGGTGGCCGATAGTGCAAGCAAAAGCTACCAAAGCCACGAATTTCAATCCGGTCACCCTGGCTTAGGGCTTCACTCATGCGTTCGATAATTTGGTTGACGCTGAGCTCGACATCTTTGATGGAGAGGCCGGGCTGCTTGGCCGAAATGGTATTGATGAGTTCTGATTTGACCATTGTCTACATCCTGGTAAATCGTTGAATTGTATTGATTATAGCAAGTCTAACGGCATGATGCCAAGTTTGTGCTGAAGGAAGTTATCTAGGGCAGATGCCTCTGTGCTTGGTCTGCCCTTCTATTAAATTTAACACCCTTCTTAATAACCCAAGTCTAGATTAACCAGGTTTAGCAAGGGTTCACCTGCCAATGCCCGCCGATAATTGGCAACCAGTTGCTTAGCAGCAGAAGTAGGGTTGGTTACGCTGGCAATATGAGGGGTAATAGTAATTTTAGGGTGTGACCACAGTGGGCTATTTTCTGGCAATGGTTCAGTATTAAACACATCCAGGCAGGCGCCTGATAGCTGGCCACTATCAATAGCGGCCAATAAATCTGTTTCTATCAAGTGGCCACCACGGGCAACATTAATAAGGTAAGCACCTGGTGGCAATTGTTTAAACAAATTAGCATTTAATATCCCACTTGTGGCGGGAGTCAGGGGCAGCATGCAAACTAATACGGCAATTTGTTTTAAAAAGGTGCTNAATTGATCGTTGCCATAATAACTAGCAATACCGGGTATTTCTTTCTGATGACGGCTCCAGCCAGATACTAAAAACCCTAGTTCCTGCAATGCCTGTCCAGCAGTTTTACCAAGCTCTCCTAAACCTAAAATGCCAACTTGGCACTCTGTGGGTGCCCCATAAGGTTTCCATTGGTGCTGCTGTTGTTGGCGCCGGTAAACGGCCATTTTTCTGACGTGATCAAGCACCGCCCATACCACATACTGCGTCATATCACGGCTGAGCAATTCATCAACCACTCTGACGACTGGGACAGGTGGGCGGTAGGGGTCGCTAAGGATTTGTTCAACGCCAGCACCAATCGAAGAAATACATCTTAAATTAGGATATTTTTGTAATTCACCCTGGGGNTAACGCCATACTGCAGCAAATTCTACAGCTTCGGGGTCTTTGACTTCAGGCCATACCTCAACTTGAATATCCGGTGCTATGGCATGAATGGCGCGTATCCAATGCTCAGGTTTTACTTTGCCAGGAATTAATAAAAACTCATGCGACGCTCTTATGCGGTGACAGTGGTATATTGGATCCCTTCAGGCGGGACAGCATGGCCATCAAAGAAAACTATGTTGCCTTTGAGCTGAATGCGGCCACTCACCAGCCATTGGATTACTTGGGGATAAAGTTGGTGTTCGAGTTGGTGGACTTTGGTTTGCAAGGCAGTCACATCATCATGATGAGCAATAGTCGTGCTAGCTTGAGCAATAATGGGGCCCCCATCGAGGGTTTCAGTCACAAAATGTACTGTGGCGCCGTGTTCGGTATCGCCAGCCGCCAGAGCTTGTTGATGGGTATTCAAACCAGGATATTTTGGTAATAAAGAAGGATGAATATTGAGCAAGCGGCCAGCATAATGTTGTACTAATGCGGGGCCTAAAATTCGCATAAATCCTGCTAATACCACTAAACTGGGTTGGTATTGATCAATACACTGTTGCAATGCTTGATCATAAGTCACGCGATCGGCAAAATCACGAGCTGAAATAATTGCCGTTGGAATATTGGCTTGTTGGGCGCGCACTAAGCCGTAAGCATCAGCGCGATTACTAATCACCGCACTGATCCGACCAGCAATTTTGCCGGCGGCCACTGCGTCAATGATGGCTTGTAAATTAGAGCCATTGCCNTGATATTAGAACAACAAGATTTGCCATTAGATTAATCTAACACTTGGGGTTTCGCTAGAGCTGGTTTCAACACTGCCAATCACAATCGCTTTTTCTCCGGTATTAGCTAATACTCGTAATGCCGTGTCTACGTCATCTTCTGCTACGCATACTACCATCCCAATACCACAATTAAACGTCCTAAACATTTCGGTTTGAGACAGTTTACCGTAGTTTTGTAACCATTCAAAAATGCTAGGTAATGGCCAATTGCGTGGGTCAATAACTGCTTGGGTATAGTTTGGCAGTACGCGAGGCAGGTTCTCTAACAGGCCACCGCCGGTAATATGGGCCAAGGCATGGACTGAAACCTCTTGAAAGAGCTGCAGTAATGGTTTTACATAAATTCGAGTAGGTGCCAATAATGCATCGCCAAGGGTCTGCTGCTCAAACGGCATGGTGAGGTCGGTATTGTGAACTTCGAGAATTTTTCGAATCAAAGAATAACCATTAGAATGTGGTCCAGAGGACTTAATGCCAATTAATACATCGCCAGGAGCAACTTGGCTGCCATTAATAATGGCGCTTTTTTCAACGATACCGACACAAAAGCCTGCAAGATCGTAGTCATCGCCGTTATACATGCCTGGCATTTCTGCAGTTTCACCGCCAATCAATGCTGCACCGGCTTGTCGGCAACCTTCAGCAATGCCTGCAATTACGCTGCTGGCGACATTCACATTCAGTTTACTGGTGGCATAATAATCCAAGAAAAATAAGGGTTCTGCGCCTTGGACAATGACGTCGTTGACTGACATAGCTACTAGATCGATGCCAATGGTGTGATGGCGTTGCATAGCAAAAGCGAGTTTTAATTTGGTGCCTACNCCGTCGGTGGCCGATACCAGCACCGGCTGTTGGTAGCGGTGTAGGGGCAATTCAAATAAGGCACCAAAGCCGCCAATACTGGCCAACACCTCAGGGCGTTGAGTGGCTTTTGCCATAGGTTTAATCTTTTCAACCAGAGCGGCACCGGCATCAATATCAACGCCAGCAGATTTATAATTAAGGGGTTGGTGTATGGTGGTTTTCATCATTTAGACATCGAAGTAAAGCAGAGTATTCTACTGGATCCCGAGGGACGGTGAAAGAGGTTTGCCATTTTTTTGTTCTATACTCGAAGCGGATGGGATGTTAGAACACCTAAGACCCATCCGCTTCGAGTATATCGTGAGTTATCATCAGCCTTGTTTGCGGCCAAGTATTTTACTGTTAAAATTCAAGCTGCTGTAAGCTAGCATTCAGGGATAACCAGAGGACTATAACCATGCAATCCATAAAAGCCGCCCTTTTAGCATCTTTTATTGACTACGAGCAGTCTGTTGGCCGCAACTGCAACCACTGCCAAGGAAGACCCATCCCAAAAAAGCATCACTACCGTACCTGATAATCTGGTATGGCAAAAAGTAGAGGGATTGCCTGGTGTAAAACGAGCCATACTTTATGGTGATCCTAATAAAGCAGGGCCATTTACTATACGTTTAAAATTTCCTGCCAATTATCAAGTATTGGCCCATACCCATCCAGGATTAGAGCAGGATACCGTAATTTCAGGTTCCTTATACCTGGGAGTTGGTAAGCATTTTGATGAGAAAAAGGCATGAAACTGGTGGCTGGCAGCTTTGTAGCAATTCCGGCAGGTGTGCCTCATTTTGGTTGGACCAATGAAGAAACAGTGTTACAAATTACAGGTGTTGGCCCGTGGAAGATCAATTATATGTCGGTCATTGGGAAATAAGTTTTATGCCTCATAGCGACAGTGAGTGATATTTTTTGGCAATTTATATAGGTTGAAACTACATGAAATATTTTCGTTTGTGTCTATTATTCATCGTCAGTTGTTTTGCTATGTCTGCTTTCAGTGCCCAAGAGAATTCTTTGTATCAAACGGATTATCCCGTGACCGATCAGTCTCCTGAAGAGTGGCAACGGGCAGTGCCAGGGGCATTAACCCAAGTATTGAGCAAAATCAGCGGCAATGATGATGTTGCCAAATCGCCCAAAATTCAGAAAGAATTAAAAATGCCGCTAACTATGTTGTCAGTTATAGTTATTACACTACTCCAGGGCCTGATAATAAAAACCAATTAGTATTACAAGTGAAGTTTGATGCAGATGGAATCAACCAGCTACTACAGAATGCACAAGTACCATTTGCAGGCAAACAACATCGTTTAACATTAGTCTGGGTGACAATACCATCACAACAAAACACTATTATTTTAGGCGCTAATGTCGATAACCCTGTTGTTGGTAACTTACAATCCAGTGCTAAAAATCATAACGTTGATATTTTATTGCCGTTGATGGATTTGCAGGACATGAATGATGTCTCTGTAGCTGATGTGCAAAATTTAAATCCTAGTGGTGCCATTGCAGCGGCACAACGTTATGGTGCTAACAGTGTTTTGCTGGGGTCATTCACTCCTAGGGGGCAGCAATGGGACAGTAATTGGTTGTTAGAAATGGATGGTACAGTACAACATTGGCAGTTGACAGGTGATAGTCCAGCACAGATTATCGATAGACTGATGACTAATTTAAGCAACATTATTAGTTCGCAATCACAAGTGTTGTCGGCAGGTGGCAATAAACAAGTAGTGCGCTTACGTATCACGAATGTTAATGGTATTGATGATTATGCAGCAGTAACTAATTACTTGCGGACATTGTCCCCTGTCAATGATGTAGCAGTGGTCAACGTCAATCCGCAAGATATTACTGTAGATGTCACTACCACCGGTGGGCAGAATGCATTGATTCAAGCATTGAGTGTTAGTCAACAATTGGTAGCAGAGCAAACAAGCCCAGCTCCAACAGAGCAGACCAGCAATGTCGATGCCACTCCTACTTATCGCTGGTCGCCACCGTCAACAGCAGTGAACAAGGTGCCGACTACTGCTGCGCCAACCTCAGCTATGCCTCCAGCACAAGCTAGCCAATGATTGCGCAGTTACCATTACCTGTTCAATTGCGTGAAGACACAACCTTTCATAATTTTTATGAGGGCGACAACAAGGCTGTCATTAATTTTCTAGAACAATTTTTGTCTTCATCGCAACAACAAGATGTTTTTCTATGGGGTGGTTTAGGTGCTGGCCGTAGTCATTTGTTGCAGGCATGTTGTCATGCATTGTCACAACAACAGCAAATGGTTTTTTATCTTTCTTTAGCAACACCACAATTGACACCCGATAGCATCGAGAATTTAGAAGCTTTTCAGTTAGTGTGTTTGGATGACATTGATGCGGTGATGGGGCATAAAGAGTGGGAAGTGGCTTTGTTTCATTTATATAATCGGTTACATTCCGTGTCAGGTGGCAAATTATTATTTGCAGCCTCAATGCCACCACGACAACTTCCCTGTGTTTTAGCGGATTTGCAGTCTCGCTTAGCTGCAAGTGTAGTGTTTCAAGTGGTGCCATTGAATGATGAACAAAAAGTATTTGCATTACAAAAGCGGGCGCAGTTGCGTGGTCTAGAATTGTCGCCAGAAGTCGCCAAATTTTTATTGGCGCATTATTCGCGTGACATGGTGTTGTTATTTTCCAGTTTGGCCATCTTAGACCGTGCTTCGTTAGCAGCGCAGCGGCGTTTGACGGTTCCGTTTGTCAAAGCAACTTTAGCCGCTTAATTTGGCAGCAATAGTGGCCAATCGTTTTCCAAGGGCAATACATAAACTTTGCTCTGTGGCGCTAATAGCATAATTACTATCCGTGCCTGCTAAATGGCTAGCGCCATAAGGTGTGCCACCTTTGTCTGTGGTCATTAGTTCGCGTTCGGTATAAGGCAATCCGAGTAACACCATGCCATGATGCAATAAAGGCAGCATCATACTTAATAAAGTGCTTTCTTGGCCGCCGTGTAAACTAGAAGTTGAGGTAAAAACCGCAGCAGGTTTGCCAGTTAATTTGCCAGACAACCAAAGCCCGCTAGTAGTATCTAAAAAATATTTCATTGGCGCGGCCATATTGCCAAAACGAGTAGGGCTGCCTAATGCTAAACCAGCACAATGCTCCAAATCTGCCAAAGTGGCATAGGGAGGCCCTGATTCAGGAATGGGTTTGTCGGTCGCTTCTGTGGTCGGAGAAACCGGAGGCACTGTTCGCACCCGGGCTTCTATGCTAGGGACTTGTTCAATGCCACGGGCAATAAAATCAGCCATTTTTGCAGTGGCGCCATGGCGGCTATAATAAAGCACGAGTACATAAGCAGAAGGCGTCGACATCATTCTATCCTGATTAAACAGAGTTTTAAAAATGCTAGCATGCCTTATTTTTTAAATAAAACTAGATTTCCTTGCGGCTTTGTCGGAGCGGCAATGCTATGAGGGATAACCAAAGGAGAGAAGTATGGGCAATATCATTAGCCATAAAGCATCATCAAGATGATCACTTTACAACGTGTGATGTTGTGTTTCAGCCAATGCTAACGCTGCTTCGGGTTCCTGTTCCTGTTCTGATATACAGTTATAGTCTTCTAGCCAAAATTGATGAAGATTTTGCTGTGATTGCTTGGCTTTATTCTGTTGTTTTTCGCTGATTTTGGCAGCCCCACATAATATAATGCTTCAGAATAGTGGAGCCGGTCTTCGTTATTCAATATAGCTCCTTGTTTTTCCGCGCGTTTGTAAAAGGTGGCAGCTGCTTTTAGATTATTGTCTTGGTATTCGACGCGTGCCTGTAATAAATTGGCACCTTTGGTATTTATTCCATGTTGTCTCATCTTTTCCAAGCCAGACCTGACAATATTAAATTCACCTTTGTCAAAAAAATAATCCACTATGCCCAGCCAATCATCGTGGCTAAACTCTTTAAGAAAAATATCGAAGTTTTCAATACTGTTTCTGGCTTCCGTATCAAGCGATTCTTCCAGTGTTGTGTATTCGAGAAAAGCAGGTGTTTGTATTGGTGGTTGCTGCTTGTTCGAATTAATTAATGTTGTTGTGTATTCGTAGAAATCTCGAAAAATAATTTGATAAAATGAGTAGGGACACTTCCGAAAAGGTGTGCATCCCTTCAGATAGATCATGTGAAGAAAAGTTGCTATATAATTTTTGATGGGATTCAATAAAATAGATTGCTGCAAATAAGGGATCTTGAAAAGTAAAAATGACTGTTGAATGGGTTGGAAAATGGGTTACGCTGTCAATATGTACGTTTCCATACACGGGAGCCATTGGGTTCCCACTGGAAAATTCTAAGGTTTTTCGGTCAAAATTGATAATGTCACCAGTTTCCAGAGGTTTTCCCTGATATTTTTGAATTTCTCTAAGCTGCATTCTATTGAGAGAGAATTTGTCTTGGGTCAAGTAATATTGCTCGTATTCATCTTGCAGCGCTGAGCGCAAATCTTGTAAATGAGATTTTGTTTCTGAATCGAGCTTGTCTAATGTCTCTAAGATAAGTAGTTTTTAGTTCAAACACATTTTTGTCACCGGCTTTGATGCATGCCTTGACGTATTCCTTTTGTATATCGTTCAGTGGATAATAACAAAAATGACTGGTTTGATATTTTCCACCGGATAATATAGACAGCGCTGCATTAGTAGCAGCATGTTTAAACTCGTGCCTGATGAAGTCCAGGTTTTTGGCAAATGAGAGCGTTTGTAAAGCCGTGTTTAAGATATACATTGTGTGAGTTGATGCAAAATAACAAGCGGGTTTTTGAATGTTTATAAATCTTTCGAGTTCGCTTCCAATTTGGTCTTCCGTTAATACAATAATTTTAAAATCTAGGATTTGACGGTACACCATTTCGACATATTCACTGACTTCAAGTGAGCTTTGTAATAAAGTTTCGGTGATGTAGGTGACTTGATTGCATGCTTTGGCTGGCCCAAAGATACGCTCAGAGATATATTGGCTGGTGAGAACAGGCGTCATGTTGGGTGGTAAAGCCAGGGGCGCAGTCAATATATTGGTTGCGCTGCTTTGTTGGCAAGATATATTGTTGTGATCCGGTGATAAGATTGTCAATAATTGGCTGGTGGAAGGCATTATTTAATTCCGCAATAAAATTTGAATTTAACCCAGTTAGGTTAAAGAACTATTAAAATACAATACTGGATTACTAGATAGCTTTGTAGGAGCAATTTTTCAGAAAGCGTCATTGTGAGCTGATGTATCCCTACGAATTTTTATGTAAGTAATTGAATTGATTGCTTACTAGCCCTCCGTCATCCCGCGGCGAAGACCGCGGGATCCATCAGGCAATACGCACTCCGCAGAATAGCCCTGGTTCCTGCGGTCTTCGCCGCGGGATGATGGGATTTACCTTCAGCGAAATACTTAATCTTGACAGCAATAACAACCTGCTAGTTTTTACGCCCTTTCTTTCGAACTCGCTGATTTGTCTTACCTAAAAATTCGTGGGGATACATCAGATTGTGAGGAGCGTAGCGACGTGGCAATCCAGCAAACCCGAGCCTCATGGATTGCTGCAATGCTTATCTGAATACAACATTACGTTTTCAACGCTATTGTACCATTACACTCAAAATGCGAAGTGTAAGGCTCATCTTGCGCCGCATTCGCCACGTTCTTCAATCGCAAAATACTCAAAATAGGGTGACTATTCTTCGTGTTTTGCTCAATCAGAACGCGACAACTGCTTGCAATCTGAAACTTAAACTTCGCATTTTGAGGTGTAATGGGTATAGACGCAATTAAATTTTCTTTGTACCATCACCTTTTGTTTGGAACCTAGTTTAATGCCATTTGCTAAATTCTTGCGTCATCTGCGTCACAAAATTAGCCACAAAATTCGCTGGACTTGGTATCTTTTGGCCGAAATTTGGCGACGGTTTCGTCGTGATGGTTGTTCTACTCGGGCGGCGGCATTGGCGTTTACAACATTATTGTCGGTTGTTCCATTGCTGACGTTGAGCTTTATCGTCTTGTCCGCATTTCCTATTTTTCAGCACACTGCCGATAAAGTCCAAATATTTGTCATTGAAAATTTTGTCGCTACCTCAGCGCAAGTGATTCAGGAGCACTTGAGTACTTTTGTCCAACAAGCATCGAAATTATCGGCCATTGGCACTTTTTACNTATTAGTGTCAGCTGTATTAATGGTTTTTAACATGGAGCAGGCATTTAATATGATTTGGCGCGTCNAAAAACCACGCCGATTTATTGCCGCATTTTTATTATATTGGGCTGTATTGACCTTGGCGCCCCTCCTAATTGGTACTGGTATGTTGGTAAGTAAGTCATTGACAGGTTTACCGTTTATTGCCAAAGCGTCACATTTAGAATGGCTAAAGAAACTGTTAAACATTGTACTGCCTTATTTAGGAGCATTGATGACGTTCACGGTGTTGTATTTAGCTGTCCCCAATTGTAAGGTGCGGTTTAAACATGCTTTTATCGGTGGGGTGGTCGGTAGTATACTGTTCGAATTGGCAAAACAAGGATTTGGACTTTATATCAGCCATTTTACCAATTACCGGCTATTATATGGCGCCTTGTCTGCTATGCCGATATTTTTGGTGTGGATCTATCTTTGTTGGATAATCATTCTTTGGGGGCAGTGGTTAGCGCCGTGTTGACGACACCCAGGGAGCACCATGTGTTGCCATTGACGAAAGAACAATTGCACAGTAATTAGGGGGAATTATGCAGAGAGGCATTCGGTTTTTTTATTACGGGCTTGGTTTATGCTTCGCACTTATGATAGCGGGGAGCTGCCAATGCGCAAACATTGCCTTTGCCAAGTCATGGCAATGATATTGTCGGTAAAATTCAAACCTACATTACCCAGCCTGGTGATGATATCCCCAAAATCGCCCAACACTTTGAAGTAACATATACTGGCTTGTTAGAAGCCAACCCCGAAGTGGACCCAAGCAACCTAAAACCAGGCACAGCGCTAGTGATTCCGAGTGCTTATGTTTTGCCCAATGTGCCGCGTAAAGGCATTGTGGTCAATGTAGCTGAATTGCGATTATATTATTTTCCGCCGCATCAAAAGGTTGTCATGACTTATCCCATTGGTATTGGGGTCCAAGATTGGGGCACGCCATTGGGTGAGATGAAAATTATTCAGAAAAAGAGAAACNCTACCTGGCACATTCCACCGGCAGTGCATGCTGAGTTAGCCGCCAAAGGATTCATCTTGCCTAATCAAATTCCACCGGGCCCAGATAATCCCTTGGGCGATTATATGATGCGTTTGTCTCAACCTACTTATTTGATTCACGGGGTAGTGGATCCATCGACAGTTGGTCGTCGCAGTAGTTCCGGTTGTATCCGCATGTATCCCGAAGATATTGAGCAGCTATTTTCTTTAACCAAAGTGGGTACGCCAGTACGTATCATTAATGAACCGTATAAAGCGGGATGGTTTAACGGTAAATTGTATGTCGAGTCTCATATGCCGTTGCAAGAAGACCAAGCTCAATACAGTGTCGATAAAGGCTTGATCGTTGCAACAGTCAATGATGTATTGGCAAAACGTGATGTGACTGTAGACTGGGATAAAATATTTTTATTGTCAAATGAACATTTAGGCTTACCAGAGTCTGTGGGTGTGACGAGTTAATGGATCTTATGACTGAGAAAAGGCTAAAATTTACTTGGGCATTATTGATATTAGTTTTACTGCAAATCATCATGATGTTGGTTTTACGATTTGCAGCTGATGCGACAGGAAATTTTTTAAAAGCGGCTAATTTAGCTGATTATATTACTAATATTGTGGGTGTATTTTTAGGCGGCTATTTATTTGCGCTATGGTCAGAGAAAAATATCCGCAACAAATGGTATTACAACATAAGAAATTGGCCTGGGGTTCAACGATTCTCTTGTTGGTGTTGAACTTAATATTGGTTACCAAATTATGGCAAGAAATATTGCCGCAGGCCTTGCAAGGTGACCGGAAAGCCTTGGCAGCAATTGGGGCTTTGATTTTTTTAGTTGCATTGTTCACTTTGTTAAATTATCTATTGACAAGATGGGCGTTGGCGCGTGGAAGTAGTATTGTGAAGCGTTACGTTGAACAAGTGGCGTTACGAAAATCTAAAATGTAAGTTGATTGTTCCGTTTTGCAGAGCAGATTTATCTAGAATTAATTTCCTCATTGTTGTAAAGATTAAGTATTTCCCTCAAGGTATAAAAATAAATTCCATCATCCCGCGGCGAAGACCGCGGGATGACGAGAAGGACTAGTAAGTAATTAATTCAACTGCTTACATAAAAATTTGTGGGGTACATCAACTCGCAATGACAACTCTTATTTATTGACTGTATCTTTTAAGAATTGCACCACATTCTTTAATTCAATCGTCTCAATGTTATCACCACGCCGGGGCTTGTATTCAACGGTGTTATTGTCCAGGCCACGTTCACCAATAACGATACGGTGTGGAATGCCAATTAAGTCCATGTCTGCAAACATCACACCGGCCCGTTCTTTGCGGTCATCGTATAACACTTCAAAGCCAGCCGCTTGTAAGTCAGCATATAATTGATCACAGACTTCTTTTACGCGATAAGATTTATGCAAATTCATCGGTAATAATGCAATTTGAAATGGCGCCATTGCATCAGGCCAGATAATGCCGTACTCATCGTGATGTTGTTCAATTGCTGCAGCAACCACCCGTGAGACGCCAATACCGTAAGTTCCCATAATAATGGTCACTGCTTTGCCATTTTCATCTAATACTTTTGCATCCATGGCTGCGCTGTATTTTTCGCCCAATTGAAAAATATGTCCGACTTCAATGCCCCGTGTTAGCAATAATTTGCCTTTGCCATCAGGGCTTAAATCGCCTTCAATCACGTTGCGCAAGTCTGCCACTTCAGGCAATGACACATCACGTTCCCAATTCACATTAATATAATGCTGATCATTTTGGTTGGCGCCACAAACAAAATCCGACAACATTGCTGCATCACGATCAACGATCATTGGAATTTTTAAGCCGACTGGGCCAATCGAACCTGGATCACAGCCGATAATTTCGCGAATTTTTCCNGGAGCAGCCATGCGCAATGGATTGGCCACTTGGGGCAATTTTTGGGCTTTGATAGCATTTAATTCATGGTCACCACGTAAAATTAGAGCGACAATTTCGGTTTCAGTGCCAGCCACCAGTAATGTTTTGACAGATTGTTGCGGTGGCTTATGTAAAAATTTAGAGACGGCATCTATGGTATATTTTCCTGGTGTCTCAACCATTTTCATGGCCGCAGTGGGTGCAGGATGGGCACCGTTGGGTACTAATGCAGTTGCCAATTCAATATTGGCAGCGTAATCACTATTATCACTGTAGGCAATTAAATCTTCACCTGAGTTGGCCAATACTTGAAATTCATGAAAANNGCTGCCGCCAATACTGCCGGTATCTGCTTGCACAGCACGGAATTTTAACCCAAGACGATTGAAGATACGGGAATAAGCATCGTACATGGCCACGTAAGTTTGTTGTAATGAATCAACTGTTTCATGAAATGAATAAGCATCTTTCATTAAAAATTCACGTGCCCGCATAATACCAAACCGTGGCCGGATCTCGTCACGAAATTTGGTTTGAATTTGATACAGCGTCAATGGTAATTGTTTATAACTGCGTACTTCGCGGCGTACTAGATCCGTAATAATTTCTTCATGAGTTGGGCCGAAACAAAATTCACGCTCATGCCGGTCATAAATTCGTAATAATTCCGGCCCATATTGTTGCCAACGGCCGGACTCTTGCCACAATTCAGCAGGCTGCACTGCAGGCATTAAAACTTCAATCCCACCAATCCGGTTCATTTCTTCGCGAATAATATTTTCAACTTTTTTNAATACTCGCAGCCCCAGTGGCAACCAAGTATATAGACCACTCGCCAGTTTACGTATCATGCCAGCCCGCAATAACAATTGATGACTGACAATTTCAGCATCAGCAGGGACTTCTTTTAACGTCACGAAAAATATTGGCTCAAACGCATACATTTATTCCTTAGAAGTTTTAGTTTCAATTTTACTAATTTGCTCTATTATCCAATCCATCGCGCGAGTGGGCAAAATTCGTTTTAATCCGCTCAACACATGTGCTGGGACAGTGACATAATAATGTGGCTTTGGTCGCGGGCTTTCTAATGCATGTATCAACTTNTTAACGACAGCACTCGGTGGCAAAGTAAATAATGCCTTATCTTTGGTTGCTTGGGTATTACGTACTAATTGCGCATAGGCTTCTTTGTGGACTGAATGCTCTGTGTCAATTTTAAAACGATGCACATTCAGCGTATTATCGCGAAACCGACTGACAATAGGCCCTGGCAAAATGCTGGAAACATAAATTCCTGAGCCACGTAATTCTAATCGCAAGCTGTCACTTAAACCTTCTAACGCAAATTTGGATGCATTGTAAGCGCCGCGGTAGGGCATGGCAACAACACCAAGGATTGAACTCATTTGTACAATCCGCCCATGGCCTTGAGCACGCATCACGGGAATGATTAAATTGGTTAGTTCCATCAAGCCGAAGACATTAGTTTCAAATTGTTCGCGTAGTACGTCGCGCGACAAATCCTCAATCGCGCCTGGCTGGCCGTATCCGGCATTATTGAACAGTGCCGTTAGGGCGCCGCCTGTTTGTGCTAACACAGCAGCCACGGCATTTTTAATGCTGGACGGGTCGTTTAAATCTAATGCCAGACTGTCGAAGCCTTGGGCTGCCAGTTTGGCGACGTCTTCTGCTTTGCGGGCAGTCGCAAAGACACGATAACCGCGGGACTTTAATGTCTCCGCGGCGCAAAGGCCGATGCCACTGGAGCAGCCAGTAATCAATATACTACGGTCCATGGGATTTTTGGTTCCTTATTTTCCCAGGTAAGTTAAAATCACCTGATTTATCAATCAATCCCCACAATGCGCATCAAGGAAAGCGTTGTGCTGCGTTCAGCTCATGGGCGTCAACTTAAGGATGCACAGTGTTTAATAAAAGACACTGTTGTATCAGAATATAAGGGTGTCATTGCGAGGAGCATAGCGACGAAGCCATCCATACGGTCTCGGCTGCTGGATAGCTTTGTCGCTATGCTTCTCGCAATCACGTTTTTATTAAGTTGATCCCTATAGTGTTCTGCCAAGGGGTCGTTTCTTAAATCGAATACTAAACGAGAGGGGTGTAAAATGCCAATTTATGAATATGCTTGCCAACAATGTGGCCATCATTTAGAGGCATTCCAAAAATCAGTGAGCCTGCACTAGAAACTTGCCCAGCCTGTGGTGCTTCTAAACTACAGCGGCTGGTTTCGGCGCCAGCGTTTCAATTAAAAGGCAGTGGGTGGTATGCCACAGATTATAAAGATAAGCCCAAGTCTAAGGATGAAAGCACCAAAGCCACGGAAAATAAGGCAGACAAACCGGCTGATTCTGATAAGAAAGAGTGACCGGATTCATTAACCTGAAGGTTGAGTATTAATTATGTTACGTCGTTATTTTATTGCTGGTCTGTTGGTCTGGGTCCCAATTTGGGTAACACTGCTAGTCATTGGTTTTAGCAGATTTGCTGGATAAATCATTGGAGCTTTTGCCAGCCGCTTATCAACCTGACAATTTGCTTGGATTTCATATACCTGGATTAGGCATTTTATTTACGTTAATTATTGTCTTGGTGACCGGTATTTTATTGACTAATATTGTAGGCAATAAAATTGTCACTATAGGTGAGGCTTTGTTGGCCAAAATACCGTTGGTGCGTTCGATTTATTCGGGTTCTAAACAAGTTGTACAGACTGTTTTATCCTCCGAAGGCGAATCATTCAAAAAAGTATTATTAGTAAAATTTCCCCATCGTGATATGTGGAGCATTGCATTTCAAACCGGGTCTGGTTTTAAGGAAGCACAAACTAAAATTGGTGAGGAATTAGTGACGGTATTTATTCCAACAACACCCAATCCCACTTCTGGTTTTTTAATGATGGCACCTAAAAAGACACCATTGAATTGAATATGTCCGTAGAAAATGCGTTGAAAATGGTGATTTCTTTGGGCGTGATGTTGCCGACTGATTCGATCAAAGAAAAATTATCAACGCAGGAAATGCCGACAGAAACCAAATAAAAATTTAACCTAGGAAAGATAGTTATGCGAAGTCACTATTGTGGTCAAGTTACTGAAGTATTGCTCGATAAAGAAGTTGTATTGTGTGGTTGGGTCCACCGCCGTCGTGATCATGGGCAAGTTATTTTTGTCGATTTGCGAGACCGTACTGGATTGGTGCAGATAGTATTTGACCGTGATAATCCTGTGGCTTTTTCTGTCGCTGAAAGTTTGCGTAATGAATTTGTCGTTTCGTTGAGCGGAAAAGTCCGTTTGCGTCCAGAAGGCACGATGAATACTAATATTGCTACTGGCAAAATTGAGGTCTTGGTTGATAGCATCACTGTTCTCAATCGTTCAGAACCGGTGCCGTTCCGAATTGATGAATATCAAGAATTAGGTGAAGAAATTCGTTTGCGCTATCGTTATCTGGATTTACGCCGGCCTGAAATGAATGCCAACATCCAATTGCGTGCCCGCATCAATCATATCATCCGTGATCATTTTGAGGCGCAAGGTTTTGTGGAGGTTGAAACGCCCGTGTTGACCAAATCAACCCCTGAAGGCGCACGTGATTTTCTTGTGCCAAGCCGTAATTATCCCGGTGCTTTTTATGCATTGCCACAGTCACCTCAGATTTTTAAGCAGTTACTAATGGTCGCAGGTTTAGACAAATATTATCAAATCGTGCGTTGTTTCCGCGATGAAGATTTACGTGCTGATAGGCAGCCTGAATTTACTCAGTTAGATATGGAAATGTCTTTTGTCGAAGAAAAAGACGTACAAGCGGTCATGGAAAGTTTAATCCGTCAATTATTTAAAGACATTATGCAAATCAATTTGCCTGATCCATTTCCACGCATGACTTATGCAGAAGCCATGCGCCGTTTTGGTATTGATCGGCCCGATTTGCGCATTCCATTAGAATTGGTGGATGTGGCAGATTTATTAAAAGAAGTCGATTTTAAAGTGTTTTCACAGGCGGCCAATGATCCTGCAAGCCGTGTGGCAATATTACGTTTACCAGGCGGCGCAGAATTAAGCCGTAAAGAGCTGGATGATTACACACAATACGTCAGCATTTTTGGTGCCAAGGGCTTGGCGTACATTAAAGTCAATGACATGACTGCAGGTATGAACGGCTTGCAATCACCGATTTTGAAATTCTTACCAGAAAACATCGTCAAACAAATTTTAGAGCGGGTTGGAGCACAAACTGGCGATCTTTTATTTTTCGGTGCTGATCATGCCAAAATTGTGAATGATTCACTTGGTAATTTACGCGTCAAGCTTGGTCATGATCGTGGTTTGGTTTCACCTGGTTGGCAAATTTTGTGGGTCGTTGATNTTCCTATGTTTGAAAAAGATGATGGACGTTGGGTATTTATTCATCATCCATTTACGGCACCATCAACCAATGATATTGATGAAATTAAGCATAATCCAGGCGGATGTTTATCGCGTGCTTACGACATGGTGTTAAACGGCATTGAATTAGGTGGTGGTTCAATTCGTATTCATACACCTGAAATGCAAAAAGCAGTGTTTGCTTTGTTAGGCATTGATGAAGCGGCTGCAGAAGAAAAATTCGGCCATTTATTAAATGGGTTGAAATATGGTGCGCCGCCGCATGGTGGTATGGCGATTGGTTTAGACCGCTTAGTTATGCTTATGACAGGGGCTACTTCTATTCGTGATGTGATTGCATTTCCGAAGACACAAACCGGCCATTGTCCATTGACTGATGCGCCTTCGGAAGTCAGTGATGAACAATTGCGCGAATTAAATATACGCGTGCGGAAACCACACAAAGAAACAGTAACCGAATAAAGCTTTTGGAGAAAACATGGCTGGACACAGTAAATGGGCCAATATTCAGCATCGTAAANAAGCCCAAGATGCAAAACGAGGTAAAGTTTTCACGAAATTAATTCGTGAGATCACCATAGCGGCACGTATGGGTGGAGACGATCCCAATTCGAATCCACGTTTACGTTTAGCCATTGATAAAGCACGTCGTGGCAATATGACGAATGATACGGTTGAGCGTGCTATCAAGCGTGGTGCGGGTGGCTTGGAAGGTGAAAGTTTAGCAGAAGTGCGTTATGAAGGTTATGGCCCAAGTGGAGTGGCTGTGATGGTAGATTGTTTGACCGACAACCGTAATCGCACAGTGGCAGAAGTCCGGCATGCTTTTACTAAACACGGTGGTAATTTAGGCACGGATGGTTCAGTGGCTTATTTGTTTACCAAACGTGGTTTAATAACTTTTGCGCCTAAGACTGATGAAAATTTAGTGATGGAACTGGCATTAGAAGCAGGGGCAGAAGATGTTGTCACTAACGATGATGGCAGTATTGATGTTTACACTGATCCAGACCGGTTCGAAGCTGTGCGCGATGCCATGACAAATGCTGGATTGACTATGGAACAAGCAGAAATTACGATGATTGCTGCCACGGATGTTAAATTAGATGATCCCGAGTCAGCAGAAAAAATGGTGAAAATGCTGGAAGTGTTGGAAGATTTAGATGATGTACAAAATGTTTATTCTAATGCAGATATTCCAGATGAAATTTTGCAGAAATTATAATGCACAAGAAAAAGCATTTGAGCTGGTACAGCAATATGTAAATGGTTGGAAAGAGAATAATTCAGAAAAAATTTTTTCTNCTTTATCCCAGGATTGTGTAGTCATTGAATCACATGGGCCTGCCTATCAAAGTCTGGCTGATGTTAAGTGTTGGTTTGATTTATGGTTGCAAGCGAAAAGTATCGTGACCCGATGGGATATTCTTGCTTTTTATTACGATCAACTAGATAAAACTGCTTNNTTTCAATGGGAGTTTGCTTGTGTTTCAAATGGTCAGCAATATTCATTTCCTGGTGCTAGTGTCATCAAATTTAACAATCAAAAAATTATTTTTATTCAAGAATATCGAATGACTCATCCGATTTTTAACTGGATGCGAGAAAAGTTAATATCAGAGTGAGTCTAATTTTTTATCCGTTCCATGTTGGTTTTTGCTCACATGATAGGAGTTTTTAACAATTTTTACCGTTTGATTTTTAGTTTAAGATTCTGAATTCAAAAGTTTTTCTTTCAAAGCTCGCTGCAAAATAGAAAAATCTTTTCAATACTCTATACTAGTATTATCTGTCTATTATTGTTATTAGTAGAGAGCATTAAAAATGTTAAACATCAACCCTGAAATCGTTTGTGACATCATAGCAAAAGCCCGTGAATTTCACGCTAAGGAAGGGGTCTCATTTAGTAATTCAAGCTATGATGCTGATTGGTCACAGATTTTGGCAGACCATAAAGATGATTTAACCTATCAGGAAGTTAAAAGCGCCATCGATGATCTCGAGCCAGACCAGCAAATGACTTTAGTAGCGTTGATGTATATTGGCCGCGGTGATTATACAGTTGACGAATGGGATGAAGCGTATAAAGAAGCCGAAGAAGGATGGACTAATCATACAGCAGATTATTTACTTTCGAAGCCATTAGTTGCCGATTATTTACAAGAAGGATTATCTCAGTTTGGTTATTCTTGTGATTAATCTATATTAAGAAATCCACCCAGTAAACCTCTGTTGAAAGAATTTTCTAACCATTATTTTTTTGTTATGATGGCTGAAATATTTTTAGCATGGATTTTTATGTCAATTTATGCCAATATTCAATTTAACGAAAATCAGACTACTAAGCTCGATAGCTTCAAGGCAAGAATTTTAGAATTGGAGTTTTGCAGAAAATTATCGCAGATTCGACAATTGATACAAGACGAAAAATTGCCTACTTGCTATATCATCGCTGCACGCAGTGAAAATCTGATAAGCAAGTTACATGCTTAGCGGAATATTTATTGTCTATTAAAATCCCGGTTTATTGTCAGGCAAGTGGCCAAGGGGTCAATTATCATATTCCTGATTTTTGTCGGCAAATTAAGAGTGTTGATAAAGTAATACTGGTAATGACTCCTGAATTGCAAGAGCAATTAGAAAATAATCAAAAAGAAATAGCAAACAATGCCTATCAGCCTCAAAGGAACAAAAATGATTTAAGTCTAAGCAGTGTTGGATATGAAATGTTTCATCTCGAAGAGCGGATTAAAGCGGATGCTATTGCTGAATGGTTGATACCAATGCAGTCAGCAGGTAAGTTGCCCTCTTGGGTCCCAGTGATTAGTCCTTTGAATCTAGGCGCATCATGGCCTGATTATGATTCTATTTTTTATTTGTTAGAACGTTTGCTGCCTAAATATAAAGATAAAATTGAAGAAATACGCCGCTCTTTTGCAAAAACACCGATGCCAGATAGAGAAGAGGAGTCACAGAAATTAATTGATGCTTTTTTTCATATGAAACTAGCCGGGTAGAGGAAGCCAATGCTTTTTGCGAGAATTGCTCCAAGATTATATGAGAAGAGCTGGGGAGAAATATACCTCAAGTTCGGAAAATAATAACAATGAATCATCTAAAAAAATTTAATTGGGACGCATTCACCGAAAAATTAAGGGAACACTATTCGCAATATAAAGATTTACCAGTGATGTTTTCTGATGAGTCATTAGCCATTGAAGACAGCCGCATTAATCTGGCTGTTTTCCCGTATAAAAGAGATGAAGCTGAAGCGACCAATGAGAGTAACCAATCTTCTAAAGAAACAGAGTTGCTTGATCAAATAATAGATCCTTTTTCTTTGAAAATAACCAGGTAGACCAAAAAGGATCCGTTCTTGTTCAGAATATATTTAAAACAGAGCAAAAACTTGTATCTAAGATTTTTATTGAAGCTTATGCTGGTATGGGAAAATCCATGCTCTGCCGTTATATTGTTTACCTATGGTCAAAGCAAAAACTTTTCCCGAATATAGAGCGGTATTTTGGATATCTTTGCGTAAATTGAGGTCGTATTCTAAAAAGGAATGAATATTGCCAATATCATTCGCTGCGAATGTTTGCCATTAGAGCTGGCCGTAAAATGCACAGACAATGACATCAATGCTTTACTACAAAACTTGGATGGTCAAATTCTTTGGATATTTGACGATTATGATAGCGTTGCTGAATGTGAGGCGGCCAGCCCAATGGGTAAGTTGTTGTCTTCGTTATTAGAAAAAAGCCCACGGATATTGACTTCACGGCCTGGTTTTATAAATCAGGTGTTGATGAACGTCATTTAATGATTTCTGGTTTCACTGATGTTGATATTTCTACTTATATTCATCATTTTTATGACAAACTAGGCACATCAGATCAGCAGTCTGCTTTGGATCGATTGATAAAACAATCACCAAATTTGCGTAGTATGGCGCGCACACCTATTAATCTTGAGTTATTATGCCGAAGTTATTTAGACCAACCTCAAGCATGCAGTGCAATGCTTACTGTTTCCGACTTTTACCAAACGATTATAAATACATTAAGTAAACGCTATTTAATGCGTTGTGGAGAACACCTTAATCCATCTAATAATTGGCAGCATCAGAAAGTTAAACCTTTGTTAAATGCGCTGGCGGCGATGGCTTGGCAAGGAACGCGGTATCACCGTGCGATCATTACTCCGAAGATGTATAATCGCATTATTGATAAAATGGAATTAAATAAGAAAAAATCCAAACCAGTGGCGAGAATTATTTTACTATTTTGGTTTATTAGAGTGCATCTATAATGGGAAGTCGAGGCAAGAATCACATTATTTTATACACCCAACTTTTCAAGCGTGTTTGGTAGCTTATTATCTTGTTGAAGGCTTGAAGGCCGCGCCAGAAACCGATCGATATAGGCAGGCTGTAAATTTTATCCGATTTAATAAATATCAATTGCGTCATAAGCAAATATTTTCTTTTGCAGCGGGTTGGCTCAAAAATGATGAAAATACTTTGAAGACTTATTGGAAGCTAATTCGTGAAGAACCGCGTGATTTGATAGGTCTATATGCTATTGATTTAGAAATGTGTTGCTTGAATGAAGCCGGTGCTCCTAAGACATTGATGGCATCCTGGTTACCGGATTTGATGGCATGGTGCAATAAATATTGGTTTAATAGACAAGAAGAAAATGATTGGGAGGAAACTAGGCCTATCGTTGCTAGTTTGTCTGATTATTTCAGCAAAAATTTTTTAGTCAGCAATTATTGTTTGCGAGAAAATGAATCGTCGGAAATATTATCTAATTGTAAAGTATTGGAAGACAGCTTATGTGATAATGAGAAATCTATCCGTGTCCATGCTGCTGAAAAATTAAGCTTTTATGCCAAAGCTTTTCCATCACAATCAAGTGTCATTGTTGGTTGGTTATTAAAAGCATCCTCTCATCAAGACTTGAATATTTGTACAGAGACCATGGCTGCTCTTGGCCAGTTAGCGTCGATAATTCCAGCTGTTGCACCTAGTGTAGTTAGAGAATTGTATTCGAATTATAAAAAATGGCCTAATTTGAAAGTAGGTCAGGTGGCAATGGTAACATTAATACAATGGTTGAAAGTCAATTCATCCATTGATACCGACAAATTTATAGAAGAGCTACGCAAAGTATTTGATGTCAATGCTATTTCTGTATTGGCTCATATAGCGCCATTGGCGGCGCATTCCCATATTGAACCAATTATTGACCAGTTACTAGAAAAATAGATGAGGGCAAATATGGTTGGGAAACAATAGCAGCTTTAGGACATTGGATAAAAAAATGTCTCTTGTATTTGAAGCTGAAAAAGTGCCCAAAAAGGCCGAATTCATCTATGATGTTTTGTTAGATATCTTAAATACTTCATCGGACTCAAAGGTTCGTGCAATGGTAGTATTTGCATTGTCTCAATTGGTCCAAGTGAATTTATCGTTTAGTGATGCAGTGTTTGAGAAATTGCATACTATTAGGTTGAATGATGGTCATGAAATCGTTAGGATGCAGGTGGTACTAGCAGCACTTCGGTTGACATCGATACAACCACTATTGGGTAAGTGTGTTGACTTGTTGGAGAGAGAAAGTGCAGAAGACCCCAGCAGAAGCATTAAAATAAAAGCCATTCAAATGTTATGGCAGAAATGGAAAATAAAAAAGTTGATAATATTCCGTCGTTGTTTGATAAATATGACGTGACTGATAAAAATTTAGATGATTTTACTGTTTTTAGTGCTTTAAATCAATTGGTCACGGAGATTCCATCTTATTCTGATGACTTGGTCAAAGAGAAAAACAATAATAACAATGGAAATAATGCAGCTTCCAATCAATTATTGCTTCAAGTATCGCGGGAATTTCATCCTCTCCTCGGGTAAGATACAGTGAACGATTGACCCCTATTTTGGCAAGAATCAATAATGATTCCGACGTAGAAATTTTCAAAGACATCATGGCGTTATCTCAGTTAGTCCAAATAATGCCTAATTGTACTTCTAAACTGGTTTCTCTTTACTGCAAGCAAGTAAAAATTCAGACCCAAAAGTTCGTAGTGTAGCTGTTAAAGCTTTAATTGAGATGGCGCAAACAATGCCAGAGTTTAATGATAAAACAGTTTATTTGTTACCTCAAATCAGTAGCCATTTAAATTTTCCATTTATTAAATGGATATGGAATATATTAGGCAAATGGATGTGGGGAGAATTGTCCTCCAGTAATACCATGACAACTCTTGCAAACATTGTTACTTATAATGATTTGACTAATCAGTTATTTAATGGGCTAATTCGGTCATTACCCATTTCGATATTATTAAACAAAGCTATCACCCAATTTGAAGAAGAATATAAACAAAGTAAGAAATTGGATCAAACAGCGCTATGTATATTGTGGGGAATTGTTGTTAGACAACTTTCTGTGCAAAAACCATTATATCTAACCCCTACATCCGCAGGCCTGCAAGTTAATTTGTATTTTTCTGACGCGGAGGCGCCTTTAGTAATTTCAGTTGAGTCTGCTGCTTACCTAGAACTTTTGATTAAAATGATCAGCGAAAGATTGCAGCGAAGCCGATATAATTTGAAATGTGTACCTGTTAATTTTTGGGGTGATCTCGATTTCAATTCATTGGCAAAGGAGTTTTACGCAAAAAGTGCAAAAGTAAAAGCGACTTTTGTAAACGCTTTGATATCCAAGAAGAAATTAATCAATCCAATAATTTGCAAAAAGAGATTCCGGAGGAACCGATTGTCGAATCACCACCGAAAAGGCTAGGGGCAACTCCCAAAAGCCAGCGATATTCAGATGCCACAGCAGTGATCCAGCAGTCAGCTGTTTTTAATAAGCCTGGGAAACCAAAAGAGGCACACTCAGAGAGCGAAGCGCCCCAAAAAGGGTTTAGCTAATAGAATTGCACCCTCATGTCATCAATGCGACAATGCTTTTCAAAAATATCACGGTTAGCAGCTAAATCGTTAGCTGCAGGTTGGTCAAAAACCGTCAATAAAAGTTGTTAGCAGGTAACGCTAAAAATAACAGGGCAAAACCTTAAATATGATCACAATTTTAGGCATTGATCCGGGTTCACGTGTGACTGGTTATGGCGTGATTGCTGTGGTAGGCAACAAACTGCATTACGTAGCCAGTGGCTGCATAGTGACTCAATCAACGGAGATGGCAGGCAAGTTGGCCCAGATTNTTTCAGGGGTGACCGAGGTCATTCAATGCTACTCGCCACAGGAGGCCGCCATTGAACAAGTATTTGTGCACCAGAATGCAAGCTCAGCTTTAAAACTGGGGCAGGCCAGAGGGGCGGCGATGGTCGCCATGTCTAATTTGATGCCGCCAGTGGCCGAGTATAGCGCCCGCCGGGTGAAACAATCGGTTGTGGGAAACGGAGCTGCTGATAAAACTCAGGTGCAACATATGATAAAGTGTTTATTAAATTTAGCAGGCACATTGGCGGCAGATGCTGCCGATGCGCTGGCAGTGGCGGTTTGTCATGCCCATACGCTGCAAACTAAACGGGCAACGAAACGGATTAAGCAACGATGATCGGTAGAATCCAAGGCGTTTTAGTCATCAAACAGCCCCCTTACCTTATGGTGGACGTAAATGGCGTCGGTTACGAATTGCAAGCACCGATGAGCACGTTTTATCGCTTGCCGGAGTTAGGGCAGGCGATTACGTTATTGACGCACCTAGTCGTGCGTGAAGACGCCCACTTGTTATACGGTTTTATTAAAGAACAAGAACGGGCAATGTTCCGCAGTTTAATTAAAGTCAGCAATATTGGCCCTAAATCGGCATTGACGATTTTATCGGGCATTGAACCTGAAGCTTTCGCCCGTTGTATTTTGGAACAAGATACAGCTAGCCTGTCTAAGCTGCCTGGTATTGGTAAAAACAGCCGAACGGTTGNNGTCATTGAAATGCGTGACCGCATAGATGATTGGCAAGCAACAACAGGACTTGGCCAGGAAGTGTCTTTAGGCTTGGAAGTGACAGTCACTGATGCAGTACAAGATGCCATCAGCGCTTTAGTTGCTCTGGGTTATAAGCCGCAAGATGCCAAACGCGCGATTCAGCGCATTGAACAGCCACAGGCCACGCGTGAAGAGCTGATCAAATTGGCCTTACAAAGTATTATTCGTGGCTAGGAGTAGAAAGCAATGTTGACCCCTGATCGCATCATAATAAATCCACAACCAACAGGCATAAAAGAAGAGGAAGTGTCCGATCGGGCAATTCGGCCAAAATCATTGCAGGAATATACCGGACAACCTGCTGTTGTTGAACAATTAGACATTTTCATTGGTGCTGCCAAACGGCGGCAAGAAGCTTTAGATCATGTGCTANTTTTTGGGCCACCGGGGCTTGGAAAAACGACATTGGCCAACATTATTGCTCATGAAATGGGGGTTGGATTAAAACAAACATCAGGCCCTGTTCTTGAAAAAGCAGGGGACTTGGCTGCTTTGTTGACAAATTTAGAACCACGCGATGTTTTGTTCATTGATGAAATTCATCGTCTTAGTCCCATGGTTGAGGAAGTGCTATATCCGGCAATGGAAGATTATCAATTGGACATTATGATTGGTGAGGGCCCTGCAGCACGTTCCATAAAACTGGATTTGCCCCCATTCACTTTAATTGGGGCTACGACCCGTGCCGGCTTGTTAACTTCACCGTTGCGTGACCGGTTTGGGATTGTGCAGCGTTTAGAATTCTATAATATTCAGGATTTGACCCAAATTGCCCAGCGGTCCGCCCGTATTTTGGGTGTTCCGATTGATATCGAAGGTGCCGCCGAAATTGCACGCCGCTCCCGTGGCACGCCACGGATTGCCAACCGCCTATTACGCCGTGTACGCGATTTTGCAGAAGTCAAAGGCGATGGTAAGATCACCCACGCCATAGCAGACAAGGCGTTGAATCTACTAAAAGTGGATGCCAACGGTTTTGATATGATGGACCGTAAGTTATTGCTAACAATTATTGATAAATTTGACGGTGGCCCTGTAGGCATTGACAGTATCGCTGCTGCCATTAGCGAAGACAAAGGCACGATTGAAGATGTGTTAGAACCCTATTTAATCCAACAAGGTTATATGGTCCGCACACCCCGTGGCCGTATTGCTACCCGTCATGCCTATTTGCATTTTGGCTTGAAAGTACCGGAAAAATTACTGGCGCAACAGGCTTTGGAATTAGAGGAATAAGTGTGGAATCCATTTTACCGGTGCATGTTTATATGGAAGACACTGATTGTGGCGGTGTTGTCTATCATGCCAATTTTGTGAAATATTTTGAACGTGGCCGGAGTGATTGGATTTATCGTATCGGTTATGGTTTAGACCGATTGGCGCAAGAAGGGATTTTCTTTGTAGTGCGTAATGTGAATGTTGACTATTTAGCGCCAGCGCGGTTACATGATAATTTACTTGTGGTGAGTAAAGTTGCAACCGTCAAAAGAACTAGCATTATTTTCGAACAATATCTGTATCGTGATGATGCCGAGAAAATTATTAGCGAAAGCCTTAGTCACGGTCGTTTGTGTTGACCGTCACGTAAAAGCAACCGCCTTACCAGAAAAATTGAGGGAGATTTTACAATGACAACTGCACCAACTTTGTGGGGTTTTATCAGTCATGCTGGGCCTGTCGTGAGAACCGTTATGGTGCTCTTGTTATTGGCTTCTGTGGCTTCATGGACCATGATTTTTCAGCGTATTTTTACGTTTAAACAAGCTAATCGTAATTTACGCGAATTTGAAAATCGATTTTGGTCAGGTGCAGACCTAAGCAAGCTGCAAGCTGAGTTAGAGCATAAACCGGCACAAATTGAAGGCATCGCCAGTATTTTTAATGCCGGTTTTAAAGAATTCACGCGCTTAAACCAACAAGCACACAATAATCCCGAAGCGATTATGGAAGGCTGCCAACGCGCGATGCGAGTGGCCCATTCACGAGAAGTAGAAAAACTCGAACAACATCTCAACTTTTTAGCTACTGTAGGTTCTACAAGTCCTTATGTTGGGTTATTTGGTACAGTATGGGGCATCATGACTTCTTTCCAAGCATTAGGCGCTGTACAACAAGCCACGATTGCCATGGTTGCACCAGGCATTTCAGAAGCGTTAATTGCTACCGCTATGGGTTTATTTGCAGCGATACCTGCTGTCATTGCCTACAATCGTTTCAGTGCTGATGTTGAACGTTTGACTAATAACTACGACACTTTCCAGGAAGAATTTGCTAGTATTTTGCATCGTGAAACGCATACGCGTTAATAAAAATCCTTGGGCCTTCCCCAGAAATTTTTATCCTGTTTTTAATGTTTCGCGCGAATTAAATTCGCGCTCGCAGTCAGAGAGGAAAATTGTGATTCTCCCCTCTGACAACCCCCATCGCGATAGATAACTCTGATTTAACGACTAGAGTTTTACGGAGTTATAAAGATTACTGATCAGTCTTTCCAGTGAGTGCAATATTTCGTGCATGTTTAAAATTAATGACTCGAAATTTTTCTATGGGTTGTTCTTGTATACCCGCATAAATTAAAAATCCATCGGGTGCACGTTCGCCTACCAATTGCGAAAAGTATTTCAGACCTTTTAAATATTCTGTTTGGAATGTTTGGGCAGCTTTAATTTCAATAGGGATTAATTCATGCGCCCGTTTAAATATAACGTCTACTTCATTTTGATGGCTATCACGATAATAATATAATTGATGGTCCAATCCTTGATTAAAGCGAGTTTTCATAAGCTCTAAAATAACCAAATTTTCAACTAAATTTCCACGTAATGGATCGCGACGCAACTGTGTTAAATTTTCTATGTCTAGTAGATAGCTGGCCAAGCCGACATCTGTGAAATAGAGTTTAGGTGATTTAATAATACGTTTACCAAAATTCTCATAATAAGGCAATAATTGGAAAGTAACAAAAGAAGCTTCCAAAATTGAAAGCCAATGTTTTACTGTATGCGAAGAAACTCCTAAATCGTTTGCTAGGCTATGAACATTCAGTATTTGCCCAATCCTCCCTGCGCATAATTTTATAAAACGTTGAAAAGTGGTTAAGTCTTTTATATGAATTAATAAACGAACGTCTCTTTCGATATATGTTTGAAAATAATTGCGATAGGCTTTAGTGGGATCAAGTTGCTCCTTGTAAATTCTCGGATAAAAACCTTGTAATAAATAGTCATCTAAACCAAGATCAATATCAACTGTGTGTAGTTCATTTATTGTTAATGGCAAGAGCCTTAATAAAGCAGTTCTTCCTGCTAAGGATTGTGTAATTGCCTGATGTAACTCGAGTTGATGGCTACCTGTTAGTATAAATAGTCCCTTTTGGAAGGTTTTTGANTCAACGATAGTTTGAATATAAGACAGCAACAAAGGTACCCGCTGAATCTCATCCAGAATGGCGCCTTCTGGTACCTGCTCGAAAAAGCCNCGGGGNTCGGACTCAGCAAATTGGCGGGTATCGGGTGCCTCCAAATTAATATAAGGTTTNTTNGGAAAAATCTCGCGTACTAACGTTGTTTTTCCCGATTGCCTAGGCCCTATAAGGGTTACCACGGGGTAATCTTTGGCAAGGGATTTCAACTCTGGGATAATCTCGCGTTTTATAGTATTCATTTGTGTAAATTTGAAGTTGAAGTTCAAAATCACACTATAGCAGTTTTAATCAATGTAAGCAACAGCAGTGATTTCTAAAATTCGCCTGAGATTGGTAATTAAATTAGCGAGTAGCCTGGAAGAAATAGAAATATTATAACTCAAATTGTAAATGGGATGGCTCGCTTTCCTTAGAATTCATACGACAATTTGGATCAAATGTTAGGTTTTTGCTAATGACATGTATTTGATATGGTGGATGAGTTATTTCAGCATTCCAAATGATACCGTCTTCTTTCAGGCCTTTTGGTTCTATGGTCTCTTTGAGTTCCAGTCCTACTGTCTTATAAGCAAGCCTATAGGAGCCGGCGGAATGGAAGAAATCTGTCACGATAAATTTTGCTTTGGTGTTTTTGTCAGAAATTTCTAATTTGACCACCTGACCATTTTTCAGTTTTTCACTGTTTTCTGGAAAACTATTGTTAAAAGAGTACCACTTTTTATTTTGATCATAAACGTAAGGAGTACAATTTGTCACAATCAAAACCCCAGTGTCACTCATGAGTTTTCGTATTTTCTGTAAAATCGTTAGCATAGTTGGGAATTTATTTTCTAATAAGACAAAATTGCACACGACTATGTCAAATTTTCCGATGTTTAGCATAGGATTATCATTTGATAATAGGAAAAAATTACCCTGAGGTAATTTTGCTTTGGCCAATTTCAAGTTTTCCTCGTTTATGTCTAATCCGTAAATTTCAACGTTTTTACCCGCTTCTGATAAAAAATTAGCAATAAGATTAGTTGATACACCAGGTCCGCAGCCATAGTCTAATAACCTCATAGAATCGCTATCATTCTTTGAAAATAAATGAGTTTTTAATAGCTTTGGAACATCACGATATGCCAAATACATAGTGGAGTCCAAGCCTATTTTGGCATAATTTAGTGAATTTTTCGANTAATTGCGCTGATTTTCGGTGTCAAAAAATTTTTGTAAGATTGTTTTCATTGATTTTTATCCTAGGCATAAACTGTCGGATCCTCAACACCCGCTTCGTGAAATCCTTTTTTNCGCAGCATACAACTATCACATTTACCACAACCATGTCCTTGTGTGTTTGGTTGGTAGCAGGATACGGTCATCTTATAATCGACCCCGAGTTTCTTTCCCAACTGAATAGTTGCTGCTTTTGACAGCTTAATCAATGGCGTATGAAGATTAAATTGATTGCCTTCGACTCCTGCTTTAGTAGCTAAATTAGCTAATTTTTGAAAAGCTTCAATAAATTCTGGTCTGCAATCTGGATAACCAGAATAATCAATGTTACTAACCCCAATAAAAATATCTTTTGCATTTAAAGTTTCTGCCCAACCTAAAGCTATCGATAAAAATATGGTGTTTCTTGCAGGCACATAAGTCACCGGAATTTCTTTGGATCCAGTATATTCAGGCACTTGAATGTTTTCATCAGTGAGTGCGGAACCGCCAAATTGACCAATATCAAGGTTGAAGATCTTATGATGAACATTGAAGTGACTAGCAATTTTCTTTGCTGAATTCAGTTCGGTGTTATGTCTTTGATTATAATTGAAACTCAAGGCATAGCACTCAAAACCTTGTGATTTTGCCAGTGCTAAGCATGTGGTGGAATCAAGTCCGCCAGAAAGCAAGATAACGGCTTTTTTCATCGGGAGTCTCCCTCATATAAATTGTTTTGCGCATTGTATTGTGAATCTAAATGGAAAGGGTTGAAATTGGTATTATAATCGTAAATGTCCAATTTTTCNTTCTTTTTTAACCATTTTGATAAACGTATAGAGATTGGCAGGCCAAATATTTCAATACTAGTTTTTATTAGCCAGATATTGAATGTTAATGTGATGAGCTGTGACGGCTCAAAGCTTTGATGAAATGCAATGCTGATAAACAGAACGCTGTCTATAAAAGCAGCGATGACAGTTGAAGTGGTAAACCGAATGCCCATATATTGCCCTTTCAATATTATTTTAAGTTTTGCCGTAATATAAGAATTGATAGGCTCTGAAATGAGATAACTGGTAAAGGAACCAATAACGATCCAGACATTCATCTTGAGTATTTTGTCAAAAGCAGCATTTTCAGTAGCAAAAGCAGGACTGGGAAGATGGATGATAATTTGTCCATAGAATAAAAATAATATGTTAAAAAATAACGCGACCCAAATGGCACGTCGCGCATGTTTATAACCATAAACCTCAGTGATGGTATCCGATAACAGAAATGTGAGNGGAAACGATAAAGAACCTGGTGAGAGTGCCAAGTGAAATAATTCGATGAGGCGCGCATCAAACCAATTTGAGATAGCAAGGATCATGGCATAAGACAGTGTTAGAAACCAAAGAAATTTGGGCTTTAATTGAATGATACCAGTTTTTGCAATGTTTTCATTCATTATTTTGATTCTTTTTCAATGACAATATCATCAAAGGTAATTAATAAATTTTTGCAATCGCTTTTCCGGTTGCCACACCAATTTTTCTTTTTCTAATAGATCATCTTCTTTTAGATTTGAGTTGCAATAGCCGTTCCACTTTTCTTGATGCACATGCCGTGTGTAGGATTGGATGTAAGTAATAATCATTTGGTTGCCGATGAGTTTTACTGAATCGGGGTGGCTTTCTTTTGCTTAAGCCGAAATAAGTGCAAAAAAACTATCAATTTTAACTAATAATGTTTTAAAAAATGTCATTGCTATCTTGCCGTCATCATTAAGTTTTTGCGTTGATCTGTATTACTACGCCGATAATTTGAATCTGTAAAGTAGGAAGCAATGTTATAGTTGGTATTTTGTTATCAAAAGATTCTAAGGTATTTTGGCTTTTTGAACCGAGTACTTCCTTATTATTATCTTTTCTTCATGTTCCAGTTTGACTGCCACTAGGGTGTCGTGTTCTGGTTTGGCTGAAACATCAACGATAAAAATAGATCCTTTTTGAAAATTGGTTTAATGTCATCCTCAGAAAAAATGCCACTAATGTGTGAGAACCATGAGTCAATTTTATGTTGATAAATCCCAAATTTTTGGTTCTTTATCAAAAGAATAAAGCGGAATGGTTGTTAATTGATTGCGATCTGCAGGCATTTGTTCTTGTATTGCTACTTCTTTGGAGTGCAGCCCCAGCAACCAGTCAATTGTCACGTCAAAACCATCAGTTCTAAAAAATCGATTATTTTGGTGAGAGTATCAATGCGTGGATTAGTTACCCTTTTTGATGGGTCAGGATGGATAAGCTTCACTAATATAGAGTGCGGCATATCAATTGCTTTGGCCAATTGAGAGATAGTAAAGTTGATTCCGTCCCTTTTCGACTTTTTCTCAAGTAGCTCTTTAAGGGCAAGATGCAATTCGCTGCTGTAATATTGATCACTTAGTTGCATGCAATTAAAAATCTTGTTTGTTTGAGAAGGATGTTGTAATTTCATTCATGTTCTTTAAAGAACATGAATGATTCAAAAATAAAAACACTTTTTACATTATTTTGTCTAAAAAATAAAGTAATTAACCCCTGAATATATGAATATCGTCTATGCTTTAAGGGCTATTTGTTCATTTAATAAACAATTCGGGCTTTTCTTGATGGAATATGAATATTTTATTCATTTTTGCTTGCAAGAAATTTAAAAATGAATAAAATATGCATTTATAAGTAAGGCACTTTTCCAAGGTGCTTTAAAGAAATCAACAAATAGCCGCTATCATCAGTTTGGTTTTGTACATTTAGTGCGCAGGTTCGTGTTAAGAAAATACGCTGATGAGTAGCTTAGTCCTCAGTAGTCAAACAAGGAGATGAAATATGTATTGGGATAGAGTGGTACAAGAAGTCTTGAACAAAGATAATCCAAATTACCGTTTTATGTATACCATGGGAAGGGGGAGCAGACCGCTAGCGCAGCTGATCAAAGTGATAATCAGATTGATCAAAAGAACGGTGGCTCTAATGGGGAAGGCAATGGCCGTGGTGGACAACGGCGTAAAAATAAACGTTATAGTTTAGGTGAAAAATTTCCTGGTGTGCTTTTTACCCGGCGTGAGGCAGAATGCATGTTGGAATTTTTGAAAGGCAAGACCATTGTAGGTGTAGCACAAACATTAGACATTTCTCATCGGACTGTGGAGTTTTATTTAAAAAAATGAAACATAAATTAAATTGCCAATCTAAACATGAATTAATCGACAAGGTATTGTCCAGCGATTTATGCAAAAATGTTGATTTTTAATGTGAACTGTCCTGCCTGCAGGTTTGCGAAACCCATTTAGTTTCAGTTGGGTTTCGCAGCCTATTTAAAGCGCTTTTTATTATTCCTACTGCTGATTGGTAAAAGCTTCTGTTGCCACCTATAGTTAAATAAGACCATGGTTAAGGGGCAACACGTGTCTTATTTTAGCCAACCTATCGCTGAAACTATTTGGGACATCAAGTATCGTTATCATCGCCATGGCCGGCCGATGGAAACCGATATTGAGCAGACATGGCAGCGTGTTGCTGCAGCCGCAGTGCAACCCGAGAAGGCGCAACAACGCCATTATTGGCGACAACAATTTTTGAACAGCTTGATTGATTTTACTTTTTTGCCTGGTGGTAGAATTCTTGCGGGGGCAGGCACTCAAAATGAAGTGACACTCTTCAATTGTTTTGTGATGAATATCAAGCAAGATTCCTTGCATGGCATTTTTGATGCTTTAAAAGAAGGGGCGCTTACTTTGCAACGAGGTGGCGGTATCGGTTACGATTTTTCAGTATTACGTCCACAAGGTGAAATCACGTTACATACAAGTTCTACTGCTTCTGGGCCAGTTTCGTTTATGCGTATTTGGGACACAATGTCATCCATTATGCAATCGTCGGGAGCAAGACGTGGTGCAATGATGGCGACGATGCGATGTGATCATCCTGATATTGAAACTTTCATTGCGGCAAAATCTGATCCAGGGCAATTACGTCAATTTAATGTTTCAGTAGTTGTTACCGATGAATTTATGCAAGCGGTGGAACAAGATGCGCAATGGGCTTTGGTATTTCCCAGCCACCATTCAAAATCACCCATTAACCAAGAGATAATTTGGCGACGTTGGTCTGGTAGTGAGAAACCAGTCGCTTGTCGGGTGTTTCGTTATGTGCGAGCACGAGAATTATGGCAACGCATTATTAAATCGGCATATGAGTTTGCAGAACCAGGTGTGTTATTTGAAGGCACAATTAATCGCATGAATCCGTTGTGGTATTGTGAAACAATCAGTGCCACTAATCCTTGCGGCGAAATTCCATTACCACCCTACGGTGCATGTAATTTAGGTTCTATTAATTTGACCCAATTTGTTGTTGCTCCTTTTACTGAGAATGCCAAAATTGATTGGGAANAAATCGAACAAACTACGTTTATTGCCACCCGTNTTTTAGACAATGTAATTAATATTTCTAAGTATCCGTTGCGGGCCCAACAAATTCAAGCTTATGCGACACGCCGAATAGGCTTAGGTATCACTGGATTGGCAGATATGTTAGTCATGTTAGGCATCCGTTATGGCAGTGCCGCTGCTGTTGAGACTGCTAAACAAATTATGCGAACGATTGCGCAAGTAACTTGGGAAACATCGGTGGAATTAGCAAGGGAAAAAGGTGTATTCCCTCGTTATCAAAAGCAACTGTATTTGGCAGGAAAATTTGTTAGACGATTGCCGCGTGAAATTCGCACAGCGATTGCGAAATATGGTATTCGTAATAGCCATCACAATACGATAGCGCCTGCGGGCACAATTAGTTTATTGGCCAATAATATTTCCAGTGGCATTGAACCGATTTTTGCCGCTTTTTATGAGCGAAACGTACGAGCATTATCAGGCGATATGTTAAAATTCAACATTATTGATGCCGCATTACAACTGTGGCAATCCAGACAGCCAGCTGCACCTTTGCCGCCGGCGTGGATAGATGCACAAACATTGGTGCCAGAAGAGCATTTGGCAATGCAAGGCGCTATGCAACCTTTTATCGACAATGCTATCTCAAAAACCATTAATATTCCTGTAGATTTTCCTTTTGAAAAATTACAAGAAGTTTATACTAAGGCCTATCAAATAGGACTGAAAGGCTGCACTATTTTTCGTCCTAATCCCATCACTGGCAGCGTTTTAAGTAGTCCAGAAGTTGAACCTTGTTGTCAGCTTAAATAGATTTTTCGTGAAATTATTTTAGAAATACTAGGGCACGCCATGCTGCGCATCGCGCTGAGTGACAGTACCGCGTCAGCATTTTTGAGGTATAATGGGTATATAAAATGTCATTGCGAGCTGATGTATCCCCACGAATTTTTATGTAAGACAAATCAGCGAGTTCGAAAGCAATGGCGTAAAAACTAGCAGCTTGTTATTGCTGTCAAGATTAAGTATTTCGCTGCCGGTGTAAAAATAAATCCCGTCATCCCGCGACGAAGACCGCGGGAACCAGGGCTATTCTGCGGACTGCGTGTTGCCTGATGGATCCCGCGGTCTTCGCCGCGGGATGACGGGATGGCTAGTAAGCAATGAATCCGATTACTTACATAAAAATTCGTGGGGATACATCAGATTGCGAGGAGCGCAATGACATCGCTAAACCTCTTAAAAGTTTTGAACAAACCCTGTTGGAAATCAGCAATGTACTACGATATTAATAGCAATGATTCCCTTGATTTGTTGCAATTTCAGCAACTGGTTCAAGAGTTCTTGGAAAATCGTTTTTCTGGGTTCTTGCTCGAGATTAGGGATGCTATTCAAAAACAATGCATTAAAAAAGCTTGCTACTTACAGCCTGATAATAATAATTCTCCCACAAATGTTAATCAAAATTCAATTTTAAATTTTCAATGAAGGATGCTTAAGGATGACTTTAGAAAAAGCTTTATTAAGTTTTGCATTGCAAGACTAGTTTCAACGCATTGACTTGATTAAGCCAGCGACTGGCTTCTCTGGCGTCAACATCGGTACCAAGCCCACTCGCATACATCGTTGCAAGACGGTCAGCAGCGAAAATTTGGGCTTTGATGGGTGTGCTGGGATTGTTTACGCCTTTTTGAAAAGTTGCAGAGCATGTGGATAATTTTGTTCAACGCCTTTGCCGCTATAATAAAGCTCAGCTAAATAAACTTGGGCAAGACCATAATTGAGCTTCACTGATTGTTGTAACCAATAGTTGGCGATATTGGGATCAGCGACTAAATTACCGCGTCCGTATAAATAATAAATTCCTAGCATTGTTTTACCGATGGGATCATTTTGTTTAGCAGCACGGAAAAACCATTGTAACGCAGCTTGTTCCGTGTGATTTGGCAATAGAGCTTGGTCATTCAGTACACCTAAGAATACTTCCGCAGCCGTGTAATTTTGTTTTGCTGCTTGGCTTAACCAGTAAAGCGCTTTGTTTAAGTCAGTCTCAATGCCTAGTCCATAATAATAGCCCACTCCCAAGCGAAACTGGGCATCCACATCTCCGGTGGTCGCTTTTCTGAAATAGTATTGAAATGCTGGCCGCAGTGCTTGAGAAAAACTGAGATTATTGGTCAAAGGGCACAGTATTATTTCTGCTTGATAAGCGGCAACAACAAACAAATGATACAGTGACAATGATTCTGGTAAGGTTTTAATGGGAAATTCTTTTGAGTCATGTATGACAGTGCAATGTTGTAAACATCAGTAGGGCTCTCCAAATAATCGGATGCAGTGACCATGCTTCCTATCGCTTTGGTGTAATGGGTGTTGCGGACTGCCGCTTGCTCTGGAGTAATTTCACTTGGCACACTCGTTGTGAAATTGGCGTTGTATTGAATCTCTGCTAAACCTATAGGAGGCCATATCCCAATTAAAATCCATGTAAGCCAAAATTTTCTCATAAAATAATCGGCCATCACTCTTGGTTTCGTTTAGGTTGCCAAAATGTTTCGGGAATTTCTAATTGATGGACAATGTAGCGTGATAACACAAATAACCAATCACTTAAACGATTAATATAAGCCAGAATAGTTGGCGAAATTGATACGGTTTCGTGCATTGCAAACAGAGCACGTTCCGTGCGTCGGCACACCGCGCGTGCTAAATGCAAACGTGCCGACATTTCTTCGTTTCCTGGAATGATAAAAGAATTTAAATGTGGCAATGAGGCGTTATATTCGTCGATTTCGGTTTCTAATTGCGTTACATAAGCGGCAGTAATGTATTGAACCATGTTTTCCGGCGTATTGATGGACAAACTAAGTTCAGCCCCCAAATCGAATAATTCATTTTGGATACGTCTCAGATGGGTGGTAATACCAGCAAAAGAAGTATGGTGTGCAATCATAACCACGGCAAAACCGATGAAACTATTTAATTCATCAATACAGCCGATGGCTTCAATATGACAGGCAGTTTTGCTGATTTTNTGATTATCAGCTAACTGAGTTTGTCCTTGGTCACCGGTTTTNGTGTAAACTTTGGTGATTCGAACCATAAAATTTGTATTTTACCTTTACTCTTGTACTGTCTCTTCAACGACAGGTACATGCACTAATCCATGTTTGATCGCCATGATCGTCATTTCTACATCACTGTGAACATCAAGTTTTCGGAAAATACTATGACGGTAACTGCTGACTGTTTTGGGGCTTAAAAATAATTGTTTAGAGATCACTCGGCCGCTGACACCGCGGACTAGCATTAGGAGAATTTGAATTTCACGGTCTGAAAGCTTAGTGAAAGGTGAATGGCCACCGTTGATAAGATTGGCAACGGCCATTTCACTGGCAATGTTAGCACTGAGATAACGTTCACCCAGAGCTACTTTGCGGATAGCAGTAATCATTTCTTCACTGCCGCAATCTTTTGTCAAATAACCTAAGGCGCCAATTTTAAGTAGTCGGGAAGAGAGAATACTGGTACAAAATGCGGTAACGATAATGATTTTACTGTCACGATTATTGCGGAGAAGTTTACGAGTAGCTTCGAGACCACCGATGCCAGGCATTTCAATGTCCATTAGTATAACGTCGGGTTTGTGAGTCCGGGCCAATTTCAGCGCTTCTTCACCGTTGACAGCCTCGGCAATTACTTTGATGTCGGACACATCTTGCAAAATACCCGTGATCGCTCGACGAACTAATGGTTGGTCATCCGCTACCAGCACCCTAATCAAGGTTGCTTTCTCCTCGTAATTTTAGTTATTGTATTTATTATAGAGTTCAGTCAAAACCAGATTTATACTACGCGTTATATTAGATATTGTCAATTTAAGCGGCCTTGTTTTGAGAACAACGGTGTCAATTTGTTGTCAATAACTGTATATTTCTTGAGCAAAAATAAAACACTCCCTAGAATAGCAATTTTACATAAAATAAGATGCGGGTTTTTAAATAACAGGTTTCACGTTATTCTATGCCCATTGTGCTGGGGGCATGTATGCAACGAGGTAGTTTATTATGGCATTGTTAAATAAGCGTGGTGGACGTAAGCGTCCAATGGCCGAAATTAATGTAGTGCCTTACATTGATGTAATGTTGGTTTTGTTGGTCATCTTCATGATTACAACACCTTTGCTGTCGCAAGGTGTGAAGGTTGATTTGCCTAGGGCAGCGGCACAACCCTTGTCTGCANAAAATGCGGAACCGATTATTGTCAGCGTGGATGCTCAAGGCAATTACTATCTCAATATTGCTAAGCAGGCTGCACAACCATTAAATGCAAGCGAATTAATTGCGCAAGTCACAGCGGCATTAAATATCGAAAAAGAGCGGCAAGTATTGGTCAAAGGTGATCAACATGTGGATTATGGCAAAGTAGTGCAAGCCATGGTGTTATTGCAACAGGCAGGGGCTGCTACGGTAGGATTGATGACGCAAACCCCTGAGCGGCCTCAATCTTAATCCTATCATGATGCGGTAAATCCTATGCCAAAAGATAACACTCCTTCTTATCGATGGTCACTGATCATTGCCATTGCTTTACATGTGGTTTTGGTGGTGGCGTTGTTTGTCAAATTTGCTTTGCCGTCAGTAGACCAGCCCGGTTGGCAATCCCAGGCAAAAATTGTACAAGCTTCTATCGTTGGCCCAGCCGCAACAGCGGTACAGCGACCTCAACCTGTTAAGCAGCCGCCACCCAAACCAAAACCAGTAACTCCCCGTCTATACCTGTGCCCAAGCCTGAACCAAAACCAGAATCCAAAACTGAGCCGGAAATTCAGCCTAAGTTGATGCCAAAATCAGCCAAGGAACAGACCAACACAAAATCTGAACAAGAGAAAGCAACGAAACTGGCCGAGCAGCAAGCTGCTAAAGAGCATGCATTAAAATTAAAACAAGAACAGGCTGCTGCAGCAAAACGCAAAGCTGAACAGCAAAAAAATTAGCCGCTAAGAAATTACAAGCAGCACAACAACAATTGTTGCAACAACAATTGGCCCAAGAACAGCAGCAATTGGCAGCGGCGTCCGCTGCTGCAGCCCATAATCAACAGATTCAAAATGAAGTGGACAAATACCGGGCTTTAATCATCCAAGCCATTAGCCAAAATTGGTTGGTGCCTGACAGCGTCAACCCAGATGATACTTGTATTATATTGGTGAAAGTTGGCCCAGGGGCACTGTTATTGATGCGAAAGTGGTCCGTAGTAGCGGTAACTCCGCCTTAGATAATTCTGCTGTTAGCGCAGTTTTTAAAACTTCGCCGCTGCCAGTGCCAACTGACGCCGAATTATTTGACAAGTTTCGTGAGCTTAGGTTAACTGTTCGTCCAGAAAACATAGTCGGAGGGTAAGAGAGTGCAGATAGTTAAGCGATGGGTATTATTCTTTGCCACATTATGGTTTGTGGCGCCGGCGTTGGCTGCGGTCGACTTGCAATTGACCCAAGGGACACAAAAAGCGATGCCAATTGCTATTGTGCCATTTGCTGGANCAAAATGACGCGCAATCCCCGATAATCTTGCAGCGGTCATTACCGCCGATTTAGGCAATAGCGGTCGTTTCAAGCCGATGGACCCTGCTAAAATGCAACAGCAACCACATAATAATCAGAACATTGATTATGTCTATTGGAAAAAATNNAATATTAATAATTTAGTAGTCGGCAGTGTCACTCCTTTGTCTGATGGCCGATATCAAGTTCAAATGCAATTATTGGACGCGACCAATAATCAACAACCACCTCTGTTGCAAGAATCATTTACTGTCAAATCTGTGGATTTACGTCGTTTGGCCCATCACATCAGTGATTTGGTATATCAGCAATTGACCGGTGATCGAGGTATTTTCTCCACTAAAATTGCTTATGTCGTAATGCAACGCGTTCCAGGCCAGCCTGCACATTATTCTTTAGAAGTGTCTGATGTTGATGGTTACAACCCTCGGACTTTATTGCGATCTGATCAACCCATCATGTCACCAGCTTGGTCGCATAATGGTCGGTCAATTGCCTATGTATCGTTTGAAGGTGGATTGGCGGCGATTTACGTGCAAGACCTTGCCACAGGTGGCCGTCGATTGGTCACCAAATATCCGGGCATTAACGGTGCGCCTTCATGGTCACCGGATGATCACAAATTAGCGCTCGTATTGACGCAGACTGGCTATCCTAAAATTTATGTAGTCGATTTGGCCACTAACCAATTGACGCAGATTACTGATGGTTATGCTATCGATACGGAGCCGGATTGGGCGCCTGATGGTAGATCATTATTGTTTACTTCCAATCGCGGTGGTGGTCCAGAGATTTATCAAATCAACTTGGCTAGCAAGCAAGTTCAGCGTCTTACCTATAATAGCAATTATAATGCACGCGCTTCGTTTACACCGGATGGTAAAAGTATTGTTATGTTGACCCAAGATGGCGGTTATAATATCGCGATCCAAGATTTAGCATCGGGACGTGTGACTTTACTAACGGGATCAGGCAATACACAATCGCCCAGTGTTGCCCCGAATGGAAAAATGGTAGTATTTGCAGACCAACAACAAGGGCAGGCGGTATTAGGCATGGTTTCAACGGATGGCAATGTAAAGTTAAGATTGCCTGCACGTGAAGGTGAAGTCCGTGAACCAGCTTGGTCACCTTTTCAAGGTTAGGTGGTAATGAAAACTTGGCTGTTTAGATTCAAGTTTTTTATTGATAATGATTGAGGGAGGTTATATGAAAGTTAAATCAGCGCTATTGTTCAGTTGTTTTGCTGCCGGTGTTATTGCATTAGCGGGTTGCAGCAGCATGTCTAAAAATAAAAATGGTGCGCCGGTGACCAATGCAGTAGGTGGTGAAGGTGGTGCTTACAGTCAAGGCATGGGTAGTGAGACAGACTTTGGTACCAGCGTCCGTGCTCCTGCTAACCAAACTTATCATTTTGATTACGATAGAGATACCGTACATCAAGAAGATTATGCTTCGATTCAAGCCCAAGCTAAATATCTGGTGGCCCATCCGAGTGCAACCGTCAAAGTTGAAGGCAATACCGATAATCGCGGTAGCCGTGAATATAATATTGGTTTAGGTTGGCGGCGTGCAAAAGCAGTCGCAGCTTTATTACAACAATATGGGGTTTCGTCTAAGCAGATTATCACTATCAGCTATGGTGCAGAAAAACCAGTCGCGGTAGGTGATAATGAGGATGCTTATGCGAAAAATCGTCGGGTCGATTTAGTTTATAAGAGTTATTAATTATGATGCAGGTGTTACGTTCCGCTGTTCTATTACTAAGTGTCATGACGGCTATTTTTGCTTGGGCAGAAGCACCCGTAGTTGATTTAAACGACGGAAGTCAATCAAATACGGCAGTGAATAACAGCTGGACACCAACACCTGCCACTTCTGCATCGGTTGCTCCTGCTATTGCGCCTGATAGTTCAGGCACACCAGTGATGGCTGCCGCATCAACACCTGTTGATAATACACCGTCCCAGCCATTGACTACTGAACAACGTTTAACACGTCTCGAACAGCAAATGAATAATATCACGCAAATGAATACGCCAGCGCGTATTGAAGAATTGCAACAGCAAGTGGCCCAACTCCAAGGCCAATTAGAAGTACAGACGCATGATTTAAAAATGTTAAGCGATGCTCAAAAAATTATTATCAAGATTTAGATCAACGCTTGAAACAAAACCAAGCTTCTTCTGCTACACCAGCCACTGCCGCAAAACCAACGGCAGCGACAGCAGTCAACAGTGATGAACAGACTTTATATCAAAATGCTATTACTGCGTTGACCGCAAAAAATATGATGAAGCAGCAGAAAAATTACAAGCCTACCTAAAAAATATCCCCAAGGACAATATATTGCTAATGCTCATTATTGGCTTGGTGAAGTGTATTTTATGCAAAAGAAGACTGATTTAGCAGCTGCACAATTTCAAGTAGTCATCAATCAATATCCTAAAGATACCAAAGTCTCCGATGCTATGTTAAAGCTCGCATTTATTCACGACCTTGCTGGAAAACGTTCACAAGCAAAACAAGAATTGCAGCAGGTTGTAAAAACTTATCCTAATACTACAGCAGCGCAATTGGCCACTATGCGGCTGAAAACCATGCAGAACTAATTAACCACTAGCCAGTGGATGGAATGGGCACTTTTGACCGATCTGATTAAGCCAAAAGTTTCCAAAAAGCTCGTTTACTGGTAATAGACTTGACCCAGATTTGTGTTTTAACTCATGATATTGCGAATCACAGAAATTTTTCTCTCTTCAAGGTGAGAGCACAACCGTTGGTTTGCCCACCGTTTTTATCCGTCTTACAGGTTGTCCTTTACGCTGTCAGTATTGTGATACAGCTTATGCTTTTCATGGTGGCAAAAAAATGAGTCTTGCTGAAATTACAATGACTGTTGCTACCTATGGAGCAAAATATGTAACAGTAACTGGCGGTGAACCATTAGCTCAACCTGGCTGTCTCGATTTATTAAAAGAACTATGTGATGCCGATTATGCTGTTTCTTTAGAAACGAGTGGTGCAATTGATGTCGCTAAAGTTGATCCTCGAGTTTGTAAAGTGATTGATATTAAAACCCCGGGATCGGGTGAAGTAGATAAAAATCATTGGCAAAATCTGCAATATTTAACATCGCGTGATCAAATTAAATTTGTCATTTGTGACCGCGCTGATTTTGACTGGGCCAAAGCTATCATCACGCAATACAATTTATGGCACCGCTGTGAGTTATTATTTTCGCCGAGCCATGACCAAGTATCGAATAAAGAGTTGGCAGAGTGGATATTGGCGGATAAATTGCCGGTTCGTTTTCAAGTACAATTGCATAAATATATTTGGGGCAATGAGCCAGGGCACTAAGTCTTAAACTACACTCGAAAATACGAGAAGCTGTCTCAAAATGCGAAGTTAACCTAGTGTCATCCTGAACGTAATCAAGGATCTCCATCAGATGGCACTTAAAAAATGCTTTGCCACGTTTTAGATAATGTGCGCTAGTATTGGCAGCTTCGAATATTATAATTAACAGGGCTTTGTAATAAGGATTATTATTTAGCATGCAAAGTAATGATTTCAATAATCTTATCAAATCAATACCGGAAGTTTTTCGCGAACGAGTGTCTCAGCATTGGGGAAGCTATATTGCAAGTTGCAAAGACTTACAGGAAGCAATTCCCACGGCTGATACATTTAAACAGGATGTGTGTAAGGTCTGGGCATTAAGTGATTTTGTGGCAGAAAATTGCATTCGCGATCCGGCGATGCTCAATGGCTTGTTTATCAGCAGCGATATTTTACGTGATTATGCAATAGACGAATATGTTGAAAAATTAGTTCCGCTATTGCTCACTGTTAGCACAGAAGATGAATTGGGAGTTGTATTGCGTCGTTTTCGCCGGCGTGAAATGACACGAATTATTTGGCGTGATTTGGCAGGGCAAGCCAATTTATTAGTAACGATCCGAGAATTGTCGGCCTTGGCTGACGCTTGTATCGATCAGACCGCAAAAATATTGGATGCTTGGCAATGTCAGCAGTTAGGCACACCAATGCCTGACAATGGAATTCCGCAACATCTAATCGTTTTAGGACTTGGGAAACTTGGAGGTGAAGAGTTAAACCTTTCCTCTGATGTAGATTTAATTTTTAGCTATCCTAGTCCAGGTGAAACGCAAGGAGTTGCTCATCCTGTGACTCATGAGGAGTTCTTTCATCGTTTAGGGCAAAAATTAATTCACATTTTAAATATGGTCACGGCTGAAAGTTTTGTATTTCGAGTCGATATGCGTTTGCGTCCATTGGGAGCGATTGGGCCGTTAGTCATGCCATTTAACGCTATGGAAAATTATTATTTAGAACAAGGCCGTGATTGGGAGCGTTACGCATTAATTAAAGCAAGATTAGTAAGCGGAAATAGTGTTACTGCTTCGCGGTTAATGAATATTTTAAAGCCGTTTATATATCGGCGTTATTTGGATTATAGCGCTCTGGAATCGCTGCGCCAGATGCATAATATGATTATCCAAGAAACTAAAAATAAAAAATTACAAGGCCATGTGAAGTTGGGGCCAGGCGGCATCCGTGAAATTGAATTCATTGCACAAACATTTCAATTAATTCGTGGAGGTCAAGAACCGCGATTGCAAGATAGGCGAATTTTTCCGATCTTGAACATGTTGGCCGAAATGAAATTTTTGCCAGAAGAAGCAGTCAAGGAATTATTATCAGCTTATGTTTTTTTACGCAATGTTGAACACCGTTTACAAGCAGTAGGTGATCGTCAGACCCATCAATTGCCTGAAGATGATTACAACAAATTCCGCTTAGCTTACTCAATGGGATATAGTGATTGGTTAATGTTTGAAAACGAATTAAATAAACATCGTGTTAATGTCCAACGTCATTTTCAACGCTTAGTAGCCAAACCTGAATTAGAAGTGCCGTTGTCTACCACGCCCAGTTTGCAACATGAAACCGAAGAGTTATGGCTTGGTCAAGGTGCTGAACAAAATGCGCTTACATTACTACAAGAAATGGGATTTAGTGATAGTGAAGCCGCGTTAAAAATTGTCAATAATTTTCGTGGAAGTCGACGCCTCCATAATTTAAGTGAGCTGGGCCGTGCACGTTTGAATTTATTGATGCCACAATTATTAATGTTAATCGGTAAAGCAGAACAACCTTTGATAACTTTGAAGCGTTTGATTGAGGTATTGGAATCGATCATGCGGCGTAGCACATATATGGTTTTGCTCCTAGAAAATCCCAAGGCATTGAACAATTTAGTTGAGCTATGTTCTATTAGTCCTTGGTTGACTGATCAATTAGCACGTTACCCGATGTTATTAGGTGAGTTATTAGAATCTTCGCGTTTGTATGCGCCATTGAATTTGGCAACATTGGAAACCACCCTTTCCCAAGCCTTAGCTGTATTACCTGAGGATGATCTGGAACATCAAATGGAGTGCTTACGACGTTTTAAACTAGTCCATTTGTTTCGTGTAGCTGCTATGGATGTTACCGGTGTATTACCATTAATGCGAGTGAGTGATCATTTAACAAATATTGCTGAGGTAATTTTACGCCATACGCAACGTTTAGCCTGGTTACATTTAGTGAAACGTCACGGGCCACCGCCTAATATAGATGACGAAAATAATTTTGCAATCATTGCCTATGGCAAATTAGGGGGCATTGAATTAGGCTATGGTTCTGATTTGGATTTAGTATTTCTTTATGATGTGCTTAAAACGGGATCAGCGGAGCAACAATATACGGTTGGAGAAAATCCCATTCCGTTGGATGTTTTTTATATTCGGCTTGGACAACGCATGATTAACATGTTAGAAACCCGTACCACTTCTGGCACATTATATGAAGTTGATACGCGTTTGCGTCCTTCAGGCGAGTCGGGTTTATTAGTCACTAGCATGGATACATTTATTGATTATCAACGCAAACATGCTTGGACTTGGGAACATCAAGCATTAGTACGTGCGCGCATGATCAATGGCACTAAAAATTTGATTCAACGGTTTGATGTTGCAAGGGAAGAAATTCTTTCAATGCCTAGAAACCCGGAAAAATTACGGCAAGAGGTTCGCGAAATGCGACAACGTATGCGTGATGCAACTAAATTACCACCAACCGGTCTATTTGATTTAAAACATGGTTATGGTGGCATTACTGATATTGAATTTATTGCGCAATATGGTGTCCTTCGTTGGGCCAATCAACATCCGGCAGTTATGGTCTATCCAGATGTCATTCGTATTGTTGAAAGTTTTGCGGCAGAGGGTTTATTGTCAGTAGCCGAAATACGTTTGTTAAGTGATGCTTATCGGGCATATCGTGCCATGGTGCATCGTTTAAATTTACAAAATCAACCAGCCCATGTCCCCGATAATCAGTTTCGTTCTTATCGCGAGGGCATACAAGCCCTCTGGCAAAAATTATTGGAAAACCATAGAGTGTGGCGGCATTGAAATTAATATCTGCTAGTTATGGCTTGGATAGATAAAAAACAAGGTGGGCCCACTGTGCTTAATCTACTCTAGATCTAATGCTGATAGTAATGCACCACCAAAATTTATAAGATGTTTCAGGTTACAATGACAACATAATTTTTTAAAAGTGATTTAATTGCATTTTAAGTGTAATGAGTATAATCTTAATTGTTTAGTAAATAACGTCGGAAATTCGCCATGCAAACCTCATCTCCTTGGTCATTTATTTTAAAAACATTTCCATTATTGCTAGTGATCTTTATTGATGGCATGGGATTAGGTCTCGTGTTACCGATTATTAATGTATTACTCAATGATCCCNAATGCAGCTTTTTAAGCAATTCAATAAGTCCTGCTGTCAGACAAGCTATCTATGGCTTCACCATGGGAGTTTATATGTTATGTTGGTTTNTTGGTGCTGGCATATTAGGTGATTTGTCGGATCAAATTGGCCGGAAAAATNCATTATTTATTTGTTTGGTAGGTACTTTTATAGGATATGTCGTTTCAGCGTTGGCAGTCATAGGTCAGAGTTTATTTTTACTGATTTTAGGGCGTGTCATTGCGGGTTTCACTTCAGGCAGTCAGCCGATTGCACAGGCGATGATCATTGATTTAAGTGGGCCTGAAGAAAAGACCCGTAATTTAAGTTATATTCTATTGGCACTCTCGCTAGGTTTTGTAGCAGGGCCAATTTTAGGCGGTGTTTTATCCAATTCTGCTATTGTGTCATGGTTTTCGTTTACCACGCCTTTATATTTTATCGCTCTGGTTTCTTTGCTTAATATTATTTTATTAGGCATGGTGAAAGAAACCTTGGAAGCAAACCAGTCTGTTAAGATAAAGTTGCAACGCGCGATTACTATCTTTACTTCTGCATTTACCAATGTCAAAGTGCGCAATTTGTCATTACTTTTTTTGATATTTATTTTGGGCTGGAGCAATTTCTTCACTTTTATCGTTGTTTATTTGTTGAAGACATTTGCATTTACTAATACTGAAATCAGTCTTTATATGGCATTGTTAGGCGCAGGATTTGGTATTGGTAACGGTTTTTTAGTGAGTTATTTTACCAAGCGATTTTCATTGAAAAATAATTTCCGCTATCCGTTAATGGTAGCAGGTTTTTTAATGTGGTTGATTGTATTGACAGCCAATGTCAGCATTAGTTGGCTTGCAATTATGCCGATTGCAATGGCGGTATCCATTAGTTACGCTGCTATTTTAACTCTATTTTCAGATCGTGTCAGTGCCAGTGAGCAGGGCTGGGTGATGGGAATTACAGGTGCAATTATGGCCTTGGTATGGGGCGTTGACACAATGCTAGTAGGTTTTATCATCCATGGCAAAGTTGCATTGCCTATTTGGCTTGCCGGCCTCTGCTTTATTGTAGCTGCTATTTTAATGACACGGGTGCAAGATAAAACTACCTAATGGTTTTTCGGACTGTTTGGTTGCGTCCAGTTCTCCAGTCACATTTTTGTTTATAAAAAGCAGGCAACAACAGTTGTGACGGCCAACAAAGAAAAAAACCATGAAGTATTATGAGTATTGCCACTTAAAGCTGATGCTTGATTTAATAAGAATGGCGTAAAACTAGCTAATGAATAGACTGTATTGTAACAAAGTGCGACACCGGTAAAACGGACACGGGTTGGAAATAGTTCAGCTAATACCGGTAAATAACAATTACCGAGTGCCGCGATAATCGCTTGATATAAGATAATGAATATAATCAGTGCCCACATGGTCTGTTGATTGAGTATGCTAAATAAAGCAGCACTGCATACGCTTGACAACAAAGCAGTCAATAATAATAAGCGAGCTCGTCCGACCCTGTCTGCTAAATAGCCAAAGAAAGGCAACATAAAAGCTGAAGCGATTAGCCCAATAAAAATAGCTAAATAACTTTGGCTTGCTGAATAATGATAAAAAGTCTGTAGATAGACTGGTAGGCTAATCGCGAAAACAATAAAGCAAGCGGTGAATAAACTGATGGCAAGGCCAATCACAACTTGTCTNGCCGAATTTTTCAGTAATTCCAACACTGGCCATGCGATAGGTTGGGTTGCTGCAGTCTGCAAAAATAATGGTGTTTCTTGCATTCTGCGCCGTATCAGATAACTGAAAATAATTAATAGACCACCCAATAANAAGGGCAAACGCCAACCATAGCTTGCCATTTGTGATGGAGTTAGCCACAAATTCAAGACAAAAAGCACTCCAGAAGCTAAAGCCGCACCTATGCTCAGGCTGGACATAGCAAATCCAATATAAATGCCCCGGCGGTGGCGAAGATGCTCTGATAAAAACGTGATGCTGCCTGGCAGTTCAGCCCCATAAGCAAAACCTTGCAAAATGCGTAATAAGATAAGTAATACCGTCGCTGTGAGCCCAATATGGTGGTAAGTAGGCAATATCCCAATGCCAAGCGTTGCTAGCGCCATCAGCATCAACGAAATTAAAAAATGNTTCCGACGGCCATAGCGGTCACCGAGGTGACCCAAAATAAGTCCACCCATAGGTCTGGCAATATAGCCCAAAGCAAAAATAGCCAGCGCTTGAATAGTGGCGGCAATGGGATCAGCTGCTGGAAAAAANGCCTGCCCAAGATTGTTAGCAAGAAGCCCATAGATCACAAAATCATAGTACTCTAACCCCATACCTAGGCTGGCAAACAAAGTTAATTTTTAGGGCTCATGGCATATGCACCTGTATCAATCTATTTAAATGACCAATATTATGCCAGTGAAGGCATACTACTGCTCGGTGAAAACATTTTGCTGACATAAGTGTCTGTCATTGCTCCTGGTTATCTTGTGATGTCCAGAAGAATACCGCATTCAATAATGCCTTCCTATAATTTTGCGCACTTAATAAATCTGTCAATGGGAAACGATTTTGCTAATTCTCTGGATCCCGCGGTCTTTGCCGCGGGATGACGGAGGATCAGTGCGTGCATAAGAAGAACTAGCATTGGAACAGGGCTAGTCTGGCTTGCGAAGAGCCTTTTGAAAATAGTTTTTACAGAGAGCAGCAAAGGCGTATTTACTCTAAAGGCCATGGTTTTGCTTAAAAATAGCATTTACTACGGCGGTGTTTACTCATCGTCATTCCGCGGCGAAGACCGCGGGATCCAGAAATGCAGTTCGCTGCGATGTTTGCACCGAATAAATCTGTTCATGGATTTTGCTAATGCTTTGGATCCCGCGGTCTTCGCTGCGGGATGACGGAGGATCAGTGCGTGCATAAGAAGAACTAGCATTGGGAACAGGGCTAGTCTGGCTTGCGAAGAGCCTTTTGAAAAATAGTTTTTTACAGAGAGCAGCAAAGGCGTATTTACTCTGAGTGCCATGGTTTTGCCTAAAAATAGCATTTACTACGGCGGTGTTTACTCATCGTCATCCCGCGGCGAAGACCGCGGGATCCAGAAATGCAGTTCGCTGCGATGTTTGCACCGAATAAATCTGTTCATGGATTTTGCTAATGCTTTGGATCCCGCGGTCTTCGCTGCGGGATGACGGAGGATCAGTGCGTGCATAAGAAGAACTAGCATTGGGAACAGGGCTAGTCTGGCTTGCGAAGAGCCTTTTGAAAAATAGTTTTTTACAGAGAGCAGCAAAGGCGTATTTACTCTGAGTGCCATGGTTTTGCCTAAAAATAGCATTTACTACGGCGGTGTTTACTCATCGTCATCCCGCGGCGAAGACCGCGGGATCCAGAAATGCAGTTCGCTGCGATGTTTGCACCGAATAAATCTGTTCATGGATTTTGCTAATGCTTTGGATCCCGCGGTCTTTGCCGCGGGATGACGAGGATCAGTGCGTGCATAAGAAGAACTAGCATTGGAACAGGGCTATTCTGGCTTGCGAAGAGCCTTTTGAAAAATAGTTTTTTACAGAGAGCAGCAAAGGCGTATTTACTCTGAGTGCTATGGTTTTGCCTAAAAATAGCATTTACTACGGCGGTGTTTACTCATCGTCATCCCGCGGCGAAGACCGCGGGATCCAGAAATGCAGTTCGCTGCGATGTTTGCACCGAATAAATCTGTTCATGGATTTTGCTAATGCTTTGGATCCCGCGGTCTTTGCCGCGGGATGACGGAGGATCAGTGCGTGCATAAGAAGAACTAGCATTGGAACAGGGCTATTCTGGCTTGCGAAGAGCCTTTTGAAAAATAGTTTTTACAGAGAGCAGCAAAGGCGTATTTACTCTGAGTGCTATGGTTTTGCCTAAAAATAGCATTTACTACGGCGGTGTTTACTCATCGTCATCCCGCGGCGAAGACCGCGGGATCCAGAAATGCAGTTCGCTGCGATGTTTGCACCGAATAAATCTGTTCATGGATTTTGCTAATGCTTTGGATCCCGCGGTCTTTGCTGCGGGATGACGGAGGATCAGTGCGTGCATAAGAAGAACTAGCATTGGGAACAGGGCTAGTCTGGCTTGCGAAGAGTTTTTGAAAAATTGTTTCCTGTAGAGATCATTGTTAGTCTATCGACCATTTTAATAGATTTGTGTTAGTATTGCGCCCTAGTAGAGGTCTAGTTATGTTAGCAAAAAACGTGCATGTACAGTAAAACGTGTCGAAGTCACTCAGGCAGATTTGCCATTGAGCTGTCCGATGCCTAGTATGCGTCTTTGGGACGCACACCCCGTGTTTATTTACCGATTGAAGTGACAGGGCACGCAGTTTGCCCTTATTGCAGCACAGAGTATTTTCTGTTGGATTTTGACCCCACCCGAATTACGCAACCAGTCTGACCGACCCAACCTGACAAAACGGTATGCAACCAAACTTAACTTCCACTCCTGACAAGCTCTTGATCGTGGCGCCAGCATGGNTTGGTGATATGGTCATGGCACAAACACTATTTAAATTGCTACGACAAAAACGTCCCCAGTCCAGTATTGATGTATTGGCACCTGCATGGAGTGCTCCTTTGCTGGCTTGTATGCCTGAGATAAATCATGCCTGGATTTCTCCTTTCGGCCATGGTGAGTTGCGCCTGCGTGAACGTTATCAATTGGGTGTTAATTTACGCCAAATGGACTACACTCAGGCCATCGTGTTACCAAATTCTTTGAAATCTGCGTTGGTGCCATGGTTTGCAAAAATCCCATGTCGCACAGGATGGCGTGGGGAGTGGCGTTACGGTTTGTTAAATGATGTACGTCGATTAGATAAAACAGCTTTGCCGTTAATGATCCAGCGGTTTATGGCATTAGGACTGCCGCCGGGCCAGCCATTACCGGCCCCTTCTTTGCCTGAATTAGTCGTCCCTAAAGATAAAATTGAAACCACGTTGTCGCGGTTAGAATTGAACCTTGAACCACAACGGCCTGTTCTGGCACTGTGTCCAGGGGCGGAATATGGGCCAGCAAAACGTTGGCCAGCAGCGCATTTTGCTGCGGTGGCACGTTATTACGCTGTGCAAGGTTGGCAGGTTTGGCTCTTGGGGTCGGCCAAAGAGCAATCCATTACCCATGAGATTCAACAACAAACAGGCGGCGCTTGCCAAGATTTGGCTGGCAAAACCTCATTGGCTGAAGCGATTTATTTATTGGCAGTTGCCGATATGGTTGTTACTAACGATTCAGGTTTAATGCATATTGCTGCTGCCTTACAGCGGCCCATGGTGGTCATTTATGGTTCTTCTTCGCCACAATTTACTCCCNCTCTCACTAAGAAGGTTAAAATTTTATCGTTGGATTTGTCTTGCAGTCCCTGTTTTAAACGAGAATGCCCATTACAACATTTGCGTTGTTTACAAGATTTGTCCCCGAGAGAGTGAAACAAGCAGTGGCGGAGTTGTTGTCGCAATGAAGGTATTGGTTATAAAAATGTCATCGATGGGTGACATCATTCATACATTACCAGCGCTGACGGATGCCGCTGCAGTTTATCCTCATATTGAATTCACTTGGCTGGTTGAGGAAGGATTTGCTGAAATTCCACAATGGCATCCTCAGGTGAAACAAATTATTCCTATTGCTTGGCGGCGTTGGCGCAAAGAGTTGCGACAAGCCTGGCATGCGGGAGAGTTAAAACAATTTTACCAGCGCTTGCGGGCTGAGCGTTATGATCGCGTGATTGATGCTCAGGGGCTTATCAAAAGTGCTTTAGTCACTCGCTTGGCACGGGGTTTGCGTTGTGGATTAAATTGGCAATCGGCTTGGGAACCTTTGGCGAGTCTTGCTTATCAGCGCCGGGTCTCTGTTAAGCCAGCGCAACACGCTATCGTGCGAATGCGACAATTATTCAGTTTGGCATTGGATTACACCTCACCCATGACGGTGCCTGATTATGGCATCAAGATAGCCCAGCCAGTCTTGGACTCAGTACCACTCAAGCAACCTTATTTAATTTTTATTCATGGCACTGCTTGGGCCACCAAGCAATGGCCAGTTGGACATTGGGCCTTGCTGGGCAATCTGGCAACGGCCGCTGGGTATCAGGTTTATTTGCCCTGGGGTAATATAACTGAGCAGCAGCGGGCGCAAGCCATTGCTGCCAGTAATACAGCCATTCAAGTCCTGCCCAAATTGGCATTGAGTGACATTGCTGTGTTATTGCAGCAAGCGGCAGGGGCAGTCGCAATTGACACCGGTTTAGGACATTTGGCAGCCGCTTTGAGCGTCCCCACCGTCTCGATTTATGGGGCTACCGACCCTAAGGAAATAGGAACAGTCGGTGAAAAACAGCGGCATTTGCAAGCAAGCTTTCCCTGCTCACCTTGCAATCAGACTCGTTGCTCCTATCGAGGGGCAAGCACTGTCGAGCCAGCATGTTATGCCGAGGTAAAACCCGAACTTGTTTGGCAAACTTTATTGTCATTACTTAAGAACTAGAAAAATTGAAGGCCATTTATTCAGCTTGTTGATGTTACGCAAACGGGCCACCTCATCGACTCAACGGCGACCTTGCGTTACCATAACGAATTAGATTTGTGGTAATAACATAATCCAAATTTGGGCTGAATAGTGATAATTGAATAAACATTAGGCATGCTTTCAGCTACAATCAAGCCAACAACGAAGCAATTAATGAGGTCAGGAATGAATGCGACAACTGCGGCGGTAAATTCAAGTGGGTCACAGGTACAGATTAAATTAAGTGCGTTGAGCCGTTGTTTGGCAGTTGCGGTGGCATTTGCTCTGCCTATTTCGACGACTTTTACCGATATCTTCATGGTGGGTGCGGTCATCATGAGCTTATTGGCAGGTGAATGGGCGCAGCATTGGCAAATAATACGCCGTTGTCGGATGGCATGGTTAATGCTGGGATTTNTTGCTCTATTTCTGCTCGGCGCGACCTATAGTTCAGCTCCTTGGTCAGCTTCATTGGCCATGATTATTAAATATGCCAAATTTTTATTAGCACCTTTTCTATTATTGCTCTTCACCGCAGATAAATGGCGCCGTGCTGCCATTTATGGATTTATTGCAGCAATGTTAATCACCCTAGCCTTGTCTTATGCCAAGGCCCTAGGCTGGTGGAACCATGATGTGCCTGGGGATTATGGCGCAATTTTTAAAAGCCATATTCAGACCAATTTTTTATTAGCTTTTGCTACTTATCTATTGGCCATTTTAGCTTGGCAATCCCGTCGGCATTTATGGCTTTACGGATTGTTAATTTTGGCGATTACTTTTAATGTATTTTTTATCAGCCAGGGACGTTCAGGGTATTTTGTATTTGCTGCTTTGGCGGGTTTGTTTTTATGGCAAACATTGCGATGGCGTGGACTATTATTGGCAGCGGGTGGAATTGCTATTTTAGTTATCGCTGCATTTAGCTTATCGACCACTTTTAATTCACGCATTGACGATATTGCTCATGATATTAAGCAATATCATCGTGGCAATTCCTTAACATCAGTTGGCTTACGTATGGAATTTGCGAAAAACAGCTGGGAATTAGTGCAGAAAAATCCGTTACTAGGTGCGGGCACCGGCAGTTTTTCTTACGAATATGCAGAACTACAGCCCAAATCTCAAGTGTTGTCACATAATCCGCATAATGAATACCTGAACATTGCAGTGCAATTCGGGGTGGTGGGTTTAGCGTTACTTTTGATGCTGTTTTATTGCCATTGGCGGGACAGTTATACATTGCCAAGAGAGACCGCTTGGATTGCTCAAGCGGTGGTTTTAAGTATTGCATTAGGGTGTTTAGCTAATTCTTGGTTGATGGATACTACGGAAGGACATTTTTACGTTTATTTTACCGTATTGGCCTTCGCCAATTTGCCTAAACGTGAAAAAACCAAGCAAATGCTCAAGCATCGTGAATAATTATTTATCGTTGCCCGCGACACTTTTTCTGCTCCTATTACACCGGAGTTGCCTATTGCTTTTGTGATGTCACCCCGTTTAGGGNATTCATTGTTGTCGATGGTATTGGTCAACAACTTGGTGCGTCATGGTTTTTCGGTGCAGGTGTTTGGGGATTATTTATATGAATTGCGAGCATGGTTTCCGCAAGCCAATATTCAGCCCTTGCCAACCAAAGACAATCTAAAAATATTATTATCACCGTACGCATTAGTATTACATGCTTATCCAACCGATGTGATTGGTGATTTGGCCACTTGGCATTCAGGGGTCAAAATATTAGACCGTTCCCCCAGTTATCGGTTACGGATTCCTATGCCTGATATTCAATTGGCGATTTGCCGCAATGAATTAAAATTAAACGGTGAATTAGTCCGTGAAAATGGTTTAACAGTGCCTGAGGGGTGGCATTATCGTCGTAACCCACAACGCATTGTAGTCCATCCAACGAGTGATAATCCCATGAAAAATTGGATACCACGACGTTTTTTACGGTTGTGTCGGCGACTTCAACGGTATGGCTATCAACCAGAGGTTATTGTCAGTCCAAAAGAGCGGCCTAATTGGTTGTGGTTGGAAAAGGAGGGCATCAGTCTGCCGATTTTTGTCTCACTCTCTCAAGTTGCTGGCTGGATTTATGAATCAGGCTGGTTGATTGGCAATGACTCTGGGCTTGGACATTTGGCATCAAATCTGGGCATTGAAACGGTTTCATTAATGATACGTGCTAAAGTAGCTGAGCGTTGGCGTCCAACTTGGGCACATGGTAAAGCTATTTTTCCACCACGTTGGTTAATTACGCGGCCATTAAAGGAGAAACTCTGGAAGTATTGCATCACAGAGACTAAAGTTTGGCGGGTTTTTCAGCAACTGCAGCAAGAAAGCCGGTATTGAATTCGATAGTTTATTTCCTATTATTTGCAACAATTTTTTTAGCCTAAAAGTCAATGAAAAAAATAATGTTTCTTCTGAACAATGGATCCGTCGTCGCTATTTAACGCGGTTGATTATTTGCAATGGTGCGCATTTAAATTCCGCGATGCAGCGTTTATTAGATGCGCCAGATTTTTATTTGCAAAACAGTGAAGGCCCATTTTTANAGTGGCAGCAAGGTGACACTACCACAGTGGGTGTGGTGCGTGTTGCCGATAAAACTTATGTAGTAAAACGTTATAATTACAAAAGTTTTTGGCACCGGTTAAAAGTATGGTTTCGTGGTACCCGGCTCCAACGCGCATGGCGTTATGGTTTGCGATTAAAAACCTTAGGCATTCCAACGGTGCAACCTGTAGCCATGATTGAGGAACGTTACGGCCCATTTCATGGTCGAGGTTATTTGATCACTGAGTATGTGCCTGGCATCAAGGGTTCCGATTATTTTGGTGCGGAATTTAAACCACAAAGCAATTGGCGAAATGTTGCCGATACAATTGCCCATTTGGCACGGCAAATGCATGCTGCTCGTTTAAGCCATGCAGATTTTCATTGCGGAAATATGCTGATTGTTGAGCAGCATGCAGTCTTACTAGATTTAGATCATGTCCAATATCACCATACAAATTTTTTTCTTAAACGGCATCATCACAAAGACATTGCACTTTTATTGAAATATCTCAAACGGGACAATGTTATCGTGTATGAGTATTTAGCTGATATATTGCAAAAGCCTTAATTTACAGAATTTATTTTTAGAAAGATCAAAGTTTATGACTGCTGAATTATCAATAACTTACATTTTCTTCGCCAGCTAGAAACTCAAGCTTTCCAAAAAATCGAGTTAAGTTTCTCTTAAGGAAAAACGATTACAATGAAAGGCTAAAACATGAATGAGAGTAAAGCGATGTCAAATATTTTGGCCGAAATATACAAAAACGCTGGTTTTAAAGACCTCGATGTATCATTGAAAAGTATCTTTCAAAAATGGCAAGAAAAATATCAGAACACAGAAAAATTTTCTGGTCTTCAACAAGCTATCAAAACAATTGAAGAATTTGCCTATGATTATTGGTATAACAATTTAGTCGTTGCTATTCCAGCAGAGCTGCTTCCGCCAGGAAAAAATTTGGCATTATATACGCTAGCCAGAAAATGAATGAAACCAAGCTTCGAGTCGATGCTATTAGCAATAATAGATATTCTGTGACTCGTTGCAGTCGAGGCCTTAATGAAAATTTACTGGGCCGTAGTGATGAAAAATAGTCACCCCTTCTAAATTACATCCTGGTTATATGAGTTTGATTACCGGAGCAGATTTGGCTAAAAACATGTTTATGGAGGAAACGATCTCAGAGATAGCGGAAGAATTGTTTTCGGAAATAATCCAAGAATTAAAAGAAATAAATGAAAGCACTATAATGCAGTTTAAATCACATCTTAATGATGATCATTTTCATTATAAAATAGGATATGAACCATCTACTTTATATCGTGAGGATACTAGGCACGATACCACAAAAATATCTGAAAAAACTTAGCAAAGCTTTTCAAACCCCGGCCCATGTCTTTACGATGAAGCTCAGAAGATTATGGCCTGACATGGGCGTGCTAGTTATAGCAAAGTTTACGAATTATTTCTAATCTGGAATACACCTCAAGCAAAGCCTGCTCCTAAACCGAAGACATCTAGAATTATTGATTTAGATTTCGAATCCAGTCGAGTTACAGTTCCTAGACCGCAAATTCCTCAGGAATTACTAGAGGATTTCGGGCCCTCTATAGTTCCCGACCCACAAATAGATCCTGAGCTATTGGAAGATTTTGAGCAGGAGATGGTTGATACAATTAATGATAAATTATCAGCAGATGAATCGAATGATAACTTAGCTGAGCAAGATATAAATAAAAAGAGGAAGTATTTGCTTGATAGATACCCAGTTATTTATGAAATATTACTGGTTAAATCTGCTGATGAAAGGCAGAAAATTTTATCTAAAATGGATGCTTTTTCTATCGATGAAGATGCGCAAATCATAGAACAATGGTTGGCTGAAATTCAGGATGTTCCTGTTAATTTTCTAATTAGTTATAATGAATTTATTTTAAAAGAAGAACCATCATTGATGTCGCCCACTATATCAATGCTAAAACAGTATGATATAGATTTATGGGGGCTTCCAATTGCTCAGGAATCCTATGGTGATTTTGTCAAATTTTTCCAATCATGCCAAAAATTTGCTTCAGAATTATACCCTAAGTTGGGCGAATTATTCTCCGAGGATTTGCCCAAAAACTGGTGACTCAGCTAATTAATTCTGTCAAAAATATCAAATATGAAGGCCAAACTAATATTTGGGACCATTGTTTGCAGTCCCTGTCTAAAATAAAGCTTGATACTTTGAAAGACGCTATCGGACACTATCTTGATTTTCCAGTCGCTGCATTCTCGGTCAAAACCATCTGTGAACAAGAAACCAACACGGCCAAACGCTTAGATATATAGGATGGAGTAAATCACCTTTAGATAGTCAATTCCAATTAAGCATTAAAGATATTTACAGAGGTATATTTTTAGAAGAGTTTTTCAATAATGTTTCTTTAATAGAATTAGATAATTTTGATAAAAGATGGCACAGTCCTGTTGTGCAAGTGGCATTGGTGGAATTATTTGATTTTGGTGGAAGAAGCTGGGAACCATTAATTGATAAAACTTCAGTGCCCGCATTTGTTACTCAAGTTAAAAATAAAGCTGATGCTGAAGAAAATACTGCTAGTTCCAAAGAAGTGACTAATTCTAACGACGCAGATGATAATATAGGATTTTATATCGTTTCTTTAGTTAATCACACCGACAATGCTCATGAAGGCAAGGTTCTATTACATTGTGCCGGTAATTATACTTATAAATGTTTATATCAATCTAGCCACTTATTGTCGGTGCGTGATAAAAAGGAAAGTCGCTTTCAACCATAGAGTTGGTTCTACAGGATAACATTCCAGCTGATAATGAGAAGCCCTATATAACGTTGCCAAATCAAGCTGGTTATTTAATTATTGAGCAACATTACGCGGTTAAAAATTCTGAGCCACCAGAAATATGTAAAAATATTTTTAGATGGCTGGTAGAAAAAATTGAGTCAGGGAAATAAAAGTCGATGCGGCACATTTAGAGCAAGCTAGAAAGAAACGAAAGCAAAAATAGAGACCATGGCTTTTGAAGATAAAATGATAGTTAAGTTTGGGTTTAATCCGCTTGATCCAAAGAGAATAAAAGAAGCTACCAGCCTGTATTTGAAAATATTGCAAACTGAGAATTTTGCACAAATAAAGAGAAATATCAAAAATGGTTATGATCGTGTGCATGCAGCGATGGTTTCCTATGTTAGTGATTTGCAACAAAATATTAAGGATGATGCAAATCAAAGTGTGCTGTTGACTCAAGGTGTCGATATTTATATTGGCAGTGATAGCAATGTTGAAATCAATCCAAGCGCTCGATTTAATTTTCGGGGACTGTCTGAGGACAATGTGGAAACTATCAGCCAAGAACATCTTGTAAATTGTAATGAATTACAAGAATCTCCTTTATTTTTGGCTTTAACAAACAATAATATTGCGATTGCTGAGAAGATACTGCGCCGATACCAACAAAAATTACAACATATTTCGACGGTCACAAAAGAATTCTCGTTTTGTTTTGACATTGATCATTCCAATGCCTTTGGTGAGACTGCATTATTCGTTGCTGCAGCACGTGGTCATCATCAGGCAGTTAAATTACTCCTCCAGTTAGATGCTAGCGCAAATAAATGCCGTCGTGATGGTTTGACTCCGTTGCATGTAGCAATAGCAGAAAACCAATTCGAAGTTGCGGCCATTTTAATTCAGCATTTAATCAATAAATCCGCTAGCACAAGATTAATGGATGATAAAGGACGAACGCCAATTTGGTTTGCAGTGCAAAAAGGATGCCTGAGTTTGGTTAAAACACTTTGGAGTGATGACGACAGAAAATACACCGACAAAAATGGTGATAACTTGTTAGTTATAGCGGCTGAATTTGGTCAGGTAGAGCTTGTGAAGTTCTTCAGAGATAATCAAATGAGTATTGATCAAACGGATGATGCTGGATATACATTGGTAATGCAAGCCTTAAAAAACCAACAAATTACTAGGGCTAAAATTTTAATACAGCAAGGAGCCTCTGTAGTCAAGATGGGCAGTGATGGAGCTACGGCCCTAAAATTGGCTAAAAACTGAGGCAAGATTACACTAAAACTGTAGCGCCCAGTAACCAAAATCAGCAGGATTATCTTGAGACTAAAATATCAATTTCTCAGTTAGACGAAGTCATCGCATTAATTGAATTTAAACTTAACATTGATAAAGCAGAAAATAATTTAAGAGATTTTAAAAAATTGATCATAGTTTTAGGGCCAATAATAAACCCAAACAGTCTTATGAAACAATTTTCGAGGAAACTTATCAACTTTATGAGGCTGCCTTTCAATTTAATCCAGCAGAATTCAATAAATATCTGCATGAGGCCTTCACCAACAAAAATGATCCTGATCGTTTAATACTGCTTATAAAATTGGCGCATGAAAAAGTATAGCTGCTGTTGACAGAGCTGAAATGACCAAGCTTTGTGAAGTAGCTAAAAATAGTTTCGAAGCGCAAGGGAGACATGTAGGCATGAAGATGGCTCAGGTGTTATTAGGCCATTTAGAGTCTAAGCTATCAACAGATAATAGTGTTGAGGTGCCTACTTTATCTTGATCTTAAATACATCAATTTTAAATATCGATAATACGAACCTTCAGCATTGGAGACAGCCAACATAAATCCTTCTTTGCCGTCTAAAAANCCTAGCTGCAGGATATAACCACGGAAAAACGTCCAAAAACCATGCCACAGGGCTTTTCCTAGGCCGCCCTGTTTGCCTTGTTTTAATCGCTCTTCAGCCCCATAGCTGGAATAACTATTATATTTATCGATGACTTCACTTAAGTCGGTATAAGTCTCATGCAATAGCGGTTCATTAAGTTTGCTGAGTTCACCTTCCACAATGACACGTTCATGCACGAGTGAATTACTAAACTCAGCTTTGCCGCGCTTAAATAAAATAGTTTTATAATCGTTGCGCCAAGCCCCGTATTTAATCAATTTACCGCAGTAAGTTGATAACCGGCGCACAGCATAGGCAGTAGCGGTATCGGTAGTGATGACTTGTTTAATTTCCTGCATCAATGCAGGTGGCACACGTTCATCGGCATCAATAGTCAGTACCCAATCGCTGGAAGCTTTGGCCAAGGCGCGGTTTTTTTGCATCCCAAAACCGGGCCAATCGGTAATAAAGACATGGGGNGTAAATTCGCGACAAATTTCAGGGGTGCTGTCAGTACTGCCTGAATCCAAAACAATAATTTCATCGGCTGATTGTACGGCTTCTAAAGTAGGGCGGATGGAGCCGGCCTCATTTTTAGTGATGATAATGACGCTTAAAGTGGGCATTCTTGGGCACTCAGTCATAAGTAATGCGCCCATTATATACTTGAAAACTATAAAAAATGTAGTTGTGGATATCTGGTGAAATGCTAAGGGAGCCCTTGCTTGTGCCATCCACTCCCCAGTTCGTTTTAAAAACCCCCTTTTCATGATATGATCAAGTCCTTTTACTTAAGCGAAAAAGGTCTATGAAAGTAGAAATCCCCATTTTGATAATGTGCATGTCATGGTAGTTGGTGATGTGATGTTAGACCGTAATTGGCGCGGTGATACCAAGCGCATTTCACCTGAAGCCCCGGTCCCCGTGGTCTCGGTACAACGCATGGATGAACGCCCCGGTGGTGCGGGCAATGTCGCTGTCAATATCAGTGCTTTAGGCGCTAAGGCCAGCTTATTAAGCTTAGTTGGCCAGGATGATGCGGCTGATGCTTTGCAAGCCAAGTTGCAAGAAGCCAAGGTAGATTGTTTATTACACCGGATTGCGGGTTACCCCACGATAACCAAATTACGGATCATTGATAAAAATCACCAGTTAATACGCCTGGATTTTGAGCAACGCTATCAAATTGAGGCAGCAACTCAACTTGCCAAGGATATGCGTTCACGCTTACAAGGGGTGCAGGCCATTATTTTATCTGATTATGGCAAAGGTTCCTTGGGTGCTATCCAAGACATGATCCAAACAGCACGGAATGCTAAGGTCCCTGTGCTAGTAGACCCCAAAAGCCAAGACTTTAGTATTTATCGCGGCGCCACTGTAGTGACTCCTAATCTGAAAGAATTCGAAGCCGTGGTAGGTGTTTGCCATTCCGAGGAAGAAATTGCTACGAAAGCTTTGCAATTATTGCGTACTCATCATTTCGACGCGGTATTGGTGACCCGTGGTGAGCACGGTATGTCATTGATTCGTGAAAATCTTCCACCGTTACACTTGCCATCGCGGGCGCGTGAAGTTTATGACGTGACTGGGGCAGGAGATACAGTGATTGCCGTTTTGGCTGCGGCCTATGCGGCCGGTGAAGATTTGGCGGCGGCAGCCATGTTGGCAAACACCGCGGCCGGTATTTCTGTCNCAAAAATGGGGGCTGCAACTGTATCAGTCCCTGAATTACGCCGGGCTTTACAGCGGCACCATACTTCCGAATTGGGAATTTTGACAGAAGAAGAATTACTCATGGCTATTGCCGATGCTCGGGCACATGGCGAGACCATTGTCATGACGAATGGATGTTTTGATATTTTGCATGTAGGCCATGTGACTTATCTTGAACAAGCTAAAGCGTTGGGCAGTCGTTTAATTGTGGCAGTAAACGATGATGCTTCTGTGGCCCGTTTGAAAGGCACCGGAAGGCCCATCAATGGACTAACACAGCGTTTGCATATGCTTTCTGCATTGCGTGCAGTGGATTGGCTGGTGTCATTTAGTGAAGATACGCCAGCACGTTTAATTCAACAGGTGTTGCCAGACGTTTTAGTCAAAGGCGGAGATTACACTGATCCTAATAGCATTGCAGGCGCAAATGCAGTGTTGGCCAATGGTGGAAAAGTGGAATTATTGCCTTTTGTTGATGGTTATTCGACGACTAGTTTAATCCAAAAATCAGAGGTGAGGAGTTATGCTCGTTGTAACGGGTGGCGCAGGGTTTGTAGGCAGTAATATTGTTAAAGGTTTAAATGATATTGGTTGTGACAATGTAGTTGTAGTGGATGATTTGACGGATGGGACTAAGTTTGTCAATTTGACTGACACTAAAATTTTAGATTATTTTGATAAAGACGAATTTTTACAAAAGATTACAGCAGATGAACGTTTTGCAGCGCCTATCACTGCTATATTGCATCAAGGGGCTTGTTCTACCACGACTGAGTGGAATGGACGTTATATGATGCAGACTAACTACGCTTATTCCAAAGCATTGCTGCATTATTGTTTGAGCCACCGTATTCCGTTTATTTATGCTTCCAGTGCAGCGGTTTATGGCGATGGTAAAAATGGTTTTACTGAACAACTGAGTTGTGAGCAACCATTAAATGTATATGGCTATTCTAAGTTTCAATTCGATCAATATGTTCGGCAACTATTGCCACGGGCAAAGTCTCAGATTGTAGGTTTGCGTTATTTTAATGTCTATGGCCCACGTGAGCAGCATAAAGGCGGTATGGCCAGTGTCGCTTTCCATCTTAACAATCAATTATTGTCGGGTGACATCGTTAAATTATTTGAAGGCTGTGATGGTTACGGCAATGGCGAACAACGGCGTGATTTTATTTATGTCGGTGATGTCGTTGATGTGAATTTGTGGTTTNTGCAACATCCCAATAAAAGCGGTATTTTTAATTTGGGCACAGGCCGCAGCCAAACTTTTAATGATGTAGCTAATGCAGTCATCCATTGGCATAATCGTGGTAAAATCGAATACATTCCTTTTCCAGAAAAATTGCAAGGCCGTTATCAAAGTTTTACGGAAGCGGACATCACGGCATTACGTAATATTGGTTATGATGCACCGTTTAAAGATGTGGCTGAAGGCGTGAAAGAATATTTAAATTGGCTGAATAAATAGTGCAAATTAAACGCCTCGACCATCTTGTGCTTACCGTAAAAAATATTGAAGCTACCATANTTTTTTATACCCAAGTCTTGGGGATGACCAAGGTGACATTTGGTGAGCAGTCGCGTATTGCCTTGCAATTCGGTGAGCAAAAAATCAATTTACATCAGCAAGGTCATGAATTTGAGCCTAAAGCATTAGTGCCAACACCTGGCGCAATCGACATTTGTTTTATTACTGAAACACCGTTGTCGGCAGTTATTGCTCATTTGANNAAACATCAAATAACCATCGAAGCGGGGCCTGTCACCAGGACGGGGGCATTAGGAGCGATCCAATCAGTTTATGTGCGAGATCCCGATGGGAATTTAATTGAGATAGCAAATTACTAGAAGCCGTCTCAAAAATAGGAATGTTACACTTGTGTCATCCTGAGCGTAGCGCTGATGTATCCTCAGGAATTTTTATGTAATTAGTTGAATTAATTGCTTACTAGCGCTCCCGCGGCGAAGACCGCGGGATGACGGGATTTATTTTTACACCTTCAGCGAAATACTTAATCTTTATAGCAATGACAAGCCTTCTGTTTTTTCTTTGTATAGGTAATTAATCAAACACTTATAAAAATTCGTGGGGACACCCCAGAGCTTAGCGAAAGATCTCCATCAAATGGTATTTAAAGGAGATCCCTCAGTATTGGCTTCATAAGTTATTGATTAGGAATTTCAACATTGGGTGTTTCTTCCTCGGCTTTCTTGCCTTTATATTTATCAATTTGTGCTTTAACTGGGGCGGCGGTTTGTTCTAATAAACTGCGGTTTAATTGTCCAGTTTGTAATTGCATCATGGACATAGTTGCCAATAAACGCTCATTTTGTTTTTGCAATTCAAATAATTGTTGACGTAGCTCTGCCAGCACAAACAATGTTTCGCGTGAGACAGTGGCAGGNGAAGCCGCTGCCATTTGGTCATACCAGTCTTTATTGGTCGCGCGGCGTTTTGCTAAATATTCTTCGACTTGCATAATACTGGCATCGGTGATTTTATTGCCATTGCTGTCTGTCAGGCCGGTATTACTGCCTAAGTCTTTNTGCGTGATGCGAACTGCCAACATTTGATTAAGATTGCTGATGCCGACAGATTGCGCTGCAATATAAGCGCGTAATGCAGCTTCATATTTTTGAAAATCCGGCGATTTTTGTAGTTCTGTTACTTGTGAATCAGACAGGCCTTTTAAAGTAATGTCAGGCAAAATCGGATTATAAAGATTGCTGGCAATTTGAATAAAATTTTCTGCTTGTTGTTGTGTGCTTGGTGAAAATTGNGTGGTGCCTAATAAAGTATCAAGGCTAAAATTTTTATCGCCTTCTGCAAAATTGGTGGTTGTTTGGTTACCAAAAATATTAAAACTGACTGTTTGATTAGTGTACGTGTCACTGGCTGGAAGCGTAGCAATTCGTGTGACTTCTTTGTTTTCTTTATTGGTCAATGAAGTTTTAATAGCGTTTAACGTATTGGCTTCCGAATTTTTACTAATTGCAGGGCGGGCATTATTGGCGCCAACGTTACCGGTGACAGTAGCTGGCATACTCGGATTGTCTTCATAAATCAAATCGTTGACTGTTTTCATGGTCGATTGCACTGCGCTTTCGATATAAGCTCGTAACGCATTAATGCTGGCGACTACATCGTCTAATGTGGCAGCTTGTGCTGACAAGGAGACAGTCGTGGTGATTGTGCCTAGTAGCAGAATTTTACGAAGCGATGAAACAGCATGTTTTTCATAAAGCACCTATTAATAGTAACGAACTCGCGGTGAACTCGTGTCAGGTTGAGGTTGTGTGACAGGTGTTGTTGTATTGGATGGTACAGTTATTGTTGGTTGAGTCACGGTCGGTGCAGCAGGCATGGTCATTACAGGTGCAGCCATGTTGGGTGTTGTTTGCATGACATTTTGTAAATTGGTTTGCAGTTGTTGATTAAAATTATTCATTAATTTTTGTTTTGATTGTTGATTGGCGTTTTGCATGGTTTGACATGAATTGGCCAAGTTTGGGTTTTGATAGCGACTGCAATCCACTGCAAAACTGCTTACAGAAATGCCTAAGCAGACTAACAATGAAATAAATTGGGTTTGCATCATTCTTCCTCTAAAGCTTTTTGCACTAAACTCAACCGCTGTGCGGAAAATACACGCGCTAGTAACCGCAAGCGTTCAAATACAATATTGCGCCGTAGAAAAAGTCCCGGCACATCTTCACTCGACTGTGTCACCTCTTCGGCATGCATCAATAATTTTGATGCGGCGCCTGGGTGGGCAGTGTCGAGGCATTGCATGATACGTAATGCCCGGCCTGCTTTGATAAAAGTGACCACTCTAATGAAAGCGTCTTCTTGTTGCAGGTCAATATTGCCGATGTCCTCAAGCGTTTCCCCCAGTCGCTTCAATCCGGCCTCCAGGCCAGGGTCGCCATCAAGTGTCCAGTCCTCAACACTTTCCATAAATGAAATCACCCGGTAAATCATCGGGTCTTTATAGTCATGCCAAAACTGATGGACGGCTTCATTGCTAAAATCAGGCATGGGCCAATATCCTTAGTAGTTAATAATGTTAAAATTATACACATAAAAGCTTAAGAGGGGCTTAAAAATTTAAAACGTCTGAAGCGCATGTCGACGCGGCAATCTATGAGGTTCGGGTTGATTGGTGGGCAATGGTATGGCGGCGGGATTAATAATTAAGGTGTCAAATGATGTTTTCTGAAAAATTGTCCTCTACAGAATAAGGCCACAACGAATAGTATCAATTTTAAGGCTCTCTTAAGATATCCAGCGTATGATTGTGTCTAATTTAGTCATTTAGTCGAGATAGGTATAAGCGTATGAAGGTATTACGAGGCATAGGTAAAGGTATTAAAGGCTTTGTTAATTTTCCCCGTTGGATGGGTTTGTCCCAATTGACTCGTACCGGCAAAGACATCACAGACATTGGAAAAAAACTAGTAAATTCAAAGACTACGAGTAAGCGACAAGAATCGTTTGCTGAAGCAATGCAACGTTTAAAGTTAACTGAAAAAGATGTTGATGAGCGAGGCCGTCACTTTTTATTAATGGCCAGGTTATACGCTGTGATTGGTTTAGCGCTATTGATTTATACTCTTTATTTGTTTTGGCAAGCCCATTTAATGGCCGCTTTTATGAGTTTAATTTTAACTACGCTTGGCTTTACCTTGGCGTTCCGACAACATTTTTATTACTTCCAAATTAAGCAGCGAAAACTCGGTTGTACAATCAAAGAGTGGATTGCAGTCAATACGAAGAGGGGTACAAGACCATGAAACGAATTTTGGCCATTATTTTTGCCCTAGGGGTCTTGTTAGCACCTTGCCTAGTTTTTGCTGCTGATCAAGCGACAGACACCTCAGCCTCTGCTCCGGCGTTGAGTATTGCTGATGGTGTAACAACGACTAGCGATTCAATAACAGGCTATGACTTGTTTACTCCACCCATTACTGATCGCTCACTTGCTTATTTAGGCCAAGTATTTGGCACGGTAGGCGGTGTAGTCCATGGCACTAGTGGCCAATTATTATCAGAAATCTTTAAAGTATTTAACTATGGCATTATCGTTTTGGTTGGTATTTTTATGATTTATACCATCCTAATGTCCGTTATTAATACTGCCGCAGAAGGTGAGTTTTTAAGTAAAAACAAGGCCAGATGAGTANACCCAGCGTGGTTAGCGTTCCGGGTAGCATTAGGTATTGGTATATTAGTGCCAAAATATACGGGTTATTCTTTGGCGCAAGTGTTTGTAATGTGGGTCGTGGTCCAAGGCGTTGGTCTTGCGGATGCAGTGTGGGAACGTGCCTTGACTTATTTAGACACCGAAGGTGGTGTGATTTATTCTAAGCCATTAGAAACGCCAAGCATTGATAAAACCTTTAATTCTGTGTCCCAAGTCTTTCAATCCAGTGTTTGTCTGTATAAAGTGCAAGCGATGGCGGAGAAAAATAAATCCGATGCCCAAGCGGCACTCAAAAATGATCCTTCTAATCCTACGTTGCAACAACAAGCAAATGAAGTGTTACCATCATTTCATCCTGTATGGAACGATGATACTAAAACGGTTTCTTTTGGTTATAAAAGCTCTAATCCAGAGACGGATACTATTTGTGGTTCTTATGGTTGGGCCAAGACAGGTAAACAAAGTGAAGCTTATGAGTCGTATAAAAAAGCCGGTTTACAGCAAATCGTGTTAAATGTGGACTCAGTAGCAAAAGCAGTGGTGCAGTCTTCGGATGAAACCTTAGATGATAGTCAAAAAGACAATCTCAAAAATCGCGTGCTTTCAGCAACCTTGGGCGCAACGGAAGATTATGAAAATATTTTAATGCCGGCCTTACGTGGTGCTGCAGCAGAAGGTGAAAAAGAATTATCGGCCAATTACAAATTAGCAGCAGCTAAAGGTTGGATTGTTGCAGGCAGTTATTATTGGGACTTGGCAAACAAAACCAATAGTCTTGATAAAGAAATGAAAAACTATCAACCGACGATGCTAACATCGATTGACAAAGATACTGGAAAATATGGCATCGATGAACAAGCGTTGAATGATNGCGATATCGCAAGCGCAGCAATATCTAGATAAAGAAAATATTAAAAGATTATGGAGTTGATTCGTAATACAGCTAATTCGCCAATTTCTACTAGAGATCAAGCTACATTAGTACAATTTTTGGCCCAAGGTGGAAGTAGCAATGATGAACAAAAACAAAAATTATCCAAGCAGTCAGCCCTGCTAAAGACTCTATCGAAAAACAATTAATCCTCTGACTTCAGGGGTGTTTGGTACGGTGCTTGGTTTAACTGGCGCGTCTGTGACTTATGCAACTTATAATGCATCTCCTGCAATTGCTGTGGTTTCAGGTCAGTTCTTTGCAATGTTGGGTTCAGTTGCAGGTTCTTGGTTTGGAATTATGAATTCCCTGGAGATCCTGTCGCTATGTTGCAGAAATTAGGCGTTGCATTTGTAAGTATTGCTGCTGCCTTCTGGATATCGATGACAGCGACTTTAGGTGTAATGTCAACTGTAGTATCGACATGTTCGGCGCTGAATGGTTTAGCATTTGGTACTCAAAATGCAATGAAATTCTTTGCTCCAGTTGTGTTAGGTGTCATAGGTGCATTATTTGTTAATGGCATGATATTGTCAGTTTATGTGCCTTTGATTCCTTTTATTATCTTCACTTTTGCTGCCATCGGTTGGTTGATTTCTGTGCTTGAAGCCATGGTGGCTGCGCCTTTAGTTGCTTTTGGTATCACTCATCCTGAAGGCCATGACTTGTTAGGTAAAGGTGAACAAGCAGTCATGTTATTGTTGGGTGTGTTTNTACGCCCAGTAGTTATGATTATTGGTTTCCTATCAGCGATGGTCATCGCACGTGTGGCTTTAAAAATCGTGAATGCTGGTTTCAGTCATGTGATTGAAGCGGCCGGTATTACTTTGTCAGGTTTTAACGTGATCAGCATTATGGGACTGATGATTTTATATACCTTCATTATTATTAGTTTAGTTAACATGGTATTTAATGCGGGCATTGTGAAACTATGGGAAACGATTTGGATGTGGATTGGTTTCCATCAACCCAACAGCAGCGTGGAAAGCGCCTTACAAGAAATCAAATCGGGTGCGCATGGAGGTATGCAAGCTGCTGGTGAAGCCATGGGTGGTATGGTTCGTGGAAGCAACGATTCCAACTCTGCTGGCATTGAGCGTGATATGCATTATGATAAGGATGGCAAATTGACTAGTAGACGTAACAAAACGGGTCCAAAAGCGGAAAAATAATCGTTACTCTCTGTGCAACAATCACTTTAAAAAGCCCAACTTTGGTTGGGCTTTTGTTTCTGTTCTAGTAATACATTTCATGTAGGGTGAATCAAGCAAAGCGGATCCACCAAATCTTATTGCCAATCGGAATGGTGGATCTGCTTCGCTTGATCCACCCTACCTATTATTGGTTTTTCTTAAGAGAGGAATAATACTAATGCAAGCTATTAGCATGAGTATTACTAGCGGAAAAATAATTAAAAACTCATTAGATAAATGCCCCAAATTCCCGCCAGACAATAACTAACGAAAAAAATGCAGCGGCAGGTAACCAACGTGTATGATAGTAATGTAAGCTACGAGGTTTTTCTGGATAAGAACCCGGTACAATGGCTCGCATTTGATAACGTAACCAGGTTTTTCGAATAAAAGTGATTAATAAAAGACTAGCACCGACTAAAATCATGACTGAACCGAGCCATGAATTTTGAATTGCTATCAATAACAGGACACAGAGTTTTCCAACCACTGTGGAGAAAACGGTCATTAATATTAGGCCCAATGCAATTTTTCTAAAACTATAACCTTGTGATAAATAAGCAATCCAACCGCTTAGCAGTGGCACCCAACCAAACCACCATAAATGACTAAACAACTGCCAATCAATCGGCCAATAGCGTTGAAACACAAAAATAAAATCGAAATTTGGTAATAGATTAGGATAATACGAGATCACCACTTGCCAAATAAGACTATAAATGTTGGTCATGATGCCGATGCCAAGCGCCATTAGCATGGCCAATGCAACTGAAGGAATGCCTAGTGCAGAAAGTTTGCGAATACTTTGCTGCGCTTGCTGGCTTTGGCAAGTCAACAATGTCAACATTGTGACAATGATAGTATCCAATTTTGCGCCAGTGAAAATAATGGCAGTTGTGAAAATATGAAATAGATAAAAAAATGTCAGACTTAATGTGCCGATCAGTGTGATGACCATAAATAACAATACGGAACGGGCCAAAAAATCAATCACAATACTGCCCGCATCAGCAGGAGGTTGGTTGCCTAACAAGGGCGCCAGTACAGCACTCAAAATGCCTTTTTATGTTGCAAAAACTGACATAAGCTAGGGCAAACGTCATTAGAATTAACACCGGCCATGGCAAACAACCCGCTGGCCAAACGAGATTTTGCCAAGTATTTTGGATGAGAGTTGTATCACTGGTATGTCCTACGGGCAATGATACTAACAATAAATGGCTAGTACCATAAAACAATAAATTCAGCGCAATGATAATGCCACCAATGTTCAATAACCAATGATGAAATGGATAAACAGTGTCTGGTTTACCTAGTGTTAATTTTGCGATTGGTAGACATAATAAGATAATAATGCCAATCCAGAAAATCCCTTGGGTGCGTAATGCTAATAATGCAACTTGTGGTAGAAACAATACAAACACAACACTGACAAGAAGAATAGGGACATAAATTCGGGAGATAAATGATTTGTATTGTTCGGATGGTTTCATAGTTTGTTCTACTAAATGTAGGGTGAATCAAGCGCAGCAGATCCACCAACTCTTACTGCTAAAGGCAATGGTGGATCCGCTGCGCTTGATCCACCCTACATTTGCTGGCATACACTTTACCGCAACCCCGCGTCACGATCAGCCGTCATTGCGCCTGCTTGTAAAATTTTAAATTCACGTTCAGAAATAATGCCTTCAGCAAATTTACGTTCAGCATCAACAATCAGTGGTTGGCCTTTNTCTTTGACTAAGCGTCGTGTCATGGCAGTGACTTCATCAGGCGGCGTATTTAATAATTGGTCACGAACATTTTCATCAAATACTAAGTATTCACGTAAGGCAACACGTTTGCCATCTACTGTTGGCACTAGAATTTGCCAAATCACTAAGCGTATTGTTTCAATAATATCAAGTGTACGGCCATATCTTTCTTCACGTGGGAATGTGCCCACTAAACGGCGAATGGTTTCAGCAACACCGTTGGCATGGAGTGTGGTATAAACAGGATGACCTGTTAGTGCAGCTTCAATGACAGCGCTAATCGTTTCAGCATCACGTGCTTCGCCGACTAAAATCAAGCGTGGTTTACGTCGCAGTGCATTGCGCACACCGGCCGCAAAACTAGGCAAGTTGCGTGGAATTTCCGATTGGCTCACAACCGCTGTTGGTTTATTAATGTTATCAAATACAAATTCGATGGGGGCTTCGTAAGTGAGAATTTTACGATTACATTCGGGGTCTTCAGCAATATCACGAATAATCGCTGCTAATAAAGTACTTTTACCAGAGCCGGTGGCACCTGTGACATAAACCACGCCATCATAAGGCGCAATGGCAGCGACGACATCAGGGGGCAAATTCATGCTGGCTAATGTGGGTGGATCGGTTGGAATGGAACGCAAGGTAATTTGAATACCCGGATGGCCGTCTACTAGGCAACCAGTCCCATTCACCCGGAAACGATAACGTTCAGTCCGTGTCGGCCGGAATTCATAATGGGTATCAACATCTTGGCCACTCAGAATTTGCGCAGTACCATTTGGCCCATAAATATCATTTAGTAATTCACTGACCTCAGTATTGGATAATTTGCGTTTGGTAATTTTATAAAGCCGCCCATACACTTCAGCAACGACAGCTTCACCTGTTTGAAAAGTAATGTCGGATGCATTTAATTCAGTGCAATAAGCTAATACCGCATCTAAATGTTTAGGTGTAAAGCGTAATGGCTCATTCGGCAACATCAATTGATTTTGGATCATGGCTTATCCACTTCATTTTTAATTCATCTACTTCGCCTTTGGTGATTACACTCTTCCATTCTTTGGCATTGCGATTAAGTTTTGAAGTGGCCGTGATGCGTAAGACTTGATCGTTGATTCGCATCATATTGTCATCACCTGTTACACCCAAATTCACTTTAGCGACAAAAGGCGGTGTTACCATGTGTTGAGCCAGCAACTTGCGATATAACACCATTCCACTATAGTCACGTTTTAATCGGCCAAGATTGATGGAAAAAATTTGGTTTGCTTGATCAACACCTGCTTGCCAGCCAATTTTGATGTATTTGTTCCAAATATCACGTTCTTCTTGGTTTTTAGGCAAAACTGATTGGTTAGGCTGTTCAGGGTTNTTGTAGTCCAACCAAAGATATTCTCGCCAGGTAGGTGGAGTCGTCACAAACCGTGGTGGTTGTTCAATTTTATAAACTTTGTCTGATAAGCGCACGGCTCTGTAGTTATCCAAATTTAAAGCATAATCGCCTTCTACTAAGACGGGTGGTAAAACGTTGTTCTTGAGAATAAGGGCATTAAAATCAAAAATTTTGTTTAGGCTAGCTGTTTCTCTTAATAAAGATTTATTAATTTTTTGTGATCGCCAAGCCAGGCCGGCTTGAGCACCAAAACTTAAGGCGGCTTCTTGTACAGCTGTCCGTCTTACCGGGTTGGTNCGCATTTTTGGCGGTGTTTTGATTGCGGGTATTACGGTAGTGTCTTTGCTTTGGTTGGTTTTTACGCAGCCCACTAGCAGTAGTATCAAAATAAAAGGAATCAATCGCCATTTCATTGCTTGCAGCCTAAGTATTTAAGTAACGGATTTCAATGACTCTACTGCGAGGGTAGAGGGCAATGATGGCTTTCTTTTCGACTTGGAAACTAGCATCGCGTAAAATTTCTGCCAAGGGGGTATTTTGAGCATTGACGTAAATTAAAGGGGGAATAGCAGGGGTTTTACCAATTACCCGGACTTTATAACCGCTGGCCTGAGCAATCTTGCGTACTAGCGGTTCAACCGGCCCATTCCAGTTGACTGAGGCAAGTTGTGCCATGCCAATACTATAAGGATTGGGTGCGGGTGGAATTTTNGCTGCTGGATGGGTCGCCATTTCTATTTTTGCTAATTCTTGTAACGATTTGCTAACCGAAACAGCCGCCTCTGCCAATTTGATTTGTGCCATATCATCAGCATTGGCTGTGGGTGGCTTTTGGGGCGTGGTGGCGCAACCGGCTAGTAAAAGAGCCGACGTGATTAGGGCTAGGATTTTAGCACTCATGTCCATAACTTTAGTGCCTATAGTGTAAGTCACCTATTGAACCAAGAAGCGGTTGCCCTGTCAAGCAAACTCACCGCTCCTTTTTATTGAAGATTATCCTTTAAAAACAAGTTGTTACTGGTATAGCACGGGTGAAATGTGCTAAAATATATTTAGTGACAAAAGAGGAAGAAAGTGCATGAGTCGACTACCCCACCCGATGCTCATTGGCGTGATTCGGCACGCTCGCCCAAGTTTTTTGTCTTTGACGCCAAGGCGGCTTTTCCGTTGTTGCTTNTTTTATTGCATATTCGGCTGTGGACTTTTATTGTGGCAGTGGTAGCTTGGATGTTTNTTAGTATTCTGAACTATTACGGCTTTTCAATAGGGGTCTTTNTGCGATGGTTGCGGTCGACCCTGGCCGGCAAACGGAAAATTGCCATTCCTTGGTGGACGACATGAGTGATCTAAGTAAAAAGCTATGTGTCTTGGCAAAAGCGATGAAAGCGAATTTCACGCTGCACAACAAGCCCATTAGTTATGAAAACGTATTTTCGGATACCGGCCTCTTGCCAGCATTAGCACGGCGGGCTGATCAGTTATGCTCATTATGTTTAGGCTATGGTATTGGAATTTCTTTCGAAGAAGCAGAAAAATCTACCTTGGGGGTCAAAGTGAAATTTGATGATGTGACCCCTAATGTACTGCGCTTATTATGCCTCTGTGATGTTTTGAATGAATTGATCCAATCAGCCCCTTCCCGCGATATTACCNCTCTTGATGAATTGATGTACGATTAGTAAGTTTAAGTTTGTTTTAAGCTTGATCGTGAATAATGAGAGACGCCCTAGCTTTTCAATGAGGTGTCCATGTCCAAGCGCAAAAGAAAAACATCTACAACAAAATCAAACGCCTGATAGTTCTGGGTATCAGAGTGATATCGAATGGTCGCTGACTCCTGAGGAGCATTCTGAGTTACGCAAACAATGCCAAATTTTTATGGAGATGATGCCGAAATTCACATTAAGTGGTGGTTTATGGCAATTAGGCGCCAATATAGCGACAAGTCTTGGTTTTAATGTGAAACAACCGACTTATTGGATGATGACCGGTTTAGGTGATGGTATCGGGGTCGGAACTGGAAACGCCATTACTCATATGATCAAATTATGTTTTGATCAGGAAGAACAAGCGCTTTGGCGCAAATCCCAAGCGATTACATCAAAAAGTCTTAGTAGAGTCCTATGGTTTGTATGGGATTCCATCCCTATTGTCCGGTAGTTTGTGGCAACCAATGGTCAATGCCGTATTAGATGCCACCGAAACAAATTTTAAACAGCAATTGTGCGGCGGGGCAATTATTGGTATTGCGTGTGGTAGTGTCTTCTTTGTATCGCTGGTGGCTATGCGAATTCTGTTGTCTCGTTTCAAGGACAATCATGATGAGCACTTTATAGAAAAATACAATAAGCGGGTCTTGATAGATGATTTGCTGATCTCTATTTGGAACGTGACGGGGCAGCTGCTGCATTTACCATGACTAGTTTTAATAGCTCGCCATTTTTAACGACTGGAAAAAGCTATATCGATTGCGGTAAAGCGGCATTTGCCACTTTAGGCGGCTATATAGCAACCCGGTTGCCTGAGACATTGATGAGAGGGGCAGAAGGGCACTGTGAATCCGAGTCTAGTTACGCTGTAATTCCTTAACTAATTGATAAATTTATGGTTTTTAGTTGTGACTGATTTTAATGACAGCCCTAATTACATCCGAATTAAGGTTCTGTTAAGATTGCAAGCGTAAAATAGACGCTATAAAAGTTCGAATACCACCGTAAGGGGGAGACCTTACTAGCAATAGTAGGGGCAGCGAGGAGGAGCGGTACTCTCTATGGTCAAGGTGGCTGTAAGAATAATTAAAACAATAAAAAGTCACATAGAGGAAAAGTTATGCCTGGTCTAAAAGACGTATTAAAAGCATTAGAAGTTGATAATACAGAGATTGCAGTCGTGCAAGAAACTAGCACGAGTGCGACAATGACTACTAATGCAACGCGGTGGAACGTAGAAAATTATAGCGAAGCTTTATTAGAGAAGATTGAAAAAGCCGTTGAATTACTTGAGAGCCGGTCTGATCAGATGCAAAAATTCATTGAATATCGCTCTCAAACAGAATTTTTGCCAATGGTAATCAACAATTGATGATAAAGGCGGTTGAAAACGCCAGCGAAGAATTAAATCAACTGATGACGGAAATGTCTGTTAATGCTGAAAGAGAGTTGTCATTTAGCTAAGGTTGACCGTTATGATGAATGAAGTGCTCGAAAAAATATAGCCATGAATCAAAAGTTAGTCCAAGTGTTGGACAACTTACTGGCTACAGGTAATTGGGAAACCAGCCTGTTTTTGCGCACGACAGCGAAACAAATTCAACAATTACGTGCTGAAGCACAGCAATTGTTGACCGAAGTCATGACCATGACAGGCACGCATAAACAAAGTATTGATGCAGCAGATAGGCCAGGACATGTGAAACTCTATATCTCGCTGTATCAAGCCGATGGTAATAATTTACAGAAATGGCAAACCACATTGAAAGCCTTGGCCGATTACAGTGTTGGACGTCCGATATACAAACAAGAAGAGCACGTAAAAGCAAACATTCGTGCTAAAAATGATATGACCCGAGAGGGTTACGTTGTGGTTTGGGTTTCTGAAACAGATATTATTAAATTAAGTAATAGTCAAACTGCAACGGATCGTTTTGGAAATCCATTAATTACTTTAAAAATGGGTGCAGTGCGTTTAGAAAATATCCTTGAATTTGTGCATTGTCAGCAGCGTTATCAGGTATATGAAGGTAATTTAGTGTTAAGTGAAGATTTGGTCCGGTGAACATAGCAAAAGAGTGGTCGGAAAATGCGTCCTAATGAAAATTCAAACAATCCACATGAAAGTGCCTTAGACTTTCTGTGGTTAGTCGTTATGATCGTTGCCGGTATCGTGCTGATTTGGTACTTTGGCAAAGCTTATATTGCAACGGCAGTTTTTTACGTCCGCTCTTATGAAATCGCAGTTATTGATTTTGTGTTAAATGGCTGGCGTAAATTAGCCACCTTATTGCCATTTGCGCTTCCTGTTCCAAATCTTGATAGCTTACAACATTGGCAAGCCTATATTGCCACTCGCCCAAAAGCGGCTGAATTTAACGTATTGGCAAGTATTAGCACTGACGTTGGCAGTTATTTGCGTTATCCCATTATTGCTGTTTTAGGCTTGCTCTCGATTGTTGTTTATTTCAGTCATCTGTCTGCCCGTTTTCAAACTGTATTTAATATGAAACGTTTGCGCGATTTAGAAAAACAAAATTGGCCCCAAATTAATCCAATTACTAAACATAATCTAGTCAAAGAAGATGTGAATAAAGGCGCTTGGGCGATGGCAATGACTCCCATGGATTTTGCTAAACAACATAAGCTTATCAAAGAAAGCACTGATGAAAATGGCAAAATTACCGTGAGTTTGAATAAAGGTGCGGCTAGTCGGGTCTTTGCTTTACAGTTAGGCCCCGTATGGCGAGGCGTGCAATATTTGCCGATCCACATTCAAGCTTTATATGTTGTTTTTGCCGCACGCGCTAATCGAGAGCGTGAAGTAGCTGATAAGTTTTTAAAGCAAATTTCCTTGTCTTCTTTGACAGGAAAATTAGATTTTACGGGAGTTTCAGAAGCTGCGATGAAATATGCCAATGATAAAGCGGTACAAAAAGTTATTGGTAAACATGCTTATGTATTGACGGTCATGGCTTCTTTGCTTGAATTAGCGCGTAATGACGGTGTATTTGCTACCTCTGATTTTTTATGGTTGAAGCCAGTCGATCGCCGTTTGTGGTACATGCTGAATACTGTGGGTCGGCAAACTGCTGTGCCTGAAGTGGCTGGTGTTTACGCGCATTGGATCACTGAACATAAAATTCAACGGCCATTATTAGTGCCGATGATTGATGAGGCTGTGAAAGGATTGGAAATCGCCTTAAATGAAATTGTTTACGAACCGGAAGAAGACTAATGCCTGTGCAACGTGGTTTAGAGCAACGACATGAGCAAGATCCGCGCCAACTAATACGCGATACGCGGAATGTTTGGCAGCGAATAGCCGATTTTTTTGCTAATCCAACAGCAGTTTCCATGACTTTAGTGACTATGGCGGTCACCTGCGTCTTTATTCCGGGTGTTGCTGATTTATTGCTTGTGACTGGCTGTTTGATATTTGTAATTGCTATCACGCGTAAAGTCACTTTGCCATTCCGTTTGCCTATCCACGCCAAAATAAAAGATTATAATGATACTGCGCCTGGTACCCATAAACCGCGCAAAGCCCGAGGAATTTATTTCTTTGGTAACGAANCAAAAACTAATGCTGAATTGTGGTTCACCAATGAAGACATGCGTACTCACGCGTTAATTTTCGGTTCAACCGGTAGTGGTAAAACTGAAGCATTGGTTTCATTGGCCTATAATGCCTTGTTGCAAGGGAGTGGTTTTATTTATGTTGACGGTAAAGGCGACAACAATTTATTCCTAAAAATATTTTCGATGGTCCGTTCCATGGGACGTGAAGATGACTTGTTATTAATTAATTTTATGACAGGTGCACGTGACATTATTGGTCCACAGAAANAACGTTTATCTAATACATTAAATCCATTTGCGACCGGTTCATCCAGTATGTTGTCACAATTAGTCGTCAGTTTAATGGACCAAAGTGCTGGTTCACCTGATGGTGATATGTGGAAAGGCCGTGCGATTGCATTCGTCGAAGCGTTGATGAAAATCTTAGTGGCGATGCGTGATTCAGGCCATATCTTATTGGACGCTAACACTATCCGTAATTATTTTGCTTTAGACCGAATTGAAGCGATGGTTTTAGACAAAGTATTTATTCGTGATGGTGGCCTTGAGCCTGTCAGCTTAGAAAACGTGCCGCCGGTAGTTATGGAACCTATTGTTAACTATTTAATTACTTTGCCTGGTTACAACAAAGAGAAAAAAGGCAAACAAGTATCACAAGTATTAGAGCAACATGGTTTTATCACCATGCAGTTGGTGCGTGTGTTCAGCTCATTAGCAGATACTTACGGCCATATTTTACGTACCAAATTAGCCGAAGTAGATTTGCGAGATGTAGTATTAAATCGCCGTATTTTAGTGGTCTTATTGCCGGCATTAGAAAAATCTCCCGATGAATTGTCCAACTTGGGTAAAGTAGTTATTGCCTCATTAAAGTCAATGATGGCAGCAGGTTTGGGTGACGAAGTGGAAGGTGACTATCGTGATATCGTTCAACGCAAACCAACGAATTCACCTACGCCTTACCTATGTATTTTGGATGAATACGGTTATTACGCGGTAAAAGGTTTTGCTGTGGTACCAGCACAAGCGCGTTCATTAGGCTTCTCAGTTGTATTTGCTGGTCAAGATTTACCCGCTTTCCAAAAAGCTTCGAAAGAAGAAGCGGCTTCTATCGGTGCAAATACCAACATTAAAATTTGTATGAAATTAGAAGATCCGATGGAAACGTGGGACTTCTTTATGAAAACAGCGGGTGAATCTTATGTGACACATGTTGAAAGTTTTGCTGCTGACTCCAAGACATTGTTACATAATTACATGGACACTAAGAGCGCCAAAATTGAAAAACGGCAGCGTGTTGATTTATTAGACTTAAAAGAACAGCGTGAAGGTGAAGCGCATATTTTCTTCAAATCCAAAATTGTACGGGCGAAGATGTTTTATGCTGATCCAAAACCCGTGAAATATATGCGATTAAACCACTTCCTTAAAGTGGATTTACCACTCGACAGTGAATTGAATAAATTAGTGAAAAGCTTCCGTAACTTCAACCAAGTTATCGAAAATGATTTTGTGGTGTTTGATTTACCTCCGGAAAACCAAGATTTATCGATCATTGTTGAACAGTTACAGCAACACACTGAATTAGCGCCATTAGAGCGCGGTGTTTCTGCTTTGTTGGCTTATCATGACAAAACAGCAGCACCAAAAGTAACAGTGGAACAAGAACGGTTAGATGATAAAGAATTAAACGTGTTTACCAAGATGCGCGAATCGGGCCATTTGCGAGGTCTGTTGCTGACTGATGATCCAATTACCTTCAGCCAACCGTTATTAAACCATAGTAGCACTTTAGAACAAGTGCAATATGTGGAACGTCTTTTAGGCAAAGCTGACCGTGATGCCAACAACGTGGCAGCAGAAATTGTGAAGGACATGGAAACAGCAACCTATTATCCACCAAGAATGTTGAATAAGCCTGATTCCGATGAATTACTGGGCACGCTTGATGGATTGATCAGCAGTATCAATATCAAGAAACAAGAGAAAGCAGATGAGGCTGTGGTCTAGTATTATAGGTTCGAAGCAGACTGAGTAGTGTCAAAACAAGCCTTAATTATGCGTTGTTATTGCGAGCTGACGTATCCCCACCAATTTGTGGCCCTTCATCAATCCCGCAGCCATATCATTATCTACCAATCAACCTGACTTCACGAAAATAAAGCCCCAAGAAGAGCTCACCTTGCTACAAAACCTTGGCTTTCAGGATGAAAGCCTAGAGCCTACAGGGAGGTATTCACGGCGTGTTTTGTAGCAAGGTGAGCTCTTCTCGGGGCGTGAGCTGGCACAAATCAGTAATCGCTAAAGTAGATTGGTGGGTGATGATATGGCTGCGGGATTGATCAGGGGCCACAAATTGCTGGGGATACATCAGATTGCTTCGTCGCTATTTTCCTCGCCGCTCTTGCTGCTTCTCGATAACACACGCTGGTTTTTTACCCAAGATAACTTTAAGTTTAAACTTTTGTCATCATTGTCACAATTTAGCTAATCTCTCTAAAGTGAGCGCCTCTAAACTTTTGCTGACCTGATCGGAGTTTTGAAAAATTTGTTTGCACTAGGAATAACTTTCTTCTTCCGGCAGAGCTGGGTAAACTAAGTGGACGTTAACCATAACAAGTTTTGAGCAAAAGGACTCCCATGAACACCTCCCGGCAACGATTGCTGCAGTGTCTGATGATACTAGCCTTTATCATCTTAACAGGCTGTTGTAAGCCGCCAGAAAAAACCGCCTACTGTACAAGATTACATCAACGCTTTGATGGCGCAGGGAGTCCAGGTGATTAAAACAGGTGAGACATATAGCATCATTATTTTTAATGACACTATTTTTAACACGGATTCTTCCAACTTTAGTGCAAACTCTAATAGAGTTTTAGAGCCGCTGACGGGACTATTGAAATTTTATGAAACAGTCAGTATCCGTATCTCAGGTTTTAGTGACAATTCGAGTACTGTCAGACGTGGTATTGCCTTATCCGGGCGCCAAGCCGAGCGCCTTGGCGATTACTTGGCTGAGCAAGGCTTGGATGCCAGAATGATTTATGCCGTAGGCTATGGTCCTGCATTGCCTGTGGCGAGTAATGCTACTCCCGAGGGAAGGGCAAAAAACCGCCGCATGGTGATTAAATTCCGGTATATCGTTATCCCTGTTGAGCGGTATGATTATTAGTCATTGTAGGCTTGAGGGAATGCCTGAGAGTGCGTTATATTTCTAAGTTAACTGATATAGATAGGTGATAGTCATGGCAGATAATGACGCTCTTGAGCTAATCCGACTGCGAAATAACTTTTATCGCGACAACTATCGCCGTTTGGTGGGGATGTTGTTGGTGATGATCATCATCAACTTCCTACTAGTGGGCGTGCTTGTGTATTTGCTAACTCACCGCCCAGCACCGCAATACTTTGCTACCAGTGCTGATGGCCGTATCACACCGATTTATCCTTTAAGCCAACCCGTTGTCAATCAAGCTGAATTATTACAATGGGCATTGCAAGCAGCGACCCAAGCCTATAGCTATAACTTTGTAAACTATCGACAAGAATTTCAAAGGACAGCAGAGTATTTCACCAAAGAAGGTTGGGACCAATTTCAAACAGAGTTGCAAGCATCGCGCAATTTAGAAACAGTTCTGGCTAAANAACTTTCTGTAACGGCTGTGGCTACAGGCGCACCTGTTGTCACACAACAAGGGATTTTGAACGGCCGATACGCGTGGACAATTAAAGTCCCAATGTTAGTGACTTATGAGAGTGCAAGCGAACGGATTCAGCAACCGATCCTAGTCACTATGCTGGTAACACGGGTCTCCACTTTAGAAACCCCTCGCGGTATTGCGATTGCACGCTTTGTGGCTTCGGAGCGACCGTTGAATTCACGATAATAGGGACATTGAATAACGATGAAATTTTGTAGATGGTGGTTGCTAGGATCAGCATTATTCACAATGGTTGCATTGGCAGCTGATCAATTGACACCACAACAACAGTTACAACGCTTGCTGCAACAGGCACAAGCAGCTAATCAAAAGAATGCCGTGGCGCCAGCAGCTAATCCAGCAACTGCTCAAGTTGCTGCTAATTCACCCACTTCAGGGGCAATTGAGCCCGCGGCCAACCCCAACCCTAACCAAACTCCATCAGCACCGGCAGCACCGGCACGGACTGGTGCGCCAATGGGAGGAGGTGCGGTAGTGCCTGGTGTTGATACTGGTGCTGACTTGCGCGACGAGGCATTTGCTGGCATGGCTAACACGGCTTTGCCTATGACGCCTGATCAAATTCGGACACTACACTCTTTGTATGATGAGACCCAGCGGGCTGCGACAGAATTTCCAGGAGTACCGCCACGTCCCACTTCCAGTTCGGTCATGGTCAATTTGGCACCAGGCGCGACCCCACCGGTCATTCGTTTGCAATCAGGATTTATTACCTCACTCGTATTTTTAGACCGTACAGGTGCACCATGGCCGATACAGGCCATTGATATTGGTGATCCTAGATCATTTAATGTGCAATGGGACAAACAAAGTAATACCTTGTTGGTTCAGGCAATCACTGGTTATAAGACAGCCAATCTTGCGGTATTATTGCGGGAATTAAATACTCCGGTGATGATTACTTTAATTCCAGGGCAGAAAGCTGTTGATTATCGCGTTGATTTGCATGTGCCTGGTTTGGGCCCAAATGCCATTCCTACAGGGGATGGATTGCCGTTGCCTGCAAGCCCATTGTTACTGAACGTATTAAGTGGTATCNCCCCTGTGGGCAGTAAGTCGTTGCAAGTCACACCTGCTGGCTATGCCGATGTATGGTTGTGGCAAGGTAAGTTATACGTCAGAAGTCGGGCAACAGTGCTGTCTCCTGCATGGTTGTCGACGATGTCGAGTTCAGACGGGACGCATGCTTATAAAATGGCGGTAGCGCCATTAATCATTGTGTCATTGAATGGTAAAACCATTAACTTGAATATTGAAGGATACTAATTCATGGCGGGGAAATTGGACAATTTACGTAATGCGTTCAAGGACACCAAGACCCGGGCATTTTTGTTAATTGCCTTTTCATTATTATTGTGGCTATTGGCATTGGTTATTTCGGCTTGAAATCAACGGAAAAAGGTGCTTCGCCAGAAGCAAAATTACAAAAGTCCCCTCCGGCGTGAAATCTATCCCTACTGCAGGTGAAGCGCCTTCGCGTGAATATGTTCAGTTGCAAGAAGAAGAAAACCTACGGCGAGCGCAAGAGGCCTTGAAAAAGGTGGCAGCGCTATTCCAACTATTACCCGTACGACATATATTGGCCAACCTGAAGAACTCCAACCAACCGCAGCTACGACTACCCCAGGCGATTGCAGTGTCGAAGCCTTAACACGAGCACGCCAAGCTGGTGTTAAAGCAGAAGAGTTACGTTGTAAGGGCTGTACTGCAGCTCAATTACGGGCTGCTGGATATACAGCGGGTGAGTTAATGAATGCCGGTTTTAGCGCGAAAGAATTGCGTGATGCTGGTTTTCAGCAGCAGAATTGCGGGCAGCTGGGTTTACGGCGGCAGAATTGGCACGTGCTGGTTTTCGCCTGCCGAATTAGTGGCCGCTGGTTACAGTGCGGCTGAATTAAGCCAAGCAGGGGTGGCGCCCGAACAATTGAGCAATGCTGGCATGACAACTGATCAATTAACCGCAGCAGGCATTGGTATTAAAACAACAGCTGGTTTGCCAAAAGATTGCAGTGTCGAAGCTTTACGGCAAGCACGTAGCCAGGAGTCAGCGCGGCTGCTCTCCGAAAAATGGGCTGTGGAGCAGCCGCATTACGGGCAGCTGGTTATACTGCAAAAGAATTAAAAGATGCTGGATTTAGTGCTAAAGAATTGCGTGATGCGGGTTTTAGTCCAAGCGAATTGCGCAATGCGGGTTTTAGTGCCGGTGAATTACGCCAAGCAGGTTTTAGTGCCGATGAACTGAAAGCTGCTGGATTCTCTGCCGGTGAATTACGTGATGCTGGTTTTGATGCAGCAGAATTAGCTAAAGCAGGTTTTAGTGCCGATGAACTAAAAGCAGCAGGATTTAGTGATGGTGAATTGACCCGCGCAGGCATCGCTCCAGCGACACCGCCCCAACCAATTGCTGTAACGCCAGAACAGCCCGTGGTTGCAGCTGCGCCACAACCCGCTGCAGCGGCGGCACCCACTGAGGCAAGCAGCCTGCCATCGATTAGTGGTGAACCGGGCAGTATTGCAGCGTTACAACAGCTGCAAGCGAGGCAAGCAGAGCGGTTGTCGGCTCAGGAGCGGCAAGACAGGATTGGGCAATTACAACAAACCATGGCCACTCAGGCATCTGATTTATTTGCTAGCTGGTCACCGCCTTCTAGTCAACAATATGTGGCTGGTCAGGAACCTAAACAACAGGGAACGACTTCACCCGGCGCGATTGTGCCCGCTGCTAATGCTCAATTACTGAGCGCGGCCAGCCAATATCCCTCTGTAAAAGCCGGCACAATTTTATTTGGTGTCATGGACACTTCCGTCAATAGTGATGAGCCCGGCCCCATTTTAGCTACTATTGTTGAGGGGCCCTACAAAGGTTCGCGTCTGCTAGGCCAGTTTCAGCGTGTGGAGAAACGTTTATTGCTATCGTTTACCATTATGAACGTGCCAAGCTTGCCGCAAAGTGTTGGGATTAATGCGGTTGCAATTGATCCTGATGATGCTCGGACTGCGTTAGCGACTCATGTTGACAGTCATTATTTATTACGCTTTGGAACTTTATTTGCTTCGTCCTTTATTACCGGGTTAGGCAATGCTATTTCGCAATCGGATTCCACCACTAATATTACAGTGTCAGGCATTAGTACTACTACAGCGAGCAAGTCAGCGGCAGAGCAGGGATTAATGGCATTGGGAGAGGTAGGCAAGCAGTTTGGTAGTGTATTGGCACCTATTTACACTAAACCACCCACAGTCACATTGGATGCAGGCACAGGGATTGAGTATTGTTTATGGCCGATGCCAACATTTCTGCCAGTGCACCAGCAGCTGCACCCATTCAAATAATGCCTACTGCAAGCACCGGGGCTATTGCACCTGCTGCCGCCACTGCAACACCAGCAACACAAACCTCTGGCACGGTAATGCCCGCGTTAAGCAGCAATATCCTCACATTGCCACTGCAAACTCAAGCCCAAGGACAAATCCAACAAGCTTCACAGGCGGTGCAAACAGCAGGCCAGACCCTAATTAAATAAAAGTTCTAGGGCTAGGGTAGATCAAGCGAAGCGGGCCCACTCTTTTATTACAGGCAGTTTTTACCGATGCAACCCAGTGATTTTTAATAATCAAAATCTACATTGCTGGGTAAATCACTGGTCAATACTTTTGCTACTAATTCTATCTTAGAGCGTACTTTCAATTTGTTTTTCATTTTGCGCAAATAAAATTCGACAGTGCGGTGTGACAAATTTAAATGGCTTGCCACTCGTAAAATAGTTTTACCTTTACAAAACTGCATCATGCATTGTGTTTCGCGGAGCGTAAATAAATCCCTGGATAAGCAGGCCCGAGGGGATAGCGTTTAGACACTCGTTTGCGCCCTCCTTTAGGTTTTTTAGGTGGACCAGATCCGCCTTTTCCGGCGGCATTATTATTTTCATCGTGAATGGGTGTAAAATAGCGCGGATAGTGTGGGTCGGACTGGTTTTTACTTCATTGACAACTCGTTGCCAGTACATAAAAGAGGGCTCCTTTTTATTAATTTTTGGCATATTTTTTATTGATCTGCTCGTTTGAAAATAGAATAGTAGAGACTCATTAATTTAGTGAATGTTGTTGAACGTGGCATTAAAACCGAACCACGTAAGATTCGGTTGATTGTGGTAATCGAAGTTTCTAATCGTTTTGCAATTTCAGATTTCGACATGCCATGGGCCATCAGCCCATACAACATTTTTTGACTGAATGATGAATTATCATCGATGCTTTTTTTCTGTATTTTTCCCGAGCGTGATGCCGCTTTATCATAATGCTTCAGTTTTAGTAGTACCGCCTTCATGCATTTTTATAAGTGCATATTGGGTAGCAAAAGGTTAATTATTATTATCCATTTTGTTAATTTGGCAGTCCCTAAACCCGATTGAATAAAAACACATTTAGTCTATTGAAATACATGATAAAAGTCTGCGGCTTAAAGCTGCTTTTTTGTGAGAGAAAATCCATACAAGTGAACAAATCCGTGGAATAAGCTATTTTCTAGTAAAAATGTGGCTTGTAATTTAAAAATTTATAAGTGATGAATTGTGATTTTAGCAGCGCATTAAAACAATAGATTCTTTGTAACTATTCAGTACCGTCTGGAAGTAGCACAAACAGTCAATTTTGAGCCCAGGTTGCAACAAAAGTTGAGCAAAAACACAGTTTACACAGGTAAATGAGCATTTTTGCGAAACTTTTGTTGCAAGATCAGCCAAAGTGACTGTTTCCGCCTACTGGCTGAGTAGTTACGATTCTTTCTTTAATGCTTTGGCTTATATTTGCATGAAAGCATTATCAAATGGCAAAAGGGTAGTCTTCACTTAGTTCTCGAATATAGCGTCAAAAAGCTACCCGCATTAAAAATAGTCAACATATTCAATAGGTTACGAGGCCATAATCCTTCTAAATCCAACTAAAAATTACGCATTTTGAGGCGAGTTGTGGTATAATAAGCTATTGAAAAATATTAAAAATGGGTAAAGAGAGAGTATATGGCGAGGTCAAAAGGCCCAATAAAATCAAACCATGATGAGCATGACGAATACCATTTCGCCGGCGATGATGGCCCTCATTTTGACATAGAACCTCCTTCCAAACCACCGCAAGCGGCGTGGAAGAAAGTATTACTCAACAAACGGTTTTTGACGATTTGTGGTCTGATAGTCGCTGTGTTTATTGTTTATGGTTATATTTCGTTAACGAGGCCCGGACAAAAAGAAGAAATTGCTGTTACTGAGCCAGTCACTGAGAGCAAACCAGTCACAGTGAATGTATCACCGGTTCAACCTGCAGTTTCTGATGAGACAGTGATGCTAAACCAAGTGCAAGGGNCAAATGACAACATTGGCGGCCCAAGCGCAACAAAATCAGCAGCAAATACAACAATTACAAGCCAATCTGCAACAGCTGCAAGGATCGGTAACAGCGATGAGTCAACAAGTCACAAACCTTGCTGATTCAATAGCTGTGTTGGCAAAACAACCAGAACTAACGCCTCCGCCAGCAGCGAGGNNGTATCAGTCAGTAAACCGGTGCACAGACCAAAATTACCTGTTTACTATATTAGGGCGGTTGTGCCTGGCAGGGCTTGGGTAGAATCAACGGCTGGCAATATGTTTACAGTTAAGGTAGGAGATAAAATTCCCGGCTATGGGGTGGTCCAAGTAATCAATAGTAGACGGGGTGCGGTAGGAATGAGTTCGGGTGTGGTGATACGATTTAAAGATAGCTGAGTAGTGTATGAAATTGAGTAGATTGTTGTTAATAGTTCGAGTGGCATTGCCACTGATGTTTGCGATCTCACCAGTGGTGAGTTATGCGGCTGATCAATATCTTATTGATATTTTCAGCAATCTTGATAAAAGTTTGCAGCCTATTTGGCAGTTTTTAATTGCGCTTTGTTATGTGCTAGGAATTTGGTTTGTCGCCATTGCTATTTTAAAACTAAAACAATATGGACAAATGACTGTCATGATGGCAACTCATGCCAGCATGGCCAGTTCAATCGCTTATTTAGCGGTGGGCACAGGATTGTTATTTGTGCCCACATTATTGGATGTGTCGGTAGCTACTTTATGGGATTATGGGGTGAATGACATTCGTGCCTATGATGCAGCGCCTTCTTATGCTGATATCATTAACCCCATTCTTGATCTAGTGAAGATCATAGGACTCATAGCTTTTATGAGAGGATGGATTTTGCTGATCCGCTTGGGGAACCATGGGNGTTCACCGCCCGGCACTGTAGGCAAGGCAATTGCCCACATGGTTGGCGGTATTTTAGCGATCAACATTACGGGGACACTGGACGTGTTGAAAGCAACGTTCGGTTTGTAATAAATTTACGAAGAGGTGAATATGAAAATAGTAAAAAGTGAAACAATGAAACGATGGTTGAAACCATTGTTATTGTTGGTTGTAGGTATGACCTGCTTTTTGGCAGGCCATGCATTTGCTGCTTCAGGAGATGTCGGTACCAAAATCTAGGTGACATTGCTATGGGAGTAACGGACTCGTTCTCAGGCATTGGCAAACTGATGATTGCTATCTCTTATGTAGCTGGTATCGCGTTTGTGTTGGCGTCTATCTTTAAATTTAAACAACATAAAGATAACCCAACTCAAATTCCTTTGGGAACGCCTTTAGCGATGTTGGTTATTGGTATTGTATTAGTCTTTTTACCAATGATCTTTGGTCCTGCTGGTGTTACGCTGTTCGGTACAGGTGCTAAATCAGGTGAAGTAAAAGGTGGTGGCTTCTCTGAAATTCCTGGCAGCACTAGTGGTAGCTCCAGTCAATAATAAAATATAAAATATTGGCCATTTTCTTGCGAAAAGAATGGTCGATGAGGGAAATAATTATGTCATATCATCCGCTTATTTTATCGGCCTCACCGGGAAATTGGCGGATGTTCGCAGCGAGGAAGGCAGACCCTGCCTTCCTCAAATTTTCTGAACGTATCTTCACGCGCGATAATTACGCATGCCAATTTTGTGGTTTCCAAGCAAGACAACATCAAGAAATTATTAATCTCGACGGCAATTATCACAACAATAAATTATCTAACTTAGTCACGGCGTGTTGTTTTTGTGCCCAATGCCTATTTCTTGAGGCTGTTGGCAAGAATGATTACGGCGGTGGCGTATTAATTTATATGCCGGAGATGCAGCAAGTTGAACTTAATGGCCTGTGTCATGTGTTGTTTTGTGCGATAGCTAATGCCACCCATTTCAGAAGCGATGCACAAACGATTTATCGCAGCTTAAAATCGCGCACACAAATGGTCGATGAAAAACTGGGTGAGGGCATGAGTGATCCCTCGATTTTTGGACGCATGATTATTGAAACATCGGCGGCAAGCAAAGCTGCAATTCAAGATTTATTAACTAACAAATTGCGTCTATTGCCATCTCGCACTAAATTCAGTCAGCAAATCTCCGATTGGGCCGCTGCTGCTGCCAATGAGATGACAGGTGAAGTAGAAGATTAGAAATGGCGCAAAATACTTATGTTGTGGTGTTGTGATCCTTCGCTCAGGATAACGGGAAAGTAAATAGATAAAAATATAGGGTGTACCAAGCGAAGCGGATTCACCCTATATTTGGTAATGATGTGGCAGCATCGAAGCGAATAAGTTTCAAGCATATAAAAAGGACAGAATGAATGGCCAAAATTATTACTTCCATCATCGATGGTGTTGATACCTTCTTAGCGTGGTTATCTACCACACTTAAACAGACGAATGCTTCTTATTGTGATTTAGAAACGGTTGATAGTGAAAATGTGATAGTTGCACACGATGGTTCGTTGGCTTCCATTTTGCGTTTACGTGGCGTAAAAGCATTGGTCGGCAAGGAAGAATTTCAGCGCATTGAAAATGGCATGTTACAAACATTGCAATCGGGAATGTCACGACCGGGCTATGCAATTCAAGTCTTTNTTAATTATAACAAAGATGAAGTAGGTGATGAAATTACCGAAATATTACGTCCGGCTCATGAAACAGCGCGGCGTTTGTCTTTGTCATTGGATGATTTATTCGAAGAGCGGATCAAATATCTAGCAGCCTATTGCGCTTCAGAAGAGCTGTATTTGGTCTTATGGACCAAACCAGGTGTATTGACGCGTGAACAATTTAGCCGCGCCAATAAAGATAAAGTAAAATCTATCAAAGAAAAGAAAATCCCACCATTTCGTTTTACCCAAAATGTCATTGCTGCTATTCCTGATTTACGTGAAGCCCACGATTCATTTGTGCGATCAGTTTATAATGACATGAATTCTTTAGGATTGGTCACTGATTTATTGGAAGTACATGAAGCATTGTATGAAGTGCGCCGTTCTTGTGATCCTGATTTTACTGACAGAGAATGGCGCCCTGCATTGCCGGGCGATAAAATTACTATCAAAGAAGCAAAACAATTGACGGGTGAAATTTCTGATATTTTATGGCCAGCCTTATCACGTCAATTGTTGCCTAGAGATGCAGAAAATCATGATTTACGCACTGCTCGCGTAGGTGATCGTATTTATTCCAGTGTTTTTATTGATTTATTTCCANAAGAAGTACAGCAATTCATGGATTTGTTTGCCCGCACTTTACAAACACATATTCCATGGCGAATTTCTTTCTTAATTGAAGGTGGCGGTCTTGCTTCATTGCGCTTGCGTTCGGCATTGACCTCTATTTTGAGTTTTTCATCGGCACAAAATCGTTTATTTAATAGCGCCTACAGTTTATTAAATTATATTAATTTAAATACTGACGATGCCGTTGTTCGCTTGCGCGTAGCTGCATCCACTTGGGCACCTGAAGGCGACATTCGCACTTTACGTTCACGCACGGCTCAATTGGCAAAAGCGATTGAAGCCTGGGGCTCTTGTGATGTGTCAGAAATTAGTGGGGATGCTTATCAAGGTGTTATTTCCACTATGCTAGGTGTTTCTATGGACAATGTAGCTACAGCTTCTGTTGCGCCATTGTCAGATGTTTTGTATATGTTGCCATTTTTCCGGCCTTCTTCTCCTTGGGAGCGGGGCGCTATTTTATTTCGCTCACCTGATGGCAAACCATGGCCGTATCAACCTGGTTCTAAAGAACAAACCACTTGGATTGATATCATTTATGCAAGGCCGGGTTCAGGTAAATCGGTATTGTCGAATGCGACCAATCTGGCTTTATGTTTGTCTCCTGGAATTCAGCGTTTACCACGAATTGCCGTCATTGATATTGGGCCATCCAGTAGTGGTTTAATTTCATTATTGAAAGAAGCTTTGCCGGCTAATCAAAAACATTTAGCTGCTTATTACCGCTTACGAATGACGCCAGAATATGCGATCAATCCTTTCGATACCCAATTAGGCTGCCGTTTCCCAACGCCACAAGAACGCAGTNTTTTGGTGAATTTCCTGACATTATTGGGCACCNCCGTGGGTTCAGACAAACCTTATGATGGGATCTCAGATATGGCTGGCATGATTGTGGATGAACTTTATAAAAGTTTAATGCCCGGTGGTAATCCACATGTGTATACCAATGGTGTTGAAGAAATTATTGATGGCATCTTGGAAGAAATTGGTTTTGTACGTGACTCGCATACGACCTGGTGGGAAGTCACCGATGCATTATTTATGGCTGGATTTATTCATGAAGCCATGTTGGCACAACGTCACGCCATGCCCGTGTTGGCCGATGCTGCTTCTATTGCCCGCTCAGCAGCGATAGAAGATTTGTATGGCAAAATCATTGCACCTACCGGCGAGACCTTAATTAATGCCTTTACTCGCATGATATCGAGTGCAGTACGTGAATATCCTATTATTTCGCAAATTACTAAATTCGATTTAGGGNAGGGGCGTGTTGTTGCCTTAGATTTAGATGAAGTGGCCAAGAGTGGTGGTGACGCTGCTAATCGACAAACCGCTGTGATGTATATGTTAGCCCGTTATGTATTGGCGCGGCATTATTATTTAAATGAAGACAATTTAGCTGATATACCAGAGGCTTATCGGCATTACCATGAATTGCGAATTGCTGAAATCCGTGAAGATCCCAAACGGATTGTATTTGACGAATTTCACCGTACGGCTAAGACCCAGGCTGTACGGGATCAAGTGATTGTGGATATGCGTGAAGGCCGAAAATGGAAAGTGCAGATTGCATTAATCTCACAGTCATTAGAGGACTTTGATCCAGTCATGATTGAGTTTGCTACCTCCGTTTTCATTATGGACGCAGGCCCAGAACAGGCTATTAAAAAGACTACTGAAGTCTTTGGCTTGTCAGAGACAGCGCAGCATGCCCTTCGAAACCGAGTCCATGGCCCGCGAGAGGGCGGTGCTACTTTTCTTGCCCAATTTGCCACCAAAGAAGGTATCAATACGCAGTTGCTTACAAGCACCTTGGGGCCTATTGAATTATGGGCTTTTAGCACGACAGCGGAAGATGCGAATATCCGTAATCAACTCTATCGCAAACTGGGGCCACGAGAAGCACGCCGAGTACTGGCCACCTTGTTCCCTTCCGGAAGTGCTACCAAACTGATCGAGGAGCGTCTGGCTGAAATGAAAGATAGGCAACGATTGATTGATGAGGAAGCAAAACTAGGTGTGATTGATGAATTAGTGAAAGAGATATTAGCTGAATATGCCAAAAACCCGCAATTTCAGCGTTTACCACGATAAAGGCTAGGGTGGATCCGTTTCACTTGATCCACCCTATTTTTCATCCTTTGCCCAGCTCAGGATCACAGAGCAGAGAGGATTAATTGGTGTCCGCGTTTTGGTCGCTGCTGAAGTCACTGTTGCTGTCATAATCGCCACCAATGGCGTCTGGCTGGTCATTCATCGCAGCTTGGGGTTGTCCTGATCTTGTGATTGAGCCAGGTCTTGAGAGTCATTGGCTGTGCTAGGGTCGCCTGCGTTATTATCTTCAGCCGCAATGACTGTATTGTCAGCATTATCAATAGCAGCTTGCTCAGCATAGGCATAGGGAAGTACGGCTAAACCAGCAATAGTAACGAGCAAAGTTAGAAATTTTTCATTGTAAATCCCTCAGGTAATAGTTAAAGGTGAAAGCTAGTCTAAACCTAATTTTTATTTTTACCATACCAGTATGGTAAAATTTGTGGCCTTTGTGTGGTGGGAGAAATATTAATGATAGTGCTAAAATTGACCGCACTGAGTAATACCGTGAAGATTTGAAAATCAATAACTTGAGGTTAAAGTGATGGATTGGTCCTTTGTATTCGAGGTTTTATTAAGTTTACTGACATTGACATTTTTAGAAATTGTTTTGNGGGTTGATAACCTCATTTTTATTTCGATTGCCTCCGCTAAATTACCTTTAAATCAACAGAAAGCAGCACGACGAGTGGGACTGCTGTTAGCACTATTTACCCGTTTATTATTGCTGGCATCGGTGGTGTGGCTGATTGGTTTGACTAAGCCATTATTGACTGTATTTGGCCATGGCTTTTCTGGGCGGGATTTATTTTTAATTGCCGGTGGTCTCTTTNTATTATTTAAAAGCACGCAGGAAATTCATGGCGAATTTGAAATGGCCGATGAAGTAAAGGCCAAAGCAAAGTACGCTAAATTTAGTTTAATTGTCATTCAAATTGCTATTTTAGATATTGTTTTCTCATTGGATAGTATTTTTACTGCAGTGGGTATGACACAAAAATTTTGGATCATGGCGATGGCAATCACGATCGCAATTATATGCATGATTTTTGCTAGTGAACCTTTGGGCAAATTTGTTTTGAGCAAACCGACCATCAAAATGTTAGCTCTCAGCTTTTTAATTTTAATTGGTACTATTTTGATTGCTGATGGGTTTGGCTATCATGTGCCACGTGAATATATCTACTTTGCATTAGCTTTCTCAGTAGGGGTTGAGTCCTTAAACCTGTTGTTGGCAAGGAAAAAAATAAACTTAAGCGGGAACCAGGCCAGGGGTGACCCATCTTGTCCTGCGACCATATCGATACTCACCAGCCTGATTTCACCAAAATAAAGCCCCGAGGAGAGCTCTCCTCGGGGCGTCAGATGGCACGAGTAAGTACATTGTTGGGTTATTTCTGTTGTTTACTATCCACAAAAATTTATGAGCATCACAATTTATCTGGACAGCGAAATGCTTCAATAATGCTAGGAATGAAAGGATTAACTAATTCATTCGCCTGCAATTGGTATTGTACTGAATTACCATTCAAATCAAATGTCAGACGGAATTGTTTCGGATTATTACTGGTTTGTAAATTGGCGTTTGCTAACAATCTAAACCAGGCCCATTCACCATGATAATTGACATGAGCTTGTTTACCGTTGGTATTGATAAATTCTATGCTAGCAAAATTAGCATTTTGTCCAGGCCATTCTAGATTAATGGTTTGCGGTTTATTGGGTTGATAAATAATCGTTTCACCTGCAGCTTCTAAAGTAAAACGAGCAATACCTGGTTCAATGGCGATAGGCACCAATGAAAATTTCACGCTTAGTTTTTCNGAATTGTCAGGGAAAAACATTTTTGTNATTAATGTTGCCCGCATGAACATGTCCAACGTGGTTTGCGGCACGTTTAAATGCATACCGTCAACGTTTTTCCATACCCAATAAAATTGCCGAGTGTCCACGAAAGGCTTCAGATAGGTATTGAAGAAATCATCTATCACGCCATTTGGGCCAAANAAGTCGGAAAAAGCGCTAATTTTAACATCAGTATCTGCAGCTTTATCGAGTGGAAAATGATTGGCTAAATTATCATTGTATTTAGTCAGCACTTTAGTAGTCCATAGGCCATTTAAATATTCCTGTGACCCGTTTAATAAAGCTTGCCAATTGTTGTTAGCAAAAGTACTCATCCACTGTTGTAATGGCAATGGTAAATTGGGGATCTGTTGGAACAATGATGCTAAAGCGTCATCATTACGCTCTTCATTCGCCATACGAATTGCCGCTGCAGCATACGCTGCTTTTTCTGGATGCCGTGCATTTGCAATATGCTGCATATAATTTGCCAAAGAAGTGACAGCGGCTTGCAATTGGCTGTAAGCCACTTGGTTGGATAAAAAAGTATCAAGCGCTTGAAACTTGCTACTGATCCCTGCAGTGAATTCAGGCTCAGCTGGATTAGGCGCAGTATTAATATAAATGAGATTTAATACTTGCCATAATGCGGCGCGTTGTGTGGTCAAATCGGCTAATAATGGTTTTAATTGCTCCATGTCAGCACTATTCGATTGCCAACTTAATTTATTTAATAATGTTTGCCATGCATTAACATAAGCGGTTACATAAAGGGTCTGCACTTGATCAATTAATTCAGCACGGGCTGTTTTGTTAGCACTGAGATTAACTAATTTATTGCCAATGACCCAGTTCCCTTCCATCAATTCTTGGGTAGCATTCACAATTTCATCAGCATAAACTTTTGGAAAATTGGCTGCGGTATAAAGGCTTGGAATAGTGTAATTGTCTTTTATCACCATGGATTTATTAGTACTGGGCAGTAAGTCGATGGTAGATTGCCGATAACGATCAACAAGCACTGCAAAAGTAAGTTGAGGTAGCGGGGTTTGTGCCAAACGAGTGCGTGCTGCCGCAATGACATTTTCATCAGGTGTTAATACAAAAGTATTATTTTGTAATAAATTGCTTAGATGTTTATGCAGTTGTGTTTGTGTTGTAGGGTCATGTGGAAAAATTTTAAGCCAATAATTGTCAAACCATTGTGTGATATACGCAGGATCACGGTGTTTGGCTTCAGTCAACATGATATAAGCTTTCAAGGTTGAATAAAGCCCGCTTGGGTTTTCATTGCTGGTTTGTTGCAATTGTAATTCGAGAGTTTCCTCTAGTTGTGGTAAAAATTGTGACACTAGAATTTTTTGATAAGTTTTNTGTGAATCTGCAATCACTTCTTGGGCTTGGGCTAGACCAGCAGTTGTGATCCAAATTGACCATGCATTTTGTGATGATGGCAGAGCAGTGGCTAGCGCATTGAGCACAGGCAATTCAGCGTAGGCTTGGTGCGGATTGTTGTTAGCCAGTTGCTCAGCCTCAGCGAGCGCTGTTTTTAAATGATTAATTGCAATTAGATTGTTCGAGTAACTTTGATACCACCAAGTTACCATGCTGAGAGTCGCCATGGCTAATAGTAAATACAAACCATAACGCCATTTAGGTGATTTGGTGTAATGATAGNNTCCGTGTTGCTCACGATGTGTTGAAAAATCTGCCACAAAATAAGTTTTATGACTGTTGCCTTGTTCAGTAAGCGTAGGTAATTCAATGTTATAAGCATGTTGTAAAGGCGTCACTAAATAATCAACTGGATTGCCGCCCTGTACCGAAGAAGTAAAGTAACAACCGTTGAGTGTGATTCTGGCGTGGTCACTTAACTGTTTCAACAAGTCCATCACGGAAGTTTTCAGGATATCTAATTGTAACAAAAAATCCTTAATGCGCNNGCGTCGCTGTAAGCTGTGCTCTTGGTGCAACCGCCAGATTAATTGATCATTGAGACGGCCCAACAATTGATTATATTCGGTGGAAAATGCAGCAGTGAGTTCGCTCAAGTCACGTGTAATGGGCAGATTAATACCAAATATTTGCGAACGTTCATTCGCGTCTAAGTTGGCGAAAAATTCATTAAAACCAGCAATTAAATCAGTTTGGGTGAAAGTAATATAGACTGGCACTTGCGGAAAATGTTGTTTTATGACGGATAATTTTTCCGTGATTTGCGTCAAATTTTGTAATTGTTGTTCACGCGGCATTTCATACAGTTGTGAAAGGCTAATGGTAACGATGACACCGTTTAACGGATGTTGTTTCAAATGTTGTTTGAAAAAGCTTAATACATGTTCCCATAACACAGACAGCGATTTATTACTATCCAAATGAAAATCAAAAATAAGGCTTGANTTGGTTTGCCAGCAATCATAATACGTATTATTCATGAGTGGGTGAGTTTCCTCATCAGCATGCATCGCTGCTAGTAACGCTGACTTGCCAGATTTGCTTTGCCCAAGAATGATGTAATTAGATTGTTGTTTAACAGGGTTTTTGTGCCAATGCCAACGCTGATAGGTAGGGCGTTTAATTAGGTCCCAACTTCTTTTAATGTTTTGTGTGATTTGTGTTAGCTCATGAAAAAAGGGGGAATCTTGTTCTATTGGCAGGGTTTGATTGACTGCATTTTGAATGCGAGCAGTAAGCCGTAAATTATTTAATCCCCATAACAATGCCAATGCAAGAATAGCGATAAGCCGATATTGTATATTGGCAAAATAAGCATTACCGGCAACGGCAACGTAAGGGCCACCAAACCACACAATGATGCTAAGCACCAAAAAAACAAGTGTAGGCCGCCAGCGGGGTCTTGCCTGTAATTAAGGTATCTCATTATCGTTTCCTAGTGTCGATGTGCTGTGTGAAAGCTTTTTGAGCAGTTGATAAATGGGTGCGCTGGCGCGATGCAGTTGGTAATTTAGACTCAGGTAGATTAAAGAGAGCAATAAGCCTATGACAAAACTCGTCAATAATTTTGACACTTTACGGCGTTTTGCTGTGCTGATAATTTTACTTTGATGTGTATTTACATAGAGTTTCTTGCTAAATTCTCCACGTTGTTCGCGGATAATATCGTAGAGTTCTGCCAAAATTTCATTTAATTGCTCATGGCCATTGTCTGCTTGACGATAACTACCTTCAAAGCCTAGTGTTAAGCAAAGATACATCAATTCCAATAATTCAATATGGACTGTCGGTTCTTCACAGCTGCGCCGCAACAATAGAAAAAATTTTTCGCCAATGATGGTTTCTTCTTGAAAATTGCTCATTAAACGATGGCTATGCCAATTACCATAATGGCCCCACGACGTGTTGCTGATGGTTTCATCTAGCAAGGCACACAATGCATAACGGGCTGCCATAATGGTATGGCCTGGGTAGCCGTGATGTTGGCATTTTTGTTCAAAGGCTTTTATTTCATGTAATAAATCTTGGTAGAGCGGCATTAAATCGCTAGGGGCAGTGGTGAGATGCTTCAAGCGATTGACAATCGCCAGTAAGGGCGAGGCTGCATTGATTAAGGGATTGTTGCCGCTATTGATGGTAAATGCTTTGGTGCGGTAGTAGGCGCCGCGTTTGCCACCCAAAGGTGATTGTGTCCCCCTGACCAAAGGGTTGGCATCTGTTCGGTTGCCACAAATTCATTGGGCAATATCTGCCATTGCGTTACGAGTTTTTCTACTGACATAATCCCTAATACCTATGCGCTGCGCTTGATTGCGCGGTAGCCGATGTCAGTCCGATAGTAAATATGTTCCCAGCGAATCTGACTCGCCAAGTGATAAGCACGTTCCTGTGCTTCGGCAATGTCGCCGCCTAACGCGGTCGCACATAAAACTCTTCCACCTGCAGTCAGGATTTTACCATCATCAAGCTGAGTTCCGGCATGAAAAATTTTACTATCGGCTTCAATGGCGTGTTCTAGGCCAGTAATGATCTCATGGGTTGGATATTTTTCGGGGTAACCTTGAGAGGCAAGTACTACTCCCAATGCGGGTCGTGGGTCCCAGATAATGGTTTGGGATTCTAATGTATTGTTGAGCGCCGCCTGGCATAAACTGACTAAGTCGGATTTAAGNCGTAACATGAGCGGCTGAGTTTCAGGATCACCCAGACGGCAATTGAATTCCAATACTTTGGGTTCTCCTTGAGGGGAGATCATTAGGCCAGCATAAAGAAAACCATAGTAGGTGATGCCTTGGGTGGTTAAACCGCGCAGTGTGGGCTTGATGACAGTTTGCATAATGCGGTCATGGATTGTAGGTGTGATGACAGGTGCCGGTGAATAAGCACCCATGCCGCCAGTATTGGGGCCTTGGTCACCATTGTCGCGGGCTTTGTGGTCTTGGGACGAGGCCAAGGGCAGCACTTGTTCTCCAGCTACCATGATAATAAAACTGGCCTCCTCACCTTGAAGAAATTCTTCAATCACAATTTTCCGGCCTGCTTGCCCAAACGCATTACCGCTTAACATGTCTTTAATGGCATCACTTGCTTCATTGAAATTTTGAGCGATGATGACTCCTTTCCCAGCAGCCAAACCATCCGCTTTAATGACTAATGGATAAGGATGGGTTTTAGCGTAATGAAGCGCTGCTTCTAGTTCATGAAAAGTCTGATACCGGGCAGTAGCAATATTGTGGTCATGTAAAAATTGCTTACAAAATACTTTGGAAGTCTCTAATTGGGCAGCTTTTTGTTGTGGCCCAAAACAGGGCAACCCTGCCAGTGCGAACTGATCGGCAACGCCTGCTGCCAAGGCGGCTTCAGGGCCAACAATAGTCAGATCAATTTTNTCTGTTTGAGCAAACTTTAGTAAATCAGCAACAGCAGTGGGGTTGATGGAAACATTGCGTGTTTTTGCTTCTAATGCTGTGCCGGCATTGCCTGGCGCGACAAACACCTGGGTGACTTGGGGTGATTGCGCCACTTTCCAAGCTAAGGCATGCTCGCGTCCGCCATTACCAATAATCAATATTTTCATCATGTTATCCATTTGAGGGTGAGTTGGAGGACTTGCTGGCTCAACTAAGAAAATTTGACTTGTAGAGTAGTTCATGCGAAGCGGATCCACCGTTTCAGATTGATCATAGGATTTGGTGGATCCGCTTCGCTTGATCTACCCTACATTTGTTTCTTAAGTTGATGCCTAATGAGTAAAAGTCCTTAGGGTTTTATTATAAGGAAATTTATTGTACAGGCTACCATTAATGACGAAAATGGCGTATTCCAGTCAATACCATTGCCAATTGGTGTGAGTCAGCTGCTTGAATGACTTCATTGTCGCGTAAGGAACCACCTGGTTGAATAATTGCAGTGATGCCTGCTTCTGCTGCGGCTTGTAGCCCATCGGCAAAAGGGAAAAANGCATCGGAGGCCAAGACAGCGCCTTTAGTATCTAGGCCAGCTTTACGAGCTTTGCTAATGGCGATTTCAACACTATCAATCCGGCTCATTTGGCCAGCACCAATTCCAATGGTCGCTTGGTTTTTTGCCAAGACAATGGCGTTGGATTTGACGTACTTTGCCACCTTCCAGGCAAATAAAAGGTCCTGTAATTCTTCTTCGCTGGGTTGTCGTGTAGTAACCGTTTTTAATTGCTGCGGTGTCAATACTGCGGTGTCTCGGTCTTGTATTAGCATGCCGCCAAGCACGTGTTCCAACACCCGGTTTTGGGTTGCTTCATTACCGGGCTCGATCGTGAGTGCCCGAATATTGGGTTTTTGTTGCAGTATTGTCATAGCTTCAGGCGCGATCGCAGGCGCGATAATGACTTCGACAAATTGCTGTGACAATAGGGTGGCGGCAGTTTCTGCTGTCAATGGCCGATTGAAAGCAATGATGCCACCAAAAGCTGATGTTGGATCGGTTTTGTAAGCGGCTTGATAAGCGCCAATTTGAGTGGCGCTTAAGGCTACGCCGCAAGGGTTAGCATGTTTCACAATTACACAAGCAGGGCCCTCAGTAAAACTCATGACAGCTTCGTAAGCAGCATCAGCATCAGCAATGTTGTTATAAGACAGCTCTTTGCCTTGCCATTGTTTAGCATGTGCCAGACCATAAGTATGGCCATTCATTTCAGCATAAAATGCAGCTGCCTGATGGGGATTTTCACCGTAACGCAGGCTTTGCTGTTTCACTAATTGTAAAGTGTAAACATCAGGAAAAGGAACCAATGGTTGATTGTCTAATGAGGCGGCATGCAAATAATTGGCAATTAGGCCGTCATAATGGGCGGTATGAGCAAACACTTTTCTTGCTAGGTTAAAACGGGTCGCTAGAGTAGTACCGCCTTGGTTTGCCTGCATTTCGGCGATAATATGAGGATAATCGCTAGCATCCACAGCCACCGTGACTGTAGGGAAATTTTTNGCTGCTGCCCGCAACATGGTTGGACCACCAATGTCGATATTTTCAATAGCTTCTGCTAAGGAACAACCCGGTTTCGCAATGGTTGCAGCAAAAGGGTAAAGATTGACCACAAGTAAATCGATGGGAGGAATCTGGTGGTTAGCCATGGCAGCATCATCTTTACCACGGCGCCCCAGTAAACCACCATGAATTTTGGGATGCAGCGTCTTGAGGCGTCCATCCATGAGTTCCGGAAATCCCGTATAGTCTGCAATTTCTACGACAGGCAATTGATGGTCTTGCAATAATTTTGCAGTGCCTCCCGTGGATAGAATTTCTACGTTGAATTTATGTAATTCCCTCGCTAATTCAACAATTCCTGTTTTATCAGATACGCTAATCAGCGCACGTTTTATTTGAGAAATTTCCGGCATTGTCATTTTAACCAAGATTATATTGTTTTAATTTTTTTCTTAGTGTACCACGACTAATTCCTAATAATGTAGCTGCTTTGCATTGATTCTTTTAACAAATTGCATCACAGTTTCAAGCAAAGGAATTTCCACTTCCTCTAAAACAAGATCATAAAGATTGGAAGGCGTGTGTCCGTCAAGATGTGCGAAATAATTTTGTAATGCCTGCTTAACATATTCACGTAAAGTTTTGCTCTGTTTATCTGCATTTGCCGGATTGTTAACGAGCTCTACTGACAATGTTTCCGTCGCTGGATTGATACGGGTTACGGTAGTGTTCATACGTTTTCTCACTCTTTGAAAAAGTTAATCCTTTGCCCAGATATTCCATTAACTACCCGGGTTAAATATGCTTGCTATTTGAACCATTAAAAAGTTTTAATTATTATCTACTTTGGAAATGCAGGCCTCGGCCATTATAGCATTGGCGATGACGTTCTCAAGTGGGAAATTATTGGCAGTTTGTGGGAGATTTTAGCTAAATTTTGCAGGAAATGGCTTACAAAACACTCCGAAAAGTTGGCTAGTATTTATCCTATTTATAAAATTTTTAACATTAAAATTCATGTAATCAATGACTTAACGGTAAATAAATTAATTAAATGAGTCACTTCGACCTTTGACTAAATTAAATTTTTGAGGATGGTCAATTATTGGTTTTTATTGCAGCTAATCTTACCCATTCATCTTGGGCTACAATTGAGGTAAATTCGCACCAACGAGAATATGCCGCTTTTACCATCTCGGTTTGGTTTGACAAAATTCCAGAAAGTATCAATACACCTTGCGGTTTAAGTAATTCTTTGAATAATGGCGCTAATTCAATTAAAGGTTGCGCCAAGATATTTGCGAGTAAAAGGTCGACAGGATGTTCAATGGTTTGATCTACTGTCATTGTGATCAGTTGCGAAGCGGTAATTTTATTGCGCTCTGCATTTACGCGTGTTGCCTCTAAGGCTTGGGGATCATGATCAACTGCAATGACTTGTTTCGCCCCCAATTTTATGGCAGCAATCGCTAATATCCCTGAACCGCAACCATAATCAATTACTGTTTTATTTTTAGGCGGATTATTGGCCAGCCATTCTAAACACAATGCAGTGGTTGGATGTGTGCCCGTACCAAACGCAACACCTGGGTCTAAATTGACCACTATAGCAAGGGGATCAGTAACGGAATGCCAGCTTGGGCAAACCCATAAATGTTCTCCAAATTTTTTGGGAGTAAAATTGGCTTGGGTTTGTGCTATCCAATTTTGCTCATTCACTATTGTAAAATGCACAGTTTCGGTAAGTTCAGCATAATGAGTTTGGATGGCCAATAAAATTACTAATGGATCAAAATCTGCAGGAAATAAGCCTAATACCTGTGTTTGTTGCCAAGCAGGAGTAGTACTGAGGGCAGGCTCATAAATAGGTTCATCAGCGGCATCACTGCTACTGATGGCAACAGCGCCTTGAGCAAATAAAAATCAGTAATTTCTGCTACCAATGCGGCAGGCGCTGCTAATTGTAATTGCAACCACGACATAATTTATGCTGTCTGCTCAGCATGCATCATTTTTTCTAGAAAATGAATGCTAGTGCCGCCAGTCCGAAAATCGTAGTTATTAATGATGACTTGATGTAATGGAATATTGGTTTTAATGCCTTCGATTAATATTTCTTCAAGTGCATTATTCATCCTTGCCAAAGCAATTTGCCGGTTTTCACCATAGCTAATTAATTTTGCAATTAATGAATCATAATACGGCGGCACTTGATAACTGTTATAAAGATGTGAATCGACCCGTAGACCAGGTCCACCAGGGGCATGAAACAAATTGACAGTGCCTGGTGAGGGAATAAATGTTTTTGGATCTTCGGCATTGATGCGGCATTCAATAGCATGACCGCGAATTTGAATATCTTCTTGTCGGAACGCAAGAGGTCTGCCGCCAGCTATCAGTAATTGTTCTTTCACTAAATCGATACCGGTGATCATCTCAGTGACAGGATGTTCCACTTGAATACGTGTATTCATTTCAATGAAATAAAACCGNCCATTTTCATAAAGAAATTCTAAGGTGCCAGCTCCACGATAATTAATTTTGCGACAGGCTTGTACACACAATTCGCCAATTTCAGCACGTTGTGTTGGTGTGATTCCTGGTGCAGGTGCTTCTTCAATAATTTTTTGATGGCGGCGCTGAGTAGAACAATCACGTTCACCTAAATGCACTACATTGCCTTGGCCATCGCCAAGCACTTGAATTTCAATGTGGCGCGGATTTTCTAAAAACTTTTCCATATAAACTTTGTCATTGCCAAATGCAGCAGCAGCTTCAGTACGTGTCATACTGATAGAATTAATTAAATCGGCCTCTTTGCGTACAACTCGCATTCCACGGCCACCACCACCACCGGCTGCTTTGATAATCACAGGAAAACCAATTTTNTTAGCAATGGCAATATTTTCTTCTGGATTGTCACCCAAAGGATCACCTGATCCGGGTACGCATGGAACACCGGCCTCTTTCATGGCACGGATGGCAGATACTTTATCACCCATAATACGAATGGAATCTGATTGCGGCCCAACAAATATAAAACCACTGCTTTCTACGCGTTCAGCAAAGTCTGCATTCTCTGCTAAAAATCCATAACCTGGATGAATAGCNATCCGCTCAGAAATTTCTGCGGCACTGATTACGGCGGGAATATTTAAATAACTGTCGGTGGCATTGGCTGGCCCAATACAAACAGCTTCGTCTGCCAAACGGACATGCATTAAATTACGGTCTGCTGCAGAATAAACAGCGACGGTTTTAATNCCTAATTCTTTACAAGCGCGCAAAATGCGTAAGGCAATCTCGCCACGATTAGCGATTAATACTTTCTTTACCATGATTATTCCTCAATGATGAATAAGGGCTGGTCGTATTCCACGGGTTGACCATTTTCTACTAAACGAGCACTGACAACGCCGGATTTATCTGCTTCGATCGGATTATACATTTTCATTGCTTCGACCACACACAGTGTTGCGCCAGCTTCTACGCGTTGCCCAACTTCAACAAAAGGTTTGGAACCAGGAGCCGGTGCAAGATAAGCGGTGCCCACCATGGGAGATTTAACGGTATGCATATTAAGTGGGATTTCTGGTTTGGCTTTAGCAGCAGGTTCGTCAGATTTAGCAGTATGAGGCTGCGGATGGGCAGCGACCGGTGTTGCCACAGCGGGGGCGGCGGCATAAACCTGGGGCGGCATAGAAAAGCTAGGTTGAAATTGACGGCTAATGCGCACGGATTCTTCGCCTTCACGAATTTCGATTTCGGCCACGCCGGTTTCATCAATCAGTTCTATTAATTTTTAATCTTACGAATATCCATTGCAATCCTCTTATGGTTGCTTATGACGAATGATATGATCAGCAGCTAACAGCGCAAGTTCGTAACTTTGCGTTCCCAGTCCTGAGATCACGCCTTGGGCAATATCTGAAAAATAAGAATGCCGGCGAAAAGCTTCGCGGGCATAGATGTTAGACAAATGGACCTCAACAAATGGGATAGCAACAGCTAACAAAGCATCGCGCAGAGCAATGCTGGTATGAGTGAACCCTGCCGGATTGAAAACGATAAAATCAATAGATGCCTGTTTGGTTTTTTGGATTGACTCTATCAATTCATGTTCTGCATTCGATTGAAGACTAACCAGATCATGGCCAAGTTTTTTGGCAAGCTGGTTTAAATTCGCTGTGATGTCTGCTAATGTAGTGCGGCCATAAAGCTCTGGCTCACGCTGGCCAAGCATGTTAAGGTTAGGTCCATGTAATATAAGAATTTTTGCCATGTGACCATTTTGCCTACTTTTTTATGATTGTCTAGTTCCCCGCAGTTCAATACATTTGTCAGCAATGTCCTTGAAGATCTAAGCAATTTGATGGCAGGATTAGTTAGTTGACTTTGGCCAGTTGGTCCAAAAACTCAGTCACAGTCAGCTCTCCAACAGCGCGTAAGGCATCGAGTTCAAGCCCTGATGCAGAGAAAAACAAGAACGTAGGAGGCGCGATAACATTGTAGTGTTGGCTAAGGGCTTTAGCATTAGCGTCATTGGCAGTAATATCTACCCGAATCAAGGCAAAACGCTGCAGGGCAGTGCGGACTTCAGCATTGGTTAATACATTGCGGTCAAACAATTTACAAGCCATGCACCAATCAGCATAAAAATCGACAATCACTGGCCGTTGCTCGGCTTTGGCTGCTGCCAAGGCCGCACTCATTTCGCCATCNGATTTGACGGTTTGCATTTTAATTGTCTCTACTGATTGGCGATAATCGTCCCGTAATGGTTTGAAAGGATTGCTATGTCCCATGGCAGCGGCAATGATCAAAATGACCCCATAAACTAATAATAAAATCCCCAGCCCCTGGCCTATTTTGCCCCAATGGTCTTTGGGGCCAAACGATAAAGCGCCTAAATAAAGTCCNGCAAAAATAAAGAGTGCAGCCCACAGAAGTAGAGTAACTGGCCCCGGTAAAACCCGACCTAACATCCAAATGGCAACACCGAGCATCAAGACACCTAGCAAGTTTTTAACCCCGACCATCCAATAGCCTGTTTTCGGTAACCATTTGACCCCAGAGGTGCAAATCAATAGCAAAGGAATACCCATACCGATGCCAGTGAAAAACAAGGCGACGCCGCCGAGGAAGGCATTTCCTGTTTGGCCGATATATCCCAATACCCCCACTAAAGGGNNGGTAACACAGGGTGAAACAATCAATGTCCCCAAACAACCCATGATCCCAACCCCGAGATAACTGGCTTTAGCTTGATGGCCAGTAATTCTGGCTAATAAGGCTTCAAATCGGCTAGGCAGTTGCAGATTGTAAAACCCAAACAAGGCTAAGGCCAAGGCAATGAAAACTAGGCTAAAAACACANATGACCCAAGGTTTTTGTAAATTGGCTTGTAATGTACCGCCCAGGTATCCTACCAGAACACCAGCAATCGCATAGGTCAGCGACATACTTAAGACATAGACAAGCGATAAGCGAAAGGCCTTACCGGTGCTGAGGTGTTGTCTTTGGCCGAGAATAATGCTGGATAAAATCGGAATCATTGGTAGTACACAAGGTGTAAATGAAAGCAGTAAGCCAAAGCCAATGAATGCCAACACAATCACTAGCAGTTTTTGTGATTGTAATAGTTGCATAACTTTGTTTTGTGAGGTTTCGGCGGTCACCGCAGTGATCGTTGCTGCTGTTTGTGGCATGGAAAGATTGAGTGCCACTTGTTTTGTTATGGGTGGATAACAATAACCTTTGGCCGAACAACCTTGATAAGTCACATGGGCACTGATGTTGGTCAACGGATGTTTACCAACAATGGGTAGGGCAACAGTCGCTTGGTTTTGGTAGACATGATAGTGGCCGACTGCAGGATCGTATTTGGTAATACTGGGCGCTAGGATTGGTTGGCCAAAACTNAGCTTTTTAGGTGCAGTCAACTGAAAATGAAAACGATCAGCATACAGGTAATAACCTGGTGCTATTTGCCATTGTAACACCAAGGTTTGGGCATCTTGGCTAGAGGCAGAGAGCTGGAACACTTGCTCAACCGGTAATGGCACTCTCTCAGTAATGGCTTGAGCTGGGCAAGAGAGCGCTAGCAACGCTAACAAACCGATAATCAATTTGGTGATACTATTTAACATTCAGGCTGATCCAATCAAGATAGGCGGGCAGTCCTTGTTGAATATCAATGGCGATAATTTCAGGCACGTCATAAGGATGGGCCGCTTTTAGGGTCTTTTCTAGCAAGGCATAGCGTTGTGTAGAGGTCTTAATGAGTAATAAACATTCATCGTTAGTAGCAATGTTCCCTTCCCAGTGATAAACCGAGGTGATATTGCCAATGATGTTAACGCAAGCTGCCAACTGATTATTGATGACTAAGTTTGCTAACCTTTCGGCAGTCATTTTATCAGGGCAAGTACAAAGGATAAGTTGATAAAGTGCTTGGCTCATAATTGGTTGTGATCCCTGGTTTGCTCGTATGAATTTAGCCTATTTATTTTTAAAATGCTAATTTAAGTCATTAATAAAAACTACTCCATTCGACACTACTTGACTGAATCCCCTTGAATTCTTGACAACGATCCCCATTTCACTATCATTAGCACTCACCCAATGAGAGTGCTAACGGGTGCCTAAGTCAATTGATGTTTAGGTTCGTTACACAGTTTTGAGCGTATTTAACCGAAGGAGAAAAATGGCATGAATATTCGTCCATTGCATGATCGCGTTGTCATTAAACGCATGGAAGAAGAACGTACTTCCGCCGGCGGTATTGTTATCCCGGATTCAGCTACCGAAAAACCCATTCGTGGCAAAGTGATCGCTATTGGCGCAGGCAAAATTTTAGATAATGGCCAAGTGCGTCCATTAGGTTTAAAAGTAGGTGACCAAGTGTTGTTCGGCAAATATGCTGGCACTGAAGTCAAGTTGAATGGTGAAGACTATGTCATTATGCGAGAAGATGACATTATGGGCGTGGTTGAATAACCGGTCTTCATATTAAGGAACATTTACTTAAATATAAGAGGTAATTAAAAGATGGCTGCTAAAGAAGTAAGATTTGCTGATGACGCGCGTCATCCTATGTTAGCTGGGGTCAATATCTTGGCAAACGCAGTGAAAGTGACATTGGGTCCTAAGGGCCGTAATGTTGTATTAGAGAGAAGTTTTGGTGCTCCTACCATTACCAAAGACGGTGTAACTGTTGCTAAAGAAATTGAAATCCCAGGTAAATTTGAAAACATGGGCGCACAAATGGTGAAGGAAGTTGCTTCTAAGACTTCAGACATCGCTGGTGACGGTACCACGACAGCTACTGTATTAGCACAAGCAATATTGACGGAAGGTATGAAAGCGGTTGCTGCTGGTATGAACCCCATGGATCTTAAACGGGGCATTGATAAAGCCGTTGCTGCTGCTATCGAAGAAATCCGCAGCATTTCTAAACCATGCTCTGATCAAAAAGCTATTGCCCAAGTAGGCACAATTTCAGCGAATGCGGATCAAGTGATTGGTCAGTTAATTGCTGATGCGATGGCCAAAGTAGGCAAAGAAGGCGTCATCACTGTTGAAGATGGCTCAGGTTTAGAAAATGAATTGAAAGTGGTTGAAGGTATGCAATTTGACCGTGGCTATTTGTCACCATACTTCATCAACAATCAACAAAACATGAGCGCCGAATTAGAAGATCCATTTATTTTAGTAGTCGACAAGAAGATTGCTAACATTCGTGAAATGTTACCTATCCTCGAAGGCATTGCTAAAATGGGCAAACCATTAATGATTATTGCTGAAGATGTTGAAGGCGAAGCCTTGGCAACATTAGTAGTCAACACCATCCGTGGCATTGTCAAAGTAGCTGCTGTGAAAGCTCCTGGTTTTGGTGATCGTCGTAAAGCTATGTTGCAAGACATCGCTGTATTGACCAAAGCAAAAGTCATTTCTGAAGAAGTTGGCTTGACCTTAGAAAAAGCCCAATTAGAAGACTTAGGCCGTGCAAAACGAGTCGTTGTCACCAAAGACAATACCACTATCATTGATGGTGCTGGTGAGAAGAAACAAATCGAAGCGCGCATTGAACAAATTCGTCGCGAAATTGAAGCAAGCACTTCTGACTATGATAAAGAAAAATTGCAAGAACGTTTGGCCAAATTGGCTGGCGGCGTTGCAGTGATCAAAGTGGGTGCAGCCACTGAAATTGAGATGAAAGAAAAGAAAGCGCGTGTAGAAGATGCATTACATGCGACCCGTGCTGCTGTGGAAGAAGGTGTGGTCCCAGGCGGTGGTGTAGCATTAATTCGTGCATTACAAGCCATTAAAGGCCTCCAAGGCGATAACGATGATCAGAACATGGGTATTGCCATTCTGCGTCGTGCAATGGAAGCGCCTTTACGTCAAATCGTCACCAACGCAGGTGAAGAAGCCTCGGTTATCTTGGCCAAAGTGGTTGAAGGCAAAAATAGCTTTGGTTACAACGCTGCGACGGGCGAATTTGGCGATATGTTGGAAATGGGTATTTTAGACCCAACCAAAGTAACGCGTACAGCCCTTCAAAATGCAGGTTCTATTGCTGGCCTTATGATTACCACAGAAGCGATGGTAGCTGAACTTCCTAAGAAGGAAGAAGCAGGTATGCCAGGCGCCGGTGGTATGGGTGGCATGGGCGGTATGGGAGACATGATGTAAGCGTTGCTTGCATGATTAGTTCCGCAAAACCCCGCTTTGGCGGGGTTTTTGTTTATAGAGTTATAATAAATTCTAGGGTGGATCAAGCGCCATCCTGAATTTTTATAGAAGCGATTTTTAAATGATTACACCTGTTGAATATTATCAAAAAGCGGTACAGAGCGGCGAAATCATTAGCGATGCCAATCAATGGTTAGTCGTTGCAAAATTACAAGCACTGTATGCCGAGTTAATGGCAGAGGAACGGTGTAGTCATCGTTTTAGCCGTTTTAAAATTGGCTGTTTCCCAAGCCAACTATAAAAAGCCTGTATGTCTGGGGAAGTGTGGGTGCCGGAAAAACCTTTTTGATGAATACATTTTATCATTGCTTGCCATTTACTCAGAAAAACGTTGGCATTTTGTCGAATTTATGGCTGAGATCCATCGACAATTGCAAGCCTTAAAAGGGGAGCCCAACCCACTGAATAAAATTGCTCAACGTTTGGCGCAACTCTATCGTGTAATTTGTTTGGATGAATTTATTGTCATAGAAATCGTTGATGCGATGATTTTGGCCCGATTATTGACAGCGTTAATGGCCAATCGTTGTGTCATGGTCCTCACTTCCAATGTTGTTCCCGATGCTTTATATAAAAATGGCCTGCAAAGAGAGCAATTTCTACCAGCCATTGCGTTAATTAACAAACATTTTGAAATTATTGAGCTGTCATTAAATAATGATTATCGACAACGCAATGCTAATTTGACTTACTTTTTATTTGCACAAAATGGCCATGAATTGTTAGAAATGGAACAGTATTTTTTACAATACTCAGCTGGCTCAATCACCACTACTGACCCCATGATCATAGCTGGTCGTAGTATGCCAATAAAAACGTAGCCAGCGTGTGCTTTGGTGTGATTTTCATCAATTATGTCATCCACCGCGCAGCCAGTTTGATTATTTAGAAATAGTGGCACAATTCGATGTGATTATGCTGAGTCATTTACCACCCATTTTGCCAGATCAACATGATATTGCTCGGTTATTTATAAAATTAATCGATGTGATTTATGACAACCAAAAACGTCTAATTATCGCGTCTCAAGTGCCTATCGAAGCGATTTATGTAAATGGTTTATTGTCACAAGAATTCCAACGTACAAAATCGCGTTTAATTGAGTTGGCAACTGCTAAATAAAACTACTTTAGAAATCCAAGGTCATGCCAACTCATCGGCATCTGGAATGCTATCATCCTGAGCGAATCGCTGATGGATCCCCACGAATTTTTAGGTAAGATAAATCAGCGAATGCGACAGAAATGGCGTAAAAATAAATCCCGTCATCCCGCGGGATGACGAAGGTCGCATTTTGAGGTGTAATGGGTATAGTAATTTTTACGAGGTTAATTCTGTCAACAAAACTCATATAATAAGGCCATGATAATACTTGAGGGAGGTGAACATCATGCGTCATCCTAATCCAAATTTAATGACAAAATTAGATACTTACCGGAAGGCCTTAGTTAAAGAATTTATTAAAGAACTCAAACATATCTCTGAGGTCAAAGCGGGACGTGCCGCCAAAAAACCTGATTTTTCTGACGAAATTATCAACCTAGGAAAATCGTTTGGTATTAATGCATTAAGTAATGTCGGTTTGCCTGGCATGAGCTTGGCTGCTAATAGCTTAGAAATAGTAGTTGATTGGGCCAATGAGCAACGTAGCAAAACTAAAATTGAGCATCTTGATGCGCAGTACCAAGAAACCACAAAAAGAGATTGGAAATATTGCTCGAATCGGTTGCTTGGGAAGCTTGCCGACGTTATGAATGGTTCATTGGTGCACGATTGCCAGATGATGACAACAAAAATATACGTACTTTTGCCAAAATAGGAGCGCAGCGGATGCGCAATTACGTTGCGCAACAACAGCTGAACCTGAGTGAAGAAAATTTATTAATGGGGCTCATACTAGGAGAATCAGGGCGATATGAAGACGGATGGAAAAACAACCGGTTAAAAAATAAAAAACTATCTTCCCAAAAAATTCAAACAGCAGAGGGAATTTATGGCCGTCCGGCTTTTAAGACCGCAGATGGGCAATATTGGATTGCAATCAACAAAGATTCAAAAACGATAAAAACGAAGAGAAAAATCAATGATTTTATTAATCGTTATGGATATACCAAAATGCAAACCTGGAGGAATGGTTTGACGAGGCAAATTGAGCCAAAATATGGTTTTGTGTTGGTCCCACAGCAAGTCATTGAAAAATTAAATTATCAGCCTGCTGAAACCATTGCTCAATTTGCCGTTAGTCCAGAATTGACTAATGAAATCAGTGACAATCCACCAGGGCTACAGACAATTGGGCGTGATGAAATGCGTTCTTACGCTGAGTATCTGAACGTTGTTAGAAACCGTCCAGCCGAATTGATTTTATCTTTTAATGATTTCATGCGTCAAAGATTTTTTTAATTAAAACATTTTTTTACTCTGATAATAAGCAAGATTACGATTTAACAGAGTTTGATTTTAGGCAAGCGAAATTCAATGACTGTATTTTAATTGATTGTAAATTCGGCGGTTCATTGTCTGGAGCTGAATTTATCGACGCTTGTTTGATTGCGGCAGATTTATCTCAGGTCAAACAGGCCAATGCGGCTAATTTTACTGGTGCAATGATGGGCGGAGTCAATGCTGCTCATGCCAATTTAGATAATTCTAATTTGGCTTTTACTAATTTAGATCATGCTGACTTGACTAATGCTCATTTGCAAAATGTTAATGATTTTGGCGCTTCAATGACTGCTGTGAAGTATCGTGATAGCGTACCAGATGCGGAGGCACAGGACGCTATTATTGCTAGCAGGGTTGCTGCTACTAAAAGGAAAAAGCGAGAAAGACAAATTAATTGGTTAAAAGATGCGCTCAATCTAGGTTTCCCATCTGATCCATCACAATTATTAAATCAATTGCCGAATGATAAGATGGCAAATGAACTGAGAGATTTATTTGAAGAATTGCGCTATCAATTCACAGCCTTAGGCCAAGCATTAAGTTTTATTGAAAAACAAAAAATAACCGTATCTGATTATGTGAATTTATATCGAGCAGCTGTAAATATGCTTTCGATAGAGATTCGATCTGAGCCAGATACGGTTGTCAGAAAAATTAATTATCAGCAATTAACAGAAAATCAAGTCGAAGCAGTGCAAATTTTGCATACAATACACTTGATTCAAATTTTTTGGGAGAGCCTGCAATTTCTAGTCACTTATTGCAGCTGATTCATTATGGCCAGGTCGATATTGATGCAGAGATAAATTTAAATGCTTATTTGACCATACTAGCCAATGAAGCATTGATTGAATCTAATGACAGTATGGAAACGGTGTCTTTACAAAGAAATGTTGATCAATTAGTGATGATGAATGCAAAAAGTGATGATATCATCAAATTAATCATGAAAATCATGGTGGTGTTACCAACATTCAAAACTCAAATTAATGACGAGAAATTATTAACAATAGTCTCTAAAATTAATACTTATGTTGTCGCGCTCAGGCCGTTATTAACAAAAGAACAAGCTTTGCTTTACGCTAATAAAATTGATGAGCTCAATGAGTTTTATCGGTTCCATTTTTATCATGCAAGTGTTGCCGTCTCATTATTGAAGAGTTCTTATGAAATTCATCGGCAATATGAAGGCGATGGGGAGCAAACAATACAGGTGCTGAATAATCTTGGTAAAGCTTATAAAGAGTTAGGAAACAAGGTAAAAGCAAAAGATTGTTTTGATTTGGCATTGAAAATCCAGCCTCAGCCTGAAGCAAATACTAGCCATCGAATTGCACGATTGATTATGGCGGTTCGTGGGTTGTGGGGAACCAATGATCAAGATGCTCAAGCTAAAAGGCCGAGCCAAGATCAAATTAGCAATAAATTTTGATGGTTATCGTCATAAACTACGGTTGTTTTAGGTGAGGGGCCTCTATCTATAAATTTACATGGTTGGTTCAAAAAGTCTGGATCCTTACAATTTTTTATGAGACGAACAAGATGTGATCGCAGAGATAGCTCAAGATAAAATCTATTTTAAATCAAAAAGTTACAACTGTTTATGCAGCTGTATTGGTCAGCTGCGAGCATATCATTACTCACAAATCAGCCTGATTGCATGAAAATAAAGCCTCGAGAAGCTGTCTAACCTTTTACACCCCTCACCAGCTGATGTATCCCCACGAATTTTTATGTAAGTAGTTGAATTAATTGCTTACTAGCCCTCCGTCATCTCGCGGCGAAGACCGCGGGATCCATCAGGCAATACGCACTCTATAGAGCATAGCTCTGGATCCCGCGGTCTTCGCCGCGAGATGACGGGATTTATTTTTACACCTGCAGCGAAATACTTAATCTTGACAGCAATAACAAGCTGCTAGTTTTTACGCCATTGCTTTCGAACTTGCTGATTTGTCTTACCTAAAAATTCGTGGGGATACATCAGCTCACCAGAAGAGGATCCATAGTATCAAGTTATTACTTGATTGTAATAAAAATTTTAGTTAATCTCTTGACGGGTTCCGTGTTTTATCAAAGATACGGTATAGCTGTTAATTAAAGGATCTGAGGAGCTAGCTATGAAAACATTGAATATTCTTGATTGGATTGCATTGATTCTCGTTGTTGTAGGTGGGTTGAATTGGGGCTTGGTAGGGTTGTTTAATTTTAACTTGGTCTCTGCCATTTTCGGAGATATGTCAGCCATTGCTCGTATTGTCTATATTCTTGTTGGTTTGGCCGCTATTTATACAATTTTCTTGATTGTTAAATTAAACAAAGGCGCTGCGCAATAGCCATATTTGCAATTCAATGCCCTGTTAATAAGCAGGGCATTGAAATTAATAGTAAGTTTGATGTTTCAAAACACCCACAATAGCAGCTACGCAAATAGTCTGTTTTAACCAAATTCTGCTGGGAAAATATGCTCGATGCCAGCATTTGAGGCATTGCCATTATTATTGTTTGCGGCATTCCCATCAGCCTCCGTTTTTGCTTTTTAATATTTGACTGCGTTGGGGTTGTCACTGGCGCGTCTTGTCGCTTGACCTGAAATATACCAGGAGTGTCAGGTGTGTATGTCGGCTTTGAGACATACTGCAACGGTTTTAATAGGCCTATTATTTGTTGTTTATTTTGTAAAATAAAATCAATATTGCCTGCTAATATATTCGTTAAAGCGGGGGCTCCCTGTTTACCAGGTTCACAATTTAATATCATAAATAGCATACTGGGAAATTGGCTGAGATTAGTCGGTTCTTTTGCAAGCCGGATCAGATCAGGCACCGAGAATTTCATTCCCACAATTTCTAAATTATATTGACAGACAGATTCCTTAATTTGTGAGAATAGAGGCAATAAATGGCATTGAACTTGTTCAATTTTATTGACATCCACAGCTTTGTTTGTCGTGATAAAGTGGATGAGGTTTAAAAAGAACGTAAAGAAGAACATGTTCTTGAAAGAATGATTGAACATGCTTTTAAACCTATTTTTTCATCTCCTCAATGACATTATTGCCATAGTTTATTGTTAAAATCTCGATTTTGTGTTCACTTGCTTTAGCAGCCATTTGGAAGAATGGATCATTGATACAGGCTACGGCTGCATTGTCTCCTTGGCTTGATTGATTCAAAAAAATAGTAAAAATTTGGTCACGGCGACATTCAGCCAGTACCTTATAATGATTACTAAATTCATGAGGAGCGTTTTGAAAAATGGCATAAAAAGTGTGCCAGCTTACATTGTACAAAGGCCTGCGTATACTGGTTATTGGTGTTTTTGCAGTGAGATGGCAGCGTTTCTTATTGCATCGATGAAGCCTGTAGAAATAATTGAACATAAACCGTCTATGTCAATGATGCCTTGAGTATTGGTGTAATGTTTTACGAGGTTTTCTATAATGGCTGGATCATGCGAGCTTTTGAATAGATATGCAGCCAATGGCTCTGTGCGATCAGCGATTGAAGTACGAAAAGGGTCATCAACACACTAATGCTTAATCGCTCTTTCAGCGGTTGTGGCTGGTATTCGCAGCAGGCCCAATGAAAAAGTCTAAGTTATCGGTGAAAAATGGTCTTATATCCATATATTCAAATAAATCAATGCTAGCAAGTAATAGGTCTAATACGGTCACTAGCGATTTCTTTCTTTCATTAGTAATCAATAGTACGTTGCCTGGGTACCAATTTTCATCGCTTAATTTTCTACTGTGGAAATCCTGCATGGTGTTGATGCTGTCAAACCATCTAAAAGCAATAGCTACTGATGTTGGCCAAGCTTTTACTAGTTTCTTGATAAAAGGGTTTGCTTCTAAAAAATGGATGATATCCGTGGCGATGTGTTTTTATCAATGATAAATTGCGTAATTTTTTCATGTATGGCCAGAATGTCAAACAAAGTTAATGTTTTTCCTTCTACTTGAACTGATTGTTTTGTTGCAGCAATCAAGTCATCTATTTTGGGAATAACTTTGAAAATCAAATGGTGATGAGAAACCGTAGCCATTTTTTAAGCAATGTAATATGATCAATATCTTTGGGTTTGATTTTTGAATGATCTCAAGTGCTTCCTCAGCCGAGTTTAAAAAATAACATTGGGAATTTCTTTGATGGAAGAGTTGAGTTTATTAAGCTGTGCTGATGTCCATCGGGTAAAGTCAGCGTTGTGTTCTATGATAAATTCGATCAAATATTTGGGGAGTTTTTCAACTTGATGAAATGTTAGGCGTGGTAATCGAAGCAAAAACCGGTTTTTGTGGCGGAAGCGTGGACTTCTAATACTTGGAGTTTTGCAGTAAATTCATTATCAGATAAGGTGGGTGCCAATTCATTAGCATCACTGATAGGTGATTTTCTAATAAACATCCCCAGAACGATTTTATTTGCGAAAGTTGTTGAAAACTGTAGCCATCAATTTTGCTTTAATATAATCAGCATCAGTGGAGTAGTGCATAACTTGTCGCAATATGGGTGCTAGGTTTAAGGTTCCTGTTATGCCGAATTTGCCTAAAAGGTGTACTAAAACAGGTAATTTTTGGTAGAATTTCGACGATACTTGTGCAAGTATAAATTGCAGGCTAGGTAATATTAATTGGAGCTCGGTCGTATTATTTCTCGCATCACTTAAATTAACGCCTAGACGAGCTGAAAATAAGTTAAAGTAATGCACGTTGACATCTATCATGTAATTACCAGTTAAAGAGTGATTTAAACTTAAATTGGCAATATAGGCTAGTAAATGGTCTTGCTTACTGAGTACGTGGGCCACTGATAATAAAACCACAGTTAACTTAATTACTTCTGGGTTATCATCTCTAGGATGCAGACATGCCAACATTTTCATGGCAGCGTAATAGAGTATAAGAGGATTCTTGTCGGCTAATAGTTGCATCCAATCTTCTTTTTCTCGATAGATTGAATTAATGTTTCAACGTCTAATTGAATGAGTTTTCCCAGTTCTTGTATGGTTTCAGGGGAATAATAATTTTTGCGCTCTTCTATTTTTCTGTGCATTTGTGGAAAGAATTGATTTTGCTGCTGAATATTGTCTTGTAATTTTGTTAAGTCATCTTTAGACATTGACGCCAGTGTGTTTTGTAGCCATTTAAGGTTAAGATTAGAATCAACCTGTCGGAAAGCCATAATAATTTCTTTTGCTAAGGCTATTTTTCTTGAAAAAGCAAGTAATAACGTTTGGACACTTGTGACATGACACTCATTTCACGCACTGACGCATGGTTTTCGAAAATTAGACTGACTATTTCATTAGGTACATCTTCAAACGATAGTGTTTGGGTATTTGTCTGTTGGGCAGGTTTGGTTGATAAAACCATGAAGATGTCCTCTATTAAAAGTGGGTTATCGGCATTATATCGATTTAGAAAATAGATGGCCTTAAGAGGTGCTTAATTTTGCAGTGCGGATTATTTCATTATTTCCGATTATTATTTCGTCATCCCGTGGCGAAGACCCAGTGCTGTTCGGAAAAAGTTGTTCATTATGCGTGTATCATTGCTTTGTCGCTACGCTCCTTGCAATCTGATGTATCCCCACGAATTTTTATGTAAGTAATTGAATTCATTGCTTACTAGCTTTTCCGTCATCCGCGGCGAAGACCGCGGGATCCATCAGGCAATACGTACTCCGCAGAATAGTCATGTAGGGTGGATCCGCTTCGCTTGATCCACCCTACATTGATTAATTTTCTTAAGTTGACGCCTATGAACCTTCGCTGGCATGACACCTTGTTACAGAGAAAAGATGAGACGACTGCCGGATTATTCCTCATCCCATTTCAATGAACCACCTGCCTGATATTCAATCACGCGTGTCTCAAAGAAGTTTTTCTCTTTCTTTAAGTCAATCATTTCACTCATCCATGGAAACGGATTTTCTGCTCCCGGGAATTGTTCCGGCAAGCCAATTTGCGCACAGCGGCGGTTGGCGATGTATTGCAAATATTCTTTAAACATTTGTGAATTCAGGCCCAAAATACCTCGTGGCATAGTGTCGACGGCATATTGATATTCCAATTCAACGCCTTCTCGTATCATGCCAATAACTTGGTTTTTAAATTCAGGTGTCCATAAATGCGGATTTTCAATTTTGATTTGATTGATGACATCAATACCAAAATTTAAATGCATGGATTCATCACGTAGAATGTATTGGAACTGTTCTGAAGTGCCTACCATTTTATTGCGGCGTCCCATTGACAGAATTTGCACAAACCCCACGTAGAANAAGATTCCTTCAAAAATGACATAAAANGCAATTAAATCACGCAATAAACGCTGGTCATTTTCGCGGGTGCCAGTGCGAAAATTAGGATCACTCAAGCTTTGGGTAAAAGGCAATGCCCATGCAGCTTTTNNGGCCACCGCAGGTACTTCACGATACATATTAAATACTTCTGCTTCATCAAGGCCTAAGCTTTGAATGATGTGTTGATAAGAATGGGTATGTAACGCTTCTTCAAAGGCTTGACGCAATAAATATTGACGACATTCAGGATTAGTAATGTGTCGATATAAAGCTAAAACGAGATTGTTAGCAACTAACGAGTCAGCTGTTGAAAAGAAACCTAGGCTACGTTTAATGATAATGCGCTCATCTTCAGTCAGGCCATTTGGGTTNTTCCAAAGAGCAATATCGGGCGCCATGTTGACTTCATTAGGCATCCAATGATTAGCGCAACCTGCTAAATATTTTTCCCAGGCCCACATGTATTTGAAAGGCACTAACTGGTTTAAATCCGCGCGGCAATTAATCATTTGTTTGTCATGTACTTGCAAACGGGCAGCCCCCATTTCCAAACTTTCCAAACCAGTAGCACCACCGCCAGTTGGAGCATGTAATTCATTACTAAAGCTAAAGCCATGACTAGCTGAGCTGCTGTCAGCCCCGTTTCCTCTGTTGTGACTAGAGAGCTTGGTTTTAACGGTGAAAAACTCTTGGTTGCGACAGTTTCGTCAGCAAGGGTAGTGTTAATTAACACAACGGTTTCTGGTTTTTGGGTGTTACTTTAGTTTCTTCATTGTTTTCGTAATCATTCCAACTCAGTAGCATGAGTATTCTCCCTTATAATTTTTGCCTTATTGCCACTATTCAGCTAAGCCGATGAAACAGACGTTTTGGGCTAGGCTGAATCAAAGGTTTTGCTCAACTCTTAATTCAAACCTGGCTCAAATTGCCTGTTTACGTTACGACTACAATTTGTACTGAACAGTCGTGTCCTAACCACTCTTATTGACAAGCTTCGCAATCCGGATTGTCAATAGAACAAGCTTGTCCTGTAGGTGTGGCAGGGACTACTTTTACTGCGTTTAAACTGTCGTCAGCAATGGTGGCTCTCTCTGGATTAGTAGCACCCATGCTTCGCAGATAATAAGTTGTTTTTAAACCACGTAGCCAAGCCATGCGATAGAGAATATCAAGTTTCTTACCGGATGGTTCCGCCATATAGAGATTGAGTGATTGCGCTTGATCAATCCATTTTTGACGCCGTGAAGCGGCATCTACTAACCAACGTGGCTCGATTTCAAAGGCTGTTGCATACAATTTTTTCAATTCCAGCGGAATACGATCAATCTTTTGCAGACTGCCGTTATAGTATTTCAAATCGTGTACCATGACTTCGTCCCAGAGGCCCATTTTNTTCAGATCAGCCACTAAATAAGGATTGATCACAGTAAATTCGCCTGACAGGTTCGACTTCACATAAAGATTTTGATAAGTCGGTTCAATCGATTGCGACACACCACAAATGTTGGAAATGGTAGCAGTAGGTGCAATTGCCAAGACATTAGAGTTGCGCATACCAACTGTAGCAACACGGGTACGTAAGCTGTCCCAATCCAAAGTTTGGCGACGGTCTTGTTCCAGGTATTGGCCGCGAGCTTCATGCAATAATTCGATCGAATCGATTGGTAGAATGCCTTTGCTCCATAATGAACCTTCGTAGCTTGGGTAAGAACCGCGTTCCTCTGCCAAATCAGTAGACGCTTCAATGGCAAAGTAACTAATGACTTCCATGCTGCGATCGGCAAATTCCACAGCTGCGTCGGATGCATAGGCAATACCTTGTTTATATAACGTATCTTGGAAGCCCATAATGCCCATACCAATCGGACGGTGTTTTAGATTGGAACGACGGGCTTGTGGTACAGCGTAATAATTAATATCGATCACGTTGTCTAACATGCGAATTGCGGTCTTAATAGTCTTCTTGAGTTTCTCAATATTTAGACCGTTTTCATCCACATGATTGACCATATTAATACTACCCAAATTACAAACAGCAATTTCATCTTTGGAAGTATTTAAGGTAATTTCAGTGCATAAGTTAGAGCTGTGCACTACTCCTGCATGTTGTTGTGGTGAACGTAAATTACAGGCGTCTTTGAATGTCATCCAAGGGTGACCAGTTTCAAATAACATGCCTAACATTTTACGCCACAGCGCTACAGCGGAAATCGTTCTGCCTCTGATCAACCCTTGACGTGCTTTGGCTTCGTAAGCTTGATATAAACGTTCAAATTCCTTGCCATAAGTGTCATGTAATTCGGGCACTTCATCCGGAGAAAACAGTGTCCACTCTTTTTCTTCGAACACACGCTTCATGAATAAATCAGGAATCCAATTGGCGGTGTTCATGTCATGTGTACGGCGTCGATCATCACCTGTGTTTTTGCGCAATTCCAAGAACTCTTCGATGTCCATGTGCCAGGTTTCGAGATAGGCACAAACTGCACCNTTGCGTTTGCCGCCTTGATTGACAGCAACCGCAGTTGCATCGGCCACGTTTAAGAAAGGGACAACGCCTAATGATTTACCATTGGTGCCTTTAATATGAGCACCCATACCACGCACAGGTGTCCAGTCATTGCCTAAACCACCGGCAAATTTGGACAAGAGAGCGTTGTCTTTGATGGCACTGTAAATACCATCTAAATCATCGGGCACGGTAGTCAAAAAGCAACTAGAGAGTTGGGAGCGAGGTGTGCCTGAGTTGAATAGAGTTGGGGTAGAACTCATGAAATCAAAAGTGGAGAGCGCGTTGTAAAATTCAATGGCGCGTTCTTCACGGTCATGTTTTTCAGCAACCGCTAGGCCCATTGCGACCCGCATAAAAAATACTTGCGGCAATTCAAAACGGGTACCATGCGAATGAATGAAATAACGATCGTACAAAGTTTGCAGACCGAGGTAAGTGAATTGTAAATCCCGCTTGCTGACCAATGCACGGGCTAATTTGTCGAGATCAAAAGTTTGCAGGCGAGGGTCTAATAATTCTAGGTTAACCCCACGGTTAATAAAATGTTTTAAAGCGTCGCCATACAGTGCTTCGATGGTAGCTGGGTTGATATCGGCAGCGATGCCAAGAAAGCGCAAGGCTTCACCAACTAAATCATTTAATAATAGTCGTGCAGCAACGTAGGTATAGTTAGGTTCTTTCTCGATTAAAATCCGTGCACTCATAATGAGGGCTTTGTTGACATCGGCCATCGGTACGCCGTCGAATAGGTTGCGGACGGCATCTTTGAAAATCAATTCTGGGTCGACTTCCGCTAAGTCAGTACAAGCGTCTTGAATAGTTTGTCGCAACTTGGTCAAGTCAAGCGGTATGGTGCTGCCATTTAACAAAGTAACACGAATGCCGCTGTTTTCNAGCAACGGTGGTTTCTGTTTTTCAATGCCTTGTTGTTGTCGGGCTTTGCGGCGTTCTTCACGATATAAGACGTAAGCTCGTGCCACTTTATGCTCACCAGCACGCATCAACACTAATTCAACTTGGTCTTGAATGGCTTCGATGTGAATAGTACTGCCTGCAGGCGAATGACGTTTTAATGCAGCTGTCACTTGATCAGTTAATTGGGCGACCAGCTCGCGTATACGGGTGGAAGCTGCAGCGTTGCCGCCTTCCACAGCTAAAAATGCTTTGGTCATTGCAATAGCAATTTTGCCATCATCATAAGCAGCCAATGAGCCATTACGACGAATTACGCGTAATTGACCAGGCGCGGTGATGGCGATATCAGCTTGTAAGTTTGCCAGATTGGTTTCTGGCTGTCCGTTTAAATTGATAGGTGAGATTGTGAGTCGATTTGTGGTTCCGATGTCCATTGGGCTCCTCCCGTGCGTGGTAGTTATTATTTGCATGGCACAATTGCTATTTTGCAATTGATCACGTCATCCTAACGTGTTGTTTTGCCTTTAATTTCGTTGTCGCTATTAGTACAAAAACTCAACATATAGGTGCTAACAGGTAACGAAACACAAGATAATGGGTCTAGCGCGAAAATGCAAGGGAATAGTTTGGGGGAATCCTGTGGAAAAAGTGTGGGTAAACAAACGCTTATTGGTCATAAATTGATCTGCCCCAATGGCCCTATTGAGGCAGATTTTGGCTTTAATTCGGCTTGTCTAAAGGAGGCACCGGCCGTTCAAAAATCCGTTCAATTTCATCACGAGAAAAATCGTAGTGTTTATTACAAAACTCGCAGGTGACTTTGACGTAACGGTTAGTGGTTAAAATGCCAATCACCTCATCAAAGCCATACAATTGTAATGCAGACTCCATTTTCTCTAAATTACAACTGCAATAGAATTCCGCAGGTTGGGCAGCAAACAGTTGAATCGACAGCTCTGGAAAGACTTGTAACAGCAATTCTTGATTAGATGTATTTAATAACTCATCTTTGGTTATTTTTGTGCTAATGACAATACGTGTTGCCAGTCGTCGCTGGCCGTAGGGCTATCAGATGCAGGTAGTACCTGTAATAATAATCCAACGGCTTGGGTTTCATTGGTCGCTAACATTAAGAAAGTGTTGAGCTGCTCTGATTGGGTAAAATAAGACATCAGTGAATCGCTTAAACTAGGGTCGCCCAGTTTAACAACCCCTGATAACGTTCACCTTCATTAGGGGTAATCGTAATTGCCAAATATCCTTGGCCTACGGCATTAGCAAATTGGGCAGGCGGATCAAAACTTTCCCATTTGGCCAGTCCACGGATATGCAGTTTCTCGTTACACTGTGCGACAATGAGGCTTACTGGCCCATCGCCTTCGATTTGTAGCGTCAGTGATCCAGTATATTTGAGATTAGCGCGTAATAAAACCGATGCAGCCAACGCCTGTCCCAGAAAGTCTTTAATCACACTGGGGTAAGGGTGGCGCTCATTTACCGCAGTAAATGCGGTATTTAACCGCACGAGTTCGCCGCGTATCTGCAGATCAGCAAAGATAAAACGTTGTAAAGCATCTGAGTCTTGCATGGAGAATCCTATGGGTAATGACATGATTGTGTAAATTATCACATACCCAGGCCCTTAAACAACGTGGTTTTAAGCATAGGTTAAGTAAAGCTTTTAAAAAGCGATTTATAATACATTCAAAGCGGATCAGTTTAATGTACTGCATTTCGTTACCTAGTTTGCAACTACTCACTCAAGTCGATTGAGGAGGAACCTAACATGTTTTTTAACTACTTTAGACAGCAACGCCGTGTGTCAAAATTGGCAAAGTGGCAGCATAAACCTGTGAAGCAAGTAGTGCTGGATGTGGCGGATAAAACACCCAAAATCCAACAATGGGCAGCGGCCTTGGTTGCAAAAATGCGGCTACAGAGGAGCTCTGCTTCAACAGTCGACGTACTCTGTTTTACAAAAATGGAGCTTTAATCAATGCACCGATCATCACTTCAGCCGCTGATTTGGCAGTTTTTGCGCCAGTATTTTGCTGATTGCCCCCAAAGAGAAATGTATATTGATTGTGTTGCCAATACTGTCCCCAAGCTAGCGCCATTATTAAAAACATTACTGCATAACAAAATTACTTTGCAATTATATGGTATGGCACAGGTAGCGAGTGTGAGTGATGCGACCCCAGAATGTGAATGGCATTGGGACCAGAAGCAGCTAGTTTGCAAAACGACATTGCACATTAATACCATAGACGTTGGCCGAAATCCCTATGAAATCGATAAATCAGGTAATTTAACGCTGAAAGATAGCTTTATCAATGCAGCAGTAACGGCAAAAAAACAACGATATGTATTTGATGCAACGACTACGATAGTATTTTCTTCTCAACAGGAATCATTGACCGCTAATATTCACGATATCAAAATAGATTTTTTCAGTAATCGGTTGAATTGTAAGTCGAACGTTACTATGGTTGAAGAACAGCAACCAAGCCAAGCTAGGCCGGGATTTTAGGCCTTTTTTAGGCTTTGACATAGGGTTGCTTCGCTACGCTCAGGATGACACTGTAGTTTTGCATTTTGAGACGGTTTCATATAATCTGAAAAATCATCTTCTAAAAGACCTTTCTAAAAAAATTCATTTTTGCTAATAATTTGTTAAGTTATAGCCGTTATAGTATGCCCCGCATTAGCACGAGGGGAAAATACTATGTTTTTAGTAATGTTATTTATGGTCATCAGCGTAATCAAATCAAAAATTGGCGCAGGCAGTGGTCTCAGGTCACTTATTCCAACACAACAATGCCACAAGAAATTACCACAGTGATTGATAAATGGAAGCAAACTTTGGGACAGCCGAGAAAAACCGGTACTCTTATCGATATAAATAGATCTTTACCTTTATTTTTTAAAGATGGTGTAGAACAGAAACCCAATCAAAAAGCATTCAATGATTTTCTAAAGGGATATTTTAATGGAGTAGATCAAACAGATGATTATGTTAATTTTCTCGCAAATAATGCCGGCCAGAAAATGCAACGATTGTTGATAATGATATTGTCTGGAAAATTATGCCTGAATGTCAATGGGGACTCGAGACAAGTTAATGTTGGCGCCACAACATTTTGCGTTGAATGGCATTTTAATAACAATAAGGAGCTTTATTGTTATGTGAAGCTTAATGTCGTCAGCATATTAGACACTAAAACTTATTATGAGATGGACATAAAAGGCCATATTTTTGAAAAAGAAATTGAAATTATGACGCCTGGGAAATATGAAAAACGGAATTAAACATAAACCAATTATAAACACCAGTGAAGCCAAAATTGAATTTGGCTTTGATTCTAGTGAGCTTGTAACAAAGGTCAGTCAGTTAAAGTTTAAATTCTATAGTGAACAGATCAGTTTAAAGACCCAGGAAGAGGCATTGGAAGAGACGACAGTAAAATCTTTCACGTAAACAAAAGCATTTTTGGTAATTTTGTACTATTTTTAAAGTATCAAAGGAGGATATCTTTATGCAACGAATAGGCAAAATTATCAGTGGTATAGCAGCGGGTTGCTTGGTTGCCAATATTGCAATGGCGCAGAATTATGCTTTTAACTTTGCAGACAATAAAGGCCAGGGAGTAAAAACAGTCTATATTTCATTGCGTTGCAATACTCAAATGGTGTCATTAGGCGCAGTGCAGGCTGGACAGCAGCGGTCTTTCTCTGATCCATTTAATGGCAATTGCCAAGGCGGGACTTTTGTTCAAGTAGGCTTATCACCTTCACCTTCGTCAGCGGCCAATTATAATATTTGTATGGCTTTGCCCTATCATCAAGGGGCAAAATCAACGATTTATGCCCTGAGTAGTCCGCAACAAGGCGTTGTACTCTGTGCACTTACACATTAGTCATTAAATCGAATTGGGGGCCCCCGCAGTGATGCGGGTTTTACGTAGATAAAGCTTTGTTAACGACCTTCAATAATAAATCAGTAGCAATCGGTTTATAAAGCAAATCTACAGCACCCGCAGCAATAGCAGCGATATGTTCTTCCGGTCGGCATTCACCAGTTTGGATAATGACAGGTATTTTTTCAAAGAGGGTGACATTTGTATTTGTCGTAATAAATCCATCCCACTCATGCCAAACATCATTCGATCAATGATCACAAGTTGATAAGTGTGCGTTCTTGTTGTTAGCAATTGCCAAGCAGTTTTTGCATCTTCCACACTGCTGACTTGATAATTGGCTGCTGTTAACGCGGCAGTAAGCCATTTATTGCTGATTGGATCATCGTCAACAAGCAAAATATGCGCTGTTTTCATCTGTAAGTGCGACACATTAGTAAAATCATTTTGCGCTGAGTAAAATCAAAGTCAACTCATGCAAAAATTTTGGTCGTTGTGGCGGCTTTGCATTAAAAATCACGGCATAAGATGTGCCATCGTTGTCATGAAAATCAATGCTTGTGTGCCAGTGAAACTGCCATGTTTGCTCAGTAAGTATGTCCAGCAGTATTTTTAATTACCCATGCCATCGAAGAATAGCCTTCGGTTTTTTGTTGGAAGCTGGGCCTTGCCAACATAATACGCATCATCGTTGGATTAAGGATTTTATAGGTGCTTAAGCCATCCAAGAATTTCACCAAATCGATAGCGGATGCAATCCAACCACCATCAGAAAAATTTTTCTGTAAAATTTGGGCTTCACCATAAGGCAAGCCATCGATTTTAGCCATGTTATCGACGGCATTATTAGCATCAGCGCGGGTACTGCCATAGCGATAATACTTCACTTCCCCAGGGGCACGGTTTTGCGGCAAGGTGTCACCGATTTGCATACTAGTGATGCCAGCTGGTGCTAATACTGCTTGTTTTACGTAATTCTCATAGGTTTTGTAATCATAATTAGTGCCAGCAAGCTTATTAACTACCAGCCCTAAAATACAATAATTCAAATTAGAATAAGAATACTGTGTGCCGGGACGAAATTGTAATGGCATGCCCATCATCAGTTGCGCTGCAGTGACGCAATCGGGTGGAATATTATCGTTGAGATAGTACAACATTCGGCTTGACCATGGCCCGAACATGGGATCAATCACTTGAGTGTACCAGCCGGAGGACATTTGCAATAAATTGCGTAAGGTGACTTGATTCACGTTACGTGCCATTTGTCCACTTAAGGGAGACAAATCATTCAAAATGGTGAAGACGGGTTGGTCGAGTGAGGCGCGGTTATCTTGAATGAGTTTCAGGACGGCTACAGTAGTGATTACTTTGGAAACACTGCCAATCCGGAACAATGAATCAGGGTGCACTGGTTCAAGGTTTTCACGGTCAGCCCAGCCATAGCCTCTTGCTAATAAAAATGGCCGTTGCGGAAAATCGCCACCGAGGCACCAGGCATATGCCAGCGCCGCATGAAATTGACGAAACGTTGATCAAATTGGGGTGAGATAGCGCTGCTGGTAGTTCCAGTAATTGAATATCGATCACTGCCAAAGCAGAAGGCGCGATGAAACAGCCAAGTAATAAGCCGATCAGCGAGACAGCCAGCTGACGTAATGGGCTAGCAAAAGACATCATCTATTCTCCTTATGTGTTTTCGCAGAAGACTCCTGTCATGAGCCCACAGCAGCCCAAGCCTTCTCGTTATCTATTCAGCGCAAGCTTAGCGCCAAAAGGCCTATTCCATCCAGTGGCCGAATAGCTACAATTGCCGCAAGAATACTCATCCGGCGTCATAAACACAATAAGTTGGCAGCAAAATTTCACAAAAAAGCAGATATCCCATTAAATTTGTGTGAGTTTCTAGCTACAATATATATAAGGTGTTATAAGCGGCAAGCCTTGGGCCTAAAATCGAGCTTGCTGAACAAAAAATAATCAAATGTGTAATTGCCTACTGCAGCATTGGCTGAGAGGACGGTTAAATGATCGATCAACATGGTTTTAGATTGAACGTTGGCATTATTCTGTGCAATGCGCAACAACAACTTTTGGGGTAGGCGCTATGGCCATGAAAATGCTTGGCAATTTCCCCAGGGTGGCATAAAAGATTATGAGACCCTTGAAGAAGCTATGTATCGCGAATTAGGTGAAGAGCTGGGATTGATGCCGGAAGATGTCAAAATCATGGGAGTAACAAAACAGTGGCTGTATTATCGCTTGCCCCGTCATTTGCGTCGTTATTATACCCGTCCCGTTTGCATTGGACAGCGGCAAAAATGGTTTTTGCTGCGGTTGGAAAGTGATGATTCCCGGATCCGTTTTGACCTGACTGACTCACCTGAGTTTGATATTTGGCATTGGGTCAATTATTGGCGGCCTGCTGAAGAGGTGATTAGCTTTAAACGCCAAGTTTATCAGCGGGCATTAAGAGAATTTGAGCCATTGCTCTTTGGATAATAGAAATAGGACAGTGAGATGTTAAAAACTTTAATGCGCATCATCCAAGAAGTTAGCCACGCGCCTGATTTGACTGAAGCGCTTAAAATTGTGGTGTCGCGCACTAAAGAAGCCATGGAAACGGATGCTTGCAGTATCTTCTTGACCGATCATGATCGTGGTGAGCATGTCATGATGGCAACGGAAGGCTTAAACAATGAGCTCGTTACCAAAGCTAAATTGAAATTCGGTGAAGGTTTAGTCGGTTTAGTGGCTGAACGTGAACAACCCATTAATTTAGATGATGCGCCGACCCATCCAAATTTCCGTTATTTGCCAGGCATCGGTGAAGAAAAATATCACGCTTTCTTGGCTGTGCCGATTGTCCACCAACGACAATTATTAGGCGTATTAGTAGTACAGCAAATCGAACCACGTCGTTTTGATGAGGACGAAGAAGCTTTTANNATTACTTTGTCAGCTCAATTATCAGGTGCAATTGCGCATGCACAAGCCACTGGAATGTTGTCTGAATTAAAGCGAGGCGGTGAACTCAAAGACACCGTCCTTACCGGTATTCCTGGCGCACCAGGTATTGCTATTGGTACGGCTGTAATTGTTTATCCTTTGGCCGACCTCGATGCAGTGCCTGATCGTGCGGCAGAAAATCCAGAAGCAGAGATTGCTGATTTACAAAATGCATTGCAGGCTGTTCGTGATGAAATCCAAGAATTGAGTGATAATGTGGCCGCTAATTTGGCGGCAGAAGAACGTGCATTGTTTGATGCTTATTTANAAATTCTCAACAGTGCAACCTTAATCAACGAAATTATTACCGAAATTGTGNCCGGCCATTGGGCGCAGGCAGCCTTAAAACATGTCATTCAACGTCATATTCAATATTTTGAAGCAATGAGTGATTCTTATTTGCAGGAACGTGCTGCAGACTTAAAAGATTTAGGCCAACGCATTCTATTTAAATTGCAAGCCAGCGAACAAACCACACATTTAAATTTCCCTGAACGTACTATCTTAGTGGGCGAAGAAGTGACGCCTGCCGCATTAGCAGAAGTGCCGGAGGGCCGTTTAGCTGGCGTTGTGTCGGTTGTTGGTTCAGGTAGTTCGCATGTGGCTATTTTAGCGCGTGCTATGGGTGTGCCTACAGTGATGGGGGTGCAAGGTTTGCCAGTTACGCAATTAGAAGGCCAAGAAATTGTGATCGATGGTTATTATGGCCAAATTTATGTTTCGCCAACGCCCACTATCCGTAAAGAATATTTAAATTTAATTCGGGAAGAACGAGAGTTAGACCAAGAATTACAAACGATGCGTGACTTGCCCGCACAAACAACCGATGGCTATGGCGTATCATTATATATTAATACTGGATTAGCTTCCGATGTAGGCCGTTCATTGAGTATTGGCGCAGAAGGCGTCGGGCTTTACCGCACCGAAGTGCCGTTTATGATCCGTGATCGGTTCCCAGGAGAAGATGAACAACGTATTATCTATCGGCAATTACTAAAAGCATTTGCACCGCGTCCAGTCATTATGCGTACATTAGATGTCGGTGGCGATAAAGAATTGCCTTATTTTCCAGTGCAAGAAGACAACCCATTTCTCGGTTGGCGCGGTATTCGCATTACATTAGACCATCCAGAAATATTTTTAGTGCAAATTCGTGCGATGTTGCGTGCTAGCATGGGACTGAATAATTTGCATGTCATGTTGCCAATGATCACTTCTGTTACTGAAGTGGAAGAGGCCATCCGTTTGTTACATCAGGCCCATAATGATTTAATCAGTGAAGGCTTACCGATAAAAATGCCAGCATTAGGGGTAATGATTGAAGTACCTTCAGCAGTCTATCAAGCGCAAGAATTAGCCCGCCGCGTAGATTTTTTATCCGTTGGCAGTAATGACTTGACCCAATATGTTTTGGCCGTTGATCGTAATAATTCACGTGTCGCCAATCTTTATGACAGTTTGCATCCGGCTGTATTACATGCGTTAATGCATGTGGTGCGCGGTGCCCATCAAGAAGGCAAACATGTCAGCATTTGTGGCGAAATGGCAGGTGATCCCATCGCTGTTATTTTATTATTGGGGATGGGTTTCGATACGTTAAGCATGAGTGCCAGTCGTTTGCCGCGAGTGAAATACGTTGTGCGCCGTTTTAGTATGAGCCGCTGTAAAGAATTATTAAATGAAGTCTTGGCAATGGATGATGCCGTTGAAATTCGCAATCATCTTGAATTGGCGTTAGAAGAAGCAGGCCTCGGTGGCTTAATTCGTGCGGGTGGTAAATAGAAAAACAGCCAGCTAACAGCGTAGCCATTAATTCAAACTTTCATTAGGTTAACATGTCGCTTGAAATCATTGCTTGTTTTATTGTAATTGGCATCATTGCCGGATTTTTGCTGGACTGCTGGGTATTGGTGGCGGCATTATCGTTGTTCCCGCTTTAGCATATGTCTTTCATTGGCAAGGCATTCCTTATGACATCATTATGCAAATGGCAGCAGGGACTTCGCTGGCTGCGATGATACTTTCAGGCGCAGTGGCGGCTTATTCTCACAAGCGTCATGGCATTGAATTATGGCCAATTTACCGCCTGTTAGCTCCTGGAATGATTCTCGGTACTATTGCGGGAGCCATGTTAGCAAGCCTAATGGACACACGTTGGCTAGCGGTTATTTTTGCTTTATTGTTATTAGTTACTGGATTGCAAATGTTGACTCAAACTAAACCCGAAGGCCATCGCAAGTTGCCAAAATTTTGGGGGCTTTCCTTCATGGGGTTTTTAATTGGTGCAAACTCAGGTTTATTAGGATTGGGTGGTGGCATTTTAGTCGTTCCATTTTTGATTTATAGCAATATTCCGATTAGAAACGCATTAGGCATTTCTAGTTTAGTGACTTTCACAGTAGCAATAGTAGGTACGTTAAGTTTTATTTACACAGGGCTACATGTCAGTCAAGTACCAGGTAGCACAGGTTATATTTACTGGCCTGCGGTATTGGGCATTGTAGCTGTCAGCCCCATTTTTGCTGTGCTAGGTGTGCGCTTATCTCATTATTTGCCGGTTATATTTTTAGAACGGATTTTCGCCGTGTTTTTATTGTTAATTGGCATAAAAATGTTGCTCTGAGGAACTTATGGCATCAATGATTAATATTGATTACATCCAAGTCTAGTTTTATTCATTGTGTCACAAAGATAATTATCGCAACCATTAATTCCAAGTTCATTATTTGAAAATAAATGCCGTTTTTAATATGAAGCCGTCTCAATAATGCGAAGTCACATTCCCATCATCCTGAGCGTAGCGAAGCACCTCCTGCAAGTATCCCTATGCACTTGATCTCTTCGTAAGCCTTGGCTTTGCCTTAAGAAATAAGTTAACATTATTTATGTTTTACTCCGCAGGCATTTAAACCACCCATTTTTTTAATTGAGCGTGAATATTATGCAATATCCGCAAATTGATCCGGTGATTTTTAAAATAGGCCCCTTAGCAGTCCATTGGTATGGAATGATGTACCTTTTAGGTTTTGCANGGGGGTGGTTGTTGGCGGTTTACCGTGCCAAACGCCCTAACAGTGGTTGGACCGTTGCTGAAGTCAGTGACTTATTGTTCTATGTAGCTTTGGGCATTATCGTCGGTGGCCGTTTAGGCTATATGCTATTTTACGATTTCACCGATTTTATCCATGCACCTTGGATCATTGTTCGCTTGTGGGACGGGGGCATGGCATTTCATGGTGGTTTATTGGGCGTCATTGTGGCCTTGTGGTGGTTTGCTAAGCGTTACCACAAGCCGTTTTTCACAGTAGGTGACTTTGTAGCGCCACTGGTGCCTGTTGGTTTAGGACTAGGCCGGATTGGCAATTTTATCAATGGCGAACTATGGGGACGGCCTACTGATGTGCCATGGGGCATGATATTTCCGAATGCTGGGCCTTTGCCACGGCATCCTTCGCAATTATATGAATTTTGCTTGGAAGGATTAGTTTTGTTCATTATATTATGGTGGTATTCAGCCAAACCTAGGCCACGTATGGCAGTGTCTGGCCTGTTTTTGCTCTGCTATGGCTTGTTTCGGTTCCTAGTAGAATTTTTCCGTGAGCCTGACATTCAACGGGGCTATATTGCATTTAACTGGTTAACCGAAGGGCAATTATTATCGCTGCCAATGATTCTGGTTGGTATAGGATTTATGATCGTTGCATATCAACGTAAGGAGATTGTTCAATGAACCAACGCATTAGTTTTTAGTATTCATCATCTTGAGCCTAGTGGCCATTATTTTTCTGCAACAAATTGCCTGGGTAGTGCACGGAATTGCCGTGTTTCATCATTGGTTTATCTCTGAGTTAAGAAATTTATTTGCTTTTGGCAAGTGGTCACATCTGATCTTGGCTTGGATTGTGTTAATAGTAGTGCCAGTGATTATTGCAGCAATTCCTGCTTTTATTTATTGGCTTATTAAAAGACGTTGGATGCCTTATTACATGCAAATTGTTTGGACTGTTTGGCTGGTATTATTAGCCATTCTTAGTTATCAGTAACTCTTATCGGGGCTTTTGTCGTGCAACAATATTTAGATTTTTTACAATACATTTTAACTAATGGCACTGCCAAACAGGATCGTACTGGTATTGGCACCGTCAGTGTTTTTGGCTATGACATGCGTTTTCCATTGTCACAAGGTTTTCCATTAGTGACGACCAAGAAGTTACATTTAAAAAGCATCATTGGTGAGCTGTTGTGGTTTTTACGCGGTGAAACCAATGTGAAATTTTTGCATGATATGGGAGTCACCATTTGGGACGAATGGGCCGATGCCAACGGTAATTTAGGCCCCGTTTATGGCAAACAATGGCGTGCATGGCAAGCTACCGATGGGCGTATCATTGATCAAATGAGTGAGCTAGTCCAACAAATTAAAACGAATCCTGATTCGCGCCGCTTGATCATTAGCGCATGGAACGTAGGTGAACTGAAATATATGGCTTTGCCGCCGTGTCATTTATTGTTCCAGTTTTATGTCGCTGAAGGTAAACTTTCTTGCAAATTGACCCAACGTTCGGCGGATGCTTTTCTTGGAGTCCCGTTTAATATTGCTTCTTATGCCTTGTTGACACACATGATGGCGCAACAATGTGACTTAGATGTGGGCGATTTTATTTGGTCAGGTGGTGATTGTCATATTTACAATAATCATTTTGAACAAGTGCAGTTGCAGCTAAGCCGTAAACCCTATCCATTGCCAAGACTCATCATCAAGCGCAAACCTGCCACCTTGTTTGATTATCAATTAGATGATTTTGAGTTTGAAAATTATCAAACTCATGGAGCAATCAAAGCGCCAGTGGCGGTTTAAGTTATAATGTAGGGTAGATCCGCCTCGCCTGATTTACCCTACATTTTTTGTTTATCTGAGAAAAATCGTAACTACTTAGTTAATCCTGTCATCCCGCGGATACATCCCTGTAGTCTCTAGGCTTTCATCTTGAAAGCCAAGGTTTTGTAGCTGGACTGGCTCTTCTCGGGGCTTTATTTTTGTGAAATCAGGCTGATTTGTGGGTAATGCTATGATAACACCTAATCTCGTCCACTTTGACTATCATTATCCAAATACAATCGTTTTGTTTTTCCACCGAATAATCCGGTGCTGAGCGTGCTCTTCCACTGCTTTGGCTAACGTCAATTTTTCCAAGTTTTTGCCTTTGCGACGCAATGAGTCAACACTGTCTTGATGGCTCACATGTTGTACCATTTGCTCAATGATTGGGCCTTCATCTAATTCAGCAGTCACATAATGTGCAGTCGCGCCGATAATTTTTACACCACGGTCATACGCTTGCTGATAAGGATTAGCGCCAATAAAAGACGGCAAAAAGCTGTGGTGAATATTGATGATGTCTTTATTGTACTTTTCTAAGAATTCGTTGCTGAGTATTTGCATATAACGTGCTAGCACTAAAAANTCCGTCGTGTCTCTTGCAATATTTAAAATAGTCTCAGCTTGTTGTTGTTTATTATTGGCAGTGATGGGTAAATAATGAAAAGGTATGCGATACTGATCGGCAATTTTTTTGCAATCATCGTGGTTACTGATAATAAACGGAATGCTCACGTCAATTTCTTTACAACTCCATTGATACAGCAATTCAACTAAACAATGATCATATTTGGAAACTAAAATTCCCATGCGTAATGTTTGGCTTTTATAATAGAGTTTTGCATCAGCCTGTAAACGCTGCGATCTCTCCAATGCCTTTTTCCCAAAATGAGGCATTTGTCTGTTGTGGATCAAAGCAAAANNTTCCAGCCGAATAAAAAATTGACCGTCAGTGGGATTAGTAGAATGTTGGTCGGAATGCATAATATTGCCGCCGCTGTGCCAGATAAAATTAGTCAGACTGGCAACAATGCCTGGTGCATCGGGACAGGAAAAAGTAAAATAGCTGTTTCAATCATTAAATTAAGCCTTTTTAAGATAAGTCATTATCATTGCGTCATTATACCCACAAATCCCAACATTATTGAATTTAAAAAAACTTTAATGCCATTCTTAAGCAAGATTGAAAAAAGCGATATTAAATCAATGTATTGCAGCAAATGCCTAGTCCACTGTCCAGTGGGCTATAATTAGAGGAGCATTGGTATAGCAGCAGCGTGAGGTACATAAGCATGATATGGGTACATAAGGCCTTCATATTAGCAATTCTCTCCTTGATATTGAGTGGCTGTTTGTCACCTCAACCGCATAATATCAATAATATCTGTGCAGTCTTTGCTGAATATCCTGAATGGTATTGGGCAGCCAAAAACAGAACAGCGTTGGGGCGTTCCGGTGCCAGTGCAAATGGCGATTATGTATCAAGAATCCAGTTTTCGTTCTGATGCTGCACCGATTAATATTAAAACTAAAAAACCAACATCATCTGCATATGGTTATGCGCAAGCATTGGTGCAAACATGGCAGGGTTATAAAGAATCATCAGCGCGTTATTTAATTTCATTGCGTTCGGATTTCGCTTCCGCCAGTGATTTTATGGGCTGGTATGCTAATCAAGCACAACGCACCTTACATATTTCTCCCAATGATGCCTATGATTTGTATTTGGCATATCATGAAGGCATGGGCGGTTATCATTCACACAGTTACTTAAAAAACCTTGGTTAATTAAAGTAGCCCGTAGTGTACAATCCAATTCCAACAAATTTCAACAACAGCTCCAATCTTGCGTCAACAATATTAAACCTATTTCCTTGTGATGATGTGTGCCCATCGTAAATAAAAAATTTTAAATACTTTTACGCTGACAAGGTTTTTTACATGCAGGCAAGGTTGGTATCCATGTATTGCATTATGGATGCCAACCTTCGGAGTCAAATGAATGAGAATTATTGAGTAGCATGTAGGCCTTTCAATAAGGTCAATGCAGAGTAAACTTGATAATCATCTTGTGCTAATTGTTTTTCAGTTTGCGACAGATTTTGTTCTGAAGCTGCTTTGGCACTTTCAATGTTGCTGTCGGTTTTTTCTGCATTACCATTAGCTAAATGACCTGCTAAATCGGCCTCATCTAACGGAATGATATCATTGTCTTGGCCTTTATCGATTTTAAGTGGTTTGACTGTGACATCTGGGGTGATGCCTTTGGCTTGAATCGATCGGCCTGCCGGTGTGTAATACAACGCTGTGGTCAGCTTAATTGCGCTTTGATTGTCGATTGGGATGACCGTTTGTACAGAACCTTTACCAAAGCTCTTGGTGCCGAGAATAATGGCGCGTTTATAATCTTGTAAAGCGCCAGCAACAATTTCAGATGCTGAAGCAGAACCTTGATTAATCAACACTACCATCGGAACACCTGGAATGATATCACCGGGAGTTGCTTTAGCTTGCATGTCTGCACCTGAGATGCGGCCTTTAGTGTAAACAATATTTTTACTGCCTTTTAGCTTGTTGCTATCTAGAAAATCATCAGCGACACTGATGGCTGAATCTAACAAGCCACCAGGATCGTTGCGTAAATCTAAAATAAGGCCGTTAAGCTTGCCCCTGATTGGGCTTTTNAAATCATCCACGGCTTTGGCCACATCTTTGCCGGCATTTTCTTGGAAGAAAGCGATGCGGACATAACCATAACCTGGTTCAAGCAGTTTGCTTTTCACGCTTTGGACTTTAACAACTTCGCGGGTAAGATCAACCGTCAGTGGTTTGCCTTTGCGTACTAAGGTAAGTGTTACTTTGGTGCCTTTTTTACCGCGAATCATATTGATTGCTTGTTCAGCGGTCATGTCTTTTACCAGTTTGCCATCAATGCGGATAATAATATCGCCAGCTTTAATGCCTGCTTTCGAAGCAGGGGTATCATCCAATGGGCTGACTACTTTAATAAATCCATCATCAGGCATAACTTCAATGCCAATGCCACCAAATTCGCCCGTGGTCACTGTTTGTAAATCACGTAGGTCATTAGCATCAAGATAAGACGAATGTGGGTCAAGATTAGACAACATGCCGCGAATGGCATTGTCAAATAAGACCTTGTTATCAACGGGCTCAATATAATATTGCTTAATTTCAGCAATCACATTGGCAAAGCGCTGAATGTCTTGCACAGGGATTTGATCACTAGGGTTGGCATTCGAAGCAGCCAAGGCGCTGTTTAGTCCAATGGCGAAGAGTGAGATACTGAGCAGAGTAGAGCAGCGTTTGATCAATTTCATTGTTGAAAGACCTCAATACAAATTCAGTGTTGTTCCAATTTTACACAAACAAACTTGATAAAACTTGTTTGGTAAATTTTTTGTACAATTTTAGCGTAATTTTCTTTTTAATTCATGTAGAAAGTATAGTCTACTAATTTAATTGGCGCTGCTGAAGATTTATCAGTAGTCTAATTAACCGCAGACTTTTTCGGGATTGATGGGTTGACCATGGTCACGGATTGCAAAATATAAAGCTGAGTTGGTGTTACCGCCGGTGTTGCCAACCGTTGCAATTAACTCACCTTGCTTTACTCGTTCGCCTACTCTCTTGAATAAGCTTTGATTATGACCATAAATTGTCATATAGCCATCACCATGATCGACGATCAACAATAGGCCATAGCCTGCCATCCAGTTCGAGAACACAACTTGTCCATTGGCGATAGCATCGACGGCTTGTCCTTCGGGTGCAGCAATCAGCACACCATTTGATTTCAATTGGCTTTGTTCGATAGAAGCGCCAAAACGCTCAATGATTCGCCCGGGTGTGGGCCATGGAAATTTACCGTGGGGTTTACGGACTGCCAGGATGGTATTGGTATGAGCAGCAAGCCGTTGAATGACTTGCTCTAGGGCGGCTTTATTAGCCACAAGCGTTGCTAATTGTTGTTGTTTCCCATGCATTGCAGTGCTCAACGTAGACAACAATTGTTGCCGCTCGAGTTGATGTTTAGTTAATCCAGCTTGTTGCTGTTGTTGTTGGTTCTTTAAAGCCGTCAACTTCAATGTTTGTTGTTGTATCTCAGCGCGAGTCGCTGCTAAATCAGTCAAGTTTTGTTGATACTGTGCAATCAGCATTAAGCGAGCTGCATTTAAGTAATGGTAATAATTCGCATAACGACTGATATCAGCTGGGTCTTTTTGATTCAATAACAATTGCAAATATTCTTGATGGCCTTGGAGATAAAGTGCGCGTAATTGGCTGGCGAGACTATCTTGTTGTTGATTAATAGCTTGTTCATACTCGGCTTGTTGTTGCTCCAATTGTTGCAAACGCTGTTGTTGTTGCTTGAGTTCTATTTGGGTTTGACGCAATGTTTTGGCCAGCTGGCTCATTTTAGTTTCATTGGAGGCCAATTGTTGTTGCAATTGTTGTTGTTTTGAATGGTCGTGAGACAGAGATGATTTAAGGCCTTGTATTTGATGACGAATGTGGTCAAGCTGCGACATCGTGTCCGCATAACTCAGGGAACTGCTGGTGAGCAGCGAGACCCATAACATCCATTTTGTTAATTTTGTTTTCATCATCAATTTATGTCGTTAGTTCCACCAGNTGTTTTCCAGTCATTTCAGGTGGGATTGGTAGCCCCATTAAAGTCAGAATCGTAGGTGCAATATCGTAAAGTTTGCCCATCGCTGTTGTCATCTTAGCAGGACGTCCCACATAAAGAAATGGCACGGGCAACGTTGTGTGTGCAGTATGTGGCTGGCCAGTACTAGGATTATACATAAATTCTGCATTCCCATGGTCTGCTGTGATCAGTGCTTCACCGCCAACAGCTTGCAGTGCTGTAATAATTTTTGCTAGACATTGATCAATAGTTTCAATGGCTTTTACTGTCGCCTGTAAATTGCCAGTGTGACCGACCATGTCTGGATTAGCGAAATTACAGATAATCAAATCGTAATGACCGTTTTTAATTGCATCGACAAGACGTTCAGTCACTTCAGGTGCACTCATTTCTGGTTGTAAATCATAAGTGGCTACTTTAGGTGAAGGTATTAGTATGCGGTCTTCATTAGCAAACTGTGTTTCGCGGCCACCATTAAAAAANTAAGTCACATGCGCATATTTTTCGGTTTCAGCAATGCGTAATTGACGGCAACCAAGATTGGCCACGTATTCGCCAAGCACATTATTTAATGGCTGAGATGCATAGGCGACTTTGACCGGCAAGTTAGCCGCGTATTCTGTCAGAGTGACCAATTCTGCTAGTTGTGGCACTCGTGAGCGTTGAAAACCAGCAAAGTGTGGGTCAACCAAAGCTTGCGTTAATTGACGGGCACGGTCAGCCCGAAAATTCATAAAAATGACCACGTCGCCGTCCTCAATTTTGGCAGCACTTTCTCCAGCAGCATGAATCGCTGTGCTATGAACAAACTCATCAGTTTCGCCGCGTTCATAGGCTTGTTCCAATGCTTTCACTACAGAATCGGTACGAAATTCGGCTTTACCGAGCGTATATAAATCGTAGGCTTTTTCTGTCCGTTCCCAGCGTTTGTCACGGTCCATGGCATAAAAACGGCCAATAATGCTAGCGATTCTTCCTTGACCTAAGGCACGTAATTTTTGCTCCATTTCTAGCAAAGAGGGCAATGCTGATTTCGGTGGGGTATCACGCCCATCTAAAATAGCATGGATGAAACAGTTTGCCCCGCGGTTTACAGCCAAGGTTGCCATGGCTTGCAAGTGTAATTCATGGCTATGTACACCACCTGGGGACAATAAGCCTAAAATATGCACCGCATGACCAGTCTTTGCCGCCTTATCAACAGCAGCGGTCAGCACAGGATTTTGCATGAACTCGCCTGTTTCCACGGCAATATCAATACGTCGCAAGTCCTGCGGCGCTAGCCGACCAGCACCAATATGAATATGACCCACTTCAGAGTTGCCCATTTGCCCGGGNGGCAAGCCGACATCAATGCCGCTGGCAGAAATCAACGTGTGAGGGTATTCGCGCCAGAGTTTTTCCCAGAGAGGGATGTGGGCGGCCGAAATAGCATTCGCTTGTTTATCATCGCTATAACCCCAACCATCAAGAATAATCAGGGCAATGGGTTTGGGATGTGTCATGGTTTTGGCTCATCTCTCTAGAGTTTATAAGTTGGCGGCCATTCTATAGCAATTTAAAGCTAATATGAATCAAGATAGGCACTCAAAACCTTCATTCTGTTATCCCGCAACCAAGACCGTGGAGTCGAGGAGGAACGGGCAACATTGTTTCAGGCTACAAGCTTAACAAAGCCAACGAGATTGGTTTTACGGCATCATTCGCTGAGGCATTTTCTGGATCCGCGGTCTTCGCCGCGGGATGACGGAGAAGTTTATTTTCCTAAATTGGCTTTTCAGCGGTCAAAATGAATTCCTAGACTGCCTCGATTCCAGGAGGAAAAGGTGTGTATAGGTAAAAACGGTTTCAGACGGTAGGCTTAGGTCAGCGAGGTTGATATCCAGCATCATTGGGTGAGTTATCTATCTGTATCTCAGGGTCTTCGCCGCGGGATTGTATGTGTCAGGTAATTCGTTGACAAGAATAGTTACCCCTTTTCACCGGAGGTTTCCAGAAACACCTTTGGAGATATTCCATTGAGTGCTTGATGGCATCGAACATTATTGTAATACAACAGATATTGGATTAACTCGTCTTTAAAATGCTCAATCGAGTCAAACGTAGTTCCCTCAATCAGGTCTTCGTTTAACGTTCGCCAAAAACGCTCCACTTTCCCATTCGTTTGCGGTCGGTAAGGCTGCGTATAACGGTGTTTGATTCCCAGCTCTTGCAGCATTCGCTCAAAAGGATGATGAGCAGGGCTGTGCTTGCTACAAAACTCCGAACCATTATCTGTGATCACTTCTTCAAATTGGATACGATATTCGCTATTCAATAAATTAAGCGATTTCAAGGTGGCAAACATCACCGTGAGACTCTTGATGTCCTCGACCACTTCAGCCCAACTAATTCGGCTGTAATCATCTAACACACAAACTAAATAATAGCGTCTCGTGCTGTTGATCAGCAGATCCTTACTCAAGTGATGACAATCTACATGGCCTAATTGGCCGGCTNNCTCTTTAATAATTTGGCGTTTATTGGCTCGCATCTTGGGTTTCAACCGATTCAGATCTTGACGTCTTAGAATAGCATAAATACCCGAGGGCGTTGGAGTATGGGATTTTAATGTCGGCTTCAAGATCGCATGAATTTCATAGCGATTGTTTCCTTTGATCCGTTCTTCTATCACTTTTTGCTCGATCAAAGGCAGTGGTCTTCGCGTCTTCCATTTCGGCCCTCTTTTTTGAGGCAAGAGTTGACAGTCTGCTCGACTCACTTTAAATCGGTTGTAATACTTCAGAAAAACTTGTCTCGAGGTGTTATGATGCTTATAAAAATCCGTTACAAACCGAAAATGCGGGTGGCGTTTGGCTTTCGTCAGCTCATATTCTTGGATTAAAAACCGCCATTTCTGGATATAGTTCCTTTCCAGCGTCTTATCTTCTGTATTCCTTCTCATCTCCATTCCCTCAACAAAATCGTTCAATTATCAATTTTGTCAACGAAATATCTAACTTTTACAGGGATGACGGAGAAGTTTATTTTCCTAAATTGGCTTTTCAGCGGTCAAAATGAATCCTTGCACTGCCTTCATTCCGTCATCCCGCGGCGAAGACCGCGGGATCCAGGAGGAAAAGGTATGTACGGCAAAATGGTTTCAGGGAATATGCGACAAAAAAAGACTCCCAAAGCAAGTAGGGAAAGGTATACTTGCTGCCTTTGAACAGGGGTTTGTTACATGCATCGATGGGTTGAATTTATCCAGAATCATTGGCTGCTTTGGTTAGCATTGGTGGCCGTGGTATTAATGATTATCTACGAAGAACTGCGGCACCGCCGTCAACGGCCATTACGGCTTTCACCTCAAGATTTGACACACAAGCTGAACAAAGAAAACGCAGTGGTGATTGATTTGCGTGATGCAACAGCGTTTGCTAGTGGTCATATTGTGGGTGCAATCAATATTCCCCGAGCTGAATTGGCTGACAATCTTACCAAACTTGATAAATATAAAGGCAAAACCATTGTCTTGGTCTGTCAAGATGGCCGGCATTCACTGGCTGCTGCGCTCAAATGGCGTCGCCCAGATTTGTCTTTGTATGCACTGCAGGGTGGCATTAACAACTGGCGTAGCGCTAATTTGCCCTTAGTAAAAAAATAAGGAGTGTGTTTATGGCAGAGGTTGTAATTTATACCAAAGATTATTGTCCTTATTGCACCAGCGCCAAACAATTTCTGGCCAAGAAAAATATCGCATACACTGAAATCCGGGTCGATCTTGAGCCTGAACGCTTACCAGAAATGATACAGCGCAGTGGCCGGCGCACAGTGCCACAAATTTTTATTAATGGCCAATCCATTGGTGGTTGGGACGATTTATATGCGTTAGAAAAAGCAGGCAAATTAGACAAACTACTGGGATGAACCTAGTTTTTGCCCAATTTTTAAAACAATACACTTAATAATTCATTGACGAGGAAATTTATGGCAACTAACGGTCAAGCAACGGACACCGCTAATCAACAAACAGAAATAACGATGGAGTTTGCGATCCAACGTATCTATGTGAAAGACCTTTCTTTCGAATCACCTAATTCCCCACAAATTTTCGTANGCCAATGGCAACCAGCGGTTTCATTAGACATTAATGTGCAAAGTAATCTGTTAGAGACTAATGTATATGAAGTCGTGTTACGTTTGACTGTGACTGTCAAAAGTGAAAATACCAGCGCATTTATTGCTGAAGTTGAACAAGCTGGTATTTTCACCATTCAATCTGAGCGTTTGCCGCCACAACAATTGCAGCAATTATTAAAAAGTTATTGCCCAAACTTGTTGTTCCCTTACGCCAGAGAGGCTGTCTCTGACTTGACTACCCGCGGTGGTTTTCCGCCATTGTATTTGGCACCTGTCAATTTTGATGCGTTGTATGAACAACACTTACAACGAGCACAAGNNCCACAGAGACAGAAAAACAATCAGGCGGCGAAACCGGTACTACTAACTAATTGAATAGCCATGGATGCAATCACAGTTATCGGTGCTGGTTCTTGGGGCACTGCACTCGCGCTTTTATTGGCGCATAATGGAGAAACTGTCAATTTGTGGCACCATCGTCCGGAACAAATTCAGGCGATGGCGCAACAACGTTGCAATGCCCGTTATTTGCCTGACATCCCTTTGCCCGATAATTTAAATTTGCAAATTGATATTGGCCAGGCCCTGGCCAATGCAGGCACAATATTATTGGTTGTGCCAAGCCACGCTTTTGCTCGTATGGTTGATCTTTGTGTTCCTTGGTTACGACCAAATACCAAAGTGGTGTGGGGTACTAAAGGCCTCGAACCTGAGACGGGCAGATTATTGCATGAGGTGGTTGCCGAAAAACTAGGAGCTGACACCGCCATGGCAGTCCTCTCTGGCCCCAGTTTTGCCCGCGAAGTGGCCTTAGGAATGCCAACCGCAGTGACTATCGCGGCTAATCAGGTCGGCTTTGCCGCGGAGTTGCAACAACAATTTCATGCTTCTTATTTCCGAGTCTATACCAGTGACGATTTACTGGGGGTGCAGGTCTGTGGTGTAGTCAAAAATGTTTTGGCGATTGCAGTAGGCGCCAGTGATGGATTGGGCTTGGGTGCCAATGCTCGCGCTGCCTTGATCACTCGTGGTTTGACAGAAATGGCACGACTAGGCACAGCATTAGGCGGTAAGCGTGAGACGTTTATGGGCTTGGCTGGTCTTGGTGATTTGGTATTGACCGCCACTGACAATCAATCTCGCAATCGACGTTTTGGTGTGGCACTGGGCGAAGGTAAAGATTTGTTCAGCTTACAGCAAGGCATGATGAATGTGACGGAGGGGGTCAGCAATGTTGCTACAGTTTACCGGCTTGCTGCTAGCTTAGGAGTCGATATGCCCATTGTCGAACAAGTATATAAAGTCTTGCATCAAAATCTAACTCCAGCTGCCGCTATGAAAGCCTTATTAATGCGTGATCCTAAGACAGAGCGAGATCAAGGTTAAAATTCAGCCAAAATTGGACGTCCGCTTCTAGGGGCAAGTAGTTACCGCAGATATACATCTAAAATTTCCTGTCATTTGGAAAAAGAACTCGACTAATCTATCCTATACTTACTCATGAGGTTGGACTCTTGAGGACAGTATTATATGGAATTGCTGCATCACTTCTTTGAACACCAAGTCGAAAAAACACCTGATAAAATTGCTTTGGTATGTAACGCTATGCGCCTGTCTTATCGTGATTTGGAGTTAATGTCTAATCAGATGGCGCAATTCTTGCAGACAAAGAATGTGCTTTCTGGCGATAGGGTTGCATTATTATTGCCAAAGACGGTTGATCTTTATATTGCCATATTGGCCACTCTAAAATTAGGTGCAGCTTATGTGCCTATTGATCCTGAGTACCCAAATGAGCGCATTGAATATATCATTCAAAATTCAACTGCCAAATTATTATTGACTAGCAGTGAATACGCCAATAAGTTAACAAGCATTGATTGCGATATCATTTATTTAAATCAAGCAAAAGAATTGATTACGCAGCATTCTCATATGCCGGTGCAATCCAATATCACTCCCAATGATTTGTGTTACATTATTTATACTTCCGGTTCTACAGGGCGGCCTAAAGGTGTGCAAATTACTCATCAAAGTATTTGCAATTATGCGTCTGTTGGTAAAGAAATTTATCATATCAATGCAGATGACCGTATATATCAAGGATTTTCTATCGCATTTGATGCGTCTATCGAAGAGATATGGTTAGCATTTGCCTCAGGTGCAACGCTTGTTACAGGCATATCCTCTGCTTTACATGGTGGTGCCACTTTAGTCGAATTTCTAAATTTACATGAGGTTACCGTTNTTTCCACAGCACCTACATTACTATCTATGCTAGAAGGAGACGTTCCTAGTTTGCGTGTATTAATCTTGGGAGGTGAAGTTTGTCCGCCTGAATTAATTGCGCGCTGGCAACGCCCACAACGACTCATTTTTAATACTTATGGTCCAACTGAAACAACTGTAGTTGCTACTTATAAAGAATGTCATGCTGGAGAAATGATTACTATTGGTAAACCTATTCCGAATTGTCAGGTACAAATTTTAGATGAAGCATTAAATCCAGTGCCTGCTGGAAGGATTGGTGAATTATACATTGGGGGCATAGGGTTGGCGCGTGGTTATACCAGAGATGAATTGACTAAAGAAAAATTTATTTATGTCCCGCAACTACAGCAACGTTTTTATCGCACAGCTGATTTGGGCTATTTCACTGAAAACGGGGAGATTCAATATGTAGGCCGTGCAGATGATCAAGTAAAACTGCGCGGATTTCGAGTTGAATTAACAGAAATTGAAGCTACATTACTTTGTCATCCCGATATATTAACGGCAGCAGTCGCACTGCATGAGTTAGTTGCTGGCGTACAATCATTAGTCGGATATATCGTATTAAAAGGCAGCAAAGCAATTGATACCAATGCGTTACATGATTATATGCGACAACACTTGCCGGATTACATGGTGCCGAATATTTATGAAATAGTGCAAAATTTACCCTTACTTCCCAGTGGGAAAGTTGATCGTAAACGCTTACCAAAACCTAGTAAGCAACAAGGCCAAATAAGCAAGGATTATGTTGGCCCCAGGAATGAAACTGAAAAATTGTTGGCGACTTTATGGGAAAATTTATTGAACCATGCGCCGATTTCAATACAGGCAGATNTTTTTCACGAGCTTGGCGGCCATTCTTTGCTGGCTGCGAAAATGGTTTCACAATTACGCAAACATCCCGGCATGGAAAATGTCTCGATGTTAGATTTGTATGAGAACCCTAGTATCGCTGAATTAGCTAATAAGATTGCAGCGATTCAACAAAACACCATTCAATCCAACCAAAACCCAACAACACCCAATGCTAATGTGAAAGTAGCTTGGCGTTATCGTTTATGTGCCATTGGTCAAGCCATAGGCGTCTATGCGCAATTTGCAGTGATGTCGGGACAATTTCTATTATTTTACCTGATTTTACAGAATGTATTTATTACCAATACAGTTGGATGGAAATACTTTGTTGCTTTTACCTTATTATGGTTTGGTCTTTATCCTGGTTTCTTTTTATTGGCCGTCATGACGAAATGGATATTGTTAGGTCGTATCAAGCCGGGTGAATATCCCTTGTGGGGATGGTTTTATTTTCGATGGTGGTTTACCAAAATTATACAAGGCTTGGCACCTTTGGAATATTTAACGGGATCTCCCTTAATTAATCTTTATTATCGCATGATGGGCGTCAAACTTGGCAAGAATTGTTATATTGGATCTGCCTCTTTAGAAAGCTTCGATTTAATTTCAATCGGTGACAATAGTAGTATTGGCACGGAAGTTAGCATGGCAGGATCAGTAGTAGAAAACGGCTGGTTAAAGATCGGGACTATTAAAATCGGTAAGAATTGTTTTGTAGGTGCAAATTCTGTTTTATCGATTAATTCAGAATTAAAAGATGATAGTAAACTCGGTGAGCATTCAATGCTACCGGAGGATAATAGAGTGCCCGCTGGCGAAAGCTATTGCGGCTCACCAGCTAGGCCGGGCAAAGTAGAGACGTTCCCCGAAGCCATGATCAAACAAAAAACTAATCCGGTGCAACAAACGAAAGCAACCATTTTTAAATATAGCTTGCTGCATCTTATGGCATTGTATTACATCATGCTTGTCTATACTATCGCAATTGTGCCAGGCATTTTACTGATCGACCATATTTTCTTTGACAGCAAAATAAATTTATTGAGTGGTCTGTTATTGGCAGTGCCGATTGGAGGCATATTGTTCGTTACATNNTACTTTGTTTGTTAATTACCATTTCAAAAACTAGTATTAAGACGAGCAAAGCCTGGAATTTATTCATTGCGTAGCAGTTATTTTGTACGTAAATGGTTAATGGATAAACTGATTAAATTAAGTCAAGACACCATTGGCGGTATTTACGCAACTTTATATCTACCTATATGGTTCCGTACCTTGGGCGCTAAGATTGGCAGAAGAACGGAAATCTCCACAGTCACGCATGTATCACCCGATTTATTGACAATTGAAGATGAAAGCTTCATCGCTGACGGAGTATCATTAGGCGCACCCTTGGTTTACAAAAATTTTATCAACATTGCCGCTAATAAAATCGGTAAACGTGCGTTTGTTGGCAATGGTGCTTCGGTGACCCAAGGCATCGAATTAGGTGACCATTGTTTAGTGGGTTGTTTATCAGTATCACCAAAAGAAGGTGAAGCTGCTAAAGAACATACTTCATGGTTTGGGTCTCCTGCCGTCTTTTTGCCAAGACGGGAAATTTTTGAAGGCTTTACTGAAAAAGAAACCTATGTTCCTACGTTATCAATGTATATTAAACGTGGAGTACTCGATTTTATCCGCACTGTTTCGCCTGGCATCGCATTATTTCTATTAATTTATGGCCAGNTTTTTGCAATGGATTTATTGACAGACCATTTCAGTTTATTGCCAGTAATACTGCTTTTGNCATTGGCCACTATGGTTATTGCGCTAGGAATTGGCGGAATTATCATTGCATTAAAATGGTTAGTGATGGGTAAATATCGTGAAACGGTGCAACCGGCATGGAGCAGTTTTGTATGGCGCAATGAATTAATCACGGGAATGTATGATTTTGTAATGGTGCCACTGTTACTTGATGGTTTAGTCGGCACTCCTTATATTGCAGTTTTCTTACGGATGCTTGGCATGAAAATTGGTAAAAATGTTNTTATTAACACAACCTATTTCACTGAGTTTGATTTAGTCCATATCGATGATTATGTCGCTTTGAACGCAGGCAGCACTATTCAAACCCATTTATTTGAAGACAGAGTCATGAAAATGGCGAAATTAAGAATTATGGACCATTGTCGTGTTGGTAATATGGCGATTGTGCTTTATGACACATTAATGGAAAAGGGCGCATCATTAGCCAATTTATCGTTGCTGATGAAAGGTGAAACATTGTCAACTTATAGCCAATGGTATGGCATACCCGCTCAATCCCCTAATCGGAGTCAATTGACCAAGCCATTATAAGTTGCTAATAATCAGAAATTCATTTAAAAATAGCGGCTTAGGCTTGTTCAAATCTTAGCCAAATCCAGTTGAAATGCACTATACTGAGTAATGAGGGCATTGATTTTTTGACTGGGAGTATTCAATCATGGTATGGGTCGTCGTCGCGAACACCAATAAATGTCGCATTTTTAATTATAGACGCGACAAACATTTGTTATCATTAATAAAAGAATTGGAACATCCAGAAAGCAAACTACGCAATCAAGATTTAGTGACCGATAAATCTGGCCATTATAAATCGCGTGAATACCAACGGGGCGCTTTTCAACCAGATACTAATCCGAAGGAACATGAAATAGAGCGTTTTGCCAATATGATTGCTAAGGAACTCGAGCAAAACAAAGCAAAACATCAATTTGAATCATTATTGCTTATATCACCGCCGCATATGGATGGGCTTATTGCTGGCAGTTTGGACAAAAGCTTGAACGATNTAATTATTGGTAATGTTAGCAAAGATTATGTTTCATTCACTGAAAATGAATTGTTAAAATATTTAACTGAAAACTGGTTGGACATCGTGCACTAGTCAAAGTTTATTATCAAGGAGGAAAATCTGATGGTATTTTTAGCACATATTGTATTGGTATTGGCACTCATGGCATTGGCAGTGGGTACCGGTTTTGTGATTTGGGGATGCGAAACCAAGGCAAAGGAGTGGCCTTGGCAAAAATAGTGGGCATTATCATCATAATATTGTCCATCATTATTTTTTATACATACTCATTGTCTCTCATCAGCAAATGCGAATGATGCATCGTATGATGATGAATTGTCCGATGATGCAATCTCAAACTCAATCTAATCCTGCCGATCATTTAAGTCATCAATATGGCCCAACAACGCCATCGGTACCAGCGTCACATCCACAGTAAAAAGCACAACTAGATTGAGTATTTAATATGCATGAATTAAGCTTATGCCAACAATTATTGGCGATTGTGCAAGAGCAGGCTTTGCTTCAAGGTTATCGCCGTATCAAAACTATCTATTTGGCCGTCGGCACATTAGCTTTATTAGAAAAGTCAGCGATGAATTTGAGCTTTGATGTTTGTGCCAAAGGTACTATTGCTGAAGGTGCAGAACTCAAATATGTTGATGTTCCCGCGACGGCAACTTGCCAAGCCTGCCAGCTCGTTGTTACAATTCACCAACGTTATCAAGCTTGTCCTTATTGTCACCAATATCTATTGCACGTGCAGCAGGGCAATGAACTTATCATCAAAGCCATGGAGGCTTATTAATGTGTGGAATATGTGGTTGTGAAACTAGTCATGCGTTTGATCATCAGCATACACCTGCAGAACCTACGATAGAATTAGTCAGTTTAGAAAAATCANTTATTAGCAAAAATGACAATTTTGCTGCCGATAATCGTCGCCATCTAGAACAGCAAAATATATTAGCCATCAATTTGATCTCAAGCCCTGGTTCTGGAAAAACTAGTTTATTGACCCGAACAGTCCAGTTATTATTANAAAATCAACTCACCATTGGCGTTATCGAAGGTGACCAAGAAACTGATTTAGATGCACAACGGATCAGGGCCTTGGGAATCCCCACTTTACAAATCAATACAGGTAAAGGTTGTCACTTGGATGCGCATCAAGTTGGCCACGCAATCCATGAATTAAATTTGCCAAACAACAGTTTATTATTCATTGAAAATGTCGGTAATCTAGTTTGTCCTGCTTTGTTTGATTTGGGTGAAGCGGCTAAAGTGGTTGTATTATCTGTCACCGAAGGCGAAGATAAACCACTTAAATATCCAGAAATATTTGCGGCCGCAGATTTGATGATTATCAATAAAATTGATTTGTTGCCTTATGTTGATTTTTCACTGGAANAATGTGTGAATTACGCCAATGCAATCAATCCAAATATCACTGTAATTAATCTATCTGCTACCAAAGGTATGGGGGTTGACCAATGGAATGAATGGTTATTGCAAAAATGCGGTTGCTAGAAAGCACAAATTTTTAAGGTGAGTCAGGACAGGATGATTTCTTCTCATGCAACGACTACGAATAACATTACAAGGCCAAGTCCAGGGTGTGGGAATGCGACCACACATATACCGTCTAGCCACACGTCTTGGATTGACAGGTAGTGTGTATAATGATGTTGAAGGAATTGCCATTGAGATACAAGGGAACAAAGCTGCTCAATTTATGNCCAGAGTTAAAAAAATGTCCCCCGCATTAGCAAAGATTAATCAAGTCGTTACTGAACCAATTGCTGTTAAANAAAATGAAAATTCATTCCAGATATTATCACCTCCAATAAAATCCGCCATTACTAAAATACCACCAGATACCGGGATTTGTGATGAATGTTTAGCCGAATTATTTGATCCTGAAAGCCGGTTTTATCTATATCCATTTATTAGTTGTGTTCAATGTGGCCCACGATATACGGTGACACAGCAATTGCCCTATGAACGTTGTCACACCAGTTATGCCAATTTTCCACTCTGTTCCGCTTGTGAATTAGACTATCACGACCCTAACAATCGCCGTTATTATCATCAAACCATTGCTTGTCCTGCATGCGGCCCACAATTATCAATGCCAATTGATGAGATTGCTAGACATTTAAAACAAGGAAAAATCGTTGCAGTTAAGACGCTAGGTGGCTATCAGTTGATAGCAGATGCAACCCAGGAAAAAACCTTACAACAATTGCGACATCGCAAGCAACGTGCTGAGAAACCTTTTGCATTAATGAGTTTGAATTTATCTTCTGCCAAACTTTGGGTAGAAATAGATTCTACAGCAGCAACAGTATTAACTACATCAGCACGACCTATAGTGTTATTGCCACGATTAATCAAAGATACCGATATCCATTCTATTGCGCCTGGCTTGTCTACGTATGGCATAATGCTGCCTTATACAGCGATACATTATTTAATCTTTCATGCTTTAATTGATGGCCCTCCCGGTCTAGATTGGTTGATGATGGAAAATAATATTATCTTATTGGTGACCAGCGGAAATATGCATAATGAGCCGCTCTGTTATCAGGAGACAACCGTCGAACCATTAAATAAGATTGCCGACTATCTAGTCAGTTATAATCGTACTATTGTTGCACCAGTGGATGATTCCGTGATAAAAATAATCGCAGGTTCACCCAGGATAATAAGGCGTGCTCGAGGTTTTTCCCTGACTGAGATTGCAATGCCAACAGCACTTCCATCTATATTGAGTGTTGGTGCTCATCTANAAAATACTATTTGTATCACTCGTGCAAAAGAGGCATTTTTATCGCCCCATATCGGCGATATGTTCCACNCCAAAACCATACAACATTTTCAACAGACATTATCTCGGTTATGTCATTATTTGGCAGTAAATCCTGAATATATCGCACATGATTTACATCCCGATTTTTATACTAGCCGTTATGCTCAAGCCAGTGGCTTGATGACATTACCGGTGCAGCATCACCATGCTCATATCGCAGCAGTTGCTGCGGAGNAAAATATCATTCCACCTTGTTTGGGTTTGGCGCTGGATGGTTATGGTTACGGTGATGATGGGAGTATGTGGGGTGGAGAATTGCTGTTATACCAAGGTAAATCATCACAACGTTTAGCACATTTACCTTTTATATTACAGCCAGGCGGTGATTTGGCCACTAAACAACCCTGGCGAATGGCAGTGAGCTTGTTGCATCAATTAGGAAAAAAAGAGAAAATTTTAGCGCGTTTTGGCCATTTTCCTGCATTAAAGGAAGTGATGTGGCAATTGACTCATCATATCACACAGGCAACTACCAGTGCAGGTCGTTGGTTTGATGCGGTAAGTGCTTTACTAGGTATTTGCTACCAAATTGAATATGAAGGCCAAGCAGCAATGTTATTGGAAAGCAAAGTGACCAAACCTGAAGTCATGACCCAAGGATGGAAATTAAATGCTGGCAAATTAGATTTATCGCCAATGATTTTATCATTGCTAGATTGTGACTCAATTACGGGTGCTAATCTGTTTCATGGTACACTTGCGAACGCTTTAGCAGATTGGTTAAAATATTGGGCAGATAAACTGAAATTACAACAAATTATTTTTAGCGGTGGTTGCTTTATCAATCGTATTTTGACCGAAACATTAATAAACCATTGTGCTATTTTAGGCATTAATGTCCATTTGCCAGTGAAAGCGCCAATGAATGATGGTGGTATTGCATTAGGACAAACTTGGGCTGCAGCATTACAACTGATGGATAGTGATGGAAATTAAGCAATGTGTTTAGCATTACCAGCAAAAGTAACAGCTTTGTTACCAGATCAGAAAGCAATAGTCGATCTTGGTGGTATTTTTAAAGAGATTAGTTTGCTGCTGTGTCCCGAAGCGAAAATAGGCGATTATGTAGTTATTCATGTAGGTTATGCGCTGAGTTTACTGGATGCGACAGCAGCCAAGCAAACATTAGAATTGATTGCGCAAATAACAACGGTTGATAAGGAATAATTCGAGTGAAATATATCACTGAATTTCGAAATCGTGATTATGCCAAGTTATTGTCGCAAAAATCCATGAAATTGCTGAGAAAAATAAAAAATATCACATCATGGAGTTTTGTGGTGGCCACACTCATGCTATCTATCGTTATGGAATTCCTGATCTATTGCCGAACAACGTCAAATTGATACATGGGCCAGGTTGTCCAGTCTGTGTATTGCCAATTGCACGAGTAGATTATGCCATTGCAATTGCACAGCAACCGAATGTCATATTGTGTAGTTATGGTGACATGTTACGTGTCCCAGGTTCTCATCAAACAAGTTTGCTCACAGCAAAAGCCAAAGGGGCAGATGTACGCATGGTTTATTCGATTGATGCTGCATTGCAAATAGCTGAAGAAAATCTTGAAAAGCAAGTGGTTNTTTTTGCGATTGGGTTTGAAACTACGACGCCACCAACCGCTGCTGCTATCAAAATAGCTAAAATAAAACAATTAAAAAATTTTTCAGTATTTTGTAATCACGTATTAACACNNCCCAGCACTTTTAGCCTATTATCAGACCAAAATGGCCAAAACACCCATCAACTCGATGGATTTATTGGCCCTGCCCATGTCAGTATTGTGATCGGATGCGACGCTTATGGTGACATTGCGCATCGCTTTCAAAAACCGATCGTGGTTTCCGGTTTTGAGCCATTGGACATTATGCAGTCGATATTCATGTTAATTAAACAAATCAACGCAAACCATTTTTTTGTTGAGAATCAATATATTCGTGCGGTGACTGCCAAAGGTAATCAAACAGCTCAAGCATTGATGGCTGATGTTTTTAGCTTGGCATCACAGTTTGAATGGCGCGGTCTCGGTTTAATTCCTAATAGTGCTCTTCAAATTAATTTAGCTTATCAGGAATTCGATGCTGAAAAACGCTTTTCGTTCACATCAAATTCTGCTCAAGAACATAAACACTGTGAGTGTGGTGCTGTGTTGCGTGGTCAAAAGAAACCAACAGATTGCAAATTATTTTCGGTAGTATGCACGCCTGCCAATCCTTTAGGTTCTTGTATGGTCTCAAGTGAAGGCGCCTGTGCTGCAGTTTATTCTTATGCTAATCGAGGTCAGAGGTATGAGTGAATGACAACCTTTATTAAATCCAAACCGCTCAAACTGAATATTAAGCAAGGGGTGATTGAGATGGTGCATGGCAGCGGTGGCCATGCGACCCATCACTTATTGAAAAACCTCTTTTTACCAGCATTTTCTAATCAATGGCTGGAGCAAAGACATGACAGTGTTGCTGTTGCATTGCCTGCAGGACAGCTAGTAGTGACCACGGATGCTCATGTTATCACTCCAATTTTTTTTCCAGGTGGTGATATTGGTAGTTTAGCGGTGAATGGCACAATTAATGATTTGGCTATGTCGGGAGCAAAACCACTTTATTTGACTGCTAGTTTTATTTTAGAGGCAGGATTGTCACTGACCGATTTGCAGAATGTTGTTGTTTCAATGGCAACTAGCGCTGCTGCTGCTAATGTGGCGATTGTGGCAGGTGATATTAAAGTAGTCGAANAAGGCAAAGGAGACGGTATTTTTATTACTACTACCGGTGTTGGTGTGATTGAANACACAATATCGCATTGATTATCAAAAATCTGTCCGGGAGATAAAGTTTTAATTAATGGCCCTATCGGAGACCATGGAATTACTATCTTAGCTAAACGAAATCATCTTGAATTTCAGACTGAATTGAAATCAGACACGGTTGCATTACATGATTTAGTGGCGACGATGTTGGCAGCTGTGCCGGACATTCATTGGCTGCGTGATCCCACGCGTGGTGGTTTAGGTACAGCGCTTAATGAATTAGCTGATCAAGCCAAAATTGGTATTGTATTAGATGAATGCCAAATACCTATCCGTCAGCCGGTTCGAGGTGCTTGTGAATTGTTGGGCATAGATCCGCTTTATGTGGCTAATGAAGGCAAGTTAATTGCTATTTGCAAAGCAGCGTTTGCTGATCAATTACTGGCAACTATGCGATCCCATTCATTAGGCAAACAGGCTGCAATTATTGGTGAAATCATTTCTGATCCTTATCATTTAGTCCAATTGAAAACAGAGTTCGGAGGTACTCGCATTGTTGATTGGTTACAAGGCGAACAATTGCCTCGGATTTGTTGAATGCGTTAGTTTTTATATGTAGAAATTTACACTTACTCTGACTGACACTACCAGAACACTTTCCCCGTCCCAAGGCTTGGCCTTGATGGATGCACATCGACTTTTCAGCGGTTATCATTGCGAGGCGCTATGCTCCGAAGCAATCCAACGACCGAGACCACATGGATTGCTTCGGAGCATAGCGCCTCGCAATGATAGCCGAGTTTTTAGAAAGATTTTTATGCTATTTTTTACTGATTTTCCCTACACAGCTTGTCATCTAAGCTCCTTGACTTTAATATCATCAGATAGCACACTTACCTCTCTAACTCAAAAAGGCTTCACGGATGGAACCTTATTTTTTACCGCAATCCCAATTACAATCGTTAATCACTGCTTTGCATCAAGCTGGCTATTCTTGTATTGGTCCTCAATTACGCGATGCGGCAATTGTATTTGATTATTTGACCAGTGCTGAACAACTTCCGTGGGGCATTAAAGACCAACAATCACCTGGCAAATATCGACTTGAGGCCACCAATGAAAAGCGCGCATTTGCTTGGGCCAATGGGCCGCAAGGTATTAAACCTTGGTTATTTAAACCACGCGAGACTGTTTGGCGTGTGGTGCGTGATACTGCTGGAAAACTGCAGTTTATACCTCAAGAANAACACAGACCCCCTTTAGCGATTTTTGGTGCGCGCGCCTGTGATTTAGCGGCAATGGCAATTCAAGATAAAGTATTAACCAGTGACCAGCATCGTGATGTGCGTTATCAACAACGACGTGAACGACTATTTCTTATTGCGGTCAATTGCAGCAGTGCTAGTGCTAATTGTTTCTGTGTTTCAGCAGGAACAGGGCCTAAAGCTACTCAATATTATGATTTGTCGCTTACAGAATTAGTCGAGGGGTATGTAATACAAATTGGCAGTGAACGTGGCCAGCAACTGGTAGCAGATTTATCATTATCGCCGGTTTCAAAGCAACAACTGGAGTTGGCGGAACAACAAATTACAGCAGCGGCTACAATGCAAACCAAACGTATTCCTTTTGATAATCAATCTGCATTGCGTGATTTTTTAGCCAATAATTTACAACATCCTCGTTGGCAGGAAGTTGCTGAGCGTTGTTTGTCTTGCGGTAATTGTACTCAAGTGTGTCCTACTTGTTTTTGCCACAATGAGGTCGACAATGCCACATTAAACGGCGAGAACAGTGAACACGTGCGAGAGTGGGATTCTTGTTTTACAGCAGGACATAGTTATTTAAATGGCCGAATTTTACGTGATGATACATTAAAACGTTATCGTCAATGGTTAACGCACAAAGTAGGCACATGGTTCGACCAATTTGATACCAGTGGTTGTGTTGGCTGTGGCCGTTGTATCACATGGTGTCCTGTTGGCATTGATATTACCGAAGAATTAGCTGTGATGACCGGTCAAAGCAATGTGCGCGAGGCGACACATGAAAGATCTTGATCATTATTTACCCTTCCCTGCAGAAATTCTGCAACGTAGACAGGATTCGTCGACTATATTTACCTTGCAATTACGCTTTTGCGATTCGGCAATGCAAACTCAATATCGGTTTTCACCAGGACAATTCAATATGGTCTATCTTTATGGTGTTGGTGAAGTCGCTGTGTCGTTAGTTTCTGATCCCGAGAATACCGAACAATTTGCTCATAGCATTCGCACAATTGGCCGAGTAACGCGGGGCTTGGCACATTTAAATGTAGGTGATTGTATTGGTATTCGCGGCCCTTATGGCAAAGGTTGGCCAGTGGCAATGGCACAAAACAAAGATATCATCATTGTCACGGGTGGTTTAGGTTGCGCACCGGTGGTTGGCATGATTGATTATATTATGCAGCGCCGGCAACAATTTGGTCGTATTACTATTTTACAAGGTGTAAAACACAGTCATGATTTGATTTATCAATCACGCTATGATGCATGGCGACAACAACCTGATACGCAGGTCATGATTGCTGCCGATGAAATTCATGGCAAGTGGCCATGGTATCTGGGACATGTAACGGATTTATTAGCGCCAATTTCTATTGATCCTGACAATACTATTGCCATGATGTGTGGGCCAGAAATAATGATGCAGATTGCATTGAAAACATTGCTAGCGAAACGAATACCAGCGAAACATTTGTTTTTAAGCATAGAACGCAACATGGAATGTGCTATCGGTCATTGTGGCCATTGCCAATTAGGCGGCCGGTTCGTTTGTAAGGATGGGCCAATTTTTAATTATACTGAACTTCAACCTTGGTTCGGTGTCCCTGGATTTTAATCATATTATGGCAAAACCACGTTTGGCTGTATACAAATTTACCTCGTGTGATGGCTGCCAATTGGCATTTTTGACCGCAGGCCAGGCATTAATAGAATTGTCCAAATTAGTTGAGATTGTGCATTTTGCTGAAGCCGGGCCGGTAAATATGACGCAGCCTGTGGATATTGCTTTTGTCGAAGGCAGTATTTCAACTCCTGAAGAATTAACGAGAATTCAAACTATTCGGCAAAATGCCCGTTATTTAATCACTATTGGGGCTTGTGCTACTGCAGGTGGTATTCAAGCATTACGAAATTTTGCTAATCATCAAACTTGGTTAGCACAGATTTATGCAAAACCAGAATATATTTCCACTTTGGCTACTTCAACACCCATTGCGCACCATGTCAAAGTAGATTTGGAATTATGGGGTTGTCCTGTCAATACATTTCAAGTTATGACGGCAATACGTGCATTACTTNTTGGCGTCACACCTGCAGTTAAGCGTGATGCAGTGTGTATCGAGTGTAAACGTAAAAATCATGTTTGTGTATTAGTGGCTAAAGGAGAAGGCTGCATGGGGCCAGTGACGCAAACCGGTTGTGGTGCCTTGTGTCCAAGTGTTGGGCGGGCCTGTTATGCTTGTTATGGTCCCTCGGAGAACCCTAATACAGCTTCCTTGTCACGTTGGTTTACTGGCTTTGGGATTATGCCTGCTGATTTGGCGCAACAATTTTTGCATATTAATAATCAAGCGCCGGTATTCAAACAACAAGGGTTGACTTTATTGTCTGAGGAAAAAAATGGCTGAAACCAGCATTCATGTGCCAATATTGGCCCGAGTTGAAGGTGAGGGTGCTTTAAAACTTTCTATTACCAATGGAAAAATTACCGATTTAATATTAAAAATCTATGAACCACCGCGTTTTTTTGAACAATTTTTAGTAGGCAGGCATTGCACTGATACATTGGATTTAGTGGCACGAATTTGTGGCATTTGTCCCGTTGCTTATCAGATGACTGCAGTGCGCGCTTTAGAATCAATTATGCAGTTCACGCCCACGTCATGGATACAAACCATGCGGCGCTTGTTTTATTGTGGTGAATGGTTAGAGAGCCACAGCATGCATATTCATNTTTTAGCGGCACCTGATNTTTTAGGTTATCCTTCAGCTTTGGCTATGGCAAAAGACCATCCTCATCTTTTACAGCGAGGCATTCGTTTGCAAGCCTTTGGTAATGCTTTAATTAAATTATTGGGCGCACGTTCAGTCCATCCAGTGGGTGCTTGTATCGGTGGTTTTTATCGTGCACCTACATTGCAACAAGTGGCTGAATTATTACCACACGCTCAACAAGCATTGAGCGATGTTGTTGAATTAGTACGTTGGACAGCTAGTTTGTCTTTGCCCGAGCAGACACAATCTTTTATGTCTGTTGCTGTAGATGAAATAAGTGATTATCCCATGATGGGTGATCAAATTGTTACAAGCAAGGGTGTCAAAATAATGGCACAAAACTTGACTGATTATGTGCAAGAACAACAAGTGTTGTACTCCAATGCTTTATACAGTTTGTGGCAAGGTGAAGACTATTTAGTGGGCCCATTAGCGCGATTAAACTTGCACCATACTAAATTGCCATCGGTCATCTTGGATTTAATAGCAGAAATAAAATTTTCTTTGCCGAGTAATAATCTATTTCACAGTATTATTGCGCGGGCTATTGAATGTTATTATGCAGTCTATACCGCTCACCAGATTTTACAAAATTATAGTTATCCTACTGCTTCAAATTTGCCTGTGGTTGCAAAGCAAGGTATTGGTTATGGAGTAACCGAAGCTCCCCGAGGATTATTATGGCATCGTTATCAACTTGATACTCAAGGCCGTATTTCTGCGGCCAATATCATTCCTCCAACTAGCCAAAACCAGGCACGGATCTGTACAGATTTACGTACTTCTTTGGAAAGTTATGGCTTAGAGCAGTCCATAGAAAATTTACGTCATTACAGTGAAATGATTATCCGTAATTATGATCCTTGTATTTCTTGCTCAACTCACTTTTTACAATTGGCGATTGAAAGACAGCCATGAAAAAAATACTAGTATTAGGCATTGGTTCCAGTGTTGGGGATGATCAATTAGGTTGGCAAGCTACATCGTTATTGGCAGCATTGCCTGCGTTGCAACCTTTTCTATCAAAACAATTGGAGATCCAAAATCATGTCCGTTTAGGACTGCATTTATTGCAAATCATGCAAGATTTCTCTTGGGTATTTTGTATTGATGCCATTTTGACAAAGACCAGTCCTGGTGAAATTCAACGACTTAATATGTCTCAACTGTTACAATCGTCGCATCATTGGAACACACATGCCATCGGTTTGACTGAAATAATTGAATTAGGCCAAGCGTTAGCGTTATTACCATCACAGATTGTATGTTATGGGATCACAGTGACTGAAATGCAATATTCACTGAAGGCAACATCATTGATTGCAATGATGTTGCCAGAATTTGTGAACAAAATAGCAAAAGAATTGTTGGCGATTTTAGATTTTTACATGATTGAGTGACAGTAAAAAATTAGCAGCCGCTGTAGTGAAAGTGGCCAAAGCAGCTAAAATGGTTTCATCTTAGCTTAAGTATTTGGAATTAAATATAGCATATTTAATTAGCCATTGAACTAATAAATTGTCTCTTATAGTATAACTTTTTACGAAAAGGATGTCATAAAATGCCTAATATTAAATCGATGAACGAATCCCAATTAGCAGAAAAATTAAAAGATAATTATGATTTGGTGAGAACACAAGCCATTAAAGATATAGAAAATTTGGAAGAAATTTCAAGTAGTATAATGGATAAATTGTATGAATTAATGCGAAAAGATCCGTTTCAGACTGTCAGAATAGCTGCCGCAAAAGTCATTTTGTTAAAAAGTTCGAATGTGGAAGAGATAAATATTGTTCAAAATGTTTTATCTAATATAAAAGAAAGTGAATTTTATAAGGAAAACTCAGTTGTTTGTGAAGCGCTTGATAACATGGTTTTGACCTGCAAATCGCTTCTTTTAAAGCAAATTAAAGAAAATGAAATCAAATTAAGTTCAGATAACATACCACAAATACCTGGATTAGAGTTTGTACCTATTCCTGGCGATGGACACTGTCTATTTAATGCCGTTGGAATTTATCTGCAAGAACCTCAAGATTATTTGCGTAAGCAAGTGGCATTATATTTTAGTGCCAATAAAGAACGTTATCGTGATTCTGTAGTATTAGGAACAGGGACTGTTGAGGATTATATTTCTAGAATTTATAGTGGTGAAGAATGGGGAACGCATGTTGAGATTGAAATATTGATGCAGATATACAGAAGACCTATTATTGTGATTGAATCTCGAGGAGTAACCAACCCTGATGCTATAAATCGCTTTCCTGGAAAGCCCGTATTCGTTTATTACAACGGTTATGATCATTATAATGGCTTGATAATGCGTCAAGAAAATGGTGAACAAATATTAAATAATTTATTACAACAAGATGAAAAAGGAAAATTGCCAGCAAAAAAATAAGCGCATTGCCCTCTAGCGTCAGAGAAATCGGCGTGCAAAGAGATAATTTTTCAGAATTAAATAATAATGCCGTATCTAAAAAGATTATCAAAATATTTCGAATAGTAATGACCGCAATTCATCAATCGACACTTTAACTGCCATAAGGCTGTTAATCAGGCATTTTGAAGAAAAATTAAACAACGTGGCGTTGATATGCGAATTATTGGTGATTTAATGCAAAGAGCCTATCCTGATTTAATGGCTATAAACAAACGACAATTAATACCGATTCTTGGTATTACAGGTTCAGGCAAATCGACGCTCTTTAATTATTTGTTGGGATGTAAATATAAATGGGGAATAGAAACTGGTCAAATATCATTGACTCCAAAACCTATTGATGTATCAAAGAGAAGGCTAAAACGGGGTCAGGCCAAGAATCTCAAACCATGTGGCCCATATTTTCAGAAATCAACCCTAATAGTAGCGATAATAACAATAATAAATATATCGGTGATTTTCCCGGTATTCCAAGTGAGAGAATTAAAAAGAAGAGCAGATTTTTGAATCTATTAGCACTCAGGCTGCAATTAATGCAGCTGATTCGATCAAAGCGGTCATCATTGTTGTAGACTGTAAAATATTAGGGAGAGGACAACATAAGGAGTTCATAAGACTTTGTTCTTTATTAGAAAAATTTATTCAACAACCGCAAACTGTGGCTTCTTCATTTTTATTTGTATTTACTCATAGTGATTCTGGACTGTTGGAAAAAATATCAATACAGGAGCTTAATAAGTCTATTTTTGCTAAAATTCAAGATAAATTAAAACATTACAAAGACAAATTAGAAAAAAATACAGGCCCTTAAAATCCCCGATGAGCATAAACAAGCAGAAGATTCTTTTTTGCGAAGCACTACGCGTGCAATAGGGGCATGGGTAGCAGGCAAGATGAAGTATATGGCAAATATGGAAGGCCCTTCCGTAGGGCAACAATTTTCTATTGAAGATCCAAAAGAAATGGCCTACCTCGAGAGAGAATTTAAGGAAATTAGTAAAATAATGACAGCTATTAATATGTTGTCTTTTATGAAAGAAGAAAATACTGTTATGGTCAATGTTTGTGACAACGGAGAGAGCCGGAATGAAATTTTTAATCGTTTAGACAACATCTTTAATACAACTAATGTTAAAGACATCAAAGAAAGGTTTAATTTTAATGAGTACGATGCTAAACGTTATTGGTGGGATAGTGATTTTTTAATTTTGTTGATGTGTCCTATCAATTAATGAATAGCTATCTAAAACTACCTGGTGAAATAACTGAGAACGAGAAAAATGTTACTTCCTATAAAACAGAATATGCATTGCACGAGGAGAGCTTAAAAGGCTTGGTGAAAGAGAGACGGCAATAAAACACAATGCGGCTCAAGTAAGAAATTTAGAAGATATCAGTGCCGAAAGAGACAGCCAAGCAAGATTGCTTCTTAATAAACAAAGTTTATATGCGCAAATTCAAGCTAATATTGAACAAAATGATGCGATTATCAGCAGTAGAAGTAACTGGCTGAGAGAGATAGATACGTCAGATCCCATATTATATGCCACAGATCCTGGAAGAAGTCCGCCGAACCATATTTACTATTTTTATTTTTTATTGGAAGACAGAGATTTCTTTTATTATAGAGAAGGAGTCCCTTTTGTTCGTGTTGAAAAAACTCCAGAGAATAGTTTTCAAGATGAGATTAATGAGCCAAGTATAGGAATATATAAAGGAAAATATTACGCTCGTGGAGATGCCGATGTGTCACTCAAGATTTTCGTGGAAAAAGAAATTTCAGGAACCATCCTAATGCAATTAGAACTTATCGTCATGAAATCAGTCAGGCTCAACAATTAAATACCAGTTTATTGGTGAATCAACAGAATTGTCAAAATGAAATTAATGAAATTAGTGAGGAGATAGCCCGTCTTGAAGCAGAGATCGCCAATATAAGACAATCTATTAACAGCGTTCCTGTTATTCAAGATAATCTTCAGGCCGTCCAGCAGAAGATTGATAAAAGACAAAGAGATGAAAAATTGTGCTTCTAGTATTGATATGTTACATAACCGAAGCAAGGACTTAGAAATAAGTCAGCTACTACTTGCTAATATATTAGATCAATATGCTTCTCTTTTGAGAATGTTAAAAGTTGATTCAGTGTATAAATTATAAAAGTGAAATGGATGGTGTGACGACCGTGCTGAAAAATTTACTGAGTTATATAATAAAGTTTTGAAAAACCAGAAAAAGCACAATTAGTCCATTATCCCAGCCGTTTTTCTCAGCAGAACCGCAAAGCAAGTTGATACCGGCATCTTCAAAAACTGCGCGAGTCAGGGGTTTTACTACCTTTAATCGCTGTTTGATTGCTATTAGTCAACATCCAAAAGCAAAGTTAACCAAACCAAAAAAGGCTTTATTAGTTATGCCTGGGGCAACAAATACACTGAGTTAGTGCAAAAATATTTGCCTTCATCTCTGCGTAAAGCGGGAATAGAGATTCGCTTTGACAAGGAACATTTGGCAGGTCAAGAACCTATGCATCAATTTTTAGATAACATTCCTAATGCTGATGTTATCATTGTAGTAGGAACCGAAACATTAAGGAAAAAGTATGATTGGAAGCCTTCATATCAAGGTGAATGTCAGCCAGTTGTGAAAGCTGAATTGGGAATGATTTGCCAAATGATAAATGATGGAAAATTCATTAATTCAGAAGAAAATTCAAATAATAATGATAAAAAACTATTGATTCCTTTATTGTTAGAGGGAACTAAGGACAAATCATTACCGCCAGCAATGCATGACCTTGTTAGAGTGGAATTTTTGGACGGCAACTTTTATGACGGGGTTTTAAAAATATTGCAAAGTGTCTATGGGCTTTCTAATGATGAGATGGATCAAATCATTGATCCTGATATGAATCAGCAGGATGTAAATGAAGAAAGTTGTATATTATCATGAGAGGTTTGAGAGAAGGGAATTTTCATCCAAGACGAATAAGAGCATTACAACAAGAAATGTCGTAAAACTAGAGGCTTGTTATTGCTGTCAAGATTAAGTATTTTGCAGACGATGTAAAAATAAATCCCGTCATCCCGCGGCGAAGACCGCGGGATCCATCAGGCAATACGTACTCTATAGAATAGCCCCGGTTACCGCGGTCTTCGCCGCGGGATGACGAGGATGGCTAGTAAGCAATTAATTCAACTAATTACATAAAAATTCGTGGAGATCAATAACCCAGCAAGTTTGCTATACTTTTTTAAAGGGCAGCCATTTATAACCAAACATTGGCAGGGACGTGTATGAAGTATATTCTTGCGCTTGCAGATGCCGACATGACCAAGCTGGAGCAAGTAGGGNGCAAAAATGCTTCTNTTGGGGAAATGTTGCAACATTTGACCCATCTTGGGGTTAATGTTCCTGGTGGGTTTGCGACCACGACTGATGCTTATCGCCGCTTTTTACAAGCGGGCAAGCTGGAAGAGCCTATTCACCAGTGTTTAGAAAAACTCAATGTACAAGATCTTGCCGCTTTGCAACAAACCAGCCATCAAATTCGACAATGGATATTAAATACGGATTTTTCAAAAGATTTTGAGGCCGAAATTGAGTCTGCTTATACAGCATTAGCTAACCCTGTGGTTGCCGTCCGTTCTTCAGCGACAGCGGAGGATTTGGCAGATGCCTCATTTGCTGGGCAACAAGAAACCTATCTCAATGTCTACGGACTTGAGCCATTGCTGTCTGCGATTAAAGCCGTCTATGCCTCATTATTCACGCCGCGCGCCATATCTTACCGTCACCATCATAAGATTCCACACCAATACGTTGCTATTTCAGTTGGAGTACAACCGATGGTGCGTAGCGATCTGGCTGCCAGTGGCGTTATTTTTACAATTGATACCGAATCAGGTTTTGATCAAGTCATTTTTATTACCGCATCTTATGGTTTAGGTGAAATGATTGTGCAAGGAAAAGTAAATCCTGATGAATTTTATGTGTTTAAACCCACATTAAAACAACAACTTCCAGCGATTGTTCGCCGTAATTTAGGCAACAAAGCTACTAAAATGATTTTCGCTGAACCCAACCAAAATGGTGAGGCTGTTAAAATTGTTGATGTCCCAATAACAGACCAGCAGCATTTTTGCTTGAACGATGCCGATATTCATACATTAGCGCAATATGCTTTGCTGATTGAACAACATTATGGCCGGCCAATGGACATTGAGTGGGCGAAAGATGGCATCGATGGTCAGTTATATATTTTACAAGCACGTCCTGAGACAGGGGCCAGCCGCAAAAACCAAGCGGTGATTGAACGTTATCAATTAATCAAGCCTGGCACTGTCCTTACTCAAGGCAGAAGTATTGGCCAAAAAATCGGCCAAGGCATTGCCAGAATTGTCACTGATCCGAAAGCAATGCACGCCTTGCAACAAGGTGAAGTGCTTGTCACCGAAATGACAGATCCCGATTGGGAACCTATCATGAAGATGGCCAGTGCAATTGTGACTAATCGCGGTGGACGTACTTGTCATGCAGCGATTATCGCGCGTGAATTAGGCATTCCAGCAGTTGTTGGTTGTGGTAATGCAACTGCTGCAATTGAAGGTGCAGCCATCACTGTTTCCTGTGCGGAAGGGGAGGCAGGTCATGTGTATGCTGGCTTAGTGCCTTTTAAAATCGATAAAATCAGCGTCAAGGAATTGCCGAAATTGCCCGTCAATGTCTGCATTAATCTAGGCAATCCTGAAAAAGCATTTACCTATCAAAGCTTGCCTAATCAAGGTGTAGGTTTAGCACGACTAGAATTTATTATCAGTAATAATATTAAGATTCATCCCAATGCATTATTACAGTTTGATCAATTGCCCCAAGAATTACAAGATGAAATCAAACAACTGACAGCCGCGTATCCATCACCCGTAGAATTTTATATTGAAAAAATGTGCGAAGGCATAGCGACCATTGCTGCTGGCTTTTATCCGAAACAAGTAATTTTTCGTTTTTCTGATTTTAAATCGAATGAGTATGCCAATCTGATTGGTGGTAAATATTTCGAACCTAAAGAAGAAAATCCGATGATTGGTTTTCGAGGCGCATCACGCTATGTAGCCGATTCTTTCAAAGCCTGTTTTGCATTAGAATGTGAGGCCTTTAAACGAGTCCGTGATAAAATGGCATTGGTCAATACCCAGGTCATGGTGCCTTTTGTTCGCACAGTCGATGAAATGCGCGCTGTGGTAGAATTGATGCAAGATTTCGGTTTGCAACGCGGCAAAAATGGATTGAAAATTTATATGATGTGTGAAATACCATCCAATGTGTTATTAGCTAAAGAATTTCTACAATATTGCGATGGCTTCTCAATAGGTTCTAATGACTTAACTCAGCTGACTTTAGGGCTAGACCGCGATTCCGATTTAGTTGCTTCAATTTTTGATGAGCGTAATGCCGCAGTTAAAATTTTATTACAACATGCAATTGCTGCTTGTAATGCTGCTGGCAAATACGTTGGAATTTGTGGTCAAGCACCTTCAGACCATCCTGATTTAGCGCAATGGTTGGTTGAACAGGGCATACAGAGCATTTCCTTAAGCGCTGATCGTGTCGTCGAAACTTGGATGTTATTGGCACAACACGTGAAAGCGAAACAAGAATGACGGTCGCTATTATTTCTCATCCCGATTGTTTATTACATGACATGGGTGACAACCATCTTGAAGCACCAGCACGCATTGGGGTGATTGCTGAAGCTATATATCGCAGTGATATCAAACCCAAAATAAAAAATTATTTAGCACCCTTGGCCGACAAAGCGGTATTATCCAAATTGCATGCACCAAATTATATTGATGAATTATGGCAATTATCACCGCAGCAAGGACTACTTGCGTTAGATCCCGATACACGTATGAATCCTTATACATTAACAGCAGCAAGAAGAGCAGCAGGTGCAGCCAGATTAGCCGTTGATTTAGTGATGCAGCAAAAAGCGGCGGCTGCTTTTTGTAATATCAGGCCACCAGGACATCATGCTGAATATGCCAGAGCAATGGGTTTTTGTTTCTTTAATAATGTGATGCTGGCAGTGCATCATGTATTACAACAGTATCATTTAAAACGTGTTGCTATTATTGATTTTGACGTCCATCATGGTAATGGGACTCAAGATTTATTAGGTAATAATTCTCAGGTTTTATTTTGTTCCTCGTTTGAATATCCATTGTTTCCATTTAGTGGTATAGAAACTACCAGCAAAAATACACTGAATCTAGCTTTGGCGCCAGGCACCACTGGCAGAGATTATCGTAAACTGGTACGTGAGCTTTGGTGGCCAGCATTACGAGAATTTCGCCCAGAAATGATTTTTATTTCTGCTGGGTTTGATGGTCATCTTGATGATCCTCTGGGTGATTTACAATTGACCGATGCTGATTATTTTTGGATAACGCAACAATTAAAATCAATAGCTGATTTTTATTGTCAAGGACGTATTGTCTCTGTTTTAGAGGGAGGGTATGCCTTGCCTGCATTGGCCAGCAGTGCTTTGGCACATGTTAGGGCATTGGTTAGTCAGTAGTAGCAGTTAAACTCATTTTGTTGTTATAAGCTGTAGTATTTATACAAACAATTTTTTTAGAGTTTTTGTGTCCTCTAGTCATTCTGTGGCTTGATGCACTGCCGTTCGGAGAAAGTTTTTGGCAAAAATAGCGTTGTCATTGCTTTGTCGCCACGCTCCTCGCAATCTGGTGTATCGCCACGAATTTTTAGGTGAGTAGTTGAATTAATTGCTTACTAGCCTTCCCGTCATCCCACAGCGAAGACCGCGAGATGACGGGATTTATTTTTATACCTTCAGCGAAATGCTTAATCTTGACAACAATAACAAGCTTCTAGTTTTTACGCCATTGCTTTCGAACTCGCTGATTTGTCTTACCTGAAAATTCGTGGGATACATCAGCTCGCAATATGACAACGCATAATAGATAACTCTGGACAGTAGTGCATCAAACCACGGCATGACGGAATATTTAAGTCACCAAAATCTTATTTTGGAGATAACGTTGTATTAGGCACTATTTTTTCTAAACTTATTTCAATGAGTTCTTGTTTTAATCTTTCTTTTTCCTTCTTACTTTTGATTATTTTCTTCAATTTTTTATGATCAACTTGTTGGCAAAAATAAACCAATTTACTCTGTTTGTTGGCAGTAGTTCCCACTATCGTCCCTAAAATACGTACATCTCTAGTTTCTGTTTTTTCGATTTTATAGAAAAAATATCATCACCTAGGTCATGAATACAGTTTTTATCAACCGCGGCACCTGGAAAATACCTCGCCATATTAAAGACATCAAGTACATCTTTTCTATCCGACTCTTCGACGCAATCCACATCTAAAGCAATGATGAGGCTCCCTTCTCGCAAAGGCGTCTCTTTTGAACCTTTTCTTGCAATTTTGGTTTCCGTCTCGATTTGATATCGAATTGTATAATTGTCAAATGCCAGAAACCATTCGTATTTAGTTTTTTCAGGCCTTACCAGGGTAGGAACGAAATTATGAAAGAACGCTGAATGAGAAGACCTAGTTTTCATTTTAGTTTTGGGGTGGGATTAATGTCTTTTTGATTTTCTTGTGTTTTTTCATTAAAAATAAGATTGCTAGTGTCGAAATTATTATTTTTAGCTTGGTTTGTTTCAATTGCTACCATTTTTCTGGGATTTTTTGGCTTCTTTTTAGAGAATGGCTGTTCATTAATATCATTTTCAAATTCTTCGATTTTAAAGAAGCTATCGATATTTTTCTGCAATAATTTGTCTAAGAGTTCCCCTGTCTCTAATAAATTAGATAAAATATAAAAGAAAGGCAATGTAGAGAGCAGTGAACAAAAACCAAGAGCAACATTCGCAGCAATTTCATTCTCAATATAAATTGAAATACCATTTTTGATTTGTCTTGTGTTGGTTGCTATTAAAAAATAAATATCATGGCGAGTAAAATTTCATAAAATGACTTTATTTTATTCCATCGGTTTTTGTTGCGTTCTATTAAAGCGTCTTTCCGTGTTTCATGAGTGGAAGTAATATAACTTTTTGCGCGGTATTCGAAATCTTCGCCAAGGTCATTAATAATGGCTTGGTTGATATTATCCAGCTTAAGACGGAATTCTTTTTCATCGAATGTCAAATTAAATTGAGAACCCATGAAGAAAAATATTCTTCAATAGTTTCTTCTTTCAAGTGTTTTTCTATATATGATTCAAAAGATTTTCTAAAATCCGGCTTGTTTTGTTTGCTAATAATATTTTTCATATAACAATTTAATAATAAGATTGGTGAAGTGGCTTATGACTAATTTTTTGTCTTTTTCTTCCTGATAAATACTTGCAATGCAAGCTCTGATGATATAGTTGTAAAAGATATTCGAAAAATTTTTGTCGGAAATCAATTTTTTTAAATGTTTTAATTTCATCTTTTATATGCGGCATTGGTCTTTACCTTTCTCTTTAATATATACCCATTACCCCTCTTTTGAGGTGTAATGGGTATATTACTAAGAGTTGGTATTATAATTTTTGCGCATTGCCGCCTTAACGCTGCCTTAAAAATTAACAAAACCGCTATTTAATGCTCTGGCAATCTGATGTATCCCTACGAATTTTTAGGTAAGACAAATCAGCGAGTTCGAAAGCAATGGCGTAAAAACTAGCAGCTTGTTATTGCTGTCAAGATTAAGTATTTCGCTTAGGTGTAAAAATAAATCCCGTCATCCCGCGGCGAAGACCGCGGGAACCAGGGCTATTCTCTATAGAGTGCGTATTGCCTGATGGATCCCGCGGTCTTCGCCGCGGGATGACGAGGAGAGCTAGTAAGCAATTAATTCAACTACTCACCTAAAAATTCGTGGGGATACATCAAATTGCGAGGAACGTAGCGACGAATCAATCCATGTCGTCTCGGTCGTTTGTAATGCGCTGGTTCATCTTGCATCAAAACTCGTGGGGATGCCTCAGCTCTCAATGACGCTGCTCGTTACTTTATAAATACTTGATGACCGTCCTTAGCTTTGGGTCTTCAGGATTAGGTTCAATAGCAAAGTTCATATATTCCATTAAATTTAGCATTCCAACATTGTTTTCCAGCACTTCCCCAGTGATGCTGTGTAGCCCTCGTTTNTTGGCGATGTTGAATAAACGAGTCAATAGCTTGACACCCAGGCCTTTGCTTTGCCATGCATCTGCAATCACAATGGCAAATTCAGCTGAAACACCATCAGGATTAGTCACATAACGGGTAATGCCTAAACAAATTTCTTGTTGGTTAACATTCGTAACAGCAAGTAATGCCATTTCACGGTCATAATCAATTTGAGTAAAACGCACTAACATGGCGGGCGTTAACTCATGTAAATCTGACATAAAGCGAAAATATTTAGTTTGAGGTGATAACTGTTGAACGAATTTTTCNTCGAGCTCTGCATCTTCAGGTCGAATTGGTCGAATGGTAATGGCGGTGCCGTCTTTTAAGTGATCGGTTGTGATCAGATCACTGGGATAAGGGGCGATCGCCATGTGATAATAAGTCATTGCCTTTGGTTTGGGTGAGGTCACTACTATACGCGCATCCACCGCAATGACTTGTTGATCATTGGCGATGAGTGGATTAATGTCCATTTCTTGAATGTGTGGCAATTCGCATACCATTTCAGAAACTGATAATAAAGTTTGTACGATAGCATCAACATTCACTGCAGGCATATTGCGAAAAGGCCCTAGCAATTTTGCAATCCGTGTTTGCTGGATAAGTTGTTTAGCAATAAAACTATTTAATGGCGGCAATGCCAATGCACGGTCTTGCATGATTTCAACAATGGTGCCACCAGCGCCAAAACTAATCACTGGACCAAATACACGATCATGCATCACGCCAATCATTAGTTCACGATCATTAGCTTGTTTAAACATGCGTTCGACAGTCACCCCCAAAATATGGGCTTGTGGTTGTAATAGTTGCACATTAGCTAACATGGTAACGAAGGCTGATTTAACGGCAGTCGCGTTGGCCAGATTTAATTGCACACCACCGACATCTTGTTTATGCGTGATATCAGGCGAATTAATTTTCATCACCACTGGATAGCCCAGNTTTTCAGCAGCAGCGACTGCTGTGTCTGCATCAATGGCCGTAATTGGTTGACTGACAGGAATCCCAAAGGCAGATAAAACCGCTTTCGCTTCCATTGTGGTCAAGACATTACGCTGTTGTGACAATGCTTGTTCGATAATATAATGGGCTGCGTGAATATCAGGTTGATGATAATAAGTAATAGGCGGTGGTACTTGGGCCAATAATTCCTGTCCGTGATGATAGGCAGCCAAATAATGAAATGCTTCGATGGCGGCTTCAGGCACGGAAAAATCAGGCACGCGGTGTTGAGAGAATAATTCACGTGCTCTAGCAACTTGTTCTCCTCCAAGCCAACATGCTAATACCGGTTTTGTGCTAGCGCTTGCTACTGCAATAATTTTCTCTGCAGTGGCGGTAGGATCTGCATTAACAACCGGAGTCAACATGGCCAATACACCATCAATATCAGGTTCAGCAATACAAGCATCGATGACTTTAGCATAACGTTCTGCATCTGCATTGCCTAAAATGTCCAATGGATTGCGTTTTGACCAATAGTTTGGCAATAGTTGATTTAAAGTTTGCAAGCTAGTGGTACTTAACGCGGGAAGCGCAACATTCAATTCACTAGCACGGTCTGCTGCCATCACACCTAAACCACCACCATTAGTGACAATCGCCAATCGGTTGCCTGCGATTTGATAATTACGTGATAAAATTTCTGCAGCAGCAAATAATTGGGCAATGGTGAAAACTCGCACTGCGCCTGCTCGATGCAGAGCTGCATCGAACACATCATCAGCGCCAATCAATGCTCCTGTGTGAGAAATTGCTGCAGCAGATCCAGAAGCAAACCGTCCTGCTTTTAGCACAATCACAGGTTTAACGCGGGTGGCAAGGCGTAAACTGCTCATAAAACGGCGTGCATTTTTAATGCCTTCGATATAAAGTAAAATACTTTGTGTAGCGGTATCATACGCAAAAAAATCTAATAAATCAGCAAAATCAATGTCCATAGCATTGCCAATTGAAACCAAACCAGAAAATCCAATTTTNTGCGGCAATGCCCAATCGAGAATAGAAGCACAAAATGCACCTGATTGTGAGACTAAAGCAATATTGCCAGGCAATGCCGTATTATTACTAAATGTTGCATTGAGTTGTTGTGATGGCCTAATAAAACCAAGACAGTTTGGCCCTAGAACGTTAATGTGAAATTGTTTTGCGATGCTAGCAATATCATCTTGTAGTTTTTCTCCTTCCGTGCCGATCTCAGCAAATCCAGCCGCGATAATGACAGCGATGGGAACTTGTTTCTTACCACATTCTATTAAAATGTCGGTAACGGTGTGTGCTGGTGTGACAATAATGACTAAATCAATGACAGCATTAATTTCAAGAATTGATTTAACACAAGGACGGTCTTTTACCTCAGTGTATTTAGGATTAACGGCATATAGTTTTCCTTGATAACCGCATTCGATTATATTGGAAAATACTTTTGTGCCAATTGCGTTTGGGCGAACACTGGCGCCGATGACCGCGATGGATTGCGGTGCAAAAAGTTTACTTAAATAATGTATTGCCATTGCTACCTTCCTTGGCAAATGAAGATAAGTGTATTTCTCACTAATTTTTTTGCAAAATGCTCGTCACAAACACAGTGTCAAGAAATCCATCATAGCCTAGTTTAATCTGCTATGGCAAAATTTAACTGCCGCCAGGCCTCATACAAAACTACCGCAACAGCATTCGATAAATTTAAACTTCGGCTATGTGGTTGCATAGGAATTGTCAGTACTTGTTCAGGTGAAAAACTAGCCAATAATTCAGGCGGCAAACCACGGGTTTCACAGCCAAATAAAAAGTATCGTCTGCACGAAAAGTTACATCGCAATAACGTTGTTTACCTTTCGTTGAACAAGCAAAAACTCGGTTGGGTTTGATTGTTTGTAAGAAATCATCATAGCTGGTGTATTGTTGCACTCTCGCGAATTCGTGATAATCCAAGCCGGCACGTACTAGTCGTTTATCGTCCCAGGCAAACCCAAGCGGCTTAATCAAATGTAAGCTAGCGCCGGTATTGGCGCAAAGACGAATAATATTCCCAGTATTGGGTGGAATTTCAGGCCGGAATAAAACAATGTGCAGCATTGCTAACTTTTGGTTTTAGTAGGCATCGGTAATTCGGCTTTAGTTTGAACAGATGTCGGTTGGCCAGAACTACTGGTTTGCGTATTGCTCGTGGTTGTTTGGGTGCTTCCTGCTGCTGCGTTGCTAGAATCTTCGTCACCTGGAACATAAGTATCCGTAGTGCTAATGCCGAGTGCCTGATTAATTGTGGCTTGGCGGTTTTGTAAGTAGGCATCACGTACAAACACATAAGGATCATAAGCTTGATCAATTAATTTATCCGTCGGCAATAGAGCTGCACGTAAATTAGTCACATTAAGCAAATAAGCCGCGTAGCCTATATAGTAGGGTCGTACATAAGTGTAAGGTGACATCAATATGTCCGGNGGAATTGCGGCTGCGTCGCGCACAGTCCGAGGGCCGATGATGGGCACTACGAGGTAGGCTGAGTTATGGTAACCCCATCTTGCTAGCGTGATGCCAAAATCATTTTGGCGTTTAGGAAAGCCCATTGGTGTTGCCACATCGAACAAGCCAAATATGCCTAAAGTGCTATTGAATAAAAACCGTCCTGTGTCTGATAAGGTGTTATTGACCCGTAATTGCAAAATATCATTGGCAATTACATTAATATTGCCCACGTTAGAGAAGAAGTTCGTCACACGGCGTTTTACATAAGACGGCGTCACGGTGTCATAGCCTTTGGCGACAGGTCGAAACACTGTTTTATCAATGGCAGTATTCATTTTAAAGACTTTGCGGTTAAAACCTTCATAAGGGTCTTGCGGATTTTTGGGATTGCTGGCGCAGCCTGTCAACACGCTTAAAATGGTGACCAAGACATAGGTTAATATTATTTTTGATAATCTTATTGTTTTGACCATGGTTAAAGCGCGCCTCGGAAATTCAATTTTTGCAGCTGAAAGGTGTGTTTGAAACGAGGAACTTTGCAATAAATTGGTCGGAGTGTCAATAGCTTTGAAGAACTCGATGTTACTAGAATGCTGTCGTCAATGATATCAATTTACAACAATCGTGCCTGCATCGTTTGGGTTGCCCTTATGATCGCACTTAAAAGNCCGGGATCACCGCTTGAATGGCCAGCAGCGGGGACAATTGTCAGTGTTGAGTTTGACCAAGCACGGTGTAATTCCCAGGCATTGTCTAATGGGCAAGCTAAATCATAGCGGCCGTGCAAAATAATGCCCGGCAGGTGATGGATCTTAGACATATTGGCGAGCAGCTGGTTAGGNGCTAGAAAACAGTGATTCGCCATATAGTGGCATTCGATTTTAGCATGGGCCAACGTGCCGTGATCGGCCATAGGCTGAAACGTCGGTAAGCTTTTCATGGTCAAAAAATAACAACCCCATTTTGACCAATGTTTAGCAGCATTCATTTGTAACACTTCATTGGGCCCAGTCAACAAAGCATAATAGCCTGCAAGTGGATCATGGCGTTGGGTAGCGGGTAAAATGCTGGTAAATTCATCCCAGTGATCAATAAACAGGCGTTTGCCACCTTGAGGNGCATATAACCAGCTAATATCTTTTGGCCTTGCCAAGAACACGCTGCGGACGATAAGGCCTAAAACATGTGCAGGGTGCATTTGCGCATAAGCCAGTGCTAGAGTAGAGCCCCAAGACGCACCATAAACCAACCAACGCTCTATTCGCAGGAAATGCCGGATTTTNTCAATGTCGCCTATCAATGCCTGAGTATCATTTTCTTTGATTTCCCCATGGGGCGTTGAACGGCCGGCACCACGTTGGTCGAAGAGAACAATGCGGTAGAAGCTGGGGTCAAATAGCCGGCGTTGGTCTTCATTACAGCCAGCACCCGGGCCCCCATGCAAAACAACGACGGGCACACCATCAGGGTTACCAGCTTCCTCAAGATATAAGTCATGCAATGACGACACCGTGAGGCGATGGTAGGCGTAGGGTTGAATAGGTGGATAAGCAGTTAGCATATTGCACTCAATCAAAGACCAAAACCCCAGTATAGGGTCAGACCCCATTTTTGGTCAAATCAAGCGAGCAGAGGGCGATTATTATCTTTAAGTTATTGTATTTATTGGTTTTTTTATCAAGGCTGAGAGGCTTGAAATGGGCTAAAATTATAATATGAACAAGGAATGTTCGTTTTGCCAGGGAGGCCTGGAGGTTATGATGGAAAAACTCAGTTTAGCGCCTACTTCATTGGCGCAATGGCATGCGTTGGTGCAAGAGGCAGAACGAAAAATGGTCAGCCGCNTTGACGATGAGTTGGAATCTTATTTGATTTTATTATTACAACATTTCATCGACAAGCCGGAGATTGCGGAAACGACTTTTGCGTTGGATTATTTGATGCAACGCTATCAGAACAATAGCCAACAACAGCAAGAATTGCGTGAGATTGGTGACCGCTGTTTATTATTTTCAGGTTTGTTTCCAGAACGTGCAACACGTCGACATGTCACAGTCAGTTATTATGTCAGACTAGGTCAACGTGCTTATCATGATTTGGCATTGTTAGCAAAACAAACCAATGCAGCGTTGTTTAATTCATTAGAAATTCATTTTGTATTGTTAATGGACACGTTGCAGTACATGCGTGAATTAGATGGTGAGGCAATGCCTTTGTCGCCTTTACAAGCAGAAGATTTGTGGCGCATGACAGGCAGTCATCATGCACAAGTGGTGCTACAACGTTATACACGAGGCTGGATCAGTTTGGGTGATCAAAGCGGTGGGATTCATTGATTAAAAGTTATTGCCATTTTAAGTAGGGTGGATCAAGCAAAGCGGATCCACCGTTCCTGTTAGGGTATGAGTTGGTGGATCCGCTTTGCTTGATCCACCCTACATGACTAGATGGAACTATAAACAACAGGTGTGCTTAGTGTGCTTTCTGATAATGGCGTTGTTTCGTTAATGGGTCGTTTTGAACCATCCGGTGTTTTCCACATCTCCGACTGGAAGCGTTTTTCAACGCCTGCTGTTTTCTTCTGTTTTGCTGCCTCATCTTTTGCTTCGATTTCCTTGTGTTTATTCACAATGAATTTAACAGCGGCACTGAAAGAATCAATATGATAGAGTGCGCAAACATCTGCGCCCAATATATCAGCGACTGATTTTTCGCAGTTGTATCGGTGTCGCCTTGGCTGGTGAACCATAATTCCAATATTTCTTCGCCACCATTCATGTTAGCAATCATTTCTAAGGATTCTAAGAACCGAAAATCATCGTAGCTGCTGATCATATCGATTTGGTTTTCTAAGAATTTTTCTAAATGAATTTCATTAAGAATCAAATTTCGCCGGTTAAAGTCTCGTTGAATTTTGTTACGTTCTGCCTCAGGAAAAATCGAGTTAATTTCAGCATCGGAGAAGTTTAATTCTTTTGTTAATTTGTTGATGATTTCCTCGAATTCAGAAGAATACAATAACTGCGTTATGGCTTGTTCAGTATCGAGGTCTTCTCCTTCTTCGAGCTTAGTACGGACTTTTTCCAGTAATTGATTAAATAATTTTTTATCCGTGCTATTTTTAACCAAATTTGTATTTTTTCCCACAGATCTTTTAACACCGCGCCAATAGGGGAAGAATTAAATAGCATGGTAAAAACAATGGTAAATGGCATTGTTGAATCATAAGCAATTTTGCTATGAGCTTCCGTTATTAATGCATCATGGTTAAGGTCTAATGAAGGTTGAGTTGACCAATAAGAAAGCCACCAAACAAAAGCCGTTAATAAAAACATTTTTACTGGGTTGTTTTGTGCATGTAATGCTAGTTGCATGTATTTTTGTACTCGGGCCACACCGTTCTTCTTTAAAATGTCCCAGTTAGTTTTATACCAAAGATAAAGCGATTCGCGGGTTTCATAACTGGTCTTTAACTGTTGAATTCCTGCTGACATACCGCTGTGTATGTTTGCAAGCGAGAGGTTTTGCCAGGTTTCTTTCATATGATTGATTGAAAACCCGTTGATGAAATGACTAATCCCACCGTTAATTTTATTGGCAGTACTAATACTACTTTGTACACAAAGAGCAAGTAATGGTGTGCTCGCGATTGACCCGTATACATATTTCATAGGTTCATTAAAAGCAACTTTGCGGACCAAGGGGGCTTTGATTGCTTTTTCAATGCTTGTGCCTAGATCACGTATTTCTTTGATGGTTGTCCAGGTATAACCAATTAAAGAGGTTCCCATGCCAGCAATGAAAAAAGCCTGATTAAATCTTTTGCCACTTTCGCTAACGTGGATTGAGGACTAGGAGCTGTACTAAATTCTTGACAAATATCTTTTAATAACTCAAATGTATTTAACAACTCTTTTGTTTTTATGCCCGTCTCATTTTTCATCTTTGCATAAGTATTTTTAAGACCTCATTGTCTGGATCAACTTGAGTTTTTTCAGCAATATTATCTTTTGCAGAGGTTAGGCTTTGTATCATGCCGCTTTTCAAAGTGGCTGCCATTTGTTTTAAGTTAAACCGGTCTTTATCTTGTCTTTTTTTGCGCCATTGATGTATTTTGATAAAAGGTGTTAATGTCCATGGGATGATTTCGTAGCGTAAATCCTTACCACCACTCCAATGAAGCGCGGTATAAGAAGTGAACGAGACACTCGAAAGCCCCTTATTAAGATTGGAATCACCGTTGTTTTCAAGCGAAATAATTAAGAAAGCAATAGAAGAACCAGCTGATAATAGTAATACTGCGCCATAATCAAGAGCACCCAGTATTTTTGCTCGAGTGGAGTTATCAGGATTTTTAACCAATCGACGGCTTCTTTTACGGATTTGTAATCTCTGGGGAAAAGAAATTCTTTGACTGTCTTACCAAAATAAAAACCGTTAATTAAAGTATTTAATCCCATAGATCCTGGTCGGGCCAAAGCGCGGTTCATTGCATCAGGGTATAAAGGAAGTAAGCGGGCAGCTTTTTCAGCAAGGCCATAAAATGTGTAAGTTGCGACACCACCAATCGAGTAGCTGACTAAATAAGTAATCAGGTCTTTTGCGCCAAAACCCTCCGGTGATCGTTTTCTGTCAACATCAGCAACAGCAAGAAATTTACTCAAGTTGATTATCTGGCGCATAGATTCAGTCCCTTGAGGGCCCAGGTTTTCTACGCCTACTGGATTGTGATTATTTAAAATAGCTTCTAAGTTGCTTAAGGCAATAAAGTCTTCTTCTTCGAGATTCTCGTGTATTTTCCCATTGGGAATCATAATTATTTTATGAGGGCTTTCGATATCACGAGTAATTTTTTGGTAACTATATTCACGCATGAGGCATCTCCGAAGCTGCTTTTTAAGTAAATTATTTCGGTTTAGTAGTCATCTCATGATAACAGAGGTTGTCTTAACTAAAGCTTAAGGCATTGAAAAATGGAAGTCTCACCTGGAGAGAGCAGTTTCGTGGGTTTTGGAAGTCAGTCTTGACGCAGTAATGTCTCGATTTGCTTGGCCTCATTAGCCGTTTGTTCTGTGCCACTGGTATACCCTACCAAGTGGGCATCGGCTTGGCTGAGGCTATTGAGCAGGGGACGGTCAGTACTGATCTCATCGGCGGTCTTTTGGACAACTTTACCGTCACTAGGACGTAAGATACTGAAAATCATCTTATTTAANTTTGGCAAAAAAGACTGCATCACAATACGGTGTTTTGGCTTTTTAATTTCTTGGCAGGCATAATAAGTAATGGTGCGTACATCATGCCGGGAAAACAAGCTTAAAAGGCGGTCATCGGCGGCAATTTCCTCAGGAGTGCATTTAAAAGTGGTGCTTTTGCCAACGACTTGCACCACGAGTTTTGTATGGTTAGTTGCGTCAGTTTCTACCCCGATGATGCGGTAGGCATCCTCTCGGGATTGCTGAACTTGTTGATATTGCGTAATAAACCAACGGACATAAGCCGATATATTGGTGAATTTACGGTTGCGCATACCTGATGTTCCTTTTCTTACACGCCACATTAGTCGACAACAACTATAGCATAACTAAAGAATACTCGCATCTTCCTCCATCACCAGATTGCGCCTTGCTTGGACGACAACTCCGCAGATTTGGTCGTTTTCTTGCAGTAACTGCATGGGGTATTTTTCTAGATCAGGATGTAATGCTTTTAATAATTGTTTTTCCTCAGCTAATAATAATTGACGCAATACCACTGTATTTTGTTTCGTTAGCCAGGCGATGACGTATTGACGTGGTTGTGCCGTCTGTTCAGGATCCACAATAATCTGAGTGCCTTTGGGAAACATCGGATACATGGCATTGTCATTGACTGTCAAGGCATAACTTTTTGCACTAAGCGGGCCCTCAATATAAAGCTTGGGCCGCTCAGGCTTGTCATTTAAGTACATGGATTGTTTGAGCCATTCGCCGACTTCCTCCCATTCTAACGAAGGCACAGCACAAAGCCCGCTTGGAACCGCTGGGTTTGGCTGGGTGGATTCGAGTTCAGGGATAGGAGCTATGCCTCTGAGTTGGTCAACAGTCACGTTAAAGAACTTAGCCAGTGGAATAAGAGTACTGATATGAGGATTGGTGCTAGTACCAGCAACGATCCGCTGCAGTGTCGGTTGCGGGACATCGATGCGTCGTGCTAGTTCAGTCGTTTTGATGTCATGGATGAACATCAAACGCTTTAATATGTCACTAAGGCTAGGTGCTTGCATGCAATTTTAATAGTTGGGGTTATGACACAGAGGGTATTTTAACGGAAAAGCCTTATCGGTCAATTAAAATGAATAATTTATGCATTTCTTATTAATCTATTGATTAAAAACAGGACAATTCTATTTTTAGGTGCTTCATGATTAAATCCGACTATAATGTTTAGGGTGCTTTGAGCCAACCATTTATCAGGAAAGGAATTGCCGATGCTTAAAAAAATTCTTCGTCTTATGATTGCTGCCTCATTGGCGGCTACCTTGATTGCCTGCCAGCTCTCTTCTAAAGTGAATGTCGACAACTATAATAAAATCCAACCTGGTATGACCTTCGAACAAGTGAAACAAATATTAGGTGAACCCAGTGATGTGACCAGCATGAGTTTTGGTGAATTGTCTGGTACCAGTGCCAGTTGGAAGAGCGACAAAGGTGTGATTGTGATTCAATTCTTAAATAATAGTGTGAAGATTAAATCTTTCAATCAGGGCGATAATGCTACCCAGCCTTCACCTGAACCATCTTCCTCGGACGAGGAGTAGGGATGAAGTAAGCGCCATCATTGCTGTCAAGATTAAGTATTTGGCTGAAGGTGTAAAAATAAATGCCGTCATCCCGCGGCGAAGACCGCGGGAACCAGGGTTATTGTGTGGAGTGCGTATTGCCTGATGGATCCCGCGGTCTTCGTCGCGGGATGACGAGAGAGCTAGTAAGAGATTAATTCAACTGTTTACATAAAAATTTGTGGGGATGCATCAGCTCGCAATGACGACGAATAATGGATAACTTTTTCTGGACAGCACTGGGTCAAGCCGTAGGCGAGGGCTATAAATTTGCCAAGATACTGCGTTTTCGCCCATAAAGAAAATAAT